>CAVVZM010000001.1:0-649561 GCA_963752705.1 uncultured Actinomycetota bacterium
ACGTCTGCACCGCCCCAGTGTGCCTGCGCTCGAGGGTCCACCCGCGAAACCAAGCGGATGCTGAGCCGCCTATGCGGTCGGCGGACGTCCTTGACGGCGTCCGACGACCTTGGCCAGCGCCGGGGCGCTCGTCACCTCCGCTGGCCCAGGCCGGGTCCTGCGGCAAGGGCCCCATCGGGTCGGCGTCCTCGGGGCGCGGACGTCCGAGGGGAGCCAACGCGCGGCGAAAGGCGTCGTCCAGTCCCACCAGATGGTGTCCCTGGGGCAGGAGCATCTCCCAGGGAAGTCGTCGTCTGCCGCCCACCATGTCGTGATGGAGGCTTTCGACCAGCGCCTCTACTGTCGGGCGCGGCACGTCGGTGAGGCTGCCAACCAGGGCGCCGCAAGGGCGGTCGGCAGACAGGGGCACGTGGAGCTGCGGCCGCTCCAGCCCCGCGTGCGCCGTGTAGGCCTCCAGGAGCGCGCCGTAGCGCAGCAGGTCGGGTCCACCGACGTCGAAGTGCCGCGAGGGGCCGGCGTAGTCGAGCGCGCCGACCAGCGCCTCGAGCACGTCGACGACAGCGATCGGCTGCACCATGGAGTTCATCCACGACGGCACCGTGTGCACCGGCAGCCGTTCGTCGACCTGCCGGATGATCTCGAACGAGGTGGATCCGCTGCCCAGGAGCACCGCTGCTCGTAACACCACAACCGTCGCCGGCACCTCGCTGAGGATCTGCTCGACCTCACGTCTGGACCTGATGTGCGCTGACTGCTCGGCCTCGTCGACATCGGGGACCAGTCCCGAGAGGTAGACGATCCGATGAACGCGCGTGGGTTCGTGACGCCTCGGCGAAGTTGCTGGCCGCCTGGCGGTCGGTGTCGGCGAAGTCCTCGCCGCCCATGCCGTGGATCAGGTAGTAGATCGCGTCCATGCCTGAGCAGGCGGCAGTGACCTGCCCGCCGTCGAGCGCGTCCATCACGACCGTCTCCACCTGGTCGGCCCACCACGGCTGTTCCCGGTCCGGAGCGGACGTCGTCGTCCGCACGACGTGGCCGCGTTCGACCAGCAACGGCACGAGACGACCACCGACGTAGCCGGTCGCCCCGGTCACCAGGATCTTCAAGTCGTTCAGCTCTCCCTCGGGGCCAGCCCCGCCGGCCCAAGTCGGTGTCGATGTGTGAGCCACGTCTGCTCCGCAGAGTGCACGAAAGCGTAATGCTGAGAGCTGACCGACCCAAGCAGGGCACCTCGACGCCGGAGTTCCAGGTCGAGATCTCAGTCATAGCCCGGCGCATCTGACCTGGCGCACGACGTCTCCCGGGGGGCGGGCGCCACGCGGCGACTGAGTGTGGCGGTTGCAGGGGATCTGCGCCGACACGCCATGACGCGTCCCACGCGGGGCCCAGCCCTGCAGCGCCCTGGTTGAAGCCATTCGTTGTTGGTGGCCTGACGTCAGGGAGCTCATCGGTGCCAACAGCAGCAGGCACAGCCCATACGGTGAAGCTGGCAGAGCCGATGTGGGTGTCGCCGCCGTGATCGGGTATCGATGTCATATGAGCGCTCTGGATTCCGCGGCTCGCGCCGCCTCGTACGCCGGTGGGCAGATGCTGCGCGCCGCAACTGGGATCATTGCCACCCGGCCGGCTGATAAGCCCCTGCACCCTCGGGGCTCTGTCGTTCAGGGCACACTGCACCGGTTCGCTGTCGAGGGCACGGCCGGTGCGGGGTGGCTGACCCAGGCGGGTGACGACCAAGTGCTGGTCCGACAGTCCAGAGCCATCGGACTGCCGGCTCCCGTCCCAGACATTCATGGCCTTGCTCTCCGGGTGCCGACAGCGGGTGGCCGGTACGGCGATGTGTTGTTCGCCTCCACGGGGCTCGGCCGGCTCACCCGCTTCATGCTCACCGCTGCCCGGTCCCCGTCCCAGAGGCCGTTAACCACATTGCTGCCATATCGCACACCCATCGGCGCCGTCCTTCTGTCCGCGGTCTTCCAGGACGAGGCCACAATCGAACTGGCGTGGGCTATCAGCTCAGGCGTGTGGCATCCGTTCGCCGAACTGTTGCTAGACAAAAACCCCGTCAACGGGGCAGACAGGCCCGTGTCTTTCGATCCGGTGAGAAACGCTACTGCCAGGCCTGGAACCGTACGACTGGGTTCGACGGCTTCGAGAGCCCTCCTACGCTACCGCCCGACGGTCCCGCCGGTCCTCAGCAACGATCCAGCCCACCGACACATCCCACGGCTAATGCTGTACCCATAGCGAAACGTCGGGGCAGACAGTAGTTAGCACCGAGACCCACCGCGCACTGTGCGCGCGGCGGAGTTGGGACGACAAGAGGCCAGACCGCGCCTCTGAACCCTCGCGGCGACTACGGGGCTGCAGTGGCTTCCCTTCTCTCGCCTAGACAGCGGACGCATCGGCGAGTTCCGGCTCCTTGCGGTATCAGTCGACCCTGCGAGCACTTGAGCGGAGTCGAGCGAGGGACCAGCAACCCATCGCCCGACAGGCACGCCACGTCAGAGGCCACAATCGAGCGCTTTTGGAACTCCGCGATGTGGCAGCCTGGCCTGTGGCCGGTCCTAGACCTGTGACTTCACCAGGAGGGCGGTGGCGAGCTGGCAAGCCAGCCAGCCCTCGAAGCGTTCGGGGGTCCAACCTCGCTCGATGACGAGCTCCGTCCACACACCGGCGCTGGAGAGAGCACAGATGATGTCGGCCGCGTGGCCCTCGGACACCTCGGACCGCAGCCCAGGCGGCTTGCCCGCCAGGTGCTGGACGACGAGACGGGCTCCCCGGGTCCGCTGACGGCGCGCTTCGGCGGCGAGGTCGGCGAGTTCAGGGGTCGTTCGGGCGGCGGCCTGGAGCTCGACCTCGAGCGCGGCGGCCCGTTGGAGAATGCGCCGGTAGTTGCCGGCTTGGCGCGTGAGCAGCCGCTCACCGTCGGGTTCGGCCATGGCCTCGAGGAACCACTGACGTTGCGGAACTGGCACGGGTTCGTCGTCCCCGGCGAGGGCCATGTCCCGCGCTAGCCGCAGCAGTTCCGGCTTTCCACCGGGCACCGAGGTGAACACGGTGGCGCGCACAACACCCGCCCGCTCAGCGATCTGCTGGACGGTCGCGGCCGTGTAGCCGCGCTCGGTGAACAGTTGCGACGCCGCCGCGACCAGCGCCGCACGTGTCGCACGAGCAGCCGCCGCACGCTGGGGAAAACGCTCGGCGGCCGCATCGCCCTTGACGTTCACACCACCATCGTACGATGATCAGACCATGAGTCTGACGATCGACGAGACGACCTCGCAGCATTTGCGCCGGTTGGCGCTCGAGCACTTCCGGGCGATCGAGCAACAGGACCCCAAGCTCGCAGCGCAGGTGCTGCGTGCCGACTACGTCAACGAGATGGCGGCCGACGAACCACCTGCCTGCGCCCGACCCGGCGTGCCCGGGCTGATGGCGACCGCAGCGTGGCTGCACCTTGCCTTCCCCGACCTTGCGTTCCACGTCGAACAGCGTTGTCAGTGACGCTGAACAGACCCTCGCGCAGGTCCGGCTGACCGGCACCCAGCACGGCCCGTTCGTCGTCTTCACGCCGCAGCAGCGGCCGACGGCGTTCCCGCCCACAGGCCGCGCGGTCAACGTCCGCCAGGTGCATGTCTTCCGCCACGACGGGCAAGAGCAGACCAGCCACTTCGCGATCCGCGAGGATCTGCCAATGATGACGCAACTCGGGCATCTGCCGCCCTCACCGAGCGGGCTCTTCCGCCTGGCTCGTGCAGGTGCGTCGGGGGCGTCCCGTCGCGCGGTCCACGACGCGGTGCAGCTGTCCGAGCAGGCCGCCACCTGCGCACTCGACACCACGTCCTGACGCTGCGTCGCGACGTGCACGCAGGCGACGTGGGAGTCAGGCCCACCGCATGACTCCCGGATCGGAACAGCCGGGCCCCAAAGCGTCACCAGGCACACCGCGAGGCAGTCTTTGCCGCGACTCGTACCTTGAGCAAGGTGCCCCGACTTCGCCGCCAGTCGACCATCGGGGGCATGGGGAGTAGCGGATGTCGATGATGGCGTGTCGGAGCGGTGGCCCGGGTGTCGCAGCCGCCCCGGCAGGCAATGCCTCGCTCACGGACGGGGAAGGGCAACTGCCCGTGGCGGTGAGGGAGGCATCCAGGACTCAGAGGGCCTAGGGTTACGACGCCTGGGCGCGCCCTGGCCCTTTTCAGGAGGCGGGGGGACGGGGAGAATGGGCTGGTGTTCATCACGCCCGTAAGCGAGGACGAGGCTGAAGGCGACCTCGCCCAGTACTACCGGACTCAACGTGCAGCATGGGGCTTCCTGCCCAACTACGCCGCAGCATTCTCCACCCGTCCTGACGTCGCGCAAGCCTGGAACGCGCTCAACTCGGCCATCCGCGACGGCATGGATCGGCGCCGGTTCGAGATTGCCACCATCGCCGCCGCCAGGGCGCTGCGGTCGACCTACTGCACCGCAGCGCACTCAAAGTTTCTCAGGGACGTCTGCGGTGACGACGCCGCGATGCAGGCCATCACCGAGCACCCCGACGGGACGGCGCTGCATCCCCAGGACCGGGCGGTCTACGAGTTCGCCGCGAAGGTCGCCACCGACGCGGCAGCGGTCGAGGCCGAGGATGTGAACCGGCTCCGAGCCTGCGGGCTCACCGACCCCGAGATCGCTGATGTCGTCTTCGCCGCCTCCGCTCGACGTTTCTTCACCGCCGTCCTCGACGGACTCGGCGCCCAGCTCGACATCCAGACCGCAGAGACGTTCCCCGCAGAACTGCTGAACTCCATGATCGTCGGCCGCCCAGTGGCAGGACGTGGCTAGGTCGACTGCCCTGCGTCACTTCGGCGCCTGTCGGGCGCGCCGGTGCTTGCGGAGCTATTGGAGGTTGTGTTGTCGGTGATGGGTCTTCGATTCCCCGGGGTGAGCGGTCAACATCGGGACGAGGAAGGGGGCCCTGTCGTCGACAGTGCCGGATCGTCCTGCCGGTATCTGTCTCTGGCACGGGTCTGACATTGAGGTCTGAGGAGCTCGTGCACCGTGTGTCGGCGGTCGTGCGACGCGGGGATGGCTAGGACGGTGCTCCGAGCCTCGTCCGAGCACGAGGTGATGGTGACGTCGGGCGGGGACGGTACCGGTTTTGGTACCGGTCTACATTCCCGCTCCGGTTGGCCTGACATAGGTTCCGCTGTGATTTTCGTGGCCACACCGTCGGCAGCGCAGGAAGAAGCCGCTGTCATTGTGGCGGCTGTAGGGCACCCGGTCGTAGCCGTGCCCCCGCAAGAGACAGATGGTCCAGCGCTTCCACACGTCCGTGTCCTTTCCGTGGCTCAAGCTGGGTGGCTGCTGCGATAGCCCGCCGGAACCGTCCTGGGCCGGGACGAGGCCGCGGTGGTCGGTAGGGGTGTCGGACTAGCCGCTGGCGAGGTCGAGGTTGACGGGCAGGGCGGTTGTCCTCGTAGGCCTGCGTGGCGTCGGACGGTGATGTCAGAGCACCCTGACCCAGGTCAGGACGGTGGTGCCGCCGAACCGGTGGCAGGGGTCGGCGACCAAAGTCAGCTGGAGCAGGCTGCGGACCGAGGTCCCGTGCAGGACGCCGTGGCTGAGTGTGGTGTCCGGGCAGGAAGGGCTGGTCAAGGTCACCGTCCCGTCAGAGCCGACGTTGAGGCTGCCCTTGGCGTCGGTCTCCTGGTCGATGTCCCCGTCGTCGTCGAGCACGTAGTCGGCATGGCCGCTCATCGTGTCGGCGGCCAGCAGCAGGCCGGTGCCTTGCAGCAGCCAGACCCCGTTCAGCTGGGCCGGGTCGATGACGGCCAGGGCCAGGTCACTGCCGTTGTCCTTCACCTTCCGGCCGGGCTCGGACGCCGGCGACAGTCGCGTCGAGGTCCCGGGGGGAGCGGTCGTCGCGGTGCAGCCCGGGCCCTCAAGAACTGCGGCGTCGAAGACGAGCACGCCATCGGACTGCGCCCGCCACGGTCCGGACCCGCGGCAGGCGAGCCCCTGCGGGCTGACCCCGTCGGTGACCAGCGTGGGGCCCTCAACGCGCCAACGCACCGTCCACCCCGCCGGGAGAGGGTGCACGATGTCGCGGGCGTTGTAGTAGGTCGTCAGGGTGTGGTCGGGTCGCACCGCGGTCAGGGAGGAGCCCGTCACGTCGGTGTCCAGCGTGACGACCGGCAGCGGCCCGAGGCCTTGCAGGTCCGCGGGCACCGGCGGTGCCGGGCGGCGCAACCACAGGGTCCCGGCGGCCGCAGCGACGATAAGGAGCAGCACGGCGGCCACGGCCGCGATCAGCCGGCGCCGCGGCGCCCGGCGTCTGTTGCCGATGCGGTGGTGGAGCTCGCGCTGCATCCGGTCGACGTCCGATGTGGTCATGACCGCTCCTTCGGCGTAGATGGTGAGGGCCTCGGCCAGCCGCTGCTCGTCCAGGCTCATGAGGGCACCTCGATTCCGCGTTGAAGGGTGGCCAACGCCCGGTGACCGTGACGCTTCACCGATCCGAGCCCGACCTGCAGCAGCTGCGCGGTCTGGGCCTCGGTGTATCCGAGGTAGTAGCGGGCGACGACGACCTCACGCTGGCGGGTGGGCAGCGCGCGGACCGCCGCGGCGAGTCGGGCCGCCTCGTCGGTGTGCACGGCGAACTCCTCCAGGGGGTCGTCAGCGGGAACGGCCGCCAGGCGGCTCGAGGCCCGCCGGGCCCGCGCGAACCGTCGCTGCCGGGACCGGCACCCGCCGACCACCGCGGCGCGCAGGTACGCGCCCGCCGCCCCGGCGTCCCGAAGCCCCGACCAGTGGCGGTGCAGCGACACGAACGCGTCCTGGACAACCTCCTCGGCTTCCTCCCGGTCGCCGAGCAACACCACCGCCAGTCTCACCAGCGACAGGCAATGGGTCCGGAAGAGCGCGTCGAGCACCTCGTCGCGCTGAGCGGGCGCCGCCGCACGAGTGCCACTGACACGTGAGACAGGTGAACCGGGCATCGCGACCCCTCCACCCACATTGTTCATGCCTATAAGTCGCCGCAGCCCACGAAAAGGTTGACCGCCCTCCCGCGAATCTTTCCTCCCACCAGCACCACGGACGGGGAAGATGCTCCTTCCTTGTCCAGGGCAGCCACACCGCACACTGACTCAGCCCCGTCGCCCGTTATCGCCTACGTTCACTCACGTTTTTAGCCTCCCTCACGCCGACTACGGTCGGCCAGCCTTCCCTCGGAGACCCCGAACGGGCGGCAGGAACCCGGCGGCAACAGACCGGCCGCCCGACGTGAGAGTCCTCTGCCGCGAGTCGCGGCTCGTACGACCAGAGTCACTCCGCCGCCAGTCGCGCAGCACCCGCCACGGTTTGACTGGTGCATGCGACCTACTCCAGTCCTACCCTGACTGGATGCTCGACCTGGACGCGATCGACGTTGAGGAGATCGCCACCGCGCTGGCAGACAGACCAACTACGAGCATCGATGGTTGATCGACCCGAGGACGGGCGAAGTTGCCTTCTGGACCAGCGAGACGGGGATCGATGGTGAGAACCCGGTCGAGCTCGAAGACCTGGACCTGATCCTGATCGACCCCCTCGCGTCCCACGTCTGGTACCAGGACATGGTCGACTTCGCCGATGGCATCAGCGACCGCAGCGCCGGCGAGCGCCTGAGCCGCTCGCTGGAGGGGAAGGGCGCGGTTTCGGCGCTTCAAAAACGAGCTCTACCAAGGACACCCTGAGCTGATCTCGGCCTGGCGCGCCCTGCGGGATGCCAGGGCACGGGTCCGGGCTGTCCAGTGGCTGGCGGACGAAGGGTTGATTGAAGACCAGGTCGCCCAACGGTTCCAGCGAGACCAGCCTGAGCCCGCGCTGCCGTGAAGCCCCGCAGGCGGCGCCCGGCCCGGTACGCATAGTGCACCGCGTCCTACCGCGTACGGCCGTCAGTGACGGCGTTCCTAGGGTCGAGGTCTCCCTTTGCGGGCGGCCGGTTGGGGTTCGAGGCTGGGGTTGACGTGCAGGTTCCGGTTGTCAGCTGATGGTCCGCAGGGCCGGCCACATGGTGTTCCAGGGGGCGCGGGTTCCGGTGCATACCGTGACGGCCGTGCCCTGCTCGGCGTTGTCGATGCCTAGCCGGTTGTCGATGTGCGCGACGTCGTGGCAGCCGACGAAGAACTGGGTCCAGTCTGAGGGTCGCCAGTCGCCGACGTGGACGACGACGGTGCGGCCGGAGGGTGGTGGCCCCCAGTCCCAGTAGGCGTTGTGCCCGGAGTAAACCGGTGGCAGCCCGACCCCGAGGAGGATGAGCGGACTGGCCTCGCTGTAGTCGTTGGTCAGGATCACCGCGTGGGCGCGCCGCGCCGGGGGCAGCGCGTCGACGACCTGTTCGACGGTGGTGACGAACTGGGGCCAGCCGACCTGGTTGGCGGTGTCCGGGACCGTGGCAGGCAGCGCGGTTCGCGCGTAGGCAGCGACCGGCAGGACCGGCAGGGTCAGCAGGGCGAGGAGCCCGCCCGACACGGCGGCGGCCGCGATGAAGGCCACCGTCTTGAGGCGTCGGTGGCCCCGCGTCAGCCACCTGTCCACGACAATGGCTCCGGCCGCGATGAGCACGGCGGTGCTGCCGATCGCGTAGTAGGCCTTCCCACCGGCGAGAAGGACAAACGCCAGCGCCACCGGTGCGGCCAGCCCGATCGCCCGCCACGGGGCGGCTGCCTTTGACCCCAGGAGCCAGGTCAGGCCCGCGACGCTGACCGGGAAGAGCAGCGGCCCGGTGAACAGCCACAGCAGTGGCAGGACCTGTGCGCGGTTGTCGGCGGCATACCCGGCGATCTGGCGGGCCATGCTGACCTGGGGCCAGCCGTTGGCCGCCTGCCAGGCCAGGTTTGGGACCCACAATAGGACCGCGATTGCCAGGGCCGTCCACGCCCACGGTGAGCGCACGACGTCCCAGCGTCGGGCCGCGACGAGCCCGACCGCCAGCCCCGCCGCGAGGAACAGCAGGGTGTCCTTGTTCTCCAGCCCGATCCCCGCGGTGACGCCCACCACCAGCCACCAGCGCCGATCACCGCCGTCGAAGAGCCTGACGAGAAGCCACAAGATGAGCGCCCACGCCAGCAGGTCAGGCTCGGTGGTCGTGTCCAGATGGGCCGCCCCGAGATATCCGGACACGGCTGCCGTGACCGCGGCGAGGATCTGCGCCCGGCAAGAGCCACCAAGGTCTCGTGCGATCAGCGCGACCAGAACCACGACCAGGCCCATCTCTAGGGCTGGCAGGACCCGCACCGCCGTCGGCGAGACCCCCAGCAGGGCAACGGACCCGGCGGAGAGCAGCGGGGTCAGCGGCGGCTGGTCCACATACCCGAACGCCGGATGCTGGCCCGCCACGACGTAGTACATCTCGTCACCGTGGAAGCCGTAGGCCCCCGACACCGCCAGCAACCCAACGAGCATGACGCCGGCGGCCAGCACCACCGGCCACGGGACCCCGGGCGACCACACCCGTCGGCCGGCAGGAGCGTCACGCGGCGGCCTCATGGACCCATCCTCCACTCCCCAAGACAAGCGGTCTGGGCCCTGGCCTTGAATCCTCGGGGCACCCACCAAGACCCTCCACGACAGCGGCAGCTCCGCCTGGGACGGGGGCCGTACGATTGCCGGCGCCAGACACCCCCAGAGCAGGACACTGCCGCGCAGACGGCGCTCGACGGCTCGCGGCCGACGCTGCGTCCGCGGCCCCACGAACGTGCCTTGCCCTTGTGTCGCTCCGCGACAGCGGCCCCTTCGAGCAGGCGACACAGGTCGCCAGTCACGACACACTGATGAGCATGATCGCGACCGTTGTCGGAGAGCCGGGCGACGATGGGATTGCCGTCGCGGCGCAGCTCCTGCACGACTTCAACGTGGAGTACGACGAGCCGGCGCCTCCGCCCGACCAGCTCGCGGTCCGCCTGGAGGAACTTATCGCGGGCGACAACGTCGCGGTCCTCCGCACGCGAGGACGAGACCCGCACCGCGGTCGGGGTCGCGGTGCTGCGGGTGCAGCCGTCACTGTGGAGCAGGGCAGCAGAGGCGTACCTGGCGGAGCTGTACGTGATGCCGGACCAGCCTGGCAAAGGGCACGGCCGAGAGCTGATTACCGTGGCCGTGCGGGGCGCGCGTGAGCGGGGCGCCGACTACGCGTTCCTGGTCACCAGCGAGGACGACCACCGCGCCCAACGCCTCTACGAGGCGGCCGGGTTCCGGCGGACCGAGGGCGAGAGCGGCCCGCTCATGCTGGCGCACGAGCGCGAGCTGTAGCCCTCCGCACGAGTTGTAGTCCTCCTCACAGTCACACCGCCGCCTGTCGGCGCCCTGAGGTTTACCTCGCCTGCCGATGAGCGCGCTCCGCATCAGATCAGCTATGCACGAACTATTCAGCCAACCAGCGACCCGGAAGGGGCCCCCGGCTGGTAGCCCAGATGGGGGGCGCCGGGCGCGGCTTGACCGCGATACTGGCCGTGTGTGGCGGCGTCGCCGAAGCTTGCGAGTGATGGTGGGCGTGCTGTGCCTCGCTGCGTTCGTGTCCTGTGGCGGCCCGCAGCCGACCGCGGTTCGGGAGCGTGCCGGCAGCAGCTGCAGCACGGCGGTTGCCGAGGCGCCGATGGCATCCGGTGTGGAGACGAGCATGGTGCCGGTGCCGGGTGGCCCGTTCGGTGTCGCGGCGACCCGGGACGGACGGTCGGTGTTCGTGGCCACCGAGACGGCGCTGGTCGCCTACGCCGTGGACGGGCGGACGTTGCGCGAGGCCGGTCAGGTCGCGTTGACGGGCAGCCCCGCCGGTCTGATGGTGACCGGCGATGACCGCTTCGTGCTGGTCGCCTCCGGACCTGGCGTCACGGTGGTTGACGCGGCCCGTGCCCGGGCCGGCGCCACCGGTGCCGTGGTCGCTGTGTTGGACAGTCCCGGCAGCGACGGGGCAACTGAGGTGGCTGCTTCCACCGACGGCACCCTCGTTTTCGTCTCGTTCGAGAAGAGCAACGACCTGGCCGTATTCCGCCTCAGTGGTGCCGCGGACGGGCAGGTCCGCGGCGCTCTGGTGGGCACGGTGGCCGTGGGCCGTGCCCCGGTGGGGCTGGTCCTGTCCCCAGACGGACGTTGGCTGTATGTGACCAGCCAGTCCCGGCTGGCCGCGGACACCACGACGGCGCCCCCGCAGACGGTCGGAACCGTGTCGGTCCTGGACGTGGCGAAAGCGGCGACCGACCCGGCTCACGCCGTGATCGGAGCCGTCTACGCCGGCTGCAGCCCGGTGCGGGTTGTCGCCTCCAGCGACGGGGCAACGATCTGGGTGAGTGCCCGCGGCAGCGACGCCGTCATCGAGTTCTGGACCGACCGGCTCCGCACCGACCCGGCCCATGCGGCCGTGGCCACCGTGGCCGTGGGCGCCGAGCCGGTCGGCCTCGCCATCACCGACGACGGCTGGGTAGTCGTCGCCAACTCCAACAGGTCCTCGCCCGGAACGGCCGCGAGCCTCGCCGTCATTGACACCCGAACGGCGAGCAACCAGCAGCCCACGCTGCGGGCGTACGCCCCAGCCGGCGTGTTCCCCCGCGAGATCACCACCCTGCCCCACACGGACACCGTCCTGGTCGGCAACTACGACTCCCAGCAACTCCAACTGGTCACCCTCACCAGCCTTCGCTGAACACGCCTGGTCAGCGCCGCGTCACCACCCCAACCCGACCCGACGCCCGAGGATATTGGTCGGCGGCGCAGACCTCACCTGCCCGGGGCGGCCGTGTCTGACCGCCGCGAAGCGGCGGCGTCTTTCCGTCACGAGCCGGCGAGTTCTGCAGTAGGCGCGATCACATCTTTCGCCTCGAAGTTAAGGTGTGAAAGTGGGTCACTCCGCCGCCTGTGCTTTGTCTCGATGGCGGTCGGAGTCCAGGTCCCCACAGCAAACGGCCGCTTGCTGGGTGGGGGCGGGGCTGGTCTCTGGCGCCCGCCCTTTCATAGGGCATCTGCCCTGGCGGGAATCAGACCGGGGTATCCGCGCGCCTATGCCGGACTGAGGCGAAGGTGACGGCGGCAGTCAGCGCGAGTTGGGCAAGGAGCCAGCCGACCCCGACGCGGTCTCGCAGCGCGCCCGTGCGGTCCTCGGTGGCTGCGAGACTCGCGCCTGCGACAACGACCCCTTGCGTGGTCGCCGACCGCCAGGGGGTCGCGACGACCGCCTCACGCACGTCTGCCCGCGGTTGCCCGGTGACGCGGTCCTCACCGCGAGCCGTCGCCGCGTCGAGGACGATCCAGTGGCAGGTTCGGCGTCGTGCCGGCGATCGTCGCGGAAGAGGCCACCAGGGTGTGCTCGTTGTCGTAGACGAGCACAAACGGCGCATCGCCGTTGGTCAGATCGACCTTGGGCCCCTCGACGGCTGTCGCGGGCGGCACCCCAGCCGACAGTCGACCACGGGCCTGTTCCAGCATTGCTCGGGGGATGTCGTCGACGGCGCTGCGGGCGGCCTGCTGACCAACGCCGTAGACGACCACCCCGATGGCGGTCACTAGCACCGCGCCGACCACCCATGCGTACACCAAGCGAGGCGGGATGCGTCCGGTGTCCACGCCCCGACCCTAGGCGCGGAGGGCTGAGAGCACGCTGAGATGCCACCTTCCACGGCCGGCATCCGCGCCCGACTTGACAGCCGGCGGTCTCGCCCCGGCGCCGGATCCTGCGGCCTCGCTTGGGGGAAGCGGGTGTCGCACGATGACCTTGTGAAGCTGAAGCTCGACCTGCACGACATCTACAACCGGGGTGATGAGATAGAACGTGCACTCCGATCTATCGTCGACGAAGCCGTCGCCAAGAAGGCCCCGCTCGTGGAGATCATCCCCGGCAAGGGCTCAAGGCAGCTGAAGAAGCGCGTCCTGCGGTTTTTGGACCGCCCAGACATCAAGACGCTCTACCACCGCGTCGAGAAAGACTCGGACAACTTCGGCCGGGTCTTCGTCCACTTCCGCTGGAAGTAGGCGGCCGGATCCGGCCGGTGTGCGTCACACCGCCGGGAAGCGGCAGGTCACACGGCCGCGTCTGCGTTTTGGACGTCCTGGGCTCAGCTGCCGGCCCCTTTACCAACTATGAGGTCCTGCCCCCAGCGGCGGGCCAGCTACTCGGGCACCCCGTCGGCAACGGTGCCAGCGATGTGTTCCATGAATTCCTTGCCTTCTCTGAGCGGCTCGGACAACGACACGATCCCCGCAAGAGAGCTCAACACGGTGTCACCCAATCCGAAGGAGCCGGCGATGACGCGACAGGCCCGTCGCAGCAGACTCGGCTGCTTCAACTCCACCTTGGTGGGCTCGGAAACCACACCCGCAGGCGCGGTTGCTCCTGCAAGTTCAAGCGGCAGCGCTACGTCCGAGGCGTCCTCGCCGTCATCCAGGACCGAGAGCATCCGAGCCCGGCCGTACCGCCAACCCACCACTTTCATCGCCAGCTGCGGACCCGCGAGCCCAGCATCGCGCAACTGATCCGGATCCGCGGAGCGGATCTGATCGATCACAGCGTCACGTGTCGCCGCAATCTCCGTCCAGGCCGGGCCCCAGAGGTTCAGAAATTCTTCGAGTTGGGCACTGGCGGCGGCGTCGTCGTTGGGGCCGGGAGCGAACAGCACGAACCGTAGGGCACTCACTGCATCTAGATCGTCGTACAGCGTCCAGATCAGCCCCGCCAATACCGCCCGGTCATCCGGCTCGGGAGGACGAACTAGCGTCCCGAGTCCCTGGTTAGATCCTGCACCAGCCCCGGTGTCGTCGCTCATGACGTCCCTCCCACTACCTGACCTCGGCGGCCTCGGGCGGCGCCTACCGTCCCCATCAATGATGGCGCGCTCAGCCCGTCACTGGATGACTTCGCACGATCCCAGCGGGCAGCATCCGGCCGTCCATCGAGGACAGCCGCCGGCAGAACATCTCGGTGACCGACCGTCCAACTCGGCCAAAGTCGGTTTCAGCGACGACGCGGCGGCCGCCGCCGCCTCAGCCTGCGTCCTGCCACCGCAAGCCGGGCGCGGGTGTGTGTCTTTTAGCCGCGTGTGGGGCGCCGACCCACGCCCGACTACGCCGCGTGGAGGGCGGATACGCACGCCCGCTCGTGCCCCTGCCGCCGCCCTCAACCGGCCTCTACCCTTGACCCGATGCCCCCCGAGTTCTGGGCCCCGGCGGCCTCGCCGGCTTCGGTGCCTGCCTCGTCCTGAGGTGGTTCGTCGACCGCCGGCGCTGACCTCACCGGTGGACCGTTGGGGTGACAGCAGCAGAGTCACTTGTTGCTTTCAGAGAAACGGCCCCTCACCTGCGATTTCGCAGGTGAGGGGCCGGTTGGCCACGGTGGACGATATTGGGTTGAATCGGTGCGCTGCGCCGTCCCCCGCCCTCACGGCTTCGACAAATCTATCTCGAGAACGTGTGTCCCATGTGGGCAAGTCCCCCTCCGGACACACGTTTTCATCGCGCGCTGCGTCGATGCCCTCGTCCTCGGGGTCGTACATGGCGGCCCTCTGTGGCCCTGGAGAGCGTCTCCGACGCCCTCCCTGCGCGGCCACCGGTGGACCCCGTCACCGTGATCGGTCTCGTACTGGTCGGGGCGCCACTCGAGATGCGTCGCCGTGGCCGGCAACGTGCCGCGCGGCCCACCTCGGCGCCGAGACCGGTGGTGGTCGAGGAAGTGCCCGTCTGCGATGACCCGGCCCAACGACGCCCACGAGGCACCGGTCGTCGGAAGCAGCATGGTCCTCAGGGCGCGGCCCCGTGCCCAGGCGCGCGAGCGGAGGCCGACCACCAGCGCCAGGGCGCCGATGCGTACAACCGAAGGAGCACCCGCCCGTCCACCCGCTCATCCTCCACAACCGTCGCATCCCATCGGAGCCGAACTCGATGACGAGGGAGGGTTGTGGCCCCGATCAGGGCCACAACCCTCCTTGACCGTCGTCGCGTCGATCGGCTGGCACAGTGGGCGGGTGGACGACGAGACCCGGGCGCGACGTGATCGGTGCCGCACCTTCCTCCTCGGCGACGGGAACGTCTCCCCTCAGGAGCTGCTGGCGACGATCGGCGAGGCCGTCGTCCCCGACATCTACGGCCAGGGCGGGGTCGTCGCGGAGCTCGAGTCGGCGGTGGCCGAACGGCTGGGTTTCCCCGCGGCGCTGTTCATGCCCAGCGGAACGATGGCGCAGGCCGCGGTCCTCCGGGTGTATGCAGACGCCCGACGGACTCGGACGGTCGTCTGGCATCCGTTGTGCCACTTGCAAACTCACGAGGGTGACGCATACCGCCGGGTGCACTCACTGGTAGGCCGCACCGTCGGCGCCAGTCATCGCCTCGTCGAGCGAGCCGACCTGGAGGAGGTCGCCGAGCCGGCCGCCGCGGTGCTGCTCGAGCTCCCGCAGCGGGACCTCGGGGGCCAGCTTCCGGCGTGGCCCGACCTCCTCGACCAGGTCGCCTGGGCCCGGGAGCACGGGGCGGCCGCTCACCTCGACGGGGCCCGCCTCTGGGAGGCCAGCGCCGGGTACGACCGCGCGCCGGCCGAGATCGCCTCGTTGTTCGACTCGGCCTACGTCTCGTTCTACAAGGGCATCGGCGCGCTGCCGGGCTGTTGCGTGGTCGGGTCGCCGGACGTCGTGGCGCAGGTGCGGGAGTGGAGGGGCCGCCTCGGAGGCACCCTGCACGGGCTGTGGCCGGCGGCCGCGTCGGCGCTGAACCTGCTCGACGAGAGGCTCGCCGAGATGCCGCGCCGCCTGGCGCACGCGAGGGCGGTCGCGGCGGCCCTCGCCGACGTGGACGGCGTCCGGGTGGTGCCCGACCCGCCCCAGACCCCGATGATGCACCTGCTGTTCAGCGTGAGCCGGGAGCAGTTCGTCGCGAACGCGCGACGGCTGGCCGAGGACGAGGGCGTCTGGGTGTGGCCCGAGCCGATGGCCACCGCCGACCCGGATGTCGTGCGCTGTGAGCTGACCGTCGGTCGGGCGACCTGCCGCCTCACGCCCGCCGAGGTGGTGGCCGCGCTCGGGTCGCTGGTCGCCGGATGAGCACCCCGATGACGTCCGGTCGAGCCGCCCTGGACGAGGGCGGGGCCTGCCTGTTGCTGACCGGTCCCCCCGGTGCCGGGAAGTCCACTCTCACCCGCCTCGTCGCCCAGGCGCTGAAACGGTCGGCCCTGGTCGACGCCCACGCCGTCGGCACCATGGTCGTCGGCGGCTACGTCTGGCCGCTCGGTGAGCCGGCCGAGGAGGCCGCCCGCCAGGTGCGGCTCCTGAACGCCAACGTCTGTGCGGTCGCCGCGAACTTCGCCGACGCGGGGTTCACCCCGGTCATCGACTGGGTCGTTCCGGACGTCTCTCAGCTCGAGACCTACCGCGCTGCCCTGGCCGGCCGCCGCCTCGTGCTCGTGGTGCTCGATCCCGGCACCTCGGTATGCCGGTCACGCAACGCGGGTCGCGCACCCGAGGAGCAGTTCTTCTTCGACGGTTACGACGAGCTCCGCGCCTCGATGGACGGCTTCCGGAACGTCGGATGGTGGTTCGACACGTCGGCGCTCAGCCCGCAGGAGTCCGCGCAGCGGATCCTCGACGAGGCCGTGCTCCGCGGCGCGATGACCGACGTCGGGCCACGCGGAGGTCGCTGAGGACGCGCTCCACCATCCTCGGGTCGTTCAGAGTTCCTGGAGTCGGCGTCTCAGTGCAGTGATCGCTGCTTCGGCGGCGGAGGCGCCTTGGGGCGGACCAGCCCGTCGGTCGGGGCCGGCAGGTGGCTGCCGTCGAGGGTGACCAGGGCCGGCATCGGCTGGTCGAGAGGGCCGGCCCACGGGTCCGGCTTCTGCGGGGTCGGCGTGGGATGCGGCGGGGAGGGTTGCACGACCACGGTCCCGGGGGCAGGAGGGACGGGTCGGCTGAGGCCGGGGTCGACGTGGTGGGCGAGGGACGGCGCGCCGTCGACCCGCGGCACCCCGAGGGCCGGGAGCCCGAGGAGGTCGATGATCGTCTTGGGGACGCTGGCGTGGGAGTGCCACTGCGCGTCGATGGCCTGCGAGACCTTGCCGCCGAACATGAGCAGCGGTATGCGCGAGCCCCCGATCGCCTGGAACCCCGCGGGGTGCACGGCGTCCGGCAGGGTCTCGACGGACGGGGTGCGCACCGTGTCGACGTACCCTCCCCAGTCGTCCCACGTGAGGATGAACGTCGTGGTGTCCCACTGCCCGGCGTCGACGACGGCCTGAACGCGGTCCCACACGAGGTTCTGGCCCTTGGTGACGTAGGTCGGGTCGGAGACGAACGGTGGGTGCTCGTCGTAGCCGGCGGGGCTCCACACGTAACAGACCTGGGGCAGATCACCGGCGGCGGCCATCGTCAGGAAGTCCTTCGGCGGGTGCACGTGGCCGGACCCCGGCGACCGGCCGAGGGAGGCGTAGAACTTCGTCGGATAGCCGCTCTGGTCAGGGAAGGCCCCGTAGCTCACGCCGCCGGCCTCCGCGGCCGTGAAGATCGACGGGATGTCCCAGACCGGGTGGGCCCCGACGAACGGCGGGTTCTTCATCGTCGGCATCTGGCCGCCCACCGCCAGCATGTGGCCCGGGGTCGAGTTCGAGCCGGACCCGAAGTGGTGGTCGCAGAAGACGAACTGCTTGGCCAGCCACGAGTAGTACGGGATGACCGTGTCGTTGTCGACCTGGGCGTCGAGCGCGGGGTAGTCGCCCATCGCATAGTGCACCCAGGCGTTCCGGTCGTGCGGCTGGTCGTGGTTGGGCGGGGCCGGAAGCAGCGGGCCCCGTGCGGTGATCGCCGCTCCCCACGCGGCCAGCGTCGGGAAGTAGAAGTCGGTGGTCTTGTTCTCCTGGAGGAAGACCACCACGCGGTGACCGGGCAGGACCGGCATGAGCGCTCCTTCACGTCGGACGTCGAGAGACCCTCACCCTTCAGCGTAGGCGTCGCGACCCGCCTGAGGCTGGCCTGTGCCGGTGAGCTCCCTGGGACTACCGCACGCGGGCGTCGACGACGCCGGGGCCACCGTTCTCGCCCACCGGCGCGCCGCTGCCGACCGGGCGCTGAGCCGGGTCGACGACGGAACCTACGGACGGTCGGTCCGTAGTGGCCGCCCGATCCCCCCGGACCGGGACCAAGGGCCCGGAGCCGACCCTCCTCGGGCCACCACGCTGGGACGACGACCCGCAACCACCGGCCGCCGACCGCGAGGAGACATGACCATGAACCGGACGTCAGGACCCGCCCCCGTCGTCGTCGGCGTCGACGGCAGCGCCACGAGCGACCTGGCCGTCGACTGGGCTGCGGCCGAGGCGGCCCGCCGACACCTGCCCCTGCTGCTCGTGCACGCCTGGAACCTCGACTTCTCGGCCGAGATGATTGGTCCGCTGCTGCCGATGGTCGAGCGGGAGTCGTTCGACTGCCTGCAGGCCGCGACGAAGCGGGCCCGGGCGGTGTCGAAGGACCTGCGGGTGAGCCAGCGCCAGGAGCGCACGGGCGCCTCCGCCGCGCTCGTGACCGCCTCGCTACGGGCCGACACCGTCGTGGTGGGCGACCGCGGGGCCGGGGCCTTCGAACGGCTGATGTCCGGCTCCACCTCCACCCAGGTGGCGGCGCACGCGCACTGCCCGGTCGTCGTCGTCCGGCCCACCGGCCGCCACGACGACGGTGCGGGGCACGTCGTGGTGGGCATCGACAGCTCGCCCTCGGCGTCGGACGCCGTGGCGTACGCCATGGCCCAGGCCGCCGCCCGGGGCGGAACGGTGACGGCCGTGCACGCATGGGACGTCGCGCTGGTGGAGGGGACACTCGCCCTCAACGCCCCCCTCGACGTGTGGGAGGCGTTCGAGGACGACCGGGTGAGGATGACCGCCGAGGCGGTCGCCGGCTACCGCGAGCAGTACCCGGAGGTCACCGTGCATACCCAGGTGGTCCGTGGCCCGGCCGCCGACGCCCTCGTCAAGGCGGCGGCCGACGCCGACCTCCTCGTCGTGGGCAGCCGCGGCCGCGGCGGCTTCCTCGGGCTGATGCTGGGCTCGGTGAGCCGAGCCGTGCTGCACGCCGCGCCCTGCCCGGTCGCCGTCGTCCGGCACACCGGCGAGCGCACCCGCTGACCCGAGGACGTCATCACCGGTATGCCCGGGGGTCGGGCCGGTCCGGCGAGGTTTCAGTGGTGTCGCGAACGGTGCCGTGCGAGCACGTCGAGACCGAAGTCGGCTCCGGGGTCGCGCCAGACCGAGTGGGCGTGGTTCGCCCCACGCTGGGTGTTGTCCCACTCGATGAGCAGCCGGGGCCCCTGCACGCGGTAGTAGTGCGGCTGGCCGGGCTCGGTCGGGCCGGCCCACGCCAGGTGCACCCGGTCGAGGGCGGGGTCGTCGTAGGACCCCATCGGGGAGACGCTGTCCGGTACCCGGCCGAAGTACGTGCCGAGCAGCGCGGACAGCAGCTCGCGCTGGGCGCGGTCCAGGTCCTTCCCGGCCACCCCCTTGGGGGCGTCGGTGTACTCCACGGTGCGGTGGTCGTCCGGGGTGTAGGCGGCATTCGCGTCGATGGCGTCGCTGAGTGCCTGGAGCTTGACCTGCTCTGCGTCGTCGGGGAAGCGGGCGTCGCGCCAGATGCCGGCGAGCGGGACGACCCGGTCGCCGTGGGCGACGGTGGTGCGGTTGGCGGTGACCAGGTCGGAGGGGGCCCGGTCGACCAGCAGGGCCTGCGCCGCGAGGTCCGTCGGCAGCGAGCGCACGAGCTCGCGGGCGAGATCCTCGACCGCGGCCAGCGGACGGTTGACCGCGCCGCCGAGCAGCGTGGCGGACGCCGGGTCGGCGCCCATGAAGCAGGGGGTGGTCGACACGAGCTCGCCGTCGACGACGAGGTTGTTGAGCGAGACGTGATGGCCGCCGAACCGCCAGCCCCACGTCCCGTCGCTGCCCGGCTCGCCGAACACCCGCAGGTAGTAGAGGCCCGGGTCGCGGCCCCGCTCCCGGTCGAAGCGGGTGACGAACCCCTCGACCCGGTCGAGGACGTTCTCCAGACCCATTGTCGTCGCGACGGTGACGTAACCGGCCATGGACAGGCCGGTGGCGACGAGGCGCATCGCCGCCCTCTGCTGGGCCGGGCCCTGGTCGTGCACGGTGAGGCCGCCGTGGTCCGTGGGCGTGTAGAACCAGCGCCGGCGCTCGGCGTCGAGCGCGCCGTCGTCGGCCGGGGCCACGCCCTGCGCGACGACCCGCTGCTCAGGGGTCAGCGACCCCAGCCAGGAGGCCGCGGCGTCGGCCATCTCGAGGGCGGTCTGGTGACGTGGGTCCATATGGCTTAGCGTCGCCGACACCGACACCGACGTCCACTGGAGGACCCGTGAGCACACCCACCGACGACCGCCGCGACCTGCTCACCGTGGTGGCGTACATGCGCGCCGCCGAGGGCAGGACCGACGAGCTGAAGGCCGCCCTCGAGGCACTCGTACCCACGACCGTGCAGGAGGACGGGTGTGTGAACTACGACCTGCACCAAGGGGTCGAGGACCCTCGCTTCTTCACGTTCTACGAGAACTGGCATTCCGGTGAGCACCTCGACGCCCACCTCGCGGCGCCGCACCTCGTCGACTTCGCCGGCACGATGGGCGACCTGCTCGACGAGAACGGCCTCACCGTCAACCGGGTGCGCCGGATCGCCTGAGCGCCTCGGGGCCGAGGTCGGCGACGGTCGCCACCCCGCAGAGGCCCATCGTCAGGTCGACCTCGGCCACGAGGTTCTCCAGGACGGTGCGCACGCCGGCCTCCCCGTCGACGGCCAGGCCGTAGACGTAGGGGCGGCCGACCGTCACGGCGGCCGCCCCGAGGGCCAGCGCCGTGACCACGTCGGCGCCCGACCGGATGCCGCTGTCGAGCACCACCGGCATACCGGCATGACCGGCCCCGGCCAGTGCGGCGACGACGTCGACGAGGGCGTCCAGCGACCCGACCGCTCCGTCGACCTGCCGGCCGCCGTGGTTGGAGACGAAGACGCCGTCGACGCCGAGCCCGGCGGCGCGCACCGCGTCGTCGGGGTGGAGCACGCCCTTGAGCAGGACCGGCAGGCGCGTACGCCCGCGGAGGGTCGCCAGGTCGTCCCACGACAGGGACGGCTTGGAGTAGATGGCGAGGAAGGTCTCGACGGCGGCCCGGGTGAGGGGCGAGCGGGTGTTGGCCACGAACCCTCCGGGCAGCTCGCGGGCCATCGACGCCAGGGTGCGCAGCGCTCCCGGTGTGGGTCGGGGCCGTGCGCTCGGAACCGATGCGGCCACGCGCTCCTCGACGAGCGCCCAGAACCGGCGGTCCGACGTGTACTGCGCGATGCCGATGCCCCGGGCGAACGGCAGTGACCCACGGTCGAGGTCCTGCGGGCGCCAGCCGAGCATGGTCGTGTCGAGCGTGACGACGAGGGCGTCGGCGCCGACGGCCTCGGCCCGCCGGATGAACGAGTCGACCAGCGCCTCGTCGGTCGACCAGTAGAGCTGGAACCACCGCGGCGCATCGCCCATCGCCGCGGCCGTCTCCTCCATGGGGGAGCTGCCCTGGCTGGAGATGACCAGCGGCACACCCACCGAGGCCGCGGCCCGGGCCACGAGGACATCGGCGTCCCGGCGCACGATGCCGGCCGCTCCGATCGGCGCCAGCAGCAGGGGCGTACGGAGTCGGCGTCCGAACAGGGTGACCGACAGGTCGCGTGAGGACACGTCGCGCAGCATCCGGGGCACCAGGCTCCACCGGGCGAAGGCCTCCCGGTTGGCCTTCACGGTGGCGCCCGTGCCGGCCCCTCCCGCGACGTAGGCCCACGCGTCCTTGGACATCGCGCGTCGCGCCGCGAGCGCGAGCCGCTCCGGGTCGGCCGGCACCCGCGGGCGCCGGCCCAGAGCGCCCGCCCGGTAGATCACGTTCTGCCGCGCGCGGCCGGGTCCGAGCGGGGCCGTGGTGGGCTGGGCGGGTTCGCTCACGCGTCGGACGCTACCGGTGTCGAGCCGTCCGGGCCGGTGCCAGCGGGTCCGTCGGACCGGGCTGACACACTCCCCCCATGGCGGGGGTCGAGCTGGCGTCGCGCACGGGGAGGGGCATCGTCGCGGCCGCGGTGCTCGGGTCGGGCATGGCCTTCCTCGACGGCACGGTGGTCAACGTCGCTCTGGTGCGCATCGGCACCGACCTCGACGCCAGCCTCGCCGACCTGCAGTGGGTGAGCAACGGCTACCTGCTGTCCCTGGCGTCGCTCATCCTGCTCGGCGGCAGCCTCGGCGACCGGTTCGGACGACGCCGCATCTTCGTCCTGGGCGTCATCGGCTTCGCCCTGGCCTCCGCCCTCTGCGGGGCCGCCCCGACGCCCGGGCTGCTCATCGCCGCGCGCGTCCTGCAGGGGGTGGCCGGAGCGCTGCTCACCCCGGGCAGCCTGAGCATGATCGAGGCCACCATCCGGCGCGAGGACCGGGCCCAGGCCATCGGGTCGTGGTCGGGCCTCGGCGGCGTGGCCGGTGCCATCGGGCCCTTCGTCGGCGGATGGCTCGTGCAGTACGCCAGCTGGCGGTGGGCCTTCTTCCTCAACATCCCGCTCGCCGCGGTCACGGTGCTGCTGGCCCGGCGCTACGTCCCGGAGACCCGCGACGAGCAGGCCGAGCGCGGCCGCTTCGACGTGCTCGGAGCGGTGCTCGCCACGGCCACCCTGGCGCTGACGACGTACGCCCTCATCCAGTACGCGTCGCTGGGGCCGGTGCTCACCACGGCCCTCGTCGTCGCCGGGGTCGTCGTGGCGGCGGTGTTCGTCGTCGTCGAGCGACGCGCGCGGACGCCGATGGTGCAGCCGTCGCTGTTCCGCGACCGCCAGTTCACGGGGGCCAACGTCATGACCCTCGTCGTCTACGGGGCGCTGGGGGCCGTGATGTTCTTCCTCACCCTCCAGCTGCAGACCGTCCTGGGCTACGGGCCGCTGCTCGCCGGGCTGGCCACCCTGCCCATGACGGTGCTCATGCTTCTCCTGGCGGCCCGAGGCGGCGAGCTCGGCGCCCGCATCGGGCCGCGGCTGCCGATGACGGTCGGCCCGGTGGTCTGCGCCGTGGGTGTCGCCCTCCTCGCGCCCCTGCGCGCCGACAGCTCCTACGTCACCGGTGTCCTCCCGGGCGTCGTCGTCTTCGGGCTCGGCCTGTGTCTGCTCGTCGCCCCGCTCACGGCCACGGTGCTGGCCGCCGCGCCCGACCGGTATGCCGGGGCCGCCAGCGGGGTCAACAACGCCGTCGCCCGCGCCGGGACCCTCCTGGCCGTCGCCGCCCTGCCGGCGCTCGTCGGCCTCGGCGGGGGGGCCTACAAGGACCCGGCCGTGTTCAGCGGCGCCTTCCGGACCGCGATGTGGCTGTCGGCCGCCCTGCTCGTCGCGGGCGGGGTCGTGTCGTGGCTGCTCATCCGCAACACGCCGCGGGACGCCCCTCTGGCGTCGACCACCCCCGACTGAGGCGCCGCCCGAGGAGGGGGGTCGTGCCAGGATTGGGCCGTCCGCGTCGGCCCGCCCGACGCGACGAGCGCGAGGAGCCCGCGATGCCCAGCACCCCCACCTCGACCAGCACGCCGACCAGCCCGCCGACCGACCTCTCGACCTACGCCGACGCCGACCTCCAGCTCGACCTGCAGTGGTGGGCGGCGGCCAACTACCTCACCGTCGGTCAGATCTACCTGCAGGCGAACCCCTTGCTGCGCGAGCCCCTCGCCATGGAGCACATCAAGCCGCGGCTGCTCGGCCACTGGGGCACGAGCCCCGGCCTCTCCATGATCTACACCCTGCTCAACCGGCTGATCCGTCGCACCGGCTCGGACTGGCTCTACGTCACCGGCCCCGGCCACGGCGGACCCGCCCTCGTGGCCACGGCCTACCTCGAGGGCACCTACTCCGAGGTCTACCCGCTGATCACCGAGGACGCCGACGGGGTCCGGCGCCTCTTCCGCCAGTTCTCCTCCCCCGGCGGCATCCCGAGCCACGTCAGCGTCCAGACGCCGGGAAGCATCCACGAGGGCGGCGAGCTGGGGTACGCCCTCGCGCACGCCGCCGGGGCCGCGTACGACCACAAGGACCTCTCGGTCGCCTGCGTCGTCGGCGACGGCGAGGCGGAGACCGGCCCGCTCGCCGGCTCGTGGAAGGTCCCCAACTTCCTCAACCCCCGCCGCGACGGTGCGGTGCTGCCGATCCTGCACCTCAACGGCTACAAGATCGCCGGGCCGACCGTGTTCGGCCGCACGTCCGACGAGGACGTCGAGGGGTTCCTGCGCAGCCAGGGCTGGGACCCCGTGACGGTCTCCGGCGACGACCCCGAGCAGGTCTTCCGCGACCTGTGGGCGGCGCTGGTGCGCAGCCACGAGCAGATCGCGGCGCTGCGCGACGCGGCCCGGGGCGGCGAGGCGAGCCCGGCCGTGCGGCATACCTGGCCGGCGATCGTCCTGCGGACCCCCAAGGGATGGACCGGACCCGACGTCGTCGACGGGGTGCAGATCCAGGGCACCAACCTCGCCCACCAGGTGCCCCTCTCGGGCATCAAGGGCAACCCCGCGCACCTGCAGATCCTCGAAGACTGGCTCCAGACCTACCGCCCCGACGAGCTGTTCGACGCCGACGGGCGGCTCGTGGAGGCCCTGCGCGCGCTGGCCCCTGACGGCGACCGGCGGATGTCGGCGACGCCGTACGCCAACGGCGGCCGGCTGCGTACCGAGCTCCCGCTCCCGGCGCTCGACGGGTTCGCCCTGACGATCGACACCCCCGGCACGCTGCTGCACGAGAGCACCCGCCCCATGGGCGAGCTCATGCGCGACGTGTATGCCGCCGACACCCGCGACGACGGCGGCGGCACCTTCCGGCTGTTCAGCCCCGACGAGACGGCGAGCAACCGGCTGCAGGCCGTCTTCGACGTCACCGAGCGCTGCTGGCAGGCGGGCGTGCTGCCCACCGACCAGAAGCTGTCGGCCGACGGCCGGGTCATGGAGGTGCTGTCGGAGCACCTGTGCTCGGGCTGGCTCGAGGGCTACCTGCTGAGCGGGCGGCACGGGGTGTTCGCGACGTACGAGGCGTTCGCCATGGTCTCGGCGTCGATGACCATCCAGCACGTCAAGTGGCTCCAGCACGCGCAGGACCTCGCCTGGCGGGAGCCCGTGTCGTCGCTGAACATCCTGCTGACCAGCACCTGCTGGCGCAACGACCACAACGGGTTCTCGCACCAAGGGCCGGGACTCATCGACTCCCTCCTGCCGCTGGCGCCCGGCGTGGTGCGGGTGTGGCTGCCGCCGGACGCCAACACCGGCCTGTCGATCCTCGACCACTGCCTGCGCAGCACCGACCACGTCAACCTCATCGTGCTCGACAAGCAGCCGCACCTCCAGTACCTCGACCTGGAGGCCGCCAACGCGCTCTGTGCCGCGGGCGCCGGGGTGTGGGACTGGGCGTCCACGGCCCAGCCGGGTGAGACGCCCGACGTCGTGCTCGCCGCATCCGGCGACGTGCCGACGCAGGAGGCCCTGGCCGCCGCCCAGCTGCTGCGCGAGTGGACCCCCGACCTCAAGGTGCGGTTCGTCGACGTCGTCGACCTCATGGCCCTGCTGCCGGAGAACGACCACCCGCACGGCTACACCGACTCGGTCTTCGACGCCCTGTTCACCCCAGACAAGCCCGTGGTGTTCGCGTTCCACGGGTACCCCCGCGCCGTCCACCAGCTCGTCCACGGCCGCAGCAACCCGGGCCGGTTCCACGTACGTGGGTTCAGCGAGCAGGGCACCACGACGACGCCGTTCGACATGGTGGCGCTGAACAAGGTGTCGCGCTACCACCTGGCCATCGAGGCGCTGCGCCGCAGCCCGCGGCGGCCGGCCCGGTGGCAGGAGCTGACCGCGCACTGCAACGAGATGCTGGCCAAGCACACGGCCTACATCCGTGAGCACCTCGAGGACCTGCCGGAGATCAAGGACTGGGTATGGCCGGGCTGACCACCAGCCTCTACATCGCCTCGTCCGAGGGGTGGTCGGGGAAGTCGGCCGTCGCGCTCGGGTTCCTCGACCAGCTGAGCCGCCGGGTGGGACGGGTGGGGGTGTTCCGCCCCATCCTGCGCACGGCGCGCGCGGAGGACGACCACGTGCTGGACCTTATGCTGTCGCGCCTGGAGACGGGCGCCGACGCCTCCGCTCCCCTCACCGCGCAGGAGGCGGCGGGCGTCTTCTACGACGACGTGCACCACGACCCCGAGGCTGCGATGTCGACCATCGTCGACCGCTACTACGCCGTGGCCCACCGGTTCGAGGCGATGCTCGTCATCGGCTCCGACTTCACCGACGTCGCGTCCCCCGCCGAGTTCGGCTTCAACGCCCGCATCGCGGCCAACCTCGACAGCCCGATGGTGCTCGTCGTGTCGAGCCACGGGCAGACGCCCGAACAGGTGCGCACCGCAGCAGATCTCGCGGCCGAGGAGGCCCGGCACCACCACGCGTCGGTCGTCGCCGTCGTCGCCAACCGCGTCGAGCCGCAGGAGCTGACCCCGACCCTCGCGGCGCTGGAGGGCACGGCCGGCGGCGTCCCGGCCTACGCGATCCCCGCCGACCCGGTGCTGGGCTCACCCACGGTGCGCGAGCTGGTCACCGCAGTGGGCGGTGAGCTGGTCTACGGCGAGGACGCCCTGCTCGACCGCGAGTCGCGGGGTCTGCTCGTGGCCGCGATGACGATGCCCAACGTGCTCGAGCGGCTCTTCGACGGGTGCGTCGTCGTGTGCCCACCCGACCGGGCCGACGTCCTGCTCGGGCTGCTGCTGGCCCACCCGGCCAAGACCTTCCCCACCCCCTCGGGCGTGGTGCTCAACGGCGGGCTCGAGCTGCCCCCGGCCGTGGCGCGGCTCATGGACGGCCTCGACATCCAGGTGCCGCTCGTCACCTCGCCCGGCGGCACGATGCGCACGGCGGCCGACCTGTATGCCGTCAATGCGCGACTACTGCGCACGGCGACCCACAAGATCGAGATCGCGCTCGACCTCTTCGAGAAGCACGTCGACAGTGCCGGCCTGCTCGACCGGCTCGACCTCAGCGACACAGGGGTGGTCACGCCGCTGATGTTCGAGCACCGGCTACTCGACCGGGCCCGCGCCGGTGGCCGGCACATCGTCCTGCCCGAGGGCGAGGAGCCGCGCATCCTGCGCGCGGCCGACCAGCTGCTGCGCCGCCAGGTCGTGCGCCTCACCCTCTTGGGCAGCCCGGCCGGCATCCGGGCCAAGGCGTCGCAGCTCGGCCTCGACATCTCGGCGGCCACGTTGGTCGACCCGCACGACGAGCCCCTGCGCTCGCGCTTCGCGGCCGAGTACGCGCGGCTGCGGAAGCACAAGGGCATCACCGCCGACCAGGCCTGGGACGTCGTCGTCGACCCCAGCTACTTCGGCACGATGATGGTGCTCGACGGCCTGGCCGACGGGATGGTGTCGGGCGCGATCCACACGACCGCGCACACGATCCGGCCCGCCCTCGAGGTCGTCCGCACCTCCCCCGGGGTCGACATCGTGTCCTCCGTCTTCCTCATGTGCCTGCCCGACCGGGTGCTCGTCTACGGCGACTGCGCCGTCAACCCCGACCCGACCGCCGAGCAGCTCGCCGACATCGCCATCTCGTCGGCCGCCACCGCCGAGCAGTTCGGCATCGAGCCGCGGATCGCCATGCTGTCGTACTCCACGGGTGGCTCCGGCAGCGGCGCCGACGTCGACAAGGTGCGCGCCGCCACCGCCCTCGTGCGCGAGCGCGCCCCGGGGCTCTCCGTGGAGGGCCCGATCCAGTACGACGCGGCCGTGGACGCCGCCGTCGCCGCGACCAAGCTCAAGGACAGCCCCGTCGCCGGGCGGGCCACGGTGCTCGTCTTCCCCGACCTCAACACGGGGAACAACACCTACAAGGCCGTGCAGCGCAGTGCGGGCGCGGTGGCCGTCGGCCCCGTGCTGCAGGGACTGCGCAAGCCGGTCAACGACCTGTCGCGAGGAGCGCTGGTGCAGGACATCGTCAACACCGTCGCCATCACGGCGATCCAGGCGGAGGGCCAGCCGTGACGCAGCTCGTGCTCGTCATCAACGCCGGGTCGTCGTCGCTGAAGTACCAGCTCGTCGATGCCGCCACGGGCGACGTCGCCGCGAAGGGGAGCATCGAGCGCATCGGCGAGCGCCGCGCGGAGGCGAGGCACGAGACCTTCGCCGATGCGGAGGGCCGGCGGCATACGCGGAAGAAGAGCGGTCGCATCGGCTCGCACGCCGAGGCGCTCGACTGGGTGACGGAGGCCTTCCGTGAGGCCGGGCCCGACCTCGCCACCGTCGGGCTGCTCGCCGTCGGCCATCGGGTCGTGCACGGCGGCGAACGGTTCAGCGAGCCGGTGGTCGTCACCGATGAGGTCCTCTCGGTCGTCGAGGAGCTCGAACCTCTGGCGCCGCTGCACAACCCGGCCAACCTCGAGGGCATCAAGGTCGCCCGCGAGCGCTTCCCGGGCGTGCCGCAGGTGGCCGTGTTCGACACGGCGTTCCACCACGGGATGCCCGCCCACGCCTACACCTACGCCGTGCCGCCCGCCTGGCGCGAGCAGCACCAGGTGCGCCGCTACGGGTTCCACGGCACCTCCTACGCCTACGTCTCACGGCGGGCCGCGGCCCTGCTGGGCCGCCCTCTCGAGCAGACGAACCTCGTCGTCCTGCACCTCGGCAACGGCGCCAGCGCGGCAGCCATCTCCGGCGGACGCAGCATCGACACCTCGATGGGCCTGACCCCGTTGGAAGGGCTGGTCATGGGCACCCGGTCGGGCGACATCGACCCGGGGCTGTTCTCCTTCATGGTGCGCACCGGCCTGAGCGCGGCCGAGGTCGACTCGGCGCTCAACCGCGAGAGTGGCCTGAAGGGGCTGGCCGGCACCAACGACTTCCGGGAGGTCACCGAGCTGGTGGCGGCCGGCGACGACGCCGGACGGCTCGCCTTCGACGTGACCGTCTACCGGCTCCGCAAGTACGTCGGGGCGTATGCCGCCGCCCTGGGCCGGCTCGACGCGCTCGTCTTCACCGCCGGGGTCGGCGAGCACTCGGCCGAGCTGCGGGCCGCCGTCTGCGACGGGCTCGGGATCCTCGGCGTCGAGCTCGACGCAGGGGCCAACGACGCTCCGGGTGGGGGCGAACGTCGCATCTCGACCGACGCCAGCCGGGTCGCCGTCCTCGTCGTACCGACCAACGAGGAGCTGGAGATCGCCCGGCAGGCCGCCGCCGTCGTCGGCGCCGGCCGCTGACCGAGTCCGGCCCGGCACGGCACGCATACCCGCGCCCCGCACCCCACTTCCCGGACATGTCTGAGAAACCGCGCCCCAGAACGCCCGAACGGCCCCCATTTCTCAGACATGTCCGAGAAGTGGGGGCCGGTCTGCGTCGATGCGGACGGCGTATGCGTCAGCGCTGGTAGGTGCCGACCAGTCGGGCGCGGCCGAGGGAGTGGAAGAAGAGGTTGAAGCCGAGCACGGCCGGGGAGGCTCCCTCGACGTCGAGGTGCTCGACGTCCACCGCGTGTACGACGACGTGGTAGTGGTGCGGGACGTGGCCCTCCGGCGGCGCGGCGCCCACGTAGCCCTGCTGGCCGCCGTCGTTGCGCAGCTGCACGGCGCCGGCGGGCAGTCCCGACCCGTCGTCCGCGCCCGCTCCGCTGGGCAGCGAGGTCGTCGACAGCGGCAGGTTGGCGACCGCCCAGTGCCAGAAGCCGGACGCCGTCGGGGCGTCCGGGTCGTAGACCGTCACGGCGAAGCCCTTCGTCCCCTCGGGGAAGCCCGACCAGCTCAGCTGCGGCGACACGTCCTGGCCGCCGGCGTCGGCGCTGACCTGCGCGGCCGCGAGGACCTCACCGTCGGTGACGTCGGTGGAGGTCAGCGCGAAGGACGCGACCTGGGGCAGCTCGGCGTAGGGGTCGCGGGAGGCGTGGGCGGGGGTCTCGGGGGACGACATGGGGCTCCTGACGTCGGGGGGGACGCACCGCCAACGGCGGCGACGGCCCACGGTAACCCGGGCCGTCGGCGCCGTTCAGAGCGGTCAGCCCGGTCAGCCCGGTCAGACCGGCTTGGCGATCCGCTCCAGCACCTCGAGCGCCTTGTCGGCGTGGATGTGCATGTTCGTCTCCGAGGCGATGACCTCGACGATCCGCTGCTGACGGTCGATGACGAAGGTGGCCCGCTTCACCGGCGTGATGTACTTCCGGCGCACGCCGTAGGCCGTCGCGACGAGACCGTCGAGGTCCGAGAGCAGCGGGAAGTCGAGGCCCTCGGTGCGCGCGAACTGCTCCAGCGCCGCGATGTCGTCGGTGCTGATGCCCACGCGGTGGGCACCCACCGCGGCGAAGCGGGTGACCAGGTCGCGGAAGTGCACGGCCTCACGCGTACACCCGCCCGAGCCCGCCGCCGGGTAGAAGAAGAGGACCACCGGACCGCGCAGCAGCAGCTCGGACAGCTGGTGCATCTTGCCGTCCTGGTCGGGGAGGTCGAAGTCGGGAGCGGGGGAGCCGGCCGGAAGCGTCTTCACGCGGGTGTTTCGGCGCTGCGGTCCATCCGGATTGGGCCGGCGCCACCGCCCCGGGCGCGACCGGAACTCTCCCCACGCGTACCGGGCGCCTCACCTATCCTGCGCCAGTGACGTTCTTCCGTGACCTCGCCGCACTGCTGCGGTTCGCGGGTTTCCGTCGCCTGTTCTCGGTCCGCCTGCTGTCCCAGGGCGCCGACGGCGTGTTCCAGGTCGCGCTCGTCTCGTCCGTGCTCTTCGCGCCCGAACGCGCGCCCGACGCCGGCGCGATCGCCGCCGGGTTCGCGACGATCCTGCTGCCCTTCTCGGTGCTGGGCCCGTTCGTCGGCGTGTTCCTCGACCGGTGGTCACGGCGCAAGATCCTCGTCGTCGCCAACCTCGTCCGCGTCCTGCTGCTGCTCGTCGTCGCCTGGCTCGTCGGCCAGGGCGACGTGGGGTGGGCGTTCTACGGCCTCGTGCTGGGGGCGTTCTCGGTCAACCGCTTCCTGCTCGCGGGGATGTCCGCCTCGCTCCCCCACGTCGTGCCGCGCGACCTGCTCGTCACGGCCAACGCCGTGTCGCCGACCTCCGGCACCCTGGCCTACCTGGTCGGGCTGGGCGCCGGTGGTGCCGTGCACGCCGCCTCCTCGTCCGACGCGCTCGTCATCGTCGCCGGGGCGACGTTCTACCTGCTGTCCGCCCTGCTCGCCCTCACCCTGCCGCCCCTCGGACCCGACCTGTCCGCCGCCGACGACCAGGTGCAGGAGGCCGTCCACCACGTCCTGCGCGGGCTCGTCGACGCCGCGCGGCACCTGCCCCGGCTGGGCCGCCTCGCGCTCACCGTGGTCTCGGCCAGCCGGCTGCCCTACGGGATGATGATCGTCGGGGTCGTCCTGCTGTTCCGGCACCACGTGACGCCGGGCCAGCCCCCGGGCGGCGGCGGCGGGATGGCCGGAGTGGGCATCGCCGTCGGGGCGTCCGGCCTCGGCTTCGGGGCGGCGGCGTTCATCACGCCCTCGCTCACCGAGCGGTTCGGCATCCGGCGCTACCTCGTGGGCCTCGGGCTGCTGGGCGCCGTCGTGCAGGTGGTCCCGGTGTCGTTGTTCACCACGTGGGCCATCGCCGTCTCCGCCTTCGGGCTGGGCATCGTCACGCAGGGCATCAAGATCTGTGTCGACACGACGATCCAGCGCGTCGTCGGCGACGTGTTCCGGGGCCGCGTCTTCTCGATCTACGACGTCCTGCTCAACGGCGTCTTCGTCCTGGCCACCGTCATCGCCGCCCTCCTGCTGCCGCCCGACGGGCGGTCGGTCGCCGTGCTGGCGGGCGCCTCGGTCTGGTACCTGCTCATCGCCCTCCTCGTCGTCCGCTACTGGCCACGGCTCGTGGAGCGACCCGTGGGTGAGCGTGTCCACTAGCGCCGAGGCGGCGGTGCGCCCGCTCGACGCGGTGGCCGCCACCCGCTACGTCACGCCACTGCGCGAGGGCGGCTCGCTGCCCGGTCTCGTCGAGGCCGACGACCTCGGGATCTACGTGCTCAAGTTCCGCGGCGCGGGGCAGGGCGTCAAGGTCCTCGTGGCCGAGATCGTCGTGACCGAGATCGCGCGGCTCGTCGGCATACCGGCCCCCCGTCTGGCGCTGGTGGACCTGGACGCGCAGATCGCGAAGTACGAGGCCGACGAGGAGGTGCAGGACCTGCTCAACGCGAGCATCGGCCTCAACCTCGGGGTCGACTACCTGCCCGGGTCGTTCGGCTACGACGGGTCGAAGCCGCCCACCGCCGACGCCGCTGCGCTCATCCTGTGGCTGGACGCGTTCACGGCCAACGTCGACCGCACCTGGGACAACCCCAACCTGCTGCTCTGGCACCGGCGCACGTGGGCGATCGACCACGGGGCCGCGCTGTGGTTCCACCACGGCTGGCCGAGCCGGGCCCCGGACGCCGGACGGTACGCCCGCCAGCCGTTCGACGCGTCGACCCACGTGCTCCGCGAGGTCGCCTCCGACCCCCGCGCGGTGCATGACCGGGTCGCTCCGCTGCTGACCCCGACGGCGCTCGCCTCGATCCTCGATCTGGTCCCCGACGCCTGGCTCGAGCCGACGCCCTGGCTCGCCGACCCGGCGGCGGTGCGCGCGGCCTACCTCGAGCTGCTCACGGCCCGGCTGGCCGAGCCCGGCGCCTGGCTCCCGGTGATCACGCCTGGGTCATCATCGTGATCGGCTACCAGTACGTCACCCTGCGCTGCGTGCCGCGGGTGGAGCGGGAGGAGTTCCTCAACGTCGGCCTCGTCCTCTTCGCGCAGAGCGCCGACTTCCTCGCCTCGGCGCACCATCTCGACCCCGCCCGGCTCCAGGCGTTCGCGCCGTCCCTCGACCTGGCGACGGTCGAGGACCTGCTGTGCACCGTGCAGTCGGTATGCCGCGGCGACGAGGGCCGCGGCCTGCCTCACCTCCAGGGCCTCGGCCGGCGCTTCGGCTGGCTGGCCGCGCCCCGGTCGACCATCGTGCAGCCAGGCCCGCGCCACGGCGGCCTCTGCCACGACCCGGCCGTCGAGCTCGACCGCCTCCTGGCCACCCTGGTCCTCCCCCTCCCCTGACCCGCGCCCCTCGTCAGGCGTGGGGGCGGAGTGCCCACATGGCGACGGCGGCGGCCGCCGCGACGTTGAGCGAGTCCACCCCACCGGCCATGGGGATGCGGACGGCGAGGTCGGCTGCCGCGAGGGTGCGCGGCCCGAGACCGTCGCCCTCGGTGCCGAGCACCAGCGCCAGCCTCTCGGGTGCGGCGGCCGCGAGGTCGTCCAGCGACACCGCGTCGTCGGTGAGGGCGAGCGCGGCCACGACGAACCCGCGCTCCCGCAGGGCGTCGACGCCTCCCGGCCAGGGGTCGATGCGGGTCCAGGGCACCTGGAAGACGGTGCCCATCGACACCCGGATCGACCGCCGGTAGAGCGGGTCGGCGCACCGCGGCGTCACGAGCACCGCGTCGACCCCGAGCGCCGCCGCGCTGCGGAACGCCGCGCCCACGTTGGTGTGGTCGACGACGTCCTCCAGGACGAGGACGCGGCGGGCGGTGGCCACGACGTCGCCGACGGTCGGCAGGACCGGGCGCCCCATCGCCGCGAGCGCGCCGCGGTGCAGGTGGAACCCGGTGAGCGCCTCCAGCACCTCGGGCTCGCCGACGAGCACGGGTATGCCGTCGGCCTCGGCCGCCGCCACGACGTCGGCGAGCTCGCCCAGCCAGCGCCGCGCCATGAGGAGGGAGCGGGGGCGGTGGCCGGCCGCGAGCGCGCGGCGGATCACCTTCTCCGACTCGGCGATGTAGACCCCGCGCTCCGGCTCGGCGCGCCGGCGCAGGGCGACGTCGGTGAGCGCGACGTAGTCGGCCAGGTCCGCACCCACCGGGCCGACCGGCATACCGGAGCGGGCGTGCGCCACGTCGGCGGCGGTGACCTCGATGACCTCGGTTGCCATGGGCCGGGCGGTCAGGGGAAGACGACGAGCTTGACGATGGCGATGACGCCGATGAGGACGATGAGCCCGCGCAGAACGCCCGGCCGGATGCGCTGGCCGATCCGCGCGCCCACGAGGCCGCCGAGGAACGACCCCACCGCGATGAGCAGCACGACGACCCAGTCGATCGACCCGCGCGCGAAGATCACGAACATCACGGCGGCGACGCCGTTGACGACGGCGCTGAGGACGTTCTTGTAGGCGTTCAGGCGCTGCAGGGGCTCGGAGCTCAGGGCACTGAACAGGCCCATGAGCAGGACGCCCTGGGCCGCACCGAAGTAGCCGCCGTAGGCCCCGGCGACGAAGGTGCCGGTGCCGAGCGCCCAGGTGTGCCAACGCGGGGCGACCTCGTCGCCGCGTCGTTGCGCGGCCCGCCGCTGCAGGCCGGGACCCACGAGCACGAGCACGAGCGCCAGGACGATGAGCACCGGGACGATGGCCTTGAAGGCCGCCGGCGGCAGCACGAGGAGCAGCCCCGCCCCGACGACGGAGCCCAGGAAGGACAGGGGGGCCAGCCGGCGCAACGCCCGCGAGCGGCCGGCCAGCTCGTGGCGGTAGCCGTAGCTGCCGCTGACCCCGCCGGGCACGAGACCGATGTTGTTGCTGACGTTGGCCGTCAGCGGGGGGTAGCCCAGGACGAGCAGCGTCGGGAAGGTGATGAGCGACCCCGACCCGACGATGGTGTTGATCGTTCCGGCTGCGAACCCCGCCGCGAGGATGGCGACGAGGTGGAGCGCGGACATCCGGTCACCCTATGCCGGGTGACCGGACGTCTCGCGGGCGCGTCCGTCAGCGCGGCGGCAGGGCCCCGTCCACCGGCGGGACGGGCGCTACCGGCGCCACCGGAGCGACGGGCTCCACCGGCGGGACCGGCGCCACCGGGGCGGCGGAGGCCTGGAACGCCGGCTGCGTGCGGCGGGGCGGAGTGGCGTGGTCGGTGGCCTCGGCGCTCGCCTGACCCGCCTGGCCGCGCGCCTCGGCGAGCGCCTGCGCGGGGTCCTGCAGCGAGGTGTCGGCGAACGCGTCGTCCTCGGGGCCGGGGTCGACCCACGTGTCGTCCTCGTCGTCGATCCTCGCCTGGTTGCCACCGAGCGCGCCGCTGATGCCGCGCAGCGCGTCCGTCACCTCGCTGGGGATGATCCACATCTTGTTGGAGTCGCCCCGGGCGAGCTGCGGGAGCACCTGGAGGTACTGGTACGCCAGCAGCCGCTGGGTGGGCTTGCCGCGGTGGATGGCGCCGAAGACCTGCTGGATGGCGCGGGCCTGGCCCTGGGCCTCGAGGATCCGCGCCTGGGCCGAGCCCTCGGCCCGCAGGATGGACGACTGCTTCTCGCCCTCGGCGGCGAGGATGGCCGACTGCTTGACGCCCTCGGCGTTGAGGATGGCCGCGCGCCGGTCACGCTCGGCGCGCATCTGCTTCTCCATGGAGTCCTGGATGGAGTGCGGCGGGTCGATGGCCTTGAGCTCCACGCGGTTGACGCGGATGCCCCACCGCCCGGTCTCCTGGTCGAGGACGCCGCGCAGCTGCGCGTTGATCTGGTCACGCGAGGTGAGCGCCTGCTCGAGGTCGAGGGAGCCGATGACGTTACGCAGTGTCGTCACGGTGAGCTGCTCGATGCCCTGGATGAAGTTCGCGATCTCGTAGACCGCCGACTTGGCCTCGGTCACCGTGTAGTAGATGACCGTGTCGATGCTGACGACGAGGTTGTCGGAGGTGATCACCGGCTGCGGCGGGAAGGTGACGACCTGCTCGCGCAGGTCGATGTTGGCCCGCACCTTGTCGACGAACGGCACGAGGAAGTGCATGCCGTCGTCGAGCGTGCGGCTGTAGCTGCCGAGCCGTTCGATGACCTGGGCCGTCTGCTGGGGGACGATCCGCACCGTGCGGATCACCACGACCAGCGCGAAGATCACGAGCAGGACGACGACCACGAGGGTGACAGCGCTGCCGCCCATGGGAACTCTCTTTCCTGCCGGCCCCCGAGGTGTGCCGCGAAGGCTGGCTCTTGTCGATGCGGTCCGGGCCGGTACGGCTCGGTCGTGCTGGTCTGACGTGCGGGCGGGGTGGTCGGCTCCCTAGGGCCGGGAGCTCCTCGGGGAGGGGCGGGTCACGGCGCGTCCACGGGGTGGACCCGGGTCACGACCGCGGTCGCCCCGTCGATCCGCAGGACACGCACCTCGTCGCCGGGTTGCGGGGGCACGGCGTCGGTGGTGGTGGCCGACCAGGTCTCGCCGCCGACCTTGACCCGACCTCCGTGCTGGGTGACGGTCTCGAGGACGAGCGCCGAGCGGCCGATGTAGCCGGCCGTGCCCATGACGACGCCCTCGGGCCGCGTGGCGAACCGGCGCTTGGCCCAGGGTCGTCCGACGCCCAGCAGGACGCCGGAGACGGCGACCGCCGCGACGACCTGCACGACGACCGGAGCGCCGATCGCGGCCGCGGCGGACCCGCCGAGCGCGCCGCCCGCGAGCATGAGGAACACGAAGTCGACCGTGGCCGCCTCGATGGCCGCGAACGCCAGGGCCACCCCGACCCACGCCAGCCATCCGTAGTTGTCGAACACCGCCCGCCTCCTCCCCTCGTGAGGGAAGGACCGGATCGCCGGTCCGTACCCCTCACCCGGTACGACGTGTCGGCCTCCACAGTAGTTCCGTGGGAGGCCCACAGGCGGGAAGGTCAGGCGGAGCCCGCGACCGCGGCCGCCCGGGCCGACCAGCGCGCCCCGTGCCGTTCGACGACGAGGGGCAGACCGAAGGCCGCCGACAGGTTCTCGGCGGTGAGGGTGCTCTCGAGCGGACCCGCGGCCACGATCCGCCCGTCCCTCATCAGCAGGACGTCGGTGAACCCCGGTGGGATCTCCTCGACGTGGTGGGTCACGAGCACCAGCGCGGGGGCGTCGACGTCCTCGGCCAGCACGCCGAGCCGGGCGACCAGGTCCTCACGGCCACCGAGGTCGAGCCCCGCGGCCGGCTCGTCGAGCAGCATGACCTCGGGATCGGTCATCAGCGCCCGCGCGATCTGCACGCGCTTGCGCTCCCCCTCGCTGAGGGTGCCGTAGGTGCGGTCGGCGAGGTGCGCGGCCCCGAGGGACTCCAGCAGCTCCATGGCCCGGCGGTAGTCGGCCTCGTCGTACTCCTCCCGCCACCGGCCCACCACGGCGTACGACGCCGTGACGACGACGTTGCCGACCAGCTCGCTCGCCGGGAACCGTTCCGCGATGGCGACGCTGGAGAGCCCGATGCGCGGCCGCAGCTCGAAGACGTCGACCGCCCCGAGCACCTCACCGAGCACGCCGGCCACGCCGGTGGTCGGGTGCATGCGCGCGGACGCGAGCTGGAGCAGGGTCGTCTTGCCGGCCCCGTTCGGACCGAGGACGACCCAGCGCTCGCCCTCCTCGACCTCCCAGGTGATGTCGTCGAGGATGGCCTTCCCCCCGCGAACCACGCTCACACCGGCAAAGGCGAGGACGTCGCTCATGGACGAGACCCTAGCCGTCCGCGGTGGTGCGATCGGCCGCCCCTCCTAGACTGGCGGGATGCCGGCCCTGCCTCTCTCGGTGCGCTTCGCGCTGTGGGCGACGGCCGCGCTGGGCTCCCCGTCGGGCGCCACGCTCGACCCCGAGGTGGCTGTGCGCGCGGCCCACCCCGACGTCGACCACGTGACCGGTGACCCCGGCGCCCGCGTCGAGCTGTGGCGCGACTTCGGCGAGTCCGCGGTCCTCGTGGCGCTCCCCCGGCCGGGCGACATCACCGGTATGCCGCGCTGCGGGCTCGACGCGTCGGGCGCGGCGGCCACGGCGGGCGAGTGCGTCTTCGTGGCCGGGATGGGCGGGTTGCTCGTCCCTGCCCTGTCGACGTTCGGCCCGGTGGACGACGAGGGCATCCAGGTGGAGTGGACCCCCTACGACAGCGAGCCCGTGGCGCGGTACCAGCTGGAGGCGCTGTCCCTGCGCGACCTCGACCGCGAGCTGACGCAGGCGGTGCGCGACGGCGCCACCGCGTTCGAGGGACTGGACGGCCGGCCGTGGTCGTCGGCGCCGCGCGAGGACGCGGAACGGCGCCTCGGCGGCCGCACCATGACCCGGCTCGGCGTACCCGACGGAACGTCGCCGCGGGCCCTGCGCGTGATGCTCGAGGCCGCCCGCGTCGGCGTCATCGCCGACGAGGGCCTGCGCCTCGCCGCCACCCCCTCGCTCGACCTCTACTCGTCGGGGCGTCGCGAGACGGGGCTGCGCTCCCTGCAGAGCGTCGCCGACCACGTCCTCGCCGGTGCGGCGAACCTCGCCGTCATGGAGCTCGCCGGCTGGCGCCCGGTCTGACCACCGACCTACCACCGCCCGGGCGCATACCCCGCACGGTCAGGCGTCGAGCACCTGGCGGTAGACCTCCATCGTGCGGTCGCCGATGCTCGCCCACGAGAAGTGCTCCACGGCCCGGGTGCGCCCGGCCAGGCCCATCCGCCGGGCCCGCTCGGGGTCGGACACGGCGTCGGTGAGCCGCGCGGCGAGGTCGGAGACGAACACGGCCGGGTCCACCGGCGTACCCGTGCCGTCCTGCACCTGCTCGATCGGCACGAGCCAGCCGGTCTCACCGTCGACGACGACCTCGGGTATGCCTCCGGTCGCCGTCGCGACGACCGGCAGCTCGCACGCCATGGCCTCGAGGTTGACGATGCCGAGCGGCTCGTAGACCGACGGGCACGCGAAGACGGTGGCCGCCGACAGCAGCGCCACGACCTCGCGGCGGGGCAGCATCTCGGGGATCCACACCACGCCCTGGGGCCGCTGGGCCCGCAGCTCGGCCATGAGGCCCTCGACCTCGGCCAGGATCTCTGGGGTGTCGGGCGCGCCGGCGCAGAGGACGACCTGCACGTCGGGCGGCAGCGACGCCGCCGCCCGGAGGAGGTAGGGCAGTCCCTTCTGCCGCGTGATCCGCCCGACGAAGATCACCGACTTCTGGTCGGGGTCGACCCCGTGCCGGCGCACGACATCGTCGTCGCGCTGCGGCTGCCACAGCTGGGAGTCGATGCCGTTGTGCACCACGTGGACCCGGTCCGGGTCGAGCGAGGGGTAGCTGCGGAGGATGTCGGTGCGCATCCCCGCGCTCACCGCCACGACGCCCGCCGCCGCTTCGTAGGACTGGCGCTCGGCGAACGACGAGACGCGGTAGCCGCCACCCAGCTGCTCCGCCTTCCACGGCCGCATCGGCTCGAGGCTGTGGGCGGTGACGACGTGCGGCATCCCGCCGAGCATCGACGCGAGGTGGCCGGCGAAGTTGGCGTACCAGGTGTGCGAGTGCACGAGATCGGCGCCGACGCAGTCCGAACCCATGGCCAGGTCGACCCCGAGGGTCTGCACCGCCGCGTTGGCCGACGACAGCTCGGGCAGGTCGGCGTAGGCCGTGGTGTCGGCCTCGTCGCGCGGGGCGCCGAAGCAGCGCACCTGCACCTCGACGTCGCCGCGCTCGCGCAGCGCCCGGACCAGCTCGGCGACGTGGACGCCGGCTCCTCCGTAGACCGCGGGTGGGTACTCCTTGCTGAGGATGTCGACGCGCACGCTCGCGACCCTAGTCCGTGAGACAACGGCGCGTCAGCCCTCGCCGCACGGGGCTCCGCCCCCCTAGGGTTGGGCGCATGGCGCGAAGGTCGCAAAATCCAAAGGTGCTCGCGATCGTCCTCGCAGGCGGGGAGGGCAAGCGGCTGATGCCGATGACGGCCGACCGGGCCAAGCCGGCCGTGCCGTTCGGCGGCATCTACCGGCTCGTCGACTTCGCGCTCTCCAACGTCGTCAACTCCGGCTACCTCAAGGTCGTCGTCCTGACGCAGTACAAGTCGCACAGCCTCGACAAGCACGTCACCTCGACGTGGCGGATGTCGACGCTGCTCGGCAACTACGTCGCGCCGGTGCCGGCCCAGCAGCGGGTCGGCAAGGACTGGTTCCTCGGCAGCGCCGACGCGATCTACCAGTCCCTCAACCTCATCCACGACGAGCATCCCGACATCGTCGTGGTCGTCGGCGCCGACCACGTCTACCGGATGGACTTCTCGCAGATGGTCGACCAGCACCGGGAGACCGGGGCCGGGGTGACCGTCGCCGCCATCCGGCAGCCGATCTCGCTCGCCGACCAGTTCGGCGTCATCGAGGTCGCCGACGACGACCCCCACAAGATCGGCCAGTTCCTCGAGAAGCCCAAGAACGCCAAGGGTCTCGCCGACAACCCCGACGAGGTGTTCGCCTCCATGGGCAACTACGTCTTCGACGCCGACGTGCTCGTGGACGCGGTCACCCGCGACCACGAGATGGAGGACACCAAGCACGACATGGGCGGCGACATCGTGCCCGCCTTCGTCCGCGCGGGCGAGGGCTACGTCTACGACTTCAAGGACAACGAGGTGCCGGGGGCGACGGAGCGCGACCGCGGCTACTGGCGCGACGTCGGCACCATCGACGCCTACTACGACGCCAACATGGACCTCATCTCGATCCACCCCGTCTTCAACCTCTACAACTACGAGTGGCCGATCTACACCTCCACCGGCTACCTCCCGCCCGCGAAGTTCGTCCACGGGATGGGCGACCGCGTCGGCGAGGCGCTCAACTCGGCCGTCTCCCCCGGCGTCGTCGTCTCCGGCGCACAGGTGCACGGGTCGGTGCTCGCGCCGCGGGTCAAGGTGCACAGCTACGCGACGATCGTCGACAGCGTCATCCTCGACAGCGTCGACATCGGCCGCTACGCGACCATCCGGCGCGCCATCATCGACAAGTACTGCGTCGTCGAGGAGCACGCGAAGATCGGCATCGACCACGCCCACGACCGGGCGCGCGGCTTCCACGTGAGCGACAACGGCATCGTCGTGGTCCCGCGCGACACCGTCGTCCACGCCTGACCTACCGGCTTCGCGGCGGCCGGTCATGGGCTCGTTCGAGGTGCAGCTGTCCTGGGACGGCGTCGTCGTCGCGGGCCTTCGATCGGTCGGTGCGCTCGAGGCGTCGGTCGGCGTCGTCACGCTCTACGACGGGATGCTCGACCGGGTCGTCAAGGTGTCGGGGCGCCCCGACACCGGACCCCTGACGCTCGAGCGCGAGGTGAGCGACGACCTCACCTTCGACCAGTGGGCCCGCGGGCCGCACCTGCGCAAGGACGTCGAGCTGACCCTGGTCGGCACGGCGGACGGTCCGACCGTCGCCTACCGCCTGCACCAGTGCTGGGTCAGCGGGTACGCCGTGGCGCCCGACGTCGAGTCCGGCGTCGCTCTCGAGCGCATCACCCTGAGCATGAACGGGTGGGAGCGGGTGGCTCCAGCGGTGCCCGAGCTCGCCGACCGGTTCGCCGAGCAGCTGGGCACGTCCGTGGTCCGGGTCGGCCTGGGGCGCCTCGTCGGTGCGACGACCGAGGAGACCGAGGCCCGTCTCGACGCCATGCTGCGCGAGGCCCAGGCCTCCGGGGCCGTCCTGCTGCTCGACGAGGCGGACGCCCTCTTCGCCCGTCGCACCGACGTCGCCGACGCCCACGACCGTTGGGCGGCAACGCCGCTCGACCTCGTCCGCGCCCGGCTGTCGAGCTACGCGGGTCCGGTGCTGGTCGTGCCGCCCGACCCTCCGGAGACGTAGCCGGTCGCCCCACGCATACGGTGTCGGTATGCCTGTCGACCCCTCCTCGTCCCTGCCCGTCACCGCACCGGCCCGCATCGCCGTGCAGATCCAGCCCCAGCACGCCGACTACGCCGAGATCCGTCGCCTGTGCGCCACGCTGGAGGAGCTCGGCGTCGACGTCCTGCTCAACTGGGACCACTTCTTCCCGCTCAGCGGCGAGGCCGACGGGAAGCACTTCGAGGCCTGGACGATGCTGGCCGCCTGGGCCGAGGCCACCGAGCGTGTCGAGATCGGCGCACTCGTCACGTGCACGGCCTACCGCAACCCCAGCCTGCTCGCCGACATGGCGCGCACCGTCGACCACATCAGCGCCCGCGGCGGCGAAGGGCGGCTCATCTTGGGGATCGGCTCCGGCTGGTTCGAGCGCGACTTCGACGAGTACGGGTACGAGTTCGGCACCGCGGGCGGGCGGCTCGACGCCCTGGACCGCGATCTCGTGACCATCAAGGACCGGTGGAACCGCCTCAACCCCGCCCCGACCCGCGCCATCCCCGTCCTCGTCGGGGGCGGCGGCGAGAAGAAGACCCTGCGCATCGTCGCCGAGCACGCCGACATCTGGCACGGCTTCGGCGACCCGGAGGCCATCGCCCACAAGCACGAGGTCCTCGACGCCTGGTGCCAGCGGGTCGGCCGTGACCCGCGCGCGATCACCCGGTCGGCCGGCGTGGCTCCGACCCCGGGCCGGATGCCGGAGCAGGTCGAGAGCTACGCGCAGAACGCGCAGGCGCTCTACGACGTGGGCACCCGGCTGTTCACCGTCGGCCTGTCCGGCGAGGCCTACGGCGAGCTCGACAAGGTGCGCGAGCTGCTCGCCTGGCGCGACGAGGTCAACCGCTAGAGCCCAGAGGTAGAGGCACCGTCCCGGAGATTGTGGTCCTGCTGGGCCCGTCCAGAGCCGCAACACCTCGGACATGTCTGAGTTGTTGCGACCATTCCGGCTGATCGGGGCCCCACAGCTCAGACATGTCTGAGTTGTTGCGGCGGTTCCGGCTGATCGGGGCGCCACAGCTCAGATGTATCTGAGTTCTCGTGGTGCACTCGCGCGCCGGCGCCCGGATCACGGACCGGCCGGGTCGGCCCCGCCCGGCGTCGATAGCCTGTCGCGGTGTCAGAGCAGCCGGTCCCCGTGGACCGCCCGGCCGACGAGACCCTGCTGGTGACGATCTCGGGCGACGACCGGCCCGGGGTCACCAGCGCCTTCTTCGACGCCATCGCCGAGGTGGGGGCCGAGGTGCTCGACCTGCAGCAGGTCGTCGTGCGGGGCCAGCTGACCCTGGCCATGCTCCTGGCCGCCGGTGACCGCACCGACCGGCTCCACGACGTCGTCCGCCAGGTGGGCGGCTCCCTCGACCTCAAGGTGAAGGTCAGACGCGGCCGGGGCGACAACGCCCACCGGGCCAGCGGCCGCGCCGCCGTCGTCGTCATCGGGTCGCCGCTGTCGGCGAACGCCGTCGCCGCCATCACCGCGCGGATCGCCGCCCACGGCGCCAACATCGACCGGATCCGGCGGCTGTCCCGCTACCCCGTGACGACGGTGGAGCTCGACATCTCCGGCGCCGAACTCGACGCGCTGCGGCGTGAGCTCGCCCTCGAGGCCACCGCTCTGGGCGTCGACATCGCCGTCTCCGCCGGCGGTCTCGCGCGGCGGGGTCGGCGGCTCGTCGTCATGGACGTCGACTCCACGCTCATCCAGCAGGAGGTCATCGAGCTGCTGGCCGCCCACTGCGGACGCGCGGAGGAGGTCGCCGCCGTCACCGAGCGGGCGATGCGGGGCGAGCTGGACTTCGCGGAGTCGCTGCGGGCCCGGGTGGCCGTCCTCGCGGGGCTCGACGCCTCGGTGCTCGACGAGGTCCGCCAGGAGGTCGTCCTCACGCCCGGCGCCCGGACCCTCGTGCGGACGCTCAAGCGGCTCGGGTTCACCGTGGCGCTCGTCTCGGGTGGCTTCATCGAGATCGTGGGACCCCTGGCCGCGGAGCTCGGCATCGACCGCGCCGAGGCCAACCGGCTCGAGGTCGAGGACGGGAGGCTCACGGGGCGGGTGGTCGGTGACATCGTCGACCGGGCCGGCAAGGCCCGCGCCCTGCGCCGCTTCGCCGCGGAGGCGGGCCTGCCCCTCTCGCGCACCGTCGCGGTGGGGGACGGCGCCAACGACCTCGACATGCTCGCCGCCGCCGGGCTGGGGGTCGCCTTCAACGCCAAGCCCGTCGTCCGCGCCCAGGCGCATACCGCCGTCAACGTGCCCTACTTGGACGCCGTGCTCTACCTGCTCGGCATCACCCGCGAGGAGGTGGAGGAGGCCGACGCCGCCGACGGCGTCACCACGCCCGCACCGCCCCTCCCCACCCGCGCGGCCGGAGCCTCCTAGGGTGGACGCGTGTCCAGCAGCCTGACGTCGCCCCCCGCGCGTCGTCGCACGCTGCTCATCATCGGGGGGGCCGAGGACAAGCTCGGCCGGTCGGTGGTGCTCAAGCGCTTCGTCCGGCTCGCCGGCGGACGCTCCTCGCACATCGTCATCATCCCGACGGCGTCGTCCTTCGTCGACGAGGTGGCCGAGACCTACACCCGGGTCTTCACCCGGCTGCGGGCCGGCAGCGACATCGAGGTGGTGCACGCCCCCTCGCGGGCGGCCGCCCACGACCCGGTGCTCGTCGAGCGCCTCGAGCGGGCCACCGGGGTCTTCATGTCCGGCGGCAGCCAGCTCAAGCTGAGCCAGTTCCTCGTCGGCACGCCAGTGGGCGACGCCATCCATGCGGCCTACGGCCGCGGGGCGATCATCGCGGGCACCTCGGCCGGCGCGTCGATCATGAGCCGCTTCATGATCTCGCTCGGCGACGAAGGGCTGACGCCCCGCCAGCGGGCGAGCCAGCTCACGGCCGGGCTGGGCCTGCTGGAGAACGTCATCGTCGACCAGCACTTCGACCAGCGCGGCCGCTACGGGCGCCTCATGTCGCTGGTCGCCAACTCCCCCAACCTGCTGGGCATGGGCATCGACGAGAACACCGCCGTCGAGATCCGCGACGAACGGGTGATGACCATCATCGGCACCGGCGGCGTCTTCGTCATCGACGCGCGAGCGGCAGTCACCGACGCCCCGGACGCCCGCCGTGGCGCCCCCATGCTCGTCTCCGGAGCAGTGGTGCATTCGCTGCCCACGGGCGCTACGTTCGACCTGCGCAGCGTGAGCCTGACGAGGTTCGTGGAACGTCACCCCGACATCGAGGTCGCCGTGGCCTCAGCCAAGGACCGCGCGGCGCCGACGCTGCCCCCCGCGCACCGCGCCGAGACCTGACGCGTCCGACCCACCGCCCCAGCCTGCCCGCCCGCCGCCCGAGGAGCACCTATGGCGCCCCAGCGCCCCACCCCCAGCGGACCGCTCGCCCCCGAGCTCACCATCGCCGCGTCGCGGGTCTACCGCGGGCCCAACTACTGGTCCTACGAGCAGGCCATCCACCTCGTGGTCGACCTGGGGGTGCTCGAGGGCTACCCCACCGACACCATCCCCGGGTTCACCGACCGCCTCGTCGAGCTGCTGCCCGGGCTCCGTCGCCACCACTGCTCGCGCGGTGAGGCGGGCGGCTTCGTCGAGCGGCTGCACGAGGGCACCTGGCTCGGCCACGTCGCCGAGCACGTCGCCCTTCAGCTGCAGACCGAGGCGGGCCATTTCCTGACCCGCGGCAAGACCCGGTCGGTCAAGGGCCGCAAGGGCCGCTACAACGTCATCTACGGCTTCCTCGACGAGACGGTCGGGCTGGCCGCCGGCCAGCTCTCGGTCCGCCTGGTCAACGACCTCGTCGAGCACAAGGAGGGCTTCGACTTCGCCGAGGCCCTCGACGCCTTCATCCGGCTGACCGAGCGCACCGCCTTCGGGCCCTCGACCGCGGCCATCGTCGAGGAGGCGGTCAGCCGCGACATCCCGTGGATCCGGCTCAACAAGGCCTCGCTCGTGCAGCTGGGCCAGGGCGTGCACCAGCAGCGCATCCGGGCGACCATGACGTCGCGCACCGGCGCGCTCGCCGTCGACATCGCCGGCGACAAGGACCTCACCGCCACCCTCCTCGGCTCCGCGGGCCTGCCGGTGCCGCGTCAGGCCACCGTCCGCACCGTGGCCGGCGCCCTCGACGGGGCGGAGCGCATCGGGTTCCCCGTCGTCGTCAAGCCGCTCGACGGCAACCACGGACGCGGCGTATGCCTGGACCTCCGGTCCGCGGCCGAGGTCGAGACCGCCTTCGAGGTCGCGCGGGCCGAGTCGAAGCGCGGCACGGTCATCGTCGAGTCGTTCGTCACGGGGCGCGACTACCGCTGCCTCATCGTCGACGGCCGGATGCAGGCCATCGCCGAGCGGGTGCCCGCCCACGTCGTCGGCGACGGCACGCATACGGTGCAGGAGCTCGTCGACATCACGAACGCCGACCCCCGGCGCGGGGTCGGCCACGAGAAGGTGCTGACCCGGATCCGCACCGACGCCGCCGCCGAGGAGGTGCTCGCGGGCCAGGGCCACACGCTGGCGAGCGTGCCCGAGTCGGGCGAGCTGGTGAAGCTCGCCCTCACCGGCAACATGTCCACCGGCGGGATCTCCATCGACCGCACCTTCGACGCGCACCCGGACAACGTGGAGATCGCCGAGGAGGCGGCCCGCGTCGTGGGTCTCGACGTCGCCGGCATCGACTTCATCTGCCCCGACATCGCCTCACCGGTGCGCGAGACGGGCGGGGCCATCGTCGAGGTCAATGCGGCTCCGGGGTTCCGGATGCACACCCACCCCACCGTGGGCGTGCCCCAGTTCATCGCCAAGCCGGTGGTGGACCTGCTCTTCCCGCCCGGTGCCCCGTCGCGGGTGCCGATCATCGCGGTGACCGGCACCAACGGCAAGACGACGACCGCCCGGATGATCGCGCACATCTTCAAGGGGCTCGGGCGCAAGGTCGGCATGACCTCCACCGACGGTGTCGTCATCGACGAACGGCTCGTCATCAAGGCTGACGCGTCGGGTCCGAAGTCGGCCCGCATGGTGCTGCAGAACCCCCGGGTGGACTTCGCCGTGATGGAGGTCGCGCGCGGGGGGATCCTGCGCGAGGGCCTGGGCTACGACCGCAACGACGTCGCGGTCGTCACCAACATCGCCCCCGACCACCTGGGCCTCGGCGGCATCGACACCCTCGAGCAGCTGGCCGCGGTCAAGGCCGTCATCGTGGAAGCGGTGCCGCGCAACGGTTTCGCCGTCCTCAACGCCGACGACCCGCTGGTCTTCGCGATGCGCCGGCGCTGCAGCGGCGACATCGTCTACTTCTCGCTCGCCGAGCCGGGCAGCGAGAGCCGCGAGTACATCGAACGGCACTGCCGTCGCGGTGGCCGGGCCGTGGTCCTCGAGAAGACCGAGCGCGGCGACATGATCGTCATCAAGCACGGCCGGCGCAGCATGCAGCTGGCCTGGACCCACCTGCTGCCCGCCACGTTCAACGGCGCGGCCCGGTTCAACGTCGCCAACGCCCTGGCCGCCACGGGCGCGGCGTTCGCCGCGGGCGCCCCGCTGCACGACATCCGCCAGGGCCTGCGCACCTTCACGACCAGCTACTACCTCTCCCCCGGCCGGATGAACCTCGTCGACGTCGACAACGTCGAGGTGTTCATCGACTACTGCCACAACCCCGCCGGGATGCGGGCCATCGGCGACTTCGTCGAGACCTACACGGCGCAGAGCGCCGGCCGGCAGGACCTCGGCAAGGCCTCGCGCATCGGGATGATCGGCGCCGCCGGCGACCGCCGCGACGACGACATGCGCGAGCTGGGCGCCGTCGCGGCCCAGCACTTCGACGTCATCGTCGTCCGCGAGGACGACCGCCTGCGCGGCCGGAAGCCCGGTGAGACCGCGGCCCTCGTCGTCGACGGGGTCCGCGCCGCCATGGCCGAGGGGGCTCGCTGCCGCCAGGTCGAGGTGGTGCTCGACGAGATCGACGCCGTCAACCACGTGATGGCTCGCAGCAACCCCGGCGACCTCGTCGTCATGTGCGTCGACAAGCACGCCCAGGTGGTGGCCGAGCTGGAGAACCGTACGCACGTGGCACAGGCCGGCGCCCACGTCAGCGGGCTCACGGGCGACCCCGACCTCGACCCGTCGGCCCTGGTGCAGTCGGCCGAGGCGGAGGGCCAGGAGGCCGAGAGCGAGGCGATCGCGGCCGACCAGGAGGCCCTCGAGCCGGAGGCGTCGGAGGACGACGCCCGCTAGACCGGCGTCGGGGCGCCCACGCGCACCGGCTCGTCGGCGGCGACGTGCGGGCGCGGGAGGTCGCGCTCCAGCGCGCCCCCCTCGACGTCGACGTCGGGCAGGATCCGGTCGAGCCAGCGGGGCAGCCACCACGCCGCGTCGCCCGCAAGGTGCATCACCGCCGGGATGAGCAGCATCCGCACGACGAAGGCGTCGACGAGCACGCCGAACGCGAGGCCGAACCCGAGCGGCCGGATCATCGACGAGTTCGAGAACACGAAGCCCGAGAACACCGAGATCATGATGATGGCCGCGGCCGTGACGACCACCCGGCCGGCGCGCAGACCCTCGCGCACCGCGATCCGGGCGGGTGCCCCGTGCACGTGCGCCTCACGCATACCGGAGACGAGGAACAGCTGGTAGTCCATCGCCAGCCCGAAGAGGATGCCGACGAGCAGCGTCGGCAGGAAGCTGAGGATCGGGCCCGGCTGGGCGTGGAAGACCGGCTCGAGCCAGCCCCACTGGAAGATCGCCACGACGCCGCCGAACGCGGCGAACAGCGACATGACGAACCCGATGGTCGCGGTCAACGGCACGAGCAGCGACCGGAAGACGACGACGAGGATGACGAACGAGAGCCCGACGACCACCGCGAGGTAGAGCGGGAGGGCGGACGCCAGCTTCTCCGACACGTCGATGTTGCCGCTGGCACTGCCGGCGACGCCCAGGGTGGTCCCGTCGCCGAGCGGTGACTGGTCGCGCAGGTCGCGCACGAGCTGCTCGGTCGACTCACTATTAGGGCCGTCCTTGGGCAGCACCTGGAAGGCGTAGACGCGGCCGTCGGCGGAGGTGCCGATGGGCGCCACCGCGGCGACGTCGGCACTGCTGTGGATGGCGGTGCCCAGCCGCACCTGCTGCGCGAGCTGCTGGTCCTGGGCAGCGGCCGACGGCAGCGTCGCGACGACGAGGAGCGGACCGTTGACCCCGGCCCCGAACTTCTCGGCCGTGAGCACGTAGGCCCGGTTCTGGGTGGAGCTCGGCGGTTCCGTCGCGCCGTCGGGCAGCCCGAGCCGCATCGAGAGCGCGGGCACCGCGACCGCCACGAGGACGGCCACCCCACCGACGAGGGTCAGCACGGCACGCCGGGTGGACATCGCCGAGACGGCGGGACGGTGGCGGCCCGTCCGGGCGGACGTCCGGTCGCGTCGGCGGACGAGCCGGGGCCCGATGAGCGACAGCATCGCCGGGGTGAAGGTCACCGCGATGGCGATGGCGCTGGCCACGCAGACGGCCGCCGCCGTGCCCATGAGGCCGAGGAAGGGGATGCCCGTGACGTTGAGCGCCAGCAGCGCGACCATGACCGTGGCGCCGGCGAAGACGACGGCGTTGCCCGACGTGCCGTTGGCGAGCCCGATCGACTCCTGCAGCTCGACGCCGTCCCGCAGCTGCCGGCGGTGCCGGTTGAGGATGAAGAGCGAGTAGTCGATGCCGACCGCGAGGCCGAGCATGAGGCCCAGCACGGGGGTGACCGAGACCATCTCGACCCGCCCCGAGAAGGCGAGGGTGGCGAGCACGCCGAAGCCCACGCCCACGAGGGCGCTGAGCAGCGGGAGACCGGCGGCCACCAACGTGCCGAGCATCACGAGCAGCGTGAGGCCCGCGACCACCAGGCCGGTGATCTCACCGGGACCGACCACCTCGGGCAGTCCCTGGGTGAGGCTCGTGGAGAACTCCACCCGGGCCCCGGCGAGGTCGGCCTTCTGCAGGGCGGCGACGACCGGATCCTTGACCTCCGGGGGCACCGACATCTGCTCGCCCCGGAAGGCGACGATCCCCACAGCGGCACTGCCGTCGGCCGAGACGGTGCGGATGCCGGAGGAGAGGTCGAGCAGCTGGGCCCCGAGCTGCAGCTGCTGGCCCTGGGCCTGCGCCTCGGACTTCTTCTCGTCGAGGGTCTTCTGCTGGGCATCGAGCTGGGCGAGCCCGGCCGTCACCTGGGCGGGCACCGGCGCCCCCGCCTGCTGGGCCTGCGCCTGCGCATCCTGGAGCTGCTGCCGCGCCTGGTCGAGCTGGGTCTGGCCCGCCTGAAGCTGCGCCTGGCCGGACTGCAGCTGGCTGCGCCCGCTCTCGACCTTCTGCCGCTGCAGCGCGAGCTGGTCGGCGGTCTGGAAGGGGTCGGTCACCCCGCTCACCCCGGGCTCGGACGTCGCCGTGGCCAGCGCGGCCGAGATCGCCGACCTCTGCTGGTCGGTGAACGGCCGGCCGTCGACCGTGTGGAACACGACGGTGCCGCTGCTCCCGCTCACCGCGGGCAGCGCGCTCCTCAGCTGGTCGGTGACCTGCTGGGTCGCCGTGCCGGGGATGGAGACGGCCGACGACAGCACGCCGTGGCCGACGGCATACCCGCCGCCGGCGACCGCGAGCAGCGCGACCCACAGGACGACGACGAGGCGCGCGTGACGGGCACAGAACCGGCCGAGCCGGTAGAGCAAGGTAGCCATGAGCAGCTTTCGGGTGGTGAAGGGTGGTCAGTGGTCCGCGCGACCGGCGCCGTAGCCGGTGCGCATCCGGGTGACGAGGCGGTCCATGAGGCGGTCCCAGGCGTCCCGGGAGGTCGGGGTCACGGCGCCGCCGTGTTCCTCGATCCAGCGCTCGGCGACCACGGCGACCCCGTGGAGCAGCGACGACCCGAGCAGCCGGAGGTCGAGGGCGTCGACGTCGGGATGCCGGGTCGTCACCTCGGCGACGAGGTCGTCACCGACGCGGGACAGGGCCACCGACATGAACTGCTGCTGACGGGCGGCGGGCGCCTGGGCTCCGCCGAGGGCCTGCCACAGGTAGGCCGTGCGCTGCGGCAGGTCGACGCTGCGCACCGTGCGGACGAGCTCCTCGAAGATCGCCTCCAGCCGGTCGTCGGCCGGGCCCGCGGTGGCGGCGGCCGCCCGGAAGGTGGCGACGACGGCGTCGAGGATCTCGATGCAGGCGGCGAGGATGACGTCGTCGAGCGACTCGAAGTGGTTGAAGACCGTGCGCCGGGAGACGTCGGCCCGGCGGGCCAGCTCGTCCACGCCGAACTCCGGGCCCCCGCGCTCGTCGATGAGCGCCCGGGCCGCGTCGACGATGGCCTGCCGGTGGCGCGCCTTGAGGGCGCTGCGGCGGTCGAGGGTGGCGGTCACCCCGTGACACTAGGTGCAACGTTGCACTGAGTGCAAACTCTAGGGTCGGGTGGGCACGCCCCTCAGCCCCGCGGCATATCGGTGCAGGGCGGGGCGGTAGGCCGCGGTGTCGTCGTCGGCGACGTGGTCGACGATCGAGTCGACGAGGTCGGCCACCGCCTCCGCCGCCCGTCCGGCGTCGACGAGGACGAGGGCCCGGAACGCGGCGACCGCGGCGTTGCCGGGGTGGGTGACCGCGACCTCCTCGAGCAGCCGCAGCGCACGGTCGTGCTCGCCCAGCAGCCGCAGGGTGGACGCCGCCTGGATCTGCGCCCGGTGCCGGTGCGGCTCGCGGAGCCCTCCGGCGATCGCGGCCTCGTAGAGCGGCAGCGCCTGCGCCGGGTCACCGGCGGCATCGACGGCTCCCGCGTGCTCGAAGGCGATCCGTGGGTCGTCCGGGTGCTCGGCGGCGAGCCGTTCGACGGCGGTGCGACGCTCGGAGGGGTCCTCGAGGGCCCACAGCTCGGCCAGCTCCGGTTCGAGCTCGTGCTCGCCCCGGGCGGCGACCACCTTGCGGCGGACCGCCCGGGCGCCGTCGGCGGTGGCCCCCTGCTCGGCCAGCCAGTCGCGCACCTCGACCTGCATGTCGTGGCACATGAAGGCCACGACGTCGCCGTCGGCCATCGTCGGCCATAGCGCGAGGAGCCCCTCCATCTCCGTGGGGTAGGACTCGACGTCGACGACCCCCACGCGGGCCAGCCCCGTGCGCAGGTGGGTGTCGATGTCGTCCAGGGTGCGGCCGCGCAGGTACTTCGGCTTGTGGGCGACGATGACGTGGTCGGCGCCCTTCCCGGCGATCTCGCCCATGCCCTCCAGGGCGTCGTCCGGCCGGTCGCCGGTGCCACCGATGGCCACGTGGACGCGGGCGCCGGGGGCGGTGAGCCCGTGGGCCACCTCCAGCAGCGCCTCGAGCCCGGCCTCGTTGTGGGCCATGTCGAGGATGACGGTGGCTCGGCCGCCGTCGTGCAGCGGCAGCGTGTAGGTGTTGAGGCGACCCTCGTTGAGCACCGGGTCGGGGGCGAACGTCCGCAGCCCCTCGACGACGGCCTCCCGGGGCAGGCCGAGGCCGAGTGCGGCGGCGGCGGCGGCGAGCGCGTTGGCGGTGTTGTAGCGCGAGAGGCCCGACAGGGTGACCGGCACGTCGACGATGCGCACCAGGCGGTCGGGGTCGGTGCCGGGCCGCAGGACGACGATCTCGCCGTCGAGCACCGTGATGCCCCGGCCCCCGGCCGCCGCCGACTCCCGCAGGGCGGGGGCATCCGGGTCGAGGCTGAACGCCCACGGCCGGGCGCGGATGTTGTGCCGCATCGCCCAGACCCGCGGGTCCTCGCCGTTGAGCACGACCCAGCCGTCGGGCTTGGTCACCGTGGTGACGATGGCCTTGACCTCCGCGAGCTGGTCGAGGGTGTCGATGCCCTGGAGGCCGAGATGGTCGGCGGTGACGTTGGTGACCACGCTGACGTCGTTGACCGAGACACCCATCCCCCGCAGCAGCATCCCGCCGCGGGCCGTCTCGAGCACCCCGAGCTCGAGGCCCGGGGTGGCGAGCACCTCACGGGCGCCGGCCGGCCCGGAGAAGTCGCCGGCGTCCACCGTCTCGCCCATGACGACGACGCCGCTGGTGGAGCTCCAGGCCGTCTTCAGCCCGGCCGTCATGGCGATGTGCGCGACGAGCCGGGTGGTCGTCGTCTTGCCGTTGGTGCCCGTGATGGAGACGACCGGTACGGCCGGGACCCCCACGGGCGACGGGCCACCCGGCTCCTGGGCCTGTATGCCGGCCGCGGCGTCGAGCAGGATCCGGTCGGCCTCGGCGGCGTCACCGGCATCCAGCAGGGCGGTGAGCACGGGGCCGACGGCCTCGCCCGTGAGGCGTCCCCAGGTGCGGTGGCGCCAGGGGACGGCGACGACGATGTCCTGCACGGTGGAGCCGGTGCCGGTGCGGACGGTGAGGCGGCGCGGACCGAAGCCGGCGACCACCCGCCGCGTGACGTGGGCGGCGAACCGCATGAGGAACCGCTGGCGCTGGGCGGTCCCCGGCTTGCCGGGACGGGCCGACCGCAGACCGGCGTTCTCGGCCACCCGTACCGCGGTCCGGCGGTCGAGGGCGAGGTACCCGGGCAGCGCCAGCGACACCTTGACGGCGGGGCGCGGGAAGTAGAGGTTCGGTCCGTCGAGGACCCTCACCTCACGCACCTGGACCGGCATGACCGGGGTGTCGACCGACGGGTCGGGAGCCTCCGGCGTCATGGCACGGGAGCGTAGTCGGACGGCGGCAGCAGGGTTGCGGTGCCTACTGACCCATGGCGTGCACGCCACCGTCGACGTGGACGATCTCGCCCGTCGTCGCCGGGAACCAGTCCGACAGCAGGGCCACGCAGGCCTTAGCCGCGGGCACCGGGTCGGTGATGTCCCAGCCCAGCGGGGCACGGTCGTCCCACACCTTCTCGAACTGCTCGAAGCCCGGGATGGACTTCGCGGCCGTGGTGCGGATCGGCCCCGCGGCGACGAGGTTCGACCGGATGTGCCTCGGCCCGAGGTCACGGGCGAGGTAGCGGTTGGTCGACTCGAACGCCGCCTTGGCGACGCCCATCCAGTCGTAGACCGGCCAGGCGAACTTCGCGTCGAAGGTCAGTCCCACGATGCTGCCGCCGTCCTGCATCAGGGGCAGCGCGGCTACGGCGAGCGCCTTGAGCGAGTACGCCGAGGTGTGCACGGCCGTCCCCACGTCCTCCCAGGTGCCCTCCATGAACGAGAAGGCACCCTTGGGCGCGAACCCGATCGAGTGCACGACCCCGTCCAGCCCGTCGACGTGCTCCTTGAGGCGCTCGGCCAGCGTGTCGAGGTGCTCGTCGTTGGTGACGTCGAGCTCGACGACCGGGGGCGTGGTGGGGAGCCGCCGCGAGATGGTCTGGGTGATCTTCATGGTGCGTCCGAACGAGGTGAGCACCACCTCGGCCCCCTCCTCCTGCGCCACCTTGGCGACGTGGAAGGCGATCGAGGAGTCCATGAGGACTCCGGTGATGAGGAGACGCTTGCCCTCGAGGATGCCCACGGGTGGTGCCTTTCGTCGTTCTGCAGGGTTTGCTGGGGTGTACGGATGCTGGGAGGTCAGTGGCCCATGCCGAGGCCGCCGTCGACGGGGATGACCGCGCCGGTGATGTAGGCGGCGTCGGGGCTGGCGACGAAGCGGACGACCTGGGCCACCTCCTCGGGCGTGGCGAAGCGCCCCGCGGGGATGGTGGCCAGGTAGGTCTTGCGCAGGTCCTCGGAGAGCACCTGGGTCATCTCGGTGTCGATGAAGCCGGGGGCCACGACGTTGGCGGTGATGCCCCGCCCACCCAGCTCGCGCGAGATGGAGCGGGCCATCCCGACGAGGCCGGCCTTGCTGGCCGCGTAGTTGGCCTGACCCGGGGCGCCGTAGAGGCCGACCACGCTCGAGATGAGGACGATCCGCCCGCGCCGCAGCCGGATCATGCCCTTGCTCGCCCGGCGGGCGCACTTGAACGCACCGGCCAGGTTGGTGGCGATCACCGCGTCGAAGTCGTCGTCGCTCATCCGCATGAGCAGGGTGTCGCGGGTGATGCCGGCGTTGGCCACGAGCACCTCGACGGGGCCGCCCAGCAGCGTCTCCGCCTCGTCGAAGGCGGCGTTGACGGAGTCGGTGTCGGTGACCTCGCAGCGCACCGCGCGCAGCCCCTCGGGCGCGTCGCCCGTGCGGTTGGTGATGACCACCTCGTCGCCGGCGTCGGCGAAGGCCCGCGCGATGGCGAGACCGATCCCCCGGTTGCCGCCCGTCACGAGGACGTTGCGGGGGCTGCCGGGCGGGCTGGCGGGCGGCGTCATCGATGCTCCGGTGGGTGGTCTCGCGGCGGACAGGCGTCGCCCCGAACGCTAGCCGACTACCCCCGGGTATGCGCCGAGCCACCGGTCGGGAGTCGCGGGGGCGTCATCGCGACCCCACGGCTCCCGACCCGGCCCTGGTCCTCGGTCAGACGCCCTCGAGCCGTCCCGGACGCCGCCGCAGGAAGACGGCCCACGTCACGAGGCAGCACAGCGCGTAGAACGCGATGAAGGCGAGCACCGCCCCGTCGCCGTTCTTGAGGGTGAGGAAGGACTGCCGGAACGCGAGGTTGACGAGCACGCCGCCGAAGGCCCCGATGGCCCCGGCCAGCCCGATCAGGGCGCCCGAGCGTCGGATCGACCGGGGCGCGGCCACCTCGAGGCTCTCCCCCGCGCCGACCTCCAGCTGGCCCTTGGCGTGGAAGATCGCCGGGATCATCTTGTAGGTCGCGCCGTTCCCGACGCCGCTGAAGACGAAGAGCAGCACGAACCCCACGAGGTAGAGCGGCAGCGACTTGGCTTGCGACGCGGCATACACGATGCCCGCCCCGACGGCCATGGCGATGAAGTTCCAGAACGTCACCACGGAGCCGCGGAACCGGTCGGCCAGCGCCCCACCGACCGGGCGAATGAGCGACCCGAGCAGGGGTCCGAGCCAGGTCAGCGCCGCCGCCTTGACGGGGGTCGCGAACTGGTCGGGGAACTGCACGAGCAGCACCTGCCCGAAGGCGAAGCTGAAGCCGATGAACGAGCCGAACGTGCCGATGTAGAGCAGAGACATGATCCACGTCTCGCGGTGCCGGGCCACCTCGCGGATGGCGCCCTTGGCGTTGCGGGCGGTGGCGAGGTTGTTCATCATCAGCCACGCGCCGAGGGCCGACAGCAGGATGAGAGGGATGTAGATGGCGACGAGGGCCCGGGGGTGGGTGGCCCCCAACGTCGCGAGGACGAGGAGCCCGATGAGCTGCACGACGGGGACCCCGAGGTTGCCGCCGCCCGCGTTGACGCCGAGCGCCCAGCCCTTGAGCCGGGTCGGGTAGTAGTGGTTGATGTTCGTCATCGAGGAGGCGAAGTTGCCGCCCCCCACGCCGGCGGTCATGGCGACGAGGAGCAGCGTCGAGTAGGACACGCCCGGCTCCAGGACCAGAGCGATGAGGATGGTCGGGATGAGCAGCATCGCCGCGCTGACGACGGTCCAGTTCCGGCCGCCGAACACGGCGACGGCGAACGTGTAGGGCACCCGCAGGATGGCGCCGACGAGGGTCGGCAGCGCGGTGAGCACGAACTTCCCCGCGGCGTCGACGCCGTACTCAGGCCCCATGAACAGGACGATGACCGACCAGAGGCTCCAGATCGAGAAGCCGATGTGCTCGGACAGCACGGAGAACAGCAGGTTGCGGCCGGCGACGGCCCGCCCCTGGAGGTTCCAGAACTCGGTGTCCTCGGGGCGCCAGTCCTCGATCCAGCGGCCGCCGAGCCGAGGTCGGGTGGCGGTGGGGGTCTGGTGTGGTGGCCATGGCGATGTCCTTCAGGGCAGGGTGGCGACAACGACGGTGCCGTCGTGGTCGACACGCACGGGGTAGGTCCGCAGCGCGTAGGCCGCGGTCAGGCACTCACCGGAGGTGAGGTCGAAGGCGTTGAGGTGCAAGGGGCACAGGACGACCCGGTCGTCGATCTGGCCGTCCGCGAGAGGGCCGCCGCGGTGCGGGCAGACGGCCGAGGTGGCGCGCAGCGAGCCGTCCCGCAGCCGGAAGACGGCGACCTGCTCCCCGTCCACCGCGTACGCCCGCCCCTCGCCGGGCGGGATGTCCGCCACCGGGCCGAGCCGGTGGTCGGTCCCCACGAGGTCGGCGCCGGTACGCGGGCTGTCCACCGCGCTGCTCACCAGGGACCACCCAGCAGCGTCTCGGCCCGGTCGGCCGGCACGTGTGGGAGCACCTCGAGCGGCAGCGACGTGCGGAACTGCCCTGGTGTCAACGGTTCCCGGCCCTGGGTCCACGGGTCGACGAAGGTGTCGGCGTGCTCCTGCACGGCCGCGTCCAGGCGGTCGGCGATGCCCTCGGAGTCGTCGACGACGACGGCGCGGATCGTCTCGAGCCCCACCCGCGGCACGAACGCATACGTGCGCTCGAGCCACTTGGCGTTCTCCCGGTAGTACTGCAGGAACCGGCCGGTGAGCCGCTTGGCCTCGTCGGCGTCGTCCACGGTGCAGAGCAGGTCGCCCTTGCGGATGTGCGCCCCCGCGGCCCCGCCGACGTAGATCTCCCAGCGACCGCCCTCGATTGCGACGATGCCCACGTCCTTGACGAGGGACTCGGCGCAGTTGCGCGGGCAGCCGGAAACCGCCAGCTTCATCTTCGCCGGGCTCTCCATGCCCTGCAGCCGCGTCTCCAGCTCGATGCCGAGCTTGGTCGAGTCACCGGTGCCGAACCGGCAGAACTCCTGTCCCACACAGGTCTTCACCGTGCGCATCGACTTGCCGTAGGCGTACCCCGACGGCATGTCGAGGTCGGCCCACACGGCGGGCAGGTCCTCCTTGCGGATGCCGAGCAGGTCGATCCGCTGGCCGCCGGTCAGCTTGACCATGGGTACCTGGTACTTGTCGGCGACGTCGGCGATGCGGCGCAGCTGCTGGGGGGTGGTCACCCCGCCGCGCATCTGCGGGACGACCGAGAAGGTGCCGTCCTTCTGGATGTTGGCGTGCACCCGGTCGTTGACGAAGCGGGCGCCCCGCTCGTCCTCCATCGCCTCGCCCCACATCATCTTCAGCAGCGAGGCCAGGCCCATCTTCGACTTGGCGTCCTCGGCCCCCGCCGGAGCGAGGGCCGCGAACACCGAGGAGGGCGAACGCAGGTCGAGCTCTCGGATGGCGGCCATGAGCGCCGGCTTGTCCATGGGGATCCCGGGCACGTAGTAGTGCACGGCCGGGTCCTCCTCCACGGTGCCGCCCGCGGCGTACTCGACCAGCTGCGCCACGAGGCTCTTGCACGACCCGCACCCCTTGCCGGCCCGGGTCTTGTCCATGACGCCGGACACCGTCTTGATGCCGGACGCCACCGCGCCGCAGATGGTGCCCTTGCTGACGCCGTTGCAGTTGCAGACCTGGGCGTCGTCGGCGAGCTCGGCGACGCCGACCTCCTCCGTCGGCCCGCCGAGGTCGAAGAGCAGCTCGGCCCGGGCCTCGGGCAGCGGGAGCCCGCGGTCGAACGCCTGCTGGAGGAAGGCCACCTTGCGGCTGTCGCCGAGCAGGGTCGCGCCGATGATCCGGCCGTCGCGGATGACGATCGACTTGAAGATGCCCGTGCTCGGCTCGGAGTAGACGATGTGCTCGTCGGTGTCGCGCTCCGGCCCGGTGACGCCCATGGAGGCCACCTCGACGCCCGCGACCTTGAGCTTCGTGGCGGTGCGCGACCCCATGTAGGCGGCGGTGTCGTCGGCGCCCGTGATCCCGTCGGCGAGGACGACGGCCTGCTCCCACAGGGGAGCCACGAGGCCGTAGACCTGGCCGCGGTGCTGGGCGCACTCGCCCACGGCGTAGACGTCGTCGTCGTCGAGGGTGTGCATCTGGTCGTCGACGACGATGGCCCGCTCGACGGTGAAGCCGCTCGTCATGGCGACGTCGGTGTTGGGGCGCACCCCGGCCGCGACGACCATGAGGTCGCAGGGGATCTCGGTGCCGTCCTTGAGCGTGACGCCCCGCACCTTGTCGCCGCCGAGGACCCCGGTCGTATGCGTACCGACGTGCACCGTGAACCCCAGCCGCTCCAGGCTCTTGAGCAGGACGTCGCCGCCCTGGGCGCCCATCTGCGCGTTCATGAGGTGCTGCGCCGAGTGGACCACGTCGACCGACAGGCCGTAGCTCTGCAGCCCGCGCGCCGCCTCCAGGCCGAGCAGCCCGCCGCCGACGACGACGGCCTTGTGGTGGTCGTCGTGCTTCGCGTACTCGACCATCCGCCGGGTGTCGTCGAGGGTCCGGAACGCGAAGACGCCGGGGATCAGCCCGGACTCGGCCCCGCGTGACCCGGGGAGGTACATCCCCTCCATCTTCGGCATGAACGGCCGGCTGCCGGTGGCGAGGATGAGCTTGTCGTAGGGCGTCGTGCGCCCGTCGTCGGAGAAGACCACCTTGGCGAAGCGGTCGATCCGGGTCACCCGCACCCCGGCATACAGGGTGATGTCGTTGTCGGCGTACCAGTCGAGGCTGTTGAGGAAGATGTCCTCGTCGGTCTCCTCGCCGGAGAGCACGTGGCACAGCAGGATCCGGTTGTAGTTGCCGTAGGGCTCGTCGCCGAACATCGTGATGGCGAACTGCTCGGCGCCCCCGCGCGACAGGATCTCCTCGACGGTGCGGGCGCCGGCCATGCCGTTGCCGACGACGACGAGCCGCAGCCGCCCGCGCGGGTCGCGGCCCGTCTGCGTGGGCCGGTCAGCCAGGGCCGTCATCAGTGCTCCACCAGCCCCAGGTCGAGCACGACCATGCCCTGGGCCGTGCTCGGCGCGACGAGGTGCAGCTCGACCACCGACCCGGACTCGATGTCCTCGACGACCCGCAGGGGCACGTGCACGTCGCTCTTGGCGCCGATCGGGAAGTAGCGCATGGGCATCCCGTCGCGCATGAGGACCACCGTCATCAGCTCGTCGGTGGTGTTGCCGCCGCGGAAGTACAGCGCCTGGGCGACCACCCCGTCGGGGACGACGTGCACGAGGTCGGCGTGGATGGGCGCCGGCTTGTCCATGCCGGCGCCCTCGAAGGGATAGATCCCCTGGAGGAAGACGTTCGTGGTGATCATGCGGGGGTCCTTCTTCCGTGATGGGCGGTACTGGTGGTGGGCGGCGTCCACGCCGACGCGCCCGGGGGTGGTGGTGAGCAGGTGGAGGTCGTCGCCGGAGCCGATCCGCGCGACGCGTACGGCGCAGGCCTTGAACGCCGGCATCCGTGAGAGCGGGTCGAGCACCGGGTTGGTGAGGGCGTTGGCCGCCGACACCCCGCCCCAGTGGAAGGGGACGAACACGGTGTCGGGCCGGATGTCGGCGTCGATGCGGGCCCGGAACGACGCCCGCCCCCGCCGTGTCGTCAGCTCGACGACGTCACCCTGGGCGATGAGCAGGGACCGCGCCAGGTCGGGGTGCAGCTGCGCCTCGGGCTGGGCGGTCGCCTGGGCCAGAGCCGGGACGCGACGGGTCTGGGTGCCGCTCTGGTACTGCGCCATCAGCCGGCCGGTCGTCAGGACGACGGGGTAGGCCGCGTCGGGCGTCTCGGCGGCCGGCGCCCAGTCGACCCGGATGAGCCGCGCGCGGCCGTCGGGGGTCGCGAACCGGTCGGCGAACAGCCGCGGGGTGCCCGGGTGGTCCTCGGCGGGGCACGGCCAGAACACGCCCTGCTCGGCGCTGATCCGCTCGTAGGTGATGCCGGAGTAGTCGGCGAGCCCTCCGGCGGAGGCCCGGCGCAGCTCGTCGAACACCGTGCGCGGGTCGGCGGAGAAGTGAGTCGCCGCGGCCGAGCCGGTCGGCCAGCCGCTTGATGACGGTGAGGTCGTCGACGACCCCCTCGGGCGGCGGGAGCGCCCGCCGACGGCGCAGGACGCGGCCCTCGAGGTTGGTCATGGTGCCCTCCTCCTCGGCCCACTGGGCGGTGGGCAGGACGACGTCGGCCAGCTCGGCGGTCTCGGACAGGAAGATGTCCGAGACGACGAGGTGGTCGAGGGCCTCGAGGCGGTGCCGCACCCGGCCCGCGTCGGGCGCCGACACGACGATGTTGGACGCCATGACGATGAGGGCCCGCACGCCGCCGGGCGTGCCGAGCCGGTCGAGCATCTCGAAGGCGGAAAGGCCGGGACGCGGCAGCTCGTCGGGGTCGATGCCCCACACCGCGGCGACGTGCGCCCGGTCAGCGGGGTCGGCCAGCTTGCGGTAGCCGGGCAGCTGGTCGGCCTTCTGGCCGTGCTCGCGGCCGCCCTGGCCGTTGCCCTGGCCGGTGATCGTGCCGTAGCCGGAGGCCGGCCGTCCGGGCAGGCCGAGCGCGAGGGCGAGGTTGATGAAGGCCTGCGCGGTGTCGGTGCCGCGGCTGTGCTGCTCGGCGCCGCGCGCGGTGAGGATCATGGCCGAGGGGGCCTGGGCCAGCCACTCGGTGGCGCGGTAGAGGTCGGCGACCGGCACCCCGGTGATCCGCTCGACCCGGTCGGGCCAGTAGGCCGAGACACCGGCGCGCACCGACGCGTACCCCGTCGTGCGGTGGTCGAGGTATGGCCGTGTCGACCCACCCCTCGCGGACGGCCAGGTGCAGCATCCCGTTGGCCAGCGCCAGGTCGGTGCCGGGAACGGGCTGGAGGTGCAGGCTCGCGCCGGCCGCGGTGGCGGTGCGGCGCGGGTCGACGACGATGTGCTTGGCGCCCTCGGCGCGGCCGGCGTCGAAGAACTGCATGGCCGGCGGCATGGTGTCGGCGGGGTTGGAGCCGACGAGCAGGACGGCCTGGGCCTCGGCGATGTCGGCGAGCGGGAACGGCAGCCCGCGGTCGATGCCGAAGGCCCGGTTGCTGGCGGTCGCGGCCGACGACATGCAGAACCGGCCGTTGTAGTCGATCATCGCCGTGCGCAGGGCGACCCGCGCGAACTTGCCGAAGGCGTAAGCCTTCTCGTTGGTCAGGCCGCCTCCCCCGAAGCACCCGACGGCGTCGAGGCCGTGGTCGCGCTGTGCCGCACGGATGGCGTCGACCACCTGGCCGAGCGCCTCGTCCCAGGTGGCCGGGCGCAGGGGGCTCGTGCGGTCGCCGCGGATCGTGCGCACCAGCGGGGTGAGCAGCCGCTCGGGGTGGTCGAGCAGGCTGGTCGCGTTCCAGCCCTTGGAGCACAGGCCGCCGAGGTTGGTCGGGAAGTCGGCCTGCGGCTCGAGCGTGGCCGGCCGGTCGCCCGCGACCATGCTGACGCCGCACTGCAGCGAACAGTACGGACAGTGCGTGAGAGTGGGGGTCGCGCTCACCGGACCAGCGTCGCCCGCGCCCGTTTCGCCGGATGTCGCCCGACGTTACGTTCGCTTCACGTTGCGCTCACATCCGCAGCGGCCCCCCGTGAGCCGGTGACGCACGGGGTTAACACGCGCGACATCGACCCGAAACGGCCCCCACCTAGGGTCGGCTCGGTGTCCTCCGCCCCCGCGTCCGCACCGAGCGGACCGCTGTCGGGCTTCCGCATCGGGGTGACGTCGGACCGGCGCTCACAGGACCTCATCTCCGCGTTCGAGCGCCGGGGCGCCGAGGTGCTCCACGCCCCCGCGCTGCGGATCGCGCCGCACCACCACGACGACCCGGTCGTCGCAGAGACCCGTGCCCTCATCGACGCGCGCCCCGATGTCGTGCTCGTGACGACGGGGTACGGGATGCGGCGGTGGTTCGAGGTGGCCGACGCGGCCGGCCTGGCCACGTCGCTCACGGCCGTGCTCGACGACGCCCAGGTGATGGCCCGCGGCCCGAAAGCGCTGGGCGCGGTGCGGGCCGCGGGGCTCGAGCACGTGCAGGCCACCCAGCACGAGTCGACGCAGCAGATGGTCGACGACCTCCTGGCGCGGGGCCGGCGCCACCGGTGCATCGCCGTGCAGCTGCACGGCTACACCGACGAGGCGCAGCTGACGCAGCTGGCGGAGGTGGCCGACCGGGTGCTCACCGTGGCGCCCTACCGGTGGGTGCGCCCCGAGGCCGAGGACCGCCTGACCCGGCTGATCGACGCCGTCTGCACACGGCAGCTCGATGTCGTAACGTTCACCAGCGCGCCCGGGGCCGCCGCCGTCCTGGAGGCGGCCGTCGGGCTGGGCCGACGCGACGAGGTGGTGGCCGCCTTCCACGACGGGGTGCTGGCCGCGGCGGTCGGACCGGTGACCGCCGGACCCCTGGTCGACGTGGGCGTCACCCCGGTCGTGCCCGAGCGCTACCGCCTCGGAGCCCTCATCCGGCTCGTCTGCGACCGGCTGGGCACCGAGCGGGTGCTGCGGCTGCGCAGCGCCGCCGGCGCCCTCGAGCTGCGCGGCCGGGCCCTCACCATCGACGGTCGGGAGGTGCTCCTGGGACCCACGGCGCTGGCCATCTTCCGGCGGCTCGCCGTCGCCGACGCCGTAGTCTCGCGGGCGGAGCTGCTCGCCGGCCTCCCCGGGAGTGGTGGGCCCGGGACCGGTGGGCCCGGGGCCCCAGGGGCGCAGGACGCGCATACGTTGGAGGTCGCGATCAGCCGGCTGCGGCAGTCGCTCGGGGAGCCGGGGCTCATCAGCACCGTGGTCAAACGGGGCTACCGGCTCAACGCCGTCGTCGTCTCGCCGGGCGGCCCCTGAGTCTCATGTCACGGCGCCGGGCCGCCCTCGCGCACCCGACGTAGGCTGTGTCGGTGAAGCACCAGGACGGCCCCGAGGACCCGCACGGTATGCCGCTGCACCCGGTCCAGTCGGTGACCAGCGCGCCGCAGTCGGCCGCCGAGGAGCAGGCCCAGCGGATGCGGCGCTACCTCGCCACGATGGCCTTCCGGGTGGTCTGCACCATCCTCGCCATCGTCGCGAGCGGCTGGCTGCGGTGGACCCTCATCGCCGCGGCCGTCGTCCTGCCGTACTTCGCCGTGGTGATGGCCAACGCGGTGCGCCCCCGCGCGGACGACGCCGTCGCGCCGATCGAGCACGACGTCCACGAGGTCCGCGCCCTCGACGACGCCCCCGCCGACGAGCCGGACCGCACCATCCGTGGTCACGTCCTCGACTGACCCGGCCGAGCTCCGGTGCAGCGCGAAGGCGTGCCGCCGCGAGGCGACGCACGCCCTGCTGTGGAACAACCCGAGCCTTCACACGCCGGAACGGCGCAAGGTCTGGCTGGCCTGTGACGACCACACGTCGACGCTCGGGCAGTTCCTCTCCGCGCGCGGGTTTCTGCGCGACACCATCCCCGTCGGGGAGCTGACCGAGGCCCACGGCTAGCCGGGCGTCCGCGGTGCTTCTCACCCCTCAGAGGGGGTTCAACACACCGCCAACCCGCGACATCTGACCCGGGACGGTGGGCCTGTGGACGACCGACCGTCCCCTGTTGGCCATCGGGGCACCCTGGCGACATGGACGACTGGCTGGGCGGCCCGACGCCGGGTGCTCCACCCATGCCGTCCACCCCGGCCGAGCTGATGACCGTGGCCGCAGAGCAACGAGGCCTCGTCACTCGGCAGCAGTGCCTCCACGCGGGCCTGTCGTCCAAGGCGATCGAGGTTCGGCTGCGGCAGCGGTGGGTCCGCGTGCACCGGGGGGTCTTCCAGACGCAGCCCGGCCGCGACGACTTCTGGACCACCGCACTCGCCGGCCTCCTGGCTTGCGGGCCGGATGCCGCGTGGTCCCACGACACCGCGGCATACCGGTGGGGGCTGCTCTCCACGGCGCCGCGGCGGCTCGAGCTGCTGGTCCCCACCGACTTCGCCGTCCGAGCGCCCGCCGGGTGCGAGGTCCGCAGGCTCCGCCGACTGGACGAGCGGGTCGACCCTCTGCGCTGGCCGTGGGTCACCACCATCGAGGAGACCCTGCTGGACGTGGCGGAGTACGGCAGCGTCGACCGCATGTTCGCCTCGCTCGGTCGGGCGTTCCAGCGCGGGCTGACGGACGAGACGACGATCATGCGACGACTGGAAGCGCGAGCGAAGCATCGGCGCCGTGCCCTCCTGACGACCGTGCTCGTCGACGTGGCGGCCGGAGCCGAGAGCGCCATGGAGGTGAGGTTCCTGCGGGACGTGGAGCGCGCCCACGGACTCCCCGTCGGCGTGCGGTAGCTGTCGACGGAACCGGGACGACCACAACGGCACGATGTCGGCTACCGGGAACAGCGGGTGCTCGTGGAGCTCGATGGTCGGCTGGGTCACGAGACCCGCGGCGACCGGGTGGCCGATGGGATGCGGGATCGCCGCAGCGCCACGACCGGCTGGCTGACGGTCCGGGTGTTCTGGCGTGACGTCACGGTGGGCGTCTGCGCGTTGGCGGGCGAGATGGTCGCCGTGCTGAGGAGCCGGGGGTGGCGGGGCACCCCGCATCCCTGCCGCCGCCAGGGGTGCAGGGTCGGACTCGAGGTCGCTTCATGATGCCGGTGGATCTATCCCATCTGGAGGGGTGCGATCCACCGCGGCGACGCGGTCGGGCCGAAGCAGGCGGGTCAGCCGCCGATGCTCGACATGGGGCGGTCGGGCTGGCGGAAGCCGGGGTCGCCGATGCCGTGGCCGCGCCGCTTGGCCCACATCTCTCCCTGGATGAGCCCCGCCAGCTCCGCGTCGGTCGCGCCGTCGCGCAGGGGCCCCCGCAGGTCGGTCTCGCGCTCGGAGAAGAGGCAGTTGCGCACCTGGCCGTCGGCGGTCAGCCGGGTGCGGTCGCAGGCCGCGCAGAAGGGTTCGGAGACGCTGGCGATGATGCCGACGGTGCCCGGTCCGCCGTCGACGAGGAACCGCTCGGCCGGTGCGCTCCCCCGGCCCGGCACCGGCGTCAGCGTGAACCGCTCCGACAGCCGGGCCCGGATCTCGTCGGCGCCGACCATCTGCGTGCGGTCCCACTCGTGCTGGGCGTCGAGCGGCATCTGCTCGATGAACCGCAGCTCGTAGCCCCGATCGAGACACCAGCGCAGGACGTCGGCCACCGCCTCGTCGTTGACGCCCCGCATCGCGACGGCGTTGACCTTGACGGGGGCCAGGCCGGCTTCGGCGGCCGCCGCCAGGCCCTTCTCGACGTCGACCAGCCGGTCGCGCCGCGTGAGTCTCGTGAACGTCTCGCCGTCGATGGTGTCGAGGCTGACGTTGACCCGGTCGAGCCCCGCCTCGGCGAGTCCGCCGGCCACCCGCTCCAGACCGATGCCGTTGGTCGTCATGGCGATCTGGGGCCGGGGTGAGAGCGCGGCGATGCCGGCCACCACCTCGACGATCGAGCGACGCAGCAGCGGCTCCCCGCCCGTGAGCCGTACCTGACGCACGCCGAGACCGACGAAGACCCCGATGACGCGCAGCAGCTCCGCGTCGGAGAGCATCTCGGTCCTGGGCATCCAGGGCAGCCCCTCGGCGGGCATGCAGTAGGTGCACCGGAGGTTGCAGCGATCGGTCACCGAGACCCGCAGGTCGCGCGCCACCCGCCCGAACTGGTCCGGCATCCCCGCGGCCGCGCCCGGTGCCGCGGCGGGCGTCTCCGGACGCAGACGCGGCAGCGGCAGGGCGGTCATCGACCCACTGTATGCCGCCGCGACCCATCCCGGCCCGGCGTCCCTCTCGGCCGGTGAAGGTAGCGTGAGGCGGTGGTCAGGGCGCTCCTCTCGAGGCGGATGCTCGGCGGCATCGCCCTCGCGGTCGTCTTCGCAGTCGTGTGCCTCCTGCTGGGCCGCTGGCAGTGGGGTCGCTACGAGGACAAGCAGGTGCGCGCCGCGGCCGTCAGCGCGCACTACGCCGCTCCCCCGGTCGGGCTGGCCGCGGTCGTCGGGCGCCTCCCGCTCTCGGAGGACGACCAGTGGCTGCGGGTGTCGACGACGGGCCGGTATGCCGTGGGCCAGCAGCTGCTCGTGCGCAACCGTGCCCTGGACGGGACAGCGGGACTCGAGGTGCTCGTGCCGCTCGATCTCGAGGGTGCGCTGGCCGGGCGCCGGCTGCTCGTCGACCGAGGGTGGGTGCAGAACGCCGACTCGGCCTCGCAGCTGCCGTCGGTCCCGCCCGCACCGGCCGGCGAGGTGAGCGTGCAGGGCTGGCTGCACGCGGGCGAGGTCGACCTGGGCAAGGACCTCCCGGTCGGCCAGCTGGCCAGCATCTCCGTGCCGGAGGCACAGGCGCAGACCGGGGGGCAGCTGCTCGACGCCTACCTCGTCCTGCAGTCGGAGGCGACGCCCGCGGGGGTGCCCGCTCGGCCCACCCCGCTGGCGGCCCCCGACACCGACCTGGGTCCGCACCAGGCGTACGCGTTCCAGTGGTGGCTGACGTCGGTGTTCGGGTTCGTGCTCGTCGGCTACCGGCTGCGCGTGGCGGTGGGCGACGAGCGCGAGGAGTCGGCCCGGCGCGCGGAGACGGCCGGAGCCCCGCCGGTGCCCGTCAAGGCCCGCAAGGTGCGGATCTGGGACGAGGAGGACGGGTAGCCGCCCCCCAGGAGCCGGTCGGCGGTCAGCCGACGCCGGGGGCGGCCGACTCGAGCTCGGTGGCGAACTGCGTCTCGTAGAGGTCGGCGTAGAGGCCGTGGGCGGCGAGCAGCTCGCTGTGCCGGCCGCGCTCGACGATGCGCCCGTCGTCGACAACGAGGATCTCGTCGGCGCCGCGCACGGTGGACAGGCGGTGGGCGATGACGAGCGACGTACGCCCGGCCAGGGCCGCGTCGAGGGCCCGCTGCACGGCGACCTCCGACTCGGAGTCGAGGTGGGCCGTCGCCTCGTCGAGGACGACCACGCGGGGTCCCTTGAGCAGCAGCCGCGCGATGGCCAGGCGCTGCTTCTCGCCGCCCGACAGACGGTGACCGCGGTCGCCGACGACGGTGTCGAGCCCCTCGGGGAGGCTGTCGACGAGGCGCAGCACCTGGGCGGCGCCCAGCGCCGACCGCATCTGCTCCTCGGTGGCCTCCGGCCGGGCGTAGGCGAGGTTGGCGCGGATGGTGTCGTGGAAGAGGTGCGCGTCCTGCGTGACGACGCCGATGGCCTCGTGCAGGGACTCCATCGTCACGTCGCGCAGGTCGACCCCGCCGGCCCGGACAGCACCGGACTCGGGGTCGTAGAGCCGGGACACGAGCGCGGTGAGGGTGGTCTTGCCGGCGCCGGACGGGCCGACGAGGGCGACGAGCCGGCCCGGGTCGACGCTGAAGCTCACGTCGTGGATCACGGCCTCGCCGGCGCCGCGGTCACCCGACGACGTGGACTCGAGCGAGGCAAGGGAGACCTCGTCAGCCGAGGGGTACCGGAACGAGACGTGGTCGACGGCGATGCCGAGCGGTCCGTCGGGAAGGGGTCGGGCGCCGGCCTTCTCGGTGACCAGGGGCTGCAGGTCGAGCACCTCGAAGACGCGCTCGAACGAGACGAGCGCGGTCATGATGTCGACCCGCACGTTGGAGATCGCCGTGAGCGGCGCGTAGAGCCGGGCCAGCAGGGCGGCGAGGGCCAGCAGGGTGCCCACCGTCAGGGTGCCGTTGACCGCCATGACCCCGCCGAAGCCGTAGACCATGGCCGTGGCCAGTGCGGCGACGAGGCCCAGGGCGACCATGAAGACCGTGCGGTTGAGGGCGATGCGCACCCCGGCGTCGCGCACGCGCGCAGCCCGGTCGGCGTACTCGACGTCCTCGCGGGACGGGTTGCCGAAGAGCTTGACGAGCAGGGCGCCGGCGACGTTGAACCGCTCGGTCATCCGGCTGCCCATGTCGGCGTTGAGGTTCATCTGCAGCGTCGACAGGCCCGCGAGCCGCCGCCCCATGACCCGCGCCGGCAGGATGAAGAACGGCACGAGGACCAGCGCGCCGAGGGTCAGCTGCCACGACAGGGTGGCCATCGCCGCGACGATGAGCACCAGCGAGACGGCGTTGCTGACGACGCTCGAGAGCACGGATGTGAAGGCGGCCTGGGCCCCGATGACGTCGGAGTTGAGCCGGCTGACCAAGGAGCCGGTCTGTGCGCGCGTGAAGAAGGCGATGGGCTGGCGCAGCACGTGGGAGAAGACCTCGGTGCGCAGGTCGTAGATCAGGCCCTCGCCGATGCGGGAGGAGTACCACCGCTGCAGCAGCGTGAGCCCGGCGTCGACGACGGCCAGGACGGCGACCACGAGGGACAGGCGGACGACGACACCGGAGTCCTTGGGGGTGACCCCCTCGTCGACGAGGTTCTTCAGCAGCAGCGGCACGGCCACCATGACGAACGCGTCGACGACGACGATGACGAGGAAGACGACGATCGGGCGCAGGAACGGCTGCGCGTAGGACAGGACCCGGCGGGTCGTACCCGGGGTCAGGTTACGGCCCACGACGTCGGAGTCGCGGGTCATCGTGCGCATCACCATCCAGCCCGACATGCTCACGCCTGCACCACCTCCGTCGGCTCGCTCAACGTCCCTTCCATGGACGGTATTCCGCGGCACCGACAGCGCGTCGGCCGGGTGCCGACCTTCCCGTACGGGCTAGGTCCCGGACCCGCGGGCCAGCCCGCCCAGCAACCGGCTCTGCGCCGCCCGCTCCGCGGCCAGCTGGTCGGCCGGCGCCGCGTCGACCGCGCTGCGCAGCAACGGCTTCAGCTCGCCCAGCGCATCGGCCGGAGCGGCGAGGAGTGCCGCCACGAGGTCGTCGGCGGCCCGGTCGAGGTCGACCCGCGGGACGGCGGCGGACGCCAGACCGATGTCGACCGCCTCGCGCGCGCCCACGAACCGGCCGGTCGCGCAGATCTCGAGTGCCCGGGCATACCCCACCAGGCGCACCAGCGGTCCGGTGCCGCCAAGGTCGGGCACGAGACCCAGGCTCGTCTCCCGCATCGCCAGCTGGGCGTCGTCGGCGAGCAGCCGCAGGTCGGCGGCGAGGGCGAGCTGGAACCCCGCCCCGATGGCGTGGCCCTGGACGACCGCCACGACGACCGCCCGCAGGTCGCGCCAGACGGTGAACCCCCGCTGGAACCCGGCGATCGTGGCGTCGAGGTCCGTCGATGCGGCGGCGAGCCGCAGGAGGTCGGGCTCGTCGGGCATACCGCCGGGCGCCAGCATCCGCCGGTGCAGGCCCGCGGAGAACGACGCACCCTCGCCCCGCAGCACGACCACCCGCACGTTGGCGGGCACCGACTCCCCCACGCGCCCGAGAGCGGTCCATAGCGACGGCACCTGCGCGTTGCGCTCGGAGGCGTTGGCCAGGGTGACGGTGAGGACCGGACCGTCCCGGGTCACCCGGAGCCAGGGGTGGGCCACGTCGTCCGTCATGGCCGCAGGCTATCCGGACGCGAGCGCCGCCTCGGCCCGCGCGACGACGAGCCGGGCCAGCGCCTCCGTCTCGCCGAGGGTGCCGGGCACGACCACGGCCCCCACCGCCTGGGCCTGCTCGGCCATCCGGTCGCGCAGGACCCCCGCGGCGACCATGTAGGTCACGACGAGCACGCGCTCGCAGCCCTCGTCGCGCAGCCGGGCCACCACGGTGGCGATGTCGTCGCCGCCGGCCAGCGCCGCGACGGTCCACGGCCCCCAGCCGGTGCGGCCCGCAGCCGCCGCGTCGCCGATCGCCGTGATCGCGTCGCGATCGGACGACCCGCCGGCGAACAGCACGACGCCGGTATGCGGGTCGGGCTCCAGGCCCGCGCGGGCCACGAGCTCCTCGGCCGCGGTGAACAGCAGCCGGTCGGGGCCGAGGGCCGCGGCGACCGGGAAGACGCCCCGGCCGGCCGCGTTCATGGCGGCCGCGGCCGCCGGCACGTCGTGCTTGACGTGGTAGGCCGTGGTGAGGAGCAGGGGGACGAGCACCCCGCCGTCGAGCCGGGCCGCGACGTCGGGGGCCGACGGCGCGTGGTGGTCGAGGTAGGCCGCGTGCACCTGGCCCGGCCAGCGCAGCCGCACCTGCTCGGCCACGGCCTCGACCCCCTTGGCGTGCCGGGGGTCGGGCGAGCCGTGGGCCAGCAGGACGATGCTCGGGGCCGCGGCGGCGAGGAGGTCGGGCGGGACGAGGTCGCCGACCTGCTCGCGGACGCGCACCACCTCTCCCACGACCACGACGGCCGGGGAGCGCACGCCCTCCCGCTCGGCCGTCTCCGCCGCCTCGGCCAGGGTCGTCACCGTGGTGCGCTGCGCAGGGGTCCAGCCGCTCTCGACGATCGCGACCGGTGTCGTGGGAGGCCGCCCCGAGGCGACGAGACGGCGGGCGGTCTCGGCGAGCGAGGTCACCCCCATGAGCAGGACGACGGTCGAGGTGACCGGCGCGTCGCGCAGCGCCTCGACGGCAGCGGCGCCGTCGTGGGCGGAGGCAACGACGAACGACGCGGTGATGCCTCGGTGGGTGACCGGGATGCCGGCCGCGGCGGGCACCGACACCGCCGACGTCACCCCAGGCACGACCTCGACGGGCACCCCGTGGGCGGCGCAGTGGAGCGCCTCCTCGCCGCCGCGGCCCAGGACGAAGGGGTCGCCGCCCTTGAGCCGGACGACGTCCCGGCCGGCCAGGGCGTGCTCGACGAGGATCTCGTTGATGCGGCCCTGCTGGATGGGGTGGTGTCCGGGCGTCTTTCCGACGTCGACGATCTGGACGTCGGGGCTCACGCCGTCGAGGAGGTCGCGAGGGCCGAGGCGGTCGGCGACGACGACGTCGGCCGCCGCGAGCAGCTGACGCCCGCGCACCGTGATGAGCCCGGGATGCCCGGGTCCGCCGCCGACGAGCGCGACCCGGCCGACCCGGCCCCCTGTCGCGTCGGCCGCCGGGGGCCGGTGGCGGCGGACGGGCAGGAGGCCGCTGTCGAGACCGGCCAGGACGGCGTCGCGCACCGCGGCGGCCCGGCGCGGGTCGCCCCCGCCGCTCACCGCCACCGTCACGCCCTCCGCCGCGGCGCCCTCGGCCCCGCGGGCGACCGCCGGGGTCCAGGCCGTCGCGGCCTCGGCGTCGTCGGCGCGTACGCACCAGACCCGGGCCGCCTCGGCCGCCGCCGCGACGGCGGCGTTGACCTCGGGACGGCCGGTGGCCGCGTGCACCAGCCAGGCGGGCTCGGGCTCGAGCACGTCGCGGGCCCGGAACGGCCTCTGCCGCCAGCGGACCCGACCCGCGGCCGCCGCCTCCCGCAGGGCGTCACCGGCGTCGGGCGCGACGACGTCGACGACCGCGCCCGCCTCCACGAGGGCGGTCACGCGGCGCGCGGCGACCGCTCCCCCGCCGACGACGAGGACCCGTCGGCCGTCGAGCCGCAGCGTGGTGGGGTAGGCGGGAGGTGCCGGTGACGGGACCACGCGCGGCTCCTGGAGTGGGCGGGGGGTGCGGACGCCCAGCGGGCGGTCGGACCGGCGGGGTGACGCTCAGACCGGCGGGGTGACGCCACCCGCCGGAGCCACCTCGGCCATCCCGGCCGCGAGGGTCGTGCCGTCCGCCTCGTCGATGAGCAGGAAGGCGCCGGTGCGACGCAGGTCAGTGTAGTCGTCGAGGGGTACCGGCTCCGCGAGCCGGACGCGGACCCGGCCGATCGCGTTGAGGGGCAGGCTCTGCGGGGCGGGGCCCCGCTGGAGCGTGGCGATGTCGAGCTCGTCGACCAGCTCAGTCACCAGGCCGCGGACGCCGCGCGTGCCCACCCGCACCAGCACCCGGTCGCGGGCGCGCAGCGGCCGGTCGGAGACCACCGCGACCGTGCCGGTGACCTCCGTGACGACGGTCGGCGCGTCGTCCGCGGCGGCGATCAGGTCACCGCGGGAGACGTCGATCTGGTCGGCGAGCCGCAGCACCACCGACTGGGGCGCGAAGGCGATGGCGTGCTCGTCGGGCTGACCGGGCTCGCCCGGCGTGGCGGCGCGGTCGATCCCGACGACCGTCGTGTGCAGACCGGCGGGGAGCACGACCACGGCGTCGCCCGGTCGGACGACCCCGGAGGCGAGGCGACCGGCATACCCCCGGTAGTCGGGGTGCTCGGCGCTGCGCGGGCGGATGACGTACTGCACCGGCATCCGTAAGGGCTGCGACGAGGGGTCGGTGCCGACGGGCACGGACTCGAGGTACTCCAGCAGCGTGGGCCCGGCGTACCAGGGGGCGTGGGTCGAGCGGTCGACGACGTTGTCGCCGTGGAGCGCCGAGACCGGCACCGCCTGCACGTCGGGGATCCCGAACCCCGAGGCGAGCGACACGAACGTGTCGACGTGACGGTCGAAGACGTCCTGGTCCCAGCCGACGAGGTCCATCTTGTTCACCGCGACCGCGACGTGCCGCACCCCGAGCAGCCCGGTGACCGCGAGGTGGCGACGGGTCTGCTCGACCACGCCGTGGCGGGCGTCGACGAGGATGAGCGCCAGCTCGGCGGTGGAGGCGCCCGTGACCATGTTGCGCGTGTACTGGACGTGGCCGGGGGTGTCGGCCAGGACGTAGGACCGCGTGGGCGTGGAGAAGTAGCGGTAGGCGACGTCGATGGTGATGCCCTGCTCGCGCTCGGCACGCAGGCCGTCGGTGAGCAGGGCGAGGTCGGTGGTGTCGAGACCGCGGTCGCGGCTGGCCCGCTCGACGGCGGCCAGCTGGTCGGCGAGGACCGAGCGGGTGTCGTGGAGCAGCCGTCCGACGAGCGTGGACTTGCCGTCGTCGACGCTGCCGGCCGTGGCCAGCCGGAGGAGGTCGTGACGAGGAGCGTCCGACGCGCCCGAGGGCGTGGTGTCGGACGCTGAGGGCGCCAGTCCCATCAGAAGTAGCCCTGCTTCTTCCGGTCCTCCATGGCCGCCTCGGACATCCGGTCGTCGGCGCGGGTCGCGCCGCGCTCGGTCAGGCGCGACGCGGCCAGCTCGACGATGACCTCGCCGGTGTCACTCGCGGTGGACTCGACGGCGCCGGTGCAGCTCATGTCGCCGACCGTGCGGTAGCGCACGGTGCGGGTCTCGACCGACTCGCTCGGGCGTGGACCGCCCCAGCCGCCCGGGGCGAGCCACATGCCGTCGCGCTGGAACACCTCGCGCTCGTGGGCGTAGTAGAGGGCGGGCAGCTCGATGCGCTCGCGCTCGATGTAGCGCCAGACGTCGAGCTCGGTCCAGTTCGAGAGCGGGAACACGCGCACGTGCTCACCGGGGGCGTGCCGACCGTTGTAGAGCTCCCAGAGCTCGGGCCGCTGACGTCGCGGGTCCCAGGCCCCGAAGGCGTCGCGCAGGCTGAAGACGCGCTCCTTCGCCCGGGCCTTCTCCTCGTCGCGGCGGCCGCCGCCGAAGACCGCGTCGAACTTGTGGGCCTCGATGGCGTCGAGCAGGGGCACGGTCTGCAGCGGGTTCCGGGTGCCGTCGGGACGCTCGCGCAGGCGGCCGACGGCGAGGTAGTCCTCGACGTCGGCGACGACGAGCCGCAGCCCCAGCCGGGCGACCGTCTCGTCGCGGTAGTCGAGCACCTCCGGGAAGTTGTGGCCCGTGTCGACGTGCAGGAGCGTGAACGGCGGTGGCGCCGGGGCGAACGCCTTGAGCGCGAGGTGCAGCATGACGACGGAGTCCTTGCCGCCCGAGAACAGCACCACGGGGCGCTCGAACTCGCCGGCGACCTCACGGAAGATGTGGATCGCCTCGGCCTCGAGGTGGTCGAGGTGGTCGAGCGTGAGCGCGTCGGGCGAGCGGGTGTCGGCCGACCGACGTCGCACGTCGGGCAGGAGAGCGGTCATGTGTGCAACCCGCATTCGGTCTTGGCGCGGCCGGACCAGCGGCCCGCGCGAGGGTCTTCACCGTCGGCGACGGCGCGGGTGCACGGCGCACACCCGATGGAGGCGAATCCGATCTGGCGCAACGGGTTCTCGAAGACCCCGTGCTCCCGGGTGTAGCGCTCGACGTCGTCCGCGGTCCACGCCGCGATCGGGTTGAGCTTGACCATGCCGCGCCGCTCGTCGAACGAGACGACACCGATGTCGGTACGCGTCGGGGCATCCTCGCGGCGCATACCCGTCACCCAGGCGGGGTGTCCGGACAGTGCGCGCTCGAGCGGCTCCACCTTGCGCATGGCGCAGCACTGGTCGGGGTTGCGGTCATGCAGCCGCGGGCCGTACTCGGCATCCTGCTCGGCGACGGTGGTGAGGGGAAGGACGGTACGCATCCGGATCGGCAGCATCGCGGCGTAGGCGTCGCGGGTGCCCAGCGTCTCGGCGAAGTGGTAGCCGGTGTCGAGGAAGAACACGTCGGTGTCGGGGATCGTCGTGCCGACGAGGTGGACGAGGATCTCGTCGCCCATGGAGCTGGCGACCGTGAGGTCGGCGCCGAACGTCTCCGCGGCCCAGCGCAGCGCCGCCCGGGTGGTCTCCACCCGCTGCTCGTACGCCTCGGGGCCGGCTCCGGTGCCCGCCTCACCCACCTGGGCGGCGCCGGCCACCGCGAGGGCGCGCAGGTCGTCGGTGGTGCGGCTCGTGGCGATGGTGGTCATGCGCGACCTCCAGTGGTGGCGTGGGTCGTGGCAGCGTGGGAAGCGTTGCGGTGGGCGGGGATCGAGGCGTGGTCGATGTGCAGGAGGCTCACGCTGAAGACGTGGGCGCAGGCCCGGCAGGACCAGGCGGCGGCGTCGTCCTCGACGGGGCGCAGGTCCTCCTCGCCGCAGAACGGGCAGTAGAGCGGGGCGGCGGAACGGCTCATCGCAGGGCCGCCTCGTCGGCGCGGCGCGCCCAGGAGGCGAAGCTCTCGTCGGCGCTCCCCCGCTGGTCGAGGTAGCGCCGGCCGAGCCGCTCGACGTAGTCGGGCACCTCGTCGGCGGTGACGCGCAGCTGCCGGGTCTTGCGAGCCAGCTGGGGGTCGTCGCCGAGGCTGCCGCCCAGGTGGACCTGGAACCCCTCGACGGGCTCGCCGGCGTCGTCGGTCATGACGAGACCCTTGAGGCCGACGTCGGCGACCTGGAACCGGGCGCAGGAGTTGGGGCAGCCGTTGACGTGGATCGTGAGCGGCGCGTCCCACTCGGGCAGCCGTCGCTCGAGCTCCTCGACGACGGTGCGCGCCCGGGCCTTGGTCTCGACGAGCGCGAGCTTGCAGAACTCGATGCCGGTGCACGCCAACACGCCCCGGCGGAACTCGCTCGGCCGGCTGGACAGGCCCACCTCGCCCAACGCCGTCTCGAGGGCCGCGACGTTCTCCGGCGGCACGTCGAGGACGAGCAGCTTCTGGTGCGCGGTGAGGCGGACCCGGCCCGACGCGTACCGGGTGGCGAGCTCGGCCACGGCGGCGAGGACGTCGCCGCTGACCCGGCCGGCCACGGGGGCGACGCCGACCCAGCGCAGGCCGTCGTTCTGCTCGTGGACGCCGATGTGGTCGCGGCGGTGGGCGGGCCGCGGCGTCGGCGCCGGGCCGTCCAGGAGCGCCCGGCCGAGGTAGTCCTTCTCGAGCACCTCGCGGAACTTCTCCGGGCCCCAGTCGGCCATGAGGAACTTGAGGCGGGCGCGGTTGCGCAGCCGGCGGTAGCCGTGGTCGCGGAAGATCGAGACCACGCCGACCCAGACGTCGGGGATCTCCTCGAGGCTCACCCAGGCGCCGAGCCGCTGCGCGAACATCGGGTTGGTGGAGAGGCCGCCGCCGACCCAGACGTCGAAGCCGGGGCCGAACTCGGGGTGGACGACACCGACGAACGAGATGTCGTTGGCCTCGTGGGCGACGTCGAGGCTGGGCGATCCGGAGATGGCCGTCTTGAACTTCCGGGGCAGGTTGGAGAACTCCGGCGACCCGATGTAGCGGTCGCGGATGATCTCCAACGCCGGTGTGCCGTCGATGATCTCGTCGGCGGCGATGCCGGCCACCGGCGACCCGAGGATCACGCGCGGGGTGTCGCCACACGCCTGGGTCGTCATCAGCCCGACCGCCTCGAGGCGCTCCCAGATGGCGGGGACGTCCTCGATGCGGATCCAGTGCAGCTGGATGTTCTGGCGGTCGGTGATGTCGGCCGTGCCGCGGGCGTAGTCCTGGCTGACGCCGGCGACGGCTCGCAGCTGCTCACCGGAGAGGGCGCCGCCGTCGCTGCGGATGCGCAGCATGAAGTACTCGTCGTCGAGCTCGCTGGGGTCGAGCGTCGCGGTCTTGCCGCCGTCGATGCCGGGACGGCGCTGGGTGTAGAGCCCCCACCAGCGCATCCGGCCGCGCAGGTCGTCGCCGGCGATGGCCGCGAACCCGTGCTGCGCGTAGTCGTCGACGATGCGCTGGCGGACGTTGAGCCCGTCGTCCGCCTGCTTGAACTCCTCGTTGTGGTTCAGCGGCGTCCGGTCGCCGTCGGCCCAGGCCCCGGTCGCCTTGCCCGCCTGCCGCTGCGGTCGGGCCGGCGTCGTCGAGACGGCGGTGGCGGAGGAGTCGGACACCTGTTCAGTGTCCGTCCCGGGACGCGTCGATCGCATAACTGTCCATTATATGAGCCCACCGTTCGCGTTATGCGGCGGGCCCAGCGCGGGCTATCCCGCGACGTCGACGACGGTCAGCCCGGGCGGCGCTCCGGGCCGCCCCAGACCGGCCAGCGCCTCCCCTGCCTCGTTCAGCCCCACGACCCGGCCGACCAGGCGCTGCGGGTCGACCCGCCCCGAGCGCACGAGGTCGAGCAGGGCCGGGTAGTCGTGGGCGGCCATCCCGTGCGAGCCGTAGATCTCGAGCTCCTGCGCGACGACGCGGTCCATCGGCAGCGGCGGCGTCGCGTCGGCGCCGAACAGCAGGCCCACCTGCACGTGCCGGCCCCGGCGGCGCAGGCCGAGGACGGACGCTACGGCGGTGGTCGCGGAGCCGACCGCGTCGAGCGACACGTGGGCCCCGCCACCGGTGGCCTCCCGGACCGCGGCGGCCACGTCGCCACCGGTGTCGAGCACCGCCTCGGCGCCCAGCTCGGCGGCCAGCCGGCGGCTCGTCGGCGACGGGTCGAGCGCCACGACCCGCGCTCCGAGGGCGACCCCGACCATGACCGCCGACAGCCCCACCCCGCCGCAGCCGTGCACCGCGAGCCACTGCCCCGCCGCGATCCGGCCGTGGCCGGTCACGGCCCGGTAGGCGGTGGCGAAGCGGCACCCGAGCGACGCCGCCGCCACGAACCCCACCTCGTCGGGCAGGGCCACGAGGTTGACGTCGGCGGCGTGGACGACCACCCGCTCGGCGAACGACCCGGCGTACGTGAAGCCGGGCTGGGTCTGGTGGGGGCAGACCTGCTCGTCGCCGGCGCAGCAGGTCTCGCACTCGCCGCAGCCCGCGACGAACGGCGTCGTGACCCGGGCCCCGACCGCCCAGCCGTGCACCAGAGGCCCGACCTCGACGACCGTGCCGGCCAGCTCGTGGCCGGGCACGTGCGGGAGGGTCACCGGGTCGTGGCCCTGCCAGGCGTGCCAGTCGGAGCGGCAGACCCCCGTCGCGCCGACGGCGACGACGACGCCCGCGGGTGGGCATACCGGCTCCGGCACGTCGGTGAGCACCGGCATCCGGCCGTATGCGTCGTACTGGACCGCCCGCACGACGGGGCTCAGGCCAGGGAGACGAGGTCGCGGTAGTCGGGACCCCAGAAGTCCTCGACGCCGTCGGGCAGCAGCAGGACCCGGTCGGGCTCCAGCGCCTCGACCGCGCCCTCGTCGTGGGTGACGAGGACCACGGCGCCCTTGTAGGTGCGCAGCGCGCTGAGGATCTCGGCGCGTGAGGCGGGATCGAGGTTGTTGGTGGGCTCGTCGAGAAGCAGGACGTTGGCCGACGACACGACGAGCATGGCCAGGGAGAGCCGCGTCTTCTCGCCGCCGGACAGCACGCTGGCCAGCTTGTCGACGTCGTCACCGGAGAAGAGGAACGACCCGAGCACCTTGCGGACGTCGGTCTCGCCGAGGGCCGGCGCGGCCGACGTCATGTTCGCCAGCACGGTGCGCTGCACGTCGAGGTTCTCGTGTTCCTGGGCGTAGTAGCCGAGCCGCAGGCCGTGGCCGGGCTCCACCTCGCCGGTGTCGGGGGTGTCGACGCCCCCGAGGATGCGCAGCAGGGTGGTCTTGCCGGCGCCGTTGAAACCGAGCACGACCACCCGCGAGCCGCGGTCGATGGCCAGGTCGACGTCGGTGAAGACCTCGAGCGAGCCGTAGGAGCGGGACAGCCCCGACGCGCGCAGGGGGGTCTTCCCGGAGGGGGCCGGGTCGGGGAAGCGGATCTTCGCCACCTTGTCGGACGCTCGCTCCCCCTCGAGGCCGGCGAGCATGCGCTCGGCGCGGCGGGCCATGTTCTGCGCGGCTACGGCCTTGGTGGCCTTGGCGCGCATCTTGTCGGCCTGGGCCATGAGCACGCCGGCCTTCTTCTCGGTGTTGGCCCGCTCGCGCTTGCGCCTCCGCTCGTCGGTCTCGCGCTGGGTGAGGTAGGCCTTCCAGCCGATGTTGTAGAGGTCCATCTCGGCCCGGTTGGCGTCGAGGTGGAACACCCGGTTGACCACCGAGTCGAGCATCTCGACGTCGTGGCTGATGATGACGAGCCCGCCCTGGTAGCCGCGCAGGTAGTCGCGCAGCCACCCGACCGAGTCGGCGTCGAGGTGGTTGGTCGGCTCGTCGAGCAGCAGGGTCTGCGCGCCCGAGAAGAGGATGCGGGTCAGCTCGACCCGGCGCCGCTGGCCGCCGGACAACGTCTTGAGCGGCTGGTCGAGGATGCGCTCCTCGAGCCCCAGGGCCGAGGCGATGCGCGCCGACTCGGACTCCGCGGCATACCCGCCCTCCGCGTTGAACTCCGCATCGAGCCGGCCGTAGCGAGCCATCGCCTTCTCGCGCACCGCCTCGTCCTCCGAGGCCATCAGCTTCTCGGTGGCCCGGAGGTTGCGGACGATGGTGTCGAGGCCGCGGGCCGAGAGGATCCGGTCGCGGGCCAGCAAGGTCAGGTCGCCGGTGCGGGGGTCCTGCGGCAGGTAACCCACCTCGCCGCTGCGGGTGACCGTGCCGGCCGCGGGCTGGCCCTCCCCCGCGAGCACCTTGGTCAGCGTCGTCTTCCCGGCGCCGTTGCGCCCGACCAGGCCCACGCGGTCGCCCGGGGCGATGCGGAAGGTCGCGCCGTCGAGCAGGAGCCTCGACCCGGCGCGCAGCTCGAGGGCGGAGGCGACGATCACAACAGTCCAGTTTGCCAGCGTGGAGCCCACCGACCGAATCCGTTGTCCCCAGGCCCCCGGCGGGGCTGCGCCACGGCGCCGCTCCGGTAGCCTCGCACCCCGTGACCCAGCCGGAGCTCAGCCTGCGCGCCATCGACCCCGCGCAGCACCGCGCCTTCGTCGAGGCGCGCTCCGGCAGCTTCCTGCAGACCCCGGCCTGGGGGCGCCTGAAGTCCGACTGGCGGGCGGAGTCGCTCGGCTGGTTCCGGGGCGCCGACCTCGTCGCCACCGCCCTGGTGCTCTACCGGAGCCTGCCGCGGGTCGGCCGGTCGCTGGCCTACCTGCCCGAGGGGCCGGTCGCCGACTGGGACGGTCCCGACGCGCTGGAGGTGCTGCGCACGCTGCGCGACCACGTCAAGGCAGAGGGGGCGTTCGGGCTCCGGATCGGCCCCATGGTGCCGGTGCGGCGCTGGTCGGCGGCCACGGTCAAGGCCGCGATCGCCGACGACGGCGTCACCTCCCTGCGCGCTGTGCCGGCCGACGTCACCGAGGAGACGGGCGTACGCCTGCGCACCCTGCTCGAGCGGCTCGGCTTCACCCACCTGGGGTCCGAGGACGGGTTCGCCGCGGGGCAGCCCGAGTTCGTCTTCCAGCTACCCCTGGCCGGGCGCAGCGAGGACGACCTGCTCGCCGGGATGAACCAGCTGTGGCGGCGCAACATCAAGAAGGCCGCCAAGCAGGGTGTCGTCGTGACGCGGGGCACGGCCGCCGACCTTCCCGCCTTCCACCGCATCTACGTGGAGACGGCGGAGCGCGACCACTTCACCCCGCGCCCGCTGCCCTACTTCCAGCGGATGGTCGAGGTGATGACCGCGGAGGAGCCCGACCGGATCCGCCTCTACCTCGCCCACCACGACGGCGACCTCGTCGCGGCGACGCTCTGGGTACGGGTCGGCGGCCACTCCTGGTACTCCTACGGCGCCTCCACCGCGGCGAAGCGCGAGGTGCAGGGCTCGACCGCCGTGCAGTGGCAGATGATGCGCGACGCCCTCGCCGCCGGGGCCACCGTCTACGACCTGCGCGGCATCACCGACACGGTCGCCGCCGACGACGACCACGCGGGGCTGATCCGGTTCAAGGTCGGCACGGGCGGCGAGGCCGTCGAGTACGTCGGCGAGTGGGACCTGCCGCTGAACCGGCTGCTCTACAAGGCCTTCGACCTCTACCTGCGCCGGAGGGGCTGACCCGTGCCGCTGACCCTGCACGTCGACGCCTCCCGGTGGCGCGCCCACCTCTCGGCCACCCTGCGCGCCTACCCCGGGCTCATCCCCGTGGTGAAGGGCAACGGCTACGGGTTCGGTCTCGACGTGCTCGTCGCCGAGAGCGCTCGCCTCCACGGCTCGCACGGCGTCGACACCATCGCCGTCGGCACGTATGCGGAGGCGCCGGTCGCTCTCGCCGGCTTCCCCGGCGACGTGCTCGTCATGGAGCCCTACCGGCCCGTCATCCACGCCGAGCTGGCCCACCTGGGCGCCGGCCAGCTCGTTCACACCATCACCCACGGACCCGACCTCCAGGACCTCCAGGGCCGGGTGGGCCGCCCCCGTGTGGTCGTCGAGGGTCTGTCCTCGATGAACCGGCACGGCGTGCCGCGGATGTGGCTCCAGCCGACCCTCGACGGGCTGGGCGACGACATCGACCTCGTCGCCCTCAGCCTCCACCTGCCGCTCGGCACCGGCCACGTGGCCGAGATCCGCTCGTGGGTCGAGGAGTTCGCGCCGCCCCGGGGCCGCCAGTGGCAGGTCTCGCACCTCACCGCCGCCGAGCAGACCTCCCTGGAGACGGCCTACCCCGACCGGCGGTTCCACTCCCGCATCGGCACGCAGCTGTGGCTCGGCGACCCCGGCGCCCTCACGATCCGAGGGCACGTGCTCGACGTCCGCCGGGTCCCGACCGGCGAGCACGCGGGCTACCGGCAGCGTCGCCTGCGCGCGGGCTGGCTGCTGGTGGTCAGCGGTGGTACGGCGCAGGGCGTGGCGCTCGAGGCCCCCAGCGGCGCGGAGACCGTACGTCGACGCGCGGTGGCGCTCGCCGAGGGTGCGATGGAGGCCGCCGGGCGCGTGCGCTCCCCCTTCCGGGTCGGCGGCCACGCGGCCTGGTTCGTCGAGCCGCCGCACATGCAGGTCAGCCTGCTCGCCCTGCCCGAGGGCGCGACGCCGCCCGAGGTGGGCGACGAGATCGACGTCCGGGTGCGCAACACGACCCTGCACGCCGACGCCGTCGTCTTCGAGTGACCGGCGTCTGACCCGCGCGGCTAGGGTGTCTGCGGCAGGCCATCCACCTGTCGAGTCCTGCGAGCGAGGAGGCCCCCCGTGACCTTCAACGACAACGTCCAGCTCGACACGTCGCAGGCGACGTCGGGTGGGTCGTCCGGTGGGGGCGGCTACGGCGGCGGTGGCAACTTCCCCGGTGGCATCCAGGTGGGCGGCGGCATCGGCGGCCTGATCCTGCTCGTCCTCATGTTCGTCTTCGGGGGCAACGTCCTCGGCGGTGGGGGCACGCAGGACTCCGGGTCGGGCCAGTCGCAGGGTCGGGGGTCCTCGCTCGACCCCAACCAGGTATCGGCCGGCGGCGCGCAGAGCAGCGGGGGCTTCACCCAGTGCAAGACCGGGGCGGACGCCAACAAGAACGACGACTGCCTCGTCATCGCCACCGTCAACAGCGTGCAGGCCTACTGGGGCGCGGCGCTGCCGCAGTACGGCCGCCAGTACACCCCGGCCAAGACGGTCCTCTACTCCGGCGAGACCCAGTCCGCCTGCGGTACCGCCTCCAACCAGGTCGGCCCCTTCTACTGCCCGCTCGACAAGCTCGTCTACATCGACTCGAGCTTCTTCGCCGAGCTGCAGCAGCGCTTCGGCGCCAACGGCGGCCAGCTGGCCAAGGAGTACGTCGTCGCCCACGAGTACGGCCACCACGTGCAGGACATCCTCGGCATCCTCGGCCGGGCGCAGCAGGACCCGCAGGGCCCCGAGTCGGGGTCGGTACGCCTGGAGCTCATGGCCGACTGCCTGGCCGGCATGTGGGTCAAGAACGCGACGACCACCAAGGACGCCAACGGCACGACCTACCTGCAGGCGATCACCCAGCAGGACATCGACTCCGCCCTGTCGGCGGCCTCGGCCGTCGGTGACGACCGGATCCAGAAGGCCACCCAGGGCCGGGTCAACCCGGAGTCGTGGACGCACGGGTCGAGCGCCCAGCGCCAGAAGTGGTTCACGACGGGCTACCAGGGCGGCGACCTCAACCAGTGCAACACCTTCGCGGCCCAGAGTCTCTGACGGCGGAGCCTCTCGCCGCCCGGCGCTGACGGGCCGTTCCGGCGGAAACCCTGCGCATCCGCATACAGGTCGCTGGGCGGGGCGCGTCACGGCGGGATCGACCGTCGCCGCCGGTTAGCGTGATCGGGTGGATCGCAGAACGATGTTGGCCGTCCTGGCCGGGGGTGTCGCGGCCGCGCTGACCGCCTGCACCGACCGGGCCCCGGCGCCGGCGGGCGGCCCGGGATCCCCCGCTGCGGGGAGCTCCGGCGGGTCGTCGAGCTCCGGGTCGGCGGCGTCCTCAGGGACGTCCTCCGCGACGGCCACCCGGCAGCGGGTCTTCACCGAGCCGAGCGGCATCGTCAAGGCCGCGGTGCCCAAGGGGACCCTCAGCATCCTGCCCGGCAAGGGCCAGCTCATGGCCCTCACCGTCGACGACGGCACGGACGCCAGCGTCGTGCAGGCCTATGCGACCCTGGCCAAGGAGACGGGGATCCGCCTGACCTTCTTCGTCAACGGCGTCAACCGGGGCTGGACCGAGCAGGCCCCGGTTTTGCGGCCCCTCGTCGAGGCCAACCAGGTGTTCGTGGCCAACCACACCTACTCCCACCCCGACCTGACGAAGATCGGCAGCGCCAAGATCGCCGACGAGGTGCGCAAGAACGAGACGTTCCTCATGAACACCTACGGCGTCAACGGCCGGCCTTTCCTCCGCCCGCCCTACGGGTTCCACAACGCCACGACGGACAAGCAGCTGGCCGACCTCGGCTACCCCGCCGTGACGATGTGGCTGGGCAGCCTCGGCGACTCCGGGGTGCTGCCTCCGGCGACGATCATGGAGCAGGCCCAGCAGTGGTTCCTGCCCCAGCACCTCGTCATCGGCCACGCCAACCATCCCCCGGTGGTGCAGGTCATGGACCAGCTCATCGCCCTCATCCAGCAGCGCAACCTGGTACCGGTGCACCTGGGCGACGTCTTCGACGTCAAAGCCTGACCGTCGCGACGAGCACCCCGATCTTGTCGATCCGGTGCTCGGGGTTGTGCAGCTCGTCGGCCCAGCGGTTGCCGGCGGCGTGGTCCTCGGGCGTGGCGCAGGTGGAGAGCAGGATCACGGCCTGGGTCGCCGCGACGCCGGGACGCCCGGGCACGGCGGCCCGTTGCTCCGCCAGGGACGCCGCCGACCGGAACGACGTCTGCCGGGTCTGCGTGACGGCGTAGGTGTAGCGCACCCCGCGGGCGTCGACGTGGACGAGCGCGCCGTCTCCCAGCGCGGGCAGGTCCCGGAACGGGGCGGCGGCCGACGTGCGGTGGGCGGTCACCTGGTAGCTGCCGACGCCGCCGGGGCCGGTGCCACCCTCCGGCCCGTGGGGTGACGCGGCCCGGCCGCGGTCCTGGATGCGGGTACCGGGGGCGTCGTCGGTGCGGCCGACGTACGGCTCGACGACGAGCCCGGTGAGCCCGAGGTCGGGGATGCTCAGCCGGGCCTCGACGGGGGTGCCGTCGCTCGGTGTCGGTGTGGCCGGCGTCGTGGCCGGCGCACTCGGCGTGGTGGTGGTGGGCTCCGGCACCGGCGTCGTCGCGGGCGCCGTGGTCGCCGTGGTCGTCGTGAACTCGGGGGGCGCGGTGGTCACCGCCGCGGACCGCTCGGTCGCGAGCGACGCGGTGCCCGGCGAGCAGGCGCCCAGCAGCGCGAGGGCCGCGAGCGCACCGAGAGCGCGCAGCGCGGCCGTCCGGGTCATCGGTCGACGGTAACCCGCGACGGCTCAGGCAGCCGGGTCGGTGAGGGTGACGCGCACGGCCCGGCCCCGCTCGACGGCCTTGTCGAGGACGTCGCGCCGCGGGTCGGGCAGGTCGTAGAGCTCACGGCGAGGGAGGCCGGACAGCGCCCGGAGCCGGGAGTCCTCCAGCACCTGCGCGACCAGCGCTCGGTCCCCCCCGACGACGAGGCCGGCCGGTAGGCCGCGGGCGCCGGTCGCCGGGGACTCGTTGCCCGCCAGCAGGATCCGTAGCGCGTGACCCGCGACCGCCTCGACGAGGGCGTCGGCCTGGTTGCCCCGGCGCCGGGCGAACCGCTGCTGCGACCAGCCGCCGGCCGCGGTGCGCGACTGCACGTGTCGGGTGCCCACCTTGGACGCGGTGACCGAGCCCCCGGAGGCGAGGGCACAGGCGTACCCGCCCCGGCGCACGAGCACGACCCCCATCGGCTCCGGGTCGAACGGGTCGAACGTCGCCTCGGCGCCGTCGCCACCGACCGCCCGTGCGGGCGTCGACACCGCGAGGCCGTCGTGGCGCTCCGCGAAGCCCGCCAGCCAGCGCTCGAGGCGCTCCGGAGCGACCTCGACGACCCGGCTCACCCTCAGATGTTGAAGCCGAGGGCCCGCAGCTGCTCGCGGCCGTCCTCGGTGATCTTGTCCGGGCCCCACGGCGGCATCCAGACCCAGTTGATCCGGAAGCCCTTGGTGAGCCCTTCGAGGGCGGTGGCCGCCTGGTCCTCGATGACGTCGGTCAGCGGGCAGGCCGCCGAGGTGAGCGTCATGTCGATAATGGCCTGCGAGTCGGAGTCGACGGTGATGCCGTAGATGAGACCGAGGTCGACGACGTTGATGCCGAGCTCGGGGTCGACGACGTCGCGCAGGGCCTCCTCGACGTCGGCGACGTTGGCGGGACTCTGGGTGGTGTCCGTCATGGCGGGTCAGTCCTTTGTCGAAGACGGGGTGGGAACGGGTGCGGGAGGGGTGGGGTCGATGCCGGCCCGGGCGAGCGCGTCGGTGAAGGCGGTCCAGCCGAGCAGGGCGCACTTGACGCGGGCGGGGTACTTCGAGACGCCGGCGAAGGCGACCCCGTCGCCGACGACGTCCTCGTCGCCCTCGTCGGCGCCGCGGGAGGTCAGCATCGCCCGCATGGCGGCGTACGCGTCGAGGGCCTCGGTCACGGTGTGACCGGTGACGAGGTCGGTGAGCACCGAGGTCGACGCCACGCTGATCGAGCAGCCGAGCGCGTCGTAGGACACGTCGCGCACGGTGGCGGTGGACCCGGTGCCGGCCGTGGTGTCGAGGTCGAGGCGCAGCGTCACCTCGTCGCCGCAGGTGGGGTTGACCTGGTGGCTCTCGCTGACGAACGGGTCACGCAGACCGACCCCGTGGGGCCGCTTGGAGTGCTCGAGGATGAGCTCCTGGTAGAGGTCCACGTCAGGCGCACGTCTCGGTGCCGACCCCGAAGATCTGGGGCACGCGGTCGAGAGCGGTGAGCAGGACATCGACCTCGCCGACGGTGTTGTAGGCCGCGAAGCTGGCCCGCGTGGTCGCGGTGACGCCGAGGGCCTTGTGGAGCGGCCAGGCGCAGTGGTGGCCGACGCGGACGGCGACCCCCTCGGCGTCGAGCACCTGGCCGACGTCGTGCGCGTGCACGCCGTCGACGACGAAGGCGACCGTGGCGCCGCGGTCGGTGCCGATGTCGGGTCCGACGACGCGCACCCACGGCCGTTGGGCCAGGCCCTTGAGCAGGTGCTCGGAGAGCGACTGCTCATGGGCCGTGACCCGGTCCATGCCCAGCACCGTCAGGTAGTCGGCCGCCGCGGCCAGACCGATGGCCTGGGCCGCCATCGGCACCCCGGCCTCGAACTTCTGGGGCACCGGCGCATACGTCGAGCCCTCCATGGTCACGGTCGCGATCATCGAGCCGCCCGTGAGGAACACCGGCATGGCGTCGAGCACCTCCGGCCGGCCCCACAGCACGCCGATCCCCAAGGGCCCCAGCATCTTGTGGCCGCTGAAGGCGAGCAGGTCGACCCCGAGCTGGCGCACGTCGATCGCCAGGTGCGGCACCGACTGGCAGGCGTCGAGGACGACGAGGGCGCCCACCGCGTGGGCCCGGTCGGCCAGCTCGCGCACGGGGTTGACGGTGCCGAGGACGTTGGAGACGTGGGTGAACGCGAACACGCGCGTGCGCTCGGTGAGCAGCGAGTCGAGGTCGGTGAGGTCGAGCCGGCCGTCCGCGGTCACGGGGACCCACCGGAGCGTCGCCCCGGTGCGGCGGCAGAGCTCCTGCCACGGGATGAGGTCGGCGTGGTGCTCCATCTGGGTGACGAGCACCTCGTCACCGGGCCGGAGGGTGAACCGGTCGCCCGACCCGCCCCCGCCGCCGTGGGTGGCGTTGGAGAACGCGTACGCCACGAGGTTGAGCGCCTCGGTCGCGTTCTTGGTGAACACGACCTCGTCCGCCCGCGCCCCGATGAACCGGGCGATCGTCTCGCGGGCGCTCTCGTAGGCCTCGGTGCCCTCCTCGGAGAGCTGGTGCGCGCCGCGGTGCACGGCCGAGTTGTGCCGCTCGTAGAACTCCCGCTCGGCGTCGAGCACGACGCTCGGCTTGTGCGAGGTGGCCCCGGAGTCGAGGTAGACCAACGGCTTCCCGTCACGCACCGTGCGCGACAGGATCGGGAAGTCGGCCCGGATGCGGGTCAGCTCCTCGTCGCTGAACGCGGTGGGTGCGGTCATGCCAGCTCCTCGGTCAGGCCGTCGCGGGAGCGGACGTGCCCAGGTAGCGGTCGTAGCCCTCGTCCTCGAGGCGGTCGGCGAGCTCGCGCCCGCCCTCCTCGACGACCTTGCCGTCGACGAAGACGTGGACGAAGTCGGGCTGGATGTAGCGCAGGATCCGCGTGTAGTGCGTGATGAGGAGCACCCCGACGTCACCGGCCTGCTTGACCCGGTTGACGCCCTCGGACACGACCTTGAGCGCGTCGACGTCGAGGCCGGAGTCGGTCTCGTCGAGGATGGCGATCTTCGGCTTGAGCAGCTCCATCTGGAGGATCTCGTGGCGCTTCTTCTCGCCGCCGGAGAAGCCCTCGTTGACGTTGCGCTCGGCGAACGCCGGGTCCATGCGCAGGTCGTCCATGGCGGAGCGGACCTCCTTGACCCACGTACGCAGCTTCGGCGCCTGGCCGTCGACGGCCGTCTTCGCGGTGCGCAGGAAGTTCGACACGGTGACGCCCGGGACCTCGACGGGGTACTGCATGGCGAGGAACAGGCCGGCGCGGGCGCGCTCGTCGACCTTCATGGCGAGGACGTCCTCGCCGTCGAGGGTGATGGTGCCCTGCGTGACGGTGTAGCGGGGGTGCCCCGCGACCGAGTAGGCCAGGGTCGACTTGCCCGACCCGTTCGGGCCCATGATCGCGTGGGTCTCGCCGGACCTCACGGTGAGGTCGACGCCGCGGAGGATCTCCTTCGCGCCGCCTTCGACCTCGACGGTGACGTGCAGGTCGCGGATCTCAAGGGTGGTCATGGTGTTTGGCTTCTCTCTGGTTCAGCGTCAGGTCAGGCGCCGACGTTGACGAACACGTCGTCGCCGTCGATCTTCACGGGGTAGACGGCCACCGGGACGATGGCCGGGGGGCCGGAGGGCAGGCCGGTGCGCACGTCGAAGCGGGAGCCGTGGAGCCAGCACTCGAGCGTGCAGCCGTCGACCTCCCCCTCCGAGAGCGAGACGTCGGCGTGCGTGCACCGGTCGTTGAGGGCGTGGATGTCACCGTCGCCGTCGCGCACCATGGCGACGACGACGCCGCCGACCTCGGCCTGTGCAGCCGTGCCGGTCTCGAGGTCGTCGACCTTGCACACCCAGGTGAACCCGGGCGCTCCCTCGGGGGTCTCGCTGACCGCCTGGGCGCTCACGAGGCCGCCTGGCCCTGCAGCGCCAGCGCTCCGGCGCGCTGGGCGGCGGCGAGCTCGGCGTCGATGTCGGCGTTGAGCCGGTCGCGCAGGTCGGCCACCGGGATCTGGTTGATGACGTCGACGAGGAAGCCGCGGACGACGAGGCGGCGCGCCTCGTCCTCCGGGATGCCGCGAGCCTGGAGGTAGAACAGCTGCTCGTCGTCGAACCGGCCCGTCGCCGAGGCGTGTCCGGCGCCGACGATCTCGCCGGTCTCGATCTCGAGGTTGGGCACGGAGTCGGCCCGGGCGCCCTCGGTGAGGACGAGGTTGCGGTTGAGCTCGTAGGTGTCGGTGCCCTCGGCCGCGGCGCGGATGAGGACGTCGCCCACCCAGACGGTATGCGCGGAGTCGCCCTGCAGGGCGCCCTTGTAGGTCACCCGGCTGGTGCAGCTCGGCGCGTTGTGGTCGACGAAGCTGCGGTGCTCGAGGTGCTGGTGGGCGTCGGCGAAGTAGACGCCGAGCAGCGTCGCGCTGCCGCCCGGCCCGGCATACCGCACGTTGGTGTTCACCCGGACGATGCCGCCGCCGAGGCTGACCGCGATGTGCCGGTAGGTCGCGTCACGGCCCACGAGGGCGTCGTGCTGCCCGAGGTGGTGAGCCGCGTCGTCCCAGGCCTGGATGGAGATGACGGTGAGGTCGGCGCCGTCACCGACGAGCACCTCGACGTTGCCGGTGTGCTCGCCGCTGCCCTGGTGGTCGAGGACGACGACGGCGCGGCTGTGCCGGCCCGCCTCGACGACGACGTGGCCGTTGCTGCGCAGGCCGGCGGTACCGGTGACGACGACGCGGACGGGCTCCGTGATCTCGGCGTCGGCGGCGATGCGCAGGTGGGTCGCGGCCGCGGTGTTGGCGCTGGCGACGACCGCGGCCCGGTCGGCGGGCACGAGCACCGTGCCGCGAGGGGCCTGGCCGACCGCGAGAGAGCCCACGGTGACCCCGTCGGGCGCGTCGACGGCATACGTCACGGCGCCGTCGGCGGTGGGGGTGTCGGTGAGCAGCGAGCGCAGCCGGTCGACCGGGGTGAAGCGCCATTCCTCCTCGCGTCCTGAGGGGATGGCGAACGCGTCGACGTCGAACGACGTGCGGCGCTCCGCGCGCGACTGGTCGGGGACGAAGGCCGCCCCGGAGTCGGTGTGCGGCACGGCCTGGGCGCCCTGGGCGCCGGGACGGGGACCGCCGGCGACCCCGGCGGTCTTCTCCAACAGCGGCATCAGCCGACTGCTCCTTCCATCTGAAGCTCGATGAGCCGGTTGAGCTCGAGCGCGTACTCCATGGGCAGCTCGCGGGCGATCGGCTCGACGAAGCCGCGGACGATCATCGCCATGGCCTCCTCCTCCGTCATGCCGCGCGACTGCAGGTAGAACAGCTGGTCGGCAGACACCCGCGAGACCGTGGCCTCGTGGCCCATCTGCACGTCGTCCTCGCGGACGTCGACGTAGGGGTAGGTGTCGGACCGGCTGATCTGGTCGACGAGCAGGGCGTCGCAGCGCACCGTCGACCGGCTGTTGTGGGCGCCCTCCATGACCTGCACGAGGCCGCGGTAGGAGGTGCGGCCACCGCCGCGGGCGACCGACTTGGAGACGATCGTCGACGAGGTGTTGGGCGCCTGGTGCACCATCTTGGCGCCGGCGTCCTGGTGCTGGCCCTCGCCGGCGAAGGCGATGGACAGGGTCTCGCCCTTGCTGTGCTCGCCGAGCAGGTAGACGGCGGGGTACTTCATCGTCACCTTGGAGCCGATGTTGCCGTCGATCCACTCCATCGTCGCGCCCTCGGCGCAGGTGGCGCGCTTGGTGACGAGGTTGTAGACGTTGTTGGACCAGTTCTGGATGGTCGTGTAGCGGACCCGCGCGTTCTTCTTGACGATGATCTCGACGACGGCCGAGTGCAGCGAGTCGGACGAGTAGATCGGCGCGGTGCAGCCCTCGACGTAGTGCACCGAGGAGCCCTCGTCGGCGATGATCAGGGTGCGCTCGAACTGGCCCATGTTCTCGGTGTTGATCCGGAAGTAGGCCTGCAGCGGGATGTCGATGTGGACGCCCGGCGGCACGTAGATGAACGAGCCCCCCGACCAGACCGCCGTGTTGAGCGACGCGAACTTGTTGTCGCCGGCGGGGATCACCGAGGTGAAGTACTCGCGGAAGAGGTCCTCGTGCTCGCGCAGGCCGGTGTCGGTGTCGACGAAGATGACGCCCTTCTCCTCCAGGTCCTCGCGGATCTGGTGGTAGACGACCTCCGACTCGTACTGCGCGGCGACGCCTCCGACGAGGCGCTGCTTCTCGGCCTCGGGGATGCCGAGGCGGTCGTAGGTGTTCTTGATGTCGGCGGGCAGGTCCTCCCACGAGGTCGCCTGCTTCTCGGTCGACTTCACGAAGTACTTGATGTTCTGGAAGTCGATGCCGGTGAGGTCGGAGCCCCAGGCGGGCATCGGCTTCTTGCCGAAGAGCCGCAGCGACTTCAGGCGCAGGTCGAGCATCCACTGCGGCTCGCTCTTGCGCGACGAGATGTCGCGGACGGTGTCCTCGCTCAGCCCCCGCTTGGCGGTGGCGCCGGCGGTGTCGGAGTCGGCCCAGCCGTACTCGTAGCGGCCGAGGTCCTTCAGGCCGGGGTTGAGCTCTTCGATGTGCGTGGTCATCGCGGTGCCCTTTCGGGGGTCGGTGCGGATGAGGCGTCGGGCGTCGACAGTGGCAAGGACGGGGAGCGCTCAGGTGTTCCCGAGCGGGCTCCGGTGGGGACGAACGTGGTGCACACGTGGGCGCCGCCGGCGAGGGTGGACAGCCGCTGCACGTGGACGCCGAGCAGCCGCGAGATGGCCTCGGTCTCGGCGTCGCAGAACGCCGGGAACTGCTCCGCGACCCTGCCGACGGGACAGTGTCCCTGGCAGAGCTGGATGCCCGTGAGGGACCCGGCCGCCACCGGGCGGGCGGAGGCGGCATACCCGTCCTCGGTCAGCGCCTCGACGAGGACGTCGGTGCGGGCGGCGAGGTCGCCACCGCGCTCGGCGAGGCGCGCGGCGTACCTGCTCTCGAGGCCGGCGACCCGGTGCCGGGCGAAGGCGCCGACCGCCTCGGGCCCACCGGTCTGCTCGAGGTAGGCCACGGCCTGGGCGGCGAGGTCGGCGTAGTCGGCCGGCAGCGAGGTGTGGCCGCGCTGGGCCATGACGTAGGCGCGCGCGGGGCGGCCGCGTCCCCGCGCGGGCGCGCCGGCCGGGTCGTGCGGGACGACGGCGGCCTGGTCGGCGAGCGCGTCGAGGTGGCGGCGGACGGCCGCGGGGGTCAGGCCGAGCAGGCGGCCGACCTCGGCCGCGGTGACCGGACCGTGCTCGGACACGGCGGACAGCACGCGCTCGCGCGTGCGCTGCTCGTCACTGCCGATAAACACCACACCATTGTGACGTAATTGCCTCGGGCCTGGATAGTAAGGCCCCCCTTACCCCCGGTCGTGCTCCGGACCGCACCGAGATCCGTCGTCCCACCGCACGAACCAGCTGCGTGGAGCCTCGTCGCAGGGGGCGTCCTTAGACTCGCCAGCGTGACCCCCGGAGCCGCCGTGAGCCTCGACGCCGTCGTCCGGCGCTTCGGGGCGGTCGCCGCGTGCGACGGCATGTCGTGGACGGCACCCGCGGGGCAGGTCACCGCCGTCCTCGGCCCCAACGGCGCCGGCAAGACCACGGCGGTCGAGTGCTGCGTCGGGCTCCAGCGCCCCGACGCCGGCCGGGTGGAGGTCGACGGCCGCGACCCCTGGCAGAGCCCGGCCGAGCACCGGGCCCGCGTCGGGGTCATGCTCCAGGAGGGCGGCCTCCCCACGGGCACCACCCCCGCGCGGCTGCTCCCCCACCTCGCCGGCCTGTATGCCGCCCCGACTCCCCTCGGGCCCCTCATGGCCCGTCTCGGGGTGGACCGGTTCGCCACCACCACGGTGCGCCGCCTCTCCGGCGGCCAGTACCGCCGGCTCGCCCTCGCCGCGGCCCTCGTCGGGCGTCCCGACGTGCTCTTCCTCGACGAGCCCACCGCCGGCCTCGACCCGCACGGCCGGCTCGACGTCTACGACCTGCTCGACGAGGAGCGGCGGCGCGGCGCGACGGTCGTCGTGACGACGCACTCGTTCGACGAGGCCGAGCGGCTCGCCGACCATCTGGTCGTCGTCAGCGACGGCCGTACGGTCGCCGAGGGCAGCCCGGCCGACGTCGTGGGCGGGGCCAGCCTCGAGTCCGTCTACTTCGACCTCACCCGCCGGGCCGCCCGTTGACCGCCGGCACCGTGAGGGCAGCACCCCCGGCTCGGCGCGTGCTCCGCCAGGCCCGCTTCGAGGCCACGACCCTGCTGCGCAACGGCGAGCAGCTGCTCGTCTCGCTCGTGCTTCCCGTCGGGGCCCTGGTGGCGCTGGCGCTCACCCAGAGCCCGTCCCTCGGCGCGGGTCGGCGCATCGACCTCGCCGTCCCCGGCGTCCTGGCCCTCTGCGTCGTCTCGGCCGCGTTCACCTCGCAGGCCATCGCGACCGGGTTCGACCGCCGGGCCTCGGTGCTGCGGCTGCTCGGCACCACCACGCTCGGCCGGAGCGGCCTGCTCGGCGCCAAGGTCGTGGCCACGCTCGTCGTCGAGCTGGTCCAGTGGCTGGCCGTCGGCGCGGTCGGGCTGGCCCTCGGGTGGCAGCCGGCGGGCTCCGGCCTGGGGGATGCCGTGCTGTTCCTGCTGCTCGGCACCTGGGCCTTCGTCGCGCTCGCCCTGCTGCTCGCCGGCACGGTGCGCGCGGAGGGGGTGCTGGCGGTGGCCAACCTCGTCTGGGTGCTGCTCCTCGTCGTCGGCGGGGTCGTCGTGCCTCGCGCCGAGCTGCCCACGGGCGTCGCCACGGTGGTCGGGCTGCTCCCCTCCTCGGCGCTCGGCGACGGGCTGCGTCAGGCCCTGACGGGCGGCGGCGTGTCGCTCGTCGCGGTCGTCGTCCTCGCCCTCTGGGGCGCGGTGGCGACCGTGCTGGCGTCACGGACCTTCAGATGGTCGGACTAGCAGTGCCGTTCGTCCCGGCCCTCGACGGCCTCGCATCCATCGACCCGGCCCACGTCCGCCTGCTCGGGACCCGGCTGGTCACCGTGCTGCTCCTGCTCACCGCCGTAGCGCTGGCCCTGGCCCTGCTGTCGTGGCGGCGCGGCGGCTGGGCCCGCTGGGTGGCCGGCAGCCTCTCCGTCCTGTTCGTCGCGCTGACCGCGTTGGTCGGGGCGAACACGACGCTCGGCGCCTACCCGACCCTGGCCGACCTCCTGGGGGTCCCCCGCTACCCCTCGCCCAGCTCCATCCAGGCCGAGGACGACCGCGAGAACGGGGCGCTCGCCACGATCGAGGTGCCCGACCCGGCGTCCCACTTCGGTGCGTACTTCGCCCAGGTGTGGCTGCCCCCCCAGTACTTCACCCAGCCGACCACCCGCTTCCCCGTGGCGATCCTCATGCACGGCAACCCCGGACGGGACACGGACTGGCTCGACGGCGGGGCCGCGGCGGAGACCGGGCTGGAGTCCGCGCGGGCGGGCCACCCGGTGATCCTCGTCTTCCCGACGGTGCTCCAGAAGCCCACCGGCGACAGCCTGTGCGTCGACACCGAGTCCCAGGGCCACGCCGAGACCTACGTCGTCAAGGACGTCGTCGCCGCGGTGGACGACCAGCTGCGCACGCTCCCGGACGCGGCGCACCGCACCATCGGCGGGTTCTCGATGGGCGGGTTCTGCGCCCTGAACCTCGGGCTCAAGCACCCCGACGTCTTCTCGGTGGTGCTCGCGTTCTCGCCTCTCACGGTCTGCGAGCCCGACGCCATCGAGGGGGGCAACGAGGAGCTGTTCGGCACGCCCGACTGGCAGGACCTCGTGGCCGCGAACAGCCCCGCTGACTACGTCGGGTCCCTCGACGCCGCGAAGGGGCCGGCCGTGTGGCTCGACGCCGGCGACGCCGAGACCGAGATCGTCGGACCCATGACCGAGCTGGGTACCGAGCTGGCGGCCCGGGGGTTCACCGTGCAGGTGCACACCCAGCCCGGCGGTCACGACTTCGGCGTCTGGGCCGCGGCCCTCAAGGCGTCGCTCCCGTGGGCGGCGGCGCAGATGGCGACGAGCGACCGGTGACCCCGGCTGTCAGGATCGGGCCGTGACGTCATCGACCCTGCGGCCTCTCACCGCCGCCGACCAGCCCGCGGTGCTGGCCCTCAACCACCGGTTCGTCGAGGTGCTGTCGCCCCTCGACGCGGAGCGGCTGACCTGGCTCGTCGGCCTGGCCCACCGCGCCGACGTGCTCGAGGTCGACGGCGAGGTGGGCGGTTTCGTCGTCACCTTCGGGCCGGGCAGCGACTACGACTCCGAGAACTACCGCTGGTTCGCCGAGCGCTACGGCCGCGACTTCTACTACCTCGACCGCATCGTCGTCGCCGAGCACCTGCGTCGCCGCGGCCTGGCCCGTCTCGTCTACGAGGCCATGGAGGCCGAGGCGCTGGCGCACGGCCGGATGACGCTCGAGGTCAACGTCGACCCGCCCAACCACGGCTCCCTCGCCTTCCACGCGTCCCGGGGCTACGCCGAGGTCGGCCGCCTCGGCGAGCCGGGCCACGTGGTCGGGCTCATGGTCAAGGAGCTGCACGGCACGGCGACCGGCGCCGACGAGCGGCCCTGACCCCACGCATACCCTGGGTGACGTGTCGAGCGTCGCCGTCCCGTCCCTGCTGAGCCGGCTGCCCGCCGTCCGGACCTCCTGGGTGCGGCCCATCCTGTTGGCCAACCTCGTGGGCGAGATCGGCATCGTCGTCACCGGCGGGGTCGTGCGGCTCACCGGCAGCGGGCTCGGCTGCCCCACGTGGCCCGAGTGCGTGCCGGGCTCGTTCACCCCGGTGCCCTACCAGGAGGAGGGGGTGCACAAGCTCGTCGAGTTCGGCAACCGCACCCTCACCGGCGTCGTGGGGCTCCTCGCGATCCTGGCCCTGTGGGCCGTCTGGTCCCGTATGCCGCGGCGCCGGCCGCTCCTGCTCGTCGCCGGGGCGGTCGTCGCCGGTGTGCTCGTGCAGGCCGTCGTGGGCGGCATCTCGGTGCGGATGACGCTCAACCCGGCGGTGGTGGCGTTCCACTTCCTGCTGTCGATGGTCATGGTGGCGCTGTCGACGATGCTGGTGCGCGGAGCCGAGGACGTCGAGCCGGGCGAGCGCAGCCTGCTCGTCGCCCCGCTCGTCGCGCGGCTCGCCTGGGTCACGGCCGTCGTCGCCGGCGTGGTCCTGCTCCTCGGCACCGTCGTCACCGGCTCGGGCCCCCACAGCGGCGACGCGCTGCAGCCTGCGCGCACCGGGTTCGACCCGCGGTCGGTGGCGTGGCTGCACGCCGACGTCGTCATGCTCTTCGTCGGCCTCGTCCTGGCCGTGCTCGTCGCCGTCTGGCTGACGAGCGACTCGACCCGGGCCAAGGCCACGTGGCGCGGGGTGCTCGTCGTGACGCTCCTGCAGGGGGCCATCGGCTACGCGCAGTACTTCACCGGGCTGCCCGAGGTGCTCGTGGCGCTGCACATGCTCGGCGCGTCACTGCTCGTGGTGATCCTCACGCTCGGCGTGATGAACCTGAGGCGGCACCCGATCTGACCGGGAACCGGGTCAGCGCAGGACGGGGAGGTGGAGCAGCGGGTCGAGGGCGACGGCGACGAAGAGCACCGTCAGGTACGTGATGGAGAAGTGGAACAGCCGCATCGGACGCAGGACGGCCGGTCCGGCGCCGGCGCGGGCCGCGCGCATCAGGCGGTGCGCCTCGCCCACGAAGAGCGCTCCGGAGACCACGGCGCCGGCGAGGTAGAGCCAGCCCATGCCCGCGACGGGGATGAGCAGCAACGACGCCGCGACCATGGCCCACGAGTAGACGACGACCTGCCGGGCCACGACGACGAACCGCTCAACCACGGGCAGCATCGGCACGTGGGCCGCCGCGTAGTCGTCCTTGAACTTCATCGACAGCGGCCAGTAGTGCGGCGGGGTCCAGAAGAAGACCACGGCGAAGAGGACGAACGGGGCCCAGGAGAGCGAGCCGGTGACGGCCGACCACCCGACGAGCACCGGCATACAGCCCGCCGCTCCACCCCACACGATGTTCTGCGGCGTGCGGCGCTTGAGCAGCGCGGTGTAGACGCCGACATAGAACAGCAGGGCGCCGAGCGCCAGGGCCGCACTGAGGACGTTGACCAGCAGGGCGAGCCACAGCGTGGACAGCGCGGTCAGCACCAGGCCGAAGACGAGGGCGGCCCGCGGCGAGATCGTCCCCGTGACCAGGGGCCGGCTGCTCGTGCGGTGCATGAGCGCGTCGATGTCGCGGTCGAGGTAGCAGTTCAGGGTGTTGGCCGCGCCGGCCGACAGGGTGCCGCCCACCAGGGTGGTCGCGACGAGCCAGAGGGACGGGACGCCACGCTCCGCGAGGAACATCACCGGCACCGTCGTGATGAGCAGCAGCTCGATGATCCGCGGCTTGGTGAGGGCGACGTACTGGCCGACGACGAACCGCGGCCCGCGACCGTGGGTGGCCGGAGCGGCCGACAGGTCGGCGCGGGGGTCCAGGGCGGTCACAGGGTCCTTCGGGCATCGGGTCGGGCGGCGACGCCACTCTATCTCCCGGCTCATCCAGCCTCGTTCCGACTCGGCGGGGCGCCCGGCCCCGGGGCGGACGGTTTCCGGAAACGCGCAGGTCCTAGGCGTGGCTGGCCGTGTTGCCGGGTACACCCGCAGGGCTAGGCTCGCAACCGACCGGCACCGGCATGAAGGAGAGCTTCTGTGACCCCGCCCGCAGCACGACGATCCGCCCGCAGCTCCGTCCTCGCGAAGCGCAGCCCGGAGCTCGCGCAGCCCCTCGCCAAGAAGGCCGGGTGGACCGACGAGGACGTCCGCGCGGTCGACCTGGTGCGGCTGCTCGCGGCCGACGCGGTGCAGAAGGTCGGCAACGGCCACCCGGGCACCGCGATGTCCCTGGCGCCCGTGGCCTACCTGCTCTACCAGAACCTCATGTCCCACGACCCGGCCGACCCGTCGTGGCTCGGCCGCGACCGGTTCGTGCTCTCGTGCGGGCACTCCAGCCTCACCCAGTACATCCAGCTCTACCTCTCGGGCTACGGCCTCGAGCTGTCCGACCTGCAGGCCCTGCGCACGTGGGGCAGCCTGACCCCCGGCCACCCGGAGGTCCACCACACCAAGGGCGTCGAGATCACCACCGGGCCGCTCGGCTCCGGTCTGGCCTCCGCCATCGGCATGGCCTTCGCGCAGCGTCGCCAGCGCGAGATGTTCGACGCCGGCGCCAAGACCGGCGAGAGCGTCTTCGACCACCACATCTACGTGCTCGCCTCTGACGGCGACATCATGGAGGGCGTCAGCCACGAGGCGTCGGCGCTCGCCGGCCACCAGGAGCTGGGCAACCTCACCCTCATCTACGACCAGAACCACATCTCCATCGAGGACGACACCAACATCTCGTTCTCGGAGGACGTCGCCAAGCGCTACGAGGCCTACGGCTGGGACGTGCGCACCGTCGACTGGCGCAAGAACAACGCCGACGGCGAGGGCGGCCACCACTACGTCGAGGACGTCGACGCCCTCCTCGCGGCCGTCGAGGCCGGCAAGAAGGTGACCGACAAGCCGTCGATCGTCGTCCTCAAGACGATCATCGCCTGGCCCGCGCCCACCAAGCAGAACACCGGCAAGTCGCACGGCTCCGCCCTGGGTGCCGCCGAGATCTCGGCCACCAAGGCGCTGCTCGGGTTCCCCGACAAGCCGTTCCCCGTCGAGCGCGGCGTCCTCAGCCACGCCCGCCGGGTCGGCGCCCGCGGCAAGGCCGCGCACAAGGCGTGGGACAAGCGCTACGCCGCCTGGCGCAAGGCCAACCCCGACAAGACCGCGCTGCTCGACCGGCTCGTCAAGGGCGAGACCCCCGCCGGTATGCCCGCGGCGCTGCCGAGCTTCGCGGCCGACACGGTCAAGGGCATGTCGACCCGCGCCGCGTCGGGCAAGGTGCTCACGGCCCTCGCCGACGTCATGCCCGAGCTGTGGGGCGGCTCGGCCGACCTCGCCGAGTCCAACAACACGACGATGGACGGCCAGCCCTCCTTCATCCCCACCGGCAAGCAGACGGAGGAGTGGCAGGGCGGCCCCGGTGGCCGCACGCTGCACTTCGGCATCCGCGAGTTCGGGATGGGCTGCATCCTCAACGGCATCGCCCTCGAGGGTCTGACCCGGCCCTACGGCGGCACCTTCCTCGTGTTCTCCGACTACATGCGTGGGGCCGTACGCCTGGCCGCGATCCAGGGGATCCCGGTCACCTTCGTGTGGACCCACGACTCGATCGGCCTCGGCGAGGACGGCCCGACCCACCAGCCGGTGGAGCACCTGGCCGCCCTGCGGGCCATGCCGGGCCTCGACGTCGTCCGACCGGCCGACGCCAACGAGACGGCCGCCGTCTGGGGCACCATCCTCGAGAACGCGCGCCCGGCCGGGCTCGTCCTCACCCGGCAGAACCTGCCGATCTGGGACCGGCGCACCTTCGCCAAGGCGAGCAACGCCAGCAAGGGCGCCTACGTGCTCGTCGACGGTGGCGCCGACGGCAAGCAGTCGCCCGACGTCATCCTCATCGCCACCGGCTCCGAGGTCAGCATCGCCGTCACCGCGCGGGAAGCCTTGGAGAAGGCCGGGATCCGTACGAGGGTCGTCTCGATGCCGTGCCGCGAGTGGTTCGAGCGGCAGACCAAGGCCTACCGCGAGAAGGTGCTCCCCGTAGGCGTGCGCGCGCGGGTCAGCATCGAGGCCGCGGTCGGTCTCGGCTGGCGCGACTACGTCGGCGACGCCGGGCGGATCATCTCGCTCGAGCACTTCGGGGCCTCGGCCGACTACCAGACCCTGTTCCGCGAGTTCGGGATCACGCCGGAGGCCACCGTGCGAGCAGCCAAGGACTCCATCAAGGCGGCCCGGGCCGCGGCCACCGTCGCCCCGGTGACCGAGGTCAACCCTCGCTCGGCCACGAACGGAAGCCTCACCGACGCCGCCCCCAGGAAGAGCGCGGCGACCAAGAGCTCCGCCGGCGGCTGAGGCATACCTCGCTGTCCCTGACCGGACCGCCGCCTCGACCGCCCGAACCCCCCACTGACGACCATCGCGAACGACCACTGCCACCACAGGAAGCTGAGCATCATGAGCAACGACAACCTGCAGGCCCTCTCCGACGCCGGTGTCTCCATCTGGCTCGACGACCTGTCCCGCGACCGGCTGGACTCCGGCAACCTCGCCGAGCTGGTCAAGGTGCGCAACGTGGTCGGCGTGACGACGAACCCGTCGATCTTCCAGGCGGCCATGTCGATCGGCACCGCCTACGACGACCAGCTCGCCAAGCTGGCCAAGGCAGGCAAGAACGTCGAGGAGGCCGTCTTCGCGATGACCACCGACGACGTGCGCAACGCGTGCGACATCATGAAGCCGGTCTACGACGCCACCGACGGGGTCGACGGCCGGGTCTCCATCGAGGTCGACCCGCGCCTCGCGCACGACACCGAGGGCACCATCGCCCAGGCCAAGCAGCTGCGCGACGCGGTCGACCGTGACCAGGTGCTCATCAAGATCCCCGCCACCCTGGCCGGCCTGCCCGCCATCACGGCGGCCCTGGCCGACGGGATCAGCGTCAACGTCACGCTGATCTTCAGCCTGGAGCGCTACCGCGCGGTGATGAACGCCTACCTCACCGGCCTCGAGCAGGCCCACCAGGCCGGCAAGGACCTGTCGAAGATCGCCTCGGTCGCCTCGTTCTTCGTCTCCCGGGTCGACACCGAGATCGACAAGCGCCTCGACGCCATCGGCACCGACGAGGCCAAGGCCCTCAAGGGCCAGGCGGGCGTGGCCAACGCCCGGCTCGCCTACCAGGCCTACGAGGAGGTCTTCTCGACGCCGCGCTGGAAGAGCCTGGAGGCCGAGGGCGCCCGCCCCCAGCGCCCGCTCTGGGCCTCGACCGGCGTCAAGGACCCGGCCTACCGCGACACGATGTACGTCGTCGACCTCGTCGCCCCCGGCGTGGTCAACACCATGCCCGAGAAGACGCTCGACGCCACGGCCGACCACGGCGAGATCGTCGGTGACACCATCACCGGCCACTACGCCGACGCCCAGAAGGTGCTCGACGACCTCGACGCGGTCGGGGTGTCCTACGCCGACGTCGTCGACCTGCTCGAGAAGGAGGGCGTCGACAAGTTCGAGAAGGCCTGGGGCGAGCTGCTCACCTCGGCCACCGCCAACCTGGAGAAGGCTGCCGCCAAGTGACCGCGCTGTCCGTCTCCGCGTCCGGACCGGCCGCGGACGCCATCGCCACGGCCGTTCCCGCCCTGGTCGAGGCCCAGTTCGCCTCGAAGCTGTTCGCGCAGGACCCCACCCTGTGGGGCCCCGAGGCGGAGTCCGAGTCGGCCAAGCGGCTCTCCTGGGTGAGCCTGCCGCGCAGCTCACGGCCGCTCGTCGGCGAGGTGGCCGCGCTGCGTGACCACCTGGCCGGGAAGGGCCTCGACCACGTCGTGCTGTGCGGTATGGGCGGCTCGTCGCTCGCGCCGGAGGTCATCTGTGCCACCGAGGGCAAGCCCCTGGTCGTGCTGGACTCGTCCGACCCCGACTACGTCCGGGCGGCTCTGAAAGACCACCTCGAGCGCACCGTCGTCGTCGTGTCGAGCAAGTCCGGCTCCACGGTCGAGACCGACTCGCAGCGACGGGCCTACGAGGGCGCGTTCCGCGACGCGGGCATCGACCCCGCCGAGCGCATCGTCATCGTCACCGACCCGGGCAGCCCACTCGACCAGCAGTCGCGCGAGGCCGGCTACCGCGTCATCAACGCCGATCCCGCGGTCGGCGGCCGCTACTCGGCGCTCACCGCGTTCGGGCTCGTCCCCAGCGGGCTGGCCGGGGTCGACATCGAGGCGCTGCTCGACGACGCCGAGTCGGTGTCCGACCTGCTCGCCGCCGACGACGACGCCAACCCCGCGCTGCGCCTCGGCGCGGCCATCGGCGGCACGTCGCCGCTGCGCGACAAGCTGGCCCTCGTCGACGACGGCTCCGGCATCGTCGGGTTCGCCGACTGGGCCGAGCAGCTCATCGCCGAGTCCACCGGCAAGAACGGCACGGGCATCCTGCCGGTCGTCGTCCAGGGCGACGACGACCCCGAGGTGCAGTCGCCCGCGGCCGACGTCACCGTCGCGCGCCTGGTCGGCGTCGACTCCGAGGACGTCCCCGACGCCGAGGTCGACGCGCACCGCTCGGAGGTCCGCGTCGGCGGCTCGCTCGGCGCACAGATGCTCATGTGGGAGGTCGCCGTGGCTGCGGCCGGACGCCTGCTCGGCATCAACCCCTTCGACCAGCCCGACGTCGAGAGCGCCAAGGCCGCCGCGCGGGAGCTGCTCGACAAGGGCACGTCCGCGGCCGCGGCCCCGGCCGCCACCGACGGCGCCGTCGAGATCCGCACGATGGGTGGCGACGGCGACTGGCTCGGCGGCGCGACGACCATCGCCGGAGCGCTCGACGCGTTGTTCGCCCAGCTCGACCCGACGCAGGGCTACGTGGCCGTCATGGCCTACCTCGACCGGCTCGAGGACGCGTCGCTGGCCTCGTGCCGCCGTGCCATCGCCCTGCGCACCGAGCGCCCCACGACCTTCGGCTGGGGACCTCGCTTCCTGCACTCGACCGGCCAGTTCCACAAGGGCGGTCCGGCGGTCGGCGTCTACCTCCAGATCACGACGGTGCCGCACGAAGACCTCTCGATCCCCGGCCGGGAGTTCACCTTCGGCGACTTCATCGCCGCCCAGGCCGGTGGCGACGCCGCCGTGCTCGCCGACCACGGACGTCCCGTGCTCCAGCTGCACCTCACCGACCACGACGCGGGGCTGGCCCAGCTCGACCGGATCCTCGGGGTGCCCACCGGTTCTGCCGGAGCGGCCCGAGGGGACGCGTGAGCCCGGCGCGCATCGCCGCGGGCACCAACCCGCTGCGCGACCCCCGCGACCGCCGCCTCCCACGCATCGCGGGCCCGTGCGGCATGGTCATGTTCGGCGTCACGGGCGACCTGGCCCGCAAGAAGCTGATGCCGGCCATCTACGACCTCGCCAACCGTGGGCTCCTGCCGCCGGGCTTCTCGCTGGTGGGCTTCGCCCGCCGCGACTGGGCCGACGAGGACTTCGGCTCCGTGGTCTACGACTCGGTCAAGCAGCACGCCCGGACGCCCTTCCGCGAGGACGTCTGGCGCAACCTGTCGGAGGGGTTCCGGTTCGTGCCGGGCACCTTCGACGACCCGGCCGCCTTCGACCTCCTGGCCGAGACGGTGCACGGCCTGGAGCAGCAGCGCGGCACCGGCGGCAACCTCGCCTTCTACCTCTCGATCCCCCCGGGCAACTTCGCCCAGGTGTGCCAGCAGCTGAAGCGGTCGGGTCTTGCCGACCCGGCGGGTGACGCGTTCCGGCGCGTGGTCATCGAGAAGCCCTTCGGCCACGACCTCAAGAGCGCCCGCGAGCTCAACGACATCGTCGGGCAGGTGTTCCCCAGCGACTCGGTCTTCCGCATCGACCACTACCTGGGCAAGGAGACGGTGCAGAACATGTTGGCGCTGCGATTCGCCAACCAGATGTTCGAGCCGATCTGGAACGCCAACTACGTCGACCACGTGCAGATCACCATGGCCGAGGACATCGGCATCGGTGGACGGGCCGGCTACTACGACGGCATCGGCGCCGCCCGCGACGTCATCCAGAACCACCTCCTGCAGCTGCTCGCGCTCACGGCGATGGAGGAGCCCGTCTCGTTCAACGCCCGCGACCTGCGCGGCGAGAAGGAGAAGGTGCTGTCGGCGGTCAAGGTGCCGGCCGACATCGGACGCGACTCCGCCCGCGGGCAGTACGCCCACGGGTGGCAGGGCGAGGAGGAGGTCGTCGGCTACCTCGAGGAGTCGGGCGTCACGCAGGGCTCCACGACCGAGACGTATGCCGCGGTGCGCCTGGAGATCGACACCCGCCGCTGGGCCGGGGTGCCCTTCTACCTGCGGACCGGCAAGCGGCTCGGCAAGCGGGTCACGGAGATCGCCGTGGTCTTCAAGAAGGCGCCGCACCTGCCGTTCGACGACACCGCCACCGAGGAGCTCGGCAAGAACGCCATCGTCATCCGCGTGCAGCCCGACGAGGGCATCACCATGCGCTTCGGGTCGAAGGTGCCGGGCAACCAGATGGAGGTCCGCGACGTCACGATGGACTTCGGCTACGGCACGGCCTTCACCGAGTCCAGCCCCGAGGCCTACGAGCGGCTCATCCTCGACGTCCTGCTCGGTGACCCGCCGCTGTTCCCCCGGCACGAGGAGGTCGAGCTCTCCTGGCGCATCCTCGACCCCATCGAGGAGTGGTGGGCCAAGCACGGGAAGCCCGAGCCGTATGCCGCCGGCGGCTGGGGCCCTGCGTCCAGCCACGAGATGATGGCCCGCGAGGGCCGCACCTGGAGGATTCCGTGAACACCCTCCACCAGGGGAGCCTCCTGTGATCATCGACCTGCCCAAGACGACCACGGTCGCCGTCAGCAAGAAGCTCGTCACCCTGCGCAACGACGTCGGCGCCATGACCCTGGGCCGCGTGCTCACGCTGGTCATCGTCGTCGACGACCACCAGGCCGAGGACATCATCGAGGCGGCCAACGACGCCTCGCGGCAGCACCCCTGCCGGATCGTCGTCGTCGTCGCGGGCAACCGCCGCGGCGCCAACCGGATGGACGCCCAGATCCGCGTCGGCGGTGACGCCGGTGCCTCCGAGGTCATCGTCCTGCGCCTGTTCGGCGAGCTGGCCAAGCACGGCCAGTCCGTCGTCGTCCCGCTCCTGCTCGCCGACTCCCCCGTCGTCGCCTGGTGGCCGCACGAGATGCCCGCCGACCTGCGGGTTGACCCCATCGCCCAGATGGCCCAGCGCCGCATCACCGACGCGGCTGAGGCGAAGAGCCCGGGGACGGCCCTCAAGCGGTTGGCCGAGCGCTACCAGCCGGGCGACACCGACCTGGCGTGGACCCGCATCACCCTGTGGCGGGGCCTGCTGGCCGCCGCGCTGGACGGTCCTCCCTACGAGCCGGTGACCGAGGCCGTCGTGGCCGGCGCCAACGACTCCCCCTCGTCGGAGCTGCTCGCCGCCTGGCTGGGTCTGGTGCTCAAGGTGCCGGTCCGCCGCGTCAAGACCCCCGCCGGCAGCGGGGTCGTCAGCGTCCGGCTCGAACGGCGCAGCGGTCCGATCGACCTGGTGCGGCCCGACGGCTCGGTGGCGACGCTCTCACAGCCGGGCCAGCCCGACCGCCGGATCAGCCTCAAGCGGCGCGGCCTGGCCGAGTGCCTCGCCGACGAGCTGCGCCGGCTCGACGACGACGACATCTACGCGGAGACGCTGACCGAGGGTCTGCGCACGCTGTCGTCGGTGCGCGCCACCGCCAGCGAGGCGGCGGCCAAGGGCGACGCCCCCTCCACCGACGCGTCCCGCCGGCTCGCGGCCAAGCTGGCCCGCAGCGCCTCGTCGCACGAGGCCTTGGAGATGGTCGTCGCTCCCCTGCCCCCCGACGAGGGCGAGACGGCGGCGGTCAAGAAGGCGACCGCCCGCAAACGGGCCGGCGCGCCGACGGCCCGCGAGAAGGAGGTCGCCCAGCGACCGAAGCGGGCCAGCAAGAAGGCCGTGAAGCAGGCCGTCGAGGAGAGCGCGGCGAAGCGGTCCGGGTCGAGCGCGACGACGTCGGCATGAGCGATCCCGTCGTCGTCGTACATCCCGACAAGCAGCAGCTCGCCGACGCCTCAGGGGCCCGGCTCGCGCTGGCCCTGGCCGACGCCCAGGCCGACGGGCGGGACGGCCAGGTCGCCCTGACCGGCGGCTCCATGGGGTCGGCGGTCATCGCGGCGGTCGCGGCCAGCCCGCTGCGCACCCTCGTCGACTGGTCGCGCGTCGTGCTCTGGTGGGGTGACGAGCGCTACCTCGACGCCGGCGACCCCGACCGCAACGACACCCAGAACGACGAGGCGGGCCTCACGGGTCTCGGCCTCGACCCCGCCCGCGTGCACCGCGTGGCCGGGCCGGACGCCAGCCCCTCCGCGGAGGCGAGCGCCGACGCCTACGCAACCGCCCTGCGCGAGCACGGGTCGGGCGCCTTCGACGTGGTGCTGCTCGGGGTCGGACCCGACGGCCACGTGGCCTCGCTCTTCCCGCACCACCCGGCCCAGCGCATCGAGGGGGCCATCGCGGTGGCGGTGCACGACTCCCCCAAGCCGCCGCCCGACCGGGTGTCCCTGACGTTCGAGTGTCTCAACCGGACGCGTGAGGTCTGGTTCCTCGTCGCGGGCGACGACAAGGCCGACGCCGTGGCCGCCGCCCTGGCGCCCGGCGCCGACCGGTGGGACGTGCCGGCGACCGGCGTCCACGGCACCGAGGCGACGCGCTGGCTCGTCGACCGGGCGGCCGCGGGCGAGCTTCCCACCCCGTAGGAACCGGGGCGGGGCCGTCGCTACTGGATGAGGCCGCGCTGGCGCAGGCTGGTCAGGGCCTCGTCGAGGATGGCCTTGCCGTCGGCGTCGCTGCGCCGCTCCTTCACGTAGGCCAGGTGGGTCTTGTAGGGCTCCACCTTGTGCGGGGCGGGCGGGTTCTTCTGGTCCTGGCCGGCCGGGAACCCGCAGCGCGGGCAGTCCCAGGTCTCGGGCAGCACCAGGCCCGGCTCCTCGGCGAAGCTCGGACGGGTCTCGTGCCCGTTGGAGCACCAGTAGGAGACGAAGATCCGCGGGGCGGAGTCACCGCGCTCGGCCTCGCCCATGGGGCCTGCCCCGACCCTGCTACCCCGGATGGCGTTTCCGCTGGCCATGTCTGCTCCTTGCCGAGCTCAGGCGGAGAACCGGGCCAGCAGGCCCAGTCCCACGATGGTGATGAACCAGATGATGCCCAGCGCCACGGTGAACCGGTCGAGGTTGCGCTCTGCGATCGTCGACCCGCCGAGCGTGCTCGACATGCCCCCGCCGAACATGTCGGAGAGGCCACCGCCCTTCCCCTTGTGCATGAGGATGAGCAGGATGAGGAAGAGGTTGGCGACGACCAGCAGGACCTGCAGGCCAATCTTCACCGCGTTCACAGCGAGCGGGTTCCCATCTGGTTCGAGGTGCTTACGGTTGGCTTACCGACTGACCGCAGCCCTTGAGCGGACAACCGGTCCAGGATAACCCGGGCTCCGGTCAACCGGTGACGTGCTGGCGGTACCGGCAGATCGCGGCGAACTCCGCGGGGTCGATCGACGCGCCTCCGACGAGGGCGCCGTCGACGTCCGGCTGAGCCATGATCGCCGCGACGTTCGTGCTCTTGACGCTGCCGCCGTAGAGCACCCGGACGCCCGCCGCGAGGTCGGGGCCGTAGAGCTGGGCGAGGAGCGTGCGGATCGCCCCGCAGACCTCCTGGGCGTCGTCGGGGGTGGCGACCTCGCCCGTGCCGATGGCCCAGATGGGCTCGTAGGCGATGACCACCGACGCGGCCTGCTCGGGCGTCACGCCCGCGAGCGCCGCCCGCAGCTGCGTCACGACGTGCTCGACCTGCCCGCCGGCCCGGCGGACGTCGAGGTTCTCGCCGCAGCAGAGGATCGGTACGAGCCCGTGCGCGTACGCCGCTGCGACCTTGGCCGCGACCGTCTCGTCGGTCTCGCCGTGGCCCTCACGCCGCTCGCTGTGCCCGACGACGACGTAGGTGCAGCCGAGCTTGGCCAGGAAGGCGCCAGAGACGTCGCCGGTGTAGGCGCCGGAGGCGTGCGGCGACAGGTCCTGGGCCCCGAACTTCAGGCCCAGCTTGTCGGCCTCGATGAGGGTCTGCACGGACCGCAGGTCGGTGAACGGCGGCAGCACCGCCACCTCGACGGCGCCGTAGTCGTGCTTCGCGTCGCGCAGCGTCCAGTCGAGCTTCTGCACGAGATGGGTGGCCTGGAGGTGGTCGAGGTTCATCTTCCAGTTGCCGGCCATGAGCGGGGTACGCGCGTCGGCACCGGTCGCGGTCGCCATCAGGCGGCTCCCCCGTCGGGCTGGTGGGGCGCGTCGGCCTCGTCCAGGACGGTGAGGCCGGGCAGCTCCTTGCCCTCGAGGTACTCGAGGCTGGCTCCCCCACCCGTGGAGATGTGGCCGAACTGCGCGTCCTCGAAGCCCAGCTGCCGCACCGCGGCCGCCGAGTCACCCCCGCCGACCACCGTCAGCGCCCCGCGGGACGTGGCCTCGACGAGCGCCTCCGCGAGAGCCTTGGTGCCGGCCGCGAACGGGGCCATCTCGAACGCCCCCATGGGTCCGTTCCAGAAGACCGTACGCGTGTCGCTCAGCTTCTCGGCGAACAGCCGGGAGGACTCCGGGCCGATGTCGAGACCCATCCGGTCAGCCGGGATGGCGTCCGCGGCGACGACCTCGTGGTCGGCGTCGGCGGAGAAGCCGGTGGCGGCGACGATGTCGGTGGGCAGGACGATCTCGACGCCGCTGGCCTGCGCCCGGTCGAGGTAGCCCTTGACCGTCTCCACCTGGTCGGCCTCGAGCAGGCTGGACCCGACCTCGTGGCCCTGGGCCTTGAGGAAGGTGAACACCATCCCGCCGCCGATGAGCAGCCGGTCGGCGGTGCCGAGCAGGTTGCCGATCACGCCGAGCTTGTCGGACACCTTCGCGCCACCCAGCACCACGGCATACGGGCGCTCGGGGTCCTGGGTGAGCCGGCGCAGGACGTCGACCTCGGTCGAGACGAGGCCACCCGTGGCGTGCGGCAGCAGGCGGGCCACGTCGTAGACGGACGCCTGTTTGCGGTGCACCACCCCGAACCCGTCGGAGACGAAGACGTCGGCCAGCGACGCGAGCGCCCGGGCGAACTCCGCACGGTCCGCGTCGGTCTTGGCCGTCTCCCCCGGGTTGAACCGGAGGTTCTCCAGCAGCACGACGTCGCCGTCCTGCGCCTGGGCCACGGTCTCCTGGGCCGACTCCCCCACCGTGTCGGTGGCGAACGCCACCGGCCGGCCGAGCAGCTCCGAGAGCCGCCGGCCGACGGGAGCGAGGGAGTAGCGGTCCTCAGGAGCGCCCTTGGGGCGGCCGAGGTGGGCGCACACGATGACGCGTGCGCCCGCCTCGGCGAGGGCCGTGATGGTGGGGACCGACGCGCGGATGCGACCGTCGTCGGTGATCGTCTGCCCGTCCAGCGGGACGTTGAGGTCGGACCGGACGAGCACACGCTGACCGCGCAGCTCGCCGGCCGACAGGAGGTCGGCGAGAGTCCTCATCGGTCGGCTCAGAGGTCCTTGCCGACCAGGTTGACGAGGTCGATCAGGCGGTTGGAGTAGCCCCACTCGTTGTCGTACCAGCCGACGACCTTGACCTGGTTGCCCAGGACCTTGGTGAGGCCGGCGTCGAAGATGCACGAGTGCGGGTCGGTGACGATGTCGCTGCTGACGATGGGGTCCTCGGTGTACTTGAGGTAGCCCTTCATCGGCCCGTCGGCCGCGGCCTTGACGGTGGCGTTGACCTCCTCGACGCTCGTCTCACGGCCGGCCTCGAAGGTGAGGTCGGTGGCCGAGCCGGTGGGGATCGGCACCCGCATGGCGAAGCCGTCGAGCTTGCCCTTCAGCTGGGGCAGGACGAGGCCGATGGCCTTCGCGGCACCGGTCGAGGTCGGCACGATGTTGAGGGCGGCGGCGCGGGCGCGACGCAGGTCCTTGTGCGGGCCGTCCTGGAGGTTCTGGTCCTGGGTGTAGGCGTGGATCGTCGTCATGAGGCCCTTGACGATGGTGAACTCGTCGTCGAGCGCCTTGGCCATGGGGGCGAGGCAGTTCGTCGTGCACGACGCGTTGGAGATGATCGTGTGCGCGGCCGGGTCGTAGGCGGTGTGGTTCACGCCCATGACGATGGTGACGTCCTCGTTCTTGGCGGGCGCCGAGATGATGACCTTCTTGGCGCCGTTGTCGACGTGCGCCTTGGCCTTCGCGGCGTCGGTGAAGAGGCCGGTCGACTCGATGACGACGTCGGCCCCGATGTCGCCCCACTTCAGGGCGCCCGGGTCGCGCTCGGCGAAGGCCTTGAAGGACTTGCCGTCGACGCTGATCGAGTCGGCGTCGGAGGTGACCTCGCCGGCGAGGCGGCCGAGGATCGAGTCGTACTTGAGCAGGTGGGCGAGGGTCGCGTTGTCGGTGAGGTCGTTGACCCCGACGATCTCGATGTCGTGGCCCGACGCCTGCGCGGCGCGGAAGAAGTTACGGCCGATACGGCCGAAGCCGTTGATACCTACACGGACTGTCACGGTGACTCAAGCCTTCCAGGTGGTGGTCGCGATGCGGTCACGACCCTAGTCGACGCGACGTGACCGGGGTCACGCCCGTCCGCCCTACGGGCCGGTAACCGCTCGTCCCCCACGCGGCATACCCACCGGCGCGCGCAGGGATGCCGTGGGCCGAGCGCGGTGGCGCTACTCCAGCATGTCGGCCGTGAGGTTGGCGTCGGTGCCGGGGAGTCCCTGGTCCTGCGCCTTCTTGTCGGCCATCGCGAGCAGCCGGCGGATCCGGCCGGCCACGGCGTCCTTGGTCATCGGCGGGTCGGCGAGCTGGCCGAGCTCCTCCAGCGACGCCTGCTTGTGCTTCAGCCGCAGCCGGCCGGCCTCGCTCAGGTGGTCGGGCACCTCCTCGCCGAGGATCTCCATGGCCCGCTCGACGCGGGACCCGGCAGCGACCGCCGCCCGGGCCGAGCGGCGGAGGTTGGCGTCGTCGAAGTTGGCCAGCCGGTTGGCCGTCGCCCGCACCTCGCGGCGCATCCGCCGCTCCTCCCAGGCCATCACCGCGTCGTGGGCGCCGAGCCGGGTGAGCATGGCCGCGATGGCGTCGCCGTCGCGGATGACCACCCGGTCGACCCCGCGCACCTCACGGGCCTTGGCCTGGATGCCCAGACGCCGCGCCGCGCCGACGAGCGCGAGGGCGGCCTCGGGTCCGGGGCAGGTCACCTCGAGGGCCGACGACCGGCCCGGCTCCGTGAGCGACCCGTGGGCGAGGAACGCGCCCCGCCACGCCGCTTCCGAGTCGCACGCGGAGGCACTGACGACCTTCGGCGGCAGCCCGCGCACGGGACGGCCACGGGAGTCGATGAGCCCCGTCTGGCGGGCCAGGGTGGCGCCCTCCTCGACGATGCGCACGACGTAGCGGCTGCTCTTGCGCAGACCGCCGGCCGACATGACGAGGACGTCGGAACGGTGCCCGTAGACCTCGGCCACCAGCCGGCGCAGCCGCCGGGCCGCGTTGGCGGTGTCGAGCTCTGCCTCGACGACGATCTGGCCCCCGACGATGTGCAGGCCGCCCGCGAACCGGAGCGTCGCCGCCACCTCGGCCTTGCGACAGCACGGCTTGGTCACCTCGAGACGGCTGAGCTCGTCCTTGACCTTCGCCGTCATCGCCATGCCAGCCATCCTGTCACCCCGTCCGGGCGTCGACGTCCGCCGAACGTCCGCCCCGTATGCCCCATATGCCCCTGCGCGCCGGCTCAGCCAACGCCGGTAAAGCCCGGCGTCGGACCCCAGCGCCAGGCCGGGGCGGAACCGGTCGAAGGCCGGTCCGCCGCCGCTGGCGCGCGTCGTGGTCGGGGTCGGCGCGGGACGTGAAGCAGGCAGGCTATCCGATGACGGACGGCTCCGAGGGGTCAGGCGATGAGGTCCCGGTAGGCCGCGGCCAGACGCAGCGAGTCGTGCTGGTCGGGGCGGCCCTGGGCCGCCAGCGGCGTGACCACCAGGCGGGCCCCGACGAGGTCGACCGCCCGCCGCAGCCCCTCGGCGTCCTCGACGCAGCTGGGGTCGGCGAGGACCACGTCGAAGCGCAGCTCCGGGGCGTGCTTGACGATGCTCTCGATGTGGTCCTGGGCCCGGTAGCCCTTCGTCTCCCCCGTGTGCACCTCGAGGTTGAGGTTGAGGATCTTGCCCGCGCGAGCGGTCACGAGCGCGTCCCGCAGGGAGGGGACGAGGACGTGCGGCATGACCGACGTGAACCAGGACCCCGGCCCGAAGAACACCCAGTCGGCGTCGTGCACCGCGGCGAGGGTCTCGGGTGGGCAGTCGGCGTCGGGCGGGATGAGGCGTACGCCCTCCACCCGTCCCGTGCTCGACGCCACCCGGTGCTGCCCGCGGACGACGCTGCGGGCGTCGGGGTGGGCGGGGTCGTGCCCGACGATCTCGGCCTCGATCTCCAGCGGGACGCCGGCCATGGGCAGCACCCGGCCCCGCGAGTTCAGCAGCCGGCCGACGAGGTCGAGCCCGCCGACGGTGTCGTCGAGGAGGTCCCAGAGCGAGACGATGAGCAGGTTGCCGAGGGCGTGGCCGGCCAGCGGCCCCTCGCCGCGGAACCGGTGCTGCAGCACGTCGCGCCAGGTGTGCCCCCACTCGGTGTCGTCGCACAGAGCGGCGAGCGCCATCCGCAGGTCGCCCGGGGGCAGCACCGAGAACTCGTCGCGCAGCCGGCCGGACGAGCCACCGTCGTCGGCGACGGTCACCACGGCCGTGACCCGGTCGGTCAGCAGCCTGAGGGCCGAGAGCGACGTCGCCAGCCCGTGGCCGCCGCCGAGCGCGACGACCCGCGGGCTGCGGCTGGTGGGGGTGCCGGCGGGCATCCGGGCCGTCACTCGCGTCCGAGGTCGCGGTGGACGATGAACGTGTCGACGGTGCCGCTGCCCAGGCGCTGGGCGAGCTGCTCGGCCACGGCGACGGACCGGTGCTTGCCGCCGGTGCAGCCGACGGCGAGGGTGACGTAGCGCCGCCCCTCGCGCACGAACCCGGTGGCGACCGACGTCATGAGCCGCGTGACGTCGTCGAGGAACTCGGCGGCGCCGGGCTGCGAGAGGACGAACTCGGAGACCGGCTCGTCGCGACCGGTCAGCGGGCGCAGCTCGGGCACCCAGAACGGGTTGGGCAGGAAGCGCAGGTCGAAGACGAAGTCGGCGTCGAGCGGCACGCCGTACTTGAAGCCGAACGACATCACCGCGAGCCGCAGCTGCGCGGTGCTGTCGCCGGAGAGCAGCGACTTGGCCTTGGCAGCCAGCTGGTGCACGTTGAGACCCGACGTGTCGAGGATGACGTCGGCCTCCGAGCGCAGCTCCCCGAGCAGTGCGCGCTCGCGCTGGATGCCGTCGAGCAGACGCCCCGGGCCCTGCAGCGGGTGCGGGCGGCGCACGCTCTCGAACCGGCGCACCAGGGCCTCGTCGGTGGCGTCGAGGAACACGACGGTGGGCCGGTGGCCGGTGCGACCCAGCTCGGCGACGATCTGCCCGAAGTCGGCGAACACCCCGTGGCTGCGCACGTCGACGACGACGGCCACCCGGTGGATCATCGGCTCCGGCGTGCGGGCGAGGTACTCCTCGTGCAGGGCGAGCAGCTGGGGCAGCATCTGCGGCGGCAGGTTGTCGACGACGTACCAGCCGAGGTCCTCCAGGACGTTGGCCATGGTCGAGCGGCCGGCGCCGCTCATCCCCGTGAGGACGAGCATGGGCTCGTCGCGGGTGGGCGCGCCGAGACCGCTTGGCCGCACCGGCTCCTCGCCCATCACCGACAACGTCTCCCTCTGGTCAGTCGAGCACCTCGCCGGTGGTCACGTTAACGGCCGGGACGGCGGCCGACGAGTCCCGGGCCAGGCGCGCCGCGATCGTCTCGGCCAGCGGCCGGCCGATCCCCGGCACCTCGGCCATCTCCTCGGGCGTGGCCGCCCGCAGCCGCTTGACCGAGCCGAACTGCCGCAGCAACGCCTTGCGCCGCACCTCGCCGAGACCGGGTATGCCGTCGAGCGCCGAGGTGGTCATCGCCTTGCTGCGGCGCTGCCGGTGGAAGGTGATGGCGAACCGGTGAGCCTCGTCGCGCACCCGCTGCAGGAGGTAGAGGCCCTCGCTCGTGCGCGGGAGGATGACCGGGAAGTCCTGGCCCGGCACCCAGACCTCCTCCAGCCGCTTGGCCAGGCCGACGAGGGCGACGTCCTCGATGCCCAGCTCGTCGAGGGCCGCCTGCGCCGCGTTGACCTGCGGCAGCCCGCCGTCGACGACGACGAGGTTGGGCGGGTAGGCGAACTTGCGCGGGCGGCCGGTGACCTCGTCGATGGGGCCGCTCGCGCGCGGCATACGGGTGCCGTCGCGGCCCTGCTCGACGACGGGGTCGCCGTCGTCGTCGAGTCCGTCGGGTTGGTCGACGTCCGGTCCTAGGTCGATCTCGGTGGAGTGCTCCCGCTCGTCGAGGTAGCGCTGGAACCGGCGGGTCAGCACCTCGTGCATGGCTGCGGTGTCGTCGATGGTGGGAGGGCCGCCGTCGGCCGTCTCCTCCAGGGCGCTCCGGACGATGAACCGGCGGTACTCCGACTTGCGAGCCAGCCCGTCCTCGAAGACGACCATCGACGCGACGACGTTGGTGCCCTGCACGTGGCTGACGTCGAAGCACTCGATGCGCAGCGGGGCGTCCGGCAGCTCGAGCGCCTGCTGCAGCTCTTGCAGGGCCTGGCTGCGGGCGGTCAGGTCACCGGCGCGCGCCACCTTGTGCCGGCCCAGGGACTGCTCGGCGTTGCGCCGCACGGTCTCCATCAGCGACCGCTTGTCGCCGCGCTGGGGCACCCGCAGGTCGACCCGGGAGCCCCGCACCGTGCCCAGCCAGGCCTGCACCGCGTCGGGGTCGGGCGGCAGGCTCGGCACGAGCACCTCGCGCGGCACCGCGTCGGAGGACTCCCCTCCGTAGACCTGCAGGAGGAGGTGGCCCACGAGCTCGGGCAGGTCCTCGCTCTCCTTCTCCACGACCCAGCCCCGCTGGCCGCGCACCCGCCCGCCGCGCACGTGGAAGACCTGCACCGCGGCCTCCAGCTCGTCGTCGGCGAGCGCGAAGACGTCGGCGTCGGTGCCGTCACCGAGCACGACGGCGGACTTCTCCAGCGCCTTGTTGAGCGCGCCGATGTCGTCGCGCAGCCGGGCGGCGAGCTCGAACTCCAGCGCCGACGACGCCTCCTGCATCTGCCGCTCGATGCGGCGGACGAATTTCGTCGTGTTGCCCGCCATGAAGTCGCAGAAGTCCTCGGCGATGGCGCGGTGCTCGTCAGGGCCGACCCGGCCGACGCACGGCGCCGAGCACTTGTCGATGTAGCCGAGCAGGCAGGGTCGACCGCTCGCCGTGGCGCGCTTGAAGACGCCGCTGCTGCAGGTACGCATGGGGAAGACCCGCAGGAGCAGGTCGAGGGTCTCGCGGATGGCCCATGCGTGCGAGAACGGCCCGAAGTAGCGGGTGCCCTTGCGCTTCGCCCCCCGCATGACCTGGGCCCGGGGGAACTCGTCGGACAGCGTCACGGCGAGGAAGGGGTAGGACTTGTCGTCGCGGTACTTGACGTTGAACCGGGGGTCGAACTCCTTGATCCAGGAGTACTCGAGCTGCAGCGCCTCGACCTCGGTGGCCACCACCGTCCACTCCACGCTGGCGCCGGTGCGCACCATGGTGGCGGTGCGCGGGTGCAGCGCCGAGATGTCCTGGAAGTAGGACGACAGCCGCGGGCGCAGCGACTTGGCCTTGCCGACGTAGATGACCCGGCCGTCCTTGTCGCGGAACCGGTAGACGCCCGGGTCGACCGGGATCTCTCCCGGCCGCGGGCGGTAGGTCGACGGGTCAGCCACACCACAACTCTAGGTAGGCCCACCGTCACCCGCCGCCCCGCGGGGGAACCGGGTCAGGTGATGACCACTGAGCTGCCGTTGACGGTGGCCGTCTTGGCCGTCAGCGCCTTCTTCGCCATGCTGGCCGGAGTCGGCGTCCCGGTGGTGAGGTCGAACATGCTGCTGTGGCACGGGCAGACGATGTGGCCGTTCTCCACCTTCGTCACGGGGCAGCCCTGGTGCGTGCAGGTGCCGTTGAAGGCCTTGAACTGGCCCGCCGTCGGCTGCGTCACCACGTAGGGCGGAGTCGCGTCGGGGAACGCCTTTCCACCACCCACCGGCACGTCGGCCACGGGTACCGAGATGCCCCCGGCCCCGGCCGACCCGGACGCGCTGGACGGCGCGGCCGCCGCGCCACCGGACGTGGTCTGAGCAGCGGAGCTCCCACAGGCCGCGAGCGCGGCCGCCCCGACACCGCCGGCGCCGACGAGGCCGGCCGCACGGAGGACGGCGCGGCGGTCCGGGCCGGGCGGGCTGGTGTGGGTATGCGCGTGGGCCTGCGGGTCGGTCTGGGTGTCGGTCTGGTCTGACATGGCCTCGTCCTGCCTTCGTGACGTCGGGTGGGGTCTGGTTCAGATCGTGAGGTGCTGGCCGGTCGACGCGCCGGCGGGCGTGCTCGGAACAACGATCGCGAGCAGCGATGGTGCCCGCCAAAGACGAGCAGCCACCTGTGGAGACGCTGTCGTGGACCGCCCGGTTCACCCCCGTTCGCCCGTCCCTGTCGTCGTTTCGGCGGCGTTCCAGCGCGGCTCCGGCGGGAATCTCACGGTGTGGACACCTCGGAAACACAAAATTCACACATCACAAGACGGATACGGACCGGCTCGGGGCGAGCCTGGCCGGGCGACGGACGAACTAGTCTGCGATTCGCTCGCGGTTGTCGCGACGGGTGCCGGGGGGTTGCCCGGCGTCCACATCTCCCCAGGAGGATCTGTGCACCAGCGTTCCATCGTCCGTATCGGGGTCCCGCTCGCCGTCGCAGCGCTGGCCCTCTCCGCCTGCGGGTCCCGCAGCGACACCGGCACCTCCACCGGGGGCAGCACCGGCGGGAGTGCCTCGAAGACCGCCAAGATCGGCGTCATCGCGCCGCTCTCCGGTGACCTGTCCGCGCTGGGCAAGGGCATCCAGCACTCCGTCGAGCTCGCCGTCAAGCAGGCCAACGACTCCAACGCGATCCCGGGCTGGAAGCTCGAGGTCTCCGCGGTCGACGACGAGGCCAAGGCCGACGTCGGCAAGAACGCCGCTACCAAGCTCGCGGCCGACGACCAGGTCGTCGCCGTCGTCGGTGACCTGAACTCCAGCGTCAGCCAGCAGACCCAGCCCATCTTCGCCGCGGCCAAGATCACCCAGATCTCCCCCGCCAACACCAACCCCAGCCTCACCATCGGGGCCGACGCCGCGAGCCCGAAGCGGGCATACCCGACGTACTTCCGCACCTGCACCACCGACGCGGTCCAGGGCCCGTTCGCCGCCCAGTACCTCCTCGCGCAGGGCATCAAGTCGGTCGCGACGATCCACGACAAGAAGGCCTACGGCCAGGGTCTCGTCGACGCGTTCACGACGGAGTTCAAGAAGGGCGGCGGCACGATCACCGCGGCCGAGACGATCAACCCCGACGAGTCCAACTACACGGCCGTCGTCTCCAAGGTCGCCCCGTCGGCGCCCAAGGCCGTCTACTACGGCGGTGAGTACCCGCAGGCCGGGCCGCTCTCGCAGCAGATGAAGTCCGCCGGGCTCAACGTCCCCCTCATGGGTGGCGACGGCATCTACGACCCGAAGTACATCGAGCTGGCCGGCGCGACGAGCGCCGGTGACCTGGCCACCTCGGTCGGCGCCCCGACCGACAGCACCGACACCGGCAAGAAGTTCCTGGCCCAGTACCAGGCGGCCGGCTACGCGGAGCCCTCGGCGGCCTACGGCGGCTACTCGTTCGACGCGGCCAACGCCATCATCGCCGGCCTGAAGTCCTCGCTCGCCAGCGCTTCCGACGCCAAGTCGGCTCGCGACGCGACGGTCACCGCGGTCGGCAAGGTCTCGTTCGACGGCGTCACCGGCAAGGTGGCCTTCGACCAGTACGGCGACGCGACGAGCAAGGTGCTCACCGTCTACAAGGTCGACGCGGGCAAGTGGGTCGCCGCGAAGACCGACACCTTCAAGTAAGCCGACGAACCGGTGCAGGGGCGGGCGACCAGCCCGCCCCTGCACCGTTCGTGGGTGCAGGGCTCTCCGTCTGCCTGTCGTCGCTTGAAGTGAGGAAGTGCCGGTGATGCTTCGATGAACGACCTGCTCCAGCAGCTGGTCAACGGCCTGACACTCGGGTCGCTGTATGCGTTGATCGCCGTGGGCTACACGGTCGTCTACGGCATCGTCCAGCTCATCAACTTCGCCCACGGCGAGGTGTTCATGATCGGCGCGTTCGGTGCGCTGGCCACCTGGTCGGTGCTGTTCCAGGGCACGACCGCGGTGTGGGTGCTGCCGATCATGCTCCTGGGCGCCATCGCCTCCTCGGTGCTCATCGCGGTGATCATGGAACGCTTCGCCTACCGGCCCCTGCGCAACGCCCCGCGGCTGGCCCCGCTCATCACGGCCATCGGCGTCTCCATCGCCCTGCAGGAGGCCGTGCGCCTCTTCTACCCCGGGGCGAAGAGCAAGCTCCCGTTCCCGCCGATCGAGGTCGTCACGGGTGCCGCCTTCAAGGTCGGCGGGGTGACCATCCAGCGGCCTGCCATCTTCACCGTCGCGGCCCTGGCCATCTGCGCCGCCGTCCTCTACTACTTCGTCAACCGCACCAAGCTCGGTCGCGGTATGCAGGCGGTGTCGCAGGACCCGGACACCGCCCGGCTGATGGGGATCAACGTCGACCGGATCATCGTCGTCGCCTTCGTCCTCGGTGCCGTGCTCGCCGCGGTCGCCGGCGTCGCCCAAGGCCTGCAGAACAACAACATCGACTTCCGCATCGGCTTCCTCGCCGGCCTCAAGGCGTTCACCGCCGCGGTCCTCGGGGGCATCGGCAACATCCAGGGCGCCGTCGTCGGCGGCCTCGTGCTCGGCGTCGTCGAGTCGCTCGCCACGCAGTTCATCCCCGGCCAGTTCGGCGGGTCGGCCTGGAAGGACGTGTGGGCCTTCGTGCTCCTCATCGTCGTCCTCGTGTTCCGTCCGCAGGGCCTCCTCGGCGCCCGGGTCGTGGACCGGGCATGAGCGACACCGACCACACCCCGACCGCCCCCACCGCCTCGGCCACGCCGGACACCCTGCGCACCGACGACGCGAGCGCCCCGCCGCCCGCGCCGCGCACGCGCACCGACGACCTGCGCGAGCGCTACGGCCGCCTCGGCTGGCCGCTGACCCTCGCCGGCGCCGTGCTGCTGGCCGTCGGCTGCTTCATGTCGTGGAGCTACGACCGCGGCATCCTCGGCAACCTCAGCGTCTACGGCAACCCCGGCGTCATCCAGCTCTTTGCGCTGGCGCTGGCCGTCGTCGCCGTGGTCTTCCTGCTCATGTACCGCGGGCCCCTGCACCGGGTCGGTGACTTCCTCACCTCGGCCACGGCGCTGCGGGCCCTCGGCCTGGGGGCCGCCGGCTACATGACCCTGACCCTGGCGCTGGTCGCGCTGCAGTCGGGTGGGCTCATCAACATCGACCCGGGCGGCTGGGTCTCGTGGGTCGGCAGCCTCGTGCTGGCGGCCGCCGCCGAGCTGCTCACCGTGCGGGCCAAGAAGGACCCGCTGCGAGCGAAGCTCCCGGGGTGGGTGGAGATCGTCGTCATCGTCCTGCTGCTCGCCGTGGCGCTCTTCGGCGCCGCCTTCGCGCTCGGCCAGGACGACGGCAGCGTCTTCATCCTCTTCTTCGTCGCCCTCGGCGCCATCGTCGCCGCGTTCGCCCGGTCGGGCGTGTTCACGTGGCTGGGGATCATCGCGCAGCGCCACCGACGGGTGCTCATGCTCGGCGCGTTCGTCGTCGCGTTCCTCTTCCCCTTCACCCAGGGCGGCTCCGACGCGAACATGTCGATCGCCACCCAGGTCATCATCTTCGCGACGACCGCGCTCGGCCTCAACATCGTCGTCGGTCTCGCGGGGCTGCTCGACCTCGGCTACATCGCCTTCCTGGGCGCCGGCGCCTACACCGCGGCGGTGCTCTCCGACTCGGCGTTCGCGACCGTCGGGTGGAAGCCGCCGTTCCTGCTCGTCGTGCTCCTCGGGGCGTGCGTGTCGGCGACCCTGGGCTTGGTCATCGGGACGCCGACCCTGCGCGTCTCCGGCGACTACCTCGCCATCGTCACGCTCGCCTTCGGGGAGATCTTCCGCCTCGCGATGGGCAACCTCGACGGCAACAACGGGCCGAACATCACCCACGGGCCCAACGGCATCCCGGCGATCCCCGACCTCGTCGTCTTCGGCTGGGACTTCGGCCAGTCGCATACCGTCCTGGGCATCAGCCTGGGCCGGTTCGCGAACTACTACTTCCTGCTGCTCGTCGTCGCGGCGATCATCATCACCGTCTTCACGCGGCTCAACAACAGCCGCATCGGCCGTGGGTGGGTGGCCATCCGCGAGGACGAGAAGGCCGCGGAGGCCATGGGCGTCAACGTCTTCGGACTGAAGCTCTTCGCCTTCGCCAGCGGCGCGTTCCTCGCTGGCATGGCCGGCACGATCAAGGCGCACCAGGACGTGTCGGTCACACCCGACCAGTACGTGTTCCTCAACTCGGCGTTCCTGCTCGCCGCCATCGTGCTCGGCGGCATGGGCACGGTCGCGGGCGTCCTCGTCGGGTCGGCGATCCTCCAGGTGCTCCCCGAGAAGCTGCGGTTCATCTCCGACTACCGGCTGCTCATCTTCGGGCTGCTGCTCGTCATCATGATGCGGTTCCGCCCCGAGGGCATCGTCGCTAGCCAGCGCCGCAAGCTCGAGTTCCACGAGGACGACGAGGCGCTCGCCGAACGCATCGAGGAGATCCACCTCGAGGAAGAGGCCACGGCATGACCGTCACGCAGACCGCCCCCCGCGCGGACGGCGGCACCCGCGACGTCGTGCTGGCTGCCACCGGCGTCATCATGCGCTTCGGCGGGCTCACCGCCGTCAACAACGTCGACCTCACCGTCCGCGAGGGGGAGATCGTCGGCCTCATCGGCCCCAACGGCGCCGGCAAGACGACCTTCTTCAACTGCCTCACCGGGCTCTACAAGCCCACCGAGGGCCAGGTGACGTTCCGGGGCGCGGTCCTCCCGCCCAAGCCGCGGGCGGTCGTGCTGGCCGGGATGGCCCGCACCTTCCAGAACATCCGGCTGTTCGCCAACATGACGGCGCTCGAGAACGTCATGGTCGGTCGCTACTGCCGCACCTCCGCCGCGGCGATCACCTCGATCCTGCGCGGTCCGAAGTTCCGGCGCGAGGAGGCGGAGACCCGCGCGCGGGCCCAGGAGCTGCTGGACTACGTCGGGCTGGGCGGGTCGGCGGAGTTCCTGGCCCGCAACATGCCCTACGGCGACCAGCGCCGCCTCGAGATCGCCCGCGCGCTCGCCACCGACCCGCAGCTGCTGCTGCTCGACGAGCCGACCGCCGGGATGAACCCGCAGGAGACGCGTCAGGCCAGCGACCTCATCTTCAAGATCCGCGACAGCGGCATCGCGGTGGTCGTCATCGAGCACGACATGCGCTTCATCTTCAACCTCTGCGACCGGGTTCTCTGCCTCGTGCGTGGGGAGACCCTCATCGAGGGCACGCCCGCCGAGGTGCAGTCCGACCCGCGGGTCATCGAGGCCTACATCGGCACCGGCGACGAGCTGGACGACGACGAGGTCGCCCGCGAGGAGCAGGAGGAGCTCGACGAGGAGGTCGAGGCGAGCCACCACCGGGTCGACGAGACGCCGCACGACCGTCGGGGCGCCACCGAGGGCGAAGGAGAACGGCAGTGACCGCCATGCTCGAGGTGCGCGACCTGCGGGTGGCCTACGGCAAGATCGAGGCCGTCAAGGGGATCAGCTTCTCCGTCGACGAAGGCCAGGTCGTCACGCTCATCGGCACCAACGGGGCCGGCAAGACGACGACGCTGCGCACCGTCTCCGGGCTCCTGCGCCCGAGCAGCGGTTCGATCACGTTCCAGGGCAAGCCGATCCATGACGTAGCGGCTCACGACATCGTGTCCCTCGGAGTCGCCCACTCCCCCGAGGGCCGGCGGATCTTCCCGCGGCTCAGCGTGGAGGAGAACCTCATGCTCGGGGCGTTCTCGCGCAAGGACAGCGGGGTCCGCGACGACCTGCAGGCGGCCTACGACCTCTTCCCGATCCTGCGTGAGCGCGCGAAGCAGCCGGCCGGCACCTTCTCCGGCGGTGAGCAGCAGATGCTGGCCATGGGCCGGGCGATGATGAGCCGGCCCAAGCTGCTCATGCTCGACGAGCCCTCGATGGGCCTGTCGCCGCTGATGATGAAGCGGATCATGTCGACGGTGAAGACCCTGCAGACCCAGGGGACGACCATCCTGCTCGTCGAGCAGAACGCGCAGGCGGCGCTCAAGCTGGCCGACAAGGGGTACGTGCTCGAGGTCGGCTCGATCGTCCTGCGCGGCACCGGCCGCGAGCTGCTGGCGAGCGACGACGTGCGCAAGGCCTACCTCGGCGAGGACTGACCGTAGGAACCCGACGAAGGAGTCGACCGTGACCGTGCTCAACACCGTAGCCCTCATCACCGCAACGCCCGGGTCGGAGGGTGCCGTCCGCGACGCCCTCACCGAGCTGCGCGGCCACACCCGGGCCGAGGAGGGCTGCCTGCGCTACGACCTGTTCGAGTCGGCCGCCACGCCGGGCACGTTCGTCACCGTGGAGGAGTGGAGCGACCAGACGGCCCTCGACGGGCATATGGCCTCCGACCACATCGCGACCGCCCTGCGGGTCACCGCGGACGCGCTCGCCGTGGCGCCGGCGATCCACCCCCTGACGGAGGTCTGACCCGGTCGGCGCGCTCGTCCGGCCCGGCCCTCAGGCCGGACCGTCGATCGAGCGGTGACGCTGCTGGGCGGCGGCCGGGCCGTACGGGTACGCGGAGACGACCGGCGCGCTGACCTCATCGAGCCGCGCCCGGTCGTCCTCGGTCAGCTCGAGCGAGGCGGCACCGAGGTTGTCGGCGAGCTGCGCGGTGGTGCGCGCCCCGAGGATCACCGACGTGACGGCCGGCCGCGCCTCGAGCCACGCCAGGGAGACCTGCGCGGCGTTGGCCCCGTGGGCCTGCGCCACCTCGGAGACCGCGTCGATGATGCGCCAGGTGCGCTCGTCCTCGTTGCGGGGCCCCCAGGCCTCCATCCCGCGCTCGGGGTCCTCCCCCAGCCGGGTCGCCCCCTCGGGACGCGTGTCGCGCCGGTACTTGCCGGTGAGCCACCCGCCGGCGAGCGGCGACCACGGCAGCAGGCCCAGTCCGGCGTCGAGACAGGCGGGCACGACCTCCGACTCGATCTCCCGCACGAGCAGGCTGTACTGCGGCTGCAGGGTCACCGGCGGGGCGAAGCCGTGGGCGCGGGCGACGTACACGGCCTTGGTCACCTGCCAGCCGAGGAAGTTCGAGAAGCCGTAGTAGCCGATCTTCCCGCTGCTCACGCTGTCGTCGAGGAAGCGCAGGGTCTCCTCGATCGGGGTCACCGCGTCCCACGCGTGCAGCTGGTAGAGGTCGATGTGCTCGACGCCCAGCCGGCGCAGCGACGCGTCCAGGGCGCGACGCAGGTGGCGCCGCGACGTGCCGATCTCGTTGAGCGTCCCGGTGCGGGAGAAGCGGCCCTTGGTGGTGAGGACGACGTGCTCGCTCTCGGTGGGGCGCTGGGCGATCCACCGGCCGATGATCTCCTCCGAGACGCCCGCGGCATACACGTCGGCCGTGTCGACGAAGGTGCCCCCGGCGGCGACGTAGTCGTCGAGGATCTGGTGCGAGGTGGCCTCGTCGGCCTCGGCGCCGAAGGTCATCGTGCCGAGGGCGTAGGTGGAGACGACGGCGCCGCTGGTGCCGAGGGGGCGGTATCGCATGGTGGAGAGCCTTCCGGGCTGGTCGCACCCGGCCGGCGGGGCCGGGTCTGCACCCCAGACGGTATGCCGCGGGCCGAGGGTGCGCCCACCGGGCCCGGCCCGAGCGGCTAGGAGGGCTCCGGCAGCCGTCCGCTCCGGGCGAGCTGCGGGTCGGTGCAGGACGCCAGGTCGAAGCAGCAGGGCCGCCGCTTGCCGTGGTCCATCTTCGAGATGCTGACCTCGACGCGCCGCTGACGGGTCTGGGGGTTGGCCGTGGCCTGCACCCAGCGCACCCACTCCCACCGGGCCATCGGGGTGATGTCGCGCCAGACGTCGTGGATCGCCGCGGGGGCCGCCTCCAGCGCGGCCGCGAGGTCGTCGGGCACCTCGGGCTCCGGCCAGTCGGGCCGCACCTCGAGCGTCAGCTCCGCGGTGTCGCCCGCGCCCACCCCGGACGCCCGTCGGACGTCGTCGTCGACGCGCACCCAGTGGCCGCGGCGGCCGTCCGGCTCGACGACCGTCTCGAACGCGTGCCCGCCGAGCGTCGACCGCACGGCCACCTGCCCCCGGGACGGTAGCCGCCGGCTGGCGTCCTCGGGCAGCCGCACGAGGGTCGTGTCGCCCAGGGTGGTCACCGGGGCGGTGAACCGGATCGGGTCCGACGCGGACGCGTGGGTGTCAGTGGGCATGCGTCACGCTATCCGGGGCGGTCCGCCGGCGCGCCAGGTGGACCATGATGTCCCCGACCATCTCCACCCGGGGCGGCAGCACCGCCAGGATCGCGGCGAGCACCTCGCCGCGCTGCGGCTCGGGCAGCTGCAGGTAGGCCGACACGGTGGACAGGTGACCGACGTAGTCGGCCGCGGACATCGGCGTCCGCTGCGCGATGACCGACTGCCGCACGTCGGTGAACCAGGGCGAGCCGAGCAGCTCGGTACCGGGCCACTGCATCGGTCGGTCGGGCGGCGTCCCGTCGGGCGACGGGATCGCGTCGTCGTCGAGGTAGGCGGACCGCACCGCCTCGACCCGGTCCCGGACGGCCGGGTCGGCCGGCTCGCGCTGCCCGCCGAAGGAGGCGAACACCCCTGTCGCAGAGAGCATCCCGGCCACCCGCGACCACCGACCGTCCGGCGCGGTCCAGTGCAGCGACGCGGCCGCGTACACGAGTTCGTAGCCCCCCGTGGCCGGCAGCCCCTCCAGCGGGGCCTGCACGGTGGTCACTCCCGGCAGGGCGTGCCGGCGCAGCTGCGCGAGCATGGCCGGGTCGGGCTCACTGGCCGTGACGGCCACCCCGCGCCGGGCGAAGGCCCGCGTGGCCTTGCCGGTGCCCGCGCCGATCTCGAGGGCGGTGCGGACCGGGCGACCCGCATAGGCCAGCACCTGGTCCACGAGGTGGTCGGGGTACCCCGGTCGGAACCGGTCGTACGCCTCGGCCACCGCACCGAAGCTCAGGGCACGTTCGGGCACCGCCCGATCATGTCACCGGTTCGTCTCACCGCCACGGGTGGTGAGGACCGACAGCACCGTCGGGCCGACCCGTTCGGCGCTGACGAGCGCCAGCTCACGGGCTCCGGTGAAGAGCCGATGCCCGTCGCCGACGGCCGTGGGGAAGGTGATCAGCCGGTACTCGTCGACGAGGTCCTCCCCCGCCAGCGCCCTCACCACCGACTGGCTGCCGACGACGACGAGGTCGCGGGTGGGCCGGTGCTCACGCACCCACGCGGACGGCGGCCGGTCGACGGCCCGCGAACCCGACCACGTGGACGGGTCGACCTCGCGGTGGGTGACGACCGCCTTGTCGGCGGCGTTCATGGCCTGCGAGAAGGGGTCCGACCGCGCCGGCCACAGGGTGCTGAAGTGCTCCCAGGTCCGCCGCCCGAAGAGCAGCGTCCCGTCCTGGAGGATCGGCCCCAGCCGGAACTTGTCGCCCGCCACCGCCTGCGGCCCGTGCCGCATGGCCCAGCCGCCGAACGCGGTGCCGTCGCTGCCGTCGGGGTCCTCGACGACGCCGTCGAGGGTGATGAACGAGATGACGATGAGGCGCCCCATGGGCCCGGTCCTTTCGCAGACGGCGTGCGGTCACCGTTGGTACGAACGGGACCCGCCCGACTCATCGCGGCAGGGGGTACGCCTTCTCGAACAGGGCGAACAGCTCGGGGTCCTGGTAGACGAGCACGTGCCCGATGGCGCCGTGGGGGTCGGCGTCGAAGAGCTGGACGGTATGCGGCTCCGCGCCATCTTCCGTGAGGCGGTAGAGCAGCATCGCGGGCTGGCCGTTCGCGCCGACGAGCCGCGTCCGCCAGGCCGTGCCGCGCCAGGCGAAGAGGCGCTCCATGAACGCCTCGTACGCGGGCCGACCGAGGGTCCAGTCCGGCACCGGCGGCATCTCCAGCACCACGTCGTCGGCCACGAGGGCGGCGAGCGCCGGCACGTCGGCGCGCTCGATCGCGCGGGCGTAGTCCTCGACCCGTCCGGGGTCCAACGATCGGCGGTCGGTCTCGGCGTCGAGCGCGGGGCCCAGCGCCACCCGCGCCCGCTGAAGGGCGGAGTTGACCGCCGCCACCGTCGTGTCGAGGACGACGGCGGTCTCGGCCGCGGTGAAGCCCAACACTTCTCGAAGCACGAAGACGCCCCGCTGCCGTGCCGACAGCGTCTGGAGCATGGCGGTGACGGCGAGACGCACGTCGGAGGCCCGTTCGAGAGCCGCTCCCACGTCGGACGTGGCGGTCCAGGCGCTGGGCGCGGGCATCAGCCACGGCACGTCGAGGGCGGGTACGAGGGGCGCCGAGATCTCCGCGACCGGGTCGTGCAGGTCGCGCGGGAGGGGCCGACGCGCTGTGCCCCGCAGCCGGTCGACGCAGACGTTGTGGGCGATGCGGTGGCACCACGTCGACAGCGACGCTCGGTCGGGGTCGTAGGAGTGGCGCGAGCGCCACGCGCGCTCCATCACGTCCTGCACCGCGTCCTCGGCGTCGAACGGGGAGCCTAGCATCTGGTAGCAGAACGCGACGAGCCGCGACGACAGCGCCGCCAGGCCGTCCGCGGTCACGGCCGGGGCTTCGGTCATGGCGCGATCCTGTCACCCCACCGCGGGCCGGGGCTTCGTACGATGGCGTATGGCCGACTACGTCCTCAGCCATCAGCTGACTGGTGAGGGGTCCCGGCTGGCCCTCATGTCGCAGCTGCTGGATCCCCTGCACCGCAGACTGATCGAGTCCCTCGGCATCGGGCCCGGCGCTCGTACGCTCGAGGTCGGGTGCGGCAACGGCTCGGTCTCCGCGTGGCTGGCCGAGCGCGTCGCACCCTCCGGTCACGCCGTGGCGATGGACCTCGACCTCACCCTCGTCGACCGCGCGTCGGCTCCGACGCTCGAGCTGCGGCAGGGTGACATCGTGGCGGGGCCCGTCGAGCCGGGCACCTTCGACCTCGTCACCGCGCGGGCCGTCCTGCACCACGTGAGCGACCCCGACGCCGCCGTGCACCACCTCGTCGAGAGCCTGGCCCCCGGCGGCGCCATCCTGCTCATCGAGCCCGACTTCCTGCCGGTGAGCGTCGCGCAGCCGAGCGTGGTCCACGCCTTCTGGGACGGGTGGCTGGCCTGGTCGCGGCAGGCCGGGATCGACTACTACGTCGGCCGCACGCTGGCCCCGCGCCTGGCCGCCCTCGGCCTGCGGGACGTCGCGGGTGTCGCCGAGACCGCGGTCTACCCAGGCGGTTCGGCGTGGGCGCGGTACTGGGTCGACACCGTCACCGAGCTGCGCCCGCGGCTCGTGGCGTCAGGATCGCTTGACGACGCCACCGTCGACGCCTTCCTCCGTGCGTGCGCCGACCCGACCTGGTGGACGCAGACCATCGCCTTCACCGCCGTCCACGCCCGCCGCGGGTAGGCGCGAACGGCCGTCACGCGACTGTGGTGCAGGCACCACATCGCTGTGGTGCCTGGTCCATTCAGCGCGGAGCCCGGAGTCCCTAACGTTGTTCTTGTCAGCGAAACCCGTTGACAGACAACATCTTCCGCCCCGACCACGGGGCAGACAAGGACTCCATCATGAAGAAGACCACCATCCGCCTCGTCGGTGCCGGCGTGCTCGGCGCCACCGTCCTCGGGTCCGTCGCCGCCGGCGTCGTCGCCGCCTCGCCCGCGACCGCCGCCCCGACGAAGGCCGTCTCGGCCACCCAGGACGTCACCCGCGGCTTCGACATCGTCAACATGACGAAGTACACCCTCGAGCTCGTCAACGTCGACAACCCCGGCGCGCGGGACGGCTACGCCCCGACGCGCACGACCATCGCGCCCGGCCAGAGCTACCACTACGAGAAGGTCTACTACTTCGGCCGGACCCTCTCGACGACCCTGACGTTCCAGTGGGACGAGGCGCTGGGCGGCGGTGCGCACCGCATCGGTGTCATCGACACGACCCTGCAGGTCGACCTCTTCGGCGGCACCATGGTCCGGGTCGACGACGCCGACAAGTTCACCGTCGACAACCAGGGCTGGTCCGGCCGGGCGACGCTGATGGAGAAGGACTTCTCCACCGTCACGGTCCCCGCGTCCGAGGCCCAGAAGCAGGCCGAGCTGCTCAACCAGACGTGCGTCTCCGGCCTGGCCTCCTGCACCTTCCTGCCCACCTCCAAGGTGGCCGGTGAGCCGCAGGTCAAGCTCGTCGCCGGCGGGGTGAACAACACCGCCACGGCCCGGCCCGAGAGCTTCACCACCAAGGTCGTGGCCACCACGACGTCATCCGTGGAGACCACCGGGTCCGCCAAGGTGACCATCGGCGGGATCCTCGAGGCCGGCCTCACGCACAAGTACGGCGGCTCGTGGTCACAGTCCCGTGAGGAGACCAAGGTCCACAGCTACACGATGAACCCGTTCACGAGCTACAACATGTGGTCCCGCGTCCCGACCGAGCGGGTGACCGGTGACTTCACCGTCATCCTCGGCAAGACCACCTGGAAGCTCACGGGGGTCAGCTTCGACCTGCCGAACAAGTCCGGCGCGGTGCTCTACGACTCCTCCGAGCGTGCGCTCACCGAGCAGGAGAAGGCCAGCCTGCCGCCGATCGCGGAGATCTCGCCGCGGGCGTGACCAACCGGACCGCCGTCCACGCTTCGCGCGTGGGCGGCGGTTCGTGCGCGGTACGCTCGCGACGTCCTGCGGGGTCGTCGGGCTGGAGCGCGTATGCGGGTGGTCATCGCCGAGGACGAGGTGCTGCTCCGGGAGGGCATCGCCCGGATCCTCGCGGACGAGGGTCACGAGATCGTGGCCACCGCCGGGGACGCGAACGACCTCGTCGGCAAGGCCCGCGCCTATCGGCCCGACCTCGTCCTCACCGACATCCGGATGCCACCGGACCTCACCGACGACGGCCTGCGCGCCGCGCGCACCATCCGGCGGCAGCTTCCCGGCACGGCCGTCGTCGTGCTGTCCCAGTACGTCGACGCGACGGGGGCCATGGAGCTGCTCGCCGACGGCGCCGACGGGATCGGCTACCTGCTCAAGCGGCGGATCCTCCATCTCGAGGACTTCCTCGACTCCCTGGAGCGCGTGGTGGCCGGCGGCTCGAGCATCGACTCGGACGTCATCGCCTCGCTGGTGACCCGCGAGGTGCGCGACCACCAGGACGGCGGCGTCGCCCAGCTGACCCCACGACGGCTGGAGGTGCTGCAGCTGATGGCGCAGGGGTACAGCAACGCCCGGATCGCGCGCGAGCTGTTCGTCACCGAGAAGGCCGTGGCCCGCAGCATCGCGCTGATCTTCCAGACGCTCGACCTGCCCCCCGACCCCGACGACCATCGCCGGGTCCTCGCCGTGATGCGCTTCCTCGACCGCCCGGGTCGCTAGCGGAGCCGACCCGCAAGGGTCATCGCGTCGGGACCCGCGCCCGCACCGTGGTCCCGAGGGAGGTCGCCTCGACGCTCAGTGTCCCGCCGAGGGTCTCGACGCGGTCGGTCAGGCTGCGCAGCCCGAACCCGGCCTCGATGCCGGTGGGGTCGGCGGCTCTTCCGTCGTCACTGACCTTGATTCGCAGCCACCCGTCCGCGTCGTCCAGCACGACGACGACCCCCCGCGCCCCGGCGTGCTTCACGGCGTTGGTCAGCGCCTCGGCGACGACGAAGTAGCCGGTGGACTCCACGGTGGCGTCCATCCGGGGCAACGGCTCCCGCACCGTCACCCGGACCGGCAGGGGCACCTCGCCGGCCAGGGTGGCGACCGCGGCCTCGAGGCCGTGGTCCCGGAGCCGGCTCGGCATGATGCCCTGCACGAGGTCGCGCAGCTCGTCGAGCAGGGTGCCGCAGAGCTCGGCCACCCGGAGGGCCTCCGCTCGGACGAACCCGGCGTCGTCGGACCGGCGGGCCAGCCGCTGGACGTCCATGCCGACGAGGACGATCCGCTGCTGAGCACCGTCGTGGAGGTCCTGGGCGATGCGTCGCCGCTCGGCGTCGGCGGCGACGACGACCCGGCGCCGGGAGAGGCGCAGCTCCTCGGCGGCGAGGTGCAGCCGCTGCACGGCGGACCGCAGGTCGACGACCAGCCGCCGGTTGTCCATCGCGACCCCCAGCGGCGCCGCCACGGTGGCGACGAGGCTGAGGTCGGCGGTGAGGTCAGGGTCGTAACGGAGCGCCCCGGCGCGCATACCGTCGGGCCCGATCGGCCACCAGCCCCGCCCGTCGGCACCGTCGACACGACGTCCCTCGCTGTCGACGAGGCCCTCGCCGTCACCGGTCGCCCAGAGGACCTGCGCCCTCGGGTCGCCCAGCGCGCGGGAGACGAGCGCGTCGAGAAGGGCCGGCTCGGCGGAGGCGGCGGCGATCCCCCGGGCGACCTCCGCGCTCTCGCCGGCGCGCCCGAACGCCCCGAACGTCAGCCCGATGAGGAACGCGACGGGGAAGCCGCCGAGCATGACGAGCTGGACGACCATGGCCACGTCCTCCAGCGCCGGCCCCGGCCCGTAGTGCAGCACGACGATCGTCACGGCGATGACGGCGAGCGCCATGCAGCCGTAGCCGACGAACGGCAGCAGCCGCCGTCGCTCGACGGCCGGCACGCGCGCCAGCCGGCGGGCGCTGAGCGAGATGGTGACCAGCAGAGCGCCTACTCCTAATGCCCCCTGCACCGCCCAGGCGACGTCCTCGGCGTCGGGCGCCAGCACCTTGACGACCTGCGGCACCAGGGCCACGAGGTAGCCCACGACCACCGTCACCCGGGCCGCCCGACCGGGCAGGCGACCGGACGGGAAGCCCAGCAGGAGGTGGAGCAGGAGCGCGAAGGGCAGGCCGGCCAGGAGCGTGCCCACGGTGCGCAGGGCGACGATGACGTCGTCCTGGGTCCCCGCCGCCCAGACGGCCAGCGCGGTGACCACCATGAGACGACCGGTGGGGTTGTGCGGACGGCGGTACCACGCCAGGAGACCGGTGACGGTGAAGACGGCGACCAGCGCCCCGTCGAGGAGGGACCCGAGGACACCTCGCGTCGTCGAGGGGATCGCCAGCTCGACGAGGCTGAGGGCGCCCAGGAGGATGCCGAGCCCGACGAGGGCGTCACGCAGGCTGCCGCCCCCCTGCGCAGGCGGCCGCCCGTCGGTCGTGGCCGTCAGGGGTGTCATGTCCCCAGGATCGACCGTCGGGCCGTTCGCCGCAGCGGTGCCGCAGGAACCGGCTGTCGGCGGTCCACCGCGAGCAGGGTTGTGACGATGCGGGCAGGTTAGGTCGTGCTCCGGCCGTGACAACCGTGCCCCACCTCGACCCGAGGGTCCGCGACCCAGGTTCTCGGGCGGTGGCTGCCACCGCGATCGCGCGCCCGCTCAGGCGAAGAACATCGGGACGAGGGCGGCCCGGCGGCCCTCCGCTCGGGCCCGGTTCCCGAACCACACCGCGGCGGCGCAGGGCACCTCGAAGAGCAGGATCGCGGGGACGCCGGCGGCCAGCGCCACCCACAGCGGCTCGGCCGCCTCTTCGGGCTGGTAGCCGAGCAGGGCGTACAGGCCCTCCCCGACCGCGAAGGCCGCGACGAACGCCACCGGGACGAGGGCCACCGCGATCCAGGACCGCATCAGGTCCGTGCTGTCCTGCGCGCTGTGGTGTGCTCCTCGTGGTGCAACGGCTCTGGTGGTGGCCATGGCTCACGCTCCTCATCGATCTCCAGCGTGGCCGGGCGCCGGTTCTGCCACCAGGGTCGATCGGCACCGATCCGCGGAGAAAGCGACGTCGCCGGTCCCTCAGCGGACGACGGTGAGCCGGCCCTCGTCGAGACGGACCTCACGGTCGGCGACGGCGGCGGCCTCGGGGTCGTGCGTGGCCATGACGACGACGGCGCCGCGGTGGGCCTCGGCCCGCAGCAGGTCGAGCACGCGGCCGCGGTTGGTGTGGTCGAGCTCGGACGTCGGCTCGTCGGCCAGCAGGACCGCGGCCCCGGCCGCCAGGCCGCGCGCGATGGCGACCCGCTGCTGCTGTCCACCGGACAGCTCCTCGACGAGATGGTCGCCCGACTCCTCCAGCCCCACGTCGGCCAGACGCTCAAGGGCACGTTCCTGCGCCTCAGCAGGGCCGATACCGAGCGCCAGCAAGGGGAACGCGACGTTCTCGTAAGCGGTGAGGACCCCGGCGAGCCCGTTGCCCTGCGGGATCAGCGCGATCCGCGCCCGCACTCCGCTCTCCCGGTCACCGATCCGCACCCCGTCGGCGTGCACCTCACCCTCGCTGGGCGAGACGGCCCCCGCCGCGGCCCACAGCAGCGTGGACTTGCCCGCCCCGGACGGACCGGCCAGCGCGAGGAGGGTGCCGGGCTCGGCCACGAGATGCACCTCGTGCAGCGCCACGACCCGGCCGTAGCGGACGGACACCCCTCGGAGCACGAGGGCGCCCGGCCCGGGGTCCGTCACCAGCACTGGATGCGGGCCGCCAAGGAGGGTGTGGGGGAAGACGACGGGCCGGGTCGGGTCGCCGGCGGGCGGACGGGCGTACGGGTTGTCAGTCACGCTCCGGAGCTCCTTCCGGGACGAGCGTCCAGCGGCCGTCCTCCCCGTGGACGCGCACGAGGGTGCCCGGGGGCAGCGCGTCGAGGGCGTGGTCCGGCAGCGGCAGGGAGCCGTCGGCCGCCACCACCGCGTACTCCTCACCGCGGCGTCCCTCGCCGCCGACCCGGCCGTCGCGGATGGTCACCGTGCGGGGCAGGCGGCTGGCGACCGCAGCGTCGTGCGTGACGACGACGATGGTCGTGCCGACCTCGCGGTTGACGTCGTGCAGGGTGTCGAGCACGAGGTCGCGCGCCTCGTGGTCGAGCTGGCTCGTCGGCTCGTCGGCCAGCAGGAGGCCCGGTCGCGTGGACATGGCGACGGCGAGGGCGGTGAGCTGCAGCTGGCCCGGCGTGAGCCCGGTCAGCGGCGAGCGGGCCTGCTTCTCGAGCCCCACCAGCTCGAGGACCTCGCCGACCGGTGGCACCGGACGGCCGGCGGCGCGGGCGGCCGACTGGGCGAACGCGACGTTGTCGCGGGGGTTCAGGAAGGGCAGCAGGTTGCGGGCCGCGCCCTGCAGGATGAGCCCCACGTCGCCCGCGCGGTAGCCGTCGAGGAGGGCCTCGTCCATCCGGGTGAGGTCCTGGTGGCCGACCCGGATGCGCCCGGCACTGGGTCGCATGAGGCCGCCGAACAGCGTGAGCAGAGTGGACTTCCCGGCTCCCGAGGGTCCGAGTAGCCCGACCATCTCCCCCGGGGCGATGTCGAGGTCGACGCCAGCGAGCGCGGCGACGTCGTGACCCTCCGAGCGGTAGATGTGGACCAGCCCGTGGGTGGAGACCGACAGGCCCCGCCGGTCAGCGGGGGCCGCCCCGGCAGCGTGGCTCCAGGTGGCGGTCACAGCTGGTCCCGGACCCGGGCCATCGACGCTCGGCCGACGAGCTGGGCGCCGACGACGAGGCCGACGAGGAGCAGGGCGACGAGGGCGGCGGCCGCCGTGAGCAGCGCCGGACCGGCTGCGGGGGTGAGGTCGATGGGCAGCACGGCGGAGGGCAGGGTGAAGAACGGGACGATCGGCATGGCCAGCCAGGCGCCGAGCAGCCCGCACACGGCTCCGGCGGCCACGCTGACGACGACGACGACCCACTGCTCCGCGAGGCTGACGCGGGTCAGCGACCGGGCGGAGACCCCCGCCATCCGGAGGGCGGCGAAGTCCCGGGACCGCCCCCGCCACGACGTGGCCGCGACGAGGACCAGCACCAAGGCGGCGATGGCCAGCGCGGCGAGGCCGACGACGAGGGCCAGACGGAGCCCCCAGGCCGACGCGGAGCTGTCGAACAGCTGCGCCCGGTCGGTACGCAGGGCGACCGTACGCACGGTGACCCCCGCCTGGCGCAGCCGGCTCTGCACCTCGGGCACCTTTGCGGCGTCGGCGACGTACACCTGGGCGCTGGCCTGCGGGGAGATCTGGTTCGCCCGCCGGGCCAGGGCCTCGAGGCTGACGATGGCCTCGTTGGTGCCGCCTCCCGGTGCGTACGGGACGGACCCGACCCGGGACAGGTCGATGGTCGTCCCGTCGAGCCCCGCGGCCTGGAACGCCGGTCCGGGGCCGTCCGAGGGCAGCGGGCCGAGGACGAGAGCCGACACCGACGCCGCGATACCCGCCGACGAGATCCTCACGTCGTCGCCGAACGTCTGCACCTGCATACCGATCCGGGTGGTGTCGCCGGCGTCGACCGGCTGGGCGAAGGGGCGCCGCTGCGTGGGGTCCGCGGTGCCCGAGGCCACCCACATCCCCGTGGCGCCGAGCCGGGCGGGGGCGGCCCCGTCGACGGCGACGGGTCCGAGCACCACGGTGCCGGTGACGAGACCGCTGAAGCCCATCGACGTCGTGAGGCCGAACCCCGCCAGCCGGCAGCCCGCCGCACACGAGACGTCGCGGGTGAAGGTCGTCGGTGCGGTGGTTCCGGCGGTCAGCTCGCCGAGGGGCACGGCGAAGGGGGCGTTGCCGCTGGGGGCGAGATAGGCGACTAGCGTGGGGGGCGGCGGGGTGGCCGAGCCCGGGGAGCCGGCGGCCGCCGGGGAGCCCGGCGTACCAGGAGCCACGGGCGGGTCGGCGACGACGAGGGCGGCCGGCGCCGCGGTGACCGACAGGCTGCGTCCGGTGAGCAGGACGTCGGCGGGCGGGGTGCCGCTGATCGCCGACCAGGGGAACGCCCCGCGATCACGTGGCAGCTCGGCGATGCGGGAGAAGGGTCCCGGGTCGACGGCCAGCGTGGTCATTGCCGTCGAGCTTCCCTGACGCACGGTGACGACGGGGGTGGCGAACGTGCCGCCGGGATCGACGGCCCGCACGGCGTCGCGCAGCACGGTCACGTCGGAGGCGTCGGTCGTGAGCACTGCCTCGGCGCCCGTCTCGACCCGCGCCCGGTCGTCGCGGTTGCGGGCGCCGATGACGATCGCGTCCGTGGCGAAGACGGTCAGCGCCGTCGCCACCGTGATGATGGCGACGATCCGCCGCACCGCCGGGCGGCGGGCCACGTTGACGGCGGTCAGCGCGCCGACGAGCCGGCCCCGGCGGGTGAGCCGCCGGCCGAGGACGTTGGCCACCGGCACGAGGACGTGGGCGAGGACCAGTCCCAGGGCGAGGGCGAGGAGGGTCGGGGTCGCCAGGGCCAGCGGCCCGGCCAGGTTGCCGCTGGCCAGGGTGACCACCCCCGCCGCGGCCAGGGCCACGACGATGGTGTCGCCGGCGCCGACCGCCCATCCGGGTCGGCGCGGCGGGACCCGCCGCAACAGCGTCGAGATGGGCTCGCCGAGGGTCGGGCGGGCCACGAGCGCGACGGCACCGAGGGCCGCCAGCAACGCCAGCAGCGCGGCGACCCAGCTCGCGGAGGGCACCTCGAACGGCACCCCGGCGGCGAGCCAGACCCGCCGGGCCACCTCGTTGGTCAGCAGGGCGAGGGCGAAGCCCACCGGCACCCCGGCCGCGACGACGACGCCCAGCTCGAGCATCACGGCCCGTCCGGCCCCGCCCGGGCCCTGGCCGCGCAGCCGGGCCAGCGCGAGCTCGGGTCGACGCTGTTCGACGGCGGCCCCCACGGCCAGACCGAGGACGACGGCGGCCAGGACGGCCAGCTGGCCCACGAGCAGGGGCACGATCGTGCGCGCCTGCCGCTGCCCCTCGACGACGCTCGAGACGAGGTCGGAGACGGCCGAGCGCACGGCAACCGTGGGCACCTTGGTCTGCCCCGTGGCCCGCATGGTGTCGACCGCGGACGGTATGCCGTCGAGCCGGTCGAGCGTCACGGCGTCGCGGTCCAGCAGCCAGGTGATGTCGAGCCGGGGGTTCTTCCAGCCGGTGAACGTCGCGGGCACGGTGACCCAGCCGTCCATGAGGGGCGTCGAGGTGGGGTCCAGGGTGGCCGTCCCGGCCCGGCCCACGAGGGAGACCCCCATCCAGTGGCCGGGGTCGTCCAGCTGCTCGAAGAGCCCGGTGACGACGAACGGCTGGGGGAACGCGGCCGGCGCGCTCACCCCAGGCTGGCTCTCCACCGCCTGGAGGCGGGTGCCCACCTGCCAGCCCTGCACCTTCGCCTCGGCGGTGCTCACGGCGACGTCGTACGCCCGGGCCGGGCAGGTGCCCTGCGCAAGCCGCAGCCCACGGCAGACGTCCTGCGGCCCGCGGATGTCCACGGTCGACTGCTGCCGGGCGACGCCGGTGTAGTGCAGCCGGTCCGACCACATGTCGCTGCCCGCGTCGTACAGGCCGCCCAGCGCGGCCGGGAACGTCGAGCGCATCGCCGTGGAGGAGGGCGGGGCGTCGCGGGAGACCACCGACGAGGCCACGACCGCCGTCTCCGTCAGGCTCTGCCGCGTCAGGCCGTCACGGAGCAACGACTGCTCGAGGGAGCGCTCGTAGAGGGGCGCGAAGACGGCGCAGGCGGTGATGAGCGCGGACAGGGCGAGCAGCATGAGGGCCTGCGCACGCCGGTACGCGATCGAAGCCCACACGCCACGCCCTCCCGTCCCCGGTCACCGCCGGCCCACTCTGCCACGGCGGCGGTTCGGCCCGGTCGTTCAGGCGGAGCGCCGCTTCGGGGCTGCCTTCTTGGCGGTGCTCCGGGCCGGAGCCGCCTTGGCCGTCGCCCTCGCGGCGGCCGCCTTGGTCGGGGCGGCCTTCGTCGGCGCCGCCTTGGTGGTGGTGGTGGCCTTGGTGGTGGTGGTCTTGCGGGCCGCCCCTGTCGTGGCCACGGCCCGGCGCGCCCGTCCGGTGCCGCCGGACACGCTCGGCCGGGCGGCCGGCATACCCGCTCGGGCCTTCTCCAGGATCGGGGCGAGGAACTGGCCGGTGAACGAGTCGGCGTTGGCCGCGACGTCCTCCGGGGTGCCCTCGGCGATGACCATGCCGCCGCGCTTGCCGCCCTCGGGGCCGAGGTCGACGATCCAGTCGGCGCTCTTGATGACGTCGAGGTTGTGCTCGATGACGATGACGGTGTTGCCCTTCTCGACGAGCCCCTGCAGCACCTCGAGCAGCTTGCGGATGTCCTCGAAGTGCAGCCCGGTGGTCGGCTCGTCGAGGACGTAGATCGTGCGGCCGGTCGAGCGCTTCTGCAGCTCGGTGGACAGCTTGACCCGCTGGGCCTCTCCGCCGGAGAGGGTGGGGGCCGGCTGACCGAGGCGCACGTAGCCGAGGCCGACGTCGTTGAGCGTCGTCAGGTGCCGTGAGATCGCGGGCACCGCCGCGAAGAACTCGGCCGCCTCCTCGATCGGCATGTCGAGCACGTCGGCGATCGTCTTGCCCTTGAAGTGGACCTCGAGCGTCTCCCGGTTGTAGCGCGCGCCGTGGCACACCTCGCAGGGCACGTAGACGTCGGGCAGGAAGTTCATCTCGATCTTGATGGTGCCGTCGCCGGAGCAGTTGTCGCAGCGACCACCCTTGACGTTGAACGAGAACCGGCCCGGCTGGTAGCCGCGGATCTTGGCCTCGGTGGTGTCGGCGAACAACTTGCGCATGTTGTCGAAGACGCCGGTGTAGGTGGCCGGGTTGGACCGCGGCGTACGCCCGATCGGGCCCTGGTCGACGTGCACCACCTTGTCGAGGTGCTCGAGCCCGGTGACCGTCTTGTGCCGGCCGGGCACGTGCCGGGCGCCGTTGAGCTTGTTGGCGAGGACGTTGTAGAGGATGTCGTTGACGAGGGTCGACTTGCCCGACCCCGAGACGCCCGTGACGGCGACGAGGGTGCCGAGCGGGAAGCCGACGGTGACGTCGCGCAGGTTGTTCTCGCGCGCCGCGACGACGGTGACCTCGCGCTCGGTGCGCGGGCGGCGGACCGCCGGCATGGTGATCTCGCGCCGGCCGCTGAGGTACTGCCCGGTGATCGAGTCGTGGTGCTCCAGCAGGCCCTGGACGGTGCCGGAGTGGACGACCTGGCCGCCGTGCTCCCCCGCCCCCGGACCGATGTCGACGACCCAGTCGGCGGTGGCGATGGTGTCCTCGTCGTGCTCGACGACGATGAGGGTGTTGCCGAGGTCGCGCAGCCGGGTCAGCGTCTCGATGAGCCGGTGGTTGTCGCGCTGGTGCAGCCCGATCGACGGCTCGTCGAGCACGTAGAGCACGCCGACCAGGCCGGAGCCGATCTGGGTGGCGAGCCGGATCCGCTGTGCCTCGCCGCCGGACAGGGTGCCTGCCGGACGGTCGAGCGAGAGGTAGTCGAGGCCGACGTCGAGGAGGAAGCCCAGCCGGGCCTCGATCTCCTTGATGACCCGCTCGGCGATCTGCCGCTCGCGCACGGTGAAGTCGACGTCGCTGAGGAAGTCGGCGGCCTCGTTGATGGCGAGCGCGCAGATCTCGGAGATGTTCTTGCCGCCCACGAGCACGGCGAGGATCTCGGGCTTGAGCCGGGCGCCCTGGCACTGGGGGCACGGCACCTCGCGCATGTAGCCCTCGTAGCGCTCCCGGCTCCAGTCGGAGTCGGTCTCGGCGTGCCGGCGCTTGACGAAGGGCACGACCCCCTCGAAACCCGTGCTGTAGGAACGGTCGCGGCCGTAGCGGTTGCGGTACTTCACGTGGACCCGGTAGTTCTCGCCGTGGAGGATCGCCTCCTTCGCGCGGTCGGGCAGCGCCTTCCACGGCACGTCCATCGAGAACTTGAGGTCCTCCGCGAGCGCGGCGGTGACCCGCAGGAAGTAGTCCGCCGACCCGGACCCCTGCGACCACGGCGCGACGGCCCCGTCGTTGAGGGACAGGTCGTCGTCGGGGACGACGAGCTCGGGGTCGACCTCCAGCTCCGTGCCGATGCCGGTGCACTTCGTGCAGGCGCCGAACGGGGAGTTGAAGGAGAACGACCGCGGCTCGATCTCGTCGATGGCTATGCGGGTGGTCGTTGGGGCAGGCCATCCGCTCGGAGAACCGGCGCTCGCGCACGGCCTTCTTGTCGGTGGTGTCGACGTCGACGAACTCGATGAGCAGCACCCCGCCAGCCAGGCGCAGAGCCGTCTCGACCGAGTCGGTCAGCCTCCGCTTCGACCCGGAGTCGCCGCCCTTGGCGACGAGCCGGTCGACGACCACCTCGATGGTGTGCTTGAACTTCTTGTCGAGCTTGGGCGGCTCGACGAGCGACACCACCTCGCCGTCGACCCGGGCGCGGGAGAACCCCTTGGTCTGCAGCTCGCCGAACAGGTCGACGAACTCGCCCTTGCGGCCCTGGACCACCGGCGCGAGCACCTGGAACCGGGTGCGGTCGGGCAGCTCGAGCAGCTGGTCGACGATCTGCTGGGGCGACTGGCGGGTGATCGGCCTCGCCGCAGACGGGGCAGTGCGGGCGGCCGGCGCGGGCGAACAGCAGCCGGAGGTAGTCGTAGACCTCGGTGATGGTGCCGACGGTCGAGCGCGGGTTGCGGTTGGTCGACTTCTGGTCGATCGACACGGCCGGCGACAGGCCCTCGATGAAGTCGACGTCGGGCTTGTCCATCTGCCCGAGGAACTGGCGGGCGTAGGACGACAGCGACTCGACGTAGCGGCGCTGGCCCTCGGCGAAGATCGTGTCGAAGGCGAGCGACGACTTCCCGCTGCCGGACAGCCCGGTGAAGCAGATAAGGCTGTCGCGGGGCAGCTCGACCGAGATGTCCTTGAGGTTGTGCTCGCGGGCCCCGCGGACGACGAGCGAGTCGTGTCGCGTCGGGCCGGTGGGGCTGGTGGGACGGTTGGGAGACGTGGTCGGCGGGACGGAGATCGGGGACACGTCTGGCACCTGTCCACCCTAAGCGGCGCCACCGACAGCGCCCCACCGAGGCCGTCGGGCGGTCCGCGCATACCCTCGCCGTATGCCCGACGCCGCGCCGCCGACGACGACCCCCATCGGCGAGTACGCCGTCCTCGGCGACATGGCCACGTGTGCCCTGGTCAGCCGGGCCGGGTCGGTCGACTGGCTGTGCCTCCCCCGCTTCGACTCGCCCTCCTGCTTCACCGCCCTGCTCGGCACCCCCGACCACGGTCGCTGGCTCATCGGGCCGGAGGGAGCGGCGCGGTCGACCCGCCGCTACCTGGGCGACACCTTCGTGCTCGAGACCACCCACGAGACTGACACCGGCGTGGTCCGGGTCATCGACCTCATGCCCACCTCCGACGACCGGGCCGACATCATCCGGGTCGTCGAGGGCGTGAGCGGCACGGTCCGGATGCGGCACGAGTGGGTCGTCCGGCTCGGGTACGGCGATGTCACCCCCTGGGTCAGCCGCAACCACGGGCCCGGCGGTCACGACGACCACATCATCACGGCGGTGGCCGGTCCCGACATGCTCGTGCTGCGCGGCACCCGGCTCCCCCGCGCCGTCGACGGCCGGCACCTCGACGAGTTCGACGTCGTGGCGGGCGAGACGCTCAGCTTCTCGACGACGTGGACCCCCTCCTACCTGCCCGTTCCCACGCAGCTCGACCGCGAGGGCAGCATTGGGGCCACCCGTCGGCAGTGGCAGGACTGGGCCGACCGGTTCGACGGGGCCGGCCCCTACCGGGACGTCCTCGTGCGCTCGCTGCTCGTGCTGCGGCTGCTCACCCACGCCGAGACGGGCGGGATCGTCGCCGCGCCGACGACGAGCCTGCCCGAGGACCTCGGGGGCGAGCGCAACTGGGACTACCGCTACTGCTGGCTGCGCGACGCCTCCCTGACCCTGGAGGCACTGATGGGGTCGGGCTTCGTCGAGGAGACCCAGCTGTGGCGGGAGTGGCTCATCCGCGCCGTCGCCGGCGACCCCGAGGACCTGCAGATCATGTATGCCGTCGACGGCGCGCGCGAGCTGCCGGAGCGCGAGCTGCCCCACCTGCCCGGGTATGCCGGCTCGCGTCCGGTCCGCGTCGGCAACGGGGCCGTCGACCAGCGGCAGACCGACGTGCTCGGCGAGGTGATGATCGCGCTGTCGCACGGCCGCGACCACGGGCTCACCGAGTCGGGCCGGTCCTGGAACATCCAGCGCGCCCTGGTCGACGGGCTGGCCGCGCACTGGCAGGAGCCGGACAACGGGCTGTGGGAGATCCGCGGACCCCTGCGGCACTTCACCCACTCGCAGGTCATGATCTGGGCCGCCTTCGACCGGGCCGTGCAGGGGGTCGAACGGCACGGGCTGCCGGGCCCGGTCGAGCGCTGGCGGTCGCTGCGCGACGCCGTGAAGCAGGAGGTGCTGGAGAAGGGCTTCGACGCCGAGCGGAACACGTTCACCCAGCACTACGACACGAAGGACGTCGACGCGTCGCTGCTGCTCATCCCGATCTGCGGGTTCCTGCCCCCCGACGACCCCCGGGTGCTGGGCACCATCGCCGCCGTCGAGCGCGACCTCATGCACGACGGGCTGCTGCTGCGCTATCGCACCTCCAGCGGCGTGGACGGGCTGCCGGGCACCGAGCACCCGTTCCTCGCCTGCTCCTTCTGGCTGGTGCGGGCGCTGGCCCTGGCCGGGCAGCGCGACCGGGCCACGGAGCTGATGGACCGCCTCGTCGCGCTGACCAACGACGTCGGGCTGCTGTCGGAGGAGTACGACACGACGCACCACCGGATGGTCGGCAACTACCCGCAGGCCTTCTCGCACCTCACCCTCATCGGCGCCGCGCACGCCCTGTCGGGCTTCACTACGGTGAAGGCATGAGCGACCCCACGGCACCGCCGCCGAACGACATCCGGGCCGACCTCGACGCCGTTGACCGGCACACCGAGCGGTTCCTGACCTCCGTCCGCGCCCTCGACCCCGGCTCGGTCGAGGCCCCCAGCCTCTGCGCGGGCTGGACCCGGGGGCACGTCCTCAGCCACGTCGCCCGCAACGCCGACGCGCTGCTCAACCTCGTCACCAACGCGACGACCGGGGCCTCGACCCCGATGTACGCCAGCCCGGAGTCGCGCGACGCCGACATCGAGGCCGGCGCCCGCCGACCCATGGCGGTGCAGGTGTCCGACGTGGAGGCGAGTGCGGCCCGCTTCCGGTCCGCCGCCGACGGGCTCACCGACGAGGTGGCCGACGTCAAGCTGGCCGCCCGCAACAACACCTCGGTGCGGGCGCGGTTCCTGCCGTTCATGCGGTTGCGGGAGGTCGTCTTCCACCACGTCGACCTCGACGCGGGGTTCGCCTTCGCCGACATCGAGGGCGACCTCGTCCTGGCCTTCGTCGAGGACCAGATGCGCCGGCTGCGGGCCAACCCCGAGACGCCGTCGATGACGATCCGCACCGACGAGGGCGACACGTGGTCGATCGGCGACGGGAAGCCGACGGTGTCGGGGTCCCGCGCCGCGGTGCTCGCCTGGCTCGCCCGCGGACAGACGACCGGGCTCGTCGGCGACCTGCCCACCCTTCCCTTCGGAGGCTGACGTGACCCCCTCGGAGAGCCTTCCGGCCGCCGACTCCTACAACGGCGACGTCACGAGCGGCGGGCCCAGCGACGTCCGCGAACTGCCCCGGCTGACCATCCGCAAGGCCAGCGTGTCCCCGATGGACAACAACGCCTACCTGCTCACGTGTCGGGCCACCGGCGCCCAGCTGCTCGTCGACGCCGCCGACGACGCGCCCCGGCTGACCCGGCTCCTCACCGAGGGCACCGGACGCGCCGACGTCATCGTCACGACGCACCAGCACCACGACCACGTCGGCGCCCTGGCCGCCCTCGTGGCCGCGACCGGAGCGCGGACCGCCGCCGGCGAGGACGACGCCGACGCGCTGCCCGTGACCGTCGACGACCGGCTCGAGCACGGCGACATCGTCACGTTCGGAGAGGTGATCCTCGACGTCGTCGGCCTGCGCGGGCATACCCCGGGCTCGGTCGCCCTGGTCTACCGTGACGCCGACGACCCCCACGGCCGCACCCACCTGTGGAGCGGCGACTCCCTCTTCCCGGGCGGCGTCGGCAACACGAAGAACCCCGGCCAGAGCTTCGACGACCTCTACCGCGACGTGACCCGCCGGGTGTTCGACGTCTACGACGACGACACCTGGGTCTACCCCGGCCACGGCAAGGACACGACGCTTGGAGCCGAGCGCCCCCACCTGGAGGAGTGGCGCGACCGCGGCTGGTGATCAGGCGTTGGGCTTGTAGAGCACCATCACCCGGCGGTTGAGCGTCTGGCCCTGCGGCGTGCTGTTGTCGGCGATGGGGTCCTCCTCGCCGTAGCCCGCGATGACGAGCTTCACCGGCTGGCCGCGCAGCCGGTCCTGGAGCAGCTTGGCCACGGCGTTGGCACGCTCGCCGGAGAGCAGGATCCCGTGCTCGGGCGAGCCGAGGTTGTCGGTGTAGCCGTGGATGTAGATGGCGCCGCTCAGACCCCGGGTGATGATCGCGGTGGCGAGCACCTCGATGTCGGCCTGCGCCTGCGGCTGGATGACGAAGGAGTCGTAGTCGAACTGGACGTTAGGGCCGACCGGGCTGAGCCCGGCGTTCGTGCTGCTGGTGAGGATGGTGCCCGGCGCGAACGGCCCGGAACCTCCGCCCAGGCTCGCGACCCCCTGCTGCACGCTCTGCTTGACGATGGGCGGGATCGTCGCGATCGACGTCGCCCGGGCGGTCGGCGTGACGACCGATACGGCAATCGACCCGGCCACCGCGTCGGCCCCCGGCAGCAGCCGCAGGGTCACCTGCACGACGCCGACGAGCAGGGCCAGCAGCGCCAGCGCCCCGGCTCCCCACAGCAGCACCTGTCGGGAGGAACCGCCGCCCCGGGAGCCGACGGCGACCGCCGGGCGGGTGCCTCGGCCCGGCGTCGGGACGGTGACCACCCGCATACCCGCGGGCACGGCGGGCAAGGGGAAGGCGGCAACCTCCTCCGGGGTGTACTCGCGGACGCCTCCGGACAGCCGTTCGCGCGCCGCCGCGACGAGGGTGTCGGCCATGCCGACCGCCCCCACCGCACCGCCGATCTGGCCCTCGACAGCTTCCCGGCTCCCCCACACCGAAAGGGTGTCGAGGCCACCACCGGGGGCCAGCGACGCGGAGGCCCGCAGGTTGGCGACGACCCGCTCACCCTTGGGGTCGATCCCGAGGAATCGGCCGATCTGCGTCCCCGCGAGCACCCCTTCCTCGACCCGGGCCCCGCCGACGGTGCGGCGCACGGACGCCGTCCAGCCGATCTCGATGAAGGCGCGGAGCAGGACGTCGACGACCTGCTCGGGCGGGTACGAGGCGTAGTCGTGGTGCGCGCCGGACACGACGACCGTCGCCCCTTGCGCGAAGCACGCCAGGGCGGCCGTGCGGTCGCCACGGCTGAGCGCACCGACCAACCGGTCGAGCACGTCGTCGGGGTCCGACATGCCACCTCCCACGGGTCAGCCTGTCATCGCGGCCGCCCGCCGATCCGGTGATTGCTCGAAAGTGACCGGGCCGAGACCGGGCCTCCCGTCAGAGCAGGGTCGCGGTCAGCTCGCCCAGGGCGGCGAAGACCGGCAGCACCGCCGTCCCCCGGTCGGTGCCCCCCTGCGCCAGGCCGTCGGCGACCACCGCGACGACCGCCCACCGGCCCTCGCGTCCCAGCAGCGCCACCTCGGTGCGCACCCCGTGCAGGTCGCCGGGCTTCGACGCGACGAGCACGTCGTCGCCGAGGTAGGCCGGCAGCCCCTCGCGGGGCGGCTGCGCCTGCAGCAGCTCGAGAGCCAGAGCCGTGAGGTCCGGGCCGAGCAGCCGCCCCTGACGCAGGGCGACGAGGAGGTCGGCCAGGTCGGCCGCGCAGGTCCGGTTGTCGCGGCCCTCCGCGGCGGCGCCGAGGTCCATGAGCCGTCGCTCGAACCGGGTATGCGGCATGGGCACGGCGGCGAGCGCGGCACCGACCGGCCCCGGCCCGGAGGAGCGGTCGTCCTCAGCGGGCAGCAGACCCGCGTGGTCGATCAGCGCGTTGGTCGCGTCGTTGTCGCTCACGGCGACCATGAGCCGGAGGGCCTCGACCACCGGCAGCGCGGTCACCGAGGGCAGCAGGCTCAACGCCCCTGCGCCGCCGACCCGCTCGTCGGAGGGAGGCAGCGCGACCCGGTCGTCCAGGTGCAGCCGGCCCTCCTCGACCAGCCGCAGCACGGCGGCGAGGAGCGGCACCTTGATGGTGCTCGCCGACGGCACCACCCGGTGGGCGTCGTGCTCCCAGGCGAAGCCGTCGCCCCCTCGGACCGCGACCCCGAGCGGCGCCGGGGCGCCGGCCACGACGGCGGCGAGCGCGGCGGCCAGGCCGACGTGGTCGCTCCGGGTCGGCATCCCGGCAGTATGCCGTCCGCCCCCGGCCTGGTGCCGGGCCGCATCGTGTGACGATGGGCCCGTGCAGCCCATGCGTGTCGTCGTGCCCGTGACGACCCTGTGGGTCTCCCCCGACCGCCCCCGCCCGGTCGACGCCCCGGCCGTGGCCGACGTGCCTGACCACACGGCGTGGCTGGCCGCCCTCGACCGGCACCCGGACGACGGCGTCGAGGGTGACGGCCGCCTGGGGCTGCACGGCCGGGTGCTGACCCAGGCCGTGGCCGGCGAGCCGGTCCTCCTCGAGGACGCTGACGACGTCGACAACGCAGCCGACGGCTCCGACGCCTACCGGTCCGCACCGCGACGGGCGTCCGCCGGCTGGGTGCCCGTCGTCCTGCCCTGGCAGCCGAGCTCGCTCGACCCCCGGGGCTACCCCGGCTGGCTGCGCCGCGCCCACCTCATCCCCGACGACACCGGCGGCCACGCCGACGGTCCGGAGGACGACACCTGGGCGGCCCGGCCCGGTCCCGACGGACGCGCCGACCTCGCCTTCGCCCGCGCGCACCTGGGACTCCGGTACCTCTGGGGCGGCACATCACCCGAGGGGCTGGACTGCTCGGGGCTGGTGCACACGGTCCACCGGGAGCTGGGCCGGGTGGTCCCGCGCGACGCGCACGACCAGCAGGCGGCATGCCTGCCGGTGCCGCTCGACGAGGTGCAGCCCGGCGACCTCTACTTCTTCGCCCGCGACGGACGGCCGGCCCACCACGTCGGCATCGTCACGGGGCCGGGCCGGATGATCCACGCGGGCGAGGGAGGGCAGGTCGTCGAGGAGGACCTCGCTCCGGAGCGCCGGGCCACCCTCGTCGCCGCCGGTCGGGTCGCTCGGGTCGAGTCGGGAGCACCCGCCCCGCTGTGACACCATGGGGTGGTTCGGAGGGGAGTATCCCCACGCGGGCACCCCGTCATCACGGAGCCCCGGTCCTGGTCGCCAGGCCGGTCTCCCGGGGCCCCGGTCCACCGGTCAGGTGGGTGGGAGAGACCTTCGGTCGCGTCCTTGTGCCTCGACCGGAAGGCTGTACCCCTCGTGGATGTCTCTGCTCTCACCTGGTGGGTGACGATCGGCCTGCTCGTGGCCTTCCTCGTCGTCGACGTCGCGATCATCGGACGCCGGCCGCACGTGCCGAGCATGAAGGAGTGCGTCGTCGCGCTCTCGTTCTTCGTCGGCCTGGCCGTGCTGTTCGGCCTCTGGGTGTGGTGGAGCGAGGGCGGCCAGTATGCCGGTGAGTTCTACGCCGGGTGGCTGACCGAGTACTCGCTCTCCATCGACAACCTCTTCGTCTTCCTGCTGATCATGCGCAAGTTCCTCGTGCCCGCGACGTACCAGCAGACCGCCCTGCTCGCCGGCATCGTCATCGCCATCGTCCTGCGCGGCATCTTCATCGCGCTCGGAGCGGCGGTCATCAACGAGTACGCCTGGGTCTTCTACCTTTTCGGTCTGTTCCTCATCTACACCGCCGTCCGGCTGGCCCGCGAAGGCCAGGGCGACGACGACGAGTTCGAGGAGAACCGGTTCCTGCGCTGGGTCGAGCGGCGCTTCCCGGTGTCGTCGGACTACAACGGCACCCGCCTGACGGTGCGCGAGGCCGGGTCGCGGCTCGTCACCCCGCTCTTCATCGTCGTCCTGGCGTTGGGGACCACCGACCTGCTCTTCGCGCTGGACTCGATCCCGGCGATCTACGGGCTCACCAAGGAGCCCTACCTCGTCCTCACCGCGAACATCTTCGCGCTGATGGGCCTACGGCAGCTCTACTTCCTCATCGGCGGTCTGCTGGAGCGGCTGGTCTACCTCAGCATCGGCCTCGCCGTCCTTCTCGCCTTCATCGGCGTGAAGCTCATCCTGCACGCCCTGCACGAGAACAACCTGCCGTTCCTCAACGGCGGCCAGCCGTTCCCCGTGCCCGACATCCCCATCGCCGTGTCGCTCGGGGCGATCGTCCTCATCCTGGGCGTCACGACGGTCGCCAGCCTGCTGCGCAGCGCGCACGAGAAGGCTTCCGACCAGGGGGCGTCGGCCTCCTGACGCCGGTCGGCGTGGGTCAGCCGGGTCCGGGGTCGGTGGGGGCGGCCCCGGTGCGCGACGTGCCCATGACCACGACGCTGGCGGCGACGACGAGCGCCATGCCGAGCAGCTGCAGGGCGCTGAGCCGCTGGTGGAGTACGAGTAGGCCGGCGAGCGCCGCCATGGCGGGCTCCAGGCTGAGCAGCACCCCGAACACCCGCGCGCTGAGGCGACGTAGCGCGAGCAGCTCGAGCGAGTAGGGCAGCACCGAGGAGAGGACGGCGATGCCGAGCCCCCTGAGCAGGATCTCCCCCGTCCACTGCGGCGCCGACAGCAGCCCGAACGGGGTGACGACCGCCGAGGCGACGACCATCGCGAGGGCCAGGCCGTCGAGCTGGGTGAACGCGGCACCGGTGCGCTTCGACAGCACGATGTACGCCGCCCAGCACGCTCCGGCCACGCCGGCCAGTCCCAGCCCGAGCAGGTCGAGGTCGGCGAACGGCACTGTGAGCGCCTGCGAGATGAGCACCACGCCGGCGGCCGCGAAGAGCACGGCGACGACGTCGACGACCCGTCGTGACAGGGCCACGGTGAGCACGAGGGGCCCGATGAACTCGATGGTCACGGCGACCCCGATGGGCAGCCGGCCGAGCGAGGCGTAGAAAGACCAGTTCATGGCGCCGAGCGCCAGCCCGAAGAGCACGACCGTGGCCCAGGCCCGCCGGTCGTGACCGCGCAGCCGGGGCCGGGCCACGAGCACGAGGATCACCGTGCCGATGAGCAGCCTCAGGGTGACCGACCCCGCCGCCCCGATGGCCGGCACCAGCGTCGCCGCCAGCGCTCCCCCGAACTGCACCGAAAGCACGGCCAGCAGGACGAGGACCGGAGCCGGCACGCGGGTCAGCCCGCCGGGCGGCGACCCGTGGGACCTCTCCCCGTCCGCAGCCACCCCGGTATTCAACGCCACCCGTCGACCGGCTCGCCCGGCAGTCTCACTGTCGTCGGGTAGGGCTGGGTCTCGTCCGGCGGCGGCACACGCGGCGGTGTCGTCCGGCTACCGCTCTGCACCGAGCAGGTGCGTGATGGCGTCGACCACCATCCGGTGGTCGTCGAGCTGCGGCAGGCCTGAGACGGCCACCGAGCCGACGCAACCCGTGCCGCGCAGGAGGATCGGGAAGGCGCCGCCGTGCGCGGCGAACCTCTGAGGGTCGAGGCGGGACGCGTCGTCGAAGGACTTGCCGTCGATGCGGAACTGCTCGCCGACCCGCAGCGACGAGCGTCCGTAACGATCGACGACGGCGCTCTTGCGCGCCAACCAGCCCTCGTTGTCCGCCGACGAGCCGGGGCAGGCGGCGTGGAAGAGCAGCCGGCCATTGCACCGGATCGCGATGGCCACGGGCAGCCGCCCCGCCACCGCGGTCGCGCGCAGCGCAGTGCCGAGGTCCCACGCGGTCTGCTCGTCGAAGGCGTCGAAGATGAGGCGGAGCTCCTCCGCCTCCAGCTGGTCGAGCAGGTCCCGTGACGTCATGGGCGGCCGCTCCGCGGCGTGGTGGTCATCCCGCCATCGTGCACCCCCGCGGACGAACGGTCGGTAGCCGGTCATCACGGGAGCCGCGGCGGCTGGGCATCCGTCACGGGGTCCTGTATACGTATTCAGACGCCTCGACCGATGGAGTCGAGATCGCTCCCCCGCGCCCGACCACATGTTCCTGGAGAGGAATTTCCCCGTGATGCAGCTGAACCCCAGCGTGTACGCACCCTTCGAATCCCCGGAGGACTACATCCTCGGGTGGACCGACCTCATCTGGGAGCAGTACGGCCTGGGGCGTCTGGGCGAGCACTACGCCGCCGACATGACCGTCCACGGCGCGTACGGGCCCATCCGCACCATGAAGACGGTGCTGCAGGGGTCGCTCGTGAAGAAGAGCGCGTTCCCCAACCGGATCGGCACGGCCGAGGACGTCGTCTGCGAGGCCCGCGGGTCGGACGCGTTCATCAGCCACCACCGCGTCTTCCACTCCGGCCCCCAGCAGGGCGTCTGGGCATACGGACCACCGACGGGCCGCAACTCCGAGTCACGGAACATGGCCATCTGCCTGGTTCGGGACGGGCTCGTCGAGGAGGAGTGGGTGGTCCGGGACGAGTGGCGGGTGGTCACCACCCTCGGCCTCGACCCGGAGACCGTCGCGCGGACGCTGGCCTTCACCGACGAGACCGAAGGTCTCTTCGGGACCGCCGCACCCGACGACGTCGTCCGCCACGGGGAGTCGGGCCCCCGCCCCGACACGCACCGCGCCGAAGCCGAGATGATCCGTGAGTTCATCGAGACCACCTGGCAGCAGAGGCATATGGAGAAGATCGGGGACTTCACGCACCGGGACCTCTTCCTCGAGACCACGCGCGCACGCATCCGCACCCGGCTGCTGAACTACCAGAGCGACCTGGCGCAGATGATCGCCCCCTTCCCGGACGCCACCATCGAGGTCCGCGACATCGCGGTCAACACCGCCGCCGAGCAGGGGACGAGGATCGGGGTGCTGTGGCGCCTGAACGGGACCTACGACGGCGCGCCCCTCTACGGGCCCGTGACCAGCTCGCCCATCGAGATCCTGGGCGCCTCTCACTTCCTGCTCCGCGGCGGGAAGATCATCCACGAGTGGCGCGTCTTCGACGAGATCGCCGTGCTGGCCCAGGTCGCCAAGGCCCGTGGCGACGAGCCAGTACGCGGAGAGCGCTGACGGGCAGCTCGCCGGGGCCTTACAGCGGGGCCTTGATGAAGGGCCACGTCCGATGTCCGAGGCGGCTACCCGCGGTCTCGCGGACGTACCTTCGTGATCCTTGACCGCCGTCGACGCGGTTTGGCGTGGTGCCCTCATAGCCCACCTCCAGCGTCGAGGTGAACGGCGAACGGATCTCGTATCTGAGGACCGGCGGGCCCAAGGCGTCCGCCGTGCTTCGGCGGCTCGAGCGCTCCCGCCGTCGGCTACCGGTACTCCCACCTGGCCGCTGACGGCGCGGGGTTGATCAGCGACCTGGGCCTGGCTCGTCCGGTGCTCATCGGTCACTCGATGGGTGGCATGCCCGCCGCGCTGGCGGCGACGTGGATGGGTGGCTTGCTGCGGGGAGTGGTTCTCGTGGACCAGACCTTCCTGAGTGAGGAACGGCAGCGCGAGGTGTACGCGGGCGACGTCGCCGACCAGCAACGGAAGGCACTGGCTCTGGGGAGATCGGGGTTGCTTGCGGAGGGGCTCAGGCGGCAGGCCCATCGCTCACCCGAGCTCGTCGCGCTGCAGGTGGCGGCACGGATGCGCACCAGTCGTCACCCTGGACACCGCATACGAGATGGGTCGGCTCAGCTCCCGCGTCCAGGTGGAGCAGGTCGACAACGCCGGGCACGGTCTGCCGTTCGACCAGCCGGAGAGGCTCGCGAGGTCCGTCCTGGCCTTCATCCATGAACTGTGACCCGGCGCGCTAGGGCGACGACACCGTCGTGGTCAAGGTGACCAGCTCGCGGAACACGTCAGCCGCGATCGCCCCGAAGGAGCGCTTCTCCCCCTCGCCGATCCACTGGGCGAAGGCCACGCCGAAGATCGTGATGCCCGACTCCGCCGCGAGGGTGGCGGCAGGCTCGGTGACCCCACGGACCCGCAGCGCCTCGCCGACGACGACGCCCAAGGCGCGGAACTTGTGCTGCTCCCGTTCCTGCAGGGCGGGGTTCTGGCCGATCACGCTCTGCCGCATCCGGCTGTGGGAGCGCCGCTCGTCGGCGAAGAAGCCGGCCGTCGACTGGACGGCGGCGGCCACGACCTCGAGCGGGGCGGCGTCTGCGGGGGCCGCCTCGATGCCCTGAAGGAAGGTCCGGGCCAGCTGGTCCTGACCGTGGAACAGCACCTCCCGCTTGTCGGCGAAGTGCCGGAAGAACGTGCGCTCGGTCAGCCCGACCGAGCCCGCGATCTCGGCGGCCGTCGTCTGCTCGAAGCCCTGGGCGGCGAACAGGTCGAGAGCGGCGGCCTGCAGCCGCTCCGTCGCTCCGGGCTCCCAGCGGGTCATGGCTCAACCCTAGTGATGACAGTGGCTGACAGAAGGAGCTATGGTCATGTCAGTGACTGAAGTCAACGAGTCACGTCATCGACCTCCGCCCACGGGGGAGGCCAGAAGGGAGCGACGCCATGCGCGTCTTCGTCACAGGAGCATCCGGCTGGATCGGCTCGGCCGCGGTCGACGAGCTCATGGCCGCCGGGCACGAGATCACCGGGCTGGCCCGCTCGGACGCCTCGGCGGCGGCCTTGGCCGCCAAGGGGGTCACCGTCATGCGCGGCGACCTCGACGACCTCGGCAGCCTCCGGGCCGGGGCCACAACGGCCGACGCTGTCCTGCACCTGGCCAACAAGCACGACTGGTCCGACCCCGCCGCCTCCAACGCCGCGGAGCGTTCGGCCGTACAGACACTCGGCGACGTCCTGGCCGGGTCGGACCGACCGTTCCTCCTGGCCGCCGGCGTCGCCGGCCTCACCTCCGGACGCCCGGCGACCGAGGCCGACCCGTCGCCCTTCCACGGCCCGGACTCCCCTCGGGGCGGCGCGGAGAACCTCGCCCTCGAGCTCGTCGACCGCGGCGTACGCACCGTGAGCCTGCGGTTCGCACCGACCGTCCACGGCATGGGTGACCACGGCTTCATCGCCGCCATCGCCCAGATCGCCCGCGACAAGGGCATCTCGGGGTACCCCGGCGACGGGCAGAACCGGTGGGCCGCCGTCCACCGCTCAGACGCGGCCCGTCTCGTGGTCCTCGGCCTGGACCGCGCGCCCGCCGGGAGCCGGCTTCACGCGGTCGCTGAAGAGGGCATCCCCACCCGCGAGATCGCCGAGGCCATCGGCGCGGCGCTGCGGCTACCCGTCGGTCCGGTGGACCCCAAGGACATGCCGGACCACTTCGGCTGGATCGGCGGGTTCTTCGGCATGGACCTCACCGCCACCAGCGGGCGAACGCGCGACCTGCTCGGGTGGACGCCCTCCGGACCCACGCTGTCCGAGGACCTGGCCGCCGGCGCATACGGGCTGGGGGCGTCGGCCTGAGCCCCCACACCACGCCGCAGCCAGGTCGCGAGGCCGCCGGGTCAGTCACCAAGGGGCAGGATGGTGATCCTCATCTCCTTGGTGTCGGTGTCAGCCAGACGTTCCAGCTGGAGCGCCTGACCGTTCACGCTGTACTTCGTGCTCTGCTGCTCGTCGAAGCGGAGGTCCTGCGTCTTTGTGCCATCGTCAGCGGTCGGATCGTGCGCGAAGGGCTCGTAGCCAGGGGGTGAGCCCGCGACGCGCGCGGCCTCGAGCTTCTCCGGGGTGAAGTCGGCCGCTGACGCGAGACGGAAGCCGGGGCTGCTGATGGCGGGCTTGAACGCCTCGAAGGTGACCCCCACCGGGCTCAGGCGAACGAGTCCCTGCACCGCGGCGTAGCGGGTCTGTTCCGCCGTGTTCCACGTTCCACTCATGGGCCACGTACGGCGCATCGGTCCCAGGGTGTGCTTCTCGCACGTGTCCGAGCCGGTCGATACCTCCATGTTCTCGCCGCAGAGGTCGACCTCGACGTTGTGATACGTGAGGTTGACAACGGTCAGGTGGACATCCAGTCCAAGCCCGGCCTGCTTCGCGACAGCGGGCGACGACGACGTCGAGGCTCCGCTGTCGGCGCGAGCACCAGCCCGCGGCCCTACAGCGGCCTCGCTGACGGCAGCCACACCTTCCAGGTGCGCGCCCGGGACGCCGCAGGCAACGCGACACCACTCCCGCCACCTACACCTGGACCGCCGACGCGACCGCTCCGGTGGTCACCGCAGCGAACGTGACCGTCAACGCCACCACCGCGACAGGCGTACCTGTGTCGTTCACCGCAACCGCGACCGACGCCAACCCGGCCAACGCGGCCGTGACCTGCACGCCCGCCGCAGGAAGCACCTTCGCCATCGGTAGCACCACCGTCACCTGCTCGGCGACCGACCTCGCCGGCAACACTGGCACCACGAGATTCACCGTGACGGTGAAGGGCGCCGCCACCCAGCTGACCGACCTGCAGATGAAGGTGCAGAACCTCTCGACCCTTGACACCACCACGCGGAAGAACTTGCTGAGCCTTCTGCAGACCGCCCAGGCCGCGGTGACCAGGGGTTCGATCTCCGCCGCATGCGACAAGCTCACCTCCTTCATCGGCCACGTGAAGGCCCAGTCCGGCAAGAAGATCGGCACACCGACCGCCGACTCTCTAGTGAGCGACACACGGCGCATCATGGCGGTCCTCGGCTGCCCGTGACCTTCCGCGTGGGATGGGCCTTCGACAAGGCACATGCCACCCGGAGGTTCTCCATCGTTCAACCCGTCGTGCTTCAACCAGCCTCCTGGCCGGGTGCACTTAGCCTTTCTCCGTGCCCTCGTTCCGGCTGGAGACTGTCATTGCCGCCCCACCCGACGCGTGTTTCGAGCTCTCGCTGTCTGTCGACGCGCACTCGGCGTCCATGGCCGACTCGGCGAAAAGGCCGTCGACGGGGTCACGTCCGGGGTCCTGTCGCTGGGCGACGTGGTGACGTGACGCGCTCGGCACTTCGGGATCTGGTTCGAGATGACCTCCGCGATCACTGACGTCGCCCGCCCAGACCGGTTCGTCGACGAGCAACGACGCGGCCCCTTCAAGAGCTGGTGGCACGAGCACTCGTTTTCCACGCTCCCTGACGGTGGGACCCTGATGACCGACGAGGTCAGGTACGCGACCCCCTTGGGCACCACGGCCGACCTCATCGTCCTCGGGCGGTACATGCCGCACCTCATCCGCCGGCGGAACGCCTGGCTCAGAACGCAGTGGGAGCAGTAGCGCGGGCGGCCGACCGTGACCCCGCTGCCGTCCCGTCGACCACCCGACTCAGTAGGCGACACCGATGTGGGCTCGGTGGTGAGCGGGGTGATCGATCTCGTCGACCACCGCCGCAGCGAAGTCCGCGCCCGAGATGGCGGACTCGCCCTGCTCGTCGAACAGCGCGACGTCGTCCCCGATGCGGTACTCGCCCGTCCGCTCCCCCGCCGCCCAGGCGCCGTAGGACCCCGCGGGGCTGATGAACACCCAGTCGAGATCGCCGGGCGCGTCCTCCACCAGCATGACGCGGGTGGCGTCACCCTCAATTGCCTCGTCCCGGAACTGCTCCGCAACCTCACCCTCGACGAACCGCGGGGCATCGGGCGCTGGGCGCAGTGAGCTGAACCCACCGATCTGGAGGTACCTCGCCCCGGCGTCTGCGGAAAGGCGCGCCAACTCGCGGTAAGTCAGGACCAACTGGCCAGCCATGTCACCCCGGGGAGCAAGGGTCGCCACCACGACGTCCGCACTCGGGATCAGGCGGGTGGCCAGCGCTTCGGCCGATCCGGCCTCGTAGGTGACACCCTCGACCGGCTCTGTCGGTTGGCTCCGACTCACCGCGATCACGCGGTGGCCACGGGTCGCGGCCTCACGGACGATGTTGTTCCCGGTGTACCCGGTCCCTCCGAACACGACGATGGTGGCCATGCAGATCTCCCTCGTATCCAGCCGGACGACGGCGAGGTCCGGCAGAGACGGAACGTTTCCCCGTCCCCGTTTAGTCCCCCGCAGGCCGCACATCACAGGTTGACGCTCCCACCAGCGGCGAGCATGCCTGAGCATGAATGTCATTGGAGTCAAAGGGTTCGACGCCGTATCCGTGTCCGCTCAACGCTGCCGTCCAGAGACACGAGATGCTCATGGCTGCGCTGGCTACGTCCATCGGTGGTGTCTGCTCGCGGTCCCGGAGGGCGGCACCAATCTCGTCACGGTTTCACCACAGGCCATGGTGCCGTCAAGCTGCCTGGCGCACTTCGCTACTGATGAGTGGGGCGGGTTACGCGCTGGCCGCCCACCCGTCGTAGTCGCCACCCGGCCATCGCCGGGCGACGGCCTCAAAGAAGGACCTGGCGTCCCGGACGGCCTGGGGACTGGTGACCGCCTCCTGCATGTCAATGATGACAATCCACTCCGGACCACCCGTCGCCGACTCGGCGACCGTGTTCAGCCTCCAACCCGCAGCCTGAATCTCGTCCGCGGCTGCCTCTGCGGCCGCTTGGTTCGCGAAGTACAGGTAGTGCACCCAATGGCGCGGGACGCTCAGGTCGCTCGATCGCCCGAGTTCACTCAGAAGCCGATCGTCGAGAGGATGACCAGTCTTCGACGGCACGCTCCTGTTCCGCCAAAAGAACGCCATGACTCCAGAATGCCAGTCATCGGCGCCGAACCCGAGAAGCCCAGGAGGTGGGTGCCGAGTTCAGCGCTGGCAGCGAGAACGACCCAAGCCTCTGACCAAAGGACCGGACCCGTCAACGGCTTGAGCGAGTGGTGCGCGATGAGTGCAGGTCAGCCGCGCAGCTCTGACGATGTCACCCGTCGTGCGTGTGGGCGTTGATCTGTTCGGCGTGCCAGCCCGGGTAGGGGAGGAGGGCACGCAGGGCCGCGGTGTGGTCCGATCCGAGAATGACCGTCGCGTCCAGGTTGTCCTGCGCCAGGGTCCTCATGAACTCCCGACACCGGCCGCACGGCGGCAAGACGTGGAGGACCCCGCTGGCCTGGTCCCTCCAGACTGCGACCACACGGGCGATGAAGGGTGTCGTGGCGGTGACAAGTTGCCCAGCGCGGCCATCTCCGCACACATCGATAAGTAGCCTCCGATGGAGGCTCCGGTGTAGATGCGTCCGTCCTGCCCTTCGACAGCGGCGGCCACGTCCGCTACCCAGAACCGGCTTCGAGAAGCTGCGGATTAAGGGCTTGAGCCGCCCGGTCTATGAGCTCCGCATCGGACAGTCTCCTCACGTTGTCGGCGGTCTCTTCCTTGTCGTGTCCGGGCGTGGTGCCAGTCTCCCTCGACTCCAAGAGGCAAGAGCGGGCGAGCGTAGCCGCCCTCAAGGCGGCAGATCAGGTCGTTGCGCCGGTGGGCATGAAGAGTTGCTGGACGCGGACAGTGGTGCTCAGCGACTGCGGTAGGCGTCGCGCCTGTGCTCGATACGTAAGACGACAATCTCCTGCTCGATTTCATTGATGCGGTGGAGCACTCGATATGTGCCTCGGCGAGCCGAAAAGATGCCGGCCAGGTCGCGGCGCAGCGGTTTGCCGACCCGCTGGGGGTTCTCGACAAGGGCGCCGGTGAGGAACTCGATTACTGCGGCGGCCACGGCTTCGGGCAGGCCGGAGCGAAGAGAGCGGCTTGCCGGAGGGGTGGGGACCAACTCGTACGGAGCGTCGTTCACGACCGCAGGGCGCGAACGGCATCAACGCCACGAACCACGTCGCCGGCCGCGTAGGCGCTGTCAGCTTCGCGGATGTCGGCCAGTGCCTGGGGGTCGCTGAGGACCTCGAGCGTCTCCTCCAGTTCCTCCAGGTCGGTCGGTCTGATGATCACGGCCACGGGGCGACCGTTACGGGTCACGGTGATGCGTTCGTGTTCGTGCTCGACGCGGTTGACGACGTCGCTGAAGTGATTGCGGACGTCACGAAGCGGTTCCACAGACATGACCACAATTGTGGCGCCAATGGCTGATGGCGCAAGACAACGGTCATACGCGGTCCCCAGCAGGACGGGCGCGCGGGGTCAGGTGCCGGAGGCCATGTAGGCGGCCAGGATGTAGTTGGGGTGTCGGTCGAGGTTCTTGCGGGCGCGGTCGTAGCGCATGGTGGTGCGGGGGTCGGCGTGGCGAGCGGCGATCTGGACGTCGCGTAGGTCTACGCCGGCGTCGAGCATCGTGGTGACGAAGGTGTGCCGCAGCATGTGCGGATGCATTCGGGGCAGCCGGACGCCGGCTTGGTCGGCAAGGGTTGTGTAGGCGTCGTGTGGCGGCGTGCCGGTCCATCCTGGTGCCTCTTCGGGTGCGGAGAATTGGTCCGGATGTGCGTTGATTGGTGGCGTGGTCGATGGCCCTACCCACGGCTGGAGGGAGCGGGGTGAGGACGACCTTGCCGCCTTTTCCGGTGACCCGCAGCACCCGGTGGCCATGCTCCTCGCCGAGGTCGTCGACGTCGGCGCCGCAGGCTTCGAAGATCCGCAGGCCGAGTAGCCCGAGCATCGCGACGAGGGCGAAGTCGTTCTGGTTGGGAGAGAGGCGGGCGGCGGTGAGCATGGCTCGAACTGCAGGTGGGTCAGGCTGAGCGTGGGTGACTCGGCGGGGAGGTTGGGTCGGCGGACGTGTTCGGCTGGTGACGACGGGAGGACGCCGTCGATGACGCAGGTCCGGTAGAAGCCGGTCATCACCGATAGGCGCCGGCTGACCGTGGACGGTTTGAACCGGCGGATCTCCTGCATCCATCGCACGTAGAGCTCGACCTGCGCCCGGGACACCATGAGCGGGTCGACTCCACGTTGCAGGCACCAGGTCAGGTACGAGCGCAGATCTGACTCCGCGTGGATCCGTGACTGGCCCTTATAACGAGTCAGGTAAGCGGCCACGGCCAGCCGGAGACGGTCAGCACCGGCCGAGACAACGACGGGAAACAGGACAGCATTTGGGGTAGTCATTCACGAGAGTCCACCCGAGGCCGCTGACGACACCAGACCTCACGGGACGCGGCAGATGAAAACGTCGCCATCCTCGGCGCCCGCTTCAATCGAGCCGAAAGGCAGCACCGGTTAGAGCCGATGATGCGGGGAACTCCGGCAGTTAGGGACGGCTTGGGTGGGCGGAGTAGGGGTCGGATCAGGGTCGGTAAGCATCGGCTCATGGTCGTTCCGGCTGCCGTTGTCAGCAGCCGCGGGAGCATCCTGCGATGTGAGCCTGAGGAGGTCATCATGTCCCCACAGCACGTCGTAGCAGCCGTATCCCGTGATGTGGCCGAGCACCCCCAACCGCGTCAGCGCAGCCGTCGGGGGATCGTGCGGGTGTGGGCCGCCGCTGCTGGGCCGATGGCTGTCCTCGCCTGGCTCGTGGCCCCGCTGCGGGCGGCCGGGCTGACCGGGCCGGCCGCCTGGCCCCAGGCCCTGCTGCTCTGCATCACGGCGGGCTTGGTGTGGCAGGGGTTCCTCGGCCTGGTGCTGGTGCACCGAGAGATGGGTTCGCTGCGCTGGAGCGCCCTCCAGGACGCGCTGTGGCTGCACCGGCCGCGCAGCCCACGCACCGACCGCGTCGGTGGGCGAGTGTGGTGGGTCCTGCTGCCGGCGATACTGGTCGTCGGCGTCGAACAGGTGCTGCCCTCCCTGCCCACGCTGACCGGCCGCGACATGGGCGCGTTTCTGAGGTCCTCCGCGGGCCAGGACTTCCTCTGGGGGAACTGGCCCTGGTTCGGCCTGATCGTCGTCATGGCCGTCTTCAACACCGTGCTCGGTGAGGAGCTGATATTCCGGGGGTACCTGCTGCCCCGGATGCGTGGCGTCTTCGGGCGGGCCGACTGGCTGGCCAACGGGATCCTGTTCGCGCTCGACCACCTCCATCAGCCGTGGACTATGCCGAAGGCGCTGCTCGACAGCCTGGCTTTGGCCTTCCCCACCCGCCGCTACACGAGCGCGTGGCTCGGAATCATCGTGCCCAGCCTCCAGTCCCTCCTCATTGTCGGCGCATCCTTGGCCCTTGTGCTGCGGTGAAATAGGACGCTGCGACCGGCATTCCTGCGCCGCGTTGTTGACCGGTGGAGGCCCTGAAGGCGGGATGAACCCCGACCTCCTGAAGCTTCTCGATATCGCCACCGCGGGCACGAAAGCCCTACCGAGCGTCGGGCTGCGCGAACGGGTCCGAGCCGTTGATCTGGATCGTTGGGGAGCCAGTGAACCCACGCTCATGCGCATGGTCGTGGCTGGCGCTATTCGGGGTGGCACGCTTCCACGCCCGATGCGCACACGACAGTCGTTACGTGTGTTGGAGCGGAGCCCTTCGGGCATTGAGGAATGAGCCCTCGATGTCCGAGCGCCTCGGAGGCTTACTGTGCGGCGTCGTACGCCTCCTGTACCGCGCCACTGATCCGACCCCGGTTGCTGACCTGGAGACCGCGGCTCTTGATCCACTCCCGCACCTGAGCCAGGTCCCTGCGGGCTCCCCGACCCACCGCCCTCCTCGACGAGGGTGACCGGACGGGGGGCGTCCCCTGCTTGGTGGCTTTGGCGATATACGGCTTCAGCGGCTTTCCAAGGCGGTGCGGTTCTTGGCGCTTAGGTCGATGGACCACGACTCGCCATTGAGGCTGAAGGTGACCTCCTTCGCGTTGGCGAACCCATCCAGGTCATCGGTCACGGTCACGATCGTCTGCTTGACCACGAAGGCGATACTCACGCCTCAAACCGGGCGTTGTCTCATCCGCCTCAGCAGGTCCCGCCCGCCAGGACATAAACAAGGGGCCCCTGACCGCCTGCAACCAGCTCACATCGTTGGTGCCTATGCAGCGCCGAGCTTCCGACACCGGCGTCTTGCCGAAGGCTTGACGTCCGGCTGGGCCACCCCGGGCCAATGTCATTGCCATCGCCGGGGTCTTGGTCGACCTCGGTCAACATCTGCGCCAGAACCGGTCACACACCTGCGCCGTCAGGGAGCTGAAAGGCGCCTTCGGCGCCGGCCCGGGGCCTGCTGCAGCGACGCCGGCGCCACGCCGATGGTTGGCGGTTACCGGCCGGGGTTACGTTCGCGTCGCTGAGGCCTGTGGTGGCGTGAGAGCGGGTGTAAAGCCTGAGACGATGAGGGCCATGGTCAGCCGTCGTTTCGAACCGCTGCCGTTTGGTGGCATCCCCGATGCAGCCCTCACCTTCGGCCGCTTGTTGTTCGAGGTCGCGCAGGAGCACCTGGACCCGACACACCAAAGACTCGAGTGGTCCGACGGCTTCACCGGGGCGTCAGGCGGCTACGGGCCGCGGGAATACGGTCGGAAGTTCAGTTGGACCGAACCATTCGACGCGGGCGAGGCCATGGTGTACGTCGCAGTGGGGGACCTCCCGGGCGGCAGCCCGGTCCAGTGCGGACAGTACAACAACCCGGAACCGACACCGTGTCACGCCGTCACGCTGACCAACGGATCGTCCGCCCGTGCTCTGGTCCGACCCACGCGGCGGGAGCTGCACTGGGAACGCTCCGACCAGTCCTACGTCTTCGCCATCGTTGACTCAACCTTCCGGAACAACACCGTCGTGCCTAGCACCGCCGCGCTGCCTTCCCTCGCGCAGCTCGAGGCCCTTATCACCGACCCCAGGCTCGTCCTGCCACCGCAGGTGAGTGCCTCGTAGCTCCCGCTGCACGAACCGCGAACGGACGCGCCGGTGGCGCCCCCCGCCATGGCCTCGCCTGTCGGAGCGCTGCAAGAGATGGCCAGTCCTTCACGGGGCGCCCTGCAGAAGGCCGGAGAAGGCACCTCCCCGTCAGCCATCGGCGGCGCGTCTGAGGATGGCGCAGATGACCCGCGGAGCATCGGCGCCGATCAAGAACTCGAATGGGCAGTCGCCTGGGCTCTCTTCCGCACCGCGACCCATCCGCGGCTGAGCCCAGGTGCCCGTGGCAGTCGCGGTTACATCCCCAGCGCGCCTCGCCACCCCGGCATTGGGCGCCGTGCCAGCGGGACTCAGGTAGGGCACTGAGGGCCGCCATCTTGCCGCAGGTTCGGCTGTGACGACCTGTCGCGGGGGGCTTGCGCGGACTTACCCTGACGTAGTGGGGCACATGGTCGCGAGCAGACCCGTCGCTGACGGGGATACGTGGGTGCGGTCCGCGCTGGCTCGATTCGGGCTGGTGGCGGGGGTTCGTCGGGCGGGGCTGGCGCTGGCCGAGGGTGGGGGGCGGCGGCTGCTCTTCTGCGCGAACGACCGGGACAATGATCGCCAGGTCGAGTGGTGCGAGATCGACGCCTACGACCACGTCCCGCTGAACCACTCGGTGCGCACCGGCGAGGCGGTCGTGGGGTCGCTGGACGACCTCGCTGCCCGCTATCCCGCGTTCACCGACCGCCAAACCTCAACGATCCGCGCGCTGGCGTCCCTGCCGATCTTCGCCGCCGGCCACATCCAGGGCGGTTACGTGCTGTTCTACGACACCCCACAGCGGTTCGACCGCCCGCAAATGGCCGAGCTTGAGGATCTGGGGGCGAGTCTTGGCGCTGACCTGCGGCGGGCCCAGCGCACCGCCGTCCACACCAGCAGATCCCTTGACGAGGAGCCGGTGCCGCACGGCGCCCTCGCGGTGACGTATTCCGTCACCGCGGACCCTCATGCGGTCGCCGCCGCCCGTCGCTTCGTGGTGAGCACCCTCGCGGCATGGGGCATCGACGGGGACACCGTCGAGGAAGCGACGCTGTGCCTGAGCGAGCTGGTCACCAACGCGATCATCCACACTGATGCCGGCTGCGAGCTTCGGGTGGTGCTCGACTGCGGGGTCCTGACCACGACCGTCCGCGACGGCGGCTCGAGCGTCGTCGTCGACCTCAGCAGCGTCACCGTGGACCCGCTCGCCGTCCACGGCCGTGGGCTTCAGCTCGTGGACGCCCTCTCCACGAGGTGGGGTTCGGAGCTGGACGCCGTCGGGCTGACCGTGTGGTTCGTGCTCGAGCCGGCCTGATCCAACGGGCGGTGATCGCTGCCCGAGGCGGCACCCCGTCTGACGCCCACATCGCCTCTACTTCGCGTCGATGGCCGGACGCCATGCCTCGCCACCCCGGCACGTCGCACTGTTCGACCACCGGGAGCATGCATCATCTGGTGTCGGAGTCGCCCGCTCACTTGAAGAACTCGCAAGCCGTTTACGCCGTTTGGTGGTGGAGGGGGTCCGGGTCCTTCACCCCGCGGCTGCCACACGCTAAAGACCCCGGCCACGACCGGGTGAAGCGCCACCTTGTGGCAACGACATGCACGATGCGGAAAGCGCTGCGCAGTTGGGGCGCTGGGTCGGCCAGGGCCCTGAGGATAGGCAAAGCCAGATCGCTATCCAAACCCCACCTACTCTTTGGCGTTCACCCTTACGCTCGGGCTCATGGACCTGCTGGGCCGGCACAACGTGACGGTCTCTGGCCGACTCGACGGCCGGACGATGGTGTTCGCCCACGGCTTCGGCTGCGACCAGCACATGTGGCGGTTCGTAGCACCGGCGTTCGCGGAAGACTTCCGAGTGGTCATTTTCGACCACGCCGGCTGCGGGGCGGCCGACCGCGCGGCGTACGATTTCGAGCGGCATTCGTCGCTTCAGGGCTACGCCGAGGACGTCATCGCGATCTGCCGTGAGCTCGACGTGGCCGACGGGATCTTTGTTGGTCACAGCGTCTCAGCCATGATCGGCGTGCTTGCGGACCGGGCAGCACCGGAGCTGTTCGCCCAGCTCGTGCTGATCGGTCCATCCCCCCGGTACATCGACGACGAGGGGTACGTCGGCGGCTTCACCGCGGACGACATCCATGAGCTGCTGGACGCGTTGGAGAGCAACTACTTGGGCTGGTCGAGCGTGATGGCTCCAGCCATCATGGGCAACGCCGACCGCCCCGAGCTCGGCGCCGAATTGACCCACAGCTTCTGCCGCACCGCTCCTGACCTCGCACGACGGTTCGCCGAGGTCACTTTCCTGTCCGACAACCGAGCCGACCTGCGCAACGTGCAGACCCCGACGCTCGTCCTGCAGTGCCGCTACGACGCCATCGCTGGGGTGTCCGTGGGGCAATACGTCGCGGACCAGATACCGAACTCCGTGCTGGTCATCCTTGAGGCAACCGGGCACTGTCCCCACCTCAGCGCCCCCGAGCAGACGATTGCCGCCATGGCGCCGTTCGTACGGGGGCTCGACGCCCTCGGCCCATGACCGGGTTCGCGCCAAGCGAAGATTTCTACGCGGCGTTACTTCGGGACGACGCGGAACAGCTCTACGAGCGCGCACCGTGCGGCTACATGACCACGACCCCCGAGGGCGTGATCCTCAAAGTGAACGGCACTTTCTGTGACATGACCGGTTACCGGCGTGAGGAGCTGGTGGGGCACCGCACCTTCTCCGATCTGCTAACGGCTGGTGGCCGGATCTACCACGAGACCCACTACGCGCCGACGCTGCGCATGCAGGGCTCCATGCGGGAGGTCGCTCTCGACGTGGTCACCGCCACCGGGGAGCGACTGCCCGCGCTGGTCAACGCAGTGCTCGAGCGCGGTGACCAGGGCACGCCGCGTCTGATCCGGGTGGCCGTTTTCGACGCCACCGGCCGACGTGCGTACGAGCGCGAGCTGTTCCACGCCAAACAACGAGCGGAGCAGTCCGAGATCCGTGCCCAGGCACTTGCCCGTACCCTGCAGTCCACCCTGATCCCGCCGTCACCTCCGACCATCCCCGGACTGGACGTGTCGGCGGCATACCAACCAGCCGGTGACGGCCAAGAGCTCGGAGGTGACTTCTACGACGTCTTCCAGATCAAAACCGGCGAGTGGGTGGTGGCCCTGGGCGACGTCTGCGGCAAGGGGATCGACGCCGCGGTCATGAGCGCCCTCGTGCGCCACACACTGCGGGCGCTCACCGTGCAGCAGGATGACCCCAGCCAGGTGCTTCACTCGCTTAACGAAGTCCTGATCGCCAAGGGCGACGACCGGTTCTGCACCGTCGCGGTGGCCCGGCTGCGGCACCACGGCGCACTGTGGTCCGCGACGTTAAGCAGCGGGGGTCACCCCCTTCCCCTCCACCTGACGCTCGGGGGCCAGCCAGCGCCCGTCGGCCGGCCCGGCTCACTCGTCGGGATGCTATCCGAGGTCGAGTTCACCGACACCGAACTCAGGTTGGCGCCCGGTGACCTGCTCGTGTTGTACACCGACGGTGTCACCGAAGGCCGGCGCGGCCTCGACTTCTACGGTGAGGAGCGCCTACACACCTCAGTGCACGCAAGCCGCAAGTCACTATCGCCAGCAGAGACGATCGTCCAGGACGTCCTGGCATTCCAAAACGGCACACCGCGCGACGACATCGCCGTGGTTGCCGTGCGCGTCCCCCGCCCGTAGACCTTCCTCAAACGATGGACTCCCAAAGGGGGGCCCACGCGCATATTCGCTTGCCCGGACCGCGCCGACGTGTACTGACCCAAGCCCCCACACGTCACGGAGACACTCCAACCGCTGGGTCAAGTCCCTTGTGGTGGTGTACTGCTGCGTGATCCTGGTGGGGGTTAGGCGGTGAGGGCGGGCATGGTGTCGGCTCCGATCTGGGGGTCGGTGGTGGTGACGGTGGTCAGGCGGCAGCGGGCGAGGACGTCAAGGCCGAGGTAGCGGCGGCCTTCGGCCCACTCGTCGGTCTGTTCGGCCAGGACGGCCCCGACGAGCCGCACGATGGCCTCGCGGTGGGGGAAGATGCCGACAGAGTCGGTGCGGCGGCGGATCTCGCGGTTGAGGCGTTCGGCGGGGTTGTTCGACCAGATCTGGGACCACACGTCCTTGGGGAACCCGGTGAACGCGAGGATGTCGTCACGAGCCGCCGCGAGGTGCTCGTGGACGGCTGGCAGCTTGTGTTGGACGTACTCCAGGAGCCGGTCGAACTGGGCCAGGACCGCGGGGGTGTCGGGTTGGTCGTACACGCTGTGCAGCATCGCCTTGACCGCCGGCCACATCGACTTCGGTGTCACGCTCATGAGGTTCGCGGCGTAGTGGGTGCGGCACCGTTGCCAGCTCGCGCCGGGCAGGTTCGCCGCGATGGCCTCGACCAGGCCGGGATGGGCGTCGGAGGTCACGAGACGGACCCCGCCGAGACCGCGGGCCACGAGGTCGGCGAAGAACTCATTCCACGCCGACCGGGTCTCGGACGTGGCTACCCGCATGCCGAGGACCTCGCGGTGCCCGTCGCCGTTGACACCGGTCGCGACCATGACGACGGCGTTGACCACCCGCCCGCCCTCGCGGACCTTCATCGTCAACGCGTCGGCGGCGAGGAACGTGAATGGACCCGCGCCGTCGAGGGGTCGGTGGCGGAACTGCTCCACGTGCTCGTCGAGGTCCGCCGCCATCCGCGAGACTTGCGACTTCGACAGGGAGTCGATCCCCAGGGTCTTGCCCAGCTTGTCCATCCGCCGGGTCGAGACCCCGGCGAGGTAGCAGTCGGCCACGACGGTGATCAGCGCGGTCTCGGCCCGCTTGCGCCGTTCGAGGAGCCACTCGGGGAAGTAGCTGCCCGTGCGCAGCTTCGGGATCGCCACATCGACGGTCCCGACCCGGGTGTCGAGGTCGCGGTGACGGTACCCGTTGCGTTGCGCGGACCGGCTGGGGCTCGGCCGACCCCACTCGGCGCCAACGACGGCGTCAGCGTCAGCGGACAGCAGAGCGTTGATGATCGACTGGAGCAGCGACCTCATCAGGTCGGGGCTGGCCTCCGACAAGGCTTCGCCGAGGAGGCCGGCAGGGTCAACAATGTGTGGTGCGGTCATCGTGATGACTCCGTTCGAGAGTGCTGTGAGAGGTTCACTCGAAGGATCACGCGGTGACCGCACCCACGTCCACACCAAGGACGAGGCGGGCGACCGCTACACCACTATCGGGGACTCAACTGTGCCGACGGTGATTTCGGGGGTTGCCGTTCACGTTGAGAACTGATGGGTTCTTCGTCGTTCGGGGTGAGGGCGTCGTGGAGCTGCCGGTCTTTCCGGGTCTTCCACGTGGGGGGGTTCCTTGGGGCCGGGTGGCCGGGGTGGTCAGGGTGCGGTGGCGGTGGCCCAGAGGTCTTCCCAGGCGGGAGCCCAGGGCCAGTTCGTGGGGAGGTGCAGCACGAGCCGTCGGGCCGAGGACGCGACGCGGGCCGGGACCTTGACGAGGTGGGTGCGCAGGGTGGCCCACCGGGCTTTGGCGTGTCGGGCTGATGCGGCCGCGCCCGCGGCGCGCAGGATGTTGAACGCGAGACAGGCCAGCGCGAGCCAGGCGGCGTTGGCGGTGAACTTCCCGGACGGGGCGTGCGCCATCGGCCCGTTCTTCAGCTCAGCGATGACCTGCTCGACGATGGCGTGGTCGCGGTGGGTCTCGTCCGCCGCCATCGTGCTCAGGGTGGAGTTGGTGACGAACCCATGGTGACGCCACGTGGAGAACAGCTCGCCTTGGCCAGCGGCGGTGGTGCGGGGGTTGAGGCGTTGGACCCGGCGCACCACGAGCCGGCAGGACACCCGCTGCTTCTTCGGGGCGGAGGTGAACGCGGTGAACGTGGTCTCGGCGACCTGCGCTTCGGAGATCCACCGCTTCTCGTCCTCGTCCCACACCGCCCGCGGGTACTTGATCGTGGTCCACGCGGTCTCGGAGATTCTCGCGATCGCGCACACGACAGCAGGATTCAACCGGACGGTGACGGAGAACCAGGCCTTACCCGAGACTGCGGCAGCGATGACGTCGCGGCGGTAGTAGCCCGAGTCCGCCCGCACCATCACTTGACCGGTCGCCCCGGCAGCCCGGGCCGTGGCCACGGCATCACCGATCAGCCGGTTGGCGCCGTGACCGGAGACAGCGTTGCCCTTGCGTAGCCGGGCGGCGGCGATGACCGGCGCACACGTCGGAGACGACAGCACCGCCAGCTGCGCGTTCAGGCCCTTCACCCGGGAGTAGCCATACGCGGCGCCCTGCTTCTGGTAGCCGTGCACTTCGCGGATCGTGTCGTCGATGTCGACGTACGCCATCGATTCCGTCCCGGCCAGCAGCCGAGGCGAGACCGCGGCCAGCCGCTGCAACGTCCGCGCGGCGGCGGCGTCAAGCTGGCGGACGTGCCCAAACGAGAACACGCGCAGGAACGTGCCCACCGTCGACGGCGCCCGGACCCCGGTGAAGACCTTGCCCATCCCGCCGTGGCGCAGCACGTCGAGGTCGTCGATGCTGTCGGCACCGGCGATCATCCCCGCGACCACACAGGCCGCTTTCACCCCGGCGTTGGGGGACGGAACGCTCAACCGTTGCGCCAGCAGCTCGTGTAAGCCTGCTCGTTCGGCCAGCCGCATCACCGGGACCAGACCCGCCGACCCGACCAGGTTCGGATCATCGAAAACCGCGTCCACCTTATGTAATGCTTGCACCTGTCGGATGCCCCTTCGGACGGTTCGGATCAGACCCTAGACAAGTCCAATCCTCCCGCCCCACAGGGGCATTCGCGCGTCACGACCCGCCGCGACCCCCCACTAACCGGTGGATCAGGGCTGAGCTGTCGATTTAGGGTGACGCCGGCTCACTTCCGAGGGCGCGCGTTGGTGAGGTGGGGGTGCGCCATTGGTGGAGCCGGTGGTGGTCGGGGGTGAATCCATGTCGGACGCCCCAGAGCACTGCTTGGGTGCGGCTGACGGCGCCGATCTTGCGGTAGGTGGTGCGGATGTAGGACTTGACTGTGTTGGGGCTGAGGTAGGTCAGCTCGGCGACCTCGGCATTACTTTTGCCTTGGGTAACCAAGGCCAGGATCTCGGCTTCCCGATCGCTGAGGCCTTCGCTGCGCCCGGGCCAGTCGAGCCCGGACGGGGGCCGAGTCCGGGTCGGTGGGTCGCTGACGACCCGTTGGCCGGCGTGGACCGCTTCCAGGGCCGTGGCGAGGGACCGGGCGGGCAACGTCTTGGACAGGTAGCCGTGGACGCCGAGGGTGTGGGCGGCGTGAACGAGGTCGGGGTGGAAGTTCCAGGTGTAGATGACGACCCGTCGGGCCCGGGGGTTGGCCACCAGCGTCGCGATCTCCTCGATGGTCGGACTCGGGCTGGGCGAAGGAGTCGTAGAGGGCGATGTCGACGTCGGTGCTGACCGGCTCGTTCGCGTCGAGCTCGACGACGATCTGGATCCGGCTGCGGTAGGGGGCGAGCATGTGCGCGAGTCCGGCCAGGACCACGTCGTAGTCGTCGACCAAGGCGACCGTGACGGCGGGAGGAGAAGTCGCAGACATAGGTGAAAGATAGCCTCCCTAGGGGTGTACCGGGACCACCTTTGGGGTGGTTGATTGGCGATGGAGGCGACTCCGACCGAGCGCCGCTTCGTCGAGGTTCGCCTCGATCGACCGGGTCCAGGAGTCCTGGGCCAGCAGCAAGATCCGACGATGGGAGTGACGATGGTTGTGGTGAAGTCGATCTGGGCGTCCGTTCAGGGCGACCCGGTGTTCATGCGCCGGGTGAACGGGTGGCTGGCGATCTTCTGGATCGTGATGATCCCGATCTCCATGTGGCAGGGCTGGCTCAACTCCGTCGTCTACGTCTCCGCGCTGTCCTTGTGGGCGCTGGTCTCGGGCCACTGGTCGGCGTGGCAAGCCGCACGCGTCGAGGTCCGCCAGCATGAGGAAGCGCAAGAAGCCCAACGCCGGGACGTGCCCGGCGAGGTCGTCGACGCCATCATCGAACGCACCACCGTCGACTCACAGCCCGCCTGAACGGCACGCCCCTTCATCCCGCCAACACCAGGAGCATCACATGATCATCCTCGGCGTCATTCTGCTCATCATCGGCTTCGTCGCCAGCATCCCGATCCTGTGGACCATCGGCATCATCGTCTTGGTCATCGGATTGGTCCTCATGGCCCTCGGCATGGCCGGCCGCGCCGTCGGCGGCCGCAAGCACTACTACTGACGGGCACCGCCAGCACCCAGCCTGCCGGGTGCGATGGCAGTGCGCGTCGCACCCGGTGATAACCGTTGTGACGCTTCGTTAGGGCTGTCAGCGGCCCGTTTTGTCGCCGACGCAAGGAGAGCAGCACCCCCGGAGCGTGGGAGGGGGTGCTGCTCTCGTTGACCGTCGCGCCTGATCTTGCTGGGCCGGCCCTTGTCGGCGAGCGGCCCGCGGCGCGGCGGATCAGGACGCCTACTCGGGTGGATAGTGTCGGGAGGTGGCTGAGGCGAGTGCGCGGGCGCTGGTCACCGGTACGGGGCGATGGATCGCTGCGTCCCGCGCCCGAGAGTCCCTTCGACCTGACCGACTCTTCGACGACCCGTGGGCGGCGGTGTTCGCCGGTCCGGAGGGCTTCGCCATGCTGGCTGCCCGTGAACTCGACGGGCGCGAGAACGCATTTCTCCCTGTACGGACGCGCTTCTTCGACGACTTCGTGATCGCCGGTTGCGAGGGGACAGCCACCGGGGTGGCGAGCCAGGTCGTCCTGTTGGGCGCGGGGATGGATACGCGTGCCTTCCGTCTCAGGTTGCCAAAGCGCACAACGGTGTACGAGCTCGACTATGAGGAGGTCCTCACGTCAAAGGAGACCGTTCTCGGGCCGGCCGTGCCGGTCTGTCGGCGGCGCACGGTCCCCGCTGATCTGAGGGACGACTGGGCGGAAAGCTTGCTCAGCGCGGGGTTTGACCGTGCGAGCCCGACCCTTTGGGTTGCCGAAGGTGTGTTGTTCTACCTCGACGCCTTTGAGGTGCACGCCCTGCTCGGCACGGCCGCATCCCTTTCGCCGGCTGGCGCAGTCTTCGGGGCGGACGTGTTCGGATCGGGCTTGCTGCGCCTACCCGGTATGAGGTCTGTCGTGGAGAAGCGAACCTCCATCGGAGGTCCCACACCGTTCTGCACCGACGAGCCTCGCGAATTGCTGGCGTCCACCGGCTGGCAGCCCGAGTCGGTCATCGACGTCGGTCAGGCGCGGGCAAACTACGGGCGCCTCGCGCCGGTTCCCGACCAGTGGGACGGTGGCACGGACCCGAGGATGCGCTCCTATCTGCTGGTCGGAACTCGTGGGGAGGACGTCGGGCGTGCGTAACCGCCCTCCGCGGCATGGACGGAGGGACGTCCCGTCCGCGGCATAGGAACGCGTTGAAGCGGTCGGGTCTGGCGTGGGGAACGTCCTCCTGGTGCGCTTGTCGGGCTTGGTGTCCCAGCGTCGAAGAGGAGGACGTTCATGTCTCACGGTAGTGGCGTGTCGCGTGGTGACCGGAACCGGAACGGGCGGCTGGCTCGGCTGCGGGAGGCGGTGCCGGTGACGAACGCGGTGGTCGGGATCGATCTGGCCGACCGCAAGCAGATGCTCGTGGTGTGCGACCACGACTCGAAGGTATTGGCGCGGCGGACCTTCCGGTGCAAGGCCTGGGACCTCGGAGCAGCGTTGGAGTGGGCGGCTGACCGCGCTGCTCGGGCGGGGTTCGCGGGGGCGACGTTGGCATGTGAGCCGACCGGACACCGGTGGCGGGTGCTTGGCCAGCTCGCGGCTGACCGGGGGATGTCGTTCGTGTGCGTGCAGCCGGCGGCTTCGGCGTACGCGCGTAGGACCGAGGACCTGACCAGCGACAAGACCGACGACAAGGACGCGGTCCTGATCGCCCGGCTGACCGCTCAGCTGCGTTGCTACCTGCCGGAACCGGTCGACCCGGTGTGGGGGCGGCTGCGGCACCTGGGTGTCCGCCGGGAGCAGCTGCTGGAGACGCACACCCGGTGCGTGCAGCAGATCCGCGACCTCCTCGAGTGCGTGTGGCCCGCCGTCCTGGACGCAGCCGCGCAGCCGTTCAAGTCCACGACCTGGGTCGCCGCCCTGACAATCATCGTGGCCCGCGACGACGGGAACCTGGCCCGCACCGGCCGGCTCGGCCTGGCCCGGTTCACCCGGCTGGTGCGGGCCGAGGTGACCCGGCGCGGGAAGGCCAAGCCGTGCCTGCGGATCGTCCGGAAGGTCTTCGCCGCGCTCACCGAGACCGCCGGTGTGATGGAGCACCGGCAGGCCGCGCTGGAGCGGATCGGCTGGGTCCTGACCGACTGGGAACGAGCCGGCACCGACCAGGACGTGGTCGAGGCCCGGATGGTCGCCGTGCTCGGCCAGCTTGGCCTGACCGATCTGGTGTGCTCCATCGACGGACTGTCCCCGGTCGGTGCGGCAGCGATCCTCGCCGAGACCGGTGACCTGTCCCGGTTCACCTCCGCCCGCGCGGTCGTCAAGCTCGCCGGCCTGGCCCCGCGGGAACGAATGTCCGGCACCTTCGCCGGCAAGACCCGCCTATCCGGCGCCGGACGCCCACGGCTGCGGGTAGCAGCATGGCGGGCGGTATGGGGATGCCTGCAAAACAACCGGGTCTATGCCGCCCGTTACCGGCACCTGACCAGCCGGGAGACCAACCGGCTCAAGCCGACCCAGGCTCAGACCATCGTCGCCGCCGCGATCCTGCGGCAGCTGTACGCCGTGATCACCACCGGCCAAGCCTGGGACCCGGACATCGCCGCCCACGGCAGTCGACGGCCGACCATCAACGTGGCGGTGGTTGCGGCGTAACCCAACTCGCGTGAGCCGTTCACGCGTCACCCGACAGGTCGAGGCGAGCCTTCCGCGGCATTGAGAGCTGATCCAGCATCTCGTCGACCATCACAGGCCGCCCCGGCCGTCGCCGGACACAACCCGATCACACGCTGCCGGGCACAGCCCGATTACCGCTATGCAGGGAACCGTCGACGACCAGGGCACCGACCAACCCCTTGACGCACAACGCCTCACGCTGATGGTCGGACGTCCCGCCCCGACCGCGGCAGATGCGGATGGTTGGGTCTGGTTCTGGCGACGTGATGATCGGCGTCTATGCCGTCACGGGGCCGAGACCACCCGCTGCGCACCTCCTGATGAGCGAGTGCCGGGGTACCGTGGAAAAGATGGACCGGTTTCGCAGCACACGGTGGAATGGCTGGGTCTTCCTCGCCGGATTCCTGCCCTTTGCGATCTTGTGGCCGCGGACGGGGGTCATCTGGGCCTTCCTGGTGGGCGTCGTGCTTGCTGCTCTTGTCATAGGGGCCCAAGCCGTCAACCGGTCACGCACCCAACGGATGCGATTGGCGGATGAGACGTCGAGCAACAGTGGGCCTGTGGGAGGAGGACGTGCAGGTGAATGACGACCTCCAGGACACTCGAAGACCTCACGGTGTGCATGACGCGGACGAGCAGACCGAACAACTTTCCGCGAGTGGGAAGCCCGGGTTTTGGGCGCCTCTCATGTTCCAAGTCTTCCTATTGATTGCCTGGTCCGAGGCGCTCTCGACTGAAGGCGTTTCACGCGACCTCCACCTCATTGGAGTGACGGCGATGCAGGTCTTGTGGGTTGGATGGGTTGTTGAGGTGCTGAGGCGTCGAAGCTCCTTCGCGTCTCCGGAGGTGCGCTGACCGCGCCGTGTGGGTGAGGCACCGTCACGGGATTGCTTGATGGCCAGTGCCCGGGCGTTGGGGGCACCCTCGGCGGGGCCAGGAAGTGCGCGCGGCGTCATCGGGTCGACTCCCCGCGGTATCGCACCTCTTGGGTTAACCCGTCGACGCGTCACCAGCTTGGATGGAGACTCCTGAGGATGTGGACGGACGAGGTGCACGTCGTCACCGACCTTGCGGAGGTGGACTGGATCCGTGGCCGGGTCGCCGGCCGACCGGGGTACGTCGACGGCACGGTCTCCACGATCTACGGCGCCTACGCTCGGGTCCTGCACCCCGTCGGCAACGGCCCGGACCCGTCCATCACCTGGGCCGACGTCGCACGGGTCACCGGCCGGCGCGTACATCCGACCGTTCAGTGGCCCGCGCTGATCTCGGCCCCCGACCCGTGGCAGCGGCATGCCCCGCTGTGGCGGGACACGTCCCCTGAGGTGGGGAACCTGTCCCTAAAGTCGCTGCTCGCCCTGTGTGACAGCGGCCACGAGAAACTGCCCGGAGGCGGCCATTTAGCTGCCCGGTGGCGGTCATGAAAGTTGCCCACTGACGGTCATGGGATCTGTCCGACACGAGTTCGACGGCCTCACCGCGTCCCGCGGTTGAGGCCCCTCCTGGAGTGCGGTGGCGGTGCTGATGCGCCGACCGCCCCCCAGGAGGGACACACCGTGAAGTCTGCCGAGGAGATCATGAACATGTTGGAAGCATTCGACCTGACCGGGTCGTTACGCGATGCCGGCGAGCTGGCCGGGGTCTCGCACCACACCGTCGGCAAGTACGTGACCGCCCGCAAGGGCGGCGCGCTGTCCGACCGGCCCGCTGCTCGGGTGCAGCTGATCGATGGGTTCCTGCCGAAGCTGGAGGAGTGGGTTGAGCGGTCGAAGGGGAAGCTGCGCGCCGACGTCGCCCACGACAAGCTGGTGGCGCTGGGGTACTGCGGCTCGGAGCGCACCACCCGCCGGGCGGTCGCGGCGGTGAAGGCTGACTACCTTCTGGGCCGGGTCCGGGTGCACCGGCCGTGGGTGAGCGAGCCGGGGATGTGGCTGCAGTACGACTTCGGCGACGGGCCCGTCATCGACGGTGTCAAGACCACGCTGTTCGTGGCCTGGCTGGCGTGGTCAAGGTTCCGGGTGGTGCTGGCGATCCGGGACAAGACGATGCCGTCGGTGATGGCTGCCCTGGACGTCACCCTGCGCCGGGTCGGCGGTGCTCCGACGTACGTGTTGACCGACAACGAGAAGACCGTCACGACCGAGCATGTGGCCGGCGTGCCGGTCCGCAACCCGGCGATGGTCGAGTTCGCCCGGCACTACGGGGTCACCATCCACACCTGTGTGGCGGCGGACCCGGCGTCCAAGGGCGGTAGCGAGTCGTCGGTGAAGATCGCCAAGGCCGACCTGGTCCCCAAAGACACCAATCTCCTGGAGGAGTACGACTCGTTCGCGCAGCTGGAGGCCGCCTGCGAGTCTTTCTGTGCGCAGGTCAACGCCCGTGTCCACCGGGTCACCCGACGCGCCCCGGACGACATGCTGGCCCAGGAGCAGGCCCGGCTGCATCCGATCCCGGCCTCACCGCACACGGTGGCGTTCGGGGTGACGCGGACCGTGCCCGCCTCGATGCCGATGGTCGCGTTCGAGGGTGGGCAGTACTCGGTCCCGGCCCGGCTGCTCGGTCAGACCGTGTGGGTGCGGGTGCACGGCCGAGGTGCCGGCGAGCAGGTGATCATCGTCCACATCAGCCCGGATGGCCCTACCGAGGTGGCCCGGCACTCCCGGGCCACACCGGGAAGCCCGAAGATGGACGACGACCACTTCCCGCCCGCCCCGACCGGGGCGGTGAACCGGAAACCGTTGGCACGCAATACTGCTGAGGTCGAGTTCCTCGCCATCGGGGACGGTGCCCGGCTGTGGCTGACCGAAGCCGCCGCCGCCGGCACCACCAAGATCCGGGTCAAGATGACCCAAGCGGTGACCCTAGCCAAGCTGTTCGAGACCAAGGACGTCGACTGGGCCCTCGGGCACGCCGCGGTGCACGCCCGGTTCGCCGAAGCCGACCTCGCCTCCATCCTCGACCACCACCACATCGCCACCAGCGCTACCAGTGCGGCCGGCCCGGTCAGGCGGGCCGGTGAACACGGCTCGCTAACCCAAGGCACCGCCGCCTGGGCCGCCCTCGGCACACCCACGGCGGCGACCGTCACCACGACCCCCGCGACGAACGGGGAGTCATCCGACGACGGCAGGCAGGTGGCCTCATGAACGCCACCATCAACAGCGCCAACTCAAGCCGCGCGAGTCGGGTCAAGGAACCCGCCGTCCCCACTGTCGGAGTCCCTACCGCCCCGCCGCTGCCGGAAGACCTCGAGGCGCTGCTGCGCCGGCTGCGGCTGCCGCACATCCGCCGACACGCCCCCGACGTCGTGGCCACCGCCAAAGCCCAACGGTGGGAACCGGTCGAGGTTCTGCGGGCCCTGTTCGGTGAGGAGGCCGCCGGCCGGGAACGTTCCGCGCTGGCCACCCGACGCGCCGCCGCCGGGTTCCCCACCGGCAAGACCTTCGACGCGTGGAGCCCGGAGACATCGTCGATCCCGGCCCCGACCCAGCAGGCGCTGCGGACCCTCGAATGGGTCCACCGGCGGGAGAACCTCGTCGTGTGCGGGCCGTCCGGGACCGGCAAGACGTTCCTGCTCGAGGCCCTCGGCCAGCACGCCGTCGAGCAAGGACTCAAGGTCGCCTGGTTCACCCTCGAAGACCTCGGCGTCCTGCTGCGCCGGCACCGCGCCGACGACACCGTCACCAAAGCCATCGCCCGAGTCCTCCGAGCAGATCTGGTCGTGGTGGACGACATTGGCCTGCTGCCGGTGGCCCAGGACGCCGCCGAGGGCCTGTACCGGCTCGTGGACGCCGCCTACGAGAAACGCTCCATCGCCCTCTCCTCCAACCTGCATCCCGCAGCGTTCGACGAGCTGATGCCCAAGACCCTGGCCACCGCCACCGTGGACCGGCTCCTGCACCACGCGCACGTCTGTCAAACCAGCGGCGAAAGCGTGCGACTGTCCCAGGCCCTGACCGGACACGGGGTGAGCCCCTTGAACTGAGGAGCAGGGCCGGTGGTGGCCAGCGCTGGGCAGATCCCATGGCCACCACTGGGCAGATCTCGTGACCGTCACCGGGCAGGTCTCACGACCGCCTCTGGGCAGAACTCAATGGCCCTTGACACCTGTGCGGCACTCTGTCCCGGCATACGTTGACGCCGCAGGACTGCTACTTCGCGCTGTGGGAAGGCTGGGGCTGGATCCGCGGCGGTCACGCTCACGTGCGGTTCACCGATAACGACGGACCCGGGGAGCCGATGCCGTCAGTGTTCACACCCGCCGAGCTGGAAGCACCCCGGCTTCGGCTGCCGTACCGGAATTATGTGGTGCTGCGTGGCCCGCTGTCGGCGATGACTGCGCTCGTGCAGTGGGATGGGCCGAAGGTGTGGTGGACGCAGTCACCGTCGCTGTTCTGGCCGGCGGACCGCAGCTGGTGCGTCGCCACGGAGATCGATTTCGACTCGACACTGGTCGGTGGCTCGGACGCAGCCGTCGCTGACGTCCTGAACAACCCGCAGCTCGAGGCCCTAGCCCTAGACGGAGACGAGTCACTGAGGGCCTTCGCCGACCAGATAAACATCTGACGCGAGCACGGCACGCTGAGCTAGCTCACGAGGAGACAACGTCAGGTGACCGTGGCGACATACCGCCCAACCAACGCCCTCGCTGCGGCATGGTCGGGCGTCCCGCCCCGACAGCAGCATGAGCGGATGGCCCGTTGAGCTGGCTGCGCTGCACCGCGAGGCCCAAAGTCCCGGCGACCCGCGCCGGCTACGCATGCAGGGCCATACCTCGACACAATTGGTGGCATGAGCGACGATGACGTCTTCCCCTGGGTGCTGGGCAGGGACGGCAAGGCGCATGCCCTGATGTGGCTCTCCGAAGACCAAACGCACGGCGGCCTTGTGTGTGGCCCCGGTGTCCGGCGAATCATGCCGGCAAGCCCGACGGACCGACGTTGCTCGAAATGCCAGAAGAGTGTTTCAAGCCTCGAGGCTGAGAGACGCTCGGGCTCCCTCAATCTGCGACGGCCTTGGAGCGTGCCTCGAGGCGCGAGCCGTCGCCGCGCGCTGCGGCTGCTGGGTTCCCCAGCGGACTGGGCCGCCCCAGGAATTTGGGCGGTGAGCAAGTCCTTTCTCCTAGGAAGGGGTGGCGGCGCCCCGCGAAGTGGTGGGCTTTGAGGTGATCCTCGGTGCTTATTCGCTGCCTTCGATGGCGGCGACGAGTTCAGTATCGCGGTCGGGGTACAGCAGCGCCATGGATCCTTCGGAGAGGTAGCGGCGTTCGTCGGTTTGCCATTCGTCGTGGGTGTCGGCCAGGACCGCGCCGACGAGGCGGATGACGGCGGCCTCGTTCGGAAAGATGCCCACGACGCGGGAGCGGCGTTTGATCTCTTTGTTGAGGCGCTCGAGCGGGTTGGTCGACCAGATCTTGCGCCAGTGCGCCCGCGGGAAGGCGTTGAACGCCAGCACTTCGGCCTTGGCGTCGTCCATCAGCGGGCCGACCTTGGGGAACCGGCCGGCGAGCTGGTCGCGGACCTGCTCCCAGGTGGTGGCCATCGCGTCGGGGTCGGGCTGGGCGAAGATCGTGCGGAACACGGCGGCGACCATGTCGACCTGCGCCTTCGGGACGTGGGCGAGCAGGTTGCGGATGAAGTGGACTCGGCACCGTTGGTGCGCCACCCCTTGGAACGCCCGCCGCAGCGCGGCGACGAGCCCGGCGTGCTGGTCGGAGACGACCAGCCGCACCCCGGACAGCCCACGTTTCTTCAGCCCGGTCAGGAACGCCCGCCAGAACACCTCATCCTCGCTGTCGCCGACGTCCAGGCCGAGGATCTCCCGGCGCCCGTCAGCGGTGACGCCGGTGGCGACGACGACCGCCTTGGACGTGACCTGCCCACCGCTGGACGCGGTGGTGCGCACATGCAGGTAGGTGGCGTCGAGGAACACGTACGGGAACTCGGTGTGGTCCAACCGGCGGGTCCGGAACGCCCCGACCGCCTCATCCAGGCCGGCACAGATGCGGGAGACCTCGGACTTGGAGATCCCGGAGCCGCCCATGGCCACCACCAGGTCGTCGACCGCGCGGGTGGACACCCCGTGCACGTAGGCCTCCATCACCACCGCGTACAGCGCCCGGTCGATCCGGCGGCGTGGTTCGAGGACCGAGGGGAAGAACGACCCGGCCCGCAGCTTCGGAATGCTGAGGGCGACGTCCCCGGCCTTGGTGGTCAACAGCCGTGGCCGGGAGCCGTTGCGGTCGGTGACCCGAGTGTCGGTGCGTTCGTACCGCCCGGCGCCGATCACCTCGGCGGCTTCGGCTTCGATCAGCTCCTGCAGCACGGTGCGCACGGACTCGCGGATCAGATCGACACCGTCACCGGCACGGAACGCGTCAAGCAACTCGGACAAGGCAGACTGGGACAGGGCCATCGGTGAGATCTCCTTCGATGAGTACTTGGCCGTACACACCGAGAATCACGCCGATGGCCCCCTCAACGTCGGAGCCGCTCCGCTACCCCAAACCCCACCACTCCACGGGACTCACACGAAGGGGTGAAGATTTGCGTCCCTCGTTGGGCGTTCAACGAGCGTCACCCCCTTTAACGCGACCTGCGCGCACACCCCCGGCGGACGTGTACGACCGAGTAGTAGTCCTGCATGGACGTGTCCCTGCGTGGGCCGGCCAGGTCACCAGGGCCAGGTGGCGATCACCGCCACAATTGCTCCCAACGTAATGAAAGCCCACCCGTAGCCTTCCCAGCCTTCTCGCCAGCGAAGTCCCCGTCGCTCTCTCCGGCTGCTCGAGGCATCTCTCTCTACGGCGGCCATGTCCTCTCCCAGCTGTCGCGCCGCTACAACAGCCTGGATGAACGAGCCGACAAGAACGAGCACCGAAGCGAGAAAAACCATCTCATCACCGTGGATCCCTGGCCATGCTCGGTGCCGCAGCGACATGCGGGCCGCAGGTGTTCCTCCAAAGGACCTGCCGCCGCATCGGCCCCGCCCAGGTCATCCTGGCCGTTAGTGCGCCCAGGAGCCCCAGGGACGGGCGGACATTCCGCGACTAAAACGCACCCTCCGCTCCGTCCTAGCCGCTGCCCCGAGAAAGCTCAAACGCGCCCGATGATCGGCCTATCAACCAACATCTCTGGCCGAGTAAGGCGGGTCTAGCCAAACCCCGCGGGATGATCGTACGTTTCGCTCGACAGCGGCGGCCGCGAATTCGCGCGAGCGTCGACGCCCTCCAGGATGAGGTCGGGCGACCCCGCCCCGGCAGCGGCACATTGGGACGCTGGCGGCCTAGCTAGGCACAGGGGGTGGGTCTATTGTCCCGTTATGAAAAGGTGCGTTGAACTCAGTGGGGACGTTTGACCAAGTGGGCTCCGGCAGAAATCTGTCGAACTGGGAGGTCGGCCATTGACCTGAAGCAACGTACTCGATGATGCGATGGGTCTCTCGATAAAGCCATCGCTGCGCGTCCGCCAAGTTCGCAAACCTGTTTGCGAAGATGAAGATCGGAACGGCCATTACCGGCATCAACGCGGCAAACCCTCGGTCAATCGGCGGTTCGACGGTCAGTCTCATCCAAGGGGTGAGAGGCCAATCGAGTGAATTGCCCAAATGAGGAGGGACCGGTTTGGGTTGTCTCAAGGCCCATTGACCCATAGGCATAGCGTCGAAGCTCACGCCAGCTGCTCTATGCTTGTCTAAGTTATCGATGCGGGAAACAATCGTGAGAGGATCGGGCTCCAATTGATCCTGACGTCCCCAGGGCTGGCATTGACGCATCCGCTCGAGTAGGGGTCTGGGAATCGTGTTGAGGCTGCGGGTGCGGCTCTCCCACTGATTTGGGTGGTTCGTAATTGGGAAGTGGATGCGATCTGGTTCCGGGGCAGGTCCTTCTAGGTGACATACCTCGAAGCAGAATGTGTCGAGCGCGACTCGCAGATTGTGAACGCCATCGTGAAAAATAGACTCCCACGCTGTCCACGGAATGTCTGCCAATTCCACAGGGCGGAAGAACTCAAGGCACTGGACGCCGTCGTAGGGTGATCGGGCGGGGGCCATCAACCTATGCTGCTGGTTCCAGTCGCCTATCGCCATTTCGAGCGAGTGGAAAAGTTCCCGGGCTCGAATGAGCTTCACCATCGCTCGGCTCGAGTACCCGATGTGCACGGGTTCACCGGCTGCATCCGCTGGATTCACGGCCTCACTATAAATCGCACCCGTGACAGTGGACCGGAGTCCAGCACTCCAAAACCTCCGCTGCCAACTCGTCTGCAGCATGTGCGGGCGCAGGCCTCGGCAATCAGCCTGCTCGTTGGGGGGCGGGCGCTCATCGGCAAGAGAGGGTGTTGCTCGCCGCTGTGCGGCGGGCTCCTCTGCGATCACTCGTGGCGCGCAGATGCCGACGGCGGCGCCAAGGGACATGACTGCCACGACACCGACGTCAGGACGTGGCGCGCGTCATCTGGCGCAGCTCCTTCTTGAGGTCGCCCAGCTCGTCGCGCAGCCGAGCGGCCAGCTCGAAGTGCAGCTCGGACGCGGCCTGGTGCATCTGCGTCGTCAGCTCCTGGATGAGGCCGGCGAGGTCGCTCGCCGCCATCGTCTCGAAGCGGCCGCCCGCGGACACCCCGACGTCGGCGGCCAGGGCGCCCCGGCCGCCAGCCTTGACGGCCCGCCCGCGGGACTGCGACCGGCCGCTGCCCAGCAGGGCCTCGGTGTCGGCGTCCTCCCGGTTGAGCAGATCGGTGATGTCGGCGATCTTCTTGCGCAGCGGCTGAGGGTCGACGCCCCGCTCGAGGTTGTAGGCCACCTGCTTCTCGCGACGCCGCGAGGTCTCGTCGAGCGCCTGCTGCATCGACGGGGTGACCTTGTCGGCATACATGTGCACCTGGCCGCTGACGTTGCGCGCGGCTCGCCCGATGGTCTGGATGAGGCTCCGCGCAGAACGCAGGAAGCCCTCCTTGTCGGCGTCGAGGATGCTGACGAGCGACACCTCGGGAAGGTCGAGACCCTCGCGGAGCAGGTTGATGCCGACGAGCACGTCGTACTCCCCCGACCGCAGCTCGCGAAGCAGCTCGACCCGTCGCAGGGTGTCGATGTCCGAGTGCAGGTAGCGGACGCGCACCCCCTTGTCGAGGAGGTAGTCGGTGAGGTCCTCGGCCATCTTCTTGGTCAGGGTCGTGACGAGCACCCGCTCGTTCTTCGCGGTGCGCAGCGAGATCTCGTGCAGGAGGTCGTCGATCTGTCCCTTAGTCGGCTTGAGCACGATCTCGGGGTCGATGAGGCCGGTGGGCCGGATGATCTGCTCGACGGGTGGGCCGGACGGCGCCGCCTCGGCGAGCTCGTAGGGACCGGGCGTCGCCGAGAGGTAGAGGGTCTGGCCGATCCGGTCGAGGAACTCCTCCCACATCAGCGGCCGGTTGTCCATGGCACTGGGCAGCCGGAAGCCGTGGTCGACGAGCATCCGCTTGCGGGACATGTCGCCCTCGTACATCGCCCCGATCTGGGGAACCGTCTGGTGCGACTCGTCGATGACGAGCAGGAAGTCCTCGGGGAAGTAGTCGATGAGGCAGTTCGGCGCCGAGCCCGCCGAGCGCCCGTCGATGTGCCGCGAGTAGTTCTCGATACCGCTGCACGACCCGACCTGGCGCATCATCTCGATGTCGTAGGTCGTGCGCATCCGCAGGCGTTGGGCCTCCAGCAGCTTGCCCTGCTTCTCCAGCTCGTCGAGCCGGCTCGCGAGCTCGAGCTCGATGCCGCGCACCGCCCGCTCCATCCGCTCGGGGCCGGCGACGTAGTGGGTCGCCGGGAAGACGTACATCTCCTGCTCCTCGCGCACGACCTCACCGGTCAGCGGGTGAAGCGTGTAGATGCGCTCGACCTCGTCGCCGAAGAACTCGATGCGGATCGCTAGCTCCTCGTAGACCGGGATGATCTCCACGGTGTCGCCGCGCACCCGGAACGTGCCGCGGGTGAACGCGAGGTCGTTGCGGGTGTACTGCATCGTCACGAACCGCCTCAGCAGGTCGTCACGGTTCAGCTCGTCTCCTACTCGGAGTTGCACCATTCGATCCACGTACTCCTGCGGGGTGCCCAGGCCGTAGATGCACGACACCGAAGCGACCACGACGACATCACGTCGGGTGAGCAGCGAGCTCGTCGTGCTGTGCCGCAGCCGCTCGACCTCGTCGTTGATCGAGCTGTCCTTCTCGATGTAGGTGTCCGTCTGCGGGATGTACGCCTCGGGCTGGTAGTAGTCGTAGTAGGAGACGAAGTACTCGACCGCGTTGTTGGGCAGCAGCTCGCGGAACTCGTTGGCCAGCTGGGCCGCCAGCGTCTTGTTGGGCGCCATGATCAGCGTGGGACGCTGCACTTGCTCGATGACCCAGGCCGTCGTCGCCGACTTGCCGGTGCCGGTGGCGCCGAGCAGGACCGTGTTGTCGGCCCCACCCTTGATCCGCCGGGCGATCTCCGCGATCGCCGTCGGCTGGTCACCGCTCGGGGAGAAGTCGGAGATGACCTCGAACGGGGCGACGGTGCGCTTCAGATCGGTCGTCGGACGCATACCTCAACGGTAAGCGACGCCACCGACAGCCCTCACCCCGCTGCGGCCCGGGTCATGAGCCACGCGGTGAGGTACGCCCGGCTGTTGCCGTCGTCCACCCACTTGGCGTCGAGGCTCGTGGCTTCCTTGAGCGCAGCGGCGGCGTCCTGCTTCCCGGCCAGACCGGCATACATGAGCAGGTAGTCGCCGAACTGCTGGCCGTAGCCCGCTCCCGCAGTCGCCTCCTTGACCTGGGCCCGGATGGTGTCCGGGCTGCCCGAGAGGTAGGCGGCCGAGCTGGGGCTCGCGGGGAGCACGAGGATCGCCAGCATCGCGGCCGGGGACGGCGAGAACCACGTGGCGTAGTCGCGCTTGCCACCCCAGGTGAGCGAGACGATCTGGTGGCCGAAGCCCTGGTAGACCGGGTCCTTGGTGTCGAGCCGCAGGCCGTAGAGCAGCGCGGTCTCCTGCTCCCCCGCCAGCATCCACGTGGCCTCGGTCTTCAGAGGCTCGTTCTTTGTCGCGTCGGCCCAGATGCTCAGCCCGGTCCAGGCGGTGACCGCCTCGGACGTGCTCTCCTGGTTGTTGCCGTCGCCGAACGGCGAGGTGCCGCTGGCCCAGGCGTGCGCGTTGTAGGCGTCGAAGGTGCGTCGGTCGGGGAACAGCCCCTGGGTGCCGGTGCTGGCGATGTCGGCGGCGACGAGGTCCATGACCGGCTGCCACTTCTTCACCAACGCCGGGTCGCTGCCCGCGAGCAGGCCCGCGGTGTAGAGGAAGTACCCGTAGTGGAAGTGGTGGTCGTTGTACTCCTCGGAGCCGAACGACGCCGTCTCCCCGATGATCCCCTTGCCCTGCGGGTCGTAGACGAAGCAGAACGCCGGTCGCTTCGCGCAGCCCTGCGGGTCGGTCCACTGGTCGAGCTGCTCGACGAGCTTGGCCTTGACCGCCGCGGCGACGTCCGTCAGACCGAGCTGGGTGGCGAGCTGGTAGAGCTGGGCCGACCGGTAGAGGGCCTTGCCGCCGAAGTACGTGTCGGCCGGGAAGGGCTTGGTGTCCGTGACGTCCTGGCGAACCTGGGCGGCCAGGCTGGTCTTGTCGGCGGCGCTGAGTGAGCCGAGATCGAGCTGGGTGGTGACGTCCCGCACGGGGGCGTTCCACGCCAGGGCGTCCCCTCGGCAGACCGAGAGGGTGCCGTAGACGCTCGGGAAGGTGCCGAGGTCGCAGGTCGTCCCGGACGCCAGCCCGGCCTTCTGGTGGGGCATGGCCGTGACGACACCGGCCCCGCCGCCCGAGTGGGCGTAGGTGAGGGTCGTCGTCGCGGACTTGCCGCCGGAGCCGGAGGCGACGGCGTATGCCGCGCGCCCGCCGGTGACGGGGGCGACCGTGGCGGCCATGGTGGCCGCCGAGCCGCCGTCGGGGACGGCGAACCAGGTAACCCGGCCGCCGGCCTTGACCGAGATGCCGGTGCCGCTGACGGTCGCCTGGTCGAGCAGCAGTCCGTAGGTGCGGCCGGCGACGGTGACGGTGGGCGGCTCCCCCGCGGCGAACGCGACGTTCTGGGCGAGGTCGACGGCGTCGGTGGCCGTGAAGGTCACGGCGGGTGTGCCCTGCGCGAGCACGGTGTGCCCGATCGCCTTGCCACCGCTAGCGCGCTGCTCGAGCGTGACGGTGAGGTCGTCGTAGGCCGAGACGACGGTGGACTGGAGGTCCGGCACGGTGACGGCGACGTCCGAGACGGCGCCGCCCATGATGACCTTGTCGGACGTCGTGACCTTCGGGACGCCGAAGCCGAACCCGGTCTTCTGCTCCGTGAAGCTCAGCGGCACGGCGAAGACGGGCAGCGCCTCGGGCCCGAGCGCGAGGCTCGAGAACCACCGGTTGGTCGGCGGCACGAGGCCAGTGGCCAGGCGGTCGGCCTGGAGGGGCTTCGGGGTGCGCTGGACCATCGCCTTGGCGGTGGTCGCCAAGGTGGCGGGGTCGAGCACCGGCGTCGCCGGGTCGCTGCTCGAGCTGGACGCGGCGTCACCGGACGTCGAGCCCCCCGTCGAGGCGGTGCAGGCGGAGACGGCGAGGAGCGCCAGCGCACCCAGAGCGGCGGCGGCCGCCGTGGCCCGGCGGCGGGGTCCGGCCCGGCCGTAGCGCGTCGCGGCGGTCACTTGAGACCGACCTTGATGAGGAGCGAGCGCAGCACGTCGGTCGGGCCCGCGAGCACGCCGTCGTCGCGCAGGGTGAGTGTCGCGGCCACGGGCGTACCCGGGTGGGTCAGCTCGACGAGCCGGGGCTCGTGCAGCGCGTCGCTGGTGACGGTGACCCGCGTCAGCGCCTGCGAGCCCTCGGTCTTCACAGAGACGGCCTGCACCGTGCCGGGCACGGAGCTGTCGTCGGGGAGGCGAAGGCTGACCTGGCCACCCTTGACGATGCGCTCGTAGTCCTTGGGCGCCAGGACGAAGTCGGCGAGGGCGTACTGCGAGCCCACCGCGCTGATCGTCGCCATGTTCGCGCCGTTCTGCACGAAGCTGCCGCCCTGGGCGGTGACGTTCTCGAGCTTGCCGGCCGACAGGGCCTTGTAGGTCACGGTCGACGCCTGCAGGTTGACGTCGAAGGCCGCGGTGGAGCCGACCTTCAGACCCTGGGAGAGGTCACGCTGCAGCTCGGGGCTGTTGACGACGAAGAGGGGCTGGCCCTTGGTGACCTCGTCGCCCTCCTTGGCCATCTGCTGGGTGACGACCCCGCCGTATGCCGCCCCCACAGCGGCCTGGTCGGTGACCACCTGCGCGGTGACGCTGAGCGCCTGCGACTGTCGCTGGTTGAAGACGAGCACGAGGACGGCCGTGAGGGCCAGGACGGCGAGCATGCCGCCCGTCAGTCGGAGACGTTGGGTCCAGGTCATGACATGACCTCCTTGGGGGTAGCGAGACGGGAGCGGTCTCCGGCGCGGTCGGTGGCGGGGTCCAGAGGACGGGCCACGACCGTGCGGACCGGAACGGCCGCCTCGGGTTCGAGATCGGGTTGCGCGGCTGGGCGCCGGCGGCGCGCGAGCTCACGGAAGGCGGCAACGACGAAGGTGCCGAGGATGACGGTGTTGGTGATGTTCCAGAGCGTCGCCAGGGTCAGCTGGCTGTGGTTGAGGTCGCGCCAGATGGCCACACCGGACGTCGGCAGCAGGAAGGTCAGCATGAGCACCTGCGGCACCATGAACGCGAACGGTGACGCCTGTCGGTGCTTCCCGCCCGTGACGTGCCAGGTCGTGTCCTTGCCGGCGATGACGTTGAACAGCGCCCGCGTGTAGATGGGGAACGACACGGTGGCCAGCAGCAGGCACTCCCACCGGAACGAGCCCAGGGTGAAGAAGGCCAGCACGATCTGCATGACGTAGAAGCCGGCGTAGTAGAGCATCCACGTGCCCAGACCGAGCTCCATGCTGACCGGCCGCAGGTCGAAGTAGATCTCCAGCGGCGGGACGAGCAGGAGGAGGAGCGGGGTGATCCCGGCCAGGTAGTGGGTGGCCGTGACGAAGTACATGATCCGCTGGTCGGCCGTGAGTCGGCGGCGCGGGCTCAGGGGGTTGTGGGTGAGCAGGATCTCGAATCCGCCCGTCGCCCAGCGCTGCTGCTGCTTCGTGAAGCCCTCGATGGTGTCCGGGGCGTCGCCGACCGCGAGCTCGTCGGGGATGTAGACGCTGCGCCAGCCGCGCTCGTGGAGCATGAGCGACGTCCAGACGTCCTCCGACTTGCTCTGGGTGTACATCCCGCCGATGTCGTCGACCGCCGTGCGGCGGAAGATCACATTGGTCCCGACGCAGAAGGCCGCGTTGAAGTGGTTCCGGCCCGGCTGGATGAACCGGTAGAACACCGTCTGCATGTAGCCCGCGCCGCGCGCGATGACGGTGTGCAGGTTGCCGTAGACCTGCGGCGTCTGCACGAAAGCGACGTCCTCGCCGACGAAGAACGGCAGCGTCTCGACGAGGAACTCCTCTTTGGGCACGAAGTCCGCGTCGAAGATCGCGAAGTAGTCGCCCTTGGCGATGGAGAGGGCGTGGTTGATGTTGCCCGCCTTGGCTCCCCCGCTGGACATCCGGCGGACGTAGTTGCAGCCGAGCTCGGCCGCGAGGTCGCGGACGTGGTCGGAGCGACCGTCGTCGAGGATCCAGGTGCGGTGCTTGCCGGTCATGGCCAGCGCCGCGGTGGTCGTGCGCCGGATCGTCTCGACGGGCTCGCCGTAGACCGTGACGAAGACGTCGACGACGACCTCCTGACCGTCGAGGAGCAGCGGCCAGTCGGGCTTGGACTCACCGTGACGAGCAACCCATACGGGGTCGAAGAGGCTGTCGTGAGCCGCGTGGTAGGCGTAGTCGCGCGGGCTGGCGGCGCCGGACAGGATCGTCCACATCGCCAGCAGCGCCTGGGCGATCAGCACCGTCTCGGCGATGATCACCATCGAGTACGGCAGCCAGTCGCCGCGGTTGTTCGGGTTGAGCAGGAACGTCGCGTAGAGCAGGACGCCCAGCGCGGCGATGACGGTCAGCAGGATCATGACCGGGGTGTAGGCGGACGAGCTGCGCGCTCGCCGGTCGGTCAGGACCTGGACGTCACCCCCGGCCAGGTCATGGGAAGGGTCGAAGGACAACATGGCACCCCCGTGCCGAACAATGGTGGGGTCGCCGTGACACTGGAGAGCCACCGGCGTGGACAGTGGCCGCGTCGCCAGTGGGGGGTGCGGCAAGCCGCACTGACAACGTTGACATCCCCCTGCTTGACCAGAGTAGGGGCCCCGTTGACCGTTTCTTGACCAAGCCCGGGGGGGTTGAGCGGGCGGATGTGACTTGTCTAACGTCGCTGAGCGGTACGTTTCCGACATTCCACCCAGGAGACCTCGGGTCAGCCGCTCGCCAGCACCCAGCCCAGGCGCTCGGCCCAGTCGACGACCTGAGGGTATGCCGCGGCGAACCACGGCTCCTTGGCGGCTGCGTAGGCGGTGGTGGAGTCCGTCACGGCGAGGAGACGCCTCTTCTCGGCTGCGTAGGCGGCCAGTGCCTGAGGTTCGGCTCGCAGCCAGTCGCGGAACTGGAGGGCGAACAGCCAACCAGGAGAACCGTTTTCGCGCACGTGCAGGTTGGCCACCCGGCCCGGGTCCATCGACGCGTGGAACCGCTTGGTCCACGCGTGGGGGTCACCGCCCTCCGGATGCGGTGTGTCCGACGCCACGTCACCGATGCGCAGGAACCCGCGGCGACGCAGGCCGTCGACGAAGGCCGGGGCGTCGGCGTCGGCCAGGCGACGCACCCCCACTTGGAGGTCGATGACGTCCTTGGCCAACAGCCCTGGCACGCTGGTGGATCCGACGTGCTCGACGTCGGTCGCCCTCTCCCACAACGCATTCTTGACCTTGGCCACGAGCCGCGCCCCGTCGGCGGCCCACCTGGGGTCGGGGTCGACGACGGCGCCCTGTTCGGGCCGGTGGCTGCGGCGGCCAGTGCGCAGGTTCCCGTCGTAGGGCAGCAACCGGTCGCGCCACACCGCATCCACCTGGGCGAGGGTCTGCTCGCGGCTCCCGTCGTTGTCGACCCAGACGTCGGCGGCGGTACGGCGCTCCGGGTCTGTGGCCTGAGCGGCGATCCGGTGCCGGGCGTCCTCCTCCCCCAGCCCTCGCTGCTCGACGAGCCGGCGCACCCGCGTCTCGACATCGGCTCCGACGACCACGGTGAGGTGTTCCTCGGGCCACAGACGTCGCTCGACGAGGAGCGGCATGTCGAAGACGCTCACCCGGTCGTCCGGCAGGGCCCGGCGCCGTTCCGCGACCCGGGCGGCGATGGCGGGCGTGGTGATGGCGTTGAGGTCGGCCAGCGCGGGGGGGTCGGGAAAGACGAGTGCGGCCAGCGCAGCCCGGTCGAGGGACCCGTCGTCCCGGATCACCCGTCGTCCGAAGCGGGAGGCGATGGCCTCGAGCGTGGGCGTCCCGGGCTCGACGACCTCACGGGCCACGACGTCGGCGTCGACGACGGCGGCTCCGAGACGCGCGAGCTCAGCGGCCACGGTGGACTTCCCGGACCCGATGCCCCCCGTCAGCCCCACCGTCAGCACCTCGGAAGCCTAGCGACGCCGTCCGGCCCGGCGGTGCGCATCCAAACGCCCCGCGCGGAGAGAACCCACGTCACCGGAGCGTCCCACCGACGGGATACGTGCCCGGTTCCCCCGAAGGAGACAACATGCGTACGCGTACCCCTCTCGTCGTCGCCGCCACCACCGCCCTGGGTCTGGGCCTGGCGCTGGTCCCGGCCGCCTCGGCCAGTGCCCAGCCCGACACGGCCTGCATGCGGGCCGGGATCACGTTCCTCAAGGCCAACGGCCTGTTCTCCACCGTGGCCCGCAGCGGGCTGCCCATCGCGACCGCGGTGGCCGTGGGGGTCACCCCGCGGGCCGGCACCGACGTGGCATCGCTCCCCGACCCGCTGCCCCTGTCGGTCGTGCTCGCCGACCACCGGGCGGGGGCCAACAGCCTGTTCGTCTACCCGTGGTGCGGCTGACCACGACCAACCACGACTGACCACGGCCGACGAGCTCGGGGGCTCGTTGCTGCATCCTGCCCGGCGGCGGCGCGCTCCTAGCGCGCCGCCGTCAGCCGTTCCCCGGTGTCGGACGCGAAGAGGTGCACCTCACCCGGCTCCGGCACCACGCGCACCACGTCGCCCACCTCCGGGCGTACCCGCTTGTCCGAGTGCACCGTGACCCGTTGCGGGGGGACCCCGTTCTCGGTGGCGGCGACGCCGACGGGCACCCCGTAGATGAACGACTCCGAACCCAGGGCCTCGACGAGGTCGACGGTGAGGTCGATCCCGTTGTCGGTGCCCGGGGCCACCAGGTGCCACGCCTCCGGGCGCAGCCCGACGACGACCCGGTCCCCCGCCGACCCGGCGACCGCCCGGTCGAGCGGCACGTCGACGCCGTGCACCGAGGCCACGCCCTCGCGCACTGGCGCATCGACGAGGGTGATGGCGGGTGACCCGATGAACGACGCCACGAAGGTGTTGACCGGGGCGTCGTAGAGCTCGGCCGGGGTGCCGACCTGCTGCAGACGACCGTCCTTGAGCACCGCGACCCGGTGACCCATGGTCATGGCCTCGACCTGGTCGTGGGTGACGTAGACCGTCGTGATGCCGAGCCGTCGCTGCAGACCGGCGATCTGCGACCGGGTGCTCACCCGCAGCTTGGCGTCGAGGTTGGACAGCGGCTCGTCCATGCAGAAGACCTTGGGGTTGCGCACGATGGCGCGGCCCATGGCCACCCGCTGCCGCTGCCCACCGGACAGCTGGCCCGGCTTGCGGTCGATGAGCGGCTCCAGCTCGAGGATCTTGGCCGCCTCGGCGACCCGCTCCTTGACCTGGGAGGACGGGACCTTCGCGTTCTCCAGGGCGAAGGCCATGTTCTCGCCGGCCGTCATGTTCGGGTAGAGGGCGTAGCTCTGGAACACCATGGCCACGTCACGGTCCCGCGGCCGCACGCCCTTCTGGTCGTGCCCGTCGATGAGGATCCGGCCGGAGTCGATGGGTTCGAGCCCGGCGAGCATCCGCAGGGTCGTGGACTTCCCGCAGCCGGACGGGCCCACGAGCACGAGGAACTCCCCGTCCTCGATGTCGATGGTGACGTGGTCGACGGCCGGGGCCTGGCCCGGGGAGAAGACCCTCGTCGCCTCGTCGAAGTAGACGGTCGCCACGGTCAGAGCTTGGACTTGATCTGGCTGTCGATGACCTGCTGGGTCTCGGCGTTGAGGCCGGCGAAGGTCGACGCGACGTCGGCGCCCTGCGCGATCTGGTCGAGGGCCTTGCCGATGCGGGCGCCGCCACCGGGCACGAACACCCGCGCGTAGTCCTGCGATCGCGTCTTCGGCAGCTGGTCGACGGCCGTCTTGGCGTTGGGGTTCTTGGACAGGAAGTCCTTCTCCGACTGGTTGTCCAGCGCCGACTTGCGCACCGGCATGTAGCCCGTGGCCTGGGTGAAGGTCGCCGTGTTGTCGGCGTTGGTGAGGAACTCGATGAACTTCAGCGCGTTCTTCTTGCGGTCGTCGGTGATGCCGGAGGGGATGGCGACGCCCGCTCCACCCGTGGGGCAGTTGCCGTCACCCGGGAGGAAGGCGGTGCCGACGTTGAACTTCGCGGCCTTGGTCACCCCGTTGAGCGACCCGGTGGACTGGACCATGGCGGCGGTGAGGCCGGCGCCGAAGTCGGCCTCGGGGGTCTTGTTGAACTTGACGTACTGGTTCTTGGCGAGGTCTTGGAGGAACGTCCCCGCCTCGACCGTCTTGGCGTCGGTGAAGGTGGGGGTCCACTCCTTGGAGTAGCTGCCGCCGAAGTCCCAGACGATGTTCTGGAAGTACCAGTCGAGGTAGTTCGACCCGTCGGGCATCTCGAAGACGGCCTTGTCGGCGCCGGTGACCGCTGCGATCTTCGGCGCCCAGTCGCGGAACTCCTGCCACGTCTTCGGGCCGCGGTCCTCGAGGCCGGCGGCCTTCCAGATGTCCTTGTTGTAGTAGAAGAGCGGCGTCGAGCGCGCATACGGCAGCGCGAAGTGCTGCTCCTTGAACTTGTAGTCGTTGTAGAGCGCGTCGACGTAGTCGCTCGTCTTGATGCCCGCGGCCGAGATGAGGTCGTCGAGCGGGGCGAACTGCTTGTTGAGGGCGAAGTTGAACCACGTGACGTCGGAGGCGACGACGACATCGGGCAGGTTGCCACCGGCGAGGGCCGCGTTGAACTTCTGCGCGACCTCCTCGTAGTTCTTGCCGGCGTCGGTCAGCTTGACCGTGAGGCCGGGATTGGCCGCCTGGAAGGCATCGATGATCTTCTGCTCCACCTCCTTGGAGGTGCCCGGGTGGTTGCTCCAGAAGTCGATGGTGTTGGAGCCGCCACCGGCCGCCGTGCCACCACCCGAGGTGGCGGGGCTGCCGGTGCCGGCGCACGCGGCGAGGCCCCAGGCCGCGGCCGCCCCTCCGGCGAGTCCGATGAATCCGCGTCGGGTGACATCGTTCATGGTGGGTCGTGCCTTCCGTGGGGGGTGGGTGGACATGGTCAGCTCTTCACGGCGCCGGCCGTCAGGCCCTTGATCATCTGGCGCTGGAGGAAGAGGAACAGGATGAGGATGGGCAGCATCGCGAGGATGGTGCCCGCCATGACGGGACCCCAGTTGGTGAGGCCGTCGTTGTTCTGCAGGAGGGTCAGACCGACCGGGAGGGGAGCCACTCGCTCGTCGTCGGCCATGAGGAACGGCCAGAGGTACTCGTTCCACTCGTTGACGACGGTGATGAGCGAGAAGGCCACAAGGGTCGGCCACGACATTGGCATGACGATGCGCCAGAGCAGCTTCATCGGCCCGGTGCCGTCCAGCTTCGCCGCCTCGATGATCTCGCCGGGCAGCGAGAGGAACTGGTTGCGCATGAGGAAGGTCCCGAAGGCGACGCCGGCCAACGGGATGATGATGCCCTGGTAGGTGTTCTTCCAGCCGAGCTGGCTGACCAGCGCGTAGTTGGAGATGACGGTGATCTGGTTGGGCACCATGAGGGCGGCGATGACGACGAGGAAGACGACGTTGCGCCCGGGGAACTTCAGCAGCGACAACGCATACGCGCTGAGCACCCCGAGCACGATCTTCGCCGCCGCGGTGGCGCCGGTGATGACGATGGAGTTGCGCAGGTAGCTCCAGAACGGGATGCGTGTGGTGACGTCGCCGTAGTTGTCCTTCGTGCCCGGGTCCGGCCACCACTGGGCGGGGCGCACGTAGATGTCCTGGCGCTCCTTGAACGACGTGATGAGGATCCAGAACAGCGGGACGGCGACGACGAGCACGACGACGACCATGGCGGCGTAGCCCGCGGCGCTCCAGCCGCGACCCCGGTTCACGGCGCCTTCCGGTCCATGACGCGCACCTGGACGACCGTCACGACGAGGAGGATGAGGAACATGATGGTCGCCACCGTGGCGCCGTAGCCGGCCCGCAGGTTGACGAACGTCTCCTGGTAGACCTGGTAGACGAGGGTCGTCGTGCCGGTGCCGACCGGGCCGCCCCGGGTCATGACGTTGATGATGTCGAAGACCTGCACCGAGCTGAGCAGCACGGTGATCGACAGGAAGAACGTGGTGGGCCGCAGCTGCGGCAGGAGCACCCGGGTGAACCGGGTCCAGGCCGACGCGCCGTCGATCTCGGCCGCCTCGTCGAGGTCGACCCGCCGGCCCTGCAGGGCGGCGAGGTAGATGACGAAGGAGTAGCCGAGGTTCTTCCAGATGTAGGTGACCGTGACCATGAACAGCGCCCACTTCTGCTGCTGGTAGAAGTCGGGGCTGGTCATGCCGATGCGGGTCAGCAGGTCGCGCACGAGCCCGAAGCTGGGGTCGAAGACGAACTGGAACGCCACGCCGATGGCCGCCCCGGACACGACGAAGGGCGCGAACACCAGCGAGCGCACGAGGTTCCGACCCTTGAGCCGCTGGTCGAGCAGGAGCGCGAGACCGAGTCCCAGCCCCATCGACAGCACCACCGTGGCGACGGTGAAGACGAGCGTGTTGAGGACGATCGTGCGGGTGTCCTCACGCGTGAACCACTCCGTGTAGTTGGAGAAGCCGACGTAGTTCGCGAAGGGCGCCGAGATGTTGTAGTCGGTGAACGACAGCCGGATGTTGTCGATGAGCGGGCGGTACGTGAAGAGCATGAGCAGCGCCAGGTTGGGCACCAGCAGGCCCCCGGCCAGGAGCCACTCCCGCCAGTTGCGCCCGGAGCGGCGGGGCGGCGGCCCGACCGGCGGCGGGGGGCCGACGCGGGCGCCGGTCTCCCGGGTCGCGGTCGTCATCCCGCCCACCCATCGGCGCGGGAGGAGCGATGTGGGGTCACGGACGCCGAGCGTGCCCGGAGCGGATGAACGAACGGCCGCGCTCGCATGAACAGCTCCCAGGGACGACGGTGTCGGGATGGGGCTGCTGAGAGAACGCTGCGAGCCCGCCCTGACCATAACGGCGCCGGAGGTCGTTCGCACGCAGGCCAAGGTCACCATGTCGTGACAAAGGCGTGCGGGGCCCCTCAGGTGCGCCGCTCGGCTTCGCCTCGAGTGGGGGTATGCGGGGCAGCCTCGGCCGCCGGGTGAGCCGGACGCGAGGGGTCCTCGTCCGCCCCGGATGCGTCGAGCAGAGCCACGGTCCTCAGGCCGTCAGCAGCGTGCCGCGCACGGTCAGGACGTCGGCGCGGGCAGGGCGGTCGAGCGCTGGGCCATGTAGTCCTGCGTGTCGGCGTCGACCGCGCGGGTCAACATCACCCGCGCCCCATAGGTCTCGTTGTCGTAGAGGTGGGAGAGCGTCCAGTCGCAGTCGGACTCCGTGTTGGGGGAGCCCTGCGCCTGGTCGGGGATCCGGCCCGGCTGGCCCTGCACGGCGATCGCCGTAGCCCCGGACATGACGGCCATGTGGTGCAGGGTGTAGACGCGGTCGACATCTCGGTACTGCCCGATGATGCAGTTCATCGGGTTCGACGCCCAGGTGTCCTTCGTCCAGAACCGGTCCTGGCCCCACCCGGCCACCGCCGTCTGCTCATCAGCCTTCGAACGACCGCTGTTCTGCCAGATGGAGCCCAGGTGGCTCGTCGGGCCCAGGTCGGTCGGGCCCTGGTAGGAGTGGATGATCGACGTGTTCTTGGTGCCGTTGTAGAGGGCCGTGATCTGGGCGTCAGTCGGCAGACCCCAGCCCGGGTTGACCGACTCGAAGGTCTCCAGCGGCGTCCCCAGCTGCACCCCCTCGGGGCTGATCGGGAGCCACGCGTGGCGCGTGGCGTTGAGCTGGTACTGCCAACCCGGCACGAGGAACATCTGCTGGCCGACCTTGACCTGGCCCCAGGGGATCTCCGGGGCGAGGTTGGCCTTCTCGATCTTGACATTGCTGACGTACTCGTCGCGGTGGCGCTTCTGCGTCGCGGCGTCGGAGCCGAACATCTTGTCGTGCTCGATGATGAGCAGGGCGGAGAGCGCCTCTTGGTCAGAGAGGGTGAGGTAGAGCGAGCTCAGCCGCTGGGAGTCGGTCCACGTGGCGTACCCCTTGGACTCCATGGCCCGTCCGGCGAGCTTGAGCACCGAGCTGACGTTGGGATCGCGGGGATACATCTCGTCGTGCTGGTCGGCGAAGATGGTGAACGCGTGGGCATTCATGAAGGCGGTGTCGAACCGCGACCGCTTGTCCTGCAGCGCCTTCGTGCTCGCGGTGAGAGCGTCGGTCAGCGCCGGCGGGACCGACGTCCCGGCCGTCCCGGTCGTCGCCGATGCCTGGGCGTCGGCGATGTTCTTCTTCGCGACGGACACGTCCTTGGCGGCCGAGGCGATCGGGATGAAGTACTCGCGGTAGAGCGAGGTCATCTCGTTGTTCCAGCCGTTCATGGTGTCCAGCTTGGTGCCCAGCCCGTCACTGGCCAGCTGCCCCTTGATGCTCACGAGGTCGTCGTCGATGGTGTCCAGCCGGGCGGCGATCTGGTCGAGCTGCGTCTGGATCTGGTCGAGCTGCGCCGTCGTCGCCTGCGCCTGCACATCGCCGTCACCGAAGAGCAGGTCGCTGAGGAACGTGAAGCCCTCGGCGCCGGCACCCTGGAGGATGCCCTCGAACAGGTGCGTCGCGATGGTGCCCGGCGCGAACACGCTCCCTGCCGCGCCCGCCTCCTTCGCGACCGGCGCCGTCGTCGGGGTAGCCGACTTCCTGTCCGTGTCGGAGCCGTCGGAGACGGAGCAGGCCGCGAGGCCCCCCAGCGCCGGGACGAGGGCAAGGCAGGTGAGTGCAGCGCTGAGGCGACGCATGGGTTTCCCTATCGGTGGAGGGTTGACGTCGTGCGCCCGAAATAGGTGCGTTAGTCCGCATCCTCGCACGGAGGCATCCGGAGCGTGGTGCGCTTCGGCGACACCTGATCATTTCCCCGAAAGCGGTCGATTTCGGTCCACCGTCCGACCGATCCGCCGGATGACACGACCTCCCCTGATCGGAGGACCGGCCGGCGACGTGGGGTGGGGCGGACAAACGAACGGCCCGGAACCGTGAGGTTCCGGGCCGTTCGGTGATGCCGGTGGGGCTCAGTTGCCGGTGAGCTTCTCCCGCAGCGCGGCGAGCGCCTCGTCGGAGGCGAGGGTGCCCTCGGCCGCCGGCTGAGCCGGACGCGAGGTGTCCTCGTCCGCCCCGGCGGAGCTCGACGTGCCGGAGGTGGAGCTGGAGCTCGAGCTGGAGGAGTAGGACGTCGCGATCTCGGTCCCGCCCGCCACGGCGTCGGCGTCGGCCTTGGCCGCCGCCTCGACCTGCGCCTTGTGGGCCTCCCAGCGGGAGTGCGCCTCGGCGTACTGCTTCTCCCACTTCTCACGCTGGGCGTCGAAGCCCGGCAGCCACTCGTTGGTCTCCGAGTCGAAGCCCTCGGGGTACTTGTAGTTGCCCTGCTCGTCGTACTCGGCGGCCATGCCGTAGAGGGTCGGGTCGAACTCGGCGACCGGACCGTTGCCGTCGTTGGCCTGCTTCAGCGACAGCGAGATGCGGCGACGCTCGAGGTCGATGTCGATGACCTTGACGAAGATGTCGTCGCCGACCGTGACGACCTGCTCCGGCAGCTCCACGTGGCGCTCGGCCAGCTCGGAGATGTGGACCAGGCCCTCGATGCCGTCGTCGACGCGCACGAACGCACCGAACGGGACGAGCTTGGTGACCTTGCCCGGCACGACCTGACCGATCGCGTGGGTGCGGGCGAAGTGCTGCCAGGGGTCCTCCTGCGTCGCCTTGAGCGACAGCGAGACCCGCTCGCGGTCCATGTCGACGTCGAGGACCTCGACCTTGACCTCCTGGCCCACCTCGACGACCTCGGACGGGTGGTCGATGTGCTTCCAGGACAGCTCGGACACGTGGACGAGGCCGTCGACCCCACCGAGGTCGACGAAGGCGCCGAAGTTGACGATCGAGCTGACGACGCCCGAGCGCACCTGCCCCTTCTGGAGCTCCTTCAGGAAGGTCGTGCGGACCTCGGACTGCGTCTGCTCGAGCCAGGCGCGACGCGACAGGACCACGTTGTTGCGGTTCTTGTCGAGCTCGATGATCTTGGCCTCGATCTCCTTGCCCACGTAGGGCTGGAGGTCTCGGACGCGGCGCATCTCGACGAGGGAGGCGGGCAGGAAGCCACGCAGGCCGATGTCGAGGATGAGTCCACCCTTGACGACCTCGATGACGGTGCCGGTGACGACGCCGTCCTCCTCCTTGATCTTCTCGATCGTGCCCCAGGCGCGCTCGTACTGCGCGCGCTTCTTGGACAGGATCAGCCGGCCCTCCTTGTCCTCCTTCTGGAGAACGAGAGCCTCGACCTCGTCGCCGACCTTGACGACCTCGGACGGGTCGACATCATGCTTGATCGACAGCTCACGCGAGGGGATGACGCCCTCGGTCTTGTAGCCGATGTCGAGCAGGACCTCGTCCCGGTCGACCTTGACGATGACACCCTCGACGATGTCTCCGTCGTTGAAATCCTTGATCGTCGCGTCGATCGCGGCGAGCAGGTCTTCCTCGGATCCGATGTCGTTGATCGCGACCTGAGGGGCGGCCTTGATGGCCGTGCTGGCAGTCATGTAGATGGAACTCCGGTTGGATGAGATAGAGACGGACATGGATGGTGGCGCGGGCATGCGAACAGGGCGCACACGCGTGCCCTCCTATGGTATCCGCGCTCTCGTAGCACGGTCAAAGCGCCCGGCTCCGCGAGACTGGGTGTTGTGAGCACCCCCCACGAGCCTGCCCCAGCCTCTGCCCCTGCTCCTGCCCCCGCCTGGTCGGCGTACCCCGTGACCCGCCGGTCGTCCGACCACGAGGAGACCGTGCACGCGAACCGGTCGTGGTGGGACGAGGAGGCCGAGGACTACTACGCGGAGCACGGGGCGTTCCTCGGCGACACGGACGTCACCTGGGGACCCGAGGGGCTGCGGGAGTCCGAGGCCCACCTCCTCGGCGACGTCGAGGGGCGCGACGTGCTCGAGATCGGGTGCGGGGGCGCCCAGTGCTCGCGGTGGGTGGCCGGCCAGGGGGCGGCCTCGGTCGTCGCGTCGGACGTCTCCATCGGGATGCTCGACCGGGCCCGGCGGATCAACGCAACGATGACCGATCCACGGCTGCGGGTCCCCCTCGTGCAGTGCGACGGCGCGGCGCTGCCGTTCCCCGACGCGGCCTTCGACCTCGTCTTCACCGCATACGGCGTCGTGCCGTTCGTCGCCGACTCGGCGGCGGTGATGAGGGAGGCCGCCCGGGTGCTCCGCCCCGGTGGGCGGTTCGTCTTCTCGACCACGCACCCCCTGCGGTGGGCGATGCCCGACGACCCGGGCGAGCAGGGGCTGCGGGTGACCCAGTCGTACTTCGACCGCACCGCCTACGTGGAGCAGGACCCCTCCGGGCGGGCGACCTACGTGGAGCACCACCGCACCCTGGGCGACCGCGTCCGGGAGATCGTCGCGGCCGGGCTGACCCTCGTCGACCTCGTCGAGCCCGAGTGGCCGGACCATCACCTCGACACGTGGGCCGGCTGGTCGCAGCTGCGCGGACAGCTCATCCCGGGCACGGCCATCTTCGTCACGCAGAAGCCGTAGGCCCCGGCCCCGGGGGCTCCCCGCCGGGAAGGTCTGAGCCGGCCCAGTCTGCGACAGCCAGGCGGTAGAGGACGTGCGGACGCGTGGGGTGACCCTCGGCGACCCGCGGGTGGTCGAAGTCGCCGCCGACGTCACGGCGCATACCCAGGCGTTCCATGACGGCCCGGCTGCGGACGTTGCCGACTGCGGTGAACGAGACCACCTCGTCGAGGCCGACGTGGGTGAAGGCGACCCGCAGGGCGGCGCGGGCCGCCTCGGTGGCGTAGCCGTGGCCCCAGGCCTCCCGGCCCAGCCGCCAGCCGATCTCGATGCACGGGGTGAAGGCCGACTCCCACGTGGGGCGGGCGAGCCCCACGAAGCCGATGAAGGCGCCGGACTCGAGCACCTCGACGGCCCAGATGCCGTAGCCGTCGACCTCCAGCCGGGCGGCGTACCGGTAGGCCAGGGCTCGTGACTCGTCGGCGGTGAACGTCCCGGGGAAGTGCGCCATGACCTCGGGGTCGGCGTTGAGCGCCGCGAACGGGGCGTTGTCGGCCTCGCCCCACTGCCGCATCAGCAGTCGCGGCGTGCGGAGCTGGAGGACCGGCGGGTCAGTGGGCCGCATCGTGCCAGGAGCGGCCGACCCCGACGCTGACGTCGAGCGGCACGTCCATCTCGGCGGCGTGCCCCATCTCGTGGCGGACCAGCTTCTCTACGTCGGCGCGCTCCCCCGGGGCGATCTCGAGGACCAGCTCGTCGTGCACCTGGAGCAGCATCCGCGAGGTGGCACCGGCGTCGGCGAGCCCCCGGGCGACGCCGAGCATGGCGACCTTCATGATGTCGGCGGCGGAGCCCTGGATCGGGGCGTTGAGGGCCATCCGCTCGGCCATCTCGCGCCGCTGCCGGTTGTCGCTCGTCAGGTCGGGCAGGTAGCGGCGCCGGCCCAGCATGGTGGCGGTGTAGCCGTTGCCGCGCGCCTCGCCGACGAGCTCGCGCAGGTAGTCGCGCACCCCGCCGAACCGGGAGAAGTACTCCTCCATGAGCCCGGCGGCTTCGCTCGTGCTGATGGTCAGCTGCTTGGAGAGGCCGAACGCGGACAGGCCGTAGGCGAGGCCGTAGGACATCGCCTTGATCTTGCTGCGCTGGGCCGCGGTGACCTCGTCGACGCCGACGCCGAACACCCGCGAGCCGACGAAGCTGTGCAGGTCCTCCCCCGACCGGAACGCCTCGATGAGCCCCTCGTCACCGGAGAGGTGGGCCATGACCCGCATCTCGATCTGGCTGTAGTCCACCGACATGAGGGACTCGAAGCCGGCGCCGACGACGAACATCGTGCGGATGCGGCGGCCCTCCTCGGTGCGGATGGGCACGTTCTGCAGGTTGGGGTCGGTCGAGCTGAGCCGGCCGGTGGCCGCGATGGTCTGGATGTAGGTCGTGTGGACCCGTCCGTCCTCGGCCACCGACTTGAGCAGCCCCTCGACGGTGGCCCGCAGCCGGGCGGCGTCGCGGAACGCCAGCACCCCCTGCAGGAACGGGTTCTCCACCTTGCGGCCCAGCTCGTTGAGGGCGTCGGCGTCGGTGGTGTAGCCGGTCTTGGTGCGCTTGGTCTTCGGCAGGTTGAGCCGCCCGAAGAGCACCTCCTGCAGCTGCTTGGGCGAGCCGAGGTTGATGGTGTCGTCGCCGATCGCCTCCCAGGCGTCCTGCTGCGCCCGGATGACCTGGTCGTCGAAGTCCTTCTGCAGGGCCTCCAGCGCCTCGACGTCGACGGCGATGCCGGAGCGTTCCATCGTCGCGAGCACACCGACCAGCGGCAGCTCGACGTCCTTGAGCAGCTCGGTGCCTCCCGTGCGCTCCAGCTCGAGGTCGAGGGCGTCGGCGAGCTCGAGCACCGCCTTGGCGGTGACCATGGCGGCGCCGGCACCGCCGTCGTCGACCTCGTCGCCGGCGAAGTCGAGCATGCCCTGACCGTGCTGGTCGGTGTCGTTCTTGAGCTCTCGGTGCAGCATCCGCAGGGCCAGGTCGGCGAGGTCGAAGACCCGCTGGTCGGGCTTGACGAGGTAGGCGGCGAGCGCCGTGTCGCTGGTCAGCCCGGCCAGCTCCCAGCCGCGGGCGGCGAGGGCGTGCGACGGGCCCTTCGCGTCGTGGATCGCCTTCGGCCGGTCGGGGTCGGACAGCCACGCGGCGACGGCCTGCTCGGCCGGCTCGTCGAGCGTCGTCACATCGAGGTATGCCGCGTGCCCGTCGGCCGCGGCGACGGCCAGGGCCCGCACGTCTCCGGTGCCCCGGCCCCACTGGCCGACGACGGTCACCCCGGTGCGCCGGCCCTGCGGGGCGTGCGTGGCGAGCCAGCCGGGCACCTCGGCGGCGTCGAGCACGTCGCCGTCGACGTCGAAGCCCGACTCGGCCTCGACGGTGACGGCCTCCAGCGTGGCGAAGAGGCGCTCGCGCAGCACCCGGAACTCGAGGCCGTCGAAGACCTGGTGCACCTGCTCGCGGTCCCAGCTCTGGCGCTCGAGCTCGTCGACCGTGACGCCGAGGTCGACGTCGCGCACGAGCTGGTTGAGCCGGCGGTTGCGCAGGACGCTGTCGAGGTGCTCGCGCAGCGCCGCCCCGACCTTCCCGCCGATCTGGTCGATGTGGGCGACGATGCCGTTGAGGTCGCCGTAGGTGGTGATCCACTTGGCGGCCGTCTTCGGGCCGACGCCCGGCACCCCCGGCAGGTTGTCGGACGTCTCCCCCACGAGCGCGGCGAGGTCGCTGTAGCGCTCCGGTGGCACGAGGTATCGCTCCTGCACCGCCTTGGGGTCCATCCGCCAGACGTCGGAGACGCCACGCACGGGGTAGACCATCGTCACGTCGTCGGTGACGAGCTGGAAGACGTCGCGGTCGCCCGAGACGATGACGACCTCCATGCCCTCCGCGGCCGCTTGGGTGGTCAGCGTCGCGATGATGTCGTCGGCCTCGTAGCCCGGCGCCTCGACGTAGCGGATCTTCAGCGCGTCGAGCACCTCGTGGACGAGCGGGATCTGCCCGGAGAACTCGGTGGGGGTGGCGTTGCGACCGGCCTTGTACTCCGCGTACTCCTCCAGCCGGAACGTCTGGCGGGAGAGGTCGAAGGCGACGGCGATGTGCGTCGGCTCCTCGTCGCGGAGCATGTTGATGAGCATCGACGTGAAGCCGTAGACCGCGTTGGTGTTCTGCCCGGTCTTGGTCGAGAAGTTCTCGGCGGGGAGGGCGTAGAACGCGCGGTAGGCCAGCGAGTGACCGTCGAGGAGCAGGAGCCGGTTCTTCGCAGGTGCCACGTCGTCAACCCTAGGCCCCGGCTCTGACACCCGGGCCCACGCCGTCCGTCGCCGTCAGGCGTCGGCGGGGTGCGCGGTAGCGCCCTGGCGGACGGCCCGGAAGCGCGCCGAACGGCGCCGCTGCAGGACCTCCTCCAGGCCGGTGCGGCCGGTACGCGCCGTGCCCCCGGTCGCCGCGGCGAGCTTGCGGTGCAGGGCCGCGGGCGTGGTCACGCGGCGTACGACGGTGGGCGAGAAGCCGAGGCGGGCGAAGAACCGGTTGGCGTCGCGCACCTGCGACGGGACGTGGCTGACGATCGACTCGGCCCCGACCCGGTCGGCGTGCGAGGCCGCCGCCCCGACGAGCTGGCGGGCGACCCCGTGCCGGCGCCACGGGGCCGAGACGTAGAGCTGGTCGATGGCCGTGCACGGCGAGTCGGCGAACGGGCCGGCCAGCGAGTCGGTCAGCACCAGGTAGCCCACCGGGGTGTGGTCGACGAAGGCCACGAACGCGGTCACCTCGGGCCGGCGCAGCACGCTGGCCAGACCCCCGGCGGAGGCGATGCGCAGGGCCGCCTCCGAGCTGCCCCCGGCCTCGACCCGGCCCTCGACGAAGAGGTCGACCAGCGTCTGCTGGTGGTGGTCGTCGACGGGACGCACGATGACCTGGGGACGCGACACGCAAGCCTCCTGGGATGACGTTGACCGAAGCGAGACCGCCGTCCCCATAGGCGACCATGTCGATGCGAGACCGACCACCCGACTCTAGGGCTGTCCGGGAGCAGCGGGAAGAGGGGGGTCGACGAATAACCCGGAAGGACCGGAATGTTCGTTGTTCGCGGGCGTGTCCTGCCCGGCCGCGACGGCACGTAGGGTGACGCCCGTGCGCGGCGCCTTCCCCGGTCTCGGGACCCTGGTCAACGTGGTCACGGTCGTCGTGGGGGCGCTGCTCGGCATGGCGGCCGGTCACCGGCTCCCGGAGCGCACGCGGTCGGTCGTCACCGACTGCCTGGGCCTGGTCACCCTGCTCGTCGCTGGCCTCTCCTGCGTCTCCGTGACCGACCCGGCCCTCGTCGCGGCGGTCGGCTCCGGGGTGCCCGTGCTCGTCGTGCTCGGATCGCTGCTCATCGGCAGCATCGTGGGGTCGCTGCTGCGGATCGAGGAGCGCCTCGCAGGGCTCGCCGGGCACCTCCAGGCGCGGCTGACCCGGGGCCGTCAGCAGGCCGGTGACGCCGACGCGGCCCGCGAGCGCTTCATCGAGGGCTGGCTCACGGCGTCGCTGCTTTTCTGCGTGGGGCCGCTCACCATCCTCGGCAGCCTCTCCGACGGACTGGGCCGCGGGATCGACCAGCTCACGCTCAAGGCGGTGCTCGACGGCTTCGCCGCCCTCGCCTTCGCGTCGACCTTCGGCGTCGGGGTGCTCATGTCCGCGGTGTCCGTCGCGGTCGTGCAGGGCCTGCTGACGCTGGTCGGCGTGCTGCTGGGCTCGGTGCTCCCGGACGCCCCGATCGCCGCCCTGACGGCCACCGGTGGCCTCATGCTCGCCGGCATCGGGTTCCGCCTGCTCCGGCTGCGCGACGTGCCCGTCGGCAACATGCTGCCCGCCGTGCTCGTGGCGCCGGTCCTCACCGCCGTGGTGGCGGCGTTCCGGGGCTGAGTCCGCTCCGCCCTCGGCCTTCGGCTCGACCGCCGCCGCCCACGGATCCGCGCAGCAAGTACCGATCGGCGCCGTGACGCTGGATAGCCGTCGTCAGGACGCCGATCCGTGCGCGGACGGCGGACTGCTGCGCCGCCCCGCTACGTCGTCGGGGCTACTTGGTGGCCGGCATCTGGGTGATGACCGCCTCGGCGACCTCACGCATACCGAGCCGACGGTCCATCGCCGTCTTCTGGATCCAGCGGAACGCGTCGGCCTCGGTGAGCTTGAGCCGCTGCATGAGGATGCCCTTGGCCCGGTCGACGGCCTTGCGGGTCTCGAGGCGCTCGCCGAGGTCGGCGATCTCGCCCTCGAGGGCCTTGAGCTCGGCCCAGCGAGAGGTCGCGATGTCGACCGCCGGGGCGAGGTCGGCCTGGGTGAACGGCTTGACGATGTAGGCCATGACGCCCGCGTCGCGCGCCCGCTCGACGAGCTCCTTCTGGCTGAACGCGGTGAGCATGATGACCGGCGCGATGCGCTCCTTGCCGATCTCCTCGGCCGCGCTGATGCCGTCGAGGACGGGCATCTTGACGTCCATGATGACGATGTCGGGCCGGTGCTCGCGCACGAGGGCCACGGCCTGCTCGCCGTCGCTCGCCTGGCCCACGACGTCGTAGCCCAGCTCGGCCAGCATCTCGGCAAGGTCGAGGCGGATAAGGGCCTCGTCCTCGGCGACGACGATGCGCAGACCGGAGGGTGCCGACTCCTCGGGAGCGGCCGGCTCCGGCGCGGGAGCGGGTGGCGGCGTCGGGACCGGAGCGGCCGCGGGAGCCTCCTCCGGGACGGCCGCCGGACGGGCGGGTCGCTTCGCCGACGCAGGCTTCTCGCTCATGACGGAAGCCTATCGGTGTGGAACCATCCGTCTCATGGTGAGGGACGGCAACCCGCGCCAGCGGGGACCGATCCGCGACGCCGACGGTCCGAGCCGCGTCGAGCTGTTCCTCGTGTGCACGGTCGTGACCATCGCGGTGACGCGGATCTACCTGCAAGCCACGGGTTTCCCGCAGATCGGCTCGCCCGGGGGGCTGCACGTGGCGCACGTGCTGTTCGGCGGCCTCATCATGCTGGCGGCCCAGCTCGTGCTCATGCTCTTCGTCGGGCGGCGGTCGCGGATGGTCGGTTCGGTCCTGGCCGGTATCGGCTTCGGCCTGTTCGTCGACGAGATCGGCAAGTTCCTCACCGGCGACAACGACTACTTCTTCCGACCGGTGGCCGCGATCATCTACGTCCTGCTCGTCGTGGTCTACCTCGCCGTGCTCTTCCTCGTGCGGCGCCGGCCGTTCTCCGACCGCGAGCTGGTCGTCAACGCGCTGACGATGGTGCAGGAGGGTGCCGCCGACCATCTCGACCCCATCGAGGTGCGCCAGGGGCGGGAGATGCTCGAGCGCGCCTCGCTCGCCCACCCCTTGCGCGACGACCTGCTGCCGGTGTTCGACCGGCTCGAGGGAAGGCCCGAGGCATTGAGCCGGGTCGGGGGCGGGTATGCCGCCACGCGTCGGTTCATCACCCGGGTCCCCCGCAACCGGGTCGTGCAGAAGCTGGGGATCGCCCTCATCCTCGGGTTCCTCGTGGCCGGGCTGCTGGGGGCCCTCGTGGTCCTCGTCGACGAGCCCTCCGTGGCCAACGTCGTCTACGTGGTCTCAGCCCTGGTCTGCCTGCTGCTGGGGCTCGTCGGGCTCGGCCTGTGGGTGGCTCGCCGGCGGGTGATCGCCACCCGCCTCTTCACGCTGGCCATGGCCCTGAACCTGCTCGTCGTGCAGTTCTTCCACCTGCTCGACCAGACGTTCCCCGGCTTCGTCGGGGTGCTCGTCGCGCTCTTCCTCTACGTGCTCGCCCGCAGCATGCTCTACCGCGCCGAGCACGCCACGGAGCTGGCCCACGATCCGGCGACGGTCAGGCCGACCTGAGGTGCCGAGGGCGGGACTCGAACCCGCACGGCCTTGCGGCCAGAGCATTTTGAGTGCCCCGTGTCTGCCATTCCACCACCCCGGCGGGTGGCTGCCAGCATACCGAGCGACCTCCGCTCTCAGACGCCGGCGAGGTCCTCGTAGGCCGGGGCCACACGGTTCTTCGCGTCACCGATCCGGTGCACGCGCAACGCGTTGGTCGAACCCGGGATGCCGGGGGGCGAGCCCGCGACAATGATGACGCGGTCGCCCTCCTCGCACCGGCCCGACGACAGCAGCTCGCGGTCGACCTCGAGCGCCATCTGGTCGGTGTGCCGGGCCATCGGCACGATGAACGTCTCGATGCCCCACACGAGGGCCAGCTGCGACCGGGTCTCCGGCAGCGGGGTGAAGGCCAGCATCGGCAGCTTGGACCGGATGCGGGAGAGGCGCTTCGCCGAGTCGCCCGACTGCGTGAACGTCACGAGGTACTTCACGCCGAGCAGCTCGCCGATCTCGCAGGCCGCCCAGGTGACCGCACCACCGGTGGTGTGGGGCCGGGTGCCGAGCGGGTGGATGCGCTCGAGGCCGTGGTCCTCGGTGGTCTCGATGATGCGCGCCATCGTGCGCACGGCCTGCGTGGGCCAGGCGCCGACGCTGGTCTCCCCCGACAGCATGATCGCGTCGGCCCCGTCGAGCACCGCGTTGGCGCAGTCGCTGGCCTCGGCCCGGGTGGGGCGGGAGTTCTCGATCATCGACTCGAGCACCTGCGTGGCGACGATGACCGGCTTGGCCTGCTGGCGGGCGATGCTCGACGGCGCGCTTCTGCACGAGCGGCACGTCCTCGAGGGGCAGCTCGACACCGAGGTCGCCGCGGGCCACCATGACGCCGTCGAAGGCGTCGATGATCTCCTCGAGGTTGTCGACCGCCTGCGGCTTCTCGATCTTGGCGATGACCGGCCGACGGATGCCCTCCTCGTCCATGATCCGGTGCACGTCCTGGAGGTCGGCCGCGGACCGCACGAACGACAGCGCGATGAGGTCGGCGCCCAGGCGCAGCCCCCAGCGCAGGTCGTCGATGTCCTTCTCCGACATGGCCGGCACGCTCACCGCGACGCCGGGGAGGTTGATCCCCTTGTTGTTGGAGATGACGCCGCCCTCGACCGTCTCGGTGACGATGTCGGTGGCCGTGACCTCGACGGCCCGCAGGCAGACCTTGCCGTCGTCGATGAGCAGCAGGTCGCCCGCCTTGACGTCGCCGGGCATCCCCTTGTAGGTCGTGCCCACCCGCTCGCGGTCACCGAGGACGTCGTCGGTGGTGATCGTGAACCGGTCGCCCTTGACGAGCGTGACCGGGCCCTCGGCGAAGCGGCCGGTGCGGATCTTCGGACCCTGCAGGTCGACGAGCACCCCCACCGCGCGGCCGGTCTCGTCACTGGCGGCCCGCACCGCCCGGTAGACGCCTTCGTGGACGGCGTACTCGCCGTGGGAGAGGTTGAGCCGGGCGACGTCCATCCCGGCGACGACGAGGGCGCGGATCTGCTCGGGGGTGGACGTCGCCGGACCCAGCGTGCAGACGATCTTGGCGCGGCGCATAGGTCAGACCCTACGAGTTACCGGGCCGTAGCCCGGCAGCGGCCCGCGCCGCGTCCCAGTCCCTGAGCCGCCGTCGAGGACCGTCACGCCATGAGGGGGCGGTCGGTGGGGTTGATGGGCCGCGGCAGCTGGCTGTGGCCCGTCAGGTAGTGGTCGACGCCGTTGGCCGCGGCGCGACCCTCGGCGATGGCCCAGACGATGAGCGACTGCCCGCGACCGGCGTCGCCGGCGACGAAGACCCCGGGCACCGACGTCATGAAGTGCTTGTCGCGCTTGACGTTCGCCCGCTCGTCGAGGTCGACGGCGAGCTGCTCGACGACACCGGGCTGCTCCGGGCCGACGAAGCCCATGGCGAGCAGGACGAGCTGGGCGGGCAGCTCGTGGGCGCTCCCCTCCACCGGCTCGAACCGGCCGTCACGCATCTCGACCTCGACCAGCTGCAGGGCGCGCACGGCTCCGTCGTCGTCGCCGAGGAACCGGTCGGTGTTGACGGCGAAGACCCGCTCGCCACCCTCCTCGTGCGCGCTCGAGACGCGGTAGGTCATCGGGTAGGTGGGCCACGGCTGGCTCGACGGCCGCTCGTCGGCCGGTCGGGGCATGATCTCGATCTGCGTGACCGACCGGGCGCCCTGGCGGTGCGCGGTGCCGAGGCAGTCGGCGCCGGTGTCGCCGCCGCCGATGATGACGACGTCCTTGCCGGTGGCCAGGATCTGGTCCTCGACGCGTTCACCGAGGGCCACCCGGTTGGCGGGGGGCAGGTACTCCATCGCCTGGTGGATGCCGGTGAGCTCGCGCCCGGGCACCTTGAGGTCGCGGGCCACCGTCGACCCGACCGCGAGCACGACCGCGTCGTAACGGTCGACGAGCTGCTGCCCCGTGATCTCCGCGCCGACGTCGACGCCGCTGCGGAACCGGGTGCCCTCGGCCTCCATCTGCGCGATCCGTCGGTCGAGGACCGACTTCTCCATCTTGAACTCGGGGATGCCGTAGCGCAGCAGGCCACCGGGCTTGTCGGCGCGCTCGTAGACGGCGACGGTATGCCCGGCGCGGGTCAGCTGCTGCGCGGCGGCCAGGCCGGCCGGGCCCGAGCCGACGACGGCGACGGTCTTGCCGGACAGTCGCTCCGGCGGCTGCGGAGTGACCCGTCCCGCGTCGAAGGCCTGCTCGATCGTCGTGACCTCGACCTGCTTGATGGTGACCGCGGGCTGGTTGATCCCGAGGACGCAGGCGGTCTCACAGGGCGCCGGGCAGAGCCGGCCGGTGAACTCCGGGAAGTTGTTCGTGGCGTGCAGGCGCTCGATGGCCTCGGCCCAGTCACCGCGCCACGCAAGGTCGTTCCACTCGGGGATGAGGTTACCGAGCGGACAGCCGTTGTGGCAGAACGGGATCCCGCAGTCCATGCAGCGTCCGGCCTGCCGCTGCAGCTGACCGAGCTCCTGCTCCTGGTAGACCTCGCGCCAGTCGCGGATGCGCACGGGCACGGGCCGCCGGGTGGGGAGCTCGCGCTCCCGCACCTTGAGAAAGCCTTGGGGGTCAGCCACGGGATGCCTCCATGATTCGGTCCCAGACCTCGGCGCCGTCGGGGTCGAGGCCCTCGGCCTCGGCCTTCTCGCGCACGTCGAGGACGCGCTGGTAGTCGCGCGGGAGGATGAGGGTGAAGCGCTCGCGGTTCTGGTCCCACGCCTGGAGCAGTCGGTCGGCGACCGGGGACTCGGTCCACGTGCGGTGCGACTCGAGCAGCCCCTTGAGGATCTCGGCGTCGCTGTCCCGCAACGGCATCAGGTCGACGAGCTCGGGGTTGACAAGCTCCGGCCGCAGGTCGAGCACGTAGGCCACGCCGCCCGACATCCCGGCGGCGAAGTTGCGGCCGGTCGGAGCCGAGCACCACGACGGTGCCGCCGGTCATGTACTCGCAGCCGTGGTCGCCCACGCCCTCGACGACGGCCGTCGCCCCGGAGTTGCGCACGCCGAACCGCTCGCCGGCCTGCCCGCGCAGGAAGATCTCACCCGTCGTGGCGCCGTAGGCCGACGACGTTGCCGGCGATGACGTTGTGCTCCGCGGTGAGGGGCGAGCTGCGGTCGGGGCGGACGACGAGGCGACCCCCGGACAGTCCCTTGCCGACGTAGTCGTTGGCGTCGCCCTGCAGGACGAGGGTGACCCCGGCCGGCACGAACGCGCCGAAGGACTGGCCGCTCGACCCGGTGAGGGTGAGCTCGATGGTGCCGTCGGGCAGGCCGTGCGGCGACACCTTGGTCACCTCGTGGCCGAGCATCGTGCCGACGGTGCGGTTGACGTTGCGGACCGCGACGGTCGCGCGGACGCGCTCCCCCTCGTCGAGGGCGCGGCCGGGCCAGCGCGATGAGCTGGTGGTCGAGCGCCTTCTCCAGGCCGTGGTCCTGGCCGACGCTCTGGTAGGCCGTGCCGCCGGTCGGGTCCTCGACGACGGTGAGCACCGGGCTGAGGTCGAGACCGGCGGCCTTCCAGTGCTCGACGGCGCGGTCGGTGTCGAGCGAGTCGACGTGGCCGATGGCCTCGTCGATGGTGCGGAAGCCCAGCGCGGCGAGGTGCTCGCGCACCTCCTCGGCGATGTACTCGAAGAAGGTCTCGACGAACTCGGGCTTGCCGGAGAACCGGGCGCGCAGCTCGGGGTTCTGCGTCGCGACGCCCACCGGACAGGTGTCGAGGTGGCAGACCCGCATCATGATGCAGCCCGACACGACGAGCGGGGCGGTGGCGAAGCCGAACTCCTCGGCGCCGAGCAGGGCCGCGATGACGACGTCGCGACCCGTCTTGAGCTGGCCGTCGGCCTGCACGACGATGCGGTCGCGGAGCCCGTTGAGCCGCAGCGTCTGCTGCGTCTCGGCGAGACCGAGCTCCCACGGGGCGCCCGCGTGCTTCAGCGAGGTCAGCGGCGACGCGCCGGTGCCGCCGTCGTGGCCGGAGACGAGCACGACGTCGGCGTGCGCCTTTGAGACGCCCGCCGCGACCGTGCCGACACCGACCTCGGACACGAGCTTGACGTGGATCCGCGCCGACGGGTTGGCGTTCTTGAGGTCGTGGATGAGCTGGGCGAGGTCCTCGATGGAGTAGATGTCGTGGTGCGGGCGGCGGTGAGATGAGCCCGACACCGGGGGTGGAGTGCCGGGTCTTGGCGATCCACGGGTAGACCTTCGGGCCCGGCAGCTGGCCGCCCTCCCCCGGCTTGGCCCCCTGCGCCATCTTGATCTGGATGTCGTCGGACTCGGTGAGGTAGAGGCTCGTCACCCCGAACCGGCCGGAGGCGACCTGCTTGATCGCGGAACGGCGCGCGGGGTCGAGCAGCCGCTCCTCGTCCTCGCCGCCCTCGCCGGTGTTGGACTTCCCGCCGATCCGGTTCATGGCGATGGCCAGGGTCTGGTGGGCCTCGAGACTGATCGAGCCGTAGCTCATCGCCCCGGTGCTGAACCGCTTGACGATCGCACTGACCGGCTCGACCTCCTCGATGGGGACGGCGGGCCGGCCCGTCTCGTCGCCGGGCGCGAACTCGAACAGGCCGCGCAGCGTCATCAGCCGCTCGGACTGCTCGTCGACGCGGGCGGTGTACTGCTTGAAGACGTCGTAGCGGCGCTGCCGCGTGGCGTGCTGCAGCCGGAACACGGTGTCGGGGTCGAACAGGTGAGGCTCGCCCTCGCGGCGCCACTGGTACTCGCCCCCGACCCAGAGCTTGCGGTGGGCGGGGTGGATCCCCTCCGGCGGGTAGGCCACGGCGTGCCGGGCGGCGACCTCCTCGGCGATGACGTCGAGGTCGACGCCGCCGAGCTGGGTCACGGTGCCCGTGAAGTAGCGCTCGACCATGGTCTGCGAGAGGCCGATCGCCTCGAACACCTGGGCGCCGTGGTAGGACGCGACCGTCGAGATGCCCATCTTCGACATCACCTTGAGGACGCCCTTGCCGAGCGCCTTGATGAGGTTGGCGACGGCCTTCTCGGCGGGGACACCGGTGATGGTGCCGGAGCGGATGAGATCCTCCACCGACTCCATGGCGAGGTAGGGGTTCACGGCGGCGGCGCCGTAGCCGACGAGCAGCGCGACGTGGTGCACCTCGCGCACGTCGCCGGCCTCGACGAGCAGGCCGACCTGGGTACGCGTCTTCTCCCGGATGAGGTGGTGGTGCACAGCGGAAGTGAGCAGCAGTGACGGGATGGGCGCGAGGTCGCGCCCCGAGTCGCGGTCGGACAGGACCACGAACCGCGCCCCGCCACGGATCGCCTCGGAGACCTCGACGAAGATCTCCTCGAGGCGCGCGTGCATCGCGTCGGCCCCGCCATTGACCTCGTAGAGGCCGCGCACGACGAACGTCGCGTAGCCGGGGAGGTCGCCGTCGGCGTTGATGTGGACGACCTTCGAGAGCTGGTCGTTGTCGATGACGGGGAACGGCAGCACCAGCTGGCGGGCGTGCGCGGGCGACGCCTCGAGCGCGTTGCCCTCGGGGCCGATCGTCATGCCGAGGCTGGTGACGAGCTCCTCGCGGATCGCGTCGAGCGGCGGGTTGGTCACCTGGGCGAACAGCTGGGTGAAGTAGTCGAACAGCAGCCGGGGCCGGCTGGAGAGCACGGCGATGGGGCTGTCGGTGCCCATCGAGCCGAGCGCCTCGCCGCCCGTGCGCGCCATGGGCGTGAGGAGGATGCGCAGCTCCTCCTGCGTGTAGCCGAAGGTCTGCTGGCGGCGAGCCACGGACGACGGCGTATGCAGGACGTGCTCGCGCTCGGGCAGGTCGGTCAGCTGGATGAGCCCGGCGTGCAGCCACTCGTCGTAGGGATGCTGTTGCGCCAGAGAGGACTTGATCTCCTCGTCGCCGATGATCCGGCCATGCTCGGTGTCGACGAGGAACATCTTCCCGGGCTGCAGGCGGCCGCGCTTGACCACGGTCGACGGGTCGAGGTCGAGCACCCCGGACTCCGAGGCGAGGATGACGAGGCCGTCGTTCGTCACGGCATACCGGCCCGGCCGCAGGCCGTTGCGGTCGAGGACCGCGCCGATGAGCGTGCCGTCGGTGAACGCGACGCACGCCGGCCCGTCCCAGGGCTCCATGAACGTGGAGTGGAACTCGTAGAACGCCCGCCGGGCGGGGTCCATCTCGGCGTGGTTCTCCCACGCCTCGGGGATCATCATCAGCACGGCGTGCGGCAGGCTGCGGCCGCCGAGGTGGAGCAGCTCGAGCACCTCGTCGAAGCTGGCCGAGTCGGAGGCCCCCGGGGTGCAGATCGGGTAGAGACGCTCGAGGTCGCCCGGGATGACGCCGGAGCGCAGCTGGCTCTCGCGGGCGCTCATCCAGTTGCGGTTGCCCTTGACGGTGTTGATCTCGCCGTTGTGGGCGATGAACCGGTAGGGGTGCGAGCGGGGCCACGACGGGAAGGTGTTGGTGGAGAACCGCGAGTGGACGAGGGCCAGCTCGGACTCGAAGGACCGGTGCGAGAGGTCGGGGAAGAACGGCTCGAGCTGCGCGGTGGTGAGCATGCCCTTGTAGACGAGGGTGCGCGCCGACAGCGAGGCGAAGTAGACGTCGAGCTCGAGCTCGGCCCGCTTGCGCAGGCAGAACGCGAGCCGGTCGAGCTCGATCCCCGACACCGTGCCGCCGTCGGCGCTCCCGGCCGGGGCCACGAACAGCTGCCGGAAGAACGGCATGCAGTCGCGGGCGACCTCGCCGATGATGTCGGCGGCGACAGCGACGTCCCGCCAGGCGAGGACGGTCAGGCCCTCCTCGTCGGCGAGCCGCTCGATGGCGTCGCACGCCGCCTGACGCTCCGCCTCGTCGAGGGGCAGAAAGGCCAGTCCGACGGCATACCCGCCGGCCGCGGGGAGGGTGACCGGACACACCTCGCGCAGGAAGGCGTCGGGCACCTGCGTGAGGATGCCGGCGCCGTCGCCCACGAGCGGGTCGGCACCGGTGGCGCCACGGTGGTCGAGGTTGCGCAGCGCCGTGAGCGCGTGCTCCACGATGTCGTGGCCGGCCTGGCCGCGCATCGTCGCCACCATGGCGACGCCGCAGGCGTCGTGCTCGTTCTCGGCGCGGTACAGCCCGACGTCGGCGGGCTGGGCGGAGAAGCGAGAGGCGCTTGACAACATCGGCGACTCACCGTCCTGGGGTCCTTGCCGATCGCGAGGGATCAGCCGGGTGAACTGGGCAGATGACGGTGATGAGGATGACTCGGCCCGTCAGAGGCGGCTGGGCTGCGTCGGCCAGTGCGGCTCCACGATACCGAACCCGTCAAGCGTCCTACATTCCGATACGACTCATTCCAGATGCTGGGACTCTCGGTGGTCAGCAGGCTCAGCGTCCGGATCGGTGTCCAGTTCGGCGGCCGGCTCGTGCCGGCGTCCGAACCACACGAAGAGCGCCGCGCCGAGGAGGAAGACCAGCAGCGAGACCCACACGTTGACCCGGAGGCCGAGGATGTGGTTGGCGTCGTCGGTGCGCATCAGCTCGATGACGACCCGGCCGATCGGGTAGCCCGCGATGTAGAGCGCGAACACCTGCCCGCGGCGCAGGTGCAGGCGCCGGTCGAGCCGGACGAGCAGCAGCGCCAGCAGGACGCAGAAGATCGCCTCGTAGAGGAACGTCGGCTGGAAGATGCCCGACACGACGGGGTTCCCGGCGGCGTCGAGGACCGCGTGCCCGGCCTGCTGGTCCCACTCGTAGACCTTCAGACCCCACGGCACGTCGGTGGGCGCGCCGTGGATCTCGTTGTTGAAGTAGTTGCCGAAGCGGCCCATGGCCTGGGCGACGAGGATGCCGGGGGCGGCGGCGTCGGCGAAGTCGAGGAACCGCACACCGTGGCGGCGGCAGCCGATGTAGGCGCCGACCGCCCCGAGGGCGACGGCGCCCCAGATGCCGAGACCGCCCTCCCAGATCTTGAACGCGTTGAGCGGCTGGCCGCTCTCGCCGAAGTAGGCCTGGGGCGAGGTGATGAGGTGGTAGATCCGGCCCCCGACGATGCCGAACGGCACCGCCCAGGCCGAGACGTCGAGCACCTGGCCGGGCCGGCCGCCGCGCGCCTCGAGGCGCCGCTGGGTGATCCACATCGCCACGACGATGCCGGCGAGGATGCACATGGCGTAGGCCCGGATCGGGAAGGGGCCGAGGTACCAGACCCCGGTGGTGGGGCTCGGGATCTCGAACGGGAGCGCCGCCGGAAGGTTCGCCATGCCGCTCATGCCGCTCACGACGCGCTCACCCGGTCGCGCCCGGAACGGACCCCGTCGGCGAGGTCGGTGACGAGCTCCCGGAGCCGGCGCAGCCCCGCTTCGCGCGAGTCGGCCTCGGTCAGCGTGCGGACGAGGGCCGAGCCGACGATCACCCCGTCGGCGAACCGGGCCACGGCGGCGGCCTGCTCGCCGTTGGAGACCCCCAGCCCGACGCATACGGGAAGGTCGGTGACGGCCCGGGTGCGCTCGACGAGGCCCTCGGCGGACGACCCGACGCTGTCGCGCGTGCCGGTCACCCCCATGGTCGACGCGGCGTAGACGAAGCCGCGGCTCGCGGAGGTCGCGGTGACGAGGCGCTCGCGGGTGGAGCTGGGGGCGACGAGGAAGACCCGGTCGAGGCCGAGGGCGTCGGAGGCGGCGAGCCAGTCCCCCGCCTCGTCGGGGATGAGGTCAGGGGTGATGAGCCCGGCCCCACCGCCGTCGGCGAGGTCGCGGGCGAACCGGTCGACGCCGCGCCGCAGGACGACGTTCCAGTAGGTCATGACGAGAGCCGGCGCGCCGGCGTCGTGGACCGCCTGGGTGGCCCGGAACACGTCCGACACCCTGCTGCCTCCGGCGATGGCCCGCTCGGCGGCGTACTGGATGACCGGGCCGTCCATGAGGGGGTCGCTGTAGGGCACGCCGACCTCGACGATGTCGACACCCGCCTCGACCATGGTGGTCATCGCCTCGAGCGAGCCCTCGACGTCGGGGTAGCCGACCGGGAGGTAGCCGATGAGCGCGGCCCGACCGGCGGCCCGGCACTCGGCCAGGACGCTGCTGACACTCATGCCTGCACCCCGATCCCCTTGGCCGGGTCTCCGGGCTCGCCCGAGTCGGCGGACTCCGGTCGCACGTCGCCGTCGATAAGCCCGAACCACTCGGCCGCCGTGTGCACGTCCTTGTCGCCTCGGCCCGAGAGGTTGACGAGCAGGACGGCGTCGCGGCCGAGCTCGCGCCCGACCGTCATGGCGCCGGCCAGGGCGTGGCTGGACTCGATCGCCGGGATGATCCCCTCGGTGCGGCACAGCAGCCGGAACGCCTCCATCGCCTCGTCGTCGGTGACCGAGCGGTACTCCGCGCGCCCGCTGTCGAGCAGGTAGGCGTGCTCGGGGCCGACGCTCGGGTAGTCGAGGCCCGCGGAGACCGAGTGGGACTCGACCGTCTGACCGTCGTCGTCCTGCATGACATAGGTGAACGCGCCGTGGAGGACCCCGGGGATGCCGGAGGCGAACCGTGACGCGTGGCGCCCCGAGGCGATGCCCTCGCCACCGGCCTCGAGCCCGATGAGCCGCACCGACCGGTCGTCGAGGAAGCGGTGGAAGATGCCCATGGCGTTGGACCCGCCACCGACGCAGGCGAGCACGACGTCGGGCAGCCGGCCGACGAGGTCGAGCATCTGGGCCCGGGCCTCGATGCCGATGATCCGGTGGAAGTCGCGGACCATCTCGGGGAACGGGTGCGGTCCGGTGACCGTGCCCAGGACGTAGTGGGTCTCGTCGACGGAGGCCACCCAGTCACGCAGGGCCTCGTTGACGGCGTCCTTGAGCGTCTGGCTCCCGGTGGTCACCGCGACGACCTCGGCCCCGAGCAGGCGCATCCGGGCGACGTTGAGGGCCTGGCGCTCGGTGTCGACCTTGCCCATGTAGACGACGCAGTCGAGCCCGAGCAGGGCGGCGGCAGTGGCCGTGGCCACACCGTGCTGCCCCGCACCGGTCTCGGCGATGACCCGCGTCTTGCCCATCCGCTTGGCGAGCAGCGCCTGGCCCAGGACGTTGTTGATCTTGTGCGAGCCGGTGTGGTTGAGGTCCTCGCGCTTGAGGATGACGCGGGCGCCCCCGGCGTGCTCGGCGAACCGCGGGACCTCGGTGAGGATGCTCGGGCGGCCGGTGTAGGTGCGGTGCAGCCGCTCCAGCTCGCCGACGAACTCGGGGTCGACCATCGCCTTGAGCCGCACCTCGTCGAGCTGCTCGAGGGCGGGGATGAGCGCCTCGGGCACGTAGCGCCCGCCGAAGGCGCCGAACCGACCGGCCGTGGGGGTGGTCTTCGCCTCGGTGGTGGTCATGCCCGGCTCCCCTGGGTGACGGCGTGGCGCCCCACGGCGCTGAACTCGGCCACGCTGGCGGCCGGGTCGCCCCCGGTGACGAGGGCCTCGCCGACGAGCACGGCACGGGCGCCGGCCTCGGCGTAGGCGCGGACGTCGGCCACGCCGCGGACCCCCGACTCGGCCACGGCGACGGCGGCCTCGGGAATGAGCGGGCGGAGGCGGGCGAAGGTGCTGCGGTCGATCTCGAGCGTGCGCAGGTCGCGCGCGTTGACACCGATGACCCGGGCCCCGCTGTCGACGGCCCGGCGGGTCTCCTCCTCGTCGTGCACCTCCACCAGGGCGGTCATCCCGAGGGCCTCGGCCTGCTCGCGCAGGACCACGAGGTCGGGCTGGGCGAGCGCGGCGACGATGAGCAGGACGACGTCGGCGCCCCAGGCCCGCGCCTCGGCGACCTGGTAGGGCGTGACGAGGAAGTCCTTGCGCAGCACCGGGATGTCGATGCGTTCCCGGACGGCGGCGAGGTCGTCGAGGCTGCCCGAGAAGCGGCGGGCCTCCGTGAGCACGCTGACCACCGCCGCGCCACCCACGGCATACGCGGCGGCGAGGGTGGCGGGGTCGGGGATGTCGGCGAGGTCGCCCTTGCTCGGGCTGGCCCGCTTCACCTCCGCGATGACGGCGAGACCGGGTGCGTCCCGCAGGGCCGTCTCGGCGTCGAGCGCCGGACGCTCGGCGCTGGTCCGGGCGGCCTGCTCCTCGATCTGCGGCCACGGCACCCGCTGCATCCGGGGCTCGAGGTCCGCGCGGACCCCCCGGACGATGTCGTCGAGGACGGTGGGCTCGCGGTGGGCGGTGGACACGCGTCAAGGCTACGTGCCCGGGGTCGGTCGGCACGACGCCGCTCGCCGCCGCGCCCGGACCGGTCGCAGGGATGTCAGGCGGCGGTGTCAGGCGGCGGTGTCAGGCGGCGGTGTCAGGGGGCGAGGTAGGCGGCCAGGGGCAGGGCCGGGACGTTGCGCCACACCGTGAACACGAGGAGGACGGCGAGCAGGACCACCCAGCCCCGGTTCGTGATGCGCGGCGGAGCCGTCGCACCGCGGGCGGCCGCGACCAGGGCCCACAGCCACAGGCCGGCGACCACCGGCAGCAGGGCGACGACGACGACGTTGAACGACAGGGCGGCGGCCACGTCGCCGTGGGTGAGGGCCGCCACGCACCGCAGCCCTCCGCAGAACGGGCACCAGAGACCGGTGACCGTATGCAGCGGGCAGGAGAGCAGACCACCGGGCGCCACGGCATACCCGCCCGTGGCGTGGAGCCGGACCGCCGCCATGGCGACGACGACGGCGCCTGCAGCATGCACGCCGATGGCCCGGGCCCGCGCGTGGTGCGCGGCCCCGGGCGTCGGGTGGAGCGGCGGCGCTAGTGGCGCCGGAGCCGCCGGAGCCGCCAGGGGGATGGTCGTCCTCAGCCCTTGGGCGCCGTGACGACCACGGTGCTGACGATCTTGTCGGCCAGCGTCTGGCGCTTGTTGTCCCACAGCGGGAACAGCCATCCGATGTAGCAGATGATGCTGTCGACGATGTGCGCGATGTCGCGGACGAACGCCATCCCCATGCCGATCGGCTGGCCGGTGGACTCCTTGACCAGCTTGACCCCGGCGACGCCGCGGCCGATGGTCTGGCCGGTCGTGCCACCGCGGTACCAGCGGTTGTAGATCGACAGCGCCAGGAAGTAGAGGACGCCGAGGTAGTAGATGGCGTTCGGCCCGGTGGCCAGGCCGGTGGTCGAGTCGACCTTGGGCCCGCCGATGGCGTAGAGGATCCAGCCGGGGATGGCGAGCGCGATGAAGTCGATCAGGCCGCCGAGGGCGCGCTGCGGCCACTGGGCGAGCGTGCCGACCGATCCGGCCGCGCCGCCCTGCTCGTAGGGACCGGTGTAGGCCGGTGCGGCGCCGTAGCCGGGCTGTTCGTAGGCGGGCGGCGGCGGGGCCTGGCCGTAGCCACCGGGGGCGGGGGGCTGCCCGTACCCCGGCGCGGGGGGCGGGGGCGGCGGGGTGCCGTAGCCCGGCTGGGTGGGCTGCTGGGGCTGGGCCGGGTTCTGCCCAGGACCGGAGCCGTACTGGGGCGGGGGCGGAGGCGGCGAGCCGTAGCCGCCCGCCGGGTGGTCGTCGGGGTTCTGCGTGGGATCGGGCCGGTCGTCGCCCGGAGGCGGCGGGGTTCCGTAGGACATGTCGGGCCTCTCTATGGACGGAATGAGCGGGTTCCGTACACCCCCTCGAAAGCGACATGACGAACTTAGCGGCAACCGGCCACGTTTCCGGGCCGGTTGGGCCGCTTCCTGGGTGTGTCGGCTGGGCGGCCGCCGCCGGCCGGGACTGCTGCGTGCCGGCGGGACTACTGCGTGCCGGAGTCGTGCTGGCTGCGGCCGGGGAGCTCGGCCTGCTGGGCGCCACCGGCGTGGGCGGCGTCGCGCGTGCTCGCCTTCGCGCCGTAGCCGGCCATCGCCAGGACCTTGCCGCTGGCGATCCCGAGCACGACGATCACCGCGCCGATGACGAACCACAGCACGGACGGGAAGATCACCGCGAACGACATCACCAGGCTGCCGACGAGGATGACGCCGACCGCGGTCCAGGCCGCGGTGCTGTGGCCGTGGCTCTCGTGCTCGGCCTCGTCGGCATGCCCCTTGGGCGCGGTGGGTGCGGTGGGCGCGACACCCGAGGTGGAGCGGGCGTGCGCTCCGGTGTCGCCCGTGGGCTCGGAGCCGGAGGGGCGGTGCGACGGGTCCGTCATGGAGGGGGCTCCCTTGCCGTGGCGAGCGGGGGTCGGTCGTGCAGGAGCCGTCATTGTGTCAGGTCGCCCGCGGGTCCTCAGCGAGGTCGCCGGCGGTGTCACCAGCGGTCCTGTCGGCGGTGCCGTCGGCGGCGTCGGGCCGCGTGGTCGGGTCGCGTCCCTCCGACACCTCGTCCCACATCGAGCGTGGGCCGGTCACCAGGGTCGGAGCGTCGGGCTGCGGCGCCTCGAAGCGGCTGGAGAGACCGGCCCAGCGCCCGGCGGCGACGACCGCGACGGGCGAGGCAACGACGAGCAGGGCCGCGGCGAGCACGGCGACCCAGGCCCACACCGAGACGGAGGCACTGGTGCGGACCTCACCCGTGCGCCCGAGTCCGGCAGCCGCCACCCGCCCGAGCGCGGCCTCTGGGTCGAGCAGCGGGACGACGGCGAGACCGAAGGCGCCGAGCGCCGACAGGACGATGACGACGGCCGACACCCGCCGCAGCCGGGGGCCGGCGGTGAGGGTGGCCACCAGGGCCACGACCGCGACGGCGGCCAGCGCCGCCACCCCGGGGGCGAGCTGCGAACCGGTGGCGGAGACGGCCCCGCCGCCGAGCAGGGGCTCGGCCGACCGACCCGTCAGCCAGGTCCGAGTCGCCGCGAGGAGCAGGACCAGTGCGGGCACCGCGACCAGCGCCGAGACGGCCCGCTTGGAGACGACGCGGGCCGTGCGGCCGTGCGGGTCAGCCATCCCAGGTCGCTGTGACCCGGCCGAGAGCCCCAGGCTCTGGTGCGCGCATACCGGACGCGGCTCGTACCGCCCGGATGACCGCCGCCGCCTTGTGGTGGGTCTCCTCGAGCTCCAGCTGGGGCACCGAGTCGGCGACGATGCCGGCTCCGGCCTGCACGTGGGCGACGCCGTCCTTGATGACGGCGGTGCGGATGGCGATGGCGGTGTCGAGGTCGCCGGCGAAGTCGAGGTAGCCGATGACGCCGCCGTAGACCCCGCGCCGCAGCCCCTCGTACTCGTCGATGAGCGCCATCGCCCGCGGCTTGGGGGCGCCGCTGAGGGTGCCGGCCGGGAACGTCGCGACGAGGGCGTCGTAGGCGGTGCGCCCGGGGCGCAGGTCGCCGACGACGGTCGACTCGAGATGCATGATGTGGCTGTAGCGGCGGGTGGTCATGAACTCGACCGTGTCGACGGTGCCGGCCCCGCATACCCGCTGGAGGTCGTTGCGGGAGAGGTCGACGAGCATGAGGTGCTCGGCCCGCTCCTTCTCGTCGGCGAGCAGCTCCTCGGCGAGCCGGACGTCGTCCTCAGGCGTCTTGCCGCGGGGACGTGACCCGGCGATGGGGTGGGTGATGACCCGGGTGCCGGTCACCTTGACGAGGGCCTCCGGGCTCGACCCGACGATGTCGTAGACGGAGCCGTCGGGGTGGGGTAGCCGCAGGAGGTACATGTACGGGCTGGGGTTCGAGGCCCGCAGCGCGCGGTAGACGTCGAGGGTGGACGCGGCGCAGGGCATCGAGAAGCGTTGGGAGACAACGATCTGGAACGCCTCGCCCGCCCGGATCGCCTCCTTGCTGCGCTCGACCATGTCGTGGAACTGCTCGGGGGTGTGCGAGCTCGTCACCTCGGCCGGGACCGGCTCGATCACCGCCACCGTGCTCTCGGCGGGCGCGGCCAGGTCGGCGGTCATCCGGTCGAGGCGGTCGACGGCGTCGGCCCACGCCCACTCGACCCGGTCGTCGGTGGCGTCGTAGTTGACGGCGTTCGCGACGAGCAGCAGGGAGCCGTCGGCGTGGTCGAGGATCGCGACGTCGGTGGCGAAGAGCATCCCGATCTCGGGCAGGTGGAGGTCGTCGCGACCGTCGTCGGGGACGTGCTCCCACCGGCGGACGGCGTCGTAGGTGATGGAGCCGACCATCCCCCCCGTGAGCGGCGGCAGCCCCTCGATGCGGTCGGTGGCCAGCGTCTCGAGCGTGAGCCGGAGGGCCTCGGTCGGGTCGCCGTCGGTGGGGACGCCGACGGGCGGCTCGCCTATCCAGTACGCCTGCCCGTCGCGCTCGGTGAGGGTGGCCCGGGAGCCGGCGCCGATGATGGAGTAGCGCGACCAGACGCCGCCGTGCTCGGCCGACTCGAGAAGGAACGTCCCGGGGGCGTCGCGGGCGAGCTTGCGGTAGATGCTCAGCGGCGTCTCGGCGTCGGCGAGCAACCGGCGGACGACGGGGACGACCCGGCGGTCGCGGGCGAGCACCGAGAACAGGTCGAGGCGGGGCCAGGTCTGACCCCAGGCGAGGTCGGCGGCGACGTCAGCCATCGGCGTGCCCCGGCGTGGCGTCGAGCGGGTGGGTGTCGAAGCAGGAGTGCGCCCCCGTGTGGCAGGCGGGCCCGACCTGGTCGACCCGCACGAGGAGGGCGTCGCCGTCGCAGTCGAGCGCCACTGACCTGACCCACTGCACGTGGCCGGACGTGTCGCCCTTGCGCCACAGCTCCTGCCGGCTGCGCGACCAGAACGTCACCCGTCCGGTCGTCAGGGTGCGGGCCAGCGCCTCGTCGTTCATCCAGCCGACCATGAGCACGCGTCCGGTCTCGTGCTGCTGGACGACGGCGGCGATAAGTCCCGCGGCGTCGCGCTTGAGCAGGGCGGCGACCTCGGGGTCGAGCTGGGTCGTTGCGGCGTGGGCGGTCACGGTCACATTCTCGCGCACCGACCTCCGCCCGGGTTTCGGGGTGTTAGCGGTCGGAATCCCGGCCGGTATCACCCCGCAGTCCTTGTGCGCACCGGCGCAGGGGCCCGCCAGCCGCCTGCAACCAGGGCGGCCTCGACCTGGTCCATGAAGGGGGACGGCGCGAGGCGCAGGCCGATCACCGGGACGCGCAGGACTCGCTGGCCGGTCAGGACGACGCCGTTCTGGCGCAGGTTGTCACTGACGACCTCGAGTCCCGTGCGGTGCTGGGCGCCGTCGATCTCGACCGTCACGCCGAAGGACGGCCATCCGACATCGAGATAGATGCGCCCTCGTGGACCGTGGCGGACGAGCTGATGCTCCGGCGGAGGCAGCCCCCGGACGCGACAGAGCCGGGTGAAGTCCAGCTCGCCGAGCGACTGGGCTCCGTCGGTGACGTCGATGACGATCTGCCGGACCAGGAGCCGCCGCCCCTTCGCCGTCATCGTCGAGGCGGCGGCCTGCAGCTGGGCGGACGAGGTCAGCCGTTGCTGGGCCGACATCGCGACGACGAGGGCCGCCTGCCGATCCGCCCGGGCCCAGGATGCAGCCCGCAGGGTGGCGATGTGAGTGCGCACTCTCGGGATGCCGGCACCGACCACCTCGTCCGAGAGGCGGCGGACCCGATGGACGGTCACCCCCGACACGTCCCGCACCCGGGCCCCGTGGGGCACCGAGATGTGGACGACCGGCTCCTGGCCGGTCAGGCCTGCCTGGCGCAGGGCGCTCACACCGTCGAGCGCGGCGATCCGCCGACCGACCTCCCAGATCGCCCGCCAGGCGAGCGCCTGCTCCCCCAGCGCCTGCGTGTGCACGGCCACCGTCTGGTGACCGTGGCTGCGCCAGCGGTCGGCGGCGATCTCCCGGGCCACGGCGTGCCGGTCGGCGCCCATCTCCCGGAGCAGCGCTCGTGACAACGCGCCGCCGTACGCGTCGGCCGCCGCGGTCGCCGTCATCCGGCGCCGGGCGGAGCTGGACGTGGACATCGGCGCAGCCTCGCCGTCTGCCCGTCGTCCGTCGAGAGGGCCGAGTCGGACAGTGGATGACGGGACGAGGTGGACAGGGGGTGTGGACGACGCGGACGACGGCAACGGGGGTGTTATCGCTCGGGATCCCGAGCGATGACACCCCGATCCTGTCGACCGGGGCGCCCGGCTCCGGTCAGACGCCGCTGTGCTGCTGCGTGACCCAGGAGGCGTGCAGCCGGGAGTAGACGCCGCCGGCGTCGACGAGGTCGACGTGCGGGCCGCGCTCCACGATGCGGCCGTCGTCGACGACGATCACCTCGTCGGCGGCCTGAGCCGTGGAGAGACGGTGGGCGATGGCGATCGAGGTACGCCCGCGGGTGAGGCTGTCGAGGGCGCGCTGGATGCGGACCTCGGTGGACGGGTCGACGGCCGAGGTGGCCTCGTCGAGCACGAGCAGGTCGGGGTCGGCGAGGTAGGCCCGGGCGAGGGCGACGAGCTGCCGCTCCCCCGCCGACATCGACTCGCCCCGCTGCCCCACGTCGGTGGCCAGCCCCTGCGGCAGCGACGCCAGCCAGGAGTCGAGGCCGAGCTCGGTCAGGGTGAGGCGCACGTCGTCCTCGGTGGCGTCGGGCGCCCCGAACCGGATGTTGTCGAGCAGGGAGGCGTCGAAGAGGAACCCCTCCTGCGGCACGAGGACCACGCGGCTGCGCAGCGACCCGAACCGGACGGTGCGCAGGTCGACGCCGTCGATGGTCACCTCGCCCGACGTGGGGTCCATGAGGCGGGTCAGGAGCTTGGCCAGCGTCGACTTGCCCGACCCCGTCTCGCCTACGATGGCCACGCGCGAGCGCGGCGCGATGCGGAGGTTGACGTCGTGCAGCACCGTGTCGCCGCCGGGGTAGGCGAAGGAGACGCCGTCGAAGCCGACCGTGATCGGGCCGCGCGGCAGCTCGACGCCGGAGGCACCGGGGTCGGCGACGTCGGCCTCGGTGTCGATGATGCCGATCACCCGCCGCCACCCGGCGACGGCGTTCTGCATCTCGTTGAGGATCTCGGTGGCCTGCTGGACCGGCATGGTGAACAGGTTGACGAGGAAGAGGAAGGCCAGCAGCTCGCCGAGCGTCAGCCGTCCGTTCACGGCGAGCACGGTGCCGACGATGATGACGACGGCGGTGGTGAGGCCGGAGACCAGCTGACCGGTCGTGAACGCCATGACCGCCCGGGTCTGCGCCCCGATCGCCGCCCGCCGGTGCGCCTCGACGGCCTGGTCGATGCGGGCGGCGGTGCGGTCCTCCACGCCGTAGGCGCGGATCGTCGAGGCGCCCACGACCGCCTCGGAGATCGCGGCCAGCATGTCGCCGACGCGCTCGCGGACCCCGGTGTAGGCGCGGCCGACGATGCCCTGGAAGCGCCGGATGATGAAGAACAGCGGCAGGAAGCAGATCCACACCACCGCGGCCAGCGCCGGGCTGTAGATCACCATGAGCACCGTCGCCAGCGTCAGCTGGGCGAGGTTGACCATGAGCATGAGCCCGCCGAACTGCACGAACATCGAGATGGTGTCGACGTCGGAGGTCACGCGGGAGACGAGCGACCCGCGGCGCTCGGTGTTCTGGGTGAGCATCGACAGGTCGTGGATGTGCCGGAACGCCCGGATCCGCAGCGTCGACAGGCCGTTCTCCGAGGCGGTGAACAGCCGGACGTTGACGAGGTAGGAGCTGACCGCGGTGACGGCCACGCCGACCATGGCGACGAGGACGTAGCGCAGGACGATGCCGGCGTCGGGGCCGCCGCCGCCGAGGATGCCCTCGTCGGTGGTGCGCTGCACGACGAACGGGATCATCACCTTGCCGAGCGTCGAGAGCACGGCGAGGACGACGGTGACCCCGATGCCCTTCTTCAGCTCGGGCGACAGCTCGACCCCGCGCTTGAGGGTCTGCCAGGTCGACAGGTCACGCCCGGACTCGATGCCGGAGTGGTCGGTCACCGGAGCGCTGCGCAGGCTCATCGGCTCGCCCCCACGCTCTCGGCGGCCTCTTCGTCGGCGGCCACGGCGGCCCGCTCGGCGGCCTCCCGCGCATACGCCGTGACGAGCCGCTGGTAGCCGATGCACCGGCCGAGCAGCTCGGTGTGGGTGCCGTGGTCGAGGACCCGGCCCTCCTCGAGGTAGACGACGTCGTCGGCGAGCGCGATGGTGGCCATCCGGTAGGCGACGACCAGCACGGTGGTGCCCGAGCTGGCCTCACGCAGGGCGGCGAGGATCTCCTGCTCCACCGCGGGGTCGACGGCCGAGGTCGCGTCGTCCATGACGAGCAGCTGCGGTCGGCGGATCATGGCGCGGGCCAGCGCGATGCGCTGCCGCTGGCCGCCCGAGAGGCTGGTACCCCGCTCGCCCACCCGCGTGTCGAGCCCCGAGCCCAGGCGGCGCACGAAGCCCTCGCCCTGGGCGACGCGCAGGGCGCTCCACACCTCGTCGTCGGTGCGCTCGACCCCGAGCGTGACGTTGCCGCGCACGGTGTCGTCGAACATGAAGGTCTGCTGGGCGACGAGGGCCGCCACCTCGGGTATGCCGCCCTGGCGCACCTGTCGCAGGTCGATGCCGTCGACGCGGACCGCGCCGGTGTCGGGGTCGACGAGGCGGACCATGAGGTTGGTGAGGGTCGACTTGCCGGAGCCGGTGGGACCGACGAGAGCGGTGGTGCCGCCGGCGGGCACGTCGAGGGTGACCCCCGTGAGGGCGGGGTTGCGTTCGGTGCCGCCGTCCTCGAGGTCGACGTGGTACGCGTACGAGACGCCGTCGAGGTCGAGCCGGCTCGCCCCCGAGGCGGGGACCCGGGTCGTGCCGTGGTCCATCGACCCGGTGGCCCGCAGCACCCCGTCGACCCGGTCGGCGCCAACGACGGCGCGGGGCAGCTCGGCGAGCACCCAGCCCAGGGCCCGCACCGGGAAGGCGAGGATCGAGAAGAGATAGGCGATCTGCACGACCTCGGCCGCGGTGAGGTGGCCGGTCGAGACCCGCCAGACGCCGACGGCGAGCACGGCGAGCGTGCCGATCGTGGGGATGGCCTCGATGGCCGGGTCGAACACTCCGCGGGATCGGCCGACGGCGATGTTGGCGTCGCGCAGCTCGTGCGTGGTGGCCGTGAAGCGCTCGGCCTCCTGGTCCTCGCGGCCCAGGCTCTTGACGACCAGGGCCGCCTCGAAGCTCTCGTGGGCGACCTCGGAGACCTCGGCCCGCAGCTGCTGCACCCGCGTGACCTTCGGCGACATGATCCGCTGGAAGACCAGGTTGACGGCGAAGAGCGCCGGGAAGACGGTCATCCCGATGGCGGCGAGGAACGGGTCGACGAGGAACATCTGGACGGCGCCGAAGACGAGCATGACGATGACGCCGAAGGCCATCGGCAGGGGCTGGAACACGTTCCACATCGACTCGACGTCGGAGTTGGCGTTCGAGAGCAGCTGGCCGGACGGGTGCCGGTGGTGCCACGCGAGGGGCAGCCGGAGGTACTGACGGGTGACCCGGCGGCGGTAGGTGGCGCCGAGGTTGTAGACGGCCACCCCCGCCGCGAGCCGCCGCATGACGATGCCGATGACGTTGGCGACGACGACCCCGGCCAGCAGGAGCCCGGCCCCGGTGAGCTGGGCCACGGTGACCGACCGCGCCGCGATGGCCGGCGACACCGTGTCGTGGACGACCCGGCCGATGACCCAGGCGGTGCCGCCGGTGAGGATGCCGTAGATCGTGCTGCCGAGGATGGCGAGGCTGATCCAGCGCCGCTGCTCCGACATCCCCCGCCCGATGACGCGGAAGCCCGCGCGCAGGGTGGAGGTCGAGGCGACCGGGCCGAGCGTCGACACGAGTGGGATCCCCTAGGCAGTCGGTGGTGGCAGAGCGGGCTTTCGCCCGACGCTGGGCGGCCGGCGCGGCGTCCGAGAAACGCGTCCACGCATACGGAAGCCACTCAGCCTCTCATGACCAACCGACAGGGACCTCCGGGTATGCCCGGAGCACGGTCCGAGCTGAGTTCGAGGTCCGCCAGGGTGCGGTGCGGCCTCCGGTCAGGACACCGGTGCGGGCGCAGGCCGGTAGCGGATGGCGACGCAGAGGGAGGCCGCCACGACGCAGAGGGCGCCCGCTACGTACCAGGCGAGGTCGTAGGTGCCCAGCTGGTCGCGCACCAGCCCCGCGCCGAGGGCCGCGGCGGCGGCACCGAGCTGGTGCGAGGCGAACACCCAGCCGAACACGATGGGGCCGCGCTCGCCGAAGGCGTTGCGGCATAGCGCCATCGTGGGCGGCACGGTGGCCACCCAGTCGAGGCCGTAGAAGAGGATGAAGGCGAGCATGCTCGGGTGCACGGCGTCGCCGAACAGCGACGGCAGCAGGAACAGCGAGGCGCCGCGCAGCGTGTAGTACATCGCCAGGAGGAACCGGGGGTCGTAGCGGTCGGTCAGCCAGCCGGAGAAGATCGTGCCGACGATGTCGAAGATCCCGACGACCGCCAGCAGCGACGCGGCCGCGGTCTGTGGCATGCCGTGGTCGTGGGCGGCCGGGATGAAGTGGGTGCCCACCAGCCCGTTGGTCGAGGCGCCGCAGACGGCGAAGCTGCCCGCGAGCAGCCAGAACACCCCGCGCCGGCTCGCGTCGCGCAGGGTGGCCACGGCGACCCGGGCCGGGTTGACGTGGAGGATCGGGCGGGGGCTGACCGGCTCGTCGGCGGGGGCGCCGTAGGCCGTGAGCCCGAGGACGCGGGGGTGGTCGTGGAAGCGCCACAGCACCAGCGGCACGACGAGCAGGGCGCACGAGGCCGTCGCGATGGCCGCCGAGCGCCAGCCGTGGTTCTCGGCCAGCCAGGCCAGCAGGGGCAGGAAGGCGAGCTGCCCGGTGGCGCCCGCCGCGGTGAGCACGCCGCTGACCAGGCCGCGGCTCTTGACGAACCAGCGGGTGGTGACGACCGCCACGAGGGACATCGACATCGCCCCCGTGCCGAGACCGACGAGCAGCCCCCAGCAGAGGATGAGCTGCCACGACGACGTCATCCACACCGGCAGCAGCGAGCCGACGCTCACCAGCGCGAGCGCCGTCGCCACGACCCGCTTGATGCCGAACCGCTCCATCAGCGCGGCCGAGAACGGCGCGGTCAGCCCGAAGAGCACGAGGTTGATCGAGACGGCCAGGCCGATGAGGCCGATGGGCCAGCCGAACTCGTCGTGGAGCGGCGTGATGAGCACGCCCGGCGTGGACCGGAACCCGGCCGCACCGATGGCGGTGAGGAACGCGACCGCGGCCACCCACCAGGCGGGGTGGATGCGCCCCGGGCTCCGGCGCGCGTGCGGAGGGAGGGGTTCCGCGGCGTCCTGGAGGGGCTCGATCTGCGTCACGGGGGTCAGCCTGCCCGATCCGGACCCAGCCGGACGAGTGGCCGGAGAGCCATGATGTGCAAAGATCCGGCCATGAGCGGATCCGGGCCGCACCGCGTCGTCGTCCTCGCCCTGCCCAGCGTGGTGGCCTTCGAGCTGGGGCTCCCCCACCGCTTCTTCGCGGCGAGCGCCATCGACCCCGACTGGCCGGGGCCGAGCCGCAGCGGCGGCAGCCGGCCACCGGCGTACGAGGTGGTCACCGTCACGGTCGACGACCAGCCGGTCATGACGTCGGCGGGCTACCTGGTGACCCCGAGCCACCCGCATACCGTGCTCGCTGCCGCCGACACGATCGTCGTCCCGGGCATCACCGACCGGTACGCCGCGGGTGAGGGGACCCTGCCGCCGGACCTCGCCGCACTGCTGGCCACCGCCCGCCCGGGAGTGCGCTGGGTCTCGATCTGCACGGGGGCGTTCGTCCTCGCCGCGGCGGGTCTGCTCGACGGCCTCGAGGCGACGACCCACTGGGCGCACGCCGCGCACTTCCGGAGGCTGTTCCCGCAGGTGCGGCTCAACGAGGACGTCCTCTACGTCGACAACGGCGACATCCTCACGTCCGCGGGGAACGCGGCCGGTATCGACCTCCTCCTCCACCTGCTGCGCCGCGACCTCGGGTCCGACGTCGCCAACCGGGTGGCCCGGGGTGCCGTCGTGGCCCCCTGGCGGGCCGGCGGCCAGGCCCAGTTCATCGAGCGACCGGTGCCCGACGCCGGCGACGACGGCACCGGACCCGCGCGGGCGTGGGTGCTCGCGCACCTCGGCGACCCGGTCACGCTCCACGGGCTGGCCACGCGGGCGGGCATGAGCGTGCGCACCTTCACCCGCCGGTTCCGCGAGGAGACCGGTGAGACCGCGGGCACCTGGGTGCTGCGCGTACGCGTCGACCACGCCCGGCACCTGTTGGAGACGACGGACCTGCCCGTCGAACAGGTCGCCGCGCGTTCCGGGTTCGGCACGGCCGCGGCGTTGCGCCAGCACCTGACCACGGCGGTCGGTATGCCGCCGCTGGCCTACCGCCGCACCTACCGGGCCGCGGGGGCCTGAACCCAGTAGCGGCGCTTGCCGTGGCGGACGTCCTCGAGCACCCCGCCGTTGCGCTCGATGACGCCGGCGGACGCCCGGTTGTCCTCGTCGCAGGTGATGAGCACCGGGTCGATCCCCCGGCGGGCGCACTCCTGGAGCATGAGCGCGGTGGCCGCCGTCGCCAGGCCACGACCGCGGTCGGCGGGGCGGACGGCATACCCGATGTGGCCGCCCTGCTGGAGCAGGAAGTCGTTGAGCTCGTGCCGCAGGGAGATGAACCCCACCAGCCGGCCGTCCTCCTCGACCCAGCGCGAGGTGCTCGGCACGAGGTCGTGCGGGACGCCGACCCCCTCCTCGTAGCGGGCCAGCATCGCGACCCAGTCCTCGAAGACCCGCGGGTCGCGCAGCCGCTCCACCGTCTCGGAGCCCATGGCGCCGCCGTCGATGCGGTCGGTGGCGAACTCGTCCATCATCGCGAGCAGCTCGCCCTGGCGCCCGGCCTCCGGGCGGACGAGCCGCACACCAGGGCGGGGGGGCGTTGAGGTCGGGTCGGTCGGGCTCACGAGCGGCGATGCTACGGGGGGCCTCCGACGGCGCTCGACCCCTTTGACACGATGTCCCGATGACTTCGTATGCGCAGCAGGAGCGGCAGGCCATCTGCGCCACGTTCCTGCGTCTCGGCCCGGACGCGCCGACCCTCGACGACCCCTGGCTGACGCGCGACCTCGCCGCGCACCTCGTGCTGCGCGACTCCCGCCCCGATCTCGCGCTCGGCCAGTTCGTGCCCGCGCTCGCGGGCCGGCTCGAGCGGGCCATCGCCACGACGGCCACCGGCGACTGGGAGCAGCTGGTGGAGCGGGTGCGGCAGGGCCCGCCGCGGCTCTCGCCACTGCGGATCGAGCGTCTGGACGAGCTGGCCAACCTCGGCGAGTTCTTCATCCACCACGAGGACGTGCTGCGCGCCCAGCCCGGAGCGGAGCACCGCACGGTCGACGTCGGACTCGGCCGCGCGCTCTGGGACGCCCTCCAGGGCGGGTCGCGGCTGTTCTTCCGCGGGGTCCCTGCCGGGGTCGTGCTCGTCGCCGAGGGGTTCGGGCGGCACGCCGCCAAGAAGCCGACCGACGTCGGCACCGTCGTGCTGCGGGGGACCCCCGGCGAGCTCACCCTCTTCGCGAGCGGCCGCTCCCGGGTCGCCGACGTCGTGGTCGACGGACCGCCGGACGCCGTCGCCGAGATGGCGGCGGCCGATCTGGGGCTCGGCTAGGCCCGACCGGCTGGATCGGGTCCGTCCTGCGACCGACGTGAGCGGACATAGCGGACCCGGGCCAGCCCGACGGACCGCCTCTAGCGGACGGTCACACCGGCGGCCCGCATGGCGTCCTTGACCTCGCCCACGGTGAGGTCGCCGAAATGGAAGACGCTCGCCGCCAGGACCGCGTCGGCGCCGGCCTCCACCGCGGGCGCGAAGTCCTCCGCCCGGCCCGCTCCTCCGCTCGCCACGATGGGGACCGAGACGGCGGCGCGCACCTGCCGGATGAGCTCGAGGTCGAAGCCGTCGCGCGTGCCGTCGGCGTCCATCGAGTTCAGCAGGATCTCGCCCGCCCCCAGCTCGGCCGCCCGGGCGCACCACTCCACCGCGTCGAGGTCGACCGCGGTCCGGCCGCCGTGCGTGGTCATGACGAAGTCGCCGGTGGGCCTTCCGTCGTCGCCCCGGCGCCGGCGGACGTCGGCCGACAGGACGAGCACCTGGGCGCCGAACCGGTCGGAGATCTCGGCGAGCAGCTCGGGCCGAGCGATGGCCGCGGTGTTGACGCCCACCTTGTCGGCGCCCGCCCGCAGCAGCCGGTCGACGTCGTCGGCCGAGCGCACCCCGCCCCCGACCGTCAGCGGGATGAAGACCTGCTCCGCGGTGCGGGTGACGATGTCGTAGGTGGTCGACCGGTCGCCGCTGCTCGCCGTGACGTCGAGGAAGGTCAGCTCGTCGACCCCCTGCCGGTCGTACGCCTCGGCCAGCTCGACCGGGTCTCCGGCGTCGCGCAACCCTTGGAAGTTCACGCCCTTGACGACCCGGCCGGCGTCGACGTCGAGACAGGCGATGACGCGGGTGGCGACGCTCATGCCTCCACGCTAGGCGATGCCCCGCTAGCCTCCCGGCCATGGCGCACCCGGCCCTGACCACCCGCGACCCCGCGACCGCTCTCGCCGAGGTGGTGCGACTCTTCCGCGAGCGCCCTGCCGCCGTGGGCTCGTTGCGCGTCGTCGCGATCGACGGTCCCAGCGGCGCGGGCAAGTCGACCTTCTCCGCCGCGGTCACCGCGGCCTTGGCCGCCACGCTGGTGCACGTGGACGACCTGGTGCCGGGCTGGGACGGGCTCGCCGACGTGGTGGCCATCACGACCACCCACGTGCTGGAGCCGCTGTCGAAGGGTGGGCCCGCGGCATACCGGCGGTGGAGCTGGGTGCGCGACGCCTGGGTCGGCGAGGTCGTCGTCCCGCCGACGGACATCCTCGTCCTCGAGGGCGTGGGCTCGAGCGTGCGGCCGGCCGGTGACTACGCCGCCGTCCGCGTCTGGGTCGAGGCGGAGCGCGACGTGCGGTTCGACCGGGGGATCGCGCGCGACGGCGAGCCCTACCGGCCCAACTGGGAGCGGTGGGCGCGCCAGGAGGACGCGCTGTTCGCCGCCGACGACGCCCGGGCCCGCGCCGACGTGGTGCTGGAGACGTCGCTGCTCGGAGCACCCCGCGTGTGAGACTGGCCCGACCATGTCCAGCACCGTCCCGCAGGGCGCCACCGCCCCGGCCCCGAGCGGACGGCTCTTCCCCTGGCTGCCGCCGACGTGGGTGCTCGCCGTGGGCCTGGTGGCCGTCGCGGCCAACCTCCGAGTGGGCCTGGCGGGGGTGCCGCCCCTCGTCGGGCTCCTCAGGTCCGACCTCGGCCTGAGCAACGCCGCCGTCGGCGTCCTGACGACCCTCCCCGTGCTCTGCATGGGCCTCTTCGCCCCGGTCGCGCACTGGGCGAGCACGCGGTGGGGCTCGGCCCCGGTCGTCATGGCCGCCACCGTCCTCGCCACGCTGGGGTCGGCGCTTCGGCTCTGGGGGTCGAGCCTTCCGGTGCTGTATGCCGCGACGCTCGTGCTCGGGGTCGGCATCGCCGTGGCGGGCACCCTGCTGCCCCGGCTGGTGAAGACGATGTTCCCGCCGGAGCGGGTGGGACTCGTGACCGGCGTCTACATGGTCGCCCTCATGGGGGGCGCCACGGCCTCCGCGGCGCTCTCGGCCCCGCTGGCGCGGCTCCTCGGGTCGTGGCAGGGGTCGCTCGCCTCGTGGTCATTCGTCGGGCTCATCGCCGTGGTGGCCTGGTTCCCGCTGTCGCGGGCGGTCTGGCAGAACCGTGCCGCCGTCGTCGCGCGGTCGGTCGGTGCGCAGCTGCCCTGGCGCAGCCGCACGGCCTGGCTCGTCTCCGCCTACGTCGCGGTGCAGTCCTGGGCCTTCTACTCCACCCTCGCCTGGCTCGCCCCGTCCTACATCGGCCTGGGCTGGGACAGCGAGCACGCCGGCTACCTGCTCTCGGTGTTCAGCGCCGTGCAGATCCTCGCTGGCCTCGTCGTCCCGGTGGTCACCGACCGCGTGCACGACCTGCGCACGCTGCTCGTCCCGGCCGGGCTGAGCGGCACCGCGGGGCTCGTCGGCCTCATGGTGGCGCCCGAGGCTGCTCCGTGGCTCTGGTCGGTCCTGGCGGGCCTCGGTCAGGGCAGCTCGTTCGCCCTCGCCCTGGTCCTGCTCGTGCGGGCCGCGGCGACGCCGCACGCCAGTGGGGGCCTGAGCGCCATGGCCTTCCTCGTCGGCTACGGCCTGGCCTCGTTCGGCCCGCTCGCCATGGGGGCCGTGCGCGACGCCACCGGCGGGTTCCACGTCGTCTGGGTCTCGCTGGTCGCGCTCATGGCCGCCCAGCTCGCCGTGGCGCTGACCCTGCGCCCCGGGCTGACGCCGGTGGGCGAGCCGTGATCGTCGACGACGCCCTCGCCGACCTCGGGCCACGACCACCGGGTCCGGTCGTGCGCGTCCTGGGCCGGGTGTTCCGCGGGGTCCGTGAGGTGCAGGCCCAGACCGAGCCGTACGCCGCCTACTGGCTGCGCGCGAACCGCGAGGCTCTCGCGCATACCGGACCCCTCTGGGTCGCCCTCGGCGACTCGATGACCCAGGGGATCGGAGCCTCGACGCCGATGCACGGCTGGGTCGGCCAGCTCTCCACCCGGCTCGAGGCGGACGGCTGGGAGCACCGCCTCGTCAACCTGGCGGTGACCGGCGCACGGGTCTCCGACCTGCTGGACGCTCAGCTGCCCGCTCTCGACGCGATCGTCGCCGCCGAGGGGCCGCCGGCCCTGGTCACCGTCGTCATCGGCTCGAACGACGTGGTCTCTCCCCGCTACCGCGGCGGGCTGTCGACGCGGTTCGAGACCCTGCTCGACCGGCTGCCGCACGGCAGCGTCGTCATGAACCTGCCCAACCCCCACCGCGAGGCGCGCCGCGTCGACGCCCTGATCCGCGAACGCGCGGCCTCCGGCGAGGTCGTCCTCGTGGACATGCGCACCGACGGACCGCGCTCCTGGCGGGGCCGCCTGGCCCCGGACTCGTTCCACCCCAACGACCGCGGGTATGCCGGCATGGCCGACGTCGTGGCGCGCGCCCTCGCGAGCGCCGGGCTGCCCGGGTGCTCGACGGGGGCCTCGGCTTGAGCGACGCGAGAGGCCCGTCACGCGAGCGCTACCACGGCCAGATCGCCGGGGTCGGCAGCACCTCGGGCGTCCGCATCGTCGTGGGCAGCTGGGCCGCGACCCCGATCGGCCCGTTCGCCGACGCCATGGTCGAGCGGGCCGACGGGCACCGCGTCCTGCTCGCCCCGGACGCCGCCGTGCGCGCCGTCATCGAGCCGACCTACGTCTTCGACGAGGTGCGGCTCGAACCGGTCACGGTGCAGGTGGGTCGGTCGGTGCGCGGTCCGGCATGGGTGGTCACCAGCCCGTCGCTGCGGCTGACCATCGGCCTCGGCGGGCGGCGGCCCCTCGGCGTGCTCCTGCGGGCGGTGCCGGCCCGGGTCGCCACGAGCACCGCCTGGGCCACGCTCGTCGACCCCGTGGCCTCGATCCTGTTGGACGGGGTGCGCACGCGCGGCACCGCGCGCGAGGGACGGCGCGAGTGGTACGGCGCCACCGACCTGCAGTCGGTCACCACGCTCGAGGGGACGTTCGACGGCGTCGACCTGGGCCGGCTCGCCCCCGTCGACCCGCCCTGCCGGTTCGGGTTCTCCTCGACGCCGCGGGAGCCGGGGGTCACCTCGGTCGTCACGACGATCGAGACCGTCTAGCCCCTCGGAGGCGTTCGGCGGGCGGCCGCGACCCGTGCGTGCCGCTCGCGCCGGAGCCGTTCGTGCGGGTCCTGGTCGCCGTGCAGCTCGGCCGGACCGAAGAGGTGCCAGCCGAGGTACCGGATCCGCCAGCCGATCCGGTACGCGACCGACAGACCCTCCGACTCGAGGGCGTGACCCATGGTGTGCTCCGTCATTCGTGGGCTAATGGTTAGGGTACGAAGCATACGCCCGATCGCTCTTAGACTCGGACCGTGAACCCGCTCCCCCGCACCGAGGCGGACCCCCTGGCCCTCGACCGACAGGTGTGCTTCGCGCTGGCCGTCGCCTCACGCCGGGTCGTCGCCCTCTACCGCCCGCTGCTGGAGCCGATGGGCCTCACCCATCCGCAGTACCTCGTCATGCTCGCGCTCTGGGAGGAGGAGCCGCTGACCGTCGCCGAGCTGGGCCGCCGGCTCAGCCTCGAGCCGGCCACCCTCTCGCCACTGCTCAAGCGGCTGGAGGCGACGGGTCTCGTGACGCGAGAGCGGGATCCGCACGACGAACGCGCCCTGGCCGTACGCCTCACCGCGCGCGGCACCGCGACCCGGGCACAGGCGACGCAGGTGCCCCCGGCCGTCCTGGAGCGCTTGCAGATGGACGTCGGCGAGCTGGAGGAGCTGCGGGACGGCCTGACCCGGCTCATCGCCGCGACCCGATCGGAGACCGACTGACGCCGAGCGACGCCAGCGCGGGCTACGCCGGGTCGGTAGGCCTCGCCTCGCCGAGGTCGCGCACGAGCCCGGCCAGCCGGACCGCCTCCTGCTCGGCCTGCTCGCCGTCAGCGCGCTGGATGGCCATCACCGCCACCGTGTCGGTGTCGTCGAGCTCGAGCGTCACCCACGGCGCTCCCCCGCCGAACTGCACCCCGATGACCTGCGCCCACGCCACCCGGCGGGTCACGACGAGGTTGCGCACGAGCAGCCCGTCGGGCGTCGGCACGGCCCGGATGCCGGCGTACCGCCAGCACCCCGCGGCGATGAGCACCCCGATCAGGGCGACCAGCACCCGGTCACCGCCCTGCCAGGTGGTGAGGCCGGCGTTGGTGGGCAGCAGCACCGCGAGCCCGCCGAAGATGACGAGGGAGAGTGCCCCCATGGTGGTGGCGACCACCCGGGCTCGGCGGCTGACGAACGGCCGGTAGGCGTCGCCCAGCGGCTCGGCGGACGCGTCCGGCCGGCTCACAACCGGCAGGCGGCGATGTCGGTGACGAGGATGGCGCGGGCGCCGAGGTCGTAGAGCTCGTCCATGACCCGGTTCGTGAGGGTGCGCGGCACCATCGCGCGTACCGCGCACCAGCGACGGTCCTGGAGGTTGGAGACCGTCGGCGACTCGAGTCCCGGGGTGATCGCGCAGGCGCGGTCGACGAGGTCGACGGGCACGTCGTAGTCGAGCATGACGTAGCCCCGCGCAGTGACGACGCCGAGCAGCCGCCGGCGCAGCACCTCGAACCCGCCCTCGCCGTCGACCTCACCGGCCGGGTCGTCGCGCCGGATGAGCACGGCCTCGCTGTCGAGGATCGGCTCCCCGAAGACGGCCAGGCCCTGGCTGCGCAGCGTGGCCCCGGTCTCGACGACGTCGGCGATGACGTCGGCCACACCGAGCGTGATCGCCGTCTCGACGGCACCGTCGAGGCGGACGACGGAGGCGTGGACCCCGTGCTCGGCGAGGTCCTTCTCGACCAGACCGGGGTAGCTGGTCGCCACCCGGCGCCCCTCGATGCCGGCCACCTCGCGCACGTCACCCGGGCGGGCGGCATACCGGAAGGTGGAGCGGCCGAAGCCCAGCGTCATGACCTCGACCGCGCGGCTGGCGCTGTCGAGCAGCAGGTCGCGCCCGGTGACGCCGGCGTCGACGGTGCCCGAGCCGACGTAGATCGCGATGTCGCGCGGGCGCAGGTAGAAGAACTCGACGTCGTTGTCGGGGTCGGAGACGATGAGCTCCTTGCTGTCGCGGCGGGTCGCGTAGCCCGCCTCGCGGAGCATCTCGACGGCGGACTCGGAGAGGGTGCCCTTGTTGGGGACGGCAATACGCAGCATGGTGTGGCTTCCAGGGTCCTAGAGGTGGGCGTACACGTCGGCGAGGCTGAGGCCACGCGCATGCATGAGCACCTGGAGGTGGTAGAGCAGCTGGCTGATCTCCTCGGCGGTGCGGTCGTCGCTCTCGTACTCGGCCGCCATCCACACCTCGGCGGCCTCCTCGACGATCTTCTTGCCGATCGCGTGCACGCCGGCGTCGAGGGCGGCGACCGTCCCGGAACCCTCCGGTCGGGTGGCCGCCTTGTCGGCGAGCTCGGCGTACAGCTGGTCGAACGTCTTCACGAGGGGCAAGCGTACGGGGGTCGCGCTTGTGGATAACCCGGCCGCCCCGAACGCCCGGGTTGCTTCGATGGTGGGGTGCGAGCGGACCCCGGGGCGGTCGAGGCGCTGCTGGCCTCCGGCGGGCCGGTGGAGGCGCTGGTGCCGGCCGACCTCGGCGGTCTGGAGGTGGTGGTCCGGACGCTGCGGTCCCTCGCGGCCGTCCTGGAGGCGGCTGGCCACGCCCTGAGCCGGGTCGAGGTCACCCAGTGGCGCGGGGCGGCGAGCACGGCCTTCGCGGAGCGGCTCGTGGTCGAGCCCGCCCGGTGGCGGTCGGCGGCCGAGGCCTTCCGGTCGGGCGCGGAAGCGGTCGAACGGTTCGGCGACGACGTCGCGGCGGCGCGGGTGCTCGCGGTCGCCGCCGTGGAGGTCTACCGGCGCTACGTGGCGTCCGTCGACGCGTTGGCTCCAGGCGCGCCTCCGGTCCCCGGACCGATGGGCGTCGGTATGCGCGTGAGCCGGCTCCAGGACGCGGTCCCCACAGCCGCCCCCTCGGTCGTCGTGGCCGACGGGCTGCGGCGGCAGGCGCTGGAGATCATGGACCGCGCTCTGACGCAGGTGGACGGCGCCGGGGAGCTCGCGGCCCGCGCGCTGGAGGCGGCGTGCGCGGACGCCCCGCAGGCCCGGCGGTTCTGGGAGTCGACGATCCGCCCCGCTGACGCGGTGGGCGCCGGCCACGGGGTGCTCGACGCCATCGGCCTGGTCCCGGTGGCGGGCGACGTCGCGGACGCGGCGAACGCGCTCTGGTACCTCGGTGAGGGCGACGGCACGAACGCCGGTCTGAGCGCCGCCGGGTTGGTGCCCGTGCTGGGAGAGATGGTCATCCTCGAGAAGTTCACCCGCAGGATCGCGGTGCGTGGCGGCGTCCTGATGGGTGGCCCCGCCGCCGCCGACATCCTCGGTCGCGACACGCTCTTCCGCCTCGCCGACGGCGGCCTCCTGGCCCACGAGTCCGCAGACGCCGGGCACACCATCGCCAGGCACGTGGGCCGCACGGACGAGCAGCTGGCGCAACGACTGGTCGACGAGCCCCATCTGACCAGGGCCTCCACGTTCACCACCATCGACGACGCCGAGCGATACACCTTCGCGAACCTCGGCGCACACCGTGGCGAGATCGCCGAGTTCCTTGCATCCGGCGCGCAACGAACAGAGGTCACGCTGGCGTTCAACCATCCCATCGGTCACAGCCGGATGAGGGGTGCCGCCGGCACCGTTGCAGCATTTACCGTTGTCACCCGACTGACGAAGGACGCGACCATGCCGAACGGCTACCGCATCGTGACCAGTTTTCCGGACGTCCAGTGAGCGGTCCCCCCTTCTGGAAGGTCCCCGTCTCACCCCTGGGGCAGTTCTTCGGGTGCTATCTGGGGCAGGACTGGCCCCTGGAGTTCCCCCACCCCTGGTCCGGGGTCGAGGCCTACGTGGCGAGTGAGCCCCTGGAGGTTCGACTGCCGGCCAGAGCCGAGCTGTCCGCTCTCCTCGCGCTCCCCCTGGACGACGCCGGACTGGGTCACTCGGTGGATCGACTCGGGCTCAACTACCGCCCCGAGGTGGAGAACACGACCTACCGCGAGTGGCTGACGACGGTTGAGCGGTACCTGGCCGATCACGAGGAGTGACCGCCCTCGGAGGACGCCGCCAAGCCTGGATGGGTGGAGCGTTGCACCCCCTACCGGGGGTGCAACGCCTCACTGATCGATGCGCGGCACTCAGACCTGGGCGGTCGACGCGCGCTCGGGCTCGACGGTCGGCCGCTCGGTGCGGGTCGCCCGGACCCACGCGATGAAGCCGTAGATGACGAAGACCGAGTAGACGGCGTAGAGCACCGCGGTCGGGATGTAGCCCGAGTGCACGAGCAGTGGCACGCCGACGACGTCCACCGCGATCCAGGCCAGCCAGAACTCGTTCCAGCCGCGCGCCATCGCGTAGGTGGCGACGATCGAGCCCACGAAGATCCAGGCGTCGCACCAGAAGTACCAGCGGGGCGCCGGCCAGCTCGCACCGACGATGGAGAAGACCTGCTGCACGACGACGACGCCGAGGAGCCAGCCCACGACCATGACGACCCGCTCGCGCACCGTGGCCCAGCGGGGCACGATCGCGGGCGCCGAGGAGCCGCGGTCGGAGAGCTGGCGCACCTGGTTCCACCGGTACCAGCCGTAGAGGCTGGTGAGGATGAAGAAGATCTGGCGGCCGGACTGGCCGAACAGCGGGGCCCGCCCGTCGGCCTGGTCGAACGTCACCGTGATGTAGACGAAGAACAGCAGGACGTTGCCGACGATGCCCACCGGCCACGCCCAGGTGCGGCGGACGAGGCCGCCGATCGCGGACCCCAGTCCGAAGAGGACGCCGACGAGCTCGAGCCAGTGCAGCTCATAGCCCCCGACGGGGATGCTGGCCTCGTACAGCCATCGCAGCAGGTCCATGGTCGAGCTCCTTCGTCATTCCCTCGTGCTCAGCAGGTGGATGCGAGCTCCGGGAGTGACGGGGGTCCACGGGACGACCAGCCCGTATGCGGCGCACCCCTGCTGAGGTGCCGACCCGCATACCTGAAGTCGCCGACGCGAACGCCGAAAGAACAGACAGGTGGGGCCTCCTGGCCACACCGGTCGATCCTGAACGTGCGCCTACCATCCGGACTTTCACCGTCGGTCCCGGAGTTTCACCAGGTCCACCGGCCGCTGGCTGCGGCCGGGTCGCGGACTGTCACCGCCGGTTCGGAGTTACACCGACCCCGGAGCACGTCGAGGGTCAGTATGCCACGACGGTGCGAGGGTGCGCCTACTTGCGCGCCGCCTTGGACACGGGGTCGGACGACGTGGAGCCGCCGGCCTTGGCCTTCTTGTCGAGGCGCTTCTCCTTGATGGTCTTGCCCTGCTTCTTCGCCATGGCCTGGCGGGGGGACTTGTCCGACATGGGGCTCCTCACGGGGACCGAGCTGGTCCACCTGTGACAGTACGCGCGTTCAGTGGGGCGCGTGCTGCCGTGCCAGGGCCCGCAGCTCGGCGATCCGGCCGGCGACGTCGTCCTTGCCGTAGACGGCCGAGCCGGCGACGAACACGTCGGCTCCCGCAGCGGCGCAGCGGGCGATGGTGTCGGCCTTGACCCCGCCGTCGACCTGCACCCAGACCTCGCCCCCGAAGCGCCGCACCGACTCCCGCACCGCCGTGACCTTGGGCAGCATGTCGGCCATGAACGACTGGCCCCCGAAGCCCGGCTCGACGGTCATGACGAGGACCATGTCGAGGTCGGGGAGGAGGTCCTCGTAGGGCGCCCACGCCGTACCCGGCTTGAGGGCCAGGCCGGCCCGAGCCCCCAGGCCGCGCAGGGTGCGGGCCAGCGTGCGCGGGTCGGCTGCCGCCTCGACGTGGAACGTCACGGACTCGGCGCCGGCCTCGGCGTAGCCCGGAGCCCAACGGTCGGGGTCGTCGATCATGAGGTGGCAGTCGAGCGGCAGAGGGCTGACGCGGCGCAGCGCCTCGACCACCGGCAGCCCGATGGTGAGGTTGGGCACGAAGTGGTTGTCCATGACGTCGACGTGCACCCAGTCAGCGGTGGCGATCGCCTTGACCTCCGCCTCGAGGTTGGCGAAGTCGGCGGACAGGATGCTCGGCGAGATCTGCACGCCGCCAACCCTAGGAGGGCGGCCCGCCCCGGCGCCGCAGCAGGGCGAAGAACATCCCGTCGGTGCCGTGCCGGTGGGGCCACAGCTGCACGAACGGACCGTCACCGAGGCCGTCGATCGGACGCCCCTCGCGGTCGACGAAGAGCCCTCTCGCGTCGACGATCTCGACGTCGGAGCGCTTCTTGACCACATCGGCGACGACGAACCGTGTCTCACTGAGGTGGGGGCTGCACGTCGCGTAGCCGACCACGCCGCCCGGCCTCGTCGCGTCGACGGCGCTGGCGAGGAGGGCCCGCTGCAGGCTCGCCAGCGCCGGCACGTCGGACGGCTCGCGCCGCCACCGGGCCTCGGGCCGGCGACGCAGCGCGCCGAGCCCGGTGCAGGGCGCGTCGACGAGCACCCGGTCGTACGCGTCGGGCTCGTCCGCCCCGATCTCGCGTCCGTCGGCCTCCCGGACGACGACCTGGCCCCGTCGGCCGGCCTTGACCGCGGCCGCGAGGGTCGAGCGCACGAGGTTGGCCCGGTGGTGGCTCACCTCGTTGGCCACGAGGTCGGCTCCGCGCTCCAGCGCCAGACCGGCGAGGAGCCCGGCCTTGCCGCCGGGACCTGCACAGAGGTCCAGCCAGCGTTCGGGGTCCCGGCCCGTCTCGACGGTGGCCGCTGCGAGCGCGAGGGCGACGAGCTGGGAGCCCTCGTCCTGCACGGCGGCGCGGCCGTCACGCACCGCCGGGAAGGCGCCGGGGTCGCCCCGGTCGAGGATCACCGCCGTCCGCGCCAGCGGTGCGGGTTCGGCGCCGTCGCCGAGCAGGTCGTCGACGGTGGCCAGGCCCGGGCGGGCGGCCAGTGTCACCAGAGCGGCCCGGTTGTCGGCCTCGAGCAGGTCGGCGAGCTCGGCGTCGACCGTGTCCGCCGTGGCGGCACCGTGGCCGAGCAGCGCGGCACGGAGCGCGCGGACCACCCACTCCGGGTGGCTGGTCCGGGCCGCGAGGGCGACGACCGCGTCGGTCCCCGGCGGGGCGACCTCGTCCAGCCACGCGTCGCGGTCGCGTTCGGCGACCCGCCGTAGCACCGCGTTGACGAAGCCCGACGCGCCGATGCCGTTGACCTGGCGGGCCAGCGCGACGCTCTCGTCGACCGCCGCGTGGGTCGCGACCCGCATACCGAGCAGCTGGTGGGCGCCGAGCCGCAGCGTGTCGAGCACCGGCGGGTCGATGCTGCCGACGTCACGCCGGGCGGCGACGGCGATGATCGCGTCGTAGAGCCCACGCATCCGCGTTGCTCCGTAGGTCAGCTCGGTGGCGAAGGCGGCGTCGCGCCCGTCGATGCCCTTGCTGCGCAGCACGGTGGGCAGCTCGAGGTTGGCGTAGGCGCCGTCGGCGACCGCACGCATGACGGTGTACGCCGCCAGACGGGACGGGTCACCGCGCCGGGCGCGGTCGGCGGGACGCTGGACCGAGCGGGCCGGTGGGCGCCGCGGGGGACGGCGCTGCTCAGGCATCCCCGACCCGCTCCCCCGCGGCGACACGGACGCCTCGCGCCCAGTCGGCGGCGGCCATGGCCTTCTTGCCGTGGGGCTGCACCGTCGTGAGCCGCACGGGGCCGGAGCCGGTCGCCACCATGACGTCGCGCTTGGAGACCAGCAGGGTCCCGGGCGCCGACCCGATCACGGGTTCGCCGTCGGCCGGGACCGGCTCGACGGGAGCGAGCTTGAGCCGCTCGCCGCGGAACGTCGTCCAGGCTCCGGGGCTGGGGGTGCAGCCGCGGACCCGGCGGTCGACGACGTGGGCCGTCAGCGTCCAGTCGACCCGGGCGTCGTCGACGCTGAGCTTGGGCGCCAGCGAGATGCCCTCGGCGGGCTGCGGCCGGGCCACCAGGCTGCCGTCGTCGAGCCCGTCCATCGTCGCCACGAGCAGACCCGCGCCCGCGACGGCGAGCCGGCCGAGCAGGTCGCCGCTGGTGTCCCGGGGGCGCACGGCCTCGGTCATCGTCCCCAGCACGGGGCCGGTGTCCAGGCCCTCCTCGATGACGAAGGTCGACGCCCCGGTGATCTCGTCGCCGGCCATGACCGCCCGCTGCACGGGGGCCGCGCCCCGCCACGCGGGCAGCAGCGAGAAGTGCAGGTTGACCCAGCCGTGGCGGGGGATGTCGAGGGCCGAGCGCGGGATGAGGGCGCCGTAGGCGACGACCGGGCAGACGTCCGGCTCCAGCGCCCGCAGCTCGGCCTGGAACGCCGGGTCGCGCGGGCTCGCCGGGGCGAGCACCGGCATACCCAGCTCCTCGGCCCGGACGCGCACCGGCGACGGCACCAGGCTGCGGCCGCGGCCGGCCGGAGCGTCGGGCCGGGTGACCACGGCGACGACCGTGTGCCGGGAGGCGGCGAGCGCCTCGAGGCTCGGGATGGCGACGTCCGGGGTACCGGCGAGGACGAGCCGCACTACATCCCCCGGCCGAAGGTGGCGTGCGGGCTGAGCCGCACCGTGGGGGTCGACCCGCCGGCCCACTCCGCCTCGCGGATCGCCCGCATCGCCAGCTTGCGCTGCTCGGGCTCCATCCGGTCGATGAACAGCACGCCGTCGAGGTGGTCGGTCTCGTGCTGGACGCACCGCGCGAGGAGCTCCGTGCCCTCGACGAGCACGGGCTCACCGAACATGTCGAAGCCCTTGGCCACCGCCCGGAGGGCGCGCGGGGTGTCGTAGGTCAGGCCCGGGAAGGAGAGACAGCCCTCCGGCCCGTCCTGCTGCTCGGTCGACAGGTCGAGCACGGGGTTGACGATGTGCCCGAGCACCCCGTCGACGTGCCAGGTGAACACCCGCAGCCCCACACCGATCTGGGGGGCGGCCAGCCCGGCGCCGGGTGCGTCGACCATCGTGTCGGTGAGGTCGGCGACGAGCTGGCGCAGCTCGCGGTCGAAGTCGACGACCTCGACGGCGCGCGTGCGCAGGATCGGGTCGCCGAACAGCCGGATGTCCTTCAGCGACACGAGCGACGCACTTTCGACGGGGCGGGCGGGGCGCCCAAGTGTAGGCGTGCCCGGCCGGGCTGCTCGGGTCGCCGTCCCCGGGGCGCTGGTCCCTAGGCTGGGTGTCGGCGCGGGGCCGGACACGACGCGGGAGGCACGATGGCGGACGCCGACGACGTGCGCCGGGTCGCCTCGAGCCTCCCGGACGTCGTGGAGGTGGCCAGCGACGGGTTCGACTTCCGGGTCGGGGGTCACGGCTTTGTGTGGTCCTACCCGGAGCGGCGACCGGGGCAGCGCCGGGTCATCCGCACCGACATCGCCGTCCTCTACGTCGGTGACGAGGCCGAGAAGCAGGCCCTCCTGCTCGGCGAGCCCGACCTCTTCTTCACGACCCCGGCGTACGACGGCGCGCCTCTGGTCATGCTGTGGCTCGACCGGGTCGGCGTCGAGCGCCTCAACGAGCTCGTCGGCGACGCATGGCGGATGCGCGCGCCGTAGGCCGTGGTCGGCCGGGCCCAGCGCAGGTCAGGCCATACCGGGCCGGGTCAGGCCGGCGCGGAGTCCTCACGCGAGGCGGGCCCGGCGACCTCGTCCTCGGCCGGTCCTCCGAAGCGAGCCAGCCCGATCGCCCCGGCGAGCGCCAGGACGAACCCGACGAGGGCATACGGCTCGGTGCCCGACACTGGCCGGTCGCCGCAGACGACGACCCCGAGCAGGGCACCGACCACGGTCTCCGTCGACACGGTGGCGGCCGTGACGGTGACCACCGACGCGCGCTGCATCGCGGTGGCCGAGAGGAGCAGCCCCAGCAGGCCGGCGAGCCCCATGGCCCAGGCCGCCGGGTCGGCCAGCAGGGCGAGCGGGTGGAAGTCGCCGACGATGCGCCCACCAAGGGCGAGGACGGCGAAGCAGAGGCCGGCCAGCACCCCCAGGGCCAGGCCGGAGCGAGCCCCCGGCGGCTGTCGGGCCGCCACGACCGCCGCGAGCCCGACCACCACGATGGCCGCCACGAGCGCGAACCGGACGGTCGACCCGACGTCGACGGTCTGCTGAGGCCCGGCCGAGAACGACAGCACTACGAGGCCGACACCCACGGCCGCGACCGCGCCGACCTCGGCCCAGACCAGGCGCTGCTTCAGGACGAGGACGGAGAGCAGGGCGGTCACGCCGAGGTTCGAGGCCCGCACCGCCTGCACGAGGAACAGCGGCAGGGTGCGCAGCGCGACGATGGCCAGCAGGAGGCCTACGACGAGCAGGGCCACCGCCAGCAGGTAGGACCCGCGCCGCGCCAGCCGCAGGAGCAGGCCGGCGTCGAAGTGCAGGGCCGTGGGCACCTTCCGGGCGGCGGCGGCCTGGAGGATCGTGGCCGTTCCGGCGCACACCGCCGAGAGCAGGACGGCCACCCAGGCGAATGCCATCCGCCCTCCCTCTTTCCGTCCGGGCCACGGTCCAGCCCACCGGCGGACCCACCGTGACACGCCGGGCCGGACTGCCGCCGAAGGCGGTCGGGCGGGTCTGCCGCCTCGATATGCTGTGCGCGACATTCTGGTGGGCAATGAGGCGGCTGTGACGGATCTCGACCGACGGGCGCGTGTCGGAGCGCCCGAGTCGCCCCGGCCCCGGCCGGTGGTCCTCGCCCTCGGCCTCTTCGCCGTCCTCGTCGTCGCGCTCACGGCGGTCGCCGCCTACGCCGCTCCCTACGTCATCCACCCCCGGACCGGTGCGCACCTCGACGGGCCGGGCTGGCTCGACGCCTGGATGCAGTACGACTCGAACTGGTACTACGGCATCGCGACGGTCGGGTACTCCTACGTGCCGGGCCAGCAGTCGTCGATCGCCTTCTTCCCGACCTACCCGATGCTCGTGCGCGGCGTCGCGTTCCTCATCGGGGGCGACGCCCAGGTCGCGGGCAGCCTCGTCACCGTGCTGGCCGGCGCCGCCGCGGCCGCCCTCTTCGCCCTGTGGACCTCGACGCGGCTCTCGGCCTCCGGTACGCGGACGTCCGTCCTGCTCCTCCTGCTCTACCCGTACACGTTCTTCATCGTGGCGACGATGTACGCCGACGCGGTCTTCCTGCTGACGGTGCTGGGCGCGTTCCTGCTCCTCGAGCGGGGCCACCCGTGGCTGGCCGGCCTCGTCGGCGCGCTGGCGACCGCCGGTCGGCCGGTCGGCATCGCCGTGGCGGTCGGACTGGTCGTGCGCCTGCTGGAGATCCGGGCCCAGTCGCGGGTGGGGCGTGAGCGCGTGACCCTCCCGGACGTCGTGCAGTCCCTGCGCCACCTCCGGCTGCGCGACGCCGGGGTCCTCGTGTCGGCGCTCGGCTTCGTGGGCTGGTGCATCTACCTGTGGCTGACCTTCGGCGACCCGCTCGCGTTCGTGGCAGCCGAGGCGTCTCCCGGCTGGGACCAGGGCAGCGGGCCCCGCACGTGGTTCAAGATCGCCTTCCTCGGACAGCTGCTGCGCGGCCCGCTCGACCTCAAGCTCGCCCTCGGCATCCAGGCCCTGTTCTGCCTCGTGGCGCTCCTGCTGCTGCGTCGGGTGTGGCAGCGGTTCGGCTGGGGCTACCTCGCCTTCTGTGCGGTGGTGCTCGCCATCCCGCTGATCGGCACCAAGGACTTCATGGGCACCGGCCGCTACCTGCTCGCCGCGTTCCCCGTCATCGCCGCAGCCGGCGACCTGCTCTCCTCGTCGGCCCACCGCCGCTGGCTGCGTCCCCTCGTCCTGTCCGCCTTCGCGATCGGCCTCCTCGTGGGGACGTCGCTCTACGCCCGGGGGTATGAGGTCTCATGATCCCAGCGCTCGAACCCGAGCACTTCGCCAAGCTCTCCATCTTCTTCCCCATGTGGAACGAGGAGGACTACATCCACCGGGCGGTCGGCGCCGCCACCGAGGTGTGCGAGCAGCTCGTCGCCGACGGCGAGGTGGGCGACTACGAGATCATCATCGTCGACGACGCCTCCACCGACGCAACGCCCGAGCTCGCCGACGAGATCGCCGCCGCCGACGCCCACGTCAAAGTCGTCCACCACGCGGTCAACCGCAAGCTCGGCGGCAGCATCAAGACGGGGTATGCCGCGGCCACCGGCGACCTCGTGCTCTACACCGACGCCGACCTCCCGTTCGAGATGCGCGAGCTGGCCCGCGCCATCCGGGTGATGCGCTACTACGAGGCCGACATGGTCTGTGCCTACCGGCTCGACCGCACCGGCGAGGGACTGCGACGTGCCGTCTACTCCTGGGGCTACAACTGGATGATCCACCTGACCTTCAACCCGCGACTGCGCGACATCAACTTCGCGTTCAAGCTGTGCCGGCGGCGGGTGCTCGACCACATCGAGCTGGTCAGCGAGGGCTCGTTCATCGATGCGGAGCTCACCATCCGGGCCCAGCGCCTCGGCTTCCACATCGTCCAGATCGGCGTCGACTACTTCCCCCGCACCCGGGGCATCTCCACGCTGTCCTCCCCCGCCGTGATCGGCACCATGCTCAAGGAGATGCGCGGGCTGCGGCGCCAGCTGAAGACGGTCACCCCGGTCGTCGACCGGTGACCGCAGGACCTCCCTCGACCGTGACCCGGCTGGTCGTCACCGCCGACGACCTCGGTCTGACGGAAGGCGTCAACCGGGCGGCCGTCCGGGCCCACGTCGACGGGATCGTCACGGCCACCTCGCTGCTGGCCGTCGGCCGGGCGTTCGACCACGCCGTGGCCCTGCTGCGCTCGCACCCGGGTCTCGACGTCGGCGCCCACCTGGCCATCGTCGGCGAGGACCGGCCGCTGCTCTCCCCCACCGAGATCCCGACCCTCGTCGACCGGCGGGGCCGGTTCCCGCTCTCCTACCGGACGGTCTGCGCGCGGGCGGCCGCCGGGCGGCTCGACCCCGACGACGTGCGCCGCGAGATGCGCGCCCAGCTGGAGCGGATCGAGGCGACCGGGCTCCCGCTCAGCCACGTCGACACCCACCAGCACACCCACCTCTGGCCGCTGGTCGGGCGGGTCGTCGCCGACCTCGCGCGGGAGGCCGAGGTTCCGTGGGTCCGCCTGCCCGCCAGCCGGGCGCGGGGCCCGGTCGGCGTCGTCGTCCGCCGGCTGCGGACCCGGCTGGTGCGCGAGCTGGAGGCCGCCGGGCGTCGCTCCACCGCGGCATACGCTGGGCTCGACGAGGCCGGGCGGATGGACGTCGACCGGTTCGCCGGGGCGGTGAGGCTCGTGTCCGGCGCGGCCACGGCCGAGATCAACACCCACCCGGGAGAGCCGGACGACCCGGACCTGACCCGGTTCACCTGGAACTACCGCTGGAAGGACGAGCTGAGCATGCTGACCGACTCCCGGACCCGTGCCCTGGTACGCGACGAGGGCTTCCAGCTGGTGTCCTTCCGCGACCTGACCGAGGAGGCCGGGCAATGACCCTCCTCGGCAGCCGGCGCCCCGACCGGGCGGGCCGGCAGGCCCTCTCGCGCTACCGCGACGGCACCCGCGCGGCTCGCCTGCACACGATGGTCCGCTGGTGGAGCGCGCCGTTCCCCGCTATCGAGGACGCCCTGCCCCCCACCGGGCGGATCCTCGAGATCGGCTGCGGCCACGGGCTCTTCTCGACGTATGCCGCCCTGGCCCAGCCGGGACGCGTCGTCCACGGCGTCGACATCGACCCGGACAAGATCCGCGACGCCCAGGCGTCGGTGCGCGGGGGTGACGCCCGGCTGAGCTTCGCGCTGGCGCCGTCCGGAGCCGTGCCCGAGGGCCCCTGGGACGGCGTGGTGATCGTCGACGTGCTCTACCTCCTCAGCGAGGCCGACCAGCGCGCCCTGCTCGAGGAGGCGCTGGCCACCCTCGCCCCCGGCGGCGTCCTCGTCGTCAAGGAGATGGCCCTGCAGCCGGCGTGGAAGGCACGATGGAACACGACGCAGGAGACCCTGGCGGTCAAGCTGCTCGGCATCACCGAGGGCCACGACTTCACGTTCGTCCCCCCGAGCCGGATCGCGGAGTGGCTGACCGCGAAGGGGGCGACGGTGCGCGACCGGCGGGTCGACCGCGGCCGCCTGCACCCCCACCACCTCATCGTCGCCCAGGTGCCGTGACGACCGGTCCTTTCCGCCTGCAGTGAGCGCCGGCCGGAGGGTCGGGCACGGTTGTGACCGCGCGGGCACGACATTCCGTACCCGCACCGTCACGGTTGTGCCCCCGGCGCGTCTTGAGCGGATGGGACCAGGTCAGCCCGGCTCGTCGGCGAGGTCCATGCGCACCGACACGGGTTCGGTCTCCTTGCGGGCGCTGCGTCCGGCGCGCAGCGCAGCCAGGTGGCGCGCCAGCCGGGCGTGGTCGGCGCGGCGCGCCCGCAGCAGCACCTGCACCAGCGGCGCCCCCGGAGCCGCCGAGGCGTCCCCCGGGCCGGGCCGGGCCGAGCGGAAGGGCAGCGGGCCCAGCCGCTCGACGGCGCCGAGGTCGGCCAGCTCCAGCGCCGCTCCGACCGCCGCCCGGGGGCCGACGACCTGCGCCATGGTGACCGTCGGCGGCAGGGCCAGCTCGGCCCGCTCGGCGAGCTCGCGGCTCGCCAGCCAGGTCGGGTCCCACCGCACCAGGGCCTCGACGGCCGGCAGCGTCGTATGCGCGGGGGCGCCGGCCAGCACCACCACCCCGCCGTCGGCCGCGGGCCGGGTCAGGGCGGCGGCCCCCAGCCACCGTCGGAGCGCCTCCACGGCGGCGTCGAGCGACGAGCGGTCGAGCAGGGCCCACGCGTCGAGCAGGAGGGTCGCCGCATAGCCCCCCTCCGCGACGGGCTCGGCGCCGGGCGTAGCGATGACGAGAGCGGGCGCCGATCCCACCCGCGCGAGGACCTCGCCCGAGCCCGACGTGCGCACCGGTACGCCCGGGAACGCCCGGCCCAGCTCCTCCGCGGTGCGCCTCGACCCGACGACCGACGAGCGCAGACTGCGGTTCCCGCACTCCACGCAGGTGAAGCCCTCCGGGCCGTAGGTCGAGCCGCACCACCGGCACGTCGGGACCCCGCCACCGCCCGGGACCCCCATCGGGCCGTGGCACCGCGGGCACCGGGCCGGCTCCCGGCAGTGCTGGCACGACAGGGACGGCAGGTACCCGCGCCGCGGTACCTGCACGAGCACCGGTCCGCGTTCCAGCCCCGCCTGGGCCGCGCGCCAGGCCACCGGGGGCAGCCGGGCCGTTGCGGCCGCACCTCCGCGCTCGCGCTCGATGTCGTCGCCGGCCACCGTGACCCGAGGTGCGGCCGACCGGACGACGGCGGGGGTGGCCTGCACGGACGCATACGTGCCGTCCTCGACCCGCTGCTGCAGCGGCACGCTGCGCCCGAACCCCCCGCTGAGCAGGGCGGCGCCGGCCTGGGTGGCCCTCAGGCCGAGCACGTCGCGGACGTGCGGGTAGGGAGCGCGGGGCTCGTCGAGGAGGTCGTCACCGTCGTCCCACCAGGCGACCAGACCGAGGTCGTGCACCGGCGCGAAGACCGCGGCCCGCGTGCCGACCACGCACCGCACATGACCGCGCCGCACCGTGAGCCAGGCCGTGTAGCGCGCCTGGGGACCCTGGTCGGCGGTGAGGCGCACGTGGCGGCCCCGGCCGAGGACGGCCGTGAGCTCGGCGTCGACGCGGTCGACGTCGCGGTGGTCGGGCACGACGAGGAGTGCGCCCCGCCCGGCCGCCAGCGCGGTGTGGGCCGCGACGGCGAGCGCACGCGGCCAGTCCTGCTCGGGCAGGCGGCCGGGCAGCGCGAGCCAGGCCGCCGCCGGCGCCTCCCCCGCGGCCACCCGCCGCAGGAACGCATCACCGGCGGGGTAGGCGTCCCACGGCCCAGGCGTCTCGGGCGGAGAGGGTGGGGGCTCGGTCAGCCCGGTCAGGCCCTTCGCGTCGAGCGCCTTCTCGGCGGCGGCGTGGCGCTTGGGCACGGCGAGGCGCAGGACGTCGCCGAGCACGCCGGCGCCGTGGTCGGCGACGGCGCGGGCCAGGGCGAGGATCTCGGGGGTCAGCACCGCCTCGGGGCTGACCACCCGGCGGACGTCGGCCAGCCGGCCGGGATGCTCGGCGGCCGGGCGGCGCGCCACGACGAACCCGTCGAGGTCGCGCCCGGCGAACCGGACCCTCACCCGCACCCCGGGCTGGGCCGCCTCGTCGAGCTCGGTGGGCACCGCGTACTCGAAGACGCGGTCGAGGTGCGGCAGCCCCGTGTCGACGACGACCGCGGCCACCGGGCGCGCCGGTGCCGCAGTCGGGGTCGGGTCGTCCGCAGTCACGGGCGCAGGTCTAGCAGAGCAGGGTGACGCCGACGACGCCGGCGGTGGGCCGTTCAGGCGCGGACGGCCGCCTGGAGCGCCTCGACCTTGGTGACCTGCTCCCACGTGAACCCGTTGGTCACGCCGGGAGCCGAGGTGCGGCCGAAGTGGCCGTAGGCCGCGGTCGCCTTGTAGATCGGGCGCAGCAGGTCGAGCTGGTCGACGATCGCCGCCGGACGCAGGTCGAAGACCGACGAGATCGCGGCCTGGATCTTGTCGACCGGCGCCGTCTCCGTGCCGAACGTCTCGACGTAGAGACCCACCGGCTTGGCCGCACCGATGGCGTACGCCACCTGGATCTCGCAGCGCCGGGCCAGGCCCGCGGCGACGACGTTCTTGGCCACCCAGCGCATGGCGTACGCCGCGGACCGGTCCACCTTCGACGGGTCCTTGCCGGAGAACGCGCCGCCACCGTGGCGGGCCATGCCGCCGTAGGTGTCAACGATGATCTTGCGGCCGGTCAGGCCCGCGTCACCCATCGGGCCGCCGATCTCGAACCGGCCGGTCGGGTTGATGAGCGTGCGGTAGTCGGAGATGTCGAGGTCGGTGCCGGTCTCGGCGAGCTCTTCGAGCACGGGCTTGATGACGTGCTCGCGGATGTCGGGCTGCAGCATCCCCTCCAGCGAGATGTCGGCGGCGTGCTGGGTGGAGAGCACGACGGTGTCGAGCTTGACCGCCTTGTCGCCGTCGTAGGCGATGGTGACCTGGGTCTTGCCGTCGGGACGGAGGTACGCCAGGTCGCCGCTCTTGCGCACGGCCGACAGGCGCTCGGCGAGCCGGTGGGCCAGGTAGATCGGCAGCGGCATGTACTCGGCCGTGTCGTCGCAGGCGTACCCGAACATCAGGCCCTGGTCGCCCGCGCCCTGCTTGTCGAGCGGGTCGACCCCGCCGGTGCGGTTCTCGAACGCCGTGTCGACGCCCTGCGCGATGTCGGGCGACTGCTGGCCGATCGAGACCTCGACGCCGCAGGACGCGCCGTCGAAGCCCTTGGTCGACGAGTCGTAGCCGATGCCCAGCACGGTCTCGCGGACGATCTTGGGGATCTCGACGTAGGCCTCGGTGGTCACCTCGCCGGCGACGTGGACCAGCCCGGTCGTGACCATCGTCTCCACGGCGACACGGGCGCCCGGGTCCTGCTCGAGCATCGCGTCGAGGATCGAGTCGCTGACCTGGTCGCAGATCTTGTCCGGGTGACCCTCGGTGACGGACTCGGACGTGAACAGGCGTGCGGACACTCAGGTCTCCTGGTGCTGGGTTCGGGAGCGGGTCCCGACCAGGGACCGCGGATCGCCGACGAGTCTAACGGGGGTCGAGCAGGGCCTGTATGCCGTCCCACACGGCGGCGGCGATCTCCGCCTTGGGAGCGGGGCCGGCCGTACGGTCCGGCCGCGCGGGCGCTCCGTCGGGTGTGGGCCGGAACAGCAGGTGCACGGTGTTGCCCTCGGTGCCGAAGGCCAGCCCGTCGCCCACCTCGTTGGCCACGAGCAGGTCGCAGCCCTTGCGGGCCAGCTTGGCTCGGGCGTGGTCGAGCACGGACCCGTCGGCGTCGCCCGTCTCGGCGGCGAAGCCGACGATGACCGGCCGGGCGGCCGCACCCCGCGTCTCGACGAGGCCGGCGAGCACGTCGGGGTTGCGCACGAGGGTGATGGTGGGCGCCGACCCGTCCGGACCGTCGGGCGTGTCGTGATGGGTCTTCTTCAGCTTGCTCGTCGCCACGGTGGCGGGCCGGAAGTCGGCCACCGCGGCGGCCATGACGACGACGTCGGCGTCCTTCGCGGCATGCCCCACCGCCTCCTCGAGCTCCTGCGCCGAGCCTACCGGAACGACCGTGACGCCGGCCGGGGCCGCCAGGGCCACGTTGGCCGCCACCAGGGTCACCTCGGCGCCGCGCTGGGCGGCGACCTGCGCCAACGCATACCCCTGCTTGCCCGAGGAGCGGTTGCCGAGGAAGCGCACGGGGTCGAGCGGCTCCCGCGTCCCGCCGGCGGACACGACCACCCGGCGCCCCGCCAGGGGGCCCGGAGCGGCGGCGAGGAGCCGCTGGCAGACCGCGTAGATGTCCTCCGGCTCGGGGAGGCGGCCAGGCCCGGTGTCGGCGCCGGTGAGGCGTCCGGACGCCGGGGGCACGACGTGCACCCCGCGGGCGGTCAGCGTGGCGACGTTGGCCCGGGTCGCCGGGTGCTCCCACATCTCGGTATGCATCGCCGGAGCCATGACGACCGGGCACCGGGCGGTGAGCAGGGTGGCGGTCAGCAGGTCGTCGGCCATCCCCGCCGCGGCCCTGGCCAGCAGGTCGGCGGTCGCGGGGGCCACGACGACGAGGTCGGCCGACTTCCCGATCCGCACGTGGGGCACGTCAGGGACGTGCGACCAGACGTCGGTCGAGACGGGCTTCCCGGAGAGCGCCTCCCAGGTGGGGGCGCCGACGAACCGCAGCGCGGACGCCGTGGGCACGACGGTGACGTCGTCGCCGGCCTCGGTGAAGAGGCGCAGCAGGGAGGCCGCCTTGTAGGCGGCGATCCCGCCGCCCACGCCGAGGACGACCCGACGCCGGGCGACCTCGGGGGCATTCACCGGGCGGTCAGCTCTCTTCGGTGGCCTCGGAGGTCACGAGACCCTGGTTGATCTCGCGCAGGGCGATGGAGAGCGGCTTCTCGCTGATCTCGGTCTCCACGAGCGGGCCGACGTAGTCGAGCAGGCCCTCCTGCAGCTGGCTGTAGTACGCGTTGATCTGGCGGGCGCGCTTGGCGGAGTAGATGACGAGGGCGTACTTGCTGTCGGCGACCTTCAGCAGGTCGTCGATGGGCGGGTTGGTGATGCCGATGGGGTTGGCCACGGTTCCGGACATGGGTGCTCTCGTTCCTTCGCATTTGTGCTGACGGCGCGTCAGCGGGCCGTGTCGCCACCGTCTTGGGAGAACTCAGGGCAGCATCAGGCGTCTCGCTGACGCGATCGCATCCATGATACGAGTTCTTCGCTCGCCCGGCGAACGTCGTCGTTGACGATGACGATGTCGAACTCCGCGGCGGCCGCCAGCTCGCGCCGCGCGGTCTCCAGCCGGGCCTCCCGCTCCTCGGCGCTCTCGGTACCCCGGCCGACCAGCCGCCGCACCAGCTCCTCCCACGACGGCGGCGAGAGGAACGCGAAGAGCGCGCCCGGCATCGTCTCGCGCACCTGCCGCGCGCCCTGCAGGTCGATCTCCAGCATGGCGGGGCGTCCGTCGCGCAGCGCCCGCTCCACCGGGCCCCGGGGGGTGCCGTACTTCGCCCGTCCGTGCACAACGGCGTACTCGAGGAACTCCCCCGCGGCCACCAGCCGGTCGAACTCCGCGTCGTCGACGAAGTGGTAGTGCACGCCGTCGACCTCGCCGGGCCGCGGCGCCCGCGTCGTCATCGAGACCGACAGCCACACCTGCGGGAAGTGCGCCCGCACGTAGGCGGCGACGGTCCCCTTACCCACGGCCGTGGGTCCGGCGAGCACGACCAGGCGCGACGGCACAGCGTCGCCCTCCGGCGCGGTGGGCGCCGGGTGCGGGTGGCCCGCGGTCACCCCCGGTCGAAGCGGGCGATCAGCGCCGCGGCCTGGTTGGCCCCGAGCCCGCGCACGCGGCGCGACTCCGAGATGCCGACCTCTTCCATGATCTGGCGCGCACGCACCCGGCCCACGCCCGGGAGCGACTCCAGCAGCGCAGAGACCTTCATCTTGCCGATGACGTCGTTGTCACGGCCCTCGGTGATGACGTCGGCGAGGGAGCCCTGGGAGTACTTGAGGCGGTTCTTCGCCGCGGCTCGCTCGCGCCGGGCGACCCCGGCCTTCGCCAACGCCGCGGCGCGCTGCTCCGGGGTCAACGGCGGTAGGGCCACAGGGTCTCCTTGGCTGGGTGGTGCGGGTGAGCGGCGAGACGGTCGGTGATCCGTCGAACCTACCTAGGTCGTCCGAGCCCCCGCAACGACGGGTCCCCGCCGTCAGGGGGTGAGAGCCTCGCGCAGGCGGGCCGCGGTGTCGACCGCCGCCGCGCGCAGCGCCGCCACGTCGGGGCCTGCGGAGAGCACCTCGCGGCTCGAGCTGGCCAGCACCTGCGGCAGGGCCGGCCCGAACGTGCGCCTCAGCGCTTCAACCGTGCCGCCCTGGGCGCCGTACCCCGGAGCCAGCACCGGCGTCCCTGCGGCCACGAGGTCGAGGCCCAGGTCGGCCACAGCGTCGCCCACGGTGGCCCCGACGACCAGGCCCACGCTGCCCAGCCCGCCCCGCGCCACTGCTGACGCGTTGTCCGCCGCCGCCCCCGCGACGACCGACTCCGCCACCGACCGCCCGGCCTGCTCGGCGTGCTGCACCTCCCGGCCCTCCGGGTTCGAGGTGAGGGCGAGGACGAACACCCCTCGACCCGTCTCCTCGGCGAGGTCGAGCGCCGGCCGCAACGATGCATACCCGAGGAACGGGCTCACCGTGACGGCGTCGGCGCGCAGGTCGCTGTCCGTGCCCAGGTAGGCGTCGGCGTAGGCCTGCATGGTCGAGCCGATGTCGCCGCGCTTGACGTCGAGGATCGTCAGCGTGCCCGCCTCACGCAGGTCGGCGAGCACCCGCTCGAGCACCCGCACCCCACCGGAGCCGAACACCTCGAAGAAGGCCGACTGCGGCTTCACCACGGCGACCTGCCCGGCGTACGCCTCCACGCAGGTCATCGCGAACCGCTCGAGCCCCGCGAGGGAGTAGTCGAGCCCCCACTGCTCGACCAGCCCGCGGTGGGGGTCGAGGCCCGCGCAGAACGGGCCGTAGGCGTCCATCGCCGCCCGCAGGCGGCTCCCGAAGGGGGTGGTCATGCTGCTCTCCTCATCGGTTGTGGCCTACCGGTGGTGGGCCGCGCCCACGGCCTCGGTGAAGCGGGCGAACCCGTGCCCCTCCAGCAGCGCCTCGAGCTCGGCCAGCACCCGCACGGGGGCACAGGGGTCGTTGAACGTCGCCGTGCCCACCTGGATGGCGCTCGCCCCGGCGGCAACCAGCTCCAGGGCGTCGCGGCCGGTGCGTACGCCGCCGACGCCGATGATCGGCACGGTGGGGAACCGGCCCTCGGCCATCGCCGCCCGGACCTGCCAGATGGCCCGAACGGCGACCGGGCGGATGCCCGGGCCGGAGAGCCCACCCATGACGCCCCCCAGCTGCGGCCGCATCCGGTCGGTGTCGATGACCATGCCGAGCAGGGTGTTGATCATCGTCAGGCCGGAAGCACCGGCCTTCACGCACGCCGACGCGATGGTGACGATGTCGGTGACGTCGGGGCTGAGCTTGGCGAAGACGGGCACCTCGGGGGGCAGCTGCTCGCGCACCAGGGCCACGACCTTGGCCGAGGCGAGGGGGTCGATGGCGAAGACGAGGCCGCGGTTCGCGACGTTGGGACACGAGATGTTGACCTCGACCCCGACGACGCAGTCGAACGCGGCGCTCGCTCGCAGGGCCGCGGCGACCTCGGCGAACTCGCTGCTCGACCCCCCGGCGATGGAGACGAGCACGCGCGCCCCGACCGACTTGAGCCACGCCAGGTCGTGCTCGACGAAGGCGGCGATCCCGGGGCCCTGGAGGCCGATCGAGTTGAGCATCCCGGACGACGTCTCCGCCATCCGCGGCGTTCCGCGCCCCGACCGCGGCGCGGCCAGGACCGACTTGGTGACGAACGCCCCGAGGCTCGCGACGTCGAAGAACCGGTGCAGCTCCTTGCCGTTCGCGGCGCAGCCGGACGCGGTCATCAGCGGGTTGGCGAGCCTCGACCCGCCGAGGCTCACGCTCATGTCGACCATCAGTGACCGGTCCCCGTCGGCGACCCGACCGCGTCGTCCGGCACCACGCAGTAGCCGTCGGCGAACGCGTCCCAGCGCACCGTGGAGCCGCGGAAGACGGGACCCTCGACGCACGACCGCACCATGCGGGTGCGGCCGTCGGTGCCCGTGACCGGCAGGACACAGGTCATGCACACCCCGATGCCGCAGGCCATCGCCTCCTCGACCGCGACCTGCGCGACCGCACCCTCGGCCGTCGCCACGTCGGTGACCGACCTCAGCATCGCCATCGGCCCGCAGGCGTAGACGACGCCCGCGTCGGTCAGGCGGATCACCTCCGGCAGCACGTCGCTGACCCAGCCCTGCGTGCCCAGCGACCCGTCGTCGGTGGTGACGGTGACCCCGTGGGCCGCGCGCCGGGCCTCGGCGACGCCGAACAGCCGGTCCTCGCTCGCCGCGCCGAGCACCATCTCGACGTGGCAGCCCTTCGCGGTCAGCTGCTCTGCCAGCCAGAACAGCGGCGCACTGCCGTAGCCCCCGCCGACGAGCACGCACGACACCGGTGCGGTCGGCAGCGGGAACGGCCGGCCGAGCGGTCCGACGACGTCGACCTGCGCGTGCGGCGCCAGCTCGGTGAGCCACGTCGTGCCGGGCCCGTGGGCGGCGACGACAATGTCGACGGTGCCCTCGGACGGGTCGACCCGGTGGATCGAGAAGCAGCGCCGCAGCAGGTTGGCCGAGGTGCGGCCGCCGACCGCGAGGGCCACGAACTGCCCGGGGCGGGCCGGACCGGCGACACCGGGCGCCGCGAACGAGAGGTGCCGGTATGCGCCGACGCGCCGGTTGGCGACGAGCTCGCCGGTGACCTGCGCGACGCCGTTGCGGGGAGCCGCAGGCGTCGGTGTGGCCGGCGCTGTCATCGGTCCCCCGTGACCGCGAACAGGTCGAGTGCCTTCGCGTGGTCCTGCAGCGAGGTCACCCGCAGCTCGCCGGTGCGCCGGGCCTCGATCCCCTGCACCGCGGCGGCCAGCTCCTGCACGGTCGTGATGATGGGCTTGTCGGCGCCGGTCGTGGCCGCGCGGATCTCGTAGCCGTCGGCCCGCGCCGACTGGCCGGTGGGCGTGTTGACGACCATGGCGACCTCGCCGTCGTTGATGAGGTCGACGATGGTGCGCTCGCTCGTCCCGTCAGGGAGCGGTTCCCCCCGCTCGCTGATCTTGCGGACGACGGTCGACTGGATCCCGTTGCGCCGCAGCACGTCTGCAGTGCCACTGGTCGCCAGGATGGTGAACCCGAGGTCGGCCAGGCGCTTGACCGGGAAGATCATCGCCCGCTTGTCGCGGTTGGCCACCGACACGAACACCGCGCCCGTGTCGGGCAGGCCGCCCGAGCTCATCTGGCTCTTGGCGAACGCCGACCCGAAGTCGCGGTCGATGCCCATGACCTCGCCCGTCGAGCGCATCTCCGGGCCGAGGAGGGAGTCGACGACCTTGCCCTCCTTGGTGCGGAACCGCTTGAACGGCAGGATTGCCTCCTTGACCGACATGGGCGCGTGCGCCGGGAGGCTGCCCCCGTCGCCCTGGGGCGGGAGGATCCCCTCCTCGCGCAGCTCCTTGATGGTCGCGCCGAGCATGACCCGCGCGGCGGCCTTGGCGATCTGGACGCCCGTGGCCTTGGCCACGAACGGCACGGTGCGCGAGGCGCGCGGGTTGGCCTCCAGCACGTAGAGGACGTCCTGGGCCAGGGCGAACTGCACGTTCATGAGACCGCGCACGCCGATGCCCTCGGCGAGCTTGCGGGTGGAGACGCGGACCCGCTCGAGCTCGGCGACGCCGAGCGTCACCGGAGGCAGCGTGCACGAGCTGTCGCCGGAGTGGATGCCGGCCTCCTCGATGTGCTCCATGATCCCGCCGAGGTACATCTCCTCGCCGTCGAAGAGCGCGTCGACGTCGATCTCGATAGCGTCGTCGAGGAACCGGTCGACGAGCACGGGGTGCTCGGGCGACGCCACGGTGGCCCGGGAGACGTAGGTCGCGAGGGTCTCGTCGTCGTAGACGATCTCCATCCCGCGGCCCCCGAGCACATAGGACGGGCGCACGAGCACCGGGTAGCCGATCCGGTGCGCGACCTCGACCGCCTCGTCGGCGCTGTAGGCGGTGCCGTGCAGCGGGGCGGGCAGGCCGGCCTCGGCCAGCACCCGGCCGAAGGCCCCGCGGTCCTCGGCGAGGTTGATGGCCTCGGGGCTCGTGCCGACGATGGGCACGCCCTCGTTCTTCAGCGCCTGCGCCAGCCCGAGGGGCGTCTGGCCGCCGAGCTGCACGATGACGCCCGCGATGGGGCCCGCCTGCCGCTCGACGTGGACGACCTCGAGCACGTCCTCGAGGGTGAGCGGCTCGAAGTAGAGACGGCTGCTCGTGTCGTAGTCGGTGGAGACCGTCTCGGGGTTGCAGTTGACCATCACGGTGTCGAAACCCTTGTCGCGCAACGCGAACGACGCGTGCACGCAGGAGTAGTCGAACTCGACGCCCTGACCGATCCGGTTGGGCCCGGAGCCGAGGATGATCACTGCAGGCCTCTCCCGGGGCAGCACCTCGTTCTCCTCGTCGTAGGTGGAGTAGTAGTAGGGCGTGGTCGCGGCGAACTCGGCCGCGCACGTGTCGACCGTCTTGTAGACCGGGCGCACCCCCAGGGCGTGGCGTACCCCACGCACGACCGCCTCCGGCATACCGCTGAGCGAGGCGATCTGCGCGTCGGAGAAGCCGTGCCGCTTCGCCAGGCGCAGCAGCACGGGGGTCAGCTGGTCGGCGGCGGCGACCCGGTCGGCGACGGCGTTGATGAGCGCGATCTGGTCGAGGAACCACGGGTCGATACCCGTCGCCTCGTGCACCTGCTCCACCGAGGCGCCGCCCCGCAGGGCCTGCTGCACCGCGACGATCCGGCCGTCGGTCGGGACGCCGGCTTCGTCGAGCAGGTCGGCCAGCCGGCCGGGGTCGCTCGGGTTGGGGCCGTCCCAGTGGAACGACGAGCCCGCGCGCTCCATCGACCGCAGGGCCTTCTGCAGCGCCTCGGTGAAGCTGCGGCCGATCGACATCGCCTCGCCCACGGACTTCATCGTCGTCGTGAGCGTGGGGTCGGCGGCCGGGAACTTCTCGAATGCGAACCGCGGCACCTTGACGACGACGTAGTCGAGGCTCGGCTCGAAGCTGGCCGGGGTCTCGCGCGTGATGTCGTTGGGCACCTCGTCGAGCGTGTAGCCGATGGCCATCTTGGCCGCGATCTTGGCGATCGGGAACCCGGTCGCCTTGGACGCCAGCGCACTCGACCGCGACACCCGCGGGTTCATCTCGATGACGATGACGCGCCCGGTCGAGGGCTCCACAGCGAACTGGATGTTGCAGCCGCCCGTGTCGACCCCGACCTCGCGGATGACGGCGATGCCGATGTCGCGCAGCCGCTGGTACTCACGGTCGGTGAGGGTCAGGGCGGGGGCCACGGTGATCGAGTCACCGGTGTGCACGCCCATGGGGTCGAGGTTCTCGATGGAGCAGACGACGACGACGTTGTCGGCGTGGTCGCGCATCACCTCGAGCTCGTACTCCTTCCAGCCCTTGATCGACTCCTCGAGGAGCACCTCGGTCGTCGGGCTGGCCTGCAGGCCCTGCCCGGCCATCCGGCGCAGCTCGGTCTCGTCGTTGGCGAAGCCGGAGCCGAGCCCGCCCATCGTGAAGGACGGGCGGACGACGACGGGGTAGCCCAGCTCGGCCGCACCGGCGAGCACCTCGTCCATCGTGTGCGCGATCACCGACCGGGCGCTCTCCGCGCCGCAGCGCTCGACCACGCCCTTGAACGCCTCCCGGTCCTCGCCGAGCTGGATCGCCTCGACGTTGGCGCCGATGAGCGGACAGTTGTACTTCTTTAGAACACCGTTCTCGTGCAACGCGATCGCCGTATTGAGGGCAGTCTGCCCACCCAGGGTGGCGAGCACCGCGTCGGGACGCTCCTTGGCGATGATCGCCTCGACGACCTCGGGGGTGATCGGCTCCACGTAGGTCGCGTCGGCGAACTCGGGGTCGGTCATGATCGTCGCCGGGTTGCTGTTGACGAGGATGACGCGGATGCCCTCGTCCCTCAGCACGCGGCACGCCTGGGTGCCGGAGTAGTCGAACTCGCAGGCCTGCCCGATGACGATCGGGCCCGACCCGATGACGAGGACGCTGTTGATGTCGTCGCGCTTCGGCATCAGCCGCGCGCTCCCTTCTGCTCACTCATGAGATCCACGAAACGGTCGAACAGGTAGGCCGCGTCGTGTGGTCCGGCGGCAGCCTCGGGGTGGTACTGCACCGAGTAGGCCGGTACGTCGAGGCACTCGAGACCCTCGACCACCTCGTCGTTGAGGCAGACGTGCGACACGCGCGCCCGGCCGTACGGCGTGTCGCTGTCGCGGTCGAGCGGGGCGTCCACGGCGAACCCGTGGTTGTGGGCGGTGACCTCGACCTTGCCGGTGCGCCGGTCCATCACCGGCTGGTTGATGCCGCGGTGGCCGTACTTCAGCTTGTAGGTGCCGAACCCCAGGGCCCGGCCGAGCAGCTGGTTGCCGAAGCAGATGCCGAAGAACGGGATCCGCGCGTCGAGCACCTGCTTCAAGAGCGCGACCTCACGGTCGGAGGCGGCCGGGTCGCCGGGGCCGTTGGAGAAGAACACCCCGTCGGGGCGGAGCGCCTCCACCTCGGCGAAGGTCGTCGACGACGGGAGCACGTGCACCTCGATGCCGTGCTCGGCCATCAGCTGCGGGGTCATCGACTTGATGCCGAGGTCGACCGCCGCAACCGTGAACCGCTTCTCCCCCAACGCTTCCACGACGTAGGCGTGGTCGGTGCTGACCTCGCCGGCGAGGTCGGCGCCCGCCATCTCCGGCGCTGAACGCACCCGGTCGGCGAGCACCGTCGGGGACGCACCGGCATACTCCGGTCCGCTGAAGATGCCGGCCCGCATCGCGCCGCGCTCGCGCAGGTGTCGGGTGAGGGCGCGGGTGTCGATGCCGCTGATGCCGACGACGCCCTGGTCGCGCAGCTCGTCCTCCAGCGGCTTGGTGGACCGCCAGTTGGAGGGTCGCAGCGCGGGGTCGCGCACGACGTAGCCGGCCACCCAGATTCGGCCCGACTCGGGGTCCTCGGTGTTGATGCCGGTGTTGCCCACGTGGGGAGCCGTCATGACGACGACCTGCCGGTGGTAGCTGGGGTCGGTCAGGGTCTCCTGGTAGCCGGTCATCCCGGTGGAGAAGACCGCCTCCCCCACCGTCTCGCCGACGGCGCCGTAGGCGTCACCGCGGAAGCTGCGGCCGTCCTCGAGGACGAGCACGGCGGGATCGCGGTCGAGCAGAAGGGCGTTCGAGGTCACTGGTGGGCTCCTACGAGCTCGGGGAGGAGGGCTCGCCCGTCGCGGGCGCTGCACGCGCCGCGGACGAACGTGGCGCGGACCGCGCCGGTGAGGGTGCGCCCGTGCCAAGGGTTGTTGCGCGACAGCGAGTGCGAGGCGTCGCGGTCGACGGTGACGACGGCGTCCGGGTCGACGAGGGTGATGTTGGCCGGCGACCCGGCGACGAGCGGCTGGCCGTGGGCGCCGAGGCCGGCGATGCGGGCCGGGTTGGTCGACATCACCCGAGCGACCCCGGCCCAGTCGAGGAGACCGCCGCCCACCATGACGTCGCTGACCACGGCCAGCGCGGTCTCCAGCCCGAGCATCCCGAACGCCGCCTCGACGAACGCATGCTCCTTGTCGTGCCGGGCGTGCGGGGCGTGGTCGGTGGCGACCGCGTCGATGGTGCCGTCGGCGAGCGCCTCCCGCAGCGCACGGACGTCCTCCTCCGGGCGCAGCGGCGGGTTGACCTTGTAGACCGGGTCGTAGCCGGCGAGCAGGTCGTGGGTGAGGGCCAGGTGATGGGGGGTCACCTCGGCGGTCACGTCGATCCCCTGCGCCTTGGCCCAGCGCAGGACCTCGACCGTGCCGGCCGTGGAGACGTGGGCGACGTGCAGACGGCTGCCGGTGTGGCGGGCGAGCATGACGTCGCGGGCGACGACCGACTCCTCCGCGATGCCGGGCCAGCCGGGCAGACCGAGCCGGCCGGAGAGCTCGCTCTCGTGGGCGCACGCGCTGTGGTCGGCCAGCCGGGGGTCCTGGGCGTGCTGCGAGACGACGCCACCGAACGCCTTGACGTACTCCAGGGCCCGCCGCATGATCCGGGCGTCGGCCACGCAGTGACCGTCGTCGGAGAACACCCGCACCCGGGCGCGCGAGCGCGCCATGAGCCCGAGCTCGGCCAGCTCCTCGCCGCGCAGGCCCTTGGTGACGGCGCCGACCGGCTGCACGTCGACGAGGTGGGTGGCCCGGCCGAGGTCGAACACCCGCTCGGCCGCCTCCGCGGTGTCGGTGACGGGGTCGGTGTTGGCCATCGCCAGGACGGCGGTGAAACCGCCCCCGGCCGCGGCCTCGGCACCGGTGGAGACCGTCTCGGCGTCCTCACGACCGGGCTCGCGCAGGTGCACGTGCAGGTCGACCAGGCCCGGGAGGGCGACGAGCCCGTCGGCGTCGACGACCTCGGTGTCGCGGCCCTTGGTCAGCGACCCGACCTCGACGATCCGGCCCCCGTCGAGCAGCAGGTCGGTCGCGTCTCCGCCGAGGAGCCGGGCTCCCGTGATGAGCGTCTTCATGCGCCCGCCTCTCCGGACAGCAGGTGGTAGAGCACGGCCATCCGCACCGCGACGCCGGCGGAGACCTGGTCGAGCACGACCGACTGGGCCGCGTCGGCCGCGTCGGCGGCGATCTCCAGGCCGCGGTTCATCGGTCCGGGGTGCAGCACGACGACGTCCGGGTTGGCGGCGACGAGCCGACGCATACGGTCGCGGGTGAGGCCGTAGGCGACGGTGTACTCGCGGGCGGTGGGGAAGAAGCCGCCGCTCATCCGCTCGCGCTGCACGCGCAGCATCATCACCGCGTCGACCGCGCCGTGCTCGCTGCGTCCCTCGAGCACCTCGTCGAGGTCCCACGACGTGGCGAACCCGTCGGTCTTGGACCAGTCGCCGATGCCGCTCGGCATGAGGGTGGGCGGGGCGACGACCGTGACGCGCGCACCGAGGCGGGCCAGGGTGATGACGTTGGAGCGGAAGACGCGCGAGTGGGTGAGGTCGCCGACGATGGCCACGTGCCGGCCGTCGAGTTCGCCGATGCGGTGCCGCAGCGTGTAGGCGTCGAGCAAAGCCTGCGTGGGGTGCTCGTGGGTGCCGTCCCCGGCGTTGATGACGCTCGCGTCGACCCACCCCGCCACCTGCTGGCAGGCGCCCGAGGCGCTGTGCCGGATGACGAGCGCGTCCACCGACATCGCGTCGATGGTGCGCACCGTGTCGCGCAAGGACTCGCCCTTGCTCGTCGAGGAGCCCTTGCCGCTGATGTTGATGGTGTCGGCGGACATCCACTTGCCGGCGATCTCGAACGAGCTGCGCGTACGGGTGGAGTCCTCGAAGAAGAGGTTGATGATCGTGCGCCCGCGCAGGGTGGGGATCTTCTTGACCTCGCGGCGCTGCACGTCGTGCATCGACTCGGCGGTGGTGAGGATCTCCTCCACCTCGGCGCGGCTGAGGTCGGCCGAGGACAGCAGGTGGCGGGTCACCGCTCGCCTCCGCTGATCGTCACCGAGTCGCCGCCGTCGACCCCGTCGACCTCGGCCAGGTGCACCCGCACCCGCTCGCTGGCGGCGGTGGGGAGGTTCTTGCCCACGTGGTCGGCGCGGATCGGCAGCTCGCGGTGACCGCGGTCGACAAGGACGGCCAGGCGTACCGAGCGGGGCCGGCCCAGCTCGGCGAGCGCCTCGAGGGCGGCCCGGATGGTGCGGCCGTGGAAGAGCACGTCGTCCACCAGCACGACGACCTTGTCGTCGATGCCGCCCGGCGGGACCGAGGTGCGAGCGAGGGCGCGCACCGGCTGGTGGCGCAGGTCGTCGCGGTGCATGGTGACGTCGAGGCTGCCGACCGGCACCTGCGTGCCCTCGACCTCGGCCATGACGCGGGCCAGCCGCTGGGCCAGGGGGACGCCGCGCGAGGGGATGCCCAGCAGGACGAGGTCGCCGGCGCCCTTGTTGCGCTCGAGGATCTCGTGGGCCATCCGGCGCAGCGCCCGGGAGACGTCACCGGAGCCCATCACCTCGCGGGTGGGGGTGCTGCTGGTCGCTACCGGCTGGGTCCCAGCCATCGCCGACCTCCTTCCCCGCCTCACAGGACGGTGGTTAAAGGATGTCTCGGGGCGAGACTCTACCGGAGCCGCTGGCGCCCTCCGGACGCCGGTCCAGCGTCCTGGGGCCCGCACGAGGCCGGTCGCGGCGCACCGCCGCATACGCTTCCGTCGTGCCCACGCAGACCATCGTCATCACCGGCGGGGCCGGTCGGATCGGCGGCTACCTGAGGTCGCGGATGAGTCGGCCCGACCGGGTGCTTCGCCTCGTCGACATCGTCCCCATCGCCGACGCGGGACCCGGCGAGGAGGTCCTGACCGGCGACCTCACCGACCGGGACGTGGTGAGGCGGGCCGTCGCGGGCGCCGACGCCGTCGTGCACCTCGCCGGCATACCGAGCGAGTCGCCGTGGCCGGAGGCGCTGCGGGTCAACGTCGACGGCACCCAGGCGGTGCTCGACGCGGCCGTGGAGGCGGGCGTCGACCGGGTGGTCCTCGCCTCCAGCAACCACGCCGCCGGGTTCTGGGAGCGCCCGGTCGACGGGTCGGCCCTCCCCGACACCGTCGAGCCGCGACCCGACACCTACTACGGCTGGACCAAGGCGGCAGCCGAGTCCCTGAGCCGGCTCTACCACGACCGCTTCCGCCTGACTGTCGTCAACCTGCGGATCGGCGCCTGCTGCGACCAGCCGTCGGGCACCCTGAACACCCAGATGTGGCTCTCCCCCGACGACGTCGCGCGGCTCGTGGAGGCGTCGGTCGACCCGGGCGTGACCGGGTTCCACACGGTGTGGGGCATGTCGGCCAACGCCGGGAGGTGGTGGTCGACCGAGGGCGGCCGGGCCATCGGCTTCGTCCCCCAGGACGACGGCGGCCGGTTCGCGACGGGGCCCGACCCGGTCGCGGCCGACGGCATCGTCCGGGTGGGCGGCATCTTCTGCACCACTCCCCTCGGCCACCCCATCGGCTGACCGGAGCGGACGGGTCGCTCAGACGAGGGTGGGCTTGACCTCGGCGACCCGGGCCAGCAGGCCGTTGACGAACGACGGCGAGTCGTCGGTCGAGAGTGTGGTGGCGAGCTCGACGGCCTCGGAGATGGCCACGTTGTCGGGGACAGCGTCGTTCCAGACGATCTCCCAGACGCCGAGGCGCAGGATGGCCCGGTCGACACCCGGCATCCGGTCGACCGTCCAGCCGTGGGAGTACGTCGTCAGCAGGTCGGTGATCTCGCCCCAGTGGGCGACGACCCCCTCGACCAGCTCGACGGCATACTCGCCGACCGGCGGGCCGTCACCGGGGCGGGCAAGCCGCTCGGCGAGCAGGGTCGAGGCGTTGGCGCCGCGCTGGTCGGCCTCGAAGAGGAGGTCCAGCGCACGCTTGCGAGCCTTGCTGCGGGCGGCCACGAGGTCGGGTCAGCCGCCGGTCAGCTGACGCGGCCGAGGTAGGACCCGTCGCGGGTGTCGACCTTGACCTTGGTGCCGGACTCGAGGAAGAGCGGGACGGCGATCTGGGCCCCGGTCTCGAGGGTGGCGGGCTTGGTGCCGCCGGTGGAGCGGTCGCCCTGCAGGCCGGGCTCGGTATGCGTGATCTCGAGGACGACGGACGCCGGCAGCTCGACGTAGAGCGGGGCGCCGTCGTGGGTGGCGACGATGGCGTTCTGGTTCTCCAGCATGTAGTCCGCGGCGGTGCTGACGACGGTGCCGCTCACGTGCAGCTGGTCGTAGGTGTCGACGTCCATGAAGACGAAGTCGGACCCGTCCTTGTAGAGGTATTGCATGGTGCGCTTGTCGACGTTGGCCGTCTCGACCTTGGTGCCCGCGTTGAACGTCCGGTCGACCACCTTGCCGGAGAGCACCGCCTTCAGCTTGGTGCGCACGAAGGCCGGGCCCTTGCCGGGCTTGACGTGCTGGAACTCGACGACCGACCAGAGCTGGTTGTCGATGTTGAGGACCATGCCGTTCTTCAGGTCGTTCGTCGTCGCCATGACTGCAGAGGTTCGCTTTCGTCGGGGAGAGGGCGACGGCGAGCTCGCGTCGCGCCAGCCCACGAGTCTACCGGCGCAGGTGGGACCCGAAGAACGCCTCGATCCTCCCCCACGCGTCGGCGGCCGACTCCGGCTCGGGACCCATGCCCATCACCTTGAAGACCGGCCGCAGGAACCACGGGCCGGTGTCGGTGTCGTTGAGGAACGAGTGGCTGGCCTTGGGGTACTCCTTGACGTCGTGCTCGACGCCGAGCCGGGTCAGGTGGTGCTCCAGCTTCGCGGCCGCCTTCGGGAACGACCGGTCGCGCCCGCCGTAGCTCGCCACGATCGGGCACGCCCCCGCGAGCACCTCCGGCGTGGACGGCAGCTGGCCGTAGTTGACCGCGCTCGCCGCGAACCCCCGCTCAGGAGCGGCGCACATCAGCGCGAACCCGCCGCCCATGCAGAACCCGACGACCCCGACCTCGTCGGTGGTGCCGTCCTGGTCGAGGAGCCACTGGCTGGCGGTCGAGATGTCCTGGAACGCCCGGCCCTGCCCGCTCGACAGCGCCTGGAACGTCGCCTTGAGGCACTTGCGCGGGCCGCCCTCGGTGAACAGGTCGGGGGCGAGGACGACGTAGCCCATGGCCGCCAGGCGGTCGGCCTGCCGCCGGGTGACGTCCTCCAGCCCGAAGGCCTCGTGGATGACGACGACGCTGGGGTGCGGGCCCTCCCCCTCGGGACGGACGAGGTAGGCGCGCAGGTGCGGCGAGCCCCCCACCGCGGCGCTGCGGGCCGACAGGTCGACGTCGTGCCCCCGGAGCGGCGGGTGGACGGTGTCAGCGGCGGCAGGGCTCATGGCCGCAGCCAACCACACCGCTCCGTCACACTTCCACGGTCACACCCCCACGGTGAGGGCTGCGCTGTAGCCGGACGAGGCTGAGCCGCTCATCGTGGCGATCTGGTGGATGCCGCCGTCGTTGCCGAAGACGTTGTCGCGCGCCAGGGAAACCTGGGCGAGGTTGCGGACGCTGGCCGAGTAGCCGTCGGTCGCGTAGACCGCGGTGCAGGCCTCGGCGGGCAGGGCGATCTGGGAGGTCTTCACGATGGGACCCGACGACGTGGCGTCGGCGACGCTGCCGTAGACCTCGAAGTGGATGTGGGGCCAGCGGCCGGTGTAGCAGGCAGGGAAGATCGACGTGAAGGTCACCGTGCCGTCGGCGTCGGTCGTCTGCACCCCGCGCAGGTAGTTCTCGCTCTTGGCGTTCGCCGAGTACATCGAGTAGTTGCCCTCGCGGTCGCAGTGCCAGATGTAGACGGCGGCACCGGCGCGGGCGGCTCCCGTGGCCACGTCGCGCACCGTGAGGCTGAGGCTGAGCGGCACCCCCTGCGCGGTGGTGGTCGACGTGCCGAAGCTCGAGCGGATGTCGGAACGCACGATGCCGGAGTCGTCGAGCACGTCGACCCCGTTCGATCCGTCCCCCGGGTAGGGGCCGGCGGTCTCGTCGGGCACCTCGGTGAGGCTGCCGGACGACGACGTACCGGTGGAGCTGCCGGACGACGTGGAGGACGAGGTGGACGAGGCCGCTGCCGACCCGGATGCCGTGGTCGCGGTGGTCCCGCACGCGGCGAGTGCGGCCATGGCCCCGAGGCCGCCGAAGAGCCCGAGGACCCGGCGCCGGTCGAGGGTGCCGAGGTCGTAGAGGAGGCCGCGGTCGTGGTCCTCCACCTCGTGGCCGTCGGCGTCGACCCAGTCGGACTCGGGCCGGGTCACGGCGTCGGTGTAGGCGGCGTGCGGCGAGGGGCGTCGTGTCGTCATGCCGAGAAGACTGGTCACCGCGTCCATGCGCGCCACATGCCTCCCCTGTGCGCTCCCTGTGAGCGACCTGACCTTCAGCCGGACACGCAGGCGTACGCCTCGCGCAGCATCGCGTCGTCGGGTCCTTCCAGCCGGGTCGGGTGGCCGATCCCGTCGAGGACGACGAACCGCAGCCGCGAGCCCCGCGACTTCTTGTCGCGTCGCATCGCCGCGAGCAGGCCGTCCCAGCGCTCGCCGGGGTAGGACACCGGGAGCCCCAGGCTGGTCAGGACGGCCCGGTGCCGGGCGACCTCCGCCGCGGAGAGGTGACCCGAGAGCCGGCCGAGCTCCGCGGCATACGTGAGGCCCACGCTCACCGCCTCGCCGTGGCGCCAGCGGTAGCCCTCGACGTGCTCGACGGCATGGCCGAAGGTATGCCCGTAGTTGAGGATCTCGCGCAGGTCGGCCTCGCGCAGGTCGGCCGTCACGACGTCGGCCTTGACCCGGACGGCCCGCTCGACGAGCTCCCGCAGCACCGCGCCGCCGGGGTCGAGGGCCGCGGCGGGGTCGGCCTCCACCAGCTCGAGGATGCGCGCGTCGGCGATGAAGCCGCACTTGACGACCTCCGCCATGCCGGCTGCGAGGTCGGCGGGAGGGAGCGTGGTCAGGGCGTCGAAGTCGCACAGCACCCCCACCGGCGGGTGGAACGACCCGACGAGGTTCTTGCCCTCGGCCGTGTTGATGCCGGTCTTCCCCCCGACGGCGGCGTCGACCATGCCGAGCAGCGTGGTGGGCACCTGGAGGACCCGCACCCCGCGCAGCCACGTCGCCGCGACGAAGCCGGCGAGGTCCGTGACCGAGCCGCCGCCGAGCCCCACGACCGCATCCGTGCGGGTGAACCCCGCCGCCCCGAGGGTCGCCCACAGCCGGGCGGCGACCTCGACGTCCTTCGCGGCCTCGGCGTCGGGGACGTTAGCGACGACCACCTCGATCCCGTTGCTGCGCAACGATGCTGCGAGGTCGTCGGCCCTGGTCGTCAGGGTCGGAGCGTGGACCAGCAGCACCCGCTCCACGCCGGGGCCCAGCAGCGGGGCCGCCTCGTCGAGCAGCCCGTGTCCCACGACGACGGGGTAGGAGCCGGCGCCCGAGCCGACCGCGATCGTCGTCCGGTCGCTCACGCAGGCGCCCCGGGCACCGAGAGCAGCCCGGCGATCTCGGCCGCGACCTCCTCGGGGGTGCGGCCCCCCGTGTCCACGCGGTGGGTGGCGAGGGCCTGGTAGACGGGCCGGCGCCCGTTCATCATGGCGATCCACGAGGCGCGCGGGTTGACCGACAGCAGCGGACGGGACCGGTCGAACCCGATCCGCCGGGCCGCGTCGGCGATGCCCACCTCCAGCAGGACGACCGTGTGCCCGGCCAGCAGCACCCCGGTGGCGGCGTCGATGGGGGCACCGCCGCCCACGGCGACGACCCCCCGTTCCGACTCCAGCGCGCGTGCCACCTCGGTGCGCTCGAGGGCCCGGAAGGCAGCTTCGCCGTCGTCGAAGAAGATGTCGGCGATCGAGCGGCCCTCCCGCCGGACGATCTCCTCGTCGGTGTCGTGGAACGGCACGTCGAGCAGGGCCGCGAGAGCGCGACCGGTCACGGTCTTGCCCGACCCCGGGGGCCCGATGACCACCGCCACCGGCCGCCCGGTGCCGTCGTCGGGGGTCACCACGAGCGCAGCCGCTCCGGGATGGCGTCCAGGTAGCCCGTGTGGTTGCGCGCCGTCTCGACGACGCTGTCGCCGCCGAACTTCTCGACGCAGGCCTGCGCCAGCACGAGGGCCACCATGGCCTCGGCGACGACACCCGCGGCGGGCACGGCGCAGACGTCGGAGCGCTGGTGGATGGCCTTGGCCGGCTCGTCGCCGGCGATGTCGACGGTCTCGAGCGCCCGGGGCACGGTCGAGATCGGCTTCATCGCCGCCCGCACCCGCAGCACCTCGCCCGTCGACATCCCGCCCTCGGTGCCGCCGGCACGGCCGGACCGACGCCGGATGACCCCGTGCTCGTCGCGGGCCATCTCGTCGTGGGCGGCCGAGCCCCGGCGGCGCGCGGTGGTGAACCCGTCGCCGACCTCCACGCCCTTGATCGCCTGGATGCCCATGAGGCCCGCGGCCAGCTGTGCGTCGAGACGGCGGTCCCAGTGCACGTGGGAGCCGAGGCCGGGCGGCACCCCGTAGGCGAGCACCTCCACGACGCCACCGAGGGTGTCGCCGTCCTTCTTGGCCGCCTCCACCTCGGCGACCATGGCCGCCGAGCCCGCCGCGTCGAGGGTGCGCACCGGGTCGGCGTCGAGCCGGTCGACGTCGTCGGGCGTCGGCAGCCCGGCGTCCTCCCCCACCTGCGCCGTGCCGATCGCCACCGTGTGGGAGACGAGCCGGATGCCGTACGCCTGCTCGAGGAACGCCGCGGCCACAGCGCCGAGCGCGACGCGGGCCGCCGTCTCACGGGCCGACGAGCGCTCCAGCACCGGACGGGCGTCCTCGAAGCCGTACTTCTGCATGCCGACGAGGTCGGCGTGACCGGGCCGCGGCCGGGTCAGCGGCCGGTTGCGGGCGATCTCCTTCTCGGCGTTGACGTCGTCCGCGGCGGCCAGATCCGCGTCGTCGACGGGGTCGGGGCTCATCACGGTCTGCCACTTCGGCCACTCGGTGTTGCCGATCCGGATCGCGACCGGCGACCCGAGGGTGACGCCGTGCCGCAGACCGCCGAGCACCTCCACCGCGTCCTGCTCGAACGACATCCGGGCCCCGCGGCCGAACCCCAGCCGGCGGCGCGCCAGGGCGGCACCGATGTCGCGGGTCGTCACCCGCACGCCGGCCGGAAGCCCCTCGATCACCGCGACGAGCGCCGGGCCGTGGGACTCACCAGCGGTCAACCAACGCAGCATGGCCCGATCCTGCCACGCACCCGCACCCCGCCCTCGCGCCCGTCCGGCCTCAGACCAGCTGGAACCGCACGAGCAGCGCGGCCAGCGCACCGACGACGATGAACGGACCGAAGGCGATGTGGCTGCGCAGGGTGAGCCGGCGCAGCGCCAGCCCGAGGACGGCGACAACACCAGACAGCAGGTAGGCCAGCACGAACCCGAGGATCGGCACCCCCCAGCCCAGGTAGCCCAGCGGCAGGGCCACGAGACCGCCCAGGGTCGCGTCGCCGAGACCGAGCCCCCCGGGCACGATGAAGGCCAGCACGGCGTAGACCAGCCACCCGGCCGCCCCACAGATCACCGCCCGCAGCAGCGACCCCCAGTCGCCGGTGGTCGACGAGGCCACGGCGAGCAGGACGGCGAGCGCCGGGAGGGTGGGCAGGGTCAGGCCCTCCGGCAGCCGGTGCACGTCGACGTCGACCCAGAAGAGCGCGACGCCGACCCACCCCAGCAGCAGGTATGCGGGGAGCACCGCGCCCTCCGCGAGTCCGCCGATACGCCAGGCCAGCACCTCCCAGAGCGCCGGCACCGCCACCGCGACGAGCCACGGTGGCCCCGGACGCCGGCGGTCGGCCTCGTCGTCGAGCCGGTAGGCCGTGGTGGCCAGCTCGCGGGCCAGCCACAGGCCGAGCCCGAGCCCGACGGCCGTGACCACCGCGACGACCCACCAGGGCGCCGCGACGGCCGGGACCAGCGTCACCGGACGGGGTGCGCAGCGTGCTCGGCCCGGCGCGCGAGGGCGTCGTCGAGGGCGGCGCGCATCGCCTCGACCGGGGCGGCATACCCCGTCATGAGCCGTACCTGCTCCGCCGCCTGGTGCAGCAGCATGGTCGTGCCCGGGACGACGAGGTAGCCGCGGGCCCGGGCGGCCTCGGCGAACGGGCTGGAGCCGCCGCCGTAGACGACGTCGAGAAGCGCGCGCCCGCCCTCCGGGAGCGTGGCGGCCGCCGCCGAGCCTCCCGACGGGACGGTGCTCACGACGAGGTCGACGTGTTCCGGCCAGTCGCCCATGGCGCGGCGGCTGACCGTCATCGCGGCGTCCGTGGCCTGGGCGAGCGTCGCCGGGCGCACCTGCGCGCGGACCATGAAGTCGACGTGCCGCACCCCGAGCGCGGCCAGCGCGGCCACCGCCGACCGCGCGGTGGCTCCCGAGCCGACGAGGACCGCACGGTCGGCCAGTCGCACCCCCGACTCGGCGAGCCCTTCGGCGATGCCGTGCACGTCGGTGTTGTCGCCGTCCCAGCCGCCGTCGGCGCGGCGGACCAGCGTGTTGACCGCCCCGGTCGCCACGGCGACGTCCGACGCCGACTGCACGGCGTCGAAGGCCACCTCCTTGAGCGGCATGGTCAGCGACAGCCCACGCCACGACGGGTCGAGCGAGGCGACGTGGGCCAGGAAGTGCTCGTCGCCGACCCGTTCGGCGGTGTACTCCCAGTGCTCGAGCCCCAGCGCCTCGTAGGCAGCCGTGTGCAGCACCGGTGACAGGGAGTGGGCGATCGGGGAGCCGAGCACACCGGCCCGGTGGGTGACCCGGCTCAGCACTTGCCCGTGTTGGCCTGGCACCAGGCCTGGAACTCCTTGACGTACTGGTCGTGCTCGGCCAGCGTCGCCGCGAACTTGGTCTCCCCGGTGGACGGGTTGACGGTGACGAAGAACAGCCAGGGCCCGTCGGCCGGGTTCTTCGCCGCCTCGAGCGCCGACTGTCCCGGGTTCCCGATCGGACCCGCCGGCAGCCCCGGGTTGACGTAGGTGTTGTACGGGTTCTTGTCCGCCCGCTCGGCGTCGGTGGTCGTGAGGGCGCGCTTCTGCACGCCGTAGCTGACCGTCGAGTCCAGCTGCAGCGGCATGTTCTGGGCCAGCCGGTTGAGCAGCACCCGGGCGACCTTCTCGCGGTCCTGGGTCGTGCGGCCCTCGGCCTCGAGGATGCTCGCCGTGATGACGGTCTGCTCGATGCCGTCACCGGTGATGCCGAGGCCCGTCATCGTTCCGAGCGCCTTCTGCACCATGGTGCGCAGCTGCTGCGCCGGCGTGGTGTCCTTGCCGAACTCGTAGGTCGACGGGAACAGGTAGCCCTCGACGTTGCCCTTCGCCGAGGCCGGCAGCCCGAGGGCGGTGGCGTCCTTGGCGGCGGCCTCGTAGTCGGACACCGGCTTCCCGGACGCCTTGGCGAGCAGGGCGAACACCTCGGACTTCCAACGGCCCTCCGGGATGGTGACCATGGGGACGCTGCGGTTGGCCGGGTCGACGAGGTAGGCGACGGCGTCGGAGGCCTTCATCTCCTTCTTCATCGTGTACTCGCCGGGCTGGATCCCGGCGGCGGCCGGGTTGTCGGCGGCGGCGTCGGCGAAGGCCTTGGCCGTGCGGACCACCCCGAGGGTGGCGAGGTTGGTGCCGATCGCGCGGCCGGTGTCACCCGGGTTGACCGTGACCTCGACGGCGCCGGAGCCCGGGCCGGTGAAGTCGGTCTCACCGCTGCCGAACCCCGCGACCATGGGCCGCAGGACGCTCACGGCGGCGAAGCCGGCGGCGGCGATGAGGCCGATGGCGACGAGGAACACCAGGAGCCGCCGCAGGGCCCGCCCGGTGCGGCGCCCGCCACCGTGCTCCGCCTGCTCGCGGACGCGGCGGTCGCTGCGGCTCAGGACCGCGACGCCCTCGTGGTGCTCGAGGTCGTCGTCGTAGCCGTGGTGGTCGTAGGCGTAGCCGTCGTGGTCGTAGCCGTCGTGATGGTCGTCGTCATGGCCACCGACGCCGTGCTCGTCGGCAAAGTGGTGGTCGGAGTCGTGGTGGTCGGAGTCGTGGTGCTCGAGATGGTGGTCGTCGTCGGCGTGGGGGCCGCCGAAGACGAGGTGGTCGCCATGACGTCCCTGACTGGCCTGGCCGGACGCGGGCTCGCGTCGGTCGCTCATCCTCGGTCCTTCGCTCGGGGGCGCCGCCGCTGGGGGCCGACCCGGCTGCCGGGCGCCCGTCCGGAGGCGCGCTCGCCGTCGAGCGCGGACTGCAGGATGAGCACGGCGGCGGTCTGGTCGACGACGTCGCGTTGCGAACGGCCTGCCACTCCGCTCTCGCGTAGTCTGCGGTGCGCGTCGACCGTGGTCAAGCGCTCGTCGACCAGCCGCACCGGCACGGGGGCCACCGCGACAGCGAGGTCGAGCGCATACGCGCGGGCCAGCCGGGCCGCCTCGCCCTCCGCCCCGGAGAGCAGCAGGGGCAGGCCGACGACGATCTCGATGGCGTCCACGTCACGGGCGGTGTCGACGATCCGGACGACGTCGGTATGCCCGTCGCCGGTGTCGCGGGGCAGGGTCGCGACCGGGGTGGCGACGAGGCCGCTGGGGTCGCTCGCGGCGAGGCCGACGCGCACACTGCCGACGTCGACCCCGAGGCGGACACCCGGACGCACCACGCGCCCAGCCTGACACAGGCGTGGGACCGCTCCGGTCCAGCGCGCCGGGCCGGCGGTCACCGCCGGGGTCAGGACGCCCGCTGCCGCAGCGCGTCCTCGACGGCCCCCAGCGCGGCGGAGACCTTGGTCGGGTCGGTGCCGCCGCCCTGCGCGAGGTCGTCCTTGCCGCCGCCGCCACCGCCGAGCGTCTGCGCGGCGACCCGCACGAGCGCACCCGCCGTGACGCCGACGTCGCGAGCGCCCTGCGTGGTCGCGATGACGACCACCGGTCGCGCGCCGGCGACCGCCGCCATGGCGACGACCGCCGCCCGGTCGGCGCCGAGCCGGCCGCGCACGTCGAGCACGAGTGAGCGCAGGTCGTCGGCGCCGAGTGCGCCCGCGTCGTGGCTGACGAAGGTGATGCCGCCCAGGTCACGGGCCCCCGCGACGAGCCCCGCGGCGGCGCCGAGCGCCTTCTCCTGGCGCGCGTGCGCGATCTCCCGCTCCGCCTCCTTGAGTCGGGCGAGGATGCCGGAGATCCGCTCGGGCAGCTCCTCGGGCCGGGCCTGGAGCACGTCGGTGAGCTGGCCGACGATGGCGTGCTCGCGGGCCAGGAAGGAGTACGCGTCGACGCCGACGAGCGCCTCGACGCGGCGCACGCCGGAGCCGATCGAGGACTCCCCCAGCAGCTTGACCAGGCCGAGCTGGCCGGAGCGCTGCGCGTGGGTGCCCCCGCACAGCTCGCGGGCCCAGTCGCCGACCGACACGACGCGTACGGCGTCGCCGTACTTCTCCCCGAACAGCGCCATCGCGCCGATCTCGCGGGCCTGGGCCTGGGTCATGACCTCCGCGGTGACCGGGAGGTCGTCGACGAGGAGGGTGTTGACCTGCGCCTCGACGTCGACGAGGACGCTCGCCGGCACGGCCTGGAGGGCGTTGAAGTCGAACCGGAACCGGCCCGGGGAGTTCTGCGACCCGGCCTGGGTCGCGGAGTCGCCGAGCGCCTCCCGGATGGCCCGGTGCACCATGTGGGTCGCCGTGTGGGCGCGCGAGATGGCCCGCCGCCGCTCGACGTCGACCTCGGCCTGCGCGAGCGCCCCCGGCACCACCTCGCCCACGACGACCGTGGCGCGGTGCGCGATGACGCCGTTGATGGGCTTCTGCACGTCGCGGACATCGATGACCGCACCGTTGTCGAGCTCGATGCGCCCGCCGTCGGCGAGCTGGCCGCCGCCCTCGGCGTAGAAGGGGGTGCGGTCGAGGATGATCTCCACGTCGTCACCGGCGCCCGCCCGGTCGACGCCTTCGCCGTCGATGACGAGCCCCGCGACCCGCGCCTCCGACACGACCTCGTCGTAGCCGGTGAACTCCACGTCGTGGCCGATGCGGTCGGCGATCCGCCGGTAGGCCGTGGTGTCGGCGCCGGTCTGCTTCTTCGCCTTCGCGTCGGCCCGTGCCCGGTCCCGCTGCTCGGCCATGAGCCGCCGGAACCCGGGCTCGTCGACCGACACCCCCTGCTCGGCGGCCATCTCCAGGGTGAGGTCGATAGGGAAGCCGTAGGTGTCGTGCAGCGCGAACGCCTGCGCTCCGCTGAGCTGCCGGGTGTCGCCGCCGGCCGTCTTGACCTGCGCGACGGCGGTGTCGAGCATCGTCGTGCCCGAGGCGAGGGTGCGCCGGAACGCGTCCTCCTCGGCGTAGGCGATCCGGCTGATCCGCGCGAAGTCGCGCCGCAGCTCGGGGTAGGTCTCGCTCATCCGCTCCATGCTCACCGGGAGCAGGTGCGGCAGGGCGGGCTCCTCGTAGCCGAGCAGCCGCATCGAGCGCACCGCGCGGCGCAGCATCCGGCGCAGCACGTAGCCGCGGCCCTCGTTGCCCGGCGTGACGCCGTCGCCGATGAGCATGAGGCAGCTGCGCACGTGGTCCGCCACCACCCGGAGGCGGACGTCGTCAGGGCTGCTCTCCGACGCCACGTGACTCGGCACGGCGCCGTATTTCTTGCCGGTCATCTCGGCCGCCCGGTCGAGCACCGGTCGCACCTGGTCGATCTCGTAGAGGTTGTCGACGCCCTGCAGGACGCTGGCCAGCCGCTCGAGGCCGAGACCGGTGTCGACGTTCTTCTGCGGCAGCGGCCCGACGATGTCGAAGTCGGCCTTGCTGCGCACCGTGCCCAGCTCGAACTCGGTGAAGACGAGGTTCCAGATCTCCATGTAGCGGTCCTCGTCGACCGTGGGCCCGCCCTCCGGCCCGTAGGCGGGGCCGCGGTCGTAGAAGATCTCGCTGCAGGGGCCGCCCGGACCCGGGATGCCCATGTGCCAGTAGTTGTCGAGGCGCCCCCGGCGGACGATGCGCTCCTTCGGGATCTCGCTCATCTCGAGCCAGAGCGCCTCGGCCTCGTCGTCCTCCTCGTAGACCGTCGCCCACAGGCGGGTCTTGTCGAGCCCGTAGCCGCCCTGGTCCTGCGGCGTGGTCAGCAGCTCCCACGCATACCCGATGGCCTCGCGCTTGAAGTAGTCACCGAAGGAGAAGTTCCCGTTCATCTGGAAGAACGTGCCGTGGCGGCTGGTCTTGCCGACCTCCTCGAGGTCGGGCGTGCGCACGCACTTCTGCACCGAGGCGGCCGACGGCCACGGCGGGGTCTGCTGGCCGCTGAAGTACGGCACGAACGGGACCATGCCGGCGACGACGAAGAGCAGGTTCGGGTCGTCGAACGGCAGCGGCGCACTGGGCACGACCGCATGGCCCTTGCTCTCGAAGAAGGCCAGCCACCGGCGCGCGATCTCGGCGGTTTCCATGGTCAGCGACCCTAGTCGACCGGCGGCGGACCCCCCGAACGGCTTTCGCGCGACGGCCGCCCGGCGAGGCGCTCCTTGAGCCACTGGAGGCGCCCGACGAGCCGCTCCTCGAAGCCGCGCCCCGTGGGGCGGTAGTAGTCGGTGGTGCCGGCGAGATCGTCGGGGAGGTACTGCTGCGCGGCCACGCCGTCGGGGGCGTCGTGCGCGTAGGCGTACCCGTCGCCGTGACCGAGGCGGGTGGCCCCGGCGTAGCCGCTCCCCCGCAGGGGCGCCGGCACCGCGCCGCCCTTGCCGGCGCGGATGTCGGCGATGGCCGCCCCGATCGCGAGGTAGGACGCGTTGGACTTCGGGGCCATGGCGTTGTGGACCACGGCCTGGGCCAGGATGATCCGCGCCTCGGGCATCCCGATCTGGGCGACGGCGTGCAGGGCGGCGACGGCGGTCTGCAGGGCGGTGGGGTCGGCCATCCCGACGTCCTCGCTGGCGGAGATGACGATGCGCCGGGCGATGAACCGGGGGTCCTCGCCGGCCTCGAGCATCCGCGCGAGGTAGTGCAGCGACGCGTCGACGTCGCTGCCGCGCATCGACTTGATGAGGGCGCTGGCGACGTCGTAGTGCTGGTCACCCGCGCGGTCGTAGCGCACCGCCGCCTGCGCCACGGCCTGCTCGGTCTGGGCCAGGGTGATCGGGGTGGGCTCGGCGGGCTCGTCGGTATGCGCGCCGACGGGCACCGCGTCGAGGGCCACGCCCGCGGCGGCCTCGAGGGCGGTCAGGGCCCGCCGCGCGTCGCCCCCCGAGATGCGGACGAGGTGCTCCCGCGCGTCGTCGGCGAGGACGAACTCCGCGGCCAGACCCCGCTCGTCGGCGAGGGCGGCGTCGAGGACGTCGCGCACCTCGTCGTCCGAGAGGGACTGGAGGGTGATGAGCACCGAGCGGGACAGCAGGGGCGCGATGACGCTGAACGACGGGTTCTCCGTGGTGGCCGCCACGAGCACGACGAGCCGGGTCTCGACCGCCGGCAGCAGCGCGTCCTGCTGCGCCTTGGTGAACCGGTGGATCTCGTCGAGGAAGAGCACGGTCTGCCGGTCGTAGAGGTCGCGCTCACGGCGGGCCTGGTCCATGACCTCGCGGACGTCCTTGACCCCGGCCGTGACCGCCGACAGCTCGACGAACCGCCGGTCGGCCGCGCTGGCCACGAGGTGCGCGAGCGTGGTCTTGCCCGTGCCCGGCGGACCCCAGATGATCGCCGACAACGGGCCGGCCGCCCCCGCGGACCCCTCGATGAGCCGGCGCAGTGGGCTGCCTGTCCGCAGCACGTCACCTTGCCCGCGCACCTCGGCGAGCGATCGTGGCCGCATCCGCACGGCCAGCGGCGGGAGCGTCGCGCCCGAGCCCAGAAGGTCTCCGCCGCCCGTCGGACGCTCCGCGCGTGCCGCCGCGAAGAGGTCGGTGCCGCCCGGATCGCTCATCGCCGCCCAGCCTAGTCAGCGGCACCCCAGCCGGCCGACGCGTGGCGACCCCACGATCGATCCGCGAGCCGACGACCGATCAGCGGTATGCGCATGGCTATCCCTGCGCGATCCGCGGATCGGTGCGCGGATGGCCGATCCGGCCTAGGTGCCTGGCCCACGGGCGCCGGGCCGGAGCGTCACGGCGTACAGGACGAGCGCCACCACCTGGGTCGCCGCGACGAGCACCACCAGCAGGGGCAGCGACCGCTCGTAGAGCGCGCCCGCGAGGGTCCCGCCGACCAGCGCCGCGCCCCCCTGCACCGCTGCGAACCAGCCGTAGGCGGTGGCCCGCCGCCCGGTCGGGACGAGGTCGGCGACCAGGGCCTTGACCGTCGAGTCCTGCAGCCCCGTCGCCGCCCCCCACAGGCCGATGCCGAGCAGCACCAAGGGCAGGCTCGCTCCGAACGCGAGCGCCGGCACCGCGGCGACGAGCGGGGGCAGCACGTAGAGCACGCGGGCGCCCATCCGGTCGAAGAGGAACCCCACCGCCAGCGCGGCGAGTGCCTCCACCGCCATCGCCCCCGCGTAGACGACGGGGATGGCCGCGTCGGCCACGAGGTGCTCGCGGCTGAGGTGGAAGGCGATGACCCCGAACGTCACGAGCCCCGCGGTGGCCGCGCCCGACGACGCCGCGAACATCCAGAACGCCCGCGGCAGTCCCGGGTGACGCAGCGGCAGAGGGGCCGCGGTCCGCGCCGGCGCCGCGGGGTCGCCGAGCCGTCGGCGCAGCCAGAACAGCAGCACGAGCGAGGCCACTCCCGGGGCCGCCAGCACCGCGAGCCCCGGCCACAGGGCCCCCGTCAGCGCGGCCACCCCCGCCACGACCAGCGGCCCGGCGAAGGCCCCCACCTGGTCGAGGGCCTTGTGCACCCCGAAGCCGCGGCCGAGACCGACGCCCTCCGCGGCATACGAGAGCAGCGTCGACTTGGCGGGCGAGCGCACCGCCTTGCCGGCCCGTTCGACGAGCACGAGCGTGCACGCGACCCCGAGCCCGGCGACCCCGAGGAACGGGGTGACCGCCAGCAGCGGCACGGTCACCGCGGTCATCGCGTAGCCCGCCAGCGTCAGCCCCCAGTAGCGCCCCGTCCGGTCTGCCGCCGCCCCGAACACCAGCCGCAGCACGAGCGCCGCCGCCTCCCCCGCGCCCGTCACGACGCCGACGAGCAGCGCGCCGGCCCCCAGCTGCCCGAGCAGCGGCCCGGTCACGGCCCGAGCGCCCTCGTAGACCATGTCGGCGGCCAGGCTCACCACACCGAACCCGACGACCGCCTGCCAGGGCGTGAGGAGGGTAGGCGTCGCCGCGTCCCGGGGGTGAGGCTGCGGTCCCACGGTGCTCATCGCGAGCCAGCGTAGCCACGCAGGGGCCGGTCCCGGCGGGCGCCGGGCGGCGACGCATACCCTCTGAGGGTGGCCGCCGTCGTCGAACCCCGGACGGCACCCCCGCCCGCCCCGCCGGCCGAGCCGCCCGCCCACCCGGCCACCCGGCTGGCTCGCATCGGTGCGGTCTCAGCCCGTCACCCCTGGCGCTTCGTCCTGGTCTGGCTCGTCCTCACCGCGGCCGCGTTCGCCGTGGCGGTGGGCGGCGTCACCGGGGAGTCGCTCTTCCAGCGCCTGCACAGCGGCGCCCCGACGGCGCCGAGCGAGTCGACGACGGGCAGCGACCTGCTGGCCCAGCACACGACCAGCAGCGACAGCCTCACCCTGCAGCTGCAGGGCGCGACCCTCACCGACCCGGCCGCGGTGGCCGCAGCGACCAGCGCGACCACCCAGCTGGCCGCCGTCCCGGGCGTCACCAAGGTCACCTCACCCCTCCTGCTCCCCCAGGGCCTGGCCAACCCGGCGGCCGCGGCCCTGCTGCGCGGCGGGTCCACCGCCGGGGGCGGCTTCGTCACCGTGGCCGAGCTCGGCAAGGACCTCACCAGCGCCCAGCGCACCACCGCCCACGCGGCCGTGGAGCAGCAGCTCGGCCGGATCGCCGCGGCCTTCCCTGGAGCGACGAGCGAGGTCGGGGGCGTCCGGCCGCTCGTCGACGCCATCACGGGCCAGATCGAGGTTGACCTGCGCCAGGGCGAGGGCATCGCCCTGCCGCTCTCCTTCGTCGTCATGGTGCTCGTCTTCGGCGGGTTCACGGCGGCCGGTATGCCGATCATCGGGGCGGTCGCGGCCATCGGCGGCGGGCTCGCGTCGCTGTTCGGCTTCTCCCACCTCATCGACCTCGACGCCAGCGTCGTCAACGTCGTCACGCTGCTGGGTCTCGGGCTGTCGATCGACTACGGCCTGCTCACCGTCAGCCGGTTCCGCGAGGAGCTCGGGTCCATCGCCGCCGCCGACACCGGCCACCGGCGCCACACCTTCACCCGCGACGACGTCGTCGCGGCGACCTCCCGCACGGTGGCCACCGCCGGCCGCACGGTCCTCTTCTCCGGGCTCACGGTCGCGATCGCGCTGAGCGGCCTGATGATCTTCGAGGCCGAGATCGTGCGCGCGGTCGGCGCTGCCGGCGTCTCCATCGTGCTCGTCGCCCTCGTCGTCGACCTCACCCTCATCCCCGCCCTGTGCGCGCTCGGCGCCCGCCGCCTCGTGCCGCGCCGCCGCGAGACCGGGCCCGACCAGGGGGTCTTCTCCCGGCTGGCCCGCTTCGTCCAGGCCCGGCCGGTCGCCGTCATCGTCGTCACCCTCGCCGCTCTCCTGGCACTGGCGTGGCCCGCGGCGTCGATGAAGCTGACGTCGTCCGGCGTCGAGCTGCTGCCCACCAGCGCCCCGCAGCGGGTGTTCTTCGAGCGCCTCGCCGCCGACTACCCGGCCCTCCAAGGCGCCGACGTCACCGTCGTCGCCGAGGCCCCGCTGGCCACGGTGCAGACGTGGGCCACCGGCACCGTCGCCACCGTCCCCGGGGTCGAGGGCGTCACGACCACCGCCCTGACCCCCGACCTCACCTCGGTGGGCGTGCGCGTGCAGGGCCAGCCCCTCGAGCCGCCGAGCGTCGCCGTCGTCGACCGTCTGCGCGCCGACCGTCCCGGCTTCACGACCTACGTGACCGGCCCGGCCGCCTCGCAGGCGGACTTCATCACGAGCATGGTGTCGCGCGCCCCGTATGCCGTGGGGCTGGTCGTGCTCGGCACCTTCCTCCTGCTCTTCCTCATGACCGGGTCGCTCGTCGTGCCGCTCAAGGCGCTGATCCTCAACGTCGTCTCGCTGGGCGCGGCGCTCGGGGTGCTCGTGCTGACGTTCCAGGACGGCCACCTGCAGGGGCTCATCGGGTTCAGCTCGGTGGGCGCGATCGAGGCGCTGATCCCGTTCCTGGCGCTAGCCTTCGGCTTCGGGCTGTCGATGGACTACGAGGTGTTCCTGCTCGCCCGGATCGCCGAGCTCTACAAGGCCGGGGTGCCCAACGACCGCGCGGTCGCGCTGGGGCTGCAGCGGTCCGGGCGGATCATCACCTCGGCGGCGCTGCTCATCGTCATCGTCTTCGCCGGGTTCGCGGCGGGGCAGCTGCTCATCATCAAGGAGATCGGCGTCGCGCTGGTCGTCGCTGTCGTCCTCGACGCGACCATCGTGCGGATGCTGCTCGTGCCGGCCACGATGACCCTGCTCGGGCGCTGGAACTGGTGGGCGCCCGCCCCGCTCGCGCGCTGGCACGCGAGGCACGGCATCACCGAGTAGGCGTTCCGCTCGGTGGGACCCGGACGACGTCCAGGGCGCCGTCGACGACGAGCTGCGGCGCCTCCTCCCCGTCGGCAGCAGGCAACAGCTCGGCCGTCAGCTTCCGGTCCGCGGAGAGCCAGATCTCGTACCTCACCGGCTCGGCCTCCTCCTGCGTGACGCCTCGCTCGACCCATCGGGTCGTGGTGGGGACGATGAGCAGCGGCATGAGCACCGGCACGAGGAGGAGCCGGATCCAGTCGAAGAGGGTGTTGTCGGCGAACCCGCTCCAGGCGATCGGCAGACGGTACGCCACGACGACGAAGACGACGAAGACCGCGACGGCGCCGGCCAGCGCCCACCGGTGCCAAGGCCGGATGGTCCGCTCGGCGGTCCAGAACTTCACCGTCGCGATGACGACCGGCAGCAGCAGCACCTCGAACCAGTCCCACAGCGTGTTGCCGCCGAAGCCGGTCCAGGCCCATTCCAGCCAGTAGGCCAGGAAGACGAACACGGCGAACGCGACGGCGAGGGCGATGAGAGGGGCCCGCCGCGTCGTGGTCATCCGGTCGTGCGACCGCAGCCAGATCGGCAGGGTCGCCAGCGCCACGGGCAGCGCCAGCAGCTTCATCCACGCCCAGAGGGTGTCGTTGGTCGTCAGCCCGGTCCACGGCCAGCCCTGGCCGTACCCGCCCCAGAGGACGACGGCGACCGCGGCGCCGATGAGGACGGCGCCGACCATTCGCGGCGAACGGTGGACGACCGGCTCTGCACCCTCTAGCGCCATCGCGCGCACCCCCTCGGAACGGATGACCGCCCCGATTATCCTCCAGGTGCGTTCGGACGACCATCCCCCAGAACGGATGGTGCGCCCCCGGGGACGGCGGTCAGGCCGGGGGCTTGGCGTCCACTCCGGCCTCCTTGCGCTGCTCGGGGGTGATCGGCGCCGGCGCGCCGGTGAGCGGGTCGTAGCCGCCGCCGGACTTGGGGAAGGCGATGACCTCGCGGATCGAGTCGGCCCCCGAGAGGAGGGCGCAGATCCGGTCCCACCCGAAGGCGATCCCGCCGTGCGGCGGGGCGCCGAACGCGAAGGCGTCGAGCAGGAACCCGAACTTCTCCTGCGCCTGCTCCGGGGTCAGCCCCATCATGGCGAAGACGCGCTCCTGCACGTCGCGCTGGTGGATACGGATCGACCCACCGCCGATCTCGTTGCCGTTGCAGACCATGTCGTACGCATACGCGAGCGCCGACCCGGGGTCCTGGTCGAAGGTGTCGAGGAACTCCTGCTTCGGCGACGTGAACGCGTGGTGGACGGCCGTCCAGGCGCCCGCACCGACGGCGACGTCACCCGCGGCGACCGCCTCGCTGGCCGGCTCGAAGAGCGGGGCGTCGTTGACCCAGAGGAAGCCCCACGTGCCGGGTTCGACCAGCCCGCAACGCTTTCCGATCTCGAGCCGCACCGCGCCGAGGAGCCCGCGCGACGACTTGGGCGCTCCCGCCCCGAAGAAGATGCAGTCGCCCGGCTGCGCCCCGACGTGGGCGGCCAGACCGGCCCGCTCGGTGTCGGTGAGGTTCTTCGCCACCGGACCCGCCAGCTCGCCGTCGGCACCGACGAGCACGTACGCCAGCCCGGGTGCCCCACGCTGCTTGGCGAACTCCTGCCACGCGTCGAGCTGCTTGCGCGGCTGGGACCCGCCTCCGGGCATGACGACCGCGCCGACGTAGGGCTGCTGGAACACCCGGAACGTCGTGTCGGCGAAGAACGCCGTGCAGTCGGTGAGCTCCTGGCCGAACCGCACGTCGGGCTTGTCGGTGCCGTAGCGCGCCATGGCCTCGGCGTAGGTCATCCGCGGCAGCGGCGTCGGCACGTCGACGCCGATGAGCTTCCACAGCGCGACGGCGATCTCCTCGCCGAGGGCGAGGACGTCGTCCTCCTCCACGAAGCTCATCTCGATGTCGAGCTGGGTGAACTCCGGCTGCCGGTCGGCGCGGAAGTCCTCGTCGCGGTAGCAGCGGGCGATCTGGTAGTACCGCTCCATGCCGGCCACCATGAGCAGCTGCTTGAAGAGCTGCGGGCTCTGCGGCAGCGCGTACCAGGACCCCGGCGCGAGCCGGGCCGGCACGATGAAGTCGCGAGCACCCTCGGGGGTCGACCGGGTCATCGTCGGGGTCTCGATCTCCACGAAGTCGTGGGCGTCGAGCACCGACCGCGCGGCGGCGTTCACCTTGCTGCGCAACCGGATCGCCGCACCCGGCGCGGGTCGGCGCAGGTCGAGGTAGCGGTACTTGAGGCGGGCCTCCTCGCCGACGGTGACGCGCTCGTCGATCTGGAACGGCAGGGGCGCGCTCGGGTTGAGGACGTCGATCCGCGTCGCCACGACCTCAACCTCACCCGTGGGCAGGTCGGCGTTGGCGTTGCCGGCCGGCCGCTCGCGCACCTCACCGGTCACCTGCACGCAGTACTCGTTGCGCACGTCGTGCGCGCCGCCCTCGGCCAGCACCTCGTCGCGCGCGACGACCTGGGCGACGCCCGAGGCGTCGCGCAGGTCGAGGAAGGCCACCCCACCGTGGTCGCGCCGCCGGGCCACCCATCCCGCGAGGGTGACGGTCTGGCCGGTGTGGCCGGCGCGCAGGGTGCCGGCCTCGTTGGTGCGGAGCACGATGGTCCTTCGGTCGGGTCGTCCCGTCGACGGCTGCCGGACGGGCCGCCCCATCCTACGAAGGGCGACCGGCCGGTTACGAATCCCTTATGGCCCCGGCCGCAGGTCGCCTGCCGCCCCGGGCCACAGGCCTACGACGTACCGTGACGCGATGCGACGGTCGTGGCGGTGGGTGGTCAGCGTCGTCGTCGTCGGGGCGTTCGTCACCCTGCCCTTCCTCGTCCGGTATGCGCCGGTGCCCGCCCCCGCCGCGGCCTCCGACGCCGCCTCGGTGCTCGCGCGGATGCAGACGTCCTGGGCGCGTCCCTACGCCGGCTACGCCGAGAGCACCGGCTCGCTCGCCCTGCCGTCCACCGACCAGCTCTTCGACGTGACCACCCTGCTGAGCAGCCGCACCCAGGTGCGGGTGTGGTGGCAGTCGGCCACCGACTGGCGGTCCGACGTGATCTCGGCGTCCGGCGAGACGAGTACGCGGACCGCCGCGGCCGTCGTCACGACGTGGGACTACGAGGACAACCGCGTCGTGGCCACCGCCCCGGAGGCCCCCGGCACGGTGCGCCTCCCGACCGCCACCGACACGCTGCCCCCTCCGCTCGCCGCCCGGATGCTCGGCGCCGCCACGGCGGCCGAGGTCACGTCGGTCCCCCCGCGCCGGGTCGCCGGCCGGCCCGCCGTGGGGGTCCGGTTCCAGCCCGCCGACCCGCTCACGAGCATCGGCCACGTCGACGCCTGGGCCGACGAGGCGTCGGGGATCCCCGTCCTCGTCGAGGTGTTCGCCCGCACCGGCGAGACGGCCGCGATGTCGAGCACGTTCCTGGACTTCACCGACGCCGCCCCGGCCCCGGCCGACCTCGCGTTCACGCCGCCGCCGGGGGTCCGCGTGCGGGCCGGACAGCGCTACGACCTGGTCCGCGACGTCGTGCGCTCGGCCGGGGCCCGGCCCCCCGCAACGCTGCTCGGGTTCGACCGGTCCGCACCGGCGCCCGGGCTCGAGCCCATCGGGGAGTACGGCCGCGGCGTCACGCAGCTCGCCGTGAGCGCCCTGCCGGAACGCCTGGCCGGCCCGCTGCGGGAGCAGCTCGTGCTCGCGGCCAGTGCGACGCGCATACCCGAGGGGATCGTCGTCACGGTGGGACCGGTCGGTCTGCTGCTCACCGACGCCGGCGCGAGAGGCCAGTCCTGGCTCGTCGCCGGCACGCTCACGCAGGACGGGCTGGTGCGGGCCGCGGCCCAGCTCGGGTCGGTGACCGCCTCGTGATCCGCACGCAGGGGCTGACGAAGCGCTACGGCTCCGTCCTCGCCGTCGACGACGTCGCCCTCGACGTGCAGCCGGGCGACATCTACGGGTTCCTCGGTGCCAACGGCTCCGGGAAGACGACGACCGTGCGCTGCCTGCTCGGGCTGGTCCTGCCCACCTCGGGCTCGGTCGAGCTGCTCGGGGAGCCCATGCCCAAGGCCCGCTCGACCGTGCTGCCGCGGGTCGGCGCCCTCGTCGAGGGGCCTGGTGCCTACGCCCACCTCTCGGGGCTCGACAACCTGGTGCTGCACGACGCCAGTGGCAGCGGCCCCGGCGGGCGGCGCGCCCGCCGGCAGCGGGCGGCGGAGGCGCTCGAGACCGTCGGGCTCGGCCACGTGGGCAAGCGCCGGGCGGGGGCCTACTCCCTCGGTATGCGTCAGCGCCTCGGTCTCGCCGCGGCCCTCATGCGTCAGCCCGAGCTGCTCGTGCTCGACGAGCCGACGAACGGCCTCGACCCGCAGGGGATCCGCGAGATCAGGGAGCTGCTGCTGCGGCTGCACGAGTCGGGAACGACGATCTTCCTCAGCAGCCACCTCCTGGCCGAGGTCGAGCAGCTGTGCACGCGCATCGGCCTGCTCGACCGGGGCCGGCTCGTGCTGGAGGAGTCGATCGAGTCCCTGCGCCGGCCGACCGGGCGCACCGTCGTCGTCACGGCCGACCCCGAGCGGGCGGCCGACCTCCTGGGGAGCGCCGTCGACCACCGAGACGAGCAGCGGCTCTTCGTGCGCACGAGCGACCCGGCGGGGCTCAACGCGCGGCTCGTCGCCGGCGGGGTGCGGGTCGCCGAGCTCGGCCCGGAGCGCCGGTCGCTCGAGGACGTCATCGCGGAGCGCACGACGGCCCGCCAGGCCGGGGAGGTGCCCCAGTGATCCGGGTGGAGCTGGTCAAGCTGTTCGGCCGCCGCCGCACGTGGGTCGCGATCTTCCTGCTCAACCTGCTGCCCACCGTCGTCTGCGCCCTGCTGGCGTGGACCCGCATCGCCCCGCGTCCCGGCCAGGGCCCCGCGTTCCTGTCGGCCGTCGTCGCCAACGGGTCGCTGTTCGCCATCGCCGCCCTCGCCATCGTGCTGCCCCTGTTCCTGCCCATCGCCGTCTCGGTGGTCGCCGGTGACGCCGTGGCCGGCGAGGCGCAGGCGGGCACGCTGCGCTACCTGCTGGTGCGCCCCGTCGGCCGGACCCGGCTCCTGGTGGCCAAGCTCGTCTCGGTCGCCGCCTTCGTCCTCGTCGCCGTGGTGACCGTCGTCGGCATCGGCTTCGTCGTGGGGCACACGCTGCTGGGCGACGCGCCGCTCTCGCAGGCCATGGTGAGCATCTCGGGCTCGCTGCTGACCCCGGGTCAGGTGGCCTGGCGTACCGCGGTGGCCGTCGGCCTCGTGACCTTCTCCATGCTGGGGGTGGCGGCGATGGCGCTGTTCCTCTCGACCCTCACCGACTCGCCGCTGTCGGCCAGCCTCGGCGCCATGGCGTTCCTCATCGGGTCGTCGCTCCTGCTCACGGTCGACGCCGCCCGCCCGCTCCAGCCCTACCTGCCGACGCGCTACTGGCTGTCCTTCGTCGACCTCTACCGCGACCCCATCCTGTGGAGCCAGATCGAGCGCGGCGTGGCCCTCCAGGCGGTCTACGTCGTCGTCCTGCTGACCGCGGCCTGGGCCAACTTCGCGACCCGCGACATCACGAGCTGAGCCGCGCGCAGTCCCCCGGCCCCCAGGTCGGGATGGCGCCGGTGCCGAGGGCTTCCTGGACGAGGCGCTGCGCGAGCGGGTCGGTGGGCAGCCGGGTGTGGTTCGAGGCGTCCGGGGCGCAGACGCTCTGCAGCGACGGGCTCGCCACGCCGTCGAGCACCGCCGACTGCGGGGGCACGACGACGTCGTCCTGCGTGGTCCAGATCGACACCGCGGCCACCCCGGCGGGGAGCGGAGAACGGTCGAGGCGCGACAGCACGCCACTGTCGGTGGCCAGCTGCTGGCAGGCCGTGGGGCAGGCCCCCGAGAAGAGGCTGCCGAGGCGGGCCAGGTCGGTGCCGTGGTTGGGGGTGCCGAGCATGACGAGCCGGCGCACCTGCGTCGCCCCGCCGCCCTGGGCGACCCAGATCCGGGCGACGACCCCACCGGCCGAGTAGCCGACGAGGTCCACCGACCGTGCTCCCGTCCGCGTCCGCGCGGCGTCCACCGCCGCACCGAGCACGTCGGCCTGGTCGGTCAGGTCACCGCGCGCCTGGTCGGGCAGGCTGACGACGGTGACGTCACGTCCGGCCGACCGGAGCCGGTCGGCGAGGGACGCCAGCGACGCGACCGACCCGCCGTAGCCAGGGACGAGCAGCACCGGCCCGGGCGTCGCCTGGTCGACCAGGCCGGTCTGCCGGCCGCGCAGAGCCGCCGCGCCGACGAGCACGGCCACCACGAGCACGCCGACCCCGACCAGGGCGACCACGCCCAGCACGAACCGGCGACGCGCCGGCGCCAGCCGGGAGAGCGGTGAGAGCACGACCCATCATCAGGCTTCGGTCGGAGTGCGGCGGCGGCGGGCCTCGACGAGGCACCGGGCGAGCATGACGCGCGCCCGCAGGATGGCCGGGAGCGAGCGCCACCGCTGTGGCGTCTGGTTCGCCCCGTGGAGGCGCCGCCGCACCGACGCGGTCTCCAGATGGCCCATCTCGTGGTGGACGTTGCCGACCAGCCCGATCCACAGGTCGTGCGACTCCGTCAGCCACGGCGGGAACGGCAGCACGAGGTCGAGGACGTCCCGCCGCAGCCCCATCCCGCAGCCGAAGTACCACCGGACCCCCACGAGCACCGCGGCGACGTTCGCGGCATACCGGTGGGAGTCGGCCGCCCGGAGCCGCCAGCGGGGCGGGTCGTCCGGCTCGCCCAAGACCGCGACACTGCTCGCGACGACCGCGTCCCGGTCGAGCGCGGCGACCATCGCCTCCACGCGGCCGGGCACCCATACGTCGTCCTGGTCACTCAACAGCAGGTAGGCGCCGCGCGCGCGGCCGAGCGCGCGCTCGAACGTACGCACGTAGCCGAGGTTGGTCTCGTTGCGCGACAACGCGATCCGCGGGTCGTCGATGCCCCGCAGGATCGCCACCGTGTCGTCGGTGGATGCGTCGTCAACGACGACGAGCTCGTCGTCGGGCCCGAGCTGGGCGAGGATCGACCGCACCTGCTCCTCCACCCAGGCTGCCCCGTCGTGGCTCGCCAGGCAGACGCTGACGCAGACCTCAGCCCCGGGCATACCAGGGCCAAGGCGTGTCGGCCGCCCGGAGCGTGGCCCAGCCCCGTTGCCGCGCGCCCCACGCGGCCATGACGCCGACGACCGCACCGGGGTTGTGGATCCGCCCCTCCAGCACCGCGGCGTAGGCGTCGTCCAGCGACACCCACAGGCCGGTGATGCCGGCCTCCTCGCCGTCGCGCTCGAACGCGCTGTCGGTCTCCTCGGTCACGTCGCGGGCCAGGAAGATGCGCATCACCTCGGACGTGCTGCCCGGGGAGGCGAAGAGGTCGACGAGCAGGTCCCACCGCTCGGCCCGCAGCTCCACCTCCTCGGCCAGCTCACGGGCCGCCGTGACGACCGGGGGCTCGCCGGCCACGTCACGAATGCCCGCCGGGAGCTCCCACTCCGCCCGCCGCACGGGGTGGCGGTACTGGCGGATCATCGCCAGGTGGTCGACGCCGTCGATCTCCCGCAGGGCCACGACGACGACCGCGCCGGCGTGGTCGAGGTACTCCCGGGTCACGCTGCCGTGCTCGCCGAGGTCGACGACGTCGCGCCGCAGGTCGAAGATCCGCCCGCGCGCCACCAGCTCTGTGGACGTGACGACCGGGTCGACGGGCTCGTCGATCAGGTCGGCGAGGGAGCCGACGGGAAGGTCCACGCGGCGGGTCAGGCGGTGGGCGCGGCGACGGCGGCGGCCAGCTCGTTGCCGAACGAGTCGCGCGTCACCTCGACCAGCCGCTCGCCGCGCTGGCGCTCGAGGGCCGCCTCGACCAGACCGGCGAAGAGCGGGTGCGCGCGGTCGGGGCGCGAGAGGAACTCCGGATGCGCCTGCGTCGCCACGTAGTACGGGTGCGCGTCGGCCGGGAGCTCCACGAACTCGACGAGCTCGCCGTCCGGGGAGAGGCCGGAGAAGTGCGAGACCGGCCGCCTCGAGCCGGTCGCGGTAGTGGTTGTTGACCTCGTAGCGGTGCCGGTGGCGCTCGTGCACCTCGGTGGTGCCGTAGGCCTTGGCGATGACGCTGCCGTCAGTGAGCCGGGCGGGGTAGAGCCCCAGCCGCATCGTGCCGCCGAGGTCGCCCGCCCCCTCGACGAAGGCCTTCTGCTCCTCCATCGTCGCGATGACGGGATCGGGGGTCTGCGGGTCGAACTCCGACGACGACGCGCCCTCGATGCCGGCCACATGGCGGGCGAACTCGATGACCATGCACTGCAGGCCCAGGCAGATCCCGAGCGTCGGCACCTGGCGTTCGCGCGCCCAGCGCAGCGCGCCGAGCTTGCCCTCGATGCCGCGGACGCCGAACCCGCCCGGCACGAGCACGGCGTCGACGCCGCCGAGCGCCTTCTGGGCGCCGGCCTCGGTCTGGCACTCGTCGCTGGCCACCCAGCGGATCATGACCCTGGCGTCGTGCTGGAAGCCTCCGGCGCGCATCGCCTCGGTCACGGAGAGGTAGGCGTCGGGCAGGTCGATGTACTTGCCCACCAGGGCGATCTCGACGAGGTGCTCCGGGTCGTGCACCCGCTGGAGCATCCGGTCCCACTCACGCCAGTCCACGTCGCGGAACGGCAGTCCCAGCCGGCGGATGACGTAGGCGTCGAGCCCCTCGCGGTGCAGGACCTTGGGGATGTCGTAGATGCTCGGTGCGTCGACGGCCGCCGCGCACGCCTCGGTCTCGACGTCGCACATCAGCGAGATCTTCCGCTTGATGCTCTCGGGGATCTCGCGGTCGGCGCGCAGCACCAGACCGTCGGGCTGGATGCCGACCTGGCGCAGCGCCGCCACCGAGTGCTGCGTCGGCTTGGTCTTCAGCTCGCCGCTCGGCGCGAGGTAGGGCACGAGCGAGACGTGCAGGAAGAAGACGTGGTCGCGGCCGACGTCGTGGCGCACCTGACGGGCGGCCTCGAGGAACGGCAGCGACTCGATGTCACCGACGGTGCCGCCGATCTCGGTGATGATGATGTCGGGCGCGTCCTTGTCGCCGGTCGCCGTGGCCCGCATCCGCGCCTTGATCTCGTTGGTGATGTGCGGGATGACCTGCACGGTGTCACCGAGGTACTCCCCGCGCCGCTCACGGGCGATGACCCGGTTGTAGATCTGGCCGGTCGTCACGTTGGCGGTCCCCGCGAGCCGAACGTCGAGGAACCGCTCGTAGTGACCGATGTCGAGGTCGGTCTCGGCGCCGTCGTCGGTCACGAAGACCTCGCCGTGCTGGAACGGGTTCATCGTTCCCGGGTCGACGTTGAGGTAGGGGTCGAGCTTCTGCATCGTCACCCGCAGGCCTCTGGCCCGGAGGAGATGTCCGAGGCTCGAGGCGGTCAGCCCCTTGCCGAGCGAGGAGGCGACGCCTCCGGTCACAAAGATGTGTTTCGTCTGCTCCGCCACGGGGTTGCAGTCTATGTCACGCGAGCGGGGACGACGCCAGGGTGCTCACCGGCGAGCCGCGGCCCGGCGCCGGCCCGTGGTGGTGGGCTTGGTGGGCGTCCGCGGGGTGGCGGCGGCCTGGTCGACCAGCTCCTGGGCGTGCACCAGCCCGGCCTCCGACCCCGCGTCGCCGCCCATCATCCGCGAGAGCTCGCGCAGCCGCTCGTCGCCCTCGAGCACGCGGACGCTGCTCGACGTGACCCGGCCGTCGTCGCTCTTGCGCACGGTCAGGTGGCGGTCGGCGTAGGCGGCGACCTGGGCCAGGTGGGTCACGACGATGACCTGGGCGTGCTGGGCCAGCATGGCCAGCCGGGCGCCGACGTCGACGGCGGCCCGCCCGCCGACCCCGGCATCCACCTCGTCGAACACGTAGGTCGGCACGCCGGCCCTTGAACTGCCCGAGTCGGCGGCTCCACTGGTGACGACCTCGATGGCGAGCATGACCCGCGAGAGCTCGCCACCCGACGCGGCCTTGACCACGCTGCGTGGCGGGTTACCGGGTCCGGAGCTGAGCAGGATCTCGACGTCGTCCACCCCGCTGCGGGTCCAGCGCACCGGCCGGCCGTCGACGACGAGGCCGTCGGGGTCGGGGCGGGCAGTGACCGACACGGTGACCTCCGCCGACCCCATCGCGAGGTGGCCCAGCTCGTCGGTGACCCGGCGTCCCAGCCGGGTCGCCGCCGCCGCGCGGGCCCGGCTGAGGGTCGCGGCGCGCTCCCCCAGCTCGCCGCACAGGCGCGTGGTGAGCTCGGCGAGGGCCTCGGCGCGGTCGTCGGCGCCCATGAGCTCGGTGTAGGTGGCCGCCGCCTCGCGACCCCACGCCAGCACGTCGTCGACGGTCTCGCCGTAGCGCTGGGTCAGCGTCGCCAGGTCGGCCCGTCGCTGCTGCACCACCGCGAGCCGCGCCGGGTCCACGTCGACGTCGGAGAGGTAGGACGCCAGGTCGGCGGCGAGGTCGGCCGCGAGGTAGCCCAGCTCGGCCAGGCGTCCCTCCAGCTCCTTCAGGGCAGGGTCGTGGTCGGTGACGGGTCCGAGCGCGGCCCGGGCTGTGCCCAACGCGTCAACGACCGCCTCCGGCGACGCCGCGGCATACCCGTCCTCACCGGCGAGCACCCCGTGCGCCCGGGCCGCCGCGAGGCGCAGCCCGTCGGCGTGGGCCAGCCGCTCGTCCTCGGCCCGCAGCGCACGGTCCTCGCCCGGCTGGGGGTCGAGCGCCTCGATGCGTTCGAGCCCCACCTGGAGCAGGTCCATCTCACGCACCCGGTCCTGGGCCAACGCGCGCAGGCGGTCACGCTCGCGGGTCGCCTCCGCCAGCACGTCGTAGGTCTCCCCGTAGGCGGCCAGGGCCGCGCGCACGGGCGCTCCTCCGAAGTCGTCGAGCACCTCCCGGTGCTGGTCGCCCTGCCGCAGCCGCCACTGGTCGGCCTGGCCGTGCACGGCGACGAGCAGCTGACCCAGCTCGGTGAGCACCCCCACCGGCGTGCTGCGGCCCCCCACGTGGGCGCGGGAGCGACCGTCGGCGCCGACCGTACGCGCCAGCACCAGCCCGTCGGTCACGTCGGCCCCGGCCTCCTGGGCGCGGGCCAGCGCTGCGTGCCCCTCGGGCAAGGTGACGATGCCCTCGACGGCCGCCGCGGCCCGGTCCGAGCGCACCAGCCCGGCGTCCGCGCGGGCTCCGAGGAGCAGACCGAGGCCCGAGACGACCATGGTCTTGCCGGCTCCGGTCTCGCCGGTGAGGACGTTGAGCCCGGGGCTCAGCTCGAGCAGGGCGTCGTCGATGACCCCGACGCCCTGGATCCGCACCTCTTCGAACACAGGTCCAACCCTACGGGCGGGTCAGCGCGTGCGGCCGTTCCCGCGCCAGCCGACGATGCTGAGGTCGAACTTGGCCACGAGCCGGTCGGTGAAGGAGGCCCGCGTGAGCCGGGCCAGCCGCACGGGGGCGTCGCTGCGGCCGACCTCGATGCGGGCGCCGGGCAGGAGCTCCTCCTGGCGCCGGCCGTCGCACCACATCACGCCGTGGCCCTCGGCCGACGGGATGACCTCGATCGCGAGCCTCGAGCGCGGGCCGACGACGATGGGCCGCGCGAAGAGGGCGTGCGCGGAGTTGGGCACCATGAGGATGGCCTCGACGTCGGGCCAGATCACCGGCCCTCCGGCCGAGAACGCGTATGCGGTGGAGCCGGTCGGCGTCGCGACGACCACGCCGTCGCAGCCGAAGGCCGAGAGCGGGCGACCGTCGACACCGACGGCGACCTCCAGCATCCGCTCGCGGGCCGCCTTCTCGACGCTCACCTCGTTGAGGGCCCAGCAGTGGGTCACCGTGCCGCTCTGCTGGCGCACGGTCACGTCGAGGGTCATCCGCTCCTCGACCTCGTAGGCCCGGTGCACGATGTGGTCGACGGTCGCCTCGACCTCCTCCCGCTCGGCCTCGGCGAGGAAGCCGACGTGGCCGAGGTTGACCCCCAGCAGCGGCACGGTGGTACCCCGGGAGTGCTCGGCGCCGCGCAAAATGGTGCCGTCGCCGCCGAGCACGACCACCAGCTCGCAGCCGGCGGTCGGGTCGCCCGGCACGGCGAGGCCGACCGGTCCGATGTCGACCCCCGCGAAGTCGTGCGCGTCCTCGGCGGGCAGCACCACCTCGACCCCGGCCGCGGCGAGCTGGGCGACGACCTGGCGCGCGACGTCGACCGCCTCGGCCCGCTTGGGGTGCGCGACGAGCAGGATCCTGCGGGTCACGGGCGGTCCTTCGCTCGACGGTCGGTCGCGGTCGAGACCATTGTCGCAACCGCCTCGGGATCCGGTTCGGCCCCCCGGCCGGCCGTGGCCCACAGCAGGTACTCGAGGTTGCCCTCGGCGCCCCTGATGGGGCTCCTGACCAGGCCGCGGGGGGTGAGTCCCGCGCGCCCGGCGTCGACCAGCACGTCGGTCACGACGCGGCGGCGTTCGTGGTCTGACGTCACCACGCCCGTGCGCGCCAGCCGCTCCCGGCCGACCTCGTACTGCGGCTTGACGAGCAGCACCGCTTCGCCGTCGTCGGCGAGCTGCTCCCGGATCCGGCCGAGCACGAGCCGCAGCGAGATGAAGCTGAGGTCGGCCACGACGACGTCGAAGGGGTCGCCGAGGTCGCCCGGGGTGACGTCGCGGATGTTGGTCCCCGACCGTTCCTCGACCCGCCCGTCGTCGGCGACGACCGCCGCCAGCTGACCGTGGCCGACGTCGAGGGCCACGACCCGGGTGGCGCCGGCCTGGAGCAGCACCTGCGTGAAGCCGCCCGTACTGGCGCCGAGGTCGAGGCACCGCCGCCCACTCACGGTCAGGCCTTGGGGCCCGAACTCGTCCAGGGCGGCCAGCAGCTTGTAGGCCGCCCGCCCCACCCACGGGTCGGGTTCGGCCTGCAGGGCGATCACCGCCGCCGACGAGACCGGCGCACTGGGCTTGACGGCCGGCCGACCGTCGACGACGACATTGCCCGCCGTCACCAGCTCTCGGGCCTGGCCCCGGCTGCGCGCCAGTCCCCGGCGGACGAGCTCGAGGTCGAGCCGCTGCGCGCCGGCCGCCTCCTCGTCAGTCGCCACCGAGGTCGCCGAGCCGGTCCTGCAGTGCCCGGTGGACGGCCTCCCCCGCGTCGCTCTGCGCGTCGAGGTCGCCGGCCGCCGCGCTCTCGTGCAGACGTCCCAGGGCCTCGTCGACGGCCGGGTCACCGGTCAGCGGCGGCTCCTCGACGGCCGGCTGCTCGGGCGTCCCCGGCTGCTGCTCGGGCTGGTCGAGCGGTGAGGTGGTCATCCCGCAGATCCTGTGGTGCTGGTGGGGGCAGCAGCAGCCGAGGCCTTCGTGCCGGTGCCGGTCTTCCTCGCGGTGCCGGTCTTCTTCGCGGTGCCGGTCTTCTTTGCGGCGCCCGTCGTCGCGGTGCTCGCCGTCTTCGCCGTACCCGTCTTGGTGGCGGGCGTCGCCTTCTTCGTGGCCGCCTTCTTCGTGGCGGCCGTCTTCGTAGCCACCTTCTTGGCCGGCGCCGTCTTCGTGGTCGCCTTCTTCGCCGTCGCCGTCTTCGTGATCGACTTTGTCGCGGTCGGCGTGACCGAGGCCTTCACGGCGCTGCGGCTCGGCCGACGGCCCGAGGCTGACGCGGGCGTCGCGGCAGGGGTCACGGCCGGGGCGGTGGCGGGCGGCGTCGGCGTGGCCTCGGGCCGGGTCAGGCTCGCCCCGTGCGCGAGCATCGACGACGCCGCTCCGGACACGGCGCCCGACACGACGTCGGACACGGTGGTCAGCGCCGAGCGTCCCGGCTCCGGGATGGAGCGCACCGCCGGGCTGGCCATGACCTGCTCGCGCAGCTCCGCGACGTCGGCCGACAGCTTGGCCACGGCCGCCCGGGCGCGGTCCAGCTCGTCGACGGGGATGACCACCGCCTTGCCGAGTGCGCTCTCGACCTCGCTGCGGATGAGCGCGACCAGGCTCCGACGGTTCGCGGCCGCCGCGGCCAGGAGCTCCTCGGCGAGGTCCTGCACCGGGCCGACGGCTCCCGACGTGGCACCGGAGACGCCTCCGGACACCGCGCTCGGAAGGGCGAGCACCGCCGCTGCGGCCTCCATCGCTTTGGCCATCGACAGCTCGGCCAGGCCCGAGGCCAGCTGCAGGTAACTCCGGATGCCGTCCATCGCCATTGCCATGTCTCCTTCGCCGCCGTGCCGTCACGCCGTGACGGCCCACGCTACTGCTCAGACCCCTCGAGGGGTCGGGTCAGGCCGACGCCTCGTGGAGGAGCGCCGTGACCTGGTGCGCGATCCGGGCCAACCCGTCCGGAGACACGTCCTCCCGGTCCCGGCCGTGCACCATGGCGGCCACGGCCGCGGACACCAGGGCGTTCGTAGCGTCCAAAGGGTCGGCGGGCTCGCTGGGAAGGTCGGTGGTGTCGGCAGTGAGGGTTCCCGCGCTCCAGTCGACCGACAGCCGCACCGGCCCGCATACCCAGGTCCGGTCGGTGTGCTGCACCCGCTGCGCCGGCCGCGCGAGGGCGCGCAGGTCGGTGGCCGTGAAGGTGGGCACCGGACGGCCGTCGGCCCGCGCGAACGTCGTGAGGCTGTCGACCCCGCTGAGCACCCACAGCGAGTCGAGGCCGGCGGCCATCGCACCGACGATGTCGGTGTCGAGCCGGTCGCCGATGGCGAGGGCCTCGTCCGCGGCGCAGCCGAGCCGGCCCACGGCCAGGTCGTAGAGCGGCGGCTCGGGCTTGCCCACGGCGACGGGGTCGGAGCCGGTGGCCAAGGCGACCGCCGCGATGAGCGCGCCGTTGCCCGGGGCGACGCCGTCCTCGGTGGGCAGCGTCGCGTCGCGGTTGGTCGCCACCCACTCGGCCCCGCCCTGGATGGCGTAGCTCGCATGGGCGAGGTCGGTGGCCGTCACGTTCGGGCCGTAGCCCTGCAGCACCGCGACCACATCGCCTCGGTGTCGCATGACCGGCGTCATCCCCACCTCGACGAGCGCTGCCGCCACACCGGGGCCCCCGACGGCCAGGACGACCGATCCGCTGGGGTGATGGGCGGCCACGAACGCCGCGCCGGCCTGCGAGCTGGTCACCACCGCGTCCTGGCGGGCCGTCGACCCCGACAGGCCAAGGCCTACGAGCTGCCGAGCGACCTCGTCGGGCGTCAAGGAGGCGTTGTTGGTCGCGAAGACCACCGGGATCGTCAGCGCGGTGACCTGCTCCACGGCGTGGGGCACCGCGGCCCTCCCCCGACGCACCACGCCGTCGAGGTCGCAGACCACCCCGCGGTATGCCGCGGCGAGCGTCGCCGGCTCAGCCACGTCGCCCGCGGTCGGCCCCGTCTGCGTCGCGTTCGTCGGCGTCATCCTCGGCGTCGTCCTGGGCATCGTCGTCGGCATCAGGGTCGGCGTCGTCGTCGGAACCGAGCAGGTCGACCTGCGCCACCCCGTCGAGCTCGTCGAGCCGGTCGGCCGCATCCGTCTCGAGCGCCTCGTCGGCGTCGACGGCGTGGCCCATCCACTCGCGGGCACCAGCCCGGTCACCGAGGGCCAACAGCGCCTCGGCGTAGGCGTAGAACAGCCGGGCGCTCCACGTCGTCCGGCGCCGAGGGTCGAGCTCGGGGATGCGCAACCCGGCCGCCGCGGCATCCAGCTGCTGCAGGTCACGCCGGATCCCCGACACCACGATGGCCAGCTCGACGCGCTCGTCGCGGGCCAGGGTCTTCGACTCCGGTGAGGCGGCGAGCTCCAGAGCCCGATCCATGCGGCCGAGAGCCCGCTCGCAGTCCACCATCTGGGGCAGCAGGTGCGACGACCCGGAAAGCCTACGGACCGTGCGGAACTCGTTCAGCGCCTTGGACCAGTCACCCTGCCGGTAGGCCACGAGACCGAGCGCCTCGCGCGCGGCGGGAACGCGACCGGCCCGGCGTACCGCCGTCTCGGCGTGAGCCTGGGCCGCTTCAACATCGTCGTCCAGGAGCAGGGCCACCATGACGAGGTGCTGCGCGACGCCTTCCGCGTTCTCCTTGCTGAGGGTGCGCAGCTGGGTCCACACCGAACGGTCCAGCTCCTTGCCCGTGACCCCGTCGGCGATCGCCGGCTCCGGCCGCCGGGGGGACTTGGGGGTCAGCCGCTGGCCGCTCCCCTCCCGCGGACCGTCGCTCCCGGTGGGTGCCCCACCGCGACCGCGTCCGCCCCGTTCGCCGCGGCCGGGCACTCCCGTGGCTCCGGGCCCCGAGCGGCCGGGACTGCGCGTGGGCCGGTCGTCGCGTCGGTTGGCGCCGTCGCCAGCGGGTCGGCCACCGTCACCGGGTCGTCCCCCAGCGGGTCGGCCACCACCTGCCGGCCGTCCGCCACCCGTGGGCCGTCCCCCGCCAGAGGGTCGCCCACCACCGGACGACCCACCGCCGGATGGGCGTCCACCGCCGGGCGGTCGACCGGCTCCTCCGGAGCGACCACTGCCGCCCGCACGGCCACTGCCTCCGGGACGACCTGACCCGGCACCGCCTGCACCATCACGTGGCACCATCACCCACACCTGACCTGTCTCTGCTCATGACCCGCTGGGGTCGAACCTATCGCCGTCACGCCGGCCCGTCCTCGGCCCCGGCCCTTCCGCTGCTTCTTTTCGGGCATGACAAAGCGCCCCGCCCGATCAGAGATCGGGCGGGGCGCTGAAAGTATGTCCGGCTGCGTCCTACTCTCCCACACCGTCACCAGTGCAGTACCATCGGCGCTGAAGGGCTTAGCTTCCGGGTTCGGAATGGAGCCGGGCGTTTCCCCTTCGCTATGACAGCCGAAACTCTATGGAGATGTCAATCGGTAGTTCGTAAGAACTACAGTCCCGACCGTATCTCGGGAACTGCACAGTGGACGCGAAGCATCTTCAACTCTAAAGTTAGATGTAATCAAGTTATCGGCTTATTAGTACCGGTCAGCTTCATGCATTACTGCACTTCCACATCCGGCCTATCAACCCAGTCGTCTGGCTGGGAGCCTCTCGGGGTAAACCCCATGGAAACCTCATCTTGAAACGTGCTTCCCGCTTAGATGCTTTCAGCGGTTATCACTTCCGAACGTAGCTAATCAGCGGTGCTCTTGGCAGAACAACTGACACACCAGAGGTTCGTCCATCCCGGTCCTCTCGTACTAGGGACAGCCTCTCTCAAGTTTCCTACGCGCACAGCGGATAGGGACCGAACTGTCTCACGACGTTCTAAACCCAGCTCGCGTACCGCTTTAATGGGCGAACAGCCCAACCCTTGGGACCTACTCCAGCCCCAGGATGCGACGAGCCGACATCGAGGTGCCAAACCATGCCGTCGATATGGACTCTTGGGCAAGATCAGCCTGTTATCCCCGGGGTACCTTTTATCCGTTGAGCGACGGCGCTTCCACAAGCCACCGCCGGATCACTAGTCCCGACTTTCGTCCCTGCTCGACATGTCTGTCTCACAGTCAAGCTCCCTTGTGCACTTACACTCGAAACCTGATTACCAACCAGGCTGAGGGAACCTTTGGGCGCCTCCGTTACCTTTTAGGAGGCAACCGCCCCAGTTAAACTACCCACCAGGCACTGTCCCTGGTCCGGATCACGGACCGAGGTTAGATATCCAGAACGACCAGAGTGGTATTTCAACGTTGACTCCACACACACTGGCGTGCATGCTTCACAGTCTCCCACCTATCCTACACAAGCCGTACCGAACACCAATACCAAGCTGTAGTAAAGGTCCCGGGGTCTTTCCGTCCTGCTGCGCGTAACGAGCATCTTTACTCGTAGTGCAATTTCGCCGAGTTCGTGGTTGAGACAGTGGAGAAGTCGTTACGCCATTCGTGCAGGTCGGAACTTACCCGACAAGGAATTTCGCTACCTTAGGATGGTTATAGTTACCACCGCCGTTTACTGGCGCTTAAGTTCTCAGCTTCGCCGTGAGGCTAACCGGTCCCCTTAACGTTCCAGCACCGGGCAGGCGTCAGTCCGTATACATCGTCTTGCGACTTCGCACGGACCTGTGTTTTTAGTAAACAGTCGCTTCTCCCTGGTCTCTGCGGCCGTTCAGGCTAGGGAGTAAATCCCTTCACCCTCTGGGCCCCCCTTCTCCCGAAGTTACGGGGGTATTTTGCCGAATTCCTTAACCACGATTCACTCGATCGCCTTGGTATTCTCTACCTAACCACCTGAGTCGGTTTGGGGTACGGGCGGCTCGAACCTCGCTAGAGGATTTTCTTGGCAGCATAGGATCACCCTGCTTCCCGCATTCGCGGTCACTATCAGGTCTCAGGCTATGTGAGATGCGGATTTGCCTACATCTCGCCCTACACCCTTGGACGTGGACTACCATCGCCACGCGGAGGCTACCTTCCTGCGTCTCCCCATTGCTTACCTACTACTAACTAGGGTCGTGCGCTCCACTCAAGTCGGTCCGAAGACCTCATCGAGCTTCAGGCACTTAGCATCACTAGGTTCGGTATGGGCGGTTCTTCGCCGGTTCCGGAATATCAACCGGATGTCCATCGACTACGCCTGTCGGCCTCGCCTTAGGTCCCGACTTACCCAGGGCAGATTAGCTTGACCCTGGAACCCTTGGTTATTCGGCGGACGGGTTTCTCGCCCGTCATTCGCTACTCATGCCTGCATTCTCACTCGTGTGGCCTCCACGGCTGGATCACTCCGCCGCTTCCCTGGCCACACGACGCTCCCCTACCCATCAACACGCTTGGACCGTGGATCCTCAGATGTCACGGCCGGGCAAAGTGTCAATGCCACAGCTTCGGTGGTGTGCTTGAGCCCCGCTACATTGTCGGCGCGGAATCACTTGACCAGTGAGCTATTACGCACTCTTTAAAGGGTGGCTGCTTCTAAGCCAACCTCCTGGTTGTCAATGCAACTCCACATCCTTTCCCACTTAGCACACGCTTAGGGACCTTAGATGGTGGTCTGGGCTGTTTCCCTCTCGACTACGGAGCTTATCCCCCGCAGTCTCACTGCCACGCTCTCACTTACCGGCATTCGGAGTTTGGCTAACGTCAGTAACCTGGTGAGGCCCATTAGCTATCCAGTAGCTCTACCTCCGGTAAGAAACACGTGACGCTGCACCTAAATGCATTTCGGGGAGAACCAGCTATCACGGAGTTTGATTGGCCTTTCACCCCTACCCACAGCTCATCCCCTCAGTTTTCAACCTAAGTGGGTTCGGTCCTCCACGCAGTCTTACCTGCGCTTCAACCTGGCCATGGGTAGATCACTCCGCTTCGGGTCTAGACCCAGCGACTCATTCGCCCTATTCGGACTCGCTTTCGCTACGGCTTCCCCTCACGGGTTAACCTCGCCACTGAGCACTAACTCGCAGGCTCATTCTTCAAAAGGCACGCCGTCACCCCACAAGGAGGCTCCGACGGATTGTAGGCACACGGTTTCAGGATCTATTTCACTCCCCTCCCGGGGTACTTTTCACCTTTCCCTCACGGTACTTGTCCGCTATCGGTCACCAGGGAATATTTAGGCTTAGCGGGTGGTCCCGCCAGATTCACACGGGATTTCTCGGGCCCCGTGCTACTTGGGATACTTCTCTGGAGTTCACGCCATTTCGTCTACGGGGGTCGCACCCTCTGTGCCGGGCCTTTCAATGCCCTTCGACTATGACGCAAATTTTTGACTCCATGCTGGCCTGTCAGAGCCGGCTGAAAAGTCCCACGACCCCGAACATGCAACGCCTGACAGCTATCACACATGCTCGGTTTAGCCTGATCCGCTTTCGCTCGCCACTACTCACGGAATCGCGGTTGCTTTCTCTTCCTGTGGGTACTGAGATGTTTCACTTCCCCACGTTCCCTCCACTCGCCCTATATATTCAGGCGAGGGTGACTGGACTTGCCTCCAGCCGGGTTTCCCCATTCGGAAATCCTCGGATCACAGTCTGGTTATCGACTCCCCGAGGCTTATCGCAGATTCCTACGTCCTTCTTCGGTTCCTGGTGCCAAGGCATCCACCGTGTGCCCTTAAAAACTTGGCTACATACTAAAGATGCTCGCGTCCACTGTGTAGTTCTCAAAGTACGGGCGGTCCCTCGTCGGAGAGTGGCGCCTACGCGGGACACCCGAAGGTGTTCCGCGCGGTTCGACCACGGACGAGGTCCGGACCGGTTACCCGATCCCGAAGGGGGCGTTAGCCCGAGCCTTCAGGACCCAACAACGTGCCAGGCGCTGCCACCAGCCGGCTGCTTTCCACGCTCCCGAAGGAGCTGTACTTGCAACTGACGTGTGTCAGCGCCAAATAATCGATGTTCCACCCTTGAGCACCTGCCGTGGAGCGTTCGTCCACGGCCAGGCTCTGGACCAGCGTGAGCCGGCCAGTGCTCCTTAGAAAGGAGGTGATCCAGCCGCACCTTCCGGTACGGCTACCTTGTTACGACTTAGTCCCAATCGCCAGTCCCACCTTCGACGGCTCCCTCCAAAAGGTTGGGCCACCGGCTTCGGGTGTTACCGACTTTCGTGACTTGACGGGCGGTGTGTACAAGGCCCGGGAACGTATTCACCGCAGCGTTGCTGATCTGCGATTACTAGCGACTCCGACTTCATGGGGTCGAGTTGCAGACCCCAATCCGAACTGAGACCGGTTTTTTGGGATTCGCTCCACCTTGCGGTATCGCAGCCCTTTGTACCGGCCATTGTAGCATGCGTGAAGCCCAAGACATAAGGGGCATGATGATTTGACGTCATCCCCACCTTCCTCCGAGTTGACCCCGGCAGTCTCCTATGAGTCCCCGCCATTACGCGCTGGCAACATAGAACGAGGGTTGCGCTCGTTGCGGGACTTAACCCAACATCTCACGACACGAGCTGACGACAACCATGCACCACCTGTACACCGACCTTGCGGGGCACCCATCTCTGGATGTTTCCGGTGTATGTCAAGCCTTGGTAAGGTTCTTCGCGTTGCATCGAATTAATCCGCATGCTCCGCCGCTTGTGCGGGCCCCCGTCAATTCCTTTGAGTTTTAGCCTTGCGGCCGTACTCCCCAGGCGGGGAACTTAATGCGTTAGCTGCGGCACGGATCTCGTGGAATGAGACCCACACCTAGTTCCCAACGTTTACGGCATGGACTACCAGGGTATCTAATCCTGTTCGCTCCCCATGCTTTCGCTTCTCAGCGTCAGTAGTGGCCCAGAGACCTGCCTTCGCCATCGGTGTTCCTCCTGATATCTGCGCATTTCACCGCTACACCAGGAATTCCAGTCTCCCCTACCACACTCTAGTCTGCCCGTACCCACTGCAAGTCCGGGGTTGAGCCCCGGATTTTCACAGCAGACGCGACAAACCGCCTACAAGCTCTTTACGCCCAATAATTCCGGACAACGCTCGCACCCTACGTATTACCGCGGCTGCTGGCACGTAGTTAGCCGGTGCTTCTTCTGCAGGTACCGTCACTTTCGCTTCTTCCCTGCTGAAAGAGGTTTACAACCCGAAGGCCTTCATCCCTCACGCGGCGTCGCTGCATCAGGCTTTCGCCCATTGTGCAATATTCCCCACTGCTGCCTCCCGTAGGAGTCTGGGCCGTGTCTCAGTCCCAGTGTGGCCGGTCGCCCTCTCAGGCCGGCTACCCGTCGTCGCCTTGGTGAGCCGTTACCTCACCAACAAGCTGATAGGCCGCGAGTCCATCCCAGACCGAAAAACTTTCCACACGATAGAGATGCCTCTTCGTGTCGTATCCGGTATTAGCTCCGGTTTCCCGGGGTTATCCCAGAGTCTGGGGCAGGTTACTCACGTGTTACTCACCCGTTCGCCACTGATCACCCGGAGCAAGCTCCGAGATCACCGTTCGACTTGCATGTGTTAAGCACGCCGCCAGCGTTCGTCCTGAGCCAGGATCAAACTCTCCGTTGATGTTTAGCTCCGGCGCCCGAAGGCACTCCGGAAATCTAGACCCTAGAAGGGTTGTCTTCCTGACTGAGCAAGAACACTGGCATCCAGTCAATGACTGGTTACCAGTAATTCATTGTCAACCAAAGGATTTCGCTCGAGGTCAGTCACCACATCGGAAAGACGTGGATCATGATGCCCCTCGAGACGAGGTTATTCGGCATCGATTTTTGGCACGCTGTTGAGTTCTCAAGGTTCGGACGCTCACCGTTGCTCGGCCCAGTGGGCACGGCTTCGGGGCAACCCTTCAAATTTACCCGTCTGCTTCTTGGGCGTCAAATCCGTGACCCGCTCTTGGAGCGGCCGGATCCGATCGCACTTGGCTCTCGGCGGGACCCTCACTCTAGCAGGCTCTGTGTGCGTCCTGAACCACCTCTCGGGGCCCGGTTCGCATGCAGCAGGACTGCGATGGAGCGGGAGTCAGCTCGCGGGACCGGCCTACTTCGGGAAGCGCCTTCAGGCGCACACCCCGTGGTGTCCGTTCCTCCCTCTCGGGCTGACGTGATGAACACTAAACGCCGAACGGGCTCCGACACAAATCGAGGAGCGTCCGAAGACCCAGATCGGTCGAGAACCGTTGCGGCACAACGCTTTCAGGTCTCCGAACCGACCACTGTCGCCCGGCGCCTCGGCTGCGAGGCACCGGCAAGCCACCGCTCACGTCATGTCAGCCGGGCGGCCGCGAGGTGGCGGCGCCCCCGGCGCAGCACGGCGACCCGGTTGTGCAGGAAGTCCTGGGCCGCCAGCTCCTGCTCGGGGTCGCCCGCCTTGACGTTGTTGACCGACACCCCCCCGTCGGCGATGACCCGCCGGGCGGCGTTACGGGAGTCGACGAGACCGACGGCGACGAGGGCGTCGACGACGCTCGACCCCACCGCCACCGGTCCCCCCGGCAGCTCGTCGGTGGCGTCGACGAGGGTCGGCTCGTCAAGGCTGCGGAGGTCACCTCGACCGAACAGCGCGTCGGAGGCCGCCTGCACGGCGGCGGTCGCGTCGGCCCCGTGCACGAGGCTCGTGATGTCGGCGGCCAGCGCCTTCTGGGCCTCCCGGCGGAACGGCTCGTCGCGCAGGGACGTCTCGAGCGCCTCGACCTGCTCGGGGGTGCGGTCGGTGAACACCTTCACGAGTCCCACGACCGAGGCGTCCTCGACGTTGAGGAAGTACTGGTAGAAGGCGTACGGGCTCGTCATGTCGGCCGACAGCCAGACCGCGTTGCCCTCCGACTTGCCGAACTTCACGCCGGCGGAGTCGGTGAGCAGGGGGGTGGCCAGGGCGTGCACCGACGCCCCCTCCGCGCGGTGGATGAGGTCGACCCCGGCCGTGATGTTGCCCCACTGGTCGCTCCCCCCCGTCTGCAGCGTGCAGCCGTGGGCCCGGTACAGCTCGAGGTAGTCGAGCGCCTGCAGCACCTGGTAGCTGAACTCCGTGTAGGAGATCCCCTGCGCGCTCGACAGCCGAGCGGCGACGGCGTCCTTGCGGATCATCTGGTTGACCCGGAAGTGCTGGCCGACGTCGCGCAGGAAGTCGATGGCCGACATCGGGGCGGTCCAGTCGAGGTTGTCGACGAGCATCGCCGCGTTGTCCCCCTCGAAGTCGAGGAACGGGCGGACCAGCGCCTTGATCCGCGCCACGTTGGCCGCGGTGTGCTCCTTGGTCTTCAGCACCCGTTCGGACGTCGGCTTGGGGTCGCCGATGAGCCCGGTCGAGCCCCCGACCAGGCAGATGACGCGGTGACCCGCGCGCTGCAGATGGCGCAGGACGACGAGCTGCACGAGGTTCCCGAAGTGCAGCGAGGGGGCCGTAGGGTCGAAGCCGCAGTACACCGTCACCGGACCGTCGGCCAGGGCCGTGCGCAGTGTGGTCTCGTCGGTGGTCTGCGCCACCAGCCCCCGCCACGCCAGCTCGTCGAGCACATTCCGGCCGATGTCGTCCACAGCGGGACAGCCTGCCCTACGGGGCGGGACGAGGGGCACGGGGTTTCGCGGGCCGGTACACCGAGACCGTCGGCTCGTCGTCGAGCCAGAACCGCCAGGGGTAGGCCGCGACGTCGCCACCGGGGCCGGCCACCCCCACTCGGGGTCCGGTCCGGATCCGCGCGGGAGCGGCGTCGCTCGCGGCGGCGCGCACGACGAGCTCGGCACCGGGCCCGCAGACGTCCTTCCCGGTGTCGGCCCCGGTGAGGGCCAGAGTCGCCGCGAGCCGGGCGGGGCCGCGGCACCAGTCCCGTGGGGCGACCCTCGGGCGCCGCCGTGCCGCGGTCTCCTCCCCCGCCACGACCTCGCCGCCGCGCAGAAGGACCGCCTGCGCCGACCCCACCGGACCGGTGACCAGGTTGAGGCACCAGTGCATGCCGTAGGTGAAGTAGACGTAGGTGAACCCCGCCGGGCCGAACATGGGCTCGGTGCGGGGCGTCCGGCCGCGGTAGGCGTGTGAGCCCGGGTCCTGCATGTACCCGGCATACGCCTCGACCTCGGTGAGCCGCACCGTCACGCCGGCGTGGGTCACGTTGCAGCCGAGCAGCGCGGGCGCGACGTCGAGGACGTCACGGGCGAAGAACGAGCGGGGCAGCCGCCGCGCCACGGGCCTCGACCCGGGCTCAGCCGAGCGGCGCCGCGAAGGCGCGGCCCGCCTCGGCCAGGTGACGGACCCGCTCGAGCTGCTCGCGCACGCGTACGGGCGCCGTGCCCCCCCGCCCGTCGCGGGAGGCGAGGGACCCCTCGACCGAGAGGACCTCGCGCACCGCAGGGGTGAGCGCCGGGTGGATGGCCGCGAGGTCGGCGTCGTCGAGATCCCAGAGCTCGGTCCCCCGCTCCTCGCAGACCCGTACGCAGGCGCCGGCGACCTCGTGGGCCACCCGGAAGGCCACGCCCTGACGCACCAGCCACTCGGCGATGTCGGTGGCGAGCGCGAAGCCCTGGGGTGCGAGCGACCGCAGCCGCTCGCGGTCGAAGGTCAGCGTGGCGACCATCCCGGCGAAGGCGGGCAGCAGCACCTCGAGGGTGTCGACCGCGTCGAAGACCGGCTCCTTGTCCTCCTGGAGGTCGCGGTTGTACGCCAGCGGCAGCGCCTTGAGCGTCGCCAGCAGACCGGCGAGGTCGCCCACCAGCCGGCCGGCCTTGCCGCGGGCGAGCTCGGCGACGTCGGGGTTCTTCTTCTGCGGCATGATGCTCGACCCCGTGGAGTAGGCGTCGTCGAGCGTGACGTAGGAGAACTCCTTGGTCGCCCAGAGCACCACCTCCTCGGCGATCCGCGACACGTCGACCGCCGTCATGGCCGCCACGAAGGCGAGCTCGGCGGCGAAGTCGCGGCTGGCGGTGCCGTCGATGGAGTTCTCCACGGCCGCCGAGAAGCCCAGCTCGTGGGCGACCGCGTCGGGGTCGAGGCCGAGGGAGCTGCCCGCGAGCGCGCCCGAGCCGTAGGGCGAGACGTCGGCCCTGCGGTCCCAGTCGCGGAGCCGGTCGACGTCGCGTAGCAGCGCCCAGGCGTGGGCCAGCAGGTGGTGCGACAGCAGGACGGGCTGCGCGTGCTGCATGTGGGTGCGTCCGGGCATGGGGACGTCGAGGTGCTCCGTGGCCTGCGCGACGAGCGCGTCGACGACGTCGAGAACGAGGCCGGCGACGACCCGGGCCTCGTGCCTGAGGTAGCGGCGGAAGAGCGTGACGACCTGGTCGTTGCGGGACCGGCCCGCGCGGAGCCGGCCGCCGACGTCGGCCCCGGCCCGGTCGATGAGACCCCGCTCCAGGGCGGTGTGCACGTCCTCGTCGCCGGGGTCGGGCCGGAACGCCCCGCTGGCGACGTCGGCGTCGAGCCAGTCGAGGGCGTCGAGCATGGTGGCCAGCGCGGTGTCGTCGAGCAGGCCGGCGCGGTGCAGCACCCGGGCGTGCGCCCGCGACCCCGCGATGTCGTGGGGCGCGAGCCGCCAGTCGAAGTGGGTGCTGCGGGAGAGCTCGGCCAGCGCGTCGGCCGGGCCGCCGGCGAAGCGGCCGCCCCACAGGCTGATCGCCCCGGTCGCGGAGCCGGTGCCCCGCACGGCGTCGGTCATCGCAGTGGTCTCCTCGACCCGTCGGGGTCCATCTGGCGCACGAAGTCGCGGGCGGACGCCGCGGACGCGGCGATGACGAGGATGGTGTCATCGCCGGCGATGGTGCCCAGGACCTCCGTCAGGTGGGACTGGTCGATACACGACGCGAGGTAGTTCGCCGCTCCCGGCGGGGTCCGCAGCACGACCTGGTTGCCGGCCCCCTGGGCGCTCACCAGTAGCTCCTCGCTCGCTCGGCGCAGCCGCACCGGCAGCTCGTCGGTGCCGCCCACGCCGAGCACCGGGACCGCCGTCGACCCGGACACCGAGCCCGCCGCGTCGGGCACGGCATAGACGAGGGTGCGGCCGCGGCGGACCTTGACGGCGCCCACCTCGACGAGGTCGCGCGAGAGCGTGGCCTGGGTGACGTCGACGCCGTCGGCCGCGAGCAGGCTGAGCAGCTCGCCCTGCGAGCGGACGTCGCGGGACCTCAGCAGGTCGGCGACGCGGGACTGGCGCGCCGTCCGGCTCATCTGGGGCCGTGCCGTCGCCCGTGTGGTCACGCGGGGACCGCCTCGTCGAGGATCGAGGGCAGCGCGGCGACGAAGGTGTCGGCTTGGGCGGCCGTGAGGATCAGCGGCGGAGCCAGCCGGATCGCGTCCGGCTGCACGGCGTTGACGAGGAACCCGGCCTCGCGGGCGAGGTTCATGGCTGACGCGGCGACCGGTTCGGTGAGGGTCACGGCGAGCAGCAGGCCTCGGCCACGGACGCCGGCGACCCGCGGGTGTCCCAGCCCCTCGATCGCCGCCTGGAGGTGCGCGCCCGTCTCGCGGGCATGGTCCAGCAGCCCGTCGGCCTCGATCGTGTGGATCGTCGCGAGCCCGGCCGCGCAGGCCAGCGGGTTGCCGCCGAACGTCGAGCCGTGCTGACCGCCGGAGAGCAGCCCGGTGACGTGCGGGCCGTAGGTGACCAGCGCACCGATGGGGACGCCGCCGGCGAGACCCTTGGCCAGGGTGACGGCGTCGGGCACCACGTCGGTGGCGTGGTGGGCGAGCCAGTGACCGGTGCGGCCCATGCCGCTCTGCACCTCGTCGAGGACGAGCAGCGCACCGGCCTCGTGGGTGAGGTCGCGGGCCAGACGCAGGTAGGCCGGGTCAGCGGGGAGGACGCCCCCCTCCCCCTGGATCGGCTCCAGGACGACGGCGGCGAGGTCGTCGCCGGCCTCGGCGACGGCGGCCCGCAGCGCGTCGAGGTCGTTGAAGGGGACGTGCTGCACCCCCGGCATGAGGGGCGCGAAGGGCTCCCGGTAGGCCGGCTTCCACGTCAGGGCCAGCGCACCCGTCGTGCGACCGTGGAAGGCGTTCTGGGCGGCGATGATCCGCGTACGCCCGGTGCGCCGGGTCAGCTTGACGGCGGCCTCCAGCGCCTCCGTGCCGGAGTTGGCGAAGAAGACGCCGGACCCCGCCGGGGCCCGGCAGATCTCGATGAGCTTCTCGGCCAGCTCGACCTGGGGCTCCGAGGTGAAGAAGTTGGAGATGTGCATGATCTGCGAGGACTGCTTGGCGATCGCCTCCAGCAGCGCCGGGTGGCCGTGGCCCAGGGTGTTGACGGCGATGCCGCCGAGCAGGTCGAGGTAGCGCTTGCCGTCGACGTCGACGACGTAGCAGCCGTCGCCGTGCGACAGCACCGTCTGCGGCACCCCGAAGACGGGGATGAGGGCGGCCCGGTAGCGCGCCAGGATGTCTTCTGCGTGGGTCATGGGCGGGCGGCTCCTTCGGGATCGGGATCGGGGACGACCATGGTGCCGATGCCCTCGTCGGTGAACACCTCAAGGAGCAGCGAGTGCGGCTTGCGGCCATCGATGACGTGGGCCTGAGGGACGCCGTGCGTCACGGCGCGGATGCAGGCCTCCAGCTTGGGGACCATGCCCTCGTCGACCGCGCCCAGCAGCTCCTGTGCGTCGGTCAGGGTCAGCCGCGAGAGCAGCGAGTCGGGGTCGGGCCAGCGGGCGTAGATGCCCTCGACGTCGGTGAGCACCACCAGCTTGTGGGCCTTCAGGGCCACGGCCAGAGCGGCGGCCGCCGTGTCGGCGTTGACGTTGAGCACCTGCCCCTCGACGTCGAGGTCGGGGGCGACGGTCGAGACGACGGGGATGCGGCCGGCGTCGAGGATGTCGGTGACGGCCGACGGGTTGACGCTCTCGACGTCGCCGACCAGGCCCAGGTCGACCTCGCTGCCGTCGGCGGCCTCGTGGGTGCGCCGACGGGCGCCCAGCAGCCCGGCGTCCTCGCCCGACAGGCCCACCGCGAGCGGACCGTGCTGGTTGAGCAGGCCGACGAGCTCCCGCCCGACCTGACCGGTCAGCACCATGCGGACGACCTCCATGACCTCGGGGGTCGTCACCCGGAGGCCGCCCCTGAACTCGCTGGTGAGACCGAGGCGCGTGAGCATGGCGGCGATCTGCGGACCGCCACCGTGCACGACGACCGGCCGCAGACCGGCATACCGGAGGAACGCGACGTCCTGCGCGAAGGCGCGTTTCAGGTCGTCGTAGAGCATCGCGTTGCCGCCGTACTTGACGACCACGAGCGCGCCCCGGAACCGCTCCAGCCAGGGCAGCGCCTCCACGAGCGTCTGGGCCTTGGACGCGGCCACCCGCAGGGCCGCGGCGTCGATGAGCCCGCGCATGGTGCTGGGCGCGGCGGGGGCGGGAGGGGTCGTGGTCATGTGCTGTAGGCCGAGTTCTCGTGGACGTAGTCGTGGGTGAGGTCGTTGGTCCAGATGGTGGCGGTGTCCCCGCCCGCGTGCAGGTCGACGAGCACGTGGACCTGCCGGCCGGACAGGTCGACGCCGGTGCGGTCCGCACCGACGCCGCCCGCGCGGCATACCTCGACGCCGTTCATGGTGACGTCGAGCTCGTCGGCCTCGAACGCGGCGGCGGTGGTGCCGACGGCGGCGAGGACCCGGCCCCAGTTGGGGTCGGCGCCGAAGATGGCGCACTTGAAGAGGTTGTTGCGGGCCACCGCGCGGGCGACCTCGAGGGCGTCGCCGACCGAGGCAGCGTTGCGCACCTCGATCTCGATCTCGTGGTGGGCGCCCTCGGCGTCGGCGACGAGCTGGCGGGCGAGGTCGGCGCAGACCGACGTCACCGCCGCGCCGAGGTCGGCCGGCGCGACCTGGCGGCCCGACGCCCCCGACGCCATGAGGAGGACGGTGTCGTTGGTGGACTGGCAGCCGTCGGAGTCGACCCGGTCGAACGTGACCGCGGTCGCGTCCCGCAGCGCGGTGTCGAGCGCGCCCGCGTCGGTCACCGCATCGGTGACGACGACGACGAGCATCGTGGCCAGGGAGGGGGCGAGCATGCCCGCGCCCTTGGCCATCCCCCAGACCGACCAGCCGTCGCCCTCGTGGGCGGCCCGCTTCGGCACGGTGTCGGTCGTCATGATCGCCCGGGCGGCGTCTTCGTGACCGGCCGGGCTCAGGGCCGACGTGGCCGCGGCGACCCCGGCGAGGATGCGGTCCATCGGCAGCAGCTCGCCGATGAGCCCGGTGGAGCAGACGACGACGTCGGAGGCCGAGACGTCGAGCGCGGACGCCACCTCTTCGGCGGTGCTGTGCGTGTCCTGGAAGCCCTGGGCGCCGGTGCAGGCGTTGGCCCCACCGGAGTTGAGCACGACCGCGTCGACCCGGCCGTCCCCCACCACGGTGCGCGACCACGTGACGGGGGCGGCCACGACCCGGTTGCTGGTGAAGACCGCGGCGGCGTGGTGGTCCGGCCCGTCGTTGACGAGGAGGGCGAGGTCGGGCGAGCCGCTGGCCTTGAGGCCGGCGATCACCCCTGCCGCGCGGAACCCTTGCGGCAGAGCGGGACTGGAGGGGTGGTGGCTCACGGGGCGACTCCGGCGACGGGGAGACCAGCGGTCTCCGGCAGGCCCAGCGCGATGTTCGCGCACTGGATGGCACCGCCAGCGGTGCCCTTGGTGAGGTTGTCGACGGCCGCGACCACGACGACCCGGCCCACCGACGGGTCGAGCGCGAGCTGGAGGTGCACAGTGTTGGCGCCCAGCACGTCGGACGTGCGCGGCCACTGGCCGTCGGGCAGCAGGTGGACGAACGGCTCGTCGGCGTAGGCGCCGTGCCACGCCGCCCGCAGGGCCTCGGCCGAGGTGCCAGGACGCACCCGCGCGGTGCAGGTGGCGAGGATGCCACGGGGCATCGGGGCGAGGGTGGGGGTGAACGACAGGGTGACGGGCTCGCCCGCGGCGAGGCTGAGGGTCTGGACGATCTCGGGGGTGTGCCGGTGTCCGCCGCCGACGCCGTACGGCGACATGGCGCTCATGACCTCCGAGCCCAGCAGATGGGCCTTGAGCCCCTTGCCCGCTCCCGACGTGCCGCTCGCCGCGACGATGACGATGTCCTGGGGCTCGAGCAGGCCCGACTGGAGGCCGGGGGCGAGGGCCAGCGAGCAGGCCGTTGGATAGCAGCCGGGCACGGCGATCCGGGTGGCCCCCCGGAGCCGGTCGCGCACCGAGCCGCCGGCGAGGGGAAGCTCGGGCAGTCCGTAGGGCCAGCTGCCGGCGTGGTCGGTGCCGTAGAACCGGGTCCAGGCCTGCGGATCGTCGAGCCGGAAGTCCGCGCCGCAGTCGACGACGACGGTCTCGGGGCTGAGCTGCCGGGCGATGTCGGCCGACGCGCCGTGGGGCAGGGCGAGGAAGACGACGTCGTGGCCGGCGAGCGTGTCGGCCGTCGTGGGGGCGAGGACCCGGTCGGCCACCGGCGTCAGGTGCGGGTGGACCTCACCGAGCCGCTTGCCGGCGGACGAGTCGGCCGTGACGGCTCCCAGCGTCAGCGTCGGGTGCCCCAGCAGCAGACGCACGATCTCGCCGCCGGCATACCCGCTCGCCCCGGCGACCGCTGCTGTGACCATGACGCATGACTATACACACCACAGTGGTTGTATGCAGGGTGTCGCCGGAACGCGTGTCAACGCTTCGCTGGAGAAACCCTCGCCTCGCTGGACAACGGTTCTCCAGCGAAGCGCCCCTTTATCGGGTCACCCGATAAAGGGGTCGCCTCGTGGGGTCAGCGCTGGGTGGCTCCCACCGCGTCGGCCGCGGACCGGACGGCCGCGTCGCGGAAGCCGTTGACCTCTTCGGTCGTCAATGTGCGGTCCGGGGCGCGGAAGGTGAGCCGGTAGGCCAGGGAGGTGTTGCCCTCGCCGACCTGCTCGCCCTCGTAGACGTCGAAGAGCTGCAGCTCCTCGAGGTAGTCGCCCGCCCCGGCGCGCAGCGCGCGCGTCACCTCGGCGGCGGTGACGGTGTCGGCGACGACCAGCGCGATGTCGGAGAGCGCGGCCGGGAAGGTGGAGATCTCCCGGTAGCGCGTCGTCGGCTCACTCGCGGCGGTGAGCACCTCCACGTCGAGCTCCAGCGCGCAGGTGCGGGCGGGCAGCCCCAGGGCGGTCAGCACCTTGGGGTGCAGCTCGCCCGCGTGGCCGACCACGGTGCCGTCGGGCAGCTCGACCCGCGCGCAGCGTCCGGGGTGCCACGGCGCCCGGTCGCGGTCGGCGACGATCACGACCTCGACGGCCAGCGCCTTGGCCACGGCCTGGACGCTCTCGACGGCGTCCTCCCACGTGGCCTGCCGACCGGCGCCCCACCAGCCGCCGCGCTCCACCTCGCCCGTCAGGACCGCCGCGACGTGACGGGGCTGGTGCGGGATGGCGCGCATGATGGCCTCGACGGTCTCGGCGTCGGGCCGACGGTCGACGCCGGGCACGGGAGCGGTATGCGTGGCGCCGGCCTCGGGCAGCGTGACCATCCCGATCTCGAAGAGCCCGATGTCGTCACGACCCCGGGAGACGTTGCGCCGCAACGCGTCCACCAAGGTCGCCAGCACCGAGGTGCGCATCAGCGGCGCCTCGTCGGAGAGCGGGTTGACGACCCGCACCGCGTGCCGGCGCTCGTCGTCGGCGGCGAGCCCGAACGTGTCGGCCAGCCCCGTCGACACGAACGGGTAGGTCAGCACCTCCACGAAGCCGCGCGCCACGAGGGCGTTGGCGACGATCCGGCGCACCCGCTGGCCGTGGGTCAGCCCGCGGCCGGCGGGCGGGGTGGAGATGACCGACGGAATCTTGTCGTAGCCGTCGATCCGCGCCACCTCCTCCACGTAGTCGGGGCCGTCGACGAGGTCGGGGCGCCACGACGGCGGCGTGACCGTCAGCGGTCCCGACCCCGGGTCGGCGACGACGCAGCCCAGGTCGCGCAGGATCTCCGCCACGCGGTCGCGGGCGTACTCGACGCCCACCAGCCGGCTCGGCAGGTCGGCGTCCAGCGCGTACGCCTCGCGCGGCGAGGTGTGGTCGACGTCCGTGACGGCTGGGTCGGCGACCCCGCCACCGTGCGCGACGAGCATGTCGACGACGAGCTGGGCGGCGGCCGGCGCCAGCCGCGGGTCGACCCCGCGCTCGAACCGCTTGGACGCCTCGGTGACCAGCTTGTGCCGCCGGGAGGACCGCGCGATGGTCACGGGGTCGAAGTGCGCCGCCTCGACGAGGACGTCGGTCGTGCTGGCGGTGACCTCGCTGGTGGCCCCGCCCATGACGCCGGCGACCGCGAGCGGTGTGTGGCCGCCGTCGGTGATGAGCAGGTCCTCGGGGTCGAGGGCCCGCTCGACGTCGTCGAGGGTCTTCAGCGTCTCCCCCGACCGCGCCCGCCGGACCTCGATCGACCCGCTCAGGGCTCCGAGGTCGTACGCGTGCAGCGGCTGGCCCACGGCGAGCATGACGTAGTTGGTGACGTCGACGGCCAGCGAGATCGGCCGCATCCCGACCTCGGTGAGCCGGCGCTGCATCCATCGCGGCGACGGTCGCGTGGGGTCGATGCCCCGGACGCTGCGCGCGACGAACCGGTCGCAGCCTGCCCGCCCGTCGATCGGGGCGTCGTCGGTGAGCCGTACCGCATACCCGTCGTCGGTGGCCGGAGGTACGTCGAGGAGCGCCGGGTCGCGGAAGCCATCTGCGGGCGAGCCCTGCGCGTGCCAGTACTCCCGGGCGAGACCGCGCAGGGAGAAGCAGTAGCCGCGGTCGGGGGTGACGTTGACCTCGACCACCTCGTCGCCGAGACCGAGCAGGGCGATCGCGTCGTCACCGGGGGCGACGCCCTGCAGCGCCTCCGCCCCGAGCAGCCGCTCCAGCACGATGATCCCGCTGTGGTCGTGTCCGATGCCGATCTCGTCCTCGGCGCAGATCATCCCGTTGGACACCTGCCCGTAGGTCTTGCGCGCGGCGATCTCGAACCCGCCGGGCAGGACCGCACCGGGCAGGACCACGACGACGAGGTCGCCGACCGCGAAGTTCGTCGCCCCGCAGACGATCTCCTGGTGCTTCCCCTCGGTGGCCATCTGGCCGTGCGGGCCGACGTCGACCACACAGAAGCGGATGGGCTTGCCGTTCTTCTGGACCTGCTCGTCGAGCGACAGCACGCGACCGACGACGAGCGGGCCGGTGATGTCGCCGCCGTACAGGTCCTCCTCCTCCAGCCCGACCGAGACGAACGACGCCGCGACCTCGCGGCCCGTGGTGCCGGGTGCGACGTCGACGTACTCGCCCAGCCAGCGCAGTGGTGCGCGCATGTCAGACCTCCATCCCGAACTGCTCGGAGAAGCGCGCATCGCCCTCGACGATGTCGCGCATGTCGGTGACCCCGTGCCGCAGCTGCAGGGCCCGCTCGATGCCGAGCCCGAACGCGTACCCGCTGTAGACGTCGGGGTCGATGCCGCACGCCACGAGGACCTTGCGGTTGACCATGCCGGAGCCGCCGAGCTCGATCCAGCCGGACCCGCCGCACGTGCGGCACCCGGGGTCGTCGCCGTGGCACACGAAGCAGACGAAGTCGGTCTCCATGCTCGGCTCGGTGAAGGGGAAGTACGACGCGCGCACGCGGGTGCGGGTGCCCTCGCCGAACATCACGCCGATGAAGTGGTCGATGGCGCCACGCAGGTGAGCCATGGTGAGGCCCTTGTCGACCGCGAGGGCCTCGATCTGGTGGAAGACGGGGGTATGCGTGGCGTCGAGGTCGTCGGTGCGGAAGACCTTGCCGGGTGAGACGACGTAGATCGGCGGGGTGCGCTCCAGCATGGTGCGGATCTGCACCGGTGACGTCTGGGTGCGCAGCACCAGGCCGCCGTCGGGCGGGTCGACGAAGAAGGTGTCCTGCATCTGGCGGGCGGGATGGTCCTTGCCCAGGTTGAGCGCGTCGAAGTTCAGCCACTCCGACTCGACCTCCGGGCCCTCCGCCACCTCCCAGCCGGCTCCGACGAACGCGTCCATGAGCCGCTCGGACGTCAGCTCGAGCGGGTGCCGGGCGCCGGGCGGGCGCCGGCCCACGGGACGAGTGACGTCGACCGCCTCCTCGACGAGGATCCGCCGGTCGCGCTCGTCGGCGAGCTCGCGCTGCCGGGCGGCGTGGGCCCGGCCGAGCTCGGCCTGGGCCGCGCCGACCCGCTTGCCCGCCTCGGCCTTGGCGCTCGGGGGCAGGGCGCCGATCTCGCGCTTGGCGGCCGCCACGGCGCCCCGGTCGATGTGGGCGATGCGGGCGGCCTTGAGGTCGTCGAGGCTGGTCGCGGCCGCGAAGGCCTCGGCTGCGGCGCGGACGGCCGCGTCGAGGGTCGCGGGGTCGAGGGCGGCGACCTCGACGGGGTCGTACTGCGTGTTGGGTCCGGACATCGGTTCGTCTCGCTTCATCGGTACGGTCGAGCGCACGGGGCACAGGGGCAGGGGGAAGGAGCCTTCGGGCCGGGCTCGCCTCGCGTGGGTCAGAGGTTGTGCTCGGGAGCGCCCGAAGGCAACGTAAATCGGAAGTCGGCCCCACCGGAGGGCGCGCGCCCGACCGTGATGCGTCCGCCGTGGGCCTCGACGAGCCCCCGCACGATGTAGAGCCCGAGGCCGGTGCTGCCCCGGCGGGTGCCGTGCCAGAACCGGTTGAAGACGAGCGGGAGGTGCTCCTCGCTCACACCGTCCCCCTCGTCCGCTACGGAGACGAGCACGTCGGGACGGGTACCGCTGCGCGGAGTCGCCCCGCCCTCGCCGGCCTCGTCACTGACGATACCCACGGTCACCGTGCCGTCGCCGTGGCGCACGGCGTTCTCCATGAGGTTGGCCAGGATCTGGTTGACGCGGTCGGGGTCGGCCCACACCTCGGGGAGGCCGGGGGCCTCGACGACGGTGAAGCGGTCGTCGGCCAGTCCCCCGGCCTGTAGGCGCTGCACGTGGCGACGCACCATGGCACTGATGTCGACCGGCTGCAGACGTACGTCGAGGCGGCCGGCGTCGAGGCGGGACACGTCGAGCAGCTCGGTGATGAGCCGCGACACCCGGTCGGCGTCGGTCTCCATCGTCTCGATCATGAAGCGCTTCTGGTCGTCGGTGAACTTGTCCCAGCCCCGCAGCAGGGTCGCGGAGAACCCCTTGACCGAGGTCAGCGGCGAGCGCAGCTCGTGGGCGATGGTCGAGATGAGCGCGGCGTGGTCCTGCTCGGCCCGCTGGCGCGCGTAGGCGTCGCGCACCGACAACAGCACGCGGCGCACCGGGCCGCGGTGGTCGGTGCGCAGGTAGCGGGCCGTGATGAGCAGCTCCACCCCGGCCGGGGTCCACAGGAGCTTCTCGCGGTGGCCGGTCACCGTGTGCAGGGTGTTCCAGGGGTCGGCGAGGTCCCACCACGAGCGACCGTCGCTGTCGTGCAGGGCCAGCCCCTCGCGCACCGGCCGGCCCAGGATGGCCTCGGGCTCCACCTCGATGAGCCGCGCCGCCCGGGTGCTGCAGAAGCGGACGGTGCCGTTCTGGTCGAGGACGACGAGGCCGTCGGGGAGGAGCTCGGCCATCGCCGTCATCCACGGCGGCGGGTGCGCGGCATCCTCCGCCACGACATCCACCTCAGGCCCCATGAGCCTGATTCTAGGGACATCCCGGGCGCGAGTCCGGGCGGCCGGACCGGTCAGGTGGGCCCCTGTGCCCCGACGCCCTGCGCGCTCGACGCGGCATACAGGCACAGTGTCGCGGCCATCGCAAGGTTGAGCGACTCGGCCCGGCCCCGGATCGGGATGCGCACCACCTGGTCGCAGCGGGCGCGGTCGGCGGGGTCCAGACCCCAGGCCTCGTTGCCGAACACCCAGGCGTGCGAGGCGCTCAGGTCGACCGCGTCGAGGGTGCGGTCGCCCGCCCCGTCGGCGGCGATCACGCGCAGGCCCGCGGCACGCAACGCGTCGACGGCGTCCGCCAGCGGTATGCCGGTGACCACCGGCAGGTGGAACAGCGAGCCGGCCGTGGACCGCACGACCTTGGGCGAGAGGACGTCGACGCTGCCGTCGGTGACGACGACCGCGTCGGCGCCCACGGCGTCGGCCACCCGAAGCACCGTGCCGGCGTTGCCGGGGTCGCGGACGTGGGCCAGTACGCAGACGAGCGTGGGCCCGGTCGCGAGCACGTCGTCGAGCGTCGCCTCCGGTGCCGCACAGACCGCGAGCAGGCCCTGAGGGGTCTGCGCGTCGGCCATCGCGGCGAGGACGGCGTCGGTGACCCGGTGCACCGGGAGTCCGGCCGCGCGGGCGTCCGTCAGCTCGGCGGCATACCGGTGCTCGGCGTCGGCCGTGACGTAGAGGTCACGGACGAGGTCCGGACGGTGCCGGACCGCCTCCCGGACCCCCTGCGGCCCCTCGACGAGGAACCGGCCCTGTCGCGCGCGCGTGGCGCGCCGCGACAGGGCGTGGACCGACCGGACCCGGTCGGACCTGGGGTTCTCGAGGGGGTTAGCGACCGAGGTCAGGCTGCGTCGCTACCGGCGGCGGGCACGTTGACCCGGGCCAGCTCGACGAGCGCGGTGAACGCGACCTCGTCGGTGACCGCGAGGTCGGCGAGGATCTTGCGGTCGACCTCGACACCGGCGGCCTTGAGGCCCTGGATGAACCGGTTGTAGGTCATGCCGTTCGCGCGGGCGCCCGCGTTGATCCGCTGGATCCACAGGCGGCGGAAGTCGCCCTTCTTCGCGCGCCGGTCACGGTAGGCGTACCCCAGCGAGTGGGTCACCTGCTCCTTGGCCTTGCGGTAGAGCCGCGAGCGCTGCCCGCGGTAGCCGCTGGCGCGCTCGAGGGTTACCCGGCGCTTCTTCTGGGCGTTGGCCGCCCGCTTCACGCGTGCCACGTGAGGTCTCCTTCAGGTTCTGGGGGTCAGAGGTCAGTGGCGCGGCTCAGCGGCCGAGCAGCTTCTTGATCTTCTTGGTGTCCGGCTTGGACAGCTCGAGGTCACCGGAGATCGAGCGCATCTTCTTGCTCGACTTGTGCTCGAGCAGGTGGCGACCGCCGGCCTGCTCGCGCATGATCTTGCCGGTGCCGGTGACGCGGAAGCGCTTCTTCGCTCCGCTGTGGGTCTTCATCTTCGGCATGGCTGGCCGATCTCCTTCGTGTGGTCCGGGTGGTTCCGGGGTGGTTCCGGGTGGCCCCGGAGGGTTCCGGGTGGTGAACGGTCGGGTCGGTCAGGCCGACTCGGCCGAGGGGGCCGGCTTGGGCGCCTTGGGCGCCGGCCGGGGGGTGGGGCGGGGGGTGGCCGGGGCCGGCGCCGACGGCGTCGGGGCCGGGGCGGGCGTCCGGGTGGGCGTCGGCGTGGGCGTGGGCGTTGCGGCCGGTGCCGTGGCCTCGGGAGCGGCGGCCGGCTCGGCGGCCGCTGCCGGTGCTGCCACGGGCGCCGGTGCTGCCACGGGCGCCGCCACGGGCGCCGGTGCTGCTGCTTCGGGGGCCGGTGCTGCGGCGGGGGCCGACGGGGCGGCGGCACGGGCCGGGGCCGGGGTCTGGGTGGCCGCCTCGATCTCCTGCATGAGGTCGTCGTCCGCGGACCCGGCGGAGCTGTCCCCCGCATCGTCGCGGCGACGGCGCAGCTCGGCGCGGGCCTCGGCCTTCTTCTTGGTCGGGCCCAGGACCATGATCATGTTGCGGCCGTCCTGCTTGGGGCTGGACTCGACGAAGCCGAGGTCGACGACGTCCTCCGCCAGCCGCTGGAGCAGGCGGAAGCCCAGCTCGGGGCGCGACTGCTCGCGCCCGCGGAACATGATCGTCACCTTGACCTTATCGCCGGCCTTGAGGAACCGCTCGACGTGGCCCTTCTTGGTGCCGTAGTCGTGCGGGTCGATCTTCGGACGGAGCTTGATCTCCTTGATGACGGTGTTGATCTGGTTCTTGCGGGCTGCCCTGTCCTTCATGGCGGCTTCGTACTTGAACTTGCCGAAGTCCATGAGCTTGGCGACCGGCGGACGGGCCATGGGGGCCACCTCGACGAGGTCGAGGTCTGCCTCCGCGGCCAGCCGCAGCGCGTCCTCGACGCGCACGATGCCCACCTGTTCGCCGTTGGGGCCGACCAAGCGCACTTCCGGGACCCGGATGCGCTCGTTGATGCGAGGCTCGCTGATGTGGAGCTCCTTCTGTGGAGGTAGTGACCGGGGCCGGTTGGCGCCCCGGACCGCCAGGGACGAGAAAGGCTCCTCGTCACCATCGGTGCGCGAGGAGCCTCTGACGACCGGTCCGGTATGCCGCGCGGCCTGCGCTGCATCCCACCGCAGGCGTCGCCACACCCGAGGGGGCGGATCCGCATACCGTGTGTCGGACCGTTCGACCCGGCGATCTCGCGATCGGCGCGGGTGGAAGCCGAGGGCTTCTCTTGCACGACGGGGGCCAAGTCCCGGCTCGCGCCGAGTCGTGTCACCCGTCTGGTCTCCCCCAGGTTATCAGCGAGCGGCGGCGAGGGACGAATCCTCCACCGGAGACGCGGGCCGGCGGGAGCGTCGCGCGAGCACGAGACCACCCACCGCAGCGACGGCGAGGCCGAGCGCGCTGACGACGACATAGCCCCATCGCCAGCCCCCGGCGTCGATCGCGAACCCGGCCACCGGCGCACCGAGCGCCATCCCGGCCGTCATCGACGAGCCGTGCCAGCCGATGGCCTCGCCCCGGCTGCGCTCGGGCACCAGGCGGGTGAGGGTGTCGACCGTGGCCGTGATCGTCGGGGCGCAGAAGAGGCCGGAGACGAGGATGAGCACCGCGGCCGCGGGCAGGTCGGCCGCGAGGGCGACGGGAGCGGTGACCAGCGCGAGGCCCGCGAGCAGCCAGAATGCCTCGATGGAGCGGTGCCAGGCGCCGTAGACGACGCCACCGACGATGGATCCGGCGCCCCAGAGGGCGAGCACCCAGCCGATGTGCTGCTGGGCCCCCATGTCGCGCAGGGTGGCGACGATGGAGACGTCGGTGCCGGCCAGGACGACCGTGGCCGCGGCTGACGCGGCGAGCACGGCCAGCACCTGCAGGCTGAACCAGGACCGCACCGGGGCGGCGGCGGGCCCGGGCTCGGCTCCGCCGGCGACCCGGAGCGCGGGGTTGATGACGACGAGCACGATCCCCGCGACGATCGAGAGCCACTCGAAGACGAAGATCGCCCAGCCGGTGTGCCACATCGTCGCCGCCCAGACCCCGAGGGCCGGACCGGCCATGAAGGAGAACTCGGTGCCGATCGAGTCGAGGGACAGGGCGGTGCGGCGCTGGTCCTCGGGTACGGCGGAGACCAGCACCTGCCGCAGGATCGAGAAGGTCGGCACGGCGAAGAGCCCGCCCAGCGCTGCCAGCCCCATGAGCCACCAGTAGTCGACCCAGGGCGCGATGGACCAGCAGACCGCCTGGACCACGAGCGACGGGACGACGACCCGGCGCAGGCCCTTGCGGTCGAGCATCCGGCCCCGCCACGGGCTGGAGGCCGCGAGCGCGAGGGTCGCCGCCGTGGTGAGCAGGCCGGCCGCGCCGTAGCTGCGGTGCAGGGCGGTGACGACGTGCAGGGTGAGGATGACGCCGCCTGCGAAGAGCGGGACCCGGATGAAGAACCCCAGCAGCAGCGCCGCCCGGGCGTCCGGCAGCGCCAGGACGGGTCGGTAGACGGACAGGCGCACCGCCCCAGGGTGCCATCCAGCACCGACGGGGCACACACGGTTTCCCCGGTCAGTTCGGCGGCCCGGACGGGTGTGGCGCGGGGGGTGACGGGGCAGGGACCAAGGTGGGCCCGGAGGGCAACCTCTCTTGACCCGTTCCAGAGAAGGTGGTGTGGTGGCGAGCAGCCGGCATACCGACCAGCCAGGCATACCGAGAAGGAGCACGATGACGGACACCACGCCCCGCGGCGAGTCCATCCAGACCGCACCCAGCGCCGAGGCCCACCTGGGGTCGACGACCGACAACGGCGCCCCCGCCGTCAGCGACCGCAACTCGCTGACCCTCGGCGCGGACGGCCCGATCCTGCTGCACGACGTGCACTTCCTCAACCAGATGGCGCACTTCAACCGCGAGCGCATCCCGGAGCGCAACGTGCACGCCAAGGGCTCCGGCGCGTTCGGCGTGTTCGAGACCACCGAGGACATCACCCGCTTCACCAAGGCGGCGGTGTTCGCGCCCGGCACGAAGACCGACATGCTCGCCCGGTTCTCGACCGTGGCCGGCGAGCAGGGCTCCCCCGACACGTGGCGCGACCCCCGCGGCTTCGCGCTGAAGTTCTACACGACCGAGGGCAACTGGGACCTCGTCGGCAACAACACCCCGGTCTTCTTCATCCGCGACACGATGAAGTTCCCGCACTTCATCCGCAGCCAGAAGCGGATGGGCGGCTCGGGCCTGCGCGACAACCACATGCAGTGGGACTTCTGGAGCCTCAACCCGGAGTCGGCCCACCAGGTCACCTACCTCATGGGCGACCGCGGCATCCCCAAGACCTTCCGGCACATGAACGGGTACGGGTCGCACACGTTCCTCATGGTCAACGCCGCCGGCGACAAGCACTGGATGAAGTTCCACTTCCACAGCGAGCAGGGGGTCGAGGGCCTGACCGGCGCCGAGGCCATGCGCATCGCCGGCGAGGACGCCGACCACCACCGCCGCGACCTGCACGACGCCATCGAGGCCGGCGACTTCCCGCGCTGGACGCTGTCCATCCAGGCGATGCCCTACGAGGACGCGAAGACCTACCGGTTCAACCCGTTCGACCTCACGAAGGTGTGGCCGCACAGCGACTACCCGCTCATCACGGTCGGCACGATGACGCTGAACAAGAACCCCGACAACTTCTTCGCCCAGATCGAGCAGTCGGCGTTCGAGCCGTCCGCGATCGTGCCGGGCATCGGCTTCTCGCCGGACAAGATGCTGCTCGGGCGGGCGTTCGCCTACTCCGACACGCACCGCTACCGGATCGGCCCGAACTACCTCCAGCTGCCGGTCAACCGCCCCCGTGTGGAGCTGAACACCTACACGCAGGACGGCCCGATGGCGTTCGACCACAACGGCAACGCCCCCGTGTACGCGCCGAACAGCATGGGTCGCGGGTATGCCGACGAGGTCGGCGAGGTCGAGGACGGCTGGGAGGCCGACGGCGCGATGGTGCGCCAGGCGTACACGCTGCGCGCCGAGGACGACGACTTCGGCCAGGCGGGGACGCTCGTGCGCGACGTCTGGAACGACGAGCAGCGAGAGGCGTTCGTCGAGACCGTGGCCGGACACCTGCTCGGCGGGGTCAAGAGCCCGGTGCTCGAGAAGGCGTTCGACTACTGGAAGAAGGTCGACACGAGCACCGGCGCCCAGATCGAGGAGCTGGTGCGCGCCGGCCTCGGCGGCGCCAACCCGGGCGGCATGGCCGACGACGCCAAGGTCGTCAAGGAGCCCATGGTCGAGGAGAAGACCTACGCCCGGACCTGATCCGGCTGCTTCAGGTAGGGGACGGTCGGTCTTCCGACCGTCACCTACCCATGTCCGGGGTCAGGGGCCGACGAGGAGGACGACGGCGTGGATCACGAGGCCGACGAGGCCTCCGACGATGGTGCCGTTGATCCGGATGAACTGCAGGTCGCGCCCGACGAAGAGCTCGACGCGTGAGGCCGTCTCCTGACCGTCCCACCGGTTGATCGTGTGGCTGATCACGGCCGTCAGCTCGGTGCCGTAGCGGCCGACGAGGAACGCCGCGACGTCGGCGACGTAGCCGTCGAGCCGCCCACGGAGCTCCGGTTCGGCGACCACCCGTCCGGCGAACCGCTCCAGCTCGCTCTGCACGCGCATACGCAGCGGCCCGTCGGCGTCGGCGAGCGCGGCCACCAGGGCGGACCGGAACGCCCGCCACAGCGCGACGACGGTCTCGAGCAGCTGGGGGTGGTCGAGGATGCGTACCTTGAGCCGCTCGGCGCGCTCCATCGTCGCCTCGTCCGTGAGCAGGTCGTCGGCCAGCTGGGCCAGCAGGTCGTCGAGCGCGAGGCGAGCGTGGTGGTCCGGCTGGTCGCGGATCTCCTCGACCCATTTCAGGGCTTCAAGGTGCATCCTGGTGATGACGACCTCGTTGAGCCGCTGCGGGGCCCACCACGGCGCCCGCTCGGCCAGGATGCGCGCGAACGTCTCCGGGTTGGCGGCGAGCCAGCGGTGCGCCTCCCCCAGCGCCAGGTCGACCAGCCCGTAGTGGGCCTTGTCGCGGACGATCTCGCCCAGCAGGCTGCCGGCGATGGGGCTGATCGGCTCCTCGCGCAGCCGCGGCAGCACCGCCTCCTCGACCACCTCGGCGACGGCGTCGTCGCGCATCCGCTCGAGGCCGATGGTGACGACGTGGGAGGCCTCGTCGACGACCCGCCGGGCGTTGGCCGGCTCGAGGAGCCAGCGGGCCAGCCGGTCGCTGACCTCGGCGGAGAGCACCCGCTCCCGGATGATGTCCTCGCGCAGGAAGTTCTCCCCCATGAAGTCCTGGAGGCTGCGGGCGAGCATGTCCTTGCGCCGGGGGATGAGCGCGGTATGCGGGATGGGGACGCCGAGCGGGTGCCGGAAGATCGCGGTCACGGCGAACCAGTCGGCCATCGCCCCCACCATCGAGGCCTCCGCCCCCGCGTGGACGAACCCCCAGAACCCCTGGTCGGCGACGCGCAGGGTGGCCAGGAAGACGACGGCGGCGAAGATGAGCAGGCCGAGGGCGACGGCGCGCATCTGGCGCAGACCGCGACGTCGTTCGGCCTCGAGCGCCGGGTCGGAGGCCAGGGCCAGCGTGAGTGGCTGGGACAACCGGGGCCTCCTGCGGGCGGGAACGGCGGGGCGAGACAGGTCGTCGACCCTAGCCCGAAGGGACAACGGCGAGACGGGCCGCCACGGTTCCGCCGGCTTCGCTGGAGAAACGCTCGCTTCGCTGGAGAACGCTTCTCCAGCGAAGCGCCCCTTTATCGGGTGACCCGATAAAGGGCGGCCCCCGCGCATACACAACCCGAACACGACCTTGACCGCGTCGTCATGAGCCGGCCGTAGAGTCACGGGCGTGACGTCCGACCCCCGCGCGGCGCTCGTCATGGTCGTCGAGGACGACGCGGCGATCGCCCAGATGATCAGCCTCCAGCTGGAGCTGTCGGGCTACCGCACCCACGTCGAGCGCGACGGGCTGGCCGCCCTCGAGGCCATCCGCCGCGAGCGCCCCGCCGTGGTCCTGCTCGACATCGGGCTCCCGGGGCTCGACGGGATCCAGGTCTGCCGGCGGCTGCGGAGCGCCGACGACTGGACCCCGATCCTCTTCGTCACCGCCCGCGACGACGAGGTCGACCGCGTGGTGGGGCTCGAGCTCGGCGCCGACGACTACATCACCAAGCCGTTCTCCCCCCGCGAGGTCATCGCCCGCATCGGCAGCGTGCTGCGGCGAGGCGGCCTCCGTGACCAGGGGCCGACGGTCAACGAGCTCGTGTGCGGCGACGTGAGACTGCGCCCCGACGAGCGGCGTGCCTTCGCTGGAGACGACGAGTTCACGCTCACCGCAACGGAGTTCGACCTGCTGGCCCACCTCATGGCGTCACCCGGCCGGGTCTACACCCGCGACCAGCTGCTGCGCCAGGTGTGGGGCTACGACAGCGCCGCCGGCCAGCGGACGGTCGACGTGCACGTCGCCCAGGTGCGCGCCAAGCTCGGCGCCCACGACGTCATCCGGACCGTGCGCGGGGTGGGGTACGCCGCGCAGCGGACGACCCGCGCCGACGGCCGGCCATGAGGACCCGCCTACGCCCGACCCTGGCGACCCGGATCGCCCTGCTCGCGGTGTCGGTCGCGCTCCTCACCTCCATCGCCGGCGGCGTCATCAGCGTCAACCTCCTGCAGCGCGCCAGCGAGCAGACCGCGCGCTCGGCCCTTTCCGCCCTGGCCGACCAGGCCCAGGCCACCGCCGAGGGCGGCGTCAGCGCGGAGGTCGCCCAGGCCCGGGCGCGCAAGGCGCTGCAGAGCATCAACGTGCAGATCGCCGTGCTGCGGACGCGGCCCGACGGCTCCCCCACCCTGGCCGGCGACACCCTCGCCAGCCGGTCGCTGACCACCGAGCAGATCCAGCGGGTGGTGGACGGGGAGACGCTGTCGCTGCGGCTCCCCCGCCCCGACGGCATCCTCCTCGTCGAGGCGCGGCCCACCCCGGCCGGCGGGCTGGTGCTCGCCCAGCGGCGCGGCGACGCCGTGGCCCTCGGGGGCCAGGCCCTGCGCGACCTCACCATCCTGCTCGTCATCACGGGGGTCGTCGCCGTGCTCCTCGGGCTGCTCGTGGCCTGGCGCCTCGCCCGCCCCCTCAAGCGCACCGCCGCCGCCGCGACCGCGCTGGCCCAGGGCTCGCGCGATGTCGCCATCCCCGAGACCGGGCCGCGGGAGGTGGCCGAGGTCGCCGCCTCGGTCAACCGCCTCGCCGGCGCCCTCTCCCACTCGGAGGCGCGCCAGCGCGAGTTCCTCCTGTCGGTGTCGCACGACCTGCGCACCCCGCTCACCGCCATCACCGGGTATGCCGAGTCGCTCGCCGACGGCGTCGTACCCCCGGAGCGCCTCTCGTCGGTGGGTGCGGTCATCGGCGACGAGGCCCGCCGGCTCGAGCGGCTCGTCGCCGACCTGCTCGACCTCGCGCGGCTCGACGCGCAGGAGATGCGGATGCGCCCGGCGCCGGTCGACCTGCGCGCCGTCGTCGACGGGGCGGCCGAGACCTGGCGGCACCGCTGCGACCAGGTAGGCGTGCCGTTCCGGGCCGAGGTGGGGGACGAACCGGTGGTCGCGTTCGTCGACTCCCAACGCCTGCGCCAGGCGCTCGACGGGCTCCTGGAGAACGCGCTGCGCGTCACGCCCGCCGGGTCGCCCGTCGTCGTAGCCGCCCGGCGTGATCCTGGCGACGTCGCCGTCCTCGAGGTGCGCGACGGGGGTCCTGGGCTCACGGACGACGACCTGCCCGTGGCCTTCGAGCGGTCGGCCCTCTACGAGCGCTACCGCGGCATCCGGCAGGTGGGCACCGGGCTGGGGCTGGCCATCGTGCACCGCATCGTCGAGCGGCTCGGCGGCACCGTCGAGGCGGGCCATGCCTCCGAGGGGGGCGCCCGCTTCACCATCCGCCTGCCCCTCCTGTCACCCCCTTCCGGGCAGAACCCCACGCCGTCCTGACATCGCTCGAACGTAGGGCCGCGATGCTGGCGTCATGACGTCGTCAGCCAGCTGGGCCGCCGCGGCCCGAGTCGTGCGCTCGGTGGGGTTCGGGGCCTCAGGGGGGCTCGTCGACGCGGTCGACGCGGCCGGGCCGGCCGCCTGGCTGGCGGCGTCGCTCCAGGCACCGCCCGCCGCCGACCCTGGCGCCGCCGCCACTCCCGCCCCGACCTTCCCCGTCCTGCCGCCCCTGGGCAAGGACGCGAGCCAGGACGAGCGGCGCCAGCGCCGGCAGCAGGAGGGCGACCAGGTCACCCAGCTGGTGGCCTGGTGGGTCACCCGGATGGTGTCCGTGCAGAACCCCGTGGTCGAGAAGCTCACCTTCGGGTGGCACAACCACTTCGCGACGTCGGCCACCAAGGTGAGGTCGGCCCCGATGCTCCAGCGGCAGAACGAGCAGCTGCGCGCGCTCGGCCGCGGGAGCTTCACGGACCTCGCCGAGGCCATGGTCGTCGACCCGGCGATGCTCTTCTGGCTCGACGCGCAGCAGAACTCGGTCAAGGCGCCGAACGAGAACCTCTCCCGCGAGCTCATGGAGCTCTTCACCCTCGGGCACGGCGGCGGCTACACCGAGCAGGACGTCCGCGAGGGGGCCCGGGCCCTCACCGGCTGGACCCTGACCCGCGCCGACGGCACCGCCACCTTCGTCGCGGCCCGCCACGACAACAAGCCGAAGACCGTGCTTGGGACGACCGCGAACCTCGACGCCCCCGGCTTCGTCCGCGTGGTGCTGGACCAGCCCTCCTGCGCCCCGTTCGTCGCGACCCGCTGGTGGAACCTCGTCGCGAGCCCGGATGCTCCGCCCGCCGACACCCTGACCCGGATCACGTCCGCCTACGGGCCCTCGCGCGACCTCTCGGCCCTCTTCACCGCGATGCTCACCGACCCGGCCTACGGCGCCGCGACCGGCACGCTCGTCGCCTCCCCCGTCGAGTGGGTGGTGGGGGCCATGCGCAGCCTGTCGGTCAAGCCGGACGACGCGACGGTGAAGAAGGCCATCGCATCCATGCGCGCGCTCGGCCAGCAGCCGCTCTACCCGCCCAACGTCAGCGGCTGGCCCTCCGGGCAGGCGTGGCTCTCCACCGCGTCGGCGGCGACGCGCGTACAGACCGCCGCGATGCTGGCCAAGGCCGGCGACCTGCATACGGTCGCGGCCGCGGCGCCCGCCACCCGCGTCGACGCCGTGGCGCACCTGCTCGGTATGCCGACCCTCTCGGACCGCACCGCGGCCGAGCTGAAGTCCCACACGAGCGACCCGCAGCGACTCGTCGCCGCGGCGCTCGTCAGCCCGGAGAACCTGGTGATCTGATGCCGCTCATCCCACCCCGTGACCCCCGCAAGCCCATGGACGGGCTCACCCGGCGCACCTTCCTGCGGGCCTCCGGCGTCGCCGGGGCGACCGCGCTGCTCGCCGGCGCCGCCGGGGTCACCCTCGAGCAGGTGCTCGCCCGGGGCGCGTCGACCCCGCTCGCCTCCGGCCAGCCGATCCTCGTGCTGCTGACCATGTACGGCGGCAACGACGGGCTCAACACCGTGGTCCCGTATGCCGATCCGGCCTATCACGACTCCCGCCCGGAGCTGGCGTATAAGCAGGAGGAGGTGCTTCACCTCGACGACCGGCTGGGTCTCAACCCGGGCCTCAAGGGCCTGTCGGACCTGTGGTCGCAGCAGAAGCTCGCCATCGTGCGCGGCGTCGGCTACCCCAAGCCCGACCACAGCCACTTCCGGTCGATGGACATCTGGCAGACCGCGTCACCGGACACCCCGGTCCCGAGCGGCTGGGTCGGGCGCTGGCTCGACACCGCCGGCGACGACCCGCTCCTCGCCCTCAACATCGGCGAGGTGCTGCCGCCGCTCGCCGTCGGGGCGAAGGCGACCGCGGCCGCGCTGTCGGTGGGGGCCGACGGCGGGAAGACGTCGGCGTCGGCGATGACCGCGGCCGCACTCAAGGGGTTCTCCGCGGCCGACCCCCACGACGGACCGGCGGCGAAGCTGGTCGTCGCGTCGTACGCCGCGCAGCAGCGCTGCGAGCAGACGTTCGGGCAGATCACCGCTCAGGCGGGCGACGAGAACGCGGGCGACGCGGCGGGGAACGGCGCGCGCGCCGGGCTCGCGGCCCAGCTCGACCTCGTGGCGCGCTGCATCAAGGCCAACGTGCCCACCCGGGTCTACGCCGTGTCGGCGTCCGGCTTCGACACGCACGCCGACGAGAAGGTGGCCCAGACCGCCCAGCTGACCCAGGTCGACAAGGCCATCACGGCGTTCCGGGCCGCACTGGCCGGCAGCGCCCGCTCGCAGGACGTCGTGCTCATGGCCTACTCCGAGTTCGGGCGCCGGGTGAAGGCGAACGCCTCCCAGGGCACCGACCACGGCACCGCCGGACCGGTCTTCCTCGTCGGCGACCGGGTCACGCCGGGCTTCCACAGCGACGAGCCGTCGCTGACCGACCTCGACAACGGCGACCTCAAGGCCACCACCGACTTCCGCGCGGTCTACGCCGAGGTGCTCGACAAGGTGCTGGGCGCCGACCCCACCCGAGTGCTGGACAAGACGCCGGCCCCCCTGGGCCTCATCGCCTGACGCACACGGGAACCCCTTCCGGGGCCACCACCTGCCGGACCCGCCCGCCAAAGGTCACCTTTGGCTGTTCCCGGGCCACTGGGAGAGCCGAAGCTGACCTCTCGACGCACCGTTACTGCCAAAGGTGACCTTTGGCGGTTCCAGCTGGCGGGCAGGCAGGGGGGCGGGGGCGGTAGGGCGGGGGGTCAGGCGGGTTCGAGGGCGAAGGTCAGCTCGTCGACCCTGGCGCGGAGCTCACCGTCGGTCGCGAGGCGCTCGCCGACCCGGGTCGCCAGGGCCTGCACGACGTCGGCGGGCAGGCCGGGGCGCAGGCCGAGGACGACGCGCAGGACCCCCGAGCCTCGCGGCTCGCCCTCCTCCAGCCGGTGGGCGCGGATGTCGTCCTCCTCGGCGACGGCCCGCGCGACCGACCGGGCGACGAAGGGATCGGTATGCGCGGGAAGCCAGCTCGCGCCCTGGGCCAGGGCCCAGACCATGCTCGACCGCAGCTCCGTCGGCCCGGTCGGCTCGCTGGCGCCGAGGTCGACGACGATGACCTCGCAGCCCTCGGCCACCGCGGACTGGGCGGCGCGGGCGCCGTCGACGGGCACCGGTCGGGCGGAGGGGTCCCAGGCGGCGAGCGCGGCGGTGCTCGTGAAGACCGGGAGCGCGCGGCGCCCGTCAGGGGCGGTGAGGGTGACCACGGCCATGTCGGTGCTCTTCTCGACGACGTGTCCCTCGGCGGTCGTCTCCGCCTCAGCGAGGACAGCCACGACCGGCACCAGCAGCCGGGCCCGGGCCACGGCGGCGACCAGGCGGGCGTCCGCCTCCGCGGACGCTAGGGTCGAGCGCTCCCGCAGGGCCGCCATCAGCTCGGGATCGGCCCCGCCCGTGTCGTCGTCGAACCCCGTACCGCTGAGTACCCGCCCTAGCCAAGGCGTTCCGGCGGAGTCGGTGGTCATGGGAACCTCATCAGGAGGTCTGGTCACGCTCGGGCAGGACCGCCTCGACCTCGATCTCCACGCGCATGTCGGGGTGCAGCAGACCCGACACGATGACCATGGTGGCCACCGGGGGCGCCGCCCCGAACACCTCGGCGTGCACGCGGCCGACGGCGTCGCAGTCGCGTCGGTGGGTGACGTACATCCGGGTGCGGACGACGTCGGCGGCACCGGCGCCGAACGCCTCCAGAGCGGTGAGTGCCGTGTCGAGGGCCACCCGCAGCTGCGACCCGGGGTCGGCGGGGAACCGCACCCGGCCCTCCTGGGCCGACGTGCAGCCGGAGACGAGCACGGTGCGGCCCACCCGGATCGCCCGGCAGTAGCCGAAGGCCGTCTCCCAGACGCCGCCGGAGAAGTGCCGTTCGCGGTCGTCCGCCGTCACGGCCGACCGGCTACGTCGAGCGCCTCCGGAAGGGTGAACGCGCCCCGGTAGAGCGCGGACCCGACGATCGCGCCCTCCACCCCCCGGTCGACGAGACTACGAATCGCGGCGATGTCGGCGAGCGTCGACACCCCGCCGGAGGCCACGACCGGGCGCGCGGTGCGACGGCATACGTCCTCGAGCAGGGCGAGGTTCGGGCCCGCGAGCATGCCGTCCTTGTTGACGTCGGTGACGACGTAGCGTGCACAGCCCTCGGCGTCCAGCCGGGCCAGCGTCTCCCACAGCTCGCCGCCGTCGCGGGTCCAGCCACGGGCCGCCAGTGTCGTGCCGCGCACGTCGAGGCCGACGGCGATGCGGTCGCCGTGCCGGGCGATCGCGTCGGCGGTCCACTCGGGGTGCTCGAGGGCGGCCGTGCCGAGGTTGACCCGCCGGCAGCCGGTGCGCAGCGCCGCGGTGAGCGACTCCTCGTCGCGGATCCCACCGGAGAGCTCGACCCGGATGTCGAGCCGGCCGACGATGGCGTCGACGACCTCGCGGTTGGAGCCGCGCCCGAACGCCGCGTCGAGGTCGACGAGGTGCAGCCACTCCGCGCCCTGCTCCTGCCACGCCAGCGCGGCGTCGAGCGGGTCGCCGAACTCGCCGCCGCTGCCGGCGACGCCCTGGACGAGCTGGACGGCCCGGCCCCCCGCGATGTCTACGGCGGGCAGCAGCTCGAGCCGCGGGGTCGTGTCGCTCACAGCGTCGTTGAGAGAGTCGCTCACAGAGTCGTTCACAGGGATCCCACCCAGTTCTCCAGCAGGTGCGCGCCGGCGTCGCCGGACTTCTCTGGGTGGAACTGGGTGGCCCACAACGGCCCGTTCTCGACGGCGGCCACGAAGTCGCTGCCGTGCGACGACCACGTGACGAGCGGCGCCACGCCGGCGAACGTCCCCGTGGGGTGGAGGGTCCACTGCTGCGCCGCGTAGGAGTGGACGAAGTAGAAGCGCTCGTCCTCGACGCCGGCGAACAGGGCCGATCCCGGCGCCGGCCGCACCGTCGACCAGCCCATGTGGGGCACGACGTCGGCCGGGAGCCGTTCGACCCGGCCGGGCCACTCCCCCAGCCCGTCCTCGGGCGCCCCGGAGGTCGGCTCGGTCGAGCCGTCGAAGAGCACCTGCATCCCGACGCAGACACCGAGGACGGGGCGGCTGCCGGCGAGCCGCCGGTCGATCACCCGCGGGCCGTCGGCGCGGCGCAGCCCACGCATACAGGCGTGGAAGTTGCCGACGCCCGGTACGAACAGGCCGTCGCAGTCGGCCGCGGCTGACGTGTCACCGGTCAGCGTCACCGACGCCCCGACCCGCTCGAGCGCCCGCACCGCCGAGTGCACGTTGCCGCTGCCGTAGTCGAAGACGACCACCCGCGCGCTCATCGTTGCCGTCCCTCCATCTCGTCCCGCCAGCGGACATCGTCGTGCACGGCCCGGTCGAACCGGCGCACCACCCCCGGCGACGGGGCCACCACCTCGGCCCCGGACGCCTCGCCCGGGTCGGTCGCGCCCTCGACGAACGCGCCGCCCGGGAGGCCCAGAACGACGAGCACGTCGGCGGCCACGAGGGCCGCGTCGCCTGCCGGGTCGTGCAGGACGTCGGCCAGGGCGCCCAGCGCGGCGGGGTCGTCGAGACCGGCCGCGGCGACCACGTCGGCGAGCCGGGCGACGGGCAGGCCACCGGGGTGCACCACACCGGTGCCCGGCTGCCACACCAGCCAGCGGCGGACGGCGCGCCATCCACCGGGGGTCACACAGAGCACCGCCCGGCGTCCCACCACCCCGACGCCGATCGCCGGGCGCAGCCGGTGCGGCACCGGCCGGTTGAGCAGCACGGTGACCGCGTCGTCGTAGGGACGGCGCGCGGCGGTCGAGGGCGCGACCGGGAGCACCGCGGTCCAGCGCCCGTCCTGGGGCACGACGGCGACCGGAGCGACCCCCCGCTGCGCCCACGCCGCCGCGGCGTCGACGCCCCCGTGCACGAGGAGGATCCCCCGCGGCCGGTCGGGCGGCACCTGCTTCACGGCCGGGCCACGTCTAGAGGCTGCCCTTGGCGCTGGGGATGCCGGTGACGCGGGGGTCGCGGGCCACGGCGGCGCGCAGCGCGCGCGCCACCGCCTTGAACTGGGCCTCGACGATGTGGTGCGGGTCGCGGCCCGCGAGCACGCGCACGTGCAGCGCGATGCCGGCGTGGTGGCCGAGCGTCTCCAGCACGTGCTGGGTCAGCGACCCGGTGTAGGTGCCCCCGATGACGGCGTACGCCTGGCCCACGGGTTCGCCGGTGTGCACGACGTAGGGGCGCCCGGCGACGTCGACGACGGCCTGCACCAGGGCCTCGTCGAGCGGGACGGTGGCGTCGCCGAACCGGGAGATGCCGCGCTTGTCGCCGAGCGCCTCGCGCAGGGCGTCGCCGAGCACGATGGCGACGTCCTCGACGGTGTGGTGGGCGTCGACGTCGATGTCGCCGGTCGCGGCGACGGTGAGGTCGATGAGCGAGTGCTTCGCGAACGAGGCGAGCATGTGGTCGTAGAAGCGCACGCCGGTGGCGATGTCGGACTCACCGGTGCCGTCGAGGTCGAGGGTGAGCTCGACCTTCGACTCGCTGGTGGCCCGGCTGATGTGGGCGCGGCGGTGGGGCGTCTCGTCGCTCATGCCGGCGCTCCTTCCCTCTCGGCCGTGTCGGCGCTGCGCTGTCGGTGCGAGTCTGGCAGATCGGCCACGGCGCGCAGGAACGTCGCGGACTCCTCCGGGGTGCCGGCGGTGACCCGCAGATACCCAGGGATGCCGACGTCGCGCACGAGGACCCCCCGCTCGAGCAGGGCCTCCCACGTGCGGTGGGCGTCGGCGAGCCCCCCGAAGAGGACGAAGTTGGCGTCACTCGGCACGGGCGGGTAGCCCAGCCCGGCCAGTCCCTCGACGATGTCGTCGCGCTGCGCCTTGATGGCCTCGACGGTCGCGAGCAGGCTTGCGTCGTGGTGGATCGCGGCCAGCGCCACCGCCTGCGTCGGGTCAGAGAGGTGGTAGGGCATCCGCACCAGGCGCAGCGCGTCGACGAGGTCGGGGTCGGCGGCGAGGTAGCCCACCCGCGCGCCGGCCAGGGCGAACGCCTTGCTCATGGTGCGCGTCACGACGAGCAGCGGGTGACCCTCGAGCCGGGTCATCGCGCTCGGGGTGCCGGGCCGGGCGAACTCGGCGTACGCCTCGTCGACGACGACCAGTGCCTCCGGCGCCGCCTCGAGGACCGCCTCGACGACGTCGATGGACAACGCCGTGCCGGTGGGGTTGTTGGGCGAGCAGAGGAAGACCACGTGCGGCCGGTGCTCGCGCACCTGGGCGACCGCGAGGCCCGCGTCGAGGTCGAACGCACCCTCCGGCGTACCCCTCAGCCCGTCGACCCAGGTCGTGCCGGTGGTGCGGGTGATGATCGGGTGCATCGAGTAGGCCGGGGTGAAGCCGAGCGCCGTGCGCCCGGCCCCACCGAAGGCCTGCAGGAGGTGGAGCAGCACCTCGTTGCTGCCGTTGGCCGCCCACACCTGCTCGGCCCGCACGGCGACACCGGTCTGGGCGACGAGGTAGGCCGCCAGGGCCTCGCGCAGGGCGAGGAACTCCCGGTCGGGGTAGCGGTTGAGGTGGCCGGCGACCTCGTGGACCGCCGCGGTGATGGCCGCGACGACGTCAGGCGGCACGGCATACGAGTTCTCGTTGGTGTTGAGCCGTACCGGCACGTCGAGCTGGGGGGCGCCGTAGGGCGTCCCGCCGCGCAGGTCCGCGCGCAGCAGGTGCGTGATCGCGGGATTCACGACGGGGGCGTCGGGCTCGGCACGGCGTCGCCGAAGCGGGCGGTGACCGCCTCGCCGTGGGCGGGGAGGTCCTCGGACTCGGCGAGGGTCACGACGTGGTGGGCGACGTCGCGCAGGGCGGCCTCGTCGTACTCGACGACGTGGATGCCGCGCAGGAACGACTGCACGGACAGGCCGCTGCTGTGGCACGCGCAGCCGGCGGTGGGCAGGACGTGGTTCGACCCCGCGGCGTAGTCGCCCAGGCTGACCGGCGCCCACGGCCCGACGAACACCGCGCCGGCGTTGCGCACGCCGGCCGCGACCCGGGCCGCGTCGCGGGTCTGGATCTCGAGGTGCTCGGCGGCGTAGGCGTTGACGACGGCGAGCCCGGCGGTGACGTCGTCGACGAGGACGACGCGCGACTGGGTGCCGGTGAGGGCGATGCCCACGCGCTCGCTGTGCTTGGTGGCGGCGACCCGGCGCTCCAGCGCCTCGGCGACGGCAGCGGCGAACGACTCGCTGTCGGTGACGAGGACGGCCGCGGCGAGCGGGTCGTGCTCGGCCTGGCTGACCAGGTCGGCGGCGACGTGCTCGGGGTCGGCGCTGTCGTCGGCGAGGACCGCGATCTCGGTGGGCCCGGCCTCCGCGTCGATGCCGATGAGGCCCTTGAGCAGGCGCTTGGCCGCGACGACGTAGATGTTGCCCGGCCCGGTCACGAGCGCGACGGGGTCGCAGCGCTCGGCCTCGCTCTCCTCGTAGCCGTAGGCGAACATCGCCACCGCCTGGGCGCCGCCCACGGCATACACCTCGTCGACGCCCAGCAGGGCGCAGGTGGCGAGGATCGTCGCGTTGGGGTAGCCGGCGAGCTCGCCGGTGTTCTCGCGCTGGGGCGGGCTCGCGACGGCGAGCGAGGCGACCCCGGCGAGCTGCGCGGGGACGACGTTCATGACGACGCTGGAGGGGTAGACGGCGATGCCACCGGGCACGTAGAGGCCGACCCGGTCGACCGGCACCCACCGCTCGGTGACCGTGCCGCCCTCGACGACCTGGGTGGTCGTGTCGGTGCGGCGCTGGTCGGCGTGCACGAGCCGGGCGCGGCGGATCGACTCCTCCAGCGCGGCCCGGAGCGAGGGGTCCAGCCGGTCGAGGGCGTGCCGGATGACATCGGCCGGCACCCGCAGGCGTTCGGGCCGCACCCCGTCGAAGCGCTCGCCGAGGTCGCGCAGCGCCGCCGCCCCGCGATGACGGACGTCCTCGACGATCGGGCGCACCTGGTGCAGGGCGGCCTCGACGTCGAACTCGGCCCGGGGCAGCGCCGACCGCAGCGTGCGCGCCTCGAGCGGGCGTCCCCGCAGGTCGAGAGTGGACATCATGGCCCGATTCTACGGGCGGGTCCGTACGGCCTCAGTGCGGCGTCAACGCAGGACGTCGCGGGTGACGAGCTCGACCGTCGTCACCACGGCGAGCGCCTGCACGAGCAGCAGCGCGACGAGCACGAGCAGCTGCACGGCCGCGGCCTGCAACGGGCTGGCGCCGCCGAGGAGCATCCCGACGAACGCGCCGGGCAGCGTGACGAGCCCGACCGTACGCGTCTGGTCCAGGCCCGGCATGAGGGCCAGCCCGGCGTCCTCCCGCGCGACGAGGATTCGCGCGTCCCGCGGCTCCAGGCCGATGGACAGGGCGGCCTCGACCTCCCCGTGCCGCTCGCGCAGGGCGTCGAGGGTGCGCCGGCCCGCCAGCGTGGTGGCGGTCATCGCCCCGCCGATGAGGATGCCGAGGACCGGCACGACGGCCACCTCCTCCAGGGGGATGAGACCGCTGAGCAGCAGCCCCGCCCCCACCGGACCGGCCGCGACGCCCACCGGCGCCAGGGCCCACCACCAGCGCCCGCCCGGAGCGAGGCGGCGCCCGGCGGTCAGCGCGGCGACGCCGAGCATGAGGAGCACGAACGCGGTGGTCAGCCACCACGACCGCAGCACGGCGGCGATGACCACGCCGACGACGGCGAGCTGGACGGTCGCCCGGGCTGCCGCCGTGAGGTCGGCCCGGCCGAGGTTCAGGCCGCCGAGGCGGGTGACGGCAGCCGCGAGCCCGGCGAGCACGACGACGACCACGACGAGCCGCACGTAGCCGCCGGCGCCGTCGACCGTGACGAGGGCGTCCGTCAGGACCTGCTGCGGCACGGCCGCCCTCACCGGCGGCGGGTGAGCAGGAGCAGCATCGCGAGCTCCCAGGCCGTCTCGCGCCACGCGTCGTAGCGGCCCGACTGGCCCATGTGGCCGGCGGTCATCCACGTGCGGAACAGGATGGGGTCGCGGGCCGGGTCGTTGGTCGCGCGGTCGCGCAGCCGGGCCACCCACTTGGCCGGCTCGGTGACGAAGACCCGGGTGTCGTTGATGCTCGTCGTCACCAGGAGCGCCGGGTAGTCGCGGGCGGCGACGTTGTCGTAGGGCGAGTACGCCTGGATCCACCGGTAGGCCTCGGCGTCGGTGATCGGGTCGCCCCACTCCTCCCACTCGCCGGCCGTGAGGGGGAGGTCGGGGTCGAGCATCGTCGTCAGCACGTCGACGAACGGCACCTGGGCGTGCAGCGCCCGGAACCGGCCCGTGTCGCCGTTGGCGACGGCGCCGATGAGCAGCCCGCCCGCGGAGCCGCCCTCGCCCGCCAGCCGGTCGGGGTCGACGTAGCGCTGCGCGGCGAGATGGTCGGCCGCGGCGGCGAAGTCCTCGAAGGTGTGGTGCTTGTGGGCCATCCGGCCGTCGTCGTACCAGGGCCGGCCCAGCTCGGACCCGCCGCGTACGTGGGCGACCGCGAAGACGGCTCCGCGGTCGAGGAGCGAGAGCCGCGCCACGGAGAACCACGGGTCCATGGAGATGCCGTAGGCGCCGTAGCCGTAGAGCACTCCGGGTGCGGTGCCGTCGAGCGGCGTGGTGCGCCGGCGGACGACCGACATCGGCACCCGCGCCCCGTCGGTCGACGGCGCCCACTCGAGGGTCTGCACGTAGTCGGCCGGGTCGTAGCCGCCGAGGACCTCGCGCTGCTTGAGCAGCGTCAGCGACCGTGTGGGCACGTCGTAGTCATAGACGCTCGGCGGGGTGACGAGGGAGCCGTAGACGACCTGCAGCGTGTCGGTGAGCGGGTCGGGGTTGTCGCCCAGCCCCACGGAGCGCACCGGCTCGTCGAACCGGACGTCCCAGGTGGCCCCGAACCCGTTGCCGGACAACGGGTCCCGCGGTGCCACCCGGACGGCGGTCTGGCCCTCGGTGCGCAGCGACACGACGAGGAACCCGGCGAACGCGTCGACCCCGTTGACCAGCTCGTCGTCGGTCGTCAGCCCGAGCGGCTCCCACTCCCCCACCGCGCCGTCGACCCAGCGGGCCCGCGCCACCTCGAAGTTGACGCGGTCGCGGTTGTGGACGACGTAGACCTCGTCGCCGAGGACCTCGATGTCGTACTCGACCTTGGGGCGGCGAGCGGCGACGAGAACCGGCTCGCCCGTGGGGTTCTCGGCGTCGAGGAGGTAGGCCTCGGACGACGTCGACGAGCCGACCACGAGGACGACCCAGCGGTCGTCGCGCGAGGTGCCGACGGCGACGCGGAAGGCGGGGTCGGGCTCCTCCAGGACGAGCACGTCGGTGTCGGCCGCCGCTCCTACCTCGTGGCGCCAGACCTGGAACGGCCGCCACGCGTCGTCGTAGCGGGCGTAGAAGACGTGTGACCCGTTCCGGGACCACGCGACGCCGGCGGAGATGCGGGTCACGGCCTCGTCGACCACCCGCCCCGAGGCCAGGTCCTTGATGCGCAGGTCGTAGCGCTCGTCTCCGGTGACGTCCACGGCATACGCGAGGAGGGTGCCGTCCGACGACACGTCGCTCGCCCCGAGGGAGAAGAACTCGTGCCCCCGGGCCTCGGCGTTCTCGTCGAGGACGACCTGCTCCCCGGCGGGCGGACGGTCGTCGTCGAGCGACGGGCGGTCGGGGTGGTCGGCCACGGAGACGCGCCCCTCCACCGAGTACTGCTCGCCCTCGATGGTGCGGGAGTAGTACCACCAGCCCGCGTGCCGCACCGGGACGCTGAGGTCGGTCTCCTTGGTGCGGGCCTTGATCTCGGCGAAGATCTCGTCGGCCACGGCGCCCACGCCCGGCGTCATGGCCTCGGTGTACGCGTTCTCGGCCTCGAGGTAGGCCCGCAGCCGGGGGTCCTCACGGTCGGCCATCCAGGCGTACTCGTCGCTGACGGTCTCCCCGTGGAGCGTCCGGGTCGACGGCTCCTGGGGCGCATGGGGCGGGCCGGGCGGGGACGAGGGGAGAACGGACACCGAAGCACCATAGGCGCCTCCGGCGGCTCACCCGTACGCGACCTCCACGGGGCTGCCGAGGTAGCGCCCGTAGGCGGCCGCTGCCCGGTCGACGCCCCGGCGTCGCGGCTCGCTCAGCGGGGCGAACGGGCTGACCCGCAGCACCGTGGATCGGGTCGTGGTGCGCCGGTTCCAGGTGCCGACGACGAGTCCGCCCACGACGACGGTGCCGAGGAACATCCCGTTCTTGCCCGGGACGACGCGCAGCTCCTCCTCGGGCGTCAGCATGGCCGACCGGTCCTTGTAGCCGAGGACGTACTCGTCGAAGCCCGGCAGCAGCCGCACCTCGGGAGCGGGCGCCGCCGCCGGCGGCTCGGGTGGCACGAGGTACGCCTGTCCGCCGATCTCGGTGGTGCGCACCTGGTCGCCGGCCAGGGCCACGGCCTCGCGGGCGAAGGTGAGGGTCCTGCCGACCCACCCGGCGAGGTCACGCACCGTCACCGGCCCGTGGCTGGCGACGTAGCGGGTGGCGAGGGCGGCCATGGCCTCCTCGCGGCCGGGGTCCCACGACCACGGCACCCACTCCTCGAGCAGGACGAACGTCGGCTGCCGGCCCGCGGCCGGCCCCTGGCAGAGCAGCGCCTCCTGGCAGAGCCGGCCCAGGATGTGGGCGGCGCGCTGACCGGAGGAGTCGACCCCGTGGGCCCGCAGGGTCTCGAGGACCTCGGGACGGGGCATGACGACCCCGCCCCGCAGCGCGTCGGAGAGCACCTCCCGCGCCCGGTCGAGCGTGGCCGGCGTCAGCTCCAGCTGGGCGTGCCGGCTGCGCTCGGCCGTGGTCATCTCGGCGGCCAGCAGCCGGCACATCCACCGCACGTCCTGGGTGGCCAACAGGTGCAGGGTGCCCCGCATCGGCCACGACCGGGTGACCAGCCGGTCGGCGACGGCCGCCTCGACCTGCGCGCGGGTGGCCCCGGTGCGGACCCCCACGGACCACAGGCCGCTCGCGAGGTCCTGGGCCTGCATGGCCAGGTGGTGACCCACCGTGCCGGCGACCAGGGCCCCCACCGGCGCGCTCGCCCCGTCCGTCCCTACCGCCACCGACCCTGCCGCGGATCCCGCAGCGGGCGAGATGCGCATCGCCGCCAGCCGCTGCGCGGCGATGCTCCGTCGGTCGGCCGTCCGCATGGGCGCGCGGTCGGTCAGCTGAGGCAGCTGGGGCCCAACAGGGCCTTGAGGTCGCCGAACAGCGACGGCGACGCGGTGACCCGTAGCCGGTCCTCGACCTTCATCAGCACGGACCGGCCGGGCTGGGTGAGCTTGAGGTGGACCTCGGTGACGCCGGGGTGCTCGCCGAGGACGCGGCGGATCTCCTGCGCGACGACATCGGTGGCGCGCTGGAGCGGCAGCGAGACGACGACGGGGCCGCGAGGGCCCTCCTTGATGTCGGGCAGGGTGAGCTCCTGCGCGAAGACCGACACCGAGTCGTCACGGCTGCTGACCCGGCCCCGCACCACGCACACGACGTCGGTGCGCAGCAGCGGGGCGACGGTGGCGTAGGCGCTCGGGAAGAAGAGGCACTCGATGGCGCCCTCGAGGTCCTCCACGGTGGCGATCGCCCAGAGGTCACCCTTCTTGGTCCGCTTGATCTGCAGGCCGGTGATGAGGCCCGCGACGGTGACCGGGGTACCGTCGGGCTTCGGCTCGTCACCCATGAGCGAGGCGATCGACGTGTCGGCGTGCTGGCTCAGCACGTGCTCGATGCCGAACAGCGGGTGGTCGGAGACGTAGAGCCCGAGCATCTCCCGCTCGAAGGTGAGCAGCGTCTGCTTGTCCCACTCCTGACGCGGCACCGGAGGCAGGCCGTCGACGGCGGCCGTCCCAGGCGTACCGGCGTCGTCGTCGGCGTCGCCGAAGCCCCCGAACGCCCCGAAGAGGCTGTCCTGGCCGATTGCCTCCTGGCGCTTGACGTCGACGAGGGCGTCGACGTACTGGACGTGCACCTCGAGCATGCCGCGGCGGCTCTCGCCGAGGGAGTCGAAGGCCCCAGCCTTGATGAGCGACTCGATGGTGCGCTTGTTACAGACGACCGCGGGGACCTTGCCGAGGAAGTCCTTGAACGAGGAGTACGCGCCCTTCTCCTCGCGGGTGCGCACGACCTCGGCGACGACGTTGTGGCCGACGTTGCGGATCGCGGCCATCCCGAAGCGGATGTCGGTACCGACGGCGGCGAAGTTCGCGACCGACTGGTTGACGTCGGGCGGCAGGACCTTGATGCCCATCCGGCGGCACTCGTTGAGGTAGAGCGCCGACTTGTCCTTGTCGTCACGCACGCTGGTGAGCAGGCCGGCCATGTACTCGGCGGGGTAGTTGCCCTTGAGGTAGGCGGTCCAGTACGAGATCAGGGCGTAGGCCTTGGCGTGCGCCTTGTTGAAGCCGTAGTCGGCGAACGGCATCAGCGCGTCCCACAGCGTCTTGATCGCCCCGGCGCTGTAGCCCTGCTCCTGCATACCGGCCTCGAAGCCCGCGAACTCGGCGTCGAGGACCTCCTTCTTCTTCTTGCCCATCGCCTTGCGCAGCAGGTCGGCCCGGCCGAGCGTGAACCCGGCCACCTTCTGCGCGATCTGGATCACGTGCTCCTGGTAGACGATGAGGTTGTGCGTCGCCCCGAGGATCTCCTCGAGCGGCTCGGCCAGCTCGGGGTGGATGGGCGTGGCCGGCTGGCGGCCGGTCTTGCGCATCGCGTAGTTGGTGTGGCTGTTGATGCCCATCGGGCCCGGGCGGTAGAGCGCGATGGTCGCCGAGATGTCCTCGAAGGTCGTCGGCTGCATCTGGCGCAGCAGGGTGCGGGTGCCGCCGCCGTCGAGTTGGAACACGCCAAGGGTGTCGCCGCGCTGCAGGATCTTGTAGGCCTCGGGGTCGGTCATGTCCTTCGAGAGGACCTCGAGGTCGACCTCCTCGCCCCGGTTGGCGCGGACGTTCTCGATGGCGTCGTCGAGGATGGTCAGGTTGCGCAGGCCGAGGAAGTCCATCTTGACCAGGCCCAGCGTCTCGCAGCTGGGGTAGTCGAACTGGGTGATGATCTGGCCGTCCTGCTCACGGCGCATGATCGGGATGAGGTCGATGAGCGGCTCGCTGCTCATGATGACCCCGGCCGCGTGGACGCCCCACTGGCGCTTCAGCCCCTCCAGGCCCAGGGCGGTCTCGACGACCTCCTTCGTGGGCTGGTCCTCCTCGTGCAGGGCACGGAAGTCGGCGCCCTCGTGGTAGCGCGGGTGGGTGGGGTCGAAGACGCCCGACAGGGCCATGTCCTTGCCCATGATCGGCGGCGGCATCGCCTTGGTGAGCTTCTCCCCCATCGCGAAGGGGTGGCCCATGACCCGGGCGGCGTCCTTGACCGCCTGCTTGGCCTTGATGGTGCCGTAGGTGACGATCTGGGCGACCCGCTCCTCGCCGTACTTCTGCGTGACGTAGCGGATCACCTCGCCGCGCCGGCGCTCGTCGAAGTCGACGTCGAAGTCGGGCATCGAGGGCCGCTCGGGGTTGAGGAACCGCTCGAAGACGAGACCGTGCACGACCGGGTCGAGGTCGGTGATCCGCAGGGCGTAGGCGCACATGGACCCGGCGCCGGAGCCACGCCCCGGACCGACGCGGATGCCGTGGTCCTTGGCCCAGTTGATGAAGTCGGCGACGACGAGGAAGTAGCCGGCGTAGCCCTTGCCGAGGATGACCCCGGTCTCGTACTGGGCCTGCTTCGACGCATACTCGGGCACGCCGTCGGGGTAGCGGGCCCGCAGGCCGCGCTCGACCTCCTTGACGAACCAGGACTCCTCGTTCTCCCCCTCGGGGCAGGGGAAGCGGGGCATGTAGCGGCCCTCGCCCTCGACGAAGATGACGTTGCACTGCTCGGCGATGCGCAGCGTGTTGTCGCAGGCCTCGGGCAGCTCGCGCCAGAGGTGCCGCATCTGCTGGGCGCTCTTGAGGTAGAACTCGTCGGCGTCGAACTTGAAGCGGCCCGGGTCCATGAGCGTCGAGCCGGACTGCACACAGAGCAGCGCCGCGTGGGCCTTGGCGTGCTCGGGCTGCGTGTAGTGCAGGTCGTTGGTGGCCACGAGGGGCAGCTGGAGGTCCTTGGCCAGGCGCAGCAGCTCCTTCTGGGTCTGCCGCTCGATGGGGATGCCGTGGTCCATGACCTCGGCGTAGAAGTTCTCCTTGCCGAAGATGTCCTGGAACTCCGCCGCCGCGGCCCGGGCCTGGTCGTACTGCCCCAGACGCAGCCGGGTCTGGATCTCGCCGCCGACGCAGCCGGTGGTGGCCACGAGGCCGCCGGAGTACTGGTTCAGCAGCTCGCGGTCGATGCGCGGCTTGAAGTAGTGCCCCTCGAGGGACGCCAGCGAGCTCATCCGGAACAGGTTGTGCATGCCGCCGGTGGTGCGGGCCAGCAGCGTCATGTGCGTGTAGGCGCCGCCGCCACCGACGTCGTCGCGGGACGTGCTGTCGTCGCCCCAGCGGGTGCGGGTGCGGTCGCGCCGGGACGTGCCGGGGGTGAGGTAGGCCTCGACGCCGATGATGGGCTTGATGCCGTACTTGCGGGCCTTCGACCAGAACTCGTAGGCCCCGAAGACGTAGCCGTGGTCGGTGGTGGCGATGGCCGGCATCCCCATGGCCGCGGCCGACTCCAGGAGCTCGTCGATCCGGGCGGCGCCGTCGAGCATGGAGTACTCGGTGTGCACGTGCAGGTGGACGAAGCTCTCGTCGCTGGGCTGCGTGCGGGAGGGCGTGGGTGGGGCGGGCTGGGCGGGCATCGCGGTCGAGTCTAGGCGGGCCGGCGGACACCCTCGGCGTGTCGGGTCGCGCCGTCGCCGGACCCGCGGCGACGCCCTTTCCGACCTGCGACGACGTCGTTCACCGGGCCGGCGTCCGGCGTGTCGGGCGAGTCGGGACGGGTTGTCGGGTGGGCCGCCGGCGGGTTGATGCAGCATCGAGCAGGTCGACTCACCCTGCAGAGTGCGTCAACCTGCTTGATGCTGCATCAACCCACGGAGGCGAGCGTGGACGCGTACCGGGTCGGACCGAGGGGGCTCGTGGTGCGGGCGGCTCAGCCGGCGGAGATGACGTCCAGGGCGTGCTGGAGGTCGGGCGGGAACGGGCTGGAGTACGTGACCCACTCGTGGGTGCCCGGGTGCTCGAACCCCAGGCCGGAGGCGTGCAGCCACTGCCGGTCGAGGCCCAGCCGCGCCGCGAGCTTCGGGTCGGCGCCGTAGGTGAGGTCTCCGCAGCAGGGGTGGTGCAGGGCGGCGAAGTGGACCCGGATCTGGTGGGTGCGCCCCGTCTCGAGGTGGATCTCGAGCAGCGACGCGTGCCGGAACGCCTCGACGACCTCGTAGTGCGTCACCGCGTGCTTGCCCGACTCCATCACCGCGAACTTGTAGTCATGCCCGGGGTGCCGGCCGATCGGGGCGTCCACCGTGCCGACCACCGGGTCGGGCAGGCCCTGCACCAGCGCGTGGTAGGTCTTGTCGACGGTGCGCTGCTTGAACGCGCGCTTGAGCACCGAGTAGGCGTGTTCGCTCTTGCACACGACCATGAGCCCCGAGGTGCCGACGTCGAGGCGGCTGACCACGCCCTGCCGCTCGCTCGCCCCCGAGGTGGAGATGCGGTAGCCGGCGGCGGCGAGGCCTCCGAGGACGGTCGGCCCGGTCCAGCCGACGCTGGGGTGGGCGGCGACGCCGACCGGCTTGTCGACGACGACGATGTCGGCGTCGTCGTGCACGATGCTCATGCCGGGCACCGGCTCGGCGACGACCGCCACGCGGGCGGCGGCGTCGTGGCGGGGCAGCTCGACCTCGAGAAGGTCACCGGCCGAGACCCGGTCGGACTTGCCGGCCGGACGGTGGTTGAGCAGGACGTGGCCGGCGACCGCCAGGTCGGCCGCCCGGGTACGGGACACCCCGAAGAGCCGGGCGATGGCGGCGTCGACCCGCTCCCCCTCGAGGCCGTCGGGGACGTGCAGGGTGCGTGCGTCGGAGGTCACGGGGACTCCTCGCCCTTCTCGTGCTGCTCGCGGGTCGCGCGCGACTCCCGGGTCTCCCGGGTGCCGTCGACCCCCCGGCCGCTCACGGCGAGGATGCCGATGAGCGCGGCGGCGCTGACGATGGCGATGTCGGCGACGTTGCCGATGAAGTAGCCGTTGTAGTTGATGAAGTCGACGACGTGCCCCTGCCCGAGGCCGGGCTCGCGCACGATGCGGTCGGTGAGGTTGCCCAGCGCCCCGCCGAGCAGCAGCCCGAGGGCCCAGGCCCACCCGGTGGAGCCGAGCCGGCGGCTGGTGCGGACGATGACGACGAGGACGACGACGGCGATGAGCGTGAGCACCCAGGTGCTGCCCGTGCCGAGCGAGAAGGCCGCCCCGGGGTTGCGGATGAGGTCCAGCTGCAGGAACGTGCCGACGAGGCTGCGCGGCGGCTCGTCGGTGAGCGTGCGCACGGCCCAGGCCTTGCTCAGCTGGTCGGCGCCGTAGGTGACGACGGCGCTCGACGCCAGGGCGAGGAAGAGGGCACGCCGACGGGCAGCCGGTATGCCGGTCGGCCGGTTCAGGGGCGGGCCGGAGGTCCCGTCCGCACCGTGCTGGTCGGGCGTCGCGGGGATCAGCGGTGCTCCTGCCTGGTCTTGCAGGCGAGGCACAACGTGGCGCGCGGAGCGGCCTGCAGGCGCAGCTTGCCGATCGGGTTCCCGCAGGACTCGCAGACCCCGTAGGTGCCGTTGTCGAGCCGCTCGAGCGCGTGCTCGATCTGGTCGAGCTTCTCGCGGGAGTTCGCGGCGAGGCTCATCTCGTACTCCCGGCCGAAGATGCTCGCACCGGCATCGGCCTGGTCGTCGCCGGCGCCCTCGCCTGCGTCGCGCATGAGGCCCTGGAGGTCGGCCTCGGCGATCTCCAGGTCGGCGTGGGCGCGGGCCTGCTCGGACTCCAGCTCCGCCCGGATCTCGCGGACCTCCTTGGCGGTCCACGGCTTCTCGGTGCGAGCGACGCGCAGCGTCGCGGTCGAGGGAGCCGCCGCGGCGGCGGCGGGCTTGCTCGCCCGCGCCGGGGCGGTCTTCGTGGCCACCTTGGCCGGGGCCGTCTTCGTCGCGGCCTTGGCCGGGGCCGCCTTCGTCGCGGCCGTGGCCGGGGCCGCCTTCGTGGCCGCCTTCGTCGTGGTCTTCGCCGGGGCCACCTTCGTGGCCGGCTTCGCCGGCGCGGCCTTCGTCGCGGCCGTCTTCGTGGCGGTCTTGGCCGGCGTCGCCTTCGACGTGGTCTTCGTCGCGGCCTTCACCGGGGCGGCCTTCACGGGGGCCGCCTTCGTCGCGGCCTTCACGGGGGCTGCCTTCGTCGCGGCCTTCGCCGGGGTGGCCTTCGTCGCGGTCTTCACGGGGGCCGCCTTCGTCGCGGCCTTCGCCGGGGCCGCCTTCGTCGCCGTCTTCGTGGGCGTGGTCGCGCGAGGGGCGCGGACAGTGGAGGTGGCGCGCGTCGCCGTGGTGGTGGCGGGGGTCCTCTTGGCGGCAGCCATGGCGATGTGGCCCTTTCCCGATGGGTGGTCCTCAATGACAGACGGGGCGAGGATAAGCCCCCCGTGGCGGGATCCCTAACCCGGCTCACCGGGTGGAGCCTGCCAATGCCGATCGGGACGCCCGTCCCCCTCACCGCGAACGAGCCTCACCCTCGAGATGAGGATGAGGCTCGTTCGGTGTCGCTGACGACGTGGGTGAGCCGGACGGCTCCGGTCAGTGCTGGCGCTCGGCCTGCTGGTGCTCCCCGTGACCGGCCTGTGCGTCGTGCCCGTTGGCCTCGGCGTCGGCATGCGGGCCGTCGCCGTTCTCCGACGGCTCGACCCCGGTGTGGTCCAGCTCGTTGAGCTGGCCCTGCAGGTAGGACTTCAGCTGGCTGCGGTAGGTGCGCTCGAAGCCCCGCAGCTGGTCGATCTTCTGCTCCAGCAGCGACTTCTCCTGCTCCAGCTCGGCGAGGATCCCGGCCTTCTTCTGCTGCGCCTCGGCCACCATGCCCGTGGAGCGCTCCCGACCCTCGGTGATGAGCTGCTCGTGGCGGTCCTTGGCCTCGGCCAGCAGGGTGTCGTGCTGCTGCTGCGCGGTGCCGACCAGCTCGTCGTGGCGGGCCTGGGCCGAGCCGATCAGCTCCTCGTGGCGGGCCTGGGCCGTGCTCACCAGCTCGTCGTGCTTGCTCTGGCCGGTGCCCACCAGCTCGTCGTGGCGACGCTGCCCTTCCTCGAACAGCTCGTCACGGCGCGCCTCACCCTTGCCGACGTGCTCGTCGTGCAGGCGCTGGGCCAGCTCGATGAGGGCCGCGGCGCTGGTGCCGCCGACCGCCCCTCCGACCGCACCGCCGGCGACGGCCCGCATGGCTCCGGTCTCGGTGCCCCCGCCGTTCTCGGCCGCGCCGACCGCCTCGGCGGCGGCTGCGGCGTGCGCCTGACGGGCCTCGTCGGCCTCCTGGGAGGCCCGGTCGGCGCGCTGCTCGGCGTCAGCGGCGCGCTGCTCGACCTCCTGGAGGCGCTGGTGGGCCTCGTCACGCTCCTGCTCGATGCTGCGCATGCGCTCGTCGGCGTCACCGGAGGACTGCTTCGCGTCGGCCAGCTCGCGCTCGAGCTGGCTGACCCGCTCCTGCGCCTGGGCCTTCGCGTCGCTCGCCTCGCGGGCCCGGGACTCCGCGGCGTCGAGACGCTCCTGCACCGAGGCGTCGATCGCCCCCTGGCGGTCCTTGACCTGCGCCTCCGCCGCCGCGACGTCGGCCTGCGCCTTGGAGAGGCGCTCCGCCACCTCGCGCTCACGCGCCTCGGCCTGGTCGATGCGGGCCTGGAGCTCGGCCAGCTTGCCCTCGTGGTCCTTGGTGCCCGCGGTGCCCACAGCGCCGACAGCGCCGACCGACGCGGTGTCCTGCACGGCGTTCTTGGACCGCGACTGGCACTCCTCGAACTGGTGCTTGAAGTCGTCGCGCTGAGCGGTCAGAGCCCGCATCTCGGCGACGACGTCGTCGAGGAAGTCGTCGACGTCCCGCTCGTCGTAGCCCTTCCGGAACTGGGTCGTCTGGAAGTGCTTGTTGAGAATCTGCTCGGGCGTCAGCGCCATGGTGGATCCACCTCGTTCATCGAACGTTCATCGAACCGGTCGGGGCCTGTGGGCCCGCTCCTGAGCAACGTTAGCGAACCCCTTGCGCCTCACCAACATGGCGGACCCGGCTGCCGCCTCACGTGCGGTCGGGCATGGGTGGGCGTGGGTGGCCGCGACCCGTCCCGGAGGTCGGGCGGTCAGGCGATCCGGATGTTCATGAGCACGGACGTGATGACCATGAGCACGAGGAACGCGATGTCGATGCGCATACCCCCGAGGTTGATCGACGGGATCACCCGGCGCAGCAGCCGCAGGGGTGGGTCCGTCACCGTGTAGACGAGCTCGGCGACGACGAGGATCGCCCCCTTGGGCCGCCAGTCACGCGAGAGCACCTGGACCCAGTCGAAGACCAGGCGCCCGATGAGCGTCAGGAAGAAGAGGAAGACGACCGTCGAGAAGACGGAGCCGAGCATGCGCATACGACCAGTGTCACCGATGGATCCTGTGGAGCTCGACTCCGGGGGCTGTGGGCCGCCCGCGAGCCGCGCCCGAGGCGCGACCGAGCCGGGCCAGCGTCAGGACTGGTTGAAGAAGCCGCGGGCGGTCGGGGCGCCCTCCGGCTCCTCGGTCGACACCTCGACGTGGGCCGGCGAGAGGAGGAAGACCTTCGACGTGACGCGCTCGATCGTACCGTGCAGGCCGAAGACGAGCCCGGCGGCGAAGTCGACCAGGCGCTTGGCGTCGGCGTCGCCCATGTCGGAGAGGTTCATGATCACCGGGGTGCCGTCCCGGAAGGACTCGCCGATGGTCTTGGCCTCGTTGTAGGTGCGCGGGTGGATCGTCGTGATCCGGTTGAGCGGACCCACCTCCGGCTCCCGCACGAGGCGGGCGACCGACGCGGGCCGGCGCGGCAGCTGCGTCACGGCGGCGCCGGACTCAGGGCGGGCGCCATTGCGCTCGGTGCGGTCGGACCGGTCCGTCCGCTCGGTGCGGTCGGACCGCTCGTCGTACCCGCGGTCGTGGGCCTCGGCGGAGTCGTCACGGTGGTCGTCGTCGTAACGCTCGTCGTCCTCCGCGAGCCCGAGGTAGACCATCGTCTTGCGAAGCGCCCCAGCCATCGTGGAACTCCCTTTGAATAGCAGGCAAACCCGTTGTCTCCAGCGACGTTAGCGAAGCGCCGGACGCATACCGAGGATTGCACTCCCGACACGCAGGTGTGTCGCCCCGTGACGGATCGCCGCCTCGAGGTCGCCGCTCATCCCGGCCGAGACCCATCCGGCCGACGGGTGCGCGGCCCGCACCTCGTCGGCGATCACCCGCAGCCGGGCGAACGCCTCGTCGGGGTCGGCGCCGAGCGGCGCGACGGCCATGACCCCGCCGAGCCGCAGGTCGGGCTGGTCGGCCACCGCGTCGGCCAGGGCGACGACCTCGTCGGCGGGCGCGCCGCCGCGCCCCGGAGCGCCGTCGAGGCTGACCTGCACGAGCACCGTGGGCCGTCGCCCGGTGCGCCCGGCGGCCGTGCCCAGGGCCCGCACGAGGCGGGGCCGGTCGGCGGTGTGCACGACGTCGGCGTACGCGACGACCGCGGCGGCCTTGTTGGTCTGCAGCTGCCCGATGAAGTGCCGGGTCAGGTCGAGCCCGTGAAGGAGCGGGTCGGCGAGCTTGACCGACGCCTCCTGGTCGCGGTTCTCGCCGACGTGGGTGACGCCGAGCTCGGCGAGGAGGCGGACGTCGCTGACGGGGAAGAACTTCGTGACGACGACGAGCGTCACGTCGTGCGGGTCACGGCCCGCGTCGGCGCAGGCGGTGGCGATGCGGGCCCGCACGGCGGCCAGCCCGGCGGCGAGCTCGGCCCGCCGGTCGGGGCCGGGCGTCACGACCGACCCTCGGCGACGGGCGGGGACAGCCGGACCACGCCGGCGAAGCGGCCCGTGCGTCCGTCGCGCCGGTAGGAGTAGAGGTCCGGGTCCTCGCGGGTGCATCCCGGCACCCAGGTCACGGCGGCCCCCACCCGACGCAGCCGCTCGACGACCCCGGCGGCGACATCGAGCGCGGGGGTGCCGGTCCAAGACACCGTGGCGCTCACCGGGCTGACGGCCGCGACCTCGGCCCGCATGGCCTCGGGCACCTCGTAGCACCGACCGCAGACCGACGGCCCGACGGCCGCCTCCAGAGCCGGCGCCCGCGCCCCCGCGTGCTCCATGGCCTCGATGGCCGCCTCGACCACCCCGGCGAGCAGGCCTGGCCGGCCGGCGTGCACCGCGGCGACGACGCCGGCGGCGCGGTCGGCGAGGAGCACGGGCACGCAGTCGGCCACGAGGGCGACCAGCGCGAGATCGGTATGCCGGGTGACCAGCGCGTCGACGGAGGGCGCCTCACCGCGGTGGGGGCCGTCGACGACGGCGACCCCCCGCCCGTGGACCTGGTCCATGAGGACGAGCCGGCTCGAGGCGACGCCGACCCCGGCGGCGACCCGGGCCCGGTTGGCGACGACGGACTCGGCGTCGTCGCCGGTGGTGCCGCCGAGGTTGAGGCCGTCCCAGGGCGCGACGCTGACGCCGCCCCGGCGCGAGGTGAAGGCGAAGGTCACCCCCGCGCGGCCCGGCTCCGCGGGCAGGTCGCGGCGCCAGGTGAACACCCCGCCATCCTCACAGAGCGACGCCGGTACGCCGCAGGAGACCCTGCGGCATACCGGCGTCGGAGGTGCTGGACGGCCGTGGACCGGTGTGGACCCCTACTTGAGGAAGTCCGGCACGTCGAGGTCGTCGCCGTCGTCGAAGGTCACCGCGTGCGGCGGCCGCTGCACCGGCTGGCCGGCGGCCGGGCCGGTCGAGGAGCCGCCCGCCCCCGGACCCGACGGGTCGGCCGACCGCGGCGGCAACGGGGTGCCCGACGGAGCGGACTCGCGGGCGGGAGCCGGGGTCGGCTCGGACCGGTGGGACGCCGCCGGCGCCGGCGAGGAGGACGGCTGGGCGCGCCCGTGCACCGAGCCGAGCGCCCGGTCGTCCTGGCGCTTGTTGGGCGAGCCGCTGTCGAACCCGGCCGCGATGACGGTGACGCGCACCTCGTCGCCGAGGGCGTCGTCGATGACCGCACCGAAGATGATGTTGGCCTCCGGGTGGGCGGCCTCCTGCACCAGCCGGGCGGCCTCGTTGATCTCGAACAGCCCGAGGTCGGACCCGCCGGAGATCGAGAGCAGCACGCCGTGGGCGCCGTCGATGCTCGCCTCGAGCAGCGGGGACGAGATGGCCAGCTCGGCCGCCTGGACCGCGCGGTCCTCGCCGCGCGACGACCCGATGCCCATGAGGGCCGAGCCGGCGCCCTGCATGACCGACTTGACGTCGGCGAAGTCGAGGTTGATGAGCCCGGGCGTCGTGATGAGGTCGGTGATGCCCTGCACACCGGACAGGAGCACCTGGTCGGCGCTGCGGAAGGCGTCCATCATCGAGACGTTGCGGTCGCTGATCGACAGCAGCCGGTCGTTGGGGATGACGATGAGGGTGTCGACCTCCTCGCGCAGCGACGCGATGCCGGACTCGGCCTGGTTGGCGCGGCGCCGGCCCTCGAAGGTGAACGGACGGGTCACGACGCCGATGGTCAGCGCCCCGAGGCCGCGGGCGATCCGGGCCACGACGGGCGCGCCGCCGGTGCCGGTGCCGCCGCCCTCGCCGGCGGTGACGAAGACCATGTCGGCCCCCTTGAGGACCTCCTCGATCTCCTCCGCGTGGTCCTCGGCGGCCTTCTTGCCGACCTCCGGGTCGGCGCCCGCGCCGAGTCCGCGGGTGAGCTCGCGGCCGACGTCGAGCTTGACGTCGGCGTCGCTCATCAGCAGCGCCTGGGCGTCGGTGTTGATGGCGATGAACTCCACGCCCTTGAGGCCGACGTCGATCATCCGGTTGATCGCGTTGACCCCTCCGCCGCCGATGCCGACGACCTTGATGACGGCCAGGTAGTTGTGCGGGTCTGAAGCCACGAGGGTTGGGCCTTCCTGAGTGGTGCTCTGGTGGTGTCGGTGGTGGAGAGCGTCGGTACGGCGTGTCGCCGTGCCTCAATCTCTACCTGATGGTTAGATCATGTGGAGCCCTGCTGGTGCCCGACGGTATGCCGTGGGCTCATCACGATCAACCAACGCGGCGGCGTGTCCTCGACCTCGCCGCGAGATTGACGTGCCCCCGCCGTCCGGGTGGGACCGCCGTGGCCTGTGTGACCCATGGGGCGCGTGTTCCGACGACGCCCCGTCCCGATCGGGCGCGTCCCCTCGGCCCGCCCTCAGCGGGTGACGGGGGTGTCTGGCGCGCTGACGTCGATGACCGCCGGGTGCGTGGGCAGCAGGGCCCGGAGCACCGTGAGCTTCTTCGGGCCGTCGGCGAGACCGCCCCAGATCACGCTCACGTCGCCCAGCTGGAGGGTGACGAGGTCGGCGCTCGTCACGGTGACGCCGGAGACCTGCGCCCGCTGGGCCGGCGGCATGAGCTGCAGGATGCTGATCGCCGCGCGGACCCCCTCCGGGTCGGGCGCGTCCGAGGTGGCGTTGACCTCCGCCACACCCGGGGGAAGCGCGCTGACGACCTCGTAGGGGACCCCGGAGTCATCCACGACCTGTAGTTGACCTTGAGCGTTTTTCACGGCCAGGACCGGCACCTTGCGCTGCACGGCGATGACGACGGTGGCGGGCCAGGAGCGGTCGACCGTCACGGCGGCCACCGTCGGCAGCCGCCGTACCCCGTCGGCGGCCCGAGCGGTGTCCACCCGGGCCAGCGGGGTACCGGTGGCGACCCCGGCGGCCTGCAGGGCGAGCTGTCGTTCCGCTGGGTCGGTCAGGCCGGTCACGGTGACCGTGCGGGTGGCGAGCAGGGGGCTGAACCCCACCACCCAGACGACGGCGACGACGGTCAGCAGCGCGACAGCGACGACGGCCAGCAGCCGCTGCGGCCGGCGGCGCACCTGCGCCGCGCGTCGCTCGAACCGCGCCCGCGAAGCGGCAACCCGGGCCGGAGTACGTGCCGGCGTCCGGGCAGTGCTGCGGCCCGAGCTGCGGCCCGGGCTGCGGGCGGGGGTGCGGGCCGACGGGCGGGCGGCAGCTCGGGCCGGCGTCCTCGTGCCGGTGCGGCTCGGCGTCCGCGCGGGGGCCCGAGGGGTCTCCGAGGCACCCGTGCGAACCCGCTGCCCGAGGGCGCGTCTGACCCCGGGGATCCGCCCGAGCCGCCGGCCACCGGCGACGGCACGTGCGGGCCGTCGCCCCTCGGCCTCGGCCCCGCCGGACTCGTCGTCCGGGGCGCCGGCCCGGGCCGTCTCGGTGAGCCATCGCGGCCGCTCGCTCACGGCTGCCTCCTCGTCGGCCCCGGCTCACGCAGCCGCAGGAGGATCTCCGGGCCGACCATGGTCACGTCGCCCGCGCCGACCGTGAGGACGAGGTCCCCGGGTCGCACCGTCTCGGCGACCACGTCGGCGACCGCCGTCCAGCGCGGTACGTAGTGGACCACCGCCTCGGCACGGGCGGCGGTGACGGCCCGGGCGACCAGCCGGCCGCTGACCCCCGGCTGGGGGTCCTCGCGGGCCGCATACACGTCCATGACGACGACGACGTCGGCGCCGGAGAGGCTCTCCCCGAGGGCGGCCGCGAAGTCGCGGGTGCGGGAGTAGAGGTGCGGCTGGAAGACGACGACGAGGCGCCCGACCCCGGCGTCGTCGACGAGCTGTCGGGCGGTGCCGACGACCGCCGCGACCTTGCCGGGGTTGTGGGCGTAGTCGTCGACGACCTGCACCCCGGCCGCGCGGCCCTTCGGCTCGAACCGGCGTCGCGTGCCGGTGAACCCGGCCAGCCCCGCCAGCACCCGGTCGGCGGGCTCCCCCAGCCCCACCGTCGCGGCCGCGAAGGCCGCCGTGGCGTTGAGGACGTTGTGCCGTCCGGGCACGAGCAGCCGCAGCCGGTGGCGCTCCTCACCCACGACGAGCTCAGCGCTCCAGGCGAGGCCGCGGTGGTCCAGCGCCGTGACCCGGACGTCGGCGTCGTCGGCCTCGCCGTAGGTGAGGATCCGCACGTCCACGTCGTGCAGGCCCGCCGCCAGCGCGCGAGCGCCGGGGTCGTCGACGCAGACGACGAGCAGGCCGCCGGGCCGGATGGTGGCGACGAAGGCCCGGTACGCCTCCTCGACGGTCTCGAGGTCGCCGTAGAAGTCGAGGTGGTCGGCCTGCACGCTGGTGACGACCGCGACGTCGGGCCGGTAGACCAGGAACGACCCGTCGCTCTCGTCGGCCTCGACGACGAACGTGTCACCGGTGCCGAGGTGGGCGTTGGTGCCATGCTTGGCCAGCTCGCCGCCCACCGCGAAGGACGGGTCGACGCCGCAGGCCTGCAGCGCCACGGTGAGCAGCGAGGTCGTCGTCGTCTTGCCGTTGGCTCCCGCGACGGCGACCCGGCGCGACCCGGCCATCGTCGAGGCCAGCGCCTGGGCGCGATGCATGACCCGCAGGCCACGGGCGCGGGCCGCCGCCAGCTCGGGGTTGTCGTCGCGGATGGCCGAGGAGATGACGACGGTGTCAGCGGCGTCGACGAGCGCCGCGTCGTGGCCGACGTGCACCTGCGCCCCCTCGGCCGCGAGGGCGTGCAGCACGGGCGAGTCCTTGGCGTCGGAGCCGCTCACCGTCAGGCCCTCGGCGAGCATGATCCGGGCCACGCCGGACATGCCCGCTCCCCCGATCGCGACGAAGTGGACTCGTCCGAGGTCCGCTGCCGGGGGCACGGGGGCCAGGAAGTCGAAGCGGGTCGTGGGGAGCGTCATCGGCCGTCCGCCCGCACGGCGCCGAATGCGGCGTACGCCTCGTGCACCAGGCTCGCGAGGGCGTCGTCGGCGTCGCGCTGCCCCACCGAGGCCGCCGCGTCGGCCATGGCGTCGAGCCGCGCCCCGTCGGCGGCCAGGGGCAGGAGGTGCTCGGTGACCCACTCGGGGGTGAACAACGCGTCCTCCACGAGGACGCCTCCGCCGGCCGCGACGACCGCCGCCGCGTTGAGCCGCTGCTCGCCGTTGCCGATCGGCAGCGGCACGTAGACCGCGGGGAGGCCCACGGCCGTGAGCTCGCACACCGTGTTGGCTCCGGAGCGGCAGACGACGAGGTCGGCGGCGGCGTAGGCGAGCTCCATGCGGTCGGCGTAGGGCACGACGACGTAGGGCGCCCCGACGGCCGGGAGGTCGGGCGCGAACTCCTTGCCCGCCCCGGTGACGTGCAGCACCTGGAGCCCGGCGGCGCTCAGCTCGCCGGCCCGCGACGCGAAGGTGGTGTTGAGGCGCTGGGCGCCGAGCGACCCGCCCGTGACGAGGAGGGTGGGCCACTGCGGGTCGAGCCCGAAGGTGGCCATCGCCTCGTCGCGGCGGGCGGGCCGGTCGAGCTGCGACACCTCGCGGCGCAGGGGCATACCGAGCACGCGGGCGCGGGGAAGGGGGGTGCCGGGGAAGGTCGTCGCGACGAACCGGGTGAGCCGGGCGCCGAGCCGGTTGGCGACGCCGGGGCTGGCGTTCTGCTCGTGCACGACGACCGGTATGCGGCGCTGGCGGGCCGCGAGGTAGGCGGGGGCCGAGACGTAGCCGCCGAAACCCACCACGACCTGGGCACCGGTCTCGTCGATGGCCCGGCGGGCGGCCGCGACCGCGCCCCGGAGGGCGCCGGGCAAAGCGAGCAATGCCGGGTCGGGGCGACGGGGCAGGGGCACCCGGGGCACGAACCGCAGGTCGTAGCCGCGCGCCGGCACGAGCCGGGCCTCGAGGCCGGCCTCGGTGCCGAGAGCGGTGACCCTCACGTCCGGGTCGTGGCGCCGCAGGGCGTCGGCGAGCGCGAGCAGGGGCGAGACGTGACCGGCCGTGCCCCCACCGGCCAGGAGCACCGACTGGGGTCCGGCGGACGGGTCCATCAGCGCTTCCTGCGGCTCGGCAGCACGGCCAGCGAGCGACGGACCGCACTCGGCCGCGCCGCGAGGATCGCCCGCGCGCCGGGCTCGTTGCGGGCGAACGACAGGAGCATGCCGAGGGCCAGCAGGGTGGTCACCAGGGCGGAGCCGCCCGCGGACACGAGCGGGAGCGGGACGCCGATGACGGGCAGCAGCCCGATGACGGCGCCGATGTTGATGATCGCCTGGATGAGGATCCACGCCATGACCCCGGCCGTGGCGACCCGGACGAACTGGTCGCGCGAGCGCTGGGTGAGGCGGTAGCAGCCCCAGGCCAGCAGCGTGAACAGCAGGAGGATGACGAAGGTGCCGGGCAGTCCGAGCTCCTCGCCGATGATCGCGAAGATGAAGTCGTTGTGGGCCTCGGGGAGCCAGCTCCACTTCTCCTTGCTCGCGCCGAGGCCGACGCCCCACCAGCCGCCGTCGGCGAGCGCGTACAGCCCGTGGATCGACTGGTAGCAGGTGCCGTCGGCGTTGTCGCAGTTGCCGAGCCAGGAGGTGATGCGGTCCATCCGGTTCTGGTTGGTGACGACGAAGCCCATGGCCATCACCGCGAACATCCCCGCCGCCAGGAGGAAGAACCGTGAGGGGACGCCCGACACGAAGAGCAGCGCCGCGACGATGCTGACGAGGATCAGGGCGGTGCCGAGGTCGTGGCCGGCGAGGACGAGCCCCACCGTGACGAGGACGATGGGGATGAGGAACGGGATGACGACATGGCGCAGGCGGCCGAGCAGCTTGCGCTTCTTGGTGAGCACCGCCGCGCCGACGAGGATGAGCCCGAGCTTGACGAGCTCGGAGGGCTGCAGCTGCACTCCCGGCAGGATCTTGACCCAGTTGCGGTTGCCGTTGACCGAGACCCCGAGCTTGGTGAAGACGAGGGCCTGCAGCATGAGGGCGCCGAGCAGCGCCGGCAGCGCCAGCCGCTTGTACCAGCGCACCGGAAGGCGCGAGGCGACCGCCGCCCCGACCACCCCGATGACGGCGAACTTGGCCTGGTCGAGGAACACCGTGAAGGTGGAGCCGTCGACGCGGTACGAGGTGATCATCGACGCCGACAGCACCATGACGAGTCCGATGACGACGAGGATCGCGGTGGTGCCGAGGAGCACGTAGTACGACGTGACCGGCGACTCCAGGCGCGCGAGGAACGGCAGCGCGCGGTGCAGCAGGGAGCCGCCGCTGGGCAGCGCGATGGGGGCGCTCGTCGCCCGGGCCGAGGCCGGTCGACGGGGGCCGGGAACGGCCTGGGTCATCGGCCGCGCCCCTCCGCCCAGCGGCGTACCGCGGTCTCGAAGGCGTCGCCGCGGGCGCCGTAGTTGGCGAACATGTCCATCGACGCCGCGGCGGGGGCCAGGAGCACGACGTCGCCGGGCTGCGCCAGCTCGGCGGCCCGGGCGACGACGACATCCATCACGTCGAGCCCGGCGAGGTCCTGTCCGCGTTCGTGCACCGCCCCAGTCTCCGCCGGATCGAGGTCGGCCACCGGGACGTCGGGGGCGTGTCGGGCCAGTGCCTCGGCGATCCGGGCGCGGTCGGCGCCGATGAGCACGACGGCGCGCAGTCGCGGCAGGACGCCGAGGACGAGCTCGTCCAGCTGGGCGTCCGTGGCGCCCTTGAGCAGGCCGCCGGCCACCCAGACCACGTGCTCGAACGCGTGGAGCGAGGCGTCGGCGGCGTGCGGGTTCGTGGCCTTGGAGTCGTTGACGAACCGGATGCCCTCGACGGTGGCGACGTCGGCGATGCGGTGCGGGTCGGGCCGGAACGTGCGCAGCCCGTCGCGCACCGACAGCGGCCCCACGCCGTAGGCCCGGGCCAGGGCCGCGGCCGCGAGCGCGTTGGCGACGTAGTGCGGCGCGATGCTCGGGGCGTCGCCCTGCAGGTCGTGCACGGTGGCCAGCTCGGCCGCCGAGTGGTGCCGCTGCTCCACGAACGCGCGGTCGGCGAGCACCTCGTCGACGAGCCCGATCATCGAGACTGCGGGCACCCCGAGGGTGAACCCGACGGCGCGGCAGCCCTCGACGACCTCGGCCTCCATGACCAGCTGCTCGGTCAGCGGGTCGTTGACGTTGTAGACGCACGCGATGTGGGTGTGCTCGTAGACGCGGCCCTTGGCCCGCAGGTACTCCTCGAACGAGCCGTGCCAGTCGAGGTGGTCGGGCGCGACGTTGAGGCACGCGGAGGCGACCGGCGACACCGAGCGCTGCCAGTGCAGCTGGAAGCTCGACAGCTCGACGGCGATGACGTCGAACGGCTCCGGGTGCAGCACCGCCTCGAGGATCGGCGTGCCGACGTTGCCGGCGCTCGTCGCCCGCAGACCGGCGGCGCGCAGGATCGAGGCGAGCATGTTGACCGTCGTCGTCTTGCCGTTGGTGCCGGTGACGGTGAGCCAGGGGGCCGCGCCCTCCTTGGCGCGCATCCGCCAGGCCAGCTCGACCTCCCCCCAGACGGGTATGCCGCGGGCCGCGGCCTCCAGGAGCATCGGCTGGTCGGGCCGCCACCCCGGCGAGGTGACGACGAGGTCGACGTCCTCGAGCGGCATACCGGCGGTGTGCTGCTCCCCCTGGCGCACGGTGACGCCGAGGATGTCGAGGATGCCGGCGCGCTCGTCGTTGGCCTGCGAGACGCCGGCCCGCTTGCCGTCGACGACGGTGACCACCGCGCCACGCTCCGCCAGCGCGTCGGCCGCCGCGAAGCCGCTGATGGCGAGGCCGGCGACGAGCACCCGCAGCCCCGACCAGTCGGCGTCGCGGTGGGTCAGCCCCGGCCGGGGCTCGTAGTCCTCGTTCACCCGCCGACGACCCATTCCGCGTAGAAGATGCCGAGCCCGAGCGCGACGAAGAGACCGGCGACGATCCAGAACCGGATGACGACGGTGACCTCGTTCCAGCCCACCAGCTCGAAATGATGATGGAGCGGTGCCATCCGCAGCACCCGTTTACCGGTCGCCTTGAACGACGCGACCTGGGCCATGACCGACAGCACCTCGAGCACGAACAGGCCGGCGAGCACGACGACGAGCAGCTCGGTGCGGGTCGTGATGGCCAGGCCGGCGAGCACGCCGCCGAGGGCGAGGGAGCCGGTGTCGCCCATGAAGATCTTGGCGGGCGACGCGTTCCACCACAGGAACCCGAAGCACGCCCCCATGCCGGCGGCCGCGACCACCGCGAGGTCGAGGCTGTCGCGCACCTCGTAGCACTTGATGCCCGGGTTGGTCTGGCAGTTCTGGTTCGTCGTCCAGATGCCGATGAGCACGTAGGCGCCGAACACCATCGTCGACGCCCCCGTGGCGAGCCCGTCGAGCCCGTCGGTGAGGTTCACGCCGTTCGACGTCCCCGTGATCATGAGGTTGGCCCAGATGACGAACAGGATGATGCCGCCGATGGTGCCGGCGAACGCCAGGTTGATGTGGGTGTCGCGCACGAACGAGATGAACGGCGAGGCAGGAGTGCGGAACCGGTCGTTGGGGAAGTTCAGCGCGAGGATCGCGAAGAGCACCCCGACGAGCGCCTGACCGGCCAGCTTCTGCCGCGACCTCAGCCCCAGGCTGCGCTGTTTGGAGATCTTGATGAAGTCGTCGAGGAACCCGATGATCCCCAGCCCGGTCATCAGGAAGAGCACGAGCAGCCCACTGGCCGTTGGCGCTTCGAGCGTGAACAGGTGGGCGGCGAAGTAGGCCAACAGGACCGCACCGAGGATCACCGCGCCGCCCATGGTGGGCGTGCCGCGCTTGGTGTGGTGGGAGGTCGGCCCGTCGTCGCGGATGAACTGGCCGTAGCCCCGCTTGACGAGGAACCGGATGAACATCGGCGTGCCGAGGAGCGCGGCCAGCAACGAGACCGCGGAGGCGATGAGGACGCCCTTCACGCGGGCCCCCCGATCCCGGCGAGCCGGTCACCGAGCCAGCGCAGCCCGCTGTCGCGGCTGGACTTCAGCAGCACGACGTCGCCGGGTACCAGCGCTCCCGCCAACAGGGCGTAGGCCGCGTCGACGTCGCCCACCACGGTGGTCTCTGTCGGGTGGGCCGCGCGCTCCCCCTCGACCAGCGCGCTGGCTGCCCCGTCGGCCAGCGGCCGGGCACCCTCGCCGACGACGACGAGTCGGTCGACGCCGAGCTCGACGGCCGCCCGCCCGATCTCCTCGTGGTCGGCGCGCGACTCCTCGCCGAGCTCGAGCATCTCCCCGAGTACGGCCCAGCTGCGTCGGGTCGGTGTCGTCGCGCCGGCGATCGCCGCCAGCGCCTCGAGAGCCGCCCGCATCGACCCCGGGTTGGCGTTGTAGGCGTCGTTGACCACGGTGACCCCGTCGGGCCGCTCGGTGATCTCCATCCGCCAGCGGCTCAGCGCGGTCGCCTCGGACAGCGCCTTGGCCACGTCGCTGAGGTGGATTCCGCAGGCCAGCCCGGCGGCGACGACCGACAGCGCGTTGCCCACCTGGTGCGCCCCCGACACCGCGAGGGCCACATCGGCCTCGCCGTCGGCGGTGACCACGGTGAAGGACGGCCGCCCGAGGGCGTCCAGCCGCACGTCGACGGCCCGCACGTCGGCCGAGGGGTGGAGGCCGACGGTCACGACCCGCCCGCGGGTGCGCGACGCCATCGCCGCCACCGCCGGGTCGTCGGCGTTCAGCACGGCGACACCGTCCGGCCCCAGCGCCTCGACGAGCTCGCCCTTCGCCTGCGCGATGGCCTCCCGCGACCCGAACTCCCCCACGTGGGCGACGCCCACGTTGAGCACGATGGAGATGTCGGGCGGCGCGATCGTCGTCAGGTAGGTCAGGTGCCCGATACCCCGCGCGCCCATCTCGGCGACGAGGAACCGCGTCGTCGGCGTCACGCGGCATACCGTCAGCGGCACGCCGACCTCGCCGTTGAGCGACGCGACCGGGGCCACCGTCTCCCCCGCCGTGGCGAGCACCTGGGCCAGCAGGTCCTTGGTGCTGGTCTTGCCCGATGACCCGGTGACCGCCACGACCCGCAGGTCGGGTGACCGGTCGACCACGGCGCGCGCGACCCGCCCGAAGGCCACCTGCACGTCGTCGACGACGACACACGGCAGCTCGTCGACGACCCGGGAGGTCAGCGCCGCGATGGCACCGCTCGACTGGGCTGCCCCGACGTATGCATGCCCGTCGGCGTGCTCCCCGACCCGGGCGACGTAGAGCGACCCCGCCCCCGCCTCGCGCGAGTCGGTGACCACCGGCCCGTCGACGACGAGCTCGCCCACGGATGCGTCGGGATGCAGGGACCCGCCCGTGAGGTCGGCAACGACCCGCAGGCTGATCGGGATCATTGGGTGGCTTCCGGTCGGTAGACGAGGCCGTCCAAGGCTGCCCGTAGAGCGTCCCGGTCGTCAAAAGCGTGCACGACGCCGGCGACCTCCTGCCCCGTCTCGTGTCCCTTCCCGAGCACGAGCACCGTGTTGCGACCGGCTGGCCGGTCTTGGCGGCCCCGAAGAACGGCGGAGGCGATGGCGGGCCAGCGACCAGCCACGGCGGCGACCGACGAGGTGCCGCCGAGGGGGTTGCCCGGAGCGTGGATGGGTCTGGCGGGAGGCCGAGCTTGCTGGGGGTCCCTCCCGCTTGCGGGGGAGGCCGGATGGTTGCTCCGGGCAACCCCCTCGGGGGCGCCGGACCTGACCTGCGCGGCTCCTGCGCGCACCTCGGCCCTGATCGCGGCTGGGTCCTCGGAGCGGGGGTTGTCGTCGGTGACGATGACGTGGTCGGCCCACTCGGCCGCGGCGGCGCCCATGGCGCGGCGCTTGCCGGTGTCGCGGTCGCCGCCGGCGCCGAGGACGACGACGAGCCGGCCTGGGGTCGTCGGCCGCAGGGCGCGCAGCGCGGCCTCGACGGCGTCGGGGGTATGCGCGTAGTCGACGATGCAGCGCGGGTCGCGCTCGGGGTCGGGGTCGGTCGCGGTGACGACCTCCATGCGGCCGGGGACGACCGGCTCGTGCTGCATGGCCGCCTCTACGATAGCCAGAGGGTGGCCGAGCTCGAGGAGGGCGACGGCGGCCATCGCGGTGTTGACGACGTTGAAGTCGCCCGGCAGGTGGCACTGGAGGTTGAGGGTGCCCGCCGGTCCGATGAGGGTGAACCGCGGCCAGTCGTCGTGCTGCTCGACGACCCAGTCGGCCTGCACGCCGAGGCGGGAGCCGACGGTGACGACCGGCACGCCCGACTCGGCCGCGAGGCGCACTCCCCAGTCGTCGTCGACGCAGACCACGCCCCGGCGGGAGTGCGCCGGGGTGAACAGGGCCGCCTTGGCCGCGAAGTAGCCCTCCATGGTCTCGTGGAAGTCGAGATGGTCCTGGGAGAGGTTGGTGAAGAGGGCGACGTCGAAGACGGCGCCGTCGACGCGGTGCTGGGCCAGGGCGTGGCTGGAAACCTCCATGACCACGGTGGCGGCGCCCTGCTCGCGCATGACGGCGAAGAGGGCGTGCAGGTCGGGCGCCTCAGGGGTGGTACGGACCGACTTGACCCGGGTGTCGCCGATGCGGGTCTCGACGGTGCCGATGAGGCCGGTGGGCTCCCCCAGGGCGCGCAGGCCCGACTCGAGGAGGTAGGCCGTGGTCGTCTTGCCGTTGGTGCCGGTGATCCCGACGAGGGTCAGGTCGCGAGCGGCGTTCCCGTAGACCAGGGCCGCCGCGGCGCCGAGGACGGCCCGAGGGTCGGGGACGACGAGGACGGGCAGCGGGTCGAGGTCACCGGCGGCCCTGAGGTCCTGACCGAGGCGGGTGAGGCCGGCGGGGTCGGTGAGCAGGGCGGCCGCCCCGGCTGCCACCGCCTGCGCCGCGTGGTCGGCGCCGTGCTCGCGCCGGCCGGGCAGGGCGGCATACAGGTCGCCGGGGCGGACGGCCCGGGAGTCGAGGCTGACGCCGCTCACGCGCACGTCCCGCGCCGTGTTCGGGGCCTCCAGGCCCTCGCCGAAGGGCGCTCCGACCACCCGCGCGACCTCGGCGACCCCCACCGCGTCGACCGAGGTGGGACGCGGGGACAGCACGCGGGCGAGGCTATCGGGTCTTCTTCTCACCGTTGAGGACCGCCGGGTCGTTGGGGTCCCAGGAGGCGTCGGTCGAGCTGAGCGGGATGACGGGGGCCACGGTGTTGGTGGGGGCGATCTGCCCCTTCTGCAGCGCGTAGGTCATGACGTCCTTGAAGACCGGGGCGCCGAGCTGACCGCCGAAGTGGCCCTGGACCGGCCGCTGGAGCGTCACGGCGACGACGTACTGGGGGTCGTCGGCCGGCGCATACCCGATGAACGAGGCGGTGTAGCCGCTGTAGGCGCCGACGGTCGGGTCGTAGCGGTTCGCCGTGCCGGTCTTGCCGGCCACCCGGTAGCCGTCGATCTTCGCCTTGGGCGCCGTACCGTGCGGGCCGACGACCTCCTCGAGCATCTGGCTCATCTTCGTGGCGGTGTCCTTGGACACGACCCGGATGCCCTGCTGCGGGGCGGCGGGGGTGACCGCGCCCGAGGCGTCGGTGGTGCTCTCGACCAGGCTCGGCGGGATGCGGACGCCGCCGTTGGCGAGGGTCTGGTAAACACCGGCGGCCTGGATGGCGCTGAGGGAGTAGCCCTGGCCGAAGAGGATCGTGTAGCGCTGCGAGCCGCTCATGTCGCCGGCCTTGGCGAGGATGCCGGGCGACTCGCCGGGGAAGCCCGCCCCCGAGGCGGACCCGATCCCGAACTTGTGGAAGTAGTCCTCCATGGTGGCCGTCGGCACCTTCTCGGTGGCGAGCATGGTGCCGATGTTGCTCGACATGGCCAGGGCGCCGGCGACCGTGAGGTTGAGCGTGGGGTGGTCCTCGTCGTCCTTGAAGCTCGTGCCCTCACGCGGCAGCCGGTTGGGCACGATGAGCTGCGTCGTGGGCTGGACGACCCCCTGCTCGATGGAGGTCGCGATGGACATGACCTTGCCGGTGGAGCCGGGCTCGTAGACGTCCTGGAAGGCGTGGTTGGCGAGGGCGTCGGCCGAGGCCTTGCCCGCGTTGTCGGGGTCGAAGGTGGGGTAGGAGGCGACGGCCCGCAGCTTGCCGGTCTTGACCTCCTGCACCACGACGTAGCCCGAGAGGGCCTGGCTCTGCGTGACCATGTTGGCGATCTGGTTCTGGGCGAACCACTGCAGGTCGGCGTCGATGGTGAGGTGGACGTCGGCGCCGTTGGCGGGAGCGGTGTCCTCGGTCTCGGTGCCGGGGATGATCGTGCCGTCCTGGGCGCGCTGGTAGACGAGCTTGCCGGGCGTGCCCTTGAGGGCCGCGTCGGCCATGACCTCGACACCGCCGCCGGCCGTGCCGTCCTTCTGGACGAAGCCGACGAGAGGCGCGCTCGTCATGCCGGCCGGGTAGACCCGGGCGGAGGTGGGCTCGCTGTAGAGACCGGGTATGCCCAGGGCCTGGATCTGCCGCCACGCCAGGGGCGTCACGTCCTTGGCGATGACCCGGTACTGCGTCCCCATCAGCTGCGGGACGAGCGCCTCGGCGGTGGTGCCCAGCAGCGGTGCGAGCGCGGCCGCGGCGCCCACGACCCCCACGGTCTGGCGCGAGCCGTCGACCTTCGTGGAGTAGGTGGGGACGACCTTCTGGTCGGCATAGACCGTCTTGCGCTCCACGCTGGAGGCGAGGACAACGCCGTTGCGGTCGAGGATCTGGCCGCGCAGGGCCGGGGTGACGGTCGTGGCCAGCCGCTTGTCGAGCGCAGCCGCCTGGGTCTTCGACGCGTCGAACGCCTGGACCCGCAGCAGCTGGGCCCCGAAGACCGTGAAGACGAAGATCGCCGCGACGAGGATGAACCGCACCCGGCGGTGGGGGTTGGCGACGGCGACGGTGCGCCGGCGGCGGGGTCTCTGCGGCGGCCGGGGGGGCCGGCCGGAGCCCCCGCCACCGGGCCGGGGCGCGCGCGCGTCGGCCGGGTCGGGGCGCCGCGCCGCAGCGGACGGGGTGCGCGTACGCGTACCAACCGGGCTGCTCGGTGGGGTCACGCGGTCACCTCGGCGGTCGTCTTCGGGAAGGTCATCGGTTCCGGTCGCTCAGTAACTCGGTGGCTCAGCGGGGCATCGGCTAAAAGGCTCAGTGGCTCAAGGGGTCGGGGTGGCCGCGGGGGCCGGTGCCGCGGGTGCCGCCGGTGCGACGGGCGCCGGCGCCGGCGCCGGGGGCGGCACCGCCGGCGTGGTCACGACGTTAAGGCGCTGGTCCGCCGTGGCCGGCTCAGCCACGCCGATGACGGCGCCGTCGGAGAGCCGGATGAAGGCCATGCTCTTGGCCGGCACCATGCCGAGAGCCTGCGCCTTGTCGGCGAGGGTGCGGGGCGAGCGCAGGTCGTCGACCGTCTGGGTCAGCTGTTCCTGCGTGTCGGTGAGGGTGCCGGACTGCGCCTGGAGGGCCTTCATCTGGTAGATCCCCGACGCGAGAGCGGTGTTCATCATGAGCAGCGCGGCGAGCCCGGCGGTGAGCAGCACCATGCAGACCACCGCGAAGACCCCGTTGCCGGTCTGGCCGATGGCCGTGGGCACCACGCGCAGCCGGTCGAGCGGGGCCCGGCGGCCGTAGCCCCGGCTGAGCCCCGACGACGCCTCCCGCCCCAGCCGCGGATGGGCCGCGGTCGCGCTGAGCTGGGTCTGACTCATCCCCGACGTCCTTTCGTGGTGCTGCTGAGTTTTGTGCCTGTGCCGCGTGGGGAGGCGCGACGCGCCGTGACGCGCTCCGCCGCCCGTAGCCGCGCGGAGGCCGCGCGCGGGTTGGTGGTGACCTCGTCCTCGCCCGGCTCCTCGGCGCCGCGGGTCAACAGGCGCAGGTAGGCCGCGTCCTCGGGCCGCTCGACCGGCAGGCCGGCGGGCGAGCTGGACCGCGCCCCGGCGGCCAGCGTCTGCTTGGTGATGCGGTCCTCGAGGGAGTGGTAGCTGAGCACGGCGATCCGGCCGCCCACCGCGAGGGCGTCGACGGCCGCGGGCAGCGCCGCCTCCCAGGCCGCCAGCTCGTGGTTGACCTCGATGCGCAGCGCCTGGAAGGTGCGCTTGGCCGGGTGGCCGCCGCTGCGCTGCGACGCCGCCGGCACGACGCCGCGCAGCAGCTCGACGAGGCGGGCGGAGGTCGTGAACGGCGCCTTCTCGCGCTGGCGTACCACCGCCTTGGCGATGGGGCGGGCGAACCGCTCCTCGCCGTACTCGCGCAGGATCCGGGTGAGGTCGTCGGTCTCGTACGTGTTGAGGACGTCGGCGGCGGTCTCGCCGCCCGACTGGTCCATCCGCATGTCGAGGGGCGCGTCGACGCGGTAGGCGAAGCCGCGGTCCTCCTCGTCGAGCTGGAGCGAGGAGACGCCGAGGTCGAAGAGCGCCGCGTCGACCCGGCGCAGACCGAGCTCCTCGACGACCGAGGCGAACTCGTCGTACACCGCGTGCACGAGGGTGAGCCGGTCGGCGTACCGGCTGAGCCGCTCGCCCGCGAGGTCGAGGGCCTCCTGGTCGCGGTCGATGCCGACGACCCGGGCCTGCGGGCAGCGATCGAGCACGGCCTCGGCGTGGCCGCCCATGCCCAGGGTGGCGTCCACGTAGACGGCGCCCGGTGCGGCGAGCGCGGGGGCGAGCAGCTCGACGACCCGGTCGCGCAGGACCGGCACGTGCCGGTCGGCGGGGGTCCCTCGGGTCGCCATGTGTCGGAGGTGCCTTCCCGGCCGGGGCCGCGTCGTTGCTTCGGTGAGTCGGGGTCGAACGGGGTCGAACGGGGTGGGACGGGGTGGGACGGGGTCGGACCTGCGGTCTGGTCCCCATCCGCTGCGGGTTGTCTCTCCCGGCGGCCCGAAACGGGGGAAGTCGTCTCGGGACGGGCAGCGGCTGGAGGCCGGATCTCAGGTCGGTATGCGGGATGGCGGGCTCGACGGGGCTCGACGGGGGTATGCCGAGCGCTCAGAACAGTCCGGGCACCACCTCCTGCGACTGCTCGGCGAAGGCCTGCTCGCTCGCCTCGAGGTAGGTGGCCCAGGCCGTGCTGTCCCAGACCTCGACCCGGTTGCCGGTGCCGATGACGGTGCAGTCGCGCGTGAGCCCGGCGTACTGGCGCAGCGGCGCCGGGATGGTGAGCCGGCCCTGCCGGTCGGGCACCTCGTCGTGGGCGCCCGCGAGGAAGACGCGGATGTAGTCACGGACCGCCTTGGAGGAGGTCGGGCCCTTCTGGAGGTCCTGCGCGATCGACTCGAAGGTGTCGGCGGGATAGACGAAGAGGCAGCGCTCCTGCCCCTTGGTCACGACGAGGCCGCCCTCGAGGCGGTCGCGGAACTTGGCGGGCAGGAACAGACGGCCCTTCTCGTCCAGACGAGGGGTGTGGGTCCCGAGGAACACGCCTCGCCACCTCCTCGTCAGACCTGTGGTGGCGAGTCACCCCGCCGCTCGACCCTGCTCCCGCGGGCATCGGCCCCCGGGGCCTCCGCATGGCTCCACGGTACTCCACTTTGCTCCACTTAACCGCACCCTGACCCGCCTTTTCGCCCGGATGTCCCCATCGATGCAGGTCAGGCTGGTGGGGCTCAGTGGGGCGCAGACGCGTACGCCATGGCGCGCGGGCGGGGTATGCGCCGGCGCGCGACTGCATGACGCATGCTTGGGGGGCGCCACACGGCCGACCGGGTGGGCCGGGTGCCCCGGGAACCGCTAGGTCCGTGGAGCGTTGTGGGGGAAGATCGAGCGAGACCACCAGCGAGGGCGGAGGACACGTGACCAACGTGACTGACCAGACCGACCGCGGGCGGGGGGACAGCGACGCGCGACCCGTGCGCGACGCCTCCGGCCGCTCGGCGACGAACGGTCAGCATGCCGCGCCGGCCAGCACCCCTGAGGCGCTGGCGGAGGTACGGGCGGTGGTCCGGCAGATCACCGAGGCGATGACCTCGGTCATCGAGGGCAAGACCGACGTCGTCCGCACGGCGATCACCGTGCTGCTCGCCGAGGGCCACCTGCTCATCGAGGACGTCCCCGGCGTCGGCAAGACGATGCTGGCCAAGTCGCTCGCCAAGTCGATCGACTGCACGGTGCGACGCATCCAGTTCACGCCCGACCTGCTCCCCAGCGACATCACCGGCGTCAGCGTCTTCAACCAGGACGTGCGCGACTTCGAGTTCCGGCCCGGCGCGATCTTCGCCAACGTCGTCGTCGGCGACGAGATCAACCGGGCCTCGCCCAAGACCCAGTCCGCGCTCCTGGAGAGCATGGAGGAGGGCCAGGTGACGGTCGACGGCCGCACCTACGAGCTGCACAAGCCGTTCATCGTCATGGCCACCCAGAACCCCATCGAGATGGAGGGCACCTACCCGCTGCCCGAGGCCCAGCGCGACCGGTTCATGGCCCGCATCTCCATGGGCTACCCCGCGCCGAGCGCCGAGGTGGCGATGCTCGACACGCACGGCGGCGCCCCGCCGCTCGCCGCCCTGCAGCCGACCACCGACGGCGCCACCGTGGCCCGGCTCATCGAGGTCGTGCGTGACGTCTACGCGAGCCCCGCCATCCGCCAGTACGTCGTCGACATCAACACGGCCACCCGCCAGAGCAGCGCCCTTCGCCTGGGCGCCTCACCGCGGGCCACGTTGCATCTCCTGCGGGCCTCCCGGGCCGTCGCGGCGCTCGAGGGTCGCGACCACGTCCTGCCCGACGACGTGCAGAGCATCGTGCTGCCCGTGCTCGCGCACCGGCTCATCCTCTCCGGGGAGGCCCAGCTGGCGCGGCGGACCCCGGAGGACGTCCTCACGGAGATCGTCCGCCGGGTGCCCGTGGCTCCGTTCAACCGCTGACCGGCTGAGTCGACCCATGGCCCGCCTGCGCGACGTCCTGACCGGGCGCGGTCGAGCCTTCGTCGCCTCGGGCGTCACCTTGGCCGCGGCCGGGTTCGGTCTCGGCTTCCCCGACATCAGCCGGGTGGGCGTCCTGCTCCTCGCGCTGCCGCTCGTCACGGGCGTGCTGGTCGGCCGGCAGGGGGCGACCGTGGCCGTCGAGCGACAGAGCGCCCCGAGCCGCATCGCCGTCGACGAGACCGCGACGGTGACCGTGCGCATGACGAACGCCGGTGAGCGGCGGACCCCGCTCATGCTGGCCGAGGAGCGCCTCAACCTCGCCCTCGGCGACCGGCCGCGCTTCCTCCTCGGTCGCCTCGACCCCGGTGAGGGACGGCAGGTGCAGTACGCCGTGCGCTCGCACCTGCGCGGCCGGCACCCCCTCGGTCCGCTGACCGTCGACCTGCGCGACCCGTTCGGCCTCACCCGCCGCTTCGCGGAGGTGGGCGGCACCGACGACCTCGTCGTCCTGCCGCGGATCGACCCGCTGACGGGCGGCCGCCCCCCGGGCAACGGCGTCGGAGCGGAGGGCGAGATCCCGCACATGGTCGCGCTGCACGGCGAGGACGACCAGTCGATCCGCGAGTACCGCGACGGCGACGACCTGCGCCGTATCCACTGGCCGGCGACCGCACGCACGGGCGACCTCATGGTCCGCCAGGAGGACCGGCCCGCCCGGCGCACCGCCACGGTGCTGCTCGACCCCCGGTCCGACGCCCACCGCGGTGCCGGCGCGCACAGCTCGTTCGAGTGGGCCGTCTCCGCCGCGGCCTCCCTCGTCGCTCACCTGTCCGGGCTGGGCTACGCCGTGCACCTCATCTGCGCCGAGAGCGTCCACGACGGGCAGGCCGCGGTGACGACCGAGCCCGACCGGGCGCTCGACATCCTGGCCGAGGCCGACCTCGCCCCCACCCACAGCCTCGACGAGCTCGTCCGCGCGGCCCACCCCGTCGTGGCCTCGGGCGGGCTCGTCGTCGCGCTCGTGGCCGACCACGACGAGGAGGCGCTGAGACAGGTCGCCTCGCTGCGCCAGCCCGGGGGCACCGGGCTGGCCGTCGTCCTCGACACGCCCACCTTCGCCTCGGCCGGCGGGTCCGGCGGGTCCGGCGGGTCCGGCGGGTCCAGCGGGTCCGGTACCCAGCGCCGCGCGGGTGACGCCGCCTCCGCCTTCGCCGACCTCCTGCATACCGCGGGCTGGTCCGTGACGACGGTGGCCGACGGCGACCGGCTGGCCGACGTGTGGGCCGCCCTGACGGTCCGCAAGGTGATGGCCCGATGAGGGGCCGCCCGCTCGACGCCGCCATCGCGGCCCTCACCACCCTCGCCGCGGTGCTCGGGCTGAGCACACTCACCGACAATGCCGCGTGGCTGGGCCGGGCGGCCTGGGCCTGCGTCGGCGTGGCCGTGGTGGGCGTCGTCATGCGCCGCCTCACGCGGTTCGCGCCGCTCGTCGCCATGGTGCAGCTCGTCCTCGTGACGTGGCTCGTCGTCGCCCTCTTCGCCCCGGACGACCTCTGGTCGGGGCTGCCGGGGCCGGCGGCCTGGGACCAGATGGGTGCCTTGTCCCGCGACTGCGTCACCGTGATGACCCGGTATGCCGCCCCGATCCCGGCGACCGAGGGGGTCCAGCTCGTCATCGTCGGCGCGGTCGCCCTCCTGGCGCTGATGGTCGACCTGCTGGCGGTCACGCTGCGAGCACCGGCCGCGGCCGGCCTGCCCCTGCTCGCCGCGTTCCTCACCGCCGCCGCCAACAGCGGCTCGTCGCTGTCGCCGTGGTACTTCGCCATCGCCGCGGTGATGTGGCTCGTCCTGGTCTCCCGGCAGGCCAGCAGCACGGTGCGCGGCTGGTCGACCACGGTGGCCAGCCCGAACCGCCCGGCGTCGACCACCGAGGTCGAGACCGAGGCGCTCGGCGGGTTCGGCAGCGTCGCCCGACGGCTCGGCGTCGTGGCGGTCCTGGCCGCCGTGGTGCTGCCCACGGTGGTCCCCCACCTGCCGACCCGCTACATCCTCGACGGTCTCGGCCGCAACGACAGCAGCGTCGGTCGCGGGGGCCGGGTGGGCTTCAGCTCCACCCTCGAGCTGAGCCGCAGCCTCCAGAGCGGGTCGCAGAACGTCGTGCTCACCTACCGGTCCTCGGTCTCGACCGCCCCCCCGCCGCTCAAGGTCGTCACCGCGTCGACGTACGTCGACGGGCAGTGGCGGCCGCGTCCCGTCACGACCCGGTCGCCCCTGGCGCCGCAGACGTCGGCGATCTCGCCCCAGGTGAAGGTCGTCGACCGGCAGGTGCAGGTCGAGTCCAACGCGCTCGACGCGCCCAACGTGTCGTCCATCCAGCCGGTCGTCGCCACGGACATCCCGGTGCCCGGGTGGTACACCGACGCCACCACCGGTGACCTGTTCTCGCCCCAGCGGCCCGACCAGTACGGCTTCACCTACCGCGAAGTCGACGTCACCGGCGACCAGCTGAAGAGCGGGATCACGGGCGGGTCGAGCGGCCGGGCCGACCCCGAGGTGCAGGCGTCGACCCTGCCCGAGCCCAGCATCGGGACGCAGGTCCGGTCGATCACCGACGGGGTCACCCAGGGCACCGACAACGCCTACGACGCGGCCGTCGCGATCCAGGAGTGGCTGCGCAGCACCGGAGGGTTCACGTACTCGCTCCAGCTCGTCGACACGGCCAACGACGCCCAGGGCCGCCCCATCACCGACCCGATCCTCAGGTTCCTCGCCACCAAGCAGGGCTACTGCGTGCAGTTCGCCTCAGCGATGGTGATGATGGCGCGCGCCGAGGGCATCCCGGCCCGGATGGCGATCGGCTTCCTCCCCGGCAGCCTGCAGAACGGCCTCTACACGGTGCGCTCGTCGGACGCCCACGCGTGGCCCGAGCTCTACTTCCCCGGCGCCGGGTGGCTGCGCTTCGAGCCGACGCCGGCCGCCCGCACGGGCACGGCGCCCGTCTACACCCTCCCGGCGGAGGCGACGCCCACGGCGACGGCCACCGCGACCGACACCCTGCCGGGATCCACCGCCGCCCCCACGGCGACGCTGCGTGACCCCGGAGCCCCCGAGGCCGACGCCACCTCCGTCGACGCCTCGCTTCCGCTCTCCGACCGGGTCGCGCTGTGGTTCCAGGAGCCTCGCAACCTCGTGCTCCTCGCCCTCGCCCTCGGCCTGCTGGGCACCTTCGTCCTGCCCTTGACCGCCTGGCTGGTCAACCGGCGCCGTCGCCGACGCGCTGCCGACGCCGCCGAGCTCGCGGAGGCGCAGTGGCACCAGCTGGTCTCACGCCTCGGCGACCTCGGGGTCCACCCGCCCCCGGGCGGCGGCACGCTGCGGGAGTGGCGCCGGCACTACGTGCGCGAGGCCTACCTCCCCGACGACGCCGACGCGGCCCTGGGCCACGTCGTGAGCACCCTCGAGCGCTCCCGGTACGCCCGGCCGGGCGCCCCCGTCGACACCCTGGGCGACGAGATCCGCCTCGTCACCAAGGCCGCCGCGGCCGGACGCCCGCTGACCCGACGGGTCCACGCCTTCTTCGTGCCCACCGACGGGGTGCGCTGGTGGAACCGGTGGAGCGTCGTGGTGGCGGACGCCCCCGGTCGGTGGCTCAACGCCGCCCTCGACCGGCTGCCCCGGCCCGGACGGCGACGGTAGCGCTACCCGTAGCACCACTGTCGGCTGCTTCCGGCCGGACGCCGGAGTCCGCGACCCCCTCGACGGAAGGCTCACCGTGCCTCGACGCACCGCACCGCACCGACGACGTCCGCATGGTCGCGACGGGGCGGCTCAACGCGACGACGCCCGCCTGGCTGCCGATCTCGATGAACGCGGCCACCGGCGACGGCGGCACCTGCTACGGCGACTCCGGAGGCCCCAACTTCCTCGGCGGCACCACCATCGTCGCCCCGACGACCATCACGGGTGACTCCAGCTGCCGCGCCACCAACGTCGCCTACCGGCTCGACACCGCCGCTGCCCGCGACTTCCCGGGCGGCTGCGTCGCGCTCCCCTGAGGCAGCAGAGCCCCCGGACGTGACCGGCGCACCGGTCCACGTGGGCATCGACCTCGCCTGGAACCTCAACGCCCGCACCGGGATCGCTGTCGTCGACGCCGACGGGGCGCTGCTTTCGTCGGTCTCGGTCCGCGCCGACACCGAGATCGACGCATGGTTGACGCCGTGGCGGCCGTCGGTCATGACCGTCGCGGTCGACGCGCCGCTCGTGGTCACCAACCGGACCGGTATGCGTGACGCCGAGCGGGCCGTCACCCGCGCCTACGGGCGGTTCCACGCCGGATGCCACGCCAGCAACCGGTCGATGGTCTACATGGACCCGCCCCGGGCCTGGGCGCTGGCGCACCGGCACGGCTGGGCCGTCGACCCCGGACACGTCGGGCGGCCGGGGTCGCCCGGCTGCGTCGAGGTCTACCCGCACCCCGCGACGGTCGCCCTCTTCGGGCTGGACCGGGTCCTGAAGTACAAGAAGGGTCCGGTGGCGACCCGACGGGCCGCCCTGCTGGAGCTGGTGCGGCACCTCGAGTCGCTCGCCGTGCTGAGGCTCCCGGGGCACCCGCGCTGGGTCAGCGTCCGTTCGGCCGTCGAGCAGGCCACCCGCCCGGTGCAGCTCGACGCTGTCGAGGACGAGGTGGACGCCGTGCTGTGTGCCCACCTCGCATGGCTCTGGGCCGTTCACCGTGGGTCGCTGCACGTGTACGGCGGCAGCGACGGGGGCTTCATCATCGCGCCCCCGCCCCCGCCGCCGTCAGGGTGACGACCGGGCCGCCGGGCTACCAGGCGACGTTGCTCAGGTTCGACAGGTCGGTGTTGTCCGGGCCGGCCGGCGGGTTGCCGAGGCTGAGGTTGGGCGACATGATCGAGCGCCGGTCGGTCGTGTTGTGCTCCAGGCCGAGGCAGTGCCCCACCTCGTGCTCCAGGGCGGCTCGCAGCGCGTCGGGGTAGGCGACCAGCCACGACTTGACCTGGGCGGTGCAGGACCCGTCCCCCGTGGCGGACGCGCAGCCGCCGATGGCGGACAGGCCCGCGCCCTGTCCGTCGCACGCTGTCACGCTGACGAGGTCGACGTGGATGCAGTGGGCGCCGCTGCAGGCGCCGACCGCGACGGCGGTGGCCGAGCGCGACCGCGACCAGGCGGAGGCGGCGACGACGACCGGGAGGGCTCCGCCGGAGTCGTCCTGGATCCAGGCCTGACGGACGGGGGCCGTGGCGGTAGGGGGCTGGCCCGCCGGGTCGGCTGAGGCGCTCTGCACGCCGGTGGCCACGAGGGCGGCCAGGAGCAGGACGACCCAGGCGGCTCGGCGAGCGGCGCGCCCAGCGGCACCGCGCCCTGGTCGCACGAGCGGTATGGGCGAGGGTGACGTCGGGCAAGATTCGGTGGAGGGGAGGGTGACGGCGACCGGGGGACGAGACACGAGAGACTCCTCATGGCTGGAGGGCGACGTGCTCACAGGCACGTTCCGAGGGGTGGCTCCGACCGAGAGCGGCAAATCGGATAAACCACTCATACCGGGGAAATGTCCCCGGGCGCCGATCCTTGGTGAGGTCCACAACCACCCGACCGATCACGGGACCGTCCCAGAGCCAACGGTGGTCAAAGCATGTGCTTGACCTGACCATCCGCGACCACGGGAGCGACGTGGCGACCGGGGCTCACGGCATCGGTGCACGCGGAGCCCGAGGGTCTTTCGGACGGCACGTCAGGCGGCAACGCCCGGAGCGGCCGATCAGCCCGCCATGACGTCGGTGCCGTCGGAGAGCACGGGCGAGAGAAGCCCGAACACGTTCCCGTCGGGATCGAGCAGATAGCCCAGCCGGCCCACTCCCGGCATGTCGGTCAACGCCAGGGCCACGGTCGCGCCGAGGTCGAGCCCGCGCTGGAACGCGTCGTCGACCCGACCATCCACGCCGATGACGATGTCGCACCCGTTCACCGGCGCCCCCGGTTCCGGACGAGGTCCCTGACGCTGGGTCAGCCCACCATTGATGCCGTGCCCGGCGGCCCCCATGCCGATGGCCCCCTCGCCGGTGTCGATCGCCCAGTAGGACATCTCCCCGAACCGCGTGAACGTCCACCCCAACAGCGCGGTGTAGAAGTCGATGAGCCGCTCGGGCTGCGTGGCGTGGATCTCGAAGTGGACGACGAGGTTGGCCATGATCCCTCCCTGGACCGATGGATCCCACGGTACGCGCGCGCCGTCGCCGGGTGGGCCAGACCACGAGAGTGCGCCAGGTGCGTCTGCGCCGAGCGCGAACGGCGGACCGGTCACTTGCACGCCCTGCGCTGCGACGGCCTCGGCGACCGTGCATCGCGACCTGGTGACGCAGGACGCGTGGAGAAGGCCCCGACCGGGTGGTCGGGGCCTTCTCGATGGTCCGTCCTGGGCGTTCAGCCCAGAGCAGGAGCGGGCTGACGCGCCCCGAGGCGGACCTCCTCCTCGGCCGGCACCCGACGCAGGTGGCGCCAGCCGAGGAGCGTCAGCACCGCCATCGCCAGCGCACCGACCGCGGACGCGACCGCCGCGTAGACCGCGATCATGCCCAGCGTGCCGAACGCGTACGCGTTGAGCAGCAGACCCCGCAACGAGTCACCCATGAACATCGTCTGCCGCAGGTCCGCGGCCGCCTTCACGGCGGCCGGGTCCGCGTTCGGGTTCTTCGTCAGCGCCGTGTAGTCGGCCGACACCTCACCGTAGGTCTTGCCCTGCGACGCGGCGTTCATGTGCACCTTGATGAAGTGGTCGGCGTACGCCTGCGCCTGCGCACCCGTGGTCATCGGCTGACCCGCGTACTGCTCCAGGTACGGCTTGATCTGCGGGTCCGCGATCGCCGCCCCGGCCGGCATCGTGATCCGCTGGTCCGCCAGCTGCTGCGCGACCGTGTTGTTGGCGAAGCTCCCCGCCCACAACAGCAGCCCCGAGGCCACCAGAAGGACGACGGTGACCACCGCACCGGCGATCGAAAGTAGGGCGTCGAGAGTGCTGCGTCGCATGGTTCCTGCTCCTGCTCTGGAGTGAATCTCCGGGGCCCATCCCCGGATCCGTTGTCGTCGTTGACATCTCAAGCATCCGGGCGAAGCACTGGTCTCAGCAGTGACGAAGGTCCCCCGCTCCTCGTGACCCAGGTCACCACCAGGTGTGGCGGCCGCGGTAGGCGAGACCCGCTGCGGTGGCTCCGACCAGTGCCATCGACGCCTGCAGGCCGTTGACGCCGAGGAGGGGGATCTGGACGAGAAGCTCAACGGCGAGCAGTCCGCTCGCCACCCACACCGCCGTCGGGGTCGACCGCGACCCACGCCAGGCGAGGTACGCCGCGGCGGCGGAGGGGACAGCGACGCTCGCGGTGAGCCACCACCCGGGCAGGACCCAGCTGGTCAGACCGAGCGGCTCCAGCACGGCGACCGGCGGGGTGCCACGACCGGATACGAGCATGACACCTCCGCCCAAGGCGAACAGCGCCATGGCGCTCTCGATCGTCAGGAGCAGTCGGCGGTGCCGCCGAGGCGGCGCACTCATCCGGACTCGACGGACCGTGTGGTCGGACATGGTCATCACCTCGGACACCACTCCAGCGAACAGCCGGCGTCCCCTCCTGGGCCCTAGGTCCCACTCCCCGGGCGCGCGCCGCTGCGACGATGGCCGTCATCCGGCTGGGTGGTCCGCAGAAGGAGGTCGTGGTGATCGTCAGCGACATCCTGCGCTGGCCCGCGCCCTCCGTTCGCGAGCACACGGAGCTGGCCGTCGCTGCCGACGTGCTGGTCAGCTGCGGTCTCGGGACCATCCCGGTGGTGGACGGCACCGGCGCCTTGACCGGGGTGGTCAGCGAGGGCGATGTGCTCCGGTATGCCGTCAGCCGCGCAGCGCCCGCGGTGGGTTCCTCGGCGAGCCCGCCGAGCGCATACCGGGCCCTGGCGGTGCGGAGCGTCGTCGCGGACATCATGACGCGGAGTCCGGTCACGGTGACCGAGGGCCAGCCGGTGGAGGAGGTCGCCCGGATGCTGGTGCGCGTCCCCTGGCGGGTCCTGCCCGTCGTCCGTGGCGCTCGGCGGCTGGTGGGTGTCGTCTCCCGGACCGACGTCGTCCGCGCACTGTTCGGGGAGGGACCCGAGGGCGGGACCTAGGCCCCCCGGGACGGCGCGGCGCGCCTCATGCTGGTGCCATGAGGCATATCGGTCGGCGTCGCTGCCTTGGTACTCACGGCACTCACGGTGCTCACGGTGCTCGCCGGGTGCTCGAACGCGCCCGATGCGGCGGTTCCCTCGCCGACGCCGACGCCCACCTCGGCCGTCGCCCCCAGCGTGCCGGGCCCGACCGCTCCGACGTCCTCGTCCACCTCGACGACGCCGGCCACGCCGAGCACCAGCCCCTCCGCGACGACCCGACCTCCGTCGATCACCGGTCGGGTCGTCTCGCGGCTGCCCACGAGCAGCACGGTCGTGGCCCTGACGTTCGACGGCGGGTCGGGCGCACAGGGCGCGGAGTCGGTCATCGCGACGCTGACCCGGGAAGGGGTGCCGGCGACCTTCTTCCTCACCGGGGCGTTCGCCGACGCCAACCCGGCGCTCGCCCTGCGCCTGGCCCGGCTGGGCCTCGTCGGCAACCACACCGTCTCCCACCCCCACCTGACGCAGCTGGACGACGGTGACGTCCGCACCCAGGTGGTCTCGGCGCATGCCGCCATCGTGCGAGCCACCGGCACGGACCCGCATCCGCTGTTCCGCTTCCCCTACGGGGAGAGCGATGCTCGCACACTCGCCCTGGTCAACGGGCTGGGCTACGTCGCCGTCGGGTGGACCGTCGACACGCTCGGGTGGAAGGGCGCGGCCGAGGGGATCTCCGTGAGCCAGGTGGCCGCCCGGACCGCTGCCGCCCGCACCCCCGGGGAGATCGTGCTCATGCACCTGGGAGCGGCTCCGGACGGCTCGACCCTCGACGCGGACGCTCTCCCCACGATCATCGCCCAGGCCCGGAGCGCCGGCTACGGGTTCGAGACCCTGAGCCAGCTCTGACCCCTCCAGCCGGGCCATCGCGCGGGACCTTGGACCCGGGCCTCGGCCCTCGCGCCGCGACACCGTGGTCGGGTCGGCGGGCGCCGCAGATGTCGCCCGGCCCGGCGCGACCAAGGAGAAGAAGCCCATGACCACCGTCACCCCCGCGGTAGCCACCGCTGACCAGTCGAAGGGCCACGGCCATGCGCGCCCGTCCCGGTGACCGCCTGGTGCTGGCCGCCCCCCATGCCTCCGAGGCCACGCGTGACGGCGAGGTGCTCGAGGCCCGGGGGACCGACGGCGGACCGCCGTACGTCGTGCGCTGGTCCGACGGCCACGAAGGGATGATCTATCCCGGGCCCGGGGCCCTGTTGCGTGTCGACCACCCTGGGGACGAAGAGACGTCTTCGGTCTCCCCGGGCACGGCCGCGTCTCCACCCGAGCCGGGCCCGCCGGACTCGGGGTCGGCGTCCATGCCGCCGCCCGGGCACGTGCGCGACTGGCAGGTGCGGATCAGTATCTTCGAGCGCGGCGACGAGACCGACGCCAACGTCGTCCTGCTGTCGGACGCCCCGCGCCACCTGAAGGCCGACGGGCACGCCCGGCGCAGCACCCGGGACACCGCAGTGCCCGAGATCGGCGACGAGGTCGCCGTGGCCCGCGCCCTACGACGCCTCGCCGACCGGCTGCTCGAGACAGCCGCAGCGGACATCTCGGGCACCACCGGCGAGGACCACGTGACGGTGAAGGCCTGACCCCGCGTACGCCGGGCGGCGCGCCTCAGGGTGGTGCTGCTCAGTCGAGGTAGTCGCGCAGCACCTGCGAGCGCGACGGGTGCCGCAGCTTGCTCATCGTCTTGGACTCGATCTGGCGGATCCGCTCGCGGGTCACGCCGTAGACCTTGCCGATCTCGTCGAGGGTCTTGGGCTGCCCGTCAGTGAGGCCGAACCGCATCGACACGACCCCGGCCTCGCGCTCGGAGAGGGTGTCCAGCACCGAGTGCAGCTGCTCCTGGAGCAGTGTGAAGCTGACGGCGTCCGCGGGCACGACCGCCTCGGAGTCCTCGATGAGGTCGCCGAACTCGCTGTCGCCGTCCTCGCCGAGGGGGGTGTGCAGGGAGATGGGCTCGCGGCCGTACTTCTGCACCTCGACGACCTTCTCGGGGGTCATGTCGAGCTCTTTGGCCAGCTCCTCCGGCGTCGGCTCGCGGCCGAGGTCCTGGAGCATCTGGCGCTGGACGCGGGCCAGCTTGTTGATGACCTCGACCATGTGGACGGGGATGCGGATGGTGCGGGCCTGGTCGGCCATCGCGCGGGTGATGGCCTGCCGGATCCACCACGTGGCGTAGGTCGAGAACTTGTAGCCCTTGGTGTAGTCGAACTTCTCGACCGCACGGATGAGGCCGAGGTTGCCCTCCTGGATGAGGTCGAGGAAGAGCATCCCGCGGCCGGTGTAGCGCTTGGCCAGGGAGACCACGAGGCGCAGGTTGGCCTCGAGGAGGTGGTTCTTGGCCTTCTTGCCGTCACGGGCGATCCAGTCGAGCTCGCGGCCGGACTTGGCGAACTTCTCCTGCTTGGTCATCTGCGAGAGGCGCTCCTCGGCGAACAGGCCGGCCTCGATCCGCTTGGCGAGCTCGACCTCCTGCTCGGCGTTGAGCAGGGCCACCTTGCCGATCTGCTTGAGGTAGTCCTTGACCGGGTCGGCGGTCGCGCCGGCCGTGACGACCTGCTGCGCGGGGGCGTCGTCCTCGTCGTCGTCGCGGATGACGAAGCCGGCCTCCTCGGACTCCTCCTCGGCCGCGGCCGGACGGCGGACCTTCGCCGTGCCGTCCTCGTTCTCCTCGTCGTCGTCGCTGTCGTCGGCCTCGTCGGTGGCAGCGTCGGGGGTCGCGACGACCTCGGCGACCTCCGCGACCACGTCGACGGCGACCACGTCGTCGTCACCGGGCTCGACGTCCTCGAGCTCCGGCTCGTCGGCGCCGTCGGCGCCGGGCTTGCCCGCGGCGGTCTTCGCCGCGGCCTTCTTGGCCGGGGCGGCCTTCGCGGCCTTGGTGGCCGCCTTCTTCGCGGGCGCGGCTGCCGCCCCCGCGGCCTGGGCGGTCGTCGAGGCCGCCGCCTTCTTCGTGGCCGCCGAACGCGAGGCCGGAGCCGCCTTGGTCGCCGGGGCGGCGGCACCGTTCGCGGGCGCGGCAGGCGCTGCCTTCTTCACCGTCGGCGTGGCGCTCTTGGCCGGTGCCTTGGTCGCGGTCTTGGCGACCGACGTACGCGTGGTGGCCGACCGGGTCGAGGTGGCGGCGACCGCCCGTCGGGTGGTGGTCTGAGGCTCCAGTGACACGGTCACTCCGGTCTCCTCCATGGCGCGGAGCACGATCTTGCTGCGGGCCGAGCTGAGCCCGGCCGCCTCGAAGGCGACCCGGACCTCGTCGCCCGTCACCGGCCTCACCGAGCCGGTGGAGATCAGCTGCTGCAGCGCAGGATGGGCGAACTCCTTGGGGAGGGCCGTGGCGGAGCGTTGCGGGGTCGTGGAGCCCTTTGACACAGAAACCGACTACCTTTCGTCGCGAGACATGCGACATCGCTCGTGCACCGTGGGTTTGGCGGGGGTCGGTGCACGCAGAAGACTGAACGTTGCGACGGACGCGTCGAGGGTGCGGATCCGTGCCGCTCGAGGTGCGGGCCGGCCTTGCGCGTCCGTGTTCTCTACCATTATAAAACCCTGCCGGGCCTCCGCGGGACCATCGCCCGTTCAGCCTGGCGTGCGCCGACCTCAGTCGTCCTCGGCCGAGGCCTTGACCGCCAGCACGGGGCACGTCGCGTCGAGCAGGATCCGCTGCGCGTTGGAGCCGAGAATGAGCTTGCCGACCGGCGTGCGGCGCCTCAGACCGATGACGATGAGCTCGGCGTGGCTGGAGTCGGCCACCTCGATGAGGTCCTCCGCCGGCTCCTTGCCGCGCACGAGCTGACGCACCTCGACCGTCACGCCGGCGTCGGCCAGTCGGGCGCGCACCTCGTCGAGAGAGGACTCGAACCGGGTGGTGTCGAGCTCGTCGTAGAGCTTTCCGTTGGCCTGGCTGTTGATGACCAGCAGCGGTACTCGGCGCAGCTCGCACTCGACGGCCGCCCGCCGCAGTGCGGCGCGGCCCTCACGGGTCGGGATGTACCCCACGACGATGGACACTCGGCGATCCTCCTCGGTGAGCGACAGCACGACCTGACCCGTGACGCTACCGGAAACGGCCGTCGACCACGGTGGCGGTGCCGCCCGCGCGTCGTTGTCGACCGCCCCGGGCGCACCGGGCCGTCAGCCCATCGCGGCCCGGACCACCTGGCCGACCTGCTCGATCTCGATGAGGAACCCGTCGTGCCCGTAGGGCGAGGTGATGAGGTGCCCCCGTGCGCCCGGCACGCCGGCAGCGATCTCGGCGCTGAGGCGCCGCGGGTAGAGCCGGTCGGAGTCGACGGCCACCACGGTGGTCTCGGCGCGGACCCGCTGCAGGGCCGCCGCCACGCCACCTCGGCCACGCCCGACGTCGTGCGAGTTCATCGCCTCGGTGAGCACGAGGTAGGAGTTGGCGTCGAACCGGCGGGACAGCTTCCCGGCATGGTGGTCGAGGTAGCTCTCGACGGCGTACCGGCCGCCGGCCCCCAGCGGGTCCTCCTCCTGCTGAGGCTGCCGCCCGAACCGCTCGTCGAGCTCGGAGCCGCTGCGATAGGTGACGTGGGCGATGCGGCGAGCGATGCCGAGGCCCTGCTCCGGTCCGGTCGCGTCGGTGGCGTAGTAGTCGCCGCCCCGGAAGGCCGGGTCGGAACGGATCGCCAGCAGCTGGGGCTGCGCCCAGGCGATCTGGTCGGCCGTCGCGTAGGCCGTGCTGGCGAGCACGACGGCCCGCTGCACCCGCTCCGGGTGGGTCACGGCCCACTCCAGCACCCGCATCCCGCCCATCGAGCCCCCCACGACGGCGGCCCAGGACCGGACGCCGAGCGCGTCGGCGAGGCCCGCCTCGACGGCCACCTGGTCACGCACGGTGACGAAGGGGAACCGGCTGCCCCAGGGCGCTCCGTCGGGGGCGAGGGCCGACGGTCCGGTCGTGCCCTGGCACCCGCCGAGGACGTTGGACGCGACGACGAACCACCGGTCGGTGTCGAGCGGGCGGCCGGGGCCGATGAGCCCGTCCCACCACCCCGGCGAGGGGTGGGCCGGGCCGGCACCGCCGACCACGTGGCTGTCGCCGGTGAGGGCGTGCTCGACGAGCACGGCGTTGTCGCCCGCCGCGTTGAGCCGGCCCCAGCTCTCGTAGGCGACGCGCACCGCGGGGATCCGGCCGCCGCGTTCGAGGGCGACGTCACCGATCCGGGCGAACCGCCGGTCCCCCGGCGGGTCGCCCTCGCGCCAGATGCCGGCCACGATGCCGACGGTGGGCACGGGCTCCGCCGGGTGCGTATGCGTGTCCACGCCAGGTCTCCCTATGCCCGAGCGGGCACCGGAACGGGTCCGGTCCACAATGGTCATCCGCGTACTCCTGATCGTCCTCGCGCTTGCTCGGACCACACGGCCGAGCCCGGTCATCACCCGGGGCACCCCGCCGAAAGGAGGAGGGTTGCCGTCCAGCAAGCCGGGGCTGTGCGCTGGAGCTCATGACCTGCGAGAAGTATACGGCGGGGCCCTCCTCGGGCACCCGGTTCGTTCCACGACATGGACCGCGACCCGGACCGGCCCAGACGGGTCCAGCCGGGACCCTGACCGCGCGGTGACCGGGCGTCAGGCGCTGCGCGGCGGCCGCGCCGCGACGTCCACCATCCGCTGCAGGAGGACCGCCAGCCGGTAGCCCGGGTCGACGGCCAGCGCCTGCTCGACCGCGGTCCGGGCGAGCGCCCCGTCGCCCTGCCACCACGCCACGTGCCCGAGCACGGTCAGCGGGCCGGGCGAGAGCTCGGGGGGCGAGCGCCGGCACGCGGCCGCGAGACGGGCGACGAGCATCCCGTCGGCCCCCTCCGACCCGTCGAGCCCGTCCAGCCCGTCCAGGCCGTCCAGGTCGCGCTCCTCCGGCGACGCCCCGTCCAAGGCCGGCAGGTGGGACGCCGCCAGCCGTCGCAGCGCGAGGGGGAACACGTCGAGCTCCAGGGTCCCGGGACACAGCCACGCGATGAGCAGGTCCCGGACGGGCACGTCCAGCAGCCCTACGACGGCCCAGGCCCAGTCCTCCTCGAGGGTCAGGTCCGTGCTGAGCACACGTCCCCAGGCCTCGAGGACCCGTCGCCGCGACCGCTGCAGCGGTCGCGGCCGGCGCCGCACGGACTCCAGCTCGTGGATGAGGGCGGCGCACCGCGCGTCCTGCGCGGGGTCGTCGGTGTACGCCAGCCGGTCCGCCAGGCCGTCGCGGGTCGCGGCCGGCTGGCGGCCGAGCACGACGTAGTCGGCCACCGCCGGGACGCGGTCGTCCGGCGGGAGCACCTCGCCGTCCGGGGAGCAGCAGTCCTCGTCGCCGTCCTGGCACCACCACCGCCCGTCCCGCACGAGCAGCCGTTCGACGGCGCCGATCCCGGAGTCCACCAGTGCGTCACGCATCGCCGAGCCGGCGGCCTGGGCGTGGCCCAGCCGCGTCTCGAACCCGACGAGCACGACCCGGTCCGGCCGCTCCCGCAGCACGTAGGGCAGCAGCTCGTCGACGACCAGCTGGGGGTCGACGTGCGGGGGCGGCAGGTCGACACGGGCGACCATGCCGACCCGAGGGCCGTCCAGGAGCACGACCACCAGGGAGTCGGACGGCCGGTAGCCCAGGTGGTAGGGCAGGACCGTGATGATGTCAGCGGGGCCGCGCAGGCGGATGGTCGTCGTCATGGCCACGATCGTGGCGACGGCGGCGACCGGCCGACAGGGCCGGTCTCCCGCCTGTGGACGGTGGGACGGAGTGGTCATACCTTGTGGACGACCGGCCGGGTCAGCCGACCACCTGCGAGCGCACCGTGCGCCGGTACTCGTCCGCGGGCATGTCCTGCGGGCCGCCGTCCGCACGGGATGAGCCCCTCGCGTCGCGCTCCCCACCAGCGCGCCCGGCGGCCCGCTCCCACAGCAGGTATGCCTCGGTGTCGGCGACCAGGGCCGCCGCCAGCCAGGTGACGACCACGGCGTCGTCGGCGATGCCGAAGATGCCGAACAGGGCCTCGGGGACGAGGTCGAGTGGCGAGACGACGTAGGCGACGGCGGCCGCCAGCAGGGCCACGTGGCCGAAGGTGGTGCCCCGGTACTCGCCACGGGCCACGGCCCGCAGCATCCGCGGTACGGCTGCGGCCCGCTCGGCGAGGCCGGCCGAGCCGGGCCGCATGGCGGTCCGGACCGAACCGGCGACCATCGTCAGCAGGCCCAGTCGCGTCGTGTGTCGCGCCATGGTGGCTCTCCTTCGTGAGGGGTGCACCGGGGGTGACCCGGCCGTCCTCCGTCTCAACGAGCTCCGGGGCGGCGGGATTCCGTCGCCCCGGAGCGGGCTGGGAGGAGTTACGAGGCCGTGACCTGCCCGGCGGCGCGCAGGGGGAACTCCTTGCGGGCGTGGTCGGCGATCCGCTTCAGCATGTAGGTGTCGAGCCCGGCGCTGACCGCGCCGCCAGCCAGGGGCAGCGCCCGGCCGAGCCGCGCGAAGGTGGACTTGCCCACGTTGCCGACGAGGCGGAACGCCACGGCCTTGTTGAGGACCATGAGGGCCGGGCCGGGCAGGCGCTGCGCCGCCAGGTCGGTCAGCTTGCCGGTGGGGGTGACGACCCCCGCCTTGCGGATGAGGTCGTCGGCGTCCGCGCCCACCAGCGCGAGGAGCACGGCCGTCCGGATCGACGGCTGGGTGAGGTCGTACCCGCGCAGCGCGGCGATCGCCGCGGTCATCCTCGTCGCGACGAGGTAGAACTCCACGACGTTGGCCGGGAGGGCGACGGGCATGGTGATGAACCCGCCCAGCCCCGTGACGAACCCTCCGGTGCCCGCGGCCGCCAGGTGCGCGCGAACGACGCGGTCGATGGCCCCCTCGACGTCGCCGCTCTTCAGCCTTGCGCTGTCCGCTACGGCCTGCGCCGACGGGAGCGGGCCCTTGCCGTCGATACCGACGTCGAGCAGCGGCTGGATGACGCCCACGACCATGCCGGACAGCCCGCTGGGCGCCTCGTTGGCCTGCTCGAGCGCCTTCCCCGGAACCTTCTTGTCGTCGTCCCCGAACCCGAAGATCCCCACGTCCATCTACCTCTCGTCGTCCTGCGCCTCGGCCGCTCGGCCCAGCCCGGTCATCCTCCCGGGAGGCCTGTGGGCCCGCAAGGCGGCAACGCTGCCGTGCCCCGCGACGTTCCCGTCGCCGGCATGCCTGGGGTGCTCGTGTGCGCGGGACGTCGGTGCGGTCGAGTTGGATGAGGGCGTGCTCCCCCTGGTCGTCGTCGGTGGCCGCGGTGTCATCGGCCCGCGAGCGCCCGGCGAGCCCTCCCTCGCCGGCGACCTGCCCGAGGTCGTCGAGCGGGCCCGGACGCTCGAGGCGAGCGAGCGCCCCCGCTGGCTGGTGCCCTCAGCCGCGGCCTCGCTCACCCCGCTCGTCGCGGCCGGGATCCGGGTGCAGCGCTGCTGGGACGTCGCCGAGGTGCACCGGCTGCTCCACGGGGGCTGGGCCGCCGACCTGCACCTGGCCTGGGCCATCGCGCACGGGCTCGACCCGGCCACAGCCCCCCGGCCGGCCCGTGACGACCTCTTCGACCTCCTGGCCGACCCGGCGCCGACCGGGGTCACCGACCCACACCACGCCGACCCCGACGGCGCGGTCCGCGCCGACGGCTACCTGCGCCCGGACGTCCTCGACCCCGCCTGGGCCGTCACCCCCGACCGGCTGCGGTCGCTGGCCGAGGCCCTGCTCACGCTTGCGGCCCGGCAGGCCGAGCAGCTCGCGGCGCTCGGGCCCCGGAGCCTCGCGGCGGCCTACTCCGAGTCGGCGGCGGCAGCCCTGTGCGTGGAGCTGGAGCACGACGGGCTCCCGGTCGACCGGGTGGTCGCCGAGCGCCTCATCTCCGCGGCGGCCGGTCCGCGGCCCCGTGACGAGGCCGAGGCCGCCGTCACCCGGCGGGCCCGCGACGCAGTCGTCCTCGCCCACGCCCCCGGCCGGGAGCGCACCGACCTGCGCAACCCGCTCCAGGTGCGCGACCTCCTGGCCGCGGTCGGGGTCACCGTTCCGAGCACGCGCAAGGGCTACCTGGAGCCCTATCGCAGCAGTACGCCGCTCGTCGCCGCGCTGCTCGAATGGCGCAAGGACGAGCGCGTCGCGACGACCTACGGCTACCGCTGGCTCGACGAGCACGTAGGGCCCGACGACCGGCTGCGGGGCGGCTGGTCGGCGTGCGACGGGGCGGCGGGCCGGATGACGGCCCAGAACGGGCTGCACAACCTCCCCGCGCCCCTGCGCCCGGCCGTCGCGGCGGCCCCGGGGTGGGTCTTCGTGCGCGCCGACCTCGGCCAGATCGAGCCCCGGGTGCTCGCCGTCGTGTCCGGCGACCGGGCCCTGGCGGAGGCCACCACGTCCGACGACCTCTACGCGCCTGTGGCGGCGCGGCTGGGCGTCGAGCGCCCGGTGGCCAAGGTGGCCGTGCTCGCCGCGATGTACGGCCAGCGGTCCGGCGCGGCCGGCCGGGCCCTCGACGGCCTCGAGCGCGCCTACCCCGTGGCGATGCGGCTGCTCGACGACGCATACGCCTCGGGCGCCGCGCGGCAGCCGCTTCGGACCTACGGGGGTCGCCGGATCAACCTCGACGCGATGGCGGCGGGCGGTGACGACGGGGCGCGGGGGCGGTTCGCGCGCAACGCGATCATCCAGGGTTCGGCGGCCGAGCTGTTCAAGGCGTGGGCGGCCACCGTGCGTCACGCCGTCGTCCCCCTGGGGGCTCAGATCGTCCTGTGCCTGCACGACGAGCTGCTCGTGCACGCTCCCCAGGACCGGGCCGACGAGGTGGCCGCGGCCATGGGTCGGACGCTCGACGACAGCGCCCGTCGCTGGTGCGGCACCGACCGCGTGCGGTTCGTGGCCGACACCAGCGTCATCGCCCGGTGGTCGGACGCGAAGGACTGATCAGGCCGTCTCAGGGCCCTTGTTCTCGTCGTCGGCGACGTCCTTGAGGAACGCCTCGAGCTCGGCACCGATCTCGTCGGCCGAGGGCAGCTCGGAGACCTCGGTCGCCAGCAGGCTGGGCCGCTCGCGACCCTCCATGAACGTGTCGTACTGGCGCTCAAGGGCCTCGACGACCGCGGCGACCTCGTCGGATCCCGCGACCTCGCGGGCGATCTCGGCCCGGTTGAGCCCCGCCGCGGCGGCGAGGTCGGCCGTGGAGATGCGCAGCCCCGTCACGCCGGTCACGGCGTTGAGCCCCGCGAGCGCGGCGTCGGCGAACTCGGCCTGCGCGAGGTAGTGCGGCACGTGGACAGCGAAGCCCAGCGCGTTCTTGCCCGCCTCCCCGAGCCGCAGCTCGAGCAGCGCGGCGAAGCTGGCCGGCACCTGTACGGCGCCGAAGACGGGCTCGTGCTGCACGATGAGCCGCGGGTCGGTCGCGTGGGCGGTGACCCCGAGCGGTCGGGTGTGGGGTACGGCCATGGGGATGCCGTGCACGCTCACCGTGAGCTCGACCCCAAGGGTCTTGCCCAGGTGCGAGACGGCCTCGACCATGCGCTCCCACTGGTAGTCGGGCTCCGAGCCGGCCAGGAGGAGGAAGGGCTGGCCCTCCTCGTCGGTGAGCCGGTAGAGCAGCAGCGACGGGTCGTCGTACGCGGTGTAGCGGTCGCGCTCGAAGGTCATCATCGGCCGCCGGCCGCGGTAGTCCAGCAGCTGGTCGAGGTCGAAGGAGGCCACGACCGTGTGGTCGTGGGCCGACAGGAGGTGCTCGGTGAGCACCCGCTGGGTGCGGCCCGCGTCGATGAACCCGCCCATCGACACGAGCATCACGGAGGCGCCCGCCGTGGCCGGGTTGGTGTCGGTCTCGAACTGGTAGAGCTCGGCTGGGTCCTGCACGGTGGCCTTCCTCAGGTCCTGACGGCACTGGTGGGCCGCCATACATCGATGGTCTCGCGCGCCGCGGACGGCGCCCTCAGCCAGGACAACGCCGGGGGGCCGCCGGTGATTCCGGCCTCACCCCGGCCGCCCCGCCGCCTCCACCCCGTCGATGGCGCGCAGGATCCGTTTGAGCGACACCGGGTATGCCGTGCCGAGGGTCTGCGCGAAGAGCGAGACCCGCAGCTCCTCCAGCATCCAGCCCACGGCGAGCACGTCGTCGGCGCCGCGCTGGGCGGGGCGCAGCGACGCGAGCAGGTCTCCGTAGGCCTGTTCGGCGGTCAGGACGTCGTCGGCGGCCCGGGCGTCCCGGGCGAGGTCGGCGGGGGCCTTCTCCAACCGGTGCAGCACCGCACGCAGATAGCGGTCGAGGTCGGGGAGCCGCGTCACGCCCGCGTCGGCGACGAAGCCCGGCCGGACGAGCTCGCGCAGCTGGGCGCGGACGTCGGCCACGAGATCGGCGAGCGGCGCGGCGGTCATCGCCTCCATCCGGCGCTGCGCCTGGAGGTCCTTGGCGAGCACCGGCTCGACGAGGCCGACCACCTGCAGCACCCGGGCCGCGAGGTGGGTGCGTACGGCAGTGAGCGCCTCGGCGAACTCGGTCGTCGTCCGGACGGCGCCGTGCACCCGTTCCGCAGCGATGGCGTCGACGGCGGCGGCGAGGCAGTCGTCGAGCAGGGCCGGCACCGAGCCGTGCGGGTTGTGGGCCAGGGCCAGCTTCTGGGCGTTGGTGAGCCGGGCCAGGACCTGCTTCCAGGGCGGCGAGGTGCCGAGGATCAGCAGCCGCCGCACGCCCACGCGGTGCTCCGCCTCCGCCTCGGCGCGGGTGGGCAGGATCCGCAGCCCCACGGAGGCCCCCTCGTCGGCCAGCGCCGGGAAGCCCTCCACCCGCCGTCCGGTGCTCGAGGTCGTCGTGAAGTCGGTGGGCACGTCGCCGAAGTCCCACTCCCGCAGGCCGGTCCGCTCCAGTGCCGCCCCCGCGCGGGAGACCTGGCGCCGCAGCTGCGGAGCCGCTTGCGCACGGACGGCGTCGAGGTCGCGACCCCGGGCGAGCACGACGCCGCGGGCGTCCTCGACCGAGAACGCGACCCGCAGGTGCTCCGGCACCCGGTCGACGTCCCACTCCCCCGGGCCGACCACGACGCCCCGGCTCGTGCGGACGAGCTGGCTCAGAACCTCGGTCAGCGGCCCGTCGGCCGGACCCAGCCCCGCGGCGGCCAGCTCACGGGTCAGTGCTGCTGCGTGCTCCGGTGCGGGGACGAGGAGCCGACGGGTCGCCTTGGGCAGAGTGCGGATCAGCGCCGTGACCAGGCCTTCGCGCAGCCCCGGCACCTGCCAGTCGAACCCCACCGCCGTGACCTGGTTGAGCACCTCGAGCGGGAGGTGCACGGTCACGCCGTCCTCCGGTGAGCCCGGCTCGAACCGGTAGCTGAGGGGCAGCTCGAGGTCGCCCTGGTGCCACGTGCCGGGGTAGGCACCGGTGTCGACCGCGTCGGCCCGCTCCGACAGCAGCAGCTCCTCGGTGAAGGTCAGCAGGTCCGGGGTCTGGCGTGACGCCTTCTTCCACCACGAGTCGAAGTGGCGGGCCGACACGACGTCGGCGGGGATCCGCTGGTCGTAGAAGGCGGCGACCGTCGCGTCGTCGACGAGGAGGTCGCGACGACGGGTCCGTGCCTCCAGCTCGGTGAGCTGCTCGACGAGCCGGGCGTTGTCGGCGACGAAGCGGTGCCGGGTGGTCCAGTCGCCCTCCACCAGGGCCCGCTGGATGAAGAGGTGCCGGGCCTCGGCCGGGTCCACGCGGGCATACCCGACCGTCCGCGCGAGGACGAGGGGCACGCCGTAGAGGGTGACCCGTTCGGTGGCGACGGCGCTGCCCTGCTTCGCCGACCACCGCGGCTCGGAGTACGAGCGCTTGACGAGGTGGGAGCCGGCCTCCTCCGCCCACAGGGGGTCGATCCGCGCCACCGTGCGCGCCCAGAGCCGCGTCGTCTCGACGAGCTCGCCGGCCATGACGAACTGGGGCTGCTTGCGGAAGAGGCTGCTACCCGGGGAGATCCCGAACCGCGCACCGCGGGCACCCAGGTACTCGCGCTTGACCTCGTCGCGCGAACCGAGCTGCGACAGCAGTCCTGCGAGCAGGGCGCGGTGCACCGAGTCCGTGTCCGGACCGACCGCCGCGTCGTAGTCGGAGGCCTTCCCCACGTCGAGTCCCGCCTGTTTGCAGGCCTGCCGCACCTGCTGGTGCAGGTCCTGCCACTCCCGGACCCGCAGGTAGTGCAGGAACTCGCTCTTGCACATGCGTCGAAAAGCACTGCTGGACAACGCTTTCTGCTGCTCTTGCAGGTAGCGCCACAGGTTGAGGTAGGCGACGAAGTCGGAGTGCTCGTCGGCGAACCGCTTGTGGGCGGCGTTGGCCAGCTCCTGCCGCTCGAGCGGGCGCTCCCGGGGGTCCTGGATGCTCAGGGCCGCCACGATGACGAGCACCTCCTGCAGGCAGCCCAGGCGGTCGGCCTCGACGAGCATCCGACCGTGCCGGGGGTCGACCGGGAGCAGCGCCAGCTGGCGCCCGTACGCGGTGAGCCGGCGCCGCCGCTCGCCCGCCTCCGAGGGGTCGCCCGTCTCGACCGCACCGAGCTCCTCGAGGAGCCGCACCCCGTCGGTGACCTGGCGGCTGTCGGGGGGGTCGATGAAGGGGAACCGGGCGACGTCGCCCAGCCGCAGGCTCGTCATCTGGAGGATGACCGACGCGAGGTTGGTGCGCAGGATCTCCGGGTCGGTGAACTCGGGCCGGGCCTCGAAGTCCTCCTCGGCGTACAGCCGGATGCAGACGCCGTCGGCGACCCGGCCGCAGCGGCCGGCCCGCTGGTTCGCGCTGGCCCGGCTGATCGGCTCGATCGGCAGCCGCTGCACCTTGGTGCGCTGGCTGTAGCGCGAGATCCGGGCGGTGCCGGTGTCGACGACGTAGCGGATGCCCGGCACGGTCAGCGACGTTTCGGCCACGTTGGTGGCGAGCACGACGCGGCGGCCGGTGTGACGCGAGAACACCCGGTGCTGCTCGGCCGCCGACAGCCGCCCGAACAGCGGAAGCACCTCTGTCGCCGGCAGGTTCAGCGCGGTGAGCGCGTCGGCGGTGTCACGGATCTCGCGCTCGCCGGAGAGGAACACGAGGATGTCCTGGCCGCCACCGTCGCGCTGCGAGACGCCCTCGGTCCACAGCTCCTCGACCGCCTCGGTGATCCCCGTGATGGGGTCGGCGTCGTCGTCGTCCTCGCGCTCCAGGGGGCGGTAGCGCACCTCCACCGGGTAGGTGCGCCCGGAGACCTCGACGACGGGCACCGGATGGCCGGGCCGGGCGAAGTGGGCGGCGAACCGCTGGGGGTCGATGGTCGCCGAGGTGATGACGACCTTGAGGTCCGGCCGGCGGGGCAGCAGCTGGGCGAGGTAGCCGAGGACGAAGTCGATGTTGAGGCTGCGCTCATGGGCCTCGTCGATGATGATCGTGTCGTAGCGCCGCAGGTCGCGGTCGCGCTGCAGCTCGGCCAGCAGGATGCCGTCGGTCATGACCTTGACGAGGGTGTCGCGGCTGCTGTGGTCGGTGAACCGCACCTGGTAGCCGATGGCGCCGCCCAGCTCGACCCCCAGCTCCTCGGCGATCCGCTCGGCCACCGCCCGCGCCGCGATCCGGCGCGGCTGGGTGTGCCCGATGGTGCCCTCGATGCCACGGCCCAGCTCGAGGCAGATCTTGGGGATCTGGGTGGTCTTCCCCGACCCCGTCTCCCCCGCCACGACGACCACCTGATGGTCGCGGATGGCGGCAGCGATGTCGTCCCGCCGGTCGACGACCGGGAGGTCGTCCGGGTAGGTGATCTGTGGGACCGCCGCCCGTCGACGCGCCAGCCGGGCCAGACGGGCCTCCTGCACGGCTTCCTGTCGCTGAGGGTCCTCGGCGGTATGCCGCGGTGAGCGACTGCGGGACCCGCGGCGGCGGGGGCCCGAGCCGGCCCGGGCCCGCTCGCGCGGGGCGTCGTGCTCGGTGGGCATCGGATCAGGATAGGCGGGCCGACAGGACCGGCATGCCGGTCCTCCGTCGGTCGAGGACCTCAGACCGCCCCGACCTGCTCGATCGCCCGGAGGGCGTGCCGGTGCCCGACGGTCTCATAGCCCACGACCGTCACGGCCGGGGCGAGAGCCGTGACGAGGAGACATACCGGCACGGGCACACCGGCTGCCGCGAGCCCCACCGCGCAGGCCAGGACGGCCAGCGTCCCGAGCAGGAGAACGAGGTGGAACGCGTCGCCGCGCTGGACCAGGATCCGGTAGAGAGCGAAGACCGACGCCATGTAGAGGGCGACTGGCAGGGCCACGGAGAGCACCGTCCCCACCGACGAGAGGTGGGTCTCCCCCTCGATCGCGAGCGCGGCGACGTGCAGACCGGCGCCGGTCGCGATGATGCCGGCGAACAGCACCATGTTGCCGTAGCCCCACCGGAAGCCGAGGAAGCGCCGCACGTGCAGCATCTCGCCGGAGGGGAGCATGAAGTAGGTCCACCACATTCCGAAGGTCAGCCCGATCCCGGCCGCTCCGACGAGGAGGACGTCGGCACCGATCCCGCCCGCCGCGTCCTGGGCGGAGGTCAGCGCCGCGACCGTGCCGACCACCCCCTCGCCGAGCGCGATGATGGCGAAGAGGCTGTAGCGCTCGGCGATGTGGTGGGCATGCCACGGGGTGGGCGGGCCGGTGCGCTCCGCGAGCCACGGCCCCAGGAACTCGATGACGTTGAGGACCGCGACGCCGGCGAGGGTCGGCCACAGCGAGAGGTCGAGGATGGCGAGGACGACCCAGCCGACCTGGGCAACGACGATGGCCCGGGCGTAGGTCAAACAGGTACGCCGCAGCTCCGGGGCCTGACGCGCCGCCCTCAGCCAGTTGAAGACCATGGCCAGCCGCATGACGACATAGCCGGCGACCAGGATGCGGTTGTCGACGTGGCCGCCCTCGTCGATGGAGTGGAAGAGGTTCGGCAGTCCGAGGGCCAGGATGCAGACGCCGACCATCTGCACCATCGTCACGACGCGGAACACCCAGTCGTCGGTGTCGAACGCGGAGGCGAACCACGAGAAGTTGATCCACGCCCACGTCACCGCGAAGGAGGAGAAGGCGAAGGCGATGACCCCGGCGCCGACGTGACCCTCGGCCACGAGATGGGCCAGCTGGTTGGCGGCCTGACCGACCGCGACGACGAACGTCAGGTCGAAGAGCAGCTCGAGCGGGGTCGACGCCCTCCCGGGCTCGTCGGGGTCGCGTCCCGTCATCCGACGGGCCCGGTGGGCGAGGGAGCGCGGATGCGCCTGGGCCTCAGCGGCGGACATGGGTCGATGATGCCAGCCGCAGGCGCCGTGTCACGGCCACTCGATCCAGGGAGTCAGCCGGCGGTGGGCATCAGCGAGGCCAGGTGCCCCGGGTGTACTGGTCCGGCCAGCCGGCGTCCTCCACGGAGACACCGAGCTCGTGGGCGGCTCGCAACGGCCAGGCGGGCTCCCGCAGGGCGGCGCGGGCCAGGAGCACCACGTCGGCCTCGCCGTTGGCGACGATCTTCTCGGCCTGCACCGGCTCGGTGATGAGTCCGACGGCGCCGGTCGCGACGTCGGCGCCCGACCGGACGCCCGCGGCCAACGGCACCTGGTAGCCGGGGCCGACCGGGATGGACGCCGGGGCGTTGCCGCCCGACGACACGTCCACGAGGTCGACGCCCGCGACGCGGAGCCGCCGGCTGAGCTCGACGCTCTGCTGGAGGTCCCAGCCCCCGTCAAGCCAGTCCGTGCCCGAGATCCGCACGAGCAGCGGCATCGCGTCGGGGATGACCTCGCGCACCGCGTCGACGGTCTCGACGAGCAGGCGGATCCGCCCCTCGAACGAGCCGCCGTAGGCGTCGGTGCGAAGGTTCGACAGCGGCGACAGGAACTGGTGGAGCAGGTAGCCGTGGGCGGCGTGCAGCTCGACGGTGTCGAAGCCCGCTCCGACCGAGCGCACCGCCGCCTCCCGGAACGCCTGCACGACGTCGCGGATCCCGTCGAGCGAGAGCTCAGCCGGGGCGGCATACCCGGGGAACGCCTCGGCCGACGGGCCGCTCGTGGGCCAGCCCCCGTCGGTGGTCGGCACCGTGCCGCGCTCCGGCGCCCAGGGCCGGTAGGTCGAGGCCTTCCGACCGGCGTGCGCGAGCTGCGTCCCGATCGGACGGCCCTGAGCGTGCACGAAGTCCACGATCCGCGACCACGCGTCGGCGTGCGCGTCCGACCAGATCCCCGCGTCCTGCGGCGAGATCCGGCCGTCGGCGGTGACCGCGTTGGCCTCGGTCAGGAGCAGCCCGTAGCCGCCTGTCGCCCGTGCGCCGAGGTGCACGAGGTGCCAGTCCTGCGGCATCCCGTCGACGGCGGAGTACTGGCACATCGGGGCGAGCCACACGCGGTTGGACGCGGTGAGCGAGCGGAGGGTGAGGGGATCGAAGAGGCTGGTCACTCCGGGGCCAACCCCGTGCCGAGGGCCGGGATTCCCGGCCCTCGGCTCAGAGCTGTCGGGGTCAGTCGACCTTGGCGGCGGTGAAGCCCTGCTCGAGGTCGGCGAGGATGTCGTCGATGTGCTCGATGCCGACGGCGAGGCGCACCAGACCCGGCGTGACGCCGGCGATGGCGCGGTCGGCGTCGCCGCCCTGGGAGTGCGTCGTCGACGCCGGGTGGATCGCGAGCGAGCGCACGTCGCCGATGTTGGCGACGTGGCTGTGCAGGCTCAGCCCCTCGACGAACTTCTTGCCCGCCGGCAGACCGCCCTGGATCTCGAAGGCGAGCACCGCCCCGGCCCCCCGCGGCACGTACTTCTGGGCCAGCGCGTAGTTCGGGTCGCCCTCCAGCGACGCCCAGACGACCTTCTCGACCTGCGCGTGCCCGGAGAGGTAGGCCGCCACCTTGTGGGTGTTCTCGATGTGCCGCTCGATCCGCAGGCTCAGTGTCTCCAGCCCCTGGGCGATGAGGAACGCACTGAACGGCGAGATCGACGCCCCGAGGTCGCGCAGCAGCTGTACCCGGGCCTTGAGGATGAAGGCGAGGTTGGCCCCGAGCGGGCTGCCAACGCCGAGGTCACGGGCGAACACGAGCCCGTGGTAGCTCTCCTCGGGGGTGTTGAAGTTGGGGAACTTCTCGGGGTCCTTCCCGTAGTCGAAGGTCCCGCCGTCGACGATGACGCCGGCGATGGTGGTGCCGTGCCCGCCGAGGTACTTCGTGGCGGAGTGCACGACGACGTCGGCGCCGAACTCGAGCGGCCGCAGGAGGAACGGGGTGGCGATCGTGTTGTCGACGATGAGCGGCACGCCCACCTCGTGGGCGATGGCGGCCACGCCCTCGATGTCGAGGATCTCGGACTTCGGGTTGGCGATCGTCTCGCCGTAGAACGCCTTGGTGTTGGGCTGCACGGCCGCGCGCCAGGAGTCGAGGGAGGTCGCGTCCTCGACGAAGGTCACGGTGATGCCGAACTTCGGGAGGGTGTACTTCAGCAGGTTGAAGGTGCCGCCGTAGAGCGACGGAGAGGCGACGATGTGGTCGCCTGCCTCGGCGACGTTGAGGATGGCCAGCGTCTCGGCCGCCTGTCCCGAGGCGACGAGGAGCGCGGCGACGCCCCCCTCGAGCGACGCGATCCGCTGCTCGACCGCATCCTGCGTCGGGTTCATGATGCGGGTGTAGATGTTGCCGAACTCCTTGAGGGCGAACAGGTTCGCGGCATGGTCCGTGTCCTTGAAGACGTAGGACGTCGTCTGGTAGATCGGCAGCGCGCGGGCGCCCGTGGCGCTGTCGGGCTCCTGGCCGACGTGGATCTGGCGCGTCTCGAAGGACCAGCTGGGGGTGTCGCTCATGTCGGTCGTTCCTTCGCTCTGGGCCCCGTGTGGGCCGCATGACTGCAGTGGATCCGTGGCCGACGGTCCCCGACGAACGAGGGCGCACCGGCGACGGTGCGGGAGCGGATGCCCCGCGCTTGCCTCGGGACCCCTGCTACCAGGGGCCGCTCGGCCTGGTCCTCACCCGGGGCACCCCACCGCGGAGGAGGGTTGCCGGTCAGCGAGCCGGGGCTTGACGCTGACACTCATGACCTGCCTCGAAGCATACCGGCGGTCTCTCGCGCGTCGGTATGCGTGTCCCGGCATCCGGACTCGCTCCCAGGCTGCTCCCAGGTTCCGTCCATAGCGTCCCTGCGCACCATCGATAGGGGTAGCGATGACGTACGACGTCGAGACGGCGCAGATGGCCCGGGCCCGGGCCGACGTGGTGGGCATCCACGAGGAGCTGACCAAGGACTACAGGGCCCTGTCGACCTCGGTCGACGCCCTGCTCACCAGCGGCTGGCGCGGCCCCGCACGGGACGCGTACGCCCGGGGCTGGGCCGACTGGCTGGACGGCGCCGCGTCGGTGCTGGCGGGCCTGGAGGAGATGGGCACGCTGCTCGGGGTGAGCAGCTCGGTCTACGTGCAGAACGACGACGTCACCGCGGCGCAGATGCACGCCGCCGCGACGAAGATCCGCACGAGGCTGTCGTGACCGTCTCCTACATGGTCGACCTCGGCGAGCTCGACGGGTCGATCTCCGACATGGGCACGTTCGACGGTCGGGTCCGGAGGCACCTCGACGCGCTGGACGCCGTCGTCACCCAGCTGCACGGCCACTGGCACGGCGAGGCCGCCGCCGCGCAGCGTGACGCCCACCAGAGGTGGACCAGCGGCGCCGAGGAGATGCGCACGGCCCTCGGTGAGATGAAGGCGGCGGCGACGGTGGCCCACGAGAACTACACCCAGGCGGCCGACGCCAACCGCCGCATGTGGCAGCAGGTGCGCTGAGCCGTGCGCATCGACGTCGACACCGGCACGTACGTCTCGGCGTGCTCCGAGCTCTACGACGCCAACCACGGGGTCATCGACGCGGTGTCGACACTCAACAGCACTCTCGGCACCGGTTCCGCGATGGCGGGCACCGACACCGGTGGCGAGGAGTGGGGCACGCAGTACGACCAGGTGGCGCAGCAGCTCGTGCAAGCCGGTTGCGACCTCGGCGAGGCGATGGGCCAGAGCGCCAACCTGCTCAACGCGTCGCTGAAGAACCACGACGGGGCCGACTACGGCGCGCGACTCGACACCCCACCCCAGTACCAGATCGACGGCAGTGACGGGGACTCCGACCCGAACCACTGGACCGAGACCCTCTCCCCCGCACAGCTGCCCAGCGCGAAGGGTGGCGTGGGCGGCGAGCCCGGCTGGTGGCACTGGATCGCCAGCCACCTGGAGGGGCTGTTCTGGCCCGACGCCGACACCGGGAAGCTGCGGTCCGTCGGTCAGGCGTGGGCCACCGCCGGCGACGCCGTCGGTCTGTGGTCCGCCGTCGTCGACGCGGCCAAGCTCGACCTCCAGCTCGAGCAGTCGCCCGAGATCCCCGACGCCGTCAGCGCGCTCGCCGAGCTCAGTCGCCACACGAGCGACCTCGCCGACGCGTACCGCCAGATCGGCAAGGCGTGCACCGACTACGCCCAGCACGTCGACGACCACCACCGGATGATCGAGGACGAGCTGGCCTCGTTCGTCGAGTGGACCGTAGGCATCGAGGCGGCCGGGGCCATCGTCGGCTTCTTCACGCTGGGCATCGGAGAGGCTGCCGCGCAGGCGGCCGAAGCCGCCGAGGTCGCCAACGCCGCCAGCCGCGTCGTGCGCATCCTCCGGGCGCTCCTGGAGCTGGCGCGCACCGTCGCGGCGACCATCGGCTCGATCCTCACGAAGGTCACCGAGATCATCGGTGCTCTGAAGAAGTTCCTCAACGCCAAGGCGATCGCCGCCATGGAACGGATCGCACCGGCCCTGCTGAAGAACAAGCTGCTCGACGAGCTCGCGGCCAAGGGCGTCAAGTTCTCCCGCGACGACGTCATCGCGGTCTGGAAAGACGCCGAGGGCAACATCGTCTTCCTCGAGAAGGGCACCGACAAGGCCGGGCTCGCCCACATCCTCGCCGAGCACGGGCCGGAGTTCGCGGCCAAGGGGATCGGGGAGGCCGACCTACCGGGGTTCCTCCAGGAGGCGATCACCAACGGCACCCGGATCGGGTACCAAGGCAAGGGAGTCGGCCGGCCCATCTACGAGCTGATGTGGCAGGGCAAGATGGTCAAGGTGGCCATCACCATCGGGAGCAACGGATACATCGTGGGAGCGAACCTCAGTGGCTGAACGCGCCGTGCTCCGGATCTCCTGCGAGTACCTCTGCTACCCGACGTGGCTCTCGTCGCCCGGGGGTGGGTGGACCAACCCCGCGCCCGCCGAGCTAGGTCTGCCGTCGGACCTCGCGGCCGAGCTCGACGCCTGGAGCGACGAGTTCGACGCGATCTACCCACCCGACGACCCGGGCTCGGCGGCGTTCGCCACGGCGTCCGAGGAGGCAGCGTTCTACGCGCGGGGGCGAGGCCTGGCCGATCGGGTGGCCGCCCTCCTCGGTGAGCAATACCGGGTCACCTATATGAACCGTCCCAGTGAGGTCGAGCTGTCCTGACGCCATGGCCCCCACGTCCTTCGAGGCGGCGGTCGCCTGGACGGGCACCGAGTCGACCCTCATCGTGTTCGCCGTCGGCGACACCGCCGACGTCTCCGTCCCCGAGCACCTGACCCAGCCGGACGCGCTGTCGGTCTACCCCCTGGACCAGGACGAGGGGGCCGACCCGGCCTGGTCCCCGTGTCGCGAGTACGACGTCACCTACGACCGACTGCCGTCCGACGTGGCTGCCGTGGTGCACGGACTGCTCTCCAGCGCGGTGGCCAACGGAGCCCGGCTGGCCTGGGCTGCATTCGAGGGGTCGTTCGCCTTCGACCACCTGCTGACTCCCGATGTCGCGAGCCAGGTCTACGGGCTCGCCTACCCCGACGGCGTCGAGGTCGCGGTGGACGACGCCGTCCGCGCCTCCGCCGGCTGGGCCGACCGGGTCGCCGTCGCCCGCGCCCGGCTGGCGCCCGCGTGAGCCCGTGTGCTCCCGCATGCTCACTCTGAGCCCCGGCTCCGGCCGGGTGCGGGCCCACCCGGCCGGTCGCCCTCACGACGGCGGCGCGGCAGGATGGGCCCATGCCCCTCAACGCCGATGACTACCAGGCCCTGCGCTCCCGCTACGACTCCCTCCCCTACCGCCGCACCGGCGCCAGCGGGCTCGACCTCCCCGCCGTGTCCCTCGGGCTCTGGCACAACTTCGGCGACGACGTCACGCTCGACAGCCAGCGGGCCACGCTGCGGCGGGCGTTCGACCTCGGGGTCACGCACTTCGACCTCGCCAACAACTACGGCCCGCCCTACGGGTCGGCCGAGCGCAACTTCGGCACGATCTTCGCCCAGGACTTCCGGCGCTACCGCGACGAGCTCGTCCTGTCGACCAAGGCCGGCTACGACATGTGGCCCGGGCCCTACGGATCGGGCGGGGGGTCACGCAAGTACCTGCTGTCCTCCCTCGACCAGTCGCTGGCCCGGATGGGCGTCGACTACGTCGACATCTTCTACAGCCACCGGTTCGACGAGACGACGCCGCTGGAGGAGACGATGGGCGCCCTCGACTCGGCCGTGCGGCAGGGCAAGGCGCTCTACGTGGGCATCTCCTCGTACTCGGGCGAGCGCACCCAGCAGGCCGTCGACATCCTGCGTCAGATGGGCACGCCGCTGCTCATCCACCAGCCGTCCTACTCGATGCTCAACCGCTGGGTCGAGGAGGACCTCCTCGACGTCCTCGGGGTCAACGGTGTGGGTTGCATCGCCTTCTCCCCCCTCGCCCAGGGGATGCTGACCGACAAGTACCTCAAGGGCATACCGGCGGGTTCCCGTGCGGCGCAAGGCAAGTCACTTGACCCCAAGCTGCTCACCGAAGGCGCCCTCAAGCACGTGAGGTCGCTCAACCGCCTAGCCAAGACACGGGGCCAGTCGCTGGCGCAGATGGCTCTGGCCTGGGTGCTGCGCGACGCGCGCATCACCTCCGTGCTCATCGGGGCGTCGAGCGTCACGCAGCTCGAGGACAGCCTCGCGGCGACGAAGAACCTCGACTTCACCGCCGAGGAGCTGCGCAAGATCGACCGGTATGCGGTCGACGCGGGCATCAACCTCTGGCAGCGCTCGTCCAGCCTCTGAGGCTCAGGCTGGCTGCTCCTTCGTCAGGTGGAGCAGCCAGCCGTCACCGGTGTCGATGAGGGCGTAGCGCCGGGCTCCCTCGCGACCGTGCAGCACGAAGACGATCCGGCGGTCGTCGCGCGACTCCTCCTGCCACCAGCCCGTGTCGGCGATGCCCTTGTCGGCGTCGGTGTAGCCGAGGTGGTCCATCGCGTGGTCCGGCACCGCGATGGCCAGCCGGTTCCGCCGCACGGTGGTCGGCAGCCCCCGAGGCACCGCCCACGACCTCAGCACGCCGCCCTCTTCGAGCCGCAGGTCGAAGTGCGGCCTCGGTTTGCGGTGGTCGTGGAGGACGAACGCCGGGCGAGCAGGGCTGCGCGGCACCGTGACTCAGCTCGGGGGCGTGTAGCGGCCGTCGATCGCCGTCCAGCCGGCATCGACGACGATCTGGGTGCCGGTCACATAGGACGCCGCGTCGGAGGCGAGGAAGACGATGGCGCCCGCGAGCTCAGACGGCTCCGCCCAGCGACCGAAGGCGTTCTTCTGGGCGTAGGCGTCGGCCCAGCCCTCGTCCTTCATGATCTGGCCGGTCAGCGGGGTCCGCACCACCCCCGGAGCGACGACGTTGGCGCGTACCCCGCTGGGGCCCAGCTCGGCCGCCACCGTGCGGAACAGCTGCAGCAGACCGGCTTTCGTCGCCGCGTACATGCTCTGGCCCGGCTCGACGGTGACCGAGCGGATCGACCCCAGCCCGATGATGCTCCCCCGACCCCGCTCGGCCATGCCCGGAGCGAACGCGCGCACCGTCGTGAACGCGGCGCGCAGGTTGAGGCCGATGACCCGGTCGAAGTCCTCGGTGGAGTAGTCGAGCACCCGCTTGCGCACGTTGGTGCCCGCGCTGTAGACGAGCACGTCGACCTCTCCGAGCTCGGTCACCGCCCGGGCCACAGCGGCCTCGTCGAGCACGTCCAGCTCGTAGGCGCGTACGTCACCCCACCCGTCGCCGCCTGTGGCGAGGTCGACGGTGGCCTGCGCGGCGGCGACGTCGCGGTCGGCGCAGACGACGGTGGCGCCCTGGGCGGCGAGCGCGAGCGCGCCCTCGCGGCCGATGCCGCTGCCGCCACCGACGACGACGGCGGTGCGCCCGTCGAGGCGGAAGAGCCGCCCGTAGTCGGGGCGCTCGGCTGGCGTGCCGTCAGGATGAGTCTGTGACATCGGTGTCCTCCTGGGAGTGGGGGCGAGCGGGGTCCGGGTCGGGGGTCGTGACGAGGTCGGCGGTCGTCGCGCCGCCGAGCGCCTTGGCGATGGTGGGCACGGCCGCGAGCAGGCGCCGCGTGTAGGGGTGCTGGGGATGCTCCCAGATCTGCTCGACCGGGCCGATCTCCACGATCTCACCCTCGCTCATCACGGCGACGCGGTCGCAGAGGTGGCGCACCACCGAGAGGTCGTGCGACACGAAGACCAGGGTGAGAGCGAGCTCGTCCACGAGGTCGCCGATGAGGTTGAGCACCTGGGCCCGCACCGACACGTCGAGGGCGCTCACCGGCTCGTCGGCCAGGAGGATCCGGGGTCTCGGCGCCAGGGCCCGGGCGATGGCGATGCGCTGTCGTTGGCCGCCGGAGAACTGGTGCGGGTAGCGGTCGAGCGCCGAGCCCGAGAGCCCGACCTCCTCGAGGAGACCGGACACCCGCTCCCGCGGGGCCGAGTGCCCTTGCGCCACCAGGGGTTCCGCCACGATGTCGCGCACGCGCATCCGCGGGTCGAGCGACCCCATGGGGTCCTGGAAGACCAGCTGCAGCCGCTCGCGCAGGAACCCTAGGCGCCGCTCCGGCAGGCCGGCGATGTCGGTGCCGTCGACGAGCACGGCTCCGGAGGTGGGCTGGTCGAGCCCCGCGAGGATGCGTAACAGGGTCGACTTGCCGCAGCCGGACTCCCCCACGATGCCGAACCGCTCCCCCGCCGCGACCTCGAACCCGACCCCGCGCAACGCCGGCACCGCGGCCCCGGCGTGCAGCAGTGAGCGCCGAGGCCGCTGGTAGGTCCGCACGACGTCGCGCACCGCGATCACCGGCGCCCCGTCGTCGACCCCGTCGTCCGGTCCGTCGCCCCCCGCCTCCTCCGATCGGTTCGTGCTCTGAGGCGACCCTTCTTCGGTGCGGTCCAGAGCACGACCGGGGGGTGAGTCAGGCACGGGGTGGTGGCAGGCGTACCCGGAGGAGGGGTCGTCTGAGCTCCACGCCGGCGGCGTCGAGCACTCAGCAGTGGCGTGCGGGCACCGGGTGCGGAACACGCAGCCGTCCGGGAACCGCCCCGCGGGCGGCACGGTGCCGGCGATGGTCGTCAGCCGACGTCTCCGGCCCTGTCCCGCCGCCCCGCCGGTGAGGTCCGAGGCGGCGAGCAGCCCCTCCGTGTAGCGGTGCCGGGGCCGGGTGAAGACCTGGTCGACGGGACCGGCTTCCACGAGCCGCCCGCCGTACATGACGAGTACCCGCTCGCAGGCGGTCGCGACCACCGACAGGTCGTGGGTGATGAGCAGCAGGGCGGCGTCGCGCGCCTCGACCCCGCGCACGATGAGGTCGAGCACCTGCGCCTGCACGGTGACGTCGAGCGCCGTGGTCGGCTCGTCGCAGACCAGCAGGTCGGGGTCGTTGGCCAGGGCGATGGCGAGCACGACCCGCTGCCGCTGACCGCCGGAGAGCTGGTGCGGGTAGGCCCGGGCCGCCTCGCCCGGATCGGGCAGCCGCACCTGGTCGAGCAGCTCCACCGCCCTGCGGCGCGCCTCGTCGCGGCCGCCGGCGGTACCGTGGATGGTCAGGGCCTCCGCGACCTGCTCCCCCACGCGCATGGTGGGGTTGAGCGCCGTCATGGGCTCCTGGAAGACCATGGCCACGTCGTCGCCGCGCACCCGGGAGAGCGCACGCTCCGAAGCGCCGACCACCTCGAGCGCGGGGCGGTTCAGGCGCACCGACCCGGTCGCCACGAGGTCCTCGGGCAACAGGCCGAGCAGGGACAGCCCGGTGAGGGACTTGCCCGACCCGGACTCCCCGATGAGCCCGACCCGCTCGCCGCGGCCCACGGCGAACGTCACGTCGTCGACGAGAGTCAGGTCGCGCACCCGCACCGACAGCGACCGCACCTCGACGACCGGGGCCGGGATGGTCGGGCCGGCCGAGGTGACGCCGTCCGTCACCGTCGGTCCTCCAGCCGGGGGTCGAGGACGTCACGCAGGCCGTCGCCGAGGAGGTTGAACCCGAGCACCGCCAGCGCGATGGCGACCCCCGGCACGACCGCCAGCCGGGGCGCGACGAAGAGCAGCTCCTGCGACTCCTGGAGCATCCGCCCCCACGACGGGGTGGGCGCGGGCGTTCCGAGCCCGAGGAACGACAGGGCCGCCTCGGCGAGCACGGCGATCGCGAAGGACACGGAGGACTGCACGATGACGAGCCCGGCGACGTTGGGCAGCACGTGGCGCAGGCCGATGGCGAACGGCCGGCGCCCGGCCGCGCGGGCCGCGAGGACGTACTCGGTCCGCATGACCTGGAGGGCGCCGCTGCGCACGAGCCGGGCGAAGCTCGGCACGGCGGCGATGCCGATGGCCATCATGGCGACGAACGTCGAGCCGCCGTAGATCGCGCTGAACATGATGGCCAGGAGCAGGGCGGGGAAGGCGAGGAGCAGGTCGTTGGTGCGCATGACGAGCTCGCCGAGCCAGCGCGGCCCCATGGCGGCGAGGATCCCGAGCGGCACGCCGACGACCGCAGCGACGCCCACGGCGACCACCCCGACGAACAGCGTCGTGCGCGAGCCCATGAGGATCTGCGAGAAGACGTCGCGCCCGAACTTGTCGGTGCCCAGCCAGTGCCGGCCGGAGAACCCCTGCAGCCGGTCGACGGGGTTGACGAAGGTCGGGTCCCATGGCGTCCACGCGTACGACACGAGCGCCATGACCACGACGAGGGCCACGAGCGCGCCGCCGACCAGGAGCGAGGGGGCCACCGCTCGACGACCGGGCCGGTATGCCGCGGTGGCGGGGTCGAGGGCCGGCTCGCTCATCAGGCGGCCACCCTCAGGCGCGGGTCGATGAGCACGTAGAGCAGCTCGACGACGAGGTTGACGACGAGCACCGCGACGACCAGGAGCATGACGACGTCCTGCACGATGCGCAGGTCGCGCTGGGCCACCGCGTCGAGCAGCAGGCTGCCGAGCCCGGGGATGACGAAGACCCGCTCCACCACGACGGCGCCCACGAGCAGGGTCGCGAGCTGCAGGGCGAGCACGGTCACGACGGGGATGGCGGCGTTGCGCAGCCCGTGCCGCCGCATGGCCGCCATCGGGGAGAGCCCCTTGGCGCGGGCCGTACGCAGGAAGTCCTCGCGCTGCACGTCGAGCACGGAGCTGCGGACGTAGCGGGTCAGCACGGCGCCCTGCACGAGCCCGAGCGCCACCGAGGGCAGGACCAGCTGTCTGAGGAACATCGCCGGGTCGACGACCGGCGGGGTCCACCCGTTGGCGGGGAGCCAGCCCAGCTGCACCGCGAAGACGGTGATGAGCAGGATCCCGGCGAGGAAGGCGGGCACGGCGACCCCCACCTGCGACGCCGCGGAGATCACCAGCCCCGAGGGGCGGCGGTGGCGCACGGCCGCGAGCACACCGAGGGGCACGGCGATGACGAGGGCGATGAGACTCGCCGTCGCGACGAGCCAGAGCGTCACCTGCAGCCGGTCGGCGACCTGCGGCCCGATGGGCGCCTGCGACACGTAGGACGTGCCGAGGTCGAAGGTGACCAGTCCGCGTACCCAGTCGAGGTACTGCGTGACGAGAGGGCGGTCCAGGCCGAACTGGGTGCGCATCGCGGCCACCGCATCGTCGGAGGCGTTGACCCCCAACGCGACTCGCGCGGGGTCGCCCGGGAGCACCGCCATGAACGCGAAGACGAGCACCGAGCTCGCGACGAGGCTGAGGACGAGGATGCCGACCCGCCTCGCGACCCGAGCGGTCACGGACCCTCGCGAGCGGCCGGCCGGCCCGGCGTCACGACGACGACAGGGCCGAGAGGTCGAAGCTCTCGGTGATCGCGTTCTTCGGCAGGCCCTTGATGTTCTTGTCGGCGACGATGAGGTTGGGGATGAGGAAGAGGAAGTCGGCGGCAGCGTCCTTGGACAGAGCGGCGGCCGCCTTCTTCATGTTCGCGACCTGCTCGTCGGTCGTGCCGGCGTCGGCTGCGGCGATGTCGGCCTGTACCTCCGCGTTGTTGTACTGCGTGTAGTACTGCGGGTTCCCGAACACCGCGGGCAGGTCGCGGGGTTCGACGTGGGCGACGATCGACATCTCGTAGTCGTGGTCCTTGAACACCGTCTGCAGCCACGCCGCCGGGAACTCCAGCTGGTCGAGCTTGACCGTGATGCCCACCTGCTGCAGCTGGGACTGCACCACCTGGCCGCACGCCGTGGCGTACGGGAGGTTGGGCACCCGCAGGCGCAGCGTGGGGGTGGCGTTGCCCGACTCGGCCAGCAGCTGCTTCGCCTTGGCCTGGTCGTAGGGGTAGTCGCCCGTGCGGTCCTCGTACCACGGGTCGGTCGGCGGCACCATGCTGCCGATGAGCGTGCCCTTGCCGGCCCAGCAGGTGTCCATAAGGGCCTTGTGGTCGATCGCCGTGCGGATGGCCTGGCGCAGCTTGAGGTTGTTCATGGGGGCCTTGCTGTCGTTGAACGACAGGACCACCTCGCCATTGGTCGTGCCCTCGATGACCTGGTACTTGCCGTTGCCCTCGAACTGCTTCAGCGACTCCGGCGCCTGCACCGTGCCGACGACGTTGATGGTGCCGGTGAGCAGCGCGTTGTTCAGCGCGGTGGCGTCCTTGAAGTACTTCAGGACCACGGTCGAGTAGGCCGGCTTGGTGCCCCAGTAGGCGGGGTTGGCCTTCATCGTGATCGAGTCGCCGCGGTTCCACGTGTCGAACAGGTAGGGCCCGGTGCCGACCGGCTTCGTCGCGAGCGCGTCGACGCCCTTCGGGTCCATCATCGCGCCGATGCGCGTCGTCATCCGGAACAGCCAGTCGTTGCTCGGCTTGGCGAGGGTGACCTGGAGCTGGGTAGGGCTCACGGCCTTGGCGTCGGCGACCACGGCCATCGCCGCCTTGAGGGAGATCGTCCACTTCGTCTTGACGTTGTTGATCGAGAAGACGGCGGCGTCGGCCGTGAACGGGTCACCGTTGCTGAACTTCGCGGTGTCGGCCAGGTCGAAGGTGTAGGTCTTCTTGTCGTCGGAGACCTTCCAGGACTTGGCCAGGCCCGGCACGATCTTGCCGTCCTGGTCCTGCTTGACGAGGGTCTCGTAGACGTTGGTGAGCAGCACCTGCGGGATGGCCGCGCCGTCGACGGTCGTGAAGTCGAGGCTGGCGGGCTCGGCGACGAGCCCGATGGTCACGCTCTGTGCCCCACCCGACCCTCCGGAGATGCCCCCGGTGGGGCTGGTGATGGTCGACGACCCGGCACTGCAGGCGGCGAGGGCGAGGGCCAGCACGGCGGCACCCGTGACCAGGCGTCCAGCGCGAGTGAACATGGAGTCTCCGTCCGGTCGGCGAGCGGTGCCAGGGGGCCGAGGCCCCCAACGCGTCAGCACAGCATGTACCAGCGTGCACCACAACCACCGCGCGCGGTGGTGACGAACACGTCTCGACCGGTTCGCGCAGGCCGTCGAGTGCCCCACCGCCGACCCGTGGGTAGGTTGGCCGGGAGCCGGTCGGATCGACGGAAGGGACACCGATGGGGGACGCCTACTCGCTCGCTCGACTGTCGGCCACCGAGCTGGTGGAGCGCTACCGCGAGCGGAGCCTGTCCCCCGTCGAGGTGCTGGCCGCGGTGTCCCGCGTGGCCGACGAGCGCGAGCCGGAGCTCAACGCCTACTGGCGGCGGTCCCCCGAGTCCGCTGCGGCGGCGGCCACGGCGAGCGAGGCCCGCTGGGAGCGGGGGGAGCCCCTCGGACCCCTCGACGGCGTGCCGGTGACGCTCAAGGAGAACATCGCCCGGCGCGGAGTCCCCATGCCCTCGGGCACGGCCGGGCTCGAGCCGGTGGTGCCCGACCGTGACGCGCCGGCGACGGCGCGGCTCCTGGAGTCCGGCGCGGTCGTCGTCGGCTCGACCGTCATGCCCGACTGGGGGATGCTGTCGTCCGGGGTCTCCAGCCGCCACGGCGTGACGCGGAGCCCGTGGAACCCGGCGTGGACCACCGGAGGGTCGTCGTCCGGCGCGGGCGCGGCGGCGGCCGCGGGGTACGCCCCGGTCAACGTCGGCTCCGACATCGGTGGGTCGATCCGCCTGCCCGGCACATGGCTCGGCCTGGCCGCGTTCAAGCCCAGCGCGGGCCGCATCCCCCTCGACGTGCCCTACCTCGGGCGCGCCGCCGGCCCCCTGACCCGCACGGTCGCGGACGTCGCCCTCGCGATGTCCGTCCTCGCGCGCCCCGACGCGCGGGACTGGACGGCCCTCGTCGGCCAGGAGGTCGACTGGTCGGAGGCCGCCCACCCGGCCGACGTGCGAGGTATGCGGGTGGGCCTGCAGCTCGACGCCGGCTGCGGCATGGCGGTCGAGCCGCTCGTTGCCGAAGCCGTCGCCGCGGCGGGGCGCGCGTTCGAGGAGGGTGGCGCAAAGGTGGAGCCCCTCGCGCCCTTCGTGACGCCGAAGATGCTGGACGACCTCGACACCTTCTGGCGGGTGCGGTCCTGGAACGACTACCAGACCCTCACCCCAGCCGGCCGCGAGCGCGTCCTGCCGTTCATCCGGCGCTGGGTGGCCCCCGCCGCGGGGGTCTCAGGCTCCCGGGTCCTCGCCTGCTACCAGAGCATCCTCGACCTCCAACGGGTTACCGTCGCGGCGGTCGAGGGGTTCGACATCGTGCTGTCGCCGGTGGCTCCCGTGGTCGCGTTCCCCGCCGAATGGCCGATGCCGTTCGGTGACGTCGACCAGCCCGACCGGGGCATGGTCCACATCGGCTTCACCGCCCCGCACAACCTGGCGGGGCTCCCCGCGATCAGCGTCAACTGCGGGTTCACCCCCGACGGCAAGCCGATCGGCGTCCAGATCGCCGGACCACGCCTCGACGACGTCGGCGTCCTGCGCGCCGCGGCCTGGTACGAGGCGCACCGCCCTGCGGCGGCGACCCCGAGCTGGCCCATCGGACCGGCGCACCGCCCGGTCCGCCCGGCGATGGGCGTCCCGCCACCCCTCAGGCCGACCGCTCCTGAGCCGCCCCACCCTCGACCTGGTCGATCCGGCGGATGACCGAGCGGGTGACGAGCCAGGTCCCCCACAGGCGCACGCCGTGGTCCGCGCAGCTGCGGGCGGCCGCGTCGTGCCACTGCCGGTCGTCGCCGGAGACGATGGGTGCGCCCGACCGGGCGACCGCCGCGAGGATGCCGCCCCGGTCGCCGTCACCGGACGCCGCGGCGACCCCCAGGCACACGACGTCGAAGAACCGGCGGTGCTCACCCGGGCCGACGCCCTGGGCGGCAGCTCGACGACGACCGGCTGGACCACGCGACCGGCCGCGTTGGCGACGACGGCGACCACGGAGCCCGCGACCCGGTCGGCGTCCCTGACGATGAGATCCAGGACGTCAGCGGTGATCGTCGGGTCGGTCACGGGTCGCTCGGCCCAGTCGGCGGGAAGGTCTTCGAAGCTCATGCGACCAGCCTGCCCCTCGGACGACGGGCGCCCCCAGCGTTGTCCACAGGCCCCGGAGGACCCCCGCCCGACACCACCCGTGGGCGCGGTCGGACGCCTGACGGCCCGGTGGTTGGATGAGCCCATGAGCGAGGAGCCGACCACCGGGGACTACCAGCCGAGCCCCACCGACTGGGTGCGCGAGCAGGTCGAGAAGATCGAGGCGGCCGGCGACACCAGTGTCGTGCACGTCATGGACCGCCCCGTCATCATGCTGACCATGCGCGGGGCGAGCACCGGCGCGGTCCGCAAGGTGCCGGTGATGCGGGTCGAGCGCGACGGCCGGTTCGTGGCCGTGGCCAGCAAGGGCGGCGCACCGGAGCACCCGGCCTGGTACGCCAACCTCAAGAAGAACCCCGACATCGAGGTCATGGTCGGCACCGAGAGCTTCCCGGCCCACGCCCGCGAGCTCGAGGGCAAGGAACGGTTCGACTGGTGGGTGGCCGCCGTGGAGGCGTACCCGCCCTACGCCGACTACCAGGTGCGCACCCAGCGCCTCATCCCGCTGTTCATCCTCGAACCGCGCTGACCCTGCCGAGCGGGCCGCCGCGCCCCCGGTGACCTGACCGGCACCGGGGCTCCTTGACACACGACATGACCCACGGCACAGTGGTGGCTTCGCGACTGTAAACGTTTACAGTCCTGCCCTCGACACCGCCGACGATGGGGAGCCCGCATGGCCTCGGTCACCGACCTGCCGGCCGCGGCGCCCCCCGCCCGGGGTGGCGACGGCCGGGGCCGGGTTCGTCGGCGGCGCGCCGACCAGCGGGCGATGTGGTTCCTGCTCCTGCCGAGCCTGGTCCCCGTGATCCTGTTCAGCGTCTACCCGCTGCTCAACGGCATCTGGCTCGGGTTCACCGATGCGCAGGCCGGCTACCAGGTGCAGTACCGCGCGAACGGGATCGAGAACTACACCCGCCTGCTCAAGGACGACCTGTTCTGGAACTCGTTCAAGATCGGGCTGATCTGGGCCTTCGCCGTGACCATCCTGCAGTTCGTCCTGGCCCTCGGCCTCGCGATGCTGCTCAACGCCGGGCTCCGCTTCCAGTGGCTGGTACGCCCACTGGCCCTCGTCCCGTGGGCGATGCCGTCGGTCATCGTGGCCATTCTCTGGAAGCTCATCTACCAGCCGGACGCCGGCATCCTCAACGCCGCGCTGCGGGCCGTCGGCATCATCGACACCAACGTCAACTGGCTCGGCAGCTTCGAGCTCGCCCTGCCGGCGGTCATCGTCGTGGGTGTCTGGGCCGGCATGCCGCAGACGACGATCACGTTGCTCGCGGGGCTGCAGAACACCCCGCACGACCTGCACGAGGCGGCCGCGCTCGACGGGGCCAACACGTGGCAGCGGTTCTGGACGGTGACCTGGCCCGCCCTGCGGCCCATCGCCATCGCCATCTCCTCGCTCGACTTCGTCTGGAACTTCAACTCGTTCGGTCTCGTCTACGTGCTCACCGAGGGCGGGCCGGGCGGGCGCACCCAGCTGCCGATGCTGTTCGCCTACCAGCGCGCGTTCGGCAACGGCGAGTTCGGGTATGCCGCGGCCCTCGGCAACGCGATGGTCGTCGTCATCCTCGCGATCATGGGCGTCTACCTGTGGCGCCAGCTGCGCGAGGCCGTCTGATGCGCACCGGTCCCGTCGCGCGCGCTGGGCAGTACGCCGCCCTGTTCGTCTACGTCGTCTTCCTGGGGTTCCCGCTGCTGTGGCTGTTCTCCACGGCCTTCAAGAGCCCGTTCGAGTTGTCGAGGCTCAGCCCCACCCTGCTGCCCACCGACTGGACGCTCGCCAACTTCCGGGTCGCCCTCGAGCAGAGCCAGCTCCCGGGAGCGCTGCGCAACTCCTTCGTCGTGGCGGTCGCCACGGCGGCGATCACGACCCTGCTCGCCCTGCCCGCGGCATACGCCATCGCCCGCTACCGCAGCGCGGTCCGCAACGTCACCATCGGCTGGATCCTCACCAGCCAGGTGTTCCCGTTCATCCTCATCGTCATCCCCGTCTTCATCGTGCTGAAGAACCTGGGTCTTATCAACACCCTGCCGGGTCTCGTCGTCGTCTACGTCGTCTGGGCGCTCCCGTTCACACTGTGGATGCTCCAGGGCTACGTCGCCGCGATCCCGCGCGACCTCGAGGAGGCGGCCGCCACCGACGGGGCCAACCGCCTCGTCATCCTGCGGCGGATCATCTTCCCGCTGCTCGTGCCCGGCCTCGTGGCCACGTCGATGTTCGCCTTCATCTCCGCCTGGAACGAGTTCTTCTTCGCCCTCGTCATCATCCAGGACCCCGCCCTGCAGACGGCGCCGCTGCTGCTGGCGCGCTACGTCGGCGCGGAGGGCTCGGTCAACCTCGGCCCCCTGGCGGCGACCGCGCTCATCACCACCCTGCCCAGTCTCGTCATCTTCGCCATCATCCAGCGCAAGCTCGTGTCGGGCATGCTGTCCGGCTCGGTCAAGGGCTGACCCTCACCCACCCGGGCCACCGATCTGTATGCGCCCCAACGAAAGGAACGCCGTGCAGCGCCGACTCACGACCCTGTCCCTCGCCTCCGTCACGGCAACCGTGCTGCTGACCTCCGGCTGCATCAGCGGCAGCGGTGGCTCCCCCGGCGCCGACGGGGCGGCCACCACGGCCGCGCCCGGCGAGAAGGTCGCCCTCACCTTTTCCAGCTACGCGTTCCAGGACCTCACCGTCAAGGCGACCCAGAACATCGTCGACTCGTGGAACGCCGCCAACCCGGACATCCACGTCGACTACCAGAAGGTCGACCCGAACTCGGTGCACGACAAGCTCGTCACCCAGTTCGCCGGCAACCAGGCGCCGGACATCATCCACGACGAGTCCGCCGACATCGCGGGGTTCAGCAGCCAGGGCTACCTCGCCGACCTCACGTCGCTGCTGCCCGCGGACCTCAAGTCCGACGTGCCGGCGTCGGTCTGGAAGACGACGACGTTCAACGGCAAGGTCACCGGGGTCCCGACGATCGCCCAGGTCTACAACGTCTTCGCCAACACCGACGTCCTGCAGAAGGCCGGCATCCCGCTGCCCACGAGCGCCGCGCCGTGGACCTGGGACGACCTGGCCGCGAACGCCAAGAAGCTGACCACCGGCGGCGACGTCTACGGCTTCGCCTGGGGGCTGAAGTCGCCCACCGCCGGCCTGATGTCGAGCGGGCTCTCCTACGACGGGACGTTCTTCTCGGGCGACGAGAGCAAGCCCACCATCAACGTCGGCACCAAGGAGCTTGAGGTGCCGACGCGGGTGAAGAAGATGCTCGACGACAAGGTCATGGCGCCGAACTCGGTCTCGCTGTCGGGCACCGACGTGCTGCCCGGGTTCTTCGGCGGCAAGTACGGGCTCATCATGGCCGGCAACTACGTGGAGGCGCAGATCGAGGCGAAGGCCCCGGCGGGCTTCAGCTGGACCATGCTGCCGCTGCTGAAGGGCACCAGCCAGAACCAGGCGGCCGGCCCGCAGACGCTGAGCGTCGCGCGTCAGAGCAAGCACCCCGCGGAGGCGATGAAGTTCATCGCCTACTTCATGAAGGCCGAGAACCTGGCCAAGGTCGCCGAGGGCGACGCGCTGATCCCCGTGACGACATCGGCCTCAGCCATCGTCAAGAAGGACCTCTCCGGGAAGCACGGCTGGGACAACATCCTGGGCGCCTCCGCCAACCTCGTCGACTCCCCGTGGAACAAGGCGACGAAGTTCCCGCAGTGGAAGTCGGAGACGGCCACCCCCGCCTTCCAGGAGTACCTCGCGGGGAAGATCGACTCCGCCGCCCTGCAGCAGCGCCTCAAGGACGGCTGGACCAAGATCAGCGGCTGAGTCGTCACCACGGTCGGAGACCTTCATGAACACGTTGCAGGACAAAGCGATCGGCGCGCTCGTTGGAGCGGCCGTGGGTGACGCCATCGGCGGCGCCACCGAGGGACGCAGCGCCGAGGAGATCCTCGAGCGCTACGACGGCTACGTCGACGGCGTCGTCGACTACTACCTCACCGACTGGCGCACGGCGAAGCCGATGTCGCCGTACCACAAGGGCGAGGGGCACGTCACCGACGACACCCTCATGACCAACCTGCTGGTGGCGGTCTACCGCAAGCACCGGCGACACCTCACCGCGTTCGACATGGCCGACGACCTCGTGCCGCTGATGATGGGCCAGGTCACGTGGATCCCCGAGCTCGAGCGCGAGACGGTGCCGCTCCTGCGGGTGTTCCTCGCCGAGAAGTGGCTCGTCACGCGGCTCCACTACGGGCACGTCGACCCGCGCGAGGCGGGCGTCGGCAATATCGTCAACTGCGGCGCGGCGATGTACATGGCGCCTGTGGGCATCGCCAACGCCGGCGACCCCGTCGGGGCCTACGCCGAGGCGGTCGAGATCGCCGGGGCCCACCAGTCGAGCTACGGCCGTGAGGCGGCCGCGGTGTTCGCCGCCGCCGTCGCGGCCGCGATGGGGCCGGGCGCCACCGTCGACTCGGTGCTGACCGCCGCCGCGAGCCTGGCTCGGGACGGCACCCGGGCCGCGGTCGAGGCCTGCCTCGGGGCCGTCGAGCCGGGAACGGACTGGCGCGAGGCCATCCCCCTGCTGCGGGCTGCGGTGCGCCCCTTCGACTCGGTGGGCGAGACCTACCGCGAACCCGCTCAGGACTCGCGCCGGCCCAGCCGGCTGCGCGCCATCGAGGAGCTGCCCGTCGCGCTCGGCCTCCTCAAGGCGACCTCGGGGGACGGGCGCGGCACCATCCTCGGCGCCACCAACTACGGCCGCGACTCCGACTCCATCGCGACGATGGGCGGCGCCCTCGCGGGCGCTCTCGGCGGCGAGCGGGCCATCCCGGCCGAGTGGGCCGAGACGGTCGGCACCGCCTCGCGGCTCGACCTGCGGGCGGGCGGGCTCAGCATGGCCGAGGTGGCGGCGGAGGTCTTCGTCGCCGACGAGTCGGCCTGGCGGGGACGGCGGGAGGCGATGGACGGGTTGCGCGAGCCGGTCCCCACCGCATGACGATGCGCGTCACCTGGGTGCAGCCCGAGGACCTCGTCCGGCACGAGCTGTGGCAGTCGGCCAGCGAGGGGCGCGACGTCAGCGCCCAGCGGGCGCGCTGGGCGGCCGCGGGGGGGCGGGTCGACCCACCGAGGGCCGGTGCCTCCCCCGAGCACGGTGACGCCCGGCAACGGGCCCTGGCCGACGACCTGCTCGTCGAGCTGGACGCCCTGCCGGAGGCCGACGCCGACGCCGAGCCCAGCGACTGGCCCGACATCGAGCAGGCCTGGCCGACGCCCGCCCCGGCCGCACCGCCACCCGCGCCCCTCGACCCCGACCGGGTCCGCGGCGCCTGGGTGGGTCGGGCGGTCGGCTGCGTGCTCGGCAAACCGGTCGAGAAGGTCCCCCGCGAAGGGATCGAGGCCATCTTGCGGTCGACCGACCGGTGGCCGCTGGACCGCTACTTCACCGCGGTGGGTCTGGACGCCGAGGTCGCCGACCGGTGGCCCTGGAACCGGGCCAGCCGGGCCACCAGCCTGGAGGAGAACCTCCGCGGGACCCCCGAGGACGACGACCTCAACTACACGCTCATGGCCCTGCGCGTCCTCGAGGCCCACGGCGCGGGCTTCACGTCCGACGACGTCGCGCAGTCGTGGCTGCTCGACCTCCCGGCCGGGCGGGCGTTCACGGCCGAGCGGGTCGCCTACCGCAACCTGCTCGAGGGCGTCAGCCCCCCGCATACGGCTCGGGTGCGCAACCCGTTCCGGGAGTGGATCGGGGCGCAGATCCGCACCGACCTCTACGGGTGGGTGAGCCCGGGCGACGCACGCCGGGCCGCCGAGTGGGCCTGGCGCGACGCAGCCGTCAGCCACACCCGCAACGGTCTCTACGGCGCGATGTTCGTCGCCGCGATGGCCTCCCAGGCCATCGTCGGGGCCGACATCGGTACGGTGCTCGACGTGGGTGCGTCCGTGGTGCCGCCGAGGAGCCGGATGGCCGCGGCCATCGCCACCGGCCGCGAGCTGGGCCGGGCCGGTGGAGACCCCACCGAGGCGTATGCCGCCCTGGAGGCCGGGTTCGCCGGCATGCACTGGGTCCACAGCCTCAACAACACGGCCCTCGTCGCCTACGCGCTCGAGGCGGGCCGCGGGTCGTTCGACCGGTCGGTCAGCCTGGTGGTCATGGGCGGCTGGGACACCGACTCCAACGGCGCCACGGTCGGGGCCGTCGCCGGCGCGCTCGCGGGCTCCTCCGGCATCGCCGACCGGTGGTCGCAGCCCCTGGGCGGGCGGCTCACGACGTCGATCCCGGATGCCGGTGGGCTCACCTTCGAGGAGCTCACGGCGCGCACCCTCACGCTGGCCGGCCTGGTCGACGGGTCCGACGCGCGATGACCCGACGCCCCACCGTCGTCGAGGTGGCCGAGCGGGCGGGCGTGTCGATCGCCTCGGTGTCCCGGGTGCTCAACGGCATCCCGGCCCGCCGCGAGACCGAGGAGCGGGTACGGGCTGCGGCCACCGCCCTGGGCTACCGGCCCGACGCCACCGGGCGGGCGCTCAAGCTCGGGGCCGCGATGCAGGTCGCCTTCGCGGTCGACGACGTAGGGAACCCCGTCTACACCGAGATGATGCGCGGCGTCGAGGAGGGCATGGCGGGCTCGCAGGCGCGGCTGCTCGTCTCGTCGACCGGCCACGACGTGAAGGACCTCGTGGCCCTCGTCGACAGCCTGTCGCGCGGGTACGCCGACGGGCTCATCATCAGCCCCCTGCGCCACTCCCCCGCGCTCGTCCACGCGCTGGTCAACGCTCCGGTGCCGGTCGTCGTCGTCGGCGACGTCGGCGAGGGCACGCCGCTCGACACCGTGCGCACCGACTCGAGGCTGGGCGTCGTCCTCGCGCACCGTCATCTGGTGGAGACGGGCCGCCGCCGGATCGCCTTCGTCAACGGGCCCAGCGACACGTCGCCGGGTCGGGCCCGCCGTGAGGGCTTCGAGATCGCCTGTGGCACCAGCGGCGTCGTCCGCGCCCAGGACCCTCTCGTCGTGGAGGCGGCCGACTTCACCGTCTCCGCGGGCGAGGAGGCGTGGGCCTCCCTCGCCGACCTTCCGCCCCGGCACCGACCCGACGCCGTCATCGCCGCGAACGACCTCCTGGCGTTCGGCGTCATGCGAGCCGCCCTCAACGCGGGTCGTCGGCTGCCGCGCCAGCTCGCCGTGGTCGGGATCGACGACACCCAGTTCGCGCGCGTCTTCAGCCCCTCCCTCTCCAGCGTCTCGCTGGGGGCCAACGAGCGCGGCCGGATCGCCGCGCGCCTCCTGCTCGAGCGGATGGACGCGCCGGCCGCGCCACCGCGCGTCATCCGGGTCGAGCCACGGCTCGTTGTCCGCGAGTCCAGCTCGCCGACGGCCACCGAGGCCGCATCATGACCGGGCGCATCGTCGTCGTGGGGTCGATCAACCTCGACGTCGCGGTCCGCACCGTCCGGCTCCCCCAGCCCGGCGAGACCCTGCTCGCCACCTCGAGCACGCGCAGCGGTGGCGGCAAGGGCGCGAACCAGGCGGTCGCGGCGGCCCGGGCCGGCGGGGCCCGCACCTCCATGATCGGTGCCGCGGGCACCGACGGCGACGCCGACCGTCTGCTGGACGCGCTCCGGGAGGACGCCGTCGACGTGACGGGCGTGCGACGGGTCGCCGACCAGCCGACCGGGTTCGCCCTCATCACCATCGACGACGCCGCTGAGAACACCATCGTCGTGGCCGCGGGGGCCAACGACCACGTCAGGCTCACCCCCGAGGGCGAGGACGTCCTGCGCTCGGCCGACGTCGTCCTCGCCCAGCTCGAGATCCCCCAGGCCGTCGTGGCGGCCGCCGCCCGGCACCGGCGACCTGGCGCACGGCTCATCCTCAACGCCGCGCCGTCGGCCCCGCTCGACCCGGACCTGCTCGAGCAGGTCGACCTGCTGGTCGTCAACGAGCACGAGGCGGCCGACCTCGCTGGCGAGGCGGACCTCGACACTGCTCTGGCGCGCCTCGTCACCATGGTCCCGGCCGTCCTCGTGACCCTCGGAGCCGAGGGCGCACGCCTCCTTCGTCGCGACGGCACCGACCTCCGCGTGGCGGCTCCGACGGTGACCGCCGTCGACACCGTGGCGGCGGGAGACACGTTCTGCGGGGTGTACGCGGCGGCTCTGGCGGAGGGTCTCGAGGAACGGCCGGCCATCGAGCGCGCCTGTGCTGCAGCGTCGTTGGCGATCCAACGGTCCGGGGCGCAGACGTCGATCCCCAGCCGGGCCGACACGCTGGCCCAGGCCGCCGCCGTCTATGGCTGACGACTTCGACCCCCTCGTCCCCCGGCCGCTCGATCGCCCGACCGAGGTGCCACTGGGCGACGACGCCGACCTCACCGGTCTCGACACGGCCAAGATCCTGGCCGCCCCGAACGACCCGGCCCTCTGGCCGGCCTGGCGTGGTCAGCTGCGCCGGTGGCGCGACGGAGCCGTGGCCCGGCACGCCCTGGACGATGCGGTCTACCGCCGCCCCGACCTCGCCTGGGCGGCGCGGTGCTACGTCGTGAGCCAGGTGTGGCTCTGGGACGAGCTGCTGTACGACGCCGCGGCCCGTACGTTCACCCCCGACCGCCTGGTCGCCGACGCCGTACAGCGGTTCGGCGGCTTCGACGCCGTGGTGCTGTGGCACGCCTACCCCGTCATCGGTGTCGACGCCCGCAACCAGTGGGACTTCTACCGCGACGTCGACGGCCTGGCCGATCTGGTGGCCCGCCTGCACGCCCTCGGGGTGCGCGTGTTCGTCGACTACAACCCCTGGGACACCGGCACCCGCCGGTCCGGTGACGACTCGCGCGAGCTGGCCTCTCTGGTCGCCGATCTCGACGCCGACGGGGTCTTCCTCGACACGCTCAAGGAGGGTGGCGGCCCGCTGTTGGAGGGCCTTGCCGCTCTCGACGGCGTGGCAGTGGAGGGCGAGTCGACGGTGCCGCTGGCGCGGCTCGTCGACCACCCCCTCTCCTGGGCCCAGTGGTTCGCCGACTCGCCCGTGCCCGGCGTGGTGCGCTCCCACTACGTCGAGCGGCGCCACCAGATGCACCACGTGCGGCGGTGGCACCGACACCACCACGAGGAGCTGCAGTCGGCCTGGCTCAACGGGATCGGAGTCATGGTGTGGGAGGTGGTGTTCGGGGTGTGGGTCGGCTGGTCCGACCGCGACGCCCAGACCCTGCGCCGTATGGCACCGGCCCAGCGGGCCCTGCACCACCTCCTTGTCGACGCCGCGTGGACGCCGCTGATCGACCTCGGCCCCGACGCGCCGGCCGCCGGGGTCTTCGGCTCGGAGTTCGCCGCCGACGGCGAACGGCTCGTCGCCCTCGTCAACCGCGGCGGGCACGACGCGACCGTGACGGTGCCGGCCGACGCCGACGAGGTGCTGTTCGACGTGTGGACCGGTGAGTCTCTCGACGTCACAGCGGGTCTCGTCACGGTGACCGTGCCCGCCCACGGTGTCGGCGGGGTGTGGGCCGCTCCGCCCGGCGCCGACCGGTCGTGGCTGCCGTCGGACGCACCGGCGGCAGCCTCGCCCGCCTTCCGGCACCTCGTCGCCCCCCGCGTCCCGGCTCCCCGGTCGACCGGCCGGCCCCCAGGCTCGGTGGTGGAGGTGCCTGCGGGGCCGGCGGTGCTCACCGTGCGCTACCGCTGCCGGGAGACGGGGATGTACGTCGGCGCTCCCTTCGTCGACGAGTGGAAGCCCCTCCCGCCGCGGCTGCACGACCTGCGCACCCTCGAGCGGCACGTCCGGCTCGACGCGGCGGCGGTGGCCGTCCACGAGGTCACCCGCGCCGAGTTCGCCGCCTTCGTTGCGGCGACGGGCTACCGACCCTTCCATCCGACTGGGCCCCAACCAGCCTGGCTCGGTCCCCTGGACGACGCGGGGTCGGTTCGTCCCGTCACCGAGGTGGACCTCGAGGACGCCCGCGCTTATGCGTCGTGGGCGGGAGCGCGGCTCCCCACCGAGGACGAGTGGCAGGTCGCGGCGCAGACACCGGGTTTCGCGCGGCTCCGCCCCGAGGTCTGGAACCTCACGGAGAGCGAACACCGTGACGGACGCACCCGGTTCGTCATGCTCAAGGGGGGTTCGGCCCACCGGGCCGCGGGGTCCGCGTGGTACTTCGACGGCGGCCCGCGGGAACCCGGGTTCGCCGCGAAGTACCTCGTGCCCGGGCTCGGGCTGGGCCGCTCGCCGCAGATCGGCTTCCGCCTGGCCTGGGACCGTCAGGCCTCGGCGCCCGCCGCCGCGGGACCGAGCACCAGGTAGCCCTGAGCGAGCAGGATGACGGTGACGGCCACCCACTTGCCCGGGGCGAGCTGCACGCCGTACTGGAAGCGGTCGATCATCAGCAGCGCCACCTGGAGCACGACGATCCAGCCCATGGTGACGAGGGCGAGCTCGGCGTACTGCAGCGCCGAGGCGTAGACCCAGAAGAGGACAAGGAACGCCGCCGCCCCGAGAAGCAGCGCTCCGACCCGGGACGACGCCGCCCACTCCTTGGCCGCCAGCGCACCGACGATGTCGAGGGCGGCCAGCACCACCATCGCCCCGGCCCCCACGGCCCACGTGGGCCACGACTCGGGGGCGCGCAGCAAGGGGAAGACGGCGAAGCCGGACATGCACCGAAGGAGGGGAGCCGACAGCGCGGTGATACCCGGGCGCCCGGCCACGACCGCTGACCCGCGACCGGTCAGGGCTGGTGCACGTCCGCCTGACGGGCGATGGTGGCCGCGGCGCGCCGGACGGCGCTGCGGGGCACGCCGGGCACGATCTCGTCGAGGAACGCATACCTCCGGCGCAGCGAGCACGCGTACGAGGACGCGTCGGTGGCGTCGCGGATGCCGAGCCACCAGTCGACGATGTCACCCCAGCCCGGAGCGGCGAGCGAGCCGCCGAACTGCTGCACGGCCAACGAGGAGCACAGCGCCGCGAAGCTGAGCCGGTCGTGGAGGGACCACCCGGCGAGGGTGCCGACCACGAGGCTCGCGCCGAACACGTCACCGGCCCCGGTCGCGTCCAGGGCCGGGACGCGCAGGGCCGGGACCGAGGCCTCCTCCCCCGTTGTCGCGTCGATGGCGCTCGCCCCCAGCGCGCCGTTCGTGACCACGGCGAGCGGCACCCGGTCGGCCAGGGCGTAGAGCGCGTCCTGCGGCGTCTCCGTGCGCGTGTAGGCCATGGCCTCGTCAGCGTTGGGCAGGAACGCGTGGCAGTGGGAGAGTGCGTCGAGGGTCTGGGTGGGCCAGGCGCCGGTCGCGTCCCAGCCGATGTCACCGAAGACGAGTGCGCCGTCCTGCTGGGCCTGGGCGATCCACGTCATGCCCCGGTCGTCGCTGGTGAGGTCGCCGAGGTCCACCAGCACGCTGCGGGTGCGGGGCGGCGTTCCCATCAGCTCCGTCGTGCTCACGGGGGCCGGATGTCCATGGGTGACCATGCTGCGGTCGCGGCCGACCGACATGGAGACGGTCACGGGTGAGTGCCAGTCGTCGAACCGGCGGGACAGGGAGAGGTCGACGCGCTCCTGCTCGGCAAGGGTGCGCCAGCAGAAGTCAGCGTAGTCGTCGTCGCCGAAGGCCGCCACGAGCGACGTGCGCAGGCCGAGACGGCTGGAGGCCACGGCCAGGTTGGCGATCCCGCCCGGGCACGAGCCCATGCCTTGGGCCCACACCTCGGTGCCGGCCCGGGGTACCTCGGCCAGCCCCGTGAAGATGATGTCGAGGAACACCGTGCCCGCGAGCAGCACGTCGGTGCTCGGGTCGCCCTCACGCCGGAGGGCGGCCAGCGGGTCGTACGCCGTCGCCACGCCTCTGCCCGCCTCTCGACCCCTTCGAACAGCACGCAGGTTACTCGTTGATGCCACTGCGCTCGACGCCTTCCACGATCCAGCGCTGCAGGAACACGAACATGACGACGAGCGGGAGGATGGAGATCGCCGCCGCGACGAAGAGCTGGTGAAGGTTGCTCGTCTGCGCGGTGAGGAAGGTCGACAGCGCGATCTGCACGGTCCACGAGCTCTGGTCCTGGCCGATGACGAGCGGCCAGAGGAAGGCGTTCCAGCTGCCGATGAAGGTGATCGTGCCGATGGCCGCGACGAAGCCGAGCGAGTTCGGCATCACCACACGCCAGAACGTGCCGAAGTAGCCCAGCCCGTCGATCCGGGCGGCATCCTCGATCTCCCGCGGGAAACCGAGGAAGTACTGCCGGAAGAGGAACGTCGCGAAGGCCTGGAACAGCCCCGGCACGATGAGCCCACGCAGGGTGCTGATCCAGCCCAGCGTCGAGACGAGCACGAAGCTCGGCACGAAGGTCACCGCGGCCGGGATGAGCAGCGTGGCGACGACGGAGTACAGGACGACGTTGGACCAGCGGTAGGGGATGCGCGCCAGCCCGTAGCCCGCCATGCCGCTGACGGCCAGGACGAGGACGGTCTGGGTGACGGCGATGACGGCGCTGTTGAGCAGTGAGCGCGCCATGGGCACGGCGGGGTCGGAGAACAGCTCGGCGACGTTGCCCCACTGGAACGCGGCCGGGAAGAGCTTCCAGTCCGGTGACGTGATGTCGGCCTCGGTCGACAGGCCGTTGCGCAGCAGGAGGTAGAAGGGCACGAGGAACAGCACGGCCCCGACGACGAGCACGGCATACCGGGCCCCGCTGCCGACCTTGTCGATCCCGCGCCGTTGGATGGCCACGTCAGTCCTCCCGCCCGAACCGCATGAACCGGCCCTGCACCAGCGCGACGACCGCGATGACCAACGTCAGGATCACCGCTCCGGCACTGCCGTGGCCGAAGTCCTGACCCGAGCCGAGCGCGGTGTAGTAGAGGTAGACGAGGGGTGGTCGGGCGTACGGGGGGTACTGGCCGGTGGAGGAGAGCAGGTTGTAGAACTCGTCGAATGCCTGGAACGCGTTGACGAGCAGGAGCAGCAGCACCGCGCTCGACGTGGCGGCCAGCTGCGGCACGGTGATGTAGCGCAGCACCTTCCACCCGGTGGCGCCGTCGATCGCCGCCGCCTCGTAGAGGGTGGGCGAGATCCGTTGCAGCGCAGCGAGGAAGAGGATCATGTAGAACCCGACCTGCAGCCACAGGCGTACCGAGACGATGACCATCCAGTACCACGGGGGCTGGGTCACCGACAGCCAGGCCACCGGCTCGAGACCGAACCAGCCGAGCACCGTGTTGGCCAGGCCGAAGCGCACCCCGGAGAAGATGGACATCTTCCAGATCAGGGCGGCCACCACGTAGGAGCAGGCCGTCGGCAGGAAGTAGACCGACCGGAAGAACGGCTGGAACCACGTCGCCCGGTTGACGAGCAGGGCGAGCCCGAGCGACAGCGCGAAGGTCGTCGGCACGATGAACGCCGCGAAGACGAGGAAGGTGAGCATGCTCGACCGGAAGGCCGGGTCGGACAGCATGTCGCCGTAGTTGCCGAGGCCGACGAACGTCGTGGGCATGACGGTGTTGCGCGCGTCGTAGAAGCTGAGCCAGACGCTCCAGAGGATCGGGACGTAGACGAACACGACCAACCCGAGCAGGAAGGGTCCGACGAACACCCAGAACCACAGGTTCCGGTCCTGGTTGCCGAGCAGCCGCCGACGCAGCGGGATGCCGGCGGGAGCCGGCGTGCTCACCCGTTGACGCGCTTGAGCTCGGCCTCGACGGTCGTCTTCATCGTCGCGATCTCGGCGGCCGGGTCGGCGCCGTCCTTGACGATCCGGGTCAGTCCGTCGGAGAACGCCGTCGAGCACTTCGGCGTCCAGAGCAGCGGCGACTGCGCGTGGCCGTTCTCGTTGACGAACTTCACGGCGTCGGCGGCCGGCCCGGACTTCAGCTTCTCGGCCTTGGCGGCCACGCTCTTGCGGGCCGGGATGTGGAACCCGAAGGTCTGAGCGAAGTCGAGCTGCTTGTCGGTCTGGTCGACCCAGAGCCACTTGGCGAACGCCTTGGCCGCGTCGGGGTTGCGGCTCTTCGCGCTGACGCAAGAGCCGTAGGCGCCGACCGGCACCGAGGCCGCCCCGGCGGCCGCCGACTTCGGCCAGGCCATGACGCCGTAGTCACCCGGGAAGGCCTTCTCGATCACGGGCAGCGTCCACAGGCCCGTCCACTGCATCGCGCACAGGCCCTGGGTGAAGGCCGACGGGTCTGACCAGTCTGCCGGGGCGCCGAGCAGGAGCGAGGCGCTCGTGAACAGGGTGCGCAGGAAGCCGAGCGCCGCGGCGCCGCCGTCGAACCCGAACGCGGTCTGGTCCTGGTTGAGGTAGTCGAGACCCGCCGACCACAGCATCGGGCCGCCGAGGACCCCGATACCCCCGTCGTTCCCGACGAACAGCCCCTTGACCTTGTCGGTCGTCAGCTTCTTGGCGGCGGCCAGCAGCTCGTCGGTGGTCGTGGGCGGCTGGACCCCGGCCGCCTGGAGGAGGCTCTTGCGGTAGACCATCAGCTGCATGTCGGTGACCTGCGGGATGGCGTAGAGCTTGTTCTTGTAGGTCATCCGCTGCACGAGGCTCGGGGTGAAGTCGGACGCGGCGTCACCGAGGATGCCGGTCATGTCGACGACCTGGCCCGCCTGGATCATGTCGATCGACGGCCCGTTGCCGTTCTCGAAGACGTCCGGGCCACCGTCGGTCAGCAGGGCGGACGCGACCTTCTTGTCGTAGTCCCCGGGGTTCCACTGCACGTTCACCGTGGCCCCCGGGTACGCCTTGGCATACCCCTCGACGGCCTGCTGTACGCCGACCTCGCCGTATTGGTGGTACCACTGCGACAGGTTCGCGGACCCCCCGGTGCCACTGGCTGACCCTGAGGGACGGCCGGTGTTGTCGCCGCAGGCCGCCAAGGCACCGGCACCGACCACGGCACCGGCGAGGCCGAGGAACTGGCGGCGCCCGAACCACGGCGAGCGCGGCGTGGATGGGGGTACTGCGGACGTCTCGATACCGGTCACGGGGTGCCTCCCGTCGGCGCGTGCGGGCGCGCGTGGATGCTGACCCTTTTCACGATATGTCGAGACACCGACCGACGCGACAGTGGGTGGCCCCTCAGGGCACCAGGCCCCGACGCGCGCGGGACCGCAGCCACAGCAGCCCCAGCACGGGCAGCAGCAGGGGGACGTAGCCGTAGCCCGCACCGAAGTGCGACCAGACCGTGCGGTCCGGGAACTCGGACGGCACGAGGTAGGAGACGGTGCCGACGACGAGCACACCGACGAGCTCGACGGTGATGGCGACCCGCGCGACCCGGGTCGACGTCCGGTCGCCCCGCGCGAGAGCCACGGTCGCCACGAGGTAGATCACGGCGGCGAGCACCGACAGCAGGTAGGACACCGGGGCCTTCTGGAAGTCCGCGATGATCTGGAACGTCGCCCGCCCGGTCGCGGCCAGGGCGAAGAGGCCGTACAGGGCGATGAGGACGATGCCGAGCCCACGCCGGCCCTGAGCCGGAGGGTCGGCGGCGTCGGCGCGGTCGGCGGGGTCGGCGGGGTCTGGAGCGGGCCGGGTCGGCTCAGCCACCGGCGTACCAGATCTGCGCGAGCCGCCCCACGAGCACGCCGATGACGACCGCTCCGCCGGCCACGACGGCCATCGACGAGCGCGTCTTCTCCTTCAGGGCCAGCAGGGTGGCGACCGGCGCGACGAAGGGCACCGTGCCGAGATAGGCGAAGAACACGGCCTTCTCGAAGGACGTCGTCCGGCTCAGGCCGAGGACGAGGCCGGCGACGAGCTGGACCAGCGTCGCCAGCTCCAGCACGGCGGCGACGAGCAGCAGACGGTCGTCGACGATCCTCGACCGCAGGGCGTAGAAGAGGGCCAGCAGAGCGAGCACCGCGGCGGCGGCGACCACCACGACGATCAGCCAGGACAGCACGCGAACAGGGTAGACGCGCGGTCAGGGGCGGTTGACGCCGAGGTGGTGCTCGAGGTTCGCCGCGAACCGGGACCCGGTCACGGCCATCGCGCTACGCATCACGGTCTTGACGGCCGGCCCGGAGAAGCGGGCGAGCGGCAGGTCGACGAAGAGGGTCAGCGAGATGGCGAGATGCGTGCCACCGTCGGCGTCGGAGAGCGCGTACCAGCCCTCCGCCCCGGCCCACTCCTTGACCCCGGCCGGTGGCTCGTGGTGGTACTCGATCCGCCGGCCCTCGTCGAACGTCATCCGCTCGGTGAAGGTGGGGTTGACGACGATGCCGAGCACGTGGACCCGGGACAGCTCCCAGTGCCACAGGTCGCCGTCGGTGTCGATGTGCTTGAGCAGGGGGGTCAGCTGCGGCAGCACGTCGGGATCGGTGATCGCCGCCCAGATGGACGGCCGGTCGGCGGCCACGACCGCCTCGGAGGTCGTCGTGGCGGAGAAGCGATGCACGCGCGCCAGTGTCACACGACGGCGGCAGGGGTCCGCGGGGGGTCGGCGGCCGGGGCCCGGCCCATGCCGGGCTGCATCCGGTAGACCACCTCGATCGCCAGCGCCCCCACGAGCCCGATGCCGAGGGACTGCCAGACCATGGCCGCCGGCGCCTGGAACTGGAAGAACGTCTGGGCGAGCGGGATGGTGAACGCCCCGACCGCGATGAGGACGCAGCCCGCGACGAGGGCGGCCTTCCACGGGCGGAACGGACGGGCCAGCACGACGAGGATCCAGAACGACGAGACGAGGAGCGAGACCGTGGCCGCCGTCGACGGCTGCCAGCAGGACTGGGCCAGCGCCTGGTCGACCGTTCCCTGCGCCGCCCCCGCGCACTCGGCCGCCGTGGGGGTGTCGAAAACCCGGTGGGCGAGCAGGTACGACGTGATGACGACGATTCCCGAGACCGCACCGGCCGGCAGGGCGAAGCGCAGGATGCGCTGCAGGAAGCCGGGTGTGTAGCGCTTGCGGTTCGGGCCCAGGGCGAGGACGAACGCGGGTATGCCGATGGTCACCGCGGAGACCAGCGTCAGGTGCCGCGGCAGGAAGGGGAAGGGGAGCGAGAAGGCGGCCGCCGTGACGATGGCGATGAGGCTCATGACGTTCTTCGCGACGAAGAGGTTGGCCACCCGTTCCACGTTGTTGATGACCCGGCGGCCCTCGGCGAGCACCGAGGGCAGGTGTGAGAACTGGCCGTCGAGCAGGACCAGCTGGGCCACCGCCTTCGTGGCCTGGGCACCGTTGTTCATGGCGACCCCGATGTCGGCGTCCTTGATGGCGAGCGCGTCGTTGACGCCGTCCCCGGTCATGGCGACGACGTGGCCCTCACGCTGCAGCGCCTGCACCAAGGCCCGCTTCTGCTCGGGGCTGACCCGCCCGAACACCGTGGTGCGACCCACGACCTCACGCAGGGCGTCGACGTCGGTGCCGAGGGTGCGCGCGTCGCAGATCCGGTCTGTCGGGAGGTCGAGGCCGACGCGGCGGGCGATAGCGCCGACCGTCTCGGGGTTGTCGCCCGAGATGATCTTCACGTCGACCCCCTGTGACGCGAAGTACGCCAGGGTGTCCTTCGCGTCGGGCCGCACTTGTTCGGTCAGGGTGACCAGGGCCAGCGGCGTCAGGGGCGACGGCAGCTGCTGGCCGTCGAGCGGAGCGTCGCTATGGGCGAGCAGCACGACCCGGGCCCCCGTCCGCGCCAGCTCGCCCATCTGCTCGCGCAGGGGGCTGTCGGGGGGCAGCAACACGTCGGGAGCCCCCAGCACGTAGGAGCCGCGGTCGGCGAAGGCGGCGGCGCTCCACTTCCGAGCGGAGCTGAAGGCGATGGTGCCCGTGCGGGCCCAGCCGTCCGGGGAGGGCAGCGACGCCGCGAGCGCCTTGAGGGTCCCGTTGGCGTTCGGGTCGTCGGCCATCGCCCCCAGCGCGCTCTCGACGTCCTCCGGGGGCGGCGGCCGGTCCCCCACCGGGTGACAGCCGTCGTACGCGATGTCCCCGACGGTGAGCGTCCCGGTCTTGTCCAGGCATACGACGTCGACCCGGGCCAGCCCCTCTACCGCAGGCAGCTCCTGCACGAGCACCTGCTGGCGCGACAGGCTGACCGCGGCGAGCAGGAACGCCACCGAGGTCAGGAGCACGAGGCCCTCCGGCACGAGGCCGACGAGGCCGCCGCTGGACCGCACGATGACCGTGCGCCAGTCGTCGGCGCCGTAGACCTTGAGCTGCGACCAGATCTGCAGCGGAAGGGCCAGGACGATCACCCAGGTGATGTATTTCAGCAGCCGGTTGACCGACGACTGGATCTCGGAGTGCGTCCTGGTGAACGTGCGCGCTTGTGCCGCAATGGTGTTGGCGTAGGAGTCGGCTCCGACCGCCTCGGCCACGAAGCGGCCACGACCGGCGACGACGGTGGTGCCCGACCGCACCTCGTCGCGGTCCTGCTTGGGGATGGCGTCGGCCTCCCCCGTGAGGTTGGACTCGTCGACCTCGAGACCGTCGACCAGGTGGAGGTGCCCGTCGGCGGGCACCTGGTCACCCGCGCGCAGCTCGACGAGGTCGCCGAGCACGACCTCCGCCGTGGGGATCTCGCTGACCTCGCCGTCCCGCACGACGCGGGTGGTGGGCTGGTTGAGGAGCGCCAGCTGGTCCAGCTTCCGTTTGGCGAGGTACTCCTGCACGATCCCGATCGCCGAGTTGACGACGAGGATGCCTCCGAAGAGGCCGTCGGCGACCGACCCGGTGATGAGCACGAGCACGAAGAGCACGCCGAGGATGGCGTTGAACCGGGTGAACACGTTGCTCTTGACGATCGACCACAGCGGTCGCGAGCTGGCCGTGTCCGTGGCGTTGACCTGACCCCGCCCGGTGCGGTCCGTCACCTCCGCCGCGGTCAGCCCGCGCTCCGGGTCGGTGAGCGGCGGTGGGTGGGCGCCGGGCTCGACGCGGGGCGCAGACGTCACGCGCCCACTGTTCCAGACCGGACGGTGACGCTCAGGGGGGCTGTGGATATCTGAGACGGCCTTTTGCCGATGTTTGCTGTAGTTGGACCATGTTGGCTTCCGATCCAGCCACCCTGACCTACGCCGTGGTCACCGATGAGCTCCTGACCGCCGCGGCGACCGTAGGGGCCATCACCGAGTCGGCGCGCACCGCCGAGGTCGAGTCCCTGCCCGCGTCCGTCTCCATCGTCGGCCACGAGGTCCTCGAGATGGCCCTGCGGGACTTCTGCGCGCGCTGGGACACCGGCCTCTCGCACCTGGTCGGCGACAGCGAGACCATGGCGCAGCGCCTCAGGGAGTGCGCGACGGCCTACGTCGCCAACGAGGAGACGAGTGAGGGCGGCTTCCAGGCGCTGCTCTCGTATGCGCCGAGACCCCCGTGGGGGGACCTGCCCCCCGTCGGACCGATCGGCTGAGCCGTGGCCGACCTTCCCGGGACGCTCGAGTCGGACCTGGCGTCGGGCGTTCCAGCCGACCAGCTGGTGCCCTGTGACGTGGCCGGGATGGGCGACGTCGCGGTGTCCCTGCGCGCCCACGCCGCCGTGCTCGAAGAGGCCGGCGCCTGCCTGGCCCGCGTGGAGGTCACGAGCTGGCGGGGTCGGGCATCGGAGGGGTTCACCGACGTGCTGGCCCCCGAACCGGCCCGGTGGCGCACCGCGGCGGACGCCTTCCGCGCCGGAGCCGACGCACTGGACCGGTTCATGGCCGTCATCGGACCCGCCCGCTCCCTGGCCGCCGACGCCATCGGACTCTGGCAGCGCTACCTCGCCTCCGCCGACGCCGTGGCGGCGCTGGCCGGCGCTCCGGCCCCGCCCGCCGTGAACGACCGGCTCATGGTCGGCGCGCGCATCGCCCAGCAGCAAGCTGCCGCGTCAGGCGGCCCCGCAGCGAGCCTGGCCGCCGAGGCCGACTCGTTGCGGCGTCAGGCGATCGCGACCCTGGCCTCGGCACGGAGCGTGGTCGAGTCGGCCGGCGACCTCGCCGCCGCAGCGCTCGCGCGAGCCTGCGAGCCGGCGCCGCAGGCGCGCAGGTTCTGGGAGTCGACCATCCGCCCGGCCGACGCCATCGCCGCCGGGCACTCGGCGCTCGACGTCCTCGGGATGGTCCCCGCCCTCGGCGCCATCCCCGACGCGGTCAACGCCGGCTGGTACGCCCTTAAGGGCGACGGGGTCAACGCCGCCCTCAGCGCCGCCGGCACCATCCCCTTCTTCGGCGACGCGGCCCTCTTGAGTCGCATAGCGCGCAACCTGGCGATGCGACCGGCCAAGCTGACTCGGGGCCTCGCCAACCCGATCCCCGAAGTCCTCTTCATCGCGGGGTCTGACACCTTCGCCAACTTGACACCGAGACTGAAGGATTCTCGCGGGTTATCCTCCTACGACAATCTGGATGTCGACATCTTCCGCAACGGCGGCAAGGCACAGATCGTCGAGACGAGCGACTTGAAGTCGTTGAGGATCTATGGCCCTGATGCTCGTGACGGGCATTACTCCATTCGATCGACATCGTGGGAAGCGCTGAAAGAGTGGATGGCAGCCCGCGGGCAACCGGACGGGCACGAACTGGCGCAGGAGCTGCGACTCACCGTCACGGAACTGCGCCTACCTCGGAGGACGATGTGACGTGACAGCGTCAGACCCTCTGCACGGCGCGACGTCCGTCGATGAGGTCTGGGACGTGCTCAACAACGCGTTCTTCGAGCTCTACAAGAACATCTTGCGGAACACGCCAACAGTGAACTGGCATGCGAATGCGCAGGCCACGCCTTCATACCTGCTCAGCGGATACGCATACTTCCCCCGTGCTCAGAGGCCGGACAGCGAGGCCCTCGTCGTGTCGGTACATGTCAAGAAGGCCGCCGGAGCCATCGACTGGTCGTCGGACGCCTGCATGGATCAGGGCCCGATCCTCTCGGTCGGGCCGTCCAGGACGGAACCCGACTCCACCCCGTTGGCTACCTGGCTCGCGGACGCACTGGCCGACACCATCACCTGGCTGCAGGCCGAGACGCCGAACTTCATCGCGTACCTCAACCAGGAACCCACGCCCTACGACGTCCACTAGCAACCGCAGTCGGCGGTGCCGGAACGTCTGCATCGGAGCACCGCGGTTGCCCGCTGAGCGCCCCTGGCTGCGGGCCGGGGGCACGATCGTGACCGCGCGCGCACGTTAACTCGTGCCCCCGGCGTCACCATCGTGCCCGCGGCGAGGACGTGACTCCCCCAGACCTGGTCCGCCGGCTGCTATCGCCCAGGGGTACCCCTCTACCCAGACTGGGTAGAAGGGTAGAAACGTGAGCCTCAACATCAAGAACCCCAGGGTGCACGCCCTGGCGCGCCAGCTGTCCGAACAGACCGGGCGCTCTCAGACGAGCGTGATCGAGGAAGCCTTGACGCGGATGCTCGCGGAGCTCGAACACCCGGCCCAGGATGCGAACCGACGCCGGTCCATCGACGCCGTCCTCGCCGACATCGACCGGCGTGTCACCGATGGCGACCGTTCGAGGGTGGCCGGGCTCGAGCTGTTCGACGATCGTGGCCTTCCGGCGTGATCGTCGACACGTCCGCGCTGGTCGCGATCTGCCTCAACGAGCCGGAACGGGCCGCGTTCCTCGAGGCGCTCCTCGCGGCACCTCGGGTCTCGATGTCGGCCGCCTCGTGGCTGGAGGCCGCCGTGGTGCTCGACGCGATCCATGACCCGGTGGTCTCCCGGCGACTCGACGAGGTCGTGGCGCTTCTCCACATCGACATCGTGCCCGTGACGTTCGAGGAGGCACAGGTCGCACGCTTGGCGTATGCCGACTTCGGGAAGGGCAGCGGCCACCCCGCACGACTGAACTTCGGTGACGCCTTCGCTTACGCGCTGGCGACCAACGCCCGAGAACCCTTGCTCTTCAAGGGAGACGACCTCAACCAGATTGACATCACACCTGCGCTCTGACGCCCCAGGGCACCGGGCACTGACCTCAGGGACGGAGCCGAGCCGGGGACGGTTGCACCCCGGGCAGATTCGACCCGTCGTCCGCTCGGGACTCCATGCCCCGCGGGACGACGACCATCGCCACCACCGCGAGCAGGGCGATGGCACAGAAGAAGTAGAAGCCCCAGGGGTATCCGAGCCCCGCGGTCACGAGCGCACCGGTCACCGCAGGGCCGACGATCGACCCGATCCGACCGATCCCCGCGGCCAGCCCCAGCGCCGTGCCTCGGATCTGGGGCGGGTAGACGCGGGTCACGTAGGCGTAGATGAGCACCTGGGCGCTGAAGACGAACAGGCCCGTCAGGAAGACCGCGCCGTTGAGCAGCAGCGTGGGCATCCGGATGCTCAGCAGGCCGAGCAGCACGGTGGCGCCGGCGAACCAGATGATGGCGCTGACGCGGATCCCTCGAGCGTCACCCACCATCCCCGCGACCACGAGCCCCACGACCCCGCCGAGGTTGAGCAGCAGCAGCATGGTCAGGGAGGTGCCGAGCGCATACCCCGCCGCCTTCATGATCGTCGGGAGCCAGCTGTTGAGCCCGTAGACGAGCAGCAGCCCCATGAACGACGCGACCCAGGTGGCGATGCTCACCAGCGCGAACGGCTTCTTGAGCACGTCGCTGACCGGCACCTTCGGCAAGGGCGTCTCGGCGGTGAGGACGGGGTTGGTCTCCGGAAGCTTGAACCACATCACGGGCAGGACGAGCAGGCCGACCACGCCGCCGACGACGAAGAGGACCTGCCAGCCCGGAGCGACGACGATCGCCAGCAGTGACGTGAGGACGGCGCCGACGTGGTAGCCGGTCATCGTCAGGGTGGTGGCGCGGGCCCGGCGCTCCGGCGCCGTGACCTCGCTCATCATGGTCAGCGCCGCGGGAAGGCAAGCCCCCAGTCCGATGCCCGCAACGAGTCTCAGCAGGCCGAAGACGGCCGCGTTGGGGGCGAGCGGAACGGCCAGCGTGAAGACGGAGAAGAGGGCGATCGACGCCATGACCGCGAGGCGCCGCCCCATCCGGTCGGCAACCGGTCCGACCGCGATCGCGCCGATCATGATGCCTACCAACGAGATCGTGGCGACGAAGGTCGCCTCAGCCGGACCCATCCCGGCATACTTCGTCTCGAGGATCGTCGGCAGGGCGGCGCTCAGCGCCACGATGTCGAACCCTTCGAGCATGACCGCGAGCCAGCAGAGGGCACGGATCCACGAGGTCGACTCCGATGCGGGGGCGGTCACCGTGCGGTGGGGTGAGGCCATGTCACGACTCCTTCGTCGGTCGGCATGCGCCCACGGTAGGGCCCCCAGGCCGTCGCGAGGGTCAGTGCACCTCGCGCAGGCTCCCGTCGCTCACGTCGTAGACGAACCCGCGCACGGCGTCGGTATGCGGGATGGCGGGCTCGGCCCGGATGCGGGCGATGTTCTGCCGCACGTCCTGGTCGAGGTCGCTGAACGCCTCGGCCGACCAGGTGGGCCGCACCCCGGTCTCCGACTCGATCTGCTGCCGGAACCCGTCGTCGGTGAAGGTGAGCATGCCGCAGTCGGTGTGGTGCACCAGGACGATCTCGGTCGTGCCGAGGAGCCGCTGGCTGATGGCCAGGGACCGCAGCTCGTCCTGGGTGACGACCCCGCCGGCGTTGCGGATGACATGGGCGTCACCCTCGTGCAGCCCGAACAGCCCGTACACGTTCAGGCGCGCATCCATGCAGGCGACGATCGCGACGCCCTTGGCGGGCGGCAGCGGCAGGTCACCGAGGGTGAACGTGGCGGCGTAGGTGCGGGCCTGGGCGACGAGGTCGTCGGTGACGGTCACGGGGATCTCCTGGGGAGGCGGGGGTGGTCTCCTCACCATAACTCGATCTAACTGCAATCCAAACACCACGTTATGACCGCGATGCCGGACCCCGCTCGTGTTGCCGATGTCACCGGCACCCCCAATGATCAGGACTCCCACGCGTGCGCGCACCGATGCCTGCACCAAGGAGAGGGCTCATGAGTGCACGCGAGCCAGCCGACCATCCCGACCGTGGCCAGGAGCCGTCAGGGGGCCCGTCCGGACCCTCCCGCCGGCAGGTGATCGGTGCCGTGGCCGGCGCAGCGGGGCTCCTCGCCGCGGGGCTCCCCGCTCAGGCGCTGGCCTCGACGACCTCGTCCACGGTCCCCCAGCCCCTGCCCCTGGACCGCGCCCGCGCTCGGCGATGGGCCGCCGACACATGGCGTGGGCTGGTCGCGATGACCGACGAGCGCACCGGTCTGGTGGCGGACAACGCCGCGGACTCGCTCCGCCGGTCGGACCGGTCGGGGTGGACGTCGCCCACCAACATCGGCGGGATGCTGTGGAGCACCGTCGTCGCCCGCGAGCTGGGCCTGATCTCCCACGGTGAGTCGACGGCGCGCCTCATCCGCACCCTGCAGACGATCGACCGGATGCCGCGGCACGAGCCCAGTGGCATGTACTACAACTGGTACTCGCCCCAGACCGCCGAGAAGCTCACGGCGTGGCCCGTGGGCGGGGGCGTCCTCTACCCGTTCCTCTCGAGCATCGACAACGGCTGGCTCGGAGCCGCGCTCCGCGTCGTCATGAATTTCGACCGCGCCGCCGGCGTGTTCGCCGGCCGGATCTTCCGCCGCATGCGGTGGGACATGTTCTACAACCCGGACGCGCCACGGCCGGGCGGGCTGATCCACGGCGGGTTCTGGGATGCGCCCCCGGCTCCCAAGCAGGCCTACATCAAGGGCAACCACATCGGCGTCGGGCCAGATGTCTACTACACGACCAACTACTACGACACGACGGTGTCGGAGACGCGCATCACGTCCTACCTCGGCATCATCACCGGACAGATCCCTGCGCGGCAGTACTTCGCCATGTGGCGCACCTTCCCGTCGTCGTGCGACTGGAGCTGGCAGGAGAGCCAGCCGGCGGGCGTCACCCGCACCTACCTCGGCACAGACGTCTACGAAGGCGCCTACGCCTACCGGGGTATGCGGATCGTGCCCGGCTGGGGCGGCAGCATGTTCGAGGAGCTCATGCCCGACGTGTTCGTCCCCGAGGCCACGTGGGCGCCGCAGAGCTGGGGCCTCAACCACCCGCTCCACGTCCGGGCGCAACGCGAGCACGGCCTCCTCGACGCCGCCTACGGGTACTGGGGCTTCTCCCCGTCCAGCGACCCGTTCGGCGGCTACCGCGAGTACGGCGTCGACCTGCTCGGGATGAACCCGACGGGCTACTTCTCCGACGAGCAGAACACGAACCCCGACATCGGGTTCGGCACCTGCCGCGCCGCGACGAACCCCACCCCCACGTTCGGCGACGGTGTCGTCACGCCGCACGCGTCGTTCCTGGCCATGATGCACGAGCCCGACGAGGCGTACACCAACCTCGTCAACATCGAGGAGAAGCTGCGCGCGTATGCGTCGGGCGGCTTCCTCGACGCGGTCGCCACCCGATCGGGCACCCTCTCGCACTTCTACTTCTCGCTCGACCAGGCCATGGTCATGGGGGCGCTGGGCAACGTGCTCGCCAACGACGTCGTGCGAACGGCGTTCTGCGGCAACGATGCCGAACGTCTGTTGCGCCCGGTGATCGGCATGGAGGTCTTCGGCGCCTCGGGGTGACCCCGGGCGGGGGCCCGGGATGTTGCCCGGCGGCAACACGGCTGACACATGGCGGGTGGACCCTGGCGACATGACCACTCTGCTCGACCTCCAGGTGACCCGCCTGGGTGAGTGCACGTTCGACTCGCCGCTCAGCAAGTACGTCGCCGGCCGACGGACCAACGAGCACTACGTCGACGAGGACGACCGCGTTCTCTTCGACGACACCCTCGAGCTGCTGCGGGGGCGCGACCTGCCGTGGGACGAGCTCCCTACCTTCGAACCCGGCGGCCCCCGTCGCCGTCTGTTCTTCGAGCCGGGCTTGACCCGGGCCGCCATCGTCACCTGCGGCGGACTCTGCCCCGGGCTCAACGATGTCATCCGCGGCCTCGTCCTGGAGCTGCACACCCACTACGGCATCGACGACGTCGTGGGCTTCCGGCACGGGTTCGCCGGCCTCGTGCCCGGTGTCGGACAGCCACCCGTGGCCCTGACCCCGGCCGGCGTCGCGACGATCAACCAGCACGGCGGCTCGGTGCTGGGCAGCTCGCGGGGGGCGCAGGACCCGGAGCGGATGGCCGACCGGCTCGTGGAGCTGGCCGTCGACATCCTCTTCGTCATCGGCGGCGACGGGTCGATGCGCGGGGCCGCCGGGCTGGCCGACGTGCTGCAGGAGCGCGGGCTGCCGATCTCGGTCATCGGGATCCCGAAGACCATCGACAACGACATCCCCTTCATCGGACAGAGCTTCGGCTTCCAGACGGCGTACACGACCGCGGCGCAGGCCATCAAGGCGGCGAAGGTGGAGGCCGAGTCGGCCCTCAACGGGGTCGGGATGGTGCGCGTGATGGGCCGGCACTCCGGGTTCATCGCCTGCTACGCGGCGCTGTCCGTGCACAGCGCCGACTTCGTGCTCGTTCCGGAGGTGCCGTTCGAGCTCGACGGACCCGGCGGGCTGCTGGCCTGCCTGCACCGGACGGTCCTGGAGAGGGGATCGGCCGTCATCGTCGTCGCCGAAGGTGCGGGGCAGGGCTTCATGTCCGCCGACGGCGCCGACGCCAGCGGCAACTCGGCGCTGGGCGACATCGGTCTGCACGTCAAGGCCGCCATCGGAGCGCACTTCGCAGCCCACGGCACCGAGCTGACCCTGAAGTACCTCGACCCCGGCTACGCGATCCGCTCGGTGCCCGCCGAGGCCCACGACGCGGTGTACTGCGTGCGGCTCGCGCAGGCCGCGGTGCACGCCGGCATGGCGGGGCGCACCAAGATGGTCGTCGGTCGCCGGCACAACCGGTTCATCCACGTGCCGATCGCGCAGGCCGTGTCCTACCGCAACCAGGTCGCGCCCGACGGCGACCTGTGGCTGGCCGTGCTCGAGTCGACCGCCCAGCCGGCGGAGATGCGCTGAGCGGTCGACCCTCGACCTAAGGACCGTGCGGTCGGACGGGCGTCAGCGGACCGCCATCTCCCCCAGCTCGGACCACCCCGTCCCGTCCACGGTGACGCTGACGATGTCGGGTGTGCGCGCCAGGTAGGCCGGTAGCTGCGACGTCGCCGCGGCGAAGTGGTCGGACCTCACGTGCGCTCCCCCGGCGTCGCCGTCACGGAACGCCTCCACCAGCACGTAGACGGTCGGGTCGTCGAGGCTGCGTGACCACTCGAACCAGAGACACCCCTCCTCGCCCCGGGTCGCCTGCGTGAACTCCCTCGAGAGCCGGGGCCACTCGTCGGCGTGCTCCGGCTTCACGGGGAACTTGGCGGTGATGAAGATCAAGGCGTGCTCCTTACGGGATGAGGATGGCGCGACCGCGGACCCGACCGTTGTCGAGGTCGTCGATCGCCGTCTGGAAGTCGTCGAGGGCGTACTTCTGGGTATGCAGCGTCACCAGACCGCGGGCCGTGAGGGCCATGAGGTCGCACAGGTCGTTGTACGAGCCGACGAGGTTGCCGATGACGTTGATCTCGGACGACACGATGTCGATGGTGGGGATGCTGATGTCCTCGCCGTATCCGACAACGTAGTAGTCGCCCGCCTGGCGCAGCATGGCCACCCCCTCGGCCGTCGCACCACCCTCACCGACGAAGTCGACGACCACCTCCGCCCCGAGGCCGCTGGTCAGCTCACGGACCTGCTCGACCTGCTGGCCCTCGGCGACGATGCCCTCGTCGGCGCCGATGCTCTGTGCCAGCTTCACGGCGTCGGCGTTCCGGTCGACGACAACGATCCGCGCGGCGGTCAGGGCCTTGAGCACCTGGATGCCGATGTGCCCCAGGCCTCCTGCCCCGATGACGACACACGTGTCCCGTGGCGTCAGTCGCTTCGACGCCTTGGCCGCCGCGTGGTAGGCCGTCAGTCCAGCGTCGGCGAGCGCCGCGATGTCCGCGGGCTCCAGGGAGTCGTCGATCTTGACGACGGAGCGAGCGGACGTCAGGAGGTACTCGGCATACCCGCCGTTCGTGCTGATCCCCGGGAACTGGTTGTTCTCGCAGTGCACGTCGTCACCCGACCGGCAGGCCCGGCACAGCCCGCACGTGATGAGCGGGTGGACGATCACCTTGTCGCCCTCCTTGACGTTGGTCACCGCGCTGCCGACCGCGGAGACCCAGCCGGCGTTCTCATGGCCGATCGTGTACGGCAGCTGCACCTGGGACTTCTCGGCCCACTGACCCTCCAGGATGTGCAGGTCGGTGCGGCAGACGCCCGCGCCACCGATCTTGACAACGACGTCGAGGGGCCCCTTCGCCTCCGGGGCGGCGACCTCGGTGAGCTCAAGGTTCTGGTGGTAGCCGACGACCTGGACGGCCCGCATGGTGCTCATGCCTGAACTCATGCTCGGTGCTCCTTCACGGTGAGGGGGATGAGGGTGTGGTCCACGGCGTCCGCGTACCGCGTCTGCAGCAGCCCGCGGCAGAAGTGGGCGTTGCCGTCGATCGAGATGCGGGTCGACCGGGCCCGACGGAGGGCGAGGGGGATGTCCGCCGTCGCGTACGGCTGTCCGTCGCTGTCGACGAGGACCCGGGCGTCCGGGGCGACCCCGAGCCCCAGGGCTTCACGGCGACGGACGAGGGCTTCCGTATGCGCTGTGGCGGGCAGGTCCCGCAGGAGCACCTCCCCGAGTGAGGCCTCGGTCCGACCCGGGTCCGCCCGCAGGAGTGCGGTGAGACAACGCTCCATCGCCGCGGTGTGAGCCTTGCGGCGGAACGTCGTGCGCAGCTCCTCGAGGTCCTCCTCGGCCTCGTGCCGGAAGGTGCCCTTGTAGCCGGCGTCGGCAGCGAGACCGGCGTTGATGAGGTCGGAGTCGTGATGGTCGTCCAGCTCGACGGCGACCCGGCCGACCCCACGCATACCCGTGATCGCGTCCTTCGCGTCCGACGCCATGAGGTAGGCGAAGTTCGGCGAGCAGAAGGAGGTCGGCAGCCGCAGGTGCACGACGACCGTTGTCCCGTCGAGAGGCTCGCCGATCTCCAGGGAGCGGACGAAGCCCAGGTCGGTGATCGGCTCGTCGAGCTCCGGGTCGACCACGGCCGACAGTGCCTCCAGCACGTCGTCGGGCTGCACCCGCGTCGCAGGCGTGGCGAGAGCGGTCATGGTCAGACCGACTGCAGCTCGGCGGCCGGCGTCTCGTCGGCGCCGCGCGGACCCGTGGCCGTCTCATCGGCGTCCGGCAGCTGGAGGCCGTCCGGGACGGGCAGGTCGTAGACCTTCGCCGCGTTGAGCCCGAGGATCTTCTTCTTCTGGGCCGTGGTGATCGGCGCGTACTCCGACATGTCCTCGGGGATCTGGAAGTCGACGAACCGCTCGACCAGCCACCGCGGCGTCCACAGGGCGTAGTCGCTGGAGAAGAAGATCCGGTCCTCGCCGATCCAGTAGAGGAGCTCGCCCATGATCTGGGCGAAGTAGCGGGGACGGCTGTGGATGAAGGGGATCGCCACGGCGAGGCCGCCGAAGACGTTGGGCTCCTGGGTGGCGATCCAGCAGAAGTCCTCGAGACGGGGCAGGCCCACGTGCTCGACGACGAAGTTGAGGTCGGTGAAGTCCGTCGCCGCGTGGTCGACGTCGGCGACGTCGAAGGCGTCGCGGTCGAGGGGACGGATCGTGGGGCCCTTGTGCACGTGGATGTTCTTGATGCCGAGCTCGCGACAGAGCTCGAAGTAGCGGTAGGTCTCGGGGTCGCTCAGCTTGTAGCCGCGCGAGTCCCCGTGCCACTCGGCGGTGTAGAGCTTGACGCCCTTGAGGTGGTACTTCTCGGCCGCCTCCCGCAGCGCGTCGAGACCGGCCTCACCGTTGCGCGGGTCGAAGTGGTGGTTGTAGGTCAGCTGCTCGGGGTGCGCGGCCGCGAGCGCGGACGCCTCCTCCTCCTGGCCGAACCCGCGGTGGTAGAACTCGCCGAGGTAGGCGGGCTGGAAGATCGCGTGGTCGACGTAGCCGTCCTCGAAGAGGTCCTTCATGAGCCGCTCGCCGCCCTGGTAGAGGTAGTCCTCGTAGGGCCAGACCTCGGACTCGGGGCTGAGGTTGCGGTGGTAGTCGTAGAAGCAGTCGATGAACTGCTTGCCGTGGACGTTCTTCTGGTTCTCGGGGCGGGCGTCCCACAGGGCGACGTGGGCGTCGACGACGAAGTACTTCTCCCCATCCTTCGCGTACATGCTGTCTCCTTTGACATCGTGCGAGGTCGAGCCGGCGTTGGCGTCCTCTCGACGCTAGGTCGCCGCCCCTGCGAGCGGGAAGGGCCTCGTGTCTCAATCTGAGACAGCGAGGCGGTGCGGCCCGCAGGCCCCGGAGGTAGCGTCGGTCCCACTGGGGAGGAGACGGCGATGGCGCTGGGCACGGACGCTCGACTACCGAGGCGAGCGAGCCTCGAGTACGCCGGTGAGCCGGCCCGCGTCTCCGACCGCGTGCTCGCGTCCTGGCGTCGCAGCGAGGACTACGGCGTCTCCCTCGAGGCCGTCGAGCCGGTCTTCGCCGGCACCTACGACGCCCACCTCGAGGACTCGCTCTTCTTCGAGTGCGGGCGGGAGGTGCTGAGCGGGCTGCACCAGACCCTCGTCAACGAGCCGATCAGCCTCATGCTCGTCGACGCCGACGGTCTCGTCCTCAACCGGCTGAGCGGCGACACGTCCCTCCTGCGGGCGTTGGACGCCGTCCATCTCGCACCCGGGTTCTCCTACGCCGAGCGAGAGGCAGGGACCAACGGGCTGGGCCTCGCCCTGGCCGACCGGGTGCCGACCGTCGTCCGCGCCGAGGAGCACTACAGCGCCAGCCTCTGCACCTACACGTGTGCCGCGGTGCCCGTGCTCGACCCCGTGTCCGGCCGGCTGGAGGGTGCGGTCAACCTCACGACGTGGGCCCGGTCCGGGGCCGACATACTGCTCGCGCTGGCCCAGGCGGCGGCGGGGAACACCGCCGCCCTCATGCTCGCCCGGTCGTCGGGTCAGCGCCCCCGCCCCGCTCCACGTGGGGAGGTGTTCCGCGTCGAGCCCATCCGGCTGGAGCCGGGATCCGGCTCGGTGCGCGACCTCGGAGCAGCCTGGTCGGCGGCGGTCGGGACGACCGTGCAGGCCCTGACCGCGGGACGAAACGTGCTGGCGGTCGGGGAGCAGGGGTCCGGGAGGGCCACCGTGCTGGCCCAGGCGTTGCGCCGGCTGAGGCCGCGCGACCGGATCCTGTCGGCGTCCACGCCGGCTCCGGCCGACGTCGACGCCTGGCTGTCCCTGTGGGGACCCGAGCTGGGCAAGCCGCATACCGCCGTCATCGTCGGCGATGCCGACCGGCTGCCCACCTGGGCCGCGGAACGGCTGCGGGAGATGGTCGCCCTCGCCCGGTCGCCGGTGGCCGAGAGCGACCACGGCGTGCCTCTGTGCCTCACCGCGGAGCGCGCGGCGGACCTCGGGGCCCCTGTACGCGGGCTGGTCGACACGGTGGTCGAGGTCCCGCCCCTGCGAGACCGCCCCGAGGATGTGGTGCCGCTCGCCCTGCACCTGGCCGGCCGGATGCGCCGCCGAGAGGTGAGCCTCACGGCCGACGCCGAGTCCGCCCTGCGGTCGTGTGGGTGGCCGGGGAACGTCGACCAGCTCGGCCGGGTCGTCTCCGACGCCGCCCTGCGTACCGACGTGATCGAGGCCCGACACCTGCCGCCGGAGGTGCTGAGCGGGTCGCACCGGCGCCTCACCCGGATCGAGACGTTCGAGCGCGACGAGATCGTCCGCGTCCTGGCCCGCCCGGGGGCCACCGTCAAGAGCGCCGCCCTCGAGCTGGGGATGAGTCGCGCGACGGTGTACCGGAAGATCGCGCAGTACGACATCCACGTCGTGCGGTGAGCCCTCGGGCTGTCGCGACGCGACGTCCACGGGGTGGATCGCCCTCTCGAAGAGCGCGAATGTCGGCTGCCGTCTGGGACGGTTGACCCATGGCGCCACCGAGCGAGTACCGGGCACCCCACGCGCGTCCGAGGCCCAGCGGGCTGGTGTTCTTCGCCATCACGACGGTGGCCATCGCTGGCATCGAGACCGCCCTGACGTGGGCCGCCAACCCGGGACCGTGGGGCTGGGTGTCCGTCCTCATCCCCTCCGCCGGCGTCGTCTACGTCGCCGTGGGGCTGCTGGCCTGGGTCCGACGGCCGCGCAACCGGATGGGTCCGCTGCTCTGTGCCGGAGGGTTGCTGTGGTTCGCCTCGGGGGCCGTGTCGGTCGACAACCCGACCCTGTTCGGACTGGGGCTCGTCGCCCAGACGCTTCCCATCGGCTTCGTCGTGCACGCCCTGCTCGCCTACCCGTCCGGCCGTCTGCGCAGCGTCGCTTCATGGGTCCTCACCGTCGGGGTCTACGTCGTCGCCGTCGGCCTCCAGGCGCCGCAGTACCTCTTCCGGACCCTCGGTGGGGAGCCGCCCGTCCTCTGGGTCGCGGCGCGTCCGGAGGTGGTCGAGACGTTCCGGCAGACGCAGGCCTTCGCCGGCCTGCTGGTCCTCGGTGCGACCGGGGTGGTGCTGGTCCTGCGCGTGGTGGCCGCCGACCGCACGCAGCGGCGGGTGCTGGCCCCCATCTACGTGTGCGGCGCGGTCGTCGTCGCCCTGGTGACGAGCGTGCGGGTCATCCTCAGGCACTTCGGCGTCATCGGCTCGCCGCTGCTCGATGCCTTCCAGATCGGCGTCCTCGTCCTCGTGCCGATCGCCTTCCTGACCGGGGTGCTCCTCGGGGGGTTCGCCCGCACCGGCGAGCTCGACGAGCTGGCCGAGTGGCTGGGATCCCGGGGGGCCCGACCGGACGTGCAGTACGCCGTCGCCCGCACCCTCGGGGACCCGAGCGTCCGCCTGGCCCACCGGTTCGGTGAGGGCTGGGTGGACGCAAACGGCATGCCCATCGAGCTCCCCGCGGCCCACGCCGACGACGCGGTCGCGTTCGTCGAGCTCGACGGTCGCCCGGTGGGGGCGATCCTCTACGACCGCACGATCAACCCGGACGCCGCACCGGTGGACGCCGCCGGTCGGGTGGTCGCCATCGCCCTGGACCGACAACGCCTGACCGCCCAGCTGCTGGCCAGCCAGGAGGAGCTGCGCGAGTCGCGCACCCGGCTTGTCGAGGCCGGCGACCAGGAGCGGCGCCGGCTGGCGCAGGACCTGCACGACCGGCTGCAGGGCCGGCTCATCGTGCTCGCGCTTCGCGTCGGCAACACCAACCTCGGTGACGACCTGGGCGAGATCCGCCGCGGACTCGACGACTCCATCACCGAGCTGCGCTGGCTCGTGCAGGGCGTCATGCCGGCCCTGCTCATGGAACGTGGCCTCACCGCGGCCGTGGAGGACCTGGCCGACCGGGTGCCGATCCGCACCGTACTCGACTTCGGCGACCTGGACGTGGCCACCCGCCAACGCCTACCCGAGCTGGTGGAGGGCACCGCCTACGCCGTGATCGCCGAGGCGCTCACCAACGCCGTGAAGCACTCCGCGGCGTCTCTCATCGTCATCACGGTGGGCCTGCGGGAGGAGCACCTCCGGGTGCAGGTCATCGACGACGGCGTCGGCGGAGCGGCGCCCGCCGGAGGCCTCGGGCTGCGTGGGATGACGGACCGGGTCCACGCTCTCGGCGGCCGGATCGAGATCGAGAGCCCCGTCGCCCGAGGGACCCGGCTCGTCGCGGAGCTGCCCTGCGCGTCCTGATCACGGCGGGGTCGCGGCCGCTCCCAAAAGGGACCTAGAACCATATTCGGGCGGAGCTCGCTCTGTCAGGCTGCCCTCATGGGGGCAGCGGTCGACGTCAGCAGGCCGGTCTCCCGCGGGCGTCCGGCCGGCCTGCTGTTCTTCGCGGTCACCGCCGTGGCCTGGGGGCTCGGGCTGTTGGTGCTGTCGGCCCAGCAGAACACCGGGTCGTGGGGCTGGGTCGCCGCCTTGGCCCCCCTGGTCGGCCTGGTCCACATCGCCACCGGGCTGCTGGCCTGGACCCGGCGGCCCCGCAACCGGATGGGTCCGCTGCTGTGTGCCGGCGGCCTCATGTGGCTCGCCACGAGTGGAGCCACGGTCGACAACCCGGTCTTCTACGCGGTCGGGCTCGTCACGCAGACGCTGCCCATCGCCTTCGTCGTGCATGCCCTGCTCGCCTACCCGTCGGGTCGGCTTCGCGGGACCACGTCGTGGGTCCTCACGGTCGCGATCTATGTCACCGCCACCGTGCTGCAGGCGCCCCTCTACCTCTTCCGGACCCTCGGGGAGGGCGAGTCCGCGGTGTTGTGGGTGACAGCCCGCCCGGACATCGTCGACACCGACCGCACCGTGCAGGCGATCTGCGGTCTGGCCATCCTCGGGGCCACCGGCGTCGTTCTCGTCCGGCGCCTTCTGGCCGCCGACCCGCAGCAGCGCCGGGTGCTCATGCCGATCTACGCCACGGGCACTTTCGTGGTCGTCTTCGTCACGAGCATCTACGAGATCCTGCGCGCCCTCGGCTTCGGGCCTCAACCCGTGGTCGACGTCATCCAGATCAGCATCATCATCCTGGTGCCGGTGGCCTTCGTGACCGGCGTGCTGCTCGGCGGCTTCGCTCGCACGGGCGAGCTGGACGAGCTCGCCGAGTGGCTGGGGTCCGCAGGCGCCCGGCCGGACGTGCAGCGGGCTGTGGCCCGCGTCCTCGGCGACCCGAGCGTGCGCCTCGGCTACCGCTTCGGGGACGGGTGGGTCGACGAGGACGGCGTCGCGATGCAGCTGCCGACGTACGGGTCGAGCGAGGCCGCCTCGTTCGTCCAGCTCGACCGACGTCCGGTCGGCGCGATCATCTACGACGCCGTCCTCACCCCCGAGCCCGCACCGGTCGAGGCCGCCGGCCGGGTCGTGGCCATCGCCCTCGACCGGCAGCGCCTCACCGCCCAGCTGCTGGCCAGCCAGGAGGAGCTGCGCGAGTCACGGACGCGGCTCGTGCAGGCGGGCGACCACGAGCGTCGGCGGCTGGCCCAGGACCTGCACGACCGGCTGCAGGGCCGGCTCATCCTGCTGGCTCTGCGCGTGGGCAACGCCAGCCCGGGCGACGACCTCGTCGACATCCGGAGAGGGCTCGACGAGTCGATCACCGAGCTGCGGTGGCTCGTCCAGGGGGTCATGCCGGCGCTGCTGCTCGAGCGGGGGCTCACCGCGGCGGTGGAGGACCTCGCGGACCGGGTGCCGATCCGGACGGTCCTGGACTTCGGCGCCGACGACCAGCGGCTCGACACGGTGCGGCTGCCCGCCTCGGTGGAGGGCACCGCCTACGCCGTGGTCGCCGAGGCCCTCACCAACGCGGTCAAGCACTCGGCGGCCTCCACGATCACCGTGAGTATGCGTCGGGACGACGCCACGTTGTTCCTCCAGGTCGCCGACAACGGCGTCGGCGGCGCGCGACCGGTCGGGGGGCTGGGGCTGCGCGGCATGACCGACCGGGTCCACGCCCTCGGCGGCCGGCTCGGGATCGACAGCCCGGCCGCCGGCGGCACACGGGTGCGGGTGGAGCTGCCATGCGCATCCTGATCGGCGAGGACGAAGCGCTGCTGCGAGCGGGTCTCAGCCTGGTCCTGGCCCAGCACGGCGTCGAGATCCTCAGTTCGTCGGGCGACGCGGACGAGCTCGTCGTCCTCGCCGACCAGCTCGCGCCTGACCTCGTTCTCACCGACATCCGGATGCCGCCCACGCGCACGGACGATGGGCTTCGAGCCGCACTGAGCATCCGCGCAGCCCGGCCGGCCACGCCCGTGGTCCTGCTCTCGCAGTTCGTCCAGCGCCGGTACGCCATGGAGCTGCTCGCCGACGGGCGCGGCGGGGTGGGCTACCTCCTCAAGCAGCGCGTCCTCGACGTCCCCGCGTTCGTCGAGGACCTCCACCGCGTGGTGCGAGGCGGGACGGCCCTCGACCCCGAGGTGGTCTCGCTCATGATGAACCGCGGCCGGCGCGACCACGAGGTGCTCGACTCACTGTCGCCGCGGCGACGCGAGGTCCTCGCGCTCATCGCCGAGGGGCTCAGCAACGCGGCCATCGCGCGCCGGCTGTTCATCACCGAGAAGTCGGTGGTCGCGCATACGTCCGGGATCTACGACACCCTCGGCCTACCCACCGACGGCGACGAGCACCGCCGCGTCCTGGCCGTCATCCACTACCTCGGACGCTGACCCGCCGATACGCCGACACGCACGGTGAGGGCCCCCAGACCGTGGTCCCGGAGCCCTCACCGTGTCGTCGTGCCGTGCGTCAGCTGCAGCCGCTGGTGCTGCCGCATCCCTCGCAGACGTAGCAGGAGCCGGCCGGACGCATCTTCGTGCCGCAGGTCATGCACATCGGCGCGTCGGCGGCCTTGCCCTGGAACCGCTCCATCAGCTCGGCCGAGGAGTGCACGTCGCCACCGAGCACCCGGGCCGAAGCCGCCCCGGCTCCCGACTTGACGTCCTGCACGGCGATCGTGGCCGGCTTGGCCTTGACCACCGGAGCCGCGGACTGCGCATACGACTCCAGCTCGTCTTCGACGTCCTCGGCCGACTCCGCGGCGACCGGCGCGTACGAGCCGGTCTCGAGCTGCCGCGACCGCTCGTCGGCCGTGTGGATGCCCATGTAGGACCGGGTCTCGAAGTCCATGTAGTCCAGGGCCAGGCGCCGGAAGACGTAGTCCATGATCGACTGCGCCATCCGCACGTCGGGGTCGTCGGTGAGGCCGGCCGGCTCGAAGCGCAGGTTGGTGAACTTCTCGACGAACGTCTCGAGGGGCACGCCGTACTGCAGGCCGATGGACACCGCGATGGAGAACGCGTCCATGACGCCGGCCAGCGTCGAGCCCTGCTTGCCGAACTTGAGGAACACCTCGCCCAGACCGTCATCGGGGTAGGAGCCGGCGGTGAGGTAGCCCTCGCCACCGCCCACCGAGAACGAGATGGTCTGCGACGGCCGGCGCTTCGGCAGACGCTTGCGCACCGGGCGGTACTCGATGACCTTCTCGACGACCGGCTGCGCAGCCGCGGCCTTGTCCGCCGCCGCGTCCTTGGCGGTGGACCCGCCGTCGGAGAGCGGCTGCCCGACCTTGCAGTTGTCGCGGTAGACCGCGAGCGCCTTGAGGCCGTACTTCCAGCCCTGCAGGTAGACGTCGCCGATCTCCTCGACCGTGGCCGACTCCGGCAGGTTGACCGTCTTGCTGATGGCGCCCGAGAGGAACGGCTGGGTGGCCGCCATCATCCGGACGTGGCCCATCGGGGAGATGGACCGCGCGCCCATCGCGGTGTCGAAGACCTCGTAGTGCTCCGGCTTCAGACCGGGGGCGTCGATGACGTGGCCCTTGTCGGCGATGTACTCGACGATCGCCTCGCTGGTCTCACCCGTGTAGCCGAGCTTCTTCAGGGCCCGCGGGATCGTCAGGTTGACGATCTGCATGGAGCCGCCGCCGACCAGCTTCTTGAACTTGACGAGCGAGAAGTCCGGCTCGATACCGGTCGTGTCGCAGTCCATCATGAAGCCGATGGTGCCGGTGGGCGCGAGGACCGACGCCTGGGCGTTGCGGTACCCGTTGCTCTCCCCCAGCGACACGACCTCGGCCCACGCCTTGGTGGCCAGGGCGTGCACGCCGCGGTCCATCGCGTCGAGGGTGCGGATGTCGTCGTTGGCGGCCTGGTGCTTGCGCATCACGCGCTTGTGGGCGTCGGCGTTGCGGGCGTACCCGGCATACGGGCCGACGATCGCGGCGAGCTCGGCGGAGCGCTTGTAGGACGCGCCGGTGAGCAGGGAGGTGATCGTCGCCGCGAGGGTACGTCCGCCGTCAGAGTCGTACCCGTGACCGGTGGCCATGAGCAGGGCACCGAGGTTGGCGTAGCCGATGCCGAGCTGCCGGTAGTCGCGGGTGGTCTGGCCGATGGCCTCGGTGGGGAAGTCGGCGAAGCAGATCGAGATGTCCATCGCCGTGATGACGAGCTCGACGACCTTCTGGAAGGTGGGCGCGTCGAACGTGTCGTCGTCGCGCAGGAACTTCAGGAGGTTGAGCGAGGCGAGGTTGCACGAGGAGTTGTCGAGCGACATGTACTCCGAGCACGGGTTGGAGGCCGTGATGCGGCCGGTCTCGGGGTTGGTGTGCCAGGCGTTGATCGTGTCGTCGTACTGGATGCCCGGGTCGGCGCACTCCCAGGCGGCCTTGGCGATCTTGCCCCACAGCTCGCGGGCGTCGACGGTCTCGATGACGGAGTTGTCCTGCCGCGACCGCAGGCCGAACGGGCTGCCGTTCTCGACCGCCTTCATGAACTCGTCGTTGACGCGGACCGAGTTGTTGGCGTTCTGGTACTGGACCGAGACGATGTCCTTGCCGCCGAGGTCCATGTCGAACCCGGCGTCGCGCAGCGCACGGATCTTGTCCTCCTCGCGCGCCTTGGTCTCGATGAACTCCTCGATGTCGGGGTGGTCGACGTCGAGCACGACCATCTTTGCCGCGCGACGGGTGGCCCCACCGGACTTGATGGTGCCGGCCGAGGCGTCGGCGCCGCGCATGAAGCTCACCGGGCCGCTCGCCGTACCGCCGCTGCTCAGCAGCTCCTTTGAGGACCGGATGCGGGAGAGGTTGAGGCCGGCGCCGGAGCCGCCCTGGAAGATCTTCCCCTCCTCTTTGTACCAGTTGAGGATCGAGTCCATCGAGTCCTCGACCGCCAGGATGAAGCAGGCGCTGACCTGCTGGGGGGACGCGGTGCCGACGTTGAACCAGACCGGGGAGTTGAACGAGAAGACCTGGTGCAGCAGCGCATACGTCAGCTCGTGCTCGAAGAGGGTGGCGTCCTCCTCGCTGCCGAAGTAGCCGTGCTCGCGACCGGCCTTGACGTAGGTGAGGACGACGCGGTCGATGAGCTGCTTGAGCCCCGTCTCGCGCTTCTCGGAGCCGAGGGCGCCGCGGAAGTACTTGGTGGTGACGATCGTCGACGCGTTGACCGACCAGAAGTCGGGGAACTCGACCCCCCGCTGCTCGAAGATGGTCGCGCCCGTCTTCCAGTTCTGCTGGACGACGTCGCGCTTCTCCCAGGTCACCTCGTCGTAGGGGTGCACCCCGGGCGTCGTGTAGATGCGCTCGATGGTCACGCCCTTGCCCCGGCCCTTGCCGGACTTGGCGGAGCCGGCGCGGTTGGCGGTCTCGGTCATCTGGTTACTCCCCTTCCCCGGTACGCGGACCGGGCCTCTGGTTTCTGTTGTATCGCTGAGGTGTGACACCCCACGCCTACGGCGCGAAGGGGTCGGTGGTGCAGGTCAGTCGGTATGCCGCGCAGGCTCTTCGGCCGTCGCGTCGCGCTCGGCGCGCAGCAGGGTGATGGCCGCCTCGAAGTCCTCGAGGCTGTCGAAGGCCTGGTAGACGCTGGCGAACCGCAGGTAGGCCACCTCGTCCAGCTCGCGCAGAGGCTCCAGCACCGCGAGACCCACCTCGTGGGCCTCTACCTCGGCGCTGCCCTGGCTGCGGACGGTCTCCTCGACGCGCTGGGCGAGGACTGCGAGGTCGTCCTCGGTGACCGGGCGCCCCTGGCAGGCCTTCCGGACGCCGATGAGGACCTTGTGCCGGCTGAAGGGCTCGGTGACCCCGGAGCGCTTGAGGATGCTGAGGCTGGCGGACTCGACGGTGGTGAAGCGGCGGTTGCAGGCGGGGCACTGACGGCGGCGGCGGATCGCCGTGCCGTCGTCGGTGGTGCGCGAGTCGATGACCCGGGAGTCGTTATGCCGGCAGAACGGACAGTGCATGGCTGGACTCCTTCCGGGTCGTCTGGGCCGTGCGCGGGGCCGCTCTGTGGACGGAGCGGGGGACACTGTGTGAACAACCTGGGGAGAACCGTTCATCCCCTGGGGACTACATGTGGACGACTTACATCCGTGTAACTACTACATCTAGGGGTAGAGGTAACGCCCTCGGGGGGCCGGCTGTCAAGAGCGCAGCGGCGCGCCGCGTGTACCGGGCGTGTCGCGGCCGGGCGGAAGGGGGCCAGGGCATCCCAGACGGCAGGGCTGCGGCGCGTAAGGGTGTGTTGGCTGCCCCCCATCCCAAATTTCTGTGGATGTAGCAGTGAGCGAATGCGACCTCTTTGCGATACTGGGCGCTTCCGAAGGCGGCCGGGACCTGGTAGCCGCTACCGAAGGGAACGCTCTTTTGAACGACCGTTTGACGAAGGGCCTCATGAGGGCCCTAGTGGCGGCACCTGTGGCCGTGGCAGTCGCGGGGTGCACCACCGCGGGCTCGGAGCCGCCCACGACCGTGTCGACATCAGGCGCGGCCACCACGGTGACCATGGGAACGCCGACGCCGATAACCACCGTCACGTCACCGCCGTCTTCAACTTCCTCCTCTCAGTCTGTCGGGCCCTCCATCCCGAACGAGAAGACAATCGGTGGGGCACAACAGTTTGTTTCGTACTACATCGCCCAACTAAATGACTCATTGAAAAACGCCGACCCGCAACAGATCAGCGGCTTGTCTTCGGAGTCTTGTCAGACGTGTTCCACTTGGTCCCAACGTGTGCAGAGCTTGCGGGATCAGAGTCAACACCTCAGTGCGGATCTGTATACGCCAAACTCTGTCGCCACCACAAAACTCACGGATAACGCGGCTGAGGTTTTGGTATTCGGCGAACAAAGAGGTGCCAATGTTTTGAACGCCGCAGGAATTAAGACAGACACGGTGCCTAAGCTGGCGAAAGCCAATTTCCTTTTCACTTTGAATTACGACGGAGGCTGGAAGGTGGGGTTGTGGCAAACCGCATAACAGGCGTCGTCGCGGCCGTTGCGGTTCTCCTACTGGGTTTGGCGCCAACTGCACAAGCATCGCCGATGACCGACCCGCCGGGCACTTGGGATACAACACAGACAGCCGCACATGGCGACGGGGCATCAAGCCGAAACACACTTGGTCGCAGCGAGGTCACAAATCTGCCGAAAGGCCCTGGCGATGACGGCAAGTCACCCATTGCCAATGTGGCCGTTGGGCCGACATACGAGTATGGATGGACCACCTCATGCAGCCTGGATCCTCCGGGGACCGGCTTATCAGACACGATGTGCATGGGCGCTGTTCTGGCCTGCCAGGATCCAGCGGCAGGATCAGGCCCTCTAACCAGAATTTGGAGGCGCCTCATACAGCCGGATCAGTCGCAAGGACCGTGGGTTCTCGTCGGATCCACCTGCTGGGCAGATGCGGTGCCCGGTAGTCGGCCGACCGTCACGATGGCCATGATCCAAGATGCCTTCAACCTGACCCCCTGGGCGAAGCCGCAGGTCGACACTCAGCCGGCTGGCAATGTGACCCTCGTGGGACTCAAGGCGTTCTACAGGGTGAACTGGACGATTGAAGGGTTCCAGCCGAACGAGATCGACGTGATCGACCCGGCGCGCATGAATGGCTATCGAGTCGACATCCGGGTCAAGTTGATCAATTTCTTGTGGAGCTTCGGCGACGGGCAGACGTTCGGGCCGACGACGTCCGAGGGCGGGGTCTATCCCTCAGGGAACATCACGCATGCCTACCTCAGCGGCGGCGCCTACCCGGCCAGCGTGACCACGACCTTCGGGGGCGACTTCCGGATCAACGGCGGCGACTGGGCTCCGATCCCCACGACAGCCACGGTCCCCGGCCCCGCGACGACGGTCACGGTCCGCACGGCGGAAGCGCAGCTCGTCAACCACTGACCGCGAGCGCACACGTCGGCAACGTCGCCGCGGGCACGACTGTCACGCGATGGGCACGAAATAGCGTGCCCCCACGGTGACAGTCGTGCCCCAGGCCGCTACCTACGCCCAGATCGGAGCCTCCATCAGTCCGCGGCCGGGCTTCGACAAGGCAATTCGACGACAACGAAGGCGCCAGACTTTCGCTTCTCCTTCACTCATTGCGTCTTCACTTACGCACCCTTACGCTCGCCATCACATCCAACGCGGGATGACACGGGCGGACGAGGGGGTCGGATGGCGTCGCTCAGCGAGTTCGACCGCGAGCAGACCATCCTCCTCGACCTCGACGAGCACGGCCGCGTGGAGGTGGGCGAGCTCGCGGCCCGGTTCGGGGTCTCCACGGTCACCATCCGCAAGGACCTCGAGAACCTCGAGCGTCGCTCCATGCTCAAGCGGATCCGTGGCGGTGCCCTCGTGGCCGAGCGCACCGACGAGGGCGCCTTCGAGTTCCGGCAGCGGGTCGCCGCCAAGGCCAAGCGCGCCATCGCGCGGCGAGCCGCTCAGCTGGTGCGTCCGGGGGACGTCATCGCCATCGACTCGTCCACGACGTGCTTCTACCTCGCCGAGGAGATCGCCTCCATCGCCCCGCTCACCGTCATCACGAACGGGCTGCGCGCGTCGGCCTACCTGCTCGCGAACTCGACGGCGACCGTCATCATGCCGGGCGGCGTCCTGCGGCGGGCCTCGGAGTCGATGGTCGGGTTCTTCGGGGGGGTGCTCGACGGCCGCGGCCGGGTCGACACCGGGTTCTTCGGGCTGGTCGGGCTCAGCCTCGAGCGCGGCCTGCTCGACATCACCCCCGAGGAGGCGCACGCCAAGGAGGCCCTCGCCTCGGTGTGCCGCACCGTCTACGGCGTCTTCGACTCGAGCAAGGTCGAGCGGTTCGGGACCCACCCGTTCGTCGCCGTCGAGCGGGTCACCGGCCTCATCTCCGACACCGGCATCCCCACGGCCGTCCAGAAGGCGTGGGCCGACGCCGGCGTCACCTGGACGCTCGTCGACCCGGATGCGGTGCCCCCGGCCGGCCGCGGAGTACGCGCGTGACGGCCCGTCGCGTCGCGGCGGTCGACCTCGGCGCCGAGAGCGGTCGCGTCGCCTGCGTCGCGTTCGACGGCGAGCGCCTCGACCTCGAGGTCGTCAACCGGTTCACCCACTCCCCCCGCTCCGTCGACGGCGTCCTGCGCTGGGACCTCGACACCCTGTGGAGCGGCGTCCGTGAGGGGCTCGGCGCGCTCAGCCGGCGCAGCGGCACCGTCGCCTCCGTGGGGGTCGACGCCTGGGGCGTCGACTACGGGCTGATCGACGCCACCGGAGCGCTCGTCGACTCCCCCACCTGCTACCGCGACCCCCGCCAGTCCGTCCAGCACCGCCGCGCGCTCGCCACGCTCGGACCCGAACGCCTCTACGCGGCCACCGGCGCGCAGATCATGCCGATCAACACGCTCTTCGCCCTGATGTCCGACGCCGCCACCATGCCCGAGCGGCTGGAACGGGCCCAGACGCTGCTGATGCTCCCCGACGTCTTCCACCACCTGCTCTCCGGCACCCGGGCGACCGAGCTCACCGCCGCCTCGACGACCGGCTTCTTCGACATGGCCAGGGGCCGGTGGGCGACCGGGCTCCTCGACCAGCTCGGCGTCCCCACCCACCTGCTGCCCGACGTGGTGCTCCCCGGCACCGACGTCGGACCCCTCCTCGGGGACCTCGCCACCGGCTCGCTCGCCGGGGCCCGGGTCATCGTCCCGCCCGGCCACGACACCGCGAGCGCCGTCGTCGGCACGCCGCTGGCCGACCCCCACGGTCTCTACATCTCCTCCGGCACCTGGTCCTTGGTCGGCGTCGAGACGGCGGCCCCGGTCATCTCCGCCGAGACCCAGGCGCTCAACATCACCAACGAAGGCGGGTATGCCGGCACGATCCGGCTGCTGCGCAACGTCGCCGGCCTGTGGCTGCTGCAGTCCTGTCGCCGGGCGTGGTCGGCGCAGGGACAGGACTACAGCTACCCCGAGCTCGTCGAGCTGGCCCACCGGGAGGACGCGCTGGTCAGCATCGTCAACCCCGACGCCCCCGAGTTCCTCGACGGGCAGGACATGCCGACCCGCATCCAGCGGTACTGCGCCGCAACGGGTTCCACCGTCCCGCAGAACCCAGGGCAGATCATCCGGTGCGCCCTGGACTCGCTCGCACTCAGCTACCGCGCGGTCATCGACGACCTGACCTCGGTCACGGGCCACGCGATCCCCAGCGTCAACATCACCGGCGGTGGGTCCAACAACGCCCTGCTCTCCCAGCTCACTTCCGACTCGACGGGCCTGCCCGTCCACTGCGGACCCGTCGAGGCCACGGCTCTCGGCAACGCCGCCACGCAGCTCGTCGCCCTCGGCGAGCTGTCCGACCTCGACGACATCCGCCGCGTCGTCTCGCGCACCACCGCGCTGACGACCTACACCCCGCACCACTCGCCGTCGTGGGACGACGCATACGACCGCTTCGGCCGGCTCGTCGCCCGCGACCGCGAGCGCCACTCGCACGACTGACCATCCGCCAACCCGACCCACCGAGCAAGGAGCTTCATCGATGAGACTCTCCACCACCGGCAAGACCGCCGCCGTCGTCGGCCTCACCGCTGCGCTGGCCCTCTCCGGCTGCACCAAGAAGAACGACGACAGCACCTCGTCGGGCTCGGGGGCGGCCGGCACGGCCGGCAGCTCCGCCAACAGCGGGGCCAAGAAGAAGATCGCCTTCGTCCCCAAGCTGCAGGGCATCCCCTACTTCGAGGCGATGAACGCCGGCGGCCAGGCCGCAGCGAAGGACCTCAACATCGAGTGGCTCTACCAAGGGCCGACCCAGGCCGACGCCGCCGCACAGGCGCAGATCGTGCGGTCCTACATCCAGCAGAAGGTCGACACCCTCATCGTCGCCCCGAACGACCCCGACTCGATGGCCCCGGTGCTCCAGCAGGCCAAGGACGCCGGCATCCACGTCCTCACCTCCGACACCGACGCGCCGAACTCGGTCCGTGAGGCGTTCGTCTCGCAGGCCTCCACCGAGGGCATCGGCACCGCCCTCGTCGACGAGCTGGCCAAGCCGATGGGCAACACGGGCAAGTACGCCATCGTGTCCTGCGGCGAGACGGCCCAGAACCTCAACGGCTGGATCGCCGTGCAGAAGAAGGTCACGGCCGACAAGTACAAGGACCTCACCATCGTCGACACCGTGTATGCCGGTGAGGACCAGAACAAGGCCACCCAGATGGCGACCGACCTGATGAACGCCCACCCCGACCTCACCGGCCTCGTCGGCGAGTGCACCTCGTCGGCCCCCGGCGTCGCCCAGGCGGTCAAGGACGCCGGCAAGATCGGCAAGGTCTTCACCGTCGGCCTCGGCACGCCGAAGTCGATGGCGCCCTACCTCCAGGACGGCTCGTCGTCGGCCTCGATCCTCTGGGACGTGCAGAACCTCGGCTACCTCACCGCGTGGGCCGGCCTCCAGGCCGCGAACGGCAAGGCCTTCGCCGCGAGCAACAACGTCAGCTCGAAGATGACGGCGGTGACCTACGACACGTCGAGCAAGATCCTCCTGCTCGGACCGCCGCTCAGCATCACCAAGGACAACGTCGCGCAGTTCAACTACTGACCGGTCAGCGGACCAGGGAAGGAACCGGCTGTGGACGCCCGGCTCGAGCTGAGGGACATCTCCAAGCGGTACGGCGGTGTGCGCGCGATCCGTCACGCTGACCTCGTCGTCGAGCCGGGCACCGTCCACGCCGTCGTCGGTGAGAACGGCGCCGGCAAGTCGACGCTCATCAAGATCGTCGCCGGCGCCGAGAGCGCCGACACGGGGACGATGACCTTCGAGGGGGCGCCGATGCACGTCGCCTCCACCCAGGAGGCGATGGCCTACGGCATCCAGACCGTCTACCAGGAGCCTCAGCTGTTCGCCGAGCTCACGGTGTCGGAGAACATCTTCGTCGGTCGCGAGATCGTCAAGGGTGGGCGGGTCGACTGGGCCGCCCAGCACGAGAAGGTGCTCGAGCTGCTCGCCCTCCTGGGGCTGCCGGAGCGGTATGCCACGCGGGCGGTGGGCGACCTGTCGATCGCCGAGCAGCAGCAGGTCTCCATCGCCAAGGCGCTGGCCGGCAACGCGAAGATCCTCATCCTCGACGAGCCGTCGGCCATCCTCACCGACTCCGAGATCGAGGTGCTGTTCGGGGTCGTCCGGCGGCTCACCGAGTCGGGCGTCTCCGTCATCTACATCTCGCACCGTCTCGACGAGCTGTTCCGGATCTGCCAGCGGGTGACCGTCATGCGCGACGGCCGGACCGTCGGCACGTGGGACATCGGCGAGCTGACGCTGCGCCGCATCGTCGAGCTCATGGTGGGCGGGGCGATCGAGGAGCACACCGAGGCTCGTGAGCCGCAGTCGGCGGAGCCGCGGCTCGTGCTCGAGAGCCTCACCGTCGACGGCCACTTCCACGACGTCGACGTCAGCGTGAGGCCTGGGGAGATCGTGGGCCTCTACGGCCTCGTCGGCTCCGGCGTCGCCGAGATCGCGGAGGCCATCTACGGGATGCGCCATCCGACCGGAGGACGAATCCTGTTGGAGGGCAAGCCGTTCACTCCCAAGCATCCCCGCGATGCGCAACGTGGGGGCATCGCCCTGCTGCCCGCCAACCGCAAGGCCCAGGGCATGTTCTCGTTCCAGCCCATCGCCTTCAACATCTCGGTGGCGCACCTGCCGCTGTTGTCCAAGGCCCGGTTCTGGATGGACCGCAAGCGGGAGACCGCGGTGGCCAAGGACATGATCGGGCGGCTGTCGATCAAGACGCCCAGCGAGCGCCAGCCGATCTCCGCCATGTCGGGTGGGAACGCTCAGAAGGTCGTCCTCGCGCGTCAGCTCGTCGAGCGGCCCGCGGTACTCGTGCTCGCCGAGCCCACCCAGGGCGTCGACGTGGGCGCCAAGGAGGAGATCCACCGCATCATCGCCGCGCTGGCCGACGAGGGCACCGCCGTCCTCGTCGCCACCTCCGACCTCAGCGAGGCGCTGCGCATCAGCGACCGGCTGCAGATCGTGCGGGCGGGCACGACGACCGCCGAGTTCGGCCCCGGGGCCCAGCAGGCCGACGTCCTCGCGGCGGCGGCCGGCGAGGAGCAGCACCACGACACCAGCCCCGAGCCCGTGAGGAATAAGGCATGACGACGACCGAGCTCGAGCCGCCTCGGGTCGACCCGCCGGGCCGCCCGGCGCGGGTGGCCCGACGGATCCTCCCCTCTCCCGTGACGGGTCAGGAGTGGGTGCTGGTCGGCATCCTCGTCATCCTCTGGGTGGTCCTGTCGTTCACGACGCCCGCCTTCGCCACCGCCGGGTCCTGGCAGCCGCTGCTCGCCTCGGTGGCCCCCATCGCCCTGATGGGCGTTGGGATGACGATGGTCATCATCACCGGCGGCATCGACGTCTCCGTCGGCGGAGCCATGATGGTCACCGGCGTGACGACGGCCAAGCTGCTGGTGGACCAAGGGGTCTCGCTGGTCGTCGCGGTGCTGTGCGCCATGCTGCTGGGCGCCGTGCTCGGCCTCGTCAACGGCCTGCTCATCGCCTACGGCCACGTGCACGCGATCATCATCACCTTCGGCACGGCCAACCTCTTCCAGTTCGTCGGCCGCCAGATCTTCGGCAGCCAGACCGTCAACGGGATCCCGAGCACGCTCGAGCTCTTCGGCCGCGGTGAGGGCGGCCGTACGTTCGGACTGCCCCACAGCTTCGTCCTCACCCTCCTCGTCGCCGCGGCCGCCTGGGTCTACCTCCGGCACGCGCGCGGTGGTCGCCACCTGTATGCGATCGGCGGCGACCCGCTCGCCGCCAGGCTCGCGGGCATACGGGTGCAGCGCTACACCGTCATGACGTATGCGTTGACGGGGCTCCTCGTCGGGGTCGCCGCCGTCTTCACGGTGGCCTCGGGCACCTCCACCCTCGACCAGACCATCGGCAGCGGCCGCGAGCTCGCGGTGATCGCCGCCGTCGTCATCGGCGGGACGTCCATCACGGGAGGGCGGGGGTCGGTCCTCGGCACGGTCCTGGGTGCGCTGCTCGTGCAGACGGTCGCGTCCGGCGTCACGCAGCTCGGCTGGCCCAGCCAGCTCTCCGACTTCTTCGTCGGCGTCGCCATCGCCATCGCGGTGGGCGCCGACCTTCTGCGGCAGCGAGCGAGGCAGAGCCGATGAGCCAGACCACCGCGCCGGCCCCCAGCCAGCAGCCGGCGCCCGACCAGCCCACACCTGACGCACCGCCCAGCCTGCTGTCCCGCGGCATCCGCGCCCTGCTCACCCAGCGCATCGTGCTGCTCGCCGCGCTGCTCGTCGTCGTGCTCGTGTGGATGACCGCTCTCGACCTGGGCGGGTACCTCACCGGGGCCTACGACGCCGACTACCTGTCCGGCGCCCTCGTCGACGCGGTCCCCCTCTGCCTGCTCGCGCTCGGCGAGCTGGTGGTCATCGTGTCGGGCCGCGGCGGGATCGACCTCTCTATCGGCGCGATGGTCTCGCTGACGGGGATGGTCTTCGGCTTCGCCTACGGGCGGTGGGGCTGGAGCCTGCTCGCAGCCGTGGCGCTCGCGGTCGTCGTCGGCGCCCTGCTGGGAGCGGTGAACGGGTTCATGGTGGCCTACCTGCGCTTCCCGGCCCTCATCGCCACGTTGGCGAGCTACTACGCGTACAAGTCGCTGGCGCTGGTGCTCACCAACTCCACGCCGATCTCGGACCGGCGGGTCGGGGACCTCTACTCGATCACCCGACCCGTCGAGATCCCGGTGGTCGGCCGCGCGCTGCCCGACGTGCCGCTCGGCGTCTTCACCTTCCTCATCCCTGCGGTGGTCCTGGTGTGGCTCGTCGTCACCCGCACCACCTACGGCCGACGGCTGTTCGCCATCGGCACCAACGACGTCGCGGCCGAGTGGTCGGGTCTGGACGTGCGCCGCTCCCGGTTCACGGCCTACGTCATCGCCGGCGTCGTCGCGGGCCTCGTGGCGGTCTACGTCTGCGCCCAGTTCGCCTCGGCCCGACCGGACTCCGGCACCACCGGCAACGGTCTCGCGCTGCCCGCCATCACCGTCGCGGTGCTGGGCGGCGTGGCCATCACCGGTGGCGTCGGGCGGGTGGCGGGCGTGGTCCTGGCGACGGTGCTCATCACGTGGCTCAACGCCGGGATCCTCCTCGCCTTCACCGGCAACGACGGCACCCAGTTCCAATTGCTCGCCCTGGGAACCGTGCTCATCTTCGCGGCTCTGCTCAACGGGCTCACCCAGCGGCGCTACGGCGGCAGCCGATGACGTCCACGATCTGGGACCCGAGTCTCACCTCGGCGCCGCTGCTCGATCTCACCCGGCTGCTGGGCGAGCCGCGTCGCGACCTCGCCGTCCTGGCCGAGGGCAACACGTCCGAGCAGCTCGACGACGGGCGCCTGGTCGTCAAGGCCTCCGGGGCGAGCCTCGCCGAATCCACGGCGGAGGACTTCGTCGTCGTCGACGTCGACGAGGTGGTGGCCGTCGTCGACGACCCCCACACCACGCAGGCCGACCTGAGTGCCCTGCTCGTGGTGCCCGGTTCCGAACGCCCGGGCGGGGCCGGGCCACGCCGCGCCTCCATCGAGACCGTCGTGCACGCGGCTCTCCATGCGGTGGCCCGAGGTCTCGACGACGGGCCGCGGGCCGCGGTGCGCTTCGTCGGGCATACGCACCCCACCGACGTCGTCGGCCTTCTCGCCAGCGTGCGCGCCGAGGCCGCGTGGGCCGAGATCGTCTACTCCGACGAGGCGGTCGTCATCGGGCGCCCGCTCTACGTGCCCTACGCGACCCCGGGCATCGACCTCGGCCGCGTCTACCTCTCGGCCGTGCGGGAGTATGCGGGCCGGCACGGCCGGCTCCCCCAGCTGGTGCTGTTGGCCAACCACGGGATCGTCGCCACCGCCCCCACCACGGCCGGGGTCGAGGCGGTGTCGACGATGGCGGTCAAGGGGGCTCGGGTCCGGGCGACCGCGTATGCCGTCGGAGGGACCCGAGGCATCACCGAGGAGCAGGTGGAGAAGTTCTTCGCTCGCGACGACATCGCCGAACGCCGGGCCAACCTGGCGCGAGGGCAGTGACCGTGGCCCTTCCCGCCCGGGTCGACGCCGTCTTCTGCGACGTCGGCGGCCCCATCTACTCCGACGACAACTTCACTGCTGCGGTGCGTCGGGGGCTGGACGAGATCCGGGCCGACCAGGGCCGGGCGCCGGTCGACTCCGCGGACTTCGACCGGGTCTACGACCGGGTGCGCGCCGCGCAGTCGGGCAGCCTGCGGCGGGCACTGGCCGCCGAGCTGCTGGGCGACGTCGCGCTGCGCGACGAGCTGGCCCGCCGCACCGCCGTGCACTGGACCCATCCCGAGGGCACGGCCTACCCGGACGCCTTGGCCCTGTTCCGCGCGCTTCATGGTCACGTGACGCTGGCCGTCGTGGCCAACCAGGAGCGGGCCACCGTGGAGGCGCTGCAGCGGGACGGGTTCGCCGACCTCATCGACGTGTGGGGCATCTCTGCGGTCGTGGGTCACGAGAAGCCGAGTCCCGAGTTCTTCCACTGGGCGCTGCGCGAGGCCGGCGCGACCCCCGAGCACACCGTGCACATCGGCAACCGGCTCGACACCGACGTGCGTCCCGCCGCCGCACTGGGCATCGCGACGATCTGGGTGACCCGGGGGGAAGCGCCACCGGTACCGACCCCGGAGCAGCGCGCCGAGGCCGACCTCACGGTCCCGGATCTCTCCACGGTCGCCGACGTGATCCTCGAACGCGCTGCTCGATGAACCACATCGCGCTGGGGATCGACCTGGCCACCGCATCGGCTCGGTGCGTCGCGGTCGACGTCGGGACCGGGGCGGTCGTGGCCGCCGCTGACGGTCCGCTCCCGACGCCCGACCGCCGCCCGGGCGGCGTCTCCACCCAGCCGGCCGGCTACGCCACCGTCGCCCTCGACCTCGTGGGCCGGGTATGCCGGCAGCTCGCTGACCGGGCCCGCACGGTGGTGGCGGTGGCGGTGACCGGCACCTCCGGCACGGTGGTCCCGTGCGACGACGCCGGGGTGCCGGTGGGAGCCGCCCGGCTCTACGACGACGCCTCCCACGCCGCCCGGCTCGAGGAGCACGGTCTCGCCGGAGCCCCCACCCTGGGACGGATCCTCGCGCTGGAGGAGGTGTTCGCGGCGAAACGGTATGCCTCGACCGCCGACGTCGTCGGCGCAGCGCTGACCGGGCAGCCCGTGGCCTCCGACACCTCACACCCGCTCAAAGCCGGGATCGACCCGGTGGCCGCGACCTGGCCGTCCGATGTCTTGCGAGGGTTGGGGATCGCGCTGGACGCGCTGCCGGCGCTCGTCCCGCCGGGCACCGTCATCGGCCGGGTCGCCCCCGACGTCGCGTCCCGTCTCGGCCTCCCCGTCGGGGTCCTGCTCGTCGCGGGGATGACCGACGGGTGCACCGCCCAGATCGCGACCGGCGCGGTGCGGCTGGGCGACTCGGTGGGGGTGCTGGGCACCACGCTCGTCCTCAAGGCCGTGAGTCCCCGACGCATCGAGGCGGCGGACGGTGGCGTCTACTCCCACCTCGGGCCCGACGGCGCCTGGTGGGCGGGCGGGGCCTCCAACGCGGGGGCGGGCGTCCTCGCCGAGGCGTTCCCCCACGCCGACCTCGCGGCGGCCGACGACCGCGTCGCCTCCCGTCCGAGCCCGGTCGTCCGCTACCCCCTGTCGCGCCCCGGGGAACGGTTCCCCGTGCCCGACCGGTCCCTGCCACCCCTGGAGTCCGCGCCGGCTGGGAGTGCCGACGACGCCTACCGAGCGGTGCTCGACGGCGTGGCGTTCGTCGAGCGGCTCGGGCTCGAACGGCTCGAGGCCCTGGGTGCGTTCGACGCGCCGGCGGCCGGCGGTCGACGCCACCTGCTGGCCGGTGGAGCCACGGCGAGCCCCGTCTGGAACCGGATCCGCGCCACGACCCTCGCCGGCGTCACCGGCATCCGGGCCGCGGAGGTGACGCGTGGCGCCGGCAGTGCGCTGGGCGCCGCGGTGCTCGCGGCGTACGGCGCGGCCGGCTCCGGCGCCTTCGCCGTGACCGTCGACGCGATGGTCGGCTCCCCCACGCCTGTCCTCCCCGACCCGGACCAGACCACGGCGCTGGCCGAGCGCTACCGCCGCTTCCTCGACCTGGTGGCCACCGCCACCGCCCACCCCCCAGCCCAAGGAGCCACCCGTGTCTGACCCCACCCCTCCCGCCGATGCCGTGCCCGACGGGGTACGAGAGCTGGTCGCCCGCAGCAACCGCCTCGGCTCCGACCCCGCAGTCACGAACTACGGCGGGGGCAACACCTCAGCCAAGGTGACCGTCACCAACCCGGCCAGCGGCGAGGCGGTCGAGCTGCTCTACGTCAAGGGCTCGGGCGGCGACCTCGGCACCCTCACCGCGGCCGGTCTCGCCGTCCTCGAACGCGACCGCCTGGTGGCCCTCGACCGCGTCTACCGAGGGGTCGAGCACGAGGACGAGATGGTCGGGCTGCTCGCCTACTGCGGCCACGGGGCCGGCGGCGCCGCCCCGTCGATCGACACGCCCATGCACGGCCTCGTCGAGCACGCCCACGTCGACCATCTCCACCCCGACGCGGTCATCGCCCTCGCCTGTGCCGTCGACGGACCGGCGCTGGTCGAGAAGATCTGGGGCGGCGCCGTCGCCTGGGTCCCGTGGAAGCGGCCCGGCTGGGAGCTCGGCCGGAGTATGCGCGACCTCGCCGCCCGGGAGGGCGTGATCGGCGCCGTCCTCGGCGGTCACGGGCTGACCGCCTGGGGTGCGACGAGCGACGAGGTCGAGGCCCGCAGCCTGCGCATCATCCGCGAAGCCGCGGCATACCTCGAGGCGCAGCTCGGTCGCCGAGCCCTTCGGTGCCTTCGACGACACCCGGAAACCGTTGCCCGAGAACGAGCGTCGCGCCCGCGCGGCGGCGCTCTTCCCGCATCTGCGGGCCGTCGCCTCGCGCGACTCCCGAGCGGTGGGCCATCTCACCGACACCGACGCGGTGCTCGACTTCCTGGCCCGGGAGAAGACCCACGCGCTGGTGCACCTCGGGACGAGCTGCCCCGACCACTTCCTGCGGACCAAGGTGCGGCCCCTGCTGCTCGACACCGCGCCCGACGCCCCCCTCGAGACGGTCGTCGCCCGGCTGGCGGAGCTGGAGGCGGAGTACCGCGACGAGTACCGCAGCTACTACGACCGCCACGCCACACCCGACTCCCCCGCCATGCGCGGGGCCGCCCCGGCGATCATCCTCGTGCCCGGAGTGGGGATGTTCTCCTTCGGGGCCGACAAGCAGACAGCACGGGTGGCCGGGGAGTTCTACGTCAACGCCATCAACGTCATGCGCGGCGCCGAAGGCGTCTCCACCTACGCCCCGGTCGCGGAGGCCGAGAAGTTCGCCGTGGAGTATTGGATCCTCGAGGAGCAGAAGCTGCAGCGGAAGCCGAAGCCGAAGCCCCACGCCGGCCGGGTCGCGTTCGTCACCGGAGGCGCCTCCGGCATCGGCCTGGCCACGGTGCGGGCCCTCGCCGCGGAGGGTGCCCACGTCGTCGTGGCGGACCTCGACCGGGCCAGGGTCGACGAGGTGGCCCAGGAGCTGGGCGGGCCGGACCGGGCGGCGGGCGTGGTGGTGGACGTGACCGACCCCGACGCCGTCGTGGCCGCCGTCGCCGACGCTGTCCTCGCCTTCGGCGGGGTCGACCTCGTCGTCAACAACGCCGGCATCACCCGGGCCGGCTCGCTGGCGGACACGACCTTCGCCGACTGGGACCTGCAGTACCAGATCATGCCGCGCGGCTCGTTCGCCGTGGCCAAGGCTGTCGAGCCCGTGCTGCGGGCGCAGGAGCTGGGCGGCGACATCGTCAACATCTGCAGCAAGAACGCGGTGTTCGCCGGGCCCAACAACATCGCGTACTCGTCGGCCAAGGCCGCACAGGCCCACATGGTGCGGTTGCTGGCCGCCGAGCTGGGCGACATCGGCGTGCGGGTCAACGGCATCAACCCCGACGGCATCGTCCGCGGCTCCGGCATCTTCGCCGGAGGGTGGGGTGCGTCCCGGGCCAAGACGTACGGCGTGGCCGAGGAGGATCTCGGCAAGTACTACGCCCAGCGCACCGTGCTGAAGGAGGAGGTGCTCCCGGAGCACGTCGCCTCGGCGGTGGTCACGCTGACCAACGGCTCGCTGCCGGTAACCACCGGCCTGGTCGTGCCGGTGGACTCCGGTGTGCCCCAGGCGTTTATGCGATGACGACCGCCTCTTCACCCCCGGCCCCACGACAGGAGACGACACCATGACCGAGACCACCACCGAGCCCAGGACCGCACCTCGCAACCTCATCGGCATCCATGCCCTGTGCTGGGTGGGGGGATGGACTCCCGACGAGGCCCGCACGGCGATCGCGTCGACCAAGGAAGCCGGCTACGACCTCATCCAGCTGGCCGCGCTCGACCCGGAGGGCTTCGACGCCGACATGACGGCGAAGCTGTTGCAGGAGCACGAGATCGAGGGCGACGTGTCTCTGGGGCTCGGTGACGACACCGACATCTCGAGCGACGACCCCGACATCGTCGCCCGGGGTCGACGGCTCCTCGAGACGGCCGTCTACCTCACGCGCGACATCGGGGGGACCTATCTGGGCGGGGTGCTCTTCTCCAAGCTCGGCCGCTACACCCGGCCGGTCACCGAGCGCGGACGCGCGCACTCGGTCGAGTCGATCGCCTGGCTCGCCGACATCGCCGCCGACGCCGGCGTGACGTTGGGGCTCGAGTTCTGCAACCGCTACGAGACCAACGTCCTCAACACCACCGAGCAGACGCTGGCGTTCATCGACGACGTCGACCGGCCCAACGTCATGGCCCATCTCGACGTCTACCACATGAACATCGAGGAGGTCTCGTTCCGCGGTGCCGTGCACGCCGCCGCCGAGGCGGGACGGCTCGGCTACGTTCACCTCGGCGAGTCGCACCGTGGAGCGCTGGGGACGGGGTCGGTGCCGTTCGAGGAGTTCTTCACGGCGCTGCACGACGTGGGCTACGAGGGCGTGCTGACGTTCGAGTCGTTCTCGTCGGAGGTCGTGCACCCCACGCTGTCGTCGAACCTCGCCATCTGGCGCAACACCTGGACCGACAGCATGGTGCTGGCCCGGGACGCCCGGGAGTTCATCCGGACGCACTACGGCTGCTGACGACGCAGGCCGGCCACCACGGCCGCGACGTTCCACTGGCTCGTCGTTCCGGGCGTGAGGTAGCTGCTGTGGCCGAGCGACCTCGCCCCCGCCGAGCCGTCCGGCAGCACGGAGGCTGCGGTCGACGGGCGGTCGACCCCGGCGAGCCGGCCGGGGTCGCGCCCGAACCAGCCGAGGTCGGCGACGGGGTCCTGGGCGGCCTTGAGCACGTGGACGCGGGCGGCGGGCATACCGAGCTCGACCGTCGCCCCCACCCCGAGTCCGGGCGACCCGATCGCGACGAGGTCGTCGACGCCCGTGCCGCCGCGCGTCACGGCCAGCCCGGCCGTGGTCGACCCGTAGGAGTGCCCGACGAGGGTCAGGTGGGCGGTGGGCGGCAGGCCCCGCAGGAACGGGGACAGGAGGTCGGCGCCCTCCTGCGCGCTCCCCCGCAGCGCCACGGAGCGGGTGCGCAGGGTGTCGGCCACCTGCGGGGCGTCGTAGCCGAGCCAGCTGACGACCGCCACGTCGCCGCGGTCGCCCCAGGCCATGGCCTCGCGGCGGGCGAGGGTGGCGAGGTCGGCCGCGAGCCGGTCGGAACCGACGAGATCGCCTGCCACCGTCGTCGTGAAGCCGGGCACGACGACCGCAACGTGCTCGGCCCGGTCGACGTCGCCGACGGCCACCGCGGCGCGGGTCGACCGTCCGGACACGTCGAGCACGAGGAGCTGCCGCGACCGCCCGTCGGGAGCGGCCAGCACCTGGACGACGGTGCGGACGCCGGCCAGGTTGTCCTGCACCTGCAGGTATGCCGCACGGCGCGACGGTCCGTCGAGGGTGCCGACGGTGGCGGCCCCCGCCAGCGGACCGAGCGCCGAGATGGCGCTGTGGTCAGGCCGGGCCGGACGCAGCCGGTCGGCCTCGGCCGTGAGTTCGACCTCGGCCCGCGCCAACCGGATCCGGTTGGCCCGGTCGCGGGCCCAGGCCGGCACACCGTCCGTCGCGCCCACGACATCGGGACGCTCGACCACCGCCGCCCGTTGTTCGTCCGGGGACAGCCCGCGCCACCACGCGAGCGCCCGCGCCACCTCCGAGGGGTCGGGCCGGGGGGCGGCGGTCGAGCGGGGCAGCGCGGTCACCGCGGTCGTCCCGATCGTCGTGGTCATCGCGGCTGCCGCGAACCCGGCGACGTTCAGCGGCATCACCGCGGCGCCCGCCGGCGGGCTGGCGGACCCGGCTCGCGGGATCGCCCGGAGGGCGGCCCACAGGGCGTCGTCGGCCAGCTCCGCCTCGGCGACCGCCCGCGCCGCCAGCGTCTCGATGTCGGCTAGGTCGCTCACGCCGACGTCAGGGTGCAGGTCTGGCCCAAACCGGGGGGGCCCCGCGACCACCCGGCCCTCGACGTCGACCACGGCTCCGCGCTCCCCGGCGGCGGAGACGGCGTGACGGACCAGCGCCTCGGCCGAGCTCACCCGGGCGGCGGCGAGCCGGAGCGCACCGTCGAGCGCAGCCACGTCGGCAGCGAGCCGAGCCACGCGCACCACGAGCTCGGCATGGCGGGCCGCCGCCGCCGCGCCGGCCTCGCCCTGCCAACCAGGGGTCTGCGGGGAGCCGACGTCGAGACGGGCGAGCCGACGGGCGAGCTCGTCGAGCCGGTCGACGGCGCCCGTCGAGACCGCGGCGCCCTGGAGCAGCGGCGCGCCGCGCCAGTCGCGGACGGCACCGAAGGACACGCCCATCAGACCCGGCCCACCACGAGGTCGGCGGCGGCGTACTGCGCCGCAGCGAGGCGCAGCCGGCCGGCCTCGAGCCCCAGGGCCTCGAGGGCTTCGACGACCTGGGCCTGCAGGGCATCCGCGATGTCGGCCACGGAGCCCGACCCGGTGGCACTGCGGCTGCCCGGCATCCCCTCGGCGACCGCGGTACGCACCGGGCGCAGGTCGATGGACTCCAGGAGCGCTGCCGCGTCGAGCACCGTGGCGCCACCCGACGCCACGGCGTCCTCGTCCACGGCGACCCACACCCCGACCACCCCCCTGATCCGGCCCGCGACGGGCGATCCGGCCGGACGACGACGCTGCCCGACCGGTGTCGGGTGCCACGGACTCGAGCCTAGGAAGCCGGTGGGCGCGGGCCGGCCGGCTGTCCACAGGCCCCCGGGTCAGGCCTGGGGGGACGAGGCTCCCGACGGTGGCGATGGGGGAACGCCGGACGCCGCCCACCGGACGAGTGGGCGGCGTCGTGCCTCGTAGCGAGGTCGGCAGCCAGGGGGTCGAGGCCTGGCGCCGTCTTGGGGCCGTCGTCATCGACGGAGGCGCCGTCGGGCCGCGTGGCCCGACGCGCAGGGGCTCAGCCGGCGGACGGGATAGCGAGGACCTGGCCGGCGTGGATGTCGGCGGTGTTGAGCCCGTTCTCGAGCTGGAGCGCGGCCACGCCTTGGCGGATCGGCAGGTCGGGCAGCTGCTGGGCGGCGATCTCGGACAGCGTCTGCCCCCGGGTCACGGTGACGACGTGGGGCGTCGCGGCGCCCGCGGTGACAGCGCTGACGATGGTCCACCCTGCGGTGAGCGCGACCGCCACCGCGACCCCGCTGCGGAGCAGGCGCCCCCGCCGCGTCATCCGGACCGGGTGGGCGACGGCGTCGACGTCGGGCCCGGTGGGGACCAGGCGCAGCCGGGGGCGACCCATCGGCATACCGGGTGCACCGGGTGCGCCGGACCCGTCGGGCCACCCGACGGTGGGGCCGTCGGGCAGGGATCGCACGGGCAGGTCGAGGGCAAGGGCTGCACTCATCGGGGCCTCCAGGGGTGTCGCCGTCCGTCCGTCGCTGCGAACCAGGGTGTCGGTGGGTGAACCGGACCTCGAACGCGTGTACGAAGCAGGTGGTGAGGATTTTCTAGCACGGATGTTCGAGAAAGTCGAGACACGCCTCGAACAGATGTTTGGTACTGACGTTCGAGGGTCGTACGCTCGGGCCATGGGAGAGAGTCCAGCACCGAGGTCTGACATCGCTCGGCCCGAGCCTCTGACCAGGGCAGACGTCCTCGACACGACGAAGGAGTGGTGACCATGGCGGAAGTGCACGAGATGCCCGAACGAGGTGCCGAGGGTGGGCTGGCCGCCGGGCTGACCGTGCGCCAGCGCCGGGTCCTCGAGGTGATCCGCAACTCGGTCGACCGCCGCGGCTACCCGCCCAGCCTGCGCGAGATCGGCGAGTGGGTCGGCCTGACCAGCCCCAGCAGCGTGGCCCACCAGCTCGCCGCGCTGGAGCGCAAGGGGTTCATCCGCCGCGACCCCAACCGGCCGCGGGCGATCGAGGTCGTCTCCCCGGACACCGACCCCCAGGAGCGCGGCTACCGCTCCGGCGACCGACGGGCCAGCGAGATCCTCGACGCGGGATACGACGAGACGGGCTTCAGGGACGCCCGGCCAGAGGCCTCCTACGTCCCGGTCGTGGGGCGGATCGCCGCGGGCGGACCGATCCTCGCCGAAGAGGTGGTCGAGGACGTCTTCCCGCTGCCCCGCCAGCTCGTGGGCGAGGGGTCGCTGTTCCTGCTCAAGGTGGTCGGCGACTCCATGGTGGAGGCGGCCATCTGCGACGGCGACTGGGTCGTCGTGCGCCAGCAGCCCACCGCCGACAACGGCGACATCGTCGCGGCCATGCTCGACAACGAGGCCACGGTCAAGACGTTCAAGCGGCGCGACGGCCACATCTGGCTGATGCCGCACAACGCCGAGTACTCGCCCATCGACGGTGACGACGCGGTCATCCTCGGCAAGGTCACCGCGGTCCTGCGCCGGGTCTGACGCAGGGTGTGAGCCCGGGTCAGCCGGGGAGCGGGGTCGCCGCCACGGCGGCGGCCACCTGCTCGAGGGTGTCGCCGAGGGGAGAGTGCAGGCGAAGCGTCGCCTCCGGGTCCCCTCGGCTCGGCCCGGCGGTGACGATGGCGACCGGGATCCCGTCCCGGGCCGCTCGCCGGACGAACCGGTAGCCGCTCATCACCGCCAGCGACGAGCCCAGCACGAGCAGCGAGCGGGCTCCCGCCACGAGCTGGAAGCAGTGCTCGACGGTCGGCTTCGGGACCGACTCCCCGAAGAACACGACGTCCGGCTTGAGCGTGTCCTGGCCGCACACCAGGCATACCGGCAGCCGGAACCGGGACGTCACCGCATCGTCGAGCACGATGTCGCCGTCGGGGCGGATCTGGTTCGCCACCGGAGCCCCCTCGGGACCGCTGACCAGCTCGACGAAGCCCGGGTTGGCCTCGGCCAGGCGCTGGTGCAGCGCCGACCGTCCCGTCCGGTCTCCACAGGTGAGGCAGACGACGACGTCGAGGCTGCCGTGCAGCTCGACCACGTCACGCGCTCCGGCGGCCTGGTGCAGACCGTCGACGTTCTGGGTGACGATCCCGCGCAGCAGACCTGCCGCCTGGAGGCGCGCGACGCCGTGGTGGCCACGGTTGGGCTCGGCCCGGGAGAACCGCTTCCACCCGATGTAGCTGCGCGCCCAGTAGCGCTGTCGCGCGCCACTCGAACCGGCGAACTCGGCGTACTGCATGGGCGTGACCCGCCGCGTCCCGTCCGGGCCGCGGTAGTCGGGGATGCCCGACTCGGTGGAGAGTCCCGCTCCGCTGAGGACGACGCAGCCGCCGGCGCCGACCAGGCCAGCGAGGGCCTCGACGCCGCCAGGCTCATGCGCGTCGCGGACGTCACCGGGCACCGAGGACATGGAGCCAGTATGCGTCCCCGTCACGCACCCCGGCGGGCATGCCCCGGTGTTGGCTTGAGGCCACTTTCGATAACCGGACGTTATATGATGAGCAGATGATCGACGCGGCGGGACTTCGGGTGATGCGGGCGATCGCCGACGAGGGTAGCTTCACGGGGGCGGCGATCGCCCTGGGCTACTCCCAGCCGGCGGTGTCCCAGATGGTGCGGCGCCTCGAGCAGCGCACCGGCACGGTGCTCGTCGAGCGCATCGGCCGCAACGTGCGCCTGACCGAGGCGGGCGAGGTGCTGGCCCGCCACGCGGTCGGTGTCCTGTCCGCCCTCGACGCGGCCGAGGAGGAGGTGGCGGCGATCGCCGGGCTGCGCGCCGGGCGCGTGCGCCTCATGGCCTTCCCGTCGTCGTCCGCCTCGCTCGTCCCCCGCGCCCTGGCCCTGGTCAAGGAGCGCTACCCCGACGTGACCGTCACCTTCAGCGAGGGTGAGCCGCCGCAGTCCCTCGCCGCGCTGCGGGCCGGCGAGTGCGACATCGCCGTAGCGTTCGCCTACGAAGGCACCGACATCGCCCGCGGCGAGGACCTCGACAACCTCGTCAGCCAGAAGCTGCTCGACGACGAGGTGCGCCTGGCCGTCCCTCTGACCCACCCTCTGGCCGGCCACGACCAGGTGCGTCTCTCCGACTTCGCCGCCGAGAGCTGGATCGCCGGGTGCCCCCGGTGTCGGGGCCATCTGCTGTCGCTCAGCCGCAAGGCCGGCTTCACCCCCACGGTGTCCTTCGAGACCGAGGACTACATCGCCGTGCTCGGCCTGGTGAGCGCCGGACTCGGGGTGGCGCTCGTCCCCGACCTCATCCTCGCCGCCGCGCACACCCAGGACGTCGCCACGTTGTCGCTCCAGCCCGCGTCCCGCCGGCAGATCCACGCGGTGACCACCGAGGACCTGCAACGGGTCCCCGCCGTGCGGGCCACCCTCGACGCGCTCAGCGAGAGCGCCCGCAGCCAGTCGTTCGTGCCCGCCTGATGGCCGAGTCGCCAGAGTCGCCAGAGTCGCCTGAGTCGCGAGGGTCACGCGGCACCGTCTCCGTCGGCGACCGGGTGGTCGACGTCGAGGTGTCGGGCCCGTCCGCCGGGCCGGTGCTGCTCTACCACCACGGGACCCCTGGCGCGGTCACCTCTCCGCCCTACCTGCGCAGCGCCGCCCACGAGCGGGGTATGCGGCTGGTCACCTTCTCGCGCGCGGGGTACGGCTCGTCGACCCGCCACCCCGGCCGTCGGGTGGCCGACGTCGCCCGCGATGCCGCGGCCGTGCTCGACCAGGTCGGTTCCGCCCGCTGCGTCGTCGCCGGCTGGTCCGGCGGCGGCCCGCACGCCCTGGCCACGGCCGCGCTGCTCCCGCACCGCGTGAGTGCCGTCGTGCTGATGGCGAGCGTCGCCCCGTCCGATGCCGGCGACCTCGACTTCCTTGGCGGCATGGGGGCGGACAACCTCGAGGAGTTCGCGGCCGCGGCCGAGGGTGAGTCGGCGCTGCGCCGGTTCCTCGAGGCCCAGGCGCCACAGCTGGTCTCGAGCACCGTCGACGACGTCGTCGAGGCGATGGGAACGCTGCTCCCCCCGGTGGACCGGGAGATCTTCCGCCGCTCCGACGTCGCCCCCTTCCTGCTGGCCAGCTTCCAGGAAGGCCTGCGCCACGGGGTCGACGGCTGGATCGACGACGACCTCGCCTTCCTGCGCCCGTGGGGCTTCGACCTCGGTGCCGCCAACCGTCACGGGGTGCCGGTGTCGGTGTGGCAGGGCAGTGACGACCTGATGGTGCCGGCGGCGCACGGTCGCTGGCTGGTGGACCACGTGCCGGGGTCGGTGCCCCACCTGGAGTCTGGCGAGGGCCACGTGAGCATCGTCGTCGGCGCCGTCGACCGAATGCTCGACGAGGTCGCCGCGCACCGCTGACCGGTCAGCCGACGTCACTGCGTCACCGCCTCACCGGCTCGTGGACACCTCGACCGTCGATCCCGGCGCCCCGGTGACGTCGGCCACGGGACTCGGCCCCCGGCGTACGGCGATGTCGCCCACCAGGTCCGTGCGGTAGACGCGAAAGCCGTCCCGGACCAGCTGCGTGACCGTCGAGGGCGCCGGGTGTCCGTAGTCGTTGCCGGCGCCGACGCTCACGAGCGCGACCGGTGCCCGCGCGTAGGCGAGCAGGTCGTCGTCCCGGTTGGCCGAGCCGTGGTGCGCGACCTTGAGGACGTCGAAGAGCGGTGGAGCCCGTGCCGAGTGCTCCAGGGCCAGCAGGACCTGGTGGGCCGCCTCGCGCTCGACGTCGCCGAGGAGCAGCAACCGCAGGCCGCCCGCCTCCACGGTCATGACGACCGACGCGTTGTTGGGCACCGACCCCGCCTGGATCACCCGGGCCGGCCACCACACGTGCGCGGTGAGCGCCGGCCACGCGAGGTCGTCACCGGCGTGCACCTCGCCGACCGGGACACCGGCGGCCCGGGCCCAGTCGGCCACCTCTCGCCACTGGTAGTCGGGGTCGTGCACGGGCGACGCGAGGATCTGCCTCACGCTGCGCCCCCGGAGCACGCCCGGAAGGCCGTCGACGTGGTCGGCGTGGAAGTGCGTCAACACCACCGCGTCGACGACGGCAACGCCGAGCCGGCTCAGGCAGCCGTCGATGAGTGCCGGGTCGGGACCGGTGTCGACGACGACGGCCCGACCGGGACCGGTGGAGAGGACGAGACCGTCGCCCTGCCCGACGTCGCACATGACGAACGCCCATCCGAGCGGGGGCCAGGTCAGGCTGTGGGTGGGCACGACGAGAGCCAGCGAGACGCTGACCCCCGCGACCGGGAGGAGCGGTCGACGACGGGCCTGGTGGGCGAGCCACGGAGCGGCGAGCACGAGCAGCACGGAGAGGACGGCCAGCCCGACGGCGCCCCAGCCGGAGCGGGGCCACGGGACCGTCGCGAACGGCACCGTGGCGCACGAGCGCGCGACCCAGGCGATGCCGATCGTCGGGACCGCGGCGAGCCAGCCGACCAGGGAGGCGAGGGGCGGCGAGAGCACGGCGACGAGGGCGGTGGCGACCCCGAACACCGTCGCCGGGGCCACCAGCGGGGCCGCCAGCAGGTTGGCCGCGACCCCGACCACCGACACCGCACCCTGGAGCAGGACGATCACCGGGGCGCACATGAGCTGTGCGGCGCAGGGCACAGCCAGCGCCGGCCCCCAGCTGCGTAGGCGCGATGGCAGCCACCGCCCCACGACCTCGCCCCACGGTCCGGCGAAGAGGAGCAGCCCGAGGGTGGCCAGGGTGGACAGGGCGAAACCCGGTGACCGGGCCAGCCACGGGTCCCAGCAGAGCAGGACCACCACCGCCGCGCCGAGGGCGGGGAGCCCGGCCCGCCGGCGGGATGCGCTCAGCCCGACGAGACAGACGGCTCCCATCGCGGCGGCCCGGACGACGCTGGGGTCGGGGCGGACAAGGACGACGAAGGCCAGCAGCAGCCCACCGGCGAGGAGCGGACGCCAGCGCCGCCTGACCCCCGCCCAACGGGCCAGGCCCAGGGCCGCTGACAGCACGATCGCCACGTTCGAGCCGCTGACGGCCGAGAGATGGGTCATGCCGGTGACGAGCATGGCCTCGTCCAGCTCGCGCGGGGTGCGGGAGGTGTCGCCGATGACCAGCCCGGGGAGGAGGCCACGGGCGTCGGCCGGGAGGCCGTCCGTCGCCTCGGCGAACCGGGACCGCACCGCCTGCGCGGCACCCGCCACCACGCCTGGTGCCTCGATGACGGTCGGTGCCGACGTCGGGGTGAGCACCGCGACGACGTCGTCGGCGGGGTCGCCGGACGGAGCCAGCCGGCCGCTCACCGTGAGGCGCTCCTGCCACCGCACGCCCGACCACCGGTCGTCGCCGAACACCAGGACGGGAGACTGGACGGCGGATCCGGTGCCCCGGCCGACCACCTCGTCGACCACGAGCCGCACGAGGACGGACGACGAGCTCTCCGGCCGACCTCGCGGCGGGTCGAGCGTCCGAGGGTCGGAGACGACCACCGTCGCGGTGAGCGTCACGCTCGCGTGCTGGTCGGCCAGCTGGCGCACGGTCCCCGCGTCGCGCACCGCGGTCATCGCGGCCAGCGCACCGAGGCCCAGCGCCAGTGCCAGCGCGGACAGGGCGGCCACGGGGAGCCAGCGCAGGACGGACGGCCGTCGGCCGTGGCGGGACCAGTGCGGGCGTCGTCGGGAGCGAGCGGCCACCCCGGCGACGGCCGCTGCCCCGACGAGTCCCGCGCCGAGGGCCATCTCCGTGACCCGGCCAGCCGGCCACCCCAGCGCGACGGCCACGCCCGCCCACGCCACGAGGGCAGGTACGAGCAGCCGGAGGTCGGTGCGCCGGGGGGCGAGCGACGCCCCGCCCGGTGGTGGGCGTGGCGTCACACCCGCACCTTGGACCGGATCTGGGTCAGCAGCTTGTCCCCGATGCCACTGACTTCGCCGAGCTCGTCGACGCTCGTGAACCTCCCGTGCTCCGTGCGCCAGTCGAGGATGCGTTGTGCCAGAACGGGTCCCACGCCCGGAAGCCCGTCCAGCATCGCGAGCGTGGCGGTGTTGAGGTCGACCACGGCGCTCGAGGTCGCCGGTGCCGCCGCGCCGGAGCCGACGCCGCCGCCTCCACCCAGGGGGACCGACAGCGACTCCCCCGGTCTGGGCACGAAGATCTGCTCGCCGTCGCCCACGAGCCGCGCGAGGTTGAGTCGCTGTACGTCGGCTCCGGGGAGCGCGCCCCCGACCGCCGTCAGGACATCACCCACCCGCGAGCCGTCGGGCACCGAGACGACGCCGGGGTGGGTCACCTGGCCGACGACGTCGACGACCAGCCGGCGCGGTGACGCCCCCGCCGACGGGACCGCTCCGGAGGAAGACGCCCCGGGGCTCGACCCCGACCCGGACGCCGACCCCGACGTGGACCCCGAGCCGAACGCGGTCGGTGGCGCCGTCCGACCGACGAGACCTCCACCCGCCGGGACGGGCTCCGGAACCGCGGCCTGCTGGGCGCGGGCGACGCGTACCGCGAAGAACAGGCCGGCCACGACGGCGACGACCAGGAGCCCGACGACCGCGCGCCAGCGCACGGTGAGGTGAGCGCCGCGGAACGGGGTGGGCACGGTGAGCACCCGCGGGGTGGGTCGATGGCGGCCCGCCGGCGCAGGTTCGTCCGGCGCGGCCTCGTCCTCCCCCGCGGCCGATCCCACACTGGGGTCAGGGCTCTCGCTGGCCCAGGGATCGTCGAGCCAGCTCGTGTCCGCGTCGGGTGGCGCGGTTTCGGGGACCCAGCCCCGGGGCGGCTCCTCGATCACCCCGACGGTCGTTGCGCCGCCGTCACCCGCGGATGGACGCGTTCCCGCCAGCCGCGCCGTGCGGGCCGCCCGGGCGGCGGCGAGCAGGGTGGCGAGCCGCTCGGGGTCGGGCGGCACGGGAGCGCGGGGACGCGGCATACCGGCGACCGTAGGGAGACGCCGGTCGCCCCCGCGATGGGTACCGCGCGCCCTGTGGACCGTGGGGCGAGCCGGTCAGGGGGTGTGGACGGAGCGCCCTTCAGCTCAGAGCGGCCGTGGTGACGCCACGACCGCCAGCGTGCCGGGCCCCACGTGCGCCCCGACGACGGCCCCCAGCTCGGCCACGACGAGATGCCCGACGCCGGGCACCCGCTCGCTCAGCGTCGCGGCGAGGGTGCGGGCCCGGTCGGCGGAGTCGAGGTGCTGCACCGCGAGGTCCACCACGGCGCCCGAGGCCTGCATCCGCGCGGCGGCTGCGACGGTGAGGTCGGCCAGCCGGGCGAGAGCCCGGCTCGAGGTCCGCACCCGTTCCAGCGGCCGGATCGAGCCGTCGACGAGGGTGAGGATGGGCTTGATGGCCAGGGCGGAGCCGAGGAGGGCGGACGCGGCGCCGATCCGCCCGCCGCGACGGAGGTGCTCCAGCGTGTCGACGTAGAAGGCGACCTCGGCGGCCCCGGCCCGCTGCCGCGCGACCGCTGCGACCTCCGCCGCCGTCCGACCGTCGGCGGCCGCCTGGGCGGCCGAGAGAACCGCGAAGCCCATCGCCATCCCGAGCGAGCGCGAGTCGACGACGTCCACCGGGACAGGACTCTGCTGCGCCGCAAGCTGGGCCGACTGGACGGTGCCGGACATCTCCGAGGAGAGGTGGATCGAGACGACGTGGGTGGCGCCGGCACCGGCCACGGCGGTGTACGCGTCGAGCAGCTCGGCCGGCGACGGTCGCGACGTCGTCACCGGGACGAACGCCCGCAACGCCGTCGAGAGGTCGGAGACCGAGACGTCGACGCCCTCGCGGTGTTCCCGGCCGCCGAAGACCACGTGCAGCGGCACCACCGTGATCGGCACGGCGGCGCCGGCGACCAGCTCCGCCGGCAGGTAGGCCGTGGAGTCGGTGACGATCGCGACGGTCATGCGCCGGCCCCGCTCAGGCCGGGACGACGTTGACCAGCCGCGGCGCCCGAACGATGACCGTCCGGATGCCGTCTGGCGTTGCGGCGACGACCTTCTCGCGCGCGAGCACCAGCTCGCGCAGCTCGGCCTCCCCGATGTCGGCCGGGACGTCGACCCGGTCGCGCACCTTGCCCCGCACCTGGATCACGCAGGTGACCGTCTCCTCCACCAGCAGCGCGGGCTGGGCCACCGGGAACGACGCATACGTCACGCCGCCCTCGTGGCCCAGGCGCTGCCACAGCTCCTCCGCGATGTGCGGCGCGACGGGAGCGACCATCAGCACCAGGGCCTCTACGACCGCCCGCGGCGGGGCGTCGAGCTTGGTGAGGACGTTGTTCAGCTCGATCAGCTTGGCGATCGCGGTGTTGAACCGGAGCTGCTCGAAGTCCTCGCGCACGCCCGCGATGGTGCGGTGCATCGATGTCAGCGTCGCGGCGTCTGGACTGTCGTCGGTGACGAGAACGGCACCCGTGGTCTCGTCGATCACGTTGCGCCACAGTCGTTGCAGGAACCGCTGGCTCCCGACGACCGCCCGGGTCTCCCAGGGCTTCGACAGCTCGAGCGGGCCCATCGACATCTCGTAGACCCGGAAGGTGTCGGCGCCGAAGGCGTCGTACATCTCGTCGGGGCTGACGGCGTTGCGCAGGGACTTGCCGATCTTGCCGAGCTCGCGGGTCACCGGCTCTCCCCGCCACGACCAGGTCGCGCCAGGGCCTTCCCCGTGCTGCTCCACCTCAGACGCCTCGACGGGCAGTCGTCGCGCATCCCGGTAGACGTACGCCTGGATCATCCCCTGCGAGAAGTACTTCCGGAACGGCTCCTCGCTGGAGACCAGCCCCAGGTCGAAGAGCACCTTGTGCCAGAAGCGGGCGTAGAGCAGGTGCAGCACGGCGTGCTCGACGCCGCCGATGTAGAGGTCGACCCCACCGGGGTCGGCGGTCCCGTCCGGCGCACCCGCGACGGCGTGGGGGTGCTTGGCCATCCAGTAGCGCTCGTTCGCGGGGTCGCAGAACGTCTCGTGGTTCGCGGGGTCGAGGTATCGCAAGTAGTACCAACAGGATCCAGCCCAGTTGGGCATCGTGTTGGTCTCGCGGCGGTAGGGGCGCAGCCCGCGCCCGTCACCCAGGTCGAGCTCGGTCTCGACCCACTCGGGGACGCGCGACAGTGGCGGCTCCGGTGAGCTGTCGGCGTCGTCGGGGTCGAAGGTCTTGGGTGAGTAGTCCGGCACCTCAGGCAGGGCGAGCGGCAGCATCGAGTCGGGCAGGGCGTAGGCCGTGCCGGTCTCGTCGTAGACGATGGGGAACGGCTCGCCCCAGTAGCGCTGGCGGCTGAACAGCCAGTCGCGCAGCCGGTAGTTGACCGTCCCGTGCCCGATACCTCGAGCCTCGAGGTGAGCGATGATCGCGGCCTTGGCGTCGGCCATCCCCAGCCCGTCCAGCGAGATCTCGTCGTTCGCCGAGTTGATGGCCGGTCCGTCGCCCGTGTACGCCTCGTCGTCCGGATGCCCCGCGGCCGGCTGCACCGTGCGGACGATGGGCAGGTCGTAGGCGAGGGCGTAGTCCCAGTCGCGCGTGTCCTGACCCGGCACGGCCATGATCGCGCCCGTGCCGTAGCCCATCAGCACGTAGTCAGCCATGAAGACCGGAACCTGTTGTCCCGTCAGCGGGTTCCTCGCGTAGGCACCCGTGAAGACACCCGTCTTCGAGCGGTCGTCCATCTGCCGCTCGACGTCGCTCTTGCGGGATGTCGCCGCCCGGTAGGCCGCGACCGCCTCGGCGGGGGAACCGGCGGCGTCCGCGTCGGAGCCGGTCCACGCCTCCTTGGTCCCTTCGGGCCAGGCGTCCGGGACCAGGGCGTCGACCAGCGGGTGCTCCGGCGCCAGCACCATGAACGTCGCGCCGAAGACCGTGTCAGGGCGGGTCGTGAACACCTCGATGCCAGAGGTCGATCCGTCACGGGTCGTCACCGGGAACGTCACGCGCGCACCCTGGGACCGTCCGATCCAGTTGCGCTGCATGATCCGGACCTTCTCCGGCCAGTCCACGCGGTCGAGATCGTCGGCGAGCCGGTCGGCATACGCGGTGATGCGCATCATCCACTGGCGCAGGTTGCGCCGGAAGACGGGGAAGTTGCCGCGCTCGGAGCGCCCCTCGTTGGTGACCTCCTCGTTGGAGAGCACCGTGCCCAGACCGGGGCACCAGTTCACCGGGGCCTCGGAGGTGTAGGCGAGGCGCGACTCGGCCAGCACCGCCTGCTGCTCGGCCCCGTCGAGCTCGGCCCAGGACCGGCCCGCCGCCGCCGCCGGCAACGGACGCGCACCCGAGGCGTAGGCCCCGACCAGCGTCTCGATCGGCCGCGCCGCACCGCTCTCACCGTCGGGCCGCACCGCCTCGGGGTCGTACCAGGAGTTGTAGATCCTCAGGAAGATCCACTGCGTCCACCGCAGGTAGTCCTCGTCGATCGTCGCGTAGCTGCGCCGGTCGTCGAAGCCCAGGCCGAGGCGCCGCAGCTGGCGACGCATGACGACCATGTTGTCCTCGGTCGTCTTGCGCGGGTGCTGGCCGGTCTGCACGGCGTACTGCTCCGCGGGCAGGCCGAAGGCGTCGTAGCCCAGGCAGTGCAACACGTTGCGGCCGAGCATCCGGTGGAACCGCGAGTAGACGTCGGTGCCGATGTAGCCCAACGGGTGGCCGACGTGCAGGCCCGCCCCGCTCGGGTACGGGAACATGTCGAGCACGACGAGTTTCGCCCCGCGCGCGGCCACCTTCTCGGGCTCGGCCCAGGGGCCGGCCGGGTTGGGCGCCTCGAAGGTGCCCTCCTCCTGCCACCGGTCCTGCCAGGCGAGCTCGATGTCTCGCGCCATCGCCGCGGTGTAGCGGAACGGGTTCTCGTCAGTGCTCTGGGGGCTCGGGGGGCTCTGCGGGCTCGGGCTGCTGGTGCTCACGGGTCTCACGGTCCTTCGTGGGGGACGTCGTCCTGCTCCGGGCTGACGGGGACAGACAAAAGCCCCTCACATCGGAGGGGCGCCGCGCTGCTCGGAAGGGATCAGCGCGGCTGGGGAAGAAGGAGCTGGCGGGTCATCTGCTCACGATATCGCAGGGCCGCCACAGGGTTGCCCGGCCGAGAGCCGCCGGCCCGGCCGGCCCATCCCGACGCGGGTCAGACGAGGTCCGGACGCAGCACGGCGAGGACGATGCCGGCCAGGGCCGCGTGATAGCCGACCATGACGACCAGCCGGCCACCCGGGACCGGGCGCCAGAAACGGATGGCGGCGAGGGCGGCGTCACTCACGAGGAACAGGCTCGCGCCGACGCCCAGGAGCACGTGGCCCGACCACCAGGCCGTCGCGACGAAGGCGCCCAGCACCAGCGCGTATGCGGTGGGTGGGCCACCCTCGCCCAGGGCCCGCCGGGCGAGGGGCCAGAGCAGACGCCAGACGACGAGTCCCACCACGAGCACCGTGATCCCCACACCGGCCCACACCGGGTCGCGCCGGGGCATGGACACCACCACCGCGACGAACGCCAGATGGGCCAGGAGGAAGGCGACCAGGCCGGCTCCGAACGCGCGGTCGGTGTGGGACAGGAGGAGCACGTCACCGATGAGGCACAGGGTGAGGGCGACGAGGAGCCAGCGGCCCGCAGGGGTCTGCTCGGCGTGGAGCAGCCAGGCGAAGGCGCCGAGAAGCATGACGACGGCGGGTTTGGCGACCTGCTCACCACCGGGTCGGCGCGTCACCACGGCCACCCAGTCGCCCACGGCGGCGACGGCCGCCGCCGCGAGCAGCACCCAGGCGTAGATGTTCACCGAGGGAACTGTGACAGACGCGTGCCGCGGTCCCGGCGTGGCACGCCTATCCTCGGGGGAATGGACGTCAGCCATCACACCGTCACCGACGCCGACACGGCCGAGCGACTCGGCAGCGGAGACATGCCGGTGCTGGCCACACCGCGCCTCATCAACTGGATCGAGCGGGCGGCCTACGCCGCGGCCGCCGAGAACCTCGCGCCGGGTCAGACGACGGTGGGGACGCTGGTCAAGGTGGAGCACATCAAGGCCTCCCCGGTGGGCGCCACGGTGCACGTCAAGAGCTCGCGCCCCGTCAGCGACGGGCGCCGGCTGATCTTCCACGTGCGGGTGCTCGACGACGCCGGCGAGGAGGTCGCCCACGGCGAGGTGCAGCGGGCGGTCATCGACCGCGAGCGCTTCATGAGCCGGTTCGGGTGCACCCCGACGGACGCCCCCACGACCTGACGGGCCCGCGAGCGGGCGCTAGCGGCTGGTCCCCTGCGAGACCGACCCCTGCAGCTGCCGCTGGAAGATGACGTAGACGATGAGCACGGGCAGGACGGTGATGACGACGGCCGCGAACAGCCCGCCGTAGTCGACCGAGTACCCAGCCTGTGAGGCGAACGACGCCATCCCCTGGGAGAGCACGTACTTGCCCTGCTCGGTGTTGAGGGCCACGGGGAGCAGGAACTGGTTCCAGAGGCCGAGGAAGTTGAAGATCGCCACGGACGCCATCCCCGGCCGCGCCATGGGCAGCATGACCGAGAAGAACGTGCGCCACTCCCCCGCGCCGTCGAGCTGAGCCGCCTCGTAGATCTCGTCGGGCAGGGACTTGAAGAACGAGAAGAGGAAGAACACGGTGAACGGCAGCGCGAACGCGACGTAGACGACGATCAGTCCCTGCAGCGTGTTGAGCAGGGCGAAGCTGCGCAGGATGAAGAAGAGCGGCACGATCGCGAGGAAGGCGGGGAACGTCAGGCCCGCGAGCATGAGGTAGTAGATCGCCCGGTTGCCCCAGAACCGGAAGCGGGCCAGCACGTAGGCGCACATCGCCCCGAGCACCATGACGAGGACCAGCGCGCAGCCCACGACGATGACGGTGTTGACGAAGAACCGGCCGATGCCGGCGGTGTCCCACGCCGAGACATAGTTCTCGAACACCATCCGCTGAGGCAGCGAGAACGGGGAGGCGAGGATCTCCTTGGTCGTCTTGAACGACGACAGCACCGTCCACAGCAGCGGCAGGATGACGACGACCGACCACAGGATGAGCAGGGTGTGGGAGACGACCGCGGCCGGCTTGTCGCCGGCGTCGCGCCGCTTCTCCTTGCGGCGCCCGACTCCGGTCGACGGGTCCGCCTGTCGCGCTCCGGCGACCGAGACGTCGGTGCTCATCGGGTCCCTCCTGGGTCACGGCCGCCGGCGAGCCGGCTCACTCCGAAGATCAGCCCGGCGAAGGCCAGCGTGACGACGGCCATGACGACGCCCATCGCCGTGGCATACCCGAACTGCCCCTTGCCGAAGGCGGTGTTGAACAGCTCCTGCGGCATGACCAGGGTGCTGTTGTTGGGTCCGCCGAAGGGGTTCAGGGCCTGCATGTAGACGAAGGCGTCCAGCGCGGCGATGCCGAGGTAGATGTAGGCGGTCTGCACGTTGTCGCGGATGAGCGGCAGCGTGATCGACCAGATCGTGCGGATGCGCCCGGAGCCGTCGAGGCGGGCCGCCTCGTAGATCTCGGCGGGCACTCCCTTGATGGCCGCCACGAACAGCACGGTGTAGAAGCCGACGAAGCTCCAGACGATGACGAACATCGAGGCCGGCATCGCCGTGCTCTCGTTGCCCAGCCAGGCGAACGACGCGAACTGGCTCAGTCCGGCGCCGGTGAGCAGGCCGTTGAGCATGCCGGCCGACGGGTCGTAGACCTGCGCCCAAATGATGCCGATGACGATGGCGGGCACCGTGTAGGGGAAGAACGACACGATCCGGTAGAAGCTGGCGCCCTTGAGCCCCCGCACGTTCCCGCTGTTGGAGCCGGCCACCGTCACCAGGCTGGCGAACAGCAGCGCCAGCACGATGGTGACGAACGGGACGACCACCGCGAGGAGGGCGTTGTTGAGGACGGCGTGCCGGAAGATGTCGTCCTGCCAGAGCTTGCCGTAGTTCGCCAGACCCACGAAGTTCATGTTGGGGGTGAAGCCGGTCCAGTCCGTCATGGCGTAGTAGAGGGCCTGCACGAACGGGGAGATGACGAAGATGAGGAACAGCACCAGCGGCACACCGAGGAACACGACCATGAAGCTGACGCGGTCGAAGGTCATCCGGCCGCGCGGGCCCCGAGCCCGCGGCGCACGCCGCGGACTCGGGGCCGAAGCCGGAACCGGTGCCGTCACCGGAGCACCACTGCGCGGGTCATGACGTGACCTTCTCCTTCTGGATCGACGAGTCGGCCGCCACCTTGTCGGTGATCCCCTGCAGGCCGCTCGTCAGACCGGCGACGTCGGTCTGCCCGGACAGGAACGAGTTCCACACGACGAGCTGGTCCTTGTTCATGCCGTAGCGCGTGACGAACTTGTAGTCGAAGACGTTCTTGCCCGCCGCGTCGAGCATCTTGGTCTGCGAGACCAGAGCCGAGGAGCCGAAGCCGTCGGCCGGGACGAGGCCCTTGACGATGGTGGGTGCGAGCTTGGTCTTGGAGAAGTTCGTCGCCGCCTCCTTCGACAACATGGTGCGCAGCAGCTCCTTGGCTCCGGCGACGTTCTTGCCGGCCTTGGGGATGATGAACGGCTCACCCGCGGCGCTGCGCAGCGACTCGTACGGCAGCTTGGGGCTGCTCGTCACGGTCATCTCCGGCACGCCGGTCATCTTGAAGCCGTCCTTGGTGGCCTTCTTCATCTCGTTCTCGATCCACGAGCCCGAGGGGTAGAGCAGCGCCTGCTGGTCGTTGCTCCACTGGGCCTGCGCCGCGGTGAACTGGGTGCCGGCACCACCGGGCACGAAGTAGCCGGCCGTCACGCAGTCGTGCATCGCCGTGAAGACGGACTGGATCGCCGGCTGCGACCAGCACTTGGGGTCGAGGTTCTCCAGGGCGAGCCGCACGTCGGTGCCGCCCTCCTTGATCGCGGAGTCCATGGCCAGCGTCGAGTAGTAGGTCGCGGCCTCCTTGCCCCAGACGAAGAGGTACTTGCCCTTGGCCTTCGCCTTGGCGCCGAGGTCCTTGGCCTCGTCCCACGTCTTCGGCGCCTTCCAGCCGTTCTCGTCGAACAGGGCCTGGGAGTACCAGATCGCGTAGATCGTCAGGACGTAGTTGAGGGCGAGGAACTGGCCGTTGTAGGTACCCGGCCCCTTGACCCCGTCGTACAGGGTGCCCGAGATCGGCTGGCCCTCCAGGTTGTTCGCGGCCAGGACGTCGTCCAGGGGCGCGAGCTGGTCGATGATCGTGTTGAAGCCGATCGAGCCGGCGCCGGAGTTGTCGACCAGGTCGGGCGGGTTGCCGCCGACGAACCGCGGCTGCAGCTGCTGGGCGATCTGGGTGGACGGCGAGACCGCGACCTTCACGCCGGAGTGGTTGGTCTGGACGAGGTCCGCGGCCTTCTGCACGTAGTCGTAACCGTAGCCACCGTTGAAGATGACCGCGTCGACCGACGAGCCGTCGGCGAGGCCGAACGGGTTGGTCGAGGATCCCGCGCTGGTCGACGCGCCGCCGGCAGCGCCGCCACCGGTCGTCGCGGTGCCGGAGCTGGCACAGGATGCGAGCGCGCCGCCCAGGGGCAGGAGCGCGGCCGCGGCGAGGGAGCCGCGCATGAAGGTTCGACGGTCGATCCCCGTCTTCTCGGTGCTCATCGTCTGGGGCTGCCTTTCGCGTGGGTGGAGAAATGATGGGGTATGTCGGTGGCGGCGGCCTAGCCTGTCCGCTTGATCCGCGCGCCGTAGCGGGCCTCGAGGGCGTGGTTGTGCTCGTCACCTCCAGGGATGTTGGCGGAGATGTAGACCGGCGGGGTCTCCCCGGCTGCGGCGATGCGCTCGGCCGCACCGATGGTCAGCAGCTGGGCGATGTAGGCGGCCGTCATGGAGGAGACCGCACCGACACCAATGCCTTGGCCGACCTCGATCGTGGTGTCGCCGTAGGGCGCCCGGTTGTCGATGACGACGTCGGCGATCTCGCTGAGCCGCTGCCCGCTCGGGTGCTTCGGCGTCACCGCGTTGGTGTGCTCGATGCTCGTCACGGCGATGACGGGGTGTCCCTCGGCCTTCGCGCGCAGCGCCACGCCGACGACCGAGCCGTTGACCCCGGAGTTGGAGGCGATGAGGAAGACGTCGGCAGGGTCGAGGGTCGACAGCGCGAAGAGCTCGTCGACCACGCCTTCGTCGCGCTCGAGGGACGCCCCGGAGAGCACGGACGCGTCGCGGGAGCCGAAGAGCACGATGTCGCGCAGGGCCATGGCCCGGGTCGGGATGAAGCCCCCGGCGCGCCCCGCGATCTCCATCGCGAAGGCCTGCGAGTGCCCGGTGCCGAACGCCTGGAGGACCCCGCCCGCCCGGATCGACGCGACGACGAGGTCGATGGCCGGGTCCAGACCGCCGGCCGCCGCGTCGTCGGCCACCGCCTGCAGCCGGGTGGACACCGCGTGGTGGAACTGCGCGAACGTGGTCGTCATCGGGTCTCCCGGGGGGCAGGTCGGCGGTGGGGGGCCACGGCGGCGGCGGACGCCGCCAGGGTCGTGGTCGTCCGGGCGAAGTTCTGCTGCGCCACGACGAGGTAGAGCAGGTCGAGGGCGAACAGCTGGGCGTGCTTGGCGGACAGGTCGTCGGGCCGGAGGTACTCGTCCGGCGCCATCGTCGCGATGTGGATGTCGGCCACCGCGGCGAGCCGCGACTCGGGGTTGCTGGTGAGGGCCACGGTCAGCGCACCGGAGGACCGGGCCTGGGCCAGCATCTCGATCGTCTCGATGGTGCGCCCGGTGTTGGAGATGGCGATGGCGACGCTGTCGGCGTCGAGCAGGGCTGCGCTGGTGAGCCCGTCGTGCACCTCGCACCAGGCGTGGGCGTTGATCCCGATCCGGTAGAAGCGCGCCTGGGCCTCGGTGGCCATGAACGCGCTGCCACCGATGCCGTAGATGTCGACGCGCGACCGGGTGGCGACGGCCCGGGCGACCCGGACGACGTCGGGCAGGACCATGGACTCCGACGTCGCCTGCAGAGCCACGAGGTGCGACTGGGTGAGAGTGCGCAGCACCTCCTCCGGCGGGTCCTCGGGACCGAACGCCTTGCCGATGTCCACCCGCCACGTCTCGTCGGCGCGCAGGCGTCCGGCGTCGGCGGCCACGCCCACCCGGAAGGGCACGTACCCCGCATACCCGATGAGCCGGCAGAACCGCGTAACGGTGGCGGGCGAGGTGCCGGCTCGCGCCGCGAGCTCGGTGATCGACATCTCCAGCGGGGCGAGGGGCTCCTCGAGGAGCAGCGTGGCCAGCTTGGCCATCGTTCCCGACATTCGCGACACGTTGGCCTGGATGCGGCTGTGCACGCCCACCGGCGCCGGGTTGGGGGCCGGCGTCGAGGGCGGTTGGGCCGCGGTCAGCGTCGTCACAGGTGAAAATCCGTCTCAGGTCCAGGAGGTTTGGCTGAAAAGTATTCTCACGGGCCGTGGCGCCCCGTGGGTTGCGGTGCGATAACGATGCGGACCCAGGGAAATCCCAGGGAAGCCCCAGGCGACCACCGGACTCGGGGTGGCGATCACCGGCCTACAGTCCGAACCGGGGGCACCGACCAGTGCCCCTTTTCCATGACTGGCGCCAACCGCGCCGGAAGGGGTGTGCATGTCCACTCGAACCACGTCCTCCACCACTCGCCGGCCGGTGCTCGCTGTGGGCGCCACGGCCCTGGCCGTCGCCGCGGCGGCCCTTGTCGGCAGCTCCGTCGCCGTGGCTGCGCCCACGGCGTCCGGGGCCTCCTCGGGCGCGAGCGGTGCCGTGTCCTACCTGGGCGTCAAGGCGGACGAGTCCGCCTTCCACGCCGCGGCCCCGGGAGAGACCGGCGTGGCCTGTCGGCGACCCGCCCCCGACGGCCGGGTCTCCGCGTACGTGCACTGCTACACCCCGGACCAGATGCGCGCCGCCTACGGGCTGGGCCCACTGGCCTCGAGCAACGACGGCGCCGGACAGACCATCGTGCTCGTCGACTCCTACGGGAGCCCCACCGCCGCCCAGGACCTGGCGTTCTTCGCGTCGACGTTCGGTGGCCCCACCCCAGCTTCGAGCAGGTCTTCCCCATCGGCACGCCCAACACCGCGGGGGCCACCGGCAAGGGCAACGGCCGGTCGGGTCCGACCGCGGCGGAGGGGTGGGCCGGCGAGGCCACGCTCGACATCGAGTGGGCGTACGCCATCGCCCCGAAGGCGCACATCGTGCTGATCGGCACCAACCCGGCCGAGACCCAGGGGGTCCAGGGCCTGCCCAACCTGATGAAGGCCATCGACTGGGGCATCAGCACCTACCCCGCGGGCACCGTGTTCTCGATGTCCTTCGGTACCGACGAGTCGGCCTTCGCCGGTGCGGCGGCCCAACAGTTCGCGCGCTTCGACCAGACGTTCCAGCGGGGCCAGGCCAAGGGCGACACGTTCTTCGCCAGCTCCGGCGACAACGGGACGGTCGGTGTCACCCGGGCCCACCAGCAGACCGCGACGTCCCCCGACCCGCAGGTGAGCTACCCCAACGTCTCGCCCTACGTCACCTCGGTCGGCGGCACCCAGCTGCAGTCCGGCTGGACGTGGAACCCGGTCGAGGACAAGCCGTTCAACGCCGACGGCACCCGTAACCCGCTGTACTGGCAGTGGACCGACGGCGGCCTGAGCGAGCCGGTCTGGAACGAGAGCTGGGCCGGCATCGGCACCGGCGGCGGGATCTCGAAGGTGTACGCGCGGCCGGCCTACCAGTCGTCCGTCGCCTCCGTCGTCGGCACCCACCGCGGAGTGCCCGACCTCTCCTGGAACGCGGCCGTCAACGGCGGCGCCCTCGTCTACCGCTCGTTCTTCCCGGCCATCGACGGTGCCCCGAGCTGGGAGGTCTACGGCGGCACCTCGGCCGCGTCACCACAGGCGGCGGCCATGACGTCGATCGTCAACCAGCAGCGGGCGACCGCCCACAAGGCGCCGATCGGTGACCTCAACACGGCCATCTACGGCTCGGCCGCCGTGCAGACCGGGGGCTTCCGCGACATCGTCCCCGTCCAGGACGGCACGACGCCCAGCGGCTTCCTGCACAACAACCGGATGTGGGACACCGGGACCGACGGCTTCGTCACCCCGAACCCCGTGCCGGGCTACCAGACCACGAAGGGCTACGACCTCACCACCGGGTGGGGCAGCCCCCCTGGCGCCGGGATACGTGTCGACGCTGACCGCCCTGAAGTAGCACCCCGAGACCGCGCGAGGCGCGTGGCCCCCGTCCGGGCCACGCGCCTCGTGCGTGCGGGCGCGCGTCTGGTGGAGCCGAGAAGCTCCACACGCGAAGACCCGGACCGCGAAGCGGCCCGGGTCTCGTGAGTGGAGCTGAGGGGACTCGAACCCCTGACCCCCTCCATGCCATGGAGGTGCGCTACCAGCTGCGCCACAGCCCCGTACATCCCCTCTGCGGGAACGCCGAGAGTCTAGCCATCCGGGCGACGCGCGCCCAAATCCCCTCGGTTCCCAGCATTCGTTCGTGCGGTGGTTCGCACGGTGGTTCGTGCGATGCGGGTACGGAATTCGGCGCCGTTCAGAGCACGACCGGGGTGGGGGTGGGGGCGCCGAGGTTCCAGGCGTCGAGGCGCCAGCGGGCCGCGACCGGCGCCCCGGAGACCGTCCGGGCCTCGGCGAGCACCGCCCAGTGCGCGTTGTCGAGGCCCCACAGCACCTGTAGCGCCTGCATCTGGTCGAGCCCGGTCAGGGCGGCGACCCCGGCGCGGGACGAGACGCCATGGCCGACGACGACGGCGACGCGTCCGGGATCGAGGCCTGCGGCGACCTCCTCGAGGGCCGCTCCGACGCGGACGGCGAGCTCGGCGACGGTCTCCCCGGTGGCGCCACGGCGCACGTCCTCGCCCCGGCCCATGGCGGCGAACAGCTCGGGATGGCTCTGCCGCACCTGCTCGGTGCTCCGGCCCTGCCACTCCCCCACGTCGATCTCACGCAGCCGGCGGTCGAGACGTACGGGCAGCCCGCACGCCTCACCGATCGCCGCCGCGGTGTGGCGGGCCCGCTCGAGGTCGGAGGAGACGACCACCTGCGGTCGGTAGGCCGCGATTGCCGGAGCCGCGCTGAGCGCCTGGTCCCGCCCGACGTCCGACAGCGACGAGTCGCGGTGCCCCTGCCAGACGCCGGCGGCGTTGTCGAGGGTCTGCCCGTGCCGGACGACGACGAGCCGCCGCGTCGCGGCGTCGCTCACGGGGCCGGGACGACCGACAGGTCGACCAGCGGGCAGTCCTTCCACAGGCGCTCGAGCTGGTAGAACTCCCGCTCGTCGGCGTGCTGGACGTGCACGACGATGTCGCCGAAGTCGATGAGCACCCATCGGCCCTCGCGCTGGCCCTCGCGGCGGATCGGCTTGCAGCCCTGGTCGCGCAGCCGGTCCTCGATCTCGTCGACGATGGCGCCGACCTGGCGCTCGTTGCCCGCCGAGGCGATGACGAACACGTCGGTGAGGGCGAGCTGCTCGCTGACGTCGATGGCGATGACGTCCTGGGCGATCTTGTCCTCGGCGGCGTGGGCGGCCACAAGGGCCAGGCTGAGGGCGCGGGATGTTGCAGGCACGAAGCTCCTAGAGGGTTCTGGCGGTGAGGGCCGCGCCGGCCGGGGCCGAGGCGGCATACAGGTGGTACTTGTTGATGTACTGGACGACGCCGTCGGGCACGAGGTACCAGACGGGCTGTCCCTCCGCGACGCGCCGGCGGCAGTCGGTGGAGCTGATGGCCATGGCCGGCACCTCCTGGAGGGTGATCCGCTCGGTGGGCAGGCCGTTGTCGCTGAGCTCGTGCCCCGGGCGGGTGACCCCGATGAAGTGGGCCAGCCCCCAGAGCTCGTCGACGTCCTTCCAGGTGAGGATCTGGGCGAGCGCGTCGGCTCCGGTGATGAAGAACAGCTCGGTGTCGGGCGCCGAGGCGCGCAGGTCGCGCAGGGTGTCGATCGTGTAGGTGGGGCCGTCGCGGTCGATGTCGACCCGGCTCACGGTGAACCGCGGGTTGGAGGCGGTCGCGACGACGGTCATGAGGTAGCGGTCCTCGGCCGGGCTGACGTCCTCGTCATCCTTCTGCCACGGGTGGCCGGTGGGCACGAAGACGACCTCGTCGAGCCCGAACCGCGCCTGCACCTCGCTCGCCGCCACGAGGTGACCGTGGTGGATGGGGTCGAAGGTGCCGCCCATCACGCCCAGGCGCTTGCTCAGTGGGTCATCCGTGTCGTCCGGGTCATCCGTGGAACGTGTCGTCGTTGTGGCGCCCCGGCGGGGGCACCTTGGCGGCGGAGTTGCGGAACGTCCAGAGCACGCCGAGGCCGAGCAGGAACCCGGCGAAGGCGATGAGCCCGTAGGCGAGGGGAGGCATCGGGAGGCTCCGGGTCTCCTCGGCGCTCACGAGGCCGTTCACGAGGACCGGCAGGACGCTGGCTGACATGGGGTCATGCTATCCCGCCGCCCAGTGCGGCAGGGGTGCGAGCGGCTGCTGGGCGGCCCGCGCCGTCCACGCGTGCCCGAGACTGCGCCACGGCTCGTCCCCGGCCGTGATGGATGCGAGGACGGCGGCACACGACGCGCGGGCCGCGTCGACCGTGTCGGGCGGGTACGCGTACTCCACCCGGTGCTCCTCGAACTCGTCCTCGTCGTCGACGTAGATCTGCCCGTTGTGGCGCAGGACGACGTCGAGGTCGAGGTCGACGGCCCGCATCACGCCGCCGGCGAGCACCGGCCGGTCGGTGATGTCGACGTAGACGGCGTCGTCGACGCCGAGCCCGTTGAAGGAGGCGACGTAGTCCCCCTCCTCGGGCACGAGCATCGCCAGCTCGGCGGGCGCCCAGGACTCCCGCCCCGGCCGGCGCATCGGCATACCGGCGGGCGACCCGAGCCAGTGCCCGAAGCGGTCGGCGCCGAGGTAGCGCAGGTCCATCTCCCAGTGCGGGCGGCCACCCCACTTGCCGAACCGCACCGCGACGACGTCTCCGAGCTCCACCCGGGCAAGGTATCCAACGCTTCGGTCACGTTCATGGCTGCCACTCACGCGACACACAGCAGGGGCCGGGGCCGCGACGTAACCTGGAACGCATGCACCCGGTCCTGTCGGTGGTCATCCCGATGTACAACGAGGAGGACGTGCTCCCCCTGCTCGTGGACCGGCTGCGGCCCGTGCTGGACGGCCTGGACGCCGACTACGAGGTCGTGGCCGTCGACGACGGCAGCAAGGACCTCACGCCCGCCATCCTGCAGCGCATCCACCGCGGCTGGGAGCAGTTCCGGGTCGTCCGGCTGCGCGCCAACGCCGGCCACCAGGCGGCCATCTCCGCCGGTCTCGGCTGCGCCCGCGGCGACTTCGTCGTCACCATCGACGCCGACCTCCAGGACCCGCCCGAGGTCATCGCCGAGATGCTCGTCAAGGCCCGCGGCGAGGGGGTCGACGTCGTCTACGGCGTGCGCAGCGACCGCTCGAGCGACTCGTGGTTCAAGCGGACGACGGCGCGCACCTTCTACACGACGATCCGCACGATCTCCGGCACGGAGGCGATGAGCGACGCCGGCGACTTCCGGCTCATGTCGCGCGCCACCGTCGACGCCATCAACGACCTCCCCGAGCACAACCGCGTGCTGCGCTTCATCGTCCCCACCCTGGGGTTCCCGTCCGACGTCGTCGAGTACCGGCGCGACGAGCGGGCGGCCGGAACGTCCAAGTACCCGTTCGTCAAGATGCTCAAGCTCTCGCTCGACGCCGTCACCGGGTTCTCCATGGCCCCGCTGCGGCTCGCGACCTTCCTCGGGCTGGGCGGTGGGGTGCTCGCGGTGCTGCTCGCGGCCTACGCGATCGTCGCCGGCTTCAGCGGGCACACCGTCGCCGGCTGGACCTCGACCGTGCTCATCGTCTCCTCGGTGGGCGCCGTGCAGCTGCTCTGCCTCGGGCTGCTCGGCGAGTACATCGGGCGGATGTACACCCAGATGCAGGCGCGGCCGACCTACTTCGTCGCCTACGACTCCTACACGGCCACGAGCGGCAAGCACGGCCCGACCGACACGCCGCTCCCGCCGGAGGCACGGCTGGCAGCCGGTCACGCTCCGGTCGCCCAGACCCCCGACAGCCGGTATGCCGCGGAGCCGGCGCCGGTGGTGCAGGTGGGGTCAGCCGCGCGGGTGCGCCGTGACGAGGAGGCTCACGCCGGGGAGCTGCTTGACCGGTAGGTAGCGCTCGGCCGTGATGACCGCGCGCAGCGCCGTGTTGACCACGGGGTGCAGGTCGTCCAGGTCGCTACCGGCCGCCTTCTTGCGTCGCATCGCGACCACGGGGCGCAGCAGGACGTTCCATGACGTCATCTCCGCGATGTCGAAGCCGTTCCGGTGCAGCACGCTCGAGAGCGTCTCGCGGGTGTAGCGGCGCACGTGGTCGACGGCCTCGTCGTGGGCCGACCAGAGCCGCGGGTCGGCGGGCACGGCGATGAGGAACGTGCCGCCCGGACCGAGCACCCGGCGGATCTCGGCGACCGCCTGGTCGTCCTCCTCGATGTGCTCGAGGATGTCGAAGGCGACGACGAGCCGCAGGGAGCCGTCGGCCAGCGGGAGATGGCGGGCGTCGGCCCGCACGGTGGCGAGGCCCCGCTCGTGGGCGACGGTGGCGCCCTCCTCGCCGTACTCCATGGCGACCGGGGTCCAGCCCAGGTCACGCAGGACGCGGGTGTTGCCCCCACCCGCCGCGCCGATGTCGAGCGCCGGGCCGGGGGTCACACCGGCGAGTGCCTTCGCCAACAGGTGACGGCGCTCCCGGTACCACCAATGGGTGTCCTCCAGCGCGGCCAGCTTGCGGACCTCGGTGCCCTCCACGGTGGGCATCATGCCAGGACGCGGACGCTGGCCCGAACTCCGCCCGCGCCCGCGGCGTACGCGCAGCGCTAGCGGCCGGTCATGTCGCGCGTCATGTCGCACGCGCTGTCGTGATCACGGCACCAGGCGCGACATGACCTGCGACATGACCGTCGCGCGCGGGAGGGCCCGTCTCGTCGAGACGTCTCAGGTGCGGATCTGGCCGTCGCCCTCGACGACCCACTTGGTCGTCGTCAGCTCGGGAAGGGCCATCGGGCCGCGGGCGTGGAGCTTCTGGGTCGAGATGCCGATCTCGGCGCCGAAGCCGAACTCGCTGCCGTCGGTGAACCGGCTGGAGGCGTTGACGATGACGACGGCCGCGTCGACCTCGGCGGTGAAGCGGCGCGACGCCTTGCGGTCCTCGGTGACGATGACCTCGGTGTGCTGGGTGCCGAAGGTACGGATGTGGTCCAGGGCCGCGTCGAGGTCGGGCACGGTGCGGACGCTGAGGTCGAGGGAGTACCACTCGGTGCGGAAGTCCTCGTCGCTGGCCAGGGCGTATGCCGCACCCGCGGCCTCGGCGTGCTCGCGCAGCTCGGGGGCGGCGTGGACGACGACCCCGGCCGAGCCCAGGCCGGCCATGACCTTGGGCAGGAACGCGTCGGCGATGCCCTCGTGCACGAGCAGGGTCTCAGCGGCGTTGCAGACGCTGGGCCGCTGCGCCTTGGCGTTGACGACGATGTCGAGGGCGCGGTCGAGGTCGGCCGCGGCGTCGACGTAGACGTGGTTGACACCGATGCCGGTCTCGATGACGGGCACCGTCGACTCGCGGACGACGGTCTGGATGAGGTCGGCGCCGCCCCGCGGGATGAGCAGGTCGACGAGGCCGCGGGCGGTCATCAGCGCACGGGCGGCGTCGTGGCCGCCGCCGTCGAGCAGGCATACGGCGTTCTCGTCGACCCCGACCGACGCCAGGGCCTGGCGGATCACCCCGACGAGCGCCCGGTTGCTGGACGCGGCGGCGGACCCACCGCGGAGGATCACGGCGTTGCCGCTCTTGAGGGCGAGCGCGGCGGCGTCGACGGTGACGTTGGGGCGGGCCTCGTAGATCATGCCGACGACGCCCATGGGCACCCGGAGCTGTCGGATCTGCAGCCCGTTGGGCAGCGTCGACCCCCGCACCACCTCGCCGACGGGGTCGGGCAGGCCGGCGATGTCGCGCACCGACTGGGCGATGGCGGCGATCCGCCGGGCGTCGAGCATGAGCCGGTCGAGCAGCCCGCCGGACAGTCCCTTGGCGCGCCCCCGCTCGAGGTCCTCGGCGTTGGCGGCGACGACCGTCTCGGTGGCCGCGACAAGGGCGTCGGCGACGGCGAGCAGGGCCTCGTCCTTGGCGGACCGCGGCAGCAGGGCGAGCCGGCGTGAGGCGGTCTTGGCCTCACCCGCGAGCCGCGCCACGAGCTCGACGGCGGCCTGGTCGACGGTCTCTGCAGCCATGGGTCCAGGGTACGGCGCCGCCGTGGCCGGGGGCTCCGGGGTTTCTCGCTAGCCGGACTGGCGGGCCGAGGGGCGACGGCCGACCTTGGCCACGATGAGCGAGTCCACCGCCTCCACGAGGGCCGCCCGCGCCCGGGCGGAGATCCCGTCGTCGGTGATGAGCAGGTCGACGTCGGCCAGGTCGATGAAGGTGCTCAGACCCACGACCCCCCACTTCGTGTGGTCGGCGAGGATGCAGACCTGGCGGGCGGAGTCGACGAGGGCCCGGTTGGTCTCGGCCTCCACGAGGTTGGGCGTGGTGAGCCCCGCCTTGGCGTCGATGCCGTGGGCGCCGAGGAACAGCCGGTCGACGTGCAGGGTGCGCAGGGCGGTGACGGCGACCGGCCCGACGAGCGCGTCCGACGGCGTGCGCACCCCGCCGGTGAGCACGACCCGCTGACCCTCGGTCGGCGCCTCGTGCAGCAGCTGCGCGACCGGCACCGAGTTGGTGACGACGGTGAGGTCGGGTATGCCGCGCAGCAGCCGGGCCAGCTCGTAGGTCGTCGTCCCGGCGGAGATGCCGATGCTCGACCCGGGTTCGACGAGGGCGGCGGCCCGGTGGGCGATGGAGCGCTTCTCCCCGGTCATGAGCGACGACTTGGCGAGGAACCCCGGCTCGTGGGCGCTGGCCAGACCGACCGCCAGGGCTCCGCCGTGCACGCGCTCGACCCGTCCCTCGCGGGCCAGCTGCTCGATGTCGCGGCGCACCGTCATGTCGGAGACGCCGAGGTGGTCGACAAGGTCGGCCACGCGGACGGCCCCGGACTCCTGCACCAGGGCGAGGATCGCCGAGCGACGCTGACCGGCCAGCACGGGTCAGGTCTCCCGCACGACGGCGACCCCGCGTGGGGGGAGCCGCACCGACCCGGCGACCGCTCGGTCGGCGACGAGGTCGTAGCCGTCGGTCGGCACCGACTGCTCGGTGGCCGTGTCGTTGACGAGGAAGAGCCACGACGCGTCACCGCGCCGCCGCCGGACCGCGTCCACGCCCCGCGGAACGACCGCCGCGGGCCGCACCTCCGCGGCGTCGAGCACCTGGTCCAGCAGCGCCCCGAGCCGCTCGTCGTCGGGCAGCGTGCTGAGGTACCAGGCGGCGCCCGTGCCCACGGCCCGCAGCGTGACGGCCGGGCGGCCGGCGAGGGGGCCCCGCGCATACCGGTCGAGCACCTCGGCGGAGCCGGCGTGGACGTCCTCCGACCACAGCCGCCCGGCTCTCCCGCCCTCGAGCGCGACCTCCTCGCCCGGCAGCAGCGGGAACAGCTCCTCGACCCGCAGGCCCAGCAGGTCGCGGAACGCGCCGGGGTAGCCCCCGAGGCGGATGTGGTCGTCCTGGTCGGCGATGCCCGAGAAGAAGGTGACGAGCACCTGCGCCCCGCCCTGGGCGGCCGCGGCCACGGCGGCGGCGTGCTCGTCGGTGACGAGGTAGAGGGTGGGGACGACGACGACCCGGTAGGCGGAGAGGTCGGCCGAGGGGTGCACGACGTCGCAGGTGACCCCCCGCTCGCGCAACAGCCGGTGGACGGCGTGCCCGGTGTCGGCGTAGTCGAGCTCGGAGGACGGCATCGCCGGGCCACTGGAGGCCCAGGCGGCCTGGTAGTCCCACAGGACCGCGACCTCGGCGTCGACCGTGCTGCCGACCACCTCGCCGAGCCGGCCGGCCACCTCCCCGAGCGTGCACACCTCGCGGAACCGGTCGCTGTCGGCGCCGGCGTGGGGCACGAGACCCGAGTGGAACTTCTCCGACCCGGACCGCGACGCACGCCACTGGAAGAAGCCGAGCGTGTCGGCCCCGCGGGCGACATGGGCCACGCTGTCGCGCACGGTCTGGCCGGGCCACTTGGCGTGGTTGACGTGCTGCCAGTTGACGGCGCTCGTGGAGTGCTCCATGAGCAGCCAGGGGCGGCCACCGGCCAGGCCTCGGGTGAGGTCGTCGGCGAAGGCGAGCTCGGCGCGCTGGTCGGGCAGGGTGTCGACGAGGTAGTGGTCGGTGCTGACGACATCCTGCTCGGGCGCCCACTGGTGGTAGTCGAGCAGCCGGAACCCCGACATCGTCATGAAGTTCGTCGTCACGGGTACGCCCGGGGACAGCCGGGTGATCACCTCCTTCTCGGCGCGGTAGAAGTCCAGCAGCGTGTCGGAGCCGAACCGCGCGTAGTCGAGGACCTGCGTCGGGTTGGCGAAGGTCGTCGTCCGCCGGGGCGGCAGGATCTGGTCCCACTCGGTGTAGCGCTGGCTCCAGAAGGCGGTGCCCCAGGCCTCGTTGAGGGCCTCGAGGTCGGCGTACCTCCGTCGCAGCCAACGGCGGAACGCCCCGGCGCAGGTGTCGCAGTAGCAGGGCAGGTTGTGGCACGCGTACTCGTTTGAGACGTGCCACATCGCCAGCGCGGGGTGCTCGTGGTAGCGGGTGGCCAGGGCGGTGGTCAGGGCGAGGGCGTGCTCCCGGTACGTCTCGTTCGACGGGCACCAGGCCTGCCGGCTGCCCGGCCAGAGGGTATGCCCGTCGCGGTCGACCGGGAGCGTCTGCGGGAAGGCGGTGGAGAACCACGGCGGGGGCGTGGCGGTGGCCGTCGCCAGGTCGACGGCGATCTCGTTCTCCGACAGCAGGTCCATGATCTCGTCGAGCCAGCCGAAGTCGTACTCGCCCTTGGCCGGCTCGAGCCAGGACCACGAGAACACCCCGAGCGTGACGAAGGAGACGCCGGCGCGGCGCATCAGCTCCATGTCCTGGGGCCAGACGGACCGCGGCCACTGCTCGGGGTTGTAGTCGCCGCCGAAGGCGATCCGGTCGGCCGGCCAACGTCGCATGGCGGTCAGTGTCGAGGCCACTGGGCGGAAAGTCAACAGAAACGAACATCCGCCCCCGGTGCGTCGCGCCACGCGGAACTCGTTGCCGAGACCCCCTATGCCGTTGATACGGCGCCGTTCCGGTGTACCGAATCGTTGCCGAGCGAGATCTTGACAGGACGCGGGCGGCGAGTCATCCTCAGTTCGGAACTGGTCGTTTCTGGTGGTTGATGTTCGTCTGTCGGTTGGTGTTCGTCCGCCTCAGTGCCCGCCCCAGCGCCGGATCAGGTGTTGCCCTCATTCATCGTCGAAGGAGCCCGACATGCCCCGCCCCTCCACTCAGGCCGAGTACCTCGCCAGCCTGGTCCCGCCGTCGGCGCGGGCGTTCTCGCGACGGTCGGTGCTGAAGAGCGCCATCGGTGTCGGTGCGCTCATCGCCGCACCCGGGGCGCTGGCCGCCTGCAGCAGCGGCGGCGGCACGAGCCCGTCCGGTGGCTCCACGGGTGGCGGCGGCGGGGCGACCGGCACCGTGAGCCTCGGCTCCAACCAGTCCGACGCCGTGCCGAAGGCCGCCGTCCAGTCGGTCATGGACGCGTTCCAGAAAGCGAACAGCGGCCTCACCGTCAAGATCAACACCGTCGACCACAACACGTTCCAGGAGAACATCAACACCTACCTCCAGGGCGCGCCCGACGACGTGTTCACGTGGTTCTCGGGCTACCGGATGAAGTTCTTCGCGTCGAAGGGCCTCGCCGGCGACGTCTCCGACGTCTGGGGCAGCCTCAGCGGCATGTCCGACGCGCTGAAGAAGGCGTCCACTGGTGACGACGGCAAGCAGTACTTCGTGCCCTCGACCTACTACCCGTGGGCGGTCTTCTACCGCAAGAGCGTCTTCGCCGACAAGGGCTACCAGATCCCGAAGACGCTGGACGCGCTGAAGACCCTCGGCGCCCAGATGCAGAAGGACGGCCTCACCCCCATCGCGTTCGGCGACAAGGACGGCTGGCCCGCGATGGGCACGTTCGACCAGCTCAACCTGCGGATCAACGGCTACGACTTCCACGTCAGCCTGATGGCCGGCAAGGAGGACTGGAGCGGCGACAAGGTCAAGAAGGTCTTCGACACCTGGCGCGGCCTGCTCCCCCTGCACCAGACCGACTCCCTCGGCCGCACCTGGCAGGAGGCGGCCCAGAGCCTGCAGCAGAAGAAGTCGGGCATGTACGTCCTCGGCGCCTTCGTCGCGCAGCAGTTCACCAAGGGCGCGGAGCAGGACGACCTCGACTTCTTCAACTTCCCGGAGGTCGACTCCACCATCGGCTCCGACGCGATCGAGGCGCCGATCGACGGCTACATGATGTCCAAGCGGCCCAAGAACGCCGACGGCGCGAAGAAGCTGCTCGGCTACCTCGGGTCCGCCGACGCTCAGAACCTCGCCGTCAAGGCCGACCCGAGCGTCATCGCGACGAGCGACAAGGCCGACTCCAGCGCGTACACGGCCCTGCAGAAGAAGTCGCAGGAGTTCGTCAAGTCGGCTAAGTCGATCGCGCAGTTCCTCGACCGCGACACCCGCCCCGACTTCGCCTCGACGGTGATGATCCCGGCGATCCAGTCGTTCATCAAGACGCCGGACGACATCGACGGGCTGGTCAAGAACATCCAGCAGCAGAAGCTCAGCATCTTCACCAGCTGACCCTGCTGATGGCCACCGTCACCGCACCCCGGAAGAAGCGGACGCGAAGGTACCGAGGGATCGACCAGCTCTCGGTCACCGACCGGGTCGTCGTCACCCTGATGATCGTCATCCCCACCCTGCTCGTCGTCACGCTGGTGTGGCTGCCGGCCATCGCCTCCGTGCTGCTGTCCTTCACCAGCTGGGACGGCATCGGCGACATCGGGCAGGCCAAGATCGTCGGCCTGAAGAACTACACCGACGTCGTCACCATCTACCCGCCGTTCTGGCCGGCGCTGCAGCACAACCTCATCTGGTTCGCCGTCTTCTTCTTCCTCGTCACGCCGCTCGGCATCTTCCTCGCCGTGCTGCTCGACCGGGAGATGCGCGGGTCGCGGGTCTACCAGACGGCGCTCTACATGCCGGTCGTCCTGTCCCTGGCCCTCGTCGGCTTCATCTGGCAGCTGATGTACAGCAAGGACCAGGGCCTCATCAACGCCGTCACCGGGAGCACCATCGACTGGTACGGCGACCCCAAGTACAACCTCGGGGCGGCCCTGCTCGCGTCGAGCTGGCGGCAGACCGGCTACGTCATGCTGCTCTACCTGGCGGGCCTCAAGGGCGTCGACCCGACGCTCCGCGAGGCCGCCAGGGTGGACGGCGCGAGCGAGAAGACGATCTTCTTCCGGGTGGTCTTCCCGGTGATGCGACCGATCAACATCATCGTCCTCGTCGTCACGGTGATCGAGTCGCTGCGGGCGTTCGACCTCGTCTGGGTCATCAACAAGGGCCGCAACGGGCTCGAGCTGATCTCCACCCTCGTGACGAGCAACATCATCGGCGAGGCCAGCCGGATCGGCTTCGGGTCGGCGCTGGCGACGTTCATGCTCGTCATCTCGTCCATCTTCATCGTCATCTACCTGCGCATCGTCATGAAGGAGGACCGGTGACCGCCACCACCGCCCGGGCGACCCCCCAGGACGCGAAGCGGGTCGCCCCCTCCCCTCGGCCGTCGCGGGGGCCGGGGCGCATCGTCCTGCAGGTCTTCCTCATCGTCGTCTCGCTGGCGTGGCTGTTCCCGCTGCTCTATGCGGTGCTCAACTCGTTCCGGGACTACGCCTACACGGCGGCCAACGGCTACGTCTCGTTCGGTGGGTTCACGCTCCAGAACTACATCAACGCCTGGCAGCAGGCCGACTTCACGCATACCCTCCTCAACTCGGCGTACATCACCATCCCGGCCGTGGTCCTCACGCTGTTCCTCTCGTCGTGCATCGCGTTCGTCGTCGCCCGGTTCTCCTTCCGGTTCAACCTCGCGCTGCTCGGCCTGTTCACGGCGGCCAACCTGCTGCCGCCGCAGGCGCTGCTCATCCCCGTCTACCGGATGTTCCGGGCCGTCGAGGTGCCCTACTGGCTCAGCGACTCCGGCACGCTGCTCGACAGCTACTACGGGCTCATCGCGGTGAACGTTGCGTTCCAGACCGGCTTCTGCGCCTTCGTGCTGAGCAACTACATGAAGACGCTCCCCCGCGAGCTCTACGAGTCGGCTGTGGTCGACGGCGCCGGCGTGCTGCGGCAGTTCTTCCAGCTCACGCTGCCGCTCTGCCGCCCACCCCTGGCGGCGCTCGCCACCCTGCAGGTCACGTGGATCTACAACGAGTTCTTCTGGGCGACGGTGCTGCTGCAGTCGGGCGACAAGTACCCGGTGACCAGCTCGCTGAACAACCTGCGGGGCCAGTTCTTCACCGACAACAACCTCGTGGCCGCCGGCTCGGTGCTCGTCGCACTCCCCACGCTCATCGTGTTCTTCGCGCTGCAGAAGCAGTTCGTCGCCGGGCTGACCCTGGGAGCGACCAAGGGCTGAGCGTCTCGCGACCGCGGGAGCCCGGGCGGTCGGTAGCCTTCGCGACGTGGACGGCCTCTACGCACTCAAGCCCTGGTACACCCAGCGGCTCGGCGTCGTGACCGCCGCCGCGGTGCGGCGAGGCCTGTCCCCCGACGTCTTCACGGGCGTCGGGGTCCTGGCCGCCGCCCTCGCCGCCCTGGCGATCTGGCTGGGCTGGTGGCCCCTGGTGCTGGTCCTGCTCGCCGCCCGGCTGGCCGGGGCCAACCTCGACGGCGCCGTCGCCCGCGCGCGCGGCGTCTCGCGGCCCTGGGGCTTCGTCCTCAACGAGATCGGTGACCGCACCAGCGACCTGCTCATGTATGCGGGGCTCGTCGCCCTCGCGGCGCGCACGTCCGGGTCGTGGGCTTCGAGTCCCGTGATGTGGACGCTGCTGGCCGCGCTCGCCGCCACGCTGCCCACCGCGGCGTCGCTCGCCGCCGCCGGGGCCGGGGCGGTCCGCCGCAACGGCGGTCCCCTCGGCAAGACCGAGCGGTGCGCGCTCGCGATCCTGGCCACCGCCGTACCGGCGTGGCTGCCGTGGATCGGCGCGGTGGTCGTCGTGGGCTCCGTGCTGACCGCGCTCCTACGGCTGCGCGCGACGCATACCGAGCTGTCGGGGGCGGCGTCGTGAACGACACCCTGACCCAGGTGTGGGTGCGGCTGCTCAGCGGTGACCGCGGCGGCCTCACCCTCGACGTGCCCCTCGGGCCGCTGCGGCTGCACGCCGAGGGCCGCGCGGTGTTCTTCCTGTGGGTGGTCGTCGCCGTCCTCACCCTCGCCGGAATCGCGGTCTTCCTCTCGGGGCAGGCCGAGCTGCGTCGGCGCTGGATGACGTGGGCCCTCGTCGCGCCCGTCGTCGGCATCCCGCTGTGGCTCGGCCCGGGGCCGACCGCCCTGCTCGCGGCGGCGCTCGCGGTGCAGGGGGTGCGGGAGTACGCGCCGCTCGTCGGGCTGCCGCGGCCCGAGCGGCTCATCCTGCTGGGGCTGGCCGTCGGCTACCCCGCGGCGGCCTGGCTCGCTCCGTCGCTGCTGTCCCTCGCGCCCCTGGTCGCCCTGCTCTGCGCTCTCCCGGCCCTCCTGGCCGGTGACACCGCCCACGGCCTGCGCCGCGCCAGCCTTACGGCGTTCGCCTCGATCTGGGTGTGCTGGGCCCTGGCCCACCTCGTCGTCCTCGGGGACGACGCGTTCCTCGTCTGCTTCGCCGCCGCGGCGGCCGACGTCGCGGCGTGGTGCGGCGGCCGGGGCCTGCGCCGGTTCGGCTGGGCCCGACGGCCGCTGTCGCCGCTGTCGCCCAACAAGACGCTCGGCGGGCTGGTCGGTGCCGTGGTCGGGACGCTCGTCGTGCTCACCCTGCTCGGCACGATCTCGGTGGGCCTGGTCGTCGCGGTCGCCCTCGGCGGGGTGGCCGGCGACCTGCTCGAGTCGATGGTCAAGCGGCAGGCCGGGGTCAAGGACGCCGGCGCGTGGCTGCCCGGCTTCGGCGGCCTGCTCGACCGGGTCGACTCGCTCCTGCTCGTGCTCCCCCTCGCGGCGGTGCTGCGATGACGGAGCCGACGGCCGGGGCGACGCGACACGGTGCCTTCCTGCGCCACCACCTCTGGCGGCTGGTGTTCGCGAGCACGGGCGGCCTGACCGTCACCGGGCCGCTGCCGCACGGACCGGCGGTGCTCGTCACCAACCACGCGTCCCACGCCGACACGGCCGCCCTCATGGCGGCGGTGCCGCTGGCGTCCAAGCCGGTGTTCGCCGCGGCGGTCGACTACTGGTTCGCCCGCCCGGTGCGGCGGCTGCTCGTGACGACCCTCGCCGCAGCGGTACCGGTGGAGCGCGACGCCGACGGGGCGTACGCCGCCCTGCGGGCCGCGAGCGCCCCCGTGCTGGCCGCGGGGGGCATGGTCATCGTCTACCCCGAGGGCACCCGCAGCACCGACGGCACGGTGGGGCGGTTCGCCTCCGGCGCGGTGCGGCTCGCCCACGACCTCGGCGTGCCGGTCGTTCCCGTGGCCCTGCTGGGGACGGCCGACGTGCTGCCCAAGAACGGGTCGTTCCACGCCGTGCCGGTGGAGGTCCGGTTCGGTGCGGCGCGCGGCGACGTGCGGGCGGACGACGTCGAGGAGACCCGGGCGGAGGCGGCCCGGCTGCACGACGTCGTCGTGGCCCTGCGCGAGGCCGGCCCCGTCGCCGACCCCCGCTCACCCCTCGGCGTCGCGGTGGAGCGCTACGTGGACTCCCCGTGGGGGCTGGTCGGCGCGTTCGCCTGGGGCTTCGCGGAGGCGGTGAGCTGGCCGCTCATCGCCGAGTCCTACCTCGTGCTCATCGCGGTCACAAGCCCGCGGCGGATGGTGCCGGCGGCGCTGGCCCTGTCGGCCGGGTCCGTGGCCGGCGTCGTGACGACGGCCGCGCTCAGCCGCCGGGGGCACACCCCTCCCGCGCCCTTGACCAGCGCGGGGATGCGCCAGGCCGCCGCCGCGCACCTGGGCGAGGGCGCGTGGGGCGTGCGGCACCAGGCCTTCAACGGCATACCGGTCAAGGTGTACGCCGCCCAGGCCGGGCGGCTGGGGATCCCCCTGCCGCGGCTGGCGGCCGCGGTCGCGGTCGAGCGCACGGCCCGGATCGTCGCGGGCGGGGTCGTGGGCAGCGCCGTGGCGCGGGTCTTCCGGGCGCCGGTGCGACGCCGGTACGGCACCTACGCCCTGGTCGCCGAGGCCGCGTGGGTCGTGGGGGTGCGGGCCGTCAGCCGGCGGTGGGACTAGCGGTCAGAGGAGGACGAGCGCGTCGCGGTGGATGACCTCACGCTCGTACTGCGCGCCGAGGTCACGGGCGAGGTCGTGAGTCGACCGGCCCAGCATCGCGGGCAGCTCGTCGGACGAGTAGTTGACCAGGCCCCGGGCCACGACGGAGCCGGTGGCGGTGCAGACGTCGACGGGGTCGCCCTCGTCGAACCGCCCCTCTACGGCCACGATCCCCGCCGGGAGCAGCGACTTCCGGCGCTCCACGACCGCGCGCACCGCTCCGTCGTCGAGCAGGACCCGCCCGCGCGGCTCCGTGGCGTGCGCGAGCCAGAGCAGCCGGGAGGCGCTGCGCGAGCCGGTCGGCGTGAACAAGGTGCCCACGTCCTCCCCCGCCAGCCCGGCGCGGACCTGGTCGGCGGAGGTCAGCAGCGTCGTGACCCCGGCGGTGGCCGCGATGGCCGCGGCCTCGAGCTTGGTGGCCATGCCGCCGGTGCCGACGGTGGAGGCCGACCCCTGCACGACGACGTCGGCAAGGTCGTGGGCGCCGCCGACGAGCGGGACCCGCACGCTGCCCGCCCGGTGCGGCGGCCCGTCGTAGAGGCCGTCGACGTCGGACAGCAGCACCAGCCCGTCGGCGTGCACGAGATGGGCCACCAGCGCGGCGAGGCGGTCGTTGTCGCCGAAGCGGATCTCGTGGGTGGCCACCGTGTCGTTCTCGTTCACGACCGGCACGACCCCGAGGTCCAGCAGCCGTTCGAGGGTGCGCCGGGCGTTGGCGTAGTGGGTGCGCCGGGTGACGTCGTCGGCGGTGAGCAGGACCTGGCCGACGGTGAGGCCGTGGGCCCCGAAGGCGTGCTGGTAGGCCGCGACGAGCGCGCCCTGCCCCACGCTGGCGGCGGCCTGCTGCGTCGCGAGGTCGCGCGGGCGACGGGTGAGGCCGAGCGGGGCCAGGCCGGCGGCGATCGCCCCGGACGAGACGAGGACGACCGCGGTGCCCGCGTGCCGGCGTACGGCGAGGGCGTTGACCAGGGCGAGCAGCCGGCCCGTGTCGAGACCACCGCTCGGGCTCGTCAGCGACGACGAGCCCACCTTGACGACCAGGCGGCCCGCGGCGGCGATGGTGGCTCGGGAGGACACCGGCCCGAGTCTAGGGAGCGCGCCGGTTCGGGAGTCCGAGGGGCGCATCGGCGACACCGCGGCTCCCGATCCGGCGGTCACTCCTCGTCGGCGTCGGGGCGGGCCGTGGCCCAGTGGCCGGCGCGGCGCTCGGCCTCGAGGTCGGCCTGGGTGCTCTGGCGGGCGACGTAGCGGTCGTGGGCGGCCTCGCGCTTCTCGTCGCGCGACGGGCGCTGTGCCGGCTCGAGCCGCAGGTCGGTGCCGCGCTGGCCCAGCAGCTCGGCGCCGGCCACGAGGGTCGGCTCCCAGTCGAAGACCACGGCGTCGTCGGCGGCGCCGATGAGCACGGTGTCACCGGCCACCGCCCCGGCCTTGACCAGCGCCTGCTCGACCCCGAGCCGGCCGAGCCGGTCGGCGAGGTAGCCCACCGCCTCGTCGTTGGAGAAGTCGGTCTGGCGGATCCACCGCGTCGGGCGCTCGCCCACCACGCGGTAGACGAGGCCGTCGGCGGTCTGCTCCCGCTGCACGGTGAAGCCGGAGTCGTCGACCGCCCTCGGGCGCAGCACGATCCGGGGGGGCACGATCTCGGCGGCGTCGGCGCGGGCGGCGGCCACGAGCCGGCCCAGGGCGAAGCCGAGCTCGCGCAGACCGGTATGCGCGACCGCCGACACGACGTGCACCTCGAGACCGCGGGCCTCGAGGTCGCCGCGGACGAGCTCGGCGAGCTCGGCCGCCTCGGGTACGTCGGCCTTGTTGAGGATGACGAGGCGGGTGCGCTCGGCGAGGGGACGGCCACCGAGGTCGGCGTCGGGCACGTAGGCCGACAGCTCGTCCTCGATGACGTCGAGGTCGGTCAGCGGGTCGCGACCGGGCTCGAGGGTGGCGCAGTCGATGACGTGGGCGAGCACCGAGCAGCGCTCGACGTGACGCAGGAACTCCAGGCCGAGGCCGCGGCCGAGGTGCGCGCCGGGGATGAGACCCGGCACGTCGGCGATGGTGAACCGCTCGTCGCCGGCGGTGACGACGCCGAGGTTGGGGACGAGGGTCGTGAACGGGTAGTCGGCGATCTTCGGGCGCGCCGCCGACAGCACCGAGACGAGCGAGGACTTCCCGGCCGAGGGGAAGCCGATGAGGGCGACGTCGGCCAGCGACTTCAGCTCGAGGACGACGTCGTACGCCTCGCCGGGCTCGCCGAGCAGCGCGAACCCGGGGGCCTTGCGGCGGGCCGACGCGAGCGCCCGGTTGCCGAGGCCGCCGCGACCGCCGCGGGCGATGACGTGCTCCTCGCCCGGGGTCACGAGGTCGACGATGATCCGGCCGGTGCCGTCCTTGATGACCGTGCCCGGGGGCACCGACAGGACGAGGTCGTCGCCGTCGGCGCCGTTGCGCTCGTCACCGGCGCCCGGCTTGCCGTTCGTCGCGGAGCGGTGGGGATGGTGGTGGTAGTCGAGCAGGGTGGTCGCCTGCGGGTCGACCCGCGCGATCACCGAGCCGCCGCGCCCGCCGTTGCCGCCGTCCGGCCCGCCGAGGGGCTTGAACTTCTCCCGCTTGACCGAGGCCACCCCGTGGCCGCCGTAGCCGGCAGACACGTGAAGAACGACTCGGTCGACGAAGCTCGCCGCCATGTCGTGCCTCCTTGATGGGTCCGGCCCGAACTGCGGCTGGACATGCGACGGGGCGGGCCAGACGGCCCGCCCCGTGTCACTGCTACTGGTCGACCACCGGTCAGGCGTCGGCCTTCTCGAGCTGAGCCGGCTGCTCGATGTTGACGGTCTTGCGACCGCGCTTGGTGCCGAACTTCACGGCGCCGGCCACGAGGGCGAACAGCGTGTCGTCGCCGCCCCGGCCGACACCCTCACCGGGGTGGAAGTGGGTGCCGCGCTGACGGACGATGATCTCGCCCGCGTTGACGACCTGGCCGCCGAACCGCTTGACGCCGAGGCGCTGGGAGTTGGAGTCGCGACCGTTGCGGGTCGAGGACGCACCCTTCTTGTGTGCCATGTCGTGGTCCCTGCTCTCTCAGGCGTTCTGGCCGGTGTCGATCTGGGTGACCTTGACCTGCGTCAGGTGCTGGCGGTGCCCCTGGCGCTTGCGGTAGCCGGTCTTGTTCTTGAACTTCATGATGGTGATCTTGGGCCCCTTGGCCGGCTTGACGACCTCGGCGGTCACCGTGACCTTCGCCAGCTTCGCGGCGTCGCTCGTGACCGTGCCACCGTCGACGACGAGCAGCGGGGTCAGGTCGACCGAGTCACCGGCCTCGCCCTTCACCTTGTCGATGATGAGCACGTCACCCACCGACACCTTCTCCTGGCGACCGCCAGCGCGAACAATCGCGTACACGTCAAGCTCACTCTCTACGTCAGTCGAACCGGCGCACGCTCTCCAGGAACCGTCTGGTAGCTCCCCTGCGGGGCACCGATCGGTGGGCGCGCCAAGGGTCAAGGGTACTGGTCGGACGCCACCTCCCCCAAATCGTCGGCGACGACGAGGGAGGGGCGTCCGCGGTCAGTGTCCCGGGCTCGGGTCGGCGCCGCTGCGCGGCGGGCCCGCCGGGGCGACGACGCGGCCCCGGTGCCGCCGGGTGCGACCCGTCGGCGGCGCGGTCACGACGGGCTCCGGCTCCGGGGCCTGATAGGCCGCGACGGCGGTGGTCTCCGCCTCGGCCGGCTCGTGCGCGGGCTCCGTGGAGGGCTCGGGCGCGGGCTCGACCGGCTCAACCGAGTGGACAGGCTCGACCGGCTCGACGGTGGTCGCCACGTCGACGGCCACGTCCTCGAAGACGAGGTCGGCGAGGGCCTGGGCGTCCACCGGGTCGACCGTGAGGTCGGGCTCGAGCACGGGCTCGAAGGTGGGCTCGAACGCCGCGGGCTCGACGAGCGGGTCGAGGATGAGGTCGGCACCGGGCTCCGCGGCATACGCGGCCGTCTTGAGCGCGGCGGCGTGCGCGGCCGCGGCGATCTGGGCGGGGGTCGGACCGCCCGGTCGCGAGGGAGGGGTCGGCGGCGTGGCTGAGGAGCCGGACCCCGAGGACCCCGAGGACCCCGAGGACCCCGAGGAGCCGCGTGAGCGGGACCGGCCGCCGCCGGACTGCTGGTCGCGGCCGTCGCGGCCCTGGCCCGAGGAGCCGGACGACCCGTGGGACCCGCCGTCGGCGTGGTCGCTGTGGTGGTTGCCGCTGCTCTTGTCGACGGGCTCGGCGTGGATGATGAACCCGCGACCACCGCAGGAGGCGCAGGTCTCGGAGTAGACCTCGATGAGGCCCGACCCGACCCGCTTGCGGGTCATCTGCACCAGCCCGAGCGAGGTGACCTCGGCGACCTGGTGCTTGGTGCGGTCGCGGCCGAGGCACTCGAGCAGGCGCCGGACCACGAGGTCGCGGTTGGACTCGAGGACCATGTCGATGAAGTCGATGACGATGATGCCGCCGACGTCGCGCAGCCGCAGCTGGCGGACGATCTCCTCGGCCGCCTCGATGTTGTTCTTGGTGACCGTCTCCTCGAGGTTGCCGCCCGAGCCGATGAACTTGCCGGTGTTGACGTCGACGACGGTCATCGCCTCGGTGCGGTCGATGACGAGCGAGCCGCCGGACGGCAGCCAGACCTTGCGGTCCATGGCCTTGGCGATCTGCTCGTCGACCCGGAAGTGCGTGAAGAGGTCCTCGTTGCTGGTCCAGCGGGTGACCCGCTCGGCGAGGTCGGGCGCGACGCTGTCGACGTACTCCGACACCTCGCGCCAGGCGTCCTCGCCGGCGACGACGAGCTGCGCGAAGTCCTCGTTGAAGATGTCGCGGATGACGCGCACGGTGAGGTCGGGCTCGCCGTGCAGGAGCAGCGGGGCGCCGCTGGACTTGTTCTTCTTCTTGCCGCCCGCGGTGCCGGTGGCCGCCTCGGACGTGGCCTTGATCTGCTCCCACGTCGCGGTGAGCCGCTCGACGTCGGCGCGCAGCTCCTCCTCGGAGGCCCCCTCGGCGGCGGTGCGCACGATGACGCCCGCGGTCTCGGGCAGGACGTCCTTGAGGATGCGCTTCAGCCGGGCCCGCTCGGTGTCGGGCAGCTTGCGGGAGATGCCGGTCATCGAGCTGTTGGGCACGTAGACGAGGTAGCGGCCCGGCAGCGAGATCTGCGACGTCAGCCGCGCTCCCTTGTGGCCGATGGGGTCCTTCGTCACCTGCACGAGGACGCCCTCACCGGAGGACAGTGCGTTCTCGATGCGCTTGGCCTGGTGCTGCTCGAGCCCGGCGGCGTCCCAGTTGACCTCACCGGCGTACAGCACGGCGTTGCGGCCCTTGCCGATGTCGACGAACGCCGCCTCCATCGACGGCAGGACGTTCTGCACCCGGCCGAGGTAGATGTTGCCAGCCATGGAGACCTCGGTCTCCTTGGAGATGTAGTGCTCGACGAGCACGCCGTCCTCGAGGACACCGATCTGGGTGCGGTCACCGAGGTGCCGCACGACCATGACCCGCTCGACGCTCTCGCGCCGGGCCAGGAACTCGGCCTCGGTGATGACGGTGCGGCGCCGGCCGGCCTCGCGGCCCTCGCGGCGACGCATCTTCTTCGCCTCGAGCCGGGTGGACCCGCGCAGGGCGGTCACCTCGTCGCGCCGGGGCTCGCGGACCTTGGTGGTCACACCCGGCGCCTCGTCGCTGTCGCCGTCACCCGTACCGGAGCGGCGGCGGCGGCGGGTGCGACGCCGGCTGGACGCCGACGGCTCCTGGTCGCGCTCGTCGTGCCCCTGGCCGGCGTCGGCGTCGTCGCTCGCGTCCGAGGTGGCATCGCTGCTCTCGGTGCCGTCGATGCCGGTGTCGTCAGCGGCCTCGGCGGCCTCGGCGTCGCCGGAACGGCCGCGGCGGCCCTTGCCTCCACGCCGGCGGCGACGACGCGGCGAGCCGGCGTGCTCCGGCTGCTCGGACTGCTCGGACTGCTGGTCGGACTGCTCGTCGGGCTGGGCCGTCGCGTCGGTGTCGTCGTCGCCGGCATCGACGGTGGCGCCGTCCTGCGCGCCGGGGACCTCGGCTCGTGCATCGGCGGCCGGTACGCCCGTGGGCGCCGCCGTCGGGGAGGAGGCCCGCCGGCGCCGGGTCACGGGGGCCTGGAACAGCGGGACGACGGCGGAGGGTGCCGCGGCGCTCGCGTCGGTCTCCTCCGTCTCTTCGGTCTCGGCGGTCTCGGCGGCCTCGGTGGGGTCCGGCGCGGGAAGCGCTGCTGCGGCCGGGGCAGGCTGCTCGGGGGCGTCGAGGCGCAGGGCGTCCTCGTCGACGAGCGACGGGTCCGCCGCGGCAGGGGTCTCGACGGCACTCGTCGCCCGACGGCTGCGGGTGGTGGTCTTGGCGGCGCGCTTGGTGGCGGCCTTCTTCGTGGCCCGGGCCCGAGGAACCTCGGGGGCGTCTGCGGGCGCCTCGGCGGGCGTCTCGGCCGGCAGCTCGAGCGTCGGCTCTGCAGCGGGGGCCACCTCGACGGCGGTCGTGGGCGCTGCGCTCTTGCGGCTGCGGGTGGCCCGTTTGCGTGGGGCCGGCGGCGCGTCCGTCTCGACCGGCGCCGAGGTGGTCGCGGGGGCGACCGGGGCCGCCTCGGCGGCGTCCGGCGTATCAGTCGGCTCGGGGGCGGCGACCGCGGCGGTGGCCTTGCGGGGGGCCCGCTTGCGGACGGCCTTCTTGGCGACCGGCTGGTCGGGCGTGCCGTCCGCGGCTGCGCCGGCGATGGTGCCGCTGTCGGTGCCGCTGTCGGTCGTGGTGCCGGTGGTGGGGATGTCCTCGGAAGCCATGGGCGTTCCTCTCCGTCTCCACGGGAGGCGCCACACCGGCCCTGCCGGGCCCATCTCTCGTGTGCGGTGTCTGCGTCGTCGTCACCGCGGCGCGGTGGGACGGAAGTCGTCGTTCTACATCTGGGTCGGCTCGCGCACTGCGCGGCACCGGCTCAGCTGCCGTCGGCCTTCTCGTCGGTGGCCAGTGGATCAGCCACCGCCGCCTCTTCGTCCATCAGCGGACCCTGCGCCAGCCGCGTCACCAACGGTGAGGACGGCGGCACCAGGTCGGCGACTGCACGCAGCGCGGTCAGAATGTCGTCGGGGCGTACGGCCGGTGTGGTGTGCCGTACGACCATCCGCATTGTCGCACACCCCGCCTCGCCACCGGGCATCGCGCCCGGCAGCCGGCGCGCCACGGCCTCCCCGTCGCTCACCGCGATGGCCACGATCGCGGGCCGGACGTCGAAGGTGCGGGGCCCCGTCTTGAAGGTGCGGGTGACCTCGGCGTGCTCGCGGGCGAGCAGGACGTCGACCGCCGCCTGCACGGTGGCGACGTCGACGTCGCGGAAGGCCACGACCCAGTCGCTGGCCTGCAGCCGGTCGGCCAGCGAGCCCGGCCCCGCCTCGACGACCTCGAGCACGTCCAGCCCCTCCGGCAGCGCCTCGTCGAGGGCGGCGCGCACGGCCTCGGGGTCGACCCGCTGCATGACGCTGATCTCGACGTACTCGGCCTCGCTGGCCGTGCCCGTGGGCGCCGCGTTGGCGTAGGAGATCCGGGGGTGGGGGTGGAAGCCGGCGCTGAACGCCATGGGCACGTCGGCCCGGCGCAGCGCCCGCTCCAGGGCCCGCTGGAAGTCGCGGGTGGAGGAGAAGCGCAGGCGCCCCCGCTTGGCGTAGCGCAGCCGCAGCTTCTGCACGGCCGGCGCCGGCGCCGGACCTTCGGGTACGCGTCGGCCGGGCATGGCGCGCAGGCTACCGGGAGGGGGAGGAGGTTCCGCCCGCTCAGCCCGGGCGCTGCTCCTCGGCGGCGGCGGCAGCGGCGGCGCGCTCGGCCTTGCGGGCGGCGCTCGCCTTGCGGATGGCGGCGCGGCGCTCCTCGTCGTCGAGGTCGTTGGCCGCCTCGAGGGTGGGCGCGGTGCCGCCGAGCCGGGCCGGCTGGAACGCCAGCTCGGCGCCGCTCAGGGGCTCGTAGGACTCCTGCAGGGTGTGCAGCATCCGGGTCATGACGGCGTGCACCTTGGCGGTGGCCTCGTCGATGCTCTCGCCGGGCGCGACGGGCATCAGCTCGCCGACCGCGATGCTGATCGGCACGTTCGTGCGGCCGAGCCGCTTCGGGTGGCCCTTGGTCCACACCCGCTGCGACCCCCAGATGACGACGGGGAGCAGGGGGACGCCGGCCTCCTGAGCCATCCGGGCGGCGCCGTTCTTGAACGCCTTGAGCTCGAACGAGCGCGAGATGGTGGCCTCGGGGAAGACGCCGACGATCTCGCCCTCGCGCAGGTTGCGCACGGCCTGCGCATAGGAGGACGCCCCCGCGGACCGGTCGACGGGGATGTGCTTCATCCCCCGCATGAGGGGCCCGCTCACCCGGTGCGTGAAGACGCTGTCCTTGGCCATGAAGCGGACGAACCGGCGGGCCGGGTACGCGGCATACCCCGCGTAGGTGAAGTCCATGTAGCCGGTGTGGTTGACGACCATGACCGCCCCGCCGGTGCGTGGCACGTGCTCCACGCCGGAGATGGTGAAGCGCAGCCCTTGGGCGGCGAACACGCCACGCGCCGCCGCGATGACGCCCGAGTAGACCGGCTCCATGACGACAACCTACGGGACCGGGACCCTCGCGACCACCAGCGTCCGAGCCTCACTCCCGGGGCGGCTCGTCGGCGGCGATGCCACCGAGGATGCGCCGCAGGTGGGCGCGGTCGGTGTCGGAGAGCGAGCCGAACGTCTGGTCGGCGGCGTCGGCCTGCGAGCGCCGGATGTCGGCCACGGTGCGGTGACCCGCCGCGGTCAGCTCGACGAGCACGGCGCGCCGGTCACCGGGGTCGGGCAGACGGGTGACCAGCCCGCGGTCGACCAGCCCGTCGACCACCTCCGTCGCCGACCGGGGGGCGATCCGGAGCCGGTCGGCGAGGTCGGAGAGCCGTAGGCCGGGGCGCTGGGCGACGACGAGCAGGGCCCGGCCCTGGTGCGGCGAGAGGTCCCAGGGCGCCAACCCGTCGCGCCACACCCCCCGCAGCCGGCGGGCTGCTCCGGTGACGAGGTCGCCGAGCGAGGGCTCGGCGTCGCCGGGGGGCTGGGAATGCACCGCTCCAGCGTAGCGTTATCGATGTAGCCTCATAGTGAGGTTACCTCTATAACTTCTCTATTTCAATCCCTCGACGACAGGACCGATGCCCATGCCAGCCCCCACCTCCTCCCTCGACTCCTCCCCCACCTCCTCCCGCACCTCCTCGCGCGGCCCGCGCCGCGTCGACCCCCGCGACCGCGCGCAGCTCGCCGAGTCACCCGTGAGCTGGCGCCGCGTCGGCGCCCTCTTCGCGCCCTTCCGCGGCCGGGTCGCCGCCGTCATGGCGCTCATCGTCGCCTCGTCGGTGGTCGCGCTCGCGACCCCGTTCCTGCTGCGGCTCGTCATCGACGACGCCCTCCCCCACGCCGACGTGCGGCTCCTGCTCCTCGCCGTGGGCGGCATGCTCGCGGTTACCGTCGTCACCGCCGCGCTCGGCGTCGCCCAGACCTGGCTCTCGACCACGGTCGGGCAGGAGGTCATGCACCGCCTGCGCACCGACGTCTTCACCCACCTCCAGCGCCAGTCGATCGCCTTCTTCACGCGTACGCGTGGGGGCGAGATCCAGTCGCGGCTCACCAACGACGTCGCCGGGATGCAGTCGGTCGTCACGACGACCGCCACCTCCGTCGCGTCGAACGTCACCACCACCATCGGCACCGCGCTGGCCATGGTCGCGCTGTCCTGGCGCCTGTCTCTTCTCTCCCTCGTCGTCATCCCGCCCGCCGTGTGGCTGACCCGCCGGGTCGCCCTGATGCGCCGCGAGGTCACCGCCCGGCAGCAGCGCCGGATGGCCGACATGCTCATCCAGGTCGACGAGGGCCTCTCGGTCAGCGGCGTCCAGCTCACCAAGACCCTCGGCGCGAGCGACGCCGCAGCCGCCCGGTTCGCCGAGACCTCGCGCGAGCTGGTCGACCTCGAGGTGCAGTCGCAGCTGGCCGGTCGGTGGCGGATGGCGACGATGAGCATCGTCTTCGCTGCCATCCCCGCGCTCATCTACCTCGCCGCGGGGTTCCCGGCGACGTCCGGCGGGATGACCATCGGCACGCTGGTCGCCTTCACCGCGCTGCAGTCCGGCATCTTCCGGCCGATGATGGGCCTGCTCGACGTCGGCGTCTCCCTCGTCAGCTCGATGGCGCTGTTCAGCCGGATCTTTGGCTACCTCGACCTCGAGACCGAGGTCCGCGCCCCGGAGCACCCCGTCGCCGTTGACCACGACGCCGTGCGCGGCGAGGTCCGGCTCGAGAACGTGAGCTACCGCTACCCCGACGCCGACCGCAACGCCCTCACCGACGTCGACCTCGTCGTGCCGGCCGGCACCTCGCTCGCCCTCGTCGGCGAGACGGGCTCCGGCAAGTCCACGCTGGCGGGCCTCGTGGCGCGGCTGCGTGACCCCTCCGTCGGACGGGTCACGGTCGACGGCATCGACCTGCGCGACCTCGCCTTCGCCGACCTGTCCCGGATCGTCGGCGTCGTGTCGCAGGAGACCTACCTGCTGCACGCCTCGATCCGCGACAACCTGCTGCACGCCAAGGCCGACGCCACCGACGACGAGCTGTGGCGGGTGCTCGAGTCGGCGCAGATCGCCGACCTCGTGGCGACGCTGCCCGACGGGCTCGACACCGTCGTCGGAGCGCGCGGGCTGCGGTTCTCCGGCGGCGAGAAGCAGCGGTTCGCCGTGGCGCGCACGCTGCTGCGCGACCCCCGCGTCCTCGTGCTCGACGAGGCCACCAGCGCCCTCGACAACGAGACCGAGCGCGAGCTGCAGGCGGCGCTCGCCGAGGTGACACGCGGCCGGACGACCATCACCATCGCCCACCGCCTGACCACGGTCGAGGGCAGTGACCGCATCGCGGTCCTCTCCGGCGGCCGCGTGGCCGAGACGGGCACGCATACCGAGCTGCTGGACGCCGCAGGCCGCTACGCCCGGCTGGCCGGAGGGCACCCGGCGGGCGTCCGCGCCTGAGCGGGCGAGCGGCATACCGTTGGAGAGCACCGCCTCCGGTCTGGGAGAATCGCCGCCATGACCACCTCCACACCCGCCCGTGCCGCCGGCTCGTCCGCGGCACCCCAGATCCCCGAGAGGCCGTCGGTCGACGGCCTGGAGGAGAAGTGGGTGCAGGTATGGAAGGAGCAGGGCACCTACACCTTCGACCGCGCGGCCGCCCTCGAACGTGGTCGCGAGGGCGTCTGGGCGATCGACACCCCGCCGCCCACCGCCAGCGGCTCCCTGCACATCGGCCACGTCTTCGGGTTCACCGAGGCCGACTGCATCGCGCGCTACAAGCGGATGGCCGGCTTCGAGGTCTTCTACCCGATCGGCTGGGACGACAACGGCCTGCCCACCGAGAAGCGGGTGCAGAACTTCTACGGCGTGCGGGGCGACGAGACGCTGCCCTACGACCCCGGCTTCGAACCCGCGCAGCAGGGCGGGGAAGGGAAGTCGACCAAGGCGTCCGACCAGCAGCCCATCAGCCGGCGCAACTTCATCGAGCTGTGCGACATCCTCACCGTCAAGGACGAGGAGACCTTCGAGGACACCTTCCGGCGCCTCGGGCTGGCCTGCGACTGGGACGTGTCCTACCGCACCATCGACGACCGCTCCCGCGCCGTGTCGCAGGCCTTCTTCCTGCGCAACCTCACGCGCGGCGAGGCCTACCAGGCGGAGGCGCCCGGCCTGTGGGACGTGACGTTCCAGACCGCCGTCGCCCAGGCCGAGCTCGAGGCCCGCGACTACCCCGGGGCCTACCACCGGGTCGCCTTCCACCGGCCCGACGGCGAGAAGGTCTTCATCGAGACGACCCGGCCCGAGCTGCTCCCGGCCTGCGTCGCCCTCATCGCCCACCCCGACGACGAGCGGTATGCCGCCCTCTTCGGCACCACGGTCACCTCGCCCCTGTTCGGGGTCGAGGTGCCGGTCGTGGCTCACCCGCTCGCGGAGATGGACAAGGGCGCCGGCATCGCCATGTGCTGCACCTTCGGCGACCTCACCGACGTGACCTGGTGGCGCGAGCTGCGCCTGCCGACGCGGTCGGTCATCACCCGTGACGGCCGGATCCAGGCCGAGACGCCGCCGTGGATCGGGACCGACCTCGGCACCGAGGTGTTCGGCGCGATGGCGACGAAGACGACCTTCGCCGCCCGTACCGCTGTCGTCGACGCCATTCGCGAGTCGGGCGACCTCGACGGCGAGCCCACCCCGACGCAGCGCAAGGCCAACTTCTACGAGCGCGGCGAACGCCCGCTCGAGATCGTCACGTCGCGCCAGTGGTACATCCGCAACGGTGGCCGCGACGAGGCCATCCGGGCCGAGATGATCGAGCGCGGGCGGGAGCTCGACTTCCACCCGGGGTTCATGCGCTCGCGCTACGAGAACTGGGTGGGCGGCCTCAACGGCGACTGGCTCGTCAGCCGCCAGCGGTTCTTCGGCGTGCCGATCCCCGTCTGGTACTCCGTGGGCGCCTCCGGCGAGGTCGACTACGCGCATCCGATCCTGCCCGACGAGTCCCTCCTGCCGGTGGACCCGGCGGCCGAGGCGCCCGAGGGGTTCGCGGAGTCGCAGCGTGACCAGCCGGGGGGCTTCACCGGCGACCCCGACGTCATGGACACCTGGGCGACGTCGTCGCTGACGCCGCAGATCGCCGGTGGCTGGGGCAGGACTCCGAGCTGTTCTCCGTGGTCTTCCCCTTCGACCAGCGCCCCCAGGGCCACGACATCATCCGCACCTGGCTGTTCTCCACGGTGGTGCGCGCCCACTACGAGCACGGCTCGCTGCCGTGGCGGCACGCCACGCTCAACGGCTGGATCCTCGACCCCGACCGCAAGAAGCTGAGCAAGTCCAAAGGCAACGCGACGACGCCGCTCGACATGCTCGTCGAGCACGGCACCGACGCTGTCCGCTACTGGGCGGCCTCCGCGCGGCTCGGCATCGACGCCGCGCTCGACACCGCCCAGATGAAGGTCGGCCGGCGCCTGGCCATCAAGGTGCTCAACGCGAGCCGCTTCGCGCTGTCGTTCGGCGACGTCGGCGCCACGTCGGCGACCGGCCTCGCCGACCTCGTCACCGAGCCGCTCGACCGGGCCATGCTGGCCACGCTCGCCGACGTCGTCGACCTGGCCACCCGTGCCAACGACGCGCTCGACTACACCCGCGCCCTCGAGGTGTCGGAGTCCTTCTTCTGGTCGTTCTGCGACGACTACCTCGAGCTGGTCAAGGACCGGGCCTACGGCACCGGCGACGGCGACGACCCGGGACCCGGCGCGGTCTCCGCCCGGGCCGCCCTGCGGCTGGCCCTCGACATCCAGCTGCGCCTGTTGGCCCCGGTCATCGTGTTCGCCACCGAGGAGGTCTGGTCGTGGTTCCACGACCAGACCGAGGGGTCCATCCACCGCGCGCCGTGGCCGACGACCGCCGAGCTCGGCGACGCGCGCGGGGCCGACAGCGCGGTGCTCGCCGCCGTCGGTGAGGCGCTGGCCGGTGTGCGCAAGGCCAAGTCGGAGGCCAAGGTCGGGATGCGGGCCGAGATCACGGCGATGAGCCTCGTCGGTGGCGCGGCCCAGCTCGACCGGGTCCGCACCGCCGAGGGCGACCTGCGGGCGGCCGGGCGGATCAGCGGGCTCACCTACGCCGTCGAGGAGCCGTCGGCCGCGCTGGCGGTCAAGGACGCCGTCATCGTGCCGCCGGAGCCGCGCCAGCGGTCGTGAGCCCTAGTCGGTAGCCCTGCTCGCTAGTCCGGGCCGGGCGGTCCGCCGGATCCTGTCGGGTGCGCGGGGTAGCGTGCCGCCATGACCCAGGGCGCAGCGGGCTCAGCCGAGTCAGCCCGGGAGGTGAGGCTGCCCCGGCCGCCCGGAGGGCCCACGCCCTGGGCCCTGGGCGCCGCCGCCCTGGCGCTCGCCCTCGTGGCGGTCGTCACGGCCTCAGGCCCGGTCGACGTCGTGTCGCAGCCCCTGCGCGGTTCCGCCCCCTCGCTCTCGCTGAGCCTGCCGCCCACCCCGACCACGGCGACGACGAGCACCTCGACCCGCGACGTCCTGCCGCCCCTCAACGACCTGCCGACCCTGTCGCCGCTGGTCATCGCGGCGATCCAGCTCGTCGTCGCCGGGGCCATCGGCTGGATCCTGGCCCTGCTGGCCCGGTACGCGTGGCGCTCGTTCCCGCGCGTGTCGACCCGGGCGGTCGCCCGCACCGGGCTGACGCCGTTGCCGGCCGTGCCCGACGAGCTCGTCGACTCGGCCGACGCCCGCATGGCGCTGCTCCAGGAGGGCAGCCCCCGCAACGCGATCGTCGCCTGCTGGGTCGACCTGGAGGACTCCGCGTCGGCCGCCGGCCTCCCACGGCGCCCGTCCGAGACCGCGGCGGAGTACACCGTGCGGGTGCTGCGCACGTGGGACATCGCGCCCGACGCGATGGGCGCCCTGGCCGAGCTCTACCGGGAGGCCCGCTACTCGCGGCACCCCCTCACCGAGCACCACCGCGAGGTCGCCGTCGAGCGGCTGACGGCGGTGCACGAGGACCTGCGCCGGGTCGTCGCCGCCGTGGGGCAGGACGCCGGGACGGTCTCCTCGTGAGGTGGCGCCTGCGCGACCAGCCGGTGTGGCGCGCCCGTGTCATCCGGGCCGTCGTCGGCTACGTCGTGCTCATGCTGGCGCTGGTGCTCCTCGGGGTGTCGCCCTCCCCCGTGCTCATCGCCGCCCTGTTCGTCGCGGCCACCGTGGTCATGGCCTTCTTCACCGACCGCTTCACCGAGAGCCACGGCGAGGCGTGGGTGACCCCCGGGCAGTCGACGCTCGGTCTCGGCCGCGGCGGCGACCACCGCACCGTGGCCCTCTCACGCCGGCTCGCCGACCCGGGCCAGGACCCCCAGCAGCGCGCCCACCTCGCGGGCGACCTGCAGCGCCAGCTGGCCGCCGTCCTCGCCGACCGGGTCGCCCGTGAGCGGGGCGTCGACCTGCTCGCCGAGCCCGACCGGGCCTACGACGTGCTGCCCTCCGACCTCGCCGACCTCGTCGCCCGGCCCCCCGACCCGCGGCTGGTCGACGCGGCATACCTCAGCGCCGTGCTCGACCGAATCGAGGCCCCGTGACCGTCGACCCCACCACTCCCGCTCCCCTGCCGCTCGCGGCGGTCTCGGAGCGGGCCGGGCACATCCTCGACGAGGTCGAGCGCGCCGTCGTGGGCAAGCGCCGCCCGCTGACCCTCGTGCTCAGCGCGGTGCTCGCCGGCGGACACGTGCTGCTCGAGGACTTCCCGGGCCTGGGCAAGACCCTCGCCGCGCGGTCGTTCGCGCAGACCCTCGGCCTGTCCTTCACCCGCGCCCAGTTCACCCCCGACCTGCTGCCCGGCGACCTCACGGGGTCGTTCGTCTACGACCAGCGGGCCCAGGAGTTCGTCTTCCGCCCGGGTCCACTCTTCACCGGCCTGCTGCTCGCCGACGAGATCAACCGCACCCCGCCGAAGACCCAGTCAGCGCTGCTCGAGGCCATGCAGGAGCGGCAGGTGACGGTGGAGGGCCAGACGTTCCGCCTCGACCCTCCCTTCCACGTGCTCGCCACGGCCAACCCCGTGGAGTACGAAGGCACCTACCCGCTGCCGGAGGCCCAGCTCGACCGGTTCCTCCTGCGCGTCTCGTTCGGCTACCCCACCGAGAGCGAGGAGCTCGCGGTGCTCCGCAACCGGATGGACCGCCGGCACGAGGAGGTTCAGCTGGAGGCGGTGACCGACGGGGCCGGGCTGCTGGCCATGCAGGAGGCGGTGGAGACGGTCACGGTCGACGACAGCGTGGCCGCCTACTGCGTCGCCCTCGCCACCGCCAGCCGCCTGCACCAGCACGCCCTGCTCGGCGCCTCCCCGCGCGGCTCACTGGCGCTCCTGCTGGTCGGGCGGGCGTATGCCGTCGTGCAGGGCCGCGACTACGTCACCCCCGAGGACGTCAAGGCCGTCGCCGTCGCCGCGCTGGCCCACCGCATCACCGTCAAGCCCGAGCTCTGGATGAGCAACGTCTCCGGTCGCAGCGTCGTCGAGAGCATCCTCGCGACGGTCCCCACCCCCTCGCCGCGCGAGCTGCAGCGCGGTCGATGAGCGGCAGCACACCCGACCGCACCGTCGTCGGGCTGCCGCCCTGGCAGCCCACCGCCGCCCACTTCCGGGCGACCGCCATCGGGGTGCTCGGCGCGCTGGCGGCCCTAGTGCTGCACCGCACCGACCTGCTCGTCGTCGTCACGCCGCTGCTCGTCGTCGTCACCTGGTCGTGGTGGCGGCGCCCGCGGGAGGTGGTCAGGGTCACGGCCGCGTTGGGGCACCGGACGCTGCGCGAGGGCGAGGCGACGGCCGTGCGGGCCCGGGTCACCCTTCCGGCGGGCGTCGACGAGGTGCTCTTCAGCGTCCCCTCCGGCCTCTTCCTCGAGCAGGACCCGCCGATGGGGATCCGGGTGCTGGGCCCCGGAGGCCCCGGCGGCGTCGAGGGCCGGGCGACCGGCAGCGTCGTCCTGCGCTCGACGCGGTGGGGGGTGCGCACGGTCGGGCCTCTGCGGTGGGCGGCCTGGAGCAGCTGGGGGGCGTACCGCAGCGGCCCGCACGACGCCATCGAGGCGTCCCTGACCACGCTCCCCCTGCCCGCCACCTTCGCGCCCACCGCGCCGATGCCCCACCCGGAGGGGCTGGTCGGTCCCAGCCGGTCGGGACGGCCCGGAGGAGGCAGCGAGTTCGACCGGCTGCGGCCCTTCCACCCGGGCGACCGGCTGCGCCGGATCCACTGGCCGGTGTCGCTGCGTACCGGCACCCTGCACGTCACCTCGACCTACGGCGACGAGGACTCCCTCGTCGTGCTCGTCGTCGACGCCCTCAGCGACCTCGGCCCGCGCGAGGGGATCGACGGGCGGCCCACCAGCCTCGACCTCACGGTGCGCGCCGCGGGGGCGATCGCAGAGCACCACCTCACCGTCGGCGACCGGGTCGGCCTGCGCGTGGTCGGCGCCGCCGGAATCCCCCGGGTGCCCGTGGGCTCGGGTCGCTCGCACCTGCGCCGGGTCCTCGGCACCCTGGCCCTCATCCAGCCCGCCACCGAGCGGCGCGACGACGGCGAGTGGGCCGTCGCCGGCATCGGCTCCGGCGCGGTCGTCGTCGTGCTCTCCCCGCTCGTCGACCCGTCGATGGTCGAGGTCGTGGCCCGGCTCGGCGCGCGGGGGCTCACGACGATCGTCGTCGACACCATGCCCGAGCACCTCTGGCGGGGCGAGGACGACCCCTACACCGCCCTGGCCTGGCGGATCCGCCGGCTCGGCCGCGGCGTCGACGTCAACCGGCTCACCGCCGCGGGCGTCCCCGTCGTGCCGTGGCTCGGCCCCGGCAGCCTCGACCAGGTGCTCCGAGAGCTCGCCCGACGGGCCCGCTCGCCCCGGTTGGCCCGGCGATGAGCGTCGGCACGCGACTCCCGCGGGTCCGTCTCGTGCGGCTGGGGCTCTCGGACGAGTACGACGCGGGCCAGATCGCCGTGGCCACGGTCGCGACGCTCGCCCCCTTGTTGTTCGCGGTATGCCTCATGCTCGGCGGTGGGGAGGTCACCTGGTGGTGGCTCGTCTTCGCTCCCGCCGGGGCGGCGACCGTGGCGTACGCCGAGACCCCCGCCGCCCTGGTGATGTGGGCGATGCTCGTCGTGCTCTGGGTAGCGCAGGTGCCGGGTCCGTTCAGCTGGTGGGCCGTCCCCGCCGCCGCCTGCGTGGCGACCGGGCACACCGCGCTCACCCTCGTCGCCGGTCGTCCGTCGGCGGGGGCGCTGGCCGCCGACACGTTCCGGCGTACGGGTCGGCGCCTGGCGGTGGTCGTCGGCGTCGCCCTGGCGGTGGCCGTGCTCACCCAGGCGGTCCGGGCCCTCGGCGTCGGCGGCCAGGTCGCCCTCGCCGTCGCGGCCGTGCTGGCCGTGGCGGGCTGGGTGGCCTGGGGCTGGCGCACCGGGTGACGGGTGCGACGCGGCTGAGCGAGGGGTGCGGGGCGGGCTAGGCGCGGCGGGCGCGGTCGAGCCGCTCCGGCTCCGCCACGTATCCGGAGGCCGCGTAGGTCGCGACGGCGGCCGTGTTGGCGCTCGGGGTGCACACCAGCGCGCTCGACGAGCCCAGGTCGCGCAGGGCGCCGGCCGCCGCCAGACCGATCGCCCGCCCGTAGCCGCGGCCGCGATGCTCGGCGTGGACGCCCAGCGGTTCGAGCAGACCGGGGCGCCCGGGCCCGGCTGACCACACCGTGACCTCGGCGACCGGCATACCGGCGTCGTCGTAGGCGACGAGCGACCGGGCCGTGCGGAAGACCGGGGCCGCCGCCATCACCCTCCAGGCCTCGGGGGTCAGCCGCGCGCTGGCGAACGCCGAGCGGTGGACGGCCGTGTAGTCAGCGACCAGCGTGACCCCGGCGCCGCCCGCCGAACCGACCACCTCGACGCGCAGCCCGGGGCTCTCCACCGGCCGGGCGAGGTTGCGGCGCAACGGCGTCCACGCCTCCCCCGGCGTCCAGCCGACCTCGAGGAGGCCGTCGTGCAGCGCGGTCCCGGGCGGTGCCTCGACGGCGGCCTCCCCCTCGGCGAGGACGCCCCGGTCGGGCGTCGCGAGGTCGGCGACCACCTCGTCGGCCAGCTCGTCGTCCACCCGGGCCCACGGCGCCACGGTCCACCGCACCAGTCCCCCGCCGTCGAGCAGCCCCACGGCGACCAGCTCGTCGCCGCGGCTCCACGTGCGCAGGGCGGCGGCCGTCTCGCGCGCTCCCGACCGACCGAACCAGCCGAGGTCCCCCGGGTGCAGCTGCACCGGCACCCCGTCGTCCTGCCAGGTGGCCAGGGCGGAGACGACGCCGGGCAGCTCCTCCACGGACGGGGTCGCAAGCCGGACGGACACGAGGCGAGTCCACCGCACTGCGCGGCGGCCCACAACCGGTTTGCTCGACGGAGCCGGCCCACCTCTTGGCGGCGCGGTCGCACATGTGTTCGAATGAGGGATGCGGTGGCAAGGACAGGCGCTCGGCGCCGAGGCCGAGGGGGCCCTCCCCGGACTCGCCTCGGTGGAAGGGCTCGTGCGCACGGTCCGCACCCCCGAGTTCGCGGGCATCACCTTCCACGAGGTCCTGGCCCGCTCGGCGCTGAACCAGGTGCCGGCCACCTCGCAGGTGCCGTTCCGGTGGACGGTCAACCCCTACCGGGGGTGCACCCACGCGTGCGTCTACTGCTTCGCCCGCCAGACGCATACCTACCTCGACCTCGACCCCGGCGACGACTTCGACCGGCAGATCGTCGTCAAGACCAACGTCGGCGAGGTGCTGCGGCGCGAGCTGGCCCGCCCGTCCTGGGGCCGTGAGGGAGTCGCCCTCGGCACCAACACCGACCCCTACCAACGGGCCGAGGGCCGCTACCGCCTCATGCCGGGGGTGATCGTGGCCCTCGCCGACTCGGGGACCCCGTTCTCGGTGCTCACCAAGGGCCCGGTCGCCCGCCGCGACCTCCCGCTGGTCGTCGCCGCGGCCCGCGACGTACCGGTGGGGTTCGGGGTGTCGATCGCCATCGGCGACGAAGCCCTGCACCACGCGGTGGAGCCGGGTACGGCGTCGCCGCGGGCGCGGCTCGACCTCGTGCGCGAGATCGCCGACGCCGGCCTGCCGTGCCACGTGCTCGTCGCCCCGGTGCTGCCCCATCTCACCGACTCCGACGAGGCGCTCGACTCGCTCCTGGCGCGGATCGCGGCGGCCGGCGCCGGCAGCGCGTCGGTCATGGCGCTGCACCTGCGTCCGGGAGCGAGGGAGTGGTTCCTCGCGATGGTCGAGCGCGACCACCCGAGCCTGCTCCCGGCCTACCGCCGCCTGTATGCCCGGGGCAGCTACGCGCCCGCGGCCTACCGCGACGACCTGGCCCACCGGGTGGCCCCGCTGCTGGTCCGGCACGGGCTGACCCGGCCGCCGAGCCGCGACGGCAGCGGCCAGTTCAGACCGGTCGGGACCGGCACCGAGGCGACCCCGGCGCCGGTCCCGACGCTGTTCTGAGCACGGGTGGACACGGCCACCGGTGGCCGTCAGCCCAGGTGCCGGCCCGCGACCTCTTCGCGCGCGGCGAGGTCGCCGTGCTTGACGGTGAGCAGGGTCAGCACGAGCAGCCCGCCCACGAGGATCATCACGGCGCCCACGAGGAAGCCGCGGGTCGACCCGTCAGTCTGGGCCACGAGCTGGGCCTGCGCCATCGCCGCCTTGGCCTGGTCGGCGGTGATCGCGCCCGAGGCCGCCTGCGCCTGGATCGGGCCGGCGAGGGCACCGATGCGGTCGGCGAAGGCGTGCGTGAAGACGGTGGTCAGCGCGGCGAGGCCGATGGCGCCACCGATCTGCTGGGCCGTGTTGAGCGCGGCCGACCCGGCCCCCGAGTCCTCCTCACGGACCCCCGCCACGGCGGTGAGGGTCAGCGGGACGAAGGTCAGGCCGAGGCCGATGGCCAGCAGGACGATCCACGGCAGCAGGTTCGCGGCGTACGTGCTGTCCACGGTGAGGTGGCTGAACCCCCACATGCCGACCGCCGCGAGGATCGCGCCCGGACCGGAGATCCACCGCGCGTCGATGCGGCTGGCGAGCGTGGAGCCGAGGCCGGCCCCGATGACCATGGCGCCGGAGAACGGCAGGAACGCGAACCCGGCCTTGAGCGGGCCGTAGCCGAGCACCTGCTGGATGTAGAGGCCGAGGAAGTAGAACATCGCGAACATCCCGGCGCCCACGAGGAGCATGACGAACAGGCTGATGCCGCGGGTGCGGTCGGCGAGGATGCGGATCGGCAGCAGGGCGTGCGCGCTGCGCCGCTCGATGAGCACGAAGGCGACGAGCAGGGCGACGCCGAGCGCCAGCGAGGTCAGCGTCAGGGACGATCCCCAGCCACCGGACGGGTCGGCCGCGTGGGTGAGGCCGTAGACGATGCCGACGAGGCCGGCGGTGCCGGTGACGGCCCCGGGGATGTCGAGGCGACCCGTGGAGCGCTCGCTCTCGACGAGCACCCGCGGCGCCAGCGACGCGACGAGCAGGCCGATCGGCACGTTGATGAAGAACGTCCAGCGCCAGTCCTGCTCGGTGAGCGCCCCGCCGAGGATGAGGCCGACGGCCGCACCGACGCCCGACATCGCGGCGTACACGCCCATGGCGCGGTTGCGCTCCTTGCCCGCGGGGAAGGTCGTCGTGATGAGCGCGAGGGCGGCGGGCGACGCGATGGCGGCGCCGGCTCCCTGGACGATCCGCGAGGCGATGAGCATGCCCTCGTTGACGGCCAGACCGCCGACGAGCGAGGCCGCGGCGAAGAGCAGGACGCCGATGACGAACATGCGGCGCCGGCCGAGCAGGTCGCCGAGGCGGCCACCGAGGAGCAGCAGGCTGCCGAGGGCCAGGGCGTAGGCGTTGACGACCCACGAGAGGTTCGCGTTGCTGAACCCGAGGTCGGTCTGGATGTGGGGCAGGGCGATGTTGACGATGGTGCCGTCGAGCACGATCATCAGCTGCGCGCTGCCGATGACGGCGAGCGCGAGGCCGAGACCGCGCGGGCGCGGCCGGGATCCGGCTTCGGCTTCGGTGACGACGCCCTCGATGGGGGCGTCCGAGATCACGGACATGGTGGTGCCTTTCGTGGACAGGGGCGGGAGGACCGTCTCCGTCGACGGCAGGGGTATGCGAGTGGGGCGCCCGGGGTCACGTCGAGGTGAGCCGGGGAGCCGGGGACGGGCGTCAGGCCACGGTGGCCCGACAGGCGGGCAGGACGATCTCGTCGACGATGGCGATGACGTCGTCGCGGTCGCAGTCGGCGCCCTCGACGACGGCGCGGTGCAGACAGAGGGCCGGCAGGATGCCGGCGAGGCGGCCGAGGTCGGCGCCGGGGCCGATCTCGCCGCGACGTTGGGCGCGGGCGAAGACCTCGCGGGTGCCGGCCGCCATCGGCTCGAGGAAGCGGCGCCGGAACTCGCCCATCAGCTCGGCGTCGCGGTGCAGGGCGGGCATGACCGCCCCGAGCAGACCCGGGAGGCCCGACGTCAGGCCGCCCTGCTGGCACGCGCCCGAGACGAGGTCTCCGCGCAGGGAGCCGGTGTCGGGGCGCTCAACGACGTCCGGACAGAGCGAGGCCTGCACGGCGTCGACGACGAGAGCGGCCTTGGTGGGCCAGCGCCGGTAGAGGGTGGCCTTGCCGGCCCGGGCCTGGGCGGCGACCTGGTCGAACGTGAGCTTGTCGTAGCCGAAGGCGACGAGCAGCTCGAGGACGGCCTCGTGGATCTCGGTGACGCGGTCGCCCTCGACCCGCGGGCGGGTGGTGGTGGCGGTGGCGGCCGGGGTCATGGGGTGCGTCCTGTCGACGGGGATGGAACGAAACCGTTTCGTTCCATCCGCACACTACGTCGGCGTCGGGGCGCCGTCAAGCGGGGCCGGCTCGACGGCACCCGCCACGCTGCTGCGGCGCTCAAGCAGCACGACGTCGCGCCAGGTTCCGGCCAGCGGTCCATGGGTCATCCGACCCACCCGCTCGCGGGTGCCGACCACCCGGAACCCCGCCGCCCGGTGCAGGACGAGGCTCGCGGCGTTCTCAGGGAACACCCCGCTCTGGATGGTCCAGATCCCCGCGCGCTCGGTACTGGTGGCGAGGGCGTCCAGGAGACGGCGGCCCACCCCACGGCCCTGGGCGGCCGGGTCGACGTAGACCGAGTGCTCGACGACGCCGGCATACACGCACCGGTCGGAGACCGGGGTGACCGCGACCCAGCCAATCACCGCGCCATCGCCGTCGAGGGCGACCCACCGGTGGTCGGGCAGCTTGGTCGCGTCGAAGGCCGCCCAGTCCGGGGGCTGGGCCTCGAACGTCGCGTGGCCGGTGGCGATGCCGGCGGCATAGATGCGGGTGACCTCGGGCCAGTGGGCCGCGACGAGGGGCGCCACGGTCGAAGCGGCGCGGACGGTCACGTGTCCATCATCTCCGCGAGGAGCTCGACGACGCGGCGGCGGATCTCGTCGCGGATCGGCCGCACCGCGTCGACCCCCTGGCCGGCGGGGTCGTCGAGCATCCAGTCCTCGTAGCGCTTGCCGGGGAAGATCGGGCAGGTGTCCCCGCACCCCATGGTGATGACGACGTCGGAGGCCTGCACGGCGCCGGTCGTGAGGATCTTCGGCACCTCGGCGGTGATGTCGATCCCCACCTCGGCCATTGCCGCGACTGCGGCGGGGTTCACGCTGTCGGCCGGCTGCGATCCCGCCGAGCGGACCTCGATGGCGCCGCCGGAGAGGTGGCTCACGAAGCCGGCCGCCATCTGCGACCGGCCTGCGTTGTGCACGCAGACGAACAGGACGCTGGGGGTGGCGGTCATGCGGAGGTGCTCCTCGCGGGTTCGGTTGCGGTGGGTTCGGCTGCGGTGGGCGCGGGGTTCGACGGGTGGAACCGGCGGCGCAGCGCGAGGCTGACGTAGACCAGGCCGACCAGCGCGGGCACCTCGATGAGCGGCCCGACGACCCCGGCGAGCGCCTGCCCGGACGCCGCGCCGAAGGTCGCGATGGCCACGGCGATGGCGAGCTCGAAGTTGTTGCCGGCCGCCGTGAACGCCAGCGTGGTCGTCCGCGCATACCCCAGGCCGACGGCGGCGCCGAGCGCGAAGCCCCCGCCCCACATCACGGCGAAGTAGGCCAGCAGAGGCAGCGCGATGCGGACGACGTCGAGCGGCTTCGAGGTGATGGCGTCCCCCTGCAGCGCGAACAGGATGACGATGGTGAAGAGCAGCCCGTAGAGCGCCCAGGGCCCGACCCGCGGCAGGAACGTGCCCTCGTACCAGTCCCGGCCCCGCGACCGCTCCCCGAGGCGCCGCGAGAGGAAGCCGGCCAGCAGCGGGACACCGAGGAAGACCAGCACCGAGCGGGCGATGTCCCACGGCGAGGCGTCGATGCCGGCCTGCTCGAGCCCCAGCCAGCCGGGCAGGACGGAGAGGTAGAACCACCCGAGGGCAGCGAAGGCCACCACCTGGAAGACCGAGTTCAGGGCCACGAGCACGGCCGCCGCCTCGCGGTCGCCGCAGGCCAGGTCGTTCCAGATGACGACCATGGCGATGCAGCGCGCGAGCCCGACGACGATGAGACCGGTGCGGTATGCGGGGAGGTCGGGCAGGAGGGTCCAGGCCAGGGCGAACATCAGGGCCGGACCGACCACCCAGTTGAGGAACAGCGAGCTGAGCAGCAGGCGCCGGTCACCGGTCACTACGTCGAGCCGGTCGTAGCGCACCTTGGCCAGGACGGGGTACATCATCACCAGCAGCCCGAGCGCGATGGGCAGCGAGACCCCGTCGACCTCGACCGCCGACAGCGCCCCACCCAGGCCGGGGACGAGCCGGCCGAGCAGCAGGCCGGCCACCATGGCGGCGCCGATCCAGACCGGCAGGAACCGGTCGAGCGTGGAGAGCCGGGCGGGTGGTGCAGACATGCGCTGACCTCTGGGGGATGGCGGGGTGGTGGCCGGGCGACGGCGGGGTGACCCCCGTTCGTGCATCGACAGTCGTCGATGTGTCTCAGCGTGGACGAGGGATCGACCTGTGTCAACATAGAGGTCTGTCGATGAAGGAGGGCCCATGGCGACGACGGCACCGACCGTGCCCACCGTGCCCAGCGTGCCCAGCGTGCCCAGCGTGCTGACGACGATCGGCACCCGGCCCCAGGACCTCACCTGCGCTCCCCGGCTCCCCAACGTTCTCCCGCGGGACGAGGCCGAGCTGCGGGCCGCGCTGCTCCGTGCGGTGTCCGACCCGATCCGGCTCCAGCTCCTGAGCGTCATCCGCGACAGCCCCGGGTCCGAGGCCTGCGTCTGCGACATGACCGACGCCGTCGAGGTCTCCCAGCCCACCGTCAGCCACCACCTCAAGATCCTCACCGAGGCCGGCCTGCTCACCCGGGAGCGCCGGGGGACGTGGGCCTGGTTCAGCCTCGTGCCCGACCGCTTCGCCGAGCTGCGCGGGTTCTTCGCCTGACCGAGGCGCCCGGTGCGGCCCGCCACGCACACATATTGACAGTCGTCGATATCGGGTGCACGCTGCACCATATCGACGAACGTCGATGTGACCTTACCCGAGGAGCGCCCCATGTCCCGCGTCCAGCTCGCCCTCAACGTCGACGACCTCGCCACCTCCGTGGCCTTCTACACCCGCCTGCTCGGCACCCCGCCGGCCAAGACCCGCCCCGGCTACGCCAACTTCGCGGTCGCTGAGCCCCCGCTGAAGCTCGTCCTGCTCGAGAACCCCGGGCACGGCGGCACGCTCAACCACCTCGGCGTCGAGGTGGCCGACGTCGACACCGTGGACGCGGAGCAGACCCGGTTGGCCGAGCACGGGCTGGCCACGCTCGACGAGCGCGGCACGACCTGCTGCTACGCCAAGCAGGACAAGTTCTGGGTGCAGGGCACCCCGGACGGCGAGCGGTGGGAGGTCTACACCGTGCTCGCCGACAGCCCGAGCTTCCGCGACGCTCCGGTCACGGCAGACAACACCGCGACCGACGGCGCCGTCTCCGCCGTGTGCTGCGCCGGCTAGGGCGTCAGGCGCTTTCCTTGCGCTGCGGCCGCTTCGTGCGGGCCGGCACGTCGCGGCGCACGATGGTCGGTAGGACGTTGTCGAGGACGACCTCGCGGGTGACGACGACGCGGGCGATGTCGTCCTCGCTGGGCACGTCGAACATCACGGGGAGCAGGACCTCCTCCATGATCGCGCGCAGGCCGCGAGCGCCGATGCCGCGCAGCAGCGCCTGGTCGGCGACCGCCTCGATGGCGTCGGTCGTGAACTCGAGCTCGACGCCGTCGATGTCGAACATCTTCTGGTACTGCTTGACCAGGGCGTTGCGCGGCTCGGTGAGGATGCGCACGAGCGCGTCCCGGTCGAGCGGGCTGACGGTGGTGATCACGGGGAGCCGGCCGATGAACTCGGGGATGAGCCCGAACTTCATGAGGTCCTCGGGCATGACCTCGTGGATGGACTCGGCGAGGTCCTTGGGCAGGTGCAGCTGGCTGCCGAAGCCGAGGCCCTTCTTGCCGTTGCGCGACTCGACGAGCTTCTCCAGACCGGCGAACGCGCCACCGACGATGAAGAGCACGTTGGTCGTGTCGATCTGGATGAACTCCTGGTGCGGGTGCTTCCGGCCGCCCTGCGGCGGCACCGAGGCGGTGGTGCCCTCGAGGATCTTCAGCAGGGCCTGCTGGACGCCCTCCCCCGACACGTCGCGCGTGATCGACGGGTTCTCGCTCTTGCGGGCGATCTTGTCGACCTCGTCGATGTAGATGATGCCCGTCTCGGCCTTCTTGACGTCGTAGTCCGCGGCCTGGATGAGCTTGAGGAGGATGTTCTCGACGTCCTCGCCGACGTAGCCGGCCTCGGTCAGGGCGGTGGCGTCCGCGATGGCGAAGGGCACGTTGAGCATCTTGGCGAGCGTCTGCGCGAGGTAGGTCTTCCCGCAGCCCGTCGGCCCGATCAGCAGGATGTTGGACTTGGAGATGTCGACGTGGTCGGAGTCCTTCTTGGCCGGACCCGCCTCCCCCGCCTGGATGCGCTTGTAGTGGTTGTAGACCGCCACGGCCAGCGCGCGCTTGGCGACGTCCTGGCCGATGACGTAGTTCTGGAGGAAGTCGAAGATCTCACGCGGCTTGGGCAGCTCGTCGAGGCCCAGCTCGGAGGACTCGGCGAGCTCCTCCTCGATGATCTCGTTGCAGAGGTCGACGCACTCGTCGCAGATGTAGACCCCGGGGCCGGCGATCAGCTTCTTGACCTGCTTCTGCGACTTTCCGCAGAAGGAGCACTTCAGCAGGTCGCCACCGTCTCCGATGCGTGCCACGTGGATGCCTCCGTAGTCCTGCGGGTGGGTCGGTGCTGGTGCCGTGCTGATCTGGCGGGTCCGAGCGACGCTACCGGCCCGGGCGCGCGTCCGCCTCCATTACACGCGCACGGCGCCCCGCGTCGCACCTCTGCCGGGGTCGTTCCGCTCTGGGCGGAGAGTCCTCGGGACGGGTCGAGGCGTCCCGTCGCTCGGTCACATCGCACGTCATGTCGCGCCTGGTGTCGCGATCACAGCAGCGGGCGCGACATGACCCGCGACATGACCGCGAGACGGGTGCATTCCTGCGGGTATGCCAGCGGCCGGCACCCGGGGTGGGCGCCGGCCGGTGGCGGGGTGGGGACCTGTCGGACCCCTGTCGGACTCGAATCGGACGTGGGTGCGCTCAGTTCGTGAGCGAGCCCTTGCGGGACATGAGCACCTCGTCGATGAGGCCGTACTCCTTGGCCTCCGCGGCGGACATGATCTTGTCGCGCTCGATGTCCTCGTTGATCTGCTCGGCCGTGCGGCCGGTGTGTCCGGCGAGCGTCTCCTCCAGCCAGGTGCGCATCCGCAGCACCTCGTTGGCCTGGATCTCGATGTCGGAGGCCTGGCCGTAGTCCCCGCCACCGAGCGCAGGCTGGTGGATGAGGATCCGGGCGTTCGGCAACGCGTACCGCTTGCCCTTGGCCCCGGCCGCCATGAGCACAGCCGCCGCCGAGGCGGCCTGACCGACGACGAACGTCTGGATGTCGGGCCGGATGTACTGCATCGTGTCGTAGATCGCGGTCATCGCCGTGAACGAGCCACCGGGGCTGTTGATGTACATGAGGATGTCGCGGTCGGGGTCCTGGGACTCCAGCACGATGAGCTGGGCGATGATGTCGTCGGCCGACGCGTCGTCGACCTGCACGCCGAGGAAGATGATGCGGTCCTCGAACATCTTCGTGTAGGGGTCGAGACGCTTCATCCCGTAGGACGTCCGCTCCTCGAACTGGGGCAGGATGTAGCGCCCCTGGGGGCTGTAGAGCGAGCTCACTTGTCGTCTCCGTCCGTGGTGGCGTCTCCGGTGAGGGGGGCGTCGCCGGGGGCGTTGCCCCGCTCGGCCTCCGACGCCCGGGTGGTCACCTGGTCGACGAAGCCGTAGACCTTGGCCTCCTCGGCCGTGAACCAGCGGTCGCGGTCGGAGTCGCGCTCGATCTGGGCGAGGGGCTGCCCCGTGTGCTCGGCGATGAGCTCGGCCATCTGCTTCTTGATGTGGAGCATCTGCTCGGCCTGGATCTTGATGTCGGAGGCCGTGCCGCCGATCCCGCCCGAGGGCTGGTGCATCATGACCCGCGCGTGCGGGGTGGCGTAGCGCTTGCCGGGCGTGCCCGCGCTGAGGAGGAACTGCCCCATCGAGGCGGCCATCCCCATGGCCACGGTGGCGACGTCGTTGGGCACCCACTGCATGGTGTCGAAGATCGCCATGCCGGCCGTGACCGAGCCACCCGGGCTGTTGATGTAGAGCCAGATGTCCTTGGTGGGGTCCTCGGCGGCGAGCAGCAGCATCTGCGCGCAGATGGCGTTCGCGTTGTCGTCGCGGACCTCGGAGCCGAGGAAGATGATCCGCTCCTTGAGGAGGCGGTTGTAGATGTGGTCGTCGAGGCCGCCGGTCATGCCTTCGCCGGCAGCGACGATCTCCCTACCGCTCGAGGCGGCTTTCACGTTCGTGCGGGCCACGCTGGCCTCCATCATCGGGTGTGGTGCGCGGGTCGGTTCGTCCTCGCACTGACCCTAACGTCCGCACCCGACGCGAGAATCCCGGTCGGAGCGGTGTTCGCCCTGAGCGCACTCGGCTCAGGTATGCGTCCGGCCCGGGTCGTCGCCGGGCGGGCTGAAGGCGGGATCAGGACGAGCGCGGCACTGCGGAGATCTGCCAGGGCGAGACCGGCGGGACCCAGCGGCGCGCGGCCGGGTTGGTCACCGGCGGGTAGGCCTCGAAGGTGCCCACGACATCGAGGGTGAGGCCCATCGAGGAGGACCCCGGGCCGGCGAGGAGGCCGAGGTCGCGACCCACCCCCACCTCGGACTGCACGGCCACCGAGGTGGTGCCGGCCGCCACGGGCACCTGGCTCGCCGCCGTGACGACGGCGTCGGGCGAGAGGACGCCGACCGTGGAGGCCGCTGCTGTCGTGGCGGTGACGACCCCGGCCAGGGCGAAGGTGCTGTCGTCGACGACCGCGTCGCCGAGCGTGGTACGGCCTCCGGCCCCCGGAGTCAGGGCGGAGACGCCGCCCAGGCCGGTGGCGGTGTCGACGACCCGGGTCTGAGGGAGGGCGCGGAACCGCAGGTCGGGGCCGATCCCGCCGTCGTCGTAGAACCCCACGAGGTCGAGCGCGTAGCCGGTGGGGGCGGCGCTCAGGTTGGTCACGGCGATGCCGAGGCGGCCCGAGGAGTCGACCTCGGCCGGTACGAGGGCGAGGTTGCCGGCCCGGGCCCCCGCGGCGAAGGAGACCGTCGCCGGCAGGACCCCGCCGGGGTCGCCGGGTGCCGAGGCGGCTGTGACGCTGAGCGACCCGGGCGCCGTCGTGTCCTTGCTCGTCACGCTGACGAGCAACGCCGTCGTATGCGCGGTGACGGGGCTGCCGAGGTCGACCGCGAGCAGCGCGCGGCCGCCCGCGGGGATCGCCCCGGCGGCGGACTCGAACAACGGCGTGGTCTCGACCGGCTGGTAGCCACCGGAGAGTCCGTAGCCGGCGACCACCGTGTCGTCGGCGGCGTAGAAGCCCAGGACGTCGGCGGTCACGGTGGCCGCGCCACCGACTGCCGAGACGTCGAACCCGGACGTCGTCGCCAGGGGAACCGTCACCAGGGTGGAGCGGGTGGTGTCGGCCGGGACCGCGAGCAGCGAGGCCGGCGACCCCCCTCCGGTCGCGGTGAGGCCGATCCGGACGTCGGCCGCCCCGGCGGTGGCCACGACGTTGACCATGAGCGCCGAGACGCCGGACGAGGGCAGTCCGGGCCGGCCGGCGGTGGTGACCGGGGCGACCGACGCGGGCGTCACGGCATACCCACCCGTGGGCGTGCCGAGCACGCGCACCGGTGCGGTCGGGTAGAAGGTGCCGGCGGCCGGCATCGCGCTGGGGGTGGCCGCGGGGCCGGGTCTCGGGTCGGCCGTGGCGGCCCCCGCCGGGAGCGCCCCGGACAGCCCGAGGGCCGTCGCGGCGACCAGCGCCGCGACGAGCACCAGAGCCCGGGGGCGAGGGAGCATCGTCGGCCTTCGGATCCACCCGCCGCCGAGGCGGCGGGCCGGACGTGCGGAAACGCCCATCCTAGGCCGGACCCGCGACACCGCGGACCGCGTTGTCCCCAACCCCGGTCTAGGCGGTGGGAGCCTTCTCGGCCTCGTCGTCCACGGCCACGTCCTCGTCGGCCACGGCCAGATCCTCGTCAGACGCGGCCAGGTCCTCGTCGTCGACGAGGCCCTCGAGGTCCTCGGCACCCGGGGCGACGATCGCGTCGAGGTCGACGCTCGCACCCGTCGTGTCGACGACCGACGCCTGCTCGAGCACGTGGGCCAGCGCCTTGCGCCGCGCGACCTCGGCGACCATGGCGGGCACCTGGCCTTGCTTGTCGATCGCCTGGGCGAACTCGTTGGGGTCCATGCCGTACTGCTGCGCCGACATGACGATGTACTCGATGAGCTCGGGCTGCTCGACCGTGATCTCCTCCTTCTCGACGATCGCGTCGAGGAGGAGCTGGGTCTTCAGGGCCTTGCGGGTGCTCTCGGAGACCTCGGCGCGGTGCTCGTCGTCCTCGAGGCGGCTCTCGCCCTCGAGGTGCGAGTGGACCTCGGCCTCGACGATGCCGTCGGGCACGGGCACGTCGACGCTGTCCAGCAGCTGCTCGAGGATGCGGTCGCGGGCCTGGACGCCCTGCTCGAAGCGCTTGGCCTGCTCGGCCTGCTTGACGACGTCGGCGCGCAGCTCGGCGAGGGTGTCGAACTCCGAGGCCAGCTGGGCGAAGTCGTCGTCGAGCTCGGGCAGCTCGCGCTCCTTGACCGACTGCACGGTGACGACGCACTCGGCGTCGCGGCCCTCGTGGTCGCCGCCGGCCAGCGGTGCGCTGAACGTCTTGGTCTCGCCCGCGGTCATGCCGACCAGGGCCTCGTCGATGCCGTCGAGCATGTTCTTGCTGCCGACCTCGTAGGAGACGCCGGTGACGGTGTCGATCTCCTCGTCGTCGATGGTGGCGGTGAGGTCGATGGAGACGAAGTCGCCGTCCTGGGCGGGCCGCTCGACGCCCTTGAGCGTGCCGAACCGCTCGCGCAGCGTCGTGATCCGCTCGTCGACGTCCTCGTCGCTCGCGGCGACGGCGTCGACCTCGACGGTGATGCCCTGGTAGTCGGGGAGCGTGATCTCCGGGCGGATGTCCACCTCGGCGGTGAACTTCAGCTCCTGGCCCTCCTCGGCCGGCACCTCGGTGACGTCGACGTCGGGCTGGCCGAGGGGGCGCACGCCGTTCTCGTCGACGGCCTGGCCGTAGAACTTCGGAAGGGCCTCGTTGACCGCCTCCTGGAGCACGGCGCCGCGGCCGACCCGCTGGTCGATGATGCGAGCCGGCACCTTGCCCTTGCGGAAGCCCGGCACCGTGATCTGCTGGCCGATGGTCTTGTATGCCGCGTCGAGGCTCGGCTTGAGCTCCTCGTAGGGCACCTCGACGGTCATCTTGACCCGGGTGGGGTTGAGGGTCTCGAGGGCGCTCTTCACTGCACAGTCTCCGTGGGGGTCGACGCTGGTGGGCATTGTTGGGCCTTGTCGGGCACTGGCCCGACGTGGGCCCGACGTGGGCCCGCTGAGCGGCCAGGCAGCACCGACGGGGTGAGCCCGACGGCACGCGGCCGCACCAAGGGTCCATGGTAGCCGCTGGGACCGGCCCCGCTGAATCCGTGCGCCCGGGGTCGCCGGGGTGCCGAGGTGGTCCTCGCTACGGTGGGGCGGTGGCCAGGAGCGAGAAGACCGCCGTGATGCAGACCCTCCGGATGCTCGTCGGCGCGGTGGTCGCCGCGCTGTTCCTCATGGCGGTGGCCCTGTCCGTCGTCCTGGGCTTCGGGGCACCGCCCCTGTGGTCGGTGGTGCTGCTCCTCGTCCTCGGCGGGGTGGTCCACGTCTCCCTCGACCGCGTCGGCTACGGCCTGGCGCCCATCTCCCCCACGCTCCCGGCCGAGGAGGCCCGCAGCGCGGCGGTGCGGGCGTTCCAGAGCTCGCTCATGCGCCGCCTGGCGCTGGCCGAGTCGGTGGCGATCATCGGGCTGGTCCTGGCCTTCGTCGGCGGCCGGACGGTGCTCGTCTACGACCTCGGGGCCGCGGTCAGCGTGCTCCTGCTCGCGCTGCACGTGTGGCCGTCGGTGCGCACGGTCGACCGGGTGGTCGAGCAGCTGGAGCGCGACGGCGCCCACACCGGGCTGCGTGAGCTGCTCGGTCTCGGCGGCGGTGACAGCGGTCAGAGCGGTCACGGCAGTCAGTCGGGGTAACAGGATTCGAACCTGCGGCCTTCCGCTCCCAAAGCGGACGCGCTACCAAGCTGCGCCATACCCCGCGGCGCGCGACGACGGATTGGGCGTCGTGCGAGTGCGGGCATTAGGCTAACGCCCCGGACCGCAGGGGTTTTACCTCCGCGGAAGCCGCTCGCGGGCGTAGCTCAATGGTAGAGCCCCAGTCTTCCAAACTGACTACGCGAGTTCGATTCTCGTCGCCCGCTCCATCAGCCCCCCAGATGGCTGACCCCACGGGGTCACCGTCGCTCGAGCCGCAGCTCGACGATGCTCCGCCCCGCCACGACGCCCTTGCGCTCGAAGCCGTCGGTCGGCCGCCACCACGGCCGTTCGCCGTCCCGCACCACGAACGACCCGTGCGCCGCGACCTCCGACCGCACGTGCGCGGCATACGCCGCCTGGTCGGTGGCGATGAGGACGTACCCGTCCGGAGCGAGGCGGCTGGCGAGCAGGGTCAACGTCGTGGCACCGACGAACCGGCGCTTGGCGTGCCGGTTCTTGGGCCAGGGGTCCGGGAAGAACAGGTGCACGGCGGCGACCTGTCCCGGGGCGACGCGCGTCGTAAGCAGCTCGACGGCGTCGCCGGTGACCACCCGCAGGTTGGGCACGCCGGCGTCGGCGGCGGCGGCGAGCATCCGCGCGATGCCCGGGGTATGCACATCGACCGCGAGCACGTCGTGCTCGGGGTGCTCCCGCGCGTAGGCGATGGCGGCCGCTCCGTGGCCGCTGCCCACCTCGAGCACCAGCGGAGCCACCCGCCCGAACGCCGCGGCGGCGTCTACCGGTCCGGCGGGCAGGAACCGCGAGGAGCCGAACCGGTCGAGCCGGTCGAGGGTCAGCGGCGACAGGCGACCACGCCGCCCCGAGTAGGTGCGCACCCGCCGCGGCCCACCCTGGTCGAAGGGATCGGCGGTGTCGTAGGGGCCGGCGGCACTGCTCACGTGCCTACGATGGCAAAGACGGTGCCGAGAAGGCCACCGCACCACCGAACGAAAGGGATGCGATGAGCGCGTTCGACGACATCAAGAACAAGGTCAAGGACCTCGTCGACGGCCACGGCGACAAGGTCGACCAGGGCATCGACAAGGCCGGCGACCTCGCCAACGAGCGCACCGGCGGCCAGCACGGCACGCAGATCGAGCAGGGCGAGCAGAAGGTGCGCGACGGTCTCGACTCGCTCGACGGTCAGAACGACGACCTGCGCTGAGACCAGCTGACACTAGCTACCACCAGCTGACTGAGAGGGCCCGGGCGGACGCCCGGGCCCTCTGGTGTCACCGCCTGGGAACGGCGGCTCAGTCGCGCCAGATCATGACGACCGCGCGGTCGTCGGTCTCCCCCGCGCGGGCCGACGCGCACAGGCGCTTGGCCCCGCCGGCGAACCCGCCCCGGACGAGCCGCTCCGCCGCGCCGAGCATCCGGTCGACCCCCACCACAAGGTCGCGAGCCCGCGACTCCACGACCCCGTCGGTGTAGAGCACGAGGGCGTCGCCTCGGCCCAGCCGTCGTCGGGAGCGCACGTACTGCGCACCCTCGATGACCCCCAGCAGCGGACCGGCGGCCTCGCCGAGGACCTCCCACCGGCCGGAACCGTTGGTGAACTGCACGGCCGGAGGGTGGCCCGCACTGCCGATCGAGTAGTCGCCCGTGGCGAGGTCGATGGAGATGTGGACGGCGGTCGCGAAGCCCTCGTCCCAGTTCTGGCGCAGCAGATAGTTGTTCGCGGCCGGCAGGAACCGGTCGGGCGTCTGTTCGCCCAGCAGCCCGCCCAGCGCTCCAGAGAGCAGGAGCGACCTCGTCCCGGCCTGGACGCCCTTCCCGGAGACGTCGACGAGCACGACCTCCAGCCAGCCGCCGTCCTGCGACCGGGTGGCGACGACGAAGTCGCCGGAGAAGGACTGCCCGTACGCCGACTCGACCGCCGTCTCGGCGTGCCATCCACCGGGCAGCGTGGGCAGCTCACCGAAGGCGCGGAGCCGGTCGCGCAGGTCGACGAACATCGACTCGCCCCGGCTGCCTTGGACCCCGAGCCGGGCCCGGGAGCGGGCCGCCGTCGACATGAGCACGATCAGGGCGCCGAGGCCGGCCAGCGAGAGCACCTGGGTGACCGTGAAGTGCCGGTCGATGCTGCAGACGACCATCTCGACGAGGTAGCTGGCGTTGACGGCCAGGAGGGGCCCGGGGGTCAGGTAGAGGCCGGCGACCACGGCGAGGGGGGCGTACAGCGAGAACGGGATCGTCTGCCACTCGAGGGTGACGAGGAAGAGGCCGACGCCCAGCGCCGCGAGCAGGACGGCCCGGGAGGTCACCGCCGAGTGGGACGACCGGTCGCTGTCCAGCAGGGCAGCCGGGAGCCACCGCGACGGCCGGCGGCGCGGTGACGTGCTGGATGGCCAGGTCATGACTCGGCCCAACCTATGGGCTGGCTGTCCCTCCGCGGCGGGTTTGCCCCGCATACGCCGCGTGTGCAGACATCACGGAAACCCCTTGGGCCTCCCTCACTCGGGCGGCAGGGTGCCGTCCTGCTCGAACGCCGTCACCATGGCGAGGCGCCGGACGTGCCGCTCGCCCTGCGAGAAGGGGGTGGCCAGGAAGGTGTCGACGATCCGCTGCGCAGTCTCCACGTCGGTGAACCGGCCCCCGATGGAGACGACCTGGGCGTCGTTGTGCTCGCGAGCCAGCTCCGCGAGCTCCGGCGTGTAGCAGAGCGCCGCACGGATGCCGGGCACCTTGTTGGCCGCCATCTGCTCACCGTTGCCGGACCCGCCGAGCACGATGCCGAGCGAGCCCGGGTCGTCCGCCACCGCCTGAGCGGCCCGCAGCACCGCCACCGGATAGTCGTCGTCGGGGTGGTAGGCGTACGGCCCGTGGTCGGTGACGTCGTGGCCGGCCGACCGGACGTGGTCGAGCAGGGCCTGGTGCAGCTCGTAGGCCGCGTGGTCACCGCCGATGTGGACGCGCATGGGTCCCTCTCTCCGGGTCGGCCCGCCGGGTGCCCGGCCGGGCGCAGGTCGTCGTCAGTCGAAGATAGGGCCTTGGGTGCGGGTGCGCTTGAGCTCGTAGAACCCCGGGGTCTGCGCCACGAGGAGCGTCCCGTCCCAGAGCCGGCCGGCAGCCTCACCCTTGGGCGCGGGCGTCACGACCGGCCCGAAGAACGCGGTGTCGCCCACGGCGATGACGGGCGTGCCGACGTCGGTGCCCACGAGGCTGATCCCGGACTTGTGGCTGCGGCGCAGCTCGGCGTCCCACTTCTTCTGGGTGGCCGCCTTGGCCAGCTCCGCGGGGAGGCCGACCTCCTCCAGCGACTCGGCGATGACCGCGGTGAGGTCCTTCATCTGGCCCGGGTGGATCCGGGTGCCCATCGCGTCGTAGAGGGGCTTGACGACGGCGTCGCCGTGCTGGGCGCGCGCCGCGATGACGACGCGGACGGGGCCCCAGGCGCGGTCCATGAGGTCGCGGTAGGCGGGGGTGAGCTCCTGCTTCTCGTTGAGGACGGCCAGGCTCATGACCTGCCAGCTCACCTCGACGTCACGCACCTTCTCGACCTCCAGCAGCCAGCGCGACGTCATCCACGCCCACGGACACATGGGGTCGAACCACATCCGGACGGTGTCCTTCTTCGTGGCGGCCTTGCTGGTGCGCTTGGTGGCGGCTGTGGTCGCAGGGGGAGTCATAACGGCATCCTCGCACCCGCAGATCCGCGTGCGAGGATGGGCGGCGCTGTCGCCGGGGCGAACCACGAGCGAGACCCCGCCGACGCCTGCTGGCGTCCCTGACACCCGCTGACACCCGCCCATCACCCCAGGAGCTGATCCGTGCCCGGCCAGAACCTCACCCGCGAGGAGGCGGCCACCCGCGCCGACCTGCTCGCGGTGTCCTCGTACGACGTCACCCTCGACCTGGCGGGCGGACCGACGACCTTCGCGACGAGGAGCACGGTCCGCTTCGCGGCCACCGAGGGCGCCGACACGTTCATCGACTTCGTCGGCGAGTCCGTCGAGTCCGTGGTGCTCAACGGCACGCCGATCGACCCGGCGACGCACTGGGCGGACTCGCGGATCGCGTTGACCGGCCTGGCGGCCGACAACGAGCTGACCATCGAGGCCACGGGGCAGTACACCAACACCGGCGAGGGTATGCATCGCTTCGTCGACCCCGTCGACGGCGAGGTCTACCTCTACTCGCAGTTCGAGGTACCCGACAGCCGCCGTGTGTTCCCGGTCTTCGAGCAGCCCGACCTCAAGGCGACGTTCGCCTTCACCGTCACCACGCCCGCCGGCTGGACCGTGCGCTCGGTGTCACCGACCCCCGAGCCCGTCGCCGCCGGCGAGCGCGACGGACGGCCCGTGGTCACCTGGACGTTCGCCCCGACTCCGCGGCTGTCCTCCTACGTCACCGCCGTCGTCTCCGGTCCCTACGTGGGCGTCACCGACGTGGCGCAGAGCCGCAAGGGACCTGTCCAGCTCGGTCTCTGGGCCCGCCGCTCGCTCATGGAGTACCTCGACGCCGACAACCTCTTCGACGTCACCAAGAAGGGGTTCGAGTTCTTCGAGCGCGAGTTCGACTCGGACTACCCGTTCGCGAAGTACGACCAGGTGTTCGCACCGGAGTACAACGCCGGCGCGATGGAGAACGCCGGATGCGTGACCATCAGCGAGCTCTACATCTTCCGCGGCAAGGTCAACGACCCGCTGGTGGAGCGGCGCGCACTGACCGTGCTGCACGAGCTGGCGCACATGTGGTTCGGCGACCTCGTCACCATGCACTGGTGGGACGACCTCTGGCTGAACGAGTCGTTCGCCGAGTGGGCCTCCACGCTGGCGCAGGCCGAGGCGACCCACTGGACCGGGGCCTGGACGACGTTCCAGAGCCACGAGAAGACGTGGGCCTACCAGCAGGACCAGCTCCCCTCGACGCACCCGGTCTACGCCGACATCCGCGACCTCGACGACGTGCTGGTCAACTTCGACGGCATCACCTACGCCAAGGGCGGGTCGATCCTCAAGCAGCTCGTCTCCTACGTCGGGCGCGAGCCCACGCTCAAGGCGCTCCAGGCCTACTTCCGCCAGCACGCCTGGGGCAACGCCCGGTTCGCCGACCTGCTCGCCGAGCTCGAGCGCGCGTCCGGCCGTGACCTCGGCCGCTGGTCGGAGCTGTGGCTGAAGACCGCGGGCGTCAACACCCTGCGGGTGGAGGTCGAGACCGACGACGCGGGCGTCATCACCGCGGCCGCCGTCGTGCAGACCGCGACGGCGGAGTACCCGACGCTGCGTCCGCACCGGATCGCCATCGGCCGCTACGACCTCGTCGACGGGGCCTTGGTCCGCGTCGGCCGGCACGAGCTGGACGTCGACGGGAGCCCGCACCGAGGTGCCCGAGCTGGTGGGCCACCCGCAGCCGGACCTGCTGTTGCCCAACGACGACGACCTCAGCTACGCCAAGCTGCGCTTCGACGACCGTTCCTACGCAACGATTCTCGCGCATACCGCCGACTTCGCCGAGAGCCTGCCGCGCTCGCTCGTCATCGGGGCCCTGTGGGAGACGGTGCGCGAGGGCGAGGTCCCCGCCACGGAGTTCGTCGACCTCCTACTGGCGACCGTGCGCGTGGAGCAGCACCCGGTCGTCCTGCGGACGATCATCCAGACCACCAAGCAGATCCCGTCGCTGCTGCTGACGTCGGCGTCGCTCTTCTGCGCACCGGAGCACCGGGAGGCCACCGCGCGCAAGGTCGCCGACGCGTTGCGCGAAGAGGCGGAGAACGCGCCCGCCGGCAGTGACCGGCAGTTCCAGCTCGTGGGCGCCTTCTCGCGGACGGCCCACGGCGCCAACGACATCGCCCGCCTGCGAGGGGCGTTCGACGGCGCCCGGCCCTACCCCGGTCTCGTGATCGACCAGGACCTGCGCTGGTCGCTGCTCGCGGCCCTCGCCGCCCTGGGCGCGGCGGACGAGGACGAGATCGCCGCCGAGCTGAGCCGCGACGACACCAACGCCGGGCGGGAGCGCGCGTTCTACGCCCGCGCGGCGCTGCCGACGGCCAAGGCCAAGGCCGAGGCCTGGCGCCTCGCGGTCGAGGAGGACGGCCAGCCCAACGCCGTCATCGAGGCGCTCGCCTCGGGCTGGAACCGCGCCGTCGACCAGTCGCTCCTGCAGGACTACGTGCCGCGGTACTTCGACATGCTGCTGCCCGTGTGGGAGAGCCGGTCCGCGGCGATCCGCGAGCGGATCATCGGCAAGGAGTACCCGCTGGCCTTCTACCCGCTCGGCCTCGCCAGCCCCGCGCTGGTGACGACGACGCAGGCCTGGCTCGACGGGAACCCTGACGCGCCGCAGGCGCTGCGCCGGCTCGTCCGGGAGAAGCTCGACGCCGCCCAGACGGCGGTGCGGGCCCAGGAGCGCGACGCCCAGCGTGCCTAGCATCATCGGGCTGCTCGGGGCCGTGCTGCCCGAGCCCTGGAACACCCTCGTCGGCACCCCGCTCAGCATCGCCATCACCCTGGTCCTGGCGGTGCTCGCCCGGTGGGTCTCCCACCGGTTCATCGACCGCGTCGTGCGCAACGCCCACGACCGCCACGAGGCCCGGCTCAAGGCGGTGCGCACGGTCGGCGGACGCACCTTCGCCGAGGCGACGGGGTACTCCAACATTCGGCACCAGCAACGGATGGCCACGACCGCATCGGTGCTCAAGAGCACCCTCACGGCGATCATCGTGGGCAGCGCCCTGCTGATGATCCTCGACCTGCTGGGCCTGCCCCTCGCGCCCCTGCTCGCGTCGGCGGGGGTCGGCGGGGTCGCCATCGGGTTCGGCGCGCAGAGCCTGGTCAAGGACTTCTTCTCGGGCGTCTTCATGATCGCCGAGGACCAGTACGGCGTCGGCGACGTCATCGACACCGGCACCGTGAGCGGCACCGTCGAGGAGGTCACCCTGCGGATCACCCGGCTGAGGGACGCCGACGGCGTCGTCTGGTACCTGCGCAACGGCGAGATCCTGCGGGTCGGCAACCGCTCGCAGGGCTGGTCGGTGGCGGTCGTCGACGTGCAGGTCGGCTACCGCGAGGACCTGCGCCGGGTCACCGACGTGCTCAACGGGGCCGTCGCGCCGCTCGCTGAGACCGAGCCGTGGTCGGACGACCTCACCGAGACCCCCGCCGTCACGGGGATCGAGTCGATGGGCGGCGGTCTCGTGACGCTGCGGGCCAGCGCCCGCTGCCAGGCCAACCGGCACATCGTCGTCGAACGGGAGATGCGCGAGCGCATCAAGGACGCCTTCGACGCCGAGGGCATCGAGATGGCGGCCGCCCCCGCCGCGCCACCCGCCTAGCGGGCTCAGGCGAGGGTGTTGACCATGGAGTGGGCGGCGCGCAAGAGGTAGTCGCGCAGCAGCAGGTCGTGCGTCTCGTCGAGCCGGATGCTGTCGACCGCGGCCATCATGTGGTGGAGCCAGCGGTCGCGCTGGTCCGGCGTCACGGCATACGGCGCATGGCGCATCCGCAGCCGCGGATGGCCGCGGGCCTCGGAGTAGGTCGTCGGTCCGCCCCAGTACTGCTCGAGGAACCCGAGCAGCCGGTCCTCGGCCGGGCCGAGGTCCTCCTCGGGGTAGAGCGCCCGCAGCACGGGGTCGGTGGCCACGCCCTCGTAGAAGCGGTGGACCAAGGCCACGAACGTGTCGTGACCGCCGATCTCGTCGTAGAAGCTCACGCGGTCGCCCTCATCGCTCCATCCTTCCACTGCCGATTTGCTATCGGTTTTCGCCATGCCTCAGGCTGGAACGTGTGACGCAACCGTCCCTCCTCGACCCGACCGACACCACCCCCCTCACCGCGGAGGCCAGCACAGAGACCAACGCGGCGGAGCCGGCGCACGACTGGTGGCGCGAGGCGGTGACCTACCAGATCTACCCGCGCTCGTTCGCCGACTCCGACGGCGACGGGATGGGTGACCTGCCCGGCGTCACGGCGAAGCTGCCCTACCTGCGCGACCTCGGGGTCGACGCCGTCTGGCTGTCGCCGTTCTACCGCTCCCCCATGGCCGACGCGGGCTACGACGTCGCCGACTACCGCGACATCGACCCGATGTTCGGCACGCTCTCCGACGCCGACGAGCTCGTCGCGACGGCGACGCGCCTCGGCATCAAGGTGCTGCTCGACCTCGTGCCCAACCACTCGTCCGACGAGCACGCCTGGTTCCGGGCGGCCCTCGCCGCCGCCCCCGGCTCGCCCGAGCGGGCGCGCTACCACTTCCGCGACGGACAGGGCGAGCACGGCGAGCTGCCGCCCAACAACTGGAAGTCCGTCTTCGGCGGCATCGCGTGGACCCGGGTCACCGAGGCCGACGGGCAGCCGGGCCAGTGGTACCTGCACCTCTTCGACGCCAAGCAGCCAGACTTCGACTGGGACAACCCGGAGGTACGGGCCGACTTCGTCGACACGATCCGGTTCTGGGTCGACCGTGGCGTCTACGGTTTCCGGGTCGACGTCGCCCACGGGCTCGTCAAGGCCCCCGGCCTCCCCGACTGGGACGTCGACCTCGACCTCCTCCAGAGCTGGCGCGACGCCGACCCCACCGGCGACCACCCGCGGCCCCCGATGTGGGACCAGGACGCCGTCCACGAGATCTACCGCGAGTGGCGCCGCGTGCTCGACGCGTACGGCAAGCCCGACCGGATCCTCTGCGCCGAGGCGTGGGTGGAGCCGGTGGAGCGGGCGGTGCGCTACATCCGCAGCGACGAGATGCACCAGACGTTCAACTTCGACTTCCTCGAGTGCCCGTGGGACGCCCCGAAGCTCAACGAGGTCATCGAGCACTCGCTCGCCGTGTCGCTGTCGGTGGACGCCCCCACCACCTGGGTGCTGTCCAACCACGACGTCGTGCGCCACGCCTCCCGGCTCGGCCTGCCGCAGGACCAACCCCGCCCCCACGGCATCGGCGCCGGCGACCCGCAGCCCGACCAGGCCCTCGGCCGGCGCCGGGCCCGGGCCGCGACGATGCTGATGCTGGCCCTGCCGGGCGCGGCCTACCTCTACCAGGGTGAGGAGCTCGGCCTGCCGGACTCCACCGACATGCCGGACGCCTACCGGCAGGACCCGGCGTTCCTGCGCACCGGGGGCCGGTCCGCCGGTCGGGATGGGTGCCGGGTGCCGATGCCGTGGGTCAAGGACGCGCCGTCGTTCGGCTTCGGGCCGTCCGAGAAGGCGTGGCTGCCGCAGCCCGCCGGTTACGGCGCCGACGCCGCCGACCAGCAGGTGGGACGGCCGGACTCGACCCTCGAGCTGTATCGCTCCCTGCTCGCCACGCGGCGCGAGCTCGGCCTCGGCCGGGCCCGCCTGCGCCCGCTCGAGGGGTATGCCGAGCAGCCGGACGTCGTCGCGTGGCGGTCGGTGGGCGATGACCGTGAGGACGTCGCGGTGCTCGTCAACCTCGGTACGGAGCCCCTGCGCCTGCCTGCCGGGGCCCGGGTGCTCGTCGCCTCCGAGCAGCTGCCCGACGGTGCGGCCCTGCCCACCGACACGGCGGTCTGGGTCACTCTCTAGCCCGTCCGACGGCGCCTGTGGACAACCCACGGGCGCCGTCACCGGCGCTGCCTACGGTCGGGGGTATGCCGCTGCTCACCGCCCACCCCGACGACCTGGCCGCGGCCGGTGCGCTCACGGCCGGTGACGCGACCACCTTGGACACCGTGGCGCGGCTGGTGGTTGTGGCCGGTCACACGTCCCTGACGGCGGCGGGCCACGCGCCCGGGCTGCTGAGCGCCCTCGACCTCTACTGCCGCACGGAGACCACGACGGCGGCGGCACTGGGCGAGGCGGCCGCGCTGCTGGGCCGGGCCCTCGTCGATGCCGGTTCCGCGTACGCCGCAGCCGAGGAGTCGGTGACCGCCGCGTGGGCCGGATGGCCGGGGCCATGAGGCCACCCGCACCCGTGACGCAGCCGTCCGGCGGCGCCGCCGCCGTTGTCGACCTCCCGGTGCCCCCGGGCGACCCGGCCGAGCTCCGGCGCGCCGCGGCGACCCTGCGCGTCGCCGCCGGTGAGGCCGCCGGGTGCCGCCTGGCCTCGGGCCCGTTGCCGACCCCGGGGTGGGCCGGTCCCGCCGCTGAGGCGGCCCAGGCCGACGGCCGTCTCGCCGGCACCCGGGTCGGCGCCGTGGGCGACCGGGTGGCGCGGGCGGGCGCGATGCTGGCCGAGTACGCCGACGCTCTCGAGGAGGCCCAGCGGGTCGCGGCCGGCCTGCAGGCGTCCGCAGGGATGTCCGCAGGGATGTCCGCAGTCGCCGATCCCGCGGCGCTGGTCGCGGGCCTGGACACCGGCGTCCTCGCTGCTCTGGCCGGCCGGTATGCGGGCGTGGTCGCCGACCTCGAGCTCGCCGCCGAGGTGGCCGCCCACCGCCTGCGCGAGCTGGCCGGCGAGGTCGGCGACGGCCCGGTCGGCCGGGGCGGGCAGAGCAGTCAGGGCTCCGACGGGGTGTGGGGGGCGCGTGGCGCCGACCCCGACCCTCACACGGCGGCCTGGGCCGGACTGGAGGTCGTGACCGGCCAGCGCCACCGGGAGGAGGGGGCCCGCGCTGCCCGCGAGGTCGTGGAGACGCTGGCGTCGGCGGCGGTCGGCGACCCGTGGGCCGTCGACCGGGCGGCGACGCTGCTCGACCGCTGGGGCCGCGACCCGGCGTTCGGGGCGGCCCTGTGGTCGAGCCTCTCCCCGGAGCAGGCAGCGCTGCTGGTCGGCGCCGCGGAGGGCGGACAGAACGGTGGGGGCGGCCCGAGCGGACCACGCGGGCACAGCGGGCACGGCGAGCTGGGGGTCGTCGACGCCGAGTGGCTCGCCGGGCGGCGAGCCGTGCTGCTGGGTGGCCTCGGTGCCTCCGTGGCGGTGTTCGTCAACCGGGCCTATGCCGCCGGCGCCGATGCCGTGACCGCGGAACGGCTCGGCACGGCGAGACGCGCCTGGCTCTCGCGCACGGCCGCCTCGGTCGGCGAGACCGTCGGGCGACCGGGTGGCTCGTCGATGTCGGGCGCGTGGGCCCAGGGGCGCCTGCTCACCGGGATGGTGACGGCCGGGCTGAGCCCCGGCAGCGCCTACGCGACGTCGGTGGGGGTCGGCCTCGTCGCGGCCGATCCGGCGCAGGCCGGTGCCGCTGGAGATCCCGTGCTCGCGCTGACGCAGGCGTTGCGCGGTGATGTCGAGGCCGCCCGGGCGTGGCTGCTGCACCCGCTTCCCCCCGCACCCGGGGCGCCGGCCCGGTTGGTCGTCGACCACCTCGTCGCCGACCGCCCCCTCGCCGTGGACCCGGCCGTGGCTGCCGCGTCGATGGGTGCGCTCGGCCGGCTGGTGCTCGAGGCCGGCAGCGACCCCGGGTCGGCCGACTCGACCCTCGTCGCCGCCGCGTACGTCGACGCTGTGGGTCACACGCTCGTCGACGGCTCCAGACCCGAGGTCTTCGGGCGGGGGCTCGCGCCGGCGCTCGACGACCTGGGCCGCCTGCTCGGCGCCCACGCCGACGCCGTCACGGGGGTGCTCGACTCGAGCCAGGCACCAGGCACCGACGCGGCGACCCTGTCGCCGGCGGAACGGCTGGTGCGGCCGGGGCGCACATCCGGCACCTGGGAGATCGTCCTCGCCGACCGACCCACGACGGCCGCCCTCGTCGGGGCCCTCGCGCTCGCCGACCCCGCATCCGATGGGGCGCCCTCGCCGACAGGGTCTCCCGCGCTGGCCCTGGCCCTCGGCGGCATCGGGTCCAGCCTCGAGCGCGACCTGGCCCAGGCGGTGGCCGCGGGCACCAGCGGCGCCGACGCCACCGAGGTCGCGGCCCGCCGGTTCGGCGCCACGACGGGATTCGTGCTCGTCAGGGCCGGATCGGCCCTGGCCGGACGGGCCGCCGGGCGAGACGCGCAGCACCGCGCGCTGCTCGAGGTGGCCGACCTGGCGGTCGGCAAGCTCGCCGTCCCCGGCGCGGCGGGGAAGGTCGCGACGCCCCTGCTCCGCGCGGCAGCGGGCCGCGTGGTCGAGGTCGCTCTCCCCACCGGAGCGGAGGCCGCCCAGCGGGCGGCCACGACCGCGGCGGAGGCGCAGTCCCGGGAGGACGCCCTCGTCGCGGGGCGCACCCTGGTGAGCCGCGCCTACCCGTTTACCCCCGAGCAGTTCCCGCCCCGGTGGGCCGCTCGGTCCGACGCCACCCACTCCCCCGTGGTGTTCTGGGACGCGGCGGGCCGCCCGTGGCCCGAGGACGAGATGACCACCGCACAACGACGCTCTTTCGCCGACTGGCGGCGCGACGAAGGGCTGACCGCCTACGACACGGTGCCCCTGGTGGTGCGCGACGGCATCGACGAGGGACTGCGCGACGGCGCCACGACCTAGGGGTTCTCCCTAGGGTGCGGAGCCCTGCGACACGGCATCGTGACCGGTCGAGCGTGTCCATGGGGACACAGCGCCGTGGGTCGAGGTCGGGGAGGTACGAGGTGTCCGCACGCCGAGGAGAGCAGGGGGCCCGAGCGTCGGCCGGTGCGGATGAGGGACGGGACGCGGTAGCGACCCTCATGGCGACACCCCTGGGGCGCCGGTGGGTCCTCCAGGCGGGGTTGGGGGCAGCGGCGGCGGCCGCCGTGGGGGCGGTGGCCGCCGACCCTGCCGCCGCGGCCGGACCGTTCGTGCCGCCGAGGGCCCCGGGACGCTCCCGGGCCCGCGACCGCATCGTCTTCCAGTTCGCGCTCGGGGCGGCATCCCGGTTCGGCGACCTCACGGTCGTGGCCGACGGCACTCGGGTCCCGCTCACGCCGCACACCGCCGCGACCCGATCACGGCTGCGCGGCCAGGGCTCGCTGTTCGGCAAGATCAACACGCAGCTGCTCACCCACTTCGCCGAGCTGAGGCTGCCCAGGGACGCGGCCCTCATCCTCTCGGTGACCGGCACCCTCGACGGCCAGAAGGTCGTCGCCGCCGAGCACGTGTACGCCCCGGTACAGGGGATCCGGGTCGTGGCCCTGGCCGCGTTCAAGCTCCAGAGGTCCTACCGGCTGGTCGCCGGCTCGACCCGTCGCGCCCAGCGGCTGGGGCTGGACCCCGCGTCGCTACGGAGCTGGCAAGAGGTCGCCGACCTCGACGCCATCGTCGACGGCGAGCAGACCGCGGTCAGCCTCGTCTTCAAGCACCCCAACATCGCGACCAAGGACCAGGTCGCCACCGCCACGACGAAGTCCCTGCTCCAGCAGACGCCCGAGGTGGGCACGACCTTCGGCGGCTACGTCGACACGATGATCGCCAACGGCATACCCGTCGGCAAGCACGTCACCGCGGTCAACCGCGACGGCACGCCGACCCAGCTGAAGATCAACGGGCAGCTCCGGACGTTCACGACGGTGCAGCTGAGCACCGACCCGACCTTCGCCAGCGACATGACCGCCGGTGTCGTGGCTGGCGTGCACGGGGTGCGCAACACCGGGAGCCTGGGCACCGTCGTCAGCCAGCCGCTCGACGTCGTGCACGCCACCTCCGACACCGCCACGTGGCACGCGTCCGAGGGCAACCTGCCGGTGGTGACGGCGGTCAGCGCCAAGGCGCTCGCCGACGCCGCGGTGACCCCGACCGTCGCGACGCCGGGGCTGCTGTACGGCACCTACACGACGCTCAACGGGCCGTATGCGAACCGCTCCGTGCCGTTGAAGCTCTACAACAACTACGTCCGCTGGGTCATGGTCTACGCCCAGTACCTCGACGCTGCGGGCAACAACCTCTCGCACGTCACGACCGGCCCCCCGGCGAAGTGGCCCGACACGACCTACGCCAAGGCCCTCGGGCTGCTGCCCCAGATCTTCACGCTGCTCGGTGTGCCCATCTGGGACACCAACACGCTCACGGCCACCCTCACCTTCCCGCCGGAAGCCGTCAAGGCGCGGATCCTTTACTGCGGCTTGGGAAACAGCTCAGCCGAGGGCGGGTGGCAGCAGTACTTCGAGGGCGCCTACCCCGCCGGGGCGATCGCCCCGAAGAACGAGGTGCTCGTCCCCGCCCTCATCACCGGCATCCTCAGCATCGGCGTCACCGCGTTCGCTCTGGCCATCGACCTCGACATCGCCACGACGTGGAAGCAGCTCAGCAAGATCACCGAGGACAACATCGAGGCGTTCGAGGGCCTGCTCGTCAGCCTCCTGGAGGACGCCCCCTGGGCCACGGTGGCGGAGACGTTCGGCATGACCGTCGCCGCCGGCGCCGCGACCTATGAGGACATCGCCGCCAACGGCGGGGCCCAGAACCTCTGGAGCATCCTCGTCGGCGCGCTCGCGTCGATGATCCCCAAGATCCTCTTCAACCCCGCGACGAACATCCTGTGGGTGGAGGTCGCGGGTGCGATCTTCTCGGACGAGCTCATCGAGAAGGCCATCGACGCGATCCCCATCGTGGGCGAGGTCCTGGCTGCCATCGCGGCCGTCGGCGACGCCATCACCCTGGCCGAGGCGATCGGCGAGACGGCGGCGTCGCCCTGGGTCATCGGCAACGCGGTGTCCCTCACCTACCCCGTCACCGTGACGGTCGGCTACGACAAGGCCCACGCCTCGACCTGGCCCCAGACCGCCACGTCCTGGAAGCTGTCGGCAGCGATCGACGGCACCACGGTGCTCGCCCCCGTCACCGGACCGCTCAACGTCGGCGGGCGCACGGGTAACAACCCCATCGTCTTCAGCTGGACGGCACCCGCCGGCGGCAAGACCATCACCTGGTCGATCGTCATCCTCGACGGGGCTGGCAACCAGGTGGGCACCGGGTCGGTCCAGCTGGCCAACAACACGGACACCCCGCCCGGGGCCGTCTCCTTCGACATCACGGAGCTGCCCGAGACCGTCACCGGCGCAACGGTGTTCAAGCGCCGCGACACCGTGGTCTACGACACGGCGGCCCAGGGCTACACCTGGTCGAGCACCGTCACCGACGCGTCGACGCGCGCGACCAGCGCGATCCAGGAGGTCACCGCGGTCTCGGTGTCCACCCGGCTCGGTGTCACGGCGGTGGTCTGGAAGCAGAACGACAAGTACTGGCTGCGCGGCGTCTCGGCCGTCGAGGACTCCACCACGCTGGCCCTCGGCGGGGCGACCAAGCAGGGGTACGCCCGGCGCCCGTTCATCCTGTTCGACCCCTTCGTCGGCCCGGGCGACGCCGCCAACCACGTGCTGCTCGAGCCCGACGACGTCCTGCGGGGCTACCACGTGCGCTCACTGACGGTCGACGCCACCACGGGGGCCCTGTCGTGGAACCCCGCCGTCTCCAACGGCTGGTTCGCCCTGCCCGTCGACGCTGCGGTGCTCACGTCCGCCGGCTGGATCGTGGCCCTGCACACCGACAGCGGCCGGGTCGGCCAGGTGCTCCCCGCACCGACGGTCGTCCCGCCCCAGGCGCGGTATGCCGCGGGGCCCGGCACGGAGACGGGGCTGCTGAAGACGCCCACGGCCCTGGCCGTCACCAACGCGGGCACCGTCATCGCCCTCGACGCCGGACGTTCCCAGCTGGCGGCGTTCGACGTCCTGGGCGCCCCGGTGCGCATCTTCGGGACCACCAAGCCGCTGTCGTTCCGGCTCCCGCTCCCGCAGCCCCCGGCGCCCCAGAACCGCACCTACCTCGACGTCTCGGTCGACGGGTCGGACCAGATCTACGTCCTGTCCTACACCGGTGACGGCAGCCAGGTGGGCGGCTACCGGGTCGACGTCTACCTGCCCAACGGCACGCCGCTCGTGACCAACAGCACCGGGATGAACGTCCCCCACCTGGCGGTCGACTACTGGCGCAGCCTGCACGCCGCCAACTACACACCGATCCTCGACAGCTCGGGGCAGGTCCGGATCGACCCGGCCCTCGGCGTGGCCGAGCCGTCGATCAGCCGCTTCGACCCCTCCTGATGCGTCGACGCCGGTTCGCGGCGGCCGTCGTCGCCGTCCTGGCGGTGGTCGCCGGGCTGCTGGCCGGCGCGGTGCCGGCGCAGGCGCTCGCCACGGGGTGCCTGGCGACCACCGCCGCGCCGACACCCGGCCCGGGGCAGGTGGTCCTGTGGAAGCCCCCCGACTTCCGAGGCGACTTCAACACCACGGTCATCAACGTCGGCGACCCCGTCTACACGCAGTGCTTCCTCGACTCCTCGATGCCGACGGTCGTCACGGTGGCTCCGGGCGCGGCACTCTTCGTCTGGGGTGACGACGCGAACACCCGCCAGGCGGACCTCTACATCCCGTGGGGTGGGCTCAGCCTCAGCCAGACGACCCCGATCAACATCAACCCCGAGACGCCGGAGAACTGGGTGGGGACGACAGCCGGGGTCAGCGCCATCCCGGCGAGCGAGATGCTCCAGAAGTACGGCACCTGCCAGTACTGCGACCTCAGCGGGCAGACCCTGCACGCCCCGGGCTACCTCGACCTCCCGTTCATGGCCGGAGTGCTGGGGAGAAGCCTCCAGCAGGCGAAGCTCGTCGGGTCGACCCTGACCGGCGACGCGTCGGGATACAACCTCGGCGGCGCCGACCTCACGGGAGCCACCGTGTCGGCGGACCTGCACTCGGCCGACCTCACCGCCGCGGTCGTCGACCACACGGTGTTCGCCGGCAGCATCCTGCGCAGCGCGACCCTCGACCGCCTCGTCTACCGGCGCCCACCCGACCTCTCCCACAGCACGATCGGCAGCGAGCAGTTCCGGCACTGCACGAGCCTCGGCGGCAACAACCTCCTCGAGGTCCCCTTCACCGGGATGACGTGGTCCGACCTGGGGGCCTGCACGACCCCGCCGTTCTCGGGCAGCACGGTGCCGCTGGGGATGCTCGCCCCGATCCTCGTCACGGCGCAGGAGAAGAACCTTGACCTCGCCGGAGCCCGGGTGGTCGCGTCCACGGCCGACCACGCCGTCCTCGCCGGAGCGGACCTGCGCCACGCGAACCTCGCGAACGCGAACTTCCTCGGCGCCCCCCTGGACCTCACCGGCACCAAGCTCGACGGGGGCACGCTGACCAACACCCAGCTCCCGCTCGCGCAGCTGGCCGGGGCCAGCCTCACCGACATCAGCGCGGCCGGGCTGAACCTCAACGGCGCCTACCTCGGCGCGACGGCGACGACGCCGGTCCCCGCGGTCCTCTCGGGGGCCACGACCAACCTGCAGAACGCCGACTTCGTCGGAGCCACGATCAGCGGGGTGGCCTTCGTCGGGGCCGACATCTCCAACGCCGACTTCACCTCCGCCCTGGGCGACAACGTCGACTTCACCGGCGTCAAGGCGACCTCGACGACGTTCGCCTTCGCCCACCTCTACGGCAACGGCGGCGCCTTCGACGAGGCCACCGACCTCACCGGCGCGGACTTCACCGGCGCGGTGCTGGCCAGCTCCGTCACCCAGACCGGCGGGTTCAGCCTGACCGACGCCCCCCTGAACGACGCCAAGTTCGACCAGGCCATCTGCGTCGCGTGCAACTTCACCGGGGCCCGGCTCACCGACGCGAGCTTCGAGTCGGCCTACCTGCCCGGTGTGAGCCTCACCAACGCCACCCTCACCGGTGCCCACCTCGTGAACGCCTGGCTCTACTGCGGGTCCACCGCCGAGACCGCGTGCCGCAACGCCCAGACGGGGAACCTTGCCTGGCCGCTGGTGCTGGGGGTCGGCGAGAGCTACGGGCCGGTGCCCTACACGGCGACCGGCGTCACGGGGGCGACCCTGACGGGTGTCGCCACGTGTCCCGGCGGGGGGTCCGGGGGCAACGGCTGCGTCAACCAGATGCTCCCTGGAGGGTCACCGCCCCCCATCCCGGCCCCGTGCTCGTCGTCGGGACACGGCTCCTGCGCCACGACGACCTCCACCTGGTGGGCTACGGCGGGTCCGCCGGCTGCGTCCCCGCTGTCGCTCGCGTCCGCCGCCCCGCTGACCTGGAACACGGGGCTGCCGCGGCTGGGCTACTACACCGGTTACGACGACCACACGGTGAGGCTGGTCAGCAACGGCGCCGGACCGGTCGTCGCCGGCCGGGCGGGAGCGGCCTGCGCTCAGCCGCGGCTCCCCTGCGGCGACGGCGGACCGGCGACGGGGGCGCAGCTGGGCACGCCCTCCGGGGTCGCCGTCGGGCTCGACGGCAGCCTCTACATCGCCGACAGCGCGCTGCGGCGGATCCGGAAGGTCTCCCCCGCCGGCGTCATCACGACGGTGGCGGGCTCCGGCGCGGCCTGTGCGGCGACGAGCTGCGGCGACGGCGGTGCCGCGACAGTGGCGGCTCTCACGGCCGCGAACGGGGTCGCCGTCGACACACACGGGCGCCTCTACGTCGCCGACGGCGCCGCCGGGCTGCGCCGCGTCGGTCCGCTCGGCGAACTCAGCACCCTGGCCCCAGGCAGCGCGACGCAGACCGTGGTCTCCGTGGCCCTGGGCCTCGACGGCACGGTCTACGCGGCGACCCGCAACCCCGACGGCATCATCGCCGTCGACCCGGGTTCGGGCGCGGTGACGCCGATCGTCGGTACGGGTACATCGGGCTACAACGGCGACGCCGACGACCTCGGGCCCCAGGCCGGCACGTCGACCCAGGTGAACCGGCCTACCGGGCTGGCGGTGACGCTCGACGGCTACCTCGCCTTCGCCGACACGGCCAACCACCTCGTGCGCCGCTACAACATCGCCACGCAGGACATGGCCGAGGACCTCGCGGGGGTCGTCGACGCGAACGGCAACCCCCAGGGCGGCACGACACCCGACGGTCAGCCCGCCGACGCGACCCGGCTGCTCTCCCCGTTGGCCGTCGCGGCCACGAGCAGCGCCGACTACCTCGTCACCGACACGGGCAACCATGCCGTCCGCCGGGTCGGCCCCTACGTCGCGGGCGACACTGCCGCCCCGCCGCCCGGGCCCACGATGCTGGCCTGCCACCCCGGCCCGACGTGGTCCTGCCGGCCCGAGCCGCTCTCTCGGACCACGCCGCGGCCCGTGCCGCACAGCGACATCATCATCAGCCGCGCCGGCACGGTCGTGGCGACCGGACACGCCGTGGTCGGCCCCGGGGGCCTGCACTACCTCGTGACCGCGCGCGGTCCCCTGACACCGGGCGCCTACACCCTCACCCTGCGCACCGGCCAGAAGAGCCGCGACGTGCCCATGACGCTGACCGGCGGCTGACCTCGGGCTGACTACGCCGTGCCGTGCCGCTGACGCTCGCGCTCCTCGCGCACCGCGTCGGGGACATGACCCTGAAAGTCGACCGGTGTCCAGGCCTGCGACCGCACCCATTCGCTGCCGCACGCCCCGCAGCCGAAGACCCGCTCCCCGGCGAGATGGTCGCCGGTCTCCGACCAGGTGCAGGCCGACTCGCACGGGGCGATGACCAGGTCTCGGGGGGCGTCGCTCACCGGCCCATCATCACCCAGCGGGGCCTTCCTACACTCACAGGGTGAGCAACGTCGGGGATGTCACACGGGCGACGGACGCCGCGGGCGACACCCAGGGGGTCCGGGGGGTCTTCCACCCGGCCTACCGGCTGATCTCCTTCTCCGTCATCGCGATGGTCACCATCGTCGCGTTCGAGTTCATGGCCATCGCCACCGCCATGCCGGCCGCCGCGTCCGAGCTGGGCGCTCTGAGCACCTACGGGCTGGCGTTCTCGGTCATGCTCACCGGGCAGCTGGTGGGCATCGTGCTCGCGGGGGTCTGGGCCGACCGGTCGGGTCCGATGCCCGGCCTGTATGCCGGTCAGCTGCTCTTCGCGGCCGGGGCGGGGCTCTGCGGGCTGTCCACCTCGTTCCCCATGCTGCTCGTCGGCCGCGCCGTGACGGGGCTCGGAGCGGGCCTGGTCGTCGTCGTGCTCTACGTCGTCATCGGCCGCGTCTACCCCACCGCGACCCGGCCCAAGGTCTTCGCCTGGGTGTCGGCCGCCTGGGTGCTGCCGTCGCTCATCGGCGCTCCCCTGGCGGGCTACCTGACCGCGGCGTTCACCTGGCGCCTCGTCTTCTGGGTCGTCGTCCCGCCCGCCCTGGTGACCCTCGCGATGATCGCGACCCAGCGCTCGGCGATCGACCGCGACCGGGGGGACGACGAGGACGACGCCGGCGCCCGGTCAACCCGACGGCGTACGGCGGGCGGGGGGATCCTCGTGGCCCTCGCCGCGGGTCTGGTGCAGCTCGGGACGGCCGAACCGCTGAGGCTGCCGTCCTGGCCGGCGGCGGCGGTGGCGGCCGGCGTCGTGGGGCTGCTCGTCGTCACGCCACGGGTCCTGCCCCGAGGCACCCTTCGGATGGCGCGGGGGCTGCCCTCGGTGATCCTCAGCCGGTTCTACCTCAACGCGGCGTTCAACGGCGCGATCACCTACGTGCCGCTGCTCGTCACGCAGGAGCGGGGCGAGCCCGTGATCGTGGCCGGCGTCGTGCTGGCCATCGGGTCGTTCGGCTGGTCGACGGGCTCGTGGATCCAGGGGCAGTCGCGCTTTGCCGGGCGTCGCTGGATGCTCGTCTCGGCGGGCGGCGCGCTGCTGGCGCTGGGCACCCTGTGCCTCGTCGTCATCCTCGTCGCGGGCCTGTCGGTGTGGCTCATCGCGCCCGCCATGGTGCTGGCCGGACTCGGGATGGGCGTGGGCTCGACGACCCTGTCGGTGCTCGTCCTCGACCTCGTTCCGGTGCAGAACCAGAGCTCGGCCTCGGCGTCCCTCCAGCTCAGTGACGTCCTCGGCAGCGTGCTCGGCATCGCCGCGGCCAGCGCGGTCTTCACGGCGTTCCACACCGGCGGCAGCGACCGGCCGGCCTACCTCGTCATCTGGACGGGGCTGGCCGTCATGGCCGCGTTCGTCGTCGTCACCGGACGTCGCTGCCGACCACTGACTCCGGTCAGCGCACCAGCGCGTGACCGCGCGGCGAGCTGACCCTCGTCCACCGGCCGTGGGCGGCCACCGCGCACGGCACGGTCGGGTCGAGGAACCCCAGCCGGTAGGCCGCGAACGCCGCGCCCGCGGGCACCGGCGGCACCGTCTCGGTGAGACGCCCCCAGACCCGCTGCCGCAGGTCGGCCACGGCTTGTGAGCCGGCGCCCGTCGGCGCTCCCGTCGCCACCTCGGCGATCCCGGCGCGGGCGGCCTCCTCCAGCGCTGCCGCCTCGAGCACGCCGACGGGCTCCCAGCCCGAACGCGGTGGCGTCAAGGCCGCCCACGGCACCTGCACGGTGGCAGTGGGCACGTCGAGCGCTGCCGTCGCCGGCCCCTCGGCCCGCCTCGCCAGCCGGTCGGTGAGCGAGGCGAGGGCGACCGTCGTGTCGAGGCGTACGGGGCTCGCGAGCCGCATGATGCGCAGCCCGACGACGGCGCCGTCGCCCATCAGCCCGCGCCCGGGCAGGACGCCCACGTAGGCCGCGAGCACGTCACCGTCGGCCTGGAGCCGCATCGCGCCGTCCTCGTCCAGCGACCGGGCCCGGGCGACGAAGGTGGCGACGTCGGCATACCCCTGCGCGTCGTGGAAGACGAGCGCGGTCACCGTCCGCGCCAGCGGAAGGGCACGGGGTCGCCGCGGTGGCCCGACAGGATGTCCTTCTCGTCAGGGCGGATCCGGCGGGGACGGGAGCCCGCGAAGTCGTAGAGGACGAGGCTCGTCTCGGCGCGGGCGTAGTGCCCGGACCCCACCTCCTCCGGGTCGCGGACGTCGTAGCCCAGGTCGAACCCGGCGCCGCCGATCTTCGTGCACCACATCTCCACGGCGATCGGCGCGTGGCGGAAGGTCAGCGGCGCGATGTACTCGATCTCGTGCCGCGCCACGAGGACCCCCTCGTCGAGCAGCGCCCGGTCCTGGCCGAACCACCGCTCGAACCCCGTGACCCGCGCGTCCTCGAGCAGGCGCAGGAACTGGACGTTGTTGACGTGGCCGTAGGCGTCCATGTCGGACCAGCGCAGCGGCACGTGGACGCAGTAGGGCTCAGCGGTGGGCACGTCGTCATTCTGGCAGCGATGGGCTCCCGTCGGTGTCGAGCCCGTCGACGTCCGGCAGCGGGGCTGCGGGTGGCGCGCCCACTGGCTGCTCCTCGCGGTGGTGGTTCTCGGCGAGGGCCCGCAACCGGTCGAGGTCGATGGCGTCCCGGCGGGCGACGGCCACCCGCAGCGGGGTCACGGCACGGAGGGTGGAGGTACGCAACCCACCCTCGAGGATGGCGCGCTCGCCGACGACCGCCCCTGGGCCGATCTCGGCGACGGCCTGCCCGTCGACCTCGACCACCGCCACGCCGTCGAGCACGAGATACAGCTCGTCGCCCTGCTCCCCCTGCCGGGTCAGCTCGGCGCCCCGGGGCAACCGGCGTACCTCGGGACGGGCGGCGCCCCGCATGATCTCGGTCGACAGCTGCCGTTCGATCTGGGTCTCCACCTCGGCGACCAGGGCCTCCCGGTCCTGGTCGCTCCAGGGTGTGCGATCGCCGAACGAGTGGGCCAGCCAACGACTCTCGTCGGTGAAGGCGGACTTGCTGGCGAGTCGCCCGTCGGGCCCGTAGAGCCAGTGCCGGGGGAAGGCGCTGGCTCCGGTGACGCGGCTGCGTGACGAGCCGTCGGCGTGAATCGTGAGCGCGAGGGTGGTCCAGACGGTCGGCGACTGCCAGCGCACGAAGGGGGGATGCGGCACGGGACGCGGCAGGGGGACGCCGGTGCGCCCACCCACCGTCTGGCGGAGGGTCACGGCGTCACCCGCGGCGTCGACCGTCCGCAGCACCGGCAGGCTCACCGCCTGGAACGTCACGCCACCCCGCGCCAGCCGGACCGTGGTCGCCCCCATGACCAGACCCGACCGGTCGCCGTACCCGTGGTCGACGACCCGGCCGTCCTCGAACTCCGCCCACCCGTCGAGCCGGTTGCCGAACCGGAACCGGTCGTGGTCGCGCATCTCGTCCACCTCGTCCGCACCCGAGAGCGCCTCCGGGAGGGGGTGGTCCCAGTGCGAGAGCCCGAGGTCGAAGCCCAGCTTCAGCGGGCTCCACACCGAGTCGGAGGGGATCCACGACAGGGAGGTGGTGCTGGCGTCGACACGCATACGGGACTCCTTCGGGCGCTCGGTGTCGTCGCGCCCCATGACACCACGAGTGGTGCGGTGAGGGGCTGGATATGCGCAGGTGACGTATGCATGGCTGGCCGGCCGCGGGTCAGGCGGCGGTCAGGCCGCGGCGGTGCCTGGTGGGGCGCGGTCGTAGCTGCCGGGGGTGCGGTCCCACTCGACGCCGCCTGGGGTCAGGGTGGCGGTGAGCCGGTCGCGGTGGACGATCGTGTGATGTCGTCCGCAGAGCAGGGCGCCGTTGCTGAGGTCGGTGGGTCCGCCGTCGGCCCAGTGGCGGATGTGGTGCGCGTCGCACCAGGTCGCCGGGATGGTGCACCCGGGGAACGTGCAGTGCCGGTCCCGTAACCACAGGGCCCGGATCTGGGCGGAGGTGAACAGCCGCCGGGTCCGCCCCAGGTGCAGCACCTCACCGTCACCGCCGAGGACGGCCGGGACGACCGCCCCGTCGCAGGCGAGCTTCCGGACGGTCTCCGGCCCGAGCAGGCTCCCTCCGTCGACGCCACCGACCAGCGTTCCCGGGCGGCGCAGCGTCCGCAGGTCGTCCATCGACATCGTCACCAACACGGTGGCCTTCACCCCCGAGGGAGTCACCGCAACACCGGCGTCCGCGATGGAGACCGCGCGGCGGCACACCTCGACCAACGCGTCACCGCGGCGCTGCTCCACCGTCCGCGGGTCAGGCTCCCCGTCGACGACGGCCGGTCGGCTGAGTCCGTTGAGGGCGGCCTCCACGACAGCGCGAGTCTCGGGGGTCAGCCGCATCCGGTACTCCGTGATCCCCCCACCGATGTCGTGGCCGCACGACAGCTGGGTCAGCCCGGCCCGCCGGTCCTGCTCGTCCTGGATCAGCGCACCCAGGCCGTACCTCGTCAGCAGCGCCGGACGCAGCCCCCGCACCCCCGCGCACCCGTGCGAGACGCCGACATCCACCAGCCCGGCCAGCACCGCAACCCCCGCCCCCGCCTGCAACAACGGCCGCAGCTGACCCATCTCCGACGCCACCACGACTCCCGCCGCGACCGACAGCCGACCGGCCGCGACCGCCGCCCGGGCCGGCTCCAACGACGGCGCGTCCAGCTCGGTCACCGCCTTGGCCACCATGCCCACCTCGCGGGCGTCGAGGTGCGGACACCGCTCCGTCAACCATCCCCGCAACGTCCCGGCCGAGGACGCCTCCACCTCACCACGGCCGACAGCCTCCGACGCCAGGGTGAACCGACCCGCCGCCGCCACCGATGCAAGGTCGTCCACCGCGCTCAGAACGTCGTCCAGCTCACGGCCACCGAGCCGGCATACCTGTACCGGCAGGGCCCGTAGAGCGGACACGGCAGCGGAGAGCACCGCGACCAGCTCGTCGCCGCGCTCCCACCTCCCGTCGTCCATGAGTCGAACCTAGACCCGACCACCGACAGGCACAGCCCATCAATAGCGTTTATCCACAGGCATACCCGTCAGTTCAGCAACTCCCCTTCGCCAGCGACGAACCGAGCCAGAGCGGCAGGAGGGTCGGGCACCTCGTCGCCGTGACCGAACAGCATCCGGTGGGCGCCGAGCGCGCTGAGAAGCCGCAGGGACCTCATCGCCTCGTCGGGGTCGGCGGTGAACGGCCGTGGTCCCTGGGTGAGCCGACCCTCCTGGCTCCCGACCGCGTCCCCGGTGAAGAGCACGGACCGGTCCTCGCCGAACAGGCACAGGTGCCCGGCCGTGTGACCCGGGGTGGCCACGACGCGCAGCCCGCGCAGAATCGTGCCGTCCGGGACCGGGTGGACGAACGGCGGGTACACGTCCCCCTCCCCGCCCCACACCGCGGCCGAGGGTGCTATCTGGTGCACCGTGGCGAGCGCACCGCAGTGGTCCGGATGCGCATGCGTCAGAACGACATCGGAAAGATCAGACCAGGAGGCCCCCATGCCGTCCAGGGCCGCGCCGATGGGCGCACCGTCCGCCGCGAAGCCGGCGTCGACCAACAGCACCCCGTCGTCGTGCCGCACGAGGAAGCAGCGCACGTCGAACTCCACCGGGTCGGGCCCGGCCATCCCGGCCGGCAGCGCGACGTCCATCACCACGGGCACGACCTGCGCGGCGGTCACCCGACCACGCTACCGGTGGGGACCGGCCCACCCCCCGGATCCGAGGCAGAGCAATCACCCCTGGCCGCCGGGGTGGTCGCCTACCGTTGCGCCATGAGCGCGCGCGGCTCCTCCTCGCCCTCGGGGCCCGGTGACCTGGCCGCGGTCGAGCGGGCGATCGCGGCACTGGAGGCTCAGCGTGACGTCCTCGGGGGCGACGTGGTCGAGACCGCGCTGGGCCCGCTGCGCTCCCGACGGGACCAGCTCGTGGCCGGAGAGCTGGGCGAGCAGCGCCGCCTCGTCTCGGTGTTGTTCGCCGACCTGGTGGACTTCACGGTGCTGTCGAGGAGGCTCGACCCCGAAGACACGCGCTCCGTGGTCGACGCCTGTTTCGCCCGGTGGAACGCTGCCGTGGAAGCGCAGGGCGGTGTCGTCGAGAAGTTCATCGGCGACGCGGTCATGGCCGTGTTCGGCCTCCAGCGGTCCTTCGAGGACGACGCGGAGCGTGCCGTGCGCGCCGGGCTCGGGATGGCGGCCGCGACGGCCGAGCTGAACGCCGACCTCGAGCGCCGGTTCGGGGTCTCGGTCGCCATGCGGGTCGGCGTCGACACCGGCGAGGTGGTCGTCAGCACGCTGGGCGAACGGCCGGGCCACGACTTCGTCGCGGTGGGTCCGACGGTCAACCGGGCCAGCCGACTGCAGTCGGCCGCACCGGTAGGCCGGGTGCTCGTCTCGGCCTCCACCTACCGGCAGGTGCGCAGCGCCTTCAGCGTCGAGCCCCTCCCCGGCCTCGAGCTCAAGGGACTCGACGCGCCGGTCGACGCCTACCTCGTTCTCTCGGAACGGCCCCGGGGGTTCCGCATGGACCGGGTCGGCGCCGTCGAGGGGGTCGAGGCGAGCACGGTGGGCCGGGCTGGCGAGCTGAGCTTCCTCCAGGAGCGCTTCCTCGACGTCCTGCACGACCGGCACTACCGGCTGGTGAGCGTCGTCGGTGACGCCGGCATCGGCAAGTCGCGGCTGCTACGGGACTTCGACCTCTGGCTCGGGAGCCAGACCCAGCCGGTGTGGTGGTTCCGGGGTCGAGCCGCCCACGTCGGCCAGAACCGTCCCAACTCGCTGACCCGCGACGTCATCGCGACCCGGATGGAGATCCAGCAGACCGACCCACCCGCGGTCGTGCGCGAGAAGCTCGAGCGGGGGTTCGCCCGCGCCTACGGCCCGGGTGACGAAGGGATCCGGGCGGCCCACGTCGTGGGGGTCTACCTCGGCTTCGACATCACCGACGCCGACACCGCGCTGCCCGGGGTGCCCACGCAACCTCAGAGCGTGCGGGACCAGGGCACCCTGGCGCTCGGTCACTACTTCGCCCGACTCGCGGAGACCTCCCCCGTCGTCATCCTCCTGGAGGACCTGCACTGGGCCGACCGCGCCTCGATGCGGCTGCTCGACGACGCCGACCGGCTGTGGCACGACTACCCCGTCATGGTCGTCGCCACGACGCGACCGTCCCTGCTCGAGGACCGCCCCCGTTGGGGTGACGGCCTCACCCAGCACGTGCGGCTCACCCTGGGCGCGCTGTCGGGGCGCGAGAGCCGGACGCTCGTGCAGGCCCTGCTGCACCGCGTCGACACGCTCCCGACCGAGGTGGTCGACCTCGTGGTCGGCGCCGGCGAGGGCAACCCGTTCTACCTCGAGGAGCTCGTCAGCTGGCTCGTCGACTCGGGCGTCGTCGTCCCTGACCAGCCCTCGTGGCGCGTCGTGCCGGCCCTGCTCGGCGCAGTGGCCGTGCCCCACTCGCTCAAGGGCCTGTTGCAGGCACGCCTCGACGGACTGACCGGCCCGGAACGCGCGGTGCTGCAACGGGCGTCAGTCGTGGGGCGGGTGTTCTGGGACGAGGCGGTGACCCACCTCGAGCCGAGCCCCGACCCTCAGACCGAGGCGTTCGACCACCTGCGCCGGCGGGACGTCGTCTTCGAGCGCGAGACCTCGACCTTCGCCTCGGCCCGCGAGTTCCTCTTCAAGCACGCCCTGCTGCGGGACGTCGCGTACGAGAGCGTGCTGCGCACCCGGCGACAGGCGTACCACCGCCGGGCCGCTCTGTGGCTGGCGGAGACGAGCGCACGGGCCGGCCGCGACGAGGAGTATGCCGCGCTCATCGCCGAGCACTTCGACCGCGCCGGGGACCCGGCCGCCCCGGAGTGGTACCTGAGGGCGGCCCGCCGCGCCGCCCGGGTGTTCGCCCTGGACGACGCGAGAACCCTTCTCGACCGCGGTGACTCGCTCGTGGGGGCCACCGTGTCACTCCTGGCGTTCGACATCGTCGCGTTGCGCGAGAACGTCTGCGAGCGGGTGGGCGACCGGGCCGGGCAGGAGGCCGACCTCGCCCGGATGACGGCCCTCAGCGCCGCCCTGGACGAGCCGTCGTCCACCGTCACGGCCCTGCTCGCCTCGAGCCGCCGGGCGTTCGAGGCCAGCCTCTACACCGAGGCGGTCGCCCTCGGTGAGCGAGCGGTGGCCGAAGCCCGGGCGGCCGGGCTGACCGACCGCGTCGCGGAGGGCCAGCTCGCCGTCGGCAAGGCCCTGACCTGGGACGAGCAGGGCGTCGCCGCCCGGGCGCGCCTCGACGAGGCCCTGCGGCTCGCACGCGCCGACGGGCGCACCGCCCTGGCCGGCGAGTCGCTGCGCTACCTCGCGATGCTGGCCAGCAACGAGGGCGCCTACGCCGAGGCGCTCGACCGGGGTGCCGAGGCGATCGCGGAGTTCTCCCGGGACGGCGACGTCGAGGCGGAGGCCACCGCGCTCACCCAGCACGCCGTCACGCTGTTCCTCGTCGGGCGCATCACCGAGTCGCGGCAGGCCTTCGAGCAGGTCCTCCCGGTCTTCCGCAGCTCGGGCCACGTCTACCGCCAGGCAGTCGTGCTCGGCAACCTCGGGTCCGTGGCCCAGGCCCAGGGTGATCTGACCGCCGGGGAGGGGTGGGCCCGCGAGTCCATCGCCATCGGCGACCAGCTCGGCGACCTGGAGGGCGGGGCCACCAACCGGGTCGTCCTGGCCAACATCGAGATCTGGAGCAACCGGTGGGCGCAGGCCGAGGAGCGTCTGCGGGTGGCGCAGCGCCGCGCCGTCGAGAGCGGTGTCGTCAACATCGAGATCGACCTCCGGGCCTCCTACGGCGTGGGGCTGCTCGAGCACGGCTCCGGTGACCCCGACGACACCGTGCGGTACGCCCGCGAGACGGCCACGGCTGCGGCCGCCGAGACCGTGGCCCAGCCGAACCGGGTGCGCGCGCTGGTCGTCCTGGCGTACGCGTTGCTGGCCGCCGGGTCGGCCACCGAGGCGCGAGCCGTGCTCACCGACCCCACGGCCGAGGCCGACACGGGTGTGGCGGCCCAGACCCTCGAGCGGCAGGCGGTCGTCGTCGCCGCCGACCTCGCGCTGTTGCCGGCGGGTGCGGGCGTCCCCGCACCGATCCGCGCCCTGGCCCGGGCCGTGGCCGACCACCTCGACGACGAGGTGCTGGCCGCCGCCCTGCGCCCGCCCGCGATGCTCGTCGCCCTCGCCGACGCGCTGTCCGGCTCCCCGGACCCGGCGGACACCGCCGCGGGCCGGCGTGTGCTCGCCCTGGCCCGGGCCTACCTGCACCGGCACCTCGCCCGTCCCGCGGACGACCCGGGGGCGGCCGGGTTCCGGTCGGTGCCCTCGGTGTCCCGGCTCCTCGAGCGGGTCGGCGACGTCGACCCCGCGGACCCCGCCGTCGTCCGCGGGTAGGTTGCCGCTGGTGGACCTCCATGTCCGCCTGGACGGGGCCGGCGACCTCACCGCCCAGCTCTACCGCGAGCTGCGGGCCGCGATACGCGACGGGCGGCTGCGGGCGGGCGACCGCCTCCCGGCGAGCCGGGAGCTCGCGACCCGCCTGGAGGTGTCCCGCGGCACTGTCGCGCAGGCGTACGAGCGGCTCGTCGCCGAGGGCTACCTCACCGCGCGGGTGGGGGCCGGCACCTACGTGGCGGAGCTCGCTCCCGAGGCGGCGACCCGGGGACGGCGCCGGCCGGGCGCGGTGCGCCCGCGGGAGGGATGGGCGATCAGCCCGAGTCCCGTCAGTGCCGACGGCGAGGTGGCGTACGACTTCCGGGTCGGGGTGCCGGACCCCGAGCTCTTCCCCTTCGACGTCTGGCGGCGGCTGGTCGCCGCGGAGCTGCGCTTGGGCGCCAACGCCCCTGGCCGGTATGCGGATTCGGCCGGACACGCGGGGCTGCGGGCGGCGGTCGCACGCCACGTGGGCGTCTCCCGCTCCGTGCGGTGCGACCCCGAGGACGTCCTGGTCACCAACGGCACCCAGCACGCCCTCGACCTCGTCGCGCGGGTGTTCCTCGAACCCGGAGACACCGTGGCCGTGGAGGAACCCGGATATCCGCCGGCGGCAACACTGCTGGCGGCCTCCGGTATGCGCGTCGTGCCGGTGCCGGTGGACGCGGAGGGCCTGGTGGTCGACCGGCTCCCCCCGCGCACCCGCCTCGTCTACACGACCCCCTCGCACCAGTTCCCGCTGGGCGTCGCGATGTCGCTCGGCCGTCGGATGGCGTTGTCCCAGTGGGCCGACCGCCACGACGCCCTCGTCATCGAGGACGACTACGACAGCGAGTTCCGCTTCACGTCGAGGCCGTTGGAGCCGCTGGTCAACCTCGACCCGAGTGGACGCGTCTGCTACGTCGGGTCGTTCTCCAAGACCATGCTGCCGTCGCTGCGCCTCGGGTTCGTGGTCGCGCCGCCGTCGCTGAGGTCGGCGCTGCGCGCGGCCCGCCAGCTGACCGACGGCCACAGCCCGACGGCGACCCAGGCCGCCCTCGCCCGCTTCATCGACGAGGGCCTGCTCGCCCGGCACGTGCGCAAGGCAGCCGGCGCCTACGCCGTCCGGCACGGCGCCGTCGTGGGTGCGCTGGGCGACGTGCCCGGAGTGCGCCTCGTCCCCTCCACGGCCGGGCTCCACGTCAGCGCCCATCTCACCGGAGCGCCGGCCGGTGCCGGCCGGCGGGTCGTCGCCGCCGCCCGCCGGGCCGACGTGGCCGTCGAGGCGCTCGCGGACCACTACCGCGACCCGTCGGCGCAGGGCTCGGCGACCGAGGGGCTCGTGGTCGGGTACGGCGCGGTCGCGTCGGGACGCGTCGACGAGGGGCTGCGCCGGCTCGTGGCCGTCCTGCGGCGCGAGGCCCACGTCTCGTAGGCCACGGCCAGCAGCGCGACGACGACCGTCCAGAGGGCGTGGGTCCCGTTGAGCAGCAACAGGATGACGACGCTGACGAACGACACGACCGCGCCGCGCCAGGCCCAGCTACCGCGGGGCAGCAGCCGGATCGCAGCTGCCGCGCCGACGACGTAGATCACGGTGAACGCCCCCGTCGCGATGAGCACCGAGCTGGAGAGGTCGAGCTGCAGCGCGGCCGTGAGCGCCACCGAGGCCAGCGACAGGGCCGCAGTGACGAACAGCGCCCGCCGCGGCACTTCGCCGGCCCGGCCGCCGCGGGCGAACCACGCGGGCAGCGACCCGTCGCGCCCCAGGGCCGCCCCGAGCTTGGCGCCCCCCGCGAAGTAGGCGTTGATCGCCCCCACCGTGAGCAGGACGGCGACGACGGTCGTGACGACCCGGCCGGGCGCACCGAACGAGATACCCAGCAGCTCGGCGAGCGGAGCCTGGCTCGCCCCGGCCCGGGGGCCGAGCACGAGGATGCTGGCCGCGACGATCCCGAGGTAGAGGACGCCCACCACGACGACGGCGACGACCGCGGCGCGGGGCACGTCGCGGGCCGGGTCGCGGTAGTCGGCGGTGAGGGAGGTGACCGCCTCCCACCCGGCGAACCCCCAGACGACGACGGCCGCGGCCGGGCCCACGGCGCCCCAGCCGTTCGGGGCGAACGGGGTGAGGTGCGCGAGGTCCGCGTGCGGCAGGGCGGCGAGCGTCGCCACCGTGAGCAGCACGGCGAGCACCGACGCCATCGCGAGCTGCACCCGCCCCGACACCCGCACGCCGAACGCGTTGAGCACCGTGACGACGAACACGATCGCCGCGGCCGCCCACATCGTCGTCGACCGCGAGCCCCCGACGAGGTCGGCCACGTAGCCGCCGGCGAAGGCCGCGGCCGGGGGCGCCCCCACGGGGATCACGGCGTAGAACAGCCAGCCCACCGCGGTGGCGGCCCGGTCCCCGAAGGCCCGGCGTGCATACGTCGAGATCCCTCCGGCGTCGGGGAAGCGTGCGCCGAGCGCCGCGAAGGTCATCGCCAGCGGCGCCGAGAGGACCACGAGGGCCGCCCACGCGACCACGGACGCCGGCCCCGCGATCCCGGCCGCCATGGCCGGGAGCGAGATGACCCCCGTGCCGAGGACGGCGCCGATGGTGAGCGCCGCACCCTGGGCGACGGTGAGTCCGGATCTCGCTGCCATACCCTCGACGCTAGACATGATTGGCCCTGCCGAATGGGCCAATCTCCCCCGAACCTCCTAAGCCAATGCGGCGGCGTCGGTGCCGACGCCTACGGTGGCCCGTATGCCTCTCAGCCCGCCACCCGTGCTCGCCGACGCCGCGCGCGAGACCCTGCGCCGACTGGTGCAGCGTCCCGACGTCGACTTCCGGGACGGCCAGCTGGACGCCGTGGAGGCGCTCGTCGAGGGCCGCCGGCGGGTGCTCGTGGTGCAGCGCACCGGGTGGGGGAAGTCGGCGGTCTACTTCGTCGCCACCAGTCTGCGCCGGGCGGCGGGGGCGGGCCCGACGATCATCGTCTCGCCGCTGCTGGCCCTCATGCGCGACCAGGTCGGGGCGGCCGAGCGGGCCGGCATCCGGGCGGTCTCGATGAACTCCGCCAACTCCGAGGAGTGGGGTCAGGTGGCCGCAGCGCTGGCGGCCGACGAGGTCGACGTGCTCCTCGTCAGCCCCGAGCGCCTCAACAACCCCCGCTTCCGCGAGGAGCAGCTGCCCGACCTCGCGCGCCGGTGCGGCCTGCTGGTGGTCGACGAGGCCCACTGCGTCAGCGACTGGGGCCACGACTTCCGCCCCGACTACCGGCGGATCCGCGACCTGCTGACCACCCTGCCCGACGACACCCCCGTGCTCGCCACGACGGCCACCGCCAACGCCCGGGTCGTGACCGACGTCGCCGAACAGCTGAGCGCGGGCGGCCACGAGGTGCTCACCCTGCGCGGCGGTCTGGCCCGCGACTCGCTCCGCCTCGGCGTGCTGCCGCTGGCCTCCCCCGAGCAGCGGGTGGCCTGGCTCGTCGCGCACCTCGGCGAGCTGCCCGGCAGCGGCATCGTCTACTCCCTCACCGTCGCGGGGGCCGAGGACATCGCCGCCACCTTGCGCGACGCCGGCTATCCCGTGGCGTCCTACACCGGGCGCACCGACCCCGCCGACCGGCTGCGGCTGGAGACCGCGCTGCGCGACAACGAGGTCAAGGCGCTGGTGGCCACGAGCGCGCTGGGCATGGGGTTCGACAAACCCGACCTCGGGTTCGTGCTCCACGTCGGGGCCCCCTCGTCACCGGTCGCCTACTACCAGCAGGTGGGTCGCGCCGGGCGCGCCACCGAACGCGCCGACGTGCTCCTGCTCCCCGGGCCGGAGGACAAGGACATCTGGCGCTACTTCGCCTCCGCCTCGATGCCCCGGCAGGACCAGGCCGACGCGGTGCTCGCCGCGCTGGCCGGCTCGGCGAAGCCCCTCTCGACGCCGGCCCTCGAGGCGGCGGTCGACATCCGGCGCACCCGCCTCGAGCTGCTCCTCAAGGTGCTCGACGTCGACGGCGCCGTCACCAAGGTGCCCGGCGGCTGGACGACGACCGGCGTTCCCTGGACCTACGACGCCGAGCGGTATGCGCGGGTCGCGCAGGCCCGCGACCGCGAGCAGGGCCTCATGCTCGACTACGAGCGCACCGAGACCTGCCGGATGGAGTTCCTCCAGGAGTCGCTGGACGACGACACCGCGACGCCCTGCGGCCGGTGCGACCGGTGCGTCGGGCCGTGGTTCGACCCCGCCATCCCCGACGCGGCGGTCCTCACCGCCCGCGACCGTCTGCAGCGGGTGGGCGTCGACGTCGAGCCCCGTGGGCAGTGGCCGACCGCCATGGGGCGGCTCGGCGTTCCGCTGTCGGGGAAGATCGCGCCGGACGACGCGATGTCGACCGGGCGGGCCCTCGCGCGGCTCACCGACCTCGGGTGGGGTCAGCGGCTGCGCGACCTGCTGCGGGCCGACGCCCCTGCCTCCCCCGAGCTGCTGCAGGCCTGCGTCGGGGTGCTGCGCGACTGGGGGTGGGCGCAGCGACCGGTCGGCGTCGTCGCCGTCCCCTCGCGGGGCCGGCCGACCATCACCGCCTCGGTGGCGCAGGGGCTGGCCGAGATCGGCCGGCTCCCCTTCCTCGGCACGCTCGACCTCGTGGAGGGCGGACCTACGGGTGAGCCGGGCGGCAACAGCGCCTTCCGGCTCGCGGGCGTGTGGGGGCGTCTGGAGGTCGGCCCCGAGCTGGCGACCGCGGTCCAGGCCGCCCGTGGGCCGGTGCTGCTCGTCGACGACCTCGCCGACTCACGGTGGACGCTCACCGTCTGCGCCCAGAGCCTGCGACAGGCCGGGGCGGAGGCCGTCCTCCCGTTCGTCCTCGCCCTCCAGGCCTGAGCCGGCGGGCTACGTGGGCGACGTGGGTGAGGTGGCGGGCGCGAGTCTGGCGTGGCCGAGGTCGCGCACCGACCGGACGCTGAGCGTCCCCAGGGCCAGGGCGGCATACGCGATCCCGCTGACGACGAGCACCGGCTCGGGGTCGAACACCCCGGCGAGCGCGCCGTAGAGCAGCGAGCCGAGGGGCATGGCCACGAAGGAGCCGAGCGAGTCGTAGCTGAAGACCCGCGACAGCACGGCCTCGGGGATGTGCTCCTGCAGGGCGGTCGTCCAGCCCACGCTGAAGACCTCGGTGCCCCCGCCGGCCACGAGCATCGCCGCGACGAGCGGCCACGTCGTCGGCGCCAGCCCGAGCATGAGCACGGGCCCGGCGATCGCGGCGATCCCCAGCATGCCCGCCCGCAGCGGGTGGCGGAACGAGAGCCGGAGCATCACCACGGTGGCGACGACGGTGCCCACCGCCTCCGCGCCGAGGGCCAGACCCCAGCCGCCCGGGCCGAGGGCGGGCGTCCGTGAGGCGATGAGCGGACCGAGCACGCCGATGACCCCGAAGTGGATGGCGTTGAGCAGGCCGAAGACGACGACGACCAGCCAGAGCCAGGTCCGCGACGAGAACTCGGCCCAGCCCTCACGCAGGTCGCGCAGCATCGACACCCGCGCCGCGGGCTCGGTCGGCCGCTCCGGCAACCGCACCCGAGCCAGACACCCGATGGCCAGGACGTAGGTCAGCGAGTCCACGGCCAGGGCCCAGCCAGGGCCGACGGTGACCACGAGCAGCCCGGCCACGGCCGGCCCGACCACGGTGAGGCCGCTGCGGCTGAAGGACAGCAGGGCGTTGGCCGGCTGGAGGCGGGCCCGGTCGACCACGAGCGGGACCACACCCATCATCGCCGGCATGGCGAACGCCGACACGGCCCCGTTGACCGTCTCGATCCCGACGACCATCCAGAGCTGCGCGTGCCCGCTGATGACCAGCGCCGCAGCCGCCCCCTGCGTCACGGCCGTGAGCGCGTGGGACACCTGCATGACCGTCGTGCGCGAGAAGCGGTCGGACACCACCCCGCCCACGAGCAGGAAGAGCACCATGGCCGCGGTGCGGGCGGTGAGCACCTGGGCGAGCGCCGCCGCCGAGTCGCTGATGTGGAGCACCGCGAAGGCGAGGGCGACGGGGGCCATCGCCGAGCCGACGGTCGAGACCGTGCGGGCCGCGAAGTACCACGCGAACCGGCGCTCGCGCAGCACGCCCAGGGCGTCGGCCCACGACGTGGTCACGGTCGGTCCAGCAGGCGGAAGGCCATGATCGACAGGTTCACCCGCACCGCGCCCTCCGCCCGTGGGGGCTCGGCCCCGGCGTGCAGGCGGCGCGACGCCTGGGTCAGCAGGTCGCGCACCTCGTCCCAGACGGCCGGCTCCACCCAGAGGTCGGCGTCGGTGTAGTGCCCTCGCTCTCCCGGAACGCGACGGCTCAGCCGTCGGGCGACCGCGTCGACCATGGTGCGCACCCCGGCCTCGACGTCGTCCTGCGAGCGCGTCGACGTCTCGGGCGCGGGGTGGTCCCACAGGTGCCGGTAGCGCTTCGCGACGCCGCCGTTGACCTTCTCCTCGCCCGTGACGACGAGCAGGCCCGCGTCCTTGAGCAGCCGCAGATGGTAGGACGCGTTGGCCTGGGTGAGGTCCAGCTCGCGGGCCACCTCCGCGGCGCTCATCGCCGTGCCCGTCAGGAGGGACAGCATCTCGAGGCGCGCCGGGTGCGCCATCGCCCGGAGCCGGTGGACGTCCCCGCGCGCCGGCGCCGCCGGCTCATCTCCCAAAGACACGTTGGGGAGTATGCGCGGAGCTCACCCGACCTGTCAAGGACTTGTTGGACAGGTCAACGGCTCCGATTGGCCACCAGACCCGCCCTGACGGCACCCACCCTCGCACGCGGCATACAGTCGCGTCGTGACCGACGAGACGCTCGCCGACCCGCTCGCCGACCCGCTCACCGAGCTGCTCCACGTGCTCGACCTGAAGGACCTCGGGGACGCCCATATCCGCGTCGACGGGGTCGAGGGCGACGACGAGACCGACCTGGGCGAGTCGGCGGCCCGCGTGTTCGTGGGGCAGAGCCAGCGCCAGCCCCACGGGCGGGTGTTCGGCGGCCAGGTGCTCGCCCAGTCGGTCATCGCCGCCGGCCGCACCGTGCAGCAGGCGGGCGAGGACGGGCCGCGCCCGATCCACTCCCTGCACGGCTACTTCGTGCGCCCGGGCGACGACCGGCACCCGATCCGGTTCGCAGTGGAGCGCATCCGTGACGGGCGCTCCTTCTCGACCCGGCGCGTGCAGGCGATCCAGTACGGCGCGCCGATCCTGTCGATGATCGCCTCCTTCCAGGAGCCGGCCGGTGGTCTCGACCACCAGGAGGTCATGCCGACGGCACCGGCGGCCGACAGCCTGCCGACCCAGGCCGAGCTGCTGGCGGGCCTCGACCACCCGGTGGCCCGGGGCTTCGCACGGACCCGGCCGATCGACCTGCGGCACGTCGACGGCGGCCTCTGGTTCGAGCCCAGCACCGCGCGCGAGGACCACCAGAGCGTCTGGCTGCGCTCGCTCGGCCCCCTGCCCGACGACCCGCTGCTGCACGCCGCCGTCCTCGCGTACGCCTCGGACTACTCCCTGCTCGAACCCGTCATCCGTCGCCACGGGCTGATCTGGTCCGACCCCCGGCTGCGGGTGGCCAGCCTCGACCACGCGATGTGGTTCCACCGCACGGCCCGCGCCGACGAGTGGACGCTCTACACACAGCAGACCCCGTCCGCGCAGGGCGGACGGGGTCTGGCGTTCGGGCGGATGTTCGGCACCGACGGACGGCTGGTCGCGTCGGTCGCGCAGGAGGGCATGCTGCGCGTCAAGGAGTCCTAGCGGCGACGGGCCCCGGCCCGGGTGCCGGCCGAGAAGGCAGCGGCGCCACCGCGTCCGGAGCGGGACGCCCCGGGGCGGGCCGAGCCGGAGGAGTCCCCGGCGCGGGTCGACCCCGTGGTCGCTCCACCGGTGGTCGTCGAGTAGACCGAGGCGGAGCCGCCGCGGGGAGTGCGCCGACCCGGGTCGGCCGCGCCGGAGGTGCGGCCGCGGCCGCTGTCGGCCGTGCGGGACGCGCCCGCGCGCGGCGCACCGCCACGACCGGACGCACCGCGGCCGGTGGCACCGCGGCCGGACGAGCCACGACCGCCGCCACGGCCGGAGCCGCTCGGAGCCGGGCCGCGGCGCGAGTCCGCAGCCGCTCCGGCGGTCTCGGCGGCGACCAGCCCGCCGGTGAGCACCCGCTCGCCCGGCGCCAGCTCGTGCAGCAGGGGGTGGGTGGCGTGGACGCGGGTCGTCGTCGGCTTGACGCCGGCCCGGCGGGTCAGGTCGCGCACCTCGGACAGCTGGTCGTCGGTGGCGATGGTGACCACGAGGCCGTCGGCGCCGGCGCGGGCGGTGCGGCCCGAGCGGTGCAGGTAGGCCTTGTGCTCGACCGGCGGGTCGGCGTGGATGACGATCTCGACGTCGTCGACGTGGATGCCACGAGCGGCGATGTCGGTGGCGACGAGGGTGGTCGCGGTGCCGTCGTGGAACCGGTCCATGTTGCGGGTGCGGGCACTCTGGCCGAGGTTGCCGTGCAGCTCGACGGCCGCGACGCCGGCGGCGTTGAGCTGCTTGGCCAGCTTCTTGGCGCCGTGCTTGGTGCGGGTGAAGACGACGCTCCGCCCGGGGGCGGCCGTGAGGTCCAGCAGCACCGGCAGGCGCGAGTCGTGGCTGACGTTCAGCACGTGGTGGGCCATCGTCGAGACGGGCGACTGGGCCGAGTCGGCCTGGTGCGTCACGGGACTGGACATGAAGCGGCGCACCAGCACGTCGACGCCGGCGTCGAGGGTGGCCGAGAACATCAGCCGCTGGGTGCCCTGGGGCGTCTTCTCGAGGATGCGGCGCACGGCGGGGAGGAAGCCGAGGTCGGCCATGTGGTCGGCCTCGTCGAGGATGGTGACCTGGACGCCGCCGAGGTCGAGATGCCCCTGGGCCATGAGGTCCTCGAGGCGGCCCGGGCAGGCCACGACGACGTCGACGCCGCGGCGCAGGCCGGAGACCTGCGGGTTCTGGCCGACGCCGCCGAAGACGGTGAGCGAGGTGAGGCCGGAGACGGCCGCCAGGGGGGCGAGCGCGGTGTCGATCTGCGTGACGAGCTCACGGGTGGGCGCGAGGATCAGTGCCCGGGGCCGGCGGGGAGCGGGGCGCCCCCGGCCCGCGGTGAGGCGGGCCACGAGGGGCAGGAGGAAGGCGTACGTCTTGCCGGAGCCGGTGCGGCCCCGGCCGAGGACGTCGCGGCCGGCGAGCGCGTCGGGAAGGGTGGCCGCCTGGATGGGGCTGGGCACGGTGATGCCGCGGTCGGCGAGCACGGCGGCGAGGTCGGACGGGACGCCGAGAGCGGCGAAGGTCGTGTCGATGGACACAGAGGGGTACTCCAAAAGGGAAGCGAGGGGGGCGTTCCGCCCGGCGCGAACCGTCGAGGGTCGCGGCGCACTTGACAGCGCATCGAAGCATGAGTTTCGGGCCCACGGCAGAACGGGGTGGGCCACTGCCCATCCACTCTACCGGGTCTACCGCCGCACCCTCACCAGGCATACCCCCGAGGGGTACCGTGAGCAGGCAGGCTGTCGCTCGAGCGGGGAAGGGGCGACACTGGAGGAATGTCCCCTCGTCCGTCACATCCCCGTGCCCGCCCGTCCACGAGCCCGTTCAGGGACCAGCCGGAGCCGGTGTACGACACCTACGAGGTCGACTGTCGCGTGATCCACGACCGGCACGGGATGGGCCGGGTCATCGGCATGTCGGCCGACCGGATGGACGTCAAGTTCGGGTCCATCGTCGTCGACGTCGACCAGCGCAGCCCGAAGGTCCACCTCCTGTAAACGCCTGGCCGGCTCGCGACCGCCCTGTCACAGTGGTCGGATGCGGGTGGCCGTCATCGGGGCTGGCCCGGCGGGGCTGACGCTCGGCGCCGGGCTGGCACGGCGTGGGGCCGCGGTGACCCTCGTCGACCGGGACCCCGGCCCTCCCGACCACGGCATCTGGCCTCGCAAGGGCGTCATGCAGTTCCACCACGCGCACGCCATCCGGCCGCAGGTCGTGGACACGGTGCAGCGCGAGGTCCCGGGAGCCATGGCGCGACTGCTGGCCGCGGGCGCCGAGCCGATGACGATCCCGCTGCCGGGCGGGGCGACGCTGCCCGCCGGCCTGCGCTGCCGGCGCAGCACGTTCGAGGCCGCCCTGCGGGCCGAGGTCGAGCAGTCCCCCGGCATCGACCTCCGGTGCGGCCACGTGGACACGGTGCGGGTGGACGGAGCCGGGGCCATGACCCGCGCCGGCGGGGTGGTCGTCGACGGGACTGCCCTCGACGCCGACCTCGTCGTCGAGGCGTCCGGGCGGGCGGGACGGGTGAGCCGTGGCCTGCGGGCCCCGCAGTCGGCCGGCGGCGTGTGCGGGATCGCCTACGTCGACCGGCAGTACCAGCTGCACCCGGGAGCCGGCCCGGGACCGCTCCTGAACCCGCTGGCGTGGCAGGGCAACTTCGACGGGTACCAGTGCCTCATCTTCACGCACGAGCGCGGCATCTTCTCGGTGCTCCTGGTGCGGCCCAGTGACCGCAAGGACCTCGTCGACCTGCGCTTCGAGAGCGGGTTCGAGGCGGCCGCCCGCGCCATCCCGGGACTGAGCGACTGGACCGATCCCGCCCGCTCGCACCCGATCACGCCGGTCCTGCCCGGCGGCACGATGCTCAACGCCTACCGCAGCCAGCGCGGACCCGACGGCTCGCTCGCCCTCCCCGGCCTCGTCTTCCTGGGCGACGCGGTCTGCACGACCACACCGAACTTCGGCCGCGGTCTCGCCACGACGATGCTCCAGGTCGACGAGCTGCTCCGACTCCTCGAGACCCACGCCGACCCCGGCGGCACCCCGCAGCGGGCGGACCTCGTCGCGGCGGGAGAGGCGTTCGACGCCTGGACCGAGGCCATGATGCGCCCGTGGGTCGAGGACCACGGCGTCATGGACGAGTCCCTGCGGCGGCGGTGGGGCGGCGAGGACATCGACCCGTCCGGGCCGATCCCGAGCGACCTCATCATGGAGGCCGCCGCCGTCGACCCGCGGATCCAGCCGGCCATCGGTCCCTACGTCGCCATGCAGGCGCTCCCCACCTCCCTGCGCGCCGTCGAGCCGTATGCCCGAGCGGTCTACGCCCGCGGGTGGCGCCCGCCGTACTCCGACGGACCGACCCGCGCCGAGCTGGCGCGGGTCGGTCGCCGACGCGGTGTCCTGAGACCGGCGCCCACCGGACTCCACCCGCCGGCGGGCTCCGGGTGCGTGGCAGACTCGGCCGGGCACCGCGGCATACCGCCGTCCCTCGCGCCGCAGGAGTCGCCATGGCCACCACGCCCCGTACCGCCATCGTCACCGGAGCCGCCCGCGGCATCGGAGCCGCCACCGCCAAGCGGCTGGCCGCCGACGGACACCGCGTGGGGGTGCTCGACCTCGACGCCGCCGCGTGTGCCGACACGGTCTCGGCCATCAGCGACGCCGGCGGGCAGGCGATCGGGGTGGGCGTCGACGTCGCGGACGCCGACCAGGTCGCGTCCGCGGTCGCGCAGGTCGCCGAGGCTCTCGGCGCGCCCACCATCCTCGTCAACAACGCGGGCATCACCCGCGACAACCTGATCTTCAAGATGACCGAGGACGACTGGGACGCCGTCATGGGCGTGCACCTGCGGGGGGCGTTCCTCATGACCCGCGCCGTGCAGGCCCACATGACCGCCGAGACGTTCGGCCGGGTCGTCAACCTCTCCTCGAGCTCGGCCCAGGGCAACCGCGGCCAGGTGAACTACTCCGCGGCCAAGGCCGGCCTGCAGGGGTTCACCAAGACCCTCGCCATCGAGCTGGGCAAGTTCGGCGTCACCGCCAACGCGGTGGCGCCCGGCTTCATCCAGACCGACATGACCAGGGCGACGGCCGAACGGATGGGCGTCTCCTTCGAGGACTTCATCGCCCACTCGGCGAAGGCCATCCCCGTGCAACGGGTGGGCCAGCCCGACGACATCGCCGCGGTGATCGCCTTCCTGACGAGCGACGAGGCCGGCTTCGTCAACGGCCAGGTCATCTACGTCGCGGGTGGCCCGCTCGACTGAGCCGCGCAGCTCGTCCGTTCGGGTGGCGCTGGGCCGGTTCCTCCTTCTTCCACGGGGACGACGACGAGACTGGCGCTCGACATCGGACGTCTCGGTCGCCAGGCCCGGGCCCACACCCCAAGGGAAGCCCCTCGTGACCCTCTCGTCCTCCCCGGACCCCTCCCGCGCGCCCACGGGCGAGGTCGACCCTCGGGTGCCGCTGACCCACGTCATGCTGTCGCGCGACGACACCGCGCCGCTCCTGGCTCGCGCGATCCTGTTCTCCTGGTGGCGAGCCCGTGCGGTCATGCTGCAGCTCGCCCTGGCGGCGGCAGCCGGCGTGCTGCTCGTGATGCGCCAGCCGGTCACGGCCGCCGTCGTCGCCGCCTGCCTCGTCGCCGGTCCCGCGGTCCTGGTGTTCCGTGCCCGGCGAGCGGCGCAGGCCATGGCCCCGGCGGGCTTCACCCTGGGACTCGGGCTGGGCGACACCCATCTGGCCGTGCGCCACGCCGTCGCGACGGTCATGAGCCCGTACGCGTCGTGGGCCTCGGTGACGCCGCAGGGGGAGGTGGTGCGCCTGGTCGGCCACAAGGGCGGCGTGCTCGTCGTGCCGGCCGAGCTGGTGAGGGCGGACCTGCCCCGGCATGGTCGCGGTGACCCGGGGGCCGCGGCCGTGGGGCCTCGTCGTGGTGATGGTGCTGGCCAACCTCGCGCTCGTCGCCATCGAGGTGTTGTCGGCCTGGCGCGGGCTCGGCGCCAGCACGCGGGCGGGTCAGGTGCTGCGGGCCGAGGTGCGCGGTGACGCCCTCGTCGTGGCCGACGCCACCGGCCGGGTGACCCTCCCGTTCTCGGGGGTCGCCACGGTGAGCACGAGCCGCGACGCCGTGGTCCTGCGCTCCCGCATCACCAGCGTGCTCGCACTGCCCCGCGCGCTGCTGCCGGAGACCGACCTGGCCCGGATGTCCGGGGCGGTCGCGTCCTTGCGCGACCGCCGCTGACGAGCCCTGGACCGGCTCAGAGGCCGAGGTCGCGGCCGATGAGCTCCTTCATGATCTCGTTGGAGCCCGCCCAGATCTTGGTGACGCGGGCGTCACGCCAGGCCCGGGCGACCCGGTACTCGTTCATGAACCCGTAGCCGCCGTAGAGCTGCACACAGGCGTCGAGGACGTCGTTCTGCACCTGCGCGCTCCACCACTTGGCCTTCGCGGCGTCGACGGGCGTCAGCTCGCCCTTGGAGTGCGCGAGGACGCAGTCGTCAACGTAGGCCTGGGTGACCTCGATGGTCGTCACGAGCTCGGCGATCTTGAACTTGTTGTGCTGGAAGGAGCCGATGGCCTGGCCGAAGGCCTTGCGCTCCTTGGTGTACTCGATCGTCTCGCGCAGGATCTGGGCCGCGTGGGCCGTGTTGGAGACGGCCGCGCCCACCCGCTCCTGCGGCAGGCGCTGCATCATGGCGATGAAGCCCAGGCCCTCGTCGCCGATCCGGTTGGCGTCGGAGACGCGCAGGTCCGAGAAGAACAGCTCGGCGGTGTCGGACTCCTCCTGACCCACCTTGTCGAGCTTGCGACCGCGGGTGAACCCCGGCATACCGTCCTCGACCATGAACAGGGTGATGCCCCTGGCGCCCTTGCTCGGGTCGGTGCGCGTCGCGACGATGACAAGGTCGGCCTGGTAGCCGTTGGTGATGAACGTCTTGCTGCCGTTGACGATCCAGTCACCCGACCCGTCGTCGGCGCGCACCGCGGTGGTCTTGAGTGCGGCGAGGTCGGAGCCCCCGGAGGGCTCTGTCATGGCGATGGCGCAGATCAGCTCGCCGGACGCGATGCCCGGCAGCCAGCGCTGCTTCTGCTCCTCGGTGCCGAGGTCGACGATGTAGGGCGGGCACACGTCGGAATGGATCCCGAAGCACGACGAGACGGCCGCGGTGAACGCGGAGATCTCCTCGGAGGCGACCGCGTTGAAGCGGTAGTCGTTCGCACCGGCCCCACCGAACTCCTCCGGGATGTCGAGCCCGAAGAGACCCTGTTTGCCGGCCTCCTGCCACAGCTCGCGGGGGATGGACTTGCCCTCGATCATCGCCTGGGCGTGCGGCGCCAGGGTCCGCTCGACGAACTCCCGTACCGACAGCCGGAAGGCCTCGTGGTCCTCGTCGTAGATGTTGCGGGGCATGGGGCTCTCCTCTGACTACCGGCCGGTAACTAAGCGCTCGCTTAGTGTCGCCGAGGGCGCCCAGACTGTCAACGCGGGACGCGCGGGCTCGGCCGGCCGGCGGCCAGGAACGTCAGCGCCGCGTGTACGCGACGGTTCTCCGTCTCGGCGTCGCTGAGGCCGAACGTCCGGAACACCGCCGCCACGTGGGCCTCGACCGTCTTCGGCGAGAGGTGCAGGGCCCGGCCGATCCCCAGGTTGGAGCGGCCCTCGGCGAGCAGCGCGAGCACGTCCCGCTCCCGCGGCGTGAGCCGCTCGACCGGACCCGCGACCCGTCGGGCGGAGACCATGACCCGCACCACCTCGGGGTCCAGGGCGATGCCGCCGGCGGCCACCCGGGAGAGCGCCTCGACGAGAGCCGTGGCGTCGGCCACCCGGTCCTTGAGCAGGTAGCCGACGCTCGACGGCACCCCGTCGAGCAGCGTGGTGAGCCAGGCCGGTTCGATCTCCGTCGACAGCACGAGGATGCCGAGGTCGGGGTGCTCCCGGCGCAGCGCCACCGCGGCGCGGATGCCCTCGTCGGTGAACGTCGGCGGCAGCCGCACGTCGAGCACGACCGCCTCCGGCTCGTAGGCGTCGACGGCCGCCTCGAGCGCGGCGACCCCGTCGGCCCCCGCCACGACGTCGACGCCCACCGCCTCCAGCAGCAGACGCAGTCCCTCCCGGAAGATCCCCGAGTCGTCGGCGACGACCACGCGCATCGGCTCATCCCTCCGTCGGGGCTCGGGGCAGCCAGACGTCGACGACGGTGCCTCCGGTCACGGCGGCGGCGACCCGCAGCCACCCCCCGAGGGAGGCCACCCGGTCGCGCACGCCGAGCAGCCCGCCCTCGCCGACGGCCGCACCGGCTCCGTCGTCCTCCACGAGCAGCCGCAGACCGGGGTCGGGCGCCGCCGCCGTCGAGACAGCGACCCGGATGCGGCCGGCGCCGGAGTGCTTGACGGCGTTGGCCACCAGCTCGGCGACCGCGAAGTAGGCCGCGGCCTCCACGGTGGGGTGCAGGCGCAGGCCGGCCGCCAGGGCCGGGTCGACCTCCACGCGGACGCGCTCGTCGACCTCCTCGAGCCGGGGCAGGGCCACCCCCAGACCACCCTGGCTGAGCGCCGTCGGGTGGATCCCCCGGGCGAGGCTCCGCAGCTCGCTCATCGTCTCCGCGACGCGCAGCCTCGCCTCCGCCATCGCCCCCGACCGGGCCGCGTCGGATCCGGCGAGCTCGGCCCTCGACAGCGTCGCCGACAGCGCCAGCAGGTGCTGCTGCACGCCGTCGTGCAGGTCGCGCTCGAGGCGGTGGCGCTCCTGCAGACCGGCCTCCACGACCCGGGCGCGCGAGGCGCTCAGCTCACGAAGGTGCGCCGTCCGCTCGACCCCCAGCCGGCTGTTCTCGGTGGCCACCGCCGCCGCCGTCAGGACCGCTCCCACCGCCGCCTCGTCCTCCGGCGCCACGACGCTCAGGTCGACCACGGCTCCCACCTCGGGATGGTCTGGAGGGTGGTCGTCGGCGGCGCCCGGAGGCAGGGGGCGCCGCTCGAGGCCCGGTGCGGGCGGAGGCAGCGCCTCCACCCGGGACCCGACGGCGACGAGCCGCCCCGAGGCGTCCGCCCAGCCGCCCGGGATCGCGAAGTGGAGCCGGAGCCGGGAGTCGTGCAGGGCCGTGCGCAGGGTGGCCTCGACCGCGGCGGCGTCGTCACCGCGCCGCAGGAGCGAGTCGACGAGCCGGGCCCGCTGCACGACGTCGCGCACCGCGATGACGAGCAGCACCACCGGGGCCAACCCCAGCAGGACGAAGGTGACCGTCTGCGTCACGTCCCCGCCCGGGATCTCGACGGGCCACGCGGCGTCTGAGACCTGCCGCACGCCGACGGCCAGCGCGAGCGCGAGCCCGGCGACGACCACCGCTCGCACCGGCCGCCGCTGCGGGCCGTTCGCCGTCGTCCACCGGCGGACGAGCAGGACCGTCGCCCCGACCACGACGGCGAGCAGGCATCCCGTCTCGAGCTCGACGAGCAGGCGGCTCAGCTCGGGGCCGGTCACGCCGGGGTAGGTGGCCCACAGGGTGGGCCCTGTGTCGTCGATGAAGGACAGGCTCCAGGTGGGCCCGGCCAGGGCCCGCGAGGCGACGACGGCGGCGGTCGTCCAGACCAGCGCGCGGGACCAGCGGCCCACCAGCCGGTCGCCGGGGTAGCTGAGCAGCACGGGCAGCAGGGTGGCCGCCGCCCACCACTGCGCGGTCCACCCCACCTGGTTCCAGTACCCGCCGCCGAACACCTCGCCCAGCCCGAGCATCCCCGAGAAGCCGAGCGCGACGACGGTGGCCCCGAGCAGCAGGGCCGACCGGCGGTGGGCCGGGTCGGCGGCCAGCAGCACCGCGCACAGGCCCAGGACGACCTGGGCCGAGAGCGGGGCCCAGGCGTGCCAGCCGCCCTCGACCCGGACGAACAGCAGGTTGGGCAGGAGTGCGGCCGCGAAGAGGATCCCGGCCGCCGTCCATCTACCGACCGGTCCAGCCACGGGATGGCGCACCGCCCCAGTGTGACGCCGGCCGGCCCCCAGGACACGAGGGTTTCCCCTCGGTCGTCGCGGGGTCAGCCCGGATGTGTCGGCGAGGCGCCGGCGGCACCGTGGAGGGATGACAATCCTGACCGGCGTCACCGGAACCGACGCGACGACCTCCACCGCCCGGCGGTCCGGGGCCCCCCGGGTCCTCGTCCTGCCGCTGCTGCCGGTCGGCGCGGTACTGCCGTGGGTCCTCTGGCGCGCCCTGCTGCTGGCGGGTGCCGCTCTCCTCGCCGCCGCACTCGTGGCCCTGCTGGTACTCGGGATCGGAGGCGTCGCCGACGTGCCGCTCGGGCCCGCCTCCGTGCCGGTGCCCCGACCCGCGGGGTTCTGACCCACCCCGGTCGCGGTCGATCCCGCGTGGCAGACTCCCCGCCCGTGGCGTACTCGTCTCTCAGCCATCTGGAGTGCTCGGTCACCGGCCGGCGCTTCGCGGCCGACGTCGTGCAGGGGCTCAGCGACGACGGAGCACCCCTGCTCGCGCGCTACGACCTCGAGCGGGTGCGGGCCGAGGTCGACCGGGAGGCCCTGGCCGGCCGGCCGGCGACGATGTGGCGCTACCACGAGCTGCTGCCGGTGCGGGACCCGGCCAACGTCGTCACGCTCGGTGAGGGCTGGACGCCGCTGCTGCCGCTGCCGACCCACGGCGCGCGCATGGGACTGCCGCGCCTGCTGGTCAAGGACGAGGGCACGCTGCCGACCGGCTCGTTCAAGGCCAGAGGGGCGTCGGCCGGCCTCTCGCGGGCGCGCGAGCTGGGCGTCGCCGGCGTGGGGATGCCCACCAACGGCAACGCCGGTGCGGCGTGGTCGATGTATGCCGCGCGGGCCGGCCTCCCGGCCCTCATTGGGATGCCGGTGGACGCGCCCGAGATCTGCCGCCGCGAGTGCGTCGCGGCCGGCGCGGAGCTCTACCTCGTCGACGGCCTCATCCACGAGGCCGGGGCGATCGTCCGGGAGGCGGTCGGGCGCCGGCCGGGGTGGCAGGACGTCTCGACCCTCAAGGAGCCCTACCGGCTGGAGGGGAAGAAGACGATGGGCTTCGAGCTCGCCGAGCAGCTCGGCTGGCGGGTGCCGGACGTCATCCTCTACCCCGCCGGGGGTGGCGTCGGGCTCATTGGCATCCACAAGGCTCTGACCGAGCTGCAGGAGCTCGGCTGGATCGGTGCCGACCTGCCGCGGCTGGTGGCGGTGCAGGCCACCGGCTGCGCGCCGGTGGTCGACGCCGTGGAGCGCGGTCTGGACCGGGTCGTCCCGGTGGAGGGTTCCGCGACGGTGGCTTTCGGCATCAACGTGCCCGCTCCCCTCGGCGATGCGCTCATGCTGCAGGCGATCCGGGCCACGGACGGCACGGCGGTGGCGGTCTCCGACAAGGACATCGTGGCCGAGGTGCGCGCCGTCACGGCGGCCGAGGGTCTCTTCGTCTGCCCCGAGGGCGCGGCCTGCTTCGTCGCGGCGCGGCGGCTGCGCGAGGAGGGGTGGCTCGCCGCGACGGACGAGGTGGTCGTGCTCAACACCGGTACCGGCCTCGTCTACCCCGACGCGGTGCCCTACGCCGTGCCGACGCTGCCCCGCGACGGGCGGATCGGCTAAGCGCTTGCTCACCTCGTCGCGGGTCCGCCATGCTGGCGGACGTGACGGCGACCACCGGGGTGTCGAGCATCGAGCGGCTGCTCGACGCGGCGGCCGGCGCGTTCGCCGACCGCGGGTACGCCGCGACGACCACCCGTGACATCGCCGCCCGCGCGGGGTTGTCGCCGGCCGGGGTCTACGTGCACTTCGGGTCCAAGGAGGCGCTGCTGCACGCGCTGAGCGTGCGCGGGCACGAGGCCGCCCTCGACCTCGTGACCCGCTCGGTGGCCGGCCCCGGACCCGCGAGCGCCCGGGTCGCCCGGGTCATGGCGGCGTTCTCGGCCTGGCACGCGGAGCACCACGAGATGGCCCGCGTCGTGCAGTACGAGTTCCGGCACCTCACGCCGGAGCACCACGCGGAGGTCGTGCTCCTGCGCCGGCGGATCGACCGGACGGTGCGCGCTGTCCTCGAGGACGGCGTGGCCGCCGGTGAGCTCGAGCTCACCGACGTGCGCGAGACCGCCCTCGCCCTGCTCTCGCTCTGCATCGACGTCGCCCGGTGGTACTCACCCGCGTCCGGGCGCACCCCGGCCGGCATCGGCGCCACCTACGCCACCCTCGGACTGCGGCTGCTCACCCCCTGACGCTCGGTCAGCGTGCGAGTCGGGCGGGTCAGTCGGCGTCTCAGTCGGGCTGGTCCAGCCCGACGGCCACGGCGGCCAGGCGCTGGTCGGGGTGCCAGCGGAACTCCAGCCGGGTGCCCGACGCCTCGCGATGGAACGACCCGAGCCGCACCGAGTGGTGCAGCAGAGCCAGGCCGAGCCGGGCGAAGTCCCCCTGGCCGGTCCCCCGGCACAGCAGCACCGTGCCGTCGGCGAACACGACCCGCACGGCCCGCGTGCCCGGGGCCGGCCGGATCGCGCGGGCCGGGATGCCGCGGTGCACGATGAGCCGCAGCCGCGCGTCGAGCAGCGTTCCGGCCTCACCGGCGTGCTCGGCCCAGACCCGGTCGAGGGCGGCGCCGATGCCGTCGCCGCTCCGGTCGGCGGCGTCGTCGTCGTCGTCGCCGGCCTCGCCGCCTGCGCTGTCGCGGGGGGCGGAGAGGCTCGAGCCATCAGAGCCCTCGGAGCCCGGCGCTCGCTGGGTGTCCAACAGCGCGTCGAGGCGGGCGTCGATCTGGGCCTGGGTCCAGGCCTCGTCCCGCGCGGCGGCGGGAGCGCCCTCGACCGGCGTGGCGGGGCCGCCGGCGTCGTCGGCCGGGCGGGTCGCGTCGGGAGGCGTGCGGCGACCCAGCCGGACCGCCGCGATGACGGCGACGACCAGGCTCAGCAGCAGCCAGCGCCCGTCCACCGCCCCAGTGTGCGCCACGTCCAGGGTTCCGTCAGCGTCCGTTCGGACAACGAAACCGGCGCAGGTCGACGGCCCCCGGGGTGGTGGGGGCCGTCGCCGGTCAGTCGCGGGTGAGCTTGCGGTAGGTCACCCGGTGCGGACGGCTCGCCTCGAGGCCGAGGCGCTGCACCTTGTTCTCCTCGTAGGACGCGTAGTTGCCCTCGAACCAGTACCAGCCGGCCGGGTTCTCCTCGGTGCCCTCGAAGGCGAGGATGTGAGTCGCGACCCGGTCGAGGAACCACCGGTCGTGGCTGATGACCACGGCGCAGCCGGGGAACTCGAGCAGGGCGTTCTCCAGCGATCCGAGGGTCTCGACGTCGAGGTCGTTGGTGGGCTCGTCGAGGAGCAGCAAGTTGCCGCCCTGCTTCAGGGTGAGCGCGAGGTTGAGCCGGTTGCGCTCGCCGCCGGACAGCACGCCGGTCGGCTTCTGCTGGTCGGGGCCCTTGAAGCCGAACTGGGAGACGTAGGCCCGCGACGGGATCTCGACGTGGCCGACCTTGAGGAAGTCGAGGCCGTCGGAGACGGTCTCCCACAGGTTTTTCTTCGGGTCGAGGCCGGACCGGGCCTGGTCGACGTAGGAGATCTCGACGGTCTCGCCCACCTTGACGACGCCCTCGTCGGGCTCCTCGAGACCGACGATGGTCTTGAACAGCGTCGTCTTGCCCACGCCGTTGGGGCCGATGACGCCGACGATGCCGTTGCGGGGCAACGAGAACGAGAGGTTGTCGATGAGGACCCGGTCGCCGAAGCCCTTCTTGAGGTTCTTGACCTCGATGACCGTCGAGCCGAGCCGGGGGCCCGGCGGGATCTGGATCTCCTCGAAGTCGAGCTTGCGCGTGCGGTCGGCCTCGGCCGCCATCTCCTCGTAGCGCTGCAGGCGCGCACGGGACTTGGTCTGCCGGCCCTTGGCGCTCGAGCGCACCCACTCGAGCTCGTCCTTGAGCCGCTTGGCCAGCTTGGCGTCCTTCTTGCCCTGCACCTGGAGGCGGGCGGCCTTCTTCTCCAGGTAGGTCGAGTAGTTGCCCTCGTAGGGGTAGAGGCGGCCGCGGTCGACCTCGGCGATCCACTGGGCGACGTTGTCGAGGAAGTACCGGTCGTGGGTCACGGCGAGGACGGCGCCGGCGTAGCCCGCGAGGTGCTGCTCCAGCCACTGCACCGACTCGGCGTCGAGGTGGTTGGTGGGCTCGTCGAGCAGCAGCAGGTCGGGCTTCTGGAGCAGCAGCTTGCACAGCGCCACGCGGCGGCGCTCCCCACCCGAGAGCACGCTCACGTCGGCGTCCGGCGGCGGGCAGCGCAGGGCGTCCATGGCCTGCTCGAGCTGGGCGTCGAGGTCCCAGGCGTCGGCGTGGTCGATGTCCTCCTGGAGCGTGCCCATCTCAGCCAGCAGGGCGTCGTAGTCGGCGTCGGGCTCGGCCATCTCCTCGGAGATCTGGTTGTAGCGGTCGAGCTTGGCCTTGATCTCGCCCGCACCCTCCTCGACGTTGCCGAGCACGGTCTTGCTCTCGTTGAGCGGCGGCTCCTGCAGGAGGATGCCCACCGAGGCGCCCGGCGCGAGGCGGGCCTCGCCGTTCGACGGCTGGTCGAGGCCGGCCATGATCTTGAGGATCGTCGACTTGCCCGCGCCGTTGGGCCCCACGACCCCGATCTTGGCGCCCGGGAAGAAGGACATCGTGACGTCGTCGAGGATGACCTTCTCGTTGTGCGCCTTGCGCGCCTTGGTCATGGTGTAGATGAACTCGGGCATATGTCCAAGGCTATCCGGGGCGGGCCCCTCGACCCGCATCGGCCGCATCGGCCCTCATCGGCCGGGGCGGCCGGGACGGTCAGGGCGCCCGGGCTGGGTGGCCGGCTCAGCCGGCGCCGACCACGACGTAGTCGTCGGTCTCGGCGTCCTCGACCCGTCGCCCGAACCCGCCCTGCACGAGCACGCCGGCATCGACCTCACCGTCGGTGTCAGCGTCACCGCGCGCGGCGTGGTCACCGTGCTCACCACCGACGCGGTCGGCGGGCCCGTCCTCGTCGAAGGAGCGCTGGATCTCCGGGTCGGCGAGCCGGTCGTTGGTGTCGAGCTGCGTGCGCTCGGGCCGGGTGAAGTCGGACTGCCCCCGCGTGAGGTCGTGCCCGAGCGTGTAGGCGTCGATCTCGACACTGGTGCGCGGCTCGCCCTTCTCGGTCTCCCACTGGTTGACCCGCAGCCGCCCGTAGACGACCACCGGGTGCCCCTTCTTGACGCTGGCCATGACGTTGGCCGCCAGCGCGTTGAACGCGGCGACGTTGACGAAGTTGGTGCTGCCGTCGACGAAGGTGCGCTTCTCGGCGTCCCACCGCCGCGTCGTCGAGGCGACCCGCAGGCTGGCGAACGGCTTGCCGACCTTGGTCGGCCGGCTGATCGGGTCGCTGACGACGTTGCCGACGACGGTCACGAAGCTCTCGTTCATCTCTGTCTCCCCACTCGATGGTCCGGTCCGTGGCCGGCGCCCCCGGCGCTCGACCCGTGGCCTCAGCATCGACGCCGCCCCGCCGCCGTCGCCACAGAGCCCCCGCCGCCTGTGGACGACGGGACGCGGCGGTCAGGGGGTGTGGACGGCGCGGCCGGCTCAGGTGAGGCGGGTGTCCTCGAGGAGCTCACGGGTGCGGCGGTGGCGGCCCAAGACGTCCTGCACCGGGTCGACGAGCTGCTCGGTGGCGACCACGGCGACCGCGTCGTGCAGCCTCCCCCGCACGAGGGCGGTGCGCCGTCGGGCTCCCACCCGGGCCGCCGCCCGGGCCAGCCAGGCCGAGAGCAGCCCGAGCACCAGCCCGACGACGAGCAGCAGGGTAGGCAGCGGGACGGCGCCCACCTTCGGGGTGTCGATCTGGGGCAGCTGGAGCCAGCCGACCACCCCGAGGGCGACGAGCCAGACCAGGCCGACGACGGTCGCGAGGCCGAACACCCACTGGAGCCAGCCCATGACCCGCCACCAGACCGGCTGGCGCGAGCGGAGCGGGGTGGTGACGACGACCCGGTCGAGACGCTCGTAGAGGCGGTCGTCGGTGGGGGCGGCGGCGTCGGACACGGCTTCGGACCACAGCACCGGCAGACCCTCCGAGGCGCGCTCGGTGAGGCCGAGGGCGGCCAGCTTGACCGCCGACCGGGCCGAGGCCGACGGGGCCGGGATCGACGACCGGCCGACGACCTCGCGCACGTCGAGCGGGTCGACCTCGTCGAGCACCTGGGACGGCACCCGGTCGAGCCGGAGGCGGCGCAGCGGGTCGGGCCGCAACCGGCGTCCCCAGCGGGTGAAGATCCATCCGGTGCGCCCCAGCGCCTCCCGGCGGTAGTCCTCGTCGACGGCGGCCAGCACGACCGGCACGCCCGAGGCCCGCGACAGCGCGTCGACGAGCCGGTCGTCGGCCCGGTCGCCGAGGGTCGGCTCGGCGTCGGCGACCCCGCGGCGCAGCCGGCCGGCGCTCGCGGTGAGGTCGGCCGAGAGCCGGTGGCGGGCGGCCACGTGACCGGCCACGGCGTTGGCGAGGCGCTGGCGCAGCTCAGGCATACCCGCCCCGGAGCGCACCGAGGTGGTGAGCACCTGCACCCCGGCCACGCCGTCGTCGGCGAGGATCCGGGTGAGGTCGGCGCGGCACGCCTCGACGGCCTCGGGGGCCAGGCGGTCGACCTGGTTGAGCACGACGAACATCACCTCGGCGTGGCCGGCGAGGCGACGGACGTAGTCGTCGTGGAAGAGGGCGTCGGCGTACTTCTGGGGGTCGGTCACCCAGACGAAGACGTCGCACAGGCCCAGGACCCGCTCGGCCTCGGCCCGGTGGGCGGCCTCCCGCGAGTCGAAGTCGGGCAGGTCGAGCAGCACGAGCCCGTCGAGCGTGCCCATATCGGCCGAAGGCTCCGGCGCGGAGCCCGCGACGGTGTGGCGCTGGGGCACGCCCAGCCAGTCGAGCAGCTCGCCCGCACCCGCCGGGCCCCAGACCGCCGCGGTCGGCGAGGATGTCGTCGGCCGTCGGGCGCCGATCTCGGAGAGCGGGGCGCCGGCCAGGGCGTTGAACAGCGACGACTTGCCGCTCCCGGTCGCCCCCGCGAGCGCGACGACCGTGTGGTCGCCGGCGAGGGCGCTGCGGTCCCCCACCTTGGCGACGACCTGCCGGGCCGCGGCCACCGACGCCGCGTCGAGCTGCTCGCCCCCGGTGTCGCAGGCCTGCGACAGGGCCTCGGCCTGGGTGCGGACGACGTCGTCGGCCGGGGCGGTGGCCCGCCGGCGGCCCATCAGCAGCGGGCTCATCGGGCGGCTCGGACGGCCGCCGCCGCGGCGGCGAGGGTACGCGCCTGGTCACCGCGGAGGGTCACGGCGTCGAGGGCCGCGGCGAACCGGTCGCGCTCACCGGCATACGCCGCCTCGACCCGGTCGAGCAGCGCCTCCTTGGCCTTGGCGGCCATGGTGCGCACGGCCTGGTCGCCGAAGATCGCCTCGAGCAGCTTCTGGCCGAGCACCGCGGTGCCGCCCGCGATGCCGACCTCGGCGCCGGTGAGGCCGCCGGTGTAGGCGAACGTGACCAGCATGAGCACGGTGCCGACGGCGTTGACGCCGTAGGCCGTGATCTTGGCGGTGGTGCGGCGGTCCTTGCCCTCGTGGCGGACGAGGTCGAGGACGTCGCCCTGCCAGTCGTGGACGAGGGAGACGACCGAGGCGTCGAAGCCCGGGGAGACCCGGGTGAGCTCGGGGTGGGCCTGGAGCATGGAGGCGCCGCCCGCGAGCGCGCGCCAGGAGCGGGACGCCACGGTGGCCGCCCCCTGGCCCTCGGCCCGGACGAGCTCGGCGACCCCGCTGTGCAGTGCCTCGTCGAGATGGGCCGACGACACCGGCTCGCCGCGGAACCCGGCGACGATGCGGTCGCGCACCTTCGAGACCGTCGACTCGACCTGGCGGAAGAACTCCCCGGTGCCGACGAACTCCTGCCAGCGGGCCAGCACCTCACCGCGCAGGAGCGACCCGTCGCTCATGCCCGCGCCGACCCCTTCGGTGGCCTCGAGGTAGGCCGCCTGCGCCGCCCGGTCGAGCTCGGTGCGCGCCGCGACCTGGGCGGTGGAGGCCTGGACGAGCCCCTGGATGCGCGGGTCGAGGGAGTCGAGCGCCCCCGTGAGGGTCTGGCGCACGACCAGCGCGCGGGCCCGGGCGTCCTTGGCCAGGGCGCTCAACCAGGACTGCAGCCGGGCGATCTGGTCGGGGGGGAGGATGCCGTCGGCGCCGAGCACCGTCTCGGCCACGGTGAAGATCGGGGCGGTGCCCAGACCCTGCTCCTTGAGCATCGAGCCGAGGTGCTCCCGGATGACCGGTACGGCCTCCTTGGGCACTCGGTTGAGCACCACGGCGACGGACGTGCCGCGGACGGACGCCTGCCGCAGCAGCTCCCACGGCACGGCGTCGGCGTAGCGGGCGGCGGTCGTGACGAAGAGCCACAGGTCGGCCGCCCCGAGGAGCTGGCGGGCCAGCTGCCGGTTGTGCTCGACGACGGAGTCGATGTCGGGGGCGTCGAGGAGGGCCAGGCCGGGCGGCAGGGTCGACGAGGGGACCAGCTGCACCGTCGACCCGCCCTCGACCGCCGTGCCTCCGCTGGAGCGGGCCAGCTCGGGCAGGATGCGCGCCGGGGTGAACCACTGCTCGTCGGCGGGGTGGTGGACGAGCACCGGCGACCGGGTGGTGGGGCGCAGCACGCCGGGAGCGCTGACCACGCTGCCGACGAGCGAGTTGACGAGGGTGGACTTCCCCGAGCCCGTGGACCCTCCGACGACAGCGAGCAGCGGGGCGTCGAGCGACGACAGCCGGGGCAGGATGTAGTCGTCGAGCTGGCGGAGCAGCTCGACCCGGGCGTCCTGGGCCTGCGGAGCGCCCGGGAGGTCGAGCGGGAGGGTGGTCGTGGCCACCTCGTCGCGCAGCATGGTGACCGCGGGGAGCAGGTCCGGCCGCGTCTCGGCTGACGCAGGCGCAGTGACGGTCACGCGGGCATCTTCCCAACTGGACGGGTCGCCACCAAACCGACAGACCCGAGTCGGACCGACAAGCTGGCGTATGCGCCCTGGTGCACGAGGTCGGACCGCGTCCCGTGCCCCCGGCAGGACTCGAACCTGCAACCTGCGGATTAGAAGGCCGCTGCACTATCCGTTGTGCTACGAGGGCGAGCCACGAGGCCCCGGGCGCCGCGGACGGGAGCCAGTCTAGGGCGGTGCCGAGCCCGTGCAGCCGGCGTCCCCGGCGGACCCGCCGTCAGCCGGCGAGATGGCCGACGAACGCTCTGCGGTGGGCGACGACCGCCTCGAGCAGCTCCCGCTCGTGCTGGACGGCGTCGCGCTCGGCGCGGGCGCGGACCATCCGGGCGCGCAGCAGGGCGAGGTCGCTGGCGGCGTCCTGGAAGCTGCGCATCGAGGCGACGGCGGTGCGCCCGCCGTGCTGGGCCGCCCACATCCGGGCCCGCCGCCGGGCCGGGATCGACGACAGCATCGCCACCTCCTGGTGGCTAAGCCAGCCGGCGTCGGCGTACTGGCTGAGGTAGGTGCGGATGAGCCGGGCCTCCCGGCCCCGCAGCACGGCGATGAGGGTGAGGAAGGCGATGAACAACGGCACCTGGAACACGACGTAGACGCCGATCAGGTGGCCGGTGGCGGCGGACAGGTTCCAGATGCCGTGCAGCACCGCCGCGAGGAGGTAGCCCCCGAGGGCCACGGCGAACCGCCCGAACCCCGAGCGCACCACGGCGACCGCGAGGCCCAGGCCGATGCCGGTGCACGCCGTGAACAGCGGGTGGGCGAAGGGACCCATGACGCAGCGCAGGATGAACAGCTCGGTCAGGCCCTGCTGGCCGTAGTCCACGAAGTTGCGGCCCAGATAGAGGATGTTCTCGCTGAACGCGAACCCCGCCCCGACGAGCCCGGCGTAGACGATGCCGTCGACGACGCCGTCGAACTCCTTGCGCCGCAGCAGGATCACCAGCACGATCCCGAAGCCCTTCAGCCCCTCCTCGACCAGTGGCGCACTGAGGACCGCGGTCAGCACGTCCGGGTCGGCGGTGCCCGCGAGCCGCATGGCGATGGCGAAGCTCGTGTTGAGGAGCAGCGCCCCCGCCGGCGCGCAGATGGCACCCCAGGCGAAGGCGAGCACGAGCAGCCGCGTCGGCTCGGCCTCGTAGCGGTCGAGCCAGAGGAACGTCGGCACGACCACGCACAGGGGCAGCGCCGAGAACAGCGCGGCCAGCAGCGTCACCTGCAGGCCGAAGCCGGTCTCGAACTGGATGGCGAGCACGGCGGCGCTGAGCAGGAACCCGGTGGCCACCAGCCCGGCGATGACGACGGTCCGCAGCCGGGGCCGGACGGTGGGGTTGGGCGCCGAGGGGTAGGCCGGGGCGCCGGCACCGGGCGGACCGAGGGACATGTCGGCAGGGTAGGCCAGGCGAGCCCTACAGTGGCGGGGTGACCGGCCCCACGCGAGCGGAGAGCGACCGCATCGTCTGGATCGACTGCGAGATGACCGGGCTCTCCCTCGTCAGCGACGCGCTCGTCGAGGTGGCCGCGCTCGTCACCGACTTCGAGCTGAACCAGCTGGGCGACGGCGTCGACGTGGTCATCCGGCCGCCCGACGAGGCGCTGGCGCAGATGGACCCGTTCGTGCACGACATGCATACGACGTCGGGTCTGCTGACCGAGCTCGCGGGCGGGACGACCATGGCCGCCGCCCAGGAGCAGGTGCTGGAGTACGTCCGCGCGTGGGTGCCCGAGCCCCGCAAGGCCCCGCTGGGCGGGAACACCGTCGCCACCGACCGCGGCTTCCTCGCCCGCGACATGGCCGAGCTCGAGGCGCACCTGCACTACCGGATCATCGACGTCAGCTCGATCAAGGAGCTGTCCCGCAGGTGGTACCCCCGCGCCTACTTCAACGCGCCCGCGAAGTCCGGAGGCCACCGCGCGCTCGCCGACATCCGCGAGTCGATCGCCGAGCTGCGCTACTACCGGGAGGCCGTCTTCGTGCCGCACCCCGGTCCGGACAGCCCCACGGCGAAGGCGATCGCCGCGCGCCACGTCGTCGGCTGACCCGCCCGGCGCGAACGACCCGAGCCTGGACGGCGCAGGTCGGACCCGGACACGACGGTGGCCTGCACGCGAACGTGCAGGCCACCTCGGGGTGAGTGACGGGGCTTGAACCCGCGACCCCCTGGACCACAACCAGGTGCTCTACCTGCTGAGCTACACCCACCATGCGCTGCGTCGAACGACGTCGATTCGTGCGTCGAGGCTGCGGCGGACCATGCTACCCGAGCCGTGGCGTTGCCCCTGACCACGCGTGCGGTGGGGGAGGATGGCGGACATGTACACGGGCAAGGAGCGACGCAACCGGGTCGTCGCGCTTGTTCTGGCGGCGGTACTCCTCGGCTCGGCCCTCCTCGCTCTCTTGGCCACCCTTGGCGCCGGCAGGGCCGGTGCGGCCGAGCTCCCCGCACACGCCAGCCTCGTCTCGGTGGTTCCCGCCCCAGGGGCGACCCTCGACCGCGAACCGTCCCGGGTCGTGCTGACCTTCGACGACACCATCGCGGCCGGTCTGGCGAAGGTCGTCCTGACCCGCGACGGTGAGCCGGTCGCGACGTCGACCCCGAAGGTCGACCGCACCCAGGTCGTCACCGACGTCACGGGCACCGCTGGGCCCGGCGCCTACCGGGTGGTCTGGCAGGTCACCAGCGACGACGGGCACCCGGTCTCGGGCGAGTCGACGTTCGCCGTGGGAGCGGGCGCTGCGGCCCCACGCCCGCACCCGACGCCCACCTACAAGACCCCGCAGATGCAGCCGACGAGCTTCGGCCACCCCGACCACCTGCCCGGGCTCATCGTGGCGGGGGTGCTGCTCCTGGGCGGCGTGGCCCTGCTGCTCTTCGAGCACCGGCGGCGCCGCACCCACGACGCCCACGAGGCCGCCGACACCACCGAGGACCAACGCATTTCGTGACGGCCGCTGCCGTGTAGTAACCTCAATCCTCGCTGCGCCGCTAGCTCAATGGCAGAGCAAGTGACTCTTAATCACTGGGTTCGGGGTTCGAATCCCTGGCGGCGCACCACCTCGGGCCGGCACCACACGCAGGACCCGCACAGAACGAAGGGCCCGGGCTCACGCCCGGGCCCTTCGCCGTTCGCGGCGGCGCCGCCTCAGGTCGACGGGGCCTTGGCCTCGCGGCGCGACTGGCTGCGGTAGTGGTCGCGCCAGATCAGCCGGTGGACCGGCACGAGGCGCGGCACCGAGCGGAGACCCGGGATGAACGGCACCAGGAGCAGGCCCAGGCTGAGCAGCATCATCAGGCCCCAGACCTGCGCGTCGGCGCTGTCCGAGCCGGAGAACGGCGGCACCTGGTACCAGAAGGTGTAGAGCCACATCCACGGTTGACCCGGGTAGTTGCCCGTCTCGTTCATCATCCCCCACTGGTCGCCGCCGAGGCTGCGAGCGCGGGCCTGGTCCTCGAGGAACGCGCCGTCCGAGAGCAGGAGCAGCGACCTCGTCTGGTCGCCTCCGTAGAACGTGCCGGACGAGGTGAGCGCCCCTTCGAGCCCGCCCGACTGCGCCAGACCCAGGAAGCCGGCGGCGAGCGCCGGCACCGGGCCGTAGTCGCCGGTCGTGACCTTGGCCGGGTCACCGTCGGGCGCCGCCTTGAGCGCGTCGCCATAGGCCGTGGCCCAGGTGGTGCGCTGGTCGCTCGGCGCGGAGGTCCACGCCGTCAGGGCGGCGGCGAGGTCGGTGTCGCCCTGCACCCTCGAGAGCGGCTGGATGACCAGGTCGCTCGCGGAGTCGACGGGCAGGCGTACGCCGGCCCACCTCTGCAGCGCGAGCGGACCGAGCAGCTGGCCGTCGCCGTTGGTGTTGTACGGAGCGCCGTACCCGGCGCTCGTCGTCGTCCCCGCCAGCTCGCCGGTGGCGGTGGCCACGACGTCGGCGGGGGCGGCGGTCGCCCAGTCCGACATGGTGATCGCCTTCTCGTCGGGTGACGAGAACGCCAGCGCGAGACCGACGCTGAGAAGCGAGACCACCGCGAGCGCGATGACGAGCTCCTTGACGAGGTCGTAGGGCCGGGTCGGGAAGTCGTGCGAGTCGGGGGTGCTCATGTCGTCACGCTCCTTCGGTGTCGATCGGCGGGACGACGCCGTGGCGCCGCACGAGGACGACGTGGAGCACCACCAGGCCGCCGATGGCGAGCGGCAGGAGCGCCACGTGCCACAGCAGCATCTGGCCCGGGTTGAGGACGTTGAACCAGGCGCCGACGCCGACGGAGTTGAGGCCGTCCTTGGCCTGGGTGCTGATCCACTGCGAGTCGAAGTTCGACTGCGACAGGTAGCCGGTGAAGGCCGTGCCGATCGAGGCGAGGAAGGCGACGACGCCGGTCATCCACGTCAGCGCCCGCCCGCCACGCCAGGCCGCCATCCAGAACGTGCCCCACAGATGGACGACCATGAAGACGAAGAAGAGCTCCACGCTCCACAGGTGCAGGGAGTTGACGAGATGGCCGACGTCCGAGACGTGCCACCACCCGACCCCACCCACGGCCAGCAGCAGCCCCGACACCAGCACGACGGTCAGGGCCGCCAGGGTCAGGGCACCGAAGACGTAGATCCACGAGGACATGTAGGCCGGCTGCTCGTCGGGCAGCGCCTGTCCCGGGGGGACGATGTGCGCGATGCGGTCGTGCAGACGCGCGGTCCAGCTGCCCTCGCGATAGGGCTCGGCCGTCCGCAGCTCGGTGTGACCCGGGTGGCTCCCACGAGGGGCGTCGACGGAGGTCACCGGGGACCACCGCCCTCCGGGCGACGGGGTCCTGGGAAGGGCAGAAGGAGGGCCAGGGCGAAGAGGGCCACCATGGCCGCGATGATGGCGATGTTGGTCACCGAGATGTGGACGACTGCCCAGTCCAGGTACTGACCGGGCACGACGTCCGCGCTGACGAGCTGGACCATGTGGGGCTCCTCCCTAGCGACCCCGAGGGAACCGGTGCGAGTCCGTGCCACCGGATCGGCTCACCGTACGAAGCGGCGGGGCGGCCGAGCAGAGGCGAAGGTCCTCGCCCCCGCTCCCCGGGGCCCGCAGGGTGTCCGGTGCACTCGGACGCAGGTGGAACACTGAGCCGGTGGCGAAGCGGAAGGCAGGGCGCGAAGCCGGGACGACCGCCGAGCCGGCGATCCTGCTCGCCCGCCGGGTGTCCAAGGAGATCGAGGGCACCGTGCTGCTCGCCCCCGTCGACCTCTCCGTGCGAGTGGGCGAGTGCGTCGTCCTGCGTGGCGGCAACGGCAGCGGCAAGACGACCTTGCTCCGGATCCTCGCGGGCACCATGGACCCCAGCGACGGGACGGCCACCGTCGACGGGCTGCCGTCCGACGAGCGCACCGCCGCAGTACGTCGTGACGTCGCCGCGCTGATCGGGTCGCCCACCAACTACCGCGACCTCACCCTCGTCGACCACCTGGTGCTCGTCGGGGCGACCTGGGGGCAGGGCGCCGACGGTGACGAGCGGGCCGAGGCCATGCTCGAGACCCTCGAGATCGGGCACCTGGCCGAGCGGTTCCCCCACGAGCTGTCGTCCGGCCAGCAGCAGCTCTTCCACCTGGCCATGGTGCTGAGCCGCCCCGCCCGGGTCCTGCTCCTCGACGAGCCCGAGCAGCGGCTCGACACCCGTAAGCGCCACCTGCTCGGCGAGCTGCTGCTGGAGCGCAAGGCCGCCGGCACCGCGCTCGTCGTGGCCTGCCACGACCCCGACCTCACCGAGCAGGTCGCCGACCGGGTGCTCGACATCGTCCCGGCATGACGCCGGAGCGCAGCGACGCCCAGGCCCTCCGGGACACCCGCGAGGTCCTCTCGGGTGACGACCGCGAGCGCCAGGGCAACGCGGTGTATGCCGTCTACGTGGCGGTCATCGCCGCCGGCGCCTACGGCGTGCCCGCCGCGCAGTCGTTCTTCCGCGTCATCGACCCGGCCTGGCTGGCCGCCCACCTCACCGGGCCGAGCGCCGTCGTCCTCGCCGCCGCCGCCCTGGGCGGTCTGCTGACCTTCGCCTACCGGGCCGGACACCTGCGCGGGCCGGTCGTCCCCGGGCTGCCCTACCTCGACACCGTGGCCGCCGGACCGCTGGACCGCGCCCTCACGCTCCGGCCGTGGTGGCGGCTGGCGGTGTTCGGCTGCGTCGTCGCAGGGGTGCTCACCGGGCTCGTCGTCGGCGCCGGCCTGGCCATCGCCGGGCTGGCGGGTGCCGTCGTGCTCGTGCCGGGCGTCCTCGGCGGCGCGGCCGTCGGGCTGGTCGTGGCCGGCGCCTGGCTCCACGGCCAGGTGCGCAGCTGGCCCACCGGGGACCGCGGGCCGGCGGTCTTCCTGCGCCAGCGGCGCTCGTTGCGCGCCCTGCACCTCACCCTCCTGCGCACCCAGTCGGCCCGTGCCGTCACCGTCGGCGGGGCCGTGCTCGCCGGGGACCTGCGCGCCGCCCGGCTCGAGGTCGGTACGCCGGTCACGCGGGCGCGGCGCACCCGGCTGCGCAGCCGCGGCCCGAGCGCGACGATGGTCCGCCGCGACCTGCTCGGGCTGCGCCGCTCCCCCGGCTCGGCGGCCACCGGGCTGGTCCTCACGGGCGCGGCGGCGTACGCGCTCGTCCACGCGAGCGGCCCGGGCACGCCCAGCGTCATCGCCCTCGCCGGACTCGTCCTGGGCTACCTCGGCGTGAGCGCCTGGGCGGAGGGACTGCGGCTGCAGGGCGACAACGCCGGCACCCCTCCCCTGCTCGGCATCGCACCCCTGGACGAGGCGCTGGCCCACCTCGTCGTCCCCGGAGTGGGCTACCTCGGCACGGTGGTCGTGGTCGGTGGGGCGTCCGTCGCGCTCGGTCACGCCACGCTGGTCGGCGTCGGCTGGGCCGTCGTGCTCGCCGGTCTGCTCGTGGCGGCGCAGGCGATGGCCGCCTTCCGGGGCCTGCCGCCGGTCAACCTGTTCTCGCCGGGCAGCGGCGTCGTCACGACGGTCCTCTGGTATTCCGTGCCCCTCCTCGTCCCCGTGGTCTGTGGCACCGCCGCCACCGCCCTGCTGACGGCCGACCGCGCGTCCCTCGCCGTGTCGGTGCTCATGGGCACGACCTACCTGGCGGGCCTGTACGCGCGGCGCCGGGTACGCGTGCTGGTCGAGGCCCACCGGGCCTGACGCCGGCCCGTCAGGACTCGAGCGAGCTGACGTCGGGCGGCACGTCGACGGCGTGCCGGCGCAGCGCGTCGAGGGGCACGAGTTGCAGCACCGCGGCGTTCGTGGAGGCCAGCACGACCGGCGCGGCCGCGCCCGCCTCGTAGGCCCGTGCCCAGTTGACGGCCGTGACGCACCACCGGTCGCCGGGCACGAGCCCCGGGAAGCGGAACTGCGGGTGGGGTGTCTGCAGGTCGTTGCCGATGCTCGTCTGGTGCGCGAGGAACTCCGCGGTGACGACGGCGCAGATGGTGTGGCTGCCCAGGTCCTGAGGCCCGGTGCTGCAGCAGCCGTCGCGGAAGAAGCCGGTCATCGGGTCCGTGCCGCAGGGCTCCAGCTCGCCGCCCAGCACGTTGGTCTCGGACGTCTCGGACGATGCCTCGGGCTCGGTCACGGCCCCAGCATCTCAGCGCAGGCGGGTCTGCATCCAGGTGGCGATCCGGCGCCGCGCGGCCCGGCCCTCGGGGGTGGGGTGCAGGGCGTAGTCGTGGATCTGCCCGGGCGCCGTGACGAGCTCGACCGCCCCGCCCACCGCGGTCACCGCCTCGGCCAGCCGCACCGCGTCCACCGTGAGGATGTCGTCGGTGCCGCTGAGGACGAGCATCTCCGGCAGCCCCGCCAGCGGCCCGGCGATGGGGCTCACCCACGGATGGTCGGCGGCCAGGCTCCCCCGGTAGGCGTCGCCCGCCGCCCGCAGTCCCGGCGCCTGCAGCCACGGGTCGCGCGTGGCCGGCTCCGCCATCCGGGGGTCGCTGCACGTCACGTCCACCCACGGTGAGAGGAGCACCAGCCCGGCGGGCGCCATCGGCGTCCTCAGCAGCTCCTGGGCCACCGCCAGGGCCATCCCCGCTCCCGCGGAGTCGCCGACGAGGAAGACCGGACGCGCCGGCGTCCGGGCGAGGAGCTCAGCCGCGAGCTCGACGGCGACGGGCACCACGGTGGTGGCCGTCGCCACCGGCGCGAGGGGGTAGACGGGCACGACCACGTGGGCATGGACCTCGCGCGCGAGGTAGGCGGCGAACCGCCAGTGCGGCGCCTTGAGCTGCCGGAAGTAGGCCCCGCCGTGGAGGAACAGGGCGACCGCGCGCGGGTCGCGACCGGCCGGCACGACGTCGTAGACGGGCCACTCCTGCGCCGACCGACGTGCGGTGACGGTGACGCCCGAAGGCATCCGCCGCGGCGGGTCGTAGGCGGCCGGCTGGGCCCGTAGCTGGTCCATCGCCGCCCGGGTCGCACCGGCCGTGGCGTACTGGACGTGCGCGCGCCGGACCGACGGCGCATACCGGGTCAGGCGGCTGGCCAGACTCCGGTGGGTCACCGTCGGTGGGAGCGGGTCGGTCGAGCGGGTCAGTCGCGGTAGCGACGCAGGAGGCCCGCGCCGATGAGCAGCACCGAGACGGCACCGAGCGCGCCCGCGACCAGCTCGGAGCGCACCTCGCCGTCGGGCGTGTGGGTCACGGCCATGAGGCGCAGGCGGACACTCTCGACCTCGCGCCGGGCGATCTCCGCCGGGCTGACGCGGGTGATGAGCTCGTCGATGGTCGTGCTGAGGTGGACCCGCCGTTCGGCGAGCTCGGCCTCGAGCTCCTCGACCGTCGGGGCGGCGGGCACTGCTGCGCTGTGTGGTGCGGTCTCGCTCACGGCTGGTCTCCCTTCGTCGGGCCCAACCCTACAGACCTCAGAGACCGAGCTCCTGACGCAGCTTGGCGACGTGCCCAGTGGCCTTGACGTTGTAGCGGGCGTCGGCGATCCGGCCCTCCTCGTCGACGAGGAACGTGGAGCGGATCACGCCCTGCACCGTCTTGCCGTAGAGCTTCTTCTCGCCGTAGGCGCCGTAGGCCTCCAGGGCCTGCCGGTCGGGGTCGGACAGCAGGGTGATGGTGAGGCCGTCGCGCTCGCGGAACTTCGCCAGCTTGGCGGGCTGGTCGGGGCTGACGCCGAGCACCTCCACCCCGGAGGCGTGCAGCGCGTCGATCGAGTCGCTGAAGTCGCAGGCCTGGGTCGTGCAGCCCGGGGTCATCGCGGCCGGGTAGAAGTAGACGATGACCCGTCGGCCGCGCAGGTCGGAGAGGGTGACCGGCTTGCCCGTGTCGTCGCTCAGGGTGAAGTCGGGGGCCGGGTCGCCGGCCTTCAGGGTCGTGGTCACGTCGGCTCCTTCGAAGCGGGTCGTCTGGTCGCGTATGCCGGTGCGGAAGGCGGGACTCGAACCCGCACGCCGAGGCACAGGAACCTAAATCCTGCGTGTCTACCAGTTCCACCACTCCCGCGCGGCGACCAGTCTAGGGACGCCTAGGTGACCGTGACCTGCACGGCGTGCCAGCCGGTGGCGCCGTCGGGCGCCGGGGGCGCCTCCTGCTGCGGCTGGGTCTGACCCTGGGCGTCGGTGGCGCGCACGCGGATCTGGTGGCGGCCGGCCGTGGCGGCCCACGGCAGCACCCACTGGCGCCACGCGTCCACGGTCGGCTCGGCGGCGAGGGTCGCCTCCTGCCAGGGGCCGCTGTCGACCTGCACCTCGACCTTGCTGACGCCCCGGTGCTGGGCCCAGGCCACGCCGGCGATGGCGACGGTGCCCGCGGAGACCGAGGCGCCCACCCGGGGGACGTCGATGCGTGAGGCCGTCTTGATCGGCCCCTTGGCCGACCAGCCCCGCGGGGTCCAGTAGCCCTGGTCGGCGGAGAACCGGGTGACCTTGAGCTCGGTGACCCACTTGGTGGCCGAGACGTAGCCGTAGAGCCCGGGGACGACGAGCCGCGCGGGGAAGCCGTGCTCGAAGGGCAGCGCCTGGCCGTTCATGGCCACGGCGATGAGGGCGTTGCGGTCGTCGGTGAGCGCCTCGATCGGCGTACCCGCGGTGAACCCGTCGCTGCTGCGCGAGAGCACCATGTCGGCCCCCGGCTTCGGGCCGGCCATAGCGAGCAGGTTGCGCACCGGCCACCCGATCCATGTCGCGTTGCCGATGAGGTCGCCGCCGACCTCGTTGGACACGCAGGTGAGGGTGACCATGTGCTCCTCGAGCTTCTGCTGGAGCAGGGTCTTCCAGTCGATGGTCACCTCCTTGTCGACCTCGCCCCAGACCCGCAGCGACCACGTGGCCGTGTCGAGCTGAGGGACGACGAGTGCGGTGTCGATCCGGTAGAAGTCGTCGTTGGCGACGACGAAGGGGGTGACGCCCGGCACGTTGACCGACGCACCGGTCACCGAGGGCGCCGACGTGACCGCCGGCGTCGGGATGACAGCCTCGGCGCGCGACTCGCGGGCCGCGCTGCCGCCGCCGGAGACGCGGCCGCCGATGAGCGCGGCCAGGGCCGCGCCACCACCGGCGAGCACCCGGCGCCGGGTCAGCGGCGACCACAGGCCGGAGTCGGTCAGCTCGGTGCTGTCGCGGCGCAGCCGGACGAGAGTGTCGAGGCCCGCCGCGGTGCCGAGCAGGGAGGGCAGGATGTCGGGGGCGCTCGCGTTGGGCCGGGACATCACCGCCGCCATCCCCAGGGCTCCGACCACGGCCAGCAGGACGAGGGCCAGCAGGCGCCGGGTGCGCGACAGCAGGCCGATGCCCGCGCACAGGGCGACCAGCACGACGGCCATCCCCGTGAAGAGGGCCAGCTTGTCGTTGGTGCCGAACGAGTTGACCGCGAAGTCCTTGAGCCACGGCGGGGTGCGGTCGACGAACGCTCCCCCGACCGCCGGCACGGGTGACGGGGTGCCGCCGGCGGCGCCGACCCACGAGAGGATCCCGGCCAGCAGCGTGGCGAGGCCCAGGGCCACCCCGCCCGCGAGGACGCCGTCGAGCGCCGCGCCCAGGCGCGAGCCCGGGGCCTCGGCCACCGCAGGACCGGGCCCGGCGGGGGGGTCGTCGAGGTGGTCGGGGCCGGTCTCCAGGTGGGTGCTCGGCGGTGGGGTCACGTGGGTCATTCGGTGAGGCGCCTCCTCAGGATGGGTGCGAGCGCGCGGAACGCGCGCCCACGGTGCGAGATCGCGTTCTTCTCGACGTCGGTGTACTCAGCGAGGGTGCGGGTGTCACCCGCGACGACGAAGATCGGGTCGTAGCCGAACCCGTTGCTGCCCTTCGGTTCTCGCCCGAGAATGCCCTCGACGCGACCCTCGGCGGACTCCACCGTGCCGTCGGGCAGGGCCAGCACGGCGGCGCACACGAAGGCCGCCGCCCGGTGCTCGTCGGGCACGTCGGCCACCTGCTCGAGCAGGAGCCGCAGGTTCGCGCGGTCGCGGTCGGCTCGGGCCAGGTCGGCGCCGCCGGTCGTCCCGGACCATCGCGCGCTGAACACCCCCGGCGACCCGCCCAGCACCTCGACGGCCAGGCCCGAGTCGTCCGCGAGCGCCGGCATACCGGTGGCCTGCGAGAGGGCGACGGCCTTGAGCCGCGCGTTGCCCACGAAGGTCACCTCGGTCTCCGGCACGTCCGGACCGTCGACCTCGGCGGCACTGACGAGGTCGAGGCCCAGCTCGTCGACCAGGCCGTCGAGGATCTGGCCCAGCTCGTGCACCTTATGCTCGTTGCGGGTGGCCAGGACGACCCGGGTGGCGAGCAGGGTCACGACCGCTCCCGCACGGGGGCGGCCAGCGCCGCCTCCTGGTGGCGGCCGAGGTCGGCGCAGCCCTTGGCGGCGAGGTCGAGCAGCCGGTCGAGCAGCTCGCGGTCGAACGGCTCGGCCTCGGCGGTGCCCTGCACCTCGACGTAGCGGCCGTCGCCGGTCATGACGACGTTCATGTCGGTGTCGGCGGTGGAGTCCTCGGGGTAGTCGAGGTCGAGCACCGGCATGCCGGCGACGACGCCCACGCTGACGGCCGCAACCGACCCCGTGAGCGGCCGGGCGGTCTTGCCGATGAGGCCCTTGGCGCGGGCGTCCTCGATGGCGTCGACGAGGGCGACATAGGCGCCGGTGATCGCCGCCGTGCGCGTGCCGCCGTCGGCCTGGAGGACGTCGCAGTCGAGGACGATGGTGTTCTCGCCGAGGGCCTTGGTGTCGATGACCGCTCGCAGCGACCGGCCGACGAGCCGGGAGATCTCGTGGGTGCGCCCGCCGATCCGGCCCTTGACCGACTCGCGGTCGGACCGGGTGTTGGTCGCCCTGGGCAGCATGGCGTACTCCGCCGTGACCCAGCCGGAGCCCTTCCCCTTCAGCCAGCGGGGAACGCCCTCGGTGAAGGAGGCGGCGCAGAGCACGCGGGTGCGGCCGAACTCCACGAGCACGCTCCCCTCGGCGTGGTCGAGCCAGTTGCGGGTGATCCGCACCTCGCGGGTCTCGTCGACGGCGCGGCCGTCGTGCCGGGTGCTGGGGCGGTCATCGGTCATGGCGGCAAGGCTAACCACGCACCCAGGCTACGTCGGCCACTCCGGGGGCCCCCCGGCTCCCGCCCTTACGAACCCCTCACGCCGGTCACATCTTTATCGGGTCACCCGATAAAGGGGCGCTTCGCTGGAGAACCGTTCTCCAGCGAAGCGGGCGTTTATCGGGTCACCCGATAAACGTGGGACGACCCCGCGGGGTCACACCGCGTAGGTGGCTCCGGGCTCGGCCAGCTCGACGTGGCCGGGCCAGTGCTCGGCGGCCTGCGCGCGGCATACCTCCCGGTCGTTCCACGCCGGGATGTGGGTGAGCATGAGCCGCCTGACCCCACCCGCCCGGGTCGCGGCCTGGGCGCACTGGGCGCCGTTGAGGTGGATGCCGGGGAGCGTGTCGCGCCCGGCGACGAACGCCGAGTCGGCGAGCACGAGATCGGCGCCCGTCATGAGTGGCGTCAGGGCGTCGCACTCGCCCGTGTCCCCGGTGTACGCCAGCACGGTCCCGTCGGCCTCGACCCGCAGCCCGAACGCCGGCACCGGGTGGTTCACGGCATACGGCGTCACGGTGAAGGGACCGAGTGTCACGGCCACCCCGTCGGCGTGGTCGTGGAAGACGAACTCCGTCTCCATCGCGGCCGGGTCGTCCGAGCCGTAGGCCTCGCGGAGGCGCCGTCCGGCACCCTGCGGGCCGTACACGGGCATCCGCGGGCTCGCGCCGTCGGGGTGGTAGCGCTGCACGACGTAGAGCCCGCACAGGTCGATGCAGTGGTCGGGGTGCAGGTGGCTGAGGAAGACGGCGTCGAGGTCGCGGGGGTCGACGTGCTGCTGCAGCGTGCCGAGGGCCCCCGATCCCAGGTCGAGCAGGATGTTCCAGGTGCGTCCCTCGTACTCGGCCTGCACGAGGTAGCAGGAGGCCGGCGACGCGGGGCCCGCGAACGAGCCCGAGCAGCCGACGATGGTGACCCTCACGCCGTGGTCACCGCCGCCCCCACCGGTATGCCGGCCAGGTTGCCGAAGACCGTCTCCACCTCGGGCCCGAGGAAGCGCCGGGCCAGCCGGCGGAACTCGTCGGCGTCGCCGGTCGTGCTGAACGCCAGGGTCGGCGGCGGCAGGTCGTCGGAGCGCAGCAGGTCGCCGTCGGCGAGCACCCGGTAGACGTCCTTGGCCGTCTCCTCCGCCGACGAGACGAGCGTGACGCCGTCGCCCATGACGTAGGAGATGACGCCGGTCAGCAGCGGGTAGTGGGTGCAGCCCAGCACGAGGGTGTCGACGTCGTGGGCCGCCACCGGCTCGAGGTACTCGCGGGCGACGTCGAGCAGCTCCTTGCCGCCGGTGACCCCCGCCTCGACGAACTCGACGAACCGCGGGCAGGGCCGGCTCACCACCTCGATCTGCGGGGCGGCGGCGAACGCGTCGACGTACGCCTGCGACTGGTGGGTGCCGAGCGTCGAGATGACCCCGACCCGGCCGCTGCGGGTGGCCGCCGCGGCCCGGCGCACCGCGGGCCGGATGACCTCGATGACCGGCACGTCGTAGCGCTCCCGCGCGTCGTGAAGCACCGCCGCGCTCGCCGTGTTGCAGGCGATGACGAGCAGCTTGACGCCGTGGTCGACGAGGCGGTCGAGGCACTCCAGCGCGTACTGCCGGGTCTCCGCGATCGGGCGCGGGCCGTAGGGCGCCCGGGCCGTGTCGCCGAAGTAGACGACCGACTCGTGGGGCAGCTGGTCGAGCACCGCCCGGGCCACGGTGAGCCCACCGAACCCGGAGTCGAAGATCCCGATCGGAGCGTCGGCCACGACAGCAGGATAGGGAGCCGACCCCGCCGCGGCAGAATCAGCGCGCCGCCAGCTCCTCCAGCAGCGCGTCCCGCACGTGCTCGTCCTCCCCGTCACCGGCGTGCGGCCCGGCGAACCGCGCCGCGGCCCGGGCGACCGCACCGAGCCACTCGTCGAGGTCGAACAGCTCGACCAGGTCGTCGTCGAGGTCGGCGCGGCCACCGTGCGCGGTGTAGGCCGACAGCGGCTCCACCCCGTGCGCGCCCCGCAGGACCGTCCGCAGGTCGCGCTCCCGGGGGGCGACCCGCAGCGACTCCCAGTCGACGAGCACCGGGCCCCCCGCGAGCCAGAGCACGTTGCCGGTGTGCAGCCGGCCGTGCGTGAGCACCCACTCGGCCCGGCCCTCGAGGGCCTGCGCCGCGAGGGCCAGGTAGCGGCCATGGAGCGCCCGCAGCATCGAATCGTGCTCGCGCAGCGCCGCCCGGACGGGCCCCCCGAACGGCCCGGACCGCCACGCCGCCGGCGACTCCAGCGACTGCACCATCACTCCCCACGACCGCGGACCCGGGCGCCAGAGGGCGGTCCGCTCCGGTGGCCGGTCCGCGTGCAGCGCCCCCAGGGCCCCCGCGATGAGCGACCGCTGGTTGTCGTCGGCATACTCCCCCGGCCCCGGCTCGCCCTCGAGGTACCCGGTGACCGTCAGCAGCAGCCCGCCGTGGACGACGCCGACCGCATCGACGGCACCCGACCCCGGGGCGACGGTCGGCACGACGACGTGGTGGCCCCGGGCCGAGAGCTCCCGGGCCGCGGCGTACGCGTCGAACAGCTCCTCGAGCCGGCCGTCGGCCGAGACGTCGTCGGCCGTGACGAACCAGCGGGGACGGTGCTTCCCGGCGCAGACCCAGTGCGCCGCGTCGTCGCCGAGGGCACGAACGTGGCCGCGACGACCCCGTCGTCCCAGTGCTCGCGGACGATCGCCCCGACCTCCTCGGCGGTGAGGTCCACCGGCTCACGCGGCATACGGCCTCAACGGAACAGGCCGCGGCCCATGAGCGCCGTCGTCAGCGACTCCTGCATCCAGGTGAGGAAGTCGTAGAAGGAGGCGGCGTAGACCGTGGGGTCGTCGGCGTCGAGGGTGGCGACCCGCTCGTCGAGCTCGAGGGCGTCGTCGTCGGTGCGCAGCCCGAGGCGCTCGCCCAGCACGAGCCGGGTGTCGGTGAGGGCGATGACCATCGCGTGGGCCTGCTCGCGGCTCAGCTCGAGCTTGTCGCCGTGGGCCTGGCGCAGGGCGTCGATCGCCGTGGTCAGGGTCGTCGCCTTGCGGTCGCGCAGGTCGTTCTCGGTGAGCCGGCGGAACTCCGAGGCGACCTCCTCGTCGCCGCGGTGGGCCGTGGGGAGCAGCCGCTCCAGCGCGGGGTCGCGAGCGCCACCGACCTCGCCCGGGCCGGCCACCTGGTCGGCGGCGGCCACGGAGACCCCCAGGCCGGCCACGAGGTCCTCGAAGGCGTCACCGGTGAGCTCCCGCTCCGGCGGGGCGACCAGCTCGCGGGTCTGCTCCATCAGCCCGGCAACGACCCCGCGCTCCATGACGTCGAACGCCGCGACGAACCGCTGGCCCTTGCGCTTGAACCCCCGCGCCACGTCAGGCGTCCTTCTCGAACGTCGCCCAGAGCCCGAACCCGTGCAGCGCCTCGGTGTCGCGCTCCATCTCCTCGCGGTTGCCGTGGGCGACGACCGCCTTGCCCTTGGTATGCACGTCGAGCATCAGCTTCTCGGCCTTGGCCCGTGGGTAGCCGAAGTACGTCTCGAACACGTAGGTGACGTAGGACATGAGGTTGACCGGGTCGTTCCAGACGAGGGTGATCCACGGGACGTCGGGCTCGACCTGCTCGACGGTCTCGGTGACGCGCTCGGTCGTGGGCGCCGCCGTGGCCCTCGGTACGGCGACTCCCAGGGCTCCCACGACCTCCACCCTAGGCTGTGGTCCGTGGCCAGCACCGCCCTCCTGACCGACCACTACGAGCTGACGATGCTCGAGGCCGCCCTGCGCAGCGGGGCGGCCCGACGTCGCTGTGTCTTCGAGGTCTTCGCGCGCCGGCTCCCGGACGGCCGTCGCTACGGCGTCGTCGCGGGCACCGGCCGGTTCCTCGACGCCCTGGAGCGGTTCCGGTTCGGTGAGGCCGAGGTCGCCGAGCTGCGCCGACGCAAGGTCGTCGACGACGCCACCTGCGACTGGCTGGCCGGCTACCGGTTCTCCGGCGACGTCAGCGGGTATGCCGAGGGCGAGGTCTACTTCCCGGGCTCACCGGTGCTCGTGGTCGAGTCGTCCTTCGCCGAGGGCGTCCTGCTGGAGACCCTCGCGCTGTCGATCCTCAACCATGACACCGCGATCGCGTCGGCGGCGTCGCGGATGACGACGGCCGCGGGAGACCGGCCCTGCATCGAGATGGGCTCCCGGCGCACCCACGAGGAGGCCGCCGTGGCCGCCGCGCGGGCCGCCTACATCGCGGGGTTCGGGACGACGAGCAACCTTGAGGCGGGCCGCCGGTACGGCGTGCCCACGGCCGGCACCGCCGCCCACGCGTTCACGCTGGTGCACGACGACGAGCGCTGGGCGTTCGAGGCGCAGGTGGCGGCCCTGGGCGTGGGGACCACCCTCCTCGTCGACACCTACGACGTCACCCAGGGCGTCGCCACGGCGGTGGCGGTGGCCGGCCCCGCGCTCGGCGCCGTGCGGCTCGACTCCGGCGACCTGCTCGCCCAGGCCCGCCAGGTGCGCGCCCAGCTCGACGGGCTCGGCGCCACGAGCACCCGCATCGTCGTCACCTCCGACCTCGACGAGCACGCCATCGCCTCCCTCGCCGCCGCTCCCGTCGACGGCTACGGCGTAGGCACCCAGCTGGTCACCGGCTCCGGCGCCCCGACGGCGAGCCTCGTCTACAAGCTGGTGTCGCGCTCCGACGACGACGGCGTCATGCGCCCCGTCGAGAAGCGCAGTGTCTCCAAGGCGTCCGTGGGTGGCCGCAAGTGGGCGCTGCGGCGGCTGGACCCCCTAGGGGTCGCCGAGGCCGAGGTGGTGGGCATCGAGGACCGGCCCACCGACGACGGCGACGACCGGCCCCTCATGGTCGACCTCGTGCGCGACGGTCAGGTCGTCACCGCACCCGACCTCGAGGCCGCCCGTGAGCGCCACGCCGCGTCGCGGGCCGAGCTGCCGGCCGCCGCGCGCCGGCTGCAGCGCGGCGACCCGGCCATCCCCACGGTCTTCGAGGGCAACGGCGCCCCAGCCACGGTCGCCGGATGAGCGCGACCCGGCGGGCGCTGCTGGTCGTCGACGTGCAGAACGACTTCTGTGAGGGCGGGTCGCTGGCCGTGACCGGCGGCAGCGAGGTCGCCCGGCTCATCTCCGCCCACGTCGCGGAGCACGGCGACGCCTACGCCGCCGTCGCCGCGACCGCCGACTGGCACGAGGACCCCGGGCCCCACTTCTCCGACGCACCCGACTACGTCGACACGTGGCCGCCGCACTGCCGGATCGGTACGCCAGGCGCCGACTTCCACCCGGACGTGCGACCCGCGCTCGCCCGGGCCGACGGGGTCTTCCGCAAGGGCCGGTTCCGCGCGGCCTACAGCGGTTTCGAGGGTCACTCCCCCGACCCCGACACGGGTCAGCCACTGGGTGCGTGGCTCAGCGACCGCGGCATCGGGGCGGTCGACATCGTCGGCATCGCCACCGACCACTGCGTGCGGGCGACCGCCCTCGACGCCGTGCGCCACGGTCTCGAGGTGCGCGTCCAGCTGCACCTCACCGCGGGGGTCCTCGCCGAGACGACCGCACGGACCCTGGACGACCTGCGCGCCAACGGGGCCCAGCTCGTGGGCGACCCGGTGGTGAGCACCGGTCCGGCGGCCTGACGTCCGCTGCGGTCGTCGGCACCGAACTACCCACACCGCCGCGTGGGATTCCCGGGTGTTGAACGTCGTTGCGCCGCAACGCGGTCGGAGCCGACGAACCCGAAACTACCCACGCCGACACCCGAAGACCGTTGTGCGAATGACCAGAACGAACCATTGACCGGGATGTCGTCCGGGGCTTGGTTGGAAGTCGACACACGACGTCGTAACCGGCCCACAGGGACGACCGCCTCACGGCGTCGGGCGACAGTGGTCGCGCGTCGGCCGGGCGAGCTCAGGTGAGGGGACGCAGAGCTCGCCCGGCCGGTTGCGCACCGGGTCAGCCGGTGATGACCACCGGGGTGCCCCCCGAGACCAGCCGCCAGTCGACGGTGAAGAACGACGGCGGGTCGATGACCTTGTTGGCCGACACCCAGTCGATGAGCATCTGGCGGATCTCGTTCTGCCGGTTGTAGACCACGGGTGCGGTCGTCCCGCCCGGGAAACCACCACCACCGGACTGGCGGTAGTTGTTGATCGCGATGACGAAGGGCTGCCCCGACGTCACCGGCGCCCCCGCATACTGCAGGTTCTTGATCCGCGAGCCGGCCGGCTGCGCGATGTCGATGTCGTAGGTGAGCCGCGCGTCGAGGCCGCCCATGATGTCGTAGTTGTAGTCGGGCGTGCCGTTCGGCGCGGTGGGCGTCACCGCGTTGGTCACCGCACTGGCCGCGAACGGCCCGGTGCCGCTGACCTGCTTGAAGTACCGGGCGGAGTACTCGAGGTAGGCCAGCACCTGGGCTCCGGTGAAGCGGATGCCGAGCAGGGTGTTGTCGTAGATGTAGAGGCCAGCGACGTCGCGCACGGTGACGTCGCCCGCCGGGATCGCGGCGTCCTTGTTGAACGGCGCCGCGATGGAGAGCACCGGCGTCGCGGCGTCGGCCGTGCCCACGAGCGCGCTCTTGACCGCCTCGGCCTGGACGCGGTTGATGAAGTCCATGGCCGCGGTGTCCTCGTAGCGAGACGTCGCTGCCGACATCGCCTGCGTCGAGCGGCCAACGACGCCGTTGACGTAGGTGAGGACCTTCTGGTGGGCCGCCCGGACGATGTCGGCGACGCCGGCGTCCTCGGGCAAGGTGTTGGCGTTGTAGAGCGTGCCGGCGAGTGCCGAGTCGTCGACGACCCACTGGCCGCGGGTCTTGGTGAGCGGGAGGTTCATCTCGGCGACACGCATACCCCAGTAGAGGGGCTCGAGGAGGAGCACCTTGCGTCCGGTGTTCTCGTTGGTCACCGTCGTGTTGACCTCGACGTGAGCGTGGCCCACGAGGATGGCGTCGATGCCAGGCACCTGCTGGGCCAGCAGCGTGCTGGCGTTCTCGGGGTAGGGCAGCGCGGTGCCGTAGGACGACGACGTGGTGGCGCCGGAGTGGCAGGACACGACGACGACGTCGGCGCCGGCCGCCTTGAGGCGCGGCACGAACACCTTGGCCTGCTCGACGATGCCCGGGAACCGCGCCTTGCCCTCGACGTTGGCCTTGTCCCAGATGGCGACGCCCGGCGTGACGAGCCCGAGGATGCCGACGCGCAGCGGCTTCTGCCCGGGGACCTTCACGGTCTTGATGACGTACGGCGGGAAGATCGGGGCGCCAGTGTTCCAGTCCACGGTGTTGGCGCTGAGCAGCGGGTGGTGGCACTGCTTCTCGAACGCCCGCAGCAGGTCGAGGCCGTAGTTGAACTCGTGGTTGCCCAGGGCGGCGGCGTCGTAGCCGACCTCGTTCATGGCCGCGGCCATCGGGTGGGTGGTGCCGCTCGTGATCGGCTCGATCTTGGCGTAGTAGTACGCGAGCGGCGTGCCCTGGATGGTGTCGCCGGCGTCGAGGGTCAGGGTGTTCCCGGCCCCCTTCTCGGCCCGGATGGCCTTGATCAGCGTGGCCGCCTTGGCCAGGCCGATGTCGTTGTGCTTGCTGTCGTCGTACTCGGCGTTCTTGAAGTAGTCCCAGTTGTAGACGTTGCCGTGCAGGTCGGTCGTGCCGATCACGGTCAGCGTGTAGTCGTGCGTGCCGCCCGGGTTGCCGGCGGCTCGGGCCGGGCCGGCCGCCGCGAGCCCGGCCACACCGGCGCCGCCGACGGTGGCCATGGCGAGCAGCTGGCGGCGGGTGGTCTCGGACCGGATGAGTCGGTGGGTCATGTCACTCCAGGGTGTCGGGGTGGGGGCCCACGGCAGGAGGTTCGGACCGCGGGCCACAGGGAACATTTCCGGCTTTGGGCAGGCTCCGCAACCTCCGCAACCCCGAGGCGCCCCGCCGCTACTCCCCGCTACTTCCCGGACATGTCTGAGAAATCGGGGGTGAAGACAGGCTTTTGGCTCCCATTTCTCAGACATGTCCGAGAAGTGAGGCGCCAGCGGACGGGGGGTCAGCGGGCGGGCGGTCGGTGACCGTCAGCGCCCCGGGAAGAACCGCTTCCACTCGTCAGAGAGGGGGGTCGCCGGAGCCCCGCGGTCCACCCGGGCCTGGTCGATGCGCTGCAGCGTACGCAGCGGCGACTGCCACAGGCCGGAGCTGATGACCTGCACGATGCGCCAGGTGTGGTGGTCGAGGTCCTCGCGTCGCTCGATGTCCGCGGCCCAGATCTCGTCGTCATCGCGGTGCTGCCGACCCTCGTACTCCACGGCGAGCCGCAGCCGCCGGTACGCCAGCTCGAACCGGCGCAGCCAGGCACCGGTGTCCGGGTCCCGGATGATGTGGTTGACCTCCGGCTCGGGCAGCCCCGCCAGCACGACCAGCATGCGCAGCCGGCTCTCCGGGGGCGAGTCCACGCCTGGACGCACGAGACGGCTGGCGCGACCGAGCAGCTCACGGTGGTGTCCCGTCCAGGCGTCGACGCTGCGCATCAGTCGCTGAGGGGTCGTGACCTCGAGCCGCACCAGACGGTCCCCCAGGACGACGAGCCCCACGAGGTCGAGGTAGGAGCCCATGTCGATGAACGTCTGCTCCGGCGTGGTGAGCCGGATCCCATGGCGTACACAGACGGCCCGCTCACGGTCGGACTCGTGCGTGCGCACCCCGGCCGTCTGGAACGACAACGCCCGCGGGATCGTGACGTGCACGCAAGAGCTGGCGGGGACCACACCGCCCCAGATGGCCCCCGCGGTGTGATGGCTGGCGAACGCTGGGGGCGGGGCGAGGAGCAGGGCACCACGCGCCCGGACTTCCGCCGTCAGGGGAACGGTTCGGGCGACGTACACCCCTCGGTACAGACGCACGAACTGGCGACCGCGCAGCTGCGCCTCCCCGTATCCGGCGGTCAGCGCCCGGCCCCGGGTGAACGGCTCACTCAGGTCGAGTGTCCGGGTCGCCGCCATCCGGAGATCCTGGCCGCCAACGCCGCCGGTCGCTGCGAGTTGTCCACAGCCCCCGGGGCGACGCACCCGGCATACCTCCCACTGTTTCCCGGACATGTCTGAGAAGACGAGGCCGTTTGCGCCGATCAGGCCCCCACTTCTCAGACATGTCCGGGAAGTAGCGGGGGCGGGTTCGGGGCCGGGGGAAGAAGGTGTCAGGCGCGGGCGGGGCGGTTCCAGGACATGGCGTAGACGCCGTCGTCGACGGCGCGGCCGCCTTCGCCCAGCTCGAGCGGGCGGAAGGTGTCGACCATGACGGCCAGCTCGTCGAAGTAGTGCACGCCGATCGAGCCCTCGGTGGCGCCCGGCTGCGGGCCGTGGGGGTGGCCGCCCGGGTGCACCGAGACCGACCCCTTGCCGATGCCGGACCCCTTGCGCGCCTCGTAGTCGCCGTCGACGTAGAACATGATCTCGTCGCTGTCGACGTTGGAGTGGTAGTAGGGCACCGGGATCGACAGCGGGTGGTAGTCGACCTTGCGCGGCACGAAGTTGCAGATGACGAAGTTCCAGCCCTCGAAGACCTGGTGCACCGGCGGCGGCTGGTGCACGCGGCCGGTGATCGGCTCGAAGTCGCTCACGTTGAAGACGTAGGGGTAGAGACACCCGTCCCAGCCGACGACGTCGAGCGGGTGGAACGGCAGGGTATGCACGGTGCCGACGACGCCGCCGGGCGCCGACCCGCGGTGCTTGATGTAGACGTCGGTCTCGTCCGAAGCCTTCGCCCCGACGTCCTCGGCCAGCAGCGGCCCCACCGGCAGCCGCAGGTCGCGCTCGCAGTAGGGGGCGTGCTCGAGCAGCTGGCCGTACTTCGAGAGGTACCGCTTCGGCGGGGCGATGTGCGAGTTGCCCTCGATCGAGTACGTGCGCAGCGGGTTGCGCGGTGACCGGCGGGGAACCCACCGGTGCGTGGTCGCCCGGGGGATGACCACGTAGTCGCCCTCCCCCACGTCGAACGCACCGAAGACCGTCTCGACGCGCGCGGCCCCCCGCTCGACGTAGACGCACTCGTCGCCGATCCCGTTGCGGTACCACGGGCTCGGCTGCGCCGACACGGCATACGAGATGCGCACGTCACCGTTGCCGAGCACCAGCCGCCGCCCCGTGACGGGGTCGGTGCGGCGCACGGCGGCGGCGTCGAAGAGGTCGTGCAGCCGCAGGTGTCTCGGCTGGAGCGGGTGGTTCGGGGTCGTCGAGAGGTCGCCGATCGGCCACTCGCGCACCGCTGCGACGGTCGAGGGGATGTTGCGGTGGTAGAGCAGCGAGGAGTCGGAGGAGAAGCCCTCCTCCCCCATCAGCTCCTCGTAGTACAGCTCGCCGCGACGGCCCCGTCCCGCTGGACGTCGGTGCTGCGTATGCCGTTTCGGCGGCACGCTGCCCATCCGCTGGTAGTGCGCCATGCCGCTACCGTAGCCCCGTGACGACGTGGCTGGATGTCCCGCACGACCACCTCTTCGGACTGCAGACGCTGGCCTACGGGGTGTTCTCGACCGCCGACCGAGCACCGCGCGTCGGCGTCAGGGTCGGTGACCTCGTGCTCGACGCCGCGGGGGCCGCCGAACGGGCCGGGATGGAGTCGGCCGAGGTGTGGGCCTGCTCGAGCCTCAACCGGTTCCTCGCCCTCGGCCCCCACGCCTGGGCCGCGGCCCGGGAGTGGCTGACCCTGGTGCTGACGGACCCGTCCTACCGCGACGCGGTGGAGCCCTTCCTGGTCCCCCTGGGCGACGTGACGATGCACCTGCCGTTCGCGGTCGCCGACTACGTCGACTTCTACGCCAGCGAGCACCACGCCGGCAACGTCGGGGCGATCTTCCGCCCGGAACGTCCGTCGCTCCCCGCGGCGTGGAAGCACCTGCCCATCGGCTACCACGGCCGCGCCGGCACCGTCGTGGTCAGCGGCACCGACGTCGCGCGCCCCAGCGGGCAGCGCAAGGGGGCCGACGACGCGGCGCCCGTGTTCGGCCCCAGCCTGCGCCTCGACATCGAGGCCGAGGTCGGGTTCGTCGTCGGTGGGGCGACGGCGCTCGGGACACCCGTGCCCGTCGACGAGGCGGGCGAGCACCTGTTCGGCGTCGTCCTGCTCAACGACTGGAGCGCCCGCGACATCCAGGCGTGGGAGTACGTGCCGCTGGGGCCGTTCCTCGGCAAGTCGTTCGCCACGAGCATCTCCGCCTGGGTGACGCCGATGGCCGCGCTCGCCGGCGCCCGGGTGGCCGTGCCCGGCCAGGACGACCCCGCCCCCCTGCCCTACCTGCTCCCCGCGTCCGGTCCGGCGCAGGGGGTCGAGCTGCACCTCGAGGTATGCGTCAACGGCACGGTGGTCTCGCGGCCGGAGGCTCGCGACCTCTACTGGGCGCCCGAGCAGATGCTGGCCCACCTCACGGTGAACGGCGCGTCCCTGCGCGACGGTGACCTCTTCGCCTCCGGCACGGTGAGTGGCGCCGACCCCGGCACGCTCGGCAGCCTGCTGGAGCTGACCTGGAACGGCATGCGTCTGCTCCCCCTCGACGAGGGGACCTCACGGGGCTTCCTCGACGACGGCGACGTCGTGACGATGACGGCCTGGGCGCCCGGACCCGACGGGACGCGGGTCGGCGTGGCCGAGGTCACGGGGCGGGTGCGACCGGCCCTCTGAGCCGGCTGCGCACCGTGCTGTGCGGTCGCGGCGTCAGCGCTTCCGCGGCTGGACGACGACGTTGGTGCCGGCGATCTTGTCGTGCAGCGCCTGGCGCTTGTCGTCCCAGAGCGGCCACAGCAGGTCGAGGATCGACACGAGCGTCCCGATGGCACTGGCGGCCGGGAGGAAGCCCAGGAGCGAGACCACGACCCCGAGGGCGACCCGCTTGAGCACGGTCACGAGGTCGGGGACGCCCGGGCGGTCGCGGCGCCGCACGGCGATGCCGACGGCCATCTTCCCGGGGGTCGCGCCCTTCCGCGTGAGGAACGCCACCTGGTAGACGACCTGAACGACGAGGCCCACGGCGACGACCGGCAGCAGGTAGCTGGTGGCCTGCGAGGTGATCTGCGCCTGGTCGACCGCCGGGTTGCCGCCCGCGTCGATCTGGCTCAGCAGACCGCTGAGGTAGGCCGCGTACCACTGGAAGAACTGCAGCAGCCAGTAACCGCCGAGCAGCAGGGTGAGCGCCCCGGTGATGAGGGCGTCGAGCAGGTAGGCCCCGACGCGCTGCCCGTAGCTGGCCAGCGGCTGGCCGTCGGGGGTCGTCTTGACGCCGAGCACCGAGCCGTAGGCCGGCGGTGCCGACGCATACCCACCCGGACCGGTGGGCGGGTACCCCTGCTGCTGCGCCGGGTCCTGAAGGCCCGGGTGCTGCGGTGCGGGGTGCTGCCCGTACTGGGTCGGCCCGCCCCCGGCGTACCCCGGGTACCCGGAGCCCTCCGCGGCCTGCGGCAGCGGAGCCGTCGGCTGAGCCACCGGAGCCACGGGAGCCGGAGCCGTGGTCGCCGGCGCCGCCTTCGGGGTCGTGTGGCTCGTCCAGACGACGCCGTCGAAGTAGCGCAGATGGTCGGGTTTCTCCGGGTCGTCGTACCACCCGGCGCGCTGGTTCATGCCCCCGAGCATACGCAGCGCGAGCCCCGGCACCGACCGGCTCAGAGGTTGCCGCGACGCTCCTGCTCGCGCTCGATCGCCTCGAAGAGGGCCTTGAAGTTGCCCTTGCCGAACCCGAGTGAACCGTGCCGCTCGATGAGCTCGAAGAAGAGCGTGGGCCGGTCGCCGAGGGGCTTGGTGAAGATCTGGAGGAGGTAGCCGTCCTCGTCGCGGTCGACGAGGATGCCGCGCCGCTGCAGCTCCTCGATCGGCACCCGCACCTCGCCGATGCGGGCCCGCAGCGCGGGGTCCTCGTAGTACGACGCCGGCGTGTCGAGGAACTCGACGCCGTTCTCGCGCAACGCGTCCACCGTCGCGAGGATGTCGTTCGTGGCGACGGCGAGGTGCTGGGCCCCCGGGCCGCGGTAGAACTCGAGGTACTCGTCGATCTGGCTCTTGCGCTTGCCGACCGCCGGCTCGTTGAGCGGGAACTTGACCCGGTGGTTGCCGTTGGCGACGACCTTCGACATCAGCGCGGAGTAGTCGGTGGCGATGTCGGCGCCCACGAACTCGGCCATGTTCACGAAGCCCATGACGCGGTTGTAGAAGCCGACCCACTCGTCCATGTGGCCGAGCTCGACGTTGCCGACGATGTGGTCGAGGGCCTGGAAGAGCCGCTTCGGCTGCCCCGGGCGGCGCGCCACGGTGGAGGACGCCGGCTCGAAGCCGGGGCGGTAGGGGCCGGCGTAGCGGTGGCCGTCGACGACGCGCTGCACGAGGGTGTGCCGGGTGTCGCCGTAGGTGGCGATGGCGGCCATCCGCAGCGTGCCGTGCTCGTCGGTCTCGTCGTGGGGCTCGGCGAGGACGGTCGCCCCGGCGCGCTTCGCCTGGGCGATGCACCGGTCGACGTCGGGCACCTCGAGCGCGATGTCGACGACGCCGTCGCCGTGGGTGCGGTGGTGGTCGGCGTGGAGGCTGTCGGGGTTGACCGCGCCGCAGATGACGAAGCGGATGGAGCCCGACTCGAGCACGTAGGACTTGTGGTCGCGGTAGCCGGTCTCGGGGCCGCGGTAGGCCACGAGGTCCATCCCCCAGGCCGCCTGGTAGTAGTGCGCGGTCTGCGTGGCGTTGCCGACGACGAAGACGATGGCGTCCCACCCGGTCACCGGAAAGACGTCCTGCGCCTCGTCGTAGGGCACGAGACCCACGAGCTGCTTGAGCTGCTCGACGTCGAAGCCGGCCTCCCGCTCGAGCGGGGTGAGGTCGTCGGTGGGCTGGCGGTCGCGCAGGGCGGATGTCGTCGTCATGCTCGCAGCATGGGACGGCCCGCCACGCTGGTCAACACGGCGCCGCAGGGCTGGTCACCATGTGCAGGTTGTTGCCCTGAGGTGCGGTGGGACTAGACACTGTGTGCATGGATCGTCCCGCCGTCGACGAGCTCGACGCCCGCATCATCCGCCTCTACACCGACGACCCGGGGGTCGGGGTGCTGGGCGCCTCCCGGCGCCTCGGGGTCGCACGGGGCACCGTGCAGGCGCGCCTCGACCGGCTCGTCGAGCGGGGGGTCGTCCGCTCGCTCGCCCCCACCCTCGACCCCGCCGCGCTGGGCTACCCCGTCACCGCGTTCTGCACCCTTGAGATCCGCCAGCGACGCGGGCACGGCCCTGTCGTCGAGCACCTGACCGCCATCCCGGAGGTGCTCGAGGCGCATACGATCACCGGCTCCGGCGACCTGTTCATCCGGGTCGTCGCCCGTGACAACGCCGACCTGCAACGGGTCATCGACCTCGTCGTCGACGACGCCCACGTCGTGCGCGCCGCGACGGCGATCTCGCTGGCCACCCGGATCGAGCACCGCACCGGCCCTCTGCTCGCAGCGGCGGCGCGGAGTGCGCCAGAATCGTCCGCGTGACTTCCACCGACGTGACCACCAGCCGCTACCGCCCCGCGCGGGAGGTGCAGCTGACCCACCCCGTGTGGGCCGAGTCGGCGGCGATCTACCAGCTGAACCAGCGCCAGTTCACCCCCGAGGGCACGTTCCGGGCCGCGGAGGCCCACCTGCCCCGGCTCAAGGCCCTCGGCGTCGACATCCTCTGGCTCATGCCGGTGAACCCCATCGGCGAGCGCAACCGCAAGGGCCTGTTGGGCAGCCCGTACGCGGTCCGCGACTACCTCGCCGTCAACCCCGAGTTCGGCACGGTGGAGGACCTGCGGCACTTCGTCGACGCCGCCCACGACCTCGGCCTGCACGTCATCCTCGACTGGGTCGCCAACCACACGGCCTGGGACAACGTCCTCGTGACGGAGCACCCCGAGTGGTACGCCCGCGACTGGAAGGGGGACTTCCGCCCGACGCCGTGGTGGGACTGGGACGACATCATCGACCTCGACTACTCGCAGGAGGGGTTGCGGGAGTACATGACCGCAGCGATGGTGCACTGGGTGCGCGAGGTCGGGGTCGACGGATACCGCTGCGACGTGGCCGGGTTCGTGCCCCTCGACTTCTGGGAGCAGGTGCGCCGCGAGCTCGACGAGGTGAAGCCGGTCTTCATGCTCGCCGAGTGGGAGGTACGCGACCTGCACACCCGCGCCTTCGACGCCTCGTATGCGTGGAGCTGGAACGAGACGATGCACCGGCTCGCGCACGGCAAGTGCGACCTTGAGGCGCTGAAGGTCTACTACGCGTGGAACGACCGGGCCTACCAGCGCGACGCCTACCGGATGACGTTCGTCAGCAACCACGACAAGAACGCGTGGGAGGGCACGGAGTACGAGCAGTTCGGCGACGCGCTCGACGCGGCCATCGCCCTCTCCGTCGTCGGCGAGGGGATCCCCCTGATCTACAACGGCCAGGAGGCGGGCAGCGACAAGCGGTTGGAGTTCTTCGTCAAGGACGAGATCGTGTGGCGCGACGACCCCCAGGGCGAGCTATACCGGAGCCTCTTCGCTGTGAAGAAGGCCCATCCGGCGCTGTGGAACGGCGCGTCCGGCGGCCGGATGGTGCAGGTGCGCAACGACGCCGAGACATCGGTGCTGAGCTTCTTCCGGCGCCAGGGCGACGACGTCGTCGTGGGCGTCTTCAACCTCGGCCCGGCCGAGGTCACGGTGACGCTCGGCGAGCGGCCCCCGCTGCCGGGGGTCGTCGACGCGCTGCACGGCGGGGCGGTCGACCTCGACGCGCCGATCTCCCTCCCCGCGTGGGGCTACCTCGTGGCGGTGGCCGGCTCGTCGACATAGGGCGTCGGGCTACGCCTTCCCGTCGTCCCCGTCGTCGTGGCCCTCGCGCTTGCGGATGCCCTCGTAGATCTCCTTGCACGTCGGGCACACGGGGAACTTCTGGGGGTCGCGGCCCGGCACCCAGACCTTGCCGCACAGCGCGATGACGGGGGCGCCGGAGAGGGCGCTGTCGAGGATCTTCTCCTTGCGCACGTAGTGCGCGAACCGCTCGTGGTCGCCGGGCTCGGCGACCTGCTCCTCGACCTGCTCGCGCTCCAGCACGCTGGTGGAGGTGCCGGGACCGGAGGGCTGGGGCTGCGGCTCGAAGGGGTCGGGTGGCATGTCGAGAGGCATACGGGAAAGTGTATGCAGCGGCTCGAGGCGATGGGTCAGGCCAGCGGGTCGCGCTGACCGGGCCACCACCGCAGCCACCTGCGGCGCCGGGCCTCGGCGCGCGACGGTGTCGGCGTCGGGGCCGTCGGAGGGACCGCGCGGCGAGCCGCGGCCGCCCGGGCCAGGTCGGCGCGCAGGGCCCGCCACTGCTCGACGACCTCGTCGACGTCGACCGTGCGCGAGATGAGCGGCGGCATCGCGCCCACGCCGGGGCGGAGACGGTCGACCTTCACCCGGTGGTTGAAGTCCACGAGGATCTCGCGCACGTCGGCCTCGCGGGCGACGTCGGCGAGCGACCCCGGGAAGGACGCCGCCTCCTTGCGCAGCGCGAGCGGCGTGGGCAGGGCGCCGCTGACGTCGAGCTTCTCGCGCTGGATGTAGCGCCGCACCCACCAGTCGGGGTCGTTGGGGTCGCCGAGGTCGCCGAGGGGCTTGCCGGCGCCCGGCAGGTTGTCGAACTCGCCCCGCTCCTGCGCCTCGCGGATCTGGCGGTCGACCCAGCTCTCCCTGTAAGGCTGCCCGCTCATCAGTTGAGGCTCGGGTCGTCGGGGAAGCCGGCGACCAGCTTGAGGTTGTCGCGCTGACGGGCGAGGACGTCGGACCAGAGGCTCTCGGGGGCGGCGGAGAAGGCGTCCCGCGCCTCGCTCGTCACGACATACCAGTCGCCGCGCCGGATCTCGAGCTCGAGCTGCCCGGGCGACCAGCCGGCATACCCGGCGAAGATGCGCATCCCGGCCACCTCGGCCGCGACGAGGGCCGGCGGGGCGTCGAGGTCGACGAGCCCGAGACCGCCGAAGAGCGGCTTGACGCCCAGCGGCTCCGGCGCGTCGCCCGGCACGGTGACCAGGCCGATCGCCGAGTCGAGCTCGACGGGACCGCCCTGGAACATCGTCTGCGGGGTGGTGGCCACCGACTTCCAGCCCGGCAGGACGGCGTCGATGTCGGCGTCGAGCGGCCGGTTGAGAATGACGCCCTGCGCGCCGTTCTCGTCGTGGTGGAGCACGAGCACGACGGAGCGGCGGAACGTGTGCTCCTCGACCTGCGGCGCGGCCACGAGCAGACGCCCGGCGAGGAAGCCCTGGGGGTCGGCGTCGTCAGGCACCCGCTGATTTTCCCACCTCGGAGGTACTCGGCGCACGGGGGCCCGGACCGGACGAGCGCCGCGCCCGGGGTCCCGGACGCGGCGCTCGTCATGAGGTGCCGATGTCGTGCCAGACGCGAGGGTCAGCTGGTGCGCTGGTACCCGGTGCGGGGACGGCGCTCGCCGCCCTGGTTGAAGCCGCCCTGACGCGGACTGCCGTGGCGCGGACCGGCGTTGCCGCCGCGCGGGCCACGGGCGCCGGCCGGGCCACCGGGGCGGCCGGCCCCGCGGCCGGGGCGACGCTCGCCCTCGATGAGGCGACGGTAGGCGTCCTCGGCCACCGGGACCCCGCTGGGCGAGCGGGCCCCCGTGGCGGCGAGCACGTCGTCGCCGGGCACGGCCCGGGTCGGGACGGCGTCGACGCCGGCGTCGCGGAGCTGGCGCTCCATCGTGCGGCGCTGGTGCGGCAGGGCCAGGGTCACGACGGTGCCCTTCTCCCCCGCGCGGGCGGTGCGGCCCGAGCGGTGCAGGTAGTCCTTGTGGTCGGCGGCCGGGTCGACCTGGAGCACGACCGACACGTCGTCGACGTGGATGCCGCGGGCGGCGACGTCCGTGGCGACGAGCACGGGCAGCGAGCCGTCGCGGAACCCGCCGAGGACCCGGTTGCGCAGCCCCTGGCTGTGACCGCCGTGCAGCGAGGCGGCCATGACGCCCTGCTCGCGCAGCTGCTCGGCGACGCGGTCGGCGCCCAGCTTGGTGCGCACGAAGACGAGGGTGCGGCCGTCGCGGTTGGCGACCTCGGCGGTGATGACCTTCTTGTGCTGCGGGTCGATGAGCAGGACGTGGTGCGCCATCGTCGTGACGGACGCGGTGGCGTCGTCGGTGGAGTGGGTCACCGCGTCGGTGAGGTAGCGCTCCACGAGGCCGTCGACCCCACGGTCGAGGGTGGCCGAGAACAGCAGTCGCTGGCCGCCCTCGGGGATGCGGTCGAGCACCTGGGAGATCTCGGGCAGGAAGCCCATCTCGGCCATGTGGTCGGCCTCGTCGAGGATGACGATGCGCAGGTCGCGCAGCTCCACGGCGCCGCGCTCGATGAGGTCGTTGAGGCGGCCAGGCGTGGCGATGAGCAGGTCGACACCGCGGTTGAGGGCGTTGATCTGCGTGGTGTAGCTGAGCCCGCCAGCGACGAGCTTGTGGCGCAGGCCGAGGACGTGCACGAGGGGCTCGAGCGCGTCGGAGACCTGCATGGCCAGCTCGCGGGTGGGGACGAGGACGAGGGCGCGCGGCCGGCGGGGAGCCGAACGGGGCGCCTCCTCGATGAGGCGGGCCAGCGTCGGCAGGCCGAAGGCCAGCGTCTTGCCGGACCCGGTCTGCCCGCGGCCGAGCACGTCGCGCCCGGCGAGCGCGTCGGGGATGGTGGCCGACTGGATGGGGAAGGGCTCGGTGATGCCGTCGCGGGCGAGCCGCTCGACGAGGCGCTCCGGCAGCCCGAGGGCGGCGAAGGCGTTGTCAGCGGCGACCTCGACCGGGCTGTCGCTGACGCTCGTGCGGGTGGACTTGGTCCACGAGTCGGCGGCCATCCGCTCGGCCTCGGGGTCGAAGCCGGCCTCGGCGTGGCTGGGCACGTGGTGACCGCGCTGGGCCTGGAAGGGGCGGGCCGGCCGGCGGTCGGACCAGCTGGAGCCGCCGGAGCTGCTGGGGCCCGTGCGCGGGGACGCGTCACGACGAGGACGGTCGTCGCCGCCCGCCCGGTAGGGACGGGGGTCGCGAGTGGGTCGTCGGTCGTCGGTCATGGGGCGCTCCTGGCGGGTGTAGCGGTCGGTACGGGGGGTGTAGCGGTCGTCGCGCGTCGGTCGGTCGGTGCGCGGGGTGTAGGCCGCGTCCCGGGCCGGCCGGTAGGTGCGGGGGGCATACCGGTCGTCGCGCGCCGGACGGTCGCTGCGGGGCGGGTAGGCCGCGCCCCGAGCGGGGCGGTCGTCCCGGGCCGGGCGGTCGTCGCGAGCGGGGCGGTCGGTGCGGCTCGGGTAGGCCGAGCCGCGAGCGGGACGTTCGGTGCGCTCGGTACGGGCGGGACGGTCGTCGCGGAACGGCCGGCTGCTGCGCGCAGGACGGTCGTCACGGGCCGGCCGGTCGGTCGGCGCGCGGCGGTCGTCGCGCGCGGGCCGGTCGTCACGAGCCGGGCGGTCGTCCCGGGAGGACGCGGCATACGGCGGGCGGGTGCGGGCGACCGGAGGACGGGACGTGGCGGCGCCACGGTGCGGCTTCTTGGTGGCCGACGCCTTCTGGGCGGTGGTCCACCGCGCCTTCTTGGGCGCGCCGGAGGAGGACTTGGGCATCGCGGATCAGCTCTCTCGCAAACTCTCGGTGACTCGCGTCACCATGACTCGGGCAGACACGCCTCGAGCCACGTGGCGAGCGTGACCGTGCAAGACGAGCCTCAGGCGCTCCGTGACCGACGGGCTCAGTAGCCAGTCGGGCGGTGGAGCACCCGGACGGACCGGGACGAGCGGGTGCTCGCCGGTCGGGGGATGACCCGCTCCTCGGTACGCCGCATCGAATGCGTCGTGGCGCTGCCATGCGCCTCGGAGTCGAGTAACCCGATCTTAGCAGCGCGCGGCGCCCACCCCGACCGGCCCGCGTCCGGGCCGCTGTCCCGCTCCGCTCCCGGCGGCTATCCGGTCGTGGTGGCCGGGGGCGAGGTGGGCGAGGTCGTCGGCGCGGCGCTCGTCGTGGTGGACGTGCTGCTCGCGGTGGTCGTGCTGGTGGACGGCGCCGTCGTGGACGTCGTCGGGCTGGTGCGCGTGGTCGTGGGGCTGGTGGTGGTCCCTACGGGCGTGGTCGTCGACCGGGTCGTCGGGTTGGTCGCCGTCGTGGGCGACGGCGTCGGCCGCGTGGTCGTCGGTGGTGGGGTGGCCGAGGTCGGCGACGCGGCGGCCGGAGCGGGCGCCGACACCGCCGGGGCGGGCGCCGCGACCGCCGGGGTCGTCGTGGCCGCCTGCTGCACCGGGCCGGCCGGCACCTGACCGCTGGAGTCGGGGCTGGGGGTCACGCCGTCGCGGTAGGCGACTCCCCATCGCAGCACCGAGGCCACGTAGGCCGCGGAGTGGTTGTACATGAGGACCGCCCGCGACAGGGTGGCGGGATCGGCGAGGTCGCCGGCGGAGCACAGCAGGTAGCCCGCGCCCGTGGCCGCGTCGAAGACGTTGTTGGGGTCGGCCACCCCGTCACCGTTGCCGTCCTTGCCCCACGCCCGCCACGAGCCGGGGAGGAACTGCATCGGGCCGACGGCGCGGTCGAAGACGGGGTCGCCGTCCCACGTCCCCCCGTCGGTGTCCTTGACGACCGCGGTGCCGGACACGGAGCCGTCGAGCGCGATGCCGACGATCCGCCCCCGCGTCGTGCCGTTCGCGTCGACCCGGCCGCCGGAGGCGTGGCCCGACTCGATGCGCCCGATGCCGGCCAGCACCCACCAGGGCAGGTGGCAGGACGGCTTCGCCGCGGCGAGGTTGGCCTCGGCCTTGCGGTAGGCGGCGAGAACGGTCACCGGTATGCCGGTCGACCCGTCGGTGACGACGACGCCCTGGCTGCTGAGGGCGACCACCGCCTCGGCCCGGGCGGCGGCGGTGTCGACGGCCGCAGCCGGCGCGGCGCCGTCGACGGCGGGCGGCGGGGCCACAGCGTCGACGGTCAGGGTGACCGCCGCCGGCACGGGAAGCGCGCGCGACCGAGGGGCGAGGTCCTCCTGAGGTCCGCCGTCGAGCACCGCCAGGACGCCGGACGGCAGCGTCGCGGCGGCCAGGGCGGCCGCCGCCTGGTCGTCGGAGGCCTGGCGCGCGGCGAGCGCGCGCGGGAGCACGACCGAGCCGATCGCCACCGCCAGCACGACCGGGACGGCCACGGAGGCCACGGCGCGGGCGCGGCTCACCGGCGGACGCTCACGCCCCCGGTCGTCCGGTGCCCCCAGCAGCGACCCGCTGCCGCGGACCACGCGTACCCCTCGCCTCATGCCCATCCCCAGAGCCAGACCGTGCGTCTCGCGACCCCGCGCACGACCCGTCACCCCACGGCCCGCGGGAGCGCGTCCCGACCTGGTCCACGGTACGTCCGGCGCGCCGATTCGGCAGCCGGTCCGCGAATCCGGTCCGGCCGCCACGGCGTCGCGGAGGGTAACGTGCAGCATGGCCAAGCACCCCCGCATCGTGCAGGTGACCGGTACCGGACGGTCGACCGCAACCCCGGACGTCGTCCGCCTGGCGCTCGGCGTCAGCTGTGACGGCGCCGACGTCTCCTCGGCCCTGCGCGACGTCGGGAGCCGCGTCCAGGCCATCGGCGAAGCAGCCCGTGGCCTCGGGGTCGACGGGTCCGACATCGGCTCGACCGGGGCGGGCGTGCACCCTCGCTACGACCGCGACGGGCAGCACGTCGTCGGCTACCAGGCCCAGCACCGGCTGTCCGTCGTCGTGCGCGCCATGGACCAGGTGGGCGCGGTGGTCGACGCCGTGGCCGCCGCCGCCGGCAACGCCCTGTCGGTGGACTCGATCCAGCTCGACCTCAGCGACGTCTCCGCGCTTCAGGACGAGGCCCGCTCGGCGGCCTTCCTGGACGCGCGCAGCAAGGCCCAGCAGTACGCCGCTCTGGCCGACGCGACCCTCGGTGGCGTCGTGTCGGTGGTCGAGGGGGCGGGGCGCACCGTCCCGGCGCCCGGGATGCGGATGTCGATGGCCGCGGCGGCACCGTCGATGCCGGTGGAGGCGGGCGAGCAGTCGGTGGCGGCCGCGGTCACCGTGACGTGGGCCCTCGACGGCCGGGCCCACCACGAGCGCGGGTCCTCGGCGTCCTGAGCCGCCTGAGCCGGGAATGCCAGCATCCGACCAGCCGTTCACCGAACATGGCCACGACTGAGCTGACCGCGGAGAACTTCGAGAAGACCGTCCTCGAGAACGGCACCGTTCTCGTCGACTTCTGGGCCGAGTGGTGCGGCCCGTGCAAGCGCTTCGGACCCGTCTACGACGAGGTGTCCGAGGCGCACGACGGCATCGTCTTCGCCAAGGTCGACACCGAGGCCGAGCAGGCCCTCGCCGCGGCCGTGAACATCACCTCGATCCCCACCCTCATGGCGTTCCGCGACGGGATCCTCGTCTTCCGCCAGGCCGGGGCGCTGCCCAAGGACGCGCTGCAGTCGCTCGTCGACCAGGTGGGCACGCTCGACATGGACGTCGTGCGGGCGCAGCTCGCCGAGAGCAAGGACGCCGCCGCCGAGCCCGTCGAGAACGCCGGCTGACCCGCATACCCCTGAACACGAGAACGGCCCGGCCACCGCGAGGTGACCGGGCCGTTCCCGCTTGTCTGCGAGGCGTGACGTGCCACCCGCACCGCACGAGGCGGCGTCGAGTGGAGGTGGCGGGAATCGAACCCGCGTCCGATGACATGAGACCAGGACTTCTCCGGGCGCAGTGCGCTATGGATTTTCTCGGCCCCAGGGCTCGCGCGCACACGTTCCCTGACAGGCCCAGTCGAGTAAGAGTCCCACGCAGCCCCTCGACATGACTGCGCAGCAAGTTCTCTAGCTGACGCCAGACACTGAGACGAGAACTAGCTCAGGCTGACGGACCTATGCGCTCGCTCAGGCGGCGAGGGCGAGGTCGGTGCTCTTGGAGTTGGCACCTATGGGTTTGCACGGGTCGTTAACGAGATAACCGTGCATCCTCGGCCCGCTTCTCCTGGTGACAGGACCACCGTCGAAACCGATCACCCCCTAGGGGATGTCCACGTCACGCTGTGCAGTTGTCAAGAACCTTCAGTATGACCGTCAACGCCGACCCTTCCAACTCGATTCCCGCGGCCTCCCAGACATCCGGGGGATGATGCGCTCATGGCAGCCATCCGCCGCGTCCCCGCCGGCCCCGGACAGGAGTCGGTCTGGGACTACCCTCGGCCGCCCTTCGTCGAGCCCACCACCGAGCTCGTCGAGGTCGTCCTCGGCGGCGTCGTCGTCGCCCGTACCCGCGCGGCGCTGCGGGTGCTCGAGACGAGCCACCCTCCGGCGTACTACCTGCCGTATGCCGCGTTCGCCGACGGCACGCTCGTGCCGGTGTCGGGGACGACGTACTGCGAGTTCAAGGGCGACGCGTCCTACGTCGACGTGGTCGCCGGCGGCCGGCGCGCGGCGCGGGCGGGCTGGACGTACCGGACCCCCTCCCCGGGCTTCGAGGCCATCGTCGACCACGTCTCGGTCATGCCGGGCGCCATGGACCGGTGCACCGTCGACGGCGAGGTGGTGCAGCCCCAGGACGGCGGCTTCTACGGCGGCTGGATCACCGCCCGGGTCGTAGGACCGTTCAAGGGCGGCCCCGGCACGTTCGGCTGGTGATCCGCCCCTCCCCTGCACCACCGGCCTACCCCTGCACGCCCCTGTACGCCCCTGCACGCCATCCCCTGAGGAGCCCCCATGTCCGAGTCCCGTGAATGGCAGCTCGTCCGGCGCCCGCAGGGCGAGCCGGTCGACGCCGACGCCCGCCTCGTCACCGTCGCCCTGCCCGACCCGGCTGCCGGTGAGGTGCTGGTGCGCAACACCTACCTCTCCGTCGACCCCTACATGCGCGGCCGGATGAACGACGCCCGGTCCTACGTCCCGCCGTTCGCCCTCGACGCGCCCATGGACGGCGGAGCGGTGGGCGTCGTCGAGCAGGTCGGCGGGTCGGCGTCCGACGGCACCGGGCGCGAGCTGCGGGTCGGCGACCACGTGTTGCACAACCTCGGCTGGCGCACCCAGGCGGTGCTCCCCGGACGGCAGACGCGGGTCGTCGACGCCGAGCATGCGGGTGAGCAGGCGTACCTCGGGGTGCTGGGGATGCCCGGCCTCACCGCGTATGCCGGGCTGCTGAGGGTCGCGGCGTTCCAGGAGGGCGACCGGGTGTTCGTGTCGGCCGCCGCCGGGGCGGTGGGTTCGCTGGTCGGTCAGATCGCCCGGCTCAAGGGCGCGTCACTCGTCGTCGGCAGCGCCGGCGGACCCGAGAAGGTGCGGTGGCTGCTCGACGAGGCGGGCTTCGACCGGGCCGTCGACTACCGGGCCACGCCGATCGCCGCCGGACTGCGGGAGGCCGCCCCCGAGGGCATCGACGTCTACTTCGACAACGTCGGCGGCGACCACCTCGAGGCGGCCATCGGGTCGCTGCGCCAGAATGGCCGGGCGGCGCTCTGCGGGGCCGTCGCGCAGTACAACGACACCGAGGCGCCCGCGGCACCGCGCAACCTCGCGATGGTCGTCGGGAAGCGGCTGACGCTGCGCGGCTTCATCGTCAGCGACCACGGCGACCTGCGCCCGGAGTTCGAGCGCGAGGTGGGCGGCTGGCTGCGCGAGGGCCGGATCGCCTGGCGCGAGACCGTGGTCGACGGGATCGACCAGGCGTTCGGGGCCTTCCGCTCACTCCTGACCGGCGGCAACACCGGCAAGATGCTCGTCCGACTCTGAGGCGTGCCGCCCGGCCGCGACGGCCACGAGGACGACGCCGAACGCCAGGACGGCCGCGCCGGCGTTGAGCCAGGAGTAGCCGGCCGAGCCGACGACGACACCCGCGACCGCACCGCACGCGGCCGCGGTGAACCCGGTCGTCATGTCGACCAGGCCCTGCACGCGGGGGCGGTGCACGGCCGGGGTGGCGGCGGTGAGCAGCGTCGACGAGCCGACGCTGCCGAACGACCAGCCGAGGCCGAGCAGGAACAGCCCCACGCCGAGCCCCGGGCTCGCCCCGGGTGCAGACAGGCCGGCGAGCACGAGGGCGGCGAGCAGGATGAGCCCGCCGGCGCCCACCACGAGCGGGCTGCCGTAGCGGTCGACGAGGCGCCCGACCAACGGGGAGACCGCATACATCCCGAGGATGTGGGCGCTGATGACGAGACCGATGACCTCGAGGCTCGCCCCGCCGTGGTCCATGTGGATCGGGGTCATGACCATGACCGACACCATGACGGCGTGGGTGAGCCCGAGGCCGAGGGCGGCCGCGAGCACCAGCGGCGTATGCCGCACGACCCGCCACGCGGTGCGCAGGTCGGTCGCCTTCTCCACCGCCCCGTCGCCGGCGGGGTCGCGCAGCCGCGCCTCCCGCGCCAGCAGCAACGGGTCGGGGCGCAGCCGCACGGCCATGACCGCGGCGGTGACCACGAGGGTGACGAGGCTGATGACGAACGGGCCGGTGCGGGTGGGCAGGTGCAGCCAGTCGGCGACGACGCCGCCGGGCCCGGTGAGGTTGGGGCCGAGCACCGAGCCGATCGTCGTCGACCAGACCACGGTGCTGAGGTCGCGCCCGCGGCGGGCCGGCACGGCGAGGTCGGTGGCGGCATACCGGGTCTGCTGGTTGGCCGCCGAGACCGCGCCGAGAAGCACCGCACCCACGAGGAGCACGGGGAAGGAGCGCGCCGTGCCGGCCACGATGCACAGCCCCGCACCCAGGGCGCCGACGAGGTAGCCGAGGGTGAGCCCGGGGCGCCGGCCGCGCCGGGCCATGTAACCCGCGAGCAGGGCGGCGCTGACGGCGGCGCCGAGCACCTGGGCGGTCTGGGCGAGGCCCGACAGCGCCTCCGAGCCGGTGACGTCCTTGGCCAGCAGGGCGGCCACGGCGATGGCAGAGCTGAGCCCGACGCCTCCGATCGCCTGGGTCGTCACCAGCGTGCGCACCGTGTGGCGCTGCGCGCGGGCGAGCTCGTCGGCGAGGTCGTCGGCTCGGTCGTCGGCGAGACCGGTGGCGCGGTCGGCGGGGAGGGAGGTCATCGCGGGCGAGTCTAGGCACGCCCGGCGACACCCGGCGGTCAGCCGGTGTTGCGCAGCCCGGCCGCGATGCCGTTGACGGTCAGCAGCAGGGCGCGCTGAAGGTCGGAGTCCGGCTCCTGGCCCTCGGGCAGGTCACGCACCCGGGCGAGGAGGGTCGACTGGAGGGCGTGCAGCGGGGCGAGGTAGGAGTCGCGCAGCTCCAGCGTGCGGCGCAGCACCGGCGCCGACTCCAACAGCTCGCGCTGACCGGTGACGGCCAGCACCTCGGTGACGGTGCGGGCGTGCTCCGCCCGGATCCGGTCGAACAGCCCGGCGTGGTCGTCGGTCACGAGGGTGCGCACGTAGCGGGCGGCGATGTCGAGGTCGGTCTTGGCCAGCGTCATCTGCACGTTGGAGAGGAACGTGCGGAAAAAGGGCCAGGTGCGGTACATCTCCGCGAGCGTCTCGCCCTGCCCGTCCTCGCGGGCAGCGGCGAGCCCGCTGCCAACGCCGTACCAGCCGGGCAGGATGATCCGCGACTGCGTCCAGCCGAACACCCACGGGATGGCGCGCAGGTCGTCCAGGCCGCCGGTGCCGCCGGGCCGCTTGGCCGGCCGAGACCCGATGTTGAGCTTGCCCAGCTCGTCGACCGGGGTCGCGGCGACGAAGAAGGGCACCAGGGCCGGGTCGCGCACGAGGGCGCGGTAGGCGTCCTGGCCCGCCGACGCGACGCGGTCCATCGCCTGGTCCCACTCGACGAGGACCTCCGAGGCGAGCAGCGGGGTGCGGTGCAGGATCGACGCCTCGACGACGGCGGCGAGGGCGCTCTCGAGGTTGAGCAGTCCGAGCTTGGGCAGGGTGTACTTGTCGGACAGCACCTCCCCCTGCTCGGTGATCTTGATCGGCCCGTCGAGGCTGCCGTCGGGCTGCGACAGGATGGCCTCCGCGGTGGGGCCACCACCGCGGCCGACCGAGCCGCCGCGACCGTGGAAGAGGCGCAGGACGACGCCGTGCTGGCGGGCGATGTCGCGCAACGCGCGCTGGGCGCGGTGGATCTGCCACTGCGAGGCGGCGATCCCGGCGTCCTTCGAGGAGTCGGAGTAGCCGAGCATGATCTCCTGCACGTCGCCCCGCGCGGCCACGACCCGCCTGTAGGAGGCGTCGCCGAGCAGCGCTTCGAGCAGGGGGCCGGCCGACTCGAGCTCGGCCACCGTCTCGAAGAGCGGGGCGAACCCGATCCGCGCCACCGCGGGCGTTTCTGGGCTGCCGGTGTCGACGAGGCCGGCCTCGCGGGCCAGGACGACGACGGCGAACAGGTCGTCGACGTCGTGGGTCATGGAGACGATGTAGGTCTCGACGGCGTCCGGCCCGTAGGTGTCGAGAGCGGTGCGGATGGCGTCGAAGATGTCGAGGATCTGGGTGGTCGCCGTGCCGAGGTCGCCGCGCACCGCGCCGACGAGCGGCCGCCGGCTGGTCATCTCGTGGGAGAGGTAGGCGATCCGGCCCGGCCGGTCGAGCTCGGCGTAGGGCTGCTCGAGCTCGCCGACCCGGTCGACCAGGGCGGCCAGCGCCGCGTGGTGGCGCTCGCTGTGCTCGCGGATGTCGAGGGTGGCCAGCCCGAGGCCGAGCGCCGTGGTCGTGCGGATGAGGCGCAGGATCGCGCCGTCGGCCGTCAGCTGGTCGCCGTTGGCGAGCATCGAGTCGCGGATGAGGACGAGGTCGGCCAGGAGGTCGTCGAGGTGCCGGTAGTCGCGGCCCGGCTCGTGCGCGGTGCCCGCCGCGAGCCGGTCGCGGGTGCGCTGCAGCCGCACCCGCACGAAGGACAGCTTGAGCCGGTAGGGCTCCTCGGCGTTGAGCCGGCGCACCGCGGCATACGTGATCGGCAGCGCCTCGGCGTCGGCGGCCAGGCTCGCGCTCAGCGCGTCGGTGACCTCGACGACGCGGGTGGAGGCCGAGGCCTCGGTGAGGAGGTCCTCCACCTGGTCGATGAGGACGCGCAGCCCGGCCAGGTGCTGGAGGCTGAGCACGTCGAGCGTGACCGCGGGGGTGACGTTGGGGTTGCCGTCGCGGTCACCGCCGGCCCACGTGCCGAACCGCAGGGGCCGCGCGTCGAGGGGCAGGGTGACGCCGATCGTCGCCAGCTGCCGGTCGAGCTCGTCGAGCAGGACCGGGACGACGTTGGCGGCGAGCGAGCGCAGGTAGTAGGTCGCGGTGCGCGCCTCGTCGGTCGGCTGGGGGCGCACGATGCGCAGCTCGTCGGTCTGCCAGAGCAGGTCGACGAGCTCGGCCAGGCGCCGTTCGCGCTGCGCGGCCGGCGAGGAGGTGAGGCTCGCCCGACGGGGGTCCTCGGCGGCATCCACGACGTCGGCGATCTTGCGCAGGAGGGTGAGGACCGTACGCCGCGTCGCCTCGGTCGGGTGCGCGGTGAACACCGGCCGGTACTCCACGCGGGCCAGGACGCTCTCGACCAGCGCCCGGTCGACGGAGCCGCCCGCGAGGGCCTCGCCGATCCGGCGGACCGTGCCCTCGAGCGGACCCTCCTCGCCGGTGGTCAGCTCCTGGTAGCGGTGCAGCTGCTCGGTGACGTTGACGAGCTGGAAGTAGGCGGTGAAGGCGCGGGCCAGCACCACCGCCGTCGCGTCGTCGACGTCGGCCAGCAGCCGGTGCAGGCCCTCGTCACCAGGCTCCCGAGCCACCGCGCGCACCTTCTCGACGAGGGCGAGCAGCTCGGGGCCCTCGTGCCGGGTGAGCGCCTCGCCGAGCAGCGAGCCCAGCTGGCGCACCGACGCGCGCAGGGCCGTGTGGTGCTGGTCGGACGCCACGCCGCCGGCGAACCGGGCCACGTCGAGCGACCGGCGGCCGGATCCGACCCCCGCCTCGGTGCGTCCGTCTGCCCCGGTGGTCTCCTGCGCCGTCATACCGGTCAGTGTGACCGGTCCCGTGTTACAGCCGTGTGGCGTGGTCGTGTGGTGGACGGGCCGACGTCACCAGGACCCGCTGCTCGACCCGCCGACCCCGCCACCGCTGAACCCGCCACCCCCGAAGCCCGACCCGCCCGAGGAGCCCGAGCTCGCCGTGGCCGCGAAGGTGCCGCCCGCGCTGGAGGCGAAGCTCCCGGCGCCGTCGGCGATGCCGGTGAAGTTGGGGAACATCGCGCCGTTGTAGATGTACCAGGCCGGCATGAGCAGCGGCTGGCCGGCGGCCTGGGCGGCCTCCGCGACCTTCTGGAAGGTGCCGGCCCAGCGGTCCGCCACCCCGAAGACGATGGCGTACGGGAGGTAGCGGCTGAAGATCGCCGAGGCCTCCTCGAAGCGGATCTGGCCGGCCTCGGCCGTGACGAGGTACTCGCGGAACCCCAGCGACTGCGCGTACACGGCAGAGCCCTCCGCGGTCTTGGCCGCCATCCGCCGGCCGAGGACCCGGAAGATGATGCCGGCGACGACGAGGCCGATCCCGAGCACGAAGCCCGACGGCAGCCCGATGCCGAACCCGCCCGTGCGGTCGATGCCGATGGTCGCCGCGCCGAGGAAGAAGCCGCAGACGACCCCGGCCCCGATGAGCAGGAAGCCGAGCGCCTCCCACCCGGCCCGGGCCCGCTGCGGCGACTTGCGGAACCAGCCGCGCTCGACGACCTCGTCGTACATCTGGCTCACGGCGAGCTTGAGCGTGGTGGCGAACTTGTACTTCAGCTCTGACAGGAGGATCTCGTCGCCGGAGTCGAAGACGCCCTCGAGGATCGTCGACTCGTAGCGGTGCAGCGCCTCCCCGGCCGGGGTGGGCAGCCGGGTGAGCTTCCAGTCGGTGCGCGAGAACACCGTGCCGCTCTGCGTCTCCTCGATGCGCAGGAAGCCGCGGATGGCGAGGTCCATGACCGTGGCGGACACGTCGATCGTGTCGGCCGACTCGTCGATGATCGTGCCGACCATCCCGGGCTGCACGCCGGGCGGAGGGTTGAACTGCACGGCGATCGTCGGCCGGCGACCCTTGACGACAGCGGCAGGCGGTATGCCGGTGCCTGGCGCCGTGGCGTCCGCCAGGCCTGTGGAGCCAGGGGTCAGGCCAGGGGTCACGCCGGCGTACCACTCGTCGCGACCGCGGCTGGCGACCAGAGCACCCATGACGCCGGCCGCGACGAGGGGGATGCCGACACCGCCCGCGAGGGCCAGCGACGTGAGCACCTTGGCCTGGCCGGAGCTGACGACCGACCCGGCCACGCGGATGTCGGGCTGGAGCGCCCCGAAGGCGGTGCGGGGGAACTGGTTGTCGATGGTGAGGTTCTCGTTGCCGAGCAGGTTGGCGACGGCGAAGGTGGCGGTGGCGCCGGCCGTCGCGGTGTCGCACGGGGTGCCGGGGTCGGAGTTGCCCCTCACGCACTTGACCTGGGTGACCGCGGCCGGGCCCTTGACGGTGATCTTCACCGAGTCCTTGGGGATCGGGTCGCTCTTGAAGACGTTGTAGAACAGCTCCGCGGTGGCGGCGCCGTTGCCGGCCGCCCCACCGGCCCCGCTGGCCCCGCTGGCCCCGCTGGCCGCTGCGTCGATGGGGTTGACGATGTTGGCCAGGTGATATTTGAGGACGTAGGTCTGGGCGAACCCGTCGACGTAGGTCTTGGCGTCGCCGACCCGGATCTCGGTGGCCCCGTCGGACCCGTCGGTGACCTTGGTGGTGGCCGAGGCCCCGGTGGGGCTCGTGACGCTCTCGAGGTCGAGGGCGTAGTAGCGGTACGACCCGTCCTCGCTGTCGGCCACGGCCTGGCGCGTGACGATGTCGCGGGTGATGCCGTGCTTGCGGCCCCCGCTCGTGCCGAAGCGGTAGTCGATGGTCTCGGTGAACGTGGCCCCACCGTCGGGGTCGACGACGATGTCGGCCGTGTAGGAGGCCATCCGGTCGTACGCGTCGTTGGCGGTGGGGATCGCTAGTGACACCGGTGACCCCGGGGCCGCAGCGCCCGGGGACGCATACCCCGCCGCGGGCAGCGCCACGAGCAGCAGGGCCGCGGCGAGCACCGCCCACAGGGCCAGCAGGCGCCGCCGGACGGCGTGGGTCACCGGTGCTCCCGCGTGCTCATCGCCCGCTCCGCCTCCCGGCGGTCCTGCCGCTCCCGCAGCGAGTTGCGCTTGTCGTACTCCCGCTTGCCCGTCGCCAGGGCGATCTCGACCTTGGCCCGCCCGTTCTTCCAGTACAGGGACAGCGGGACGACCGTGCGGCCCTTCTCCCTCGTCTTGGTGGAGATCTTCTCGAGCTCCTCGCGGTGCAGGAGCAGCTTGCGGCGCCGGCGGGGGGCGTGGTTGGTCCAGGTGCCCTGGGAGTACTCGGGGATGTGCACACCCTCGAGCCACAGCTCGTCGCCGGTGAACTGGGCGAAGCCGTCGGCGAGCGAGGCGCGCCCCATCCGCAGCGCCTTGACCTCGGTGCCGGTGAGGGCGAGGCCCGCCTCGAAGGTGTCCTCGATGTGGTAGTCGTGTCGCGCTTTGCGGTTGCTCGTGATCACCGCGCGCCCGCGTTCCTTCGCCATCGATCCCGCCTCCCAGCGCTTCGTCCCGTCCGGTGCCCGCCATCCCGGCGAGCTCTCCCCCGGAACGCTACCGTCCACCGGTCGGACGACGGACCGGCGTTTCTGGTTCCCGGACGACGGGAGCCGTCAGTCGACGGTCGGAGCGGGGCTCAGAGCCACTTGGCCGGGTCGACGAACTGGCCGTTCTCCAGGGTCTCGAAGTGCAGGTGGCACCCGGTGGAGTAGCCGGTCGTGCCCGAGATGGCGACGAGCTGGCCGCGCTTGACCTTGCCGCTGGTGACGACGAAGGAGGTGAGGTGGTTGTAGGTCGTCACCAGGTCGACGCCGCTGACGATGCCGTGGTCGATGACGAGTCGGTTGCCGTCGCCCCCACCCCAGCCCGCGGAGAGGACGGTGCCGTCGGCGGCGGCCACGACGGGGGTCCCGCAGGGCACCCCGAAGTCGGTGCCGGTGTGCAGTTTCCAGACGAGCAGGATCGGGTGGAACCGCATCCCGAAGGGCGAGGTGAGCGGTCCGTCGGCGGCCGGGCTGAGGAAGCCGGAGCCGCCCACGGTCGGGTTGTAGGAGCGGCCCGCGGCGGCGGCAGCGGCGGCCCGGGCCGCTTCGGCGGCCGCGGCCGCGCGGGCCTGCGCGACGAGGGTGGCCTGGAGTCGGGCCTGCTCCGCCTCGGCGGCGGCCAGCCGGGTGAGCTCGTCGACCTTCTTGGCCTCCACCTGCGACGCATACTGTGCCTGCTGCGCGAGCAGCGTGTCGAGGTTCTCCTTGGCGGACGCCGCCGCCGTGCGCGCCGTCGTCGCGGTGGTCAGCGACAGCTCGGCCTGCTTCTTCAGGGCGGCGACCTCGGCCTGCACGGCGCTGAGGTAGGACTCCTGCGCCGAGGCCTCGGCCCGGGCGTTCTTGAGGTCCTTGATCGCGTCCTCGGTGAGGGAGCTCACCTGGTCGGCGAGGACGACGCGGGTGGCGAAGTCGTCGGCGCTCGTCGCCCCGAAGGCCACCGACATCTGGGAGCCGCCGGTGCCGCCCTGGAACAGGTCGGCCGCGAAGTTGTCGAGCGTGGACTGCGTGTCGGCGAGCTGCTTGGCGTTGGTGGCGCGCACGCCCTGGGCGCGCTGCTCGTTGGCCTTGGCGACCGCCAGCCGGGCGGCCACCTCGTCGTTGTGCTGGGTGGCCGTCTGCTCCGCGGCCTGCGCCTGGGCCAGTGCCGCCTGCGCGGCCGGCAGCTGGGCCTGGGTCGTCTGGAGCTGGAGGAAGGCGTTGGCGAGGTCGGCCGAGGTGTCGTCGAGGGCGGCCTTGATGTCCTGCACCTGCTGGTCGGCGGCGCGCTTGTCGTCGCCGGTGTCGGCGCTCGACGGCACCGCCAGACCGATCCCCAGCGCGATCGCGCACAGCGCGGCAAGCCCCGAGGCCGTGGACCGTCGGGTCCAGGCCGGGACGCGCCGTGACGCCGTCGTCTGCCGCATGGGGGTCCTTCTGAGGTCGGTCTTCGCTGAGGAGCGGGGCTGGGAGGTGAGTGAGGGTGGTGGAGCCGAGGGGGCTAGACCCGCAGGTAGCGGCGCAGGGTGAAGCCGGAGGTGAGGATGGCCAGGCCGACGACGCCGCCGATGACCCAGGGCGCGATGGCGAAGACGTCGGGCACCCCGATGAACGCGGTGTCGAGCAACGCATTGCTGAGATAGCCGGAGATCCCGTAGCGGACGGTGGCCCACAGCAGCGACATGGCCAGGCCGGCGCCGATGATCGCGGAGACGACCGTCTCCATGATGAACGGCATCTGGATCGTGAAGTTGGACGCTCCGACCAGCCGCATGATGCCGGTCTCGCGCCGTCGGCTGAACGCGGTCTGCCGGATCGTCGTGGCCATGAGCAGGGTCGCGCAGAGCACCATGAGCACCGCTAGCGCGATCGCCGACCACGAGACGACGTTCATGAACGTGAAGAACTTGTCGAGCAGCTGCTTCTGGTCCTGCACCTTGCCCACGCCCGGTGCCCCCTGGAACGAGCTGGCGATGACGTCGAACTTGCTGGCGTCGGTGAGGGACACCCGGAAGGAGTCGGCGAACGCCCGTTCCGTGGCCTGCTCCCCCAGCGGGCTGTTGCGGAACTGGTCGCGGAAGCGCTGGTACGCCTCGGCCTGGCTCTCGTAGAAGACCTCCTTGACGGGGGGCTTCATCGAGGTGAGCTGCGCCTTGATGGCGTCGCGCTGCGGCTCGGTCGTCGCCGACCCGGCGCAGTTGGGGTAGAGCGACTTGTCGACGCACAGGAAGATCGAGACCTGGACGCGGTCGTACCAGTAGTCCTTCATGGTGTCGACCTGCCGCTGGGCCAGCAGGCCGAGGCCGAGCAGGTACATCGAGATCATCGTCACGAGAACGACGGACACGACCATGGAGACGTTGCGGCGCAGGCCGTTCCCGATCTCGCCGAAGAGGAAGCCGAGCCTCATCGCGTCACCGCCCGTCCCGCGGCTTGCGCAGCCGCAGCCGGGAGGTGCGCGGTTCGCGAGGGCCCACGCCGACGAGCTCGTCGGAGTCGGGTCCCGGGTCGCCGGCCGACCCTGCCGACCCGGCCGACCCTGCCGCTCCGTCGTCCGGCTGGCCGAGCCGGCGGCCGGGGTTGGTGTCCCAGTCGGGCTTGACGATCTCGCCGGTGTTGTACTCGCCGCCTGCATCGTCGCGCACGACCCGGCCGTTGCTCAGCTCGATGACCCGCTTGCGGAACGCGTTGACGATGTGGAGGTCGTGGGTGGCCATGACGATCGTCGTGCCCGACCGGTTGACCCGGTCGAGCAGGCTGACGATCTCGAGGCTGATGCCCGGGTCGAGGTTCCCGGTGGGCTCGTCGGCGAGGAGGATCGCCGGCTTGTTGACGATCGCCCGGGCGATGGCGACCCGCTGCTGCTCGCCGCCGGACAGCTCGTGCGGCAGCCGCTTCTCCTTGCCCTCCAGCCCCACGGTGCGCAGGGTCTCGGGGACGGTCTGGCGGATCACCGACCGGGACTTGCCGATGACCTGCAGGGCGAAGGCGACGTTCTGGTAGACGGTCTTGTTGGGCAACAGCCGGAAGTCCTGGAACACGGTGCCGATCTCGCGGCGTAGCTGGGGCACCTTGCGGTCGGGCAGCCGCGACAGGTCGCGGCCGGCCACGAGGACCGACCCGGAGGTGGCGTTCTCCTCGCGCAGCGCCAGGCGCAGCAGGGTCGACTTGCCGGAGCCGGACTGGCCCACGACGAAGACGAACTCCCCGCGCGCGACCTCGAGGGACACGGCGTCGATGGCCGGCCTGGTCGTGCGGGGGTACTTCTTCGTGACGGTGTCGAACAGGATCATGGTCAGCGTGCCTTCGGCTCTCGGTGAGGGACCCTTTGACGGGCCCCCTCGGGGGCTGTCGCGCCTTCGAGAGTACGTTGCACCCTGGTGAAACGGGTGTTACTGGTGTGACTCCGGCGTGGCGTTCGGCCCGATACACCGGACCGGCCGGTGGCCCGGCCTACGACCACGGTATGTCGGCCCTTCCGTCACCGGTAGGGGAATGGACCCACCGAGGCGGTCCGCGGCCGGAAAGGGTCCGGACGGACTACGCCCCGGGGCCCGACCGGGCCGGGTGGTCGTCGTCCGGGTGGCGCGGCGAGCGGCTCGAGCCACTGGCTCCGACACTGCTTCCGACACTGCTTCCGACACCGACGGGCTCGCGGTCGAGCCGCTCCCGAGCGGGCATGGGCGGGCCGGACAGGGCCTCGGCGATCACGGCATACCAGCCCTGCACGGTCGCCCAGCGGCCGAGCGTGGCGATGCGGTCGCGGTCCTGCTCGCGGTCGAGGTCGCGGTCGTGGCCGAGGGCGACCCAGGCCAGGCCCAGCGCGGCGGTGACGCCGAAGGCCAGGGCGCCGTTGCGGAACGCGGCGTCGACGGTGCTGTAGATGACGAGACCGGCGGTCACCCAGACCATGATGCGGCGCGGCCAGAACCGGGTGGCCTCGGTCATGCCGAGGAAGATGCCGCACCACAGGATGTACCAGGGGTGCACGACGGAGCCGGTCAGCACGAGGATCGTCACGACCCAGGCCAGGGCGCGCACGGGGGCCACCGGGCCGAGCCGCCACGCGATGCGGGCGGCGAGCGCCACCCCCACGAGCGTGCCGATGCGCTGCACGGCGGTGACCGTGGTGTCGAGGACGTCGGGCACCTGGAGCCAGCTGAGCAGGTTCTCCAGCCCGATGCCGACCACGGTGGGCGGGGAGAGGATGGAGCGGATCGACGAGGGCACGCCGAGCGCCCCGATCCAGCCGAACCCGAGGCCGCAGACGACGGTGAGCACGCAGAACGCGGCCACCATGCCGGCGCCGTAGCGGGTGAACTGCGACCACACCTCACGGATCGACGGCACGGCCCCCTTGCGACGGCGGGCCTCGATGGCGACGACGGCGAGGATGGCGAGGAAACCGGGAGCCTTGACCCCGCCGGCCAGGGCCACCGCGATGACGGCGAGCCAGGGGCGCTTCTCGATGGCCAGCCAGACGGCGGTGACCATGAGGCCGAGCATGAGGGCGTCGTTGTGGGCGCCACCGACGAGGTGCATCACGACGAGGGGGTTGAGCACGGCCAGCCAGGTCGTGGCGGCCACGTCGTAGCCGAGGCGGTCGGCGATCTTCGGCAGCAGCACGGCGATCAGCACGACGCCCAGGAGCGCGGGGATGCGCATGGCGACCGCCGCGGCATACGGGTGGAGGGGGCCGGCGATGTCGACGATGAGGTGCTGGATCTGCAGCATGAGCGGGCCGTAGGGGGCCGGCGTGTAGAGCCACATCGGGTCGACGTTCTGGGAGTACTGCTCGGCCACTCCCGCCGGCCCGTAGCGGTAGGGGTCGAGGTCGATGTGGACCAGCCGCCCCTGCCCGGCGTAGCTGTAGGCGTCGCGGCTGAACAGGGGCGGGGCCAGGAGGATCGGCGCCGACCAGAGCCAGAGCATGTGGCGCGTGGGGCTGGGTCGTCCGGCGCGGGGGCGGACGCGGAGCCACGCGTCGAGCAGGAGCAGCACGCCGGCCATGAGCACGGCGGTGGCGAGCACGCGACCGGGCTGCGACTGCAGGGCCCCGATCAGCGGGACGTCGGTGAACGGGTTGACGTCGGGCAGGAACGCGGGGGTGAGGCTGCCGCCCATGATGAGCGCGGTGCCCAGCGTGCCGCGGCGGACCGCGGGGATGCGCCAGGCCTCGGCGACCCCCCGCAGCTCACGGGCGACGGCGAGCAGGACGGGGCTCGCGGTGGGCCGCATCAGGCCCTGGTCCACGGTCATCCGTCAGTGCTCCGTTCGGGTCGTGCGTCGGGGGTGCTGGGTGTCGGTGCGCTCGGTGCTGCTGCGATGGGGTGAGGCGTATGCGGGAGCGACCCTGGTGGGGTGTCGTTACCCGCACCGGTCGGTGGTTCTCGGCTGCCCGCAACGCGACGCTGGTGGCCTCGATGCTCACGGTACGACCTGAGGGCGACACCGAGCGGGAAGCGAGCTTCGTGACGGACAGACTGAGACTACATTGAGACCTGGTGAACCGCCCACCGTGAAGGCCGGCTGAGACGGCCGTTCCCCTGTCGCGGGGGCCTACCGCGGAGTAGGGTGGCCCGCCCTGAGCGCAGGATCAGGCCTGACGCCGCCGTCCGTGACGTTGGTCACCTCAGGCGTCGAGCGCCTTCTCGCCGGTGCGTCGCCACCGGATCCCGGACTCGATGAAGCCGTCGATGTCACCGTCGAACACCCCCGAGGTGTTGCCCACCTCGTGCTCGGTGCGCAGGTCCTTGACCATTTGATACGGGTGCAGCACGTAGGACCGCATCTGGTCGCCCCAGCTGGCCTTGATGTCGCCGGCCATCTCCTTCTTGGCCGCGTCCTCCTCGGCCTTGCGGACGAGCAGGAGGCGCGACTGGAGCACGCGCAGCGCGGCGGCGCGGTTCTGGATCTGCGACTTCTCGTTCTGCATCGAGACGACGATGCCGGTGGGGATGTGGGTCATGCGCACGGCGGAGTCCGTCGTGTTGACCGACTGGCCGCCGGGGCCGCTGGAGCGGAAGACGTCGACCTTGATCTCGTTCTCGGGGATCTCGACGGAGTCGGTGCTCTCGATGAGCGGGATGACCTCCACCGCGGCGAAGCTCGTCTGCCGGCGGCCCTGGTTGTCGAAGGGGCTGATCCGGACCAGGCGGTGGGTCCCGGCCTCCACCGTGAGGTGCCCGAACGCATACGGCGCCTTGACCTCGAAGGTCGCGGACTTCAGGCCCGCCTCCTCGGCCCAGCTCGTGTCGAGCACGGTCGTGGGGTAGCCGTGGCGCTCGGCCCAGCGCAGGTACATCCGCATGAGCATCTCGGCGAAGTCGGCGGCGTCGACGCCTCCCGCGCCGGAGCGGATCGTCACGACCGCCTCGCGCTCGTCGTACTCTCCCGACAGCAGCGTGCGCACCTCGAGCTCACCGACGTCCCGCTTGACCTTCGCCAAGTCGCGCTCGGCCTCGGCCAGGGTGTCGGCGTCGCCGCCGTCCTCGGTGGCCATCTCGACGAGCGTCTCGAGGTCCTCGATGCGCTGGTCCATGCCGACGACCCGGTCGAGCTCGGCGCCGGCGCGCGAGAGGGAGGAGGTGATCGCCTGCGCCTTCTCCTGGTCGTCCCAGAGGTCGGGCACGGAGGCCTGCTTCTCGAGGTCGGTGATCCGGCTGCGAAGGGTGTCGAGGTCGGTGACGTCACGCACCGAGTCCATCGTCGCGCGCAGGGTCTTGATCTCCTCGGAAAAGTCGACAGCCACGAGGATCCAGGGTAGTTCAGCGCCGTCCCTGTGGATGACGCCCGCGGGCCCTCGCGCCGTGCGGTGAGGCGTCACCTCCTCAGCGAGGGCGTGACCCGTCCCCGATCCGCTGACTTGTGGCGGACGCACCGCTGCGCCCGGATCGCCCTTGCTGGGAGCGCGCCAGGATCGGGCGGAAGGCGAGGGCGTGGGCGGCCGGGGCCACCCGAGCGGCGAGCGCCGGTATGCGCGCGCTGAGCCCGATGAGCAGGCGCGGCCGGCGGTGGCGCACGGCGTCGAGGATGAGGTCGGCGGCCCGCTCGGCGGGGATGGACAGGAAGCGCTCGAAGGACGCGACCCCCGCCTCGAGGTCGCCTGCGTCCATCCCGCTGGCCGCGCGCGCGTTGCGGGCGATCGCCGTGCGGATGCCGCCGGGGTGCACGGTGGTCACCCCGGCGCCGTGGAGCCGCAGCTCCGAGCGCAGCGCCTCGCTGAACCCGCGCAGCCCGAACTTGCTGGCGCTGTACGCGGTCTGCCCCGGCGGAGCCACGATGCCGAAGATGCTCGAGACGTTGACCACGTGGGCGCCGGGCCGGTCGGTGATCGCCGGCAGCAGGTGGTGGGTGAGCCGGACCGGAGCCCGGAAGTCGATGCCGACCACCCACTCGAAGTCCTCGATCGACATCTGCTCGAACAGGCCGGCCATCGCGACGCCAGCGTTGTTGACGAGGAGGTCGACGTGCGGGTGCGCCTCCACGACGGCCCGGGCCACCGCCTCCAGCGCGGCGTCGTCGGACACGTCGACGACGTGGGTCTCCACGGTGACGGCGCGGTGGAACGCCCGCACGTCGTCGGCGACCGTCGCGAGACCGGCCGCGTCCCGGTCGAGGAGCACCACGTCGCTCCCCCGGGCCGCGAGCGCGTGGGCCAGGGCCGCACCGATGCCGCTCGCCGCCCCGGTGACGACCGCCGTGGCCCTCTCGAACTCGAACCGTCGCAGCCGCGTCATGACGCTCTCCCTTCGACGCCGTCCCGACGGACGAACGTCAGCTCCTCGCCGAGCCGGGCGCGCCGTACGGCCCGCCGGTCGGTGAACCAGCTCTGCGGCAGGGTCCACGGCTCGCGCTCCCCCTGCTGGGGCACCTGGCCCGCACCACGCTGCACATATCCGGCCGAAAGCGCCAACAGCGGCCGAACTGCTTGCGGCGGCGGCGGGTTCGGCACGGCGGAGACGCTGTCGCGCCACTCCATCTCGGCCAGCACCCGGCATACCAGCGTGTGCGTCACCTCGGCCCGCAGGGTCCAGGAGGCGTTGACGTAGCCGATGCAGACGAAGAAGTTCGGCACGCCCGCGAGCATGGCGCCCCGGTAGGTGAGGCTCCGGCCCACGTCGACGGGCTCCCCGTCCACGTCGAGCGCCACGCCACCGACCGCCAGCAGCGATAGCCCCGTGGCCGTGACGACGACGTCGGCCTCGAGCAGCTGACCCGACGTGACCCGGATGCCGCCGGCTTCGAACCGCTCCACGTGGTCGGTGACGATCCGCGCGCGGCCGTCCGCGACGGTATGCAGGAAGTCACCGCCGGGGGCCACGCACAGCCGCTGGTCCCAGGGGTCGTAGCGGGGGGTGAAGTGGGCGTCGACCGCCTCGTCACCGACGACGGCGGCCATGCCGCGCCGCAGGTACCACCGGGCGAGGGCCGGCCGGCGCTGCGCGATCCGGTAGAAGGCGATGGTCGTGCCGGCGTTGCGAGCGCGCAGGAGCGGGTCGGCCACGCGGTCGGGCAGGTGGGCGAGCAGCCGGCGCACCGGGTCGGGGCCGCCGACCGACGTCACCCAGCTCGGCGAGCGCTGCAGCATCGTCACGGCGGCGCCTGCGTCGGCGAGCGCGGGGACGAGGGTGATGGCGGTGGCCCCGCTGCCGATGAGGACGACGTGGCGGCCCGCCAGGTCGAGGTCCTCGGGCCAGTGCTGCGGGTGCAGCACCCGTCCCCTGAAGTCGGCCAACCCGGGGAAGTCGGGCGTGTAGCCCCGGCCGTGGTCGTAGTAGCCGGTGCAGGCATACAGCACCGAGCAGGTCCACTTCTGCCGTTGCTCCCCCGCGACGGCTTCGACCGTCCACCGCGCGTCGGGCGTCGACCACGACGCCGAGACGACCCGGACGCCGAGCCGGATGTGTCCGGCGACGCCGGTCTCCCGGGCCGTCTCCTGCACGTAGTCGCGGATGGCCGCACCGCCGCCCAGGCGCTCGGGGCGCCGCCACGGGCGGAAGGGGTAGCTCAGCGTCTCCATGTCGGAGTCGGACCGCACCCCCGGGAACCGGAAGGTGTCCCACGTGCCGCCGACCGCCTCGCGGGCCTCGAGGATCGCGAACGTCGTGCCCGGCCGCTCGTGCAGCAGGTGCCAGCCCGCCCCCACCCCGGCCAGACCGGCGCCGACGACGAGGACGTCGACGTGCCGCTCGGTCACCGCTGCCTTCAGAGCGACGACAGGATCGCCGGCGTGGCCCGGTCGACGAGGTCCTCGTACTCCGGGTGCCGTTTGAGGTAGGCGCTGACGAACGGGCAGACGGGCACGACCCGGCGGCCGGAGGCGCGCACGGCGTCGAGGGCACCGGCCACGAGGATGCCGCCGAGGCCCTGGCCGCCGAAGTTCTCGTCGATCTCGGTGTGCGTGAAGACGCGGCGCTGGCCGCCGCCCTCACCGCCCGGGCGGTCGACGTAGGCCGCGAAGCCGGCGCGTCGGCCGGCCACGGTGATCTCGTAGCGGTGCTCCCCCGGCACGTCGCGCACGGTGATGTCACGGCCCGTCGTCGGGCGGCTCGTCTCGCTCACCGCACGACGGTACAGGGCGTCGCTGCCCGCACCCTGGATCCGCGGCTACGGTGACGCGATGGACGAGGCAGGGCGCAGTCCGGTCGCCTGGCGTCCGGTGGGGGCCGCGATGGCGGTGCTCGCCGTGCTGCTCACGGCGACGAGCGCGGGCTACGGCTACCACCGCGACGAGCTCTACTTCCGGATGCTGCCGCCCCAGTGGGGCTACGTCGACCAGCCGCCGCTGACGCCGCTGATCGTGCAGGCGATGTCGGCCCTGACCGACGAGGTCTGGGCCGTCCGCGTGCCGGAGACGGTGTTCGCGGTCGTCACCGTGCTGCTCGTTGCCCTCGTGACGCGCGAGCTCGGAGGCGGGCGCCTCTCCCAGACGCTGGCGGCGTGGGGGTATGCCTTCGCGTCCTTCCCGCTGGTGTTCGGGCACGTCGAGCTCACGTCGGGGCTCGACGGGCTGGCGTGGGTGGCGGCCACGCTGTGCGTGGTGCGCGCCATCGGCGTCGCCGGTCGCCCGCAGCCGCGCTGGTGGCTGGCGGCCGGCGCGGTCGTCGGCGCGGCGACGACCAACAAGCTGCTCATCGCCCTTCTCGTCGCGTCGCTCGCGGTCGGGCTGGCGGCGGTCGGCCCGCGACGGCTGCCGTGGCGGTACGTGCTCGGCGGGGTCGCCCTGGCGGTCCTGCTCGCGCTCCCGGCGCTGGCCTACCAGGCCACCCACGGCTGGCCGCAGCTGGCGATGGGGCAGCGGCTCAGCGCGAAGAACGGTCCGGCCAACCGGGCCCTCATGCTGCCGTTCCTCCTCCTGCTGCTGGGACCGCTCCTCGTGCCGATCTGGGTGGCGGGGCTCGTAACCCTGTGGCGGCGGCCCGCATGGCGGTCGGTGCGGTTCCTCGCGGTGGCCTTCGTCGTGCTCCTGGTGCTGGCCTTCGCCGGTGCGGGCCAGGTCTACTACCCCCTCGGGCTGCTGTCCGTCGTCTACGCCGCGGGCTGCGTGCCGGTGGCCGAGTGGCTCCGCGGGTCGGCCGGGCGGCGGCGCCTCGTCGTCGGCGCCGTGGCTCTGAACTCCGTCGTCGCCGCGGTGATCTCCCTGCCTCTGGTGCCCGTCTCGCTGCTGGGCTCGACGCCGGTGCCGGCCATCAACCAGTCGGCCCGCGACCAGGTGGGGTGGCCGACGTACACGGCGCAGGTCGCCGCGGCGTATGCCGCCCTGCCCACCGCCGAGCGCACCGGGGCCCTCCTCGTGGCGACGAACTACGGCGAGGCCGGCGCGCTGGCCCGCTACGGCCCGGCCCTGGGACTGCCGACGCCGATGAGCGGCCAGAACGAGCTGTTCCTCCAGGCCCGGCCGCCGGACTCGAAGGCGGTCGCGGTGGTCGTGGGCCGTGGCGCGGGCGCGGTGGCGGCGAAGAACGCGACGTGCAGCGTGGTGGCGACGCTCGACAACGGCGTGAAGGTGGCGAGCGAGGAGCAGGGTCAGCCGGTGGCCGTCTGCCGCGACGCGCGGCTGCCGTGGGCGCAGGTGTGGCCGTCGTTCCAGCACCTCGACTGATCGTGGCGCCGCGGCCGCCCTCTCGACGGCGCGGTGTCGGCGGATGGTCCTAGGGTCGGCACATGCTGGGGTCGCAGGCGCTCGACACCGCCCTCGGGCTGGTGCTGCTCCTCTTCGTCCTCGCCACCGCGGCGTCGGCCCTGCTGGAGCTGGCCAACCGGCTGGGCCGCAAGCGGGCCCGCAACCTCGCGACGACCCTCGGGCACCTGCTCGGGGGCACCGGCGGTGGTGGCGCCCCGGCCTCCGCGGCGATCGCGGCCCTGCGGCGCACCTCGGTGTATGCCGCCGCGACGGCCGCCTCCGATGGCCGGCCACCGGCCTACCTCTCGGCGAAGTCGTTCGCCGACGCGACCCTCGAGCTGGCCTCGACGGTCGGGCAGTCAACCGACGAGACGCTGCCGCCCGAGCTGCGTCACCGGCTCGCCCTGCTGCTGCAGGAGTCAGGCAACGACCCGCTCGAGCTGCGGGCCGGGCTGGAGCGGTGGTTCGACGAGGCCATGGGCCGGCTGTCCGACGCCTACCGCAAGCAGGCTGTCTCCATGCTCGGCCTCATCGGCTTCGCCCTCGCGGTAGCGACCAACGCGTCGGTGCCCGACGTCGTGTCGCGGTTGTGGAACGCGTCGGTCACCCGCGCCGCCGTCGTCGCCGCGTCGACGAACGCCGCCCAGGGCAAGAGCGCCGAGACGGTGGCCGAGGTGGCCCGCACCACCGACCGGCTCGCGGAGCTGGCCGTCCCGTTGGGCTGGGTCGGGGGCGCGCCGAGCGGCTTCGGGTGGTGGGCCGGCCACCTGCTGGGCTGGGGCCTCACCGCGGTGCTCGTCATGGTCGGGGCGCCGTTCTGGTTCGAGCTGCTGGGCCGCCTCGTCACGTTCCGGGTGGGCGGCTCGGGCGGCCAGCCGCCGCGCGCCGACCAGGACCCCGCCGCCGCGACGCCCCGGGTGCTGGCCCGCGACCTGAACCCAGCAGCCGCTCCCGACGCCCCCGTGCCGGAGAGCCCGCTGCTGGCTCACGTCCGCGCCGCGGTGTCCCGTTCAGCACCGTGAATGCCTCGTGCTTCCGGGGATCGGGAGCGCAGAGGTCGTAAACACGACACCGGGGCTCCCGATCGGGGTTGGAGGCGCCGTCAGCGCAGGGGCGAGCGCGCCCTCGACTCGACGGTGATCGTCACTGAGCGGCCGAGCGCGGCGAGCAGTCCCCCGGTCATCGGGAGGTCGGCCACGCCCTGCACCACGACGACGGCCGTTCGACCGTCGGTGGTGCCGGTGCCGCCCGCCGTCCGCCACGCGCTGATGCCGTAGGGCAGCGGTCGCCGGGCCAGGTTGGATGCCGCAGCGCGCTCGACGGTGGTGTTGCTGACGACGACCGAGGAGCCGATGCCCCCGGCGTAGGCGGCACCCTCGTCGAGGGCGTTGGCAGCGTCGAGGGCGGCCGAGTCGGAGGCGTCGAGGAGCCGGGTGCGGGCGATCTGGGCGGCGGTCACGTCGATCCCGCCGAGCACGAGCAGCAGGACGACGCCGAGCAGGCCGGCGATGAGCAGGCTCACCTGACCGTCGTCGCGGCGACGTCGGAGGGTCATCGGCCGCGGAACCGGTCGACAGTCGCTACATGCGTGGCGGAAACGGGCACGACGGTCGGCATCGCCCCGCTGAGGAAGTCGGGGACGAGCGGGAGCCGCACGGTCACCGTCGCCACCGACTCGACCTCGCCCTCCGGCCGGAGGCAGGGCGAGCCGTCGCACCGCACCACGACCGACCCGGTGGTCGAGACGTCGAAGTCCTCGAAGGTGAGGGCCGCGGCGGCTTGGGCGCGCGCATACGCGCTGCCCTCGCTCGGTGCGGTCGTGAAGGCGCGGCCGGCCTCGCGTGACGCGGTGGACGCGGCAAAGGCGGCCGCCTGCACCCGCGCGAGCGTGACGACGAGGTAGACGACGGGCACCAGAACGAGCAGGCCCACGGCCAGGAACTCGACGATGGCCCGCCCGTCGTCCCGACGGCGGTGCCGAGCGAGCCGCTGGAGGCCGGCGCGGACCACCCGCCGGACGCCGCGGATCACTGACCCTCCTGGAAGGCACGGCCGTGCACCGTCATCGACCCCGACGGTCCGATGAGCCCGATGACCGGCACCGGAGCCGTGACGGTGACCTCGACGACGAGGACGCCCGCCGCGGTCGTCACCGTGCGCGCCGTCACGCCCTGGGCGTACGTCGGGGACAGGTCCCGTGCGATGAGGTCACGGGTGCGGCCCGCCCCCTCCACCGGCGACGACCCGGCGCGTGCTCCCAGCCGGGCTCCCTCCGACGCGTTGGCGATGAGCGCGTTCCGCACGTAGAGCGCGAGAGCGAGCTGGAAGACCGCCATCCCCAGCAGCACCACGAGCCCTGACACCATGGCGAACTCGGCGATGGCGGAGCCCCGGTCGTGACGACGGTCGCTCCGGCGAATCCGAAGGAAGGCACCCGGGAGCCCGCGTCGACCGGGCGCGGCGGACGCGGTGCCGGGTGCGTCAGGACGACGCACCCCAGGTCACTTCCCGGTGACCTTGCTGAGCGAGTCCTGGAACATCGTGGTCAGGATGGGCCCGGCGAGGAGCCAGATGGCGGAGACCAGCCCGGCCGTCATGACCGTGATGAGGACCCATCCCGGCACGTCGCCCCGGTCGCGGCGACCGGCCCGCCGGCTGCGGCGGTCGACAAGGGCGCTGACGTCGACCACGGCAGCGTGACAAGTGGTCCGGAGGGCGGCGGCGGCTCGGTTCATGCTCGTGCTCCTGGTTGCGGATGGTGCGGACGGGGCCGGCGGATCCCCTGTGTTCCGTCGTGTTTGCTCCAGCGTGCCATGGTTCTCGTGCTGACGGGGCGGCTCGGTGTGAAGCCGCCGGCGGTAGCGAACGACGCCTCCGACGGTGTGCGGCGCATCAGACCGCCAGCCGGAGGAAGGCGACGCCGGGGAAGATGGCGAAGAGCACGGTCACCGGTAGCACGAGGAACACGACCGGGACCATCATGGCGATCTCCTTGCGGCCCCCCTCCTCCATGACCGCTCGGCGTCCCGTCTCGCGCACGTCCTGGGCCTGCGCGCGGAGCACCTCCGCAAGGGGTGTGCCCCGCTCCACAGCGACGACGATGCCGTCGACGAAGCGGGCGAGGCTCTGCAGGCCGGTGCGGTCGGCCAGCCCCTGCAGGGCCGTGGGAAGGTTGGCGCCGGCTCGGGCCTCGGACAGGCAGGCGCCCAGCTCGACGGACAGCTCTCCGTGAGACAGCCGGCAGACGCGGTCGAGCGCTCCGGCCGCGCCCTCGCCGGCGCTGACGGCGAGGGCGAGCAGCTCGGCGATGGTCGGGAACTCGGCCAGCATCCGCCGCTCACGCTGGTTGGCCGCCCGGGTCAGCCACATGTCCCGAGCGACGATGCCGGCGCCGACGAAGCTGACGACGAGCAGAGCTACGGGCAGGGCACCCGCCCCCCGGGCGACCACGGCGACCGTGCCGAACACGATGCCCGCCAGGCCCGTGGCCGCGCCCCAGACGACCTGCTCGGCCCGGAACCGCTCGACGTCGGGCTGCAGACCCGCCCGCTGCTGCCGTCGGCGTACCGAGCTCGCCCCGCCGAGCAGCCGCTCGACCGCCCGGGCCAGGTCCACGAGGAGCGGTCGGAAGATCCGCGAGACGCCGGCGACGGAGACGCCCTCCGCGCGGAACAGCAGCCGGGAGGGCCGGGGCGTGTCGCGCAGGTAGGGCTCGAGGCGTTCGTTGAGCCCCGGCCGCCGGGATGCGGGTACACCGAGGACGGCCAGCAGGAGCCCCAGGCCGACGGCGGCCCCGAGGAGGGCACCCGGCCAGCTCCAGCCGGCCCGGGCCACTTCGGTCGCGGTGCCCTGCAGCCAGGTCATCGCAGCACCCGCTCCTCGTCGGGAAGCCGGCCGATCCGCACCATGAGGCGGTAGGCGACCACGGTCACGCCCGCCCCGACGGCGAGGACGACGACGCCGGCGGGACTGCTGTAGGCCTGCAGCGAGTCGCGCTGGAACGACAGCATCGCCAGGACGATCCACGGGGCGGCGCTGGCCAGGCGGGCCGCGTTGATCGTCCAGCCCTGCCGGGTCTCGAGCTCCGCCCGCGTGCGGGCGTCCTCCCGCAGGAAGGTCGAGAGGGTCCGCAGAAGCCGCCCGAGGTCGGACCCGCCGACCTCCCGGGCGATCCGAAGCGACTCGACGAGGCGGTCACCGACCGGGTCGGCAAGGCGGTCCTTGAGGCGGTCGAGGCAGTCGTGGAAGCGGCCGGTCGCGCGGTAGTCCTCGGCGAAGGCGGCGAACGCCGGTCGCAGCTCCTCGGGTCCACGGATCGCCAGCTGGCTGAGCGCTTCGGGCAGGGCCAGCCCGGCGCGGACGGCCGAGGTGATGTTGTCGACGGCGTCGGGCCAGAGGTCGCGCAGGTGGGCCCGGCGCGACCGGGCACGCATCCGCACGAGGGCCAGCGGCGCATACGCGGCCATCGCCCCGAAGCACAGGGCGACCGGCACGACTCTCGTGCTGGCCGACATGAGCGTGAAGACCAGGACACCGCCGACCACGCACGCGGTGACGACGTTGGAGGGGCTGACGCTCGTGTAGCCCGCCTGGGTGATCTCGTCCTGCAGCCGGTCGCGCATCCCGGGACGGCGACCCGACGGCAGGGACTCCTCCACGGGCCAGAACGACCACCACACGCAGAACAGGCCCACGCCGACGAGCAGGCCGACGAGGACCGGGGTCACCGCTCCTCCTGCGCGAGCAGCGTGGTCAGGTCGTAGCCCGCGGCCTCGAACCGCTCGACGTGTGGCGGGAACCCGTCGGCCCGCTGCAGCCGGCCCGCCCTCGTGACGAACAGGTCGGCGATCTCGACGACGTCGCCCTCCACGCGACCCGGTACGCCCACCACCTCCTTGACGCGGCGGACGCCGTCGCGGTCGACGGCCTGGTGCACGACGACGTCGACGGAGGACGCGACGGTCGGGACGACGAACCGCGAGCCGACGTTCTCCCCCGCGAGCAACGGGAGCGTGCACATCTTGACCATCGCCTCGCGGGCCGAGTTGGCGTGGATGGTGCACATGCCCGGCACCCCGGAGTTGAGGGCGATGAGGAGGTCGAGCGACTCGGCCTGGCGCACCTCGCCGACGATGATCCGAGACGGACGCATCCGCAGCGCCTCCTTGACCAGTCGTCGCAGGGGCACCTCCCCCGTGCCCTCGAGGCTCGGCTGACGACACTGCATGCTCGCTACGTCGCGCAGGGGGATCTTCAGCTCGAAGACCTCCTCGCACGTGACGATGCGCTCGCGCGGCGGGATCGACGCGGCCAGGCAGTTGAGGAGCGTCGTCTTGCCGGCCTGGGTGCCGCCGGCGACGAGGATGTTGAGGCCGGCCACGACCGCGGCCTCGAGGAAGCGCGCGGCCTGCCCGGTGAGGGTGCCGAGGGCCACGAGGTCGTCGAGGTGGTCGGCCCGCACGACGAACTTCCGCACGTTGACGTGCCAGTGGTCGCGGGTGATGTCAGGGATGACGACGTGCAGTCGGGAGCCATCGGGCAGCGTCGCGTCGACGAACGGGGACGACAGGTCGACCCGGCGGCCGGACGTCCGCAGCATCCGCTCCACGAGGTCGCGCACCTCGTCGGCCGTCAGGATTGTCGTGGTCAGCTCGGCGATCCCGCGCCGGGCGACGAAGACCTTCGACGGCTCGTTGATCCAG
>CAVVZM010000002.1:0-553841 GCA_963752705.1 uncultured Actinomycetota bacterium
GATTTGGGCCGTCACGCCGACAACGGAAGTCAGCGACGATCTGGCGCACGTGTGAGACGTACACGTCATCCCTACCGCGGGCCCCCACGGACCGCAACAAAGGGCAAGAGGCCGAGCCCCGCCCCATCGACATGCTCCGCCGTGTTCGCCTGAACCGGCCTCGCCCGGGGTCGCTGTCAGGGTGATCGCGGCGAGTCGTCAGCGATCCGGGCAGGCCTGGGCGCTCGGCGCATCAGGACGGCGACGGCATGTTCCGATCCGGGCGGGCGCCGGTGAACTTGGGTACGTCGCTGGACCGCTCGTACGAGGAGCAGCGTGCGAACCGAGTTCTGAACGCACCCCCTCATCCGCGTTGGCTTGCCCACCGCGACGAACGACGCTCTCCTCAGCGTGGTCGGCGGTCGCCCAGAAGTCCGCACCTCTTGCTTCTGGCCGGACCGACCGGGACCCTGTGATGTGGTCCACGACGAGCACGACATCGAGACGAGAAGCAGACCGGAGCCCGGCACCAACGCAATCCCCCAGCCCCATGAGCGCGACGATGCCCAGCCGGCCGGTCGGGGTCGGAGGTTGCGTCCGGAGGTGATCGTCTTCGACGTCAACGAGACCCTCTCTGACATGTCACCGTTGGCGCAGCGCTTCACCGACGTCGGGGCTCCCGCCCATCTCGCGGCGACCTGGTTCGGCTCGCTGCTGCGCGATGGCTTCGCGCTGACCGCGACCGGCGCCAACCCCGCCTTCGCAGACCTGGGCGCCGAGGCGCTGCGGACCATCCTCCCCGACCACGTCGACGACGTGGGCGCCGCTGTCAGGCACATCATGTCGGGGTTCGCCAGCCTCCGCGTCCATCCGGACGTCGTGGAGGGAATCCGGGCCCTGCGCACCCTGGATATCCGGCTCGTCACGCTCAGCAACGGCTCCACCGCCGTCGCCCAAGGCCTCTTCGACCGCAACGACATCGCCGACTGCTTCGAGCGGCTGCTGTCCGTGGACAAGGCGCCGCTGTGGAAGCCAGCCGAACCGGCATACGCCTACGCACTGAAGGCCTGCGCGTGTCAGGCGTCCGAGGCGATGCTCGTCGCGGTGCACCCCTGGGACATCCACGGCGCCCACCACGCCGGTCTCGCCACGGCATGGATCAACCGCGGCGGCGGCCACTACCCCAGCTACTTCGCCGCCCCCGACCTGGAAGCCACCTCCGTGATCGACCTCGCCGCTCAGCTCGGTGCCGTCGCAGACCTAACCAGCCAACACGACCGGCGCGACCCGAAGTCCCACCGAAGCCATCATGCTCAGCAGGTGTCATGTCGGCCCGGTCGTCGTGGCCTCCCGGAAGGTCGATGGCCGGATGCGGGAATGGGGACATGGACGTGAGCCAACGTCCTGGGCGACGTGGACCAGGTAGCCGCACTGATCTGGAGAACCGGATCGGGCACAGATGAACGACCGAGCGACCCCGGGGCGCCATGCGAGTGGAACTCGGTGACCCGACGAAGCTGCCCCGACCCCCGCGGACTGCCCATCAGAGATCAGGGCAAGTCAGCGTCATCGACAGCCCTGGGCACCATGGTCGTCGTCGACCACGCCTCCGTTTGCGGGCGTGCTCGACGACAGCAGCGAGCCGGCGTGTCAGCTCCAGAACTCGTCGGAGGCGAACAGGTCGTAGTGGTGTTCCCACACCTCGCTCACCTGGCCGTCCGAGACTCGCCACAGCAGGACGTTGCGGTCCTCAAGGGTGCGGTCGCCGCGGTGCGCATGGGCGGTGTGGAAGGACGTCGTGTATTCGCCGTCCGCCGCGACGGCGTGCAGCTCGGCCGCGAAGCTGCCTTCGGACAGTTCAGCAATGCGTCCGAGGAAGCCCAGCACGCTGTCGACGCCGCGGTACTCCCCGACGAGCTGACTGCGCCGGCCGGGGCTGTGCCAGACGGCGTCGTCGGTGAAACCCGCCTTCAACCCGGCGAGGTCGCCCTCGGCGAAAGCCCGGTAGAGCCCGCGGATCAGTTGTTCTGGCGAATCGTTCATGACCGTGCCCGTCCCTTTCCATGACCTCGCGCTGCCCGCACGAGGCGGCCCAGGCGCCGCAACGCAACGGAAAGCGCATTCAAGAGTTGCCCAACCTCCGGTGGGTGTCAACGTCGCTGCGGCGGTCCGTCGACGTGCTGGAGACCGAGTCACCCCGAAGCCGAGATGAATGCACCCACGTCTCCCCCGGGTGGATTGGAGGCCCGCGGGACGAGCTCGGACGACTGGCGTTCGCCGACGGAGGGAGCGACAACGCCGCCTCGGTCGGTACTGGGTCTCAGGGGACTCGCCTCGGAGATACATCACGCGTGATACATTCCGCGGAGAGGGGAGGTGGACGCGACGTGAGCACCACAACGAACCTGCGACTGGACGACCAGCTGTGCTTCGCGCTGTACGCGGCGACGAACGCCGTGACGCGGGCGTACCGCCCCCTGCTGGAGGCTGTCGGGCTGACCTACCCGCAGTACCTGGTGATGATGGTGTTGTGGGAACGGGACGGGCAACCGATCCACGAGATCGCTGCCCGGCTGAACTTGGCGTCTCATGCGGTGACCCCGATCGTGCTCCGGTTGGAGAAGGCCGGGCTCGTCACCCGGAGCCGGAACCGCAGTGACCGCCGTGTCGTCACCGTGGCATTGACCGCGACCGGCACAGAGTTGGAGTCCGCGGCGTCGGCCGCGCAGTTCACCGTGGTCGAGCAGACACGGTTGTGCGGCCCCGAGCTGGAAGGTCTCCGCGATGACCTTCGCGATCTCGTGCTGCGCATGACCGACGTGCTGATCAGTGCCGACCCGTTGGACGGGGCCCTCCACCCGGACGACACCGCGACGTCCGCCCCCGCTAATCCGGGTTGACCGGCCTCGACCGGCAGCACCACGCGCAACGCCCGGCCCGAGCGGTCAGGGCGACACGGCAGCTCGTTGCCCAGAACGTGCGGTTTCGACACCCTCATCGAAGAGGTCCCCAGGATGAACGTCCCCACCCCGGCTCTGGTCCGAGCCCGCTCTTGAGCGTCGGCCCGCCCCTCAACCTGGACCCGCCCGACTGGTCGGGCCGCCGACGATGCCGCCGACGATGCGCCCGGCTCTCGCGGACCTCTTGCGGCGGACCGCGCTGGGCGACGAACCGGCGTTCGCGGAGGTCTACCGGATGGTGGCGCCGCGCCTGTACGGCATCGCCCTTCGCGTCCTGCGTCAGCCCGGCATGGCCGAGGAAGTCACCCAGGAGGCGTTCATGCTCATCTGGAGGACCAGCCCCCGCTACGACCCCACCCGCGGCAGTGCCATGGGCTGGATGCTCACCATCGCCCACCGCCGGGCCATCGACCGGGTCCGCAGCGCGCAGGCAACGTCACGCAGGGACCACACCTGGGCCTGGCAACACCCGGACGCCAACCCCACGGACACCACCGTCGAGTCGGCCCACGCCTCCATCGACGCGGCCCGCGTCCAAGCAGCACTGCGCAACCTCCCGGCCAAACAGCGCACCGCGATCACGCTGGCCTACTTCGCCGGGCAAACCCACACCCAGGTCGCGACCTCCCTAGGCATCCCCCACGGCACCGCCAAATCACGCATCCGCGACGGCCTCCACGCCCTCAACAACGCCCTGGCGACAACAGCCGCGCCGCTCTGAGCCATCGATGACCTGATCGGCGGTTCAGGGGCGCGTCTGTTCAGGTCAGCGACTCCGGCATGCACCGCTGCACGATGGGCTTCGTCGGCCCGCCGCCCGAACCCGATGGCGACCGCTGCGGCGCTGGGCACGCTGCGTGATCTGGACGTGGACGTCGTGCACGCCCACCTCGGCCGGGTCGGCGACATGGGTCTCGATCCCGCCAGCCGGCGCGGATAGAAGCCGCTGATGTGAGCCATCATCACGTGCGGCTCCAGGTTCCAGATGACAAGACCATCTACCTGCGGTCTCTGATCCGATAGCGACCTCAGATCGGATACGGCCCGCCGTGAAAGACGGTCTGAGTGATCGACCTTGCAGGTGACCATGGCGTTCCCGGTGTCGCCGTGAGACACTTTCGCTATCGCACGGTATGGCCCTCGGAAGCGGTAGTCGCACGAGTTGTCGCACGTACCAACGGAATTGGCGGTTGACGAGCGTCGGTTTTAGCGACTGAAAATCGGAAGGTCGGCGGTTCGCCCCGCCCCTGGCCACCTACCAAGACCGCTGGTCACAGCCGTGTGACCTACGGTTTGGCTGTCGCTAAAGTGGAAAGAAGATCCGGTCGGCCAACCCGCTTGAGCGGGTCACCAAGGAGCAAGCGCGCAAAGATGCCGTCGGCGCGTTATTTAACCCCGGCCGCACTCCTACGCCTGGCCATCTGCACCCTCATCGGGTCCACGACGAGTGGGGAGTCTCCGACCGCCACTACCTACCCGAAGGCTCCATGGCTCTCATCGACGCCGAGCCCGCCGACCTCCCCCCCTCACACAACCATGTCGGGACCCATCAGCGCTGTCGGCAAACTCGTCCCTAGCAGCGGATGTCGACCTACAGTGGTGAAGACCAAAACGGCGAGCGTGGACGTGCAGAAGGCCAGTGGCCGGACGCGTCTCAGGGGCCGTCCGAGCATGTGGATGACGGGGATGCACCATGAGCGACAACACACCTCTACCGGCCCCTGACGGACAGGGTTTCCCAGGTCAGCCCTCCGCAAGCCAACCGGGTCAGGCCCCGTCGGAGCCGCCCCCCGCGCCCGCACAGATGCCGACGACGCTCAACCCGGTATATCCGCCTCCCCCGGGCCCACTTGTCTCGCTACCGTACTCGCCCCTCGTAGGGCGGCAGCTGACATCGGACGAGACGACGTGGAGCATGCTGGCCCATCTCGGCGGCATCATCCTGGGCTTCATCGCGCCACTTGTCGTCATGCTGGTGAAGGGCAACGAGTCGCCCTTCACCAGATACCAGTCGGTCGAGGCACTTAACTTCCAGATCACCTTGGCCATCGGGTACGTCGCTGCAAGCGTCCTGTCGCTGCTCGTCATCGGGGTCTTCCTGTACCCGGTCCTTTTCATCATCAACATCATCTTCTGCGTTATGGCAGGCATCGCGGCGAACAAGGGCGAGACGTATAAGTACCCGTTCGCGTTGCGGCTCGTCAAATAGTCGGTACGCCTCGCCGTCACGACCTTCAGGCAAGCAGAAGCCCGGTATCCAACGGGAAGAGGCCGCGCGCGTCCAGACGAGCCGCAGGCCGTTGAGACCGACGTTGGCGATGGTGCGATCGTGGCCGGCGACGCCCAGTGGCAGTGCCAGAGTACCGAGGGGCTACCACAGCACGCGGCCGGTGATGATGAATGCGCCGATCACCACGTCGACCTGTTCCTGCCCAAACGGGGCCATCAGCCTCTCACTCAATGCGGACCGAGCAACCGGGATCAGGCCACGACGACTGCGACCGCGGCGAGCAGCCGGTCGAGGCCGGTCTGCCACGTGCTCTGGTCGAATCTCGCTAGCTTGTAGGCCTTGCGCAGAGGCGCGCGCGGCCCAGACCGCACGCCGGCCTACCGGGTCTGGGTCTCGGCGGCGGCGAGGTCGTCGTCAGGGAGGCTGAAGCGCAAGACTGCAACAAACGCCCTTTTGCCGACGAGCCCAGGTCAGTGACCCGCTGAAGGAGTCCCCAGCTTCTTACCGGCCCGACGCGGGGCACCGAAGGCCTCCACGTCAACCTGCCCGCGGATCCGGGCAATGGTCGCCCCGGTCGGCAGCTTCGACTCGAGCGCCTTGAACATCAGGGGCGTCGCGATCCCCGCAGCAAGCCGCCGCCCCCGGGAAAGGTCGATCCCGAACAGCTCCCGATGCACCGGAAGCATCATGCTCAGCGCTTCGTCCTTGACCAGCCGGCCGACGAGCTCGTCGCGGAACCGCGCCGGCGGAGCATTCCCCGCACCCTTGCGCGACGTCATCATGTCGCGGAACCACAGCGACTCCGGGATGGCGGCGAGGTGCGGGAGCACCTCGTCGAGGTAGTCCTGCAGCTCCGCATACGTCGAGGGCAGCACCGCCGGGTCGATGCCGAGCAGCTCGCCGGCGATCTTCTGCTCGACGATGTAGCGGTCCCGGTCGACAGCAGAGACACCGCCAGCGACGTACCGCTCGAACACCGTCAGCGCCGAGTAGGTCAGCGTGTTCTGCACCCAGACGAGGAGGTCTGGCTCCTCGGCGTCGTACTCGGCGCCGGTGAACGGGTCGACGGCCCGCACCGCCTGGTGCACCCGCCGCAGCGTCGCGCCTGCCCGCCGGGCCGTGGCCTCGTCGCCGAAGGTGATCGTCATGACGTACAGCCCCGTCTGGCGGCCACGGGCCTCGGGGTGGTCGCGGAACGACGACGCCTGGTCGATCATCCGCATGACCCGCGGGTGCAGCATCTGGGTGGTCGCGGCGAGGATGCCCACGAGCGCCATGCTCGGCTCCGCGTGCAGCCGCCACGTGACGCTGTCCGGGCCGAACAGGCCGTCGTCCGCCGTATGCCGGCCGGCGATGACCTGGGGTGGGCGGGGCGTCACGGTCGTCATGAGGGTCCTGTTCCGTCGCAGTGGTGTCGCGATGCTAGGGGCAGGCCCACCCGGCTGCCATCGTTAGTCGACGTTCCGAGACGAACGGTCAATTCATGACGGAAGCGGACAAAGTGCCGCCACATGCCGCCATACTCGCCCGGTGACCAGCGCTGACGGGGCCGAGACCCCGCATTCGACCCCGTCCACCCGCGTCCACCGCGGACACATCTTCCATGTCGCGGGCTCGCCCACCATGGACACCGCCGCGCAGGCCCTGGTGGCCGTCCCCGACGGTGCCCTCGTCGTCGGTGACGACGGTCGCGTGGCCTGGTGCGGCGCCTACGACGACCTCCCCGGCCAGTACGCGTCGGCCCAGGTCGACGACCACCGCCCCGGCTACCTCATCCCCGGCTTCGTCGACACCCACATCCACTTCCCCCAGACCTTCGCCGGCGACGCCTACGGCGGCGGGCAGCTGCTCGAGTGGCTCGAGCGCTGTGTCTTCCCGTCGGAGTCGCGCCTCAAGGACGAGGAGTTCGGGCGCTACGCCGCCACGGCCTTCTGCGACCGGCGCGTGGCCGCGGGCACGACTGCCGCGATGGTCTTCGGCTCCGCCTTCCCCGCCGCTCAGGACGCGCTATTCGGCGAGTCTCAGCGCCGCGGCCTACGGCTGGTGAGCGGCCGCGGCATACAGACCCGTGGGCCGTCGACCGCCGACCCCATGCTGACGAGCGAGGAGGAGGCGATCCGCCTCACCCGCGAGGAGATCGAGAAGTGGCACGGCGCCGACACCGGCGACGTCGCCACGGCCCTGCTCCACGTCGCGGTGGTGCCGCGGTTCTCGCTGTCGGTGACGACGACCACGTTCAAGGCGCTCGGCGACCTCTACGACAGCGTGCGCGACCGGGGGGTCTACTTCCACAGCCACCTCAACGAGAACAACCGGCCCGGCACCGGCGAGGTCGACGCCACCAAGAGCGAGTACGGCGTCAGCTCCTACCTCGACACCTACGACGGGAAGTTCCTGCCCGGCTCCGCGGTCGGCGGCTCGAGTCTCCTCGGCCGGCGCAGCATCCTCGCCCACGCCGTGCACTGCCAGGACGTCGAGCTCGCGCGGATGGCCGAGACCGGCACCTCGATCTCCCACTGCCCCGTCTCCCAGCAGTTCCTCGGCTCGGGCACCATGCCGTGGAACCGCACCATCGCCGCCGGCGTCAACGTCTCCGCGGGCACCGACCACGGCGGCGGCGACGAGTACCTCATCTCCCAGGTGCTCGCCGACGTCTTCAAGGTGCACATCTCCGAAGCGGGCGACGACGGCGTGTCCATCCACCCCGCGCAGATGCTCTTCACCGGCACCCTCGCCGGAGCCAGAGCCCTCGACATGGAGGACCGCTTCGGCAACTTCGACGAGGGCAAGGAGGCCGACTTCCTCGTCATCGACCCGCGGCTCTGGCCGCCGCTGGACGACACCATCACCCACTGCACGTATGCCGACGACGCCCAGCTCGCCCGTGACCAGCGGCTGTTCACGCTCCTGATGAAGATGCGCGAGCCCGCCATCGCCCAGGTTCACGTGCGGGGCCGTCGGGTCGACCAGGGCCAGGGCTGACATGACCTCGGCAACGACGCCGGCCGTGGCCGTCGTCGTCACCCAGCGGCTGGCCCCGGGTGCGGAGGCCGGCTACGAGCACTGGCAGGGCCAGGTCGACCACGCCGCCGGCGCCGCTCCGGGTTTCCTCGGCACGGAGGCCGTCGTGCAGGGCGACGACGAGCGCGACCGGTCGGTGATCTACCGGTTCGACAGCACCGACCACCTCAAGCAGTGGCTCGACAGCAGAGCGCGCCACGACCTCATCGCGAGCGGGGCGCACCTCTTCGAGCAGCCGCCGGCTCAGCACGTGGTGGTCGGGCACGACGACGACCCGGTGACGGTGGTCGTCACGCACCGGGTGACCGCGGAGACCGAGACCGCCTTCCTGGCGTGGCAGCAGCGGATCACCGACGTGGAGCAGACGTTCCCGGGCTTCCGCGGGTCGGAGCTGCTGCCTCCCGTGGCGGGGATCCAGCAGGAGTGGGCGATCCTCACGACGTTCGACACTGCCGCCCACCTCGAGGCGTGGCTGGAGTCCCCCGAGCGCAAGGCCCAGCTCGCCGACGGGAAGGCCTTCAGCGACTTCCAGGTGCGCCGCATCGCCTCCCCCTATGGCTCGTGGTTCGGCCGCCGTCGCGGGGCGGCCCCCGTCGACACCCCGGACTGGAAGTCGGCCCTGTCGGTGCTCGTCGGCCTCTACCCGACCGTCGTGCTGCTGACCCTGGCCCTCGGGAAGATCTGGCCGGACGCCCCGCTCTGGTCCAGCCTGCTCGTCGGCAACATCCTGTCGGTGAGCGTGCTGACCTGGGTGGTCATGCCCAACGTGACGCGCTTCCTCGCGTTCTGGCTCGAGCCCGCGGCGAACGCGGGCCGGCGCAACGACGTCATCGGCGCCGTCGTCTCGGTCGCCTTCGTCACCCTCGCGGCCATCGTCTTCTGGCTGGTCACCACGGTGATCTGGACCCTCCCCTGACCCAGCCCGTCGGCGGTCGCCCCTAGAGTCGGCGGGTGGGGCTGACCGTGCACGTCGACGCGCGGTCGGACCTGCTCGCCGACTCCCTGGGCCGGCTGCTGAGCCGGCCGGTCGGCGGCGTGCTCTCCCGCGAGCTGGTGGTCGTTGCCGCCAAGGGCGTGGAGCGGTGGCTGACCCAACGGCTCTCGCACGTGCTGGGCGCCGACGAATACGGCAACGGGGTATGCGCGGGGGTCGACTTCGTGCGGCCGGCCACCCTCATCGGGCTGCTCACCGGCTCCGACGAGACCGACCCGTGGGACCCTGACCAGCTGGTCTGGCCCGTGCTCACGGTCATCGACGCGAGCATGTCCGAGCCGTGGTGCGACGCGCTCGCCCGGCACCTCGGGAAGGGCCATGAGGGCGACGCGTACGAGCTGCGACAGGAACGGCGCTGGACCGTCGCCCGCCGCCTTGCCGGCCTCTTCGCCACGTATGCGCGCGACCGGCCCACGATGCTCGAGGACTGGGCGGCCGGCGGGGACGGCGACGGAGCGGGTGGCCACGTCGACCCCGACCTCGCCTGGCAGCCCGAGCTGTGGCGCCGCGTCGCCGCGACCATCGATGCGCCGACCCCCGTCGAGCGGCACCGCGAGACCGTCGCGGCGATCCGGGGTGGCGCCGCCCTCGCCCTGCCCGACCGGCTCTCGCTCTTCGGCTACACGCGGCTCGCGGTCACCGAGCTCGAGCTCGTCGCCGCCGTCGCGGAGGTGCGCGAGGTGCACCTCTGGCTGCCGGTGCCCTCCCCCACGTCCTGGCGCGCGCTCGCCCCGGTCGTCGCCGCCGGACCGACCAAGCGCCAGGCCGACCCGGCTGTCGAGTCGGTACGGCATCCCCTCACCGCCGCCCTGGGCCGCGACGTGCGGGAGATGCAACGCGCCCTGACCATCACGGCGGGGACGCCCGCGGCCGAGCCGGAGACCCCGCATACCGAGACGCCGGACGCCCTGCTCGGCTGGCTGCAGCACGACCTCCGCACCGACACCGTGCCCGACCCCGCCACCCGCGCCACGCGTACCCCGGCGGTCACGGACACGACCGTGCAGGTGCACGCCACCCACGGCATCCCCCGCCAGGTCGAGGTGCTGCGCGACGTGCTCACCGGCTTGCTCCAGGACGACCCGACTCTGGAGCCGCGCGACATCATCGTCATGTGCCCCGACGTCGACGCGTATGCGCCGGCGATCACCTCGGCGTTCGGGCTCGGCTCGCTCATCGAGGGCGGCCACCCCGGGCACCAGCTGCGGGTGCAGCTCGCCGACCGCGCCCCTCGGGTCACCAACCCCGTGCTCGCCGTCGCGGCCGACCTCGTAGGCCTCGCCGCCGGACGGGCCACGCTCTCTGACGTGCTGGCCCTGGCCGCCTCGCCGCCGGTTAGCCGCCGGTTCGCCCTCACCGACGACGACCTCGCCACCGCCGAGACCTGGGCCCGGCAGGCCGGCGTGCGGTGGGGGCTCAGCGCCCCGCTGCGCAAGGCGTACAAGCTGGAGCGGTTCGGCCAGAACACCTGGCAGTCGGGCCTCGACCGGCTGCTCGCCGGAGTCGCCGTGGCCGAGCACGACCTCCTCGTGGGCGACGTGCTGCCGCTCGACGACGTGTCGAGCTCCGACATCGACCTCGCCGGGCGCCTGGCCGAGCTCGTGGCCCGCGTGCAGGACTGCGTCGAACGGCTCCAGGACGCCGGTCCGGTGCGCGAACGGCTCGCCGTGCTGCGCGAGACGGTGCTCTCGCTCAGTGAGACGGCGCTCGGAGACGCCTGGCAGGTCGCGCAGTTCGAGCGCACGATGGCTCGCGTCGCGGCCGGGGTCGACGCCCACGCCGCACCCGACACGCAGGTGCGCCTCACCGACCTCCGCGGCATGCTCGACGTCGAGAGCGGCGCCCGGCCCACCCGCGCCAACTTCCGCAGCGGCAACCTCACCGTCTGCACCATGGTGCCGATGCGGTCGGTGCCCCACCGTGTCGTGTGCCTGCTCGGCCTCGAGGATGGCACCTTCCCCCGCACCCAGGCCGTCGACGGCGACGACGCCCTCGCCCGCGACCCGGTGACCGGCGAGCTCGACCTCCGCAGCCAGGACCGGCAGCTGCTGCTCGACGCCGTGATGGCCGCCACCGAGCGGCTCGTCCTGCTCTACACCGCCGTCCACCCGGGCAACGGCCAGGAACGGCCACCGTCGGTGCCCCTCGGTGAGCTGCTCGACGCGCTCGACCGCACCGCTGCCGACCCCGTCCGCGACCACATCCTCACGCGACATCCGTTGCATACCAACGACGTCCGCAACCTCACCCCGGGTGAGCATGGGCACCCGTTCAGCTTCGACCCCGCCGCCCTGCGGGGGGCGCGGGCGGCGGCGGATTCCCTCGACCGGCCCACCCCGTTCCTCGACGCACCACTGCGCGAGGCGCCCCCCGTGACCGACCTGGCCCTCGCCGACCTCCAGGCCTTCTTTGCCAACCCCGCCCGCGCCTTCCTCTGGCAGCGGCTCGACATCGCCACGCCGAGCGAGCCCGACCAGGGCGACGAGAGCATCCCCGTCGAGCCGGACTCGCTGGAGCAGTGGGCGGTCGGAGACCGCATCCTGCGGCGCCTGCTCGCCGGCACCGACGCCCAGGCGGTCTTCGACGCCGAGCTGCCCCGCGGCGGGCTGCCGCCGGGGGTGCTCGGCGAACGCAAGCTCGACGAGATCGGCCGCCGTGCCGCGCAGCTGGTGAGCTCCACCGAGGCCCTCCGCGTCGAGCCGGCCGGGTCGGTGCCGGTCGACGTGACGCTCCCCGGCGGGCGGCGGGTGCTGGGCACCGTTGCTGACGTCCGCGGCGACCGCATCGTCCGGGTCAGCTACTCGTCGCTCCGCCCGCGCGCGCGGCTCGCCGCCTGGGTCGACCTGCTGGCCCTGGCGTCGGCCCACCCCGCCCGGCCGTGGTCGTCGGCGGTCGTCGGCCGCTGGGGCGGCAAGGCCCGAGCGGCGCAGGTGGACCTCGGGGCGGCCGAGGTGCCGAGCGCGTTGGCGGGGCTGCTGGCCGACCTCGTCGCCGTCTACGACGTAGGTATGCGCGAGCCTCTACCGCTGCCCGTCACCACGGGTGAGGCCTGGGCCAGCGCGGTGCACCGTCACAAGGAACCGCGATGGCCGGCCCGGGACAGCTGGGAGGGCAAGCGCGACGACCGCACCTTCGCCGAGAACCGCGACCCCGCCTTCGGTCTCGTCCTCGGCCCGGCGTCGTCCTTCGACCGGCTGGCCGGGACGCCCCACCCCGGCGAGGACCCGGACCGACAAGGGAACCGGCTGGGCGCATACGCCGTCCGGGTCTGGGAGCCGTTGCTGTTGCGCGAGCGGACGAGGACGCTGTGAGCACCCTCGACGCTGAGCCGTTCGACGTCACCGGACCCCTGCCCACCGGCACGACCCTGCTCGAGGCCAGCGCCGGCACCGGCAAGACCTGGACCATCGCGTCGCTGGTGACCCGCTACGTGGCCGAGGGGCACTGTCGGCTCGACGAGCTGCTCGTCGTCACCTTCGGCCGCGCGGCGAGCGAGGAGCTGCGGCTGCGGGTGCGCGAGCAGCTCGTCGCCGCCGAACGGGTGCTTTCGCCCGACCCGGCCGTGTCGGCCCAGGCGCGCGACGCCGACCCGAGCATCCGGCCGCTGCTCGGGTTGCTGCTCGCTGGCGATGCCGCCGACGTCGCCGCCCGGCATGCCCGCGTGCGGGAGGCGCTGTCGACCTTCGACGGGGCCACCATCGCCACGACGCACCAGTTCTGCCAGATGGTGCTCACCGGTCTCGGCATCGCCGGTGACACCGACGCCAGCGCTCGGCTGGTGGAGGACCTCGACGACCTTGTCGACGAGGTGGTCGACGACCTCTACGTGCGTGGGTTCGCCGACCAGTCAAGCGATCCCGAGTTCACCCGCTCCGACGCCGGGGCCATCGCGGCGACCGTCACCGGCGACCCACAGGCCCGGATCGAGCCGGCCGCCGTCACCCCCGGCACAACCGCCTCGAGACGGGTGTCGTTCGCCCGGGCCGTGCGCGAGGAGTTCGACCGGCGCAAGCGGCGGCTCGGCGTGCTCAGCTACGAGGACCTGCTGAGCCAGCTGGCTGACGCCCTGGCCGACGACGCGGCGCCGGCCCGCGAGCGGATGCGGCAGCGCTGGCGGGTGGTGCTCGTCGACGAGTTCCAGGACACCGACCCCGTGCAGTGGCAGGTGCTCGACCGCGCCTTCAGCGGCAAGGCGACCATGGTGCTCATCGGCGACCCGAAGCAGGCGATCTACGCCTTCCGCGGCGGCGACGTCGTCACCTACCTGACCGCCGCGCGCACCGCCACGCGGCACGCGACGCTGGGGACCAACCACCGCAGCGACGCCGGTCTCGTGTCTGGCCTGCAGTCCTTGCTCGTCGGCGCCGAGCTGGGCGACCCGGAGATCGTCGTCCGGCCTGTCGTCGCCGCACACCAGGAGGCCCGGCTGGTGGGTGCGCCACACCCGGAGCCGTTCCGCCTGCGCGTCGTCGACCGGGCCGCGCTGGGTGCCACCCCTGACGAGGGCCTCGCCGTCGCCCGGCTGCGGCCGGTCGTGGCCGACGACCTGGCCGACGACGTCGCGCGGCTGCTCGGCTCCGGCGCGACCTTCGAGGGCCGGCCGATCGAGGCGCGTGACGTCGCGGTCATCGCCGACACCCGAGGCAAGCTGGCGGAAGTCGCCCGCGCGCTACACGACCGTGGGGTGCCCAGCGTGCTCGTCGGCTCCGGGAGCGTGCTCACCTCGTCGGCGGGCCAGGCCTGGCTGACCCTGCTGCAGGCGCTCGCCCAGCCGCACCGATCGGCGGCGGTGCGGGCCGCCTCGCTCACCCTCTTCCTCGGGCGCTCGGCCACCGACCTCGCCCGGGCCGGCGAGGGTGGAGACTCCCTGACCGCCGATGACTCCGAGACGCTGCGCGGCTGGGCCGACGTCGTGCGGCAGCGTGGGCCGTCCGCGGTGCTCGAGCTGGCCGGGGCCGACGGCCGGTTGGCTGCGCGCGTCCTGCGGGAACCCGACGGCGCCCGCACCATGACCGACCTCCGCCACACGACCGAGCTGCTCGACGAGGCCTCCCGTGACGGGCATACCGCGCCCGGCGTGTTGGCGTCGTGGCTCGCCCGGCAACGCGCCGACGACCTCACGACCGTCTCGGCCGACCGGGTGCGCCGACACGACAGCGACGCCGCAGCGGTGCACCTGCTGACGATCCACGCCAGCAAGGGCCTGCAGTTCCCCGTCGTCTACGCCCCGTCGCTGAGCGACCTCTACACCCGCAGCGAGGACCACCCGCGCTACCACGACGCCAGCGGTGAGCGGTGCGTCGACATCAGCGGTCACGGCGGCCAGCAGGAGGCGGTCACCCTCGCGGCCGGGGAGGACTCGGGCGAGGAGCTGCGCAAGCTCTACGTCGCGGCAACGCGGGCCCAGAGCCAGCTGGTGGTCTGGTGGCTGCCCAGCGGCAGCAACACTCCCCCGTCGGCGCTCCACCGGCTGGTGTTCGGCCGGCGACCGGGCGACGCGCGGGTACCCCCCGCCAGCCCGCTGCGCGGCGACGCCGACGTCCGGCGCATCACCGCGGCGTGGAGCGAGGCCGGAGCGTTCACGGTGGAGACCTGCTCGCCGGGCTCGTCGGCGGGTATGCCGCCCGCGCCCGCCTCGGGTGCGCTGGCGGTGCGCCGCTTCACCCGCACGCTGGACCGGTCGTGGACGCGCACGTCCTACAGCGGTCTGGCCCACGCGGCCGCCGAGGAGGAGGCCCGCGACCCCGACCGGCTGCGCGCGGTGAGCGAGCCCGAGGACCCACCGCGCGAGGACGAGCCGCCGCTGCCGGATGCACCTCCTGAGTCTGGTTCTGCCGCAACGGGTTCGGAGCGACTGATCTCTCCGATGTCCGACCTCCCCGGCGGTGCGACCTTCGGGTCCCTGGTGCACGCCGTGCTCGAGCACGCCGACCCCGACGCGTTCCCGGACGCCGACGACGGGGCCTGGCGGGCCGAGCTACGGCGGCTGGTGGACGAGCAGCGCGTCTGGTGGCCGGTGGACCTCGACTCCGAGGCCCTCGCGGCGGCGCTCGTGTCGGTGACCGACACCCCGCTCGGCCCCCTGACCGGGGACTTCACCCTGCGCCAGATCGGGGCCCGCGACCGGCTCACCGAGATGGGGTTCGAGCTGCCATTGGGTGGTGGCGACCGGCGCTCGGCTGGCGCGACGGCGGGAGTGCTGCGCGACGTCTCGGCGCTTTGGCGTCGCCACGTGCCCGCCGACGACCCGCTCGCCGCCTACGCCGACACCCTGGACCACCCGGCCTACGAACAGAGCCTGAACGGCTACCTCTCCGGTTCGCTCGACCTCGTCTTCGGAGTGGGCGCCGGCGACGCCCGCCGCTACTTCGTCGCCGACTACAAGACCACCTGGGTGGGTGATCGCGACCAGCCCAACCCCGTCGACGCGTACGAGCCGCAGCGGCTGGGCGACGCGATGGCGCGGTCGAGCTACCCTCTCCAGGCGCTGCTCTACTCCGTTGCGCTGCACCGGTTCCTGCGGTGGCGGCAGCCGGGGTACCAGTTCGCCGATCACTTCGGCGGCGTGCTCTACCTCTACCTGCGCGGGATGGTCGGACCTCAGACACCGGTCGTCGACGGGCAGCCCTGCGGCGTCTTCGCGTGGCGCCCGAGCGAGGACCTCGTCGAGGCCGTCTCGGCCCTCTTCGGCGGGCGGGTGATGGCATGACCGACGAGGGTCAGCGACCGCCCTTCCACCGCGACACGGCGCTCGGCGCGACCGGGCTGCTGCGCGCCTTCAACGCAGCCGAGCTGCTCACCGCGGCCGACGTCCACGTCGCCTCCCGGGTGGGGAACGCGGTCGGCGAGACCGACGAGTCGGCCCTGCTCGCCGTCGCCTTTGCGGTGCGTGCGGCCCGGCAGGGATCGGTATGCGTCGACCTGGCCACCCTCCCGGCTGCCGACGACGGCCTGGCCTGGCCCGACCCAGGCGGCTGGGCGGAGGCCGTGGACGGGAGCCGGGTCGCGGCGTACGGCGTGGTCCATCACGACCTCGACCGGCTCTACCTCGACCGCTACTGGCGCGAGGAGATCCAGGTGGCCGACGACCTCGCGTCGCGCGCCGGGCTCCCGGTGCTGGTCGACGCCGCCCGCCTGGGCGCCGCACTGGACGCGGCCTTCCCGGGCGACGGGTACGCCGAGCAGCGCGAGGCCGCGCGGGCGTGCTGCACCCACCGGACGAGCCTCGTCACCGGTGGACCCGGCACGGGCAAGACGACGACCATCGCCCGGCTCGTCGCGTCGCTCGTGGCCCTCGACGGCCCGCGGCTCCGGGTGGCGCTCGCCGCTCCGACCGGCAAGGCAGCGGCGCGCATCACGCAGGCCGTGCACGCGGAGGCGATCAAGCCTGACTTCCCCGCCCCGGCAAGGGATCTGGTGTCGTCGCTCGCCGCCACCACCATCCACCGGCTCCTCGGCTGGCGCCCGGAGAGCCGGAACCGGTTCCGCCACGACCGCAGCAACCCGTTGCCCTACGACGTGGTCGTCGTCGACGAGACCTCGATGGTGTCGCTCACCCTGCTGGCCCGGCTCCTCGAGGCGGTGCCGCCCCACGCGCGGCTCGTACTCGTCGGAGACGCCGACCAGCTGACGTCGGTCGAGGCGGGGGCGGTGCTGCGCGACCTCGTCGACGGTCTGGGGTCGGAGAGCCCGGCGGTGGGACCGTTGCGCACCAGTCACCGGTTCCGCGGCGCGATCGCCGAGCTGGCCGACGCCGTGCGCCTCGGCGACTCCGAGGCCGCGTTGGCCATCCTCGAGTCCGACGACCCCAGCGCCCTGCTCGTCGACGACATCGAGGCGCCGGTGCGGGCCGCGGCCCGCGACCTGCACGACGCCGCCGAGCAGGGTGACCGCGCCGCCGCCATTGCCGCACTGGGCCACCATCAGCTGCTGTGCGCCCACAACAGTGGCCCGTTCGGCGCGCGCTGGTGGAACCGGCAGGTGGCGTCCTGGCTCGCGCAGTCGCTGGGGGTCGACTACCTGAGCGGGTGGTACGCCGGACAGCCGCTGATGGTGACCGAGAACGACTACAGCCTCGGCCTGTTCAACGGCGACACCGGGGTCGTGGTGCGCGACCCGGCGTCGGGGCGGATGTCAGCGCTCCTGGCCGACGGGTCGTCTGGGCTCGGCCGCGACCTGCACCTCAGCCGGCTGGCCGAGGTCACGACCGCCCACGCGATGACGGTGCACCGGGCTCAGGGCAGCCAGTACGACGCGGTCTCGGTGGTGCTCCCGGAGCCCGGGTCACGCCTGTTGACGAGGGAGCTGTTCTACACCGCGGTGACGCGAGCGCGGCATACCGTGCGGGTGCGCGGCTCCCGCGAGGCCGTCGTCGCTGCCGTCGAGCAGCGGGCGGTGCGAGCCACCGGCCTGGCCGACCGCCTCCGCGACACCTGAGCAGCGTTGCCGTCACCAGGTTGACTCACCTAAAGGTCACTTGGCTCACGGTGCACGGGGGGTCAAGCAGCTCGAGGGTGAGCCAAGTCGGCACTGAAGGAGCGATCAGGAGTGGTCAATCAGGGGCGGGTCTTCGACTCCAGCAGCTCGAGGATGTGCTGGTAGGGGCGGCCGGTCGCCCGGGTCATGCCGAGCTCGCAGGTGCGGTTGCACGAGGCGTATGCGTCGGCGACCAGCCCGTCGAGCTCGGCCGCCTCGGCCCGGGTGGCGGAAGCGGTGAGCTCGGGGTGGAGCATCCCGCGGTCGCCGGCGAAGCCGCAGCACGAGGCGGCGGCCGGCACCACGACCTCGTCGGCGACGGCGGCCGCGACGGCGCGGAGGGCGCCGTCGATGCCCAGCCGGGCGCTCGAACACGTGGGGTGCAGCACCACCGACCCGACGGTCTGCGGAGCGGGCAGGGCGTCGAGCAGGTGGTCGGCCGCGTACTGGACGGCGTCGACGACGCGGACCGACCCGTGCCCGCCGGGGGGTGGGTTGTGCTCGAGGCTCTGGCGCAGCCCCTCCGTGCACGACGACGCGTCGCAGACGACGTCGAGCTCGCCGCCGCGGGTGGCCTTCCACAGGGCGTCCACGACGCGGGCCTCCATGAGGCGAGCCCCGTCGACCAGCCCCTTGGAGCGCCACGGTGTGGCACAGCAGAGGTCGGCCTGACCCGACGGGCTGACGAGCCGCACCCCGGCGCGCTCGCATACTTGACCGAAGGCGCTGCGCACCCCGGGGCCGGCCTCCGAGGGGCCGAACATCGTGCCGGTGCAGGAGCTGAAGAAGACGACCTCGCGCGTCACGCCGCTCGTCGGAGTCGGGGCGGCAGGCGTCTCGGCCGAGCCAGGGCGCCGACCGCCGGCCGGGAGGTCGGGCGACCACTGGGGAACGACGTCGGGGTCAGCGAACCGGTGCATCAGCCGGCTCGCGCCCGCCACCGCCCGGGACGGCAGGGCGTCGGCTGTGGTCAGCGCTGCCGAGGCGGCCCGGGTCGTGGCGCCCCAGTGCTTCGCCGCGAGCGTCCACGTGCGCTTGGTCAGCGGGCCGGCGTCCTCGGCCCGCAGCCGCTTCATCAGGTCGCCGGTGTTGATGTGCACCGGGCAAGCGGTGGCGCACATCCCGTCGACGGCACAGGTGTCGACGGCGTCGTACGCGTAGTCGGCCTCGACCTCCCGCAGGGTCTCGAGGTCACCGATCTGCCGCAGTCGCGCCATCTCCCGACGCAGCACGATGCGCTGGCGCGGCGTCGTCGTGAGGTCACGGCTCGGGCATACCGGCTCGCAGTAACCGCATTCGACGCAGTCGTCGACCTCGTCGTCGACGGGCAGGGCGATCTTGAGGTCTGGCTCGGCCGGCTCGGCGTCACTGGTGATGATGACACCCGGGGCCAGCACGCCGCCCGGGTCGCAGAGCGCCTTGAGCTCGCGCATCACGGCGTAGAGCTCGGCGCCGTACTGCCGCTCGACGTAGCCGACCATCATCCGGCCGGTACCGTGCTCGGCCTTGAGCGAGCCCCCGTGGTCGAGGACCAGCGCGACCATGTCCTCCGTGAACGCGTCGAGCCGGTGCGACCGGCCGCCCGACAGGTCCTCGGTCAGCATGAAGTGGACGTTGCCGTCCTTCGCGTGGCCGAAGATCACGCTGTCGTCGTAGCCGTGCCGGGCGAACAGCCCGATCAGGCTCTCGCAGGTCGGCAGCAGCTCGGGCACCGGCACGACGATGTCCTCGAGCAGCGCGGTGGTGCCCTTCGGCCGGGCCCCCGCGACCGTGGCGTACAGACCCTTCCGCGTATGCCAGAGCCGGGCTCGTGCGCCGGGGTCGGCGGTCAGTGACGTCGGCCCGTGCGCCCCCACCCGGTCGAGGGTCTCCTGGGCCGCCTCGGCCTGCCGGGCCACCTCCTCGACCGAGGCACCCTGGTACTCCAGCAGCAGGGCGGCGTGGTCGCGCACCTCGATGCGGCGGAGTGCCTCGTCGGCCGCCGGGTCGCGCTGACCGACGCGCAGCGCCGCCGCGTCGAGCAGCTCGATCGTGGCCGGCCGGGTCGAGACGAGGTCGGGCAGCGCCCCGGTCGCGCCCGCCAGGTCGTCGAACACGAGCAGTCCCGTGACCGCGTGCGGGTTGAGGGGCAGGGTGCGCATGACGACGGAGGCGATGAAGCCGAGGGTCCCCTCGCTGCCGACGGCGAGGTGGGCAAGGATCTCGACCGGTGCCGTGTGGTCGAGGAAGGCGTTGAGGCTGTAGCCCATCGTGTTCTTCATGGCGAACAGGCGCTCGATGGTGCGCACCGACGCAGCGTCACCCCTGACCCGGTCGCGCAGGCGCGCCAGCCCTTCGTAGATCACGGGCTCAGCCGCGCGCAGCTGCTCGTCCGCATCGGCGGCCCCCGAGTCGACGAGGGTGCCGCTCGGAAGGACCAGCACGATGGAGTCGAGGGTCTGGTAGGTGTTCGCCGTCGTGCCGCACGACATCCCGCTGGAGTTGTTGGCCACGACTCCGCCCAGCGTGCAGGCGATCTCACTGGCCGGGTCGGGTCCGAGCTTGCGGCCGTAGGCGGCCAGGCGGACGTTGACCGACCGCACCGTGGCCCCCGGTCCGATGCGGACGCGCATACCGTCGTCGAGGATCTCGACCGAGCGGAAGTGCTTCCGGGTGTCGACGAGCAGGCCCGAGGTGCTCGCCTGCCCGCTGAGGCTGGTGCCGCCCGAGCGGAACGTCAGAGGTATGCCCGAGGTCGCCGACCGCGCGAACAGCCGGCCCACCTCGTCGGCGTCGACGGGGGTCGCCACCGCCAGGGGCGTCATCGCGTAGTGCGAGGCGTCGTGCCCCATCCGCAGCCGGTCGATGGCCCGCACCGAGAACCGAGCCGGGTCGGCCAGTGCCGAGGCCAGCTCCGCAGTCGCACCGGTCGCGGTGGAGACGCGGAGGGACGACGACAGCGTGGTGGTCATCGGCCCAGCATGCACCGGGTAGGCCTCGGCGCCTCTCCTGGCCGGCCAGGATCGCGGGGTTCTCGACCCGGCCGCTCCGGGTTGACCCAGCGTCGGGCGGGTTGACGCAGCCTGCAGCGTGAGCCAAGCCGCTTGATGCTGCGTCAACCCGCTCGGGCCGGAGCCCGAACCGTCAGCCCTCAGAACTGGGCGGCCTCCGTGGACCCGGCCATGGCCAGGGTCTTCGACGTCGGGTTGAGCGCTGTGGTCACCGCGTCGAAGTAGCCGGTGCCGACCTCGTGCTGGTGGCGGATGGCGCTGTAGCCGCGGTGGATGTCGCCGAGCTCGGCCTCCTGCAGCTCGACGTAGGCCGTCATCCCCTCGTTGGCGTACCCGCGGGCGAGCGTGAACATCGAGTGGTTGAGGGCGTGGAAGCCGGCCAGGGTGATGAACTGGAAGCGGTAGCCCAGCGCGGCCAGCTCGTCCTGGAACGTCGCGATCTCCCGGTCGCTGAGCGCGGCCTTCCAGTTGAACGACGGCGAGCAGTTATAGGCCAGCATCTTGCCGGGGAACTCGCGATGCAGCTCGGTGGCGAACTCCCGCGCGAGACCGAGGTCGGGCGTGCCCGTCTCGACCCAGATCAGGTCGGAGTAGGGCGCGTACGCCTTGGCCCGGGCCAGGACCGGCTCGATGCCGGACCGCACCCGGTAGAAGCCCTCGTCGGTGCGCTCACCCGTGAGGAACGGCTCGTCGATCGGGTCGATGTCGCTGGTCAGCAGGTCGGCGGCGAGCGCGTCGGTGCGGGCGACGACCAGCGTGGGCACGTTCTCGATGTCGGCGGCCAGGCGGGCGGCGTTGAGGGTGCGGACGTGCTGCGACGTCGGCACGAGCACCTTGCCGCCGAGGTGGCCGCACTTCTTCTCGGACGCGAGCTGGTCCTCCCAGTGCACGGCCGCGGCGCCGGAGAAGATCATCTGCTTCATCAGCTCGAACGCGTTGAGCGCGCCCACCGAAGCCGGCCTCGGCGTCGGCGACGATCGGCACCAGCCAGTCGGGGTGGTGCGAGCCCGAGCTGTGGTCGATCTGGTCGGCCCGCAGCAGCGCGTTGTTGATCCGGCGGACGACGGCCGGCACCGAGTTGGCGGGGTAGAGGCTCTGGTCGGGGTAGGTCTGCCCCGACAGGTTGGCGTCGGCCGCGACCTGCCAGCCCGAGAGGTAGATCGCCTCGAGGCCGCCGCGCACCATCTGCACGGCCTGCTGCCCGGTGAGCGCCCCGAGCGCCCGCACCATCGGCTTGGTCGTCAGCTGCTGCCAGAGGCGCTCGGCCCCCCGGCGGGCGAGGGTGTGCTCCTCGACGATGGTGCCGCGCAACCGCAGGACGTCCTCGGCGGTGTAGCTGCGCTGGATGCCGACCCAGCGGGGGTTGTCGGACCAGCCCTGCCGCATCCGGGCGGCGGCGCCCTGCTCGGAGGCCGGCTGGACGGTCGACCGCGGGGTCGCGGTGTGGGCACGGGCAGGGGCGGGAGCGGTGATGGTCACGACGAAGCCTTTCGGGAAGAACACGGAAGCTGTGCTGACACCCCCAGCCTCGCCCGAGGAACGACGGTTCTTTCCACGATTCCTGTGTCAATATTCGCGCTTCTTGCGTTAGCGTGCAGGTATGCCGGTCCTGTCGCCCGCCGCCCGCCCCACCCCCGCGGCGCCCGCGGCCGCCCCGGACCCGCTCACGGTCGGCCGCCGGCTCCGGCACGAGAGACGCAGCCAGGGCCGCACGCTCGGTGACGTGGCTGCCGCCGCCGGCCTCTCGCCGTCGGCCCTGTCGCTCATCGAGACCGGCAAGCGGGAGGCCAAGGTCAGCGTGCTCAACGCCCTGGCCGTCGCGCTCGGCGTGACGCTCGCCGACCTGCTCGTCGTCGCCCCACCCAGCCGTCGGGCGGCCCTGGAGATCGAGCTGGAGCGCGCCCAGCGGCGCGCCTCCTACCGCGAGTCGGGATTGCCGACCGTGCGCCTCGGGCCGGGCCTCACCACCGACGCCCTCGAGGCGCTGGTCGGCCTGCACCGCACCCTCGACACCATCCGGGCCGAGCAGTCGGCCACGCCGGAGCACGCCCGCAAGGCCAACACCGCTCTGCGTCAGCGGATGCGAGACCAGGGCAACTACTTCGCCGAGGTCGAGGCGGCGGCGGCCGACCTGCTCCACGCCACCCGCTACGCCGCCGGTCCCATCACCCGCGCCCACGTCGACCAGATGGCCGCCCACCTCGGGTTCACCCTCGTGCACACCAGCGCCCTGCCCGAGTCGACCCGCACGGTGACCGACCTCGCCCACCACCGCATCCACCTGCCGCAGCCCGACGCCGGCCAGCACGACTCCCGCTCACTGGCCCTGCAGGCGCTCGGCCACGTCGTGCTGGGCCACGAGCCGCCCGCCGACTACGGCGAGTTCCTCGAGCAGCGGGTCGAGGTCAACTACTTCGCCGCGGCCCTGCTCATCCCCGAGAGCGGCGCTCTGCCGATGCTCCACGCGGCGAAGGCGGCGAAGGACATCGCGATCGAGGACCTGCGCGACGCGTACGCCGTGTCCTACGAGACGGCGGCGCACCGGTTCACCAACCTCGCCACCCGCCACCTCGACCTGCCGGTGCACTTCATGCGGATCTCGTCGTCGGGCATCATCTACAAGGCCTACGAGAACGACGGCGTCCACTTCCCCTCCGACGCCACCGGCGCGATCGAGGGCCAGCGGGTGTGCCGCAACTGGACCGCCCGCGTGGTCTTCGAGCAGACCGACCTGTCGGAGGCGTACCAGCAGTACACCGACACGGGGTCGGGCACCTACTGGTGCACGTCGGTGGTGGACCGTACGCCCGCGGGCACGTTCTCGGTGTCGGTCGGCGTGCCCTACAAGCACGTCAAGTGGATGCGTGGGCGCGACACCAGCCACCGGTCGGTCTCACGCTGCCCCGACCCGACCTGCTGCAGCATCCCGCCGTCGGAGCTGACGGCGCACTGGGCGGGCCAGGCCTGGCCGAGCGCCCGGGTGCACTCGCACCTGCTCGCCGCGATGCCCCCGGGGGTGTTCCCGGGCGTCGACGACACCGACGTCTACCGGTTCCTCGAGGACACCCAGCGCGGGAGCTAGCGGGTCAAACCTGCTCGACCGGGCACCAGAACGTCGTCCGCCCACCGACGGTCGCCCGCGCGAGCTCGGCGCCGCAGCGCGGACAGTGCCCGCCACGGCGGCGGTGCTCGATGAGCTCGCCCGTATGCACGCCACCCCGCTTCATCGCCCGCCGGGTCGCCGCCCGCAGCGCCCTCCTCAGCCGGGCCAGCTCCTCGGCGGCGAGGTCACCGGAGGGGCGCTCCGGGGAGATGCGCGCCTGCCACAGGGTCTCGTCGGCGAGCAGGTTGCCGACGCCGGCGATGACGGACTGGTCGAGCAGCCGGGCCTTGACCGGCGCCGTCCCGCGGCCCACGCGGTCGCGGAACTGAGCGATGGTGGCGTGCTCGGCGTCGGGGCCGAGGGCCGTGTGGTCGGCGTCCAGGCGCACCCGGCCGAGCCGCCTCGGGTCGAACAGCCGCAGCTCGCCGCCGTCCTCGAAGGTCAGCGTGAACCGGTTCCAGACCGGGTTCTTCGGGCTGCGTGCCGCCGTGCGGCGACGGCCGGTCGCCAGCCAGTCGCCACCGTCGACGACGTCGACACCGGGCTTCGTGATGATGATGTGGCCGCTCATCCCGAGATGGAGCGCCAGCTCGGGCCCGGGGGTCTCGGAACCGTCGAGGCCCGAGGTGTCGACCCAGATCGACTTGCCCTGGCGGTGGGTCTCGGTCAGCTCGCGCCCGAGCAGGGCCTCGCGGATCTCCCCCGGCTGGTGGGGCCGGCAGACGTAGGTGTCGTGGTCGTCGACCTCGACGATGCGGCGGTGCAGCCCCGCCCGCTCGATGGCCGCTCGGGCGGTCTCGACCTCGGGCAGCTCGGGCACCCGGTCAGTCTCTCAACCCCTCGGACTCACCGCTCGCCGAGGCCACCCTCGCCGCGGCGGCCCGGCCGACCGCTCGGCCGGCCAGGGCAGACGGCGCCCGAGTGTTGGCCGCCAGCGGGTTGGTCCCGAACGCCGCGACGCTGGCGTCGTCGGCGTGGATGACGTGCACCCGCGCCGCACCCAGCTCGGCGAGCTCGTCGGCCAGAGGGCGCCCGAGCGTCGTCGGGGCATCCGGCAGCGTGGGGGTGAGGACGAGCACCTCGTCGGCGCCCGCGGCGAGGTCGGCGTTGGCGCCGGACCACACCCCGCCGTCGACGTAGCGGCGGCCGCCGACGGTCATGGGCGGCCAGACCCCGGGCACGGCGCAGCTCGCGGCCACGGCGTCGACGAGGCTCACGTCCGACGCCGCCGTGAAGACCACGCGGTCACCCGTCTCGGCGTCGACGGCCACGACCCGCAGGTCACCGTCGGGCCAGGTGTGCCGGGGCAGGCGGGCGGCCATGACCGCTCGACGGGCGGCCTCGGGGACGGTGTCGGCGGCGAGCGCGAACGCACCGATGAGGCGCCGGACGTCGGCCAGCGAGGTGGCGGTGGCCGTGGCCTCCTGCAGACGGGCGACGAAGGCCTGGAGGTCGATGTCGACCGGGATCTCCGGCGAGCGGGCGTCGAGCTGCCGCGCATACAGGTCGGCGAGCGGGGTGCCCGACGTGACCTGCGCCCCGACACTCGAGCCGGCGGAGGTCCCGACGACGAGGTCGGCCTCGACCCAGGACGTCAGAGCGGGTTCGGTCTCGGTCAGCCCCAGCAGCACGCCCAGCTCCCAGGCGATGCCGGCGACCCCACCACCGGCCAGGACGAGGGCGCGGCGCACGTCAGCCATCCTTCCGGGCGGCGTCCGGACCCTCGCCCGCGCCCGGCTTGACCGCGTCCCTCACCTCGCGGAGGTTGCGCCACGGTCTGAACAGCGCCGTCATCAGACCCAGCCAGACCGCCCCGAGGGCGAAACCCGCGACGACGTCGGAGACGAAGTGGGCGGCCAGGGCGACCCGGGAGAAACCGATGCCGAGGATCATCAGGACGGCCACGATCACCGCCACCCGCCGCCAGGCCTTCGTCAGGGCCGGGAGCAGGAGCAGCAGCAGCACGCCGTAGCCGACCACCGCCGCCTGCGAGTGACCGCTCGGGAAGCTGGCGCCTGGCTCGTTGACCAGCGGCTGGTCGACCAGCGGACGCTCGCGGTGCACGAGGAGCTTGACCGCCGTGTTGAGCAGCGACGACCCGGCGATGGTGACCAGGGTGAAGGCGGCGAGCCGCCACAGCCGTCGGAAGAGCAGGTAGACGACGATCACGAGGGTGACGATCTGCCAGGCCAGGGCCGAACCGGAGTCGCTGAGCGTGCGCATCACGGCGACGAACACGGGCTCCCCGAGGGCGTACCGGTGCAGCGCGTCCCGTGCACCCTGGTCGGCCGCGGCCAAGGGGCCCCACTTGTCCTCGACCAGCAGGAGCAGGCCGATGAACGGCACCAGCAGCACCGCCAGGGTCGAGAAGAAGCGCACGCTGCGCTGCCAGTCACGGCCGGTGGCGACCTGCGTTGCGGGGGACGAGTGGTCGACCGAGCTGCTGACGTCATTCACGGTGTGGTCCTCCCCTTCTGAGGCCGTCATCCTTGCGTAGTCGCCGGGCGGGCGCCCTCCGAACGCCCTCGCCGCCGGTCACCGGGGCAACGGCAGGATGTCGGCCCGGGTCAACCGGCCGTCAACGATATCCAGCAGCCCCATGGTGCCGAAAGGCTCCCGACGCCGGTCGGTGGGCGACCCGGGGTTGAACGCACGGAACCCGCCCTCGGCCAGGTCCATCGGGATGTGCGAGTGCCCGTAGACGACGAGGTCGGCCTCGGGGAACCGCCGGCGCAGCCGGGGCAGCCGCCCGGTCCGGGGGCCGCTGTCGTGCACCATCGCGACCCGCAGCCCGTCGAGGTCGAGCGACAAGGTCTCGGGCGCCCCCCACTCCGCCACGTCCGGGCCGTCGTTGTTGCCCAGCACCACCCGCACCGGGGCGAACGCGGCCAGCTCGTCCAGCACCTCGGCCCGGCAGACGTCCCCGGCGTGCAGGACGAGGTCGACCCCCTCGAGGTGGCGGGCCACGTCCGGCGGGCAGCGCTTCCAGAGCCGGGGCGCATGGGTGTCGGCGAGGACGGCCACCCTCATCCGGTGCCCACCGACAGGGGCGCCCCACTGGCGAGGATCGCCGACGTCAGCGCCTCGGCAGGTACGGCGGGGGCGCGCGGGTTGGTCACCAGCACGAGGTCGAGGTGGGGCAGCTTCGGCAGCCGCGCCGACGCGGGCAGCTCGACGAGATCCCCGGGAGTCAGCGTCCGGGCCATCACGGCGATCCCCAGCGCGGCGCGGACGGCCGCCAGCACGCCGTTGACCCCCTTCACGGTGCAGGTGATGCGGCTCGCCCGACCCGCGTCCTCGAGGGCCCGCACCGCGATCGAGCGGCTGAGGCTCGGCGCCTGGTAGACCACGAGGGGCACGACCGCCTCCGGCTCGATCCGCACCCCCTCGGCGGCCACCCAGCCCAGCCGGTCGCGGCGTACGAGCCGGCCGTGATGGGGGGCGGCGGCGTCGGGGGCCTGTTTGACGAACGCCACGTCGAGGTGACCCGACTCGAACCTCCGCAGCAGGCTCTCGTTCTGCAGCACGGTGAGCTCGAGGTCGACCCGCGGGTAGAGCTGGCGGAAGCTGCGCAGGATCCGCGGCAGCGTCGTCAGGGCCAGGTCGTCGGTCACCCCGAAGCGCAGCCGCCCGGAGATCGGGGTGCCCGTGAAGTGGTCGAGGGCCCGCTGGTGGGACGCGAGGATCTCACGGGCATACCCGGTCAGCGCCTCGCCGTCGGCGGTGAGGGTGACGGTACGCGTGTCGCGGACGAAGAGGGACCGGCCGACGGCGTCCTCCAGCCGGCGCACGTGCTGGCTCACCGTCGACTGCCGAATGCCCAGTGCCGCAGCGGCTTTCGTGAAGCTGAGGGTCTGGGCGACTGAAAGGAACGTCCGCAGCAGCTCGGGGTCGTACACGGTCACCCACTCTGCTCGGTCCCACACTCATCATGCAACACGATCAGACTAATCCCATCGATTTGGTAAGTCGATGACTCCTACGGGCGGAGACTGGTACCTGCACGACGACCGCAACCGACCCAGGACGACGCTGTGAGCTCCCCCGACCACCTCCCTGTCCGACCCACCATCCCCCTCGACGCCGGTGAGTCCCACCCCCAGGACCGTCCGGCCGACGCCCCGCACGCCCCCTTCGCCGCGCTGCAGCACCGCAACTTCCGGCTCTTCCTCTCCGGCCTGCTCGTGGCCGGCACGGGAGGCTGGATGCAGCGCATCGCCCAGGACTGGCTCGTGCTGACCCTGACCGACAGCCCCGTCGCGGTCGGGATCACGACCGCCTGCCAGTTCGCCCCGACCATCCTGCTCGGCCTGCACGGCGGGCTGCTCGCCGACCGGTTCCCCAAGCGCCGGCTGCTCCAGGCCACCCAGTCGGGCATGGCGCTCGTGGCGGCCACCCTCGCCGTGCTGACGCTGACCGGACACGTCACCGCCTGGCACGTCTACGGCATGGCGCTCGTCCTCGGCGTCCTCACGGCCCTCGACAACCCCACGCGACAGTCCTTCGTCACCGAGATCGTCGGCCCACGCCACATCCGCGGCGCGATCAGCATCGTGTCGTCGACGTTCCAGATCGGGGCGATGGTCGGGCCCGTCGTCGGCGGCCTGCTCATCGGCCTCGTCGGACCCGGCTGGGCGTTCGTCGTCAACGCCCTGAGCTTCGCGGCCCCGTTGACCGCGCTCGCCCTGATCCGCCCCGCCGAGCTCCACCTCAGCCAAAAGCCGGTCGGGGTGCAGGCCCGGGTGCGCGACGGGCTGCGCTACGCCCTCGACAGCCCCACCGTGCTCTGGCCGGTGGTCATGGTCGCGACCTTCGGGTTCTTCACGATCAGCCTTCCGGTCACCCTGGCCGCGTTCGCCAAGCATGACTTCGGGTCGGGACCCAGCGGCGTCGGCCTGCTCAACGGCGCCGTGGCGCTGGGTGCGCTCTGCGGCGCCCTGTTCACCGCCCGCCGCAGCCGGGCCCTGCGGCTGCGGACCATCGCCACCGCGGCGGGACTGCTGGCCGCGGCCCAGATGATCGCGTCGCTGAGCACCACGCAGACCGTGCTCATGCTGCTCGTCGTCCTCGTGGGCGCCACCAACATGGCCTTCCTCACCTCCGCGCAGTCACTGGTGCAGCTCACCGCACCCGACCACCTGCGCGGGCGCGTGGTGGGCGTCTACATGACCGCCTTCATCGGCAGCGGCGCCCTGGGCGGCCCGGTGGTCGGCTTCCTCGACGAGCACTTCGGGGCGCGTTTCGGCCTGCTCGTGGCGGGCGTGGTCCCGGCACTGGTCACGGTCGCCGTGGCTCGCCACCTGGCCCGGCGGGGCTCGGTGCGGCTCGGCCTCACCCACATCACGGTGCAGCTGCCCCGCCCGACCCTGGTCCCCCGCGACCACTGAGCCGCTGGGCCAATCCCGACGCGGTCAGGACCGGCGGATGGCGATCGCCCCCCGGGCCGCCGACGGGTCGACCACCGCGCCGTTCTGCACGATGACCACGTCACCCCGGTCGACGAGGCGACGGGCCGCCCGCCGCACCGGCTCGACGAGAGCGCGCTCCGCCTGCTCGTCGCCGGCCGCGGCCGCCTGCGCGACGTGCGTGGGGTCGACCGTCGAGCCCCGCGACGGCAGCATCCCGAGGATCCGCTCCTCGAGCTGTCGGTCCTGGTCCGTCACCCCCCGCCGGCGGCAGGCCGCGCTGCAGTAGCGCACGTCGGCCCAGTCGTCGGCCCACTTGGCCCGCCACTCGATGCGCCGGCCGCACGAGACACACGTCTTGTCCGGCGGGGTCGCCGAAGGTGCGCGACGTCGATGAGCCATGTCTCCAGTGTGCGGGTACGTTGCCGCGCATGGACATCCGCGACTACACGCCCACCCGCGAGCAGTATGCGTACACGTTCGGTGGCGCGGCCCCGGCCTTCCACGTCCGGCCCGGAGACGCCCTACGGCTCTGGTCGGACGACGCCTTCGGGGGCACGCTGCAGCACGTCGACGACGTCTCGGCCGAGAAGGTCGACCTCCGCTTCGTCAACCCACAGACCGGCCCGTTCTACGTCGAGGGTGCCGAGCCCGGTGACACGCTCGTGCTGCACCTGGTGAGCCTGGAGCCGGCCCGGGACTGGGGGGTCTCGGCGGTCATGCCCTTCTTCGGCGGACTGACGAGCACCGACCGGACGGTCACCCTGCAGCCGCCGCTGCCCGACACGACGTGGGTCTACCAGCTCGACCGGGCCCGCGGCACCGTGGGCTTCGCCGCGCGGCATACCGACCTCGTCGTCGAGCTCCCGCTCGCCCCGATGCTGGGCACGGTCGGCGTCGCGCCGGCGGGCGGCGAGGTGCGGTCGTCGCTGGTGCCCGAGCGGTTCGGCGGCAACATGGACACCCCGCAGATGCGGGCGGGCACCACGGTCTTCCTCGGCGTCAACGTCGAGGGTGCCCTGTTCTCCATCGGCGACGGGCACTACCGCCAGGGCGAGGGCGAGGCGTGCGGCACGGCGGTCGAGGGGGCGATGACCACCACCCTCATCGTCGAGCTGGTCAAGGGCCACGCCCCCGCCTGGCCGCGGCTGGAGGACGACACGCACTGGATGACCGTGGGTTCGAGCCGGCCGATGGAGGACTCCTGGCGGATCGCCAACGCCGAGCTCACCGGGTGGCTCGGGGACCTCTACGGGCTGCACCCGCTCGACGCCTACCAGCTGCTGTCGCAGATCTCCGAGGCGCCGATCGCCAACGTCGTCGACGCCAACTACAGCGTCGTCGCCAAGGCGGCCAAGGCCCTGCTCCCGCCGGCCACGGCGTTCGGCGGCATCCACGCCGACCTGCGCCGGCGGGCCCTCGAGCGGTAGACGCAGCGGGGTCCGCACTTGCAGCCTGGCTCGGGCTGAGGGAGTGTATACAGTCTACCGCCCGTTCCGTCCCCAGGGAGCGCTCATGCCAGTAGGACCGTCACGTCACGTCCCGCGTCGCCGAACGCCCGTACTCCTGGCCGGAGTAGCCGGTATCACCGCCGTCGCCCTCACCGCCGGCTGCTCGGCGGTGACCCCCGCTGGACAGGCGGGCGCGACCACCGGAGCGGCCGGATCGAGCAGCGGCAGCGCCGACCAGTTCGGCACCCCGGTCAACGCCGGTGAGGTGACCAACGGGGGCACCCTCGTCATGGCCCTCTCGGCCGAGCCCGACAAGCTCGACCCGGCCCTCTCACGCAGCCTCTACTCGCGCTACGTCTTCAACGCCATGTGCGAGAAGCTCTACGACGTCGACCAGTCGGCCAAGATCGTGCCGCAGCTGGCGACCGCGCTCCCCACCACGTCGAGGGACGGCAAGACCGTCACCATCCCGGTGCGCGAGGGCGTGAAGTTCGCCGACGGCACGCCCTTCGACGCCGCCGCGGTCAAGGCGAACTTCGACCGCGACCTCACCCTGTCGGGCACGGCGCGCAAGAGCGAGCTCGGGCCGATCGACACCGTCGAGGCCACCGACGCCAAGACCGTCGTCGTCCACCTCAAGCAGGCCTTCGCCCCCCTCACCGCGGCGCTCACCGACCGCGCGGGCATGGTCGTCAGCCCCACCGCAGCCGCGGCCGCCGGGGCGAACTTCGCCAACAACCCGGTCTGCGTGGGCCCGTTCAAGTTCTCCAAGCGGGTGCCGCAGAACTCGATCGACCTCGTCAAGGACCCGAACTACTACGACGCGGCCAAGGTCCACTACGACGGCCTCTCCTACCGGATCATCACCGACGCCAACATCCGCTCGGCCAACCTCCGCTCGGGTGACGTTCAGGTGGCCGACTCGCTGTCGACCCAGGACGTGCCGACGCTGCAGAAGGACACCTCGCTCTCAGTGCTCAGCTCACAGTCGCTGGGCTACCAGGGGCTGACCTTCAACACGGGCAACGTCGCGGGCGTGGGCAAGCCGGCACAGAAGATCGACCGGCCCGAGGCCTCGAACCCCGTGGTCCGTCAGGCGTTCGACCTCTCGATCGACCGGGCCGGGCTGGTCAAGGTCATCTTCAACGACCTCAACACCGTGGCCTGCTCACCCATCTCGCCCCAGAGCGAGTTCTCCTCCACGGCGTCGCAGGCGTGCCCCGCCCACGACCCGGCCAAGGCCAAGCAGCTGCTCCAGAGCGCCGGCGTGACGGTGCCGTTCCCCATCGAGATGTCGATCTCCAACAACCCCGACAGCCTCCGCTTCGCGCAGGCCCTGCAGGCGATGGTCAAGGACGGCGGGTTCGACCTCAAGATCAAGCCGGTGGAGTATGCCGCGCTGCTCGACCAGCAGGACCGCGGCGAGTTCTCGCTGCTCGCCCTGGGCTGGTCCGGACGCGTCGACCCCGACGCCAACATCACGAACTTCGTCGGCACCGCGGCGAGCCAGAACGTGGGCGCGTACAGCAACCCGCAGGTGGACCAGCTGTTGACACAGGCGCGCCAGAGCAACGACCTGGCCCAGCGCAAGGACCTCTACGGGCAGGTCGTCACCCAGCTGCAGAAGGACGACCCGCTGATCTACCTCTACCGCCAGCGCAACCTCACCGGGGTCACCACCAAGGTCAAGGGCGTCCAGGTCTTCCCGGACGGCGTCATCCGGGTGGCCTTCGCCGGCGCGGCGAAGTAGCGCAGCCGCCGGCGTGCAGCGCTACCTGCTCCACCGGGCGTGGCACTCGCTCGTGACCCTGCTCCTCGCCACGCTGGTCGTCTTCCTCGGCGTCCGCGCCCTCCCGGGTGACCCGGCCCTCGCCCTCGCGGGTGAGGACCGGACCCCGGAGGCGCTGGCGGCGATCCGTAGCGAGTACGGGCTCGACCAGTCCCTGCCCGTGCAGTTCTGGCGGTTCGTCAGCCACGCCGCCCAGGGCGACCTCGGCACCTCGATCCGCACCGGGGCCACCGTGACGTCGATGCTCAGCACCGCGCTGCCCGTCACCATCGAGCTGTCGGTGCTCGCCATCGTCATCGCCGTGCTCCTCGGCGTGACGACCGGGGTGGTGGCCGCGGTCCGTCGTGGTCACCCGGCCGAGTGGCTCGCCAACGGCTTCGCCCTCCTGGGGCTGTCAGTGCCGCACTTCTGGCTCGGGCTCGTCGCGATCCTCTACCTGGCCGTGGCCACGGGTCTCTTCCCCGCCTCCGGGTTCGTGCCGCTCTGGTCCGATCCAGCCGGCAACCTGCACCACCTCGTGCTGCCGTCCGTCATCCTCGGCACCGGCCTGGCGGCGATCATCATGCGGCAGACGCGGTCGGCGATGCTCGACAACCTGTCGGCCGACTTCGTCCGCACGGCGGAGGCCAAGGGGCTCCCCCGGCATACCGTCATCACCCGGCACGCCCTACGCAACAGCCTGCTCGTCGTCGTGACCATCGTCGGCCTGCAGCTGGGCGGGCTCATCTCAGGCGCCGTCGTCACCGAGCAGATCTTCGGGCTGCCGGGCTTCGGGAAGATGACCATCGACGCCGTCTTCCAGCGCGACTACCCCGTCCTGCAAGGAGTCACACTGGTGACCGCCACCGCCTACATCGTCATCAACTTCGCGGTCGACCTGCTCTACTCGCTGGTCGACCCGCGGGTCCGCGTCGGGGGTGAGGCCGCGTGAGCGCCGACGTCGCCCTCGCCACCCAGCCGCTCGCGGCCCGGCGGGACTCCTCCCGGCTGCGGCTCGTCGTCCGCCGGCTCGTGCGCTCTCCGCTGGCCCTGACCAGCTTCGCGGTCCTGGCGCTCGCCGTGCTCGTCGCCCTGCTCGCCCCGGTGCTCGCCCCGTATGCGCCGGAGCAGACCGACTTCGCCCGCACCCTCTCGCCACCCGGCACCCCGGGGCACCTGCTCGGCACCGACGACCTCGGACGAGACGTGTTGTCGCGCATCGTGTTCGGCATGCGCGCCTCGTTGCAGGTGGGGGCGCTATCGGTGGTCACCGCCCTGGTCATCGGGGTGCCGCTCGGGCTCGTCTCAGGCTACTTCCGCGCGGCCGACGCGTTCATCTCCCGGTTCACCGACCTACTGCTCGCGTTCCCGTTCCTCATCCTCGCCGTCGGTCTGGCGGCCATCCGGGGCGCCAGCCTGCTCAACGCGGCGGTCGCCATCGGCATCGCGCAGATCCCCGGCGTCATCCGGATCGTGCGGTCGGACACCCTGCGGCTGAAGTCCCTCGACTTCGTCGCCGCCGCCGAGGTCGACGGCGCCAGTTACCTCTGGATCCTGTCCCGGCACATCCTGCCGAACGCGATGTCCGTGATCCTCGTGCAGGCCACCGTGGCCATCCCCGCCGCGATCCTCGGCGAGGCCGTGCTGTCCTTCCTCGGCCTCGGCATCCAGCCCCCCGACCCCAGCCTCGGCACCATGCTGGCCAACGCCCAGCAGTTCGCCACGCGGGCGCCCTGGGCGGCCGTGCTGCCGGGTATCGCGATCATGCTGCTGGCGTTGGCGTTCAACGTGTTCGGCGACGCCCTGCGCGACGCCCTCGACCCGAAAGCGAGCCGCCGGTGACGCTGACCGTGGAGTCACCCGGCCGCGACGCGGCGCACCAGGGACCCGTGCTGGAGGTCGAGGGGCTGACGGTGACGTTCCGCACCGAGAGCGGCACGGTCAGCGCCGTCGACGGTGTCGACCTCACCCTCGGGCGGGGGGAGATCGTCGGCGTGGTCGGCGAGTCCGGATGCGGCAAGAGCGTCACTGCGATGAGCCTGGCGGGCCTCCTGCCCGGCAGCGCAGCGGTCAGCGGCTCGGTGCGCCTGCTCGGACAGGAGCTCGTCGGCGCCTCGGCGCGGACGCTGCGCGAGGTGCGGGGCCGCAAGATCGCCTACATCTTCCAGGAGCCGATGACGTCCCTGAACCCCGTGCTCACCGTCGGCCGCCAGATCGCCGAGGTGCTGCAGACGCATCAGGGCCTGAACAAGAAGGCCGCACTCGACCGCGCCGTCGAGCTGCTCCAGCTCGTCGGGATCCCCTCCGCACGCGAGCGGGTGGGGCAGTACCCCCACCAGCTCTCCGGCGGCATGCGGCAGCGGGTCATGATCGCCATGGCCGTGGCCGGTGACCCCGAGGTGCTCGTCGCCGACGAGCCGACGACCGCGCTCGACGTCACGGTGCAGGCGGGCATCCTCACCGTGCTGCGCGAGCTGCGCGACCGGCTCGGCACGAGCATCCTTATCATCACCCACGACCTGGGCGTCATCGCCGACATCGCCGACCGGGTCGTCGTCATGTACGCCGGCCGGGTCGTCGAGCGGGCCGGTGTCGACGAGCTGTTCGCCCGACCCCGGCACCACTACACGAGCGGCCTGCTCGCCGCCGCCCCGACGGCGGGCCGGCACGCGGGCAGCCACCGGCTGCAGGAGATCCCCGGCCTCGTCCCGGTGCTCAGCGTGCAGCCGGACGCCTGCACGTTCGCCGACCGGTGCCCCGCGGCCCAGGACGACTGCCGGGAGTCGCGCCCACCACTGACCGAGCTCGGCGCCGCGAGACCCGCTGCGACACAGGGCTCCCCACGCATACCGGGCTCGTCGGCGCACCTCGTCGCCTGTTGGCACCCAGAGCCCGCTGACCGGACCAGAGGCGACCGATGACCGCCACAGCCGCTGCCCCACAGGACGCCCGGGCGGACGACGACGACGTGGTGCTCGAGGTGCGTGACCTCGTCATGCACTTCGGGCCGGTTCGCGCGGTCGACGGGGTGACGCTGCGGCTGCGGCGCGGACAGGTCGTCGCCCTCGTCGGCGAGAGCGGGTCGGGGAAGTCCACCGTCGGGCGGTGCATCGTGCGTCTGCTGGAGCCCACCGCCGGCGAGGTGCGCCTCGAGGGCGCCGACGTCACCCACCTGTCCCGCCGGCAGCTGCGCGACCACCGGCGCCGGGTCTCGATGGTCTTCCAGGACCCGGCTGGTTCACTCGACCCACGGATGCTCGTCGGCGACGTCGTGGCCGAGCCGCTGCGCCTCCAGGGCGAGCGGCCCTCGCGCACCGAGCGACGCGACAAGGTCTCCGCCGCCCTGGCCACGGTCGGGCTGCGCCCCGAGGTCGCCCGCCGCTACCCGCACGAGCTGTCGGGCGGGCAACGGCAGCGGGTGAGCATCGCCCGCGCGCTCATGTCTGACCCGACGCTCCTCATCGCCGACGAGCCGACCAGCGCACTCGACGTGTCAGTTCAGGCGTCGGTGCTCAACCTGCTCGCCGACCTCCAGCGCGACATCGGGTTCGCCTGCCTGTTCATCACCCACGACCTGTCGGCCGTCGAGTACCTCGCGGACGAGATCGCCGTGATGTATCTCGGTCAGCTCGTCGAGCACGGTTCGCGCGAGACGATCTTCGCCCGCCCAGCCCACCCCTACACGCAGGCGCTGCTCTCGGCAGCCCCCGTGGCCGACCCGGTGCTGCAGCGCTCACGGCAGCCGGTGCTCCTCGGCGACGACATCCCGTCGGCGATGGACCCGCCGACCGGGTGCCGGTTCCACACCCGGTGCCCGGTCGCCGTCGAGCGCTGTGCCACCGAGGTGCCCGCGCTGCGCGATCTCGGCGGCCGTACCGTGGCCTGCCACCTCGTCGACGACGACGGGCACGGTCCCGACGTGCGGGTGCCGGCCGACCCCAACGGACAGGACGCACCGTGACGTTCACGACCAGGCCGACCCTCCAAGGCACGTTCGGGATGGTGTCGACGACGCACTGGATCGCCTCGCAGTGCGCCATGCGCGCGCTCGAGCGGGGCGGCAACGCGTTCGACGCCGCCGCCTGCGCCGGGTTCGTCCTCCAGGTCGTCGAGCCGCACCTCAACGGGCCCGGCGGCGACATGCCGGCCATCATCGCCACCGCCGACGACCCGACCCCACGGGTGCTCTGCGGGCAGGGGCCCGCTCCGTCTGGTGCCACCATCGGGCACTTCACCGACCTCGGGATGGACCTCGTGCCCGGCTCCGGACCGCTCGCCGCGGCCGTGCCCGGAGCGGTCGACGCGTGGCTCCTGCTGTTGCGCGACAAGGGGACCCAGACCCTCGCCGAGGTACTCGAACCGGCGATCGGGTATGCCCGGGACGGGCATCCGCTGCTGGAGCGGGTCGCCGCCACCGTGGCGACGGTGCAGGACCTCTTCACCGAGCACTGGCCCACCTCGGCCGCCCTCTGGCTGTGCGGCGGTCGCCCGCCCCTGCCGGGCGCGCTGTTCCGCAACCCCGCCCTCGCCGACACCCTCACCCGGCTGGTGCAGGCCGGCCACGACGCCGGCGGGTCCCGGGAGGCGCAGATCGACGCCGCCCGGCGCGCGTGGAGCGAGGGCTTCGTAGCCGAGGCGGTCGACGCCTTCATGCGCCGGCCCCACCAGGACTCGAGCGGCGAGGCGCACGCCGGCCTCGTCACCGGTGACGACATGGCCCACTTCGCGGCCACCTGGGAGGACGCGACCACGACGGACTGGCACGGCTACACGGTGGCCAAGACCGGCCCGTGGGGTCAGGGCCCGGCCCTGCTGCAGACGCTGCGGCTGCTCGACGCGTACGGCGACGACGAGGCCCTCGACCCGTCGACCGCCCACGGGATCCACGTCGCGACGGAGGCGATGAAGCTCGCCTACGCCGACCGGGAGGCATGGTACGGCGACGTCGACGACGTACCCCTCGACACGCTGCTGTCCTCCGACTACGCCCGCGAGCGCGCCGGGCTCATCGGGGACCGGGCGGCGATGGACCTGCGCCCCGGTAGCCCCGACGGACGAACCCCGTTGCTGCCCAGGCATACCCAGATATCCGGCCAGGGCCGCGCCAGGGACGCCACCACCGGGGAGCCGACCGTCTCGGCCTCCGGTGTCACGCGGGGCGACACGTGCCACATCGACGTCGTCGACCGTTGGGGCAACATGGTCTCGTCGACACCGAGCGGCGGCTGGCTGCAGTCGTCGCCGACCATCCCCGAGCTGGGCTTCGCTCTCGGGAGCCGACTGCAGATGTCATGGCTCGAGCCGGGGCTGCCCTCGTCGTTGGCGCCCGGCCGGCGCCCGCGGACGACCCTCACCCCGACGCTGGTGCTCCGCGACGGCGTGCCCGTGCTGGCCTGTGGCTCGCCCGGCGGCGACCAGCAGGACCAGTGGCAGCTGATCTTCCTGCTGCGCCACCTCGTGCAGGGCCAGGAGCTGCAGGAGGCCATCGACGCGCCGATGTGGAACACCCCGGCCTTCCCGTCGTCGTTCTGGCCGCGCGCGACCGAGCCCGGCGTCGTCGTCGTCGAGGACCGCCTCGACCCGGCCGCCGTCGAGGGTCTGCGCGCCCGCGGTCACGAGGTGCGCCTCAGCGACCCGTGGAGCCTCGGGCGGATGTGCGCCGTGCGGCGCGATCCCGACTCCGGGGTCGTCAGTGCGGGGGCGAACCCGCGCGGGATGCAGGGGTACGCCGTCGGGCGGTAGCGCGGCCGGTGAGCCGGCGTCAGAGGTTGGCCATGGCCGCGGTGGCCGCGGCCTGCAGGTGGTGACGCACCGCCGTCTCGGCGGCGTCGGGGTCGTGGGCCTCGATGGCGTCGACGATGCGGATGTGCTCGGCCCACGAGTGGGGGGCGCGGTCGGCGGCGCCGATGCGGAAGACCCAGTGCACGTGCAGGTAGAGGGCGCTCGACATCGTCATGAGCCACCGGTTGCCGGTGATCGCGATGCACATCCGGTGCAGGTCGTTGTTGAGCTGCGCGACGCGGGCGAAGTCCTCCTCGTCGGTCGCGAGGCGCGCGGCGTCGAGCAGCGCACGCAGGGCGGCGACGTCGTCGGGGGTGGCGCGCTCGGCGGCCAGGCGGGCGGCGGTGGCCTCCAGGCTGCCGCGGATGGCGAACAGGTCACCGATGGTGCCGGCATCGGGGGTCGCGACCACGGCTCCGCGCCGGGGCGTCAGCGTGACGAACCCCTCGGTCTCCACGACGCGCAACGCTTCACGGACGGGGTTGCGCGAGACACCGAAGTCGGCCGCCAGGCGCTCCTCGGTCAGCCGGGTGCCGGGTGGGTACTCCCCCTCGACGATGCGCCGCCGGATCTCCGCCAGCACCTGGTCGCGCAGCGCCTCGTGCCGGTGCCCGATGGTGCCCGCCCGGTCGTCCTCACGCATACGTCGAGCTCCCACAGCCGGGTCGGCGTCCTCACGACGCCGTGATGTCCTGCGACGGTATACCAAGGACAATCGCGGCGCAGGTGGTCAGTGGTCGGCGCAGCAGGGGGTCGGGTCGGGCTGCTCGAAGGGGACCACCACGTCGTCGGCCGCCGGGCGCACGACGAGCACGGTGCGGCCCTGGACGAACAGCGGCCGCAGGAAGCCCTGGGTGTCGATGCGGGCGTCGGACGGGAGGGGCTCGCGGTGCCCGACCATGACGACCTCGTCGATCGCCGAGTCGGCGAGGAGCCGGGCCACCGTCATCGTGCCCACGAGGTCGGCGCCGGGGAAGTGGAACAGCCGCCCACCTCGCCGGTCGCGGTGCAGCACGGCCAGCCCGGTATGCGTGATGCGGTCGGCCGGGCCGTCGGCACCCACGATGTGCACCGGACCGTCGCCGGACTGGTCGGTGACCAGCACCGCCCCCTCGTGGAAGTGGGTGGCCATGAACCGCAACGGGTCCCCGCCCGGCCCGGTGCGGTCGAGCATCGCGTGCTCGGCCGCACCGGTGGTGCGCCAGGAGGTGGTGGTGGCCGTGGTCACGAGGTCGGGACGACCCAGATCGGGTTGGTGTAGAACCACAGGTCGGCCCACGGGTCGGCGTCGCCCTTGACGTCCGCGGCCGGACCGCGGGGGTCGACGGCGGGGCCGCGTAGGCCCACCGCGCCCCGGTTGCCGTCCGTGCCACGCACCCGCACGTAGGTCGGCTCGCTGACCTCGCCCAGGTCGTAGGTGAGCTCGATGGCGCCCGTCCCCGAAACGTCCTTCTGGAGGACGACCTTGGTGTCGGGGGCCAGGAACGCGTCCCGGTCGCCGGTGGCGCCGGTCACCGACCCGCGGATGACGTCCACCCGGTTCAGCTGGGGCACGAACTGCGCCCAGTTGGGCAGGCTGGCCCGCTGGATCGTGATCGCCAGCTCGAGGCGGGCGCCCCGCCGCGGCGTGACGACCGAGCCGAGCGGGGACCCCGGACGCCGGTCGCCCCGGTTGCGCACCGTGACGTCGACCGCGCCGACGAGCCCGCCGTGGTCGACGTAGACCCGACCCGCCCGCAGCCCGGCGAGCACCGCGGCATACGTGAACTTCTCGGCCCCGACGTGGGTCTTGCTGTAGTAGCCCGGCCAGAAGTCGCCGTAGGTGGTGTTGGGACCGGTGCTCCCGTGCACCGGGTCGCCGTACCGACCGTTGGCGGCGAACTCGGCGCTCGTGCCGGCACCGCCGCGCACCGAGTCGTCGAGGTAGATCTGGTGCGAGTCGGAGTTGGCCGTGACCCACCAGGGCTTGCCCTCGGCCAGCAGCGAGTCCCAGAGGCCGCCGACGGTGCTGGTCATCCAGTCGAAGCCGCCGTAGGTGATGTAGCTCTCGAGGGGGTAGCCGGCGAAGCTGTCCGCGCTCGGCGCGTTGTCGTAGTACCCGCGTCCCGAGCCGGCGCCGTAGGGCTTCTTGATACCCGCTGCCTGGTGCCCGGGGGCGCCCTCCATGCCCAGGGCGATCGTGGGCTGCCGGTCGCGCCAGCCGCGGATCTCGTGGGGCGAGTCGAGGCCCTTGCGCGCCGGATGGTTGGCGAAGAAGGCGGCGTCGTCGACCCGTCGCTTCGCCACGGAGGCGGCGAGGAAGTCGAGGCCCTCGAGGGCGTGCTGCTCGTTGGCCGAGGTCGAGGCGGTCCAGCTGTTGACGACGCCGTCGAAGGTGTTCTCGAATTCCTTGAGCACCGCCACCTCGTTCTTGCCGGGGTGGACGATGACGGTGCCGTGCTCGGCGGCGGGGATGTTCCACTCCAGGCCCTGGAAGACGAGCGTCTGGTCGCCGAACACGTCACGCGCGCGCACGATGTCGGGGTTGACCTTCTCCACGCCGATCTTCGCGTGGGTCAGGCTGCCGTGGTCCGTGATGACCATCCAGTCCAGGCCGTAGGCGGACCCGTGCTGCACCTGGTCGAGCACGCGGTACTGCGCGTCGCTGCTGTACTGCGTGTGGATGTGGTGGTCGCCCGCAAGCCACTGGAACGTCCGCCCGCCTCGGCCGCCGCGGTCGCCCGGCACCGCCCGGTCGGGTGCGCCGTCGTCGGCCCGGATCCCGGCCGCCGCGGCCGGGGTGCCCGTCCCGGCGATGCCGACGGCGGCAGCCGTGGCGCCGAGCAGCCCCGCCCGTCGCAGGAAGCCGCGCCGGCCCAGCTCGGCAGGGGAGAGCGCCGAGTCGGGCACGCCCGGGTCGAGCAGCGGGGTGGCGGCCAGGTCGACCTCGTCGTGCTCGTGGTCATGGGTGTGCGCGTGGTCGTGCTCGGGCCCGCCGTGGGAGTGCCGTGTCATTGCTGCCTCTCGTGACGCGCGGACGCCGTCCGTCCGCCCATCGCAGCCAACCTCCGCCAGATGAACGTGACGCGAGCCGCAGGCGAACGCCGGCCGTCGGGACGGCCATGCCCGCACGCGGGTCCATCCAGGGGTGGCGCGGTGACGAACCCCTGGGCAGCCGGCCCGATGGCGACGAGCGACCTCCGCAGCGCGAACGATGCGTGACGTCCTGGAGGCCGGCGGATGGTGAGCCCGACATGTCCCGCATACCTCTTCGTTCCGCCCTGCTGACCGCCGCGGTGTCCGTCGCAGTGGCCGCCGCCCTGACCGGGTGCAGCTCCTCGGCCACGCCGACGACCTCCGCACCGGCAGCGACGCCGTCGGCGACATCCAGCACGGCCGCGACCTCCACCACGGCGGCGCCGTCGACCACCACCTCGGCGACCTCTGCGACGTCGACGGCTGCGCCGAGCAGCTCCGCGCCCGCCGCTGCCGTGGCCATCTCGATCAAGGACTTCATGTTCACCGTGCCGGCGTCGGTGCCGGCCGGGTCGATGGTCACCATCACCAACAACGACACCGAGGCGCACACCGTGACCAGCAAGGACGGCGGCTTCGACGTCAAGGTCGCCGGCCGGGGCGGCACCGCCCAGCTCACGGCGCCCAAGGCGGGCACCTACACGCTCACGTGCGACTTCCACGCCAACATGAAGGGCACCCTCGTCGTCCAGTGACGGTCAGCCCGCCGGGGGCGGGTCAGGTCTGCTGCGGCGGCGCGTCGCGCAGCTGGCAGAGCAGGGTGCACGAGCAGACCCGGCGCCCCTCGTCGTCGCTGACGGCGATGGCGATCGAGGCCGTCGTGCGCCCGCTGGCGAGGACGGTGCCCACCCCGGTCACGTGGCCGGAGCTGGCCGGCCGGTGGTGGATCGCGGTGATGGACATGCCGACCGCCGCCCGGCCGGGGCCGGCCACCAGGACGGCCATCATCGACCCGATCGACTCCGCCAGGACGACCGACGCACCGCCGTGGAGGATGCCGTAGGGCTGGGTGTTGCCCTCGACCGGCATCGTCGCCACGACCTGGTCGTAGCCGAGCTCGGTGAACCGGATCCCCATCCGGTCGCCGAGGGCGCCGTTGTTGGCGTTCAGCTCGTCGACGGTCATCCAGGGGGTGCGGTCGTCTGATGCGCTCATGGGGGTCAGAGTGCCACGGCCGGTACGAGCAGCGGCGACGCCGTCCGGAGACGCCCCGCTACTGGGTGAGGCTCATGTCGTAGGTCACGGTGACCGGCGCGTTGTTGGCCTGGGTATAAGTCACCTGCAGCAGGCCGTTGTTGCCGCTGAACTGCAGGTCGCCGACGACGATGAGCGAGTCGTCATAGATGCCGGCACCGTTGCCCCGGTAGTCCAGGGTCCCGGTCTTCGCGTAGACCGTGCCCGTGTTGGCCGTCGCTCCGTTGCCCCGGTAGGTCAGGGTGGAGGTGTTGTTGCGGTCGGAGATGATGGCCAGGCCCTTGGTGGCCCCAGTCATGGGGGCAGTGATCGTCAACGACCCGTTGCCGGTCGTCTTGAAGCCGGCCCCCACCTCGCCCGGATCGCAGGCCCTAGGGTTGCCCTTCTGGGGCCCGCTGGCGTACGCGCACGTGAGGTAGATCGTCACTCCTAGGGCGTCGAGATGGTCGTTGCCCGCGAACGAGGTGTCGCCGGTGACGATGTAGAGGCCGCCCCGCATCGGTGTGCCCGGCGGACAGTTGAGCGTCAGGGTCTTGTAGACGCCGGGCCCCCCGGTGCAGGAGTTCTGGTTGGTGCTGAGCACCTGGCCGGTCAGGTCGGGGAGCGTCAGGAGCAAGAGCGGGTCGGCGACGGCCGGCTGGTTGGCGTTGGGGACCGGGAGGTAGGTGCCCTTGTTGGGTCTCGACCCCTCCAGGTTGGTCTGCCCGTTGGTCACCGTGATGCTGCCCTGAGGGTTGGCGGACAACGTGCCGTTGATGTCGACGTTGGTGTTCTTCGCGACAATGTTGCCGTTCTGGATATCGTGCGCCCCACCGCCGATGACGCACAGTCCGCACGGCAGTGCCCCGCTCGACGTCAGACCCACCACCGCCACCGCCTGGACGTTCACGCTCTGGTTGCCGAAGATCCCGCCGAGCGGTGTGACCACCGGGCGGAACGGCACCAACACCCTCACCTGAGTCGGCGCGGTGCCCGAGTTGAAGGAGATGCACGGTGTGTCACCAGAGACCGAGTACGTGAGCTTGCCGGCGTCGGTGCACGACGCCCAGTTCGCGGCGGTGGTGCGATAGTTCTTCTGAGCGAGGTTCTTGGCCGCCGCCACGGCTGTGGCGATCGTGCCACCGGAGGCCAGCGAGTTGCCGGCGGCCAAGGCTGCGGCGTCAGCAGCGTTCTGGGCCTGACGACGGGTGTCCCTCGCGAGGCCGAGCTCGACCACGACGGAGGTCAGCCCGATGAGGACGACCGACATGAGGATGACGGTGATGATGATGGCGGCGCCGGACTCGCGGGAGGTCCGGCCCAGGAGACGGGTCCTCATGCGCTCTGGCACCATGACCAGCTCTGCCCAGATGGGTCGGTGTCCGTCAGAAAGTTCACCGGAGTGGGCGCGGTGCCGTTCTCGATCGACATCACGGTCTTGGACTGGATGACACCACCGGTCGGCAGGGGGACGAAACCGGTGAAGCTCTTGGCCTTGACCGCTATACAGACCACGACGAGGTCACCCTTCGTCCACGTCGTGGTCGACGCGCCGCTCGCGGCAAGAGCGGGGAAGACGCGCGCGTAAGCGGTGCCTCCGCTCGTCACGGACAGGGCCTTCGCGCCACACGCGACGGCGGCCATACCCGTGGACGCCGAGCACCCCGGAAAGGGCGTCTGTACCGCCGCCTTCCGGGCGGCCTCCCGGACCCCTTGCCGCACTGAGATGGAGTCGTTGAACCACAACCCGTAGTCGATGATCCCCAGGACCAGCGCCATGAGCAGCGGAATGACGATGGCGAACTCCACGATCGCCGTTCCCCGGTCACGCCGAGCGCGCCGGGGGTGCACCAAGCAACCCACCCTGACACCTTTCCCCGAGTATCAGGGTCAGCCTGACGGGCGCCGCAGCGGTCGCGCCATCCCCCGAATGGCCCCATCCGGGGGCGGGGCGGGTGGAGGGCGTCGCGCCGGGTGAGAAAGAGTGGAGCCGCCCCCCTCACGCCGTCGTCAGGAGACCTCGTGCCCTTCGCCATCACGGACGTGACGTCCACCGAGCGCTTCGTCGGCACCGTGGAGGCGCCGCGGCAGGTGCTGCACGTCACCGTCACCCGGGGTATGCCACAGGGCGCGGTGCAGGTGGTGGTGACCGGCAGCGGGGTGACGGGCACCGCCACGGCCGCGCCGGGTGAGGGTCCCGCGCGGGTGGAGGTGCCGCTCGACGGCCTGGCCGACGCCGCGACGGGCGACGAGGTCGCGGTGACGGTGGTCGCGACGGACGTGGGCGGCGCGACGGTGGAAGCGCCCGGCACGGTCATCGTGGCGGAGACCGGGTGGACGATGGTCATGGTGTCGCACTTCCACTACGACCCGGTCTGGTGGAACACGCAGGCCTCCTACACGACGGACTGGGACCTCCTCGCGCCCGACTGGACGACACGACCGGCGTTCCTGGACAACGCCTTTGCCCTGGTGGAGGCCCACCTCAAGCTGGCCGTGCGCGACCCCGACTACCACGTCGTCCTCGCCGAGCTCGACTACCTCAAGCCCTACTTCGACACCTTCCCCGAGCAGCGGGTGGTGCTGCGGCGACTCATGGACGAGGGGCGGGCGGAGCTCATCGGCGGGCACGTACAACGAGCCGAACACCAACCTCACCGGCAGCGAGACGACGATCCGCAACCTCGTCTACGGCATCGGGTTCCAGCGCGACATCCTCGGCGGCGACCCCCAGACCGCCTGGCAGCTCGACGTGTTCGGCCACGACCCGCAGTTCCCGGGACTCGTCGCCAAGGCGGGGCTCACCGGGTCGTCCTGGGCGCGGGGGCCCTTCCACCAGTGGGGGCCGCTGCGGCACCACTGGGACCAGGAGCGCACCGGCGACGTGCGGGTCATGCAGTTCGACAGCGAGTTCGAGTGGGTCTCGCCGAGCGGCGACGGCGTGCTCACCCACTACATGCCCGACCACTACGGTCCCGGCTGGGAGATGCAGCACGCACCGAGCGTCGAGGCGGCCGGTGACATCGCCTACGACCTCTTCCGGGTGCTGAAACCCGTTGCGGCAACGCGCAACACGCTGCTCCCCGTCGGCGGCGACTACTGCCCGCCGAACAACTGGGTGACCGAGCTGCACCGCTGGTGGAACGCCACCTACGTCTGGCCCCGGTTCGTCTGCGGGACGACCCGGACGTTCCTCGACCGGGTGCGCGAAGGGTTCGACGAGCAGGGCCGGCGCCCGTCGCCGCAGTCGCGGGACATGAACCCCGTCTACACGGGCAAGGACGTCTCCTATATCGACACCAAGCAGGCGCAGCGCGCGGCGGAGACGGCCGCGACCGACGCGGAGCGGCTGGCGACGTTCGCCTGCCTGCTGGGCGACGGCGCCTGGCCGGAGGCCGCCCTCGACAAGGTGTGGCGGCAGCTGGCGTTCGGCGCACACCACGACGCGATCACCGGGTCGGAGTCCGACCAGGTCTACATCGACCTGCTGACCGGCTGGCGCGAGGCGTACGACCTGGCCGTCGGCGTGCGCGACGACGCAGCCGCCCTCCTCGTCCGGCGGATCGACACGAGCGGTGACGGCGCCGCCCTGGTCGTGGTCAACACCCTCTCGTTCGACCGCGCCGACCTGGTGCGGGCGCACGCGCCCACCGAGGGCGGCGTGCGGGTCGTCGACGACACGGGTGCCGACGTGCCTCTCGTCGTGGAGGCGCCCGGCGTCGTCCGGTTCGTCGCCCACGCCGTGCCCTCCTTCGGGTGGCGCACCTATCGCGTCCTCCCCGGGCTCGGGTCGGGCTCGACCGCGCCGGGCTGGACCGACGTGGAGCTCGGGGACCCGGGGGTCACGACGATCGAGACCCTGGCCTACCGGATCGAGGCCGACGCGGAGCAGGGCGGCGCCCTCGTCTCCGTGTACGACCGCCGCCAGGGTCGCGAGCTGCTGACCGGGCGGGGCAACGAGCTGCGGGTGCACGAGGAGTATGCGGCGCACCCCCGGTTCAGCGAAGGGCCGTGGCACCTCCTGCCGACCGGGCGGATGACAGCCTCCGGTGACACGGCGGCGCGAGTCTCGGTGCAGCACAGCCCGATCGGCCAGCGTCTGGTCGCGCGAGGCAGCGTGGACGGCATCGAGTACGAGCAGGTGACGACGCTCGTCGACGGGCTCGACCGGGTCGACCTGGTGACCCGGATCCTCGACCACGACCAGTCCGACCGTCTCGTGCGGGTGCGGTTCCCGGTCGACCAGCCGGGCGCGCTGCCCCTGAGCGAGGTCGCGGCCGCCGTGGTCGGGCGCGGGTTCGGGCTCATCGACGCCGACAGCGCCGAGGCTCCCTGGACGCTCGACAACCCCGCCAACACGTGGTTCGGGCTGGGCACGACGATGCGGGTCGACGTCGTGCGCGACGGGGTGGTCGTCGGCACCCGCGCGGTCGCCGTGGCCGAGGTCGTGGTGCCCGACGAGACGGACGCGGCGGCCGACGAGCAGGCGCGCGCCCTCGTCGTGGCGCTGGCCCGGCGCGGCGTGACCGCCACGACGTCGCGCTCGTCGCGGCCTCGTTACGGTCACCTCGCCATCGACTCCAACCTCCCCGACGTGCGCTTCGTCGTGGCCGACCGGGCCAACCCCGTGGTCGACGCGCTGGTGGCGCGGGTCGGGGACCTGCCGGATGGCGACGCCGTCTTCGTGCCCGCCGCCCGGCCGCTCCGCGACGTCTGGGTCGCGAACGCCGACCTGCGCGAGCTCGACGCCCTCCCCGCCGTGGTGCTCCGCGACGTCGAGGCGGCCGTCGTCGCCATCGACGGTGGCGGCCTCACCGCGACCCTGGCCGGGGACGGAGGCCTGGAGCCGCATACCGACGGCACCGTGGCCCTGCTCACCTACGGGCTGCCGGGCTTCGCCGTCGACCCGGACGGCGGGCTCAACCTCTCGCTCATGCGCTCGTGCACCGGCTGGCCGTCGGGCGTCTGGATCGACCCGCCCCGGCGCACCGCCCCCGACGGCTCGTCCTTCCAGCTGCAGCACTGGACCCACGAGTTCTCGTATGCGCTCGTCAGCTACGGCGGCGACTGGCGCGAGGCCACGTTGCCGGCCGAGGGTCAGGCGTTCTCGGCGCCCCTGCTGCCCGTCGGTGCCGAACTCCGCGACGACCTGGCCGGCCCCGCCGACCTGCCGGCCACCCACTCCCTCCTGCAGGTGGAGCCGGCCCGGCACGTGGTCGTCGGCACGGTCAAGGCGGCCGGCAACCCCGTCGCGTCAGGGCACGCGCGGGGCGCCGACCCCCGGCACAGCACGACCATCCGCCTCGTCGAGGCATCGGGCAACCGGACGCATGCCACCGTCACCCTCCCCGACACGCCCGCGCTCTCGGCGGCCACGGCCGACCTGCTGGAGGTGCCGCAGGAGCAGCTCGCCGTGACCGACGGCCGGATCGCCGTCGACCTGGGCGGCTTCGCCATCGAGACGGTCGTCGCCACGCTCGAGTCCCAGCCGGGGAACGGAACGACGACGCTGGGTCAGCAGCAGGAGCCGGCGAGCCCGGCCTACAGCCGCTACTGGCTGCACAACCGCGGCCCCGCCCCCATGGGCTTCCTCCCCGTGACCGTCGCCCTGTCGCCGGGCCTGGCGCGCGCCGGGGCCAGCGACCGCTTCGAGGTGACATGGGTGGTGGCCAGCCAGTACGTCGACGCGAGCGTCGAGGTGCGCTGCGCCCTCGACCTTCCCGCCGGCTGGTCCGCCGCCGACGGCGCGGCGTCGGCGACCCTGGCGGCCGGCGGGTACGCCCGGTTCCGCTCGTGGGTCGAGGTGCCCGCCGACGCCGAGCCCGGCCAGTACGCCGTCGCCGCCCAGGTGACGCCGGTCGTCGCCGGCCTCACAGGAGAAGCCGGAGTCACCGTGGTTGAGGACGTGACGACCGTCTTCGTCGACGACTCGGAGGAGCTCGACGCGACGCTCGCCTTCCCGCTGCCGACTGGTGCCGACCGGGCCCGCGACGTGCAGGCGGGAGCGCTCGACTCCGACCGGGCGCGCCCCACCGGTCTCGAGGTCGAGGTCGACCGCACCGCGCTGACCGTGACGCCGGGCGGGACCGAGTCCGTCCACGTACGCCTGCGCAACCGCACCCGGTCGGTCGTCCGGGGCGAGCTACAGGTCGCCTCGCCGTGGGGCACCTGGGACTGGGTCGCCGACGCCGTACGCGGGGTGGAGGTGCCGCCGGGAGGCGAGCTCGTGGTCCCCGTCGTCGTGGCCCCACCCGCCGACACCGCGCCCGGCCACTCCTGGCTGATGCCGAAGGTCATGTGGTTCGGACGGGCCCAGTATGCGGCGGCCGTGCGCCTCGAGGTCCGGGGCGAGGCGGGGTCGTGAGCATCGCAGCCTGGGTCGACGACGAGCCGGTCACGGCCAGGGAGGTCGAGCAGCGGCTGGGCCGGCTGCGCGAGCGGGACCGCACCGGGGCCCTGCCCGTCGACGGCTCGCGTGAGGGGCGACAGCTGCGGCGGTGGGTCACCCAGGTGGCGGTCGTCGAACGGCTCTGCGCGGCCGAGGTCGCCGCGCGCGGGCCGGCGGAGACCGGCCTACCTGATGGGTCGTCGTCGGCTGCGACCCCGGCCGGGACGCCCTCGCGCGCCGAGGCCGCCGCGCTAGGGTCGATCGTCGCGGCGGCCTGGGCCAACGACCCGGCGGTAGGCCGCGCGGCGTCGGCGGTCACCGCCGGCGTGGTCCTCACCGCCGCCGAGCGGGAACGGGCGGGCCGACTCGCGGCCGGACCCGACGGCCGGCCGGTCTGGAGCGACGACGAGCTGCTCGCCTCGGCGCGGATCGAGGCGTTCTCCCGCTGGCTGGCCACCGCCACGCATACCCGGGTGCGCCTCACCGAGGGCTACGAGCACCCCGGCGACTCGAGGCAGCCGGACAACGTCCACCAGCACTGAGACCGCCCCACGGTCAGCCGCGACACCCCTCAGGCCTGGGCGGGAGCCTCACCGGAACGGGCCCGGTCCACGGTCTCCTTGGCGTCGGCGTCCTGGCCGTTCTCGGCATCCTCGAGGGCGGCCAGCTCGGGCAGCAGCTCGTGGCGGGCGCTGAAGGTGTTGATGATCGACAGGGCGACCGCGGCCAGCGGGATCCCGATGAGCGCGCCGATCGGTCCGAACAGGGCCGCACCGGCGATGACCGAGCCCAACGCCACCGCGGGATGCACGTCCATGGTGCGCCGGCTGACGCGCGGCGTAAAGACGTAGTTCTCGATCTGCTGGTAGACCGTGGCGAAGATGGCGATCCACAGCGCGCTGATCGGCTTCTCCACCAGCGTGAACAGCGCGGGCAGCGCGACCCCGATGTAGGTGCCGATGGTCGGGATGAACTGGCCGACGATGCCGGCGAGCAGCCCGAGCGGCAGCCAGAACGGCACGTCGATCGCCCAGAAGAAGATGACGTGGAAGAACGCCGACAGGCCGGCCAGCACGAGCTTGGAGATGACGTAGCCGCCGGTCTTCTCCACAGAGATCTTCCACACCGTGACGAACACCCGCTGGTAGCGCGGGGCCATCCATGAGCCGATGGTCTGACGCAGCCGCGGGCTGTCGGCCGAGAAGTAGTAGGCGAAGACGAGGATCGTCAGGCCGTCGAAGATGAAGGTCACGACCGAGCCGAAGATGCCGAGGATGCCGCCGCCGTAGGTGCCGGCGAGCGACCCGATCTTCTCCGGCGTGAGCTGGAGGGACCCGGCGATCGTCGAGATGTCGAACGTCGTGTGGAACGTCGTGTTGACCCAGTTGATGAGCGTGGCCGCGGCGCTCGGCAGCTGGGCGCCGAGCTCGGACAGCTGGGAGTAAAAGACCGAGCCGAAGATCTCTGCCAGCACGCCGAAGACGATGAGGCCACCGAGCATGACGAAGCCGGTGGCCAGGCCCCGCTTCATGCCCCGGTTGGCCAGCCCCAGCACCAAGGGCTCCATGGCGATGGACACCAGCCAGGCGAGCAGCAGGATGAAGAGGAACGACGACAGGGCGTTGAACGCCCAGAACCCGATCGAGAGGGCGACCAGCAGGGCGAGGACGATCACCGTCGCCCTGCGAACGCTCGCGGAGCTGAAGGCGACCCACGTCGGCCGGGGGTCGGTGGGCGCGACCCGGTACGCGACGGGTCTCCGCGCCGCCGGGACGTGATCTCCCGTCACCGCGGCCTCGCCGCCGTCCACCACCCCGTCCGCCATTCGGTCACCCTATGGCTCCTGCGCGACGGCCGCTCTCGCATGACCGCACGGTCGAGCGAGGGCGGCCGGTGCTCAGCCCGGTCGGCGCGTCAGCGCGGCCCGAGCAGCCGGCTGACCTCGCTCTCGCGATAGCGACGGTGACCACCCAAGGTACGGATGGCCGTCAGCTTGCCGGCCTGGGCCCAACGGGTCACCGTCTTCGGGTCCACCCGAAACAACGCCGCCACCTCGGCCGGCGTCAGCAGCCTTTCGTGCTCCAAGATCTGCATCCTCATTCCGTTCCCGCTCGCGTCGAACCTCCTCAGGTGCAGGCATGATGGCCATGTTCCCTAGTTCGACTCCCCACGACCGAACGTACCCCGGCGTACCGGTTTCGGTGAGGGTTTTGGGTAGGTCTGGCCAATATTCGACAAATACTGCGAGAAAAGGGGCCTACCTGTGCATCAGCCCAGTGACTTCTTCACCACCCCTGAGCACGAGCAGGTCGTCTTCTGCCACGACCGCCGCACCGGCCTGAGGGCCATCATTGCCCTTTCAACCACCGCATTGGGCCCAGGGCTCGGGGGAACTCGGTTCTACCCGTACGCGTCGACGGACGACGCGCTCGCCGACGTGCTCAACCTTTCGAGCGCGATGGCCTACAAGAACGCGCTGGCCGGCCTGGACCACGGAGGTGGCAAGGCCGCGATCATCGGCGACCCGGCGGTGGACAAGACCCCGGAGCTGCTGCGGGCCTACGGCCGGTTCGTCGAGAGCCTGGGGGGCCGCTACGTGACGGCCTCCGACGTCGGCACCTACGTCGCCGACATGGACGTCATCGCCGAGACGACCCGGTTCGCCACGGGCCGGTCGGAGGCCAAGGGCGGAGCCGGCGACTCGAGCGTGCTCACGGCCTACGGCGTGTTCCAAGGGATGCGAGCGGCCGCCGAACACGTGTGGGGGGAGCCGTCGCTGCGTGGCCGCCGGGTCGGTATCGCCGGCGTCGGGAAGGTGGGGCACCGCCTGGCCGACCTCCTGGCGGACGACGGCGCGACCCTCGCGGTCACCGACGTCGACGCGGCAGCCTGCGCGCGCGTCGCCGAGCGCCACCCCGGCACCGAGGTGGTGGCCGACACCCGAACACTCACCGGGCTGGAGCTCGACGTGTATGCGCCGTGTGCGCTCGGTGGGGCCCTGGACGACGCGACGGTGGGCCGGCTGACGGCCGCCGTGGTGTGCGGCGCCGCCAACAACCAGCTCGTCCGCGAGGGGGTCGGCGGGTCGGCCGCCCTGCTCCGTGAGCGCGGGATCCTCTACGCCCCCGACTTCGTCGTCAACAGCGGCGGCGTGATCCAGGTGGCCGACGAGCTGCACGGGTTCGACTTCGAGCGGGCGTACGCCCGCACCACCGGCATCTACGACACGACGCGGGAGGTCCTGAGGCTGGCCACGGACCGTTCCGTCACCCCCGCGGAGGCGGCGCGGCAGCTGGCCGAGGAGCGCATGGCGGCGGCGTCACCCGGCGGGTTCTGGTTGCCAGGACGCGCGGCCGGCCGGTAGGTGGAACGTCGGCGGCTGGGGTAGCGTTAGGCCTACGAAGACACACGATTCCCGGAGCCGCTCCGCAACGGTCGAGGACGCACGCCGCCCCCTACCCAAGTGATGCCGCCCCGGCATACCCATGAGGGGGTCACGCCATGGGGCGCGGCCGGGCGAAGGCCAAGCAGACCAAGGTCGCTCGGGAGCTGAAGTACTTCTCTCCCGACACCGATCTCAGCGCGCTTGAGCGAGAACTCCACGGTTCGACGACGACGTACACCCCGACGGAGCGCGTCTCTGCCGTGGATGACGTCGGAGACGACGATTGGGCCCCCGCGGCCGGGCGCAGCCCGGACGACGGGGAGTACGGCGAGTACGGGAAGTGGGCCTCCGGCCAGCGATAGCGCTGTCCGGACGGTTCGTCCCCCAGGGCCGGCGCCTCACGGCGCCGAGCCCTGGACTAGGTCGTCGGGTGCTCCCCGACGACGAGAACCGCGCCGCCGTCGACTCCCTTGGCGCCGCTGACGAGGTCCCCTTCAGTGGGGTGCTGGTCGCCGCGTGCGGTCACCTGGCCGAGCACCCACGCCGGGATGCCGCGGGCCTCGCTGGCCAGGACGGCCGCGTCGGCCTGGGCGGCCGGGAGGACGACCACGAAGCCGACCCCGAGGTTGAGGGTGCGCTCGAGGTCGGTGCGCGGGACCTTCCCCCACTCCTGCACGAGGGCGAAGACGGGCGGCGGCGTCCACGTGGCCCGGTGCACGGTGGCGAGGGTGCCGACGGGGAGGACCCGGGCGAGGTTGGCGGCCAACCCACCCCCCGTGACGTGGCTGAGGGCGTGCACGTCGAGACCAGGGTTCCGCACGAGGGCCAGCAGGTCGGCGGCATACACCCGGGTGGGCTCGAGCAGCTCCTCGCCGAGGGTGCGGCCGAGCTCGTCGACGTGCTGCTCGAGGCGCAGCCCCGCGCTCGCGACCACGCGTCGCACGAGGGAGTAGCCGTTGGCGTGCAGGCCGCTGGAGGCGAGGGCGACCACGACGTCGCCCGGCACCACGCGCTGGGGTCCGAGCAGGTCGGCATACTCGACGACGCCCGTGGCGGCTCCGGCGACGTCGTACTCGTCGGGCTCCAGCAAGCCGGGGTGCTCCGCGGTCTCGCCGCCGACGAGGGCCACACCGGCCTGGGCGCAGGCGCGCGCGATGCCGCCGACGATCTCGGCGATGCGCTCGGGCACGACCTTGCCGGTGGCGATGTAGTCGGTCATGAACAGCGGCTCGGCCCCGCACACGACGATGTCGTCGACGACCATCCCGACGAGGTCGAAGCCGATGGTGTCGTGCTTGTCGAGCGCCTGGGCGATGGCCACCTTCGTGCCGACGCCGTCGGTGGAGGTGGCGAGCACCGGGCGGGCCATCCGGGTGAGGACGCTCGCGTCGAAGAGGCCGGCGAACCCGCCGAGGCCCCCGAGCACCTCCGGCCGCTGGGCGCTGCGGACGGCGGCCTTCATCAGCTCGACCGCCTTGTCACCGGCCTCGACGTCGACCCCGGCGGCGGCATACGTGATCGGCTCGCTCACGCGGTCGACCCTACCGAGATCCCGGTCGTGCTCCGGACCGCACCGGATTCCGTACCCTCACCGCACGAACCGAAGCGAGCGAACCGCCCCCACTGCCGTCAGGGCGCCGGGACGTACTCCTGGACCACGCGGGTGCTCATGACCGACCCGTCGCGGGCCACCTTGCTCGCGGTGACCGAGGCGGGCGCCTGGCCCTTCTCCACCCACGCCTGGATCGAGGTGAGCCAGTCGACGGTGTCCTCGCCGGGGCCGCCGGTGCAGTGGTAGACGCCCGGGAGGAGGAACAGGCGCATGAAGTCCTCGGTGACGGCGCGGCCGCCGGAGCGGGCCATGGCGTCACGGACGTAGTCGACCGTGCCCCCCGGCGTGATGAGCGGGTCGGCCCAGCCGTGGTAGATGATCAGCTTGCCGCCGGCCTTGTCGAAGCGGCGCAGGTCGGGGTTGTCGGCGTTGTAGACCTGGGCCAGCGGCACGAGCTTGCGGGCGTCCTTCGCCGGGTCGAAGTCGAAGAGGCTGTAGGACACGCCCGGGTCCTTCGGGAAGGCGAGGTAGCGCAGCACCTCCTGGGCGTAGTTGCCGCCGCCGGAGAGGGTGGAGTCGGTGCCGATCGAGTAGCCGGGCCAGCCGGCCTCGGACCCGCGGGCCAGACCGGCGGGGTAGACCTGCTTGCCCGTGGAGTCGACGGGCGGCGCGTAGAACGCCCGGGCGACCCGCACCTGGTCGGCGGTGAGGCAGTCGGCCGCGTCGGTGTCACCCGGGCACTGGATGACGGCGGGGTCCACCGTGCAGGCGTCGGGGTTGCCGACGACGCCGTCGACCTTGCCGTCGGTGGCGTCGCAGCGGGCGAGCACCGCGGCGGCGAGGACCCGAGCCTTCGCCTGGGTGAGGATCACGGTGCCGTCGGCGCGGCGGTTGACGGTCTCGAGGTAGCCCTGCGAGAGCGGCGCGAGGTAGTTCTGGTAGAGCGCGGGCGCTCCCGCGATGACGCCGTCGAAGTCGTCGGGGTACCGCTGCACCTCGGAGAGGGCCTGGCGGCCACCGGTGCTGCAGCCCTGGAAGTAGGAGTAGGACGGCGCCCGGCCGTAGAACCGCTCGGTGAGGGCCTTGCCCGCCTGCGCGGTGACGTGGGGCGACCGGTAGCCGAAGTCGATCTCGGCGCGGTGGTTGTCGAGCGCCCACGTGCCGTCACCCTGGGTGCCCGTGTGGCCCGAGTCCTCGGCCGCCACGGCGAAGCCGCGGGTCAGCGCCTGGCCGCACGAGGCGATCGGTGCCGCGCCGCAGAAGCCGCCGCAGCCGGTCTGGAAGTAGCGGCCGTTCCAGTCCGAGGGGAAGCGCATCGTGAAGTGGACGCCGCCGATGGCGCCGACCACCTGGCAGTAGCCGGCGGCCGTGCCCGACGCGGCCACCGGGGTAGCCGTCGTCACCTCGGCCGACCCGCCCTGCACCGAGACGCGCTGCCCGACCATCTGGTCGCAGGGCACCGGTGCCCGGCCCGTCGAGGCGGCGCCGGCCTGGGCCGGAAGGGCCGCCCCGAGGATGAGGAGGCCGCTCACGAGGAGCGCGAGGGCCACCCGGGCGCGGGGCCCGAAGCCGGCGCGCTGGGCGCTCGTGTCGTCCGCGCTGTGCTGGTCGTCGTGCCGCATGGCTGCTCCCGAGGAGGTCCGCTCCCCGGTCCGTCGACGGGAAGACGAAGCCAGTGCATCGGCTGTGAACGTCGTCGTCAAGACCCTGATTGCGGCTTTTGACAACGATGTTCACCGATGTTCCGCCCAGCGGCCCGATCCATGGAGAACGGTCCGCTGGGGGGAACGAGAACCCTAGGAGTGGAGGACGGCTCGGGCCAGACAGGCCACGGTATGCGTCGACGCGACGTCCACACCGGGCTCCAGCAACGCGGTGACCAGCGCGTCGACGACGGCGGGGGGGACGAGGTCGCCGACGTTGCCCCTCAGCTTGGCGGCTACCTCGTCGCTGCCGAGCGGCTGGTCGGGGTTGCCGCGCGCGGTGCGCACCGACCCGGTCGCGCTGCGCCCGTCCCGACGCCGCACGGTCACCGTCGCCGGGCGCTCGCGCGGCAGGGCCGCTGACATCGCCGGGTCCTCGTCGAGCCGGACGCGCCGGGCCAGGGCGGCGACGTCGGCGCGGGCCAGCCCGTCGGGCAGGAACGTCCCCGCGTCGAGGACCCCGTCGGTGAGCAGGGCGGCCAGGGCGTAGGGCAGCGAGAACCGCGCCTGCATGTCCGACGTCACCTCCGTCTCCGTGAGCGACGCCGCGAAGGCGAACGTCGTCACCTCCACCGCCTCGATGTCGGCGGTCGCGGTCGGTCCGAGGTCGGCGAGGGCGAGCCGCGCGGCGTCGAGCGCCGGGTGGATCCACCGGGCGCACGCATACGGCTTGAGGTAGCTGTCGAGGATCGTCCAGCGGGTGCCGAGCGCGCCGACGGCCAGGTCGTGGTCGAGGTCGGTGCACACTGCCCCGTCGAACAGTCCGCGGTAGGCCGCGTCGCCGCAGCGAGCGCCCCCGGCCACCCGCTCGGCGGCGAGCGCCCCGTAGTAGGAACCGAGCCCGGTCCAGGCGTTGCGGACGGTGCCGCCACGGACGGGCACGTCGAGCGTCGCCGCCAGCGGTAGGCACGACCCGAGGAGGTAGGCGTCGCCGAGGCGGTCGTCCGCCAGGCCACCCAGCAGGGCGGCGGCGAGACCCGCCGAGCCGGGCCCGTGGACACCGTGGGGATGGAGCCCGATGCGCAGCGACGACGCGACGCCGCTGCGCATCCCGACCTCCGCCGCGACGAGGAAGACCTCGAGCAGCCGCTGGTCGTCCACGCCACGCTCCGCCGCGGTATGCAGCAGCACCGGCAGGATGTGCGGCGCCGGGTGGGCGGTGGGCACCGGGGGCAGCCGGTGGCCCTGCGGGTGGAACGACCCACCCGAGTCGGCGTCGAGCCACGTCGCCGCGGTGCCGAGGGTCATGAGCCGGCCGAACGGGGTGGCCGCGTCAGGGGTCTCGGCGTCGGTGAGAGCCGCGGAGAGCTGCTGCACCTGCGGGTAGCGCAGGCCACCGAGCAGGGCGCCCAGCGCGTCGGCGAAGAGCAACCGACCGAACGCCTGCACCGGAGTGGGGATGTCGTCCCAGCGGGTCGTCGCGGCGAAGGTCGACACGGCCTCGCGGATGGAGTCGGCAGCGGGGGTGATGGTCGTGTTGGTCATGAGGACTCCTGGGACGGGACGGGAGCGAGCCCGGCGGTCACGGCGGCCGCGAGGTCGGCCAGTCCGGGGACGACGCCCGGCAGGCCCCCTGCAAGGACGACGCCGCCGATGCCGCTCGTGCCGCCGATGCCACTGGTCAGCGCCGCGACGCGGTCGGTGACCTCGGCGGCCGGGGCGACCAGCAGGAACCGGTCGCGGACGAGACGGGCCGGCTCGTCGTCGACGACGTCGGCCGCCGTTGCTGAGCCGTGCTGGAGGTAGTCGTGGCGGTCGGCGACCGCGCGCACGAGGGTGAGCTGTTCGGCGTCCAGCCCGAACCACTCGGGGGCGGCGGCCATCCGCGACGCGCAGGAGCCCAGGAGCGCCGCCGACGCGGACGCCGCCTGCGCCGGATCGGGCACGACGAGGGCGCGCAGGAAGAGCCAGACGTGGGTGGCCGGGTTCTCCGCCCTGGCCAGCGCTACCGCCCGGGCGACCGTCCCCGGCTCGGTGCCGACGTCGAGGAGGACGCCACCGACGGTCTTGGCCGTCACGGTGACGGTGCGCGGGCCGGACGCCGCCCCGAGCAGCCGGCCGGCCAGCAAGTGCGCACCGTCGTCGGCCCGAAGGCGGTCGCGCAGCAGGGTCAACGCGTCCGCGTGGGCTCGCAGGGACGGGACGGCGAGTCCCTCGTTGCGCACTGAGCTCTCGCCGCGCCCGACGACCGCGAACGTCCGCCCGGGATGGTGCTGTTCGAGCGTGCGGAGCGCCCCGGCGACGGTGGCCGGGTGCCGCAGACCGATGCTCGCCACCACCGGGCCCGCGAGCGCGGCGGGGGTCGAGGCCAGCACGCGCTCGCTCTCCAGCCAGCAGTCGGGCATGAGGCGCGGGCTGTCCGCCAGCCCGACGCCGTCCAAGCCGACCTCGACCGCCCGCCGGGCCAGGCTCAGCGGGTCGGTCTCCCCCCACGGCCGGGCGAGGTTGAGCAGGAGCCGCGGTCGCGTGGTCACGGTGTGCCGACGACGGCGCCGACCGTCAGGGGGAAGGACCCTGGGGCGCCGACCACGCCGGACGCCCACAGCGCCGTGGCCAGCCATCCGGCGGCGAGGGCGTGGCCGAGCAGGAGCCCCTCGCCCGGTGGCTCGCCGGCGGACCCGGAGGCGCGCACCACCATGAGGGCCGCGGCGACGTCGCGCAGCCCGTCGTCCATGGCGGTTGCCGCCTCGGCGTCGGCGCCGGTGGTGCTGACGAAGGCGGCAGCGGCGACCGGCAGGACCCACGTCGTCAGCCCCGCCAGCGGACCCGACGTCATGCGTGGCCCCGATGTTCCAGACCTTCCGTCCTCCGCCAGACCGGCGGCAACGGCCGCGTCGAGCCAGGGTGAGCCGGACGGGACGCCGCAGACGAGGGCGAGCGTGGTCAGCGCCTCGGGCAGCGTCGGCCGTTCTCCCGAAGCGATGGACGACACGAGCCGCTCCCCCTCCGCCAGGAGGGAGGCATAGCGGCTGCTCAGCGGGTCACCTCAGTGCTGTCGGTGACGAGGTAGAACTTGAAGTCGGTGCGGCCGGCCGGGCCGCGATCCGCCGGGATCGGGTGGTCCTGGAACCACTCGAGGTACTTGGCGTAGGCGTCCTCGTCGGCGTAGTGCATCTCGGCGATCCGGTAGAAGCTGAGCCCCTCGGGGACGGTGGCGCTGCCGCCCGAGGCCTGGCGCACGGGGCGGAGCACCTTGTTGAAGACGATGCGGTCGAGGTGCGGGTTGGCGAGCAGGTCGGGGGCGTGCACGTCGAACAGCCACCGCTCATACTCCTCGGGGCTGACCCCGGGCTGGATCTCGTAGCCGAGGATGGTCTTGACGCTCATGGCGCTCCTTGTGGTGCTCGTGGTGGTGGGGGTGGGGCTGGGGTCCGGTCGAGGGGCCGCCCGACGGTCCAGTCGAAGGACTGGGCGCCCGCGCCGAAGCCCTCGAGCCGGACGCGGTAGGGCACGACCCGGATGCCGACGAGGTCGGCGGCGACCTGCGCCCGTCGCGCGACGGCGCGCGGTAGTTGCCGCGGGCGAGATGGTCGGCGTGGTGGCGCGCGTAGACCTCCCACGTCCAGTCGTCGTCCATCACCTCGGCCGCGCCCCGCACCATCACCGTGCGGTCGGGGAGCCGGCCCAGGTCGAACACGTGGGGCCGCTCGTTGGTCGCCGACGGGGCAGGGGGCCCGACCCAGGTGGTCAGGAGCCTTGGGTCGGCCCCTAGCTGGGCCAGGCGCCGGTGGACGCGGCGCTGCACCAGCTCGACGACGAACCCGTCGGCGAGGAAGGCGGTCATCGACCGGCTCACCGGGTAGCCGTGGGCGTCGAGCGTGGTCACCTGGGCGAAGCCGGCCTCCTGGCGGACGAAGGCCTCGGCCCGAGCGACGACGTCATCGGGGGGCCGGGTCACGTCGTTCCACCAGCGAGCGGGGGTCCGAGGCGCCAGGACGTGGCTGTCGGGCTCGCCTGCCGCACCGCCCGGCGAGCGGCGGCCGGGCTCCACTCGCGGTCGGGGATGACGACGTGCTCGACGTGCAGCTCGACGGGTGCGGCGAAGGGGAACGGGTCGAGGGTCACGACGCCGGGCGCGGAGACCGTTGCCGTCAGGCCGATCCGCGGCCCACCGGGCCGGACGCCGACGGCCGGGAGGAGCACCGGACGGGCCTCGTGCTCCAGGTCGCGCAGCTGCGGACCCCAGGGCACGGCCTCGCCCTGGCCGGGCTGGTCGGGAGCGACGGAGAGATAGAGGGAGAGCAGGTCCCACAGCTGCAGCAGCTCGTAGTTGTGCCAGAGGCGGGTCTCGAAGGCGGCCCGGGGCTCGCGCTCCGTCCACGCCAGCCCGGCGGCGTCGACCCACCGACGCTGCTCCGCCCGGACCACCCGCTCCTGCGCCGCGCGCGCCTCCGGCCCCTGACCGACGCGGGCGCCACCACCCGGCGCCGACCACCGGGAGCGGTAGAGGCCGGTCCAGTGCATCCCCACGAGCAGGCCTGCGTAGACGTCGGCCGCACTCACCGTGGTGACGCCGTGCCGGTAGAGGCGGATGTGCGCGCCGGCCTCGACGTCGAGGAAGTGCAGGGGCCGCCGAGCGACCTCGTCGAAGAGCACCCGCGCATCGGGGGTGCGCCAGCCCTCGTCGTGGCGGGCCGCCGCCGTGACGACCGACGGCCCGGGGCGGGGCGCCTCGACGTCGCCGTTCCCCCAGGCGCCCGCGAGCAGCCCGGCCAGACGGCCGTGTTCGTTCTGCGGCACCAGCCGGAGCGCACCGTCGTGCCGGCTGAGGATCACGAGAGGTCACCACCTGCACGCCGGACGGCTCGGGTCAGGTCGGCGACCGGCATACCCGCGCCGAGTCCCTGGACGGCCTCGAGCACGTCGCGACCCGCGTCGCCGAACCGACCCACCAGCAGCCGAGAGGCTTTCTCCCGCAGCGCGTCCCGGGTGAGGGCGCGGTCGGCGTCTCCGCGCGGACGGTTGGCGGACGCCTCGCGCTGCGACCCGTCCCGCAGCTGGGCCGTGACGTGAGCCGGTCGTCCGGAGGGGTAGGCCGGGTCGAGGGCCGGGTCGTGCACGACCGTCACCCGGGCGGCGAGATCACGGACGTCGCGCGCGCGGACGCGCTCGTCGGTCATCGTCGACTCGTCGAGCCGGCCGTCGAGCAGGGCCACCGCCACCGTGGTGGGGACGCTGAACCGGGCGGCAAGCTCGCTGTCGGCCACCGCGTCGAAGGTGGCCGCCCCGGCGAACGCCCGCACCTGCACCGCGTCGACGTCAGCGCCGCGCACGCCCTCGGCCACGAGGTCGGCGACGGCGTCGTTCACCCCGTGCAGGTGGGCGCAGGTGGCATGGACCTTGACGTAGCCGCCGAGCACCTCGTGGGTCGGCCAGGCGCCGTCGACCATCAGGGGTGACGCGTCCCAGGCCGCGGCGGCGACCGACCCGAGGTGCCGGGTGAGCGAGCCGGGCGCCGCGGCCAGGCCGGCCACCGCGGCCAGCCCCTGGGCGGCGCCGGTCTGCACCGATGAGCCGAGGAAGGTGTGCGACCCCGCATGTCCGGCGAAGACGGTGTGCGCGTCCGTGAGCAGGACGGCCGACCCGGCCAGCTCGATCGCCCGGAGCGCGGCGTCGGCGTCGCCGGGCGCGAGGAGCCGGGAGGTCGCCGCCGCCACAGCCACCTGCCCCCACGTACCGATGTCGTGGACACCGGCGGGGGTGCCGCCCATGGCCTGCCCGAGGCGCACGCCGGCCTCGTAGCCCGCGAGGACGGCCGACAGCAGCTCGGCACCGTCGGCTCCGGTCTGCTCCGCGAGGGCCAGCACGGCCGGGACGACGTGTGAGGCGGGGTGACCGCGGGCCAGTCGGTGGCCGTCCTGGAGCTGGTCGGCCGCGAGGGCCGTGGCGTTGAGCAGCATGGCCGTGAGAGCCGGCCAGCCTCGGGGCGACCCGAGGACGGACGAGGGCCCCGGCGAGGTAAGCCGGTCGTGCAGGGCGACGAGACGCTGCAGCTCGGCCCGCCCCGACCCGAGCGCGGCGACGGCCACGCAGTCGGCGACGAGGTCGACGACCCGGTCACGCACCGGCCCCGGGGCGTCGACCCATCGGGTGCCGGCCACAGCCGCAGCCAGACCGGCGAGCTCGTTGCGAGCTGTGAGGTGCGTCGGAGGGGGCGTCATCGGGCCCCTCCGACGAGCGTCGCGAGCCCGGACAGGGAGGCGTGTCGGGGCAGCGCGTCGCACCACTGCAGCAGCGCCTCGGCGGTGGCCTCGGACCGCCCGCGACGCAGCAGCGCCCGGTGCTTCGCGCGGATGACCTCCTGCGCGTAGGGACGGTCGGCGCCGCCCGGGGGATGCTCCTCGGTTGCGGTCAGGACCCGCCCGTCGGTCAGCCGGATACTCACGCGCGCGGCGCGGACCTGGGGCGCGGCCGCGGTCATCGACGGGTCCTCGACGACCCGCACCCGCTGCATCAGCGCTCGGAGCTGCGGACGCTGCACGACCTCGTCGGTGTAGGTGTCGATCCCGTTGTCGCGCAGCAGGATCCGGGCGGCGACGTTGAACGGGATGGAGTGCTTGCCGGCGAACCCCGTCTGCGGCTCACGGCCGTCGAGGCGGGTCGCCGGGTCGTAGGTGGCCACCTCGACGTCGACGACGTCGTCCGGCCGCACGGCGTCGCGCACCAGGATCGTCTCGGTCGCCCCGATGGGGGCGTGGTTCCATCGGCTGCAGGCGTGGAGCTTGAGGTAACCGGTACGCAGGTAGCGCTCGGTGCCGAGGCCCTCGTCGAGCCACATGTCGTCGTAGCGCTCCCCGAGGATCTCGCCGAAGACGGTCGGCAGGGCCAGGACGTCGTCGCTCGTGCCGGTCTCCGCCAGGGTCACGGCCAGCACGCCGGCGGCGGCGCACGCGCCCGTGACGGCGTTGCGCACCGTGGCGCCCTGGTTGGCGGCCCGCTGGGTGGAGGCCGGGACCAGCGCCGCGGCCAGGCGCACGGCCCGGGTGGCGAGGTCCACGTCGAGCCCGCGCAGCCGGGCCACCCCGAGCGCGGCGCCGCACGCCATCGCGGTACCGAACGGGTGCACGGCGGAGCGCAGGGTGATCCCCCGGCCGACGCGGACCGCCACCTCGTACGCCGCGACCGAGGCGGCGAGGAAGGTCGCCCCGTCGGCGCCGACGCCCTCGGCGGTGGCGAGCACCGCCGGGAGCGTGTGTGCGCTGGGATGGTTGGCGCAGAAGCCGTTCCCCTCGTCGAGCTCCAGCCGCACGGCGGCCGTCCCGTTGACCAGGGCCGCGGCATAGGGGCTCGTGCCGACCCCGGTGGCCAAGACCGTCGAGGGACCGACGCCGCCGAGCGTGGGCGCGGAGGCGGCCAACCCGCGTACCTCGGGCTCGACCCCGGCGGCGAGGACGGCGGCCACGGTGTCGGTCACGAGGGTGACCGCGTGGGGCACGTCGTCAGGGAGGAGCACGTCCGGACCCAGGGCCCACTCGACGAGCCGGCCGAGCCGCTGCTCGTGCTCGGAGGCCCCGGTGCTCACGGGCGGACGCTGCCGCGCACCAGCGACATCAGGGTGGTGACGTCCGGCGCACCGGGCAGCTCGAGGCCGGCCCGTGCGACGGCGGCCGCCTGCGCGGGGTCGAGCACCCGGGAGGCGTTGAGGCGCACCTTGGTGGCGAGCTCCTCGGTGGAGAGCGGGCGCTCGGGGCCGCCGCGGTTGGCGTCGACCCGCACCTCGTGCCGGGTGCCGTCGCTCGTCTCCACCCGCAGCACCGCAGGGAACTGGTGCGGGAAGATCCGGTCGCACTGCTCGTCGGGGACGACGCGCACCCGGGCGGCGAGCGCGAGGCGGCGCTCGTCGCGTACGGCCTCGTCGGTGAAGTCCTCGTGGAACACCCCGAGCCCACCGCCGCCGAGCAGGGCCGCCGCCACGGTGTAGGGACCGCTGAACGCCGCGTGGTAGCCCGAGCGCGGGCGGGCCTTCTCCTCGGGCGGCTGGCCGATCGTCTTGAGGACGGCGCTGGGCACCCCGAGCTCGATGTCGACGATGTCGTCGGGACGGATGCCGCGCGCCCGTAGCTCGAGGGCCGCGTCGATACCGGCGTGGGTGAAGTGGTTGCAGGGGTAGGGCTTGAAGAAGATGCCGGGCAGCTCCCAGTGCTCACCGAGACCGGCGGTGACCGCGTCGATGTCGGCGTGCTCACCGCAGAAGGCCTGCAGGAAGCCGAACCGCCCCTCGACGACCGTGGGCGGGCCGGTGAGGCCGTGCCGAGCCAGGTCGGCGGCGACGACACCGGCGTGGGCGGCCCACCCGCAGTGGACCCGCTTGACCGTGCCCCCGGTGCGGTTGGCCTCCAGCAGTCCGGAGCCCATCGACGCGGCGATCCCGGCCGCGTCGGCGATGCGTTCGGCGTCGAGCCCCCCGGCCATCGCCGCGGCCACCGCGGCACCGACGGCGCCGCAGATCGACGTCGCGTGCTGGCCGCGCTCGAAGAACTCCGACGTGCCCTTGGCCTCGTCGTAGCCGCCCATCCCCAGCCGCACGGTCACCTCGATGCCGACCCCGGCCGCGTCGAGCAGCTGCGCTCCCGTGGCCCCCATGGCCTCCGCGACGGCCAGGGCGGCGGGGATGACGCTGGACGACGGGTGGAGCACGGACGGGAGGTGGGTGTCGTCGAAGTCGAGCGAGTGGGCGAGGGTGCCGTTGACCAGCGCGGCTGCGGCGCTGGGCACGCGCAGCCCGGTGCCGATCGCGGTCGCGTCCTCGGGGCCGCCCCAGCCGCGGACGACCGCCGTGACCGCGACGGCGGAGGACTCCCCGCCGGCGGCCAGGCTGTTGCCGACCAGGTCGAGCACCCGCCGGGCGACGTCTTCCCGCAAGGCGTCCGGCAGGCCGTCCCGCCGCACGTCGGCGGCCAGGCCGGCGAGCCGCTGCACGACCGTGGGCGCTGAGGTGGTCGTCGCAATGGTCGTCGTCATGCCGACACCGCGGCGAACGGGCGCACGGGCGAGCCGGTGCCGCCGACGATGCGCAGCGGCGCCATGACGAAGGTGAAGACGGTGAGCCCGGCCGCCGACGCCTCCTCGAGAGCCAGGTGCTCGATGATGAAGATGCCGTTGTCCACCAACAGGATCCGGTGCACGGGGAGCACGCTGTGCCCCGCCCCAGCGGGGATCTGCTCGTAGGCCGTGGTGTCGCTGCCGGTGGCGCTGACGCCGGCGTCGGCGAGCCAGCGCGCGCCGTCGGGCGTCACCCCGGGCACGCCGTCGGCGCGGCTGAGGTAGCGGGTGGCGTCGTCGAAGTGCCGCGACCAGCCGGTGCGCACGAGGGCGACGTCACCGGGTCGCAGGTCGGTGCCGGCCCGGTCGAGGGCGGCCTGCAGCTCGGCAGCGCCCACGCCCTGTCCGGGGGCGAGCACCTCCTTGCCGAGGGTCGCGGCCACGTCGAGCAGGACGCCGCGCCGCAGGAACGCGGGCGTGTGCTCGGCGCCGAGCTCGCGGAACGCTCCACCCACCTGCGCCTGGGCCGCATCGACCCCGCCGTGCATGAGCCCGTCGTGGCTGACGTGGGAGAGGGCGTCCACGTGAGTGCCCACGTGGCCGCCGGTCACGATGATCTCGTTGGCGGCCGAGCCGCCGTCGGGCCGCACCATGTCGCCGTGGCGGCGGATCAACGTCATCCGGAACCCGGGGTGGTTGGGCGAGCACGGCATCCCGGTGAAGAAGGGCTGCCCGAGCTCGACGAGGCGCACGCCTGCACTGACCGCGTCGAGCAGCGCGTCCGTCGTCGTCATGACCTCGTCGTTCATGCCTGGCCTTCCGGGTCATTGCGCGTATCGCGGGGGGCGGGGACCCGGTCCAGCACGACCTGGGCGCGGGCCTCCACGGCGGGGTCGACGAAGCGGCCGTGCTCGTCGAGCGCCGCGGCCTCGCCGCGGGCCCGCGCGGCGGCCCCGGTGGCGAGCACGGCACGCGCGTCGTCCATCTGCGCCGCCGAGGGCGTGTAGACGTCGTGCACGGTCTCGATCTGGGCCGGGTGCACCACGGACCGGCCGAAGAAGCCCATGGCCAGGCCCGACTCGCACGATGCGCGCAGCCCGTCGAGGTCGGACACCCGCGTCCACACGCTCTGCGTCGGCGACGGCAGACCAGCGGCGCGAGCGGCCGCCACGACCCACCCACGCGCCCAGTCGAGGCCGGCGTCCGACCCGACCATGAGGTCGGCACCGAGGTCGGCCTCACCGAGGCCGATGCCCGCCACCCGGGTATGCGCCTGCGCCAGCTCCGGGGCCCGCAGCAGCCCGCGAGCGGTCTCGAGCAGCAGGACGAGGGGCTTGCCGGTGCGGTCGGCGACGGCTCGCACGACGTCGGGGTCCTCGGTGCGGGGCAGGCGCAGCCCGTCGGCGGTGGACCCGGCGAGGGCCTCGACGTCCGCGCGACCGACGGCCTCGCTGGGCGGGTTGACCCGCACCCACACGGGTGGCCCACCGGCCGGACGGTCGGCGAGCGCGGCCACGGCGTTCCGGCGCGCCTCGTCCTTGACGGCGGCGGGGACGGCGTCCTCGAGGTCGATGACGACGGCGTCGGCCGCCGAGGCCAGCGCCTTGGCGACCCGGTCGGGGCGGTGGCCGGGGACGTACAGCCATGACCTCGGGGTGGAGCGCGGGGTGCTCACACGGCCCCCAGGCGGCGCAGCTCGGCCAGCTCGTCGGCGTCGATGCCGAGCTCGGCGAGCACCTCAGCGGTGTGCTGGCCGAGGGACGGGCCGGTGCTGTCGATGTGCCCCGGCGTCTCGGAGAGCCGGAAGAGGACGTTCTGCATGAGCACCGACCCCAGCTCGGGGTCGGCGATGCGCACCAGCGACCCCAGGGCCGCGAACTGCGGGTCGGCGACGACGTCGCGCACGTCGTAGATCGGGGCCACGGCCGCCTGCGCCTGCTCGAAGGCCCGGAGCACCTCGTCACGGTCGTGCCGGGCCACCCAGGACCCGACCGCCTCGTCGAGCAGGTCGGCGTGCTTGGCCCGTTCCCCGCCGGACGCGAACCACGGCTCCTGCGTGAGCTCGGGGCGGCCGACCAGCGTCATGACCCGCTCGGCGATGCTCTGTGCGCTCGTCGACACCGCGACCCAGCGGCCGTCGCGGGTCAGGTAGGTGTTGCGCGGCGCGTTGTTCGCCGACCGGTTGCCGGTGCGCTCCTGCACCTGCTGCAGGGCGTCCCACACGGTCGGCTGCGGGCCCAGCAGGGTGAGGATCGGCTCGATGATGGCGAGGTCGACGACCTGCCCGCGCCCGGTCGTGTCGCGGGCGCGGAGGGCGGTCATGGTCGCGAACGCGCCGGCCAGAGCGGCGATCCCGTCGGCGAGACCGAAGGGCGGCAGAGTGGGCGGACCGTCCGGCTCACCGGTGATCGCCGCGAAGCCGCTCATCGCCTCGGCGAGCGTGCCGAAGCCGGGCCGACCGGCATACGGCCCGATCTGTCCGAAGCCGGTGACCCGGGTGAGGACGAGGCGGGGGTTGATCCGCGACAGCTCGTCGTAGCCGAGCCCCCACCGCTCCAGGGTGCCGGGGCGGAAGTTCTCGATGACGACGTCGGCGTCGGCGACGAGGCGGCGGAACACGGCCTGCCCCTCGGGTGAGCCGAGGTAGAGGGTGATGCCGCGCTTGTTGCGCCCGACGACCTTGGCCCACAGCCCGACGCCGTCCTTGCTGGCGCCGTGCGACCGCACCGGGTCACCGCGGGGGTGCTCGATCTTGATGACCTCGGCGCCGAAGTCGCCGAGCATCGTGGCGGCCAGTGGGCCGGCGAAGAGGGTGGAGACGTCGAGGACCTTCAGCCCGGCGAGCGCGTCGCTCATCGGGCCCCTCCCTGGGCGGCGGCGAGGACCGGGAGGCCACCGCGCCAGCCCATGCCCCGGGAGATGCGGTCGGCGGCCTCGACGAGCAGCGGCACGAACCGCTCGCGGGCGGCCGGGCCGACCCGGTCGGCGGGGCCGCACACCGAGATGGCGCCCTGCACCGATCCGTCGACCCCGAACACCGGGGCCGCCACCGAGCCGGCGCCCGACTGTCGCTCGCCGTCGGACTGCGCGACGCCCGACCGGCGTACCTCCAGCAGCCGATCGCGCAGCGCATCCGGGTCGACGACGGTGCGGGCGGTCAGGGCCTCCAGGTGGGTCCGGAGCACCTCCTCCTGCTGGGCTTCGGGCAGGAAGGCCAGCATCGAGGTGCTGGAGCTGCCGGCGTGCAACGGGAAGCGACGCCCGATCTCCACCGTCATCTTGATCTCCTTCGTGCTCTCGACCTGGTCGAGGTAGACGCGGCCACCGGGGACGAGCGCCGAGACCGTGGTGGTCTCGCCCGTGGCCTGCTGCAGCTCGCGCAGCACCGGCATGGCCACGGTGCGCAGGTCGGACTCGCGCAGTGACCGAGCCCCCAGGGCGGCGGCGGCCGGGCCGAGGTGGTACTCGCGGGTGGTCAGGTCGGACGTGAGCAGGCCCCGGTTGACCAGGGTCTGCAGGATCCGGTGGACCACCGCCTTGGACAGGCCGAGCTCTCGGGCCAGGGCGGAGACCCCGAGACTGCGTGGCCCCTGGAGGAACGCGAGGAGGACGTCGGCCACCCGAGCGGCCGCCTCCGTGCCGAGCTGATCCGTCATCCCCACCCCGTTCGGGTCGACTCCACTGTGGCCGACATCTTCGTCTACGCCGTGCTGTTCCGTGCAGCGAAACAGCCTTCTCAGCGGCTCACATCGGAGCCAGACGCCTAATGCCGTTGAACTGTAGGCCTATTGACGAGTTCATGTCGACCCTTGACCTTGCGTGCGGCCAGATGTCAGACTGCCTGGTCATCGGCCGTTCCGTTTCGAGGAACGCTAGACCGCGGGAGCAGACCATGAAGAAGAGCTGGATCTACGGCCTGGCCCTAGCGGCGCCCCTCGCCCTGGCCGCCTGTGGAGGGTCCGCCCCTCCCGGTACGCCCGGCGTCGGCGCGGGTGGCGGTGCCACCGGCGGATCGGGCCAGACCATCAAGATCGCGTCGCTGCACCCGCTGTCGGGGTCGTCGGCGGCCGACGGCCAGCAGATGGACAACGGCGCCAAGCTGGCCGTGGAGGCCGTCAACGCCGCAGGCGGCATCGCCTCGATGGGCGGCGCGAAGCTCGAGCTGCTCAGCGCCGACAGCAAGGGCGCTCCCGAGGTCGGCCAGAGCGAGGCGCAGCGGCTCATCCAGGAGGGCGCCGTCGCGATCGTCGGCACCTACCAGAGCGCGGTCAGCCAGAACGTCGCCGCCGTGGCCGAGCGCAACAAGGTGCCGTTCGTCATCGACGTGTCGAGCGCCGACACCATCCTCGCCCAGGGCTACAAGTACACGTTCCGGATGCAGCCGAGCGGCACCGTGCTCGCCGAGCAGGGCGCGCAGTACCTCTTCGACGTGTCGACCGCCGCAGGCAAGCCGGCCAAGAAGGTCGCGATCCTCCACGAGCAGGGCCCCTTCGGCACCGCCGTCAAGGACACGTTCACCAAGAAGGCGCAGAGCCTCGGTATGGAGGTCGGGCCGGTCGCGAGCTACGACCCGGCCAAGGTCTCCGACTTCACGACGCAGGTCACGGCGGTCAAGGCGTCCGGCGCCGACGTCCTGATGGTCGCCGGCTACTACCGCGACGGCGTCCTCGTCGCCAACGCCGTGAACACGGTGAAGCCCACGCTCAACGCGGTGTGGGGCGTCGCCAACGGCGCGTTCGACCTGCCGCAGTTCGCCAAGGAGGCCGGCGCCGCCGGTGAGGGCTTCTTCGACGCGAACTACCACCTCGACGGCAAGAACCCGCAGACCCAGGCGCTCATCAAGACGTACAAGGAGAAGTACAACGACGACATCCGTACGGGTGCGGTCCTCTCCTACGACGCCGTCCGCGTCATCGCCGACTCCCTGAACCGGGCCAAGAGCGCCGACCCGGCGACCCTGCGCGGCGCCATCGCCCAGACCAAGCTCGACTCCCTCGTCGCCTCGAAGGGTCCGATCACCTTCAGCGAGACCGGCGAGAACCAGGGCGCGGCTCCCATCCTCATGCAGGTCCAGGGCGGAAAGGTCGTGCAGACCTTCCCGAAGGACTTCTCCGAGACCACGTACCGCTACCCGGCGACGCCGGGCCAGTGAGCCGGTCGGAGGCGACCGAGGTGGAGGCCCCCTCCCCCTCGGTGCGCACGGCCCGGCGGCGCCCACCCTGGACGCTGCCCGCGGTGGCGGCCGCGGTGGTCGTCGTCGCGGTGCTGCTGTCCTACGTGCGCTCCGGCAGCACCGAGGTCGTCAGCCAGGCCGTCGTCACCGGCATCCTCGTCGGCGGCGTCTACGGGCTCGTCGCCATGGGCCTGACCCTCATCTTCGGGGTGCTCGACATCGTCAACTTCGCCCACGGGGCGTTCCTGGCGGTCGCGCTCTACATCTCGGTCGTCATGGTCAACACCCTCGGCGTGCACCCGCTGCTCGCGCTGCTCGTGTCGGTGCCGGTCATGTTCCTGCTCGGGGCGGCCGTGCAGCGCTTCATCCTCTCCGGGGCCATCGGCAAGCCGCTGGAGAACCAGCTGCTCATCACCCTGGGCCTGGCGCTGCTCATCGACAACCTCCTGCTGCTCTTCTTCGGCCCGAACCCCCAGTCGGTCAAGCTCCCGGGTGACACCGGGGTGGCGATCCTCGGGGCGGTGGCCAACGTGTCGCGGCTGCTCGCGTTCGGCGTCGCCCTCGTGCTGGCCGGTCTGCTCTACGTGCTCCTGCGGCGTACGCGTCTCGGCACGGCGATCCGCGCGGTCGCCGCGAACGACGCCGGCGCCCAGCTGGTGGGGATCGACACGCGCCGCATCTACATGGCCACCTTCGCCATCGGCACCGCCTGCGCCGGAGCGGCGGGAGTGCTGGTCGCCCCCCTGGTGACCATCGAGCCCACGACCGGCGAGCTGTTCAACATCATCGCGTTCGTCGTCGTCGTGCTCGGTGGGATGGGCAACGTCGTCGGCGCGCTGGTCGGAGGACTGCTCATCGGTCTCACCGAGCAGCTCGGCGCCCTGCTCCTGCCCGGCCAGAGCCCCCTGCTGTCGATCTTCGTCGTCTTCGTGCTCGTGCTGCTCCTGCGCCCGCAGGGTCTGTTCGGGAGGGCGTCGTGAGCGCCGCCACCGCGCCGCCGGAGCAGGAGCGGGAGAGCACCCCGGCGCCGGCCACACTCCCCCGCCCGGTCTGGGGACGCCACCTCGTCATCCTCGCCGTGCTGACCGTCGTGCTCATCCCCGTGCCGCTGCTGCTGCCACCGGCGACGCAGGCCGTGGCCGTGCGCGTCCTGATCTTCGCGCTCATGGCGGTCGGCTGGAACATCATGAGCGGCTTCGGCGGCATGTTCAGCTTCGGCCACGCCGCCTACTTCGGGCTCGGGGCCTACACGAGCGTCTGGCTGCTCGTGAACCACGGCGTCTCCCCCTGGATCGGCCTGCTGGCCGGCATCGTCGTCGCCGCGCTGTTCGGCGCGATGGTCGGCTTCTTAGCCCTGCGCTACCGGCTGAAGGGCGCGTACTTCGCCCTGTCGACCTTCGCGTTCGCGGAGATGCTGCGGCTGCTCGCCATCAACAGCGACTTCGTCAACCGGGCGGTCGGCTACAACGTGCCCCTGCGCCCCCAGTCGTCACTCGCCTTCATGCAGTTCGAGCCCGGATCCCCCGCATACTTCTGGATCGCGCTGGCCCTCACCGTCGCGGCGATCGCGGCGAGCATCCTCTTCCTGCGCTCGCGGCTCGGCCGGTTCACCGTGGCCGTGCGCGACGACGAGGAGGCGGCCGCGGCCCTCGGTGTGCCGGTCATGCGCACCAAGATCCTCACCATCGCGCTGTCCGCCGCCATCACCTCGGTGGCCGGCACGTTCTACACGCAGTACTACTTCTTCGTCGACCCCGACGTCGCCTTCGGCTCGAGCGTGTCGATCCAGGCCATCCTGCCGGCGGTCATCGGCGGCGTGGGCACGATCTGGGGCCCGGCCATCGGCGCCCTCGTGCTCGGCCCCCTCAACGACATCACCGCCACGCTGCTGCGCAACCCCCCGGCCGCGCTGAGCTTCCTCCAGGGCCGGGCCGGACTCGACGTCATCGTGTATGCCGTCCTGCTCATCCTCATCGTGCTGCTCCTGCCGCAGGGCGTCTACGGCGCGATCCGTGAGCGGATGCGACGCCGATGAGCCTGTTGGAGGTCGCCCACGTCAGCAAGTCCTTCCGCGGGCTCACCGCGGTCGACGACGTCTCGTTCACCGTCGAGGAAGGCAGCATCCTCGGCATCATCGGCCCCAACGGCGCCGGCAAGACGACGCTCTTCAACCTCGTGGCGGGGGCGATCGCGCCCGACGCCGGGACGGTCCACCTCGACGGTCGTGATGTCACCGGGCTTGCGCCCCACCGGGTCTCGCGAGCCGGTATGGCCCGTACCTTCCAGCTGATGCGCCCGTTCGGCTCGGTCAGCGTGCTGGAGAACGTCGCCGTCGCCGCCATGGCCGCGGGGACGAGCCGGCGGGACGCCAGCCGGGCGGCCGCCGACGTGGTCGAGCGGGTCGGTATCGCGCAGTGGCGCGACGTGCAGAGCAGCAGCCTGCCGACCGCCGGTCTCAAGCGCCTCGAGCTGGCCCGCGCCCTGGCCGGGAAGCCCCGGGTGCTCCTGCTCGACGAGGTGCTGGCCGGACTCGTCCCGTCGGAGCGCACCCCGGTGATGGAGCTGCTGGAGCACCTGCGCAGCGAGGAGGGCGTCACCCTCGTCTTCGTCGAGCACATCATGGCCGCGGTCATGCGGCTGTCGGACTCCGTGCTCGTGCTCGACCAGGGTCGCGTCCTCACGTCGGGCAGCCCGCACGAGGTCACCAAGGACCCCCGCGTCATCGAGGCCTACCTCGGAGAGGAGCCCACCGATGCTGCGTATTGAGTCGGTCTGCGCGGGCTACCGCGGGCTGCAGATCCTGCACGACATCGACCTCGAGGTGAAGGAGGGCGAGATCGTCGCGCTCGTCGGCGCCAACGGCGCGGGCAAGACGACCACGCTTCGGGCCATCTCGGGGGTCATCCGCCCGACCTCCGGCCAGATCGTCTTCGACGGCCAGCGGGTCGACAGCGTGCGCACCGCCGACCTCGTCGGCCGCGGGCTCGTCCACGTGCCGGAGGACCGGGCGCTCTTTGGACCGCTCACCATCGAGGAGAACCTGCGGATGGGGGCGTGGACGCAGCGCAAGACCCCTGTGGGCGAGTCCCTCAAGGAGGTCTTCGAGCTCTTCCCCGTGCTCGGCGACCGGCGCCGGCAGACCGCGGAGACCCTCAGCGGCGGGCAGCAGCAGATGCTGACCATCGGCCGGGCGCTCATGGCCCGTCCGCGGCTGCTCATGCTCGACGAGCCGTCGACCGGCCTGTCCCCCAAGCTGACCTGGTCGGTCCTCGAGGCCATCGGGCTGATCCGCGACCGCGGCGTCGCCGTCCTGCTCGTCGAGCAGAACGCCGGCCAGGCTCTGCGCCTCGCCGACCGGGCCTACGTCATGGAGAGCGGCAGCGTCGTGCTCTCCGGCACGGGCTCCGAGCTCGCCGAGGACGACCGGGTGCGCGCGGCATACCTGGGGCTCTGAGCCGTGAGCCAGACCGCGGCCCGTGAGGCGACGCGCGCCCTCGGTGCGTGGGCGTCCGGGCTGAGGTGGGAGGACGTCCCGGTGCCGGTGCGCGAGCGGATGTCGTTGGTGCTGCTGGACTCTCTCGGGGTCACGGCCGTCGGCTCCCGCCTGCCGGAGCACCGGGCGCTCGTCGAGGCCTGGCGAGCCGGTGGCGGACCCGCCCCGCTGGTGGGCGCCGGTCGCGCGACCAGCGTCGAGGCGGCGGCCTGGCTCAACGCGACGGCCATGGTGCGGCTCGAGATCGACGAGGGCAACAAGTATGCCGCCGGGCACCCGGCCGCGCACGGACTGTGGGCGGTGCTCTCGCTCGCCGCCGAGCTCGACAGCACGGGGCCCGACACGGCGGCGGCCCTCCTCGTCGCCTACGAGGTGGCGGCGCGCTTCGGGCGGGCCACACGACTGCAGGCCGGTGCCCACCCGCACGGCAGCTGGGGCGTCGCAGGGGCGGCGGCCGGGTGCGCCCGACTGCTGGGCCTCGGGCCGGAGGAGCTCGCCGGCGCGATCGACACCGGCGCGGGTATGCCGGTGGCCGGCCACTTCTCGTCCGCGCTGGACGGCCACGAGGTGCGCAACGCCTGGATGGGGGCGAGCAACGTCTCGGGCCTCGCCGCGGCCCGGCTGGCTGCCGCCGGGGGCGCGAGCTGCACGGGCACCGCGGCGCGGTCGCTCGGTGGGCTGCTGGGCACCTTCGAGCCGGCCGCCCTCACGGAGGACCTCGGCGAGCGTTGGGACGTCACCCGCGGCTACTTCAAGCGGCACGCGGCGTGCTCCTACACGCATCCGGTCGCCGACGTCGTGCTGGGTATGCGCGCCGACGTGCCGGCCGCCGACGTGGAGTCCGTCGTCGTCGAGATCCACGCCCTCGGCGCCGGGCTCGCCACGACCACCTGGACGACGCGGCTGTCCGCGCTCTTCTCCATCCCGTTCGTCGTCGCCACGGCGCTGGTGCACGGCGAGGTGGGGCCGCGGCAGTCGGCACCGGATGCGTTGCTGGACAACACCGTCCGCCACCTCGCGGCCCGGGTGTCAGTCCGTGAGGCCGTCGACCTGACCGGCCGGCTGCCGGACGAGCGCCCGGTAAGGGTCACCGTGCGGACGACGGACGGTCGCTCGCTCTCCGGCGAGGCCCCCAACCCCATCGGCGATGCCGACCACCACCCCCTGGACGAGGCCGGCATCCTTGCGCTGCTCCGGGGGTGGCTCCAGGACGCCGACACCCTCGAGACGGTGCAGCAGGTCGCCGCCGGGCTGCCGGACGCGCCGCACGTCGGCCCCTTGCTGCGAGAGCTCACCGCATGACCGTCCGCCGAGAAGGAGCGCCCGTGCGCGTCTGGTCCGTGACCCCGATCCACGTCGACCCCCAGGAGCTGGCCCGCCGCCAGGCCCGGTACGACGCGCTCAGCCCCGCCGGTCTCACGGTGGAGCTGGTCGACATCGGCGCCGACGCCCCGCGGCAGCTGGCCACCGAGCAGGACGTGCGCGACTCCGACGGGCTCGTCACCGCAGCCCTGCGCCGCGCGCCCGACGAGGCCGACGCCCTCCTCCCCGACTGCTTCCTCGACCCCGGCGTCGTCGCGCTGGCGGCCACGCTCGACCGCCCGGTCTTCGGGCTGCTGCGTACCTCTGCCACCTGGAGCGTCCTGTCGGGCCGTCGGTTCGGGGCCGTCACCCGCAACGCGGCGATCGGTGCCGAGGCCGAGCGGCAGGTCGCCCACTACGGCTTCGGCTCCTCGTTCACCGGGGTGGACGTGCTCGACCTCGACGTCGACGCGATCCACGAGGGCGACCGGTGGGGCGACGCCCTGCGGCAGTCGGTGCGCCGCAGCGACCAGGCCGGGGCCGGCGCCCTGCTCAACGGCTGCAGCGCGGTCGACCTGCCCGCGGACGCGGCTGGCTGGCCCGTGCGCGTGGTCGACCCGACCGCCCTGACGTTGCGCCTCATCGCCGCTGGGGAGCTCGCGTGAGCGCCGACGGCCCCGACCTCGTCGTCGCCGGCGCCGGCGGCGGTCTGGCCGCGGCCCTGCGCGCCGCCGAGCTCGGCCTCGACGTCCTCGTCGTCGAGGTCAGTGAGCATTTCCGCCGGGGCAACAACACGTCGATGTCGACCGCCATGGTGCCGGGCGCCGGCACCCGGTTCCAGCGCGAAGCGGGCCTCGACGACCCCCCCGCCACGTTCCTCGCCGACGTCATGGCCAAGACCCACGACGAGGCCGACCCCCGCCTGGCCGCAGCCCTCACCGATGTGAGCGCGCGGCTCGTCGAATGGCTCGTCGACAGCGTGGGCCTCGACCTGCACCTCGTCACCGACTTCCACTACCCCGGCCATTCGGTCGACCGCTGCCACACCCTCGAGGGCCGCCACGGCACCGCGCTCCTCGACCACCTCGTGCAGCGGGTGAACGACCACGAGCGCATCGACCTCCTCGTACCGGCGCGGCTCGTCGACGTGCGGCTCGACGACGACGGCCGGGTCACGGCGGCCGTCCTCGAGTCTCCGGACGGCTCCACCGAGGAGGTGCCCACCCGGGCGGTCCTGTTGGCCACCAACGGGTACGGCGCCGACCGCGACCTCGTGCGCGAGCACCTGCCCGAGATCGCCGACGCGATCTACCACGGCAGCGAGGCTTCGCGTGGAGACGCTCTGCGCATCGGCCGGACGCTGGGCGCCGCCTCCGCCTTCCTCGACGCCTACCAGGGGCACGGCGCCCTGGCCCAGCGCACGTCGACCCTCGTCGGATGGGCCACCGTCATGCACGGCGCCGTCATCGTCGGGGCCGACGGCCGACGGTTCGGCAACGAGACCTCCGGCTACAGCGAGTACGCCGCCGTCATCGCCGCCCAGCCCGGTGCGGCCGGGTGGATCGTCCTCGACCAGCGCATCCACGACGCCTGCCTCGTCTTCACCGACTTCCGGCAGACGGTCGACGGTGGCGCGCTGGTCTGGGCCGACGACGTCGCCGGTCTCGCCGCTGCCACCGGGTTGCCCGCCGACGCGCTGGCCGAAGAGCTGCAGTCCACCGCCGACCTGGCTTCCGACCGCTCGACGCGGCCGGACCGGTTCGGGCGCAACGAGTTCGAGGCCCCGCTCCAGCCGCCCTATGCCGCGGTCAAGGTCGTGCCCGCTCTGTTCCACACGCAGGGCGGGCTCGTCGTCGACGGGTCGGCGCGCGTGCTGCGCGAGGACGGCACCCCCATCGATGGCCTGTACGCGTCGGGCGGGGCGGCCGAGGGCATCTCCGGTCACGGTGCGGCGGGCTACCTCGCCGGCAACGGGCTGCTCCCCGCGCTCGGTCTCGCCTTCCTCGCCGCCGAGGACGTCGCCGGCGCCATCCCCCACCCGTCAACCCTGGAGGCATCCGCATGAGCCGTCTGAACACCCTCGTCAAGAACGTCACCGTCGTCCGTCCCGACACCGGCGCCGAATCCGGCGAGCAGCTCGACATCGGCATCACCGACGGGACGTTCACCCGCCTCGAGCCGAACATCCCCGCGGAGGACGCCGACGTCGTCATCGACGGGCGGGGCCTGCTGGCGTTCCCCGGCGTCGTCGACGCCCACCAGCACTGGGGGATCTACAACTCGCTGGCCGACGACACCGACACCGAGAGCCGGGCCAGCGCGCAGGGCGGGGTGACCACGGGCCTGACCTACATGCGTACGGGGCAGTACTACCTCAACACCGGTGGGCCCTACCGCGAGTTCTTCCCGCAGGTGCTCGCGGCGTCGGAGGGGCGCTCGTTCATCGACTACGCGTTCCACCTGGCGCCGATGTCGCGCGAACACATCGACGAGATCCCCTCGATCATCACCGATCTCGGCGTGACGTCGTTCAAGATCTTCATGTTCTACGGCAGCCACGGCCTGCACGGCGCCTCGGCCGACCAGAGCTCGTTCCTCATGATCCCGCCGAACGAGCGCTACGACGTGGCCCACTTCGAGTTCGTCATGCGCGGTATCCAGAAGGCGCGCGCCGAGCACCCCGAGCTGGCCGACCAGATCTCGCTCTCGCTGCACTGCGAGACGGCCGAGATCATGACGGCCTATACGAAGCTGGTGCAGGAGGCCGGGACGCTCTCCGGGCTCGCGGCCTACAGCGCCTCGCGGCCGCCGCACTCGGAGGGCCTGGCCGTCACGACGGCGGCGTTTCTCGCCGACGAGACCGGCCTGCCCAACATCAACCTGCTCCACCTGTCGTCGGCCAAGGCGCTGACGGCGGCGATGCGGATGCAGGCGACCTTCCCGCACGTCGACTTCCGGCGCGAGGTCACCATCGGCCACCTGCTCGCCGACATCACCACCGCGCACGGCCTCGGCGGCAAGGTCAACCCGCCGCTGCGGCCGCGCGAGGACGTCGAGGCGCTGTGGGAGCACATGCTCGCGGGCAACCTCGACTGGGTCGTCAGCGACCACGCCTGCTGCAAGGACGAGCAGAAGTTCGGCGACCCCCGCGACGACATCTTCGCGGCGAAGTCCGGGTTCGGCGGCGCCGAGTACCTCCTGCCGGGCCTCGTCAGCGAGGGTCGCAAGCGGGGGCTGTCCTACCAGCGGATCGCCGAGCTGACCTCGTGGGCGCCCGCCCGCCGCTACGCCCTGCCCACCAAGGGCACCATCGGCGTCGGCTACGACGCCGACTTCTGCCTCGTCGACCCGTCGGCGACGTGGACGGTGCACGCCGAGGACTCCGAGTCGACCCAGGAGTACACACCGTTCGAGGGGTTCGAGCTGGGCGCGAAGGTGACGGACACGTGGGTGCGCGGCCGTCAGGTCCTGGAGCGCGGCAACGTCGTCGGGACGCCCGCCGGCCGTTTCCTCAAGCGCGGCACCCCCGCCTGACCGCCCGCCCCTTTCCCCGGTTCGTGCTCTGAACCGCACCGAATTCGGTACCCCCGCCGCACGAATCGTCGTCCACAGGGTCTGACCGCCTGGCCCCACCGTCCCCAGACGGGAGGTCGGGTCGCCCGCTCCGGCCCTCACGGGCCCAGCATGCGACCCATGCCTACGCCCTCCGGCCCCCGTCGACGGCGCCGTGTCGTCGCCCAGGCAGCGGCGCCCTACGGCGGCGTCCTGTCCCGACCGCTCCTGCGTGACCTGGACGTCGACCACCGCGCCGTTGCCCGGGAGGTGGCGGCCGACCGATGGGCGTTGCTCGGGCGGCAGACAGTGGCAACCCACCTCGGGGCACTGCCCGACCAGGCGGCGTGGTGGCGAGCCATCTGGGAGACCGGCCCCGGGCACCCGGCCCTCGACGGCGTCACTGCGCTGCAGGCGTACGGCCTGACGGGTTTCAACGAGAAGCTGCTCCACATCTCGGTGAGCCACGGATGGCGGCCGCTGCCCGTCGAGGGCGTACGCCTGCACCACGTCGGCCGGCTCGAGGGCGAGGTGCGTCCGCTCCGAGGTACGCCGTGTGTGCGGCCGGAGATCGCCGCCGTTCGGGCCGCGCACTGGGCCCTCACGGACCGGCAGGCGGCACTGGTCCTCGTCATGCCCGTGCAGCAGGGTCTCCTCGACCCGCAGCGGCTCACAGCGGCCGCGCGCACCGTCCGGGCCCGCCGGCGGAGGGCCCTCGTGCCGCTCCTCGTGCAGGACATCGTCGATGGTGCCCGGTCCTTGGGCGAGCTCGACTTCGCGGCCCTCTGCCGGCAGCAGGGTCTGCCCGAACCGGACCGGCAGGTGATGCGGCGGGGGCCCCGAGGCCGCATCTACCTCGACGTGCGATGGTCCGCGACAGGCCTGGTCGTGGAGATCGACGGCTCGCAGCATCGCATGGGACTCGCCGTCACCGATGACAACCTGCGCCAGAACGAGGTGACGCTGACGTCGGACCGAGTCCTGCGCGTGGACCTCGTCGGGCTTCGGCTCCAGCCGGCGGCGTTCATGGCCCAGATCAGTCGCGCCCACGCTCAGCTGGCCCGGTGATCGGCGATCGGTTCGTGCGGCGCGGGTACGGAATTCGGTGCGGTTCAGAGCACGACCGAGGGGGACCCCCGGGGAACGTCAGGGGTTGATGGCGAGGAGGTCGATGCTGGCGTCGTGGCCGGTGCGCACCGAGATCGGGAGCGTCTCCAGGACGTGCTTGCCGATGCGGCCGTCCTCCGGCAGCTCGATCGGGTAGGACCCCGTGAAGCACGCCGAGCACAGCTCGTCGCTCGGCTGCGCCGTCGCCTGCGTCATGCCCTCCTCGGAGATGAACCCGAGCGAGTCGGCGCCGATCGACGCGCGGATCTCCTCCACCCCGAGGCCGGTCGCGATGAGCTCGGCGCGGGTGGCGAAGTCGATGCCGTAGAAGCAGGGCCAGCGCACCGGCGGTGACGAGATGCGTACGTGCACCTCGAGGGCGCCCGCCTCGCGCAGCATCCGCACCTGGGCCCTTTGGGTGTTGCCGCGCACGATGGAGTCGTCCACCACGACGAGGCGCTTGCCCCGGATGGTGTGCTCCAACGGGTTCAGCTTGAGCCGGATGCCCAGCTGGCGCAGCGTCTGGGACGGCTGGATGAAGGTGCGCCCGACGTAGGCGTTCTTGACGAAGCCCTGCCCGAACGGGATCCCCGACTCTTGGGAGTACCCCACGGCCGCCGGCACCCCGGACTCCGGTACGCCGATGACGAGGTCGGCGTCGACCGGGTGCTCCCGGGCCAGCTGGCGACCCATCTCGACCCGCGCCTCGTGGACGACCCGGCCGCGGATCACGGCGTCGGGGCGGGCGAGGTAGACGTACTCGAAGACGCAGCCCTTCGGCTTGGCCTCAGCGAACCGGTGCGAGCGCAGCCCGTGCTCGTCGATGGCGATGAGCTCGCCGGGCTCGATCTCGCGGACCACGGACGCGCCGATGGTCTGCAGGGCCGCCGTCTCCGACGCGACCACCCACCCCCGCTCCAGCCGGCCGAGCGCGAGGGGACGGACGCCGTAGGGGTCGCGGGCGGCATACAGCGTGTGCTCGTCCATAAACACGAAGCAGAAGGCGCCGCGCAGCAGCGGCAGCACCTCGAGGGCGGCCGTCTCGATGGGCTTGTCCGGGTCGGCCGCGAGGAGGGTGGTCACCAGCGCCGTGTCGGAGGTGTTGCCCCGCCCGAGCTCCCCGCGCTTGCCCGCCGACGCACCGAGCCGCTCGGTGACGAGGTCGCGCAGCTCGACGGTGTTGATGAGGTTGCCGTTGTGGGCCAGGGCCACCGAGGTGTCGCCGGTGCCGCCGAGGGTGGGCTGGGCGTTCTCCCACGTCGACCCGCCGGTCGTGGAGTAGCGCGCGTGGCCGATGGCGATGTGCCCGCGCAGCGACCCGAGCGCGCTCTCGTCGAAGACCTGGCTGACCAGCCCCATGTCCTTGTAGACGAGGATCTTCTCGCCGTCGGAGGTCGCGATGCCGGCCGACTCCTGGCCGCGGTGCTGCAGCGCATACAGGCCGAAGTAGGTGAGCTTGGAGACCTCCTCGCCCGGCGCCCAGACGCCGAAGACACCGCAGGCGTCCTGCGGTGCCTTGTCAGCGACGGTGGTGGGGTCGAGATCGTGCGAGAGTCGTCCGTCTCCGCGAGCCACGTCTCAGTGTCCCACAGGGGGCAGGCGCGACCGCCCCCGGTGCGGTCAGCGCCGCCGGTCGGCCAGCACCGCGAGGAGCGCGGCCAGGAACGCGCCAAGCGCCGCGAACAGCAGGCCGAAGAAGCCGAGCTGGGCACCCCCGCTGTAGTCCGGGGTGTCGCCCCCGCCGACGGCGACGAAGACCCCCACGACGAAACCGACGAGCGCCCCGGTGACGATGAACCGCCGGAAGTTCGGGGTGCGGGGGCGTGCTGGCGTCACGCCGTCAGGGTAAGCCACCCTCACAGGGCGGCCAGCGGCAGGACGCCCGAGAGGTCGGCCCGCAGCCCCGACGCGCGCACCAGACCTCCGTCCATCGCCGCCGGCCACGCGAGGGCTCCCGTGGCCAGGCGCAGCCAGGTGGCGGCGTCGGTCTCGAAGACGTTGGGCGGCGTGCCCCGCTTGTGGGCCGGACCCTCGATGCACTGCACGGCGCCGTGGGGCGGCACCCGCACCTCCACCGACCGGCCCGGATGCCGGGTCGCGAGCTCCTCCAGCGCATACCGCACCGCCGTGGCCACGACCGGGCGCGGCACGGAGGCCAGGTCGGCGAGGTCGGAGCCGGCGCTCAGGCACTCCGCGAGCGCCGCGTGCCCCGCGACGGGGTCGACGCGGCGGCGAGGGGGCATCCGGTCATCCTCGCAGCCGCGGCATGACCTCCGAGGCGATGGTCTCGAGCATGGCCTGGTCGCCCTGGTAGGGCGCCGTAGGCCGCGGCCAGTGCGACACGACGTCGGTGAACCCCAACGCCGCCGCCCGGGTGACCAGCTCCTCGAAGCCCTCCGCAGCTGGCCAGCGAGAAGACCGGGGAGGAGTCGAGGTTGAGGTACCGCGGGTATGCCGCGGGGTCGCGGCCGGCCGCCGCGAGCGCCTCCTCGAGCGTGTGGGTGAGGCGCTCGAGCCCGTCGAACCAGGCGTCGAGCGTCTCGGACCGCGAGCCGGTGGTGACCCACCCGTCGGCGACCTGGGCGGCGAACCGCACCGAACGGGGGCCGTCGGCGGCGGCCAGCACGGGCACCCGGGCCACCGGTGGAAGGGTGCCCATGTCGTGGGTCTCGAACCAGCGCCCCTCGCTCGTGACCCGCCCGGTCGTGTCGTCGCGTAGTCGCAGGTAGAGGCGGGTAAACTCCTGGAACCGGTCGACGCGGTCCTTGGTCGTCAGCGCGGGCTGGCCGAGGATCCGAGCGTCGAGGTCACCCCCCTTGCCGAGCCCGAGCAGGAACCGGCCGCCGGAGATGTCGTCGAGCGACTGCGCCTCGCGGTGGAGCGTGGCCGGGTGCCGGAAGTTCGGCGACGCGACGAAGGTGCCGAGCCGGATGCGTGAGGTGACGAGCGCGGCGGCGGTGAGGGTGGGGATCGTGCCGAACCACGGGGAGTCGGGCAGGCCCGCCCACACCAGGTGGTCGTAGGTCCAGGCGTGGTCGAAGCCGAGCTCCTCGGCCGCCCGCCACTGCCGCTCGGCCTGCGCCCACGGCCGCTCGGGCAGGATCGTCAGCCCGAAGCGCACGTCGGCCTGCGGGCGTCGGATCGGGGCGGGCACGTCATGAGCGCCGATGATGGCACGCTGAGCCGGTGCCGCGGAGGGAGGAGACGCCACCGACTCCTGGTGCGTCGCCCGCCAGCTCCCGGGTCGAGCTGGTCCGCGACGAGCGGGGCGGGGTCACCGTCGTCGTCGACGGCACCCCGCAGTCCCACGTACAGCCGGACGACCCCGAGCTGCTCGTCTTCGAGTACGTGCAGCAGTTCGCCCTCGTGGTCGGCGCACTGCCCCCGGGCCCGCTCGCGGTGACGCACGTCGGAGGGGCGGGCCTCACGCTGCCGCGCTGGGTCGAGGCCACGCGGCCGGGATCGCCGCAGATCGTCCTGGAGCCGGACGCGGGCCTGACCGAGCTGGTCCGCCGCGAGCTCCCGCTGCCGCGCCGGCACCGGATCCGGGTGCGGCCGGTGGACGGCGCGACGGGCGTCCAGGCGCTCGCCGACGCGAGTGCCGACGTGGTCGTCGTCGACGCCTACGCCGGGGGGCAGGTACCCGCCGAGCTCACGACCGTCGGGTTCCTGGGCCAGGTCCACCGGGTGCTGCGCCCCCACGGTGTGGTGCTGCTCAACATCGCCGACGAGCCGGCCCGTCGCTACCTCGCCCGGGTGCTCGCGTCGGTGACCGCGGCTGGCTTCGTCGACCTCCTCGTCATCGGCACCTTCGAGGTGCTCCGCGGCCGTCGGTTCGGCAACACCGTCGTCGCCGCGGGAGCCCGGCCCCTCGACGTCGAGGCCGTCCGCCGGGGCGTCTCGCGGGTGCCTTTCCCCACCGGGGTGCGCCACGGCGAGGCGGTGCGCCGGCTCGTCGGCAGCGCCCGGCCCCTCACGGACGCCGACGCCTCCCCCTCACCGGCGCCCCCGGACCCCGGCTCCTGGCGCCGGTGAACCGGACATACGCGACCTAGGTCCACAGACAGGCCCCCATGGCCCGCGTGAGAGTGGTGAGGCGCAGACGCGTGGACACCAAACAGGGGGGCACGGGTATGCGTGGGGTGACGCCAGGACGACGGGGCCGCGGACGGACCAAGGCCGGTGGCCCCGTCGTCTGGCCATGGGTGGCCGCGGTGGGGACCGTCGGCCTGCTGGCCGCCTGCAGCAGCGGCGCACCGGCCCCCGCCACGACGACACCGGCCGGCACGGTGACCAGCGCGTCCTCGTCGACGACAAGCGCCGGCTCGGCCACGACCTCGGCAGCAGCGGCTGCCTGCGTGAAGGACCCGCAGGCGGTGACCGCGGTGCAGCCCGCGGCGGCGTCGACCGGTGACCTGCCCGCCGATCTCGTCGCCAAGCTCGACCCGGCGGCTGCGGCCGGCTTCACAGAGGCCGCCTCGCCCGGAGCCATCGTCGGCGTCCGCACGCCGAAGGGCACGTGGATCAAGGCCTACGGCGACTCCGACCCCACCAAGAAGGTGGCCATGACCGCCGACATGCACGTGCGGATCGGGTCGGTGACCAAGCCCTTCACCGGGACGCTCATTATGCAGCTCGTCGAGCAGGGAAAGGTCTCGCTGGACGACCCCATCAGCAAGTACGTGTCCGGCGTCCCGAACGGCGACCAGGTCACCCTCAAGCTGCTCGGCACCATGCGCAGCGGGGTGGCCAGCTACTCCCGCAACCCGGACTTCGTCAAGCAGCTCTTCGCCAAGCCCGAGGGCGTCTACACCGTCGACCAGCTGCTCACGTTCGGGTATGCACTCTCGCCGGCGTTCGCGCCGGGGCGGACTTCGAGTACTCCAACACCAACACCCTGCTGCTGGGGAGGGTCGTGGAGAAGGTCACCGGGAAGACCCTCCAAGAGGCGTACCAGTCGATGATCTTCGACCCGCTCAAGCTGTCGCAGACCTCGGCTCCCGGGTCGAACCCACAGATGCCGGCGCCCTTCTCACGCGGCTACACGCTGCAGGGGGTCACGGGCACCACCCCGGCCGACGCCACGAGCTACAACCCGTCATGGGCCGGCGCCGCGGGCGAGATCGTCAGCGACACCAAGGACATGCTGACCTTCGCCCGCGCGCTGGGCACCGGGCAGGGCCTGTTGAAGCCGGCGACCCAGGTCACCCGGATGGGCACGTGGGCGCCGGCCGGAGGGTACGGCTTCCAGTTCGCGTGCGCCGGGGGCTGGGTCGGCCACACCGGAGAGCTGCCGGGGTACAACGTGACCACGTGGTACGACACGACGTCCGACACGTCGGTCATCGTGTCGGCGAACAGCGACATCGCCTCAGGCTCCTGCACGGCCTCACCGACCTTGACCGACAACCCGACCGAGCCGATCTGCAGCTCACCCGCCGTGCGCATCTTCGTGGCCGTCTCGAAGGTGCTCGGCAACGAGTTCGTCCCGACGCCGAAGAGCTGAGATCCCTCGGTCGGATCAGCGGCCGAGGACCGCCGGGAGCGTCGCCTCGTGGGTGTGCCGCAGGGTGGCCAGGTCGACGGTGAACAGGTCGACCAGCTCGAGGCCGTCGACCCGGTCGTCGACGACGCCGAGCCGGGTGGCCTCGACGCCGCTCGCCTCGACGAGGGCCAGGAAGTCGTCCTCCGACCCCGGCACCACCGACACGACCACGCGCCCGGCCGACTCGGAGAAGAGCGCGACGAACGGGTCGTCGTGCACTCCCGCGACCGAGACGCGGACGCCGGTGCCGTAGCGCAGCACCGACTCGGCCAGCACCTGGGCCAGACCGCCGTCGGACAGGTCGTGGGCCGCGTCGAGCACGCCCGCACCCGCCGCGTCGACGAGCAGACGACCCAGGACCATCTCGTGCTCGAGGTCGACCACTGGAGGACGGCCGCCGAGGTGACCGTGCACGACGTGCGCCCACTCGGAGCCGTCGAGCTCGTCGCGGGTCTCGCCGAGCAGCCAGACGCTCGACCCGTCGGTGCGGAAGCCCGAGGGCGTGCGGGTGGAGACGTCGTCCATGACGCCGAGCACGCCGACGACCGGCGTCGGGTGGATCGCGACGTCACCGGTCTGGTTGTAGAACGACACGTTGCCGCCGGTCACGGGGATCCCCATGACCTTGCAGCCCTCGGCGATGCCCTTGACCGCCTCGCGGAACTGCCACATGACGCCCGGGTCCTCGGGTGAGCCGAAGTTGAGGCAGTCGGTGACGGCCAGCGGTGTGGCGCCGGCGGTGGCGACGTTGCGGTAGGCCTCGGCCAGCGCCAGCTGCGCGCCGGCATACGGGTCGAGCTTGGCGAACCGGCCGTTGCAGTCGGTGGAGACCGCGACCCCTCGACCGGTCGTCTCGTCGACGCGCACGACCCCGGCGTCGTCGGGCATGGCGAGGGCGGTGTTGCCGAGCACGTAGCGGTCGTACTGCCGGGTGACCCAGGACTTGTCGCAGAGGTTGGGCGAGCCGAGCATGGTCAGCAGGGTCTCGCGCAGGTCGCCGGCCGTCGCCGGGCGGCCCAGAGTGTGAGCGCCGTTGTCCTGCAACAGGTCGAGGTATGCCGGTCGCGCCAGCGGGCGGTGGTAGACCGGGCCGTCGTGGGCCACGGACCGCGGCGGGACGTCGACGACGACCTCGTCGTGCCAGGTGATGACGAGCCGCTCGCCCTCGGTGACCTCGCCGATGACCGTCGCCTCGACGTCCCACCGGTCGGTGATGGCGAGGAACCGCTCGAGGTGCTGCGGCTCGACCACCGCCATCATCCGCTCCTGCGACTCCGACATGAGGATCTCCTCGGGCCGGAGCGAGGCGTCCCGCAGGGGCACGAGGTCGAGGGCGACACGCATACCGCCGTCGCCGTTGGACGCGAGCTCACTGGTGGCACAGGACAACCCCGCACCGCCGAGGTCCTGTATGCCCGCGACCACGTGCGCGGCGTAGAGGTCGAGGCAGCACTCGATGAGCACCTTCTCGGCGAACGGGTCGCCGACCTGCACCGCGGGACGCTTGGTGGGGCCGCCGGCCGCGAAGGTCTCGGAGGCGAGCACGGACACGCCACCGATCCCGTCGCCGCCGGTCTTGGCGCCGAAGAGGACGACGAGGTTGCCGACGCCGCGAGCGGAGGCGAGGTGGATGTCCTCGACGCGCATGGCGCCGACGCAGAGGGCGTTGACGAGCGGGTTGCCCTGGTAGCAGTCGTCGAAGACGACCTCGCCCCCGATGTTGGGAAGGCCGAGACAGTTGCCATAACCGCCTACTCCCGCAACGATTCCCGGCAACACGCGCAGGGTGTCGGGGTGGTGCAGGTTGCCGAACCGGAGCGGGTCCATCACCGCGATCGGGCGGGCGCCCATCGACATGATGTCGCGGACGATGCCGCCGACGCCGGTCGCGGCGCCCTGGTAGGGCTCGACGTAGCTCGGGTGGTTGTGGGACTCGACCTTGAAGGTCACCGCCCACCCGTCGCCGATGTCGACGACGCCGGCGTTCTCGCCGATGCCGACGAGGAGCTTCTCGCGCATGGCGTCGGTGGTGTTCTCGCCCCAGAGCGAGAAGTGCACCTTGCTCGACTTGTAGGAGCAGTGCTCCGACCACATGACGGAGTACATCGCCAGCTCGGCGGACGTGGGCCGGCGGCCGAGGATCTCGCGGATGTTCGCGTACTCGTCCTCCTTGAGACCGAGCTCGCGCCAGGGCTGCTGCGTCTCGGCCGTGGTGGCCGCCGCCTCGACGGTGTCGACGCTCACGCGGAAGCCCCCGAGGTGACCGCCTGCGCCAGCACCGACGTGAAGAAGGCGAGGCCGTCGGTCGACGGGCCGTAGCCCGGCTCGACGGCGTGCTCCGGGTGGGGCATCAGGCCGACGACGTTGCCGCGCTCGTTGGTGATGCCCGCGATGCCGCGGTAGGAGCCGTTCGGGTTGTCACCGGCGTACCGGAAGACGACCCGGCCCTCGCCCTCGAGCCGGTCGAGGGTGGCCTCGTCGGCGACGAACCCGCCTTCGCCGTTCTTGAGCGGGATGGTGATAGTGGATCCGGCCGTGAGATCGGAGGTCCACGCCGTGGACGCGTTCTCCACGGTGAGCTGCTGGTCGACGCAGACGAACTTGCGGTGGTCGTTGCGGATCAGCGCCCCGGGCAGCAGGTGCGACTCGCAGAGCACCTGGAACCCGTTGCAGATGCCGAGCACCGGCAGGCCGCCCTGGGCCGCTGGGACGAGCACGTCCATGACCGGCGCGAACCGGGCGATGGCCCCGCAGCGGAGGTAGTCGCCGTAGGAGAACCCGCCGGGCAGGACGACGGCGTCGACGTCGTGCAGGTCGCGGTCGCCGTGCCAGAGGGCGACGGCCTCGGCGCCGGCGGCCCGGATGGCGCGGGCGGCGTCGCGGTCGTCGAGCGAGCCGGGGAAGGTGACGACGCCGACCCTCACGCGCCGACCCCGTCCTGGGGCTCGTCGAGGGCGTGGACGGCGACGACGTCCTCGATCACGGGGTTCGACAGGAGGGTCTCGGCGGCCGTGCGGGCGTGCGCCAGGTGGTCGTCGGTCACCTCGCCGTCGACCGTGAGGACGAACCGCTTGCCTTGGCGGACGTCGGTGAACCCGTCGAGGCCGAGCCGCGGCAGCGACCGGGCGACGGCCTGCCCCTGCGGGTCGAGGATCTCGGGCTTGAGCATGACGTCGACGACGATGCGTCCCATGTGCAGCGGGGCTCCTGAGGATCGCGGGGGCAGCACCCCCAGGGTATCGGTGGGGACTAGCCGAAGCGGCGGCCGGTCAGCCGCTCGTAGGCCTCGACGTACTTCGCGCGGGTGCGCTCGACGACCTCGTCGGCCAGGGGCGGCGGCGGGGCTCCGGACGCCCGGTCCCACCCGCTCGCCGGTGAGGTGAGCCACTCGCGGACGAACTGCTTGTCGAACGAGGGCTGCGGATGGCCCGGCTCCCACTGCTCGGCGGGCCAGAAGCGCGACGAGTCCGGCGTCAGCACCTCGTCGGCGAGGACCAGGGCGGGCTCGCCTGAGCTGCGGTCGACGCCGAACTCGACCTTGGTGTCGGCGATGAGGATGCCCCGCTCGGCCGCGATCTCGTTGCCGCGGGCCAGGATCCGACGGGTGAGGCCGTCGGCCTGCTCCGTGACGGCGGGACCGACCAGTGCGACGACCTCCTCCCGCGTCATCGGCAGGTCGTGCTCGCCCATCGGCGCCTTGCTCGTGGGAGTGAACACCGGCGCCGGCAGCTGGTCGCCGTCGACCAGCCCCGCAGGCAGGGCGACCCCGCTGACCGAGCCCAGCCGCGCATACTCCTCGAGGCCGCCGCCGGTGAGGTAGGCCCGGGCGATGCACTCGACCGGCACCATCTCGAGCCGCCGGACGAGCACGGCGCGGCCGGCCACCTCGGGCGGCACGTCGAGCGAGACGACGTGGTTGGGCACAAGCGGGGCCAGCTGGTCGAACCACCACAGCGACAGCTGCGTCAGGACGGCGCCCTTGTCGGGGATCGGGCTCTCGAGGATGTGGTCGAACGCGGAGATGCGGTCGGAGGCGACGAGCAGGAGGAGGTCGTCGCGCGGCCGGCCCGCATGGTCCAGCGGCGCATACAGGTCGCGGACCTTGCCGGAGTAGACGTGCTCGTAGCCGGCGAGCGCGGGGGCGTCGGTCATGGTGTGGCTACCTCTCCCTGCTGTGCGGCCAGCGCGATGTCCGTGCGGTGGTGCGACCCCTCGAGGTGGATCAGGTCGACCGCGCGGTAGGCCGCGGCCCGCGCGGACCCGAGGTCGGCGCCGGTGGCGACGACGTCGACCACGCGGCCGCCGGAGGAGACGAGGAGGCCGTCGGCGTCGCGGGTGGTGCCCGCGTGCAGGACGTAGACGTCGTCGACCCCCTCGGCGTCCTCGATGCCGGTCACGGCACGGCCGGTCACGGGAGCGGCGGGGTAGCCCTCCGCCGCGACGACGACGGTCACGGCATACCCGGGGTCGACGACGAGGCGGCCGACCTCGTCGAGGCGGCCGGTCGCCGCGGCCAGCAGCAGCCCGCCGAGCGGCGTGCGGAGCCGGGCCAGGGAGACCTGCCCGTCGGGGTCGCCGAAGCGCGCGTTGAACTCGACGACGCGAGGGCCGCGCGAGGTGAGGGCGAGGCCGACGTAGAGCACGCCGACGTAGGGGGTACCGCGGTGGCGCATCTCGCGGATCGTCGGCTCGGCCACCCGGTCCACGACTAGCTCGGTGAAGCGGGGCGGCACCCAGTCGAGCGGGGAGTAGGCCCCCATGCCGCCGGTGTTGGGGCCGGCGTCGCCGTCGCCCACGCGCTTGAAGTCCTGGGCGGGCGGCAGCGCGAGCACGGTGGTGCCGTCGGTCAGGCAGAAGACCGAGGCCTCGGGGCCGTCGAGGTACTCCTCGACGACGACGCGGCCGCCGGGTCGGGCCAGGCAGGCGGCGGCGTGGGCGCGGGCCACCTCGATGTCGTCGGTGACGACGACCCCCTTGCCGGCGGCGAGGCCGTCCTCCTTGACGACGTGGGGCGACCCGAGGGCGTCGAGCGCGGCGTCGACCTGCTCGGTGGTGCTGCAGACGTGCGCCATGGCGGTGGGCACCCCGGCGGCGGCCATGACCTCCTTGGCGAACGCCTTGCTGCCCTCGAGGGCGGCAGCAGCGGCTGAGGGACCGAAGACGGCGAAGCCCGCGCTGCGCAGCGCGTCGGCGACCCCGGCCACGAGGGGTGCCTCCGGGCCCACGACGACGAGGTCCACGGCATACCGGCTCGCGAGCGCGACGACCGCGGCGCCGTCGCAGAGGTCGGGCAGGGGTTCGCAGCGGGCGATGAGGTCGATGCCGGGGTTGCCCGGCGCCGCGACGACCGCGTCGACCTCGTCGTCGGCGAGCAGGGCCCGCACGAGCGCGTGCTCGCGGGCGCCGGAGCCGATGACGAGGACCACCATGCCGGGCACGGCGACCACCCTAGGCCAGGCCGTGGTGCGGCCGCCGACCCATCTCGGCGCACCTACTTCTCAGCACGTGATGACCTGTCGACAGGACATGTCCGGTATGCCGGGAAACTTCTCGGCACGCGATGAGTTCTGGATGCGACGAGTCCGGTATGCCGGGGCGCTTCTCAGCACGTGCGGAGAAGGTGAGGCCGGGAGCGCCCGACCACCTGGGGCCGGAACGCGGGGCGCGGTGCTCCCGGGAGGCAGGGGGGACAATCACCCGGGAACACCGCGCATCTCGCGTCGCGCCGCTGGGAGGGGGACCCGCGACGGCGATGCAGTGCCGATCGCAACCGACACGGCCCAGAATGGCAAAAGAGCGCGGGCGAGTAAAGCCCCGCTCGTGTCGGAGTAGTGTCAGTGTCGGGATCCCGCCACTCTTGCGCCCTCGGTGCGCACCGAGGAGCTCGATGACACTCCACACGGTCATGGCTACGCCCTCCGCCACGCCCCCCAGCCCGTCCCCAGCAACGACCCCAACAACGACCCCAACAACGACCCCCGCTATCTGGCCGGACCACGGGACCGTCGACGACCCGGCGCAGGACGACTCGACCCGGGTCTACCTCGCCCTCGTGCGGATGCCGAGGCCCACGCGGGAGCTGCTCGTCGCCCAGGGGATCCCAGGTGCCCGCCTGGACCCGGCGCTGGCCACCCTGGCGGAGTGGGGCCTGGTCGTCCTGGGCCGGCACGGCGAGATCGACGTGCCGCACCCCGGGGAGTCCCTCGCCCGCCACGCCCTGCGACTCGAGCGCCGGGCCAGCGCCGCGCGCGCGAGCGCCGACGGGCTGGCCCGGGTCTACCACGAGGCCCGAGCGTCGGGGCTGGTCCGCTCCGAGATCGGCGTGGAGGTGCTGCCGGACGTCGACGCCGTGACCCGGGCCACCCACGAGGCGGTGGCGCGGGCCGAGGCGACCGTGCGGATGTTCCGCGGGATGACGCTGCGCTCGCGCCAGGTCATCGATGCCCCGCTGGCATCCCACCAGGAGCCCACCATCGGCGTCGGCGGCCGGGTCGTCGAGATGCATACCGTCTGGGACTCCGCCGTCCTCGAGCTGCCCGACGTGCTCCCGGTGATGGCCGCCCGGCGCGAGGGCCACGAGACGCAGCGCTTCCTGCCCCTCATCCCGATCAGCGTCATCGTCGTCGACCACCACACCTGCATCGTCGAGTGGACCGGCAACGCCGACGGCCGGGGGGCCCAGGGGCTGCTCGGGACGTCGCTGGGCGCCGTGTCGGCCGGACGCGCCCTCTTCGACCGGTTCTGGCAGCTGGCCACGCCGGTGAGCGCGCCCGACGAGCTGCAGGACCTCGAGGAGCGCGACGCGACTATCCTGAGGCTCATGGCGGCCGGGGTCGCCGACGCCTCGATCGCCCGGCAGACGGGGTACTCCCAGCGCACGGTGGAGCGCCGGGTCCGCTACGTCATGGAGCGGCTGGGGGCGCAGACCCGTTTCCAGGCCGGCGTGCAGGCGACCCGACGCGGCTGGATCTAGGTCCGCACCGGACGGGTGACCGCAGCGCCGAGGGACTCGGACTAGACTCGTGTGTTCCCATTCGGGGCGGTCCCTGCGCACCAGCGCGGAACCACCGACAGCGCGACGTGCCAGGCGGGTGTGTGACAGGTTCGAGAAGCGGGTCGGCGACTTCGCCGTCCCCAGCCACCGTCGCTGACGAGGTCGCCCGGGAGATCGAGGGCGAACAGGCCCACGTCGACCGTGTCTACGCCGAGCTGGCGAAGGCCGGCGTCCGGGCCGGCCTCGTCGAGGCCGACGGTCTCGCCCGGGGCCGCACCGACCGGGTGGGTGAGGCGCGCGACGAGGAGCTCACGGGGCTCTTCGAACGCGACGCCCTCGTCCTGCACGCCGTGCGCCGCCGCCATGCCCTCGAGAGCCAGTACGAGGGGCTGGTCTTCGGCCGCCTCGACATCGACCACCCCGTTCCCGGCGAGAGCAACGGCGGTCACGAGGGCGAGAACGGCCACGCGGATGGCGACGGCCCCGAGCCGGAGCGCGAGGTGCGCTACATCGGCCGGCTCGGCGTCCGCGACGACGAGTACGAGCCGCTCGTCATCGACTGGCGGGCGCCCGCGGCGTCCCCGTTCTACCGCGCCACGCCGGTCGAGCCGCTGGGCGTGCTCCGGCGGCGGGTGCTGCGGTGCAAGGGTGCCGACGTGGTCGGGGTCGAGGACGACCTCATGGTCGCCGAGGCCCCCGACGACCTCGTCATCGTCGGCGACGGCGCCCTCATGGCGGCGCTCACCCGCAGCCGCGGCAGCCAGATGCGCGACATCGTCGCGACCATCCAGCGCCACCAGGACGAGGCGATCCGGGCGAGTGCGCGGGGTATCACCGAGATCACCGGTGGCCCCGGCACCGGCAAGACGGTGGTCGCGCTGCACCGCGCGGCATACCTGCTGTACTCCGACCGACGCCGCTACGAGTCCGGCGGCATCCTCGTGGTCGGCCCCTCGGCGGCCTACACGTCGTACATCGAGCGCGTCCTGCCCTCCCTCGGTGAGGAGACGGTCACCCTGCGCTCGCTCGGCGACGTCGTCGACGTGGTGAGCACCGAGCGCCTCGACCCGCCGGCCGCGGCCGCGATCAAGGGCTCTCTGCGCATCCGCACGCTCCTCTCGCGGGCGGCCCACGACGCCGTGCCCGATGCTCCCGAGGAGTTCCGCGCGTTCGTCGCGGGGCAGGCGGTGCGGCTCGACCGCCGCACCCTCGACCAGGTGCGGTCCCGCGTGCTGCGCCAGCACCAGCGCAACACCGGCCGCTCAGCCGCCCTCCCGCTGCTCGCCGACGCGGCCTACCGGCAGAGCGGCCACACCGACCGGGAGGAGTTCCTCGGCCGGTTCGAGGACCACCTCGAGGTCGACGCGTTCATGGCCGGCTGGTGGCCGCAGGTCGACCCCCGCGAGGTCGTGCTCTGGCTCGCCGACGAGGAGCGCCTGCGCCGGTATGCCCGGGGCGTGCTCGACGCCGAGGAGACCCAGGTGCTCCTCGAGGCGATGCGCACCACCCTGAGCACCGGCACCTGGTCGGTCGCCGACGCCGCGCTGGTCGACGACGTGGCCGCGCGCGTCGGGGCCGTGCAGGAGGAGCCCAAGGAGGAGCGCGGGTTCTACGAGATCGAGGAGTTCGACGACGTCACCGCGCACGGGGTGGCGGAGGTGCAGCCGTCGGCCCGCCCCGACCTGGTCGAGCCGGCCTACGTCCTCACCCCGGCCACCGCCCGCGAGCGGCTCCTCGTCGGTCGCCCAGGACGGCCGGAGGAGTATGCGCACGTGCTCGTCGACGAGGCGCAGGACCTCTCGCCCATGCAGTGGCGGATGCTCGGTCGGCGGGGCCGGTACGCGTCGTGGACCGTCGTGGGTGACGCGGCCCAGAGCTCGTGGCCCGACGCCGCCGAGTCGGCGGTCGCCCGCGACGAGGCCTTCGGCACGCAGCAGCGTCGTGTGTTCCACATGGACACCAACTACCGCAACGCGCGCGAGATCTTCGACTACGCCGCCGCGGTCGTGCGCGCCAGCGTGCCCGACGCCGATATCCCCCAGGCCGTGCGCGAGACCGGGGTCGAGCCGGTGGAGGGGCCGCTGGCCCCCTCGGTCGCCGACGCCGTGACGAGCGCCGTCGACCGGCTGCTCGAGGAAGTCGAGGGCTCAGTCGCCGTCATCACCCCGCGCGTCCACGCAGCCGCCCTGGCCCCGGTGGACGGCGCCGGCGGCGGCCGGGTCGTCGTCACCGACCCGATGGCCACCAAGGGCCTCGAGTACGACGCCACCGTCGTCGTCGACCCCGACGCGATCGTGGCCGAGTCGCCCGGTGGGGTGCGGGTCCTCTACGTGGCCATGACCCGGGCCGCCCACCGGATGACCGTCCTGAGCTGACACCGAGCGCAATCCCCGCGCGGGGTCTGCGTGAAGTTGCGCGCGAGCCCCCGTGTGCCAGGGTGGGCGGATGTCCTCACAGACCGAGCTCCGCCGGATCACGACCGACATCCCGGCCCGGATGGACCGGTTGCCATGGGTGCGCTGGCACTGGCTGATCGTCGTCGGGCTGGGCACGGTCTGGATCCTGGACGGCCTCGAGGTGACCATCGTCGGGTCGCTGTCGGACGTCCTCAAGACCACCGACCACGGTCTCGGGCTCTCCAGCTCGCAGATCGGTCTGGCCGGCGCCGTCTACATCGCGGGCTCGTGTCTGGGTGCGCTGTTCTTCGGACAGCTCACCGACCGGTTCGGTCGCAAGAAGCTGTTCATGATCACCCTGGGCATCTACCTGCTCGGCACCGTGCTCACCGCCTTCTCGATGAACCCGATCTGGTACTTCGCCTGCCGGTTCATCACCGGCGCGGGCATCGGCGGGGAGTACGCGGCGATCAACTCGGCCATCGACGAGCTGATCCCCTCGAAGTACCGCGGCCGGGTCGACATCGCCATCAACGGCTCGTTCTGGGTGGGTGCCGCGGCCGGCGCGATGATCACGGTTCCGTTGACGAACGGCACCGTCGACCCGTCATACGGGTGGCGCGGTGCCTTCGCGCTCGGCGCCATCCTCGCCCTCGGCGTGCTGCTGGTGCGCCGCAACGTCCCCGAGAGCCCGCGGTGGCTCTTCATCCACGGCCGGGAGAAGGAGAGCGAGCAGACCGTCTCGGAGATCGAGAAGACCGTGGAGGACGAGAGCGGGGAACGGCTGCCGGCCGCCGAGGAGTCGATCACGATCCGCCAACGGCACACCATCGGTCTCCTCGAGATCGCCAAGACCGTGTTCATGACCTACCCGCGGCGGGCGATCCTCTGCTTCGCGCTCTTCGTCGGGCAGGCGTTCCTCTACAACGCCTTCTTCTTCACCTTCGGCGACGCGCTCGGCACGTTCTTCGGCGTCAAGACCGTCGGCTGGTACATCGCAGCGTTCGCGGTGAGCAACTTCGTCGGCGCGCTGGCGTTGTCACCGCTGTTCGACTCCATCGGCCGGGTGCGCATGATCGCCGCGACCTACATCATCTCCGGGCTCCTGCTCGGGGTGGCCGGCTTCTACCTGCACTCCTTCACGGCGGTCACGCTGACCCTGGTCGGGATGGTGGTGTTCTTCTTCGCCTCGGCAGGCGCCAGCGCGGCCTACCTCACCGCGAGCGAGGTGTTCCCCATGGAGACCCGGGCCCTGTGCATCGCCTTCTTCTACGCGATCGGCACCGCGACGGGCGGCATCGCCGGGCCGCTCTACTTCGGCGGTCTGATCGACGCGGCCAAGAACAGCAAGGACATCACCGGCCTCGCCCCGGGCTACTACGTCGGGGCCGGGCTCATGGTGGTGGCGGGCATCCTCGCGATCTTCCTCGGGGTCCACGCCGAGCAGAAGTCCCTCGAGTCGATCGCCAAGCCCCTCACCGCGGAGGAGGACGACGCCCCCGAGCCCGGCCAGGAGAAGTCCGCCGCTCACGCGTGACGCGGGCGCCTGCAGTCTCACCGGCTGACCGGGGCGGGGTCACGGACCGACCAGCTCGACGACGACCTGGCCGTCGGTCCGGACCGTCACGGTCTGGCCGACCAGGGCGGCCAGCGCCGTCGGGTCCCAGCGGCCTCCCGCTGGTACCACATAGTCGTACGTCATCGGGCTGTTGTTAGGGGCTCCGACGATCGTCCGGTCGAGCGTGATCGTCGTCCCTCCAACGGGACCAGACTGTGTCGTGCGCAGAATCCCGTGGTCGTACAGGCGGACCGAACCGGTGGGCGCCGGTAGCCGCGATGACCGGGCGATGCCGTCCATGAGGGACTTCACCTGGGCCGTCGCTCGGTCGCTGAACAGCTCGTAGGGCGTCGGGGTCATCACCGAGTACTGCGCGACGTCGACACCCGGCCGACCCTGGCAGTCCCATCGCCAGGCGCGGTACTCGGCTGGCCGCCCACCGAGTGTGGTGTCCCGGTAGTCGACCAGACGGCTCGGGGTTCCCGGGCCGCAGTACTGCGGGTTCGAGTCGTAGTCCCCGGCAGCGTCACTGTTGAGCGGGTTCCGATCTGGGCGGAGCCGGCTGAACGCGACGACGCAGTCCGTGGTCCCGGCCGTGTCGATGCACCAGCGGTCGCTGATCGGGGAACCTCCGCCAGTCCCGAGGTCGGCGCGGACGGTGTATCCCGACGGGACGACCAACGTGGCGCCGCCGACGCTGACCGAGGTGGCGGTCGAGGCCGCCGTGGGGGCACTGGTCGGGCTGTCGGCCGGGGGCACTGTGGTCGGGGGGACGGTCTGACCAGTGGTCGTCGGAGCTGCGGTCGCCGGAGACGACGGAGGGACAGGCGCGGGGCTGACCGAGGCCGTGGCTGGGCTCAGGTCCTGAGTCTGCGTGTTCCGGTCTGCCACGACGATGCCGGCGGTGGCAGCCATGGCGGCGACGACAGCAGCGGTGGCGAGCGGGGCGACCCAGGACGGTCGGCGCCTCACCGGAAGGACCGGCCAGTCGACGGCCGGTGGTCGCCGGGCGTCCGGGAATTGGCCGCGGGCCTCGAGGTCGAGCGCCGCGCTCAGCCGCTCCTGGACTTCGTCGACCGTGAGGGGATCGTTCGGGCTCATCGCTGACCTTCCGTCGCCCGCCGCAGCGCATCGACGCCGCGGCTCGCCGTGGACTTGACCGTTCCCGGGGAGATCCCCAGCAGCTGAGCGATCTCCGCCTCGGAGACATTCGACCAGTAGCGCAGCACGAGGACCTCACGCTGCCGATCCGGCAACGTGCGCAGGGCCGCCAGCACCTGACGGTGCTCCTCCGCCAGCAGCACCCCGTCATCGGCACCCGGCGCCCACTCGGCCGGAGCGGCCCTCAGCTGCCGCCGCGCCACGACCCGTCGCCGCACCGCGCTGCGCGCCAGGTTCACGACACTGGCGCGGACGTAGGCGACCGCAGCTCGCGGCTCGTGCAGTCGGTGCTGGTTGCGGTATAGCCCCAGGAAGGCTTCTTGGACCACGTCCTCGGCGACCAACGTGTCACCGACCAACAGCACCGCCAACCGCACCATCGGCAACCACTGCGTCCGATAGAGCCCCGGGACATCGACCTCCTCCGCGCCACGCGCGGAGCGGGTGTCCATCAGCATCCCCTCAGCCGGTCGGTTCCCCTGGTCCACACCGCTAGGTCGCGCAGGTACCCGCCGAGGTTGCCTCGGGGCGGGTCACGACTGGGTCACAACGACGTGCACCAGGGCTCCTCGTCCGCCCTCCGAAAGGAGCCAGCCCGTCGTGCCCGGGTCGCGGTAGGTCTCCGGGGTGCCGGTCGGGGGGTAGACCTCGACCACGTCGTCGTCGAGCCAGACCTCGGAGCCGGGCGCGATGTCGATGACGGACGCGAGGCCGGTGAGCCGGGTCGGGGCTTCGACGCGCAGGTACGCCGCGGGCGGCAGGACGCCGTCCGGCGGCACCTCGACCTGGTCCCCGACGAGGCTCCGCACGGCCGGCTCGACCTCGCTGACCAGCCGGTCGCCCTCCAGCCGCAGGCGCCGAGGCAGGGTGAGGCAGCCGGCCACCGCGTCCGGCGCGGGAGCCTCGAGCGGGTCCGCCTCGCGGGCCCAGCCCAGCAGGAGCGGACCCCCACCGGGGGCGTCGCCGAGGACCTGTGGGGCGTAGCAGACGGCACCGGCGTCGACGCCGCCCCCGCTGCGGGCCACGAACCGCGGACGTCCGCCGACGTTCTCGAGCGAGCCCACGGCATACACCGCGCGGTCGAGGGAGCCGGCCTTCCAGAGGGAGACCACGAGCACCCAGGACCCGTCGACCTCGACGAGCTGCGGGCACTCCCAGATGTCGGCATCACCGAGGGACCGCAGCACCGGGTCGCTCGGCGTGAGCCAGACCTCCTCGAAGCGCCACGACTCGAGGTCGTCACAGGACCACAGCAGCAGGGCCGGACCGTCGGCCAGCCCGGCCCCCAGCAGCGCCCAGCGCCGCCCGGACCACGAGAAGACGAACGGGTCGCGCATCTCGGTGATGCCCAGGCCTTCCGGCTCAAGGCCGGCCACCAGCGGGGCGGACCAGTCGTCGAGGGCAGGGTCCGCGGCATACCGCACGCAGATGGTCGACTGGACGGGACCGTCCTCGATGCCGGTGTAGGCCACGGCGACCCGGTCACCGACGACGACCGACACCCCGCTCCAACAGCCGCCGCGGTCGGGGCCGCCGGGCTGGGGGCGGAAGGCGACCGGGTGCTCGCTCCAGGTGACGAGGTCGGCGCTGCTCACGTGGCCCCAGGCGATGTCGCGGTGGCGCGCCTCGTCGGGGTTGTGCTGGAAGAAGACGTGCCACCGGCCGGCGTGGTGGACCATCCCGTTGGGGTCGTTGAGCCAGCCCCGCCGGGGGGCGATGTGATAGCTCGTCATGCGGCGGTGCCGCCTCCGCGCACCGGACGCATGTCGTGGCGCTCGATGATCGCGTCGCGCCCCGGGCCCACCCCGATGGCGGAGACGCGGGCGCCGACGAGCTCCTCGACCCGCTCGACGTAGCGCTGCGCGTTGGCGGGCAGGTCGGCGAAGGTGCGGCACGCCGAGATGTCCTCCCACCAGCCGGGCAGCTCCTCGTAGACCGGGACGGCGTGGTGGAAGTCGCTCTGGCCCATGGGCATCTCGTCGAAGCGCTCGCCGTCTACGTCGTAGGCGACGCAGATCGGCACGGTGTCGAGGCCGGTGAGGACGTCGAGCTTGGTGATGACGAAGTCGGTGACGCCGTTGATGCGGGTGGCGTAGCGGCCGATGACGGTGTCGAGCCAGCCGCACCGGCGCGGACGGCCGGTCGTCGTGCCGTACTCGGCGCCGACCTTGCGCAGGAACTCGCCGTTCGCGTCGTGGAGCTCGGTCGGGAACGGGCCCTCGCCGACGCGGGTCGTGTAGGCCTTGAGGATGGCGATGACCTGGTCGATCCGGGTCGGCGGGATGCCGGAGCCCGTGCAGGCGCCGCCGGCGGTCGCGTTGGACGAGGTGACGAACGGGTAGGTGCCGAAGTCGACGTCGAGCAAGGTGGCCTGGCCGGCCTCGAGCAGCACCGTGTCGCCGCGGTCGAGCGCCTGCTGGAGGAGCAGGGACGTGTCGCAGACCATGGGGCGCAGACGGTCGACGTAGGAGAGGAGCTCACCGACGACGTCGTCGGCCGAGACCGCGCGGCGGTTGTAGATCTTGGCCAGCACCTGGTTCTTGACGTCGAGAGCGGCCTCGACCTTCTGGCGCAGGATGTTCTCGTCGAAGAGGTCCTGCACACGGATGCCGGTGCGCGACATCTTGTCGGCGTAGGTCGGGCCGATGCCGCGGCCGGTCGTCCCGATGCGCCGCGAGCCGAGGAACCGCTCGGTGACCTTGTCGAGGGTGCGGTTGTAGGGCGTGATGACGTGGGCGCTGGCGCTGACGACGAGCTTCGACGGGTCGACCCCGCGGGCCGTCAGGCCGTCGATCTCGTGGAACAGCACCCCCAGGTCGACGACGACGCCGTTGCCGATGACCGGGGTGCACGTCGGGGTGAGGATGCCGCTCGGCAGCAGGTGCAGCGCATACTTCTGCGCGCTCTCGCCCTCGCCGATGACGATGGTGTGCCCGGCGTTGTTGCCGCCGTTGAACTTCACCACGTAGTCGCAGCTGTCACCGAGCAGGTCGGTGGCCTTGCCCTTGCCCTCATCGCCCCACTGGGCCCCTACCAACACGACGGCCGGCATCGGTCGTCACCTCCTGGGCTGCGTCCTGCTCGACTTCGGGTCGGTGGGCGGCGCCAGGCTATCCGCTGCGCTCGGACCCGCCCAACTGGCGGCCCGCGCCGGCCCGCGCCGGGGCTTGCAGGGCCGTGGGCTCGTCCTCCAGGGGCAGCCGTCCGGCGCGGACCGCCTCGGCGCCCAGCTGGAACCGGGTGCGAGCCCCGAGGTCGACCATGAGGTGGGCGACCCGGCGGCGCACGGTGCGCAGGCTCCAGCCGAGGTAGCGCGCGATGGCCTCGTCCTTGAGGCCGCGGGAGAGCAGCGACAGCAGGTGCTCGTCCTCGCCGGCGTCGGCGCGGCCCGCGACGATGGGGGACGCCTGGTCCCACATCCGGTCGAAGAGGGCGATGAACACCTGGACGAGCATGGGGTCTCGGACGACGACGTAGTCGGCCGACGCGTCACCCCAGACGCCCGCGGCCACGACCGCCCGCTCGCCGTAGACGGCGAACTCGCTCGGCACCCCCTGCAGGACGCGTTGCCGCTCCCCGACCTGGGCCCACTCGGCCACCCACTGCCGCCCCTGGGTCGTGTGCAGCACCACGTCGTCGTAGATGGTGCGCTGCTCGAGCCCGCCCCGGATCGCCGCCTGGGTGTTGGCCACGAGGTCGGGGGCGACGCCGGATCCGACGTCGGCCGACGTGGCCGCGTTGCGCACGGGCCCCTGGGTCTCCTCGTTGAGGCTGCGCAGGAGCGTGGGGGCCAGCTCGACGGTGATGGGCGCGATAGCCGGCACGTCGCGGGGCACGTCGAGGTCGTGCAGCCGGGCGAGGGCGTTGCGCAGGGTGGCGAGGTCGGTGCGGCGCTCGCGCTGCCTCGCCTCGTCGACCTCGAGCAGCCGGGCGATGGTGTCGCGGGGGTCCTCGTCGATGAGGTCGGTGTGCAGGGACTCGACCATCGTGGCATCTTAGGGTCATTGGCAGCGTCTGACCATCTGCGTGGTCAACCGTCATGGTTGGATGACAACGGTCGCTTGGCGCCTTCTGGGGATGACGCCGATCGCCCGTGCGGACGGCTTCGGCCGGGTCCGCTGCCCACAAGGGGGGCAGGTGCCGGGGAATGGACACATCGGGGGCCCATTCCCCGGCCACCCCTGGGCTCCGCCCATCGGTTGCCGCGGCTCCACCCGGCCACCCCTGCGGGCGTCACGTCGCGGGTCATGTCGCGGTAGGTGTCGTCACCACAGCAGCAGGCGCGACATGACGCGCGACCTGACCCTCACGGCCCGGCCGGTATGCGGGGGCGCCGGGCCACCGCATACCCCGTGGGTTCAGAGGCCGAGGGCCTCGGCACCCTCGCGGGAGGAGTCGCGCAGGAACGTCGCCGTGCGCTCCTCCTCGTCGCGCTCACCGATGAGCCGCGCGGCCCGGTGCAGCGCGCCGAGGGCGCGCAGGAACCCCCGGTTGGGCTCGTGGGACCACGGCACGGGTCCCTGGCCGCGCCAGCCCGACTTGCGCAGGGCGTCGAGGCCGCGGTGGTAGCCGGTGCGGGCGTACGCGTACGCCTCGACCGAGCGGTCGGCGGCCAGCGCCCCCTCGGCGAGGGTCGCCCAGGCCAGAGACGACGTGGGGTGGGCGGCGGCCACGGCGGCCGGCTCCTCACCGGACGCCAGGAGTGCTGCGGCGGGGTCGACCGGGAGCCGGGTCTCGGGGATGCCGAGCAGGCCGCCGTCGCCGGAGAGGCTCACGCGTGGGTACCGGCCGCGCGCAGGTTCTGGCACGCCTCCACGATCCGGGCGGCCATGCCGGCCTCGGCCACCTTGCCCCAGGCCCGCGGGTCGTACTGCTTCTTGTTGCCGACCTCGCCGTCGATCTTGAAGACGCCCTCGTAGTTGCTCAGCATGTAGCCGGCCACGGGGCGGGTGAACGCGTACTGCGTGTCGGTGTCGATGTTCATCTTGACGACGCCGTAGTCGACCGCGTCGGAGATCTCCTGCGGCAGCGAGCCCGACCCGCCGTGGAAGACGAGGTGGAACGGCTTGTCGTCGGAGGTCGAGAACTCCCGGTGCACCGCGTCCTGCGCGGCCTTGAGCACCTCGGGGCGCAGCTTGACGTTGCCCGGCTTGTAGACGCCGTGCACGTTGCCGAAGGTCAGCGCGGTCATGTAGTAGCCGTTCTCGCCCAGGCCCAGCGCCTTCGCCGTGGCGATGGCGTCCTCGGGCGTGGAGTAGAGCTTGTCGTTGATCTCGTGGGCGACGCCGTCCTCCTCGCCGCCGACGACGCCGATCTCGACCTCGAGCACGACCTTGGCGGCCTTGCACAGGTCGAGCAGCTCGCGGGCGATCTCGAGGTTCTCCTCCAGCGGCACGGCCGAGCCGTCCCACATGTGCGACTGGAAGTAGGGCAGCCCGCCGCCCTTGACCCGCTCGGTCGACGCGGCGAGCAGCGGCCGCACGAACCCGTCGAGCTTGTCCTTCGGGCAGTGGTCGGTGTGCAGCGCGATGTTGACCGGGTAGTTCTTGGCCACCTCGTGGGCGTAGGCCGCGAAGGCCAGCGAGCCGGCGACCATGTCCTTGACGGTGGGCCCGGAGAGGTACTCCGCGCCACCGGTCGACACCTGGATGATGCCGTCGCTGCCGGCGTCGCTGAACCCCTGCAGCGCGGCGTTGAGCGTCTGCGACGACGACACGTTGATGGCCGGGTAGGCGAACGAGCCGGCCTTCGCGCGGTCGAGCATGTCGGCGTAGACCTCGGGCGTGGCGATGGGCATGGTGACGAGCTCCTCAGGGACGAAGGCGATGGCGCACCGGCATCCTTCCACGCACCGCGGGGGCGGCTGCAGGGCTGTCTCAGGTGCGGACGGGGCCGGTCCAGGCCTGGTCCCAGAACCGCCACTCGAGGTCGGTCGCCTGCCGGTATGCCTCCAGCATCGCCTCCGCCTGCTGCGGGGCCGCTGCGGCCAGCGCGTCGACGGACTGCTCCGCCAGGGCGACCGCCTCGGCGAACGCGGGGCCGTCGTACGTGTCGATCCACACGCCGTAGGGGTGGGCGTCGTGGCGGTGGGCGACCAGCGCGCGGCCGACCTCGAGGTAGACGCGGAAGCACGGGAGCACCGCGGCGGCCGCGACCTCGACCGGGGCGGTCGCGGCGGCAGCGGCGAGGAACCCGGTGTAGGCCGTGCAGGCCGGGCTCATCGGCGCCGCGTCGGGAGCGTCGGGGTCGATGCCGCGCGGGGTGAGGATCGAGCGGTGCAGCTCGCGCTCCGCGACGACGGCCCCCTGTGCGAAGCCGGCGAAGAGGGCGACGCCGGCGGTGTCGGGCATCCGCGAGGCGATGAGCGCGAGCGTGCGCGCATACGAGGCCAGGTAGTGGGCGTCGTCGAGCAGGTAGCGGACGAACACCTCCTCGGCCAGCGAGCCGTCGCCGAGGCCGGTGACGAACGGGTGCACGAGGATGTCGGCGTAGCGCGGTTGCACGCTCTCCCAGGCGAGCTCGGAGAACGCGGCGGCCGTCACGACGCCCTCTGGTCGACGAGGTGGTCCACCGGGCCGTGCCCCGCACCGACGGTCTGGCCGGCGCCCGACTGGAGGGCGCGGGTGAGGAACGCCTTGGCCGCGGCGACGGCGTCCGGGAGCGAGGCGCCGCGCGCCAGACCGGCGGCGATGGCCGACGACAGGGTGCACCCGGTGCCGTGCGTATGCGCGGTGTCGACCCGGGGGGCCCGGAACCACTGCTCGCCCTCGGCGGTCAGGAGGAGGTCGTCGGCCGAGTCACCGTCGCTGTGACCGCCCTTGACGAGCACGGCCCCGGCGCCGAGGGACAGGAGGATGCGCGCGGCCCGGGTCATGCCGTCGGCGTCGTCGACGCGCTCGCCGGTGAGAGCCTCGGCCTCGGGCCGGTTGGGCGTCACGACCGTGGCGAGGGGCAGCAGCCGGGTGCGGATGGCCTCGACCGCCTCGTCGGGGACGAGCCGGTCGCCGGACGTCGCCACCATGACCGGGTCGAGGACGACGGCGGGCACCGGATGGCGCTCCAGCAGGTCGGCGACGGCACCGACGAGAGCGGCGTCCCCCAGCATGCCGATCTTGACCGCGCGCACGTCGAGGTCGGTGACGACGGCCTCGAACTGCGCGACGACGAAGTCGGGGGCGACCGGCAGGATCCCGTGCACGCCCAGGGTGTTCTGGGCGGTGAGCGCGGTGATGACGCTGGCGCCGTAGACCCCGAAGGCGGCCGCGGTCTTGAGGTCGGCCTGGATCCCCGCGCCGCCGGACGAGTCGGAGCCGGCGATGGTCAGCATGACCGGTACGCGGGTGGACGCTGCCGTCACGAGCCGACCCCCGCCGCGGACCGCGCGGAGAGGGCCCGGTCGACCTCAGCCCGCAGCCGGCGGGCGGCCAGGGTCGGGTCGGCGGCTGCACCCACGGCCGAGACCACGGCGACCCCGGACGCGCCCGCCTCGACGACGGAGGCCGCCGTCGTCTCGGAGATGCCGCCGATGCCGACGAGCCCCCGGTGCCAGCCGATCTCCCGCAGCCGGTCGGCCAGCGCCCGCACGCCCTCCAGCCCGAACGGCGCCGTCGTGTCGGTCTTGGTCGGCGTGGGCCACACGGGGCTGACCGCGAGGTAGTCGCAGGCCTCCAGGGCGGCGCGGTCGTCGAGCTGCTCGAGGCGGTTGACCGACCAGCCGACGACGGCGTGCTCCCCGAGCAGGCGCCGGGCCTCCGCCGGCGGGATGTCGTCGACGCCCACATGGATGCCGTCCACGAGGCCGGCCACCTCGAGGTCGTCGTTGGCGACCACGGGGACGTGGGTGGGCAGGGTGCGGCGCAGTGCCAGGCTCGTGGCGCAGAGCCGGTCGGGGTCGTCCTTGTCGCGTACCTGAACGCACGTCACGCCTCCGGCGACCCCCGCCAGCGCGACCCGGGCCACGTCGGGGAAGCCCGGGTCGGTGACGAGGTAGAGGCGGACGTCGACCTGGGTGCGTCCGCGAGCGACGCCGAGCGTCTCGAACCCGCGCATCACGCGACCTCGATGCGGGCCGACCCCGTCCGCCCACGGTCCAGGGCTGCGAGCTCGTCGAGCAGGGCGACGCGCAGGGAACCGGGCCCCTCGGCGCGCGCCCCGGCCCGCTCACCGGCGACGGCCAGCATGGCCATCGCTGCGAGCGCCGCCTCCAGCGGCCGGTCAGCGGCCACGCCGAGGGTCGCGCCCACGAGGGCGGAGGCGGAGCAACCGAGGGCCGTGACCATCGGCATCCGGTCGTCGCCGCCGTGCAGGCGCACCACCCGGTCGCCGTCCGTCACCACGTCCACGCGCCCGCTGACCACGACGACCGCGGCATACCGGCGCGCGACGTCGCGGGCCGCCTCGACGGCGTCGTCGCTCGACGCCAGGCTGTCGACGCCGCGCCCCGCGTTGGCCGACGTGGCGATGGACAGGATCTCGCCGGCGTTGCCGCGGATGACCGCCGGGCTGTGCTCGAGCAGCCCGGCGACCAGCTCACGGCGGTAGGCGGTGGCCCCGACCGCGACGGGGTCGAGCACCCACGGGGTGCCCGCCGTCACGGCGCCCTCGACCGCGGCGGTCATCCCCGCGACCCAGGAGGGCGACGGGGTGCCGATGTTGACGCAGAGGGCCGAGGCGATCGCCGCGAACTCCCCCGACTCCCGGGCGTCGTGGACCATGGCCGGGGAGGCGCCGACGGCGTTGAGGACGTTGGCCGCGAGGTCCATCGAGACGAAGTTCGTGATGACCTGCACCAGAGGCGACTCGGTACGCACCCGCTGGACGATGTCGGTCACCGCCTCGCCCAGGGCAGCGGTGGTCAGCTGGTCGGTCGATGCCGTCGATGGCGTCATCTGCAGGCTCCCTCGCGCCGGTACTAACCGGATCAGGTTCGTCGGGTGTCATCTCAGCCCCTGGTGGGGCACCCCGGCCTCGGTCGTGCTGGACGGCACTGTAGCGAGCCGCCCTGGACGACCCGTCAGTGCGCCCACCTGGAGGCGTCGGCGACGTCCTCCGGTGACGCGTCCCCGAGCTGCTCGAGCTCGGACTCCCGCACGGCGACGACCGACCCGACGAGCTCGGGTCCGAACGCCGCCGCGAGCACCGCGTCGGCCCGGAACGCGTCGACGGACTCGCGCAGGCTCGTCGGCAGACGGGGTATGCCGCGCCGCGCCAGCTCCTCGTCGCCGAGGGCTGCCGGGTCGACGTCGACCGGATCGGGGAGCGCCGCCGGGTCCGCGCCGGCCGCGAGGACCCCGGCGAGCAGGAGGTAGGGGTTGGCGTGGAGGTCGACGCACTTGACCTCGAGGTTGGCCGCCCACCCCTCGCTGCCGGTGGAGCCGGTGACGAGGCGAAGCGCGGCCTCGCGGTTCTCCAGCCCCCAGCACGCATACGCGCCGGCCCAGTGCTGCGGCACGAGCCGCAGGTACGACGCCACGCTCGGGGCGCCGAGGGCGAGCAAGGCCGGGAGGTGCACGAGCACGCCGCCCGCGAACGCGCTGCCCTCGGCGGTGAGGCCGAAGGGCCCGTCGCCGCCGGCCATGAGGTTGGCTCCGTCGCGCCAGAGGCTGACGTGGACGTGGCCGCCGTTGCCGACACCGCTGACGTCGACCTTGGGCGAGAACGACGTGCGGAAGCCGTGGCGCAGCCCCACCGACCGGATCGTGGCGCGCAGCAGCACCGAGGTGTCGGCCGCGTGGACCGGCGACTCCGGGGCCACCGAGATCTCGAACTGGCCCGGGGCGTACTCCGGGTGCAGCTGCTCGACCTGTACCCCCTGCGCCGTGAGGTCATGCAGCAGGTCGCGGGCGTAGTCGGAGGCGGCGGCCAGCCGGCCCAGCCCGTAGGCCGGTCCGACGGCACCCGGGACGAACGCGTCACCCGGGCCGGCCGAGACGACCCACTCCACCTCGATGGCCGCCCTGACCTCGACCCCGCACGCCGCCCACGCGCCCTCGAGACGCCGCAGCAGCAGCCGGCCGTCCTGCGGGTGAGGGGCGCCCGTCTGGGCGTAGCGCTCGCCGGGGGCCCAGGCCCAGCCCGGCTGCGCGGCGAGGACGACGAGACGCTCGAGGTCGGGCACGATCCGCTGGTCGCCGACGGGGCCCTCGCCCGACGGCGGCGCCGCCACCCAGTCGTCGGCCCGGAAGTAGTCGAAGGCGCTCGAGAACCCGGCGCCCCACGCCGCCAGCTCCGGCAGCCGTTGCAGCGGCACCGACTTGACCCGCGAGATCCCGGCGGTGTCGACGAAGCTCGTGGCCACCCCGACGACCCCGGCGTCGACGAGAGCGGGCAGCAGCGCGGTGGCCCGGGCGCGCCGGCGCTCGCGCTCGGGGCAGTCGAGAGCGAGGGCGTCGGGCTCCGCAGACTCTGTGCCGGTGGTCACCGTGGTCCTCTCGCGCCGGAAACGGGTGGCGTCAGGATAGGCGGGTGACGACGAGCGAGGACGCGCAGCGCTGGGGCCGCCTGGGGCGGCTGGTCGACCACCACTGCCACGGGGTGGTGCCCCACGACCTCGACCGGCCCGCGTTCGAGGCGCTCATGAACGAGGCGCCCGGGCCGGGCGGCCCTCGCGGCCGTCCCCCCTGGGTCACGTCCCCCTTCGACTCGATGCTCGGGCTGGCCGTGCGGCGGCACTGCGCCCCGCTGCTCGACCTCGAGCCGCTGGTCCCTCCTGACGTGTACCTCGGGCGACGCCGAGTGCTCGGAGCGGCGGAGGTCAACCGCCGGTTCCTCGCGGCGGCGGGTATCGACACCGTGCTCGTCGACACCGGCCTCGACGTGTCGCCCGACGGCCGGGCCCTGACCACGCCGGCCGACCTCGCCGGGCTCGCGGGGCTCGCCGGGGGCCATGCCCGGGAGGTCGTCCGCCTCGAGCGCCTCGCCGAGGAGGTGCTGCGATCCGGGAGCGCCGACGTGCTGGGCGAGGTCGTCGACCGGCTGAAGACCTCGGGGGCAGTCGCGGCCAAGAGCGTCGCGGCCTACCGCGTGGGCCTCGACCTCCCGGGGGCCAAGCCGACCGACGACGAGGTCGTGGCCGCCCTGCGGGAGACCGACCCGGCCCGCCTCGTCAGCCGCACGGTCAGCGGCTGGCTGGCCCACACGGCGCTCGAGCTGGGCCTGCCGCTGCAGGTGCACACGGGCTACGGCGACCCCGACCTCGACCTCCTCGCCGCCGACCCGGCCCGGCTCACCGCCTTCCTGCGCGGCACCCAGGAGCTCGGCGTTCCCGTCCTGCTCCTGCACACCTACCCGTTCCACCGCCACGCCGCCTACCTCGCGCAGGTCTTCGACCACGCCGTCATGGACCTCGGCCTGGCCACCCACAACACCGGCGCACTGTCGGTGTCGGTGCTGCGCGAGACGCTCGAGCTGGTGCCGTTCGGGTCGCTGCTCTTCGCGACCGACGCCTACGGTCTGGCCGAGCACTACTACCTCGGGGCGCTGCTCTTCCGGCGGGCGTTCGACGGCGTCGTCGACCGGCTCGTCGCCGCCGGCGAGATGGCCGAGTCCGATGCCGACCGGCTGGCCGCCCTGGTCGCCCGCGACACCGCGAGCCGGGTCTACGGGCTCTGAGCGCCTGCGTGCTGGCTGGCCCACGCGTACATCGCCACGGCCGCCGCGGCCCCCGCGTTGACCGAACGGGTGGAGCCGTACTGCGTGATGTGCACCAGTACCGTGCAGGCCGCCCGCATCTCGTCGGTGAGCCCCGGCCCCTCCTGGCCGAACACGAGCACGCACTCGCGCGGGAACGCGTACGTCTCGACCGGCACCGAGCCGGGCACGTTGTCGACGCCGACGAGGGGTATGCCGCGGTGCCCGGCCCACGCGGCCAGGTCGCCGGCCGTGGGGTGGTGGTGCTCGTGCTGGTAGCGGTCGGTGACCATGGCCCCGCGGCGGTTCCAGCGACGGCGGCCGACGATGTGGAAGGCGGCGACGTTGAAGGCGTTGGCGGTGCGGATGACCGAGCCGATGTTGAAGTCGTGGCCCCAGTTCTCGACCGCCACGTGGAGTGGGTGCCGGCGGGTGTCGAGGTCGGCGACGATGGCGTCGTGCCGCCAGTAGCGGTAGCGGTCGACGACGTTGCGGCGGTCGCCGTCGGCCAGCAGCTGGGGGTCGAATCGCTCGTCGTCCGGCGCCGGTCCGGTCCACGGGCCGACGCCGACGGCCGGCGGTTCAGTCACGTCTGAACGGTAGCCGCAGCGGGATCCCCTACCGTGGTGGCCGTGATGCACTCCCTGCTGCCGGCCCTGGGCCCGGGCTGGATGGACCCCAACTACCTGCTCGAGAACTTCGGCACCGCGCTGATCTGGGTGAGCCTGGCCTTCATCTTCGTCGAGTGCGGCCTCTTCTTCCCGTTCCTGCCCGGCGACTCGCTCCTCTTCGCGATGGGCCTGTTCGTGGCCACCGGGAAGCTGCCGATCAACCTGGGCCTCGCCCTCGTCCTGCTCTTCGTGGCCGCCTTCGCGGGCAACGTCGTCGGCTACGAGATCGGGCGCGCGATGGGCCCCGCCCTCTACCGGCACGACGGGCGCATCGTGAAGCGCAAGTACTGGGACCAGACGGCGCAGTTCTTCGACCGCCACGGCAACAAGGCGCTGGTCATCGGTCGCTTCGTGCCGTTCGTGCGCACCTACATCACGGTCGTGGCGGGCATCAGCCGGATGGACCGGCGGAGGTTCTTCACCTGGTCGGCGGTCGGGGCGCTGCTCTGGGTGGTGCTCGTCACGCTGCTCGGGTACTTCCTCGGTCAGGCGTTCCCCGTCCTGCAGGACAAGCTCGACCTGGCCATCGTCGTCATCATCGTGGTCTCGCTGATCCCGGCCGTCATCGAGTGGTACCGGCACCGGGGCGAGAGCGCCGAGATCGTCCATGACGTCGAGCACTCCGTGGCCGACGAGGACCGCTAGCCGCTCATCCCTCCGGGCGCCGGGCCCGTGCGTCCGCGCACGCCGTCGCGCAGCCCGGCCAGGGCCGCGCGGGCGAGGCGGCCACGCTCGGGGCTGAGCGCGAGCCGCAGGGTATGCGCCTTGCCCTCCTCCACGAGCCGGCGCAGCACCCACCCGGGCTCGTCGCGGGCGTACCGGCGGGTGAGCAGAGTGCCGTTGCGGGCCATGTAGTAGACCCGCTGCGGCGAGTGGTGGTTGTAGGCGAGGTCGCGGCCGAGCAGGTGGACCGGGGTGCGCTCGCCCATGCCGTGCGTGAGGTCGCAGCCGGGGCCGACGACCGGCACGAGCCCGGCGGCGAGGCAACGGGCGGTCAGCTCGGAGTCGACGGCGTCGATGACGAGGCCCGCGTCGTACTCGCCGACCTCCCGGTAGGTCGCGGCCGGAACGAGGCACCCGGACTGCATGGGGTCGAAGGCCACGGCGAACCCGTCCCGTGTGCCCCGGGTGGGCGTGAGGCGGCCGCTGTAGGAGGCGGCGCAGACAAAGGCGACGGGTATGCCCTGGGCCGTGGCTCGCTCCCAGGCCGTCACCGCGGCGGCGACGTAGCCAGGAGGGACGCCGGAGTCCTGGTCGAGGGTGAGCACGGCGTCGGCGCGGTCGGCCAGGGCGGTCCGCACCCCGGCGTTGAGGGCGGCGGCGACGCCGGCGTTGTCCTGGCTGACGAGCCGCACGTGTGGACGCCCGGCCAGGGCGTCGAGCACGTCGAGCCCCCGCGTGGAGCCGTCGTCGACCACCACCACGCCGCCGACCTGGGGGCTGACGGCGTCGACGAGCCCGAGCAGCCCCAGCCCCGGGTCGAACGCCGGGACCACCGCGACGACGTGCGTCATCCGGGCACCACCTGGGCCGCCCGGCGGGCCGGGACGACGAGGCCGAGCAGGAGGACGACCTCGCTGAGGGCCATCCCGGCCGCGACGCCGGCGCTCCACCCCGTTGCGGCCGCCGCGACCATGACGGCGAGGCCGAGCACCGCCGAGCCGAGCGTCCACCCGAGCACGAGCCGCACCCGCCCGGCCGGCACGAGCAGGTTGCGGATCGGCGGGGTGGAGGCGCTGAGGGCGGCGAAGGCCAGCCCGTACCAGGCGCAGACGTCACGGGGAGCCGCCACGTCGGAGCCGAAGAGCAGTCCCGTCGCCCACGGGCCGAGCGCTGCGAAGAGCACCCCGCCGGCCACGCCGAGCCCCAGATGGGCCAGCAGCGCGACTCGGTGCCGGGCCGCGCGGTCGGCGACGCCGGGCTCGAGGGTCCAGCCCTGGAAGGCGTTGCCCATCGCCGTCACCGCGAACAGGCCGAACCGGTAGGCCGCGTCGGCCGAGGCGAACGGCGACGACTCCGCGGGCCGGAAGGCGAGGGTCGCCACGGGCACGGGGGTGGACGCATACGCCGTCGCCGCCAGGTTGATGCCTGCGGTGCCGAGGTGCTCCCGCAGCTCGCCCGCCGAGCGGCGGACCGGCCACGGAGTGAGGTCGGCCGCCGTCGCGCTGGGCGTGACGTGGGCGCGGAAGAGCGCGAGGGAGACGGCGACCGAGACCGCGAGGAGCACGGGGTAGGTCCAGATCGCCCCCGTGACCGCCACCACGAGGGCGCCGACGACGGCCGCGGCCACCCGCGGGAGGGTGTCGTACCAGAACAGCAGCCACGGCCGGCCGACACCGATGCCGAACCAGGCCGGCGAAAGCCCGAGCAGCGTGGTCGCCGCGCCGATCGCGGCCGCGTCGACGCGATGGCCGGAGGTGGCCACGACGGCACTCACCAGGGCGGCCGCCGGTACCGCCCCGAGCAGGAGCAGGAACCGGGTGCGCAGGCTCGCGGCATACACCTCGGCGCGGGCTTCAGGGCTGGTCGCCCGCGCCGCGAGCACGGGGCCGCCGACGTTCCAGCCCCAGAAGACGACCGTGGCCCCGACCGTGCCGACCGCCTGGCCGGCCACGAAGCTCGACCAGCCCGCCGGGCCGGCGACCCGCGCCACGACGGGCAGCAGGAGGAACGGCGTGACGAGCGAGAGCAGCGGGAGCAGCGTGAAGCCGGTCAGCCGCCTCAGCACGGCGGGTCCGCGATGACGGGTCAGCCCTGGGGCGGCGGGGCGTCCTGGGGAGCGGCCCCGGAGCCGTAGGTCTGGCCGGGCGGCAGCTGGCCGGCCGACCCGGCCTGGCCGATGCTCTGGTTGGGCTGGGTGGGGCCGTTGGTGCCGAAGCTGACCTGCGGGGCCTGACGCTCGATGCCCTCGGTCTCGAAGTACTCGGCCTTGGTGACCCCGGCCATCCCGGCCAGCAGGTTGGTCGGCAGCGTCTCGACCTTGGTGTTGAGGGCCCGCACGTTGGCGTTGTAGTAGCGCCGCGCGCTGGCGATGCGGTCCTCGGTGCCGGTGAGCTCGCCCTGGAGGGCCATGAAGTTCTGGTTGGCCTTGAGGTCGGGGTAGGCCTCGGTGACCGACTGGAGGTTGACCAGCGCACGGCTCAGGGCGCCCTCGGTCTGCGCGGCCTCGGCCGGACCCTGCCCTGGGGCCATGGCCGCAGCCCGCGCCCGGGTGACCTCGTCGAGGGTGCCGCGCTCGTGCGACGCGTAGCCCTTGACCGTCTCGACGAGGTTGCCGATGAGGTCGTGCCGGCGCTTCAGCTCGACGTCGATCTGGGCCCACGACTCCTGGACGACGTTGCGCAGCTTGACGAGCCCGTTGTAGAGCCCGGCGAAGATGAGCCCGAGCACCACGAGGACGACGACGATGACGATAACGGCGGTCATGGTCACCCAGCGTAGGGGCTCTCAGCCGAGTCCCAGGTCCTCGAGTGTGTACGCATACCGGTACTCGACGCCCTCGGCCTGGATCTTCGCGTCGGCGCCGGTGGCCCGGTCGACGACGGTGGCCACCGCGGCGACCTCCCCACCCGCCTCCTGGACGGCCTTGAGGGCATTGATCGGGGAGTCACCCGTCGTCGTCGTGTCCTCGACGACGAGCACCCGCCGGCCCTGCACGGAGGGGCCCTCGATGCGCTGCTGGAGGCCGTGGGCCTTGCCCTCCTTGCGCACGACGAACGCGTCGCAGCGCTCGCCGGCCGCGGCCGCCGCATGGAGCATCGAGGTCGCGACGGGGTCGGCCGCCATGGTGAGACCGCCGACTGCGACGTAGTCGAGGTCCTTGGTGAGGTCGCGCATGACGATCCCCAGCAGCGGCGCGGCCTCGGCGTCGAGGCTGATCCGCCGCAGGTCCACGTAGTAGTCGGCCTCGCGGCCGGACGACAGGGTCACCCGGCCGTGGACGATGGCCTTCGCACGGATGAGCTCGAGCAGGCGGGTGCGGGCGGTGGCGGCGTCGGTGGTCACGGCTCCCAGGCTATCGGCGGGCCCGGTCGACTGGCCCGAGCCCGGTTTCGTGCCCGTTCAGCGCCGGAAATCGGACTCGAGCCAGTCGGTCGGGCCCGCATACGCTGGTAGGCGTGACGACGGTGGTGAGCACGGAGGAGCAGCTGCGGGCGGTCGTGGGCCACCCCGTCCAGCGGGTCGCCGACAAGGTGCGCCCCCGGCTCGAGGCCCTGCACGTGGAGTGGCTCGAGGCCGCGCGGTTCTGCGTCGTCTCGACGTCGGGCGCCGACGGCCGGTGCGACGCCTCGCCCAAGGGAGACCCGGCCGGGTTCGTGCACGTGCTCGACGACCGGACCCTGGCGCTGCCCGAGCGCCCCGGCAACCGCCGCGTCGACGGCTACCTCAACGTGCTGGCCAACCCCCACGTCGGCCTGCTTTTCGTCATCCCTGGTCGCAGCGACACCCTGCGCGTCAACGGCTCGGCGCGGGTGGTCAGCGACGCGGCCTACTTCGACGACCTCGTCGTCAAGGGCCACCGCCCGGTCCTGGCCCTCGAGGTCACCGTCGAGGAGGTGTTCTTCCACTGCGCCAAGGCGTTCCTGCGCAGTGGGCTGTGGGAGCCGGAGACGTGGGAGCCGGACGCCGTGCCGTCGCGGGCCCGCATCGCCCACACCCTCGAACGCCCCGACGAGCCGATCGAGGAGCTGGAGCGCTACTACGGCCCGAGCTACCGCAACGGGCTGTACTAGCCGACCAGCACGCCGTCGACCAGCCGCGGCACCACGTGGCTCGCGTCGAGCTCGGCCGCGATGGCGACGTCCGACGCATACCCCTGCCCGGCGAGCTCCTGCCCGCTCGCGCAGGCGAGGAGGGCCTCGGCGAGGCGGCGCTCGACGAGCCGGTAGGCCGCAGCCGCCGCCTGCGCCTCGTCGGACAGGCCCGTCGCGCCGAGGTCGTCCAACGCTGCGGTGACAGCGCCCGCGCCCCAGAGGTCCTCGACCGCGGGCCGCAGCGAGCCGTCGGGCCAGCGCTCGCCGGCGGGGACGAGGAGCACGTCACGGTCGGCGACGGCCCGGGCCACCGCGGTGCGGTTGCGCAGGCCCGCCACGACGACCTCGACCCCCGCCTCGGCGAGGAGGGCGCAGATCGTCGAGCCGTTGGGCGACGGGAGCACGACCCGGGTCAGCCCGGTGGTGGTGCGGAAGGTGGCCGGCGACAGGCTGACCTGCCCCGGGCCGGCTGCGCGGCGGCCCACCGCGAGCACCGCCCCACGCTCCTCGGCGACGGCGGCGGCCGAGTCGTCGGCCCAACGGTGCGGCACCACCTCGATCCCGAGGTCGGCCGCCACGGTCACGGTCGTCGAGAAGCTGAGGACGTCGACCACGACGGCCACGTCGACCCGCGGCGCCAGCGCGGCCGCCCCGGTCGGCCCCCACTCCAGCAGGACCGTCATGCGGCTCAGCCCTGGGTGCGGCGCCGTCGGTGCAGGGCGCTCGAGACGTCGCGCACGAGGCTGCGCGGCACCGTGCTCATGACGCCCACGAGGGCCTTGTACTGCGGACCCGGCACCGACACGACCTTGCCGCGGGCGGCGTCGTCGAGGCCCTGGTGCACGACCTTCGGCGCGTCGAGCCACATGAACTCCGGCAGCTGCGACATGTTCATCCGGCCACGCTCGTGGAACTCGGTATGCGTGAAGCCGGGGCACAGGGCCATGCACGTCACCCCGCTGCCCGCGAGCTCACGCGACAGGCCCTCGGAGAACAGGCGTACCCAGCCCTTGGCCGCCGAGTAGGTGCCCATCGCGGCGTACGAGGCGACCGACGAGACGTTGATGATGCCGCCGCGGCCCCGGGCGCGCATGGCCCGGCCGGCGGCGTGCGACAGGACCAGCACCGCGGTGCAGAGGACGTCGAGCATGGCGACCTCGTCCTCGACCTCGTTGGTGAGGAAGCCGCGCTTCTGGCCGTAGCCCGCGTTGTTGACCAGCAGGTCCACCGGGCGGGCCTCGTCGGAGATCCGCTGCGCGACCTTCTCGATCTGGGCGCGGTCCGACAGGTCGGCCACGAGCACCTCGGACCGCACCTTGTAGTCGCGGCGCAGCTCGTCGGAGACGTTCTCCAGCCGCACCCGGTCACGGGCGACGAGCACGATGTCGTGACCCCGTTCGGCCAGCTGACGGGCGAACTCGTAGCCGATCCCCGACGTCGCTCCGGTCACCAGCGCGGTCGTCATGGGCGTCAGCGTAGGCGCTTAGGGTTGCGCGGTGCGTATCGCCACCTGGAACGTCAACTCCATCCGCTCCCGCATCGACCGCCTCGAGGCGTGGGTGCAGCGGTCCGACGTCGACGTGCTGGCGATCCAGGAGACCAAGGCCCGCGAGGACCAGTTCCCCCGCGACCGGATCGAGGCGCTGGGCTACGAGGTGGCCCACGTGGGGTTCAACCAGTGGAACGGCGTGGCCATCGCGTCGCGGGTCGGCCTGGCCGACGTTGAGGTCGGGTTCGCCGGGATGCCGGGCTGGGGCGAGCCGGTCGAGGGCGAGGCGCGGGCCGTCGGGGCGACCGTGGGCGGCGTGCGGGTCTGGTCGCTCTACGTGCCCAACGGGCGCCACCTCGAGGACCCCCACATGGCCTACAAGCTCGACTGGCTCGACCACCTGGCCACGACCGCGCGCGGCTGGCTGGCCGACGACCCGACCGCCCAGGTCGCGCTGATGGGCGACTGGAACATCGCCCCCCGCGACGAGGACGTGTGGAGCATGGAGTTCTACCTCGACAAGTCCCACGTCTCGCCGGGCGAGCGGGCGGCGTTCCAGGGCGTGGTCGACGCCGGCTTCGAGGACGTCGTGCGGGCGCACGCCCCCGGGCCGGGCACCTACACCTACTGGGACTACCAGCAGCTGCGGTTCGCCAAGAAGCAGGGGATGCGGATCGACTTCGTCCTCGCCTCGGCCGCGCTGGCGAAACGGGTCGACGGCGCCGTCATCGACCGCGAGGAACGCAAGGGCAAGGGCGCCTCCGACCACGCCCCGGTGGTCGTGCAACTCTCCGACTGACGGCGGCGGGCGCGGCTACCCTGAGGGATGCCGTTGCGTCGGGGGGCGCCAGCACCACCGCAGGAGATCCGGTTCTGCCGGTCCGCGGACGGGGTGCGCATCGCGTATGCCGTCCACGGCACCGGGCCGCCGCTCCTGGTCTCGACCTGCTGGCTGAGCCACCTCCAGTACGACTGGGAGAGCCCGGTCTGGCGCCACTTCCTGGCCGACCTCGGGCGGTTCGCGACCGTCATCCGGTTCGACGAGCGCGGGCACGGCCTGTCGGACTGGGACGTCACCGACCACTCGCTCGCGATGCGGATCGCCGACCTCGAGGCGGTGGCCGACGACGCCGGCTTCCCGCGGTTCGCCCTCATGGCCATGGCGCAGGGCGGCCCGGTCGCCATCCGGTATGCCGCCGCGCACCCCGAGCGGGTCAGCCGCCTGGTGTTCTACGGCAGCTACGCCGACCCGCGGCTGGACGCCTCCGCCGAGGACGACGAGCTGGAGGCGACGTTCGACCAGATGGTCAGGGTGGGCTGGGCCCGCCCGGAGTCGACCTTCCGCCGGGTGTTCACCTCGCTGATGATCCCTGACGCCACCGAGGAGCAGATGCGCTGGCTCGACGAGCTGCAGCGGGTGTCGGTGTCGGCCTCGGTCGCCTACACCGCTCGACGGCAGCGCCGGCACCAGGGCGCCACCGAGTGCCTCGACGACCTCGACGTGCCGACCCTCGTCCTGCACTCCCGGCACGACCGGATGAACGACTTCGACTACGGCCGTTTCCTCGCGACCTCGATCCGCGGCGCCCGGCTCGTGCCCCTCGACAGCCAGAACCACATCGTCCTCGAGCACGAGCCGGCCTGGTCGGTGCTGGTGCAGGAGCTGGAGCAGTTCCTCCGGGCCGACGGTGCGGCGCCCGCTCCGACCGGCGCCGAGACCCTCTCGTCCCGCGAGCGCGAGGTCCTGACGCTGGCCGCCCAAGGCCTGGACAACGACGAGATCGCCCGCACGCTGACCCTCAGCGTGCGCACCGTCGAACGCCATCTTCAGAACGTCTACGTCAAGCTCGGCCTCCAGGGCCGCGCCGCCCGGGCCGCGGCCGTGGCCCGGCTCCTCACCTCGGCCTGACCAGGCGTACGCGTAGTCGCGCCGTGAGCGCCGCCCGACCGGGTTGGGTGCGGACACCGATGTGCCGCAGGGCCGCTCGTTCCTACCGTCGATACATGACCACACACACCAGCACTCAGACCGCCCCGCCCCTCTCCCTCGACCCCGTCAAGACCAAGCACCGCGCCATGTGGGCGCTGGGCGACTACGACGCCGTGGCCACCGAGGTCATCCCGGCACTCGGCGAGCGGGTGGTGACGGCGGCCGGGATCGCGGCCGGCGACCGGGTGCTCGACGTCGCCGCCGGGTCCGGCAACGCGAGCCTGCCCGCCGCCCGCACCGGCGCGACGGTCGTCGCCTCCGACCTCACCCCCGAGCTCCTCGAGACCGGTCGGCAGCGGAGCACGGCCGAGGGCCTCGACATCACCTGGGCCGAGGCCGACGCCGAGCACCTGCCCTACGCCGACGGCGAGTTCGACACCGTGCTGTCGGTCGTGGGCGTCATGTTCGCCCCGTTCCACCAGCCGGTGGCCGACGAGCTGGTGCGGGTGACCCGCAGCGGCGGCACCATCGCCCTCGCCAACTGGACCCCGCAGGGCTTCATCGGCCAGATGTTCGCGGCGATGAAGCCGTATGCCGCGCCGCCGCCCCCCGGTGCCTCGCCCGGTCCGCTGTGGGGCACCGAGGACCACGTGCGCGAGCTCTTCGGCGACCGCGCCTCGCACCTGGAGGCCACCCGGGAGCCGTTGCCCGTCGACCGGTTCGCGACCGGAGCCGAGTTCCGCGACTTCTTCAAGGCGCGCTACGGCCCCACGATCGCCGCCTACCGCAACATCGCCGACGACCCGGAGCGGACTGCCGAGCTCGACCAGGTGCTCGCCGACCTCGGCGACCGTTCCCTCGTCGACGGCCGGATGGAGTGGGAGTACCTGCTCGTCGTGGCCCGACGCGCCTGACCGCGGGTCGTCACACCTTTATCGGGTGACCCGATAAAGGTCCGCTTCGCTGGAGAACCGTTGTCCAGCGAAGCGCATGTTTATCGGGTCACCCGATAAACGGAGTGCCCTTGTGCCGCCCCGACGGACGGGACAAGGTGGAGCGGTGAGCAAAGGCGCCGCGAGAACCGAGTCATCCCCTGCGCCCCAGCCCCGGACCCCCGAGGACATCCGCAACGTCGTGCTCGTGGGTCCGGGCGGAGCCGGGAAGTCCACGCTCTTCGACCATCTGGTCGCGGCGCGCGTCCCGGGCCGGCGGCCCCACGAGGGTGAGCGCGAGCGCTCCGTGGGTCTCTCGGTGGCGGCGTTCGAGAGCAACGGCCTCACCGTCAACCTCATCGACGCACCCGGGTCGCCGGACTTCGTCGGTGAGCTGCGCGCCGGCCTTCGGGCTGCCGACGCAGCGGTCTTCGTCGTCTCGGCCGCCGACGAGATCGACGGGGCGACGGCCCTGCTCTGGCAGGAGCTCGCCGCCGCCGGCCTCCCCCGGGCGGTCGCCGTGAGCAAGCTCGACCTGCCCCGCTCCGACTACGACGACACGATCGCGCGCTGCCAGCGGGTGTTCGGCGATGCGCAGGCGCTCTACCTGCCGCTGCACGACGACAACCGGGCCGTCGTCGGCTCGCTGGGGCTGCTCAGCCAGCGCGCCTTCGACTCGACCAGCGGCGAACGGGTGGAGCGCGACCCCGACGCCGGCGAGGCGGCCGTGGTCGAGGAGCACCGCGGGGCGCTCATCGAGGCGATCATCGAGGAGTCGGAGGACGACACCCTCCTCGACCGCTACCTCGACGGGGAGGAGATCTCCACCGGCACCGTCGTCGAAGACCTCAAGGCGGCCATCGCCAAGGCGACGTTCTTCCCCCTCGTGCCCATCTCGCCCGCGACCGGGGTGGGGCTGGAGGAGCTGCTCGAGGTCATCGAGCAGGGCTTCCCGTCACCGGCGGGCCGGCCGGTGCCCGCGGCATACTCTCCCGTCGGCGCGAGCCTGCCCGCGGCGACCTGCGACCCCGACGGACCGCTGCTGGCGGAGGTCTTCCGCACCACCAGCGACCCCTATGTCGGGCGGCTCTCGCTCGTGCGGGTCTTCTCGGGCCGGCTGCGGCCCGACGACGTCGTGCACGTGTCGGGGCACCTCGGGGCGTTCGTGGCGCGACACGGTGGGCACCCGGTGGAGGGCCACGGCGACCACGACGACGACGAGCGCGTAGGCCCGCTGAGCTCGCCGCTCGACGACGCCACCCGGCCGCGGGGCCCGGCCATCGCCGGCGAGATCGTGCTCGTCAGCAAGCTGAGCCACGCCGAGACCTCTGACACGCTCTCGGCCAAGGACCGGCCAGCTCTCGTGGAGCCGTGGGTGCTGCCGGACCCGTTGCTGCCCATCGCGATCCACGCATCCAACAAGCGCGACGAGGACAAGCTGGCCCAGGCCCTGCAACGCGTCGTCGCCGAGGACGTGACGATGCGGATGGAGCACAACCCCGAGACCCACCAGGTCGTGCTCTGGACCATGGGGCAGGCCCACGTCGACGAGATCCTGTCGCGGCTGCGGCAGCGGCACGGGGTCGAGGTGGAGGCGGAGCCGTTCCGCACCGCGCTGCGCGAGACGTTCGTGCGCGCATGCTCCGTGCAGGGCCGGCACGTCAAACAGTCGGGCGGCCACGGCCAGTATGCGGTGTGCCGACTCGAGGTCGAGCCGCTCGAACGGGGCGCCGGCATCGAGTTCGTCGACAAGGTGGTGGGCGGGTCGGTGCCCCGCCAGTTCATCCCGTCGGTGGAGAAGGGCGCCCGGATGCAGCTGGAGAAGGGCGTGCTGTCGGGGTACCCCGTCGTCGACGTGCGGATCACGCTCACCGACGGGAAGGCGCACTCGGTGGACTCGTCCGACATGGCGTTCCAGACGGCGGCGGCGCTGGCCCTCAAGGAGGCGGCGAACGAGGCCACGGTGTCGCTGCTCGAGCCCATCGACCACGTCGACATCACGGTGGGCGACGAGCACCTCGGCGCAGTGATGTCCGACCTGCGGGGCCGGCGCGGGCACGTCCTCGGTACCGAACCGGCGGAGGTGTCCGGGCGCACCGTCGTGCACGCGGAGGTGCCGCAGGTGGAGCTGTCGCGCTACCCCGTGGACCTGCGCTCGGTGTCGCACGGGACGGGCGTGTTCACCCGGCAGCTGCTGCGCTACGACTACATGCCCGCCGACCGCGCCAAGGACCAGCTCGCCGCGGTCTGAGACAGGCCGTCCGACACGGAGGAGGCCCCGCCATCCCCGCGTCGCCAGCACCTCGCCCATCTCCACCGCCAGCGGGCACGGCGTCACGGCGACGTCGCCCCAGAACGCCCGCACCGTCAGCCAGCCGCCCGCCGCGCTCCGCCGGTCGCGCACCCCGTCGCCCACCCGGGCAGCTCCCGCGTGGCCGAGCCTCCCGTCGAGCTCGAGGAGCACCCGTTCGGCGTCGTACGCCCGGTCGTGGACGCGCAGCCCCCGGACGACGGTGGCCGCCTGGGCCCGGCCGATGGGCAGACCGTGCGGCCGCGCGACATCACGGACGAAGCGCACCTCCATGACGCTCTCGGCTCCGGCCGCGACATCGGCGAGGACGTCGTTCAGCAACGCTCTCCGTCGGTGGCGGCTCCGCCTCGCCAGGTGGTCGCGCAGCGTCCCTTCGCTCGTGGCGCCGCGGTGGAACGCGGTACCGAGCATGGCCAGGACGTCGTCGGGGGTCCCGAGCTCGGCCAGGTCGAGGATGGTCGCCGTCATGGTCGTGCGCCACGGCCAGTGCAGGGGGTCGACGTCGTGGTCCGCACCGACCCGACGCCGCAACGTCACCCCCGCGGCGGCGGTCACCCGCCGGCTCTGGTCCACCAGCAGGTCCACGCCCCGGGGCGCGTCGCGCAGGAGCCCGTGCAGATAGCCCGCGGTCCGGTACGAGAACGCGGACCCCGGCACCGCCAGCTGCGCCGCCAGGGCCTGGGTATGCCAGTCGTCCCGTCCGGGACGCGTCTGGTAGACCCCCGGACTCACCCGCACCCAGACCCCACGCTCGACCCGCCAGCGCACGGCCTTCCCGCTCATCCTGGCGCCGAGGCACTGGACCCGGGTCAGCAGGCCCCGCTGCTCCACGGCCCACCCAGGCCAGGGCCTCGAGGTCACGGGGCGGGGCCGGCGCGCCGAGCGTGCGGTGGTCCGGCTCCCACGGCGCGCTGACGGGCATACCTCAGCGTGGCGGTCGCCCTCGGTCTGGCCCTCCCGTTGTCCACAGGCATACGTAGGAGGGTTGCGGCCCTGATCAGGGCCACAACCCTCCTTGCCGACGCGTCCCGTCAGCGCAGGACGAGGGTGTCGGCGGCCTCGTCGACGTCGACCACGGCGGGGCCGCCGTCGCGCACCTCGCCCGAGAGCAGGGCCTTGGCCAGGCGGTCGCCGATCTCGCGCTGCACGAGGCGGCGCAACGGCCGCGCTCCGTATGCCGGGTCGTAACCGGTGACGGCCAGCCACTCGCGCGCGGCGTCGGTCACCTGCAGCGTGATCCGGCGGTCGTGCAGCCGGGTCGCGAGCGCCTGCACCTGCAGCTCGACGATGCGGGCGAGGTCCTCGGTGGTGAGCGGGTCGAAGACGACGACCTCGTCGAGCCGGTTGAGGAACTCGGGCTTGAACGCCGTGCGCACGACCTGCATGACGGCCTCCTTCTTCGACTCCTGAGTGAGCAGGGGGTCGACGAGGAACTGCGAGCCGAGGTTGGAGGTCATGACGAGGATGACGTTGCGGAAGTCGACCGTGCGGCCCTGACCGTCGGTGAGCCGCCCGTCGTCGAGCACCTGCAGGAGGATGTCGAACGTCTCGGGGTGGGCCTTCTCCACCTCGTCGAGGAGGATCACGGAGTAGGGCCGCCGGCGCACCGCCTCGGTGAGCTGCCCGCCCTCCTCGTAGCCGACGTAGCCCGGAGGCGCCCCGATCAGCCGCGCCACGGCGTGCCGCTCGGAGTACTCCGACATGTCGATGCGCACCATGGCGCGCTCGTCGTCGAAGAGGAAGTCGGCGAGCGACTTGGCCAGCTCGGTCTTGCCGACCCCCGTGGGGCCGAGGAAGAGGAACGAGCCGGTGGGCCGGTCGGGGTCGGCGATGCCCGAACGGGAGCGGCGCACGGCGTCGGACACCGCGCGTACGGCGTCGGCCTGTCCGATGAGCCGGGCCCCGAGGTGCTGCTCCATGTGCAGGAGCTTCTCGGTCTCACCCTCGAGCAGCCGCCCGGCGGGGATGCCGGTCCAGGCCGAGATGACGTCAGCGATGTCGTCGGCGCCCACCTCGTCCTTGACCATGACGTCGGCGCCCGACCCTGAAACCGCCGACTCGTCGCGCGCCGCCTGCTCGAGCTCCCGCTCCACGGAAGGGATCTCGCCGTAGAGGATCGCCGACGCGCTGCCGAGGTCGCCCTCACGCTGAAGCCGCTCGGCGTGGGAGCGCAGCTCGTCGAGGCGGGACTTGAGGTCGCCGACCCGGTTGAGCCCGGCCTTCTCGGCCTCCCACCGCGCGTTGAGCGCGTCGAGCTGCTCCTGCCGGTCGGCGAGGTCCTGCTGCAGCCGAGCGAGGCGTTCGCGCGAGGCGTCGTCGGTCTCGACCTGGAGGTGCAGCTCCTCCATCTTCAGCCGGTCGACCGAGCGCCGGAGCTCGTCGATCTCGACCGGGCTGGAGTCGATCTCCATCCGCAGCCGCGACGCGGCCTCGTCGATGAGGTCGATGGCCTTGTCGGGCAGCTGGCGCCCGGTGATATACCGGTCGGAGAGGGAGGCGGCCGCCACGAGCGCGGCGTCGGCGATGGCCACCTTGTGGTGCGCCTCGTAGCGCTCCTTGAGGCCGCGCAGGATGGCGATGGTGTCCTCGACCGACGGCTCGCCGACGAAGACCTGCTGGAACCGCCGCTCGAGCGCGGCGTCCTTCTCGATGTGCTTGCGGTACTCGTCGAGCGTCGTGGCGCCGACCAGCCGCAGCTCGCCGCGGGCCAGCATCGGCTTGAGCATGTTGCCGGCGTCCATGGTGCCCTCGCCGGTGCCGCCCGCGCCGACGACGGTATGCAGCTCGTCGATGAAGGTGATGACCCGGCCCTCCGACCCGGTGATCTCCTCGAGCACGGCCTTGAGCCGCTCCTCGAACTCCCCGCGGTACTTCGCGCCCGCCACCATCGCGGCGAGGTCGAGGCTCATCAGGGTCTTGCCGCGCAGGCTCTCCGGCACGTCACCGGCGACGATCCGCTGGGCGAGGCCCTCGACGACGGCGGTCTTGCCGACGCCGGGGTCGCCGATGAGCACGGGGTTGTTCTTCGTGCGCCGGCTCAGCACCTGCACGACGCGCCGGATCTCGGCGTCGCGCCCGATGACCGGGTCGAGCTTGCCGTCGCGGGCGGCCGCGGTGAGGTCGGTGCCGTACTTGGACAGCGCGTCGAAGGTGGCCTCCGGATCCGGCGAGTCGACCTTCCGGCCGCCGCGCAGGCGCGGGATGGCCGCCTCGACGCCGGCGGCGTCGAGCCCCATCGAGCCGGTGCGGGCGAGCGCGAGCACCAGGTGGTCGGTGGAGACGAAGGTGTCGCCCATGGCGGCCATGAGCGAGCGCGCCGACTCCAGGAGGGCGAGCGCCGCCCGGGACAGCTGCGGCGTGGGCACCGACGAGCCGCTCACCGACGGCAGCGCGGCCAGCAGGCGGTCGGCGGTCGCGATGGCGCCGGCCACCGTCGCCCCGCCGGCCTCGAGGAGGGCGGGGGTGGTGGTGTCGCTCTGCTCGGCGAGCGCCTTGAGCAGGTGGGCGGGCTCGGTATGCGGGTGCCCGTGCGCCGCGGCGTCACGGACGGCTGCGGAGAGGGCCTCGTTGGCCTTCGTCGTCAGCTGCAGGTCCATCGTGGGGGTCTTCTCCTTCGAGCGGGGACGCGGGGATCTTTGAGGTCAACACCGGCTGAAGTTGAGTCTATTCCGCTCAACTCTCAGTTCAAGCGTACGCCTCTTCCGGGCCTGCGGGCACCGGCGTACAGTCGAAAGCACGAGGACTTCTCGAGCCCGACATCAGCGTCCCGCCGGCCCCCGTTCCACGCTCCAAGGGGTTCGTCCCATGACCGAGTCAGCCGTCCTCATCCCCTTCTTCGTCGTCGTCGCCATCGGTCTCGTCCTCGCCGTGCTGTCGCTGCGGGTGGTGCAGCAGTACGAGCAGGGCGTCGTCTTCCGGCTGGGCCGCGTGCAGGACCCGCCGCGCGGTCCGGGACTGACCGTGCTCGTACCGGTCGTCGACCGGATGCTCAAGGTCAACCGTCAGGTGATGACCCTGTCGGTGCCCGCCCAGGACTGCATCACCCGCGACAACGTCTCGGTGCGGGTCGACGCGGTCGTCTACTTCCGGGTCGTCGACGCCGTCAAGGCGGCCGTCAACGTGCAGAACTACCAGTTCGCCATCTCGCAGCTGGCCCAGACCTCATTGCGATCGGTCATCGGCAAGGCCGAGCTCGACGACCTGCTCTCCAACCGCGAGAAGCTCGGGAGCGAGCTCACCGAGATCATCGACGCACCGTCGGAGGTGCCGTGGGGCGTGAAGGTCGAGCGGGTCGAGGTCAAGGACGTGACGCTCCCGGAGACCATGAAGCGCTCGATGTCGCGCCAGGCCGAGGCCGAGCGGGAGCGCCGGGCGCGGGTCATCTCCGCCGACGGCGAGTTCCAGGCCTCCAAGAAGCTTGCGCAGGCGGCGGCGACGATGTCGGCCGACCCCGCCGCCCTGCAGCTGCGGCTCCTCCAGACCGTGGCCGAGGTGGCCGCCGAGAAGAACAGCACGCTGGTCATGCCGTTCCCGGTCGAGCTGCTGCGGTTCCTCGAGCGGGCCACCGACCACCGGGTGCACGACCTCCAGCCGGGTCTGCCGCACGCCCCCGAGCCGGAGCCGGCCGACGCCCTCGTGCCCGTCGCGGCGAACGGGCACCCAGCGGCCTGACCCAACCTCGGGCAGGCTAGGCCCGTGACGATCTCCGAGCCTGGCCGGCACGCCGACCTCGAACGCGAGCTGACCCGCTTCCTGCGGCGCTCGCGGGTGACGTCGGCGGCGATCGCCGAGGCCGTGCACCCCGACCTCGACGTGGGGTCCTACACCGTGCTCGTCACCCTGTCGGACCTCTCCGCGAGCATGCCGGGAGGCGTTCGAGCCTCCGACGTCGCCGAGGCGCTGCGGCTGCACAAGTCGACCCTGAGCCGCACCGTCACCGTGCTCGAGCGGCTCGGCCTCGTCGAGCGGGAGACCTCCGAGCAGGACGCCCGGGCGCTCAACCTCTCGCTGACGCCCTCCGGCCGCACCTCCCTCGACGCGGCGATCAGCGCCCGGCGGCGGCGCGTGTCCGAGGCGCTGACCCGCTGGCCGACCCAGGACGTCGACGACCTCGCCCGGCTACTGGCCCACCTCAACGACGACCTGGCCTGACGCCGCCCGGCACAGGCGTCGGGACGAGGCATCGGCGGAGGACCCCGCGGCATACCGTCTCCCAGATGGTTGCGTAGGGCAACCTTCCTGGTTATAGTTGCTTTCTACAACCAACTGGGAGATCCGTCATGACCGTCAGCGAGCCCGTCGCCCTCGAGATCGTCGGCGCCCTGTCCGGCCTGGTCCGGACGGCGCGCTCCTACTCCCACGTGCGGCACGAGCAGCTCGGCGCGTCGGGCGTGACCCTCGGCGTGCTCAAGCGCCTGGCCCAGGGGCCGGCCCGCTCGGGCGACCTCGCCTGCGCCCTGGGCGTCTCGCCCTCCGCCGTCTCACGCGCCGTGGCCTCCGTCGAGCAGCTCGGCTACGTGCAGCGCACCGCCGACCCCGCCGACGCCCGCGCCTCCCTGCTCGCCCTGACCCCCGAGGGCGCCGGTGAGCTCGACCGGCAGCACCGGGCCCACGCCCGCCTCGTCGGCGCGGTGCTCGCCGGGTGGGACGACGCCAAGGCGCAGACGGTGCTCGACGGCATCGCCGAGCTCGACGGTGCGCTGTCCCGGGCCGTCGCCCAGATGCGCGCCGGGTCCGCTCCCGCGCACCTCACGCCGTCCACCCCAGAGCCGCAACCGAACCAGAACCCGAACCAGAACCCGAACCAGACCCCGCTCGAGAACACGAAGGCGCACGCATGACGCTGACCGACACCACCACCAAGCCCCCCTCGACCCGGAGGCCCGGCCGCGAGCCCCGCGCCGTCTCCGTGCCCGGGCAGATGTCCCACGGCGAGATCCTGCGGGCCATGACCGGCCTGCTCGCCGCGCTGTTCACGGCGATGCTCTCCTCGACCATCGTCGCCACGGCGCTGCCCACGATCATCGGCGAGCTGCGCGGCACCCAGAGCCAGTACACCTGGGTCATCACCGCGTCCCTCCTGGCGACGACCGTGAGCACCCCGATCTGGGGCAAGATGGCCGACCTCTTCAGCAAGAAGGTGCTCGTCCAGGCGTCGATCGTCGTCTTCGTGGCCGGGTCCATCGCCGCCGGCCTGTCGCAGAGCGTGCCGTTCCTCATCGCCTGCCGCGTCGTCCAGGGACTCGGCATGGGCGGCCTCACGGCTCTCGCCGCCGCGATCATGGGCGCCATCGTCGCCCCCCGCGAGCGCGGCCGGTACTCCGGCTACATGGGCGCGGTCATGGCCGTCTCCACGGTCAGCGGCCCACTGCTCGGCGGATTCGTCGTGGACTCGTGGGGCTGGCGCTGGACCTTCTACATCTGCGTCCCGCTCGCCATCGTCTCGCTGTTCGTCCTGCAGACCCAGCTGCACATCCAGTCGGTGAAGCGGCAGCCGCGCATCGACTACCTTGGCGCGCTCCTCATCTCGATCACGGCCAGCCTGCCCCTGCTGTGGGTCACCTTCGCCGGCTCCAGCTTCGCGTGGATGTCATGGCCGTCGGCCCTGTTCGTGGGCGGCACGGTGATGGGCACCGTCCTCATCCTGCGCGTCGAGCGCCGGGTGCCGGAGCCGCTGGTGCCGCTGAAGGTCCTCTCCAACCGCACCGCTGGACTGGCCATCCTCGCCAGCGTCGCCGTCGGGATCGCCATGTTCGGCGGGACGACCTTCCTCGGCCAGTACTTCCAGGTCGCCCAGGGCCTCACCCCGACGCGGGCCGGTCTCATGACCATCCCACTCATGGTCTCGGCCATGGTCGCCTCGACCCTCGCGGGCCAGATCATCAGCCGCACCGGCCGGTGGAAGAGCTTCCTCGTCGGCGGCGGCGTGCTCCTCGTCCTCGGCCTGGCCGGGCTGGCGACGGTGCGCCACGACACCCCGGGCTGGCAGAGCGGCATCTCGATGGCCGTCATGGGCCTCGGCATGGGCGCGCTGATGCAGAACCTCGTGCTCGCGGTGCAGAACAACGTCGACGTGCGCGACATCGGCGCCGCCTCCGCGGCCGTCTCGTTCTTCCGCTCGCTCGGCGGTGCCATCGGCGTCTCGGCGCTCGGCGCGGTGCTCGCCAACGTCGTGCAGAACCAGGTCACCCAGGGCCTCACCGCCCTCGGTCCGGACGCCGCGGCGGCCGCCCAGGCCGGCGGCTCGGGCACGCTCGACCTCAAGGACATGCCGCCGGTCCTCGCGGCCATCGTCCGCACCGCCTACGGCGACGCGACCGGCCGCATCTTCCTCATCGCCGCCATCGTCGCGGTGGTCGCCCTCGTCGCGGTCGTCTTCATCAAGGAGGTCCCGCTGCGCACCACCGTGGCCCTCCAGCCGGAGGCGGCCACGGCGGACATCTCGGAGTCGGTCGACACCGTGCCGGTGACCGGAGCCCTGGGGGCCCAGGCTCCGGCGACGGTCGGCTCCGGGCGGTAACCGCACCACCCGCGCGCCCGGCGCAGCACGCATACTGCGGTATGCCTGCTGCGCCGGCCCCGTGCTGGCTGCACCCCTGCGTGGAGGTGCGGCCGTCGAACGTCGCCGGGCGCGGCCTGTTCACGACCGTCGACCTGCCCGCGGGGACGACGGTGTGGCGCCTCGACGCCCCCGTGCACGACCCTGCTGGGCAGCCCGGGTTCGGCAACCACGGGTGCGACCCCAACCTCGGCTGGCTGGACGGGTACGCGCTGGCGACCATGGTCGACGTGCCCGCCGGGCGGGAGCTGCTGACCGACTACGCCATGGCCACGACCGACCCCGCCTTCCTGCTGCGCTGCCACTGCGAGAGCTACCGGTGCCGGCAGATGGTCGAGGGCGCCGACTGGCGGATCCCGCAGCTGCAGGCGCGCTACCGGGGGTGGTGGGCGCCGCACGTGCAGGACCTCGTGGACGCCGCGGCCGGTCGCTGACCCCGACGCGCCCGTCGGACGTCAGGCGTGCTCCTCCTGCGCCTCGCGCGGCAGCAGCCACACCAGGCCGAGCGTCACCGCGTAGAGGACCGCCCCGAGCAGGAGCACGAGCTGGGCCGCGTCGACGAACCCCGCCCGCGCCACCCGCTCGAAGAAGACCGTCCCCAGCGCGGCGACGCCGACGGCCCCCGCGAACTGCTGGACCGCGTTGAGCAGACCCGAACCCGTGCCGACCTCGGCCTCGGAGACGTCGCCGAGGACGTAGCCGAACAGCGGGACGAACACGAGACCGGCCCCGAACCCGGAGAGCGCTAGGGCCGGTGCGACGGTCCACACCGTCAGCTCCGCGCCCCAGTGGCCCACCGTCCACCACAGGCCCAGCATCCCGACGAGGGCCAGCCCCAGCCCCAGGTGCAGGGTGGCCCGCCCCATCCGCTCGGCGAGGAACGCGCCGGCCAGGGCCGCCCCCACCGCGGTGCCGAGCGCCCACGGGATGAGGGCGAGGCCGGAGTGCAGCGGGGTCCAGCCGAGACCGAGCTGCAGCAGCAGGTTGAACGCCAGCGTGAAGCCGGTGAGCGCCATGAAGAACGCGGCCACGAAGACCAGGCCAACGACGAAGCCACGGTTGGCGAAGAGCGACGCCTCGATGACCGGGTGGTCGCTGCGCCGTTCGGACCACACGAAGAGGGCGAAGACGACGAGCGAACCGGCCATGGCCGCATACGTCCACGCGGGCCAGCCCAGCTCCGGCCCTGCACCAGCGGCACGATCAGGAGCGCGGAGGCGAGGGTCAGCAGGGCGACCCCCCGGAGGTCGAGCCGGGCCGACCGGTCCTCCCCGGTGCGGCTCGGGAGGTAGCGCCACGCGAGCGCGAACGCGACGAGCCCGATCGGCACGTTGATGAGGAAGATCGAACGCCACTGGCTGCCGAAGAGGTTTGCGTCGATGAGCCAGCCGGCGAGGATCGGGCCGGCGACGCCCGCGAGCCCCATGACCGGGCCGAACGGGATGAAGGCCTTGCCGAGCTGGTCCGGCGGGAAGGCGACCTTCACCATGGCCAGGCCCTGCGGGATCATCACGGCGCCGAAGAGACCCTGCAGGATGCGCGCGCCGATGAGCCAGCCGGCCCCGGGCGCCAGCCCGCAGGCCAGCGACGCCAGTGTGAAGCCGGCCATGCACACGAGGAACATCCGGCGGCGGCCGAGCAGGTCGCCCAGGCGGCCGCTCGTCACGAGGCCGAGGGCGAAGGCAGCGGTGTAGGCGGCCAGCACCCACTGCAGGGTCGTGTCGGTGCCGCCGAGGTCGGTGCGGATGGACGGGCCGGCCAGGTTGGCCACCGTGGAGTCGACGAGGTCCATGACGTCGGCGACGAGGACGACGACGAGGACCATCCAGTACTGCCGCGGGAGCAGCGCGGACGGGCTGGTCGCCCTGGGGACGGAGGTGGACGAACGTTGTTCGAGAGTCACGAACACTGTTCTATGCGCGAACAGTGTTCGTGTCAACTACGATGGCGAACATGCCCGTCGACGAGCGCCGTGCCAGGGCCGCCCGCCTGCGGGCCGGACGCCTCCCGTCGACCGGACGCATGCCGGCGCGCAAGGAGCCGCTGAGTGTCGAGCGCATCGTCGACACCGCCCTCGACCTCGTGGCCGCCGAGGGGTACGACGCGCTGACCATGCGCCGGGTCGCCAGCGCGCTCGACACCGGCCCCGCGTCCCTCTACGCCCACGTCGTCAACAAGGCCGACCTGGGTGCACTGCTCATCGGCCGGCTGTGCACGGAGCTCGTTCTGCCGCCGCCCGATCCGGACCACTGGCGCGCGCAGATGCTCGACCTGTCACGGCAGATCCGCGACCTCTACCTGCGCTACCCGGGCGTCTCCCAAGCGGCGCTCGGGGTCATCCCCACCGACATCGAGACGCTCCGGGTCAGCGAGGCCATGCTGGCCATCCTCATCGCCGGCGGGGTCGCCCCCCAGACGGCGGCCTGGGGCATCGACGCACTGAGCCTCTACGTCAGCGCCTACTGCCTGGAGATGGCGATGTGGGCGCAGACGGTGAGCAACCCCAGCGAGTGGGACGTCACCCAGAGCGACTGGAGCAGCCGGTTCGAGGCGCTGCCGGACGACGAGTTCCCGCTGACGAAGCGGTATGCCGCCGAGCTCGTCGCCGGTGGGGAGCACGACCGGTTCGACTTCGCGCTGGGGGCGATGCTCGACGGCCTGGGCGGCCGCTGAGAGCGGGCGCCTGACGCTCCGGCATGCCGGGCTCAGCGCGGCGCGGGGCCTCGCCCGAACGGCTCCCACAGCACCAGCGCCTGCGAGGACGAGCCGAAGCGCGGGGGCCGCTGGCCCGGCCGCACGGCCACGATCTCGCCGCCCACGCCCGCCGCGAAGATCCGCGCGCCGAGCTGGGCCCGGGCGTCGGCCCGCTGCGCCTGACGGGTCAGCTCGTCGGCCAGCTCGCCGACCCGCGCCCGCAGGGCGGTCACCTGGTTCTCCAGCTCGAGGATCCGCTGGATGCCCGCGAGGGAGACGCCCTCCTCCTGCGACAGCCGCTGCACCTCACGCAGGAGCGCGACGTCACGGCCCGAGTAGCGGCGCCCCCCGCCGCGGGTCCGCGACGGCGACACGAGACCGAGCCGGTCGTACTGGCGCAGGGTCTGCGCATGCATACCGGCCAGCTGGGCCGCCACGGAGATGACGAAGACCGGGGTGTCGTCGTCGGGCCCGAAGTGGGACTCGCTGACCACCGTGGACCCCGTCAGTCGCGGGCGCGGTCGAACAGCTCGGCGCGCGGGTCGGCGCCGGACTCGTCCTCCCGCATCCGCTCGAGGGCCTCGCGGGCCGCGTCGGAGAGCCGCTGCGGCACGACGACCTGCACCTTGGCGAGCAGGTCGCCCGACGCGTCGCCCTTCTTGACCCCGCGGCCCTTGACCCGCAGGATGCGACCGCTCGGGGTGCCGGGCGCGATGCGCACCTTGACCGGCGCCCCTTCGAGGGTCGGTACCGAGACCGTGGCCCCGAGCGCCGCCTCGGCGAACGTCACCGGCAGGTCGACCGTGAGGTGGTCGCCGTCGCGCCCGAAGACGGGGTGCTTCTGCACGGTCACGGTGAGGATCATGTCGCCCGACTCGGACCCCGCGTCACCGCGAGAACCCTTGCCGCGCAACCGGATCTTCTGCCCGTCACGCACACCGGCCGGGATGCGGGTCGTGATCCGCTGCCCGTCGGCCGCCTGGAGGCTGACCGTGGACCCCGCGACCGCGTCGCGGAAGGACAGGGTCGTGCGCGCCTGCACGTCGGCGCCCTTGCGCGGGCCGCGAGGCGCTCCGTACGCGTCGAAGCCGCCGTAGGAGCCGCCGGGGTAGGCCCCGCCGGCGCCCTGCGAGAAGAGGCCGCTCAGCAGGTCGTCGAGGTCGGGCTGGCCCGTGCCGCCGGCGCCACCGGTGGTGTAGCGGGCTCGCCCGCCCCCGGCGCCACCGTTGAACATGCCCGAGAAGATGTCCTCGAACTGCCCGGCCGAGCCGCTGCCGCCCGCGGTGAAGCGGGCGCCGCCGCGGGCCATGGTGCGGATCTGGTCGTACTGCTGGCGCTGTTCGGGGTCGGAGAGCACGGAGTACGCCTCGCCGATCTCCTTGAACTTCGCCTCGGCCTTGCCGTCTCCGGCGTTCTGGTCGGGGTGCAGCTTGCGGGCCAGCTTGCGGTAGGTCTTCTTGATCGTCGCGGCGTCGGCGTCGTGGGCGACGCCGAGGATCGCGTAGAAATCCTTGTCGAACCAGTCGCTGCGCGGACTGCTAGCCATCCCGGCGTCCCCCCTTCCCTCGGGTCGGTATGCGTGTACTCACCCTGCCACCGAACCCGTCAGGAGGGGTCGGCGACCGAGACCCGGGCGGGCCGCACGACGCGGTCCCCCATCTTGAACCCCGGCTGGATCACCTGGACCACCGTGGTGGTCGTCGCGCCCTCCGGGAGCTCGGCCTCGACGTGCATGAGCGCCTCGTGGATCGTCGGGTCGAAGGGCTGGCCCTTCTCGCCGAGCACGGTCACGCCGAACTTGCCGAGCACGCCTTCGAGCTTGTCGGCGATCGCCGCGAACGGGGTGCCGTCGAGGTCGCCGTGCACGCGGGCGGCGTGCACGTCGTCGAGCACCGGGAGCAGCGCCTCGACGACCTGGGTCACGCCGCGGTCGCGGGCGAGGTCACGGTCGCGGTCGACCCGCCGCTTGTAGTTGATGTACTCGGCCTGGAGGCGGCGGAGGTCGTCGAGGTGCTCGGCGGCCCGACGGGTGTCGGGGTGCTCGCCCGTCTGGGTGCTTCCGGCCTCAGGGCCGGTCGCGGGCGGGGAGTCGTCGAGCGAGGACAGGTCGGCGGGGACGTCGTACTCGTCCTCGCCGCCCGGTTCGGCGGACGCGTCGCCGCCATGACGGCCCTGACCGGCACGCCCGGCCGGCTCCGGACGCCCCGTGGGGCCGGTCGGCTGCTCGCCGACCGGCTCCACGGGCTGGTTCTCGTCGCGGTGCTCGTCCGTCACTTGGAGTCCTGCGGCTTGCCGTCGGACTCGTCGTCGACGATCTCGGCGTCGACGACGTCGTCCTCGGACGACCCGTGCGACCCGTGCGCGCCCGAGCCGGCCCCGTCCTGAGGACCGTCCTGCGGGCCGTCACCGGCAGCCGCCTCGCTCGCGGCCGACGCGGCATACATCGCCTGCCCCATCTTCTGGGAGACCTCGGAGAGGTGCGCCGTCTTGGCCTTGACGTCGTCGACGTCGGTGCCCGGCGCCTCCTTGGTGCCGACCGCGGTCTTGAGGTCGGCGAGGGCCGTCTCGACCTCGCCCTTCTCGGCCGCGGGGACCTTGTCGCCGCTGTCGGCCAGGAACTTCTCGGTCGAGTAGACGAGCTGGTCGGCGGTGTTGCGGACGTCGATCTCCTCGACCCGCTTCTTGTCCTCCTCGGCGTGCGCCTCGGCCTCCTTGACCATGCGCTCGATCTCCTCCTTGGGCAGGGCGGACCCGCCGGAGATCGTCATCGACTGCTCTTTGCCGGTGCCCTGGTCCTTGGCGGACACGTGGACGATGCCGTTGGCGTCGATGTCGAAGGTGACCTCGATCTTCGGCACGCCGCGGGGGGCCGGCGCGATACCGGTCAGCTCGAACGTGCCGAGTCCCTTGTTGTGCTGCGCGATCTCGCGCTCACCCTGGAAGACCTGGATGAGGACGGACGGCTGGTTGTCGTCGGCCGTCGTGAAGATCTCGCTGCGCTTGGTGGGGATCGCGGTGTTGCGCTCGATGAGCTTGGTGAACCGGCCGTGCTGGGTCTCGATGCCGAGGCTTAGCGGCGTGACGTCGATGAGCAGGACGTCCTTGCGCTCGCCCTTGAGGACGCCCGACTGCAGGCTCGCGCCCACGGCGACGACCTCGTCGGGGTTGACGCCCTTGTTGGGCTCCTTGCCCCCGGTCAGCTCGGTGACCACGCGCGACACGGCCGGCATACGGGTCGAGCCACCGACGAGGACCACGTGGTCGATGTCGGAGACCTTGATGCCGGCGTCGGCGATGACCTTCTGGAACGGCGCCTTGGTGCGCTCGAGCAGGTCGGCGGTCAGGCGCTCGAACTCCGAGCGGCTCAGCGACTCGTCGAGGTGGATCGGGCCGTTCTCCGACATCGACAGGTACTGCAGGTTGATGTTGGTGTTGGTGGAGGAGCTGAGCTCCTTCTTGGCCTGCTCGGCCGCGTCGCGCAGGCGCTGCATGGCGATCTTGTCCTTGGACAGGTCGATGCCGCTGCTGTTCTTCACCGTGGTGAGCAGGTGGTTGACGATGCGCTCGTCCCAGTCGTCGCCACCGAGCTTGTTGTCGCCGTTGGTGGCGCGCACCTGGATGGTGGAGAAGCCGTCCTCCGGGTCCTTGCCGACCTCGAGGAGGGACACGTCGAAGGTGCCGCCACCGAGGTCGAAGACGAGGATGAGCTCGTCCTCCTTGCCCTTGTCGAGGCCGTAGGCCAGCGCCGCGGCGGTGGGCTCGTTGATGATGCGCAGGACGTTGAGGCCGGCGATCTCGCCGGCCTCCTTGGTGGCCTGGCGCTCGTGGTCGTCGAAGTACGCCGGCACGGTGATGACCGCGTCGGTGACCGACTCGCCGAGGTAGGACTCCGCGTCGCGCTTCAGCTTCTGGAGGATGCGGGCGCTGATCTCCTGCGCCGTGTAGTGCTTGCCGTCGATGTCCGAGGACGCCCAGTCGGTGCCCATGTGGCGCTTGACGGAGCGGATCGTCCGGTCGACGTTCGTGACGGCCTGGCGCTTGGCGATCTCGCCGACCAGCACCTCGCCGTTCTTGCTGAACGCGACGACGGAGGGGGTGGTGCGCCCGCCCTCCGCGTTCGCGATGATCGTCGGCTCCCCGCCCTCGAGGACGGCGACGGCCGAGTTGGTGGTGCCGAGGTCGATTCCGACCGCACGTGCCATGGTGACTCTCCTGTGTGTTGCGAGGTGGTTCTCAACGGGATCTGCACCCAGATCTACCGGGCGCCGGAGCCGGTTGTCAACACCAGACTCCGCAAAGTTGCGTACATCAGGCTCAACTCTGCGTATGCCGCGAATGTTCCCGCCGCGGGGAGGCTCATGGCAGCCGACCGAGGGCGAGCGGTTCGCCTTCGTCCGGCGCGAGACTTGGCCCCATGGTCGACGGGCGGGAGGGTCGCAGGAGCTGGGAGGAGGGGTACCCGGCGGTGCGGCTGACGCCGGCCGACCCGTCGTGGAGCGGTCGGTATGCGGAGCTGGCCGGGGGTCTGACCGCGGCGCTGGGCCCGGGCTGGGATCTCGAGCATGTCGGGTCGACGTCCGTCCCGGGAATGCTCGCGAAGCCCGTGATCGATATCGCGCTGCGGATGCCGGCTGGGGCGGATCTTCGTGACGCGTCCGTGGCGTTGGGTGCAGCCGGCTGGACGCCGCCGGTCCCGGTCGCCGACCACCTGGCGACCTTCCTCCTCGCGGACGACGTGCGATCGGCCATCGGTCACGTCTTCCGGGCCGAACAGTGGGACGAGGCCCACGTGCGGCTGTTCGCGCAGTGGTTGCGCGACCATCCGGAGGACCGGGTCCGGTATGCCGCGCTCAAGCGCTCGCTGGTCGAACAAGGTCGGTGGGGAGCCGGCTACACCGCCGCCAAGGGGGACTTCGTCACTCACGTGGTCGACCGGGCGCGGGCCGCCCGCGGCCTGCCTCCCGTGGGCGTGCAGCGCCGAGAGACCTAGGAGGGTCATGGCCCTGGGCGGGGCCATAACCCTCCTTCGTCTCCCCAGCGCCGTTCGGGTGTCGCGGCGGGCATCCCGCCCGTAGCATCCGGTCTGTCGTCGCCGCACTGCGTGGTGGCCACCGGAGCAGAGGAGCAGGGCCGTGGGGGCACGCAGGATGGGGACGAGGCTGGCCGTGGCGCTCGCCGTCGCAGGACTCTCGTGGGCGGCCGCCCCGAGCGCGCAGGCCGCACGCACAGCACCGGCGGCACCGGCAGCCATGGCGGCCGCGGTCGGCGGGGCCAGCGACACCGCCAGCATCGTGACGGCGCTCTACTCGCCCGCCGGGTTCCAGCAGCTCATCGACGAGATCACGGCCCAGGTGCACGCCCAGTACCCCCGGGCGACGCTGCGCAGCATCGTCGGCACCTCGCCCTCGGGCCCGACGACGTCGATCCGCGACGTCACGTCGTGGCAGCTCAACTTCAACGACGTCGACGCCACCGGCAAGAACATGATCGTCAAGGGCGCGGTCCTCCTGCCCTACCGGAACGTGCTGGTCACGACGATCCGCAACGCCACCGTCTACTCCCGCGAGCTCACCCAGCCGGTCGGCCTCAGCCCACACCTGGCCACCGTCCTGGTCCGGGCCGCCGGCTACCGCGAGCCGTTCCGATCGATCTTCTACGCCCAGCCGATCGGCCGAACCGCGGTCTACCCGCACCCGCTCGCCGTCGTCGACCCGGGCGGCGACCTCGTCGGCGTCGACACCGTGACCCGCGACGTCGCGCCGTTCCGGTACTCGGTCGGTCCCGTCGGATAGCGGTGTCGAGCCCCACCCCCACCGCCTCGTCCCCGAAGGCCCTGCGCGCCCCGAGCGACGTGCTGGTGCACCTGCGCCGCGCCCGCGACCTCGCCGACCGGGAGTATGCGCAGGAGGTGGACCTCACCCGGCTCGCCGCCGTCGCCGGCCTGTCGAAGTACCACTTCCTGCGGCTCTTCACCGCGACCTACGGGATGACCCCGGCCCAGTACGTCTCCAAGCGTCGGATCGAGCGGGCCCAGGACCTGCTGCGCTCCACCAACCTGACGGTCACCGAGGTCTGCCACGCCGTGGGGTTCAGCTCCCTCGGCTCGTTCTCCAGCCGGTTCCGCGCGGTCGTGGGCGAGACGCCGTCGGCCTTCCAGGAGCGCTACGCCGGGGCGGGCGTGCCACGCATACCGGGCTGCTACGTGTTCATGTGGGGTCTCGCCGAGCGGCGGGAACCCTCCGCAACCCAGGAGAAGCGCCCGGACGAGCAGCCCTCGTAACCTCGGGCCATGATCAAAGACATCAGCATTGTCAGCGTCTTCGTCAAGGACCAGGACGAGGCCAAGAAGTTCTACACCGAGGTCATGGGTTTCACCGCGGGCGACGACGTCACCCTCGGCGAGGGCTACCGGTGGTGCACCGTCATCAACCCCCGCCAGCCCGAGCTCATGATCAACCTCACGATCCCCGGTCCGCCCTTCGACCCCGACCTCGTCGAGGCCATGAAGCGCGCCCAGGACGCCGGCGGCCTCAACGGCCTCGGCTTCTCGGTCGACGACTGCCACCAGACGTACGCCGACCTCACGGCCAAGGGCGTGGAGTTCGTGCAGCCGCCGTCCGACCGCCCCTACGGGATCGAGGCCGTGTGCCGCGACAACTCGGGCAACTGGATGGTCCTCGTCGAGCAGAACGACGCGGCGGTGACGTCGGCCGACTTCGACGACCAGTGACCTCGGTCGCGCTGCTCTCGGACGTCCACGGCGTGCTGCCGGTGCTCGAGGCCGTGCTCGCCGAGCCGGACGTGCGCAGCGCCGACCTCGTCGTCGTCACGGGCGACCACGCCGCGGGCCCCATGCCGGTACCGACCCTGGACGCGCTGGTGGCCCTCGGCGACCGCGTCGTGCTCGTGCGCGGCAACGCCGACCGGGAGCTCGTCGACGTGGCCCGCGGCGGCCGCAGCGAGCACCCGGAGTCGCAGTGGGCGGGCGAGCAGCTGCGGCCCGACCAGGTCGTCCTCCTCGCCGGCCTCCCGCATCCCGTGACCCTGGAGCTGGACGGGTTCGGACCGGCGGTCTTCTGCCACGGCACCCCGCGCGACGACGAGGAGGTCGTGCTCGTCGACACCCGCCTGGAGCGCTGGGCCGAGGCCTTCGCCGGGCTCGCGCCCGACGTGGCGCTCGTCGGCTGCGGCCACACCCACATGCCGTTCGTCCGTCTGGTCGACCGGCGGCTCGTCGTCAACCCAGGCAGCGTCGGTATGCCGTACGGCCGGGCGGGGGGCGCCTGGGCGCTGCTGCGCGACGGACAGGTGAGCCTGCGGCACACCCCGCTCGACGTGGACGCCGTCTGCGCGCGGATCGAGGCGGAGTCCACCTACCCCGACCGGGCCGCGTGGGCGGCCGAGTACGTCCGCTCCGCCAACAGCGACGCGGACGCGCTGACCGCCTTCGCGCCCCGTGACGGTCGCCACGGCTGAGGTCCGGCGGACACGCATACCTCTTGTGTTATATATCTAACTCGGTATGCTTAACGGATGGACGTCGTCCTCCACGCGCTGACCGACCCGCACCGGCGGGTCATGGTCGAGGCGCTCAGTGGGGGCGACGCCACCGCCGGCGCCCTGTGCGCGCTCGTGCCCATCGCCCAGCCGGGCGCCTCCCGCCATCTCGCCGTGCTGCGGGACGCGGGTCTCGTCGACGTGCGCCAGGAGGGCCGGCAGCGCGTCTACTCGCTGCGGCCCGAGGCGTTCGACGAGGTGAGCGACTGGCTCGACGAGCGGCGAGCGACGTGGGAGCACCGGTTCAGCGCGCTGCACACCGAGGTGGCGCGCGGGAAGCGACAACGACGGGAGACGGAATGACCACCGTGCAGCGCGGCACCCTCGTGGGTGCGGTCTACGCCGAGGACGAGGCAGGGACGGTCCGGATGGAGGACGTCTTCGACACCGACGTCGGCGACCTCTGGGCGGCGGTCACCGAACCCGACCGGCTCGCCCGGTGGGTGGGCACCGTCGAGGGTGACCTGCGGCCGGGTGGCCGGTTCACCGCGACCCTCACGAGCACCTGGGAGGGCCCCGGGCGGGTGGAGGTGTGCGAGGCGCCCCACCACCTGCTCGTCACCCTGGAACCCGGGTCGAGCGACGAGACCCGCGTGGAGGCCTGGCTGACCGCCGACGGCGGGCGCACCCGGCTGGTCGTCGAGGAGCGCGGCCTCCCCCTCGACCGGGCCCCCGACCACGGAGCGGGGTGGCAGGTGCACGTCGAGGACCTGCGGGCCCACGTCGAGGGCCGGGCCACGAGCACCTGGCACGACCGGTGGGTCCAGCTCCAGGGCGACTACCGCCCGGCGGGTGCGTGAGCGCTCCCGACCGCGCCGCGCTGCTGGACTTCCTCGCCCACCAGCGCGGCGCCGCCCTCGCCGTGCTGGCCGACCTCGACGAGACCGACCTGCGACGCTGCGTCGTGCCGAGCGGCTGGACCCCGCTCGGGCTGGTCGAGCACCTGGCCCACGCCGAGCGGTTCTGGGGCCAGGTGGTCCTCACGGGGCAGCTGATCAACCGGCCCTGGGCCGACACGGGAGCGGACGCCGCCTGGACGAGCGACGGGCACGCGGTCGACGACGTCGTGGGCTTCTACGCCGACTCGTGCGCGCGCACCGACGCCAACCTCGCCCGGGTCGTCCTGGACGAGATGCCCCCGCACGTGCCGCGGGCCGACCTGCCGACCGACGTGGGGTCGGTGCGCGAGGTCGTCCTGCACCTCATCGAGGAGACCGCCCGGCACGTCGGCCACCTCGACATCGCCCGCGAGCTGCTCGACGGCCGCACCGGGCTCGGCCCGCGCTAGCCCCGCTAGGGTCCTGCGGCATGAAGCTGTCGGAGACCGAGCTACGCATCCCCGCACCGGACTGCGAGATCCGGGCCCTCCTGATCCGCCCCGTCGGCGACCGGGTGTGGCCGGCCGTGCTGTTCTACACCGACATCTTCCAGCTCACCGAGTCGAGCCTGCGCACGGCTCGGCGGCTGGCCGCCTACGGCTTCGCGGTATGCGTGCCGGAGATCTACCCGCGCGACCTCGCCGGGGAGGCGCTCGAGTTCGACGACGCGGGCAAGGCTGCCGGTCTCGCGGGGGCAGCGGCGACGACGACCGCGCAGTTCGACTCGGACCGCGTCGCGGTGCTCGACCACCTGGCCGGCCGGTCGGACCTCGGGGAGATCCTCTGTGTGGGGTTCTGCATCGGCGGCCACCTGGCGTTCCGGGCCGCCTTCGACGAGCGGGTCTCGGCCACCGTGTGCTTCTACCCGACCGGCCTGCACGACGGGAAGCTCGGGGCCGACGCCGACGCCGGGACCCTCGCCCGGGCGGCCGGCGTCGCCGGCCGGATGATGGTCGTCTTCGGCTCACGTGACCCCCACGTGCCGGCCGCGGCCCGCCTCCAGGTCGTCGAGGCGCTCTACGCGGCGGGCGCCGAGGACCTGGAGCTGCACGTGTACGCCGGTGGCGAGCACGCCTTCATGCGCGACGTGGGCGCGCGGCACGACCCCGACCTCACCGACGCCGCGCTGGCCGAGGCGGTCTCGTTCCTGACCCGGCGCTAGCCCGTTCCGCCCGCTCAGGTCTCGGTGGCCCCGTCGTGGCCGATGACCTCGGGGACGATGAGGATGCCCTCGTCGGTGTGCTCGAGCCGCAGCAGCGTGCCGGGCGGCAGCTCGTCGCGCACGTGCACCGGCAGCGGGATGAACCCGTCGGCCGTCACCACCGCATACTCCTTGCCGCTGCGCCCCTCGCCGCCGATGCGCCCGTCGCGGATCGTCACCGTGCGCGGCAGCCGGTCGGCCACCTCGGGGTCGTGGGTGACGACGACGACCGTCGTGCCCTGCTCCTCGTTGACGCGCAGCAGGGCGTCGATGATCCGCTCGCGGGCGCCCCGGTCGAGGGCGCTGGTCGGCTCGTCGGCGAGCAGCACCCCGGGAAGCGGCGCCATCGCGACGACGAGCGCCGCCATCTGCAGCTGCCCCTGGGAGAGGTGCGCGAGCGGGGCGTCGGCGAACGCGGTGGCCCCGACAAGCTCGAGCCCGCGGTCGACGCCCAGCACCTCGGCGCCGAGCCGGCGGGCCTCGGCCTGCGCGAAGGCGACGTTCTCGCGCACGCTGAGGTAGGGGATGAGGTTGCGCTGCGCGCCCTGGAGCATGAGGGACGTCTCCCGGGCCTGGAAGGCGTCGAGCTGCCCGGGTGTGAGCGACGACAGCTCGTGGTCGCCCACGAAGATCTTGCCGGCGCTGGGGCGGAAGAGGCCGCCGAGCAACGCGAGCAGCGTGGACTTGCCCGACCCCGACGGGCCGAGCAGGCCGACGACCTCCCCGGCGTTGACCGTGAGGTCGACCCCCGAGAGCGCCGCGACGTCGTACCCCTCCGAGCGGTAGATGTGCACGAGGCCGAGGGTGCGGATCGCCCGGGGGCTGGTCATCCGACCTCCCGGAGCCGTTGCGGGTCGGCGCGCCGGGCCACCCGGTGGCTGGCGAGCGCCCCCACGGCCGCGAGGACGACGAGTCCCATCACGGCGGCGAGCAGGGCGGGCGTCCAGGCGGTGCGCACGTCGACCGGGAAGGTGGCCGGCGGTGTCGTGAAGAGCGGGAGCAGGCCGAGGGCGGCGGGCGCCACCCACAGCCCGACCACCGCCCCGAGCAGCGCCGCGGCGAGGACCACCGGCACCGTCTCGAGCTGGGCCACGACTCCGAGCCGGCGGGGTCTCAGGCCGGCGAGCCGCATCGCGGCGTAGTCCCGCGTGCGCGCCCGTGACGACGTCGACGCGAGCACGACGATGCCCACGGCAGCGACCAGCAGCGACAGGATGCCGACCGCCAGGGCCAGCTCGAGGCTCCAGGCCGCCGCGCTCCGGCCGTAGCCCGCCGCGACGTCCGCCGTCCGGGTGGTCGCGGTCACCGAGATGCCCTGCTGCGCAAGACCGTTCGTGACCTGGGCCAGGTATGCCGGGTCGCTCGAGTCGACGTACGCCGAGAGGGTCGCCGAACCGCGGCCCCTCCAGCCCTGGGCCAGCAGGTTGTCGAGGTTGACGATGCTGGCCGCGGCCGGCCCGCCCGGGACGAAGCGGACGCTCCCCACCGACGACAGCAGGAGCGGGGAGCCGTCGACGAACGAGCCCCCGAACGTCGCCCCGGCGGCACTCGGGGCGGCGGCGGCCGTCGTCAGGGCCGGCACGGTCGCCGGCACCGAGGCGTGCGTGACGAGGGCGGGGTCGGAGCCGTTGGTCGTGTAGGCCAGCTGCGCCCCGCCGCCGGCGTAGGTCCCCGTCACCGGAGCGTCACCGGCGGTGTCCCGCCACGACGAGGCGGCGCCGAGGTCCACGGCCCGCCCGTCGACCGTGAGGCCGGTGAGCGCGACGGTGCCGGTGACCGCCGCGGTCGACCGGGGTGTCAGCACCCCGAGACCCGTGACCCGGCAGCCGTCGGCACAGGTGACCGCCGCGGTCAGGTCGGCGTCGACCCCGCCCGCCGGGATGGTGCCCAGGGGGAGGTCCTCGACGCTCCCGTCGGCGTGGACCACCCGGATCGCCAGGGCCAGCGCGGTCGGCGTCTCGCGGAAGGCCGGTGGCACGACCCGGAACGCCGGCGCCGCCACGTGGAAGGCCGCCCGGGTGCCCGTGACGAGCAGCGGCGGCACGGTCGGCGCGGTCAACCGGTCCCAGGGGAGGGTCGCCGCGTCGACGCCCGGCCACAGAGCCACCTGCCGGAAGCCCTCGGGCACCACGCCGACCGTCGTGGCACCACCGCCCGAACCCGGTCCCACGACGGCCACCGGGGTGACGCGCCGACCCGTCGGGTCGACGGCCCGCACCGCCTTGGCCAGGGCGGGGAGGTCGACGGTGCCCACGGTCAACACGCTCGTGGCGCCCACCTCGGCCGCGGCGCGACCCTCCCAGTTGCGGGCGCCCACCGCCAGGGCATCGGTGGTGACGACGACGATGCTGAGGGCCACGGTGACCACGGGCACCAGCCAGCGCGTGGTGCCCCGACGGCTCGCGGTGAGCAGGGCGGTGGCCGCGGTCGATCTCCCCCGCTGCAGGAGCCCCCGGCCGGCCACGCCCAGGAGTGACGCCAGCAGCCGCGCCGCGACGACCCCGACGGCGAGGGCCAGCAGCGCCGGGGCCACCTGCCCCACGGGGCCTCCGACCGACCCGGTGACGAGGGCGACCAGGACCGCGATAGCCGCCGCGACGAGCATCGCCTCCAGCACCCCCAGCCGCACGCCGCTGCGGCGGGTCGGGACGCTGCGGATGAGCGCGGCGACCGGCTCGCGGCATACCCGTCGCACCGACAGCACGGCGAGGCCGACCATGAGCACCAGCCCGAGCACTAAGGCCACGACCGCGGACACCGGCACCTCGAACGGCGGCTCCCCCGCCAGGACGGTGTGCCGCGCGACCGTCGCACCACCCACGGCCAGCGCCGCCCCGAGGGGGGCTCCGAGGACGACCGGCGGCAGGGTCTCGGCCAGCAGCAGCCGGCGCGCCCCCCGCGCACCTCGGCCGCGCAGCCGGGCGACGGCGACCTCGCCGCGCCGCTGGTCGGCCGCCGCGACGAGAACGAGCCACAGCACACTGCCGAGGAGCAGCCCCATCTGGGCCATGAGCAGGGGCACGGTCACGGCCGCCTGGGCGCTCCCCGCCGCGGCCGTCGCGGCGATGCCGGGCAGGCCGCTGCGGACAGTGACCGTCTCGGCCGCCCGGCTGCCGGCGTTGTCGACGCCCATCGGGTAGGTGGCCAGCCGCGCGACCCCCGCTCCGAGCGGGGCTATCTCGTCGATGCCGACGCGGTCGGTGAGCAGGGGGAGGTCGACCCCGTAGCGCGGCCCGAACCACGTGGCCGGTCCGTCGTTCGGTGCGGTGACCGTTCGGGTCAGGGTCTCTTCGGGCGTGAGCATCGTGTCGTAGCCCAGGCGCTGCGCCGCCGATCCGGTGAGCCGGTCGCCGAACCAATAGCTCCCCGCGAGAAGCTCGACCGGGTCGTAGACGCCGACCACGGTGAGGGCGGTGCGGGGCGCAGCCTCGGGCGAGCTGACGGCGGCGTCGAACTCGCCGACCTCGAACCGGGTGCCGAGCGGCTGCGCATACGCCGTCGCCTGGTCGGCCGACACGGCGACCTCGCCCGGACCGGTCGGGCAGCGGCCACTGGTGAGCCGCACGTGCTCGCACATCCCGTCGCGGACCAGGAGTCGTCCGCCGGGCTGCCCGAGCAGCGGCATCAGGCGCACGTCCAGGGCGGTGCTGGCGATGGGGGCGGCGAACCGGCCCTGCAGGTCCGCGGGAACGAGGGCGTCCAGGGCGTCGGGTCTCTGGGCCAGCGACGGCTCGGTGGCGCTCACCGACACCAGCCGCAGACCGGACTCCTGCGCCGGCGCCTCGGCGAGCATGGTGCGCACCATGGCCTGCTCCAACGCCCGTGTGTAGAGCGGCGCGAAGACCAGGCAGGTCGTCACCAGGGCGGCGAGCACGAGGACGACGAGGGTCTGCGCCCGTCGCTGCCGCAGTGCCGCCCGCATGTGCCCTCCCGGTGGGCGCGTCCGCGCCGCGACCCGCCTTCGCACCGTACCGGCCCGCGCCGTCGGCCACGCTCGATCCGGCGCGCGGCGTGCGTCCCGCTGTTAGCGTCGAACGGTGCCGACGGAGCAGCGTCCTCGCGAGCGGGACCGGCCGCCCGTCGACGACCGGCCGGCCCGACCGCTCGTCGCCACCGGCCTCACCCTCGTGCTCGGCGACCGTCGGGTCCTCGACGACGTGAGCCTCGACCTCGCCCCCGGTTCGTTCACCGCCCTCATCGGACCGTCCGGCGCCGGGAAGTCCACGCTGCTCTGGGTGCTCGCCGGGGCGCTCACGCCCACGAGCGGCACGGTGACGTATGCCGGTCGGCCGGTGGGCGACCGGTCAGCGGCCGCAGACCACGGGGTCGCGCTCGTGCCCCAGGGGAACGCCCTCGTCGCGGCGCTGACCGCCCGCGAGAACATCGTCGTGCCCCTGCTGGTGCTCGGGGCGCGCGCCGACGACGCCCACGAGCGGGCCGAGGCCGCCCTGGCGTCGACCCGGCTCGCCGACGCCGGCCACCACCTCGTCGAGGAGCTCTCTGGCGGCCAGCAGCAGCGCGTCGCCGTGGGCCGCGGACTGGCCTCGCGGGCGAGCGTCCTCCTGGCCGACGAGCCCACCAGCGAGCTCGACGCGGCGACGCGCGAGGCCATCGTCGGCCTGCTCGCCGACGAGGCCCGCACCGGTGCCGTCGTCCTCATGGCCACCCACGATGCGTGGTGTGCCGACCAGGCCGACGCGGAGTACCACCTCGACGAGGGGCGGATCCGCCGGGTGCGCTGAGGTGAGCGCGCCGCCGTCAGTCCTGCATCAGCCCGAGCACGTTGCCGTCGGGGTCGGTGAACGTGGCTACGAGGCGGCCGTTCCCGACGTCGCGCGGGGCGTCCTTGACGGTGCCGCCGGCCGCGGTCACCTCCGCCAGTCGGGCCTCGATGTCGGGCACGTGCCAGTAGGCGACCGGGCCCGTCATCCCCTGCTGGGCCCCGCCGGGCACGAGGCCGATGTGCTGTCCGTCGACGTCGAACCCGACGTAGTAGGGCGCCTCGTGCTGCGGCGGCTGGCCGAGGAGCGCCGTGTAGACCTTGGTCGCGGCGGCGACGTCGGACACGGGGTGCAGCAGGGTCTTGGCGCCCTGCGTGGACGAGTCGGTCATGGTCACTCCTGGGGGTCGAGGGTCGGGGCTGGTGCAGCCGGGATCGCTGCTGCCGCCAACGCTAGGTCGGTGCGCCACGCGGGCGCTTCTCGATTCCTGACCGGTCTCGTCACCTGCTTGGCGACACACGCCGGTAGGCCCGTGGTCGCGGCCGCCGCCTCCCGCCGGTAGGTGCTGGGCGGCACGCCGACCAGCTCGGTGAACCGGGTGCTGAACGTGCCGAGCGAGGAGCAGCCCACGGCGAAGCACACCTCGGTGACGGTGAGGTCCCCCCGCCGCAGGAGGGTCATGGCCCGCTCGATGCGCCGGGTCATGAGGTAGCCGTAGGGCGACTCCCCGTAGGCGGCGCGGAACTCGCGGCTGAGGTGGCCCGCCGACAGGTGCACGTCGCGCGCCAGCGACTCGACGTCGAGCGGCTGCGCGTACTCGCGGTCCATCCGGTCGCGGACGCGCCGCAGCCGGGCGAGGTCGCGGCGACGCTGCTCCTCGGCGGGCGTGCGGGTCATCCTCCTGATCGTGCCACGGTGACGGTGCGCTCGCCGCGGATGTGCAGGTCGGTGCGGCGCAGCAGCGAGTGCGGCCCGTCCGGAGCCACGAGCGCGGCCAGCGTGGCCCGGTCGTCGTCGTCGAGCGCGTCGCCCAGCTGCTCGGCGAGCCGCGAGAACCAGCCCCACGCACACCGGTTCGCCTCGGGCGCCGCGGGCGGGTCGAGGTCGACGGTCAGGGTGCGCTCGGCGGTCACCGTCCAGCCGGCGGCTGCCAGCCGGTGCGGCCATGCGGTGTCCATCATCGGCAGCAGGTCGCGGTGGGCGTCGGCGAGCCGTTCGCTCAGCCGCGCCTCGAACCCCGGCCGGCCCACGCCGAGGTCGTCGGGCAGGAACCTCAGCGCCTGCTCGAACTCCGCCAGGGCGACGACGCCGCCGGGGCTCGTCACGGCGCGCAGGTCGGTGAGCACCCGCACCGGGTCGGTGAGATGGTGCATCGCCAGCGACGACCAGGCCAGGTCCACGGCCTGCAGGTCCGGGAAGCCCGCGTCGAGGTCGGCGACGACGGTGCTGACCCGGTCGCCCATCCCCCGGCGCTCGGCCGCGCCGTGCAGCCGGTGCAGCGAGTCCGGTGAGATGTCGACCGCCACCACCTCGGCGGTGGGGAACAGCTCGGCCAGAGCCAGCGTCCCCACGCCGGTGCCGGCGCCCAGGTCGACGATGCGACGGGGCGGGCCGGCCACGGCGTCACGGACCATCGCCATCGCCTGCGCCCAGTAGGCCCGGAGCACGACGGCGTCGAGGTCCAGGAGCTCGTCGAGGGCGGCGTCGTGAGCGTGGTGGTGGGCGCCCTCGTGGGGATGCGAACCGTGGTGGTCGTGAGATCCGACGGGGTCGGACGAGGTGTGGTGAGGCATACCTCGAGGGTAGGCGCTTCTTGCCTAGCAGGCATACGCTCTTGCTCATGACGCAAGAAGCCACTCTCGATGCCGTGATCCGGGCCCGCATCCGGGGCCTGCGACTGGCCCGGGGGTGGTCCCTCGACGCCCTCGCCGGGCGGTGCGCGATGAGCGCCTCCACGCTGAGCCGGATCGAGACCGGTCATCGCCGGATCTCGCTCGACCAGCTCGTGCCGCTCGCCCGCGCCCTCGGCACGACGCTGGACCAGCTCGTCGAGCCGGTCGGCCCCACCGACGACGAGGACGTCGTCATCCGCCCGCGCCGCCACCAGGCCCACGGCATGACGAGCTGGACGCTGACGCGCGAGGACGAGCGCGGGATCGTCGTCGCGAGGATGCGCTACACGGCCCGGCGGCCACCTCAGGAGCGCGGTGTGCATCCCGGCCACGAGTGGTTCACGGTGCTGTCGGGCACGGCGCGGCTGCACCTCGGCGAGCGGGTGATCCTCGTCGAGACCGGTCAGGCGGCGCAGTTCTCGACGATGACGCCACACGCGATCACGGCCGATGCGGGGCCGGTGGAGATCATCGTCCTCTTCGACCGCGACGGTCGCCGGGCCCACCTCGACGCCGTCGACCTGACTGGGCTGTCCTAGCCGCCCGCCGGCGCACTCCCGGCGTCGGCGACGAGGGTGCGCAGCTCCTCCACCGCGCCCCGGCGCGCCCCGGTGAACGGGGCGTCGTGCGTCACGGACGCCGCCCGCACGGGCACGGGCCGGGGGCCTCGAGCGACCCGCTGCGCCACGGCGTCGACGAACCTCGGCGCCGACCCCCACGGCCCACCGAGCACGACCACCTCCGGGTCGGCGAGCGCGACCATCGCCGCGACCACGCCCTCGACCGCCGTCGCCAGCGCCTCGACCGTCGCCCGCGCCGACTCCGTCGGCACGTCGAGCGCCATCCGCACGGCATCCACGTCGATCGCGGTGGTGCCCGGCTGCCGCAGACCCAGCCGGGCGAACACCTCGGTCAGTGGGGCCGCCTCACCGTCCGGGCCGGTGGTGACCAGGTGGGCGATCTCCCCGGCCACGCCGCGCGCGCCCCGGTGCACCACGCCGTCCGCGACGACCGCGGCGCCCAGCCCCTCGCCCAGGTAGAGGTAGCAGAAGGTGTCCACCGGGGTCGCGGTGCCTGCGCTGTCCGGTGCCGCGGCGTTCCGTTCGGCGCGGGCCGCCCAGTTGACGTCGTTGTCGACGACCACCGGTCCGGCCACCAGCCCCGCCAGCGCCTCCACGGGGGAGAGGTTCCCGAGCAGGAACGGCGCGTCGGGCAGCTGCACCAGCCGCCCGGTCGCCCGGTCGACCGGGTCGGCGGCGCTGACGACCGCGAGGCGCACCGGGGGGATCGTCGCGCCGACCGCGTCGCGCGCCGTCGCCGTGAGGACGAGCGCCACCTCGTGCGCCTCCGCCGGCTCAGCGAGGCGACTCGTCCGTCGCGCGACGGTGTCCCCGTGCGGGTCGACGGTCTCGGCCACGACCGCGCCCGGCGCGATGGCCACGACGAGGGCGCAGCCCGCCGCGTCGGCCAGCGCGTAGTAGGCGCCGACCCCGCCGCGCCCGCTGGTGCGCCGGCCGGTGTCGTGCACCACACCGGCCTCCTCGAGCCGGCGCACGCTCTCCGAGACGGTGGGCTTGGAGATGCCGGTCAACGCCGAGAGCTCGGCGCGGGTGAGGCGCGGGCTCTCCATGAGGGCTCGCAGCACGTGGGCGTCGGTCAGCGACCGGAGGAGGTCGAGCGAGGCCTTCACGGGGGTCACCGGACCAGCCTACCGATCCGGTAAGGACTCTTGCCTGAATATCGTCCATCGGCTATATTCGATCCAGTAAGGAGTCCTGACCGAAGGAGACACCGTGACCCTCGCCCCGTCCCGCCCCGCGGAGACCACGCCGAGACCACTGCCGAGCTGCCGCACTGGGAGACGATCCCCACCGACCTCGCGGCCGCCACCCGTGAGATCAAGGCCGCCCTGCGGGCGCGCATCGAGGCGTCGGGGCGCACGGTCGAGGAGGTCTTCGCCGTCGTCGAGGCCCGGGTCGCCGAGCGGGTCGCCGAGATCGTCGCGGCGCGTGACCGTGGCGAGCACGTCTGGCCCGAGGTCGACTACGCCGACATCGCGGCCGGCACGGTGCCGCCGGAGACCCTCGAGCTCCTGCGCCGGCGCGGGTGCCTCGTCGTCCGCGGGCACGTCGACCGCGACCAGGCCCTCGCCTGGGACCAGGACATCGTCGACTACGTCGAGCAGAACCACTTCTTCGAGACCTACCGCGGCCCCGGGGACGACTTCTTCGGCAGCGTGGGGTCGAAGCCCGAGATCTACCCGATCTACTGGTCCACCGCGCAGATGGAGGCCCGCCAGAGCGAGCGCACGGCCGCGGTGCAGGCCTTCCTCAACGGCCTGTGGACGAGCGAGTCCGACGGCGTGCAGTGGTTCGACCCGAGCCGTGACTCGCTCTACCCCGACCGCATCCGCCGCCGTCCCCCGGGCGTGACGTCGTCCGGGCTGGGCACCCACCTCGACCCCGGCACCCTCGACCTCTGGATGACGCAGGCCTACCAGCAGGCGTTCCGCCACCTCTTCGACGGCACGGTCGAGCAGTACGACCCCTGGGACGCCGCCTACCGCACCGCCGGCACCCAGTACCCCGGCACCACCATGTGCTCGGCGTTCCGCACCTTCCAGGGCTGGACCGCCCTCTCGGACATGGACCACGACCAGGGCGTCCTGCACACCGTGCCGATCCCCGAGGCCATGGCCTACCTGATGCTCCGGCCGCTGCTCGCCGACGTGCCCGACGACGACATGTGCGGCGTGACGATCAACCAGGTGTTCCCGGCCAACGAGCGCTGGCACCCGCTGCTGCATGGAGGCCCTCAGCGGCATCCCGGACGTCAAGGCCGGCGACTCCGTCTGGTGGCACTGCGACATGATCCACAGCGTCGCGCCGGTGCAGGACCAGCAGGGCTGGGGCAACGTCATGTACATCCCCGCCGCGCCCTGGTGCCCGCGCAACGAGGCGTATGCCGCGTCGGTGCAGGAGGCCTTCGTCAGCGGGTCGAGCCCGGCCGACTTCCCCGAGGAGCACTACGAGCGCGACTGGACCGGCCGGTTCGGTCCCGATCGGCTCAACGCCACCGGGCGGCGCGGGCTGGGCCTCGAGGGCTGAGAGCCCGTCGGCCCGGGCCCGAGTAGCCTCGGAGCCTCCCGAGCGCGACCCGACGACCAGGCAGCCGGCGCCATGAGCCACCTCCTCGACCGTGACCACGGGACCGAGCACCACGACCACGACCACCACCACGAGCACCCGCCGGCCGGACCGGCGGCCCGGCTGCGGCATACCGTCTCCGAAGTCTTCGGGTTCTCGGCGGGCCACTCGCACGACGCCGCCGACCAGGTCGACGACGCGCTCGAGGCCGACAGCGCCGGCCGCCGGGCCCTCGTCATCAGCCTCGTCGGGCTCGGCGTCACGGCGCTCATCCAGGCCGTCGTCGCCGTCCTGTCGGGCTCGATTGCGCTGCTCGGCGACACCCTGCACAACGTCGCCGACGCCCTCACCGCCGTGCCGTTGCTCGTCGCGTTCGCGCTCGCCCGGCGGCCGGCCACCAAGCGCTTCACCTACGGCTACGGCCGGTCCGAGGACCTCGCCGGCCTGGTGGTCGTCGTCATGATCGCCCTCTCGAGCGTCTTCGCCGGCTACGAGGCGATCACCCGGCTGCTGAACCCGCAGCCGGTCTCCCACCTCTGGGCCGTCGCCGCGGCGGGCATCGTGGGCTTCGTCGGCAACGAGCTCGTCGCGCGCCACCGGATCACGGTCGGCCGGCGTATCGGGTCGGCCGCCCTCGTCGCCGACGGCCTGCACGCCCGTACCGACGGCTTCACCAGCCTGGCCGTCCTCGTCGGCGCCGGCGGCCTGGCCCTGGGCTGGACGTGGGCCGATCCGGTCGTCGGCCTGCTCATCACCGTCGCCATCCTCGGCGTCCTGAGGTCGGCGTTGCGCCAGGTCGGCGCCCGGCTCATGGACGCGGTCGAGCCCGAGCTCGTCGACCAGGCCGTCGCCGCCGTCTCCACCGTCGACGGCGTGCGTGAGGTGCGCGACCTGAAGATACGCTGGATCGGGCACACCCTGCGGGCCGAGGCCGACGTCACGGTCGACGGCGGGCTGACGGTCGGCGAGGCCCACGAGCTCGCCCACCACGCCGAGGCGCACCTGCTGCACGACGTGCGGCGGCTCACCGCGGCCACCATCCACGTCAGCCCGGCCGGGGCTCACCGGACCCCCTGACCCGCTGCGTACCGTGACGACACCCACGCGCACCGAGCTGGCCGGACGGCTGCGGCGTGAGGGACCCCAGGTGGTGCGCATCGTCGTGGCGGCGGTCGTCGGGTGGGAGATCTGCCGCTGGATCGACCCCGGCAGCCTGCCCATCTACGCGGTCATCGTGCCGGTCGTGGCCATGCGCGACGACCCGTACTCCGCCTTCAACACCTCCTTCGATCGGCTCCTGGGCGTGGTCGCGGGCATCACCATCGGGGTCCTCGTCGCCGGCTGGCTGGGTCAGTCGGTGTATGCGGTGAGCCTCGTGCTGCTCGTCGGCCTCCTCGGCGGCATCGTGCTTCGGGTCGGACCCAGCCTCAACGTGCAGGTGTCCCTCTCGGCGCTGCTGGTCTTCGCCAACCCCGACCCGGGGCAGCTGGCCGTGGTGCGTCTCTGGGAGACCCTGGTCGGCGCTGCCGTCACCGTGGTCCTCTCGCCGCTGCTCCTCCCCCCGGACTCGCGGGCGGCCGTCGTCGAGGCCTATCAGGAGGTCACGCGTCAGGTGGCCCGGCAGCTCTCCGACCTCGGGGCCCTCGCGGCCCACGCCGACCGGCACGTGCCCCGGGTGCTCGCCCTGCACGACGCGGCGCAGGAGACGGAGCACCGCGCCGAGGAGCTGCCGCTCAAGCTGGCGGGTGCGCAGCGGTCGGTGCGCTACAACCCCTTGCGCCGCCGCCAGCACCCGACGCTGGCGGCGATGGCCGAGCCCGTCGGCCTCGTCGTCACCCTGGCCCAGTCGGTGCGGGGCCTCGTGGAGGACGTCGCCGAGTTCGCCGCCCGTCCCGGCATCGGCCCCACCTGGGACCGGGTAGGCCCTCACCTGGCGCGGGTGCTCTCGGAGACGGCTCTGGCGGTGGGCACCGGTCTCACCCCCGCGGGCCTCACGCCCGAGGCGCGCGAGTCCGTGGCCGCTGCCGCGCAGGAGCTGGACCGGTGGCGCGCCGCGACCCACGCCCCCCTCGACGCGGTGCTGCGCCGGCCGGCCTACCGGATCGTGCACGCCCTCGAGGCGTTCGACCGATAGCGGGGCCCTAGGTGCGGCACAGGTGGCCTTCGTACCCTGGGCCGGATGTCGGACCCACGACCCTTCGAGGTGCACCTGGGCCGGCGGTCCCTGCTGATCGCCGCCGCCGGGATCGGGCTGGCCGCGTGCACCGCCGACCCCGGCCCGGCCACCTCGACCTCCTCCGCCGCCACCGGGTCTTCGAGCCCGACGACGAGCACTCCCTCGACCACGCCCACCACCAGCACCCCCACCACGAGCACGACCACCTCGACGACCCCCGCCGCGCCGACGACGACCGCCGCCGCCGCACCACTGCCAGCCGGCGCGGTCTGGCCGGTGCCGCCGGGTGACGTCGAGCCGGCAGCCAAGCAGCCCGGGGTCCGCCTCGTCGAGAGCCTCACGGCCTGGGCACCCGGGCAGGGCGGCGCCGGGGCGACCGGCGACCGGGTGCGGGCCACCGGCATACCGGCCGACCGTGCGACCGCGCTGACCGCGGCCGCCGCTCCGTTCCTGCGGGCCGGAGACGAGGCGACCTCCCGCGTCATCTCCGCGCAGTACGGCGGGCTCACCGCCGACCTCGCCTCCATCCTCGTCACCTACGAGCAGTGGGGCCGCGACGCCGAGGGCCGCGTCGTGCGGGGCGGGTCGGCCGCCGACGTCCGCCTGTCGCGCCAGTCCAGCGGCTGGGTCGTCACCGAGCTGCGGCCGGCCGACCCCGGCCCGGCGCTCGCGAACCCGTCGGCGCTCGTCACCGCGGTGCTGAGCAACAGCCGGATCCGGCTTCCCCCGTCGGCGGCCGCCGACCTCGCCGCGGGCAACCTCATGCCCAAGCCCATGCAGGCCCTGCTCACCCTCGCGAAGACCTACGACATCGACGTCAGCATCGTCCACTCGGCCCACCCCACCAACGTGTTCGAGACCAACCGGCTGAGCGACCACACCCGCAAGCGGGCCTTCGACGTTTGGGCGGTCAACGGGCAGCCGGTCCTCGGCGCGTCCACCTCGGCGTCGCTCGTCGACGGGTTCATGCGGGCCACGGTGGCCGCCGGCGCCTACAACGTCGGCGGTCCCCGCCAGCTGAGCGGCGCGGCCTACTTCTCCGACCGCACCCACAGCGACCACGTGCACGTCGGGTTCAACGCCGACACCTGACGGAGCTCCGCCAGGGGACGAATGGCGGCGCGCCTGTCGGTGCGCTGCGCTTAGATCGGGGGATGGCGACGACGTTCCAGGTGACCTTCGACAGTGCCGATCCCGAGGCCCTCGCGGCCTTCTGGGCCGAGGCCCTCCACTACGTGCTGCCGCCCCCGCCCGGGGAGTTCGCCTCCTGGGACGCCGCCCTCGACGCCTGGGGGGTGCCACCCGAGCGACGCCACGACCGGGCCGCGCTGGTCGACCCCGACGGCGCCGGCCCGCGGCTGTTCTTCCAGAAGGTGCCCGAGCCGAAGACGGCCAAGAACCGCATGCACCTCGACCTGCGGGCCGCTGCCGGCCGGCCCCCCGAGGAGCGCTCCGACGCCCTCGAGGCCGAGTGCACCCGTCTCGTCGCGCTGGGCGCCACCCGGGTGCGCCGGCTCGACGCCGACGGCATCGACGACGTCTGCATCGTCATGGAGGACCCCGAAGGCAACGTCTTCTGCCTCGACTGAGGTACCCGGGCGGAGGGACCGCGTGAGCGGGCGTGAGGTTGCCCGCAGCCCCGTGGGGTAGGAAGACTGCATGCGCATCTTCTTCACCGGGGCCAGCGGCAAGGCGGGCCGGCACGTCGCCCCCTACCTCGCCGCGCAGGGCCACCAGGTCACCAACGCCGACCTCGTCCCGCTGGGACACCCCGACATCGCCGACCTGACGGTCGACCTCACCGACATCGGGGAGACCTACTCGGCCCTGGCCGGGCTGGCCCGGTCGGCGGAGCTGGAGCTGGACGCGAAGCCGTCCTACGACGCGGTGGTGCACTTCGCCGCCATCCCGGCGATCCTGCGCAGCTCCGACGCCGTCACCTACGCGACCAACATCCTCAGCACCTACAACGTGCTGGAGGCCGCGACCCGGCTGGGCGTCCGCAAGGTCGTCTTCGCCTCCTCGGAGACCACCTACGGGATCTGCTTCGCCCAGGGTGAGCGACGGCCCCAGTACGTGCCCGTCGACGAGGAGCACCCGACGGTGCCCGAGGACTCGTACGCCATGTCGAAGGTGGCGGGCGAAGTGACGGCCCGTTCGTTCCAGGCCCGCACCGGCGCCGACATCTACGGTCTGCGCATCAACAACGTCATCGAGCCGCACGAGTACGCCGAGAAGTTCCCACCGTTCCTCGCCGACCCGGCACGGCGCCGGCGCAACGTCTTCGCCTACATCGACGCCCGCGACCTCGGCCAGATGGTGCAGCGCTGCCTCGAGACCGACGGCCTCGGCTACCAGGTGTTCAACGTGGCCAACGCCGACATGTCCGTCGCCGCGACGACCCAGCAGGTCATCGAGCGGTTCTACGACGGCGTCGAGGTGCGCCGCGAGCTCGGTCGAGACGAGACCTTCTACTCCATCGACAAGGCCCGCCGCCTGCTCGGCTTCGCGCCCGAGCACTCCTGGCGCGACGTCCTGGCCGATCCGGGGTCCGCAGACGCCTGAGGGCGCTCGACACCGTGCTGTCCGTGGTCTGTGCCAGGGTCGGAGGATGAGCGAGACGGCGCCGGAGAGTATGCGTGACCGCACCTACCGAGGCCGGAGCCTGCGGGACTCCCGCTTCGTCGGCTGCGACCTGAGCGGCGTCGTCGTGCGCGGCAGCGAGGTCGCGGGCCTGGAGGTCGACTCCCCCTGGCTGATGGAGGGCGGCAACCGGCTCCTCGTCAACGGCGTCGACGTCGTGCCTCTCGTCGACGCCGAGCTGAACCGCCGCTTCCCTGGGCGCGAGCAGCGTGACGCCGCCGACCCCGAGGGTCTGCGCCGCGCCTGGTCCGCGCTCGAGCAGACCTGGGCGGCCACGCTGCAGCGGGCGGACGCGATGCCTCACGGAACCGTCGACGCGTCGGTGGGCGACGAGTGGTCGCTGGCGCAGACCCTGCGCCACCTCGTCATGGCCACCGACACCTGGCTCGGCAGGGCGGTCCTACGTCGCGAGCAGCCCTACCACCCGGCGGGCCTCCCCCACGACGACGACGAGGAGAGCGCGGCGTTCGACGCCTCGGACTTCTCCGCCGAGACCCCGTCCTGGGCCGAGGTCCTCGAGGCCCGCGCCGACCGGCAGTCCATGGTGCGCGGCTACCTCGCCGACGTCACGCCGCAGCAGCTCGCCGAGACGCGCGCGAACCCGCACGCCCCCCAGCACGACGAGACGGTGCTCTCCTGCCTGCACACGATCCTCGAGGAGGAGTGGGAGCACCACCGCTATGTCGTGCGCGACCTCGACCTCCTGGCCACCGGCCTGCTTCGATAGCGGCGACAACCGACGGGAGGGAGCGGTCCGTGCGCACGTGGCTGACTGAGCGGTTCGACCTGACGGTGCCCGTCGTGGGAGCGCCGATGGCCGGTGTCAGCACCGGCCGGCTCGCGGCAGCGGTGTCCGCCGCCGGCGGCCTCGGGATGCTCGGGGTCGGCCCGACCTCGACGCCGGAATGGGTGCGTGAGCACTGTGCGGTGGCCCGGGAGGCGGGTCCGTTCGGCGTCGGGCTGATGGCCTGGGCTCTGGCGCGCGACGACTCGCTCGTCGACGTCGTCGTGGCCGAGGCGCCGGCTCTCGTGTCGGTGAGCTACGGGCCGTACGCGCGGTGGATCGCGCCGCTGCAGGCCGCCGGCAGCGTGGTGGCGACCCAGGTCGGAACGCTGGGGGAGGCCCTCGCGGCCGAGCAGTCGGGCGTCGACCTGCTCGTCGCCCGCGGGGGTGAGGGCGGGGGCCACGGCCGGAACGACGTGGGCACGCTGCCGCTGCTGCAGGAGGTCCTCGACGCGGTGCAGGTGCCGGTGCTCGCGGCCGGTGGCATCGGCACGGCTCGCGGCCTGGCCGCGGTACTCGCCGCCGGCGCGGCCGGCGCGTGGGTCGGGACCGCGTTCCTCGCCTGCACGGAGGCGGCCACCTCGCCCGGTGCTCGCGAGCTGCTCCTCGCAGCGGCTGACACCGACACGGCATACGGGCGGGTCTTCGACGTGGGGCAGCGTCTCCCGTGGCCACCGGAGTACGGCGGGCGCGCCCTGCGCAACGCGTTCTTCGACCGCTGGGACGGCCGCGAGGACGAGCTCGCCAAGGACGACGCCGCGGCCGCCGAGCTGACGGCGGCCCGGAAGGCCGGCGACCCCGCCGCCGCCTACGTCTACGCCGGTCAGGGCGTGGGGCTGCTGCGCCGCGAGCGCACCGCCGCCGACGTCCTGCACGAGCTCGCGGGCGCCCAGCGCCTGCTCGAGCGGGCCGCCGGGGACGCGCCGGAGAGCCGGTAGACCGGTGGACGTTCGCGTCGGGCTGTGTGGCTGGACGGTCTCCCAGTCGTCGTACGTGCGCCGCTTCCCCGTCCTCGAGGTGCAGCACACGTTCTACGAACCGCCGTCGGACGCGGTGCTGTCGCGCTGGCGGACCACGGTGCCGGCCGGGTTCGAGTTCACGATCAAGGCGTGGCAGATCGTCACCCACGAGTCCGGCAGCCCCACCTACCGGCGCCTGAAGCAGCCGCTCCCGCAGAGCGCCCGCGGTCAGGTCGGCGCGTTCCGGACGACGCCTGAGGTCGTGGCCGGATGGCAGCGCACCCTCGAGTGCGCCCGCGTGCTCCGGGCCACCGCCGTGCTGCTGCAGTGCCCGAAGAGCTTCGGCCCCACGGATCAGCACGTCGCACAGCTGCGGACGTTCATCACCGAGGTGGAGCGGCCCGAGGGGCGGCTGTTGTGGGAGCCCCGCGGCGCGTGGCCCACGCCGTTGCTGAGGGAGCTGTGTGCCGAGCTCGACCTCGTCCACGTCGTCGACCCGATGCAGACCGAGACCGTCACGCCGGAGCACACGTACTACCGGCTGCACGGCACGTCCGGCTCGCGGCACGTCCACACCGACGACGAGCTGCGCCGGCTGCGCGACCTGGTCGACGGCCGGCCGTCGCCCTACGTCATGTTCAACAACCTGCCCCGCGTGGGCGACGCCGAGCGGTTCCTCGCCCTACTCGACCAGCTCGAGCCCTGAGCTGAGCCGGCGGCAGCTCGACACTGCCTCGGGCTATAGAGGCCTCGAGGCGTTCAGCGTCGCAAAGGCCACGAAGTTTCCGGAGTATCCCTGGCCGCTGATGTGACAGCTGATGACCACGCAGGTGTCGGGGCGAACCGACTTGATGTCAACGTTGCTGCGCAGCTGGTCGAACGGCAGAGAGGTGATGGTCCGGGTGACGGTGTAGGTGAAGACGCCTTTCGTCGTGGTGACGACGAACGTATCCCCTGACTGGCTGGACTGCAGTGCGCTGAAGACGCCCAAGGACTGGTCCTGCGGATGACGCCAGTTCGAATGCCCCGTGATGTAACAGGTATTCGTGCTCGGCACGCTCGGGACCTGGCCCACGTCCATGCGCGCGACCTTGTCGAGGGAAGGCGGCACGTAACAGGGGAACTGCGGCACATCACAATCCGGGGACAAGCCGTAGGTCGCTACACCGGACGAAGCGGCATCGATGTACGCCCTGCCGTCCCGCTCGGCCCTGAAGGCAGTGACCTCTCCCGGAGCGACCGGCTGAACGGACGTCGGCGTGGGAGACGGACTCGCCGCAGAGCTGGACGTGTCTGGAGACGGCGAGAGGGCCGCTGCCGTCGGCGCCGCTGATGGGCCGCCCGAAGCCTGCGACGACCCGGCCCGCATGGAGACGGCCCCGACCACGAGCCAGGCGGCGATCGCGGCTGCAATGAGGAGACATGCAGCCGCGATGCCGTGTCGCGCGGTGAGCCCTGGACGGCGCGGTGGCTCAGACCCTCGTGCGCTTGACACGCGGCGTGCGTCCCGCGAGCGCGAGGACGGCGGCCGCAACCGCCGCGAGCATCATCACCGAAACGAGCACCATGAAGAGAGCGCTGCCCCCGCTCGTCCCCTCCACGCCCGATGCGACGTTCTGGACGTCGTTGGTGGGCACGATGGCAGGCGTCGTCTTGGCCGGCGTCGGAGACGACGTGGGCGTGGGCCCGGTGCTCGTGGACGAGGTCGGGTGGGTCGTCGTCGTCGTGGTGGTCGTGGTCGTCGTCGTCGTGGTGGGCGGCGGAGTCGTCGTCGTGGTGGTGGTCGTCGGCTGGCCCGAGGGGCAGGCGTTGTTGGACCCACCGACGCTGGTGTTGTCACCTCCGCAGTTGTTCGACCCGCCGACGCTGGTGTTGTCACCACCGTTGTTGTTGGAGCCTCCGGTGGACGTGTTTCCGCCGCCGTTGTTGTTCGAGCCGCCCACGCTGGTGTTGTCTCCGCCGCCCGAGGTCGGGCTGCTCGAGTCGGCCGCCACGGAAGCGAGGCTGCTCACTGCCGGTGCTGCGTGCGCCGTTCCCACCCCAAGACCTCCGACCGCGATCAGGGCGCTCGCGGCAAGTATCCGGTAGCTGGTCTTCTTCATGGTGTCCTCCTGGTCCTTGGCCTTCACTGGGTGTCGACCCGCGGTGCGGGCCAGCCCTGGGTCTTATTGGCAGACGACCAGGAAATCCCCCCAATAGGGCAAAAGTCCTATTGCCGAACTGACTTTAGGCCCCTCGCCTTCCGGTGTCCACGGGGATGGTGGTCATCGGTTGACCCGTTCTCTCGAGCGACGGCTGTGCGCCTTGTGGTCATCAACGAGGACGGACCTGGTTCGCACGGAACCCCGTCCTCCAGGCAACCCTGGGGAAACCACGGTGCGAGAACCGCGTACGTGGCGTTGTGTCACCCCGTCGACGCCGCGAAGATCTCCTCGACCGACCGCTCCAGCGTCGCGGAGAAGTCCGCGTCGGACTGGTGGGCGCTGAGCCCCTCGAGCAGCGCGCGAGAGAAGCTGGCGATGAGGCCGGGGTTCCGGGCGAGGCGCTCGTCCGCCTCCTGCCGTGAGTACCCGCCCGACAGCGCGACGACCCGCATCATCCGCGGATGGGTCATGACGTCGTCGTAGAAGCCGTCGCGGTCGGGGATCGAGATCTTCAGCATCACCTGCACGTCGGACGGCAGCGCGTCGAGCCCGGCCAGCACCCCGGCCTTCAACAGCTCCTCGCTGTGCCCCTTGTCGGCGCTGGCGATCGACACCTCGGGCTCGAGGATGGGGACCAGCCCGTGTGCCAGCACCTGACGCGCATACGCGAGCTGCTGGTCGACCACGGCCGCGATCCCGGCCTCGTCGGCGTGCTTGATGACCGAGCGCATCTTGGTGCCGAAGATCCTTTGGTCCACCGCATGGCCGAGGAGCGCATCCAGGCCGTCGATCGGCTTCATCAGCTGCACGCCCTGGCTCTCGTCGGCGAGTCCCTTGTCGATCTTGAGGATGGGGACGACGTGCTTGCGCTCCCAGAGGTATGCCGCCGTGCCGACCCCTTCGACGGTGCGGTCCATCGTCTGTTCGAAGAGGATGGCCGCCAGGATCCGGTCGCCGGTGAAGGCCGGGTCGGTGATGACGCGGGTGCGCATGGCGTGCACGAGGTCGAACATCTCGGCGTCGCCCGAGTACTCGCTCTTGTCGATCCCGTACTCCTCGAGCGCCTTCGGCGTGCTGCCGCCGCTCTGGTCGAGGGCGGCGAAGAACCCCCGGCCGTGGGTGATCTGCTCTCGCTGCTCGGCACGGGTCGTCGTCACTCGCCCACCGTCCACCCGGACGGTCGGCTTGGCAACCGCACGCGCGGACCAGCCGGGGGCGAGACCGCGGCCTGGGTCAGTGCAGGTGGTCCTGCCAGTCGGCCGGCACCGACCCTGCCGGACCCGGCACGCCCTGGGCGTCCGGGTGGCTGGCCGGTGGTGCGAGGTCGGGGCCGCCCCGCATCTGGCCGGACCGGTAGTCGAAGAACCAGTCCTCCCCGGGCTCGAAGCTGCGGATGACCGGGTGGCCGGTCGCCCCGTGGTGCGCGGTCGCGTGCTGCCCGGGCGAGGTGTCGCAGCAGCCGATGTGGCCGCAGGCGGCGCACCGGCGGAGGTGGACCCACCAGCCGCCGGCCGCGAGGCACTCGACGCAGCCGGTGCCCGAGGGCGGCACCGCTGGGTCGACGACGGCCTGGTCGTGGGCGCTCTCGTGCTCCATCACCAGACTCTACGGCCGGCCGACGGCTCGTCTACCCTCACGGAGTGAAGAGACCTGGGTTCGTCATCGCCGGCATCGTCCTCGTCCTGCTCGGCATCCTGTGGACCCTGCAGGGCCTGGGTCGGGTCGGCGGGAGCGTCATGTCGGGAGTGACCTTCTGGGCCGTCGTCGGGCCCATCGTGGCGATCGTGGGTCTCGGCCTCGCCGTGACCGGCTGGCGGGGTGGGCCGCCCGCCCGGCGGCCGAAGGCCTGAACCCGTGCCCGACCGCGCCCCGGAGGCGGCCGCCGACCCCACCGACCAGCGCGCCTACTGGGACGCCGAGGCGGTGCGGTTCGACGACGAGCCCGACCACGGCCTGCGCGACCCGCAGACCCGCGCGGCGTGGGCCCACCTGCTCCGCCGTCACCTGCCGCCAGCCGCCGCCGACGTCCTCGACCTCGGCTGCGGCACCGGCACCCTGACCCTGCTGCTCGCCGAGGCGGGCCACCGGGTGCGCGGCGTCGACCTGGCCCCGGCCATGGTCACGGCGGCCCGGGCCAAGCTGGCGGCGGCGGGCGTCACGGCCACGGTCGACGAGGGCGACGCCGCCGACCCGCCCGGTGACCCCGCGAGCTACGACGTCGTCCTCACCCGGCACGTCCTGTGGGCGCTACCCGACCCGGCGTCCGCGGTCGCCCGCTGGGCCGGCCTGCTCCGGCCGGGTGGACGGCTCGTGCTCGTCGAGGGTCGCTGGTGGACCGGTGGCGGCCTGACCGCCGACGAGACGCGTCACCTGGTGGCCCCTCACGCGAGCGACGTCGTCGTCGAGCCGCTCACCGACCCCCTGCTGTGGGGTGGGCCGGTGACCGACGAGCGCTACCTGCTCACGGGGGTCGTGGGACTGCCCGGCTGACGGTCACGGTGACCGCCCCGGTCGCCGCTGTGCTCCACTGACCCCGTGCAGCGCGACGTCTCCGCCCATCTCGGCCTCACCGTCAGCGGTCCGGCGACCCTGATCTTCAGCGCGGCCGTCTCGCCCCGGGGCGCCGACCTGCGCGAGCAGCTCGAGATCACCGTCCACGGCCGCCGGGTCGAGCCGACCACCTTCACCGACCACTACGGCAGCCGGCTGCACCGGATCCAGTGCGGCGCCGGACCGGTGACCTTCGGCTACCGCGCCACGGTGACCGGCCAGGGCGACCTCGACGTCGCCTCCGACATCGACCTCGTGACGTTCATGCGCCCGAGCCGCTACTGCGAGTCCGACACCCTCGACCCCACCGCGGCGGCCGAGTTCGGCTCGCTCGAGGGCCACGCCCTGCTCGCGGCGGTCGCGTCGTGGGTGCACGACAAGCTCTACTACGTCTCGGGGTCGAGCCTCCCCACCGACGGCGCCGTGCGCACCCTGCTCGCCCGGCAGGGCGTCTGCCGCGACTTCGCCCACCTCACCATCGCGCTCCTGCGTGCTCGCGACGTGCCCGCCCGCCTCGTGTCGGTCTACGCACCGGGCCTGTCCCCCATGGACTTCCACGCCGTATGCGAGGCCTGGGTCGACGGGGCGTGGCACCTCGTCGATGCCACCTGGCTCGCCCCACGCCAGACCCTCGTGCGCATCGCCACCGGTCGCGACGCGGCCGACACGGCTTTCCTCACCAGCCACGGCGGCGAGGTCACGCTCGACACCATGGAGGTCTCGGCCGTGGCCGACACGCTCCCGCGCGACGACTGGCGGTCCCTGGTCGACCTGCGCTGAAGCGGCCGGCCGTCAGTTCAGGCTGGGTGGGGTGGGTCCGGTGCCGCCGGCGACGCCCAGGCGCGAGGCGAGCCCGGTCTCCCGCCGGGCCAGCCGTCGCACCAGGCCGAGCCGGGCCGCGACCTCGGGCAGCTCGAGCAGCCGCTGCCGGTCGTCGCGGTCGAGGTCGAGGGCCTCGGCGGCCCACCACGCCGTCTCGCTCGGGTCGGTCGGGGGCTCGGACACCTCGGAGCCCACGGTGCGGGCGTGGGCCTCGACCGCCGACCGTACCGAAAGGGCCTGTGCAGCAACGACATCCGGCTCGCCCGGCACGTCCTGGAGCCAGGTGACGCGTCCGGTGGCCCAGGGCGTACCCGCCGTCTCGTCGATGGCATCGAGCCGGAACCGGCGGGTGCCGTGGGTGAGCACGAGGTAGAAGCCGTCGGTCACCTGCACGACCCGGTCGAGCACGGCCAGGCAGCCGATGGCACACAGCTCGTTGGCCCGGTCGCCGACCTCGTAGCCGTGCCGGATGGCCACGACGCCGAACCCGATCTCCTCGCCGTCGCTGTCGATGAGGTGCTGCAGCAGCGCGAGGTAGCGCTCCTCGAACACCTGCAGCGGCAGCCGGAGGCCCGGCAACAGGGTGCCGCCGAGGGGGAACAGCGGCAACGAGGGCATACCCGACTCTAGGCCGTGCCGACGTCCCGCGCGGGGTGGGCCCGGCGGGACGTCGGTGCGGTCACGGGTAGGAGGGGACGGTGCTGGGGCCCTGGAAGGTCGGCGTCACCGGGGCGCCCACGTCGTTGACGACGTGATCGATGGTCCCGGCTCCGTTGAGCGACACCGTGAGCAGGTCGTGCATCCGCACCCCCGGTGTCACGGGCACCTCGAAGCCATGAGTGGCGTGCAGCGTCGGGTCGATGTTGGTGTAGATGTAGCTGCCGCCTCCCCACAGCTCGTGCTGCTTGACGGTGTCGGCCACCTTGTACGCGGCGTACCCGAGGATGCCGTCGTGCTGCCATGCGGCCTGGTTCGGTGCGTCGTAGGGCAGCTCGTTCTGGAAGAAGACCGTGCGCCCGCGCTCACCCGACCAGATGACGTTCTCCTTCTGGAAGTGCTCGGAGAACAGACCGGTGGCCGTGACGTCGTCACCGGCGACGACGACGCCCGTGTCGGAGGTGTTGATCGTCCAGCCGACGCCCTCGCCGTGGTCGGCCCGCCAGGCCCAGATGTCGTCGAGGACGACGTGGTCGCTGTTGACCTGCAGGGCGACCGTCGCCGACCCCGCGTGGGGCCCGCCGATGCGGAAGAACACGTCCTGCACGCCGGTCGGGTATGCCGCGTCGCGCGCCTTGGCGTCCTTGCCCTTGCCGGCCCGGCCGGTGCCGATGGTCATGAGGGCGGGCGAGGTGGGAGTGCCGGCGTCGATGATGAGGCCCGCGACGTCGACGCCGGGCACGTCGGACACCTCGATGGCGGCGTTGCCGTTGGTGGGCGTCAGGGTCGGGAACCCCAGCCCGAGGACGACCGAGCCGGCCCGCTTCACCGTGATGGCGCGGGCCACGTCGTAGACGCCGGGCAGGAACAGCAGGTTGCGACCCTGGGCGGCCGCCGCGTTGACCGTCGACCACGGCGTGGACGTGGAGACGACCTGGAACTCCGAGAGCGGCACCGAGCGACCCGGGGTGGACCCGGCCGCCCAGGTCGTGCCCGCCGAGTCGGTGCGCGGTGCGGGGACGAAGACGCGCCAGGCACCGGAACCGTCAACGTAGAGGTAGGGCCGCTCGCGGCTCACGGGCGTGGTGGCAAGCGTCGTGTAGGGACCGACGTCCCCCACCTTCGGGAACGCCTGCGGCGGAGCGCCGATGACCCCGGAGAACACCTGGTTCCACACGCCGTTCGACCAGCCACCGATGGCGCTGTCCCGGGTGAGCCACTGCTGCTGCGACCCGCTGATGACGAACCCCGTGCGCGAGTCGGCGATGAATCCGCCGCTGGCGAAGGACGGACCCGTGCAGTAGTCCATGAGCGAGAGGTTCCCGCCCGTGACGTCGACCCGCCTCATCGGCGCGGCCTGCGAGACGGCCCAGAAGGTGGCGCCGGTGTGGCAGCCCAGCGCGCCCGTCACGTGGATGGTCAGGTTGGAGACCGACCGCCAGAAGTTGTTGAGGGCGATGCAGTAGCCGCCCGTGCACTGGTTGTAGACGTCGACGTGGCCGTTGATCGTCACGTCGCCCGGGTTCTGACCGACGCCCGCGACCTCGGTGTAGTAGCCCACCTTGATGATCAGCGGCGTCGTGGCCGAGCCGTAGACCCCCGGCTTGAACAGCAGCGCCTTCCGGCCCTTCCCCATCTCGGCGTTGACCTGCTGGTCGTAGACCGCGTCCACGGCGGCCTGGATCTGGGCCGTCGGCATGCTGGGGTCGAAGACCAGCACGTCCGGCCCGAAGCTCACCGGCGATCGCGGTGGGGCGGCATACGCCGATCCGACCGTGCTGCCGACGGCGAGGCTCGAGAGGAGAAGGAGGAGGACACCGGCAACCGACCACCGCGTCGTGGGTCTGCGCATGGTCGAACCATGTACCCCCAGAGGGGTTCCCGCAAGCGGGCCGAGCGGTCAGACCGGGCTGTTCCTCGCGACGTCCCAGCCGAAGGTGCGGGTCGGCCCCTCCGAGCCGTCAGCGCTCTGCGCCGTGTAGGTCAGCTGCACTGTGCCGAAGGACAGGTGCACCGCCTCCCGCGGCATACCGCTGTCGCCGTCGGCGTCGATGGTGCAGCTGGTCACCATGACGTCGCGCATGACGACCTTGAGGAAGTCCCGCTGGCCCTCGCCGGCCTTGCGTGCGGTGAGGGTCGCGGTGCCGGCGCGCTTGCCGCTGGCCGCGGCCTGCAGAAGGGCCGGGGTCGCGAGGTCGATGCTCTTGGTGACCGCGAGGTCGGACACCGAGGCCTTCCCGGCTCCGGCGCCGCCGCCTCCGAGGTGGGTGGTGCCCGAGTTGGAGACACCGAACGACCAGCTCTCCAGCTGGATCTCGCCCTTGTGCCGATCGTCGGTGGACTCGCCCTCCACGCCGTCGAAGGCGAGAAAGATGGTGCCGGCCATGAGCCCCTCTTCCTGACGCCGGAAGGCCGCGAAAGGTGCGGTCCCATCGATGGTGGCACCACGATGGGGTCCATGGAGCGCTATTCCCGCGACGGCCTGACCTTCGACGTCACCGACCGCGGCGACCCGTCAGGCCCGGCCGTCGTGCTGCTGCACGGGTTCCCGGCCAACCGGTCGAGCTGGGACGCCGTCGCCGACCGCCTCGTCGCCGGCGGTATGCGCGTCCTCGCGCCCGACCAGCGCGGGTACAGCCCCGGGGCGCGCCCTACGCACGGCTACCCGCGGGCGTACGCCATGACCGAGCTCGTCGCCGACGTCATCGCCCTCGTCGACGCCGCCGAGGTCGAGCGCGTCCATGTGGTCGGCCACGACTGGGGCGGGGCCGTGGCGTGGTCCGTGGCCGGCAACCACCCCGAGCGGGTCACGTCGCTCACCGTGCTGTCCACGCCGCATCCGGGGGCGATGGCGCGCGCGATGCGCGACCCCTGGCAGGCCGCGCACTCCGCATACATGACCTTCTTCCAGCTGCCTCGCGTGCCCGAGCTGGCGCTCGGCCGCCGGCTCACGCCGTGGCTGGAGTCGTCAGGGCTGCCGCGCGCTGCAGCCGAGCAGTACGCCGGTCGGATGCGCGAGCCGGGCGCCCTGCACGGCGCGCTGGGCTGGTACCGCGCCCTGCGGCACTCGCGTGGATCGGTGCACCGGGTCGCGGTGCCGACCACGTTCGTGTGGGGCCGGCGTGACGACTTCCTCGGCCGGCGCGCGGCCGAGACCACCGGGGCGTTCGTGCGCGGTGAGTACCGGTTCGTCGAGGTCGACGAGGGCCACTGGCTCCCCGAGCTACAGCCCGACGTCTGCGCCACCGAGATCACCGCGAGGGTGAGCGGCACCATCTGACGGGCCGCGGCATACGCCGTTCCTGCCCCGGGCCCCGTCAACGGGGTGGATAGGACCCCTTCCGAGGGGTCGAATCCACCGCCATCTGCGGTCAGGAGCTCTCACGCTTGCGGGCGGGTGCCGCGCTCCACGTCAACGGAGTCGTTGTACGTCAAGGGGTTGCGGTGAGTGTCGACCGGCTGGCCCAACAAGGCGGCCGCTACCGGGTCATCCGCGCCGAGGAGTTGGCCTACCAAGGCCCTCTTGGGCACCGGATCGTCGTCACCCTGGGGGACGTCCTCGACGCCAGTGATCTCGGCCACGACTCGAATGACCCCTTCGAACGAGAGCGTGGCGTAGCGCTCTTGGCGAACGCCTTGGAAGAAGGTCCAGACCCCAACGGCGCCAAGGGGCAGCCGTCGCGCCGGACATGGAGGTCAACGCGGTGGATAGGGCCCCCTCGGAGGGGTCGAATCCACCTCCATTACGTCCCGCGATGTCGAGGAGGGTCGGCTGCCCGCGGTGCCTAGGGTGGCGGGGTGACCTCCGGCAGCTACTACGTGCCCCTCCCGGACGGCGGGTACGCCCCCACCGACCACGCCCACGGCGCCTGGAACGACCACGAGCAGCACATGGGTCCGGTCTCCGGGCTCATCGCGTATGCCATCGAGAGCCACGACCCCCGCCCCGAGCTCGCCCTCGGCCGGATCACCTACGAGATCCTCGGCCTCATCCCCGACCGCGTGACGTCGGTGCAGGTCGAGACGGTGCGTCCGGGGCGCACCATCGAGCTGGTCGAGGCCACCGCGTCGGTCGACGGCCGGATTGTGGTGCGCGCCCGGGCCTGGCGCGTCGCCCGCGGCGACACCACCTCGGTGGCCGGTGGCGCGCCAGAACCGATGCCGCCGCCCGAGGCCTGGCCCGCGTGGTCGGGCAGCTCGGTGTGGAAGGGCGGGTACATCGCCTCGGTCGAGATCCACGCCGACCCCGCGTCGGTCGCGGGACGCGGCCGGGTCTGGATGCGCACCGACGTCACCCTTGTGGAGGGGGTCGCGGTCAGCCCCACGGCCGCCTATCTGGGCCTCGTCGACACCGCGAACGGCATTGCGGTGCGTGAGGATCCGAGCGAGTGGATGTTCCCGAACCTCGACCTGTCGATCCACCTCTACCGTGAGCCGCGCGGCCCGTGGGTGGGCGTCGACACGACGGTCGTCTTCGGCTCGGGCGGTCTCGGGCTGACCAGCTCGGTGCTGCACGACGTGGACGGCCCGGTGGGGCGCGCCGAGCAGGTGCTCACCGTGCGCCCCCTCCGGGCACCGTGACCCGTCACTCGCCCGGGTAGACGACCCCGACCTGGCGCCGCGCCTCGTCCATGACCGCCATGACGGCCCGCGAGCCGTCCCAGGTCATCCGTTCGCTCTCGTGACGACCCTCGGCCACGCACCGCGCGACCTCGGCCACCTGGAACTGGAACCCGTTGTCCACCGGTCCGCCCCACTCCTCGACGACCGACCGGCCGCGGTCGGCACTGCGCAGCCGGCACCGGTTGGGGCCGTAGAAGTCGCCGTCGATCTCGATGCTGCCCTCGGTGCCGCAGATGACGGCCGTGGTCGGGGTCTTGGTCCACAGCGTCGTGTCGACCTGCGCGACGGTCTTGCCGGGGTAGCCCAGCACCAGCGACACGTGCCCGTCGACCCCGGTCTCGGTGAGCCGCCCGACCGCCTTGACCTCCTGCGGCGCCCCGAGCAGGTCGAGGGTGAACGAGATCGGGTAGACGCCCAGGTCGAGCAGCGCGCCGCCCGCGAGGTGGGGGTCCTTCAGCCGGTGGCTCGCGGGCAGGTCGAGCGCCTGACCGTGGTCGGCGGTGACGGTGACGATGTCACCCAGGGCGCCCGCCGCGATGCGCTCGCGCACCCCGTCGATGTGCGGCAGGTGCCGCGTCCACATTGCCTCCATGACGAAGACGCCCTGGCGCTCAGCCGCCGCGAAGATGTCGTCGACCTCGGAACCGTTGCGCGCCGACGCCTTTTCGATGAGCACGTGCTTGCCCGCGGCGATGGCCAGCAGGGCGTGCTCGCGGTGGCCGGAGTGGGGCGAGGCGACGTAGACCGCCTCGACCTCGTCGTCGGCGACGAGCTGCTCGTACCCCGCATACGCCCTCGGTATGCCGTGTCGCGCCGCGAACTCCTCGGCCCGGCTCTGGTCGCGCGAGCCCACCGCGACGACGGACCCCGCCGTGAAGTCGGTGACCGCCTCGGCGAGCTTGTTGGCGATGCCACCCGGGCCGAGGATGCCCCACTTCAGGGGCGGCGCGGTCTGCGGGTCGAGGACGGTCATCGGTAGCGCCCGCTGAGGTCGAGCCCGAAGGCCTCCTCGTCGGCGGTCATCAGCAGGTCCATGAAGGCGAGGGCATCCTTGCGTCGGGAGAAGGGGTCGCGGTACAGCGACTTCTTGGTGGGGCGGTTGCGGATCCGCAGGCACTCCTCGAGGAGGCGCCGCCACTCAGGCTCGCACACGCTGAGCGCCCACTCGCCGGCGCCGCACTTCGAGGTGACCCGCCCGGTGGTGAGCATGTAGTGCACCCGGGTGACGCCGAGCACGCCGGAGGCCGGCGACCAGGTGCCGAGGCTGCCGACACCGGCGCCGGACCAGAGGTTGGCGTTGCGGTACCACCAGGGCGTCCACTGCCGCTCGATCGCGTCGAGGCACCAGGCGCGCATCATCTCGTCGTCGCGGGCGATGGTCCGACCCTCCAGACCGGGCCCGTAGACGTGCAGCCCGTGCTCGCTCAGCTCGTGCCACGTGAGGATCGACGGCACCCAGTTCGACCCATGCTGCACGCGGCCGCCGAGGGCCCGCAGCCCGAGGGTGGTGCGGCGGTTCGGCGGGGCGGCGAGGTCGTCCCAGGTGAGGTAGTAGCCGTCGAGGCGGGGGCGCGGGTGGCGGGTGGCGGCCCGCTCGTGGATGTCGGCGAGCAGCATCCGCTGCTGGTCGTCGGGGTGCGCCGAGAGCACGGTGACGAAGTCGATGTCGCTCCACGCGGCGTGGAAGTCGCCCAGCGCCACCGACCCCGTGAGGTAGACCGCCTCGACGAGACCCGGGGCGGTCGCCTCGAGGTCGGCGAGGTAGTCCTCGACGACCCGGGCCACCGTGTTGGAGACGTTGATGGGCAGCGCGTCGGCCTGCGCGTCCGGCCGCGCGTCGACACTGGCCTGGGGGGTCACCCAGCCGAGGGTAGGTCGGCGGACCCCGATCGGGCGTGAGACACGACGGGCGCGGGTGTAACGGGTGTGACTCGAGTGACGAGAGAGGTCAGTCGACCGCCGTCGTGATGGGGGTGCCTATCTCAACGGTGCGGCTGACGGTGCACAGCCGGTCGTGCGACTTGCGCACGATGTCGGGCAGGATCGCCCGCGCCCGGTCACCGCCCTCGCCCTCGGGGTAGACGATGCGGAACGTCACGGTGATGTCGTCGAGGTGGTTGCCCTGCTCGTCGGCCACCTTCTGCGCGTCGACGTCGACGACGAACGACTTCGGCACGGCCCGACGCACGGTGAGGTGGTCGACGTCGATCGACGTGCACCCGGCGATCCCGGCCAGCAGCAGCTCCACCGGCGTGAAGTCGCCCTCACGACCGAGGCTGAGGGTGCCGCCCCGGGCGTTGGTCACCGTGTACTCGCCGGTGTCGTCGCGGCTCAGGCTCACGTGCCGGTGGGCCGGCTTCTCGGGCGGCATCTCGGCGGGGCGGTCGCTGCTCATGGCCCCAGACTACGAAGCCGCTCGCCGTAGCGTGGGGTCGCGTGACCCACTGGCAGACCTGGCACGACGCGTATGCCGACCCCGGCTCGTCGCTCTCCCGTCGCCTCGGCATCGTGCAGGGGTTCGTACGCGACTGGCTCGACGCGACGGCACCCCGACCGGTGCGGGTCGTGAGCGTCTGCGCCGGCGACGGCCGCGACCTCCTCGAGGTGCTCGTCTCCCGGCGCGACGCCGAGCGGGTCACGGTCACCCTCGTCGAGCTGGACCCCGGGCTCGCCGACGGCGCCCGCACGCTGGCTGCCGGCCTCCCGGGCGTCGAGGTGCGTACCGCCGACGCGGGCGACCCGGCCGCGTATGCCGGGCTGCCGCCGGCCGACCTCGTCCTCCTCTGCGGGGTGCTGGGCAACGTCTCCGACGCCGACGTCGAGCACGTCCTGTCGGTGCTGCCCGCCCTCTGCGCGGACGGCGCACGGGTGATCTGGACGCGCACCCGCCGGGTGCCCGACCTCACGCCGTCGGTGCGGGCGTGGCTGGGCGAGAACGGCTTCCGCGAGTTGGCCTTCGCGCCGGTGCCCGACAGCCTCGCCGCCGTGGGCGTGGCCGACCTCGTCACGCGGCCGGATCACGCCACCCTCAACGACACCCGTCTGTTCACGTTCCTCGACACGGGGGCGGGGACGAACGCCGCCACGCTCGCCGTCTACGAGGAGCGCGCCGACCGCTACCGCGAGGGGCTCAGCGACACCCCGACGCCCTGGCATCGCGAGTTCCTCGACGCGGTCGTGGACCGGCTGCCGGCCGGGGCGCAGGTGCTGGAGCTGGGCAGCGGAACCGGCCGCGACGCGGCATACCTGCTCGAGCGGGGGCTCGCGCTACAGCCCTCCGACGCCGTGGCGGCGTTCCTCGAGCAGCAGCGCGAGCGCGGGCTCGACCCCGTGAAGATCGACGTCCTCACCGACGACCTCGGGGGTCCGTGGGCCGCCGTGGTCGCGAGCGCCGTGCTGCTGCACCTCACGCCGGGCGAGCTCGGCGACGTGCTCGACCGGCTGCGCACCGCCGTCGCGCCCGGCGGCCTGCTGGCGATGACCCTCAAGGAGGGCGACGGGTTCGGCTGGAGTGACCACAAGCTCGGTCTACCCCGCTACTTCACCTACTGGCGCGCCGCACCGTTGCGCACGCTGCTGGAGCAGCACGGGTGGGTCGTCGAGTCGCTGGAGCACCGCGACGGCGCCCAGGACCAGTGGCTGCTCGTCGTCGCCCGGCGGAACGCCCCGCCTCAACAACATCTCCGCACGTGATGAGTTGTAGCCGGACATCTCCGACATCGGCCCCCGACTTCTCAGCACGTGCTGAGTTGCAACCGGACATCCCGGACCTTGGGCTCCGACTTCTCAGCACGTGCGGAGTTGGCGGCGGGCGTACCCCCTTCCCTGCGGACCGGGGGGCGGCGGGACGACCCGGGTTAGGCTCGGAGGGTGAGCACGGACCCGTCGTACCCGCAGGACCGTCCCTCCAGCCCGCCCACCGAGCCGGTGCCGCAGGCCCCGCCGTACGCGCGACCGCCCGAGCAGGCGTACCCGCAGCAGCCGACCCCGCAGCAGCCGTATGCGCCGGCCCAGCCGCCCTACCAGGGCTACCAGCCGTATGCGCCGGCGCCCGACGGACGGATCGCGTTCCAGCCGCCCGGCCCGGCCGTCGAGCACCCGCAGGCGGTCCTCGCCTTCGTGCTCGGGCTGCTGTCGATCCTCGGGCTGCTCATCCTCGGCCCGTTCGGCTGGTACGTCGGGCGGAAGGTGGTGCGCGAGATCGACCGCGACCCGCGCACCTTCAGCAACCGGGGTCTGGCCATGGCGGGCATGGTGCTCGGCATCGTGGCGACGGCCTTCATGGCCCTGATCGCCGTGCTCTTCATCGTCGGCATCGTGCTCGTCAGTGCGGGCAGCAACCGCTGAGGGACTCGCACACCGACGACCGCTACACCTGCGTGTAGGTCTCCAGGAAGCTGCCGATCCGGTCGACCGCCTCCTCGAGCACGTCGACCGCCGGCAGCGTGACGAGCCGGAAGTGGTCGGGCTCGAACCAGTTGAAGCCGGTGCCGTGCGTGACGAGGATCTTCTTCGCGCGCAGCAGGTCGATGACGAACCGCTGGTCGTCGACGATGTGGTGCACCTCGGGGTCGAGGCGGGGGAAGCAGTAGAGGGCGCCCGCCGGCTCGACGCAGGTGACGCCGGGGATCTCGTTGAGCAGCCGCGCCGCCAGCTTGCTCTGCTCGAAGAACCGGCCGCCCGGCGCCGTCAGCTCGTTGATCGACTGGTAGCCGCCGAGGGCGGTCTGGATCGCGTGCTGGCCGGGCACGTTGGCGCACATCCGCATGTTGGCCAGCAGCGTCAGCCCCTCGAGGAAGTCGGTCGCCAGGTGCTTGGGGCCGGAGATCATCACCCAGCCGGACCGGTAGCCGCAGACGCGGTAGGCCTTGGACAGCCCGCTGAAGGTGAGGCAGAGGACGTCGTCACCGGCATACGTGGCCGCGTGGTGGTGGGTGCGCGAGTCGAAGATGATCTTCTCGTAGATCTCGTCGGACATGAGGACGAGCTGGTGCCGGCGCGCGATGTCGACGAGGCCCTTCATCGTCTCCTCGCTGTAGACCGCGCCCGTCGGGTTGTTGGGGTTGATGATGACGAGGGCGAACGTGCGCTCGGTGATCTTCGACTCGATGTCGGCGAGGTCGGGGTTCCAGTCGTTCGCCTCGTCGCAGCGGTAGTGCACCGCCTTGCCGCCGGCGAGGGTGACCGCCCCGGTCCACAGCGGGTAGTCGGGCGCGGGGACGAGCACCTCGTTGCCGTCGTCGACGAACGCCGTGAGCACCATCGAGATGAGCTCGGAGACGCCGTTGCCGATGAAGACGTCCTCGACGTCGGTCTCGGTGAGCCCCTTGGACTGGTAGTACTGCGAGACCGCGGTGCGCGCGGAGTAGATGCCCTTGGAGTCGCTGTAGCCCTGTGACTCCGGCAGGTTGTGCACCATGTCGACGAGGATCCGCTCGGGCGCCTCGAAGCCGAACGGCGCCGTATTGCCGATGTTGAGCTTGAGGATCTTGTGGCCCTCGGCCTCGAGCCGCTGGGCCTCGACGAGGATCGGCCCCCGGACGTCGTAGCGGACGTGTTGGAGCTTCTTGCTCTGGACGATAGGGCGCACGGGCCTCAGCCTGTCATCCCGACCGCTGGTGCGACAGCCCGTTTCGCGTCAGGCATCGCCGACCGTGATGGCGACGGCTTCGCGCTGCTCCGCCTCCTCGCGGTCGGTCTCCGGGGCGTCGATGTGGCGCAGGTGGGGCCGCGTCACGGCGAGCACGCCGACCCCGAGCAGCACCGCACCGGCACCCACCCAGAACGGGACGTGCACGTTGATCTCCTCGCCGAGCTTGCCGGCCAGCCACGGGGCGACGGCCCCGCCGCCGAACCGCACGAAGCTGTATGCCGCAGAAGCGACCCCGCGCTCGACCGGCGCGGCCTTCATCACCGTCTCGGTGACGAGCGTGTTGTTGATGCCGAGGAACAGGCCGGCGACGATCACGCATACGGCGAGAACGGTCTTGTTGTCGGTGCCGATGGCCATGACCGCGAGCAGCGCGGACAGCAGGGTGAGGTTGACGAGCAGCGTCGGGATGGTGCCGAACCGGTGCTGCAGCCGGGGCGCGACGACCACCGACGTGAAGGCCAGGCAGAGCCCCCAGCCGAAGAAGATGAGGCCGATCTCGTGGGCGCCCATGTTGAGCGGGAACGGGGTGAAGGCCAGCAGGGTGAAGAAGCCGAAGTTGTAGAGCAGCGCGGTGATCGCGACGCCGAGCAGCCCGCGGTGGCGGAGGGCGCGGAACGGGTCGAGGAGGCTCGTGGCCTTGGCCGCCGGTGGGGTGGCGGGCAGGAGGAACGCCGTGACGACGAGGGCGATCGCCATGAGCACCGAGACGCCGAAGAACGGCCCACGCCACGAGATACCGCCAAGGATGCCGCCGACGAGCGGTCCGACCGCGATGCCGAGGCCGAGCGCGGCCTCGTAGAGGATGATCGCCTGCGCCACGGAGCCCCGCGCCGAGCTGACGATGGTCGCGAGTGCGGTCGCCACGAACAGCGCGTTGCCGAGGCCCCACAGGGCGCGCCAGCCGACGATGCCGCCGATCGAGCTCGACATCCCGGCCAGGCCGGCGCCGACGATGATGATGACCAGGCCGATGAGCAGGGTCTTCTTCGCACCGATCCGGCTCGAGACGACGCCGGTGATGAGCATCGCCAGGCCCATGACCGCCATGTAGCTGGTGAAGAGCAGGGAGACCTGCGACGGGGTCGCGCTCAGCTGGTCGGCGATCGGCTTGAGGATGGGGTCGACGAGGCCGATGCCCATGAAGGCGATCACGGAGGCGAAGGCGACGGCCCAGACGGCTTTCGGTTGGCGCCACATGAGGTTCAGGTCACTCCTGGTTCGGGTTCAGGTCTTGCTAGTTCTGGTGCTGGTTCTGGTGCTGCACGTCGTGGAGCAGGTCGCGCAGGATGTCGACGGCGTCGGCGAGGGTGGCGAGCTGCTCGGGGGCGAGGTGCTCGAGGTGGGGAACGACCACGGCGGCGCGCATGGCCCGGGTCTGCCGCAGGGTCTGGGTGCCGGCGGGCGTCACAGACACGAGCACCGCGCGGGCGTCGCTCGGGTCGCTGCGCCGCTCGACCCAGCCACCGGCCTCCAGCCGCTGCACCTGCGTCGTCATCGTCGGCTGGCTGCAGTGGTCGGCGGCCGCGAGCTCGGAGATGCGGGAGGGACCCTGCTGCTCGATCTGCGCGAGAAGGCGCGCCTGCGCATACGGCAGGGGGAGCGCTGACTGCTGCGTGGCCATCCGGTTGAGCCGGGCGACGACGGTGAGCAGGTCGGCGCCGAGATCGGCGGGCGCGATGAGCTCTCGGGTCGGCACGCCCGACACATTACATAGGTTGCCTATGCAGTTTCAAGCGGGCTCAGAGGCCGGGCACCGGCTCGTCGGCCCAGGTGACGACCCGCCAGCCGCCGTCGGGGTCGCCGTCGAGGACGATGACGGCGGTGTTGAGCAGGCGGGTGTCGGCGACGAAGGCGTGGTCGACGTTGCGGGCCCGGGCGCCGGTCCAGGCGCGGATCACCGCACCATGGCTGACGATCGCGGCGCTGTCGTGCAGCGCAGCCTCGGCGACGACGGCGTCGTAGCGCTGCATCACCTCGTGCCCGGACTCCCCGCCCGGTATGCGCGCGTGCGGCTCCCCCTCGGCCCACCGGTAGAGGGCCCCGAGGTAGGCGTCCCACGACCCGTCGTCGGGGGCCATCTCGAGGTCGCCGGCCTGGATCTCGCGCGCTCCCGGGCGAATGCGTGGCTCGAGGCCCCGCGCGGCGGCGAGCGGCGCCGCCGTCTGCTGGGTGCGCACGAGGTCGGACACGTAGATCGCGTCGAGCGGGACGTCGTCGAGCGCGCCGACGAGGTCACCGGCCTGCTCGCGGCCGCGGTCGGTGAGGTCCGCCCCCGGCGGGGCGGTGTCGAGCAGGCGACGGGCGTTGGAGGTGGTCTCTGCGTGGCGGATCAGCAACAGGCGCACGCGGACAGGCTAGAGGCCGCGCGGACGGAGGGCCGGTCTGGTCTTCCGACCGGACCGGCCCTCCGCGATGTGACTAGAAGCGCGCTGCCGGCGCCACGGCCTTGACGAACTTGGCGACGTCGACGGTGCCCCAGCCGGTGGCCAGGTCGTAACCGGGCTTGGCGGGGTACCCCGTCACGCCCGCGAACGAGTTGTCGCCCGAGGTGACGTCGACGAGTCCGGTCCGTGCCCCGCGGTAGGGCTGCAGAGCCCCCTCGGCGTAGAGCAGAGGGTTGAGCAGCCCGAGCCGGCGCCCCGCGGCCTGGTCGGCGAGGGCCACGACGCCACTGAAGATCGGCGACGCCTCGCTGGTCCCGCCGAAGATGTGCCACGGAGAGCTCGCGCCGACGAACGAGTAGTAGACCCACGCGCCCCCGTCGACCGCCGCGGTCATCGAGATGTCGGGAGTACCGCGGTGGCTACCGACGACGTTCTGGACGCCCAGCTGGTAGGACGGGCGCGCAAAGACCTGAGACAGGCCGCCGCCTCCGGCACCGTAACCGTCGTTCCACGTCACGTCGGGAGAGATGCGGGCTCCCGCGTCGGTGAGGTGCAGCTGTGTGCCGCCGATGCTGGTCACCAGTGGGTCACTCGACGGCCACGAGTTCACCGGGTGGTCGTAGAGGGTGGTGCCATCGGCCATGTAGTCGGTGGCGCCGGCGTCTCCGGAGGAGGCCAGGACGGTGGTCCCGTGCGCCTGGGCCGTGGTGAACGCGTACCGCAGGTTCTGGATGCTCGAGGAGTCTCCTTGGTCGACACCCGGGAACGTGTTCTCCGTGGCCCCGAAGCTCTGGGTGACCACGTCGATCCGGTTTTGGTCGATGAGCTGCTTCTCGACGTTCATCATCTCAGGCAGTCCGGTGACGCCCTCGGTCTCGGCGACCGGGGTCTCCGCGAGGATGATGTGGGCGTCCGGCGCCATCGCGTGCGCATACTCGACGTCCAGCGTCGTCTCCTGCGCCCAGCCGATCTGTTCGTTGTTCTTCGGGTCGAACGCCGGCACGTTCCCGTACTTGACGACCTCGACGTTCGTGTCCGGAATTCCCCACTGGGCGTCGAACATCTCCAGGTCGTGCTGGATGGTGGGGGAGCCGAAGGAGTCGACGATGAGGATGGTGCGGCCCTTGCCGGTGATCCCCGCGGCATAGAGCGGAGCCGTGTCGTACGCCGCCCGCAGCTGGATCGGGCTGTAGCACGCGATCCCGATCATCGACTCACACTGCGAGGTCGGGAGGGGGCTCACCCGTGACGTCGTGAGGACGTGGCCAGCCGATGCAGGACGCACATGGACGGTCGCCGTGTCGTGATGGGCCGCGCTGGCGACCCCGGTGGAGGAGCCTACGGCGGCGAGGCCCAGCAGGACGGCGGTGCCGGCGGTCAGCGCAACCCCACGGGCTGGGGTGGGCCGGCGTCGGAACGAGGTGCTTCGGGAGGTAGGGGACACAGATCTCTCCTCACGCCACCACTGGTAGCGGGGCTCACGGGTCGACGGATGCGACCCCGGGCGAATGGCAGGATGCTGCCGCCCGAAATGTAAACCCGCTTCAGAGCTCTGCCAGGGGCTGTATAAGCGGGAAGTTCGCCCCCGCCCGCGATTGGCAGCCATCACTCAGGTTGTCGCCCGTTTGGACAGGTAACTCCAAGGTCGGGAGGGTTACGCAGGCCGCTAAGGTGCTGTAAGGCACGGAGCGGTGGCGACGAGGCCAGCCCCGGCCCACCCCACGGGGAGGCTCCGCGCATGCCGGACGCCATCCAGGGCGGAGGTCAGGCAGGTCCGGGTCGTGGTCTTCGGGGCTTTCCTGTGGCCCGCCCGGTGATGCCGAGGACCGTGTCCACTTCCGCCTCGTTGAGGGGTCCGGGATGGCCGCCGGCGCCGGCGATGACCTCGCCGAGCAGCCGGATCTCGTCAGCGAGGTGGACGTCGACCAGGCCAGGCTCCTGCGGACGCCCCGGGCGACGCCCGTCGTCGACCTGGGCGTTCACCCGCCCACCGGCGTGAGGGTGTCGTCGTTGGCCGAGCCGCCCGGCCCAGGCCCACGCCCTCCCGGTCATGGTTCTCGTGGACCGGACGAGCACCGGCTCCGCCGCCGTCTCCCCTTCCGGCGCGCCGAGGACCCAGCCCTGCTCTTCGACGGACACCCCTTGCGCGCCACCGCGGTTGCGTGGTGGTGCGATGCGGGAGCCGGGCGCCGATGTCGGGAGCTCATCACCGGATTCACCGATCCACTCCCGTCGTGGCCTACCGGGATCGGTCGGTGTGTCGGCCCCACGGTGGGCCGCGGGCCGCGCACCCCGGGCGCCCGGCTCGACGGGTGGTCGATCTGGGACTGAGCTGGGGTCGAGCGCCAGCAACCGGTGCCGCCGCAGCCCGACCTCAGCACGACGTTGACGACGTCGGCGGCGCCGGCGTCGCGGCGGTCGGGCTCGGCGTCGGCGTCGCGGCGGTCGGGCTCGGCGTCCCGGGTTGCGGGTCGGTGGCGGAGGGCGCCATGACACAGAGGGTCCCCGTGGTCGACGAGACCGGGCCCCCCGGCGTGGTGGTCGGTGGTGGGGTGCTGGGCGACGTGACCGGGGTGCTGGGCGCTGCAGAGGACGTCTCGGCGGGGGTGCCCGTCATCGTCGCGGTGGTCAAGGTCGTGGCGCTCGTCGCACTCGTCGCACTCGTCGCACTCGTCGCACTCGTCGCACTCGTCGCACTCGTCGCACTCGTCGCACTCGTCGCACTCGTCACCGGGGCACTGGTGACCGTGGCGCTCGTCCTGGTGGCCGAGGGGATGGGAGCTGTCGTCACAGCCGGCGATGCGGGGGCGGGCTCGCTCGCTTGGACAGCGTTTCCGAGGGCGTCGGCCGTGGGGTCCTGGACAGACGATCCTGGGGAGGCGCCCCCACTGGTCGAGGCAGCGGGTCGGCCTGTGTCCACCACGGGAGACGTCGGCTCCTGCGTTGCGAGCCTGGCGGCCCCCGCGAGGGCGAAGGTCTCACCGACGCTCGGCGCGACCTCGCCCCGGTCCACGAGGCTGACGTGGACATGGTCCATGTGGTTCTCGGTGGGGCTGCCGCGGTCGGCCATCGGCCGCCACCCCTCGGAGGCGCGGTCGACGTTCCAGATCCGCTGCTGCCAGATGACGTAGTGCACGCCGAGTACTGCGGCGTGGTCATGCAGATAGGTCGCCAACGCCTCGCCGGTCGTCGCATCCCCATAGACCATGAAGTCCAGCGCCAGCCCCAAGGCATGGTCCTGTGCGTCGGCACCGCTGCGGTAGCCGCCGACGTCCCGGATGCCGAACAGGGGACCCACCATGTTGGCCAGCGCGATCGTCTGCGGACGTACCGGTCCCAGCGGGTACAACGAGCCGGCGGTCATGAGCTGCAGCACCGACTGGAGATACGCCTCGGAGTGGTTGTAGGAAAGGACGGCTGACCGGAGCCCCCCGGCAGAAGCAAGGTCCCCTCCCGCGGCGCACAGGTAGAGGCCTGCCGAGATGGCCGCGTCGTAGACGTCCTGCGGGTCGGCGACACCGTCGCCGTCTCCGTCGGTTCCCCACGCGCGCCACGTGCTCGGGATGAACTGCATGGGTCCTACCGCGCGGTCCCACTGCGTACTTCCGTCCAGGAGGCCACCGTCGGTGTCCGGGATGGCGGCGAAACCGGAGCCGTTCAGTACCGGGCCGAGCACGGGCGGCACCACCCGGTGCGCTGCATCCACGGCCCGGCCGGCCAGAGACCCGGACTCCACCTGACCGATCGCGGCTAGCAGGGCGAGGGGGAGGTGGCACGTCAGCGGGACACCGGCAACCGCGGCCCGGTAGGCGTCCAGCAGCACGGGGGACATGGGTGCGCCACCGGCGAGCAGCGGCGTGGCCGACCCCGGTGTCCGGTCGGATGCCAGGGACGACGTCAGATCAGGCAACGACCTTGCGCCGGCGGCCAGGTCGAGGGAGCCCACGGCGCCGGCGACGGGCGCGCGCTGAGCCCGGCTGCGCACTCCGCCGCTGCGCGTGCTGGTCACCGGTCGCGTCGCGCCTACGAGGAACGTGACGTCGCCGACACCGGTCCCCGACTCGCCGGAAGGACCGGGGGGCCAGGGGCTGCTCGCTGACGGTGCCAACGGGATGCTGACGCAGCAGACGACCGCCAGGGCTCCGAACAGAGTCGTCGTCGGCCGCCGACGGCGATGGGGGCCACCACGGCCGGCCCGGGCCGCGCCCGTCAGGCCCGCCGCGCCTGGCTCGCCCGGTGACGAACATCGGCGCACCACCCGTACCCGCCAGGGCATGGCTCACCTCTTCCCGCGGTCGGTGGCGGTCCTGACGGCGCTGACCCGAGGCCGCGCCCCGAGGGGGAGCCCGAAGGCCGGGCGCCTCGCCGCTCGGCGCAGGGCGACGAGCAGACCGCCGGCCAGCAGAGCGACGCCGAACCAGGCCGACGCGAGAAGCGTCGGGCGGAGTGACGATCGAGACACCAGCGTCTGTGGACTGCCCGGCGGCCATCCGGTCGTCCACGCGATCCCTCCTGACGTCGTGGGCAGGCCCACACGTTCCACCTCTGTCCACATGGCGCCTGGGCCGGAGTCGGTGAGGGTCAACGGGACCGACCACTGGATGTCGTCGATCCGGGTCGCGACGACCGCATGGGTGGACCCCGGCCCGGAGACGACCAACCGGACACCGGTCACCCGCCCGGGCGACGGGCGACGGGTGTCGGTCACCTGCAGCACGGCGACGTTCTGGCCGGGCAGGTTAGGACGGATCGACAGCGACTCGTGAAGGTCGGAGATCTGTTGGTACACCGTGGTACTGGGCGGAGTACTGGGGTCGAGCAGGAGCTGTGGCTCGAGTGCCGGCTGGCCACTGGTGACCGCTCCGCTGAGGAGGAGGACCAGCACGCCGGTCACCGCTTCGACCGCGACGAGACGTCCCACGGGCCGGGCGCTACGGCGCAACCTGATGTGCGTGAGGCCCCCGAGCAGGAGGAGCACCCCGACGACGGCCACCTTGAGCATCAGCAGCCGGCCGTAGTCAGTGAGCAATAACGCATCCAGAGACCCCACCAGGTCACTGGCCAACATGAGGCCGGTGACCACCGTGACGGCCACAGCGACGCAGGCCGGGCCCGCGAAGCCGATCAGGACCACCCGACCCTGCTCCCGTGACGGATGCACACGAGCGAGGACGATCACGAGGAGTGCGAGGGTGCCCATCCAGCATCCGGTGGCCAGCGAGTGCACGGTGGCGACCATCGTCGCGGTCGGGGAGCCGGTCGCCCCGCTGCCCGCGTGACCGAGGAGCGCCGTGCCGACGGCCGCCATGCCGACGCCGAGCAGAGCCGCCGGCCGGGCTCGACGGGCCGCGGCCTCGCGGCCTGTGCGCAACGCCCCCGCCTCCGTGACCGCTGCCGCCAGGAGGATCAGAAGGCCTAGCGCGCGCGAGATCCACCGGACGGCATACGCCCCCTCGTCGAAGGCCTGGGCAGCGCCGCCCGAGGCGACGACCTGGTCGGCGAGCAACGCGATCGCCGCAGCCACCCCGATCACGGCGCCGGCCGCGACGATGCTCGCGACCTGGCCTTCGGCACTCGCGGAGAGCCCTGCTCGGCGCAGCAACCGCCGGGCCACTGGGGCGCCGATGCCGACGGCCACCGCGACGAGGACCAGCCAGCGCAGCACCGTTTCCAGAGGAGCCGGTGCGCTCTCCACCCACCCCGCGGCGGTCACGGTGGTCTGGATGCCGAAGACCAGCACCCCAGCGGTCCGGTGGAGGTCATCGCTCGAGACGGTCGCCCAGCTGACGCGGTAGGCACCCCGGTCGAGCGGCGGCAGGTCGACGGCCACGCTGGCTGGGGCTTCGCGCTCGGCACCCACCGAGGCCTCTGCCGGGGCCTCGGTGGTGGTCGTCCGTGGGCTGGTCGTCGTGTCCGTGCCGCCGTCCGCGATGTCGACCAGGCGGGGCTCTCCGACGGACAGCTCCCGTCCGGCTCCGTCGACGACCGAGACCCGCATTCCGGTGAGTACGACGGACTCGCTGAAGTCGAGGACGAGCCGGGTGGGGGCGGTCTCGAGGACGGCGCCGTCCGCGGGGTTGCTGCGGGTCAGGAAGGCGTGCGCCTGCGCGTTCGGCATCCCGATGCCCAGCACGAGCACCGATGCCGCACCGGCCGCGAGGACCAGGCGGCTCAGCAGGCGTGTCCGACGGTGCCTCATCCGACCGGGAACCCCGTCAGCGTCGTGCCCCCGGCCTCGAGCTTCGCCTGGTCCCCTCCGTGAACGGTGCCGTCGTTGTTGTAGAGGAAGTAGTAGGTCTGGCCCTCCCGCAGGGTGTGCCCCTGCTTCATCAAGGCGACCCGCTTGGTCGACGCGCCGGTGCTCTCGTTGGTGAGCACCGGCGGGTGGGCCTGGTCGGACTGGAAGCGCGTGGCTTTGTCGGCGTCCAGGACCGCGTAGCTCACCTCCACCAGTCCGCCGTCGCCCACCACGGCGATGCGAGAGAAGCGCACCCCCGTGGCCTGTTCCATCGCGGCGCTCGTCGGCACGACGGGTTCCGCGGCGGCGGACTTCGTGTTGAGGTTGTGAACGAGGAGGGCCACGAGAACGGCGACGAGGATGAAGGCGAAGGTCTGGGTTCGCCCTCGCGTGCTGCTGAACCATGCGTCACGGTTCTTCATGATCGAACTCCCCTTTCGAGGGTCCGGCGACGAGTCGAGTCGTCGCCGGACCGCAGCTGAACGTGCTGTGAGGCGGCTTACGTGCCCGGCTCAGGGCGAGACCACGAGGTTGTCCAGCGAGAGCGTCCCGCGCACCGCCGGGGTCTGGCCAGCGACCAGCCCGAGCCTCACACCAGCGACCGACAAGGTGCTGCTGTTGGCCGTGATGGTGCTGACCGGAGCGCCGCCGTTGAACGACATCAGGAGGCTCCCTGGGCTCGCCCCGACACGCCGCCCCGCCTGCCAGGTGAGGTCGACGGTGGCACCGGCGGGCAGCGTCACCCAGGCACCGTTCCGGACTCCTCCGCCCGCAACGCCGATGTCGGCCCTGACCTGCTTCACCGTGCCCTGCGTGCGTAGCTCGATGGCGAACACCGTGGCACCAGAGGCGCTGGTCGCCACGAAGATGGTCGGCGTCGCCCCACCCGTGGCCAGCGCGGACGCGAAGACGTCGAGGTGGACGTGGGCCGTGGTCAGCGGTGTCGTGAGGCCGAGGTTCCGCGAGACGTACGCGGGCTGCCGGGCCACGTTGGTCGCGGGATAGGTCACCTGAAGCTGTCCGGCGACCACACCGACCGTCCCGACGCTGCCGACGGTCTTCGACCACGCGGGGTCGAGCGCGTCGAAGTGGTCCGTGAGGACGGGCACCGGGTTGACGAAGACCGACCCTGTGGCGGTGCTGCTCCAGTTGCCGGCCTTGTCGGATATCCGGATGTGGAGCTGTTGGGCTCCCGTCGGGACACCGGCCATCGGCACGATCAGCGTGGCGACCGGGGGGAGCCGGTGCCGAGCGCCACGGTGACGGGTGTCGCGCTACCCACGCCGGGGTCGGTGGAGCCGAACCAGAACTCCGCGGCCCCGATGGTCGCGCTGGCATCCGTGTAGGGCACGGTCACCGTCACCGTCGCTGCACCGAGGGTCGGGCTGGGACTGATCGCCACGAGGCCCAGGGTCGGCGCGGTCTTGTCGACGAGCAGCGTGGTGACGAAGTCGGCACCCCAGTTGCCCGCGGCATCCTTGCCGTGCACGACGATGTTGTGGGTGCCCTCGCTCAGGGTCCGGAGCTGGGTCAGCGGGATCAGCCCGTAGACCGCTTCGGTGGGTGAGTCGAGCTTGCCATCGGTGGGGATGAGCTGCACCCCTGAGCCGTTCGCGCCCCGGGTGTCCAGGAAGGCTTCGGCGTCCGACAGGTTCGAGCCCCAGCCGGCTCCGGCGTCCGTGATCTGGGCGGAGACGACGGCGTACCCGGGGTTCGCGGGGGCCGACACCTGCCCGTTCGAGGGGTTCGGGCCCACGGCAGCACCACTCACGACCGGGCCGGTGCGGTCCACCATGAACGGGATGTCCAACAGCGGTCCCCAGAGGCCGAGGCTGTCCTTGCTGCGTACCCAGGCGTGGTGCCGGCCTTCGGTCAGCAGAGGCGTGGCGGCGATGTCGGCGGTCTCGGCGACGAGGGTGGCGTGGCGGTTGAGGGTCATCGGGGTTCCACTGCCGGCGGCGTCGGTCGGGATCACGAGCGGTGTCGCGTCGGCGGTGACGAGGTACTCCGCATCGGTGATGGACCCTCCGGCGGCCGTGTCGTCGCCCGTGGCGCTGATGCCGATCGGGCCGGACTGGTTGGAGATCGCCGGTGAGGTGCTGCCCCCGGTCGTGGCGGGGCCGGTCTTGGGCAGGTTGAGCACGACGGAGCCGACCACGCCCCAGTTGCCGTTGCTGCCGGCTGAGTCGTGTCCGCGGACGTAGACCACGTGCCGTCCGGCCGAGAGGTTCTTCATCACGGGGACGGTCAGTGTGCCGGTGGCGGTCTGGGTCACCCCAGTGCCGGTGAGCGTCATCGGTGTCCCGTTCCCGACCGCGGTGTCGGAGGCGTCGTCGACGACGAGCTCAGCGCCGTTGACGGCGGAGCCGCCGGTGGCGGCGTCGCTGACCGTCGCGCTGATGGTGACGTCGGCCAGGCCGGTGGCCGGGTTGGGGGAAGCGCTCACGGCGGACATGGCGGGCCCGACGGTGTCGCTCGACGGCGGCGGCGCGTTCGTGTCCAGCACGGTCAACATCCCGCCGAAGGCGGTCGTGAGCGGGTCACTGGTGTGCTGCCCGTTGTTGTCCAGATGGGTTCCGCTCTCGAGCAGTGTCACCTTGTACTCCGGGCCAGAGCCCATCGACACGACCGTGTCCTCGGTGGTCCCCGGTTCGAGGACGGCGGTGACCTCCTTCTGGGCATAGGCGAGGGGGTGCCCGTCGCGGGCCACCGTGGTCTGGGTCGCACCGAGCAGGGTCATGGGGTGCTGTTGGGCCCCGGCGTTGAGGTACCGCAACAGGACCTTGTGCCCCTGGTCGGTCGCGACGGAGGGGATGTCGGGGAAGGCGTGTCCGTTGATGAGGCGGTACGCCGGGTGGTAGCTGCGCATGTCGAACCCCATCGGGTTCGCGTTGAGCGCGGGATCCACCTCGCTGAGCACCATGACGGCGTCGTCGTCGTAGGCGCTGCCCGGGTTTCCGTAGGCGGATCCGTCGGGGGGAGGACGACGAGGGCGCCGACCAGGCCCATGGCGGACTGGCGGGCACCATTGGCCGTGTGACCCGCCTCGTAGAGGAACGTCCCGGGTCGGGAGGCGGTGAAGGAGTACGTGAGGGTGGCGCCGTTACCGACCCCCGCGGTGGCGGCCGCCTCGGTCGAGGGCGGGGGAGAACGCGGACGCCGGCAGACCCGGGAACGCGAGGGACATCGACTGGTTCGGGCAGCCCGTTGTGCAGCGTGATGCTGACCTTGTCCCCCTGTGCGACAACGAGGTTGGGGCCAGGTGTCGTCGCGGGGGCCGTCTGGTCGACGCCGAAACCCCAGATGGGGACTGGGTCGCTGCCGGCGACACTCAAGGTCCCCGGCGCGGCGTAGAGGTGGCACGTGTCCGTCGCGGTGGCGGCGTCGCGGCTGCAGCCACGGGGCGTGAGCTTGCCGACCGGGCTGGGCGCCGCCGCCGGGGCGGCCGGGGCCGCCGAGGGGCTCCTCGCCGCCCCTGCCTCGATGCTCGTCGTCCGGGGGGTGTCGACGAGGACGGGGTGGGCGGGGGCGGCGAGCCCGTGCGCCGAAGCGAGCGGCATCAGTAAGGCCGTGGAGAGGACGGTCAGACAGAGGCCAAGGCGGCGCACGATGGTGGGGTAGGAAGCGAGGCGACCGGTAGGTCGGGGCGTTGCCGCCCGTAGGCATCGACATGGCGGCCTCAGTTCCCGGGGCAGACACCCGCCAGAGGGTCGATGCGGTAGACCGTCATCATCCCTCCGAACGTGGCTCCGAAGTTGGTGGCTTGCTGGAGGGCGTGGCTGTGGGCGATGTGGTAGTACTCGCCGCACTGGTTGTTGTTGGTGATGGTTGTCGGTACCGGGTTCTTCGTTCCCAGGTAAGGGCTCTCGCTGAACCAGGTGTCCGTGCCGACGAGCAGCTGGTCCGTGATCGCCGGGATCTGGGTCGGGACCGGATTCGTCGCGGCGTTCCAATGTTCGACGTCACGCCAGTCCATGAGCACGTCGAGGGTCTCCCCCGGGGCGACATTGAGGTCGTACTTGTTGTACGACAGGTCTTGGCCGCTTCCCCCCTGCAGTGCCTGCCCGTCCACATTGATGACGCGCTCGTCGCTGCCGTGCGGGTGGAACGGGTAGTTGACCGTGCCGGCGTTGAGGTAGCGGATGGTGGCGGGACGGGGGTTGCTGGCGGCGTCGTAGGGCTTGATGTGGACGAACGCCCCGTAGGGCTGGTGGGGCAGCCAGGCAGCGTAGTTCGGTGCCAGCGTGTCGGGCATGCTCCGCCCGTTGATCATGAAGTAGCGCGCGTTGTACGCCGTCCAGTTGATCGGGGTGCCGCGCTCGACGGCCAGGTGGACGTCGGGATCCACCTCGGACAGGAGGAAGAGGTACTCGTTGGTGGTGCTGAAGGCGGAGTCGTTCCGGCCGTTGACCTGGTCGGCATGCCCGGCCGGGCGTACGACGAGGGCGCCGAACAGTCCCATCTGCAGCTGCTTGTCGACGTCTGTCCCGCTCTTGTAGAGATATGTGCCGGGGCTGCCGGCGGTGAATGTATAGGTGACGGAGCCGGTCTTGGCCGGTGCCGACGGCACCAGGGAGACCATCGTCGGGGGGGTGTCGGAGGTGTACTCGGGCTGGGCCGGGTTCCCGTTGGCGGTGACGTCGGCCTGGCCGGGGAAGATGACCGAGCTGGCCTCAGGTAGGTGGTTGTGGAGGATGACCGTGACCTTGACGCCGGAGGTGACACAGAGCGTCGGGCCGGGCAGCTGGAAGCCTCCCCGCGCCTCGTTGGCGTAGCTCCACATGTCGATGGAGTTCCCGTCCGGTGTGCTGACGTAGCCGGCGTCGGCGGTGAGGGTGAAGGCGTTGTTCGGGTCGGTGTCGCAGGCCAGTCCCTCCGAGGTGGCGGCGGTCGCGGCTCCGGGTGCGGTCACGACCACGGTGGTGACCAGGGCGGTCACGACGGCCGCAAGCCCGACGCGAGAGGTCAGGGGGCGACTCCATCGCCGGGGTGATGCGGGGCTGCGCAGGGGAGATCTCATCGTGTCGTCCGTTCAGGCGTTCGCGGCGGTCTGCGGAGGCAGCGGGGAGCTGGGGTCGACGACGACGATCTTGGTCATCATCCCGCCGTAGCCAGCGCCCCCGCCGTTGCTCAGGTAGCTGTACGCGCGGTCGTAGAGGAGGTACTCGCCAGGCGTTCCCGGTGCCGTGAAGAGCACGTCGCGGCTCTCGCCGCCGCCGATCGTGACCGTGTTGGTCGTGAGGTAGTTGGGGGTGTTGTCGCGCCCGCGTAGGAGGCTCGCGTCCTTGGCGATCACCGTGAGGTCGAGGTTGTCGACCGTCATGGAGTGGTCCTTGTACCCCAGGTTGGACATGCGCAGCAGGATGCGTTCCCCAGGATTGCACTGGACGAGCGAGGAGATGGGTTGGAACTGAAGGCGTTCCGCGTCGGGCAGGAATGGGTCTCCGTTGGGCTTGACCGTGTCAGGCCAGCCACGACCGTTCAGGAGGGAGAAGGACGGGTCGTAGTCCGTCCAGTCGCTCACCTGGATGTGTGCGTCGCGGTAGTGGGCGGCGGACCACAGCTCGGTCAGCATGAACGCGAACTCGCGGTCGTAGCGCGTCGAGCCGTCGCCGTCGTTGTAGGCGTACTTCGTTCCGGCCGCATCGCCGTTGACGGGAGCCCGGTTCTGCTTGGGCCGCACGTAGACCATCCCGGTCATGCCCATCTGCACGTGCTCGACGTCCTCGAAATGGCAGTGGTACATGTACGTTCCGGCGTCGTGTGGGCGGTAGAAGTAGTCCAGGTCCCGGCCGACGGGCACGGCGAGCGAGAGCTCGGGCACCCCGTCGAACAACGGGATGGCGTTGACGAACCCGTGCCAGTGCAGGGTGTGTCCGTCGAAGAGGTCGGGTCGCTGGACGAGGCCGAGGTTGGTCAGGGTGATGGTGATGTCGTCCTCCTCGTCGAAGACCAACATCGGCGCGCTGATCTGTGCATGCCCACGCAGGGCCGCGACGCCTGCTGCATCCAGCCCGGTGGCGTCTCTGAACCCGAACACGTAGGTGTTGAACCCCGTGGGGGCGAGGGAGTCCGGGAAGAACGGCGGATCCGCGGGCGCGTCCGTCGGCATCGACACCCACCCGTCCGTGCCGATGAGGTGCACCACCTTGGCCGGGTGGGTCCCGGGGGGCGGCGGGGCCGCAGGCGTGGGTTGGGCGACAGCCGGGGCGACCATCCGGCTCCCGAGGATGACGGCCCCACCGGCTCCGGCGACCGCCAGGAAGCTGCGCCGGCTGAGCCGCGTGGTCCGGAAGCGCTCCATGGTCATGGCTCTCTCCGCTCGAGGGGTACGAGATGGGTGTGTGGTCGCGCGGGCGGCGGCGGCGGCATCGGTGCGGTCGTCACGGGGAGACCTGATCCGAGCCGGCGTCGTACCGGGATCCCGACGGGCGGGGCTGTCCGTCGACGTCGAACGGGGGAGCGTTGACGGTGTACCGGAAGCTGTTGGCCGTCGGGGGACTCCCCCACAAGGGGGTCGTCGAGGCAGTGCCCTTGGCGGCGGCCACGGCAGAGGTGCCGGTCAGGTGGTAGTCCCCGAGGAGCGAGAACGGCAGCACCGTCGTGACGATGGCCGCTTGACGGAAGGCCGGGTTGGCCCGCAGCGCCAGCACGCTGACGGTCACGTCGTAGGGCGCCTTGAACCCGGGGTTGGCGGCGCTGATCGTCGTCCCGGTGTCGCCACCCACGTTGCGCCGGGTCTGGAGAACGCTGTTGACCGGTGACAGGACGGCAGGGGCGCCGGCGCCGGTGGCCTGGTCGACGACCTGCATGTCCCAGCTGTTGACCGGGTCCGACGCCGTCATGCCTGGAAGCGGTGCGGCCCCGATTCCGTAGACGAAGCCTCCGTAGTAGGTGCCCGCCCGGTTGTCCCAGAAGACGTCGTTGAGCAGGGTCGGCTTGGAGAAGCCGAGCCGTGCTGACGAACCGGTGACCAGCAGCGAGTTGTCAGTGACCCGCGGACTACGCCCGGTCGTCCCGGCGAAGGCGGAGTCCAGCTGGGCCTGGAGGGGGGCACTCACCGCGGCCGTCGTGAGACCTGCTGCTGCCGGCTGTCCGTTGCTCGTCACGGCGGTGGCCGTGGTGATGTTCTTCGACACCGTCGTGTTGACGATGTTCACGAACACCGCGTCGTCGAGGGCGATCCCGCCTCCCTCGTGGGCAGAGACGTTGTCGGCGATGGTGTCGTTGGTGATCGTGATCGTGCCGGGCGTGTTCTTGGTGGTGTTCGACCCGGAGACCTGCAGCAGGCGGATGCCACCGCCATCGTCGTTCGCGAGGTTGGCCTGTATGACGTTGGCGTCGATCAAGACCGGCCCGGAGCCGGGCGTCAGGCCGGTCGGCGTGCTCGGCAGCTCGCCGGCGACCATGACGCCGCCGCCCTCGTCGTAGGACTGGTTGAACCAGATGCGGTTGTTGCTGATCCGGCCGCCGCCGGAGTTGCCGAAGGAGGCGTTGCCGGGGACGGTGGGCAGCTCGATGTTGTTGGCGGAGGAGCCCTTGCCCATGTACCCGAAGGCCGAGACTCCGCCGCCGTACTCGGACGAGTGGTTGCCGCAGATGGCGTTGCCGTCGACGGCGTACCCGTTGGAGCCGGTGAAGAGACCGATGCCGCCGGCGAGGTTGGTACCGCCGTTGTCACGGATCTGGTTGTGGGAGATGGAGATCCCGTAGTTACCGTTGTCGCCGACGTAGGGGGTGCCGACCCGGATGCCGCCGGCGTACGAGCCGCCGTTGCCGGTGATGAGGTTGTCCGTCAGCTGTAGGCCCTTGACGCCGTTGTGGACGTAGACGCCACCGCCTTGGGTGATGAGCGCCCCGGCCGCTCCGTAGGGGGTCTTCACACCCCCCGTGAGGACGTTGACGTTGCCGGCGAAGTCGCTCTGCGCGCCTCCCGTGATCTGGAAGCCGTCCATCGTGGCGCGCCAGCTGCCGCTAGCCGTCCCGCCGTTGGTCGGGTTGAGGAACGTGACGACCGCAGCATCCGGAACGGCGGGGTTGCCGGTGTAGCTGAGTGCCGTCAGGGTGGCGAGCCAACCCGCGCCCGAGGTGTCGTCGGGGTTGAACGCCGACCCGTCGATGATGGTGCCAGGCACCCAGGTGCTGCCCTGGAAGCCGCCGGGACCGACGCCTTGGAGGTGGACCCGCCCGTTGACGAGGACGTTCTCGCTGTACTCCCCGCGAGGGTTGCTCGCCGAGGTGGTGCCGGGGTAGACGACCACGAGGTCGTACGGCTTGCTCGTCGCCGCGTCCGTACCCGCCTTGGTGACGGCGGCCTGGATGGTGGCGTAGGCCCTGCCGGGCCCGACCGCGAGCACCGTCGGGTTGTTCGGTGAGCCACCCGTGTTGGGGCCGCCCGTGACGACCTGCAGCGTGAGGGTGTTGTACGCGGATTGGCCGTTGCTCCCGATGATGCTCAGGGTCTGAGCGCCCGTGGCGAACGACGGCGGCAGGGTGAAGGTGATCTGGGTGGGTGTCCACAGCGTCGTCGGCGCCGTGGACACGATGGTTCCGCCGACCTTGAGAGTGCCGCGCCCGGCGCCGAACCCGGTGCCCTGGATCGTCACCGTCCGGGCGGTCGCCGAGCCGTTGAGGGGAACCACCGGGTGGTCCACCGAGAGGAGCTGCGGCACGTCACCGGGAAGGTCGCACACCGTGTTGTTCGCGACCGTGGTGTCAGGCGTGAGGACCGTGGCGGCGACCTGGGTCGGCGCCTCGTCGGTGACCGTGTAGAGCCCCGGCCACCCCTGGAACGTGGCCGCGATGGTCCGGAACCGCGAGTTGTAGTCGGCGTTGGGCGCACCAGGACCGCCGGGGTCGTTGCCGACGAAGCGGTACATGTTCGGGCACGGGCCGGCCGGAACGGGGCAGTTCATCGTGTCGGTCGACGGCTCCAGTGCCTCGTAGAGGCCGTTGAAGTCGGTGTGCACGGTGTCGACCAGCCGACCGCTCCAGTCGTACAGACCAACGGGCACATAGGGCATGCCCTGCGCCTCACCGTAGTTCGCGCTGCGCTTGTCCAGGGTGATGCCGAGGTCGTTGAGGGTCAGGCCCCAGAAGTGCGTGGGGATGGCGACGTCGGTGAAGAGGTTGAAGTTCGGTGACGTGGTCTGGCCGGAGCGGACGGTGACGAGCTTGTCCTGGCAGGAGGGTCGGTCCTGGCCCTCGAACGGGCTGCCACCCCCGGCGAGGAAGGCCGGGTTGGTCACCTTGACCGTGTGGAGGACGCCGACGCAGGGCGAGATGATGCCGGCCTGCTGCGACGGAGGCTGTGACGGTTGGACGGCCGGGTTGCCCTCGCCCGGTGGCGTGCTGGTCGCCTCGTTGGATGTGGGCGGGTAGTTCTCCTGAGGCAGGTAGGAGTCGCCGTTGAAGATGTTGACGTCCTCTTCGGACGTCACCTTGTACATCGGGGTGGCGTGGCCGCCCACCTGAACGGGGTTGTCGGGGATCGCGACACTGACGATGTAGTCGGCGGCCGGGAGGCTCTGGTCGTCGTAGTGGCTCCCGGCCAGATCCGCCCCGATCGCGAGGTCATGGTTCGGTGCCGGGTTCTTCGGGTCGCCGGGTGCGTAGAGGTTGACGGTGGATGTGGTGAAGCCGTAGTTGCCGTTGACCGTCTGGCCGGCTGCGCCGGGCGTGGCGTCACTGGGGCCCATGGCGACGCCCTGCATCGGTGCTTCGACACACAGCTGGTCGGCTGCTTCGCCGAACGCAGGGAACGCCTGCTGGTCCGTGAGGGGTTGACCGTTATACATCCTCGCGGTGCATCCACGCGGCGCCGCCCAGCTCTCGGTGGTGTAGGTGTTGAGCTTCAGACCCTTGACCAGCTGGCCCCGGTCGGCGGCGGGGTTGACCAGCTTCTGGCCGGGGTGCGCTGGGTCGTCCACCGTGAGGGGGACGATCTGGTAGCCCTGACGGCAGGAGTTCTTGACCGTGGTGGTGTCCGTCGCGGTGCACGGCACGGGCTGGTAGAGGCTGACGGGGATGTTGGGGATACCGGGCTGGTAGGACTCGGTGGCCGCGTCTGCGGGGTCGAGCTCGTTGCGCGTGGTGTCGTAGGTGACGGTGCCGGCGATCCCGCCGTTGGTGCCCGCGGTGAAGGGCTGCACGCCCCAGTCGACGGTGCCACCGAGGCCGATGATGGGCAGGAAGTCGAGGTCGACCAACGCGCCGAGCCTCGTCGTCGAGCTGGGCTCGTTGTCCCCGCGGTAGGTGACGCCAGTGGTCTGGTAGCGGGTGTTGAACGCCTCGAGGACGATGAACTTCCCGAGCGGGTAGACCTCACGGATGTCGTAATGGCCGGCCCCGTCGGTCGTCGCGGCGTTGACGCCCTGGTCCATGGTCGAGTTGTCGCGCTCCCGGACGGTCAGGGTGAAGTTCGGCACGCCTTGCTCGCCCGGGTCGCGCTTCCCGTTGCCGTTGGCGTCGATGAAGATGGTCCCCTGCACGTGGGTGAACCAGCCGACCAGCGTGACGAGTCCGACGTTGGTCGTGCGTCCACCGACGACCTCGACGTTGTAGCTGTAGAGGATGTAGTCCTGGTCGTCATCCCACACCGTGAGCTGGTAGCTGCCGTCCGGGACGTTCTTGATGTCGAAGGACCCGTCGGTCGCGCCATGCCCCACGTAGACCTGGGCGTCACCCCGGTTGAGGTCCGAGAGCGCAAGCCAGGGTGAGGCGATGGGTGGCCCTAGCTTGGAGCCGGCCAGGCCTTCAGGACCGACCTGTCCGTTCTGGCCGCCGATGTAGGGAAGCTGGGCGTTGACGCGTCCGGTGATCTCTCCGGTCACGGTCGCCGTGGCGGGGAGGTCCTGGGTCTTGACGAAGCCGAACTGCACCATCGGCACCAGCTCGGCGCCCTTGGTGACCTCGTTATCGAAGCCGGTCTCGCCCTCCTGGCTCCAGATGTCGTGGTCGTGCCCACCTTCGAGGCTCGTGGTCTGCACCCAGCGCCACGTCTGGCCGGCGGCCGGGACGGGCGGCGTGACGGTGGCGGCATACCGGTTCGGGCCCATGTTGGGGATCGTGATGACGCCGTTGCTGTCACTGACGCATCGGCCGGTTGACGCGGAGTCCACCACGGGTCGGTTGCTGGCGTCGAACACCATGCGCCCACCGGCCGTGTGCTGGTACAGCGTGCAGAGGGAGTTGCCGTAGTAGTCGACGCTCACCGTGCCGAAGACATCGGAGAGATGGGCGGTGAACCCGCTGAGGCCCTGTTCGGCTCCGACCTCGTACGTCGCGTCGACGGGTGCGTTGTCGCCGAAGACCTGGATCTTCAGCGTGGTCAACGGAAGGGGAGTGGGTTGCATCTGAACCTTGACGTTCTGAGCACCTCCGTTGACGGCGAAGTGGGCGCCGTCGATCTTGAAGCTGTCGGCCGTCACCGAGATGAGGTACTTGCCGCCCGGCAGCGGGAGCGTCTGCGAACCGCTGAGAGTCGTCTCGTCACCCTGAGCGATGATGGGCGCCTGCGACGAGGTGGGGCGGACACTCGGCCAGGGGCACGAGTCCGCAAAGCCCGGGTCGGTAGACCCGCCCGGCGCGCTGGAGGGCAGGCAGCTGGAGATCCCCGGGTCCTTCGCCGTACCAGGGTTGCCCGTGTCGTCGGCGTTGACCATCCAGCGGTAATGAGCGACCGCATCCCCCGCCTTGACCAGCCCGGCGACGGCTGCGTTGACCGAGCGTGCGCTGGTCACCGACAAGGTGATCGTCCCGGCGACGGGGGCCGCTGCCGGAACGGCAGCCGTAGCGACATGTGGCGCTGACCGGGGTGGGACCGTGAGCGACGTCGCCAGAGACGTGCCGCCGGCGGTGAAAACCAGCGCCGCGGCGCCCAGCGCGATAGCGACTCTGCGTCCCAAGCGACGGATCGGTGACATCACTACGAACCCCATTTCCCCACGAACGCGTGGCGGCTTGTCTGTCCGAAGGGTGGGGTCGGCACACCGTCGGCCCGTCAGCAACCGGCGTATCTCTCATGGTCCGGTCATGGGGGTGTCATCGAACGGTCATCTGCGATCGGGTCAATAGCGTCCAAACTGGACGCCATCTCCCGATTGAGGTTTTCCGAGCCTCCAAGGGTCGCTACCGTCCCCTTGGAACGTGCACACGGGATGCACCGGGGGTTCACATGGCCGTTGAGGGAACCGTTCTCGTCGTCGATGACGAGGACCGCATCCACGCCCTGTTGGCGCAGTCGCTGGGGGGGCAGGGATTCGACGTCCGGTGCGCACGTAACTCCGCGCAAGCGATCGCCCAGCTGCGGAGTGGGCGCGTCGACGTGGTTCTCCTCGACCTCGTCCTGGGCAACGAGAACGGTCTGGTGCTGCTGACCCAGATGCGGCAGGGCTGGCCGGCGGTGCCCGTGATCGTGGTCTCGGGCGTGACCGACGTCGAGGTGCGCGTGACCACCCTCCAGAGGGGCGCCATCGACGTGGTCGGCAAACCGTTCAACCTCGTCGAGCTGGCTGCCCGCATCCGACGACACAGCCGGCCGCACTCCGTGACGGATGCCCGCTTCGTCACCGTCGGCGGGCTACAGCTCGACGTCGCCCGACGCATCGTGCACGGGCCGAGTGGCACCCGAGCCCTGGCCGAACGGGAGGTCGCCCTCCTCGCGCACCTCATGCGTCGACCGGGTGATGTCTGTACGCGCCAAGCCCTCCTTCGGGAGGTCTGGCAGCTGGACTTCGACCCAGGGTCCAACCTCGTCGACGTCAGCATTCGGCGACTACGCCTCAAGATGCCCGGCCTGCCGATCGAGACCGTGCGCGGCGTCGGCTACTGCTTCGTGGCCTCGGAGCGACCTGTCCACGAGGAACCCGCCGGGCAGGTCGCCATGAACGGACCCACCTCAAGGCGCTAGACCTCCTCTCATCAACAGAAGGCTGCCGTGAGCATTCTCGCCAGAGCCCTCCCGCCGACCAGCCGCGCGCGACGGTCCGCCCACGCAGGGCGCCTCGCACCCCGCTGGTGGACCCAGCCCGCAGTGGTCCTCTCGTCCCGGGGCGTGTACATCATCTGGTTGACCGTCGCCGCCGTCTGCATCGGGGCCATGTGGGAGCTCCCAGGCGACGAGACGATTCCCTACCACATCGCCTGGGCCGGCTTCGCTCTGGCGTTCGGGGCCCGGACCTGGTCGAACATGGAGGCATGGACGGGCCTGTGGGCCTTCACTCTGGTCACCGGAGCTGTCCTCGTCGCCCGTGCGGCCAGCGGTGTCATCGCCTGGCAGGAGACCGCTGAGATCCCCTTGATGTCCATGCTCATGGCGCTTCTCGTGTGGAACATCCGCCGCCGCCAGAATGCCCTCGCAACGGTCACCGAGATGGCGCATCGCGAGGCGCAGCGCGCGCACGACCGGGAACTGCTCACCCGCTTGACTTCTCACGAGCTGCGTTCGCCACTGACCATCGCCAGCGGGTACGTGCAGCTGATGAGCGCCGAAGCGCTCGCCGACACCGGCGGGACGCGTCGCCATCACCTCGACATCGTGCAAGAGGAGCTCGACCGGATGGCGCGAACCACCGAGCGGCTCATCCGGGTCATCCAGCTGCAGGGCACGCCAGAACGCGAAGTGGTCGATCTTGACGGGTTGATCGGAGAGCTGGTCAGCCGATGGTCCGGTGTCGCGAACCGGCGATGGGTCGCCGACTCCACGGCGGGGCGGGCCTACCTGTGTCCTGAGCGCTTTCAGGTCTGCCTCGACACCCTCGTCGAGAACGCCGTCCGCTACACCACCGACGGCGACGTCATTCGCGTGGAGTCCCGTCGCCACGGTGACTCTCTCAGCGTCGGCGTGGGCGACTCCGGTCCGGGACTCTCCTCGACGATGAGACGACTGCTGACCGACCAGGCCGGCGTCGGGGGGTTCGGAGATCCCCTGGAGGCCGACGGACTGTCGCGAACCGGCCTCGGCCTCGGCCTCGTGCGCAGTGTCGCCGTCTCCCGAGGAGGGCGGCTCGTCGTGTCGATGTCGCCGGAAGGTGGCGCGTACGTCGGGTTCCTCATTCCTGACCACAGCGCAGGTGACACCGGCCAGCTGCCGTCGCCGCCACACAGCCACGCAGACGGGCATCGTGAGCCGCCCCGGGACATCCGGAGCGGTCCAGCGAACGCCCTCCGCGGGGCCGGAGGGGACAAAGGCGGCCGCCCCGTCGGGCGTCGACGAGACGCTCCCATCACGGCGGGTCCGGGACGTGGCTGACCTGACGAGTCGGGGCACGGGTGGAAGCCGGCCGCGCTGGGTCAGTCGGACACCCCGGGTATGTTGCCGAGATGTCCGACCTGACGGTCAAGGCGCTCACGCCCGAGACCTTCGACGACTTCGCCGCTCTCGTCGAGCGCAACAAGGGCATGTTCGCCAGCTGCTGGTGCACGTGGTTCCACCCCGACTGCGCCGGCAAAGGCGAGAGCGCGGAGGGCAACCGAGCGCTCAAGCAGCAGCTGGTGAACGACGGGATCGCGCATGCGGCGCTGGTCTACGACGGTGACCGGGCGGTCGCGTGGGCGGAGTACGGGTCGCCCGAGGAGCTGCCCAACATCCACCACCGCAAGGAGTACCTCGCGACGGCAGAGCGCGTGCCCGACTACCGCGTGACCTGCATCCTCGTCGAGCGCGGCCTCCGCGGTCAGGGCCTGGCCGCCGTCGCTCTGCGCGGCGCCGTCGACCTGATCGCCCAGGCCGGTGGGGGCCTGGTCGAGGGGTACCCCCACGACACCGACGGGGTCCGCAAGAAGAACTCGTCGTTCCTCTACAACGGCACCCGCGCGATGTACGAGCGCGAGGGGTTCACCTACGACCGGCCCAAGGGCCTGGGCAACTGCGTCATGGTGCGCGAGGTGGCCCCCCGCCCGATCCCGTAACAGGAGGGCCTCCCAGGCTGGACAGCCCCCGACCAGCTACCGGCGGAACGCGGCGCGAGCCGCTGCCGCGGTCTCGGCCGTACTCGTGCGGCTCGATGAACCACCACTCGTCGAACGTCAGTCCCTGTTCGACGGCCCGGCGGTACCCGAAGCAGACCAGGTAGAGCGTGCGCAGGAACATCATCGCCTCTAGCCGGTCGAGCTCGTCCGCGGTGGGCTCGACGTGCCGACGGTATGCGCCGACCACGGCCTCGATGCGCTCCTGGTCGGGGCGACGCGGGTTCCACGACCCGGTGCCCCAGATCAGGTAGGCGAGGTCGGCGAGGCGCGGCCCGCGACCGGACGCCTTCCAGCTGATCGCGACCGGTCCATGGTCGGTCAGGATGGCGTGGTCAGGGGCGTGCAGGAGGTTCCCGTGCAACAGCGCCTCGGGTAGGCCCTCACCGTCGTCGGTGGACCGCACCTGCTCGCGTAGCCGCTCGAACCGATCGCGCTCCGCAGCAGGCACCTTCGTGTCGACCGCGTCGAGGAAGGCCAGGGCCGCCAGCACGTCCTGGCGCGGGGTGCCCTCGCGGTTCGGGTCCTCGCCGCTCGCCCCGCCCGGGCGGCTCGCGGACCCGTCGTAGGGCAGCGCGTGCAGCCGACCGAGCAGGTCGCCCATCATGGCGAACTTCTCCGGACGGTCCGGAAGCGCTTCGCCCTCCACGAACCAGGTCACCAGCACGGTGCTGCCGTCGAGGTCGGACACCGCGTCCTCCACCGCCAGGCGCTCGGACGGATAGCCCTGCCGCTCCAGGTATCTCAGGATCGCGGCGTCCCCCTCGACGCCCCGACGGGGGCGGGCCGGCGGGAACGCGCGGGCCACCCACGGCTCGCCGTCGTGACGGTCGATACGGAAGACGTAGGTCTTGTGCACGCTGAGCCGGGTCGCCCCGGCGACGTCGATGCCGTAGCGGCCGGCGAGATGGGCCATCAGCCGCTCGGCTGGCGGTGCCTGGCTCATCCGACCTCCACACCCGGCGACGCAATGCTGACGATGGCCTGAGGCAGCAGCGACCGAGAGGGCGGATCAGTGATGCGGTCCAGCCACTCGCGCAGGAGCAGCTTCTCCGCATCGGTGAGGTCCGGCAGGTCGGGCACCGCCGCAAGGAAGGTAATGGCGAGCGCGTGGTGGTCGTCCGCCCGGGGTGCCGGGTGGGGCGCGAGCACGCTGGCGAGGACGGCGTCCAGGGAGGCGTCCGACAGCGTCTCGTCACGGGCGTCCGGGGGGTCGCCGATCAACGTCAGCACGACTCCGCTGCCGGCGGCATGGACCATGCGCACCGCCTGTCGCACGGGCACGCGCAGCAGGCCCGCCTCCGCCACCCGCGTGAGGCGCTGGGTGAGCACCCCCATACCCACGGCGACGGCCGACGCGTCCCTCACCGGGTTCGGCAGGACCAGCAGGCCGTAGAGGTCGGGGTTGGCGAGGCCGAAGCTGATGTGGGTGTGCCACGCGCGGCGAAGGTCGTCGACCGGGTCGGCGGTCTCACCGACGAGGCTGGCGGCCTCCTGCCCGGCGTAGTCGGCCATGGCCTGGTCGGCCATGGCCCCCAACAGCCCGTCCTTGTCGCCGAACAGCCGGTAGATCGTCGGGGCCGGCACTCCCGCTGCGGTGGCCACGGCACGCGTGGTGACGGCGCGTATGCCACCGTGCTGCAGGAGCGTGCAGGCCGCCTCGATGACGGCTGTCCTGGTCTCCGAGGTCTCGCTCTCGACACGGTCGGCCATGGATCGATGGTAGCGGTCGACCGTATCGTTGATAGTATCAACGCTACAGAATATTGCTATCAACGATTCGAGGGTGTCATGCTGGTCGTCACGGGTGCGAACGGGCGGTTGGGATCGCAGATCGTGCACCACCTGCTGGACCGGGTTCCCGCGTCGGAGGTGGGCGTGAGTGTCCGCGACGTCGCGGACGCGAGCGCGCTGGCCGAGCGGGGCGTGCGGGTCCGGCGCGGGGACTTCACGGATGCGGGTTCGCTGCAGCACGCGTTCGAAGGCGCCGACCGGGTGCTCGTCGTGTCGGCGGCGATCCGCGGACCGGGCGCGGCCGCGGCGAACCGGGCGGCGATCGACGTCGCTGTGCAGGCCGGGGCCAGGCGGGTCCTCTACACCAGCCACCAGGCGGCGTCCTTCGACTCGCTCTTCCCGGCCCAGCCCCAGCACGCCGCCACCGAGGCGTACCTCGCCCAGCGCGGAGTCGCGTGGACCGCACTGCGTCACGGGTTCTATGCGAGCACGCTGGAGATCTACCTCCCCGCCGCGCTGGAGACCGGCGAGCTGCGGCTGCCGGAGGACGGTCCGTGGTCGTGGACCGCTCACGCCGACCTGGCCGAGGCCGACGCCATCGCCCTGACCCACCCCGAGCTGCTCACGTCACCGACCCCCGTCCTCACCGCCGGTGCGGCCCTGGACCTCGCTCAGGTGGCCGCGGTGCTGTCCGAGCGCGCGGGCCGCACCATCCGACGGGTGGTGCTCGACGACGAGACGTGGAAGGACGAGGCGGTGCAGAAGGGCCTCCCACCGGCGGCCGCGGACTTCTCGCTGGGGATGTTCCGGGCGGCACGCCGAGGGGAGTTCGACGTCGTCGACCCCACCCTCGAGGCGCTCCTGGGCCGACCACCGGTCACCGTCGACGCGGCGATCGACGCGTTGGCCCGGCCCACCGCCTGACGGCCGCGGCAAAGTCGGCAGGGCTGCGTCAGCTCGGGAGAGTGAACCGGGCGACCACCCCTGCCGCGACGACGACGAGGCCGCCGAGGACCGCGAGCGTGTCGGGGCGGCGCCAGGGGGCCGGGCCCGCCCAGGTACGCGTGTGGGCGCCGGCGAAACCACGGGCGTCCATGGCCAGAGCCAACACCGCCGCCTGACCGAGCACTGACACGAAGAGCGCGAGCGTCGTCGCGCCCACCTCCCGCGAGCGCGCCACCAGCGACCGGCCGGCGCCGACACCGCGCACCCGTCGCGCACGGGTGATCTCGGTCCACAGGGCGCCGAAGGCCTGGAAGCGCTGCAGCGCTGCGGTCGCCGCCACCACCGGGCGGGCGGGGAGGTGCAGCCGTTGGGCCAGGTGGTCGCCGAGGGCGTCGGGATCGACGAAGGGAAGAAGGACCACCGACGGGAGCACGAGGGTCAGCACCCGGAGCCCGGCGCCGAACGCGACGTCCACCCGGTGCCCGCCGAGCAGCCAGGTCGACCACGCGACCGTGAGGACGCCCAGCCCCACGGGCACGAGCCGCAGCCCCAGCCGGCGCCACCACCCCGCCGGACGGCCGCCACCCGGCACCCACAGCGCGACCCCCGCGAGGACGACCTCGACGGCGAGCACGGCGAGGTACTGCGGCCACGACGAGGCGAGCGCCGGCAGGGGCAGCACGAGCAGGCCGGCCAGCAGCAACGCCATCGGGCCGCACCGCGACGCCAAGGGCCGGCCCCGGTGCGCGTCGCCGTCCGGCCGACCGAGCCCGTCCGAACGCGCGACGGTATGCACCGCGTCGGCGCGGGCCACGACCGCCGCGTCGTGCGTGGCGACGACGGCCGCCGATCCCCCGGCTCGGACCGCGTCGAGCACTCCGACCACGGCGGCCCAGGTATGCCGGTCCTGCCCGACGGTGGGCTCGTCGGCGAGCACGAGAGCGGGCTGGTGCAGGACGGCGGCCACCACCGCCAGGCGGCGCTGTTCGCCGCCCGAGAGGTGCCGGGGGTCGGCCTCGGCGAGGTGGCCCAGGCCGAGGTGGCCGAGCAGCGCGGTCGCTCGCGGGCCGGCTACGTCCAGGTCGTGTCCGAGAGCCGTCGAGGTGAGCAGGACCTCCTCCCGCACCGTCCGCCGCAGGATCGTGCTCGCCGCCCGCTGGGGCACCCACGCCACGACGGAGGCCAGCTCGGGCGACGACCACGAGTCGGGTGACCCCTCGGGAGAGGCACCCCCACCCAGACGGACTGACCCCGACGTCGGCGCGACCAGGCCACCCAGCGCCTCGAGCATCGTCGACTTCCCCGACCCGCTCGGCCCGACGACGGCGACGAGCTCATTCGCGCCCACCGACAGGTCGGTGTCGCGCACCGCCTCGGTCACCCGGTCGGCGCCGTTGAGCGGGCGGGCGGTGAGCCGCACCGCGAGACCGCGCGCCTCGACCACCGGACCCGCCCCGGCCGCCGACGCTCCGGCGAAGAGACCGGACAGGTCGAGCGGTTCGGGGTCGGGCCACCCCGGCACCCAGATACCGGCCGCCACGAGGTCCGCACCCTGGTTCGCCAGCACCACCGCCGGATCCCCATCGGAGACAACCCGACCGCGATCGTCCAGGACGACGAGACGGTCGACGAGGTCGAGCCAGGGCCCGAGCCGGTGTTCGACGACGACGGTGGTCAGACCCCGACCCCGCACGACGTCGCCGACGACGGCGCGCACCGCCGCCGCGTTGACGGGGTCGAGCATGGCCGTCGGCTCGTCGAGCAGGAGCACGCGCGGCGACATGGCCAGGGCCCCGGCCAGCGCGAGCCGCTGCTGTTCCCCGCCCGAGAGCGTGTCGGTGGGGGCGTCTGCGAGCGCCGAGAGCCCGACCTCCGCCAGCGCCTGGGCGACCGGCGCGGCCATCTCGTCTCTCGGCATACCGACGTTCTCGAGGCCGAACGCGACGTCGCGCCGCACCGTGGAGGCCACCACCCCCGCGCCCGGGTCCTGCAGTACCAGCCCCACCGTGCCCGCCGGGACCGAGCCGGGGTCCTCCCCGGCCACCCGCACCGCGCCCGTGAGGTCGCCCGCGTCGGCGGTGAGGAGCAGGCCGGCCATCGCGCGCAGGAGCGTCGACTTGCCCGACCCGCTGGGCCCGACGAGCAGCACCCGCTCGCCCGGCTCGATGCGCAGCGACAGGTCGTCGAGCACCGGCCGGGTGCGCCCGTAGGGCCGCCAGCCCAGCCGGTCGACCTCCACGCCGGCGCCACCCGCCGGCCGGTCCGAGCCGGCCGGGCGGGCGTCGTGGCGCACCTCAGACAGTGCGCGCCTCGCGGATCTCCTGCCCCGGCGGCAGCGCGTTCAGCGCCCCCGCCCGCGCCAGCCCCCGCGTGAGGAGCCAGCCGAGCCCCCCGGCGACGACCGCGCCGGAGATGGTGAGGAAGACGAGGTACGCGACCTTGTAGCCCATTCCCCAGTCGGTCCAGTACGCGTACCACTCGTAGAGCGCCTCGAGCGGCGCGGCGAGGGCGCCGGCGACGATCGCGGTGCCGAGCCGGTAGGAGGCGTAGGCGAAGATCGCGAACCCGATCTCGGCGCCTAGGCCCTGGAGCAGGCCGGAGATCACCGTCGCCGCCCCCCACTTGTTGCCGATGAGCGCCTCCACGGTGGCCGCGACGAGCTCGGCGAACACCGCGGCGCCGGGCCGTCGGACGATGAGGCCGCCGACCACCCCGGCCATCAGCCAGGGCCCGCCGGCCAGGCCGACGAGCGGCGGGAAGATCAGGGTGAGGGCGTCGCTCGGCACGCCGTAGACGAGGTCCCACGCCCAGTAGGCGACCCCGAAGGCGACGCCGACGAAGGCGCAGGTGAGCAGGTCGATGGTGCGCCAGCGACGAAGGGGCCGGGTGGCGAGGATGGTGCTGTGCTGCCGTGGTGCGGTAGTGCTCATGTGGTGTCCTCCCGGGGGTCAGGCTGGGTTCCCGGGGGAGGTGCGGCCCGTAGGACGGGTCACACCCGAGATGAAAACCGACTCCCTTCGCCGGTGCTAACCGGAGCAGGTTCGAGGGTCTGCGGGCGGACCGCACTCTCAGCGCTGTTGGGGCGCTCCCCTGTCGTTCGTGACATGACTTTACCCCCGAGGCGTGCAAGAGTCGTGCCAGGTGAGGAGACGGGTCTGGCCGCGTCTGGCCGGATCCGGAACCTCTGGCGTACGGGAAGGGATCGCGTCGATGGGCGTCCTCGGTTGGCGGTTGTTGGGTACGGGTGCGGCACTGGCCGCGGGAGCGGTCGCGACCAAGCTGGTCGGCGCCGGGTGGCGGCTCGCCGCGGGACGCGAGGCTCCGGGCGACCCGACCAAGCCCGACGAGTCCTCCTGGAAGGAAGCGATGCTCTTCGCGGCCATCACGGGTCTCGTCGTTGGCGCGGCGCGCGTCGCGGCCGAGCGCAAGGCGGCGGAGTACTACCTCAAGACGACCGGGCACCTGCCGGGCGCGAAGTAGGCCCGGCGGCCGTCGGCGTCACCAGGAGAAGGCGCGCCAGGCGCGGTAGTTCTCCATCCGGATGACGGCGGCCCGGCCCGTGCCGGACACCACGCGTACGCGGGGCCTCGCCACGAGCGCGTCGAGCGGGGCGAGGGTGTCGCTGGCGCCGTCGGCGGCATGCACCTGCGCCGTGCCGGTGAGCAGCACGACGAGCGTGGTGCCGGCGATGGTGAGCGGTCGCTCCGTGGACAGGTCGACGACCTCCACCCGGGCGCTCATCCGGCTCGAGGCGGCCATGACGTTGAGGATGCGTACGGGCCCGTCGGCGAGCCGGAGGCGGGTCTCGGCCTCACCGTCGAAGCGCACCGACCCGAACGGCTCGAGCACGTGCTGCTCCCCGGCGACGTCGAGCGTCAGCCCGGCGCCGTCGATGAGGGTGGCCGACCGCTCCACTCCGTGGAAGGTGGCGAGGTCGGCGTCGTGGGTCACGTCGGACACGCTGACCCGCCAGACGAACCACGGCCCGCGCACGCCCAGCAGCCGCCGGGCGATCTCGCGGGTCGCCCCCTGACCGTTCTTCCAGGGCGTGGGCTCCCGCTCGGCCGAGCGGAGGATGCCCAGCGAGGAGGGCGATCCCGTCACGCTAGGCGCCGACCACGAGGCGGCGCGCGATGGGCACGCCCGCGCGGTAGGAGAGATGGACGTGCGAGGGGGCGTCCAGCACGGTCAGGCCTCCTCGGTCACCGACGACGATCCGTCCGACGTCGTCGCGTGAGAGCGATTGTGCCGCACCGCGGGTCGCCGCCCGCAGGGCCTCCTGCGGGGTGAGACGCAGCTCGCGCACCGCGAGGGCGATGACGAAGGGCATCGACGACGTGTAGCAGGTGCCCGGGTTGCAGTCCGTGGCCAGTGCGACCGTGACGCCGGCGTCGACGAGGGCCCGGGCGTCGGGGTAGGGCTGCCGCGTGGCGAACTCCACACCGGGCAGCAACGTCGCCACGGTGGAGCCGCCGGCGAGCGCGTCGACGTCGGCGGGGCTGAGGTGGGTGCAGTGGTCGACGCTCGCCGCTCCGAGCTCGACGGCCAGCCGGACGCCCGGCCCCGGCCCGAGCTGGTTGCCGTGCACCCGCAGCAGCAGCCCGGCGGCGCGGCCCGCCTCGAGGATGGTGCGGGCCTCGTCGGCGTCGAAGGCGTGGGGGCTGTGCGGCTCGCAGAAGACGTCGACCCAGCGCGCGTATGCCGCCGCGGCCGCCAGCATCGGGCCGGTCACCAGGTCGACGTAGTCACCTCGGCGAGAACGGAACTCGAGCGGCACGACGTGACCGCCGAGGAAGGTCACCTCGTCGGTGACCTCGCGGGCGAGCCGCATCAGGCGGGTCTCGTTCTCCACGTCGAGGCCGTAGCCCGACTTGATCTCGACCACGCCGGTGCCCTGGGCCCGCATCTCGGCGAGCCGGTCGCGCAGCAGCGCTCGGAGCGTGTCCTCGTCCGCCGCCCGGGTCGCCGCCACGGTGGTGGCGATCCCGCCGCCGTCGTAGGGCGTGCCGCTCATCCGGGCGGCGAACTCCGCGCTGCGGTCGCCCGCGAAGACGAGGTGGGTGTGGCTGTCGACGAACGCCGGGACCACGGCCCGGCCGCCGAGGTCGACGTGCCGGTCGGCAGCGGGGCGGCCCGGCCCGTCGTGGCCGACCCAGAGCACCTCGTCGTCGTCGCCCACGACGAGCGCGGCGTCGTGGACGGTCCCTTGGTCGTCGTCGGCGGCGGGCTGGGCCTCGTCGAGGGTGCTGAGCTCGGCGATGCCCGTGACGAGGGTGGTCATCGCACGTCCCGCAGGGCGTCGAAGGCATCGCGGAACAACGGGGCCACCGGGCCTAGGCGCTGGTGCTCACCACGGTCGACGACGAGCCGCCCGTCGACGACGACCGTCGACACGTCGGCCGCGGTGGCGGTGTAGACGATCTGGCCGGCCCGGCTGCCCACGGTGCGCACGGTGTCGTCACGCACGACGACGAAGTCGGCCAGCGCCCCCTGGGTGATGACGCCCCCGCCGAACCACCCGAGGCTGCGGTAGCCGTTGGCGGTGGCGATGCGGACGAGGGCCTCCGGGGCGAACCGCCCACGTTCGTTGCTCCGCAGCCGCTCGTTCATCTCCAGTCCGCGGATCTCCTCGAACGGGTCGACCACCGCGTTCTGGTCCGAGCCCAGGCTGAGGCTCACGCCGGCGTCGGCGAGCTCGCGCGCCGGGCCGATCCCGTCGGCCAGGTCGCGCTCGGTGGTGGGGCAGAAGGACGCCTGCGCGTCGAACGCCCCCAGCAGGGCGACGTCCTCCCCCGACAGGTGGGTGGCGTGCACCGCCGTGAGGTCGGGCCGCAGCAGGCCGGTGTCGGCGAGCAGCTGGGTGGGGCTGCAGCCGTAGGTCAGCTGACAGGCGACGTTCTCCGCCGGCTGCTCCGAGAGGTGCACGTGCACCGGCATACCGGTCAAGCCGCTCGCCACCTCGCGCAGGGCCGCCTTCGGCACCGCCCTTACGGAGTGCACCGCCGCTCCGAACCGCACCGCCGCCCCGGGCGGGGCGCTGCGGGCCGACATCCGGGCGTGCCACCGCTCCACCGAGCCGTCGCTGAACCGCTGCTGGGCGGTGTTCGGCGGCGTATGCCCCTCCCCCACCAGCCCGCCGGACAAGTAGCACGTGTCGAGCAGGGTCAGCCGGATGCCGGCGTCGGCGGCGGCGTGGACGAGGGCGTCGCTCATGGCGTTCGGCTCGGCGTAGGGCTTGCCCGACGGGTCGTGGTGGACGTAGTGGAACTCGCCGACGACGGTGATGCCGGCCAGCACCATCTCGGCGAAGGTGGCGCGGGCGAGGGTGAAGTAGGTGTCGGGCGTGAGCCGGCGGGTGAGCGCGTACATCTGCTCGCGCCACGTCCAGAAGTCGCCGCCGCCGGCGTGGGTGCGCCCGCGCAGCCCCCGGTGGAAGGCGTGGCTGTGGGTGTCGGCGAGGCCGGGGAGCACGACGCCCGGCAGGAGCACGTCGGTGGGTTGCGCGTGCGCTCGCGACTCGATGCGCCCGAACCGTCCACCCTCCACGGGCAGCCGGACCGAGGGCGCGGGCCCGCTCGGGAGCCACGCGTGCTCGGCCCAGTAGGTGGTCACGCCGGCGCGTCGGTGAGGTCGGCGAGCACGGTGGCCAGGGCCGTCACTCCCGCGTGGCAGTCGGGCCGCTCGGCGTGCTCGGCCGGAGAGTGCGAGACCCCGGTGGGGTTGCGGACGAAGAGCATGGCCGCCGGTATGCCTTGGGCGGCAAGGATTCCCGCGTCGTGTCCCGCCCCGGTACCCAGGACGGGAGTGCCGGGTCCGAGGGTCGCCGCCAGCCGGGCGACGAGGGCCGGGTCGAACCGGGTCGTGCCGGTCCAGGACTCCTCGGTGACCGGGGCGCCGCGTCGGGCGGCCTCGGCGGTGAGGTCGTCGACGACGGCTCGCACCGTCTCCTCGTCGGCCGCCCGGGCGTCGAGCCACGCGGTGACGCGGCTGGCGATCGCGTTGACCCCGTTGGGTTCCACGCGCACCTTGCCCATGGTGGCCACGCCGCCGTGCCGGTGGGCGGCGGCCCGCGCGGCGACGACGAGCTCGGCGAAGGCCAGCATCGCGTCGTCGCGGTCCTGCAGACGCGTGGTGCCGGCGTGGTTGGCGGTGCCCGGGACGTCGAGGCGCCACCGTCCGTGCGGCCAGACGTCGGACCCCACGGCCACCGCCGAGGTGGCCGGGTCGTAGCGGTCGGCGTCGGCGAGGGCGCGCCCCTGCTCGACGTGCAGCTCGACGAAGGTGCCGACGCGGCTCAGGGTCTCGGGGTCGGGGCCCAGCCGGTCGGGGCGGCGCCCGGCCGCGGTCAGTGCGTTGGCCAGGGTCGTTCCGTCGGCGTCGCGCAGGGCGAGGGCCTTGTCGCGGCGGAGGGCGCCGGTGATGATGCGCGACCCGGCGCAGGCGATGCCGAACCGCGCCCCCTCCTCGTCGCCGAACAGGGCCACCCCCAGCGGTCGGCGGGGAGCCAGGCCGGCGGCGCGCATACCGTCGACCGCCGCGAGCGCGGAGACCACGCCCAGGGGCCCGTCGAACGCGCCGCCCTGGGGCACGGAGTCGAGGTGCGACCCGGTGACGACGCCGCCGCGGGTGCCGTCGGGGCGCACCGCGTCGGGGTCGCCCCACCAGGCCCACAGGTTGCCGGCGCGGTCCTCGGTGACGTCGAGGCCCCGGGCCAGAGCGTGGGCGGTGAACCACTCCCGCAGCGTGTGGTCCTCGGGGGTCCAGGCGTACCGCCGGTAGCCGCCGGTGGCCCCGTCGCGCCCGACCGGCTCGAGCTCGGCCCACAGGGAGTCGAAGGAGGCACGGGACGCGGCTGCGGCCGAGGGGTCGTCCCTCAGGGCGTCCGCGGCGGCGCTCATGGGCTCAACCTAGGGTGTTGGGGGTGGACTCTCCTGCCGAGCGCTACGAACACGACGAACCCGCGTCCGCACCGGTGGACACTCCCGCGGTCACGGCCGCCCGGGAGGCCGGCCTGGCGTTCACGGTGACCCGGCACGGGCGGGTGGGCAGCCTGGAAGAGGCCGCCGCGGCCCGCGGGGTGAGGCCGGAGGACATCGTCAAGTCGCTCGTCGTACGCCGCGGCGAGGGCGACTTCCTCTTCGTCCTCGTGCCGGGCGACCGGCAGTTCTCCTGGAAGAAGCTGCGGCGCCTTGCTCGGAACCAACCGGGTCTCGATGCCGGACGCCGCGGTGGCCCTGGAGGTGACGGGGTACGAGCGGGGAACGATCACGCCGTTCGGCTCGAGCCACCCGTGGCCGGTCGTCGCCGACGCGAGCATCGCCGGCCGCGTGGTCTCGCTGGGCGCCGGTGCTCACGGGGTCGCGATGACGGCCCACGCCGACGACATCGTCCGCGTGCTCGACGCCCGGCTGGCCGACATCAGCGACTGAGTCCCCGACTTGACCCACGGATCACGCGTTCTCGCGCATCGGCACCCGGACACCACGCTTGGCGGCCACATCGTCGGCGAGGTCGTAGCCCGCGTCGACGTGCCGGATGACACCCATCCCCGGGTCGTTGCTGAGCACCCGCGCGAGCTTCTCGGCCGCCAGCGGCGTGCCGTCGGCGAGAGATACCTGGCCGGCGTGGATGGACCGGCCGATGCCCACGCCCCCGCCGTGGTGGATCGACACCCACGAGGCGCCCGACGACGTGTTGACGAGGGCGTTGAGCAGCGGCCAGTCGGCGATGGCGTCGGATCCGTCGAGCATCGCCTCGGTCTCCCGGTAAGGACTGGCAACCGAACCGCAGTCGAGGTGGTCGCGGCCGATGACGATGGGGGCGCTCACCTTTCCCGAGGCCACGAGGTCGTTGAACGCCAGCCCCGCCCGGTCGCGCTCGCCGTAGCCCAGCCAGCAGATCCGGGCGGGCAGACCCTGGAACGCGATCTTCTCGCGCGCGCCGCGCATCCACTTCTGGAGGCGGTCGTTGTCGGGGAACAGGTCCATCACGGCGCGGTCGGTGGTGTCGATGTCCTTCGGGTCACCGGACAGCGCGACCCAGCGGAACGGGCCCTTGCCCTCGCAGAACAGCGGCCGGATGTAGGCGGGCACGAAGCCGGGGAAGTCGAACGCTCTCTCGTAGCCACCCTTCCGGGCCTCGTCGCGGATCGAGTTGCCGTAGTCGAAGACCTCGGCGCCGCGGTCCATGAAGCCGACCATGGCCTCCACCTGGTGCGCCATGGACTCCCGGGCGCGGTCGGTGAACTCCTCGGGCTTCCGCTCGGCATCGTCGCGCCAGTCCTCGACCGAGATGCCCTCCGGCAGGTAGGCGAGCGGGTCGTGGGCGGAGGTCTGGTCGGTGACGATGTCGATCTCGACGCCTCGGCGCAGCAGCTCGGGGAAGACCTCCGCGGCGTTGCCGACGACGCCGACCGAGTATGCGCGTCGCTCCGCCTTCGCCTGCAGGGCCTTGGCCACCGCGTCGTCCAGGTCGTCGGCCACGGTGTCGAGGTAGCGGTGCTCGACCCGACGGTCGAGGCGCGTGCGGTCGACGTCGACCACGAGGCATACCCCGTCGTTGAGCGTGACCGCGAGCGGCTGCGCCCCGCCCATGCCGCCGCACCCGCCGGTCAGGGTGAGCGTGCCGGCCAGGGTCCCGTCGAACCGCTTCTCGGCCACCGCGGCGAAGGTCTCGTAGGTGCCCTGGACGATGCCCTGAGTGCCGATGTAGATCCACGAGCCGGCCGTCATCTGGCCGTACATCGTCAGCCCGAGGTGCTCCAGGCGACGGAACTCCGGCCAGGTGGCCCAGTCGGGCACGAGGTTGCAGTTGGCGATGAGCACCCGGGGCGCCCACTCGTGGGTGCGCATGACGCCGACGGGCCGGCCCGACTGCACGAGCATCGTCTCGTCGGGCGCGAGCGTCGTCAGGGTGCGCACCATGGCGTCGAACGAGCGCCAGTCGCGCGCGGCCCGGCCGGTGCCGCCGTAGACGACGAGGTCGTCAGGACGCTCGGCCACCTCGGGGTCGAGGTTGTTCATGAGCATCCGCAGCGGCGCCTCCGTGGTCCACTGCCGTGCGGTCAGCGTCGTCCCGCGTGGGGCGCGGACAGGTCGGGCACCGTCCATGTCGGTCTCTCCTTGCTCTCGGTCTCTTTATCGGGTGACCCGATAAAGTGACGGTTCACTGGACAACATTTCTCGAGCGAAGCGCCTCTTTATCGGGTGACCCGATAAAGCTCACGCCAGGGGGCCGGCGACGGACTCGGCGGCGCGGACGAGGGCGCCGCTGCGGACGAGGTCGACGGCCGCCTCGATCTCGGGGGCGAGGTAGCGGTCGGGTCCGGGGCCGGGCACGGTCCGGCGCAGCGCCGCGACCACGGCCGCCGTGGCGGAGGCCGGGGTGAGGGGCGCGCGCAGGTCGATCCCGCGCGCGGCGGTCATCAGCTCGACGGCGAGCACCCGCGTCAGCCCGTCGAGGGCGCGCCGCAGCTTGCGGGCCGCCGACCAGCCCATCGAGACGTGGTCCTCCTGCATGGCGCTGCTCGGGATCGAGTCGACGCTGGCCGGCACGGCGAGGCGCTTGAGCTCGGAGACGACGGCGGCCTGGGTGTACTGCGCGATCATCAGGCCCGAGTCGACGCCCGGGTCGTGGGCGAGGAAGGGCGGCAGGCCGTGGCTGCGCGCCGCGTCGAGGAAGCGGTCGGTGCGCCGCTCGGAGATGCCGGCGAGGTCGGCCACGGCGATGGCCAGGAAGTCGAGCACGTAGGCCACCGGAGCCCCGTGGAAGTTGCCGTTCGACTCCACCCGGCCGTCGGGCGTGACGACGGGGTTGTCGACGGCCGCCGCCAGCTCCCAGCCGGCGACGCGGGTGGCGTGGTCGAGGGTGTCGCGCACGGCCCCGGCCACCTGGGGCGCGCACCGCAGCGAGTAGGCGTCCTGTACCCGGGTGCACGCCTCGGTCCGGTGCGACTTCCGAATCCCACTGTCCCGCAGCAACAGTCGTAGGTTGGCGGCCGACGCGGCCTGCCCGGGGTGCGGCCGCAGCGCCTGGAGGTCGGCGGCGAAGACGTCGTCGGAGCCGAGCAGCCCCTCGACGCTCATCGCCGCCGCGATGTCGGCCGTCCGGGCCAGCCGGCGCAGGTCGACGATGGCGAGGGCGAGCATGCCGAGCATCCCGTCGGTGCCGTTGAGCAGCGCCAGCCCCTCCTTCTCGGCCAGCCTGAGCGGCTCGATCCCGGCCTCCCGCAGGGCCTCGTCCGCCGACGTGAGCGACCCGTCCGACCGTCGGACGTCCCCCTCCCCCATCGCGGCCAGCGCGCAGTGGGCCAAGGGTGCGAGGTCGCCGGAGCAGCCGAGCGAGCCGTACTCGAAGACGACCGGAGCGATCCCGGCGTTGAGCATCGCGGCGTACGTGGCGGCGGTCTGCTCACGCACCCCCGTGCGCCCGGTGGCCAGTGTCGCGAGCCGCAGCAGCATGAGGGCCCGCACGACCTCACGCTCGACCTCCGGACCGGAGCCCGCCGCGTGGGAGCGGACCAGGCTGCGCTGCAACGCCGTTCGCTTCTCGAGCGGGATCCACGTGGTCGCCAGCGCCCCGAACCCGGTCGACACCCCGTAATGCGGCGCAGGGTCATCGGCGAGATCCTCGACCACGCGCCGCGACACGGCGATCGCGTCCAGCGCGACGTCGCTCAACCGCACCGGCACCCCGTGGCGGGCGACCGCGGCGACGTCCTCGACGGTCAGCGGGCCCTCCCCGAGCACGACCGGCATACCGGCCCCGTCACCCGCCACCGCCGTGTTGCGCCGCTCCGTCGTCGTCACGCCCCCATTGCACCGCCCGGCCGGCACCGGGCGAAGGGCCGTGAACCCGATACCGTCTCGCATACGAGACAGGAGGCCTCGATGGGCAACGCTCCCGCCGCGGCGGCCGCCCTCGACGTGCTCGGCCTGCTCTCGCGGCACACCGAGCCGCTCCCGGCGGCGGATATCGCGCGCCGGCTGGGGCTGCCGCGGTCGACGACCTACCACCTGCTGGCCGTGCTGCAGGAGCACGGCTACGTCACGCACTTGCCCGAGGAGCGCCGCTACGGGCTCGGGGTCGCGGCGTACGAGCTGGGGTCGGCCTACTCCCGGCAGGCGCCCCTGCAGCGGCTGGCGCGGCCGGTGCTCACGCGGCTCGTCGACGAGGTGCACCACAACGCGCACTTCGCCGTGCTGCACGGCCGCGACGTGCTCTACCTGCTCGAGGAGCGCGCCCCGCGGCGGGCGTCCCTCGTCAGCGACGCGGGAGTCCGGCTGCCCGCGCATCTGACCGCCAGCGGACTGGCCATGCTCGCCGCCCTGCCCGCCGCCCAGGTGCGGGCGCTCTACCCCTCCGCGGCCGAGCTGGTCCGACGACACGACGCCGGCCCGACCTCCCTGCGCCAGCTGCGCACGCTGCTCATCGACGCCCGACGGCGGGAGTATGCCGTGGAGCGCGACTCGGTCACGCCCGGGTTCGCGTCGGTGGCCGTGGCCGTCCTCGACCGGGCGGGGTACCCCGCGGCGGCGTTCGCGGTGACCTACGAGGAGCGCGACGTGGCGGCCCGCGACGAGGCACCGCTCGTGCGGGCGGTCACGGGGGCGGCAACCGCGTTGTCGAGGCGCATCCACGGCGCCAGGATGGGCCCGTGACCTCCGCACCCACCACGGCCGACCTCCTGCCCACGCTCGAGCGCTACTACGACACCGCCCCGCGCTCGGCGTGCGACGCCGAGGACCACGGCGCCCTCACCCTCTTCGTCCCGCGCCAGGGCTTCCCCTACTACGCCCGCCCCACACTGGGCTGGACGCAGGACATCACCAGTGACGCGGTGACCGCTGTCCTGCAGCGCCAGCGGGAGCTCGACCTGCCCCGCGCCCTCGAGTGGGTGCACGAGAGCACGCCGTCGCTCCTGGCGGCGGCCCGTGCGGCGGGCCTGAACGTCGAGGAGTGCCCGCTGCTGGCGCTCGAGGGCGAGCCCGTCGCGCCCGCCGGGGTGTCAGGGGTGCGGCTCGTCCCCGCCGACGACCCGGACCTGCCGCTCGTGCGCGCAGCGGTGAACGTGGGGTTCGGCTCGCCGGGGACCGCCGTGGGCGAGGCGTCCATCGCGGAGCGCGACGCCAACGCCCTCGCTCGACCGGAGGGCGGGCGCTACATCCAGGAGCTGGTGGCGGCCGGACGGTCCGTGCTCGCGGGCGCCTTCGACCCCCAGGCCGGCCCCGTCGGCGGCGGCAACCACAACCCCCGCGGCGAGGTCACGGAGATCGTCGGGGTGGCCGTGCTGCCCGCCTTCCGCCGGCGCGGGCTCGCCGCCGCCCTCACCGCGCTGCTCGCCCGCGACGCGCTCGAGCACGGCGTGCGCACGGTGTTCTGCTCCGCCCAGGACGACGACGTGGCCCGCGTGTATGCGTCGGTCGGGTTCCGGAGGGTCGGCACCGCCTGCATCGCCGAGGGTCCCTGACCCGTGCCGGTGCCGCCGCCCACCCCGGCCACCGTGGTCGTCCTCTGCGGGGGGTCCTCCCGCCGGCTCGGCCGGGACAAGCTGGCGGAGCCGCTCGGCGCCACCACGGTCCTCGACGTCACCCTCGCCGGGCTGCCCGCCGGGTGGCCCGTCGTCTGCGTGGGTCCTGAGCGGTCGACCGAGCGGGCCGTGACGTGGACCGTCGAGGAGCCGCCCGGAGGCGGTCCGGTGCCGGCCATCGCCGCCGGTCTGGCCCACGTGACGACGCCGGTCGTCGTCGTGCTGGCCGGTGACATGCCGTTCGCCGGGCCCTGGGCCGTGCGGCTGGCCGATGCGGTCGCCGCCAGCCTCGCCGAGGCCATGGCCGCCCGCGACGGTGACGACCGGCTCAACCCGCTGCTGTGCGCATACCGGACGTCGGCCCTGCGCGCGGCCATCCCGCTCGACCCGGCGGGCCGGCCAGCACGTCAGCTGCTCCTGAGCCTCGAGCACGGGATGCTCCGCGTGCCCACCGCCGATGCCGTCGACGTCGACACCCCGGAGGCCCTGGCCGCCGCGCGCCGTAGGGTCGGCCCGTGAAGGCCATCACCATCCCGACCCCCGGCGACGCCGCCGCCCTCGTCCTCGCCGACGTCCCCGACCCCCAGCCCGCTCCGGGCGAGGTCGTCGTCGAGGTGGTGTCGGCGGGCGTCAACCGCGCCGACGTCATGCAGCGGCAGGGGTTCTACAACCCGCCGCCCGGCGCTTCGGCGTACCCCGGTCTCGAGGTGAGCGGCCGCGTCGTGGAGCTCGGCGACGGGGTCACCGGCTGGTCCGTGGGCGACGAGGTCTGCGCGCTGCTCACGGGCGGGGGCTACGCCGAGCGCGTCGCCGTGCCGGCCGGCCAGCTGCTGCCGGTACCCGACGGGGTGTCGCTCGAGGACGCCGCCGCGCTGCCCGAGGTCGCGTGCACGGTCTGGTCCAACGTCTTCATGACCGCCAACCTCCAGCCCGGCGAGGTCCTGCTCGTCCACGGCGGGTCGTCGGGCATCGGCACGATGGCGATCCAGCTGGCCCGCGAGGTCGGCGCCCGGGTCGCCGTCACCGCCGGGTCGCCCGCGAAGCTCGACGTATGCCGCGAGCTCGGGGCCGAGATCCTCGTCAACTACCGCGAGCAGGACTTCGAGCAGGTGGTGCGCGAGGCCACCGACGGCCACGGCGCCGACGTCATCCTCGACACCATCGGCGCGAAGTACCTTGCCCGCAACGTCTCCCTGCTCGCGCCCAACGGCCGCCTCGTCGTCATCGGCCTGCAGGGCGGGCGCACCGGCGAGATCGACCTCGGCGCGATGCTGGCCAAGCGGTGCGCGCTGGTCGCCACGACGCTCCGGGCCCGGCCCCTGGGCGAGAAGGCGGCCATCGTCGCCGCCGTGCGCGAGCACGTCTGGCCGCTCGTCGCCGCGGGCCGCGTCCGGCCGGTCATCCAGGGCCGCTACCCCCTGGGCCGGGCCGGCGACGCGCACCGCGAGATGGAGGCATCCACCCACATCGGGAAGATCCTGCTCACCGTCTGACGGGATGACCCCATCCCCCGGGTGGCGAAGAGGGTCCGGATGGGCTATCCCCTTCGGGCTTCCCCTCGGACGATGATGGTCTCGGTGACCGCCCGTGTGGCGCCTTTCCGGCGCCGCCCTGCCCCTGTGGTGGTTACTGGGCGGCGGGGGTCCTTCGGGGCCCCCGCTGCTCCGCGTCCGTGACGGGTCCGTGGTGTCCCGGCTGCATGTTGCAGAATGCGGGGATGACGCAGGAGCAGGAGAGCCAGCCCGAGGGCCAACGGGTCATCGTCGTGACCCAGGACGGCATGGGGGTGGCCAGCTCCGGTCCGGGCGGCGACGCCGCGGGCGGGAGCGGGGCTCAGGAGCGCGACACCAACCCGGCCGACCTCGTGGAGCAGCCGGCCAAGGTCATGCGCATCGGGTCGATGATCAAGAACCTCCTCGACGAGGTGCGCAACGCTCCCCTCGACGAGGCCGGCCGCACCCGGCTGGCGGAGATCCACCGGCGCTCGATCGAGGAGCTCAAGGCGGGCCTGGCCCCCGAGCTCGTCGACGAGCTCAACCGGATCGCGTTGCCCTTCGGCGAGACGGCGCCGTCCGACGCCGAGCTGCGCATCGCCCAGGCCCAGCTGGTGGGCTGGCTCGAGGGCCTCTTCCACGGCATCCAGACCGCCCTCTTCGCCCAGCAGATGGCGGCCCAGCAGCAGCTGCAGGGGATGCGCCGCGCCCTGCCTCCGGGGCACCCGGCCGCCCAGGAGCCCGCACCGGGCCAGCCCGGCCAGATGGGCGGCCCGCAGAGCCCTGGCGCCTCCGGCACCGGCCAGTACCTCTAGCCCCACCCCGCCGGGTCGATTCTCCGGCGCCGTCACTCGTCCGGCCGCCAGGATGTCGAGGTGACGTCCGTGAGCGGCCCTGGTCCCCTGCCCCGCCGCACCGTGCTGAAGAGCGTGGCCGCCGCGGGCCTTGCGGCCGGAGGGCTCGCGCCCGCCTCCGGCTCGGCGCGGGCGGCAGGTATGCCGGCCGGTGACTGGGCGGCGTTCGACCGGTCGGTGCGCTCGGCCTTCGACCGGCTGGGGCTCGTGGGCGCCGCCGTGGCGGTGGTCAGCCGCGACGCGGTGCTGCACACGACGACCCTGGGGTCGCGGCAGCTCAGCCGACGGCGACCGGTCACGCCCGACACGGCGTTCGTCGTGGCGTCGGTGAGCAAGCCCCTCACGGCGACGATGGTGGCGGGGTACGTCGACGACGGGAGGCTGGCCTGGGACCAGCCGGTCGTCGACGCGTGGTCGGGGTTCCGGGCGCCCACCGACGAGCTGACCCGCACCCTCAAGGTGCGCGACCTGCTCAACATGTGGTCCGGCATCGGGCGCGACCCCGCGATGGACCTGCACGTCGCCGGGATGAGCGCTTCCGCCGTCGTCCGCGGCCTCGTCAACTACCCCGTCGTCAGTCCGCCCCACCAGAGCTTCTTCTACAACAACGACGTGTATGCGCTGGGTGGCTACCTCCCGCTCCTCGCCGCGGGCGTACCCCTCGCCGACGTCGGACCGGCGTACGACCAGGCCATGCACGACCGGCTCTTCGCCCCGGCGGGGATGCGCTCGGCGCGGATGGTGACCGACCCGCGTACCGCCTACGACGACTACGCCACGGGGTACGGGTTCGACCTGCGGGGTCGGGTCACCGAGATCCCGTTCGCGTCCGACGGGGGAGCGGGCCCGGCCGGCGCGGCGGTCGCCAGCGTCAACGACCTCGCGGCGTTCGCACGGCTGCAGCTGCGCGGCGGCCTCTCGACGACCGGCGCCCGGGTGGCGTCCGCGGCGAACCTCGAGCAGTGCTGGACGCCGGGGTGGCACGAGACGGCGGCCCCCGGTGCGGCCGGTGACCTCACGGAGAACGGCTACGGGCTCGGCTTCAGCCGCTTCACGTACCGCGACGGCACCCAGCTGGTCTGGCACAACGGCACCCTCGACGGGTTCACGGCCTACGTCGGGTTCCTCCCGCAGCACGACCTGGGTGTGGCCGTGGTGACCAACATGAACATCTACCCCACCGGCGAGAGCCTCCAGCTCTACGTCGTCTCCCTCCTACTCGAGCAGCGGCTCGGCCTGAACCCCGGAGCGGCCGACAAGGCGGTGGCCACCGGGGAGGCGCAGCGGGCCGCCCTGACCGCCCTCCAGGGCGACACCGTGACCGTCGACGTCAAGGCGGTGCAGCCCTACCTCGGCTTCTACGAGAACGGCTACCGGCTGGTGCGGGAGCAGGGCACCCTGGCGCTCCTCGTCGGCCCCCGGCGCTGGCCACTGGCCGCCCGACGCGGCGGCGGCTACGTCACCTCGGAGGCGGGCGCCCCGGGCACGAAGGTCACGCTGACGACGACCGCGGACGGGCGGCGGCGGCGGATGGAGCTCGACGGCTTCGAGACCGTCACGCAGGTCGTCGGACCGCCCTGACCGCCGACCCCGCGCTCACCCCGTGGTGCGGCGGACGGTCTCGATGTCGACGATCTCGAGGTGGGGCGTGCCGTCGCCCTCCCGGGCGAGCCTCACGTGGGTGCCCTGGAGGATGCCCTGGGTCGCGACATAGCCGCCGTCGGGCAGCGCCGACAGCGGGAACACCCGTGGTCCGAGGTGGAGGACCAGGTCGCGTCCCGCCAGCGTCAGCGACCACCCCGCCTCGTAGTAGCCGAGATACGGGGCGACGGCCTTGGCGTCGACCTTGCGGGTCTGCAAGCCCAGGTCGACCAGCGCCTTCATGGCCGCCGCGCCCTGCTCCATGGGCTTCAGGCCGGCGGACAGGTCGAGCCCGAGCTGCCGGGTACCGAGCAGGTCGAGCACCTGCCCCGACCACTGCAGCCCGGTCGGCGCGGGGTTCATGTTGGTGAGGACGACGACCCCGAGGTCGTGTTGGGGCAGGAAGGCGATGTAGGAGCTGAACCCGTCGATGCCGCCTGAGTGCGTCACCACTCGCGTCCCGTCGGGGTAGTCGATGACGCTCCAGCCCAGGGCGTACTGGACCGTCACCGGCAGGCCCGGGGTGCTCTGCGTGATGTGCGGCTTCCAGCACTCGGCGAGGTTGGCCGCGGAGACCACCTGGCCGCCGGTGACCGAGCGGCCGCGCCGCAGCTGAAGGCGGACGTAGGCCGCCATGTCGGTCACCGTGGTCAGTGCGCAGCCGACGGGGGCGTAGCTGCCGACCGGTCCGTAGGGAACCTCCGCGGGGCGGGCCCGCAGGTCCAGGCCGTAGCCGGTGGCGTAGTCGTCGACCACCCCACGGGGGTCGTCCGCCGCGACGGTCGCGGACATCCCGGCCGGACGCCAGATCCGGTCGCGGATGGCGACGGCGTAGGCCGCGGTCAGGTCTCGCGGGGCCACCCCGGACGCCAGGAGCGGCAGGTAGCCGCCCACGGCATACACCGTGTTGTTGTAGAAGAAGCTCGTGTTCGGCGGGTGTGCCACCGGCAGGTTGACCACGCTCTGCAGCAGCTGTTCCGCGGTGGGATCCCCCTGGTGGAAGTCGGTCGCGGGCGGCGCCTCGATCCCCGTGGCCATGCCCAGCAGATCGCGCACCCGGAGCGAGTCGGTGAGCGCCTGGGTCGGCGCGCGGAACGCCGGGTAGGCCGTGACGACTCTCTGGTCCCACGACAGCACCCCCTGGTCGACGTAGGTCGCCACCAGCTCGGCGGTCATCGACTTCGTCGTGGAGGCCACGAGGAAGTGCGTGTCGGCGGTCACCGGCCTGCGGCCCGTGAGGCTACGCACCCCGAAGGTCTTGGTGTGGAGCACGGCGTCGGCGCTGACCACCGCGACGGCACCACCGACGTTGTGCAGCTGGTCGAACGCCGATCCCACCGCCGCGTCGAACGCATCCCAGTCGGTCGGCGGGGGCTTCTTCGCCGCGGCTGACGCCGAGGTCGCGGACACTGCGGCCGAGCCGGTCGCCATCGCCGAGGCGGCCAGCCCCCGCAGCACCGTCCGGCGGGATAGGGGGTCAGCCATCGAGAGTCCTTGCTTCGGTCGGCGCTGTCAGTGCAGTACACCGCAGACGGAGCACTCACGGAGGCCTTTCCCTCCGAGCGAGCACACCAACGGGCATTGGTCCTTCGCAGACGGGGATTGCCGGCCATGGGGCCGACCAACGCCCGTTCGCCCGCACACCATGGACGGCTCACCGTCATCGGGGGTCAGGTCCAGGAGGAGCGCTCCCGGGTGGTCGGGACGTACCGGCTGTCCCACTGCACGAACGGCTGCTCGAGCCGGTAGTGCAGGTCGGGCTGGCGCTCGAGCACGACGTAGCTGCCGTTCTCGGGGTTCTCCAGGGCCTCGAAGTACTCGACGCTCCAGTGGAACCAGCGCATGCAGAACAGCCGCATCGTCAGGCCGTGCGTGACGATGACGAGGTTCTGGTCGGCCACCGTCTCGACGTCGAACGAGCGCCACAACGACTCGAGGAACGTGCTGACCCGGTCGTAGACGTCCGACCCCGACTCCCCGTGCGTGAACCGGTAGTAGAAGTGCCCGAACTCGTTGCGCAGCTTCTTCTGCGCTGCGATGTCGGCGGTGTCCTGGAAGTTGGCCCAGTCCTGCTCGCGCAGCCGCGGCTCGACCCGCACGTCCTCCGCGGGCACGCCCAGGCCGAGGGCCTCGATCGTCTGGCGCACCCGCACGTACGGCGAGGCGTACATCGTCACCGGCTCACCCGCGAGGTATGCGCGCAGCTCGCGACCGGTGGCGGTCGCCTGCTCGACCCCCTTCGGCGTCAACGACAACGCGTGGTCGGGCACCGTCTCGTAGATCGTGTCGTCGACGTTGCCCTGCGACTCGCCGTGCCGGACGAGGACGATGCGCTTGGGGCGGGCGGACTGCGCCGTCACGCGTGCTCCATCAGCCGACGGCCTTGGCGGCGGCCCGGCCGGCGACCCGGCCGGAGAACAGACAGCCGCCGAGGAAGGTGCCCTCGAGGGAGCGGTAGCCGTGCATCCCGCCGCCGCCGAACCCCGCGACCTCGCCCGCGGCATACAGACCCGGCAGCGGGGTGCCGTCGGGGTGGAGCACGCGGCTGCTGAGGTCGGTCTGCAGGCCGCCCAGCGTCTTGCGGGTCACGACCGACAGCCGCACGGCGATGAGCGGTCCGTGCGTGGGGTCGAGCAGCCGGTGTGGGGCGGCGGTGCGGATGAGCTTGTCGCCGAGGTAGCGGCGGGCGCCGTGGATGGCCGTCACCTGGGCGTCCTTGGCGAAGGGGTTGGCCATCTCGCGGTCGCGCTCCACGACCTGGCGCTCGATCTCGTAGGGGTCCAGCGGGGCGTGGGGGGTCAGGGCGTTCATCCGCTCGACCAGGCCGTGGATGGTCGTGGCCGTCACGAAGTCGTCGCCGTGGTCGACGAAGTCCTGCACCGGCTTGGAAGCCCCGGGGCGAACGCGACCCAGCACCTGACGCACGGACTTGCCGGTGAGGTCGGGGTTCTGCTCGGAGCCCGAGAGGGCGAACTCCTTCTCGAGGATGCTCTGCGTGAGGATGAACCACGAGTGGTCGAAACCGGTGCGCCGCAGGTGTTCCAGGGTGCCGAGGGTGTCGAACCCGGGGAAGAGCGGCGCGGGGAGCCGCCGCCCGGCGCCGTCGAACCACATCGACGAGGGACCCGGCAGGATCCGGATGCCGTGGTCGGCCCAGATGGGCGCCCAGTTGTGCAGGCCCTCGACGTAGTGCCACATCCGGTCGCCGTTGATGATGCTCGCGCCGGCGTTTTGGGTGATGCCGAGCATCCGGCCGTCGACGTGAGCGGGGACACCGGCGACCATGTGCTCGGGCGGGGTACCCAGCCGGGCGGGCCACGCGGCGCGCACGAGGTCGTGGTTGCCGCCGATACCACCGGAGGTGACGACGACCGCCTGCGCGGTCAGCTCGAACTCGCCCGCGCGGTCGCGGTTCGTCGCGTGGCCGCGCGCCTGCGTGGCCGGGGCGAGGACGGTGCCGCGCACCCCCGTGACCGTGCCGCCGTCGACGACGAGCTCGTCCACCTGGTGGCGGAACGCGAACGTCAGCAGCCCGGCCCGTTCGGCCTCGATCGCCCTGCGCAGAAACGGTTCCACGACGCCCGGACCGGTGCCCCACGTGACGTGGAAACGCGGCACCGAGTTGCCGTGGCCACTCGCTCGCCCGTCACCCCGCTCGGCCCACCCGACGACGGGGAACCACCGCATCCCCATCTCGTGCAGCCACGCCCGCTTCTCGCCGGCCGCGAAGTCGACGTAGGCCCGGGCCCAGAGACCCGGCCAGTGGTCCTCGGGGCGGTCGAAGCCCGCCGTGCCCTGCCAGTCCTGCCAGGCGAGCTCGACGGAGTCCTTGACGCGCATCCGCCGCTGCTCCGGGGAGTCGACGAGGAAGAGCCCGCCGAACGACCAGAACGCCTGGCCGCCGAGGTTGGCCCGCGACTCCTGGTCGACGACGACGACCGAGCGACCGGCGCCGGTCAGCTCGGTCGCCGCGACGAGGCCGGCGAGGCCGGCCCCGACGACGATCGCGTCGGCGTCACTCACCAGTCACCCACCAGCGGGTCACAGGCTCGCGAGCTGCTGGACCAGGCCCGGCACGCGGTCGAGGTAGCCGGGCTTCTCGAACCCCGCGATGCCGGCGTTGCCGAGGATCACGTGGTCGGTGCCGATGGCGGCCAGGCCACCGAAGCGGTCGACGATCCGGTCGTCGGACTCGTTGGCGAAGTCCACCCGGGTGAGCACCGTCTTCTCGATGTCGGCGTAGTCGCGTCCGAGGTCGGCGCAGTGGCGACGGATCACGTCGTACTTGGCCTTCACCGCGTCGGGGCCCATGTCGAAGATGTTGCAGGCGTCGGCGTACTGCGCCACCATCCGCAGCGTCTTCTTCTCGCCACCGCCGCCGATGAGGATCTTGGGGTGGGGCTTGGCGACGGCCTGCGGGCGGTTGAGCGGGCGCTCGAGCTGGTAGTGCTGACCCGCGAACGCGGAGTCGTCGTCGCTCCACATCTGGTGCGCCAGCTGCAGCGTCTCCTCGAGGCGCTCGAACCGTTCCGACGTGCCGGGGTAGGGCACGCCGAGACCACGGTGCTCCTCCTCGTTCCAGGCGGCGCCGACCCCGAACCAGGCCCGGCCGCTCGACAGCACGTCGAGGCTGGTGACGGTCTTGATGAGCAGGCCCGGGTGGCGGTAGGTCACGCCGGTCACGAGGGTGCCGAGGGTGATCTGCTTCGTCACGCCCGCGGCATACGCGAGCGCCGTGTAGCCCTCGAGCATGTCGTTCTCCGGCGGCCCCACCATCGAGATCTGGAAGAAGTGGTCCATGACCCAGAGGCTGGCCATCCCCGCCTCGTCGGCGTCGCGCGCGATCCGCGCGAAGGTGGGTCCGATGCCCTCGGGGGCGTCGGGCCAGGTGAAGTTCGAGATCTGAAGGCCAAGTTTCATGTGTTAAAGGTATGCCGGTGACCTCGGCCCTGCCTGTGCGCCTCCCCGCCCTCCCCCGCGTGCCCTGGTGGGGGCTGCTCTCGGCGGTCGTGGCGCCCGTCGCCCTGACCGGCGGGTGGCTCTGGGCGGGCGGGTCGACGCGGGGCTTCGACCCGGTGCGGCAGACGATCAGCGACCTCGCCGCCGTCGACGCGCCCTCGCGCTGGGTGATGACGATCGCGTTGGTCGTCACCGGTCTGGCCCACATCGTCACGGCGGTGGGGATGCGTCCGGCCGACATCGCGGGTCGGGTCCTGCTCGCCGTGGGCGGGGTGGCGACGCTGCTCGTCGCGTGGATCCCCAACGCCGTGGCCGGCCGCAACGTCGTCGGGCACATGATCGTCGCCTACATGGCGTTCGCGACGCTGAGCGTCTGGCCGGCCGTCATCGCCGTGAACCGCCCCGATGCGCCTCTGGTGCTGCGCCGCCGGTTCGGGCAGGTTCTCGCCCTCGTGCTCGGCGCCCTCGTGCTGCTGACCATCGCCGACATCGTCACGGGCGGCGCGACGCTCGGCCTGAGGGAGCGCCTCCTCGCGACCGCCCAGGCCCTGGCCCCCCTCGCCGTGGTGGCCGGGTTGGTCATGGACCGCTCCGAGCGCTCCCTCGACACCTACTAGGAGCGGAGCAGTCGGAGACCCGACCCCCCGCCCACGTCAGACGCCGGGGCGCAGCTCCGGGAACTGGTCGTCACGCCATTCGTTCTCGGGCGACGCCGACTCGTGGGCGGCGAGGTCGTCCTCGCGGCCGCGCAGCTCCACCCGGCGGATCTTGCCGGAGATCGTCTTCGGCAGCTCGGAGAACTCGATGCGCCGCACCCGCTGCCACGGCGCGAGGTGCTCACGCGCGTACGACAGGATCGACAGGGCCGTCTCCCGGGTGGGCTCGTGCCCCGGTGCGAGGACGATGTACGCCTTGGGCACCGCCGCGCGCACGGCGTCGGGCGCGGGGACGACCGCCGCCTCCGCCACGGCCGGGTGCTCGATCAGCACCGACTCCAGTTCGAACGGGCTGATCTTGTAGTCGCTGGCCTTGAACACGTCGTCGGTGCGGCCGACGTAGGTGACGTAGCCCTCCGCGTCGATCGTGGCGACGTCGCCGGTGTGGTAGAAACCACCGGCCATCGCCTCGTTGTTGCGCTCCAGGTCGCCCTGGTAGCCGGTCATCAAGGTCAGTGGTCGCTCGGCGAGATCGAGGCAGATCTCTCCCTCGGCCGGCCCGTCCTCCGTGGCCGAGACCCGTTGTCCCGTCAACGGATCCACGAGGACGACCGGCACCCCCGGCAGCGCCCGGCCCATCGAGCCTGGCTTGACGGGTGACCCCGGGGTGTTGCCGACCTGGGCGGTGGTCTCGGTCTGGCCGTACCCGTCGCGCAGGGTGAGGCCCCACGCCTTCCTTACCTGCTCGATGACCTCGGGGTTGAGCGGCTCGCCGGCCCCGATGACCTCGCGCAGCGAGCCGGGCCCTCCCGACAGGTCGGCGTTGATGAGCATCCGCCACACCGTCGGCGGCGCGCACATCGACGTGACGGCGTTCTCGCGCAACACCTTCAGCAGGGCCGGCGGGTCGAACCGCGTGTAGTTGTAGAGGAACACGGTCGCCTCGGCGTTCCACGGCGCGAAGAAGCACGACCACGCGTGCTTGGCCCATCCCGGCGAGGAGATGTTGAGGTGGACGTCGCCCGGCTCGAGTCCGAGCCAGTACATCGTCGTGAGGTGCCCCACCGGGTAGGACACCTGCGTGTGCTCGACCAGCTTGGGCCGGCTCGTCGTACCCGACGTGAAGTAGAGGAGCAACGAATCGCCCGGCGCCGTGCCGGGGTGCTCGGCCGGCGGCACGTCGAGCCGGTATGCCGCGTCGAGCGACGCCCAGCCCTCCGGTGCGTCCGCACCGCGCGTGACCGCGACCTTGCCGTAGTCACCGGGCACGTCGGCGAACGTCGCGGTGTCGGCGAGGTTCGCGATGACGAACCCGGCTCGGCCGCGGGCGATCCGGTCGCGCAGGTCGGCGGCCCCGACGGCGGTCGTCGTCGGCATGATCACCGCGCCGAGCTTGATGATGCCGAGCATCGTCTCCCAGAGCTCGACCTGGTTGCCGAGCATGACGATGATCGCGTCGCCCTTGCGTACGCCCTGCTGCGCGAGCCAGGCGGCGACCTGGTCGGAGCGGGTGGCGAGGGTGTCGAACGACCACGACGACGCCCCACGACCCTCGGCGGCGTCGGCCTCCTCGAGGATGACGAGCCCGGGGGCGTCGTTACCGCGCGCGATGGCGTCGAACCAGTCGATGGCCCAGTTGAACCGGTCGCCGACGTCGGGCCAGTGGAACCCCGAGACGGCGGCGCGATGGTCGCCTCGCCAGCCGAGGAGCTGGTTACGGGCGGAGCGGAACGCCTCGGTCGCAGGGGAGCCCACCGGCATACCCGCGGTCACGGCCGGGCCTCGGGGTCGTCACCGTGCCGTTCCGCGCGGGTGGCCGTGGGGCTGGGGTCGGGTCGGACGACCGGCTCGACGGTGGTGCTCGGCGCGGCGGGCTGCACCTCGCGGGTCTCGGGCGACTCGCCCTGCGCGCGCGTGACCATCCGCATCGCGCGCTTGTTGGCGTCCTCGTCGATGAGGTGGTTGATGAGCTGCTGCACACGGTCGCTGTGCGGGATGGCCCGGAACAGCTCGTTGGGGCTGTCACCGGCCGACTCGATGCTCAGCGTGCCGGACCCGACCATACGGTCGAGCATCCGCCGCTCGTAGCTGACGTCGGTGATCTTCGACAGCGTGATGTCCTTGCCCGACTTGTTGAGGATGCCCTGTCGCAGCATCACCCGGTGGGTGGTGATGACGTAGCGCGTCGTCCGCCAGCGCAGGAACGGCACGATGACGAGCGGGATGCCGAGCAGCACCGCGACGCCGACGCTGATCCACTGGATCCAGTTGCCCGTCGTGTCGTCGGGGGTGATGTAGGCGATGTAGATCGCGGCCGCCGCGAGGATGAGGCCGATGACCGTCGGACCGACGATGACCTGCCAGTGCGGGTGCAGGTCGCTCTTGACCTTCTCGTCGTTGGTCAGCACGTTGTCGGGGAAGCCCATGTCGCCACCTGTCCCTTGTCAGCCGAGGAGGGAGGTGAGGTCACGGATCGAGGCGACCGTGACTCCCTCCGCCGCGTAGTACGGGTCCGCCGCCAGCACCTCGTCGACGCGGTCGCGGGAGGTCGTGAAGACGACCATCGACCCGCTGCCGTCGTCGAACGGCCCGGCCAGGGCCACCTCACCGCCGGCGTGCAGCTCGGTGAGGATCTCCCGGTGCCGGGGCCGCAGAGCCAGACGGGCCGGGTTGTCGGTGAAGGTGAGCTCGACGACGACCATGCGGTCACCGTATGCCGTGGGAGGCCGGTTCGCCGCGCAGCGACCAGTCGCGGTCGTCGGCGCGCACGGTCAGCCGCGTCCCCCCGCGGCGCCGCCGGCCGCCCCGGTCCCGCCGGTGCCCACCCGCGTGCCGGCGGGAGGACCTCCGGTGCCGCCGGTGAGACCGCGGACGTTGGTGGAGCCGTTGGTCGGCAGGGCCGAGGTGACGTCGGCGATGGCCACCTGCTCACCACTCGTCAGACCGGTGCGGATCTCGGCCAGGCCGCCGCCGACCGCGCCCACGGTGACCGCGGTCGGCGTGGCGACGCCGTCCTTGACGACGGTGACCCGGGTCGCGCCTGAGGTCGTTCCGGGAACCGCCGAGACCGGCACCGTGAGGACGTTCGCCACCTGGGCGGTGGTGATCGTCGTCGCGGCGTAGGACCCGGTGGCCAGGGTGGTGGGGGTGTCGGGGAGGGTCACCGTCACGGCGTAGGTGACGGTCGCCGCGGCGGCCCCGGTCGCCGCCGTGGGCAGCAGGGCGATCTGGGTCACCGACCCCTTGAGCACGCCGAGACCCGGCGGGTTCACGGTCGCGGTCTGGCCCACCTTGATGGACGGCAGCTTGGCCAGCGGCACCGGGACGGTCACGGTGGCCGCGCCCCCGCCGACGATGGTGACGCCGGCGGACGAGGTCTCGTTCTGGCCGGGCGTGATGCCGATGGCGCCGACGACGCCCCCGATCGGCGCCGTCAGCGTAGAGGCGTCGAGGTTCGTCTGGGCCGCGGTGACGGCCTGCTCGGCCGCGGTGATGGACGCCTGGTCGCTGAGGACCTTCGCCTCCTGCGAGGCCTCGGAGGCGGCGGTCGACGTGGTGGATGCGCCGGACGCACCTGAGGTACCCGAGGCGCTTCCGGTGCCGGACGCGCTCGACTTCGCCGCCGAGGAGGTCGTGCCGGTGCCCGACGTGCTGCCGGTGCCCGAGGTCGTGCTGCGGGTCGTCGTGCTGCTCCCCGTGGTCGCGGCCGAGGTGGGGGTGCCCGTGCTTCCGCCGGAGGCCCCGCTCGAGCCGGAGGCCGCGCTCGAGCCTGCGCCGGCGGCCTGCTTGGCCAGCTCCTGCTGGGCCGTGGTCAGCGCGGTGGAGTAGCCGGTGACGGCGTTCTGCGCGGCGGTGAGGGCGCTCGACCACGCCTGCAGCGCGGGGAGGCACGCGGCGATCTGCTGCGGTGTGACGGCGTAGGTGGGCGACGTGGTCGGTGGGGTGGTGGGCGACGTCGTCGGTGAGGTCGTGGGGGACGTCGTGGGCGAGGTCGGTGGCGTCGTGGACGACGTGGTGGGCGGCGTCGTCGGGTCCGTCGTCGGCGAGGTCGTGGGCGACGTCGTGGCCGGTGTGGTGGGCGACGTCGTCGGGTCGGTGGTCGGCGACGTCGTGGCCGGCGTGGTGGGCGACGTGGTCGGGGAGGTCGTGGGCGACGTGGTCGGAGAGGTGGTGGCGGACGTCGTTGGCGAGGTGGTGGTGGAGGAGGCCGGGGTGACGTGCGGCGTCGCCGCGAGGACGGGAGCGCACGCGGTGGTCTCGGACGCGGCGGCCGCCTTCATCGCGGCCACGGCGCGCTGCATGGCGGCCGGGTCGGGCAGGGTCACCGGCGCGGCCGAGGCGTCGGTGCCGGTGCCACTGCCACTGCCACTGCGCGAGGCGGTCCCGGTCGAGCCGGTGCCGCTCGCCGAACCGGTGCCGGAGCCGGTCGCGGCGGCCGTCGAGCCCGTCCTGGCGGCTGTTCCCGCGGTCCCCGTGGAAGCGGTGGACCCCGTGGACCCCGTGGACCCGGTCGCGGCCGCCGACGAGCCCGTCTTGGCGGCGGACCCGGTGGACCCCGTCGAGGCGCCGGACCCGCTCGACCCGCTCGCCGCCGAGGCCGTCGCGGTCGTGGTCTGGTCGGTGGTCAGCTGCGCCTGCGCCTGGAGGAGCTGGGCCTGCGCGTCGGTGAGGGCGGCCTGCAACGGCGCCTGGTCGATCGTCGCGAGCTGCTGGCCGGGCGTGACCGTGTCGCCCACCTTGACCAGGACGCCGGTCACGGTGCCGCTGACCGGGAACGCCGCGGTAACCTGCGAGACGCGCGCCACGGTGCCGGTGATGGTGAGCGTCTGGGCCACGGACCCCTGCGCCGCGGAGACGAGCCGGTACGTGGCGGAGGCGTCGTTCTTCGACGCCTGGGCGTAGGCGACGTAGCCGCCGGCGCCGATGACGACGACGGCGCCGGCCGCGACGGCGGCGCGGCGCCTCCAGCGGCGCCGCTGCCGGGCGCTAGCCACGGGTCGTGCCCGTCGCCGTACCGGTGGCGGTGCCGTTCCCGCGACCCGTCCCGGCCCCCGTGCAGCTGCCGTTCGTGGCCGGCCGCAGCGAGATCGAGGTGGCGGCGACCGACCCGGTGTCGTCGGCCTTGCCCAGCGCCGTGGCGCACTCACCGACGGCGACGTCGGAGGCGGCCGCGCTCTTGTCCGCGAGGTAGGTGGTGGTGCCCGTCGTCGTCACGGTGACCGTCTGCGTGGCGCCCGCGGTCGCGGTGCCCGTCGTGGAGCCGGCCGCACCCCCGCCCCGCATCGGCTCCTGCACGGTGAAGGTGGCTCCGGTCACCGCGGTGACGATGCCGTTCACCCCCCGCCGCCCGAAGCCGCCGGTGCCGTCAGCCCCGCCGGTACCACCCGTACGCGTCGGCGCTGCCGTCGACCCTCCGGTGGGCGCGCCCGTGGGCGCACCGCCCCCGCCGCCACCCGGACCGCCGGCGAACCCGCCCGTGCACTGCCCGTTCGTGGCCGGACGCACCTGCACGGCAGCCGCCGTCACGGCCGTCGCGGCCGCGGCCCCCGGCGTGGCCGTAGCGGTGCCGGTGGTCGCGGGCTCGACCACGGTGACGCATACCCCCGTCGTCACGTCGGCGAGGCTGGCCGAGACCTGCTTGGTGAACGTCGTCGCGTCGGTCCACGACACCGCGGTCTGGTCGGTGCGGGTCTGCACCTGCATGGTCGCGCCGTTGACGGCGGCGATGAGGCCGGTCGTCCCCGGGATCCGCTGTCCGGCCCCGCCGCCGGCCGTGCCCGTCGGGGCCGGGGTCGCGGCGACCGGCGCGGGCGCACTCGTGGTCGACGACCCACCCCCGCAGGCGGCGAGGGAGAGGGCGACGACCGCCGCCATCCCGGCATACGGGAGGGAGCGCGAGAGGGCGAGGCGGACGGGACGCACGGTGGTCATGTCATTCACTCCTGAGAGCGTCGATGGGCGCGAGCTGGGCGGCACGTTTGGCGGGGTAGACCCCGGCGACGAGACCGATGGCGAGGGAGACGACGAGGGCCCCGACCGCGGAGAGTCCCGAGATCGTCACGGGCTGGTTGATGAGGTTGGGCAGGACGGCCGCGCCGGCGTACCCGACGGCGAGGCCGAGCACCCCGCCGGTGAGCCCGAGCAGGCTGGCCTCGAGGAGGAACTGGCGCAGGATCACCGTCGGTGTGGCCCCGAGGGCCTTGCGCAGGCCGATCTCGCGCACCCGCTCGGCCACCGAGACGAGCATGATGTTCATGACGCCGATGCCGCCGACGAGCAGCGAGATGGCGGCGATCCCGGCCAGCAGCACGGTGAGCACGTGCTCCGTGCTCGTCGCGGTGTCGACGAGGGCCTGCTGGCTGCTGAGCGTGAAGTCGGCGTTGGCCGCGGTCACGCCGTGGCTCGTCAGCAGGGCGCTGTTGACCTCCTGGTAGGCCGCGGACAGCGTCGACTGGCTGCTCGCCTGGAGGTAGATGGTGCTGACCGCCTCCGGGTTGGTGCTCGTGGAGACCCGGGTGGCGAAGGTCGTCGACGGGATGACGACCTGGTCGTCGAGGTTGGTCGACGAGCTGGTGCCCTGGGTGTCGAGGATGCCGATCACCGTGAACGGCGTGTTGTTGACGGTCACCGTCTGCCCGACCGGGTTGCTCGTGAACAGCTCGCTCGCCGTCGTCGAGCCGAGGACGGCCACGGTGTTGCCGGCGGCGAGGTCGGCGTCGGTGAAGAACCGGCCGTCGACCACCGTGCGCGCCCGCACCGGGAGCCACGACGGGGTCGTGCCGACCACCGACGAGGTCCAGGTCTGCGCGCCGGCGGCCAGCGACTGGCTCGACGTCGAGGCCGGGGCGACCGCCGCGACGTCGGGCGCGATGGCGGGGTTGGCGAGCATCTGCGCGTCGTTGGAGGTCAGCGTGGTCGCCGTGCCCTGACCGCCCCGGAACCCGGTCGTGCCCGTGGTGCTGCCGGGTGTGACGACGAGCAGGTTGGACCCCAGGGCGTTGATGGCGCTGGCCACCTTCGCCTGCGCGCCCTGGCCGAGGCCGACGGTGAGCATGACCGCGGCGATGCCGATGAGGATGCCGAGCATGGTGAGCACGGACCGCATCCGCCGGGCGAGGATCGCCTCGTAGGCGGTGCGGAAGGTGTCGGCCCAGGTCACGGCTGCTCCTCCGTAGGAGTGGGGTCCGTGGACTCCGAGGACTCCGGGGACTCCGTGGGCTCGGTGTGCTCCCAGGGCGGCTGGCGGCCGGTCGTCGCGGCGACCGCCTCCTCGTGCGTGTGGAAGAGGTGCCCGTCGCGGATGAGCACGGTGCGGGCCGCCTGGTCGGCGACCTCCTGCTCGTGCGTGATCAGGACGACGGTGCGACCTTGCTCGTGCAGCTCGCGGAAGAGCGAGAGGACGTCGCGGGTCGAGACGGTGTCGAGGTTGCCGGTGGGCTCGTCGGCGAGGATGAGGTCGGGGTCGGTGACGAGCGCGCGGGCCACCGAGACCCGCTGCTGCTGGCCGCCCGACAGCTCACCCGGGCGGTGGTCGAGCCGGTCGCCCAGCCCCACGCGGGTCAGGGCCTCCTCCGCCCGGCGGCGGCGCTCGGCGCGGGACACCCCGGCATACACGAGGGGGAGCTCGACGTTGCGGGCCGCGGTGAGCGTCGGCAGAAGGTTGAACTGCTGGAAGACGAACCCGATGCGCCGGTTGCGCACCTCGGCGAGGTCCTCCTCGTCCATGCCACTGACGTCGACGCCGGCGAGCCGGTAGGTGCCGGCGCTCGGCACGTCGAGGCAGCCGAGGATGTGCATGAGCGTCGACTTGCCGGAGCCCGACGGGCCCATGATCGCGACGTAGTCGCCCTCGGGGACGACGAGGTCGATCCCGCGCAGCGCCTCGACCTCCAGCGAGCCCGTGGCGTAGGTCTTGCGCACCCCGTGCAGCTCGAGGATCGGCGCCGGCTCCCCCGTGGGGCCCTCGGCGGACGGGTCTCTGGACGGGTCCCCGGACGGGTGGGCCGCGAGGTCGTCGAAGGTCACCACGGTCATCCGTTGCCTCCCGGTGCCGCAGGAGCGGCCGGCGCACCCTGCTGACCGGTGCCGCCCTGCTGACCGAACCCGCCGCCGAACCCGCCGGCGCCGCCGGTCCCCGTTCCGCCGGTGCCACCGGTACGCCCGGTGCCGGTTCCGGTGCCCGTACGCCCGGTACCGGTGCCGGTGCGGGCGGCCACGACGACCTCGTCGCCCGCGTTGAGGCCCTTGGTGATCTGGGTCGTCGCGCCGTAGACCGTACCCACGGTGACCGGCGTCGAGACCTGCGCGTTGTCCTTCATCTGGTAGACGACCGTCTGCCCGCCCTCGTCGTGGATCGCCGCGGTGGGCACGGTGAGCACGTCGGGCACCTGCTTGTAGGTGATGACGACGTTGGCCGTGGTGCCGGCGTACAGCCCGGTGGGAGCGCCGGTCACGGCGATGGTGACCGGGAAGGTGGAGGTGCCACCGCTCGTCGTGCCGATGACCCCGACCGTCGAGAGCGTCCCGAAGATCGGCTGCGCCGCGTCGGTCGGCGTGATGGTGGCCTGCATCCCGTTCTTGAGCTTGGCGAGGTCGGACGCGCCCACCGTCGCGTTGACGACCCAGGCGTTGGTGGCGATGACGACGAACTGGGCCGACGACGCCGACGAAGCGGCGCTGCTGCCCGCGGCCGACGCGGCGGCTCCCGAGCCGCCGGCGCCGGACGACCCCGACGCCGAGGAGCCGGAGCTCGACGTGCCGCCGCTGACGGTGTCGCCGACACCCACGTTGACCGTGGCGACGGTGCCGGCGATGGTCGAGGTCAGCGTCGCCTGGTCGAGGGCCTGCTGCGCCGAGGTCACCTTGGTCTGGGTCGAGGTCACCTGGGCGTTGGCCGAGGCGATCTGCTGCGCGTTGGCCGCCGTGGTGGCCGCGGTGAGCTGGGCCTGCGCGGCCGTCAGCTGCTGCTGGGCCAGGGTGAGGGCGGCGGTGAGGTTCGTGGCGTCGATGGCGCCGAGGGCCTGCCCGGCCGTCACGGTGTCACCGACCTTGACGTTGACCGCGGTGACCTTGCCGCCCTGGGCGAACTTGAGGTTGGCCTGGGTGGCCGGCTGGATCGTGCCGGTCGCCGACACGGTCTCCTTGACCGTCTCGGTCGAGGCCGCGACGAGCTGCGTGGCCACGGCGGCGGCAGCAGCGGTCGGGCGGTGGGTCCACCACCAGCCACCCGCGGCGGCCGCGACGACGAGCACCGCCACCAGCACCATGACACCGGTGCGCCGACGGGTCCGACGCCGTCCTTCTCGAGCCATGTGCACCCACTCCACCTGCTTCCGACGCCACCCGTGGCGTCCTCGCCGCGCGACCGAGCTACGGCCTCGCTGCGTGACGCTAGGAAGGGGGTCTGGGTGAACCGTCTCGCGACCCTGTGGTCATCCTGTGAGACGGAAATGAGCGTCGGGCTGTTGCATCTATCCTGGATGCACATGACCACCCTCTCCGCCGCCGACCGCGTCTACGCCCAGGTCAAGCACGACATCCTCGGCGGGGTGCTGCCCGGCGGGGTCTTCGTCACCGAGGGCGGGCTCGCGGCCGAGACCGGGGTCTCGCGCACCCCCGTCCGCGAGGCGCTGCTCCGGCTCGAGGGCGAGGGGCTGGTGCGGCTCTACCCCAAGAAGGGGGCCCTCGTCGCGCCGCCCACCGCCGACGAGGCCCGCGACGTGCTCGAGGCGCGGGTCGTCATCGAGGAGTGGGCGGCCCGCACCGTCTGGCCGCACCGCGCCGCCATCGTCGACGAGCTGGCCGGCGAGCTCGAGGCCATGCGCGCCACGCGGACCTCCGGCGACATCGCCCGGCTCGTCGAGCACGACCGCCGGTTCCACGAGATCCTCGTGGCCGCCGCCGGCAACGCCGTGCTCACCCGTACCTACCAGGGCCTGCGCGACCGCCAGCTGACGATCGTCGCGGCCCAGATGCGCCACTCGGCCGAGCGCATCGACAACGCCGTGCGCGGGCATACCCGGCTGCTCGAGCTGCTGCGCACCGGCGGCGTCGACGCGTTCGTGCGGGCGACCCGCCACCACGTCGAGGACGCCATGGCCCACCAGGCGGCCGCGCGATGAGGGCCCGATGAGCGCCACCGCCGCGCCCGAGCGCGGGGCCCTGCGCCACACCATCGGGGGCCGACGCGCGTACGCCGTGTGGGGCGCCGCCGTCGCCGTCTACGTCCTCGCCGTCTTCCACCGCACCTCGCTCGGCGTGGCCGGGCTGCTCGCGGCTGACCGGTTCCACATCAGCGGCGCCCAGCTGGCCACCTTCACCGTGCTCCAGCTGCTCGTGTATGCCGCGATGCAGGTGCCGGTGGGTGTGCTCCTCGACCGCTTCGGCTCGCGCCGCCTCATCCTCACCGGGCTCGTGCTGATGACCGTCGGCCAGCTCGTCTTCGGGCTGGCGACCTCGTTCGAGACCGGTATCGCGGCGCGGGTGCTCGTCGGCGCCGGCGACGCCATGGTCTTCGTCAGCGTCATCCGGGTGGTCGTGCTGTGGTTCCCGGTGCGCCGGGCTCCGCTCTTCACCCAGCTGAGCGGTCAGGTGGGCCAGCTCGGGGCGATCGGTGCCTCGTTCCCGCTGTCGGCCGCGCTGCACGGGGTGGGCTGGACGCCGACGTTCCTCGTCGCCTCCGGGCTGGGCGTCCTGCTCCTCGGCGCCGTGCTCGCGCTGCTCAAGGACTCGCCCTACGCCAAGACCGAGCAGGAGCGCGTCCGGCTGAGCGCCCTCGCCGACACGCTGCGCGCCACGTGGGGCAGCCCGGGCACCCACCTCGGGCTGTGGTCGCACTTCACCAGCCAGTTCGGCATGACGGTGTTCACGCTGCTGTGGGGGTTCCCCTTCCTCGTGCGCGGCCAGGGCCTCAGCGAGGGCGCCGCGAGCGGCCTGCTCGTGCTGATGACGGCCACCCAGATCGTCGTCGCTCCCGTGCTCGGCACCCTGGCGGGCCGCTACCCCTACCGGCGTTCGACCTTCGTGCTCGGCATCGTCGGCGCCATCGCGTTGGTGTGGGCCGTCGTCCTGCTGTGGCCGGGCCACGCCCCGATGCCGCTGCTGGTCACCCTCGTCATGGTCACCGCCGTCGGGGTGCCGGCGTCGATGGTCGGCTTCGACCTGGCCCGCTCGTTCAACCCCGCCGACCGGATGGGGAGCGCCCTCGGTGTCGTCAACGTGGGCGGCTTCACCGCCTCGCTGGCGGCCATGGCCCTCATCGGCTTCGTCCTCGACCGGGTCACGCCGGGCGGGCCGTCGGCGTACACGACCGACGGCTTCCGGGTGGCCATGGCGGTGCAGTTCCCGTTCTGGGCGCTCGGCGCCGCACAGATCTGGCGCTACCGCCGCAAGTTGCTCGGGATGCTGCGTGAGCACCACCCCGACGCGCTGCAGGCGCTGCGCGACGGTGAGTCGGCGCTGCCCGGCATCTCCGCGCCGTCGCGCTGACCGCCGGGGCTACCGTTCTCGACATGGCTCCCGACCCGGCTCCCCACCTGACCGACGACGCCACCGACCGGGCCGCCATCGACGCGGTGGTCGAGGCCTTCTTCGCCGCCTTCACCTCGGGAGACACCTCCCCCGGCCGCTGGGACGCGCTGCGTGACCTCTTCCTGCCCGACGCCGTCGTCGTGCGCACCTGCGGCCTCACACCCACCGTCTACGACGTCGACGGGTTCATCGCCCCGCGCCGGGCCCTGCTCACCGACGGCGGCCTCACCGACTTCCGCGAGTGGGTGCTCACCGGCCGCACCGACCTCTTCGGCGACATCGCGCAGTGGTTCGGCGGCTACGCCAAGGCCGGTGTGCAGGACGGCACGCCGCTGGCGGGGCGGGGCATGAAGAGCATCCAGCTGGTCCGCACCGACGGCGGCTGGCGGATCAGCGCGGCAGCCTGGGACGACGAACGCCCTGGCGTCCCCTACCCCGCCGACCCGGCCTGAGGTCCCTCGCGGGTCCACGACCCCCTGGTGGCGCGGCGGGCCAGGGGGAGGGCCCGCCGCGCCCGGGTGGCCTGGCGGAGTACGCCGGGCCACCGCGAGCGCCGAGGGCGGCAGGGGGGGTGCCCTCGGCGGCGTCGCAGAGCCTAGGGGCCCCACCTGGAAGGGGCGGCCGCCACGCCCACGCCGCGCCGACGAGCCGCATCGCGGCATGATGCCCGCATGGACGCAGACGCCTGGGACCAGCGGTATGCCGGGTCGCCCCTCGTGTGGTCGGCCGGCCCGAACGCCGCAGTAGCCCGCGAGACCGAGGACCTACCGCCCGGCACCGCCCTCGACCTGGGGTCCGGTGAGGGCCGCAACGCCCTGTGGCTGGCGGAGCGCGGATGGCGGGTCACCGCCGTCGACTTCTCCGCGGTGGCCACCCGGCGGGCGGCCTACCGCGCCGCCGAACGCCTCGGGCCCGATGCCGACCGGCTCACCGCGGTCGCCGCCGACCTCGGCGAGTGGGAGCCCGGCGGGCCCGTCGACCTGGCCGTGCTCGCCTACCTGCAGGTGCCCGCAGCCCTCCGGCGACAGGTGCACCGCACGGCGGCCCTGGCGCTCGCGCCGGGCGGCACCTTCCTCGTCGTGGCCCACCACCTCGACAACCTCGTGCAGGGGGTCGGCGGCCCGCAGGACCCGGCCGTGCTGTTCACCCCGGACGACGTCGTCGCCGACCTCGACGGCACGGGCCTCGTCGTCGACCGGGCCGAGCGCGTCGAACGGCCCGTCGCTCCGGAGGGGACGGGGCACGGCGCCGGCGACGGGCCGGGCCGCCCCGCGCTCGACGTGCTCGTGCGCGCCCACCGCCCCGGAGACCGGCCCGGGCCGACGACGGCCTAGCGTCGCCCGTATGCCGGCCGTCCCTTCCGCCCCGCCCGTGCGGGGCGTCGTCTTCGACTTCCACCACACCCTCGTGCACAGCGGTGACGCCGCCGCCTGGCTGCGCACGGCCTGGCGGCAGCTGGGCCGGGCGGGCGACGCGGAGACCGCCCTCGGGGCCGACCACGCGGACGCGGTCGAGATGCTCGACCACATCTGGGAGCACGCCCGCGAGGTCGACCCCGACAGCAGCCGCGACCTCTCCGCCCAGCGCCACCGCGAGGTCTGGGACCTCACCGCCGTGCGGGTCCCCGGGGTGGACGACGAGCTGGCCGCCGCGCTCTACGCGTCGATGCCCGACCTCTGGGAGGCGTACGCCGACACCCTGCCGGTGCTGACCGCGTTGCGCGCGGCGGGGATCCGCACGGCGATGCTCTCCAACGTCGGCTACGACCTCACCCCGGTGGCCGAGCGCACCGGTATCGCGGCGCTGCTCGACGGGATGGTCATGTCGCAGGCCCTCGGGGTGGTCAAGCCCGACCCCGAGATCTTCGCGGCCGCCCTGCGGGTCGTGAGCCTGCCCGCCGAGGACGTGCTCATGGTGGGCGACGCCTGGCGCGACGACGCCGCGGCGGCCGCCCTGGGGATGCGCACCCTCGTCCTGCCGCGCACCGAGGGCCCGGTCCACGGCCTCGAGCTGGTGCTGCGCGTGGTCGGGGTCAGTCCAGGCTGAGCGTCGCGCCCTCCCAGCGGGCGCGCAGCCAGCGGTCGTGGCTCGTCACGACGACCGTGCCTGCGGTGGCGCCCAGGGCCTCCTCGAGCTCGCCCGCGAGCGCCAGCGAGATGTGGTTCGTGGGCTCGTCGAGCAGCAGCAGGTCGGGCTCCACGGCGACCACGACGGCGAGCGCGAGCCGGCGGCGCTGGCCGACGCTCAGCGCCCCCACCGGTTTGCCGAGCTCGCGCGGGTGGAGCAGGCCCAGGTCGCGCAGCGGGGGCACCTCCCGGTCACCGACCGCCGCGGCATACACCTCCTCGGCCGTGCGCCCCGGATGCTCGAGCGTCACGTCCTGCGGCAGGTGGCCGATCCGGCGGGCGGTGACGTGCACGTCGCCCGCCCCGGCCGCGAGCGTCCCGGCGAGGACCGACAGCAGGCTCGACTTGCCGCTGCCGTTCGGGCCGGTGACGAGCAGGTGCTGCCCCCGACCGAGGTCGAGGCGGTCGACGCGCACCCGGCCCGGGACCACGAGCCCCCGCACCCGCACCCGCCCCGCGCCCGCGGCCATCCGGGCGGTGAGCCGCAGCGGGCGCGGGGGCTTCGGCACCCGGTGGGCCTCGACGGCGTCGAGGCGGCGTTCGACGTCGCGCACCCGGCGGGCCACGGACCGCTGCACGGTGCCGGCCTTGAAGTCGTAGGCCATCTTGTCGCCGTCCCGCGGCCCGCGACCGGGAGCCGTGCGGCGGGCGGTCGTCGCGGCCGCCACCCGCAGGGCCTCGATCTCCTCCCGCTGCGCGAGGAAGGCCTGCTCCCAGCGTCGCCGGGCCGCTCGCTTGGCGGCGAGGTAGGCCGTGACGTCGCCGGTGTAGCGGTCGCCACCCTGACCGTCGCTGCCGAACCACGACGGGTCGAGGTCGACGACGACCTGCGCCACCCGGTCGAGGAAGACGCGGTCGTGGCTGGCCACGACGACGACGCCGGGGCACGCGGCGAGGAAGTCCTCGAGGAAGGCCATGGCGGCGTCGTCGAGGTGGTTGGTCGGCTCGTCGAGCAGCACGGCGTCGGGCCGTCGGGTGACGACGGCGGCCAGGGCGAGGCGGGAGCGCTCGCCGCCCGAGAGCGACGCCACGGGCCGGTCGCGGTCGACGGCCGCGAGCCCGAGGTGCGCGGCGGCCAGCTCGGCCCGCCGGTCGGCGTCCCACGCGTCGTGGTGCTCCGCCCAGGCCAGGGCCGACGCATACTCGGCCGCGGTGTCGGTGTCGATGGGGTCGTCGGTGTCCGTCGCGGCGAGCCGGCCGGCGAGCCCCTCGAGCCGGGCGACGGCCTCGTGCAGCGGCGCGAGGGCCGCGTGCAGCACCTCGCCCACCGTGGCACCGGGATCCATCTCGGCCTCCTGACCGAGGTAGGCCAGGTCGGCGGGAGCGGAGACCGTGCCGGCGTCGGGGCGGTCGATGCCGGCGAGGATGCGGAGCAGCGTCGACTTGCCGACGCCGTTCTCGCCCACGAGCCCGACCGGTTGGCCGGGGTGGGCGACGAGGCCGACGCCGTCGAGCACGACGCGGTCGCCGAAGGTGCGCACCACGTCGGTGGCGACGAGGGGCTGGAGCGGGGTCGAGCCGGGTTGCTGGGCAGCCGTCATGCGGGGACTTTCCGTGCGGAGCGGGCCCGCCGGGCCGAGAGGCCACGGGCGCGGGGGACGTCGGTCGCTCAGATCCGCATGATGCCGACACTCTGCCGCGACGGCGGCGGCCCGCGCCACCGGTTTGTCGCCGGCCGTCGGCGAACGCCGCGTCCGGGGATGTGAGGATGGGTGGGTGCTCGACATCCCCCTCGCCCAGCAGCTGCAGGCCGCCGGCCTCGCCTGGGAGCCGACCGCCGGCGACCGGTTCGTGCTGCCCATCGCGTCGATGGCGGAGGAGGTCTTCATCCTCAGCAACGTCATCGCCGACATCCACCAGTTCGAGGGCGGCAACGTCATCGGCTTCAACGGCACGACGGAGTGGGCCCTCGACAGCGTGGAGCAGAGCGAGGTCGTCTGGCTCCCCCGGGAGGACCAGCTGCGCGACCTGCTCGGCCCGGCGTTCGTCCTGCTCGAGCAGGTGCCCGGCGGGTATGCCGTGACGGCGACGGCCCGCGGGGGCATCGACCAGCGCTACGTCGACATCGACGCCGAACGGGCTTATGCGCGTGCGGTGCTCGCGCGGCTCGGGGTCCCGGCCGCCGAAGGCTGAGCCCCGCCCCGCTGCGGGGCTTGACGCATACCGTTATCGGCATATGATTGCCGGCATGGCCCGGGCAGCGACGACGTCGGACGTCTTCAACGCCATCGCCGAGCCACAGCGCCGGGAGATCCTGGCTCTGTTGCGAGCCGGCGAGCGGCCGGTGACCGAGCTGGCCCTCGAGCTGGGGATGACCCAGCCGGGGGCCTCCAAGCACCTGCGGGTGCTCCGTGAGGTCGGGCTCGTGAAGGACCGCAAGGCGGGCAAGCAGCGCGTCTACGGCCTCGACGCCCAGGGACTGCGCCCCGTCCACGAGTGGACCGGGGGCTTCGCGCAGTTCTGGAACGAGAGCTTCGACCGGCTGGACGCCTACGTGCAGGACCTCGAGCAGACCTCGAGCAGAACCGTCAGGAGGAGTGAGAGATGACGACGACGAGAGATACCGCAGCGCAGACCACTCGGGCCGACCGCGAGATCGTGGTGTCCCGGGTCATCGGGGCGTCCCGCGAGGTGGTGTTCGAGGCCTTCACGGAGGTGCGACACCTGTCGCATTGGTGGGGACCCGAGGGGTTCACGACCTCGACGCGCGCGTTCGCCTTCCGCGTGGGCGGGGCGTGGGACTTCGTCATGCACGGACCGGACGGCACCAACTACCAGGAGTGGGTCGTCTGGACCGAGATCTCGCCGCCGGAGCGGATCGCGTTGCGGCACGGCGCCTTCGACGGCGACCCTGACGCCTTCGAGTCGGCGCTGACGTTCACGGCCGAGGGCGCGGCGACCCGGGTCGAGATGCGCACGACCTTCCCCACCGCGGAGCTGCGCCGCGAGGCGGTCGAGACCTACCACGCGGTCAAGGGGGGCCAGCAGACGCTGGGCCACCTGGCCGCCTACGTCACCGAGGTCTTAGCGACGGGGGTCGAGGGCTGATGGTCGGGACGGTGTTCTTCAGCGTCTCGATGTCGCTCGACGGGTTCGTCGCACCCGACTCCCCCGACGAGCTCATGGGGCGGCAGTGGATGGAGCTGCAGCGGTGGGTCTTCCCGACGCGCGCCTTCCGCGAGAACCTCAAGCTGGGTGGGGGCGGCGAGGAGGGGCCCGACAACGACCTCGTGCGGGCCACGTTCGTGCGCACCGGCGCGAGCGTCATGGGCAAGCGGATGTTCGAGGCCGGCGAGCAGATGTGGCCGGAGGACGCGCCGTTCCACACCCCCGTCTTCGTCGTGACGCACGAGCGGCGCGACCCGTGGGAGCGGCCGGGGGGCACGACATTCCACTTCGTCACCGACGGCATCGAGTCCGCTCTCGCCCAGGCGCGTGAGGCCGCCGGCGGCCGCGACGTGCGCATCGCCGGTGGGGGCCACACGATCCTGCAGTACGTCAACGCCGGCCTCGTCGACGAGTGCACGATCTCGCTGTCCCCCGTGGTGTTCGGCTCGGGGGTGCGCTTGTTCGACGGCGTGGACGCCGCACGCGTAGCCCTCGACCAGGTGCGTGCGGTGCCGACCGCTCGCGCGACCCACCTGACCTACGTCCTCCGGACGCGGTAGCGCTCGCGGCGGAGGCCCCGGGGGCGGGGTAGGTTCGGCGCCGTGGAAACCGTGGTGGTGGACGGCGTACCGATCGCCTTCAGCCGCGTCGGGTCGGGCCCCGTGGTCGTCGTGCCCGCCCTCAACCTCGAGTGGTCGGACTACCCGCTGGAGCCGTTGCTGGAGCGGTTCACGGTCGTGGCGGTGAGCCCCCGCGGCTTCCTCGGCAGCGGGCGGCTGCCCGACGCGGCCTACTCGGGCGAGCAGGTCATCGGCGACATCGAGCGGGTGCTCGACCACCTCGGGATCGGCGCGTATGCCGCGCTCGGCTACTCGCTCAACGGTGCCGTCGCGTCCTGCCTGGCGCTGGACGACCCGCGCGTGACGGCGGTGGTGTGCGGGGGCTTCCCCACGGCGGCGTCCTACGCCGGCCTCGCCGCGAGCCGGCGCGAGCAGCTGGCCGTGCGCCGCAGCGACCCGGTGGCGTGGGCGGAGACGGTGGAAGCCCTCGACCCGGCGGCGCTGCTCGCCTTCTGGGACCACGTCGACGCGCTGCCGGCGGGCCTCCTCGCGGCCGGTCCGGTATGCCCGGTGTGGTCGTGGTGGGGCGGGGCGGACCCGCTGTTCGACGCCTTCGGCGGGGTAGCCGCCCACCGGGCCGCCATGGACCGGCTGGGACGGCCCTACCGCGAGCTGCCCGGCCTCGACCACGGCGAGGCGCTCGCCCAGGCCGGGGGTCTCCTCCCGGACCTCGCCGACTGGCTCGAACCGCTGCTGCGCTAGGGGCGAGCCAGACGGATCGCGTCGCTCAGCGACCCGTTCGCGTCGACCGAGACCACCGTGCTCTGGGGGTCGACGCTCTCCGGGTCGGCTTGGGTCGCCTGCTGCGCCAGCGCACGGTCCATCGTCGCCATGCTCTCCTGCGACAGCACCCAGCCCAGCGGGGCCGTCACGGCCGGGAAGGTCGACTGCCGCACCACGACCACCGGCTTCGGCCGCCACGCGTCGATCTGCTGCAGGAGCGCGGCCGGCGGAGGGGTCTGAGCCCCGAACAGGCTCGACGGCGCGATGAGCCGAGCGCTGTTGCGCAGCAACGCCGGGGTGTCGATGAGCGCCGCCTTGGCCCGCCCCGTCGTCGTCGACGGCACGAGCAGCTCCGACGTCGGAGCCGGCGGGTCGACCACGAGGTCGCCACCGGTGCCGTTGTCGAAGTACATGACCACCGGCACGATGAGGTCTACCGGGAACGCCGACCCGTTGGACCCCGTGGGCCCGGCCGCCGCGGCCAGGGCCGCCGCGTTGCGGCGCTGCACCTCGGTCAGCCACGACGGGGCGAGGTCGACGATGGTGGCCAGGCCGGAGTTCTCCACGTAGCCGCCGTCGACGAGCTGCTGCTCCGACTGCTTGACGCAGGGGCCGGCCACGCCTGACGGCGTGACGAAGGGGAACCGCGACGCGAGCATCGTGCCCGTCGCCGCGGAGACCGGGCCGAGGCAGTGATCATCGGCGCCCGCCGAGCCCGTCGCCCCGGCGCCCACCGCCGCGAAGAGGTCGATGGTGTGCCCCGCCGGGGTCGCGGCGAAGTCGCACGTGGTCTGGTCGCCGGCCCCGAGCGCGACCTGGCTGACCCACATCCGACAGCCGTCGGCGACCCGGGTGGAGTTGAGGATGAGGTCGCCGGTCACCGCCGAGGCGCCGGACGTCCTGTCGGCCGGGAGGAAGGGCACCGACAGCCCCGACGTCTGCTCCCACGAGGTCTCCATGAGGCCCGCCCGGTCGAGCCAGGTCAGACCGGCGGGGTCGCGGCCAGCGACGAAGGCCGGCGAGCCGAAGAACGGCACGCCGGTGGCGCTGTAGGCGGTGTCGCGCACGAAGAGCCCGCTCGTCGCCGCGCCGAGGGCGTTCGGGGTCGCCATCGCTAGGCCGCGTCACGCGCCAGGCCGGTGCCGGCGAAGCGCGCGACGGTGAGGCCGACCCCACCGCCACTGGCTCCACCGCCGAACAGTCCTCGCGCGCAACGGTTCTCAGGCTGCTTCTGCGACCAGTCGACCCGGTCGGTGGCGGGGACGGCCGCTCCCCGGAACAGGTCGAGACCGGCGGCCGTCCAGTACGCCGCCCGGATGCCGCCGCCCTCCGCACCGAAGAGGAACATGGGGCGCAGCCGGTAGGTCACGCCGCCGGCGGTGACGACGTGCCCGCAGCCCTCGGTGGCCGCCGACCAGAGCCCGACGGCGTCGCTCATCGTCGGCCGTGTCGTCACCGCCATGGGCGCGCCCGTACCGGTCTCGAGGCCGCGTACCCCGTGGATGTCGACGTTGCTGCCGAGGCCGGTCGTGACGGCGATGGTCAGGAGCAGCAGGCCGGTGACCGGCAGCGAGCGCAGCCGGATCCCCTTGAGCCAGAGGATCTCCGGCGGCTTCTGGTCCTGCACGAGGACGACGCTCCCGCCCACCACCAGCGCGGCGGCCAGCAGGGCGAGCAAGGAGGTGGCGATGACACCGAGGCCCGACCCGAAGGGCTGGGCGAACCGCCCGACGACGAAGAAGAGAGCGATGCCGAGGACGAGGAGGCCCAGCCGCAGGCCGAGGCGGCCGGGAATGGTGACGGTGGGCGTCATCGTGGCCTTGAACCGGGTCCAGAGCGACCAGCCGGCGGGATCCTGTCCCACCAGGGCGTCGTCGGTGACGAGGTCCCCCGCGCCCCGTGCGACGAACCAGGCCAGCACGACGAACACCGCACCGACCACGAGCGGCCAGACGGCGCGCCACGTCCCGCCGAGGTCGACGGCGGCGAGGGCCAGCACCGCGGTGAACGACCGCAGCAGCCCCAGGGCCGCGATGACGATCGCGACGGCGGCCAGCACGTCGCCGGTGACGACGGCCTTGACCTTCTCGTCAGTGGACGGGATCCGGTGCGGCTTGACCTGGAAGTGGTCCGGCCACCACCCGTTCGGACCCGCGGCCAGGCGCCACCGCACGAACCACGACACGAGCACGATGACCAGGGGCACGGCCAGGAAGGCGAACAGCCGCAACGGCTGCAGCCCCGGCATACTCCACGGCAGCCCGCCGCCCTGCGCCGCGATGACGACCATCGCCACGAGCACCACCCCGGGGACGATGAACCCCAGCCGCAGGTCGGCCGGCTCCTCCGCCGCCACCGCGGCCGGGGTGCGCTGCCAGAGGCTCCCGGACCGCATCCGGCCGAGGACGAGCACCCCGGCGGTGACGACGGCAACGACGACCACGGCGGCGATTCCGTGGACGAGCCCGCTGCCGTCCTCCACCCACCGCCGCTGCACGTCCGGCAGCTGGTCGAGCAGGTCGGACCCGGCGGGGATGCTGAGGACGCCGATGGGCAGGATCGCCAGCACGCCGAAGCGCTGCTTGTAGACCGCGAGGGCCCAGCCGCGGATCTGGGCTCGGGCATCGGGCTGGAGCAGGCGCCGGACGAGAAGCACGACGAGCACGAGGACGACGAGCCACTTCAGGGTGGTGAGGACGCTGGTCGCCGAGCTGACCCGCTCGGCCGTCACCCCCGACGAACGCGTCGCGACGAGGGCCCCGATGTCTTCGAGGACGTCGACGACGGCGAGCACCCGCAGGGTCCGGGCGAGGGTCGTCTCCGACGCCGGCAGCCACGCGGGCACGACGAGCCCGTAGACGGCGATGAAGGCCAGGTCGAGCACGACGTAGGCGACGAGCCAGGCGGCTCGCTGGTCGCCGTACCCCACGAAGTGCGCGGTCCAGCCGTCCGGCCCGATGCTGAGGGCGCGGCCCGGACCCATGAGGGCGTTGAACGCCCACGCCCGCCCCGTCGTGTCGAGCACCTGCCCCGACAGGCGGCTCAGCTCGCCCATCGCCACGAGCAGGGCCAGTACGACGCTGACCGTGATCCCCTTCGCGACACCCATCCGCGGCGTGGTGACCATCGCTGCCTCCTGTCGGACGCCCCATCGAAGCAGGAGCGCCGTCATGGCGTACGTGATACCGCCGGTATGCCGGTTGCGGGGGTTCGGGCCCGGTTCGCCGGAACTGCCGGACAACAGCGGGTCCGGTCCCGATACTGGGTCGGTGGCCGCGTCAGCCGCTGATCCGCTCCTGCTCGTCGCCGACGGCATCCGTTCCCTCGTCACCCTCCGCCCGACCCGCTCGCTGGGGCCCGGCGAGCGCCGCGGGCCGGACCACCGGTCGGCGCGGGACGCCTTGCTCGCGTCCGTGCGCGACGATGTGGGCGCCCGGGTGGCGGTCCTGCTCTGCGTGGGTCTGCGCGACGGGGAGGTCGACGTCTCCGGTCCGGAGCTCGACGCCGGGGCGGCCCTGCTGTTGCGCCATCACGTGCGCCACACGGCCGCACCGGACCGGTTCCTCGGTGGGTTCCTCATCGGCCGCACGGCGTGCACGACGGCCCAGCGGGCGGTCGGCGGTGCCGCGTGGGCGAGCAGCCCGCTGCGCCGGGTCTGCCGCGACGGTCTCGGGGTCGAGCACCTGCTGGGGATGCCGATCGCCCGAAGCGAGTCGCAGATCGACCTGCTGCTGCTGGGTCGGCTGGGGGACGACTTCCCCGACGCCGTGCTGGCCCTGCTGAGCCGCGCTCAGCCGAGCCTGCGCGACCTCTACCGCCTGGCGGCGCGACCCGGCACGGGCCAGCACGCGCATCCCCACCGCGCCGGAGTCCAGGTCCTGCTGGACGGCGCCAGCCCGCTCACCCCCCGGGAGCGAGAGGTCCTGGGAGCGCTGGGCACCGGGCGCACGGCCTACGCCATCGCCGCGACCCTCGGGTGCTCTGAGCGCACCGTCCACCGCCACCTGCAGTCGATCTACCGCAAGCTGGGCACCCACGACCGCCGGGTCACGCTGACCCGGGCCCGGGAGCAGCGCCTCATCTGAGGGCGGTCAGGCCCGCTTGGGCGGGCGCGGAAGGAAGTAGCTGGTGCGCTGCTGGTACTCGGGGTAGCCCGGGCGCTTCGACATCTCCTTCTCCAGCAGGCGCGCGCCCGTGGCGAAGACGAGGAAGTAGGTCATGACGACGGGCGACAGGATCGTCAGCACACCCGGCCAGGCGCTCGCCGCGATGACGAACAGCCCCCACCAGACGCTGGAGTCGCCGAAGTAGTTGGGGTGGCGGGTCCACGACCACAGGCCGCGGTCCATGACCTTGCCCTTGTTGGCGGGGTCGGCCTTGAACGTCTTGAGCTGCGCGTCGCCGACGGTCTCGAACGTCACGCCGAGGAGCCACAGCAGCGCGCCGACCACGGCGACCGGCCAGAGACCGGCACCCGCCGCGGCGCTCACCTGCAGGGGCAGCGAGACGAACCAGACCGAGAGGCCCTGCACGAGGTAGACCTTGCGGATGGCGACGAGGAACGGGTCGCCCTTCTGGTCCTTGAGCATCGCGTCGTAGCGCGGGTCCTCGCCCTTGCCGCGGTTGCGGGTATGCATGTGCCGGGCCAGCCGGCCGCCCCAGACCGCGACGAGCACGACGAGGAGCAGCCGTCGCCACAGCGGGCCGCTGCCGGCGGCCGCGGCGACCACCGCGACGACGATGAACCCGATGCCCCAGGCGGTGTCGACGACGCTGACCCGACCCTCCCGCCGGCCGATGAGCGCGGTGACCGTCATGAGGACGGCCACGGCGAGCAGCGAGAGTCCGCTGACCAGCAGGAGGTTGCCCAACGAGAAGCCGGGTTCGGTCAGGACCACTCAGCGAGCCTAACCGCGGGCATCTCCGAGGTGCCGTCCGGGTGCGGGCGCACCGCCAGGATCTGGTCGACGCCCATCCGGCCGTCGCGGAACGCCATCGAGCCGCCCACGAGGTAGAGCCGCCACACGCGGGCGACCTCCTCGCCGACGAGCGCGACCGCGGTGTCCCAGTTGCTCTCGAACGTGTCGTACCACGCGTCGACGGTGCGCACGTAGTGCTCCCGCAGCGCGTGCACGTCGCGCACCTCGAGCCCGCCGTCCTCGATGAGGTCGACCGTCTCGCCGACCGGGCGCATGTGCATGTCGGGGGCGATGAACGACTCGATGAACGGGCCGCCGCCGGGGTACCGGCCGCGCCGCGACATCTGCTGCACGAGCACCCGACCGCCGGGAACGACGTTGTCGCGCAACGCCTTGACGTAGGTGCCGTAGTTCTTCTGCCCGACGTGCTCACCCATCTCGAGCGAGGCCACGGCGTCGAACGGACCGCCGGTGATCTCCCGGTAGTCCTGCAGCCGGATCTCGACCCGGTCCTCGAGGCCGCGCTCCTTGATGCGGGCGTCGATGAAGCGCTTCTGCTCGGCGGCGATGGTCACGCCGGTCACCTGCGCGCCGAAGTGCTCCGCGGCATACAGGCTGAGCGAGCCCCAGCCGCAGCCGATGTCGAGGAAGCGCATGCCCTCACGACCGAGCCCCACCTTGCGGCAGACGAGGTCGAGCTTGTCGCGCTGCGCGTCCTCCACCGTGTAGCCGGGGTCGTCGGAACGCCAGTAGCCCGACGAGTACGCCATGTGCGGGTCGAGGATCAGGGCGTAGAACTCGTTGGAGAGGTCGTAGTGGTGGTGGATCGCGTCGCGGTCGCGCCGGGTGCTGTGCAGACGGCCACGCAGGACGGCCTGGCTGTCGGGGGCGGGCGGGGGCGTGCCGAGGGCACCGAGGTCCTTGGCCGTGCGGAACAGGCCGGCGAGCAGGGCCGGGGTGGGCCGGATGCCCTTGAGCCCACGCTCCGCGCTGACCTTCCAGACGTGCGTCAGGGCGGCGTTGAGGTCGCCCTCGACCTCCAGCTCACCGGTGACGTAGGCCTGCGCAGCGCCGAGCTCGCCCGGATGCCAGAGGATCCGGCGGATGGCGTCGGGCGTCCGCACGATCACCGACGGAGCGTCGGCGGGACCCGCGACGCTCCCGTCCCACGCGGTCAGCCGCACGGGCAGCTCGCCGCCGACGACGGGAGCCAGGGCCGCGGCGAGCCGCTGGGCGACGCCGACCGGTGCAGGCTGGTCCGCCGCCACCGCAGGGACCGTCGCTTCGTCGACGACGCTCATGCCGTCGCCCCCCGTCGGAGGACGAACTGCTGTACGTCGAGGTAGCCCGAGGCGAACCCGGCGCGCGAGTACTCGAGGTAGAAGTGCCACATCCGGCGGAAGACCGCGTCGAACCCCAGGGTCTCGATGGTGTCGGTGTGGCTCGCGAACCGCTCGTCCCACAGGCGCAGGGTCTGCGCGTAGCTGCTGCCCATCGACAGCCACTCGACGACCCGCAGCGAGGTGTGCGTCGACGTGACGTCCTGGATCGCCTGGGTGGACGGGAGGAAGCCGCCGGGGAAGATGTACTTGTGCACCCACGTGTAGGTGTTGCGGGTGGCCAGCATCCGGTCGTGGGGCATGGTGATCGCCTGGATCGCCACGCTGCCACCAGGGGCGAGCAGCCGGTCGATGGTGGCGAAGTACGTCGGCCAGTACTCGTAGCCGACCGCCTCGATCATCTCCACGGACACGACGGCGTCGTAGGTGCCGTCGACGTCTCGGTAGTCGAGCAGGTCGACCGACACCTGGTCGGCGAAGCCGGCGTCGGCGATGCGCTGGCGCGCGAGGGCCTGCTGCTCCTGCGAGAGGGTGACCGTGCGGACGGTGGCCCCTCGGCGGGCGGCGCGGATCGCGAGCTCGCCCCAGCCGGTGCCGATCTCGAGCACCCGGGTGCCCGCCCCGACGTGGGCCTTGTCGAGCAGCCGTTCGACCTTGCGGGCCTGGGCGGGCGCAAGATCCGACCATTCGGGGAGGGCGGACGGGGCGTCGAAGAGCGCCGAGGAGTAGCTCATCGTCTCGTCGAGGAACTGCTCGAACATCGCGTTGGACAGGTCGTAGTGGCGCGAGATGTTGGACCGGGTGTTGGCGGTCGTGTTGCGCTCGGCCCCGGGCATCTTGGCCACGTAGAGCGCGCGAAGCTTCTGGAGCGGCTCGGGTACGAGGGTGGCCATCCGCTCGGCGAACACCGTCAGGAGGGCACCGAGGTCGGGTGAGTCCCAGTCGCCGGCCATGTAGCTCTCGCCGAACCCGATGAGCGCGCCGGCGCCGAGCCGCTCGATGAAGCGGTCGGGCCGGTGCAGCTGCATGACGGGCGCACCGGGCACGTGGGCCGCGCGGCCGATGGCGGTGCCGTCGGGCATCTCGATGCGCACGTCGAGGCGGGAGGCGACCTGCAGGAAGAGGCGCTTGGCCACCCGGGCGTGGAAGGTGCGGGTGAGGGTGCTGGGCATCCGCGCGAGGTCCGGCCACCGGCTGGCGTCGAACGACTGGCTCAGGGCGCCGTGGGGTGAGGAGAGGGTGGTCACTGCACGGCCTCCTGGGGCGGGTGGATCGGTCGGGGTTGGATCGGCAGGCGGCGGAGCCAGAGGCGGACGCCGTGGGTCTTGATGCGGGCCATGACGGCCAGGGGTTCGAGCGGGCGGGTGAGCGCGGTGCGCAGGACGGTGGGCACGGTGGCCGGGACGGAGTGCCCCACGAGGGTCGCGGTGAAGGCGGGCTGCCCGGGACGGCGCAGCACCACGCTGACGTGGGCCGACCGGCCGGGCTCGGGCAGCACGAGGTCGTAGGAGCCGGACACGTCGTTGAACGGGCTGACGTAGAGCCGCTTCTCGGTGCTGGCACGGTGGGCGGCGTCCGTGCGCACGAGGTAGGCGTGACGGTCGCCGTAGGTGTTGTGCACCTCCACGACGACGCACTCGAGCCCGCCGTCGGGGCGGTGGCACCAGAAGACCGAGATGGGGTTGAAGACGTAGCCGAACACCCGGGCGTTGGCCAGCATGGTGATCCGACCGCCCTCGAGGTCGACGCCGTGGGTGGCGAGGAACGCGTCCAGGTTGCCGCGCAGGGTGCCCTCGGGGGCACCGAGGTGGTCGCGGGCGTCGAAGCGGGCCAGGGCCCGGAGCGCGCCGAGGCGCGGGAGCTCGTCGAGGTCGACGAACCACGAGTAGCTGCGCAGGGCGAACCCGTGCTTCAGCGGTGCGGTGCGCGCGTGCCGCACCGTCGTGGCGTAGAGCCGGCTCGTGGCCGGGAGGCGCACGCCGATCATGACGCCACCGGCTCCGGAAGGGCGGTGCGCTCGGTGGCGTCCCAGTCGACGCCCAGGTGGGCGGCGGCGGCCACGCCGGAGCGGGCGCCGTCCTCGTGGAAGCCCCAGCCGTGGTAGGCCCCGGCGAAGGCGACGCGTGACGACCCGATCTCGGCCAGCCGGGACTGAGCCGCGACGGACTCCGGTGTGTAGAGCGGGTGCTCGTAGGACATGGTGTCGATGACCTGGGACGGGTCGACCCGGTCGGCACCGCCGAGGGTGACGATGAACCGCGTGCCGGGCACGTCGAGGCGCATGAGTCGGCTGATGTCGTAGGAGACGAGCACGCGCTCGTTGGCGTCGCCGACGTCGCGGCGCCAGTAGTTCCAGGACGCCCGCGCGCCGGTATGCCGCGGCAGCACCGACTCGTCGGTGTGCAGCTGGGCGACGTTGGGCGTGTAGGTGATCGCGCCGAGCACCTCGCGGCGCAGCGGCGACGGGTCGGTGAGCATCGCGAGCGCCTGGTGGGGGTGCGTTGCGACGACCACCGCGTCATAGGTCTCGGTGTCGCCTCGGGCGTCGGTGACGCTCACGCCGTCGGCCGACTCGGTGACCGCAGCCACGGGCCGGCCCAGCCGGATGTCGTCGATGCCGGCCGCGACCCGCTCGACGTAGCGGGCGGACCCACCGCTGACAGTGCGCCAGGTCGGCGAGCCGAAGACGGTGAGCATGCCGTGGTGGTCGAGGAAGCGGAAGAGGTAGCGCGCGGGGTAGCGCAGGGAGAGGCCGGGGTCGCACGACCAGACCGCGGCCACGAGCGGCTCGAGGAACGTGGAGACGAAGAACGGGCTGAACCCGACCCGGTCGACGAAGTGGCCGAGGGTCTCGCCCGTCTCCGGCCGGTCCGGCGACTCCGGCGAGTCCAGCAGCCGCTGCGCCTCGCGGTGGAACCGCTTGACCTCGCCGAGCATCCGCAGGTAGCCCGGGTTGACGAGGTTGCGAGCGCTGGGGAACAGGCCTCGCAGGCCCCGCGCCCCGGCATACTCCAGGCCCGCGGCGTCGTCGCGGATCGACATGCTCATGTCGGAGTCCTGCGTCTCGACGCCGAGCTCGGCGAAGAGCCTCAGCAGCGTCGGGTAGGTCCGGTCGTTGTGGACGATGAAGCCGGTGTCGACGCCGATGGTGCGGTCACCGACGACGATGTCGTGGGTGTGGGCGTGACCGCCGAGCCGGTCGTCGGCCTCGTAGACGGTGACGTGGTGCGGACGGGACGACCGGGCCAGCACGTGCGCGGCGGTGAGGCCGGCGACACCGGAGCCGACGACGGCGACGCGGCGCCGCTCGTGGTGCTCGGGGCGGGGGCTGGCCATGGGTGATCGGTCCTGTCGAGTAGGGAGAGACGCCTGGTCAGCGCCGGTGTCGGCCATGTTGGTCCGACGGTAGTGCTTCGTCGCGGGCCCCCTCTCCGGATGCGTCCCCGGAGGCCCGGCGAGGGTGTCGCCGGGCATCCGGTGGAGCGGGTGGAGCGATGGGACCGGGTGGGACTGGCTGGAACGGCCTGGAACGGCCTGGGGTCAGGCGAAGCCGATGAGGGCGACCGGGGTGGTCGTCGGCTGCGCCGAGCCTCCGGTGGGCTCGACCGAGATGCCGGCTCCCAGCGCGGTGGCGGCGTCGCCGTCGAGGACGACCGTCTGGTTGGCCCCGGTGGGGAGCAGGCCCGCGGAGACGAAGCTGCCGCCGGCCGCCTCCAGCCACAGCTGGTAGACCTTGCCGACCGGCGCCGCCGCGAGGTTCTCGGTGACGAGCACGGCCTTGCCCACGGACTTCGAGCGCACGACGGTGGCGGAGCCGCCGGCCGCAACGGCCTGCTGGAAGCGCTGCGCGTCGGGGGCCTGGATGACCCGGTCGGCGAGCCCGACCTGCACCTGCGACTGCCGGTCCCACGGGTGGAGGGCGGCGACGGTGCCGCCACCGAGCACGACGACCGCGGCAGCGGCGGCGAACCACCGGTTGACCCGCTGGGCGGACGTACCCGCCCGACGCTGGGCCCGGCTCGTGATGGGGGTGACGTCAGCCGTCGGGGCCGCCGGAGCATTCGCGACGCGACCGCGCTCGACGATCCGGGCGGCCGCCTCGCGGTTGATCTCCGGGGCGACGGGCCGCACCAGCGAGATGTCCCGCAGGATCTGCTCGCGGAGCCGCTCGGGCGGCTGGGCGCCGATGAGGACGGACAGCTGCTCGGTGGTGGCCCGGAAGCTGGCGACCTCGGCCTGGCACTCGGTGCAGGCGGCGAGGTGGCGCTCGAACTCGGCGCGCTCCTGCTCGTCGACGGCGTCGACGGCGTAGGCGCCGGAGAGGGCGTGGATGTCGTCATTCATGAGGTGAGTCCCAGCGTGTCGCGCAGACGGATCAGTCCGTCGCGGATTCGGGTTTTCGCGGTTCCTAGGGGCAGGCCGAGCATGGTGGCGACCTCCGTGTGCGTGTAGCCGCCGAAGAAGGCGAGCTCGACGGCGCTGCGTTGCGCCGGGGTGAGGGTCTGCAGAGCGCGACGGACGCGCTCGGCTTCGATGGAGGCGTGCGCGGCCTCGGCGGTGATGTCGTAGTCCACGTCCTGGTTCGCTTCGTGGTAGCCGTGGTCGCGTTTGCCGGAGGCGACCGCGGAACGGACCCGGTCGACGGCCTTGCGGTGGGCGATCGTCATCATCCACCCCAGCGCGCTGCCGCGCTGTGGGTCGAAGCGCGTCGACGTGCGCCAGATCTCAAGGAACGCCTCCTGGGTGACCTCTTCGGACTGGGCCGGGTCGCGGACGACCCTGAGCACCAGTCCGTAGAGCCGTGGGGCGACGGCGTCGTAGAGCTGCGCGAACGCGCTCTCGTCGCCCCACGACGACTGTCGGAGCAGACCACCCAGGCGGGCGTTCGGGTCACGACCCTCCGGCGACTCGTCGTCGCCGGAGGGCACCACTCGAAGCTCAGCCATGGGATGCATTCTGCTGGTTTGTCGGCAATGCCGAGGTATGGGTCCGGTCTCGGTCGGTCAGATGCCTGAGGATCAGGGCATCAGGACGGTGTCGATGATGTACACCGTCGCGTTGGCCGTGGTGACGTTGCCGCAGATGACCTTGGCGTTGTCCTTGCCGACCGTGAAGGCCTCGCCCGAGCCCTTGACCGTCACCGTGTTGCCGGCGAGGGTCTGGTGGTCACCGGCGATCTTGTCCGGGGACAGCTTGCCCGCAACGACGTGACCGGTGAGGATCTTGGTCAGCGTGGCCTTGTCCGCCAGCACCTTGTTGAGGGTGTCGGCCGGGATCTTGGCGAAGGCGTCGTTGCTCGGGGCGAAGACCGTGATGGCCGGCGCCGAGTTCAGGGTGTCGACCAGGCCGGCGGCCTTGACCGCGGTGACCAGGGTGGACAGGACGGGGTTGCTGCTGGCGGCGGTGGCCACCGGAGCGGTCGCCATGCCGTTGAAGGAGCCGGCGCCGCTGGTGGGCACAGCCGCGCAGCCGGAGCCGAACGGGGTCCCCATGGCGCTGCTCATCGTGGATGAGCCCATGGCCGACGAGGTCGGCGACGCGGAGGAGGTCGTGGAGCTGGTGGGCGCTGCACTGGAGGACGAGGCGGCGGCACCGGAGGTGGTGCTGGGCGTCGCGGTCGAGCCGCACGCGGCCAGACCGATCGGCAGCGCGGCCAGGAGGGCCACGAAGGCGGTGGTGCGTCGTGCGTTCATGAGTGAGTCCTGCTTTCCCCGAAAGGGTTCGGTGGTGAGTCTGTGTGTGTTGCTGTACATCAGGTGTTCGTGCCTGCCCAAGGAAGCGGATTGGTCCGATTCCCATGGGTTTTCGTCACGAAACGAGTACGACGACCTGCTGGATGCCGCTGGAGCCGCTGGGGAACGGCGTCTCCCGCTGGTCGCTCTGCACGGCGCCGGTGAGGTCGGTGGCCCGCACCGCGAGGGTGTGCTGGCCGGAGGTGGCGTCCCAGGGCAGGTACCACTGGCGCCAGTAGTCGACGCCGGCGTCGGGACCCAGCTGGGTCGCCTGCCAGGGCCCGCCGTCGATCTGCACCTCGACCTTCCCCACGCCGCGGTGCTGCGCCCAGGCCACGCCGCCGATGGCGACCCGTCCGGGCGGCACCGTCGACAGGGGTGCGGGGGTGTCGATCCGCGCCGAGGTCTTGATCGGCGCGTCGGTGGCCCACTGCCGCTGGGTCCAGTAGGACTGCTGCGCCGCATACGTCGTGAGCGTCAGCTTGGTGAGCCACTTCGTAGCGCCGACGAAGCCGTAGAGGCCCGGGTGTGATGAGCCGGGCGGGGAAGCCGTGGGTGTCGGTGAGCGGCTCGCCGTTCATGCCGATGGCGATCATGGCGTCACGCCCGTCGCGCACCACGCCGAGCGGGGTGCTGATGGTGAACCCGTCGACCGCGGTGCTGAGCAGCTGGTCGCTGGACGTGCCCACACCGGCGCGGTCGAGCACGTCGGCCAGCCGGACCCCGAGCCAGCGGGCGGCACCGATGTAGCCGCCACCCACCTCGTTGGAGACGCAGGTCATGGTGATGTCGCGCTCGATGAGCGGCATCGACAGCAGGTCGTCGTAGCGCAGGGTGACGGGGTTCTTCACGTCGCCGTCGATCTGCAGCGACCAGCTGTCCTTGCTCACGCGGGGGACGGTGAGGTTGGTGTCCACGCGGTAGAAGGAGGCGGTGGGCGTGCGGAAGGGCGAGATGCCCGCCACCGTCGCCTCGAGACCGCCGGGGAGCGGCGCGGCGGCGTTCCGGGCGGCCGGGAGCACGACGCCGCTCGAGTCGGAGGCGCGCGTCGCCAGCTGCTGGCCCGGCGGCCGCGGCGACCGCGGCGCCCGCGGTGGTGCCGAGGGCGCCGAGGAGGAAGCCGCGGCGCGAGCTGCCGGCGGCCGGGCCGCTCGCTCGGCCACCCGCATACCCGCGGCGCAGGAGCGAGCCCAGACCGAGGAGCACGGCCACGCCGACGGCGGCGGTGACCACGGCCGGCACGGCGTCGAGCACGCCCGCGGTGGGGCGGGTCAGGGCGGCGGCGCCGGCGAGGGCGACGAGCACGAGCAGGAGGGCGATGCCGAGGGACGGGCGGCGCCGCGAGAGCAGGCCGGCCACGGCGGCAAGGAGCAGCGTGGCGAGGGACACGACCGCGAGGAGGATGGGCTTGTCGGCGGTGCCGACCCGGGCGATGACCATCTCCTTGACGGGCGTCGGCGTGAGGTCGATGACGACGGACCCCACGGACAGCACCGGCGAGGCGGCGGGGTTGGTGAAGGCGGCCACAAGGTGCCCGGACGCGATGCCGGCCAGCGCCGCGAGGACACCGACCAGTGCGTACCAGGCCCTGGCGGGCGCCGGGGCGGGCCCGACAGGGGTGTCGGGTCGGGTGCGCAGGTCGGTCATGCGGAGGGTTCGTACCTGCGGGGGTGCGCAGATGTGGAGGAGAGGAGGGCATTCGTTCCCTGAGAGAATGTCGGTATGACTCCGGCCAGGACCCGTTCCCCGTTCCTGACCTGGACCACGCTCGCGCCCGCGCTGGCCGTCGTGGCGCTGGTCGCCACCTGGGGCCGCGACCTCGGCCCGTTCCCGCTCGTCATCGTGGCCGTGCTGCTCGGCGCCGCTGTGCTGGCCGCGGTGCAGCACGCCGAGATCGTCGCCCACCATGTGGGCGAGCCCTACGGGTCGCTCGTGCTCGCCGTGGCGGTGACGATCATCGAGGTGGGGCTCATCGTCACGCTCATGGTCTCGAGCAAGGACGACACGACCACGCTCGCCCGCGACACGGTGTTCGCGGCCGTGATGATCACGTGCAACGGGATCCTGGGCCTCGCCCTGCTCGTGGGCTCACTCCGGCACGGGGTGGTGCGCTTCAACAAGGAGGGCACCGGGGCGGCCCTGGCCACGGTGGCCACCCTCGCGACCGTATGCCTGGTGCTGCCCACCTTCACGACCAGCCACCCGGGGCCGGAGTTCTCCAGCTCGCAGCTGACCTTCGCCGCCGTCGCGTCCCTCCTGCTCTACGTGCTGTTCGTGCTCACCCAGACCCGCCGCCACCGCGACTTCTTCCTCCCGGTGGACCGCCAGGGCGTCACCCTCGACGACGAGGACGACGACGCCGACCACGCTCCGCCCCCCGGCAGCTCGTGGAAGCTGAGCATCGGGCTGCTCCTCGTCTCCCTCATCGCCGTCGTGGGGCTGGCCAAGGTGCTCTCCCCCGCGATCACGTCCGCCGTCGCCGGCGCGGGGCTCCCCCCGTCGTTCGTCGGCGTCGTCATCGCCCTGCTCGTCCTGGCCCCCGAGACCCTCGCCGCGGTCAACGCCGCCCGGCGCAACCGGATGCAGATCAGCATCAACCTCGCGCTCGGCTCCGCCATGGCGAGCATCGGCCTGACCATCCCGGCGCTCGCGCTGTCGACGATCTGGCTCGACGGCCCGCTCTTCCTCGGCCTGGGCGCCACCCAGATGGTGCTGCTCGGCCTCACGGTCGTCGTGAGCATCCTCACCGTCGCGCCCGGCCGAGCGACCCGGCTGCAGGGAGGGGTCCACCTCGTCCTGCTCGCGGCCTACGTCTTCCTCGCCGCCAACCCGTGAGGCCGGCATGACCCTCTACGTCCCGCGCCACTTCGCGCTCCCCGAGGACTCCGACGACGCCGACCACGCGGCCGCGCGGGCGATCGTGGCGGCGGTGCACGTGGGGCAGCTGGTGACCGTCGGGCCCGATGGCGTCCCGGACGCCACGCTCCTGCCGGTGCTCTGGGCGGGCGAGGAGGTCGTCGTCCACCTGGCCCGAGCCAACGAGCACTGGCGGCGGATCACCGACGGGTCGCCGGGGCTGCTCGTCGTCACCGGGCCCGACGCCTACGTCACGCCGCGCTGGTATGCGTCGAAGCGCGAGCACGGGCGGGTGGTGCCGACGTGGAACTACAGCGTCGTCCACCTGAGCGGGCCGGTCACGGTGCACGACGACCCCACCTGGTTGCGGGAGGCCGTCACCCGGCTGACCAACCGGCACGAGTCCCGCACCGCCGGCGCCGACGGGGCCTGGCGGGTCGACGACGCCCCGGAGCGGTTCGTCGAGGGCCAGCTGCGGGCCATCGTGGGCGTCTCGATGCGGGTCACCCGCGTCGAGGGCAAGGTCAAGCACAGCCAGAACCGGTCGGACGCCGACCGGGCCGGCGTCGTCGAGGGGCTCACGGCGTGGGGCGAGCCCGGCGGTGTGGCCGTGGCGGAGCAGATGCGCGCTGCCTCTGCTTCGTCGGCGTCTTCGGCGTCGGAGCCGGCTCAGTAGAAGCCGGCCTGCGCCAACGGGTGCATGAGCTCGCGCTCCTCGTAGGCCAGGTGGGAGCGCAGCGCGCCGCCGAACCGGTCGATGACCGCCTGCAGCCGGTCGACGCCCTCGTCCGGGGTGGTCACGAGCTCGACGAGCGCACGGTCGAGGGCCTCGAGCAGGTCGTGGATCACGTGGTGCTCCGCGGTCAGGCGGTCGATGACGGGCCCGGCCCCCTCCACGCGCCGCAGGTGCGGGAAGACGCTGGCGTCCTCGAGGCTGTGGTGGGCGGTGACGATGCGGCAGTACTGCTCGCAGTAGGCGCCGAGCGTCCAGTTGTTCTGCCGCAACGTCATCCGGTTGATGGCGGAGCGGGCGTCGCCGACGGTGAGGCGGCCGTCGGCCACCTGCCGGACGAGGTCGTCGAGGCGGTCGAGCTCGGCGCGCAGCCCGTCGTGCACGTCGACGAGGTGCTGGGGCGCGGCCTGCTGGGCGGCGGTGTACGCATACGTCGCGGGGGCCGGGAAGCGCGGCCGGGTCGACTCGTCCCACACGTCGTCACCCACCGATTCCAATGGGGGCGCGGCTACCGGTGCGGTCGTCCCGCCGCGACCCGCGTCGACGAGGTCGCGCACGAGCGGGGCCACCTCCTCGCCGAACCGGCGCACGACGTCGACGTCGTCGCTGGCGAGGACGAACGTGCTCATCCCCTCGCCGAGCGTCAGCGCGGCGAGCTGCTCGGCCCAGTCGGACAGCGACCCATGCAGGCCCGGACCTCGGCCAGCGGGGCCGAAGCTGCCCAGGACGTTGTAGAGCCGGCGCACCCCGGCCGGGTCGCGACCGGCATCACGGGCGGCGGCGTCGATGGTGGCGTTCATCTCCCCCAGCGCGTCGGGAGCGGCGTAGCCCATGCTCGGGAGCCAGCCGTCGGCATACCGGCCGGTGAGCCGGAGCATCCGCGGCCGGTAGGCGCCGACCCAGATCTCGACGGGGTGGGCGGGGGCCGGTCCGGGGTGCAGGCCGACGACGCGGTAGTGCTCGCCCTCGACCCGGACGGCGCCGGAGCCGTTCTCGCCCCACACGCCGCGGATGACCTCGATGCCCTCGCGCAGCGCGTCGACGCTCTGGCCCGGGGTGAGCCGGCGTCCCCCGGCGGCGGCGATCGCGTCCCAGAACGCCCCGGCGCCGAGGCCGAGCTCGACCCGGCCCCCGGTAAGCCGGTCGAGCGTGGCGATGCTCTTGGCCAGCACGACCGGTGGGCGTAGCGGCAGGTTGGCGACGTTGAGGGCCACGCGCAGGCTGGAACTGCGGGCGGCGATGACGGTGAGCAGGGTGAGGGCGTCGAGGTGCTTCGCCTGGTAGGGGTGGTCCTGCAGGGTGACGAGGTCGTAGCCGCTCACCTCGGCCACCTCGGCGAGCAGGAGCGTGCGCTCAGCGGCGGCCGCATCCGGCGAGGGGAAGAGCCCGAACCTCAGCTCCTGTCCGTAGTCCACGGCACCAGCCTAGGAAGGCGGCGGCCTCCGACGCGGGCGGGTCCGGGTGCAGCGCGCACACCCCGCCGGACCCCGTATGCCGACGACGGGTCAACAGGACCGACTGACATCCAGGCCGGCTGGAGTCACGGGCTGGGATCGGGGCCCGCCGTTGATCGTGTAGGTCACCGTGATGGTGGTCTCGACGTTCTCGGTGTACAGGTAGAGGAAAGGGCCGGGAATCCCCGACGTACACCTGACTGCTCCCCTGAGGGAAGGTCACCGTGACGGTGTCGGTCGCGGACGAGGGGGTGCTGGTGGCGGTGATCGTCAGGCTGACGGGGGCTGCGGAGCAGCTGAGGTCTCGGTTGACCCGCAGCCCCACCCGGTAGTAGTGGTTACCGGGGCCGGTGTAGTGACACGTGGCGCCGATCGAGGCGAAGGTGTAGCTGCAGCTCGCCGGTGAGGCGGCGAAGGCCGGGGCGGCGGTGGCCACGACCACGGCCGGCACCGCCCAGGCCGTGCCGGCGACGAGGTTGCGTCGCGAGATCCCCGAGCCGCTCGGTCTGGTGGGGCGGGCCTCGTCGTCGATCATCACGGGTGTCCCTCGGTGAATGCTGTCCGTGCCGACCCGGCAGGCGTGCAGCGGTAGATGTAGGTAGGTCAGCGCAACCCTAGGCGTACGGGCTCTCGCTCGGTCTTCAAGAAGGAAATGGTCGTGGAGACGAGTCGGGGGCGGGCGAGGGCGGTGCACGATTGCCTGGAGAGAACGCCGATCAAGGGGCGCCGACGACGACGACAAGATCGCCCCTGATCGTGCGGGAACGGTTGCGGCTCAACCAGATTCGTGTTGACCCAGGCGGTCCGGTCGGATAGAATTCGAACGTCAGTTCGAGTCGTGGGTAGCGCGACACCCGTCACCGTCCGGAGGGAGGGTTCATGCCCACGGCTGTCGCCCTGCCCCAACCCGTCGAGGATGCCTGGCGGGCCCTCCGGCTCGTGGCCCCGGCCGACGGGCCCCTCGATGGCGACCGCGCTCCGTCTGCCGTGGAGGAGGCGCGCTGGGCTGCCCTGGACGCCTCCTTCCTCGACCAACCGGTCTGGGAGCCCGCCGGTGTGTGGGTCGAGGAGGAGCTGAAGGTCATCGAGGCCGCTGAGCGGGTCAAGGCCTGGGCCGACGCGCAGGGGCTGGCCGCGCTGCGGCGGCTGCACGAGGGCGTGGGGATGGTGGTCCGCGCGAACGCCGACCTCGTCAACCCGCCGGCCGGCGCGCACGACGGCCCGCTGGCGTACGCCTCCGTCGTCGCGGAGACGACGACCGCCACCGTCGACGAGGTCGCGCTCGCCACCGGGCTGCCGGAGGCGCAGGTCGCCGCACGGCTGGCCCTCGCACTCGACGTCGACCAGCGCGCCGCCCCCGTGGCGATGGCGCTCCGCGATGGCAACGTGAGCCTCGACCGGGCCGAGCGCATCCAGCAGGCCACCCGCGACCTCGATCCCGACGTCGCCCGCGCGGTCGCCGAACGCCTGCTGGCGCCGATGCCCGACGGCTCGGTGCGCTCGCACCGGTCCTTCACGCGCGAGCTGCGGCGGCAGGTGCTGCTCCACACGCCGGACCCCCTGCAGACCCGCGCCGACGCCCTGCGCGACCGGTGCGCCTACGCCTTCATCGAGCCGGAGGGCACGGGCCGGCTCACCGTGACCGGCGACGCCGGGCGGGTGGTCGCCGCGCTCGAGCGGGTCGACGCTCTGGCCCGCGCGTTCCGCGGTGCGGGTGACGGCCGGACGCTCGCGCAGCTGCGCTCCGACGTCATGCTGGACCTCGTGCTGTACGGCTGGGCCGACCAGACGACCCTCCCCCCGGACGCCGACCCGAGCGCCGCGCAGACGTTCGCCGGCCGACCCCCGGCGGCCCACGTCGACCTCACCGTCGCGCTGACGACGCTGCTCGGACTCGACGACCGCCCCGGGGAGCTCGTGGGCCACGGCTTCGTGTCCGCTCCGGTGGCGCGGGCCATGGCCACCGCGGCCGGTTCGGTCTGGCGGCGGCTCGTCCTCGACCCGGTCGACGGAACCGCCCTCGAGCTCTCCACCGGTCGCTACCGGCCCACGCTCGCCATGGCCGAGCAGGTCGCCTCCCTCGACGGTCTGTGCCAGGCACCGGGGTGCACCGTCCCGGCAGCGCGCTGCGACATCGACCACGCGGTGCCCTGGCCGCAGGGTCCGACCGTGGTCGGCAACCTGCACGCGCGACATCGCCGCCACCACAACCACAAGACGCGGCAGACCTGGACGGCGCAGTCGCTGCCCGACGGGTCGACCGACTGGCTCACGGTCAGTCGGCGCAGGTACATCAGCCGACGCCAGTCCTACGACGACCCGCTGACCCATCCAGTCGAGACCGCCGAGCGCCCGCCACCCTTCTGAGAGCCAGGGATCGGGTGTAGGCAAGGGACCATGAGCCTTCCGCCACCCGGCCCACCTAGCCGCCCGACCCAGCCCGACGCGTACCCGCCGCCGCTCTACACCGGCCCGTCCGGCGAGGTGAGCGCCACGGTCCGCCGGGACGACAGCGCGCCCGACCTGACCTACCCCAACGGCGGACGGGTGCAGTACCTCTCGACCGGCGCGTCGACGGGCGGCCTCTTCGGGCTCTACCGCTGGGAGTTCGGCCCCGGAGTCAGCGGCCCCGACCCGCACTTCCACCGGAGCCTGACCGAGTCGTTCTACATCCTCGACGGCGAGGTCGAGATCCACGACGGCCGCGGCTGGGTCACCACGCATCCGGGCGACTACATCCACGTGCCGGCGGGGGGGATCCACGGGTTCAAGCACCGCGCCGACGGTCCGGCGTCGATGCTCCTGCACTTCTCCCCCGGGGCACCGCGGGAGGCGTACTTCGAGGGGCTCGCCCGCCTCGCCGCCGGCGAGACCATGACCGACACCGAGCGCGACGCCTTCATGCAGCACCACGACAACCACTGGGTGGAGTGACCGGGTGCCACGCAGCGGGGTCGAGGTCTCCCGCTTCTACTACGAACAGGTCGTCGGGCCGGTGGTGGAGTCGCGCTGACCGGGGCTGTCGCACGCCGCCGCCCGGCTCGGCAGCGACTCGGACGTCCTCGGGCTCGACGACGCCGTGTCGCGCGACCACGACTGGGGCCTGCGCCTCAACCTGCTGGTGCCGGCCGACCTGGCGCCACAGGTCGACGCCCACCTCGAGGCGACGCTGCCGTCGGCGTTCGACGGGCTGCCGACCCGGTTCGCCACGACGTGGGACCCGCACACGCGACACCGGGTGCAGGTGGAGGACGTCGCCACGTTCGTCCTCTCGCGGACCGGCGTCGACGTGCGGCGGCCGTGGACGACCGCGGACTGGCTGGGCCTGACCGGACAGGCGGTGCTGGAGGTGACGGCGGGTCCGGTCTTCGCCGACACCGACGGCGGCCTGACCGCTGCGCGCGCCCGTTTGCAGTGGTACCCCGACGACCTGTGGCGGTACGTCGTCGCCGCCGACTGGGCGCGGCTCACCCAGGAGCTGCCGTTCGTGGGGCGTGCAGCGGATCGCGGCGACGACCTCGGCTCGCGGGTCGTGGCGGCCCGCCTCGCCGAGGTGGCCATGCACCTGGCTCACCTGCTCGACCGGCGGTGGGCTCCGTACGCCAAGTGGCTCGGCACGAGCCTCCATCACCTTCCCCGGGCTCACGTGGTCGCGGCGCCGCTGACCCTGGCGCTGACCAGCCCGAGCTGGCCCGACCGGGAGCAGGGCCTGGTCGACGCCGCCCGCATCCTGAGCCGGCTCCAGGCCGAGGTCGGGCTGCCCGCCGTCGACGACCCGGTCGAGCCCTTCTGGGGCCGCCCCTACCGCGGCATCCGCGCCGACGTCGTCACCGCGCTCGAGGCGTCGATCGACGACCCCGACGTACGCGCCCTCCCCCGCGGGGTCGGCTCGGTGGAGCAGTGGAGCCACAACGCCGACGTGCTCACCGACCCGACCCGTCGGCTGCGGTGAGCACCGCCCTCAGCTGGAGCTGCAGCGCCAGGCGCGCCTCCGGGTCGTCCAGCGGCAGGTCGGCGACCTCGCTCATCCGCACCATCCGGTAGCGCAGCGTGTTGACGTGCACGCCCAGCGACGCAGCGGCCACGGTCGGCTCGCCCGGATGGTCGAGCCAGGCCGCCAACGACGGCAGGTATGCCGTGTGCCGCTCGGCGTCGTGCGCGCGCAGTACGGGCAGCGGCCCCGCGAAGCGGTCGGGGTCGCCGAGCGCGGCCACGGCGCGCGCCGTGGTCAGGGTGGCCCAGCAGTCCTCGGCGGTGAGCACGGAGTGGGTGCGCACCGGGGCGGTGCCGGGTGCGCGGCGCAGGGCGACGAGCTCGTCGGCCACGCCTCTCGACCGCACGAGCCCCGCGGCGTCGACGGCGGGCGGGCCCGCGCATACCCAGGTCGGTGAGCCGGCATCGTCCTCGTCGTCCACCGACCCGGTCACGAGGCGCACGAGCCACGGCCACGATCCCGCCGGCGCCTGGCGGGCGGGAGCCGCGGCTCCGTCGGACACCACGGCGTGGACCCGGCCGTCCAGCGTCGTGACCAGGGGCTGCCGCCAGCCCGACCGGCGCAGGAGGGCCGCCCACCGGTCGAGCTCGGTGTCGAGCTCCGCCGACCCGGCGCCGAGCACCACGACCCGCCAGGGAGGGGCCGGCAGCAGCTCGACCGCGTCCGACTCCCCGCCCAGCAGGTCGTGCAGGCGCTGTGCGGTGACCCGGCGGGTGAGGTCGGCCTGGGCCCGCAGCCGCAACAGGTGCAGGGCCACCACGGTCGCCGCCCGCCGCAGCTCGACGACGACCGCGGCCGGTGGCGGCTCGTCCACGACGGCCCAGATCGACCCCAGCCACTCGCCCCCAGCGCGCACGGGCACGACGAACCGGGGCCGCTCCTGGCCGGGGCCGGGGCCGACGAGGAACGGCTCGTCGGACCGGGCCAGCCGGCGGAACACGCCCCGCGACCGCATGTGGGCCACGAGGGCGGCGGGCACCCGGCGACCGACGATGGTCGAGACCCGAGCCGTGTCGGTGACGTCCTGGCGCGAGCTGTAGGCCAGCACCCGAGACTGCGCGTCCTCGATCGTCACCGGGGCGTCGACCAGGCCCGCGGCGGCGTCGGCGAGCGCGAGCAGGTCGCCCTCGACGCCGACGTCCGGGCGCGCGAGGCCGGTCGCCGACACCGAGCCGACGATGTCGCCCAGCAGCGCGATGACCGGTACCAGGGACGCCGCGTCGTCGAGCTCCAAGAGGGCCACCCCCAGCTGCCGGGCGGTCGAGCGCACGCCCCGGGCCCGAGCGGGCCCCCGGCGCAGGACGACACCGGCCGCCCCCGAGGCGGCGGCCCGCCGCAGCAGGTCGCGGGCCCCCGCCCCGTCGACCACCGCCGGACCCAGGACGAGGTCACCGGTCAGGTCGCGGTCGGCGTCGCCGGGCTCGGCGATGACGACGTCGGTCACGCCGACGCCGGGGGCACCCGCGACGAGCGGGCGCACCAGCCCGTCTCCGAGGGAGGCCAGGAGGGCGTCGAGCGGGATCACCCGCCTGAGGATGACGTGCTTGGGCGCTGGACACAAGATCCGCAGGTCGAGTTGTCGCCAGCGGACAACCCCGACCCTCCGGTGCTCCGCCACCCTGGATCCCATGCCCGCCGACGCTCCCGCCATCGCTGTCAGATCCCCCCGTCGCGTCGCCGTCGTCGGCGCCGGGATGATCGGCCTCGCCACCGCGTGGTTCCTCCAGGAGCGCGGCGTCGAGGTCACCGTGCTCGACCGCGAGGGCGTCGCCGCCGGGTCGTCCTGGGGCAACGCCGGCTGGCTGACGCCGGGCATCACGACGCCGCTGCCGGAGCCGGCAGTGCTGCGCTACGGGCTGCGCGCGGTGCTGAGCCCCAGCTCGCCCGTCTACGTGCCGCCGAGCGCGAACCCCAGCTTCCTGCGCTTCGTCACCGGCTTCACCCGGCACAGCACCATGGCCCACTGGCGCCGGTCGATGACCAGCCTCGTGCCGATCAACCGGCTCGCCCTCGACAGCTTCGACCTCCTGCGCGACGGCGGCGTGCGGGCCGAGACGACCGAGGCCCCGTCCTTCCTCGCCGCGTACCGCACCGCCGAGGAGCGGCGCACGCTGCTCGAGGAGATCGAGCACATCCACGCAGCCGGCCAGGGCATCGAGTACGACCTGCTCACCGGCGACGAGGCGCGCGCCGTCGAGCCGCTCCTCTCGCGCGAGGTCGGTGCGGCCCTGCGGCTGCGCGGCCAGCGCTACGTCAACCCGGGCGCCTACGTCCACGCCCTCGTCGACGAGGTCGTCGCCCGCGGCGGCAAGCTGGCGACCGGTCCGAGCAGCGAGGTCGTCGACGTCGTCGACACCGGCTCGGGCGTCCGGGTCGTCACGATGGGTAGCGACATCGAGGCCGACGCCGTCGTGCTGGCCAGCGGCGCCTGGCTCGGCGCCCTCGCCCGCCCCTTCGGGGTGCGCTCCGTGGTGCAGGCCGGCCGCGGCTACAGCTTCAGCGTGGCCATGGAGGGCGACGCCCGGGTGCCCGACGGCCCCGTCTACCTCCCGTCGCAGCGCGTGGCCTGTACGCCGCTCGGCGACCGCCTGCGCGTGGCCGGGATGATGGAGTTCCGCCGTCCCGAGGCCCCGCTCGACTCGCGTCGCATCCAGGCGATCGCCGAGGCGGCCCGCCCGTTCCTGCGCGGCGCCGACCTCGACGACCGTCAGGACGAGTGGGTCGGCTCGCGTCCGTGCACCGCCGACGGCCTCCCCCTCATCGGGGCGACGCGGTCGCCGCGCGTGTTCGCGGCCGGCGGCCACGGCATGTGGGGCATCACCCTCGGCCCGGCCACCGGTCGGCTCCTTGCCGAGCAGATCGTCACCGGCACGACACCCGAGGAGCTCGCGCCGTTCGCCCCGACCCGCTGATGTCGGGACGTACGCTCACGCCATGACGAGGACCGGCGTCGGGCGCTACTGGCACATCGCGACGTTCGTCGTCGCCGTCGTCGCCCTCGTGCTCCAGCTCGTGCTCATCGTGCAGGGGCAGACCGTCATCGACACCGACGCGGTCCTCGCCGCGACGCCCGAGCGGGTGCGCCGGTTCTTCTCCTACTTCACCATCCAGTCCAACCTGCTCGTCGCGGTCTCGATGTTCCTGCTGCTCACCGGCCGGACGCATACCCAGCTCTTCCGGGTGCTCCGGCTCGCCTCGCTCATCGGCATCACGGTGACCGGCGTCGTCGCGGCCGTCGCGCTGCCCGCCGTCGCCCACGTACACGCCCGCTCAACCTGCTGTGCGACCGGCTGCTCCACATCGTCGTGCCGGTGCTGACGTTCGTCGGCTGGGTCGCTCTTCGGCCCGCGCGGCTACGTCCGCCGCGGTGACGTGCTCCCCGCGCTGATCTGGCCGGTCGTGTGGCTCCTCGCGACCCTGGCTCTGGCGCCGCTGACCCACTGGTACCCGTACCCGTTCCTCAACGTCGACACTCTGGGCTGGACCAGCGTCATCGCCGTCTGCCTCGTCATCGCCGTCCTGTTCTTCGCGCTCGCGGGTCTGGCCCTCTGGGCCGACCGTCGCCTCCCGGGCGACCGGAGACCGCGAGGGCACCCGCACCGCACCGACGCCCGCCGGGTAGCACCGTCCGGGCCGTCGGCATACTGGCCCCATGGACGTCACCGAGGTCATCCTCCACCAGCACGCCGAGCAGCGGCGGATGTTCGCGATGCTCGAGGAGTGGCCGCGCGACGACACCGACGGCCTGGCCGCGCTGTGGTCGCGGCTCGAGATCCTCCTCGAGGTGCACGCGGAGGCCGAGGAGCAGTTCTTCTACCCCGAGCTCGTCAAGCTGGGCACCGGAGGCGGCGACGCCGACAGCGTCGCCGAGGAGGTCGAGGACGCGGTCAAGGACCACAACGAGATCCGCGACGCGATCCGCAAGGCCCGCGGCACCACGGCGGGCTCCGACGCCTGGTTCGAGGCGGTGCTCGAGGCCAACGTCGCCAACAGCGACCACATGGCCGAGGAGGAGAGGCAGGACCTCACCGACTTCCGGCAGCACGCCACGCTGGCCGTGCGGCACGACCTCGCCGTGCAGTTCCTGCGCTTCGAGGCGCAGCACTGGGCGAGCGGCGTTCCGATCAAGGACAAGGACCCGGAGCAGTTCGTCGAGGACCACGAGAAGTAGCCCCACGGCGCCCGATGGGTTCGGGCTCCGGCCGGGGTCACACCCTGCATGACCACCATCCCTTGCCTCTGGTTCGACACTCAGGGTGAGGAGGCGGCCGCGTTCTACGTGTCCGTCTTCCCCCGCTCGCGCATCCACGCCGTGAGCCGCTACGGCCCCGAACAGCCCGAGCGTGAGGGCACCGCCCTGACCGTGGACTTCGAGCTGGACGGCCAGCGGTTCGTCGCCCTCAACGGCGGCCCGCAGTTCGCCTTCTCGGAGGCCATCTCCTTCCAGATCCCGTGCGCCGACCAGGCCGAGGTCGACCGCTACTGGGAGGCGCTCACCGCCGACGGCGGCCGTGGCGACCAGTGCGGCTGGCTCAAGGACCGGTTCGGGCTCTCCTGGCAGGTCGTGCCCACCCGGCTGCCCGAGCTGCTCTCCGACCCCGATGCCGAGCGGGCCAACCGCGCCATGAAGGCGATGATGGGGATGCAGAAGCTCGACATCGCCGCGCTCGAGAAGGCAGCCGACGGCTGACCGGAGCACCCGGCCTGACAGCATCGGGCGTATGCCGTATGACGTCGCCTCCGTCCGTGCCCACGTTCCGGCCCTGCTCGAAGGCGCCGCCCACTTCGACGGCCCCGGCGGCACCCAGACGCCGGACGTCGTCGCCCAGGCGGTCGCCGACACCCTGACCGCCGCGATCGCCAACCGCGGCACCGTCACCGTGGCCGAGCAGCGGGCCGAGGCGGTCGTGCAGGACGCGCGCGCGGCGATGGGTGACCTGCTCAGGCTCGACCCGGGCGGCATCGTCTTCGGCCGGTCGGCCACCGAGCTGACCTTCCACCTGGCCCGCACCCTGGCCGCGGGATGGGGGCCCGGCGACGAGGTCGTCGTCAGCCGCCTCGACCACGACGCCAACGTGCGCCCCTGGGTCATCGCCGCCGAGCAGGCCGGGGCGAGCGTGCGGTGGGCCGAGTTCGACCCGGCGACGGGCGAGCTGACCGCCGCCGACGTCGCGGCGGTCGTCGGACCGCATACCCGGCTCGTCGCCCTCACCGCCGCGAGCAACCTCATCGGCACCCGGCCCGACCTCCCTGCGATCGCGGAGGTCGTGCACGCCGTGGGCGCGCTGTTCTACGTCGACGGCGTGCACGCCACGGCCCACGTCGTCACGGACGTGCCGGCCTCCGGCGCCGACTTCTGGGTGTGCTCGCCCTACAAGTTCCTCGGCCCGCACCTCGGGGTGCTCGGCGCCCGTCCGGAGACCCTCGAACCGCTGCGCCCCGCCAAGCTGCTGCCCTCCAGTGACGCCGTGCCCGAGCGGTTCGAGCTCGGCACGCTGCCCTACGAGCTGCTCGCCGGCACCACCGCCGCGGTCGAGTTCCTCGCCGGCCTCGACCCTGCCGCCGCCGGCGACCGGAGGGCCCGCCTGGAGCAGTCGTACGCCGCACTGGAGGCCCACGAGGACGAGCTGCTCGGCTGGCTGGAGCCCCGGCTCCGGGCCCTGCCCGGGGTCACCGTGCACAGCAACGCGGCCCGTCGCACGCCCACCCTGCTCTTCACGGTGGCCGGCCACGCGCCGCAGGACCTGCGGATCGCTCTGGCAGACAAAGGGATTAACGCGCCGGCCGGCCACTTCTACGCCTGGGAGACGAGCCACCACCTCGGGCTGGGACCCACGGGCGGAGTGCGCATCGGGCTCGCGCCCTACACCGACCACACCGACGTCGCGCGGCTCGTCGAGGCGCTCGCCGAGGTGACGTCCGGCGGGGCCGCATGACCGGACCCCCGGGGGCCTCGGTCGCCCACCCCGGGTCGGCGCGCATCCGGCCGGCGCTCGTCGTCTCGGTGCTCGTGCTGGCCGTCTACAACGTGACCCGCACCCTCTACATCCCGGTGTCGTGGCACCTCGCCAGCAGCCTGCTCGTCGCGGCCCTGCTGGGCGGCGTCGCCTGGTGGGCCCGGCTCGACGCCACCGAGCTCGGCCTGCACAGCGACCACCACCCGTCGGGAGCGCGCTGGGGTTTCGGAGCGCTGGCCCTGGTCACCGCTGTGGTCGGGGCGTTCGGCATCGTCACGTCGCGGCTCGGCACCTCGGACGGCGCGCTCGACGACCCACGGCTGAAAGGTCCGCTGTCGGGGCTGCTCTACGAGACGCTCGTCAACACCCCGTTCGGCACGGTCGTGCTCGAGGAGTTCGCCTTCCGGGGCGTGCTGCTCGCTCTGCTCCTGCGGCTGCTCCCGACGCCTCGGGCCGTCCTCGTCGCCTCGGCGCTGTTCGGGTGCTGGCACATCATGCCCACGCTGACGACGGCGGCCGGCAACGGCGCGCTCGACGCCCTTCTGGGGCTGCCTGGGGGGCTGCTTCTCGTCGTCGTCGGCAACGTCCTCGTCACCGGACTGGCCGGTGTCGTCTTCTGCGTGCTGCGGATCCGCTCGGGCAGCCTGCTCGCTCCCGCCCTCGCCCACCTCGCCACCAACGACGCGAGCCTCGTCGTCGGCTGGCTCGGCAACCACTGAGGGCGGCGCGCGGCCTCTCGCATACCTTTAGCCCATGGCCGCCGACCTCACGACCGTGTCCACCGAGCCGTCCCCCCAGCCGGTGGCGCAGGGCGAGGTGCCGGAAGCCTTCGACGAGGTCGCCGACCGCTACGACCTCATGGTCGCGCTCAACCCCGGCTACCACTCCCACCTGCGCTCGAGTGCAGCCGCGCTGGCCGCGAGCCTCGGCCCGCTCACCGGCGCCCGGGTCGTCGACCTGGGCTGCGGCTCCGGCGCCTCCACCCGGGCGCTCGTCGACGAGCTCCGCCGTGGCGGCGTGCAGGGCGAGGTGCTCGGCGTCGACGGCTCGGCGGGGATGCTCGCCCAGGCGGAGCGCAAGCGGTGGCCGGTCGGCGTGCGGTTCGCGCACGGTCGCGCCGAGGCGCTCGAGTCGGTATGCGCCGGCGCCGGTTTCGAGGGGCCGCTCGACGGGGTCTTCGCTGCCTACCTGCTGCGCAACGTGCCCGACCGTGACGCCCTGCTGCGGTCGCTCCACGACCAGCTGCGGCCCGGCGGCGTCCTTGTCGTCCACGAGTACTCGGTCGCGGGTCGCCCTGTCTCGCAAGCGGTCTGGACCGCCGTATGTCGCGGGGTCGTCGTCCCCCTCGGCTGGGTCACCTCGCGCCGTACCCGGCTCTACCACTACCTCTGGCGCAGCGTCATGGACATGGACCCGGTGGAGACGGTCATGCAGCGGATGCTCGACGCCGGCTTCGAGGACGTGCGCACCCGGTCCGTGCGTGGCTGGCAGCGCGGCATCATCCACACCTTCCACGCGCGCAAGCCCGGATGAGCCTGGTCCCGCGGCGGCGTCGCCGGTGGGTACCGGGCGCCGACCCCCGAGCGGTGCACCACCCGGCTCCGGCGGGGGGCAGTGGCGTGGTCGCCGGGCCGCGGAGCGCCGTCGTCGTCGGAGGCGGGATCGCCGGACTGGCCGCAGCCACCGCACTGGCCGAGCGTGGCGTGGCCGTCACACTCGTCGAGGGGCAGGAGACGCTCGGCGGCCGGGTCCGCGCCTGGCCGGTGTCGGTCGGTGACGCGCCGGCGACGATGAGCCGCGGCTTCCACGCGTTCTTCCGGCAGTACTACAACCTGCGCTCGCTCCTGCGGCGCGCCGACCCGTCGCTCGACCGGCTCCGCCCGATCGCCGACTACCCCCTGGTGCTGGCGGGTGGGCATACCGACTCGTTCGCGGGGCTGCCCACGACGCCGCCGCTCAACCTCATGGCCTTCGTCGCCCGCAGCCCCAGCTTCACCGCTCGCGACCTCACCCGGGTCGACGTCGAGAAGGCCCTCGGGCTGCTCGACGTGTCGTTCCCCGCGACGTTCTCGGAGTACGACGGTACGTCGGCCGCCGAGGTGCTCGATGCGCTCCGGTTCCCCACGGGGGCAAGGCATCTCGCGCTGGAGGTCTTCGCCCGGTCGTTCTTCGCCGACCCGCGGGAGTTCTCCGGGGGCGAGCTCGTGGCGATGTTCCACACGTACTTCCTCGGCAGCGCCGAGGGGCTGCTGTTCGACGTACCCGACGACGACTACGACGCCGCGCTCTGGGCGCCGCTGGGCCAGTACCTCCACGGGCTCGGCGTCGAGGTGCGGATGCCGGTGCGCGCGCTCGCGCTGGAGCAGCGCGGCGAGCGCGTCGCGGTGCGGCTCGACGACGGCAGCGAGGTCGAGGCCGACGCCGTGGTGCTGGCCACCGACCAGCGGCCGCTGCAGTCCATCGTCGAGGCGTCACCCTGGCTCGGGGCCGGGGACGCGACCGCCTGGCGTACGCGCGTGGCCGAGCGTCGTTCGGCGCCGCCGTTCGCCGTCTGGCGGCTGTGGTTCGACCGGCCCGTGAGCGACGACACCCCGCCGTTCCTCGCGACCAGCGGGTTCGGCCCGCTCGACAACGTCTCCGCGCTGCACCTCTTCGAGGACGGCGCCGCCCACTGGGTGCAGGCGCACGGCGGCAGCGTGGTCGAGCTGCACGCCTACGCCGTGCCGCTCGGCACCACCGAGGAGGACCTGCGCGACCAGCTGCGCCGGGAGCTGTTCGGTCTGCACCCCGAGCTGTCGTCTGCGGGAGTCGTGCACGAGGAGTGGCTGGTCAACGACGACTGTCCGCTCGTCGGCGTCGACGCCTGGGCCCAGCGACCCGGGGTCGGGACGCCAGACCCGCGGGTGTCGTTGGCCGGTGACGGGATCCGCTGCGACTACCCGGTCGCCCTCATGGAGCGTGCGGCGACGACGGGCTTCATGGCCGCCAACGCCCACCTGGCCCGCTGGGGTCTCAGCGGCCACGACCTCTGGACCGTGCCGATGCGCGGCCGCCAGCGCGTCGTCCCCCCGCTACGGCGGGCCGCTGCCCACCTGCCCCGCTGACTCCCTGCTGACGTCAGCGGGGGCGGCGGTAGACCAGCTCGAGGATGCCGCTGGGTGAGCTGCTGCTCGAGACGAGCTCGAGGGCGTACGACGAGGGCACGCCGTCGAAGAGCCGGGTGCCCTCCCCGGCGACGTAGGGGAACATGCTGAACTGCAGCTCGTCGAGCAGGTCGAGCTGCATGAGCGAACGCCAGAGACCCACGCCACCCCAGACGATGACGTGCCTACCGTCGTCGGGGCCGCCCTCGGTCAGCTTCGCCACCTCGTCCGCCGTGTCGCCGGACGCGATCGTCGTGTTGGCCCACGTGGCGGTGGTCATCGTGCGCGAGAAGACGACCTTGCGGCCTGCCTCGAGGATCGGCGCGAAGGGGTGGTCCGGCGACCGGGTCATGGCGGCCGAGATGTCCTCGTAGGCGACCCGGCCGAAGACGTGGGCGGAGGCGGTGCGCAGGAACTCGAGCTGGGTGGGGTCGTCGGGCTGCCGGTTCTCCGGCAGCTCGAAGCAGAACCGGTAGTAGTCGGTGCCCGGGTCGGACAGCAGCCCGTCGAGCGAGTAGTTGAACACCGTGGCGATGAGCCGGCTCATGGGGTCTCCGTCGATCTGTCGTCATCCGTGGTCAGCTGGTGCGACCACGAGTGAGACCTCAGGGCGCGGTGGAACTCATCGGCTCGGCCTGCTCGCGGGGATCTCTGGCCTCACCGCCAGTCGCCAGGCGTGGGCGGCGCTGACGTACGCCTTCGCCTGCGGGGGCAGGCCCGGCGCGCAGGTGACCTTGACGTGGTTGAGCCGCCGCAGGTACCCGCCGGCGGCCCGCCCACCCAGCAGGGCCGCAGCTGCGCGCTGGCCCGCCGTCGGTCCTTCGGCCGGCGGGGCGAAGCCGGGGTAGGCCAGGAGAGCGGCCCGCTGCTGCGGGGTGCAGAGGGCCGCCCGGACCAGATGGTCGAGGAGGACCGGCCAGCGCGGCTCCACCTGCGGCCAGCGACGGCCGAGGAAGCATTCGAGGCCGACCGTGTCGTGGGCGGTGTCGCCGACCTCGACGACGACGCCGAGGCGCCGCGTCAGTGGGGTGAGCTCGGAGACGAGGGTATGCAGCTGCGCCGCTTCTCCAGCCCAGCCCAGACCCCGCAGGTAGGGGGCCACGCCGTCGACGGGGAGTCCGGACACGCACAGGCGCACGGCCTCGGACCCGCGCGCGGTCATCACCCCCACCTGGTAGACGCTCGCCGGCTCGGGCAGGGTCGCGAGCGCCCGGGTCACCTGTCGCGCCGTGGACGCCGGAAGGGGCCGGCCGAGCACCGTCGGCACCGCCTCCCGGGTCACCCAGGTATGCACGTCATGGCGGTGCGGACCGATGGCCTCGGTGGGGGTGAGGAAGACGCTCGGGACCGGTGACGGTCCGCCTGCGAGGGGGTCGGCTTCGTCAGCGTCGTCGTCGATGTCGAGCTCGAGCCAGAGCGCGGCAAGCAGCCGGTTCGTGTCGTCGTCGCCGTCCCCCCAGCGGTGGGCCAGGAAGGCGAGCCGCGCCCATACCGGCTCCGGCCGGACGCTCCGGCTCCACCCGTCATTTCGGCCCGTCCCGGCGAGCAGCGGCCGGCCCGGTTCCGTCTGCTTGACCCGCAGGGCCAGGTCGGTGTGGGGCGGGCGGTCGCCGAGATGGCACTCGAAGCCGAGGTACGTCGTCAGGGCCCCGGGCAGCACCTGCGTCAGACCGACGATCCGGTCGACGGCGTCACCGGTGACCAGGCCGGCCGGTAGGTAAGGCCGCACCGCCAGGACGGCGTCGGCGACGGAGCCGTCCGTCGGTCCGGTCATCGGGGGCCGGCCCGCCGCGGGAGCAGCGTCAGCAGGGACTGGCGCTGGGCCAGTGGAGCCCGTTCCACCAATCCTCGAAGCTGCCCCCGGCCACCCCCGACAGCTGGGCATCGGACAGCTCGCCGGACGAGTGGGACGAGTCGGAGGACGACGTGGCCGGAAGCACGAGGTAGAGGTGGTCGGCCGACTCCTCCAGCACGGTCATCGTGACGTCGGCGGGCAGGGTGACCCCCAGCTCGTCCTGCACGGCCGCGTGCGGGTCGTCGACGAGCAGGCGGCGGAAGGCGGGATCGCCCGCGGCTCGCGAGGTCAGCCGGTCCGTCACCTCGTGGCGCCGGTCGGTGCTCTGCGTCATGGTGCTCTCCTTCGGTGATGTGGGACGTCATCGACGGGTATGCGTCAGCAGCCCGTGGGTTCGAGGGTCCAGGTGATGTAGTCCGAGCCTCCGCCGGCGACTCCCGCCAGCTGCGCGTCGGTGAGGTCGCCGGCCGCGTCGCCCGGCGTGCGAGGAAGGACGAGGTAGAGGTGGTTGGCGGTCTCCTCCACCACCGTCATCGTGACGCCGGTGGGCAGGGCGATCCCCAGCTCGTCGCGCACGGCCGCGTGCGGGTCGTCGATGAGCCGGCGGCGGAAGTCCGCGTCGCTCGCGGCGCGCGACGTCAGCCGGCCCTCGACCTCGTGGCGGCGGTCGGTGCTCTCCGGGGTCATGCTCTGCTCCTCGGGTCGATGGTCAGGACGTGGGGTCGGAGCCGCGGCACGCGCGGTCGACGGCCCGGGCAGCCGTGTTCTGGCCGGCGCCCGGGTCATACATGTCGTCGATGAACGACCCGCCGGCGATCAAACCCAGCTCGGCGTCGGACAGCTCGTCGGAGTCGCTGCTCCCGAGGGTGGCCGGCAGGACCAGGTAGAGCCGGCTGGGCGTCTCCTGCAGCACCGTGATGGTCACCTCGGACGGCACGGCCACCCCGAGCTCGTCGTGCACCGCTGCGTGCGGGTCGTCGAGCAGGTGGCGGCGGAACGCGGGGTCGCTCACGGCGCGCGAGGTCAGTCGGTCCTCGACGTCACGGCGCTGGTCACGCAGGTCGTCCGGCACAGTTCTCCCTGTTCTCCCTGTGGTCCGAGCGGGTGCGCGGTCAGTGGCAGGCGGTGGTCCACGTCGAGACGATCGCCCCGCCGGCCACCGAGTCGAGGTCGCGGTCGGAGAGCTCGCCCGTCGCCCGCACGTGGTCCTGCGGGATCACGAGGTAGAGGTGGTCGGGCGTTTCCTCCAGCACCGTGATGGTGATCTCCGACGGAAGGGAGACCCCCAGCTCCTCGCGCACGGCCGTATGCGGGTCGTCGACCAGCTGTCGCCGGAACTCCGGGTCGTTGACCGCTCGGAACGTCAGGCGGTCCTCGACCTCGTGACGGTCGTTATGACTGCGGTCGGACATGCTGGGCCTCGTTTCGTCGGGTTCGCGGAAACTACCACCCACGACCGGCGTTCGGAGGTCGGAACCGCTGACTTTCACCTGTGTGCCGACGAGTCCCAGCGCAGGACGGAGGGGACGACGTCGGGGCGGGCGAGCCGCAGCAGCTGGTACCCAATCCCGGCCGTCCCCTGGAACAGCCCCGGGCTGGAGATGCCCCGCGGCAGCCCGGCCATGAGCGCATACCCACCGGTCCGCTGGGCGCGCGACACCACCGCAGCGGCCCGACGCCCGGCCCCCTCGACGAGGTCCGGTCGGTCGAGCTCGCGTCCCGCGCTGAGCAACAGCTCGACGCGCCCCATGGTGCCGCAGCACAACTGGTCTCGGGCCCCGAGGCCGACCCGCAGCGTGGTCCCGACCGCAAGGTCGATGTCGGCGCGAGCCCCGGGGGTGTCGAGACCACCGAGACCACCGAGCCGGGCGAGCCCGATACCCGTTGCGCCATGGCACCACTGGGACGGGATGGACGGTCCCTCGTCCGCGAGCGCGAAGGGATCCGGCCGGAGGTCCGGCCAGTTCCCCTCTGCGGGCACGAAGACCCGCGTCTCGTAGGCCACGGCCGCCCGGGCCGCGTCGAGCAGGCGCTCGGCGCCGGTGCGCTCGGCCAGCCGGGCGAGGGCGAAGGCGATGCCGGCGGCGCCGTGCGAGAAGCCGGTGAGGCCGGTCAGGAGTCCGTCCCAGGCTCCCCGTTGCGGGCCGTCGGTCAGCTGCGTCCGCACGAGATGCGTGCCGCACCAGCTCGCTCGCTCGAGAACGTCGTCGTCACCCGTCGCGTCGTGCAGCGCGAGGAGGCCGAGGATCGCGCCGGCCGAGCCCGCCACGACGTCGAGGGCCAGGTCCGTCTCGACCGCCTCGCGAGTGACGGCCGCCGCGAGGGACGAAGCGGCGAGGAGAAGCGGGTCCTCCTGCAGCAGACGGGCGATGCGGGTCAGCGCATACACGATCGACCCGGCCCCGGACGCGCCGCCGATCCCGAGGGCGCGCACCAGGGCGGAGGGGCGGGCCGCGGCCTGGTCGGCCACCTCCCGCACGGCGGCGAGCGCGTCCAGGCGCAGGGCGTCGTCGTCCGTGACGGCGGCGAGGGTGGCGAGGAAGAGGGCCGTACCGGCGCCACCGTTGTAGAGGTCGTAGCCGGTGGGCTGCAGCTGGTACCGGTCGACCTGGGGCACGAAGCCCACCCCGATCCAGGCCATCCCCACGCCGGAGCCCCGCACGGCCGCGGCCCGCAGGTCGTCGGCGAGCCCGCGAGCCACCTCGACGAGCTCCGCGCTCGACAGCACCGGGGTAGCGGACCAGGGCGGCTCCGGGTCCGGCTCGGACTGGGGTGGACGGCCCGACGTCGAGTCGGTCGCGGTACGCGTGGAGAAGCTCGCGCGGGTGTAGGCCACCTGTCGCTCGAGGTCGGCGAGGCTCAGGTTCCTGAGCCGCCGGGTCATGAGCTCGAGCCCGGACGTCGCGAACACGTCGGGTACGACACCCCCATCCGGGAGGACGAGGTCCGTGGACGCGGGGAGCGTGGTGAAGAGCGGGATGTCGAGGCGTTCCAGCATCTCCTGCTCCGCCTGGTGCAGCGGCCACAGGAGGTTGGGGCCCGCGGTCGTGACCAGCGGTCGGCTCATGACGTCGAGCTCGATGCTGAAGGCGGCGCCGTCGACGAGGTGGTCGCGGCGCAGCGCCCGGTCGAGCGCGAGCGCATACGACCGGGTGTTGCGGGGGATGAACCGCACCCGCTGCGTGCCGAGCCCGGCGAGGGGGCCCGAGGGCCCCAGGAGCTCCTCCCGGTGCTCCAGGAGAAACTCGTACATGCTGCGCAGGCCGGCGACCACCTCGTCGACGAAGTCGTCGGGCGACAACGGCTGTCCGTCCAGCATCGGCACGTTGTCCGTGGGTCGGATCACGGAGTCCTGGTCGACGAGCTTCATGACGTCGGTGTTGACGTGCGTCCACTGCGACCGCGAGCTCGGCATCCGCTGCTCGCCGACCGCGCCGAGCGCGCTGAGGTCGACGGCCACCCCTTCCGCCACGGCCACCCACGACGGCAGCAACCCGGTCGACAGCACGGAGTCACGGAACAGCTGGGACGCCGCGGCGCGCGCGCCCTCGGCCAGCGCGGCGGCGTCGTCGTCGAAGGGACGCGACTCCGGATGCATGAACGTCTCGAGATCGACGAGCACGGGGTGCTCCCCGTGGGCCACGAGGTTCTCGTAGTGGCAGTCGTTGCCCCCCAGCCCGTAGACGAGGCCCAGCAGCTCGCCGGCTCGACGGTAGTAGCGCCGAGCGGCCTCGCGGTCGGGGCAGGGCTGCGCCGCGACGAACCGCGACCAGCCGTATGCGCCTCGCCCGACGACGTCGACGGCCATGAGGGGCAGGGGCAGGCCGTGGCGGTCCAGCCACTCCAGGAGCCGGCCGTAGGCCATGTCCAGGCCGGCGTCCTTGGGCTTGTAGACGAGCCGGAGCCCCGACTCGAAGGTCAGGTCGACGACCGAGCGGCCCCCGTTGTGCGGGTCGGAGGCGGCCGTGCCCACCGCGGTCACCCGGCCCAGAGGCAGGCCCGCCTGGAAGGTCTGGGCGAGCTGGTCGGCGTCGGCCGCGAGACGGGTGAGGAGCTCGGCCGACGTCTCGACCCACAGGTCGGTGACGGTCGCCAGGAGCCGGGCCAGCACGGGATAGCGCAGGAGGACGTCGCGGAGGCCACCGGTCAGCAGCCCCTCGACGAACCGGTCGTACTCCTCCGTACCCGCCGTCCCCTGGACGGTGGCGATGAGCCGGCTCAGGCCGGACTGGCGGCGCTGGCGCTGCACGCTGAAGTCGACGAACAGCGGTCGGTCGGACAGCCGGCTGAGCCGCCGCAGCAGCCGCCGCTCGAGGGCGGTCCGCGCCTCGGGCGAGAGCGGCTCGACGTCGGTCCCGACGCGCGCGGCGAGGCGGGCGCGGCCCACCTCGACGAACGGCAGGAGCACCGGTGCGAACGGGATCGTCGCCAGGTCCCCCGGTTCGACCGACCCAGGGTCGGCCGGCCGCTCCGCCTCACGCAGCGCGGCGTCCAGGGTCAGCGCCCACGCCGGGAGCGGCTCGTCGTCCAGCGGCGGCGGGGGCGTCATCAGCCGGCGCGCCACGTCGAGGTCGAGGCCGTCCCACGCCAGACGCCGCTCGAAGGACCCCGACGCCGTGGGGTCGACGAGGGTCCGCCACCGCTCGAGCCGGGCGTCGGCGACGGGGTCGGTCTCTTCACCCGAGATAGGGCCTGCGGCCGCCTTCGCCGAGTGCATCCGGTCGCTGAGCGAGCCGGCACGGCGGGCGACCTCTCGCAGCCAGTCCTCGGCGGCGCTCGGGCCGGTCAGCAGCCGGGCTCTCCGTACTGGCACGTCTGCACGCTGCTCGCCCGAGGATGTCGGTGCCGTCGGCCCGCCCGCCGGCGACCGCGCCGAGCTCGGCGTCCGAGAGGTCTGACTGCTCACCGTCGGCGGTCGGGATGACGAGGTAGAGCCGGTCGGCCGACTCCTGGAGCACCGTGACCGACACGTCAGCCGGGAGGCTCACCCCCAGCTCGTCCTTCACCGCTGCGTGCGGGTCGTCCACCAGCCGCTGGCGGAACGCCGAGTCGCTCGTGGCCCGGGCCACGAGGCGGTCCTCGAGCTCGCGGCGGTCCGTAGAGCTGCTGTCCGACATGCGCGCGCCTTCCGTCCAGGAGTGGTCCAGGAGTGGTCCGGGCGGCAACCTAACAGCACCGGCCGCATCCCGCCGTCGATCGACCGATCGCGGCTGCCGGTCAGCAGAGGCCCATCGGTCCGGGGCCCGTGTACACACCGCTCGCCCCAAGGCCGTCGGTGCCGTCGGTGCCGTCGGCCCGGCCCCCGGCGACGGCGCCGAGCTCGGCGTCGGAGAGGTCGGACGACGTGCCGTCCGCAGGCGGGAGCACGAGGTAGAGCGCGTCGGCCGACTCCTGGAGCACCGTCACCGACACGTCGGCCGGAAGGGTCACGCCCAGCTCGTCGCGCACCGCCGCGTGCGGGTCGTCGACGAGCCGCTGTCGGAACGCCGAGTCGCTCGTGGCCCGGGCCACCAGGCGGCTCTCGAGCTCGCGACGGTCGGTGGCGCTGCTGTCCGACATGCGGGGGCCTTTCGTCCGGGGGTGCGGGGGTGGTTGGGGCGCAACCTAGCACCCGGACCCACGCCCGCTCGGCCCGTCAGCCGTCGTCGCAGGAGGCCTGACAGGTCATCCGGTACGTCACCCCGGGCGGCGGAAGCACGCCCCCGGCCACGTCGCCGAGCTCGGCATCGGTCAGCGACGACGACGCCGCGTCCTCGACGCCCTGGGGCAGCACGAGGTAGAGCGCGTGCGGGGTCTCCTCGACCACCGTCACGGTGACGTCGGCCGGGAGCGACACCCCGAGCTCGTCGCGTACCGCGGCTTGCGGGTCCTCGAGCAGCTGCCGGCGGAACTGCGGGTCGGTCGTCGCTCGGGAGACGAGGCGGTCCTGCACCTCGCGACGGTCGGGGGGCGTGGGCTCGGTCATGGCGTCCCGTCGGGAGAGGGTCCGGGTCGGCTGGAATGTACCAGCCGGAACGGGCCGCGGACCGTCGTTCAGGAGAGCTGCCGGGCGGCGAGCGCCGCGAACGCGCCGCCCCGGGCCATGAGCTCCTCGTAGCGGCCGGACTCGACGATGCGCCCGCCGTCGACGACGTGGATCTGGTCGGCCCGCACGACGGTGCTGAGGCGGTGGGCGATGACGATGCGGGTGGTGTTGAGGCGCGTGAGGCTCTCCGTGACCACCGCCTGCGTGCGGTTGTCGAGGGCGCTCGTCGCCTCGTCGAAGAGCAGGACCCGGGGCTTGGCGACGATGGCCCGGGCGATGAGCAGCCGTTGCCGCTGGCCACCCGACAGGCCGGCGCCACCCTCCATGACGAGGGTGTGCATGCCCATCGGCATCCGCCGGATGTCGTCGTCGAGGCCGGCGCCGCGGGCGGCCTCCCAGGCCTCGTCCATGCTGAACGGCGACGCACCGACGATGCTCGAGAAGATCGTCCCTGTGGACAGCTGGCCGCTCTGCAGCACGACGCCCATCTGCCGGCGCACGGCGGGCAGGTCGAGGGTGGCGAGGTCCTGGGCGTCGAGGTAGACGCTGCCGCTCTCGGGTCGCTCGAACCCCAGCAGCAGCCGGAGGATCGTCGACTTGCCGGATCCCGAGGCGCCGACGAGCGCGACGAACTCCCCCGGTCGGGCCCGGAACGACACGTTCTGCAGCACGAGCGGCCCGTCCTCGCGGTAGCGGAACGAGACGTCGGCGACGTCGATGTCGCCCTCCAGCTCACCCGGGTCGGCGTGGCCCCGCTCGGTCTCGGGCAGGGCCTCGACGATCGGCCGGACCCGCTCGAAGAGCGGCACGACCTGGGCGGTGCCTGAGACCGCGGCGGCCAGACCGAGGACGGCGCCGACGACCTGGGACAGCGCGGCGTTGAAGGCGATGAACGTGCCGCCCGACATCGGGGGGTCCAGGGAGACGGCCAGGGGGAACACGACGACGAGCACGAGGAGGGGCAGGGCGGCATACGCGACGTTGAGCGCCATCGCGGCCCGCTGGGCCCGCCGGGCGCTGGCCCCGCGCACGAGGCGCGTCCACACCGAGAACGCCCGGGCCTCGGCGCCCGACACCCGCAGCTTGGTGATGCCGCTCAGCATCTCGAAGACGAGTCCCGCCTGGCGACCGCGCACGGCGGCGGCCTCCCGGCGGTCGCGCATCTGCACGACGAAGGACGCGGCGCCGGCCAGGACGGCGGCGGCCAGCAGGCCCGTGACGACGAGAGCGAGCCGGGCGTCGTAGGTGAAGAGCAGGCCCAGGCTGAAGACGGAGAAGACGGACCCGAGGATCGACGTCGTGACCACCGAGCTCAGGACCTGGCGCATGGCGCCGATGCTCGTCGCGCGCACCGCGAGGTCACCCGAGGCGTACTGGCGGAAGAAGGTCACGGGCAGGCTGAGCAACCGGTCCCACACCGCCGCCTCGAGCTGCTCGTCCATCCGGGCGCCGAGGCGGGCCACCGCGATCGACCGGACCACCTGGAAGACCGCCGTCGCGACGACGCTGGCCAGCATGGCGAGGGCGATGGGGACGACCCCGCGCAGGTCGCGGTCGGGGATGAAGTGGTTGAACAGCGCTCCGGAGGCCAGCGGCACGACGAGCGCCAGCAGCCCACCGAGCAGGCCCATCGCGACGATGGTCGCGATGTCGCCGGCGCCGGACCGGGTGCCGAAGCGCACCAGGTCGAGGGCGGTCAGCGGTCGGGCGGGGAACGGCCGGTAGAGGGTGTGCGCGGTGGGCGACAGCGTGGCGGCCACCGAGGCGGTCACGCGGGTGCGGTGGCCGGTGAGGGGGTCGACGAGCTGGTAGGCCTGTCGCCGGCGGTCGGGCAGCAGCGCGACGGGCTGGTCGGTCGCCTCCACGAACCCCAGGAGCGGGCCGCTGACGGTGCGCCACCAGCCGGCCTCGAGGAGCACCGGGCGCTCACGCAGCCGGGACGTGCGGGCGATGGCGGTGAGCTGGTCGCGCGCGCCCGCCTGCCACGCGGGCGGGGCCGAGACCGTGACCCCGAGCGACTCCCCGACCAGGCGGCACGCCGCTAGCAGCGGGTTGCTCGACGCCTGGGCGGTGCCGGCGTCGGCGGGCAGCCCGCCGTGGTCCACGAAGGCCACGAGCTCACGCAGGCCGCTGTCGAGGGCGTCCGCGTCGGCGACCGACCGGTCACGCGCCCGGCGACGACGGGCGGCCCGCACGTCGTCGACCTCGTGCTGGAGGGTGCGGAGAACGACGGTATGCAGACCGGCCAGGCTCGCGACCGGCACCCGTCCCGCCGGGGGGTCCTCGACGACGAGACGGGCCGGCCCGGTCGACCGCAGCCACGACGCGCTGGAGAGGGGCAGCGCCCCGATGCCGGGGTCCACCACCGCGCCGGACCGGCCACCGAGCAGGAGTGCGCCCTGGGTCACCCGCACCCATACCGGCCCCGCGCCGTGGCGGTAGCCCTCCCCGTCCAGGGTGTCGACCTCGCGGCCGGCGCCGATCTCCACGGCCAGACGCGGGGCCGGGTCGCTCATCCCCGCCGCGAGGGTGTGCGTCCAGGCCGTCACCACCTCGGGGTCGACCATGCCGTCGGCGTCCGCCGCGGCCTCGAGCACGGTGCCGGGCCGGCCGACGGCCAGCAGGGCCACGCCCTCGCGGTCCGCGCCGTCGGAACCGACGGAGGGGTCGTCGGTCGCGTACAGGTCCATCCCGAAGAGCCCGTCGCCGGGCCCGAGCTGCACGAGGAACTCCCGCGCCCCGGTGGCGCGGCCCTCGGTCGTCCGCACGACGAAGAGGTAGACGGCGCCCGCCGCGACGGTCCAGGCCTGGGTGGGGTCGTCGAGCACGAGGGGGCGGTTGCCGGGAAGGTCCAGCCGCTGCCGCTGCGCGGTCATGTCGCCGCGATGAGCGACTGGTAGGCGCCGCCCTGGGCCATGAGCTCCTCGTGCGTGCCGCGCTGCGCGATCTTGCCGTGCCGCAGCACGATGATCTCGTCGCAGTCACGGATGGTGCTGAGCCGATGCGCCACGATGAGGCACGAGCAGCCGCGCCGGCGCAGGTGCTCGTCGATCCGCTGCTCGGTAGTGGGGTCGAGGGCACTGGTCGCCTCGTCGAGCACGAGGATCGACGGGTCGCGCACGAGCGCCCGCGCGATCTCGAGCCGTTGCCGCTGTCCGCCGCTCCAGTTGCGGCCCGCCTCCTCGACCCTCGACGCATACCCCCCGGCGCGGGCGGCGACGTCGGCGTGGATCTCGGCGTCCCGCCCGGCCCGGGTCACCAGCGCCTCGGGCACCGTCTCGTCCCAGAGCGTGAGGTTCTCGGTGACGCTGCCCTGGAAGAGGACGATGTCCTGGTCGACGAGGGCCAGCGACGCGGTCATCACGGCCCGGGAGTGGCCCGTGCGTGGCAGCCCGTCGAAGAGCACCTCTCCGCTCCACGGCTCGTAGAGCCCGGTGAGGAGGCGGGCGATCGTCGACTTGCCGCTCCCTGAGCCACCGACGAGGGCGACCCGCGCCCCCGGGCGCACCACCAGGCTGAAGTCCTCGATGAGCGGCGGCTCGAGCGGGCTGTACCCGAAGGTCACGCCCCTCAGCTCGAAGGCGCCCGTGAGCCGCGGCTTCTCCTCACCGGGTGCCGACGGCCGGTACGCGTCCAGCGACGGGTCGGTGGGGTGGTCGAGCACGTCGTCCAGCCGGCCGATCCCCGCCTCGACCTCCTGGAGCTCGCCGGCGAGGCCGACGAGGGCGGTGACCGGGCCGCTGAAGCTGGCGATGAGGTACTGGAAGGCCACCAGCGCGCCGATGGTCAGCGCACCGGCGACGATGCGCTGGGCGCCGACGAGGATCACCGCGGCGGTGGTGAGCCCGGTGAGCAGGGCCGGCACGACGGCGAGCAGGCTGCTGTCGACGGCGAGCTGCTGTCCGGCGCGGATCGACTTGGCCTGCAGGCCCGCCCAGCGCACGAAGAAGTCCGACTCCGAGCCCGACGCCTTGAGCGTCTCGATCGACTGCATGCCCCCGAAGGAGGCGGCGAGCATCTGGCCGCGTTCGCGCTCGACCCGTCGGGCCGCGTCGGTGCGGCGGCGGCCGGTGACCTGCAGCGCCACGAGGTTGAGCAGCGAGAGTCCCACCCCGATGACGGTCATGAGGATGTCGTAGCCCCACATCACGACGCCGTAGAACACGATCATCGTCAGGTTGACGACGTTCCCCGCCAGCCGGGAGGACAGCAGGGTCGCGATGCGGGCGTTCAGCTGGGTGCGCGAGGCGATGTCGGCGGCATACCTGAGGTCGAAGAAGGTGACCGGCAGGTGCAGCACGTGCCAGAGGAAGCGGCCCGAGGCGGCGACCTCGAGCTTGAGGCCCAGCCGCAGGAGGACGGACTGCTGCAGCCAGGTCAGGGCGACGAGGAAGAGCAGGGTCGTGCCCATGGCGGTGAGCAGCGGGGAGAGCCAGTCGCTGATGCCGCCCACGAGGACGTTGTCGACGAAGACCCGGGTGAAGGTGGGCAGGAGCACGCCGGGCAGGATCAGCGCGAGGCCCGCGAGGATGGCGAAGGCGACCGCGCCGGCGGAGCCGTGCAGCCGCCGGACGAGGCCGCCGGTCAGGCTGGGCGGCTCACCGCCGGGCTCGAACTCCTCGCCCGGCTCGAAGGTGAGGACGACGCCGGTGAAGGAGCGGTCGAACTCCGCCAGCGTGACCGTGCGCGGTCCGGAGGCCGGGTCGTTGAGGTGCACGCGATCGCCGGCGAACCCCTCGACGACGACGAAGTGGTTGAACTCCCAGAACGCGACTGCCGGCATCGGCAGGGCGGCGACCTCGAGCGGCTCCTTCTTGAACCCGCGCGCGACGAGCCCGTAGCCCCGGGCCGCCTTGACGACGTTGCTCGCCTTGCTGCCGTCGCGGGAGACGCCGCAGGCCCGCCGCAGCTCCGTGAGCGGGACGACGCGCCCGTGGTGGGCGAGCACCATGGCGAGGCACGCGGCCCCGCACTCCACCGCCTCCATCTGCAGGATGGTCGGCGTGCGGGCCCGCCGCGTCGGCGCGACCGTCACCGTCACTGGATGAGGTCGATCGGTCGGCGGTCGCCGAGCACGATGTCGGCCGTGCAGGTGGACCCGGACCCCAGCTTCTCCGGGCCGTCGGAGCTGGACCAGCGGAAGCCGCTCGGGGTCTTCGCCTTCTGGGGCGCGATCCACACCTCCACCGGGGTGCCTCCGGCGGCGGTGACGAGCCGGTCCGCCAGCGCGTCGTTGTGCAGCAGGGAGGCGATCCCCTCCCGGGTCGACGGGTAGGGCGCCACCTCCTGCACGGTGCCGAGGAGGAAGCCGTACTGGTCACGCGAGGCGGTGGCCGGTGACACGCGGACGTCCATACCGGCGTGGAGCGAGGCACTCATGGCGGGGCTGACGTAGACGAGCACGCCGAGCGCCTCCTCGTCGCTCTCGAAGCTGACGATCTGCCCGCCCACCGACACCTGGTCGCTGTGCGTCTCGAGCAGCTCGATGACGGTGCCGGAGAAGGGCGCCTCGACGGGCGACTTGGTGCCGTTGGGGGTCTCGATGATCGCGACGGTCTGGCCCTCGTTGACGTGGTCGCCGCGCTGCACGAGCACGGACAGGACCGTGCCGGCCACGGCCGCCTGGATCGTGTAGGTCCCGCCGCGCGGGATGACGACGCACGCCGACGACCGGGCGGTGGACTCGAGCCGCCCGACGAGGCCCCACACGACCGCTCCGGCGAGGATGGCGCCGATGGTCACCAGGGCCACCCACCGGCGGGGGTCGACCACCCGCATGAGGGTGTCGAGCTGTTCGGGTGAGCCGAGGCGTTCCATCGCCTCGCGCCGGAAGAGGGTCCTGGGCACGGGGACCTAGCCGCCGTGCCCGGCGACGTGGGCCGTGGCCCGCGCCAGGGCCGCCTCGGGGCTGGTCCCGCCCACGACGGCGTCGAGCTCTCCGTCGGTCAGCTCGTCCGGCGGCGCGGCGTCCACAGGTGCGCGCCCCGCGCGGACCGACCGGTCGTCCATCTGCCCCTCCAGGACGTCGCTGCAGAACATCGGCAGTGTAGGTGAGCAGCGGCGGGTGACCAGGGGGTTCGGCGAACTGGTCGCCGTCGACCGCCACCGTGTGTGACTGATCGGGGGACAGGAGGGTCATCCGGTCGCTCCCGCGGTCGGCCCATCGGTAACGGGCTCTGTCCATGACAGGCTCACCTCAGTCAGCACCACCACCCACGTCAAGGGAATGTCATGCGCCGACTCGGTGTCGCACTCACGTGTCTCATGCTCGCTCCATGCCTCGGCGGACTCGCGGCCTGCTCCGTCTCCGACACCTCCGAGACCGACCGGAAGTCGGCCGCCTCGACGACGGCGCCGGTCGCGAAGCAGGCCGGCGCGGCGGGGAGCGTGTTCGCGCCGGGCACCATCGCGACGCATCTGTTCGAAGGCGTCCTCCAGGGTGCCGGCGCCGAGGGCTTCACGTTCCTCAGCGACCTGCTCTTCGGTGACGACGACGTGCAGGCGGCGGCGACGACGGCGCAGCTCGACCAGATCCAGACGCAGCTCGACCAGATCGCCACCCGGCTGGACACCATCGACGACGACCTGATGAGCATCAAGGGGCAGCTGGCGGGCGACCAGCTGGGCACCAAGCTCGACACCATGAACGGCTGGAACAACACGATGACCTCGCTCTACCGCGAGTACTTCCTGCCGATCGCCTCGGCCGCCAAGGACGTCAGCGTCGCGAAGAAGAACGTTGCCGACGCCCGAGCGGTCGGGACGGCCGTCCCGGCGGCCCTGACCGACGCGCTCGCCGCGGCGACGAAGTCGCTGAAGGACAGGCGGACAGACTTCAACACCGCCTTCATCGCGGACGACCCCTACACCGTCTTCGCCAACCAGCACGACGAGATGTACCCCCGCGACCCCAACGTCAGCTCGGTGTTCAAGCTCGCCGGGCGGGCCATGGGCGACACCAAGGAGTACGCCACGTGGATGGACTCCCAGAAGTTGAGCTCGCTCTACCTCACCCTCTCCGACCAGGAGGCGCTCTCGGCCCTGCTCATCATCGAGCACGACAAGATGTTCGGCGCCGACGCGGCGACGCAGCAGCGCCACCGCGACCAGTACGTCAACAACGTCAAGGTCGAGAAGGCCAATCTCGCGCCCGAGATCCCGTGGGGGCAGGTCAAGGTCGGCCAGCAGATGTTCACCGTGCCCAGCGACGACTCCGTCGCCTACCAGGGTGGTGCGGCCCAGCCGTGGCTGCCGATCAGCCCCGAGGGCACCCAGCTGGGAACGCCGCTCCGGACCTTCACATCCGAGAACCCCGGCTGGGCGATGCCCGACGACACCCAGATGGGGGCCCTCTACACCGCCACCAAGAGCGTGCCCCCCCTCTCGGGGTCGACGCACCTGGGTTCCATCTGGCAGGGCAGCGGCCGCGCGAGCACCGAGGAGGAGAGTGCCAGGGCCGGCTGGTCGGCTCCGATGTTCTGGACCTCGCAGACCGGGCTGACGAATCCGCTGTACTGCATCGTCAACCGGCAGGCCGACCATTTCCGGCAGGAGCTCCACCGGCAGTACACGCACCATCACGCCGCGGTCATGAACGAGGCCGCGTTCAGGTCCACGGGCTTGCCAGGCACGGTTCCCGACGGGCCGATGACGGCTTTCGATGTTGCCGGCTGCGACGCCTTCGTGGTCCGGTCGTACGATCCCGCCTCGATCGCGGCCAAGGTGATGCTGACGCGCACGGTCGACGCGAACACCCAGGACTACCTGGCCCAGCGGTCGACGGCCCTGCCCGCCTCTTCGTGACGGGCGTCTGACGGGACAGGTCTACGGGGCCAGGGGCACGTAGGGCGCGACGACCGGGCCCTTCGTCCAGTCCATGACGCTCGCCTGCGACGCCGCCCCCGTGACCATGTCGATCGCGTTGGAGTCGCTGATGTCGGTGTCCTGGCTGGGGATGCTGCCGTTCCAGACACCGGCGCCGCCGCCGAGCCGGTAGCCCTTGACCCATGAGGGGCAGCCGTCGCCGCCGTTCCAACAGCCGAGGCTGTAGACGGGGCGCACGTTGCCGATGCCCTCGCCGTCCTCCGCGTCGCTGTACATCGACACCTGGTATGCCGCGGCCGCCGGGTCGACGCCGCCGAGGGCCGTCGTCGCGACGGAGACGACGATGGCCTTGGCCGCGGGCACGACCTGCAGCGGGGCGTCTGCCACGCGAGAGAGGTCGGCGCCGTAGACGCCCTCGCCGAACCGGCTGGTCTGGTAGCGACCGTCGGCGACGATGGCCCGGCTCCAGGGCCCGGCCCCGTTGGTGTTGGTACCCGGTAGGAGCGGGGTCGTCGCGGTCGAGGTGCTCGCCGGGTCGTGCACGTAGATGTTGAGGCGCTGCGTCGACATCCCGTTGCCGCCCCAGGGGTTGTTGATGGCCCCCGCGACCGTCGTGACGAACCGCACCTGGTCGCCGTCGCGGTAGACGTCGAAGTGGGTGAGGTCCATCGACCCGGCGTTGAAGGCGCCGTCGCTCGGGTAGACGTAGCTGCCCGGGCCGTTGTCGTCACCCGCCGGGTCGGTGACGCCGCCGACGCGCTGGCCGTAGGCCTGCACCGTGCGCACCTCCTGCGCCGTGCCCCCGTCGGCCGCGACCGCGGCGATGACGATCTGGTTGCTCAGGGCGGGGAGGGTGACGACGACGTCGAACGCCCCACCCGAGACCGGCACCGACTGCGCGACGCCGTTCACGGAGAGGTAGACGGTGGGCGCCGAGGTCGTGCCTGTGACGTGGACCTGACGGCTGGCCGCCGTGGAGAGATCGGTCGGGCTGGTGACCGTGAGGGTCGGGGTCGAGCGCGTGGCGCCCGACGCATACCGGGCCGCCACCACGGCCGGAGTCTCCACCGGCTTACCCGCGGCGATGCCCTGGGCGAGCCGCACGTACTGGGCCATGGCCCACGCGAGGGGCGCGGCCGAGCCGGTGCCCTTGCCGTAGACGTGTCCGTAGGACGTCGGGTCCTTCTGATCCCACACCTGCTCGGGGATCATGTGGCCGTCGTTGGCCGCACCCGCCATCGTGCGCAGGTAGGGCACCGCGTCGCCGCCGTTCGCGAGCGCATACTCGCCGCGCTCACCCGACAGCAGGGGCCAGGGCCGGCCGATGCCGCTGCCGTCCCACGGGGAGCCGTCGGCCTTCTCGCCGTAGCCGTCGAAGGTGTAGCGCTTCCACATGTCGCCGCTGGGGAGGGTGACCTTGATGGACTGGTCGACCGCGACGAGCGAGTGCTTCACGTAGGGGTCGTTCGCGGGCTTGACGCCCAGGCGCACCAGCTCGAGGAAGCCGGCGTCGACGACGCTGTTCTCCTTGTGCACGCCGGCGCCGTTGCCGAAGTCACGGCTGGCGCCGTCGTCCGGGGAGCCGCTGTAGTTGATCCGCTCGTAGTACTTGCCGTCCGAGAGGTTGCCGGTGGTCGTGTAGAGCCACTTCTCGACGTTGCGCTGCCAGTGGTCGGCGGTGGCCTGGTAGATCGCGGCGCGGGCGGTGTCACCGCTCTTGGTGGCGATGTCGGCGGCGGCGGTGAGCCCGGCGATCATGTCGGGCAGGGTGGAGACGGAGTAGCCCCCGGTCTCCTCCCACCGCTCCTGCTGGGTGGTGGGGCCGTGCGCGACGAGGTAGTCGGCGGCCTTCGCCACGTGGTCGCGGAAGAACGCCGCGTCGAACCGGCCCGTCTGCCAGGCGAGCACGATGGGGAAGGCGGTCTCGTCGAGCTGGATGTTGGTCTGGTCGGGGGTGCCGTCCGGGTGCGAGGTCTGGGGGAAGTGGCCGTCGGGCTGCTGCTGCTTGGTGAAGAGCCAGGTCACGGCCCGGTCGGCCGCGGCGGTGTCGCCGGCGGCGAGCAGCGCGCTCACCTGCTGTCACTCGTCGCGCGCCCAGACGAAGTGGTAGCCCTGGCCACCACCGCTCGAGCCCGAGGCGTCGACCGCCTGGCCCCACGGCACGGTGAGCGAGGCGATGAACGCCCCGGGGTAGCTCTTGTCCTCGTGCGCCTTGACCGTCATGAGCGACACCCGGTACTGCGTCGCCAGGGCCGGGTCGAGGCTCGCCGGCACCGGCTTGGTGCTGGCGAGGTAGGCGCTCCAGCCGCGCTGGTACTGGTTCCGCGTCGCCTGGAACGCTCGCCCGAGGCTGGCCTTGGCGGTGCTGAGCGCGTCGTTCGCCGTGCCGGCGAAGCCGAGCGCGAGGGTGACCTGGGCGACGTTGTGCTTCATCGGTATGCGTCCGGCCTGGGCGATGTTGCCGGCCCCAGCTGACGCATACGTCGTGGAGAGGGCGTGGTGGGCGACGAGGTCGGCCTTCGGGTCGCTGACGCTGCCGACGTAACCGGTGGAGGTCGCGTCGAACCCGGTGGAGGCCACGAGGGCGCTGGCCACGGGGGTCTTGGCGTTGTGGGTGTCGTCGCTGACGAGCGCGTCGCCGACGGTGCGGCCGGAGTCGTGGGTCGCGTCGCCGGCGAGGGACGGGTCGTAGAGGGCGTAGAGCTGAAAGGGGGTGCCCGAGCTGCCCTGCGCCGCGCGGAAGCTCACGTCGACCAGCACCGAGGAGCGTGCGGGGTCGGTGACGTAGGTCTTGGTGAGGGACCAGCGGCCGGCCTTGTCCGTGCTCGTCTGGGTGTAGGTCAGCGAGGTGGGGTCGGCGAGCGCCACGGAGCGGGTCACCGTCGCGTCGGTCTCGAGCTGCGTGGCGGTGCCGTCGGTCACGGCGAGCTGCAGCTCGCGGACGTTGGGCGTGTCACCGCCGGGGTAGTAGACCTCGCTCATCGTGCCGCCCGTGAGGGTGTACCAGACCTTGGAGTCGCGGGTCACGGACGTGCCGACGCCGTCCTTGTCGCCGGTCGTCCAGGTGGCGGAGGCACCGGGAGCGCCAGGCGCGTCGGCGGCGGGCGCGGTGGGTGCGGCGAGGGCGGTGGCGGCCGAGCCCATCAGGAGGAGGGATCCCGTGGCCGCTGCTGCGGTGGCCGTGCGGCGCCAGCGCGCGCTTCTCGTGGTGCCGTCCGTCGCCATCGACATGCCTTCCGTCAATTTCTAAAGATCATTAATCAATCTACCGTCTAGAGTGACGACGTCGTCGCCCAGTGTCAAGAGGTCTCCATGAAGTCGTCGGCCACTGCGACCGCTCCGCTGCTGCGACGGATGAACGCGTCGGCGGTGCTGGCCCACTTGGCGGGGGCCGGCACGGCAACCGGGTCGGAGATCATGACCGCCACCGAGCTGTCGCGGCCGACGGTGCACGCGGCCTGCGACGACCTCATCGGGCTGGGATGGGTCGTGGAGGTCGAGGGCCGCCGCCCCGAGGGGGACGGACGGCCGGGTCGCCCGGCGCGCTGCTACCGGTTCAACGCGGCGGCGGGGTACGTGCTCGGGGTCGACCTGGGCGAGTGGAAGGTCTCCGTCCGCGTGGCCGACCTCCGGGGAGAGGCTCTGGCCGACACGGTGGTCGAGTTCTCCTCCAACCGGGCCGAGGCCCAGGAGCGGATCCGCGCCACCCGGCAGGGCATCCGGCGGGTGCTCCGGGCAGCGGGGGTCGACCCGGCTGCGGTGCTGAGCGCCTGCGTCGGCGTGGCGGCGGCCGTGCGGCCGGACGGGCGGATCTATCCCTCGCAGGACCCGGGCTACCTGCCGGGCCTCGCCGACGTGAACATCGCCGAGGCGGTCGGACGCGGGTATGCGTGGACCGTGCAGGTGGAGAACGACGCCAACCTCGCGGTGCTGGCCGAGCGCTGGCAGGGGGTGGCGGCGGGGGTGGACGACGTCGTCCTCGTGCTGGCCGGGGAGCGGATGGGCGCCGGGATCGTCGCGGGCGGCCGGCTCCTGCGGGGCGCAACCGGGGCGGCGGGCGAGCTGGCGCTGTTCGAGCTCGTCGACGGCGTCGGCGACACCCACGGGATCGGAGCCACTGCGCGGATGGAGGGCGAGGCGGCAGTTCTCGCTGCAGCGGTGGCTGGCTCCGTGGCATACCCGGGGTCGTTGGTGGACCTCACCGGCGGTGACCCCGACGAGGTGACCGGGGCGCTGGTCGAGCAGGCCGCCCTCAACGGCGACCCGGTGGCCGTGGGCATCCTCGACCACGTCGTGGAGCGGATGGCCCGGGTGGTCGGCGTGCTCACCACCCTGCTCAACCCGTCACTGGTCGTCGTCGGCGGAGGTGCCGTCGACCTTGCCGACCGCCTGAGGGCGCCGATCCTGGCGCAGCTGCCCATGTTCGTGAAGGACCCCCCGCGGCTCGAGGTCAGCGCGCTCGGTGAGACCGGCGCGCTGGTCGGGGCTGTGCGGCACGCTCTCGACCACGCGGAGCGGGCGATCTACCGGACGCTGTGACCTCATTCGGAGCGACTGTCCTTTCCGGGCGGTCTCGTTCGTGGACGATGTGGAGCCCCGGACGGACCCGGGGCCGGATGGAGAGGACAGCCCGTGACGGACCAGAGCACCCAGTCGCCCGCAGGACCCCGAGCGTTCCGTTTCGGCATCGTCGCCCCGGTGCTGTCCGACCTGCCGAGCTGGAAGGAGCAGGTGCGCCGCATCGCCGGCCTGGGCTACTCGACCGTGCTCATGCCCGACTTCCCGCGGCTGCAGCCGTCACCCGCGGTCACCCTTGCCGTGGCGGCCAGCATCGCCGACGTGCGGGTGGGCACCTGGGTGTATGCCGCGCCATTCCGGGCACCATGGCTCACTGCGTGGGAGGCGCACTCGATGACGCTGCTCACGGAGGGCCGGTTCGAGATGGGCATCGGGGTCGGCCGCCCCGGCATCGAGGACGAGGTCCGCGAGCGGGGACTGCCCACGGCGTCGCCGGCTCAGCGGCTCGACGAGATCCGCGAAACCGTGGCCGCCCTGCGGGAGCTGGACGGCGACGGGCAGCGGACCCCGGTGGCCATGGCCGTGATCGGGCCCAGGGCGAGGGCGCTCGCCGCCGAGATCGCCGACACGATCACCTTCGCCATGGCCCCCGAGGAACCGCGAGCCGCCGTCGCCGATCGGGTGCGCTCCCTGCAAACCGACCGCCCGGTGGAGCTCTCGATCCACATACCCGTCGTCGGCGACGCTGTCTCCCCGTTCATGGCCCCCTCCGACACCGACACCTCCGCCCTGCGGGAGGCCGACTCCCTCGCCTACCTCCCGCCCGACCCGGCCGCAGCCGCCGAAGAGCTCCTCCGCCGGCGCGAGGAGACCGGCGTGTCCTACGTCGTCTTCGGGGCCGACAACGCCGAGCGGTTCGGTCCACTCGTCGCCGAGCTGGTTGATCGGTGAGCTGTCGCTTTAGCGTGCTCGCCGCGCCCGCCCTCGAGCCGATGTCCGATCCGGCCGCTTCCGTTCGTTGAGAGGGTGGGTGGCGGTTTGACCCCCAGGAAATGAGGAGGAGACATGTCGGAGTACCTCATCGCCTTCAACGATGACTGGGTGCCGGAGCACACGGAGGAGGAGATCCTCGCGAAGTCCAGGGCGCCGCGGCCGTTGATCGCGGAGATGAAGGCGGCCGGCGTGCTGATCTTCACCGGCGTGCTCGACCCGGACGCGCCGGTGTTCAGCGTGGACCCGTCCAGCGGCAAGCCCCTGTTCATCGACGGCCCCTTTGCCGAGTCCAAAGAGCAGCTGGGCGGGTTTGCCGTCGTGGACGTGGCCGACGAGGACGCGGCGCGCGAGTGGGCCGGCAGGATCGCCATGGCCTGCGGGTGGCCGCAGGAGGTTCGCCGTTTCCAGGTCCCCATGACGCTGCCGGAGAGTCTCCGGCCTTGACCGACTGCAGGCCCACTGAGGGAGCGCCGGGCTCGTCGCTGGTCTTGACCGCGCACACTCAGTGACGTCGACCGAGTCCGGTTTGCCGCAGGCGTCCCCGGGGCACATCGTGCGTATGCGCTTGCGGGACCAGCACATAGGGGACCTTGCCCTGACCGCACTCACGCTGGCCGTCGCCGTGGCGGCGGTGGTGAGTCACATGGGCCGCCGTCATCCTCGACGCCAGCACTCCTCGAACGGGCACCGCCCCGCGTCCACGTAGCCGTGCCGGGCGGCTCAAGCCCTCACGACAGGGGTGCAGGGGCGTCGGGGGGGCCGTCGATCACGGTCGGTCGGTACTCCAGCAGCTGGGTCCGTCCGTCGAAGGTGCGGGTGGCCAGCATGTCCAGCGCGACGTCGGGGTAGTTGTCGTAAATGCGTTCATGACCGGTGCGGCCGGTGATGACCGGGAAGACCACGACTCGGAACCGGTCCGCCAGGCCGGCCGTCAGCAGGGCCCGGCACACAGTCAGGCTTCCCAACGTCCGCAGACCACTGCTGCCTGACGCCTTGTGGTCCCGGACCCAATCAACCGGATCGGTCGTGACCAGCGTGCTGTTCGCCCACGCCAGCGGCTCCGTCAGGGTGCTGGAGAAGACCACCTTGGGGATGGCGGCGAGCCCGTCCGTCCCGGGCTCGCCGCTGGCGGCGAACTCGTGCATCAAGCGGTACGTGGTGGCGCCCATCAGGACGGTGTACTCGGCTTCGGGCTGGTCGTCGAGCCAGCCGAGGTATTCGGGCCCTTCCAGGCCCCACCAGCCGGGCCACCCGTCGCCCGACGCGTACCCGTCGAGGGAGGTGATGAAGTCGATGAGCAGCTCGGCCATGGCGTGGTCCCTTTCCGATGGGTTCTTGTCCGACTGATACGACCCTTCACAGGGCGGGAACTCATCGGCGGCCCGCCGTTCGTCCGGGAGGCACAGCCGAGACATGCCAGTCAGCCAGGCTCAGGGCGTCACGCGGGCCGGTGCTGTCGCCGCTGGCGCACCGCAGACGAGCCGTCCTCACGAGCCGAGAGCAACAGCCACCCGACGGTGACGATGCAGACCAGCTCCGCCACGGCCGCCACGCACGGGTGGAAGCCCTGCCGGCTGCTGTGCACGCCGAGCAGGCCCAGCGTCGTCAAGAGGGTGATGAACGCTCCCAACGTCGCAGCGCCGAAGCGCAGGGACGTGAACGCGGCACCCAATGAGTCCAGCGGAGCAGGAGAGCCCCGATCACCACCCTCGCGACCACGTTGACGAGGAAGGGCGGCCCGACGGACTGGTTGCGAACCCCCGACCCACTCGATCAGATGCACCGCGACCGAGACCACCAGTGCCCCGGCACCCAGAACACGAATACCCATGAGGTTCCTCCCATCACGGCGGCCGCGCGTTCGAGGGCGGTCCTCAGTGACGCAAACGCGGACCGGGTTCGACGGGCACGGGGCGGTATCGAGCAGGGTGCTGGTCTCTCTCTAACTACTCAGAGACAGGTTGCGATTACCGGCCTTCGCTTGCTTAGTCTGATTTCAAAGTCTCTATCATGGATCGGCTCCGTCACTCGTCACATCTACCCGCCTTCAAGAGGCTTGCCCGCTTCGCGGCGGTGTGGGTCATCTCCTCTTAGGCGACCCGGGCATCCGCAGATGGCCGACCAGCCGGTCGGAGACGTGTTTCCCAAACAGCCGGCCCTGGGTGTAGCCGAACCGCGGCAAAGTCGGGGGCCACCCTCACCGCGGCAAAGTCGGGCGAGCGCTGTCATCTCTCCGCCTCGTCCCGGAGCGACTGCGGCCCAGAGAGTGGCTGCGGGGTGACGTCTCCGGCCCTGTGGTTTGCTGTCCGGCAGTCAAGAAATGGGGATGAACATGTTGGCGTTCACCGATCTGCTGGCCCTGGAGGGATTGGACAGCGCCGCGGTTCGACTGGTCCGCAACCAGGACAGCAGACTGGGGCGTGGGCGGATGTACGAGGCGTGGCGGAACAATCGCCAGGCGTTCGAGGACTACCTAGGCGTGCAGAGCAAGGACCGGTTCCCCGTCGACGGACTGCTCGCCGAATTCGTGGTAACCGAGGCCCAAAAAACGGTCTTCGTCGGGCTGTACCGAGTGGATGGGGTCGGGCTGTGCCCCTCTGGGAGCATGGACGCGCTCCTGAAGCACGACATCTCAGGCAAGTTTCGCTATGACCTCACGCTCCTGGAGGAGCTGGCCGGCTACCGGGACCGAGTCGTCATCGACTGGGGCGCGGGAACACGCAGCTGGGTGCAGCGAGCAGTCAACCAACCAAAGCCAGTCATCGAGATTGCCGAACAGTTCGAGCCGCGGTTCCCAGGCTTCCGGGAGTTCGCCCGACCGGTCGATGACATCCCCACCCTCCCTAACGGCTGGCAGCAGGTGCTCCGCAGCGTGAAGGGCGTCTATCTGCTGGTCGATCTCGACTCGGGCCAACAGTATGTGGGCTCGGCCAAGGGCTCAGACAGTCTCTTCGGTCGGTGGATGGAGTACGCGACCGACGGACACGGGGGCAATCTGGGCCTTCGGAAAGCCACCTCTGAGGGGCGGCGGCGGTACCAGGTGTCCGTGCTGGAGGTGGTTGAGGAGGCCACCCCTGATGTCACCATCGAGCAGATCGAGTCCTTCTGGAAGAACAAGCTGCTGTCTCGCTCCTTCGGCCTCAACGCGAACTGAAGCTGCTGCATGGCGCGTGACCTTCACCTCGCCGCATTCGTCGCCGGAACTGATCCCGAGCGAGGGCCAAGTCCACACCGGCATTCGGGGTACACGCCGACGGAGTTCCGGACGTCTAACTTCAGCAAGCTGCGATATCGGGGAGGCACAGGCGGTGGAGTGACGCACCCTGAGCTGTCCGATCATGCCGGCCCATAACGTCTCCACACCTGCCGATGGGGAGTTACTTGACCTGATGAAGCGCGCCCCAACCCGCGCTTGGGGCGTACCCTTTTGGACTCCTGGCTGCTCACGAGCACGCTCTAGTGCCCCGCGTGTTAAGTTGATTTACGGTTTGGTTGTTGGGATCATGGGGTGTGGCGAATCGACCTGCTCCGGCGTTGGGGCTTCGTGACGGTGACCGGGAGGAGCTGACCCGGTGGACGCGGTCGTCCTCGATCCGGGCGGGGCTGGGGCAGCGGGCGCGGATCGTGCTGCTGGCGGCGGACGGGGTGTCGAACACGGCGATCGCCGACGTGGTGGGGGTGTCGCGTCCGACGGTGATCGGGTGGCGGGAGCGGTATGCCGCGTCAGGGGTGGCGGGGCTGGACGATGAGCCCAGGTCGGGCCGGCCGCGGACCATCGATCATCGTCGGATCGTGACGGCGACGTTGACGCCGCCGCCGAAGAAGTATGGGGTGACGCATTGGTCGACGCGGCTGCTGGCCCGGCATCTGGGGATCTCGGATGCGACGGTAGCCAAGGCGTGGCGGGAGTACCGGGTGCAGCCGTGGCGGGCCGAGTCCTTCCGGTTCTCCACCGACCCGCTGCTGGTCGGGAAGGTCACCGATGTCGTTGGTTTGTACCTGAACCCGCCGGAGAACGCGGTGGTGCTGTGCGTGGATGAGAAGAGTCAGATTCAGGCGTTGGACCGGACCGCGCCGATCCTGCCGCTGCAGCCCGGGTTGGCTGAGCGCCGTTCCCACGACTATGTCCGGCACGGCACCTCGACCCTCTTCGCGGCGTTGGAGATCGCCACAGGCCAGGTCACCGGCGCGTGCAAACCGCGGCACCGGCACCAGGAGTTCTTGGCGTTCCTGAAGCAGGTGGCCCGCGCGTATCCAGGCCGGGACCTGCATCTGGTGATGGACAACTACGCCGCCCACAAGCACCCGGCCGTCAAGGCGTGGCTGGCGGCGAACCCCCGGGTCGTGTGCCACTTCACCCCGACCCACGCCTCCTGGATGAACCTGGTCGAGGTGTGGTTCTCCCTGATCGAACGGCAGGCCATCCACCGCGGCACCTTCGCCTCCGTCAAGGACCTCAACGCCAAGATCCGCGCCTTCATCGACGGCTGGAATGACCGCGCCCACCCGTTCGTGTGGACCAAGACCGCCGACCAGATCCTCGCCAAAGCCAACCGTCAAAAGACCTCAAACGCGGGGCACTAGATGCCCGAATCTGTAAAGGAATCAGTCCCCTCTCCACAAGTGCCCATATGATGAAGAATTGCGTATGTCTCATAACCATCGAGAATCATATAGTGCCGCACATGGCGGAAGTCTGAAGCCAAGCTGCGCAGCATGCCGACTACTTCTGGTCTGACTTCATGGCAATGTTGAATCACCAACACTTCGGCCGGCGTGCTCGCCAACCGCTGTAGTTGGTCTCCATTCTTGCCGAGCATGCCGATGGTCATCGGCCGCGACAATCGGCCTCCCGCAGGCCCCTTCAGCAAGAAGGCCGCTGTATAGGAGCGCCCTTCTACGCGCAGCCGAGCGGTCCAAAGGTCGCTCTGCTCCCCACCCCAGTCCTTGGGAACCACTGGTTCTCCGAGTGCGTCTGCCAGTTGCCGCTTGACCTCTGATTCAGGGATGGTCCGCATGACGCGCAAGTCCTGCCCGCGCGGAGTCCGAGCAAAGTCCACGTCGCTGAACTGCTCGACTTCATCAGGGGCGATTCGCTGGCCACCGCCTTGCCGGTCGAGTCGGTCCACCCAGCCGCCGACCTCGCTGAGGAGCCGAGCCCCAATGGCCACCGGTCGAAGCTCGATGTCATCAGGCGTGTACCGCACCACCTGGGCGAGCATGTACTGCGCACGAACGCCGGAAAGTTCGCTATTCGCGGTTGAACACGTCAATCGGCTGGGATCAAACGTACCGTGGACTAATGCAGTCCCGTGGCCGGTGTCGAGGCCGCTGTGAAACGAGCTGCGCAAACTAGTCTCGCCCTGGTCAACGCGGCGCCTCTCCGATGCAACCTCGCTCCAGTGAAATGGAAGCTCACACCACACCAAGACCCCTGAATGGCACTGCTGGCTGGCCACTGCAACGTCTAGCGCTCGGACCGGATGCTCTGCCAGCCACTTCTCCAGTTCCCTGGTGTAGGCATCCGCATTGCCCGACATGAGCTTCTGCCGGGCGCGGCGGAGGATCCGACTGCGAGCTGCGTCGTCGAAAAGGGCGTCCAGCAGTCCCACGTGTAGGAACCACGCGTAGAGGGCCTGCGATTCGGCGGGAGCACGTCGTAACCTCATGCGGCAAGCGTGCCCGACGCCCCCGACACTTGAGGCTTCGCACCGGAGTTGGCGGGATCGCCGTGTCACAAGGTCCCAGCATGCCGTGGAGGGGATGGCCGTCACGCGGCGGTGTGGGGCAGGTTCACGATGCGCTCATCGCGGCGTGGGCGTGCGTCTGGTCTTGTTCTCGTCAAGCCCCAGGAGGAGTGCGCGTCAGGGTGCGGGACCGTCCCGATGCCGTACGTCGGGGGCGCGGACTAAAGTCCTGACGCACCAAGGTCTTCCCGTTCGGCAGAGGGTGAAGATGCTGGCCGCGGGCTTCGAACCCGACGGCCAAGGCCTCGTCCGGGGTTTCGGCGTTCACGTCTGTGGCCACTGAGGCTAGGGCGTCGAACGAAGTGGCGTAGCGGGTCGCGCTGACGAACCCGGCGTCGTTGTTGTGCTGGATGACGCACGACAACACCCCGATGCCGGCAACGTTGGTGGCAGCGAAGGCAGCGAACTCCTGGACGCCGACGTAATCGATGATGAGGTTGGCGATGACGATCTCGACGGGCTCGATGGTCAGGGAGCGGTTGATGGTGGTCTCGACCAAGTGCAAACGGTCCCCGAGAACGTGCCTGTACCTGGCCTCGCACGCGGCAAGGTAGTCACCGTTGATGTCGTAGCCGTACACGGCTTGTACCGCCTCCGGGTCGACGAGGTCAGGCCGTTGCCGCCGGCGATGCCCAAGATCCCGACGGTGCGAGCTGGGTGCGCGGCGAGCTGGTCCTTGGTGATGGCGTGGAGGTGCTGGAGCTGCCCGACCTCGGCGTCGCTCATGTGTTGTTCGTACACATCAAGGCTGATCGAGCGCCACGGGTGCTCGGTCCCGTGGCAGGGTCGGTCAGCTGCGATCATGCCGCACATAACCCACATGCCACCTGGATCCCATCTTCCCGGTCCACGGACGCCGTCGTCGATCACGTCGGCGGCCCGCTCCACTTGTGTGGTGTTGCCGGATGCCTGTGGCGGCACGTGAGTCCGGGACAGCTTTCGGACCTGCCCGCAGAGGCCGCAAGGGCGCGGCCGTCGCTCTTTGAGCATCGTGCCCACGAGCTGCAGACCCGGCACCGCTACCCCTCCCGTCTATCCTCCAGCCGCCTCGAGCTCCGGATCAGCGTCACGGTTCCACAAGCCTCCGACAGGGCGGCCCGCCCCCGATTCCGGGCGTCACGAGCGGTTGGCCTGGTCGTGCGGAGCTGCGGCCATGGGTTCCGCGCCAACCGAGCGTTTGACGGCGCGGCTGGCGCGGAGAGCCGCAAGCGAACCCGACGTCTTGGTGGCGATCAGAAGGCACGCAGGCAGATCTCGCCGGGTATCGCCCGCACAGCGCCAGTCAGTCGCTCGGTAGTCCGCCCCAACCGCCTGAGTAGTGGCGCGAGCGGCACGCCGCCCCGAGGACGAGAGCGAGCACTGGATCTGTGGGCGCGCTCGTCACCGCCTTGGCGCTCTGAACGTCCCACGGCTCGAACTCGACGCGCGGTAGGGGCCACACGTCTGTGCCGCCGCGCGCCCACCGCGCCTTGCCCTCGTCGGCGCTCGTCGCCTGCGGAACCACCCGCAGAGCGTTGAGGTTGTCGCGGACCGCCTCGTGCAAGTCCTTGTCTCCTAGGTGGAGAGCAAGGTCCAGGACCACAGTGGCGAGGTAACTCGACGTTCGGCGCTCCAACGTCGTGCTCGCAAGCGAGCCCGCGAGCAGGCGCTCCGCGGTCCTTTCCTCGTCCTCGGCGAGAGACGCCAGCCCGAGCCCGGCCTCTTCCTCGTCGTAGCGATCGAGCAACCAGCGCGCCACCCGTCCGAGGTACGCCTTGGCTGCCGCGGCGTCGAAGGTTGCGAGCATCACGGTGACGGCGACAACCGAGGGCGCGAAGAGGTCACCCACCGGGCGGGCCGCGCCGGGCTGCTCGGCCAAGCCGCGCAGGGCCTCCTCGAACCGGGTCGCCGCGCCGCCCTCACCGGCGTCTCGCGCCAGCGCCAGCCCGAGAGCGAGGGCTTCCGCCACCCGGCAGCAGATCACGGGGTACGTCAGCATGGCCAACTGGCTTACCGTCGAACGAACGAGGTCGAGCGGGTCGTCCAGCAAGGGCTCCATCTGGTTGCAGACCTGCAAGGCAAGCCCCAGGACCAACCTCTTCGCAGCCGCCTTCGCGTCCCCGGAAGCAGTCGGATCGTGCTCGGTCGCGCGGATCAGCTGGAGGGCCACGCACAGCGCCAGGTCGAGCCGCTTGGTCCTCAGCAGGGCGTTGACGAGGATCGCGGCCTCCACCGACGCACGCGGGGCGCTGCCGGTCGGTGGCAGCCAGCGCCGCGAGTAGGTCTCGATGCGCCGGTCCGTGATCCCGCCGTCCCGCACGGAGGTCAGCATTCCCATCAGGTCGGCCTGCACCTCGTCACCGGCGACACCCACGATCGGGTCGTCGCACAGCCACTTGACGAGGTCGGGCCTCTCCCAGATCTCCAGGTCGGCCAAGCCCCTGGCCTCAACCGACTTGCGGTACTCGGTGACGTCGGCCGGGGCAGCGCCCTTCAGCCGACCAGTGGTGACGAGCACAGCGACGCGCGGTAGGTCAGCGTCGAAGGACGGGTGCCCGATGGTGTTGTACTCGCACTCCTCCAACTGCGGCCGAACCGCTCGCCACTCGGGCTGGCCGATGTCACCGGCCTTGGACTGGATGACGTACTGCCGCGTCTCCCCCGTGTCCGGGTCGGTCTTCTTGGCTACGACGTCCTTCCCGAACTCGAAGGCACCGTGTATGAAGTGGACGTCGGTGAAGCCGCGAGCGTGAAGAAGGGCCAGCAGAGGGCCGTCGAACTCGCGCTCGGTAAGAGTTTCAAGGAAGGTCCCGACGACGTCGCGAAGCAAGCCACTCCTCCTTTCGTCGCTGCAAGATCGCGTCGAGGCGCGCCTCTTGCTCGGGCGTCGGTTGCTTGTCGCGCAACTTCTCCATCTGGTCCGGGTGCATGACGATCGTGAGGTTGGGCCGACCCTCGTCGTCGAAGGTCATGTCGATCGTCTCCAGGGTTTCGGCGAACACGTCGAAGAAGTCGCGCCCCACGGCGTCGATAGTGTTGCCGTACTCGTCGGTCACTGCGGAGATGTGCTCCAACATTCCGCGGACCATCTGCCCGCCCATCGAGTCGCCGAGCGCGTACAGGTCGGCCAGGAATTCTTCCAGGTTGAACGCCGCCACGTCCTCGATCGACACCATCCACTCGTGCCGGATGGCCATCGGGCGGTAGAGCGAGGACGCCTCGGCCGGGAGGGCATCGCCCTCGGCCTGCGGCGGTGGCCCCTCGGCAAGTTCTTCCCGCGTCACCTGAGCAAGCAGCGGGTGGAGAGCGCGGGCCAGTTCGCGCGACGCTTCGCTGAACCAGCGCACCCCGCCGATGTCGTACTCGCGCGGCATGACCCACGGCTCCTCGGGCCGGTCGGCCGCGGCATCCGGGGCCCCCACGGCTTCCGCGGTCGCCTGAGGGTATTCGCTGTCCATGTCGTCCATCGTCTCCCACGGTTCCGACAGTCCCAGAGAAGTGGGCTATGCAGAGTTGCCGACCCCGGCGACGACCTGCTCGTGGATGAGTTTCGCTGGTCCCGCCGCGCGAGATCAGACGCTTCGTCTATATGGACAGAACGGCGGCCGTCGTGCAGACAGGGAAGACGCGCACAATGAAGCCTCTACTCATGGCTCAGCCCGGACGTGACTTCTAGCTCAGATGCCGGCCCCAGCGGACGTAGCCACCCTCGAGCGGGTCATCGAGGGGCTCCCAGTCGTTGCGCGCGGCCATCCGCATGCTCGCGTTGTTGTCCACGTGTATGAAGCCAGCAAGCAGACCCGAGGTATACGACCGTACGGTCATGAAGCCCTCGGCTTCGTACAGTGCCATCGCCATGATCTCGTCGCCTATGAATGGCGGGACTGGGCTCCGATGGGTTAGGGCTACGCCTCCCACCTCCAGCTTGGCGACGAACCGGGTCCCGGCGAGCAGGAATCTCAGGTGGAGGACTGCGGCGTCAACAGGCTCGCCCTCCGAAGCGTCGACACCGAACATCACCACATCGCTCGGCCGGGCGAGCTGACCAAGATTCTTGATGTGGCATTGAGCGTCCCACTCCCACGGGCGAGGGTGCCTAGGCAGCCGACGCCCGCTTGCGGTCCTCGGCCACGGTTGGGTGCAGTTGAAGGCCTGGAACCGGGGTGCCGAGCGTTTGGTGTCCTCGAGCAGCTGCCAGTCCAGTGACCAGTCGGTTGTCACCGTGCGTCAAGCAGGGATAGCCAGTCTCTCTCGCGTTCCTGGAACCGGTTTGCCACGCGCTCGGGCAGCGGCGCATCGAGGTCCGGCTCGGGCCAGTCGAGGTCGTCGACAGGGACGTCGCGGACCCACGACAGGAGGTATGGGTCGGCCTTACCTTCCTCTACTCGGTTGGTGAGGGCGGTGACCAGATGCTCGGGGAACTGTCGACCAGTGGTCGCATTCTCGCGCTCCCGGATGGGGTCACTCCGCGAGTCAACCAGAGACCGAAGCACGTCGACGTTGGCGCGCATCAGTCGTGGGGTCGATTCCTGCAAGGCCCCTTGGGCTTCGAGCGACACTGTGATGCCCATCTCTCGGAGCCGTCTCGACAGCGCCGCGGTTGAGACTCCGGCACTCCAGAGCCATCGAGCCAGACTGCGCGCCGTCATGGCTTGCCAGTCGGTCTCGCGAACCATGGGCTCAGGCAGCAGGAAGTGACTCGCAAAGGCGTCGGCCGGCCCCTCGTCGGCTTGAGTCGTGCGTTCATCGACGTGGTGGCCAAGTGCCAGGTGGCCAAGCTCGTGAGCGATCGACCAATTTGCGCGGAACCAGTAGGTGGTGCTGCGAAGCAGGACGACCGCATGCTGGCCAACGCGGAAGGAGTAGTCGGTCTGGAGACCGGGGTCTCTGACAACATCTATGCCCAAAACGTCCTCCAGCTGCTCGGCCAGCTCGCGGACGCCTTCACTTGCTACAAGTGCTCTGAGCTCCGCCGCGTCGCTTGGAAGCGTCGCTACCGAGGTCGGCACATGCCCGAGCTCCTCATATGCGGCGCGGTAGGCCTCGATAACCCGGGTGATGATTTTGTTGTCGCTCTGTTCCTGCTCGGGCGAGGACTGCCCCCACGGGTGGCGTGCAGCGAGTCGGACCTGAAACTGGTCGCGTTGGCCAGTGATGAGCCAGTGGGTGTCCACATTAAGATGCTCGGCCAGTGCAGCTATTTCGAGCGCAGAGAAGTGACGCTGCCCGTTGATGGCGCGCGAAAGCGCATCGTGGGTCATCCCGACCTCAGGAGCAAGGCGACGCTGGCTCAGGTGCATCGGGATCGACTCACGTACGCGGTCGCCAACAGTGCTCATGACGCTATGCTAGACGAACTGTTGGGAAAATCCCAACACGCACGTTACTGTCTTGCCGGGCGGCGCGCTCAGAGACGATCCGACGCCGTCGGTGGTCTGTCCGCGGCCTCAGGACGGCCCTGCACTATCGGCTGCCGGGATCTTGACCGCCTGACCCCGCGTCTAAGTGGGCGGAGTGGGTCACTGGTGCGGCCACATACGTCGCCTCGGTAACCCACTCGGAGACTTCCGCTCAAGCGCCGAAGTCCTGGCCGCGCTCCCGCAGCAGGTACCGCCGCTCCGCGTACGCCATGTCGTCCACCCACAGCCTGGCTTGGGTCGCCTTCATCGGCGGCTTCACCAGCGCCGACACCGCCCGCGCCACCGCGAACCCCTTGCGCGGCGAATGCGCGACCGTCGCCTCGGTCATCATCGTCACCGGCCGGCCGTTCGCGTCCGGCCCCAGCGGCGTCGCGTGGGTCTCGACCACCGACCCGGCGCCCTCACCCTCGGTGATCGTCATGACGATCGTCCGGGCGTCGGGGCAGGCGAATTCCGCCCGGACCGGCACTCCAAACCGCGGGGTCAAGCGGAACGTCACGTCCACCACGAGCACCTTGTCGTCGCTCGCGTCGTCGTCGACGACGAGGTGGCTGAACGCATACGGGTGGTACCAGGCACCGTGCCAGGGGTCGAGGCGGTTGGCGATGATGTCCTGCGGCTCGCACGTGCCCGGGATGGTGATGACGGCGGCGATCGACTCGTTCATCGGCGGACGCGCCGGGATGGTCGGCCGGTCGGTCGGGGTCTCCCCCGCCGTCGGCAGCCGCACCCACACGAGCACCCCGTCGTCGTAGGACGGGAAGGTCCGCCAACCCGCCTCGCCCGAGACGCCCAACGCCATCCCGTGCCACCGGCACACCACGTCACCGCGGATGACCTCGCAGTCGTCGAGCAGCGCCCCCAGGTGAGGGCACGTCCCCGGCCCGGCCAGCAACGCGCCGGTCTCGTCCCGCCACAGCACCAGCTCGCGGCCGCCGACGGTGCGGGTCACCGAACGCTTCTGCCCCACGTCCTGCGACGTGCCCACGACGTACCAGCCGCCCGGGTCCTGCGACTGCGCCACGTCGAAGGACGCGCGGATCCGGCCCGGCCGGGCCTGCCGCCACGTCGAGCGCAGGTGCTCGTGCGGCACCGCCGGCACGTTGCGCACCGGCACCCGCTTGCGGATCTCCGCGCGCACCTTGCTGCTGGTCCCGCTCATCGCGCACCCACCTTCCGCCGCTGCCGGGGGCCAACGGCCAGCACCCGCGCCGACGTCATCGCCTTGCTCCATGATGCGACACGAACCCGCCCCGTGAACACGTCGTAGTCGGACTGCTCGATCCCCTCGAGGATCCGCGCGTACAGCTCGCGCGCCGTGCCCACGCACCGGGCCGACGACGAGGGCAGCATCGGTATGCCGGCGTCGGCCTTCGCGTAGAGCTCACGGTTGCGCGCGATCTCGAACCGCATCAGCTCGCGCCACTCAGGCGTCACGCGTGCGCGCCCACGGGTCGGCCCCGAACCGCCGCAGGTCCTCCTGCGGCACGTAGACCCGGCCGCGGTCGAGGTCCTCGCCGATGTCGCGCAGGAAGTTCGTCAGCTGGAAAGCGAAGCCCAGCGACCGCGCCGGCTCGAAAGCGGCCCGGGACAACGGTTTCAGCACCGGCAGCATCATCTCGCCGATCACCGCCGCCGACCCTTCCATGTAGGCCACGAGGTCGTCCCACGTCTCGTAGCGGCTCTGCGTGAGGTCCTGCGCCATCGCCCCGAAGAACCGGTCGACGTTCTCCATCGGGATGTCGCACCGAGCGAAGGAGTCGGCGATCGCCGCCATGATCGGATCGCTGGTCGGCTCCCCCGCGATGGCCCGCCCCACCTGAGCCCGAAACTCCTCGAGGTCAGCTCGCGTCCGATCGACGGACCCCGGCGTCGTCGCCGAGGGCGCGTCGACGATGTCGTCCGCGAGCCGGCACAGGGCGTACACGGCATACACGTGCCTCCGGCGCTCCGGCGGTAGGAGCAACGTGCCCCAGTAGTACGTCGTGCCGTTGTCGCGCGTGATCCGGCCCGCGCGGCGGTAGCCCTCGTCGACGAGGGCCGCCGCCCCGCTCAACGCACTCCCCCGACGGGTACCCGTCGCGTGGGGGTGGGCAGGTACTCCCCCACCCGCTGGGCGGCGAGCTTGCCGCTGATGAGCACCATCGGCACCCCCACGCCCGGCACCGTGCCCGACCCGGCGAAGACCAGCCCGGGCACCCGGCGCTCGACGTTCTTCGGCCGGAACGGTCCGGTCTGCAGGAAGGTGTGGGCCAGGGCGAAGGGCGTGCCCTCCTGCATCCCCATCGCCTGCCACTCCAGGGGCGTGACGAGCTCCTCGGTGACGATGTCGGTCGGATAGCCCTGCGCCGCAAGGAAGCCGAGCAGCCGCTCGCGCATCGGGCCGCGCTCGGTATGCCAGTCGACGTCACCACCGAGGTGGGGCACCGGCTCCAGCACGTAGAGGGTCGAGCCGTCCGGCGCGGCAAGCGACGGGTCGGTCAGCGACGGCACCGTGACGAGGCGCGACGGGTCGGGCATGAGCCGCTTGTCGCCGATGAGGGCGTCGAAGGCGGAGTCCCACTCGTCGGCGAAGTGGATGTTGTGGTGGTCGGTGCCGGCGGCGGGGAGCCCGCGAGCGCCGACGTGCCAGACGACGGCCGACGGCGAGTACTTGCCGCCCTTGAGCACCCGGGGCCGGGGCAGGTCGGGCAGCAGGCGCTCGTAGGCCACGGGCAGGTCGAGCGTGCAGACCACGGCGTCGGCGCGCAGCCGCTCGCCCCCGCCGACGTCGACGCCCGCGACCCGGCCGCCGGGGCCGCGCAGGATGTCGTGCACCGTCGTGCCCCACCGGATCTCGACGCCGGCGCCCTCCGCCGCGCGGGCCATCGCGACGGGGATCGCGCCCATGCCGCCCTCGGGGAAGAAGACGCCCTCGATGGAGTCCATGTAGGTGATGACCGCGTAGATGGCCAGGGCCTTGCTCGGCGGCAGACCGGCATACATCGCCTGGAAGGAGAACAGCTTGCGCAGCCGCTCGTCCTGGAACCGGTCGGCGACGACGGGCCCGAGCCGGCGGAACCCGCCCATCCGCAGCAGCTTGGCCGCGGCGGTCGGGGAGGAGAGCAGGTCGAGCGGGGTGTTGAAGTTGCGGTCGATGAAGTTGGGCATCTCGAGCTCGTAGAGCTCGCGCAGCCAGCCGACGAACGCGTCGAACGCCGCCGCGTCCTTGGGCCCGCTCGACTGGCGGATCTCCTCGCGCATCGCCTCGTGCCCGGCGCGTACCCGGATCTCGCTGCCGTCGGAGAACCGCGCCCGGTAGGCGGGATCGAGCCGGGTCATCGGCAGCAGGTCGTCGAGACGCGCTCCGGCAGCACCCACGGCGTCGGCCAGCAGGCCCGGCATCGTCATCACCGTGGGACCGGTGTCGAACGTGTAGCCGTCGCGGACGATGCGCCCCGCCCGGCCGCCGGGGATGGTCTCCCGCTCGACGACGGTGACCTCGTACCCCGCCCCGGCGAGCTGGCACGCCGCGCTCAGGCCGGCCAGGCCGGCGCCGATGACGACCACACGGCTGCTCACTGCCTCAACGTACGCTGGGCGAAACCGCAGGGGCGACGAGGGGTGCCAGGTGAGCCACGCATGACGCAGCACCTCCGCCGCGCCTACGACCTGCCGCTCAGCGCGACGGCTCTCGTCGAGCAGCTGCGCGACCGCACCGTCGTCGAGCGGCGCGGCGCGGTCGACGGGCTGGGCACCCGCGTCACCGCCCACGAGACCACCCCGGCCGGGGTGCGCATCGTCGTCGCCACCGACCTGCCCGTCGACTGGCTGCCCGCGGTCGTCCGCGGCCGCCTCACGGCCGACCCCACCGTCGAGCGCACCGAGGCGTGGGCGGTCGAGGGCGACGGCGCCGCGTCCCCGCTGACGTTCGTCTTCGCGGGTATGCCCGTGCGCGGCTCGGGCGACGCCCGCCTGGTCCCGCTCCCCACCGGGTCGCGGCTCGAGGTGGAGGTCGATATCACGGTCGACGTCCCCCTGGTCGGGGGGCTCGTGGAGGCGGCCGTCGCTCCCCGGATCGTGGCCGCGCTCGACGCCGAGGCGGCCTTCTACGAGACCCTGCCCCGGCCCGAGCACGCCGGGTAGCGTCCCCCCATGACCGCGGCCGAAGCCATCCAGCTGCTGTTCGTGGCGGTGGCCGCCGTGCTGGCCCCGCTCCTCGTCGAACCGTTGCGGCGCTTCGCGGTTCCCGCCGTGGTGCTCGAGATCGGGTTCGGCTACGTGCTCGGCCCGCAGGTGCTCGACATCGTGCAGCCCGTCGGCCTCGTCGACGGGTTGTCCACCCTCGGCCTGTCGATGCTGATGTTCCTGGCCGGCTACGAGCTGCGCCTGCAGCAGATGGTCGGGCGGCCGCTGAAGCTGGCCGGGATCAGCTGGGGCATGTCGGCGGTGCTTGCCGGGGCGATCGGGTTCGCCGTGCACCTCGTCGGCGGCCACAGCGGCGAGATCGTCATCCCGCTGGCCCTGACGACGACGGCGATCGGCACCCTCCTGCCCGTCCTGCGCGACGCGGGCGTGCTGCATACCGACTTCGGGCGCTACGCGCTGGCCCTCGGGAGCGTGGGCGAGTTCGGGCCGATCGTGCTCGTCGCCCTGCTGCTCAGCGGCAGCAACCCGGTGCAGTCGGTCATCGTGCTCTTCGGGTTCGGGCTGCTCATCGTCGGCTCGGCACTGCTCGCCTCCCGCCCCTGGGGCAGCCGCGTCGTCGGCATCGTCGAGAAGGGGCTGACGGCGAGCTCGCAGCTGCCCATCCGGCTGACGCTCCTCTTCATGCTCGCGCTCGCCGCGGTGGCCAACACCCTCGGCGTCGACGTGCTGCTCGGGGCGTTCGCCGCCGGGGTCATCGTGCGCATCGCCGCCGGCAGCCACGAGGACACGGAGGAGACCGAGTCGACCTCGCGGTTCGCGACCAAGCTCGAAGGGATCGGCTTCGGGATGCTCGTGCCGGTCTTCTTCGTCGTCAGCGGGACCAAGATCGACCTGAAGTCGCTGGTCGACGACCCCACCTCGTGGCTCTTCGTGCCGGGCTTCCTGCTGCTCATGCTCCTGGTGCGGGCCATCCCTACGTTCATCTGCTTCCGCGGCATCTTCCGGGCCGGCCGGCGGCGCGCGCTCGCCATCATGATGGCCACGGGCCTGCCGCTCATCGTCGTCGTCACGACCATCGCCACGGAGAACGGCTACATCACCACCGCCGACGCCGCCGCCATGGTCGCCGCGGGCATGCTCTCCGTGCTGCTCTTCCCCGCGTTGTCGCTGCGGCTGCTGGGCCGTGACACCTCCGAGACGTCCGTACGCGTCGAGCCGGGCGCCGGTCTCTGACCCGCGGGCCGGCGGCCGGGCATACTGCCGGGATGGCAGCGGTGCGCTACGAGGCGACGATGGTCCAGGACGGCAACAACACCGGCGTGCCGGTGCCCGCCGACGTGCTCGAGAGCCTCGGTGGGGGCAAGCGCCCCGCCGTGAACGTCACGGTGAACGGGTATGCGTACCGCAGCACCGTCGCGTCGATGGGCGGCCGGTTCCTCATCTCGTTCAGCTCCGACAAGCGCCGCGAGACCGGCATCGCCGGCGGTGACGCCATCGTCGTGGAGCTCGAGCTCGACACCGCCCCGCGCACCGTCGAGGTGCCGGCCGACCTGGCCGCGGCGCTGGAGGCAGCCGGTCTCCGGGCGGCGTTCGACGCCATGGCCCCCAGCCACCGCAAGGCGCACGTCACCGCGGTCGAGAGCGCCAAGGCCGAGGCGACCCGCGCGCGGCGGGTCGAGGCTGTTGTCGCCGCGGTCGGCGAGAAGGCCGGAGGCCGGTGACCGTCGGCGACGCGAGGGTCACCTTCGCCGGCGTGCTCGCCGCCGGCGAGGCGCTCGCGCCGCACCTCCCACCGACCCCCGCCTGGGCCTACGCCCTCCTCGACGAGGTCGCCGGCGCCCAGGTCGTCGTCAAGCACGAGAACGTGCAGCCCACCGGAGCCTTCAAGGTGCGGGGCGGCATCAACCTCGCGCTGGGGATGACGCCGCAGGAGCGGGCGCGCGGGCTGGTCACCGCGTCCACCGGGAACCACGCCCAGTCGGTGGCCTACGGCGCCCGGCTGGTCGGGACGCGGGCCGTCGTCGTCGTGCCCGAGTCCGCGCCGCCCCTGAAGCAGGCCGCGGTGCGGGGTCTCGGCGGCGAGGTGAGGGTGCACGGGCCGACGATGGACGAGGCGGTGGGCGAGGCCAAACGCATCGCGCACGAGAAGGGGATGCGCTACGTGGACCCCGGCAACGAGCCGGAGATCATCCACGGCCACGCGACGGTCTACCTCGAGCTGCTGCGGCAGTACCCCGACCTCGAGGCCGTCTACGTGCCGGCGGGCAGCGGCACGGGCGCGACCGGGGCCTGCGTCGTGCGCGACGCGCTGGCGCCCGGGTGCCGGGTGGTTGCCGTCCAGTCCTCCGCGGCACCGGCCGCCGAGAACGCGTGGCGGGCGGGTGCGGCCCGGTCGGCGCCGTGCCGCACCCGGTCCAGCGGGCTCGCGACGGGGACCAGCTTCGCGCTGCCGCAGAGCGTCCTCGCCGGCCGGCTCGACGCCTTCCTCCTCGTCAGCGACGACGACCTCGACGCGGCCGCGCGGATGCTCGCCACCCACGCGCACACCCTCGCCGAGAGCGCCGGCGCCGCCGGGCTCGCCGGCCTGCTGGCCGACCCCGACCGCCCGGCGCGGTGCGCGGTCGTCGTCACCGGAGGCAACGCCAGCGCGGACGAGCTGGCCGCCCTCATTCGGCCCTGACGGCGACCCGGCCCGAGGCGTAGTCCCACGTGGCGCCGTCCAGCACCTCGCGGACGGCGTCGAGGTGGCCGGCGTGGGTCGAGGTCTCGACGAGCAGGTGCACGAGCACTTCCTCGAGGTCGTGGAGCCGCCAGCCGCCCCACCATCCTTCAGGCCACCAGGCCGGCGAGGCATCGGCGGGCAGGTGGGCGATGCCGTCGAGCCCGTCGGCGCAGACCCGGGCGTAGGCGTCGAGCACTTCCGCCCCGGTCGCTTCCGCGGCGACCTCGAAGTCGTCGTCGAGCAGTGGCGTGGAGGCGTCGTCGACCATGACGCGGCGCAGCCAGAACCGCGTGCCCTCGGTCAGGTGGTGGACCATCCCGAGGCAGCTCCACCCCGAGGCGAGCACCGGGCGGCGCAGCTGCTCGTCGTCCAGTCCGGCGACGATGCCAGCGACGCGCTCTTGCTGGCTGCGCAACCGGGTCGAGAGCAGGTCGATGGTGCGGGAGGTCGGGCGGGCGGGGGCCGTGCTGGTCATGGTTCGCTCCTGATTGCGGGGTGGGCGATGGGGCCTCGGACACCCGGTACGTCGGAGCGGGCGTCGCCGTCTCGACATCCATGCCGGCGATGAGTCTGGGGACCTCGCGTGGTCTCACCCCCATGACCTCCACGCCGCGCCTCGTCCTCGACTCCATGGCCTTCGGGGAGTCACCGCGCTGGCACGACGGACGGCTCTACGTCTCCGACTGGGGCGCCGGTGAGGTGCTCGCCGTCGACGCGGACGGGAACCGGACCGTGGCGGCGCGCGCCCAGGCCTTCCCGCTGTGCTTCGACTTCCTGCCCGACGGCCGGATGCTGCTCGTGGCCGGGATGACGGTGCTGCGGCAGGAGCCGGACGGCAGCCTCGTCACGCATACCGACCTCGGGCTGGTGTGGTCAACCGGCGCGAACGACATCGTCGTCGACGACCGGGGCAACGCCTACGTCAACACGGTGGGGTTCGACTTCCCCGGGGGCGAGTTCCGGCCGGGGAGCGTCGCGCTTGTGAGGCCGGACGGCACGGCCGAGGTCGTCGCCGACGGGATCGCCTTCCCCAACGGGATGGCCGTGAGCCCTGACGGCGGGACGTTGCTCGTGGCCGAGTCCTACGGCAACGTCATCACGGGGTTCGACATCGGCGCGGATGGGTGCCTCTCGGGGCGACGGGTCTGGGCGGCCCTCGGCGATGACAACCCCGACGGCATCTGCATCGACGCCGAGGGGGCGGTCTGGTACGCCGACGTGCCCCACGCCCACTGCGTACGGGTGGCCGAGGGCGGCGAGGTCCTGCAGACCGTCGACCTCGACCGCGGCGGGTTCGCCTGCGTGCTGGGCGGACCCGAGCGGCGCACCCTCTACGTCGTCACCAACCAGTGGGGGCCGCAGGGGCCCGGGGCAGGCCGCAACAGCCAGGTCGTCGCGGTGGAGGTCGAGGTGCCGGGCGCGGGTCACCCGTGACCCTGACCTCGGGCTAGTGGAGCGTGAAGGTGCCGAGGCCGTCGGCGTCGTAGTACTCGAGCACCACGCGGGCCGCGTGCGTCCCCGCGCCGTTGGGCGTGAAGTCGGCCGCGGTGATGCCGAGGGCGTTCTCGCCGGTCGGGAAGAACGAGAACTCGTTGCCGTCCCAGTGGGTCAGCGGGTAGTCGTTCGGGTGCGGGCCGATGAGCAGGTGGAGGCTGCCGCCCTGGTCGACGACCCGGATCGAGCCGTAGTAGGCGTTGTCGTAGGTGCCGACGTAGAAGGCGTTGGGCTTGGCCGGCGTCGGGTTGGCGGGCGGCGTCTTGCCGGCGAGCTTGCTCGTGTTCGTCATCGACGCGGCGAAGAGCCCGCCATAGCCCGCGAGCCAGTCGCGCTGGATCGAGAACGCCTCGACGAGGTCGAGGAACGACGCGCCGATGGCCTCCGGGAGCCCCACCGGCATCCCGTTGGTGAGGGTGACGATGCCGAGCCCGGCCGAGGGAAGCATGAGCACCTGCGTGGCGGCGCCCTGGAAGAAGGCGCCGGAGTGGCTCCAGCGCACGCGGGCGGCCGCGTCGTCGCTGATGTCGAGGCCCTGCCCGGAGAAGCTGCTGCGCCCGATCGCCGGCTTCGGCGGGGACAGGACGATGGCCGGCGTACGCATCACCCGCAGCACGTCGGGGTCGATGAACGGCGAGCCGTTCCAGACCCCCTCGGCCAGCTGGAGCATCATCCACTTCGTCAGGTCGACGACGGAGGCGCTGCCCCCGCCGGCGGGCGCCTCGGGGTCGGCGTTGCGGGTGAACCGCTGCTGCCAGACCCCGTCGACGCGCACGTGCATCGCCGACCGGTTGGGGCGGCTGACGAAGTCGGCGTAGCGGTAGCTGGCCGTGGCCATGCCCAGCGGGCGGAAGAGCATCGCGTCGGCGAAGTCCTCCCAGGACATCCCCGCCGCCCGCGCGGCCGCCGCGCCGCCGGAGGTGTAGCCGAAGTTCGCGTAGTTGTAGATGGTGCGCATCGGCGTGAGCGACTCGAGGCGCAGCCGTTCGAGGATGACGTCGCGCGGGTAGCCGAGGTCCTCGAGCAGGTCGCCGGCGGCGTGCGGGAGGCCGCTGCGGTGGGCGAGCATGTCCTCGATGGTGACGTGGCTGCCGACGTAGGGGTCCTGGAGCGTGAAGCCGGGCAGGTGCGAGGCGATGGTGTCGGTCCACTTCAGCTTCTCCAGGTGCACGCCCCGGGCCACCGCGGTGGCCGCGAGCGGCTTGGAGACCGACGCGAGCTGGAAGACGGTGTCGACCGTGACGGGCGCCTTGGTCGTGATGTCGCGCACGCCGTAGGGCCGGCTGAAGACGACCTGGCCGTCGTGCACCACGGCGACGGCCACCCCGGGTACGCCGGTACGGCCGATGAGGTCCTTGACGACCTTGTCGAGACGGACGACGGCGGCCGTGACCGCGCCCTTGGAGATGGGCACCAGCGAGACGGCGTTCGGCGGGAGGGTGGGGTCAGCGGCCGCGGCGGCGGGAGACGCTGCCTGCGCGGCGGCGGGGGCTGCGGCATACGCGCTGCTGGCGGTCAGCGCGGTGCCGGTCAGGGCGGCCGCGGCGCCGAGGAAGCCTCGACGTCCCAGGCCGTTCGCTGCCTTCGCCTCGGCCGGTTCGGAACGATCGCGCATGTCACACCTCACCTGTGGTCGGTCACGGTGCCCCCCTGTCTACGCCCGGGAGGAGTGCTCCCGCCCGCGAACGGCACAACTGGTGACCTAGCCCCTGTGGGGAACCTCCGGCCGGGCGCGGACGAGGGTTCGCGAGACGATGTCGAGAACGGCCGCCCGGCTCCGACGTCACCAGCGTCAGAGCAACCGCACGACCCTTCAGGAGCTCCCATGAAGTACGTCATCCTCATCCACTCCAACCCCCAGCCCTGGGGCCACCCCACCTCCGACTACCTCCCCGAGGCCCAGGCGCAGTCCCCGGAGCAGCGGGCGGCCGGCAACGCCGCGTTCGAGGCCACGCTCACCGCGCTGCATCAGGCCGGCGAGCTGATCTACGCCGACGCGCTCGGCGACCCGACGACCTCCCGGCTCTACCGCTGGGACGGCGGGATGCCGGCCGTCACCGACGGGCCCTACGCCGAGAGCAAGGAGCACCTCGCCGGGTTCTTCGTCATCGATGTCGAGAGCCAGCAGCGGGCCGAGGAGGTCGCGCGCACCTTCTCCGGGCCGGGCGAGACGATCGAGCTGCGACCGGTCGCGGTGCTCTGAGCGCGGGCGCGGCCGTGACCGACCGGCATACCGAGGACCTGTGGCGCACCCTCGCGCCACAGGTGCTCGGGGCGCTGGTGCGGCGTTACGGCCACTTCGACGAGGCCGAGGACGCCGTGCAGGAGGCGCTGCTCGCGGCGGCGACCCAGTGGCCGCGCGACGGGAGGCCCGACGACCCCCGGGCGTGGCTCATCACCGTCGCGGCGCGGCGGCTCGTCGACCGGCTGCGCAGCGAGTCGGCCCGCGAGCGCCGCGAGCTGGCCACGGCGTGGGCCGACCCTACGGACGCCCCGCCCGCGGTCGGCGCGGAGGACGACACCCTCACGCTGCTGGCGGCTTGCTGCCACCCCGCCCTGTCAGCGCCCTCGCAGGTGGCGCTCGCACTGCGGGCGGTGGGTGGGCTGACGACAGCCCAGGTGGCCCGGGCCTACCTCGTGCCGGAAGCGACCATGGCACAACGGATCTCGCGCGCAAAGCAGGCGATCCGCGCCGCGGGCGGGCGGTTCGACCAGCCTGCGAGCGCCGATCTCAGGGCGGTCCTCCACGTGCTCTACCTCGTGTTCAACGAGGGGTATGCGTCGACGCTCGGTGTGGGGCTGGTCGACGTCGAGCTCAGCGAGGAGGCGATCCGGCTGGCCCGCGTCGCGCATACGCTGCGGCCGCAGGACGGCGAGGTCAGCGGTCTGCTGGCCCTCATGCTGCTGACCGACGCCCGGCGGGCCGGCCGCCTCGACGCCGACGGCGAGCTGGTCACGCTGGCCGACCAGGACCGCAGCCGGTGGGACCGCGCGGCTATCGCGGAGGGGGTGGCGCTGGTGGAGCAGGCGCTGTCGACCTCGGCACCGGGGCCGTACCAGGTGCAGGCCGCGATCGCGGCGGTGCACGCGGAGGCACCCAGCGCGGCCGCAACCGACTGGCCGCAGATCCTCGCGCTCTACGACGTGCTGGCCGCGCACGAGCCGGGGGCGACGGTCAGCCTGAACCGGGCTGTGGCCGTCGCCATGGTGCGCGGGCCGGAGGTGGCGCTGGGTGACCTCGCCGGGCTGGCCCGCGACCCCCGGATGGCGCGGCACCACCGGTACCACGCGGTGCGGGCCCATCTGCTGGAGCAGGCGGGCCGGGAGGCGGAGGCCGTCGACGCCTACCGGCTCGCCGCCGACCTGGCCACGAGCGCACCGGAGCGGCGCTACCTCGTCGGCCAGGCCGGGAGGCTGACGCCCGGGTAGCGTCGGGCGGTGACCGGCCCCCACGACCCCCTCCTGCTCGACCTTGCCAGCGCGCCGCGGTGGCGGAGCGGTCGGTGACGACGCTGTTCGGGCGGCGGATGGCCGGGCTGCCCTTCACCCACCTGGGGCGGGTCACCCACCCGGCTTCGCGCCGGCCGACGGGGCCGTGGCACTACTGGTGGCAGGCGCACTACCTCGACGCGATCGTCGACGCGGGGCTGCGCGCGCTGCGGGAGGGGGACGTCGAGGGGGCGCGGCGCCGGGCCGCGCGGGGCGACCGGCTGCTGGCGACGGTGCGTCTGCGCAACCTCGGCCGGATCACCAACCAGTACTACGACGACATGGCGTGGCTGGCGCTCGCGGTGGGGCGGCTCGCCCTGCTGCACGAGGCGCTGGGGCGGGCGACCCCGCGGCGTCGGCTGCGGGTCGCCGAGGTCGCGCTAACCCGGCAGCTGCGGTCGGCGGTGACGCCGGAGCTCGGCGGCGGCGTGTACTGGAACACGAGCCGCGACTTCAAGAACGTGCCGGCGACGGCGCCGGTGGCGCTGCACCTGGCGCGGCGGGGTCAGACGCAGCAGGCGCACCGGCTCGTCGACTGGATGTACGAGCGGCTGGTCGGGGACGCCGGGCTGTTCCTCGACGGGATCCGGGTGACCGGCGGCGTCGAGCGGCTCGTCCCCGACGTGTGGACCTACAACCAGGGCACGGTGCTGGGCGCTCTCGTCACGCTGGGCGACGCCGGGAGCCTGTGCCGGTCGGCCGATCTCGTGCACGCCGTCGCGGAGGGGCTGAGCAGCGACGGGGTCCTCCGCACCCACGGCGACGGGGACGGCGGGTTGTTCACCGGGATCCTCGTGCGCTACCTCGCGCTCGCGGCGGGCGAGGCTCGGCTGGCGGCTGAGACCCGGGACCTGGCCGCCGCGATGGTGACGCAGACGGCGGAGGCGTTCTGGGCGGGGCGCGCTGAGCGGGTCGTGCGGCGGGCGGACGGCGTGGTCGTCTTCTCCCCGGACCCGCTACGCCCGGCGTCGCCGGATCCCGCTGTCGTGGTGGAGCTGTCGACCCAGCTGCAGGCCTGGATGACCCTGGAGGCGGCCGCCGTGGTGGCGACGCTCGACCGGTGAGGCTGCTCCGCTCCTAATCGGAGTGCGGGGCTCCGGCGGCGAGGCGGTCGGCGAGGCGCTGGAGCCCGGACCGGACCATGGCTCCGTAGCCCTCGTCCGACAGGGCCCACGACGCCGCCAACCCGGCGGCGAGCTGGTCCTGGGCCTCACGCATACGACCCTGGCGGCGGTAGCCGTCACCGAGGTTGAGGTGAAGGCTGGGCGCGAATCCGGCCGCGTCGTAGATCCCCAGCGGCTCCAGGTCGTGGGGCTGCACCTCGGCGTATGCCGCGAGCGCCCTCTCGTCCCAACGCACCTCGTCGTCGAGGTCGGGTTGGAGGTCGGCGAGGTAGTGGGCGAGGACGCACCGCCCCGCGGCATACCCGGTGTCGCCCAAGGACGCCCAGCAGCGCAGCAGGTCACGCCGTCCGGCGTCGCGGTCACCACCGAGCGTGGTGGTGACCGCGCCGACGATCTCGGGCCAGTCGACGGCGGTCACCGCTCGATGGTGGCCATCTGCTCCGCGCTGTGGTGGTCGCCGGCAGGCGGGGTCAGGGCGGTGAGGCGCTGCACCTGCTCGGACGTGAGCTCGAGGGCGTCGGCGGCGACGTTCTCCTCGAGCCGGGCGACCCTCTTCGTGCCGGGGATGGGCACGACGTCGTCGCCCTGGGCGAGGAGCCACGCGAGGGCGACCTGGGCCGGTGTCGCCCCGATCTCGCCGGCGATGACCCCCACCTCGTCGGCGAGGTCGAGGTTGCGCTGGAAGTTCTCGCCGGTGAACCGGGGGTTGGTGCGGCGCGAGTCGTTCTCCTCCAGGTCGTCGATCGAGCGGATCGAGCCGGTGAGGAAGCCGCGGCCCAGCGGGGAGTAGGCGACGAGCCCGATGCCGAGCTCGCGGAGCAGCGGCAGCACCTCGGCCTCCTGGTCGCGGGTCCAGAGCGAGTACTCGGACTGGAGGGCGGTGATCGGGTGCACCGCGTGGGCCCGGCGGATGGTGTCGAGCCACGCCTCGGAGAGCCCGAGGTGGCGCACCTTGCCCTCGGCTACGAGCTCGGCCGCGGCGCCGATGGTCTCCTCGATGGGCGTCTGGGGGTCGACGCGGTGCTGGTAGAGCAGGTCGATGTGGTCGGTGCCGAGCCGGCTGAGCGACCCCTCGACGGCGGTGCGGACGTTGGCGGGGCTGCTGTCGAGGTGGCCCGGGCCCTCACCGCCGTGGTTGACCATGCCGTACTTGGTGGCGAGCACGACCTGGTCGCGCCGGTCCTTCAGGGCGCGGCCGACGAGCTCCTCGTTGGTGTAGGGCCCGTAGATCTCGGCGGTGTCGACCAGCGTCACGCCGAGCTCGAGGGCCCGGTGAATGGTGCGGATCGACTCCGCGTCGTCCTGCTGCGAGGGCGAGTACATCGTCGACATGCCCATGGTGCCGAGGCCGATCCGGCCCACCTCGAGTGTTCCCAGCCGATGCGTCTTCATCGTGTCTCCTGTCGTCGCCGGTCCGCCGTCGATCGTGCCACTCTCCCCTGCTGCCTAGGCTGCGGGGGTGCGACGACGGGGTGCCCACGCGGGAACGGTGACGGCGGTCTGCGTCGCCGCCCTCCTCGCCGGCTGCACCGGAGCGACCCCGGAGGCGGGAGGGCCCACCACATCGCGCGGCGCGTTCGACCTGCAGGCCCACCGGGGCGGGATCGGGCTGACCACCGAGGAGCAGCCCGCGGGGTTCGCCAAGGCCCTCGAGCTCGGCGTGACGACCCTCGAGCTCGACACCCACGTCACCCGCGACGGCAAGGTCGTCGTCAACCACGACCGCCGGATCCAGGCCGTCAAGTGCCGCGACACCGGCGCCGCGACGGCCGGCGACCCGGCATACCCCTACGTCGGCAAGCTCATCAAGGACCTCACCCTTGCGCAGATCAGGACCTTGGACTGCGGCTACCGGCAGCTGCCCGGCTTCCCCCAGCAGCAGGTGGTTGCGGGGGCGCGGATGGCCGAGCTGAGCGAGGTGTTCGACGTCGTCAAGAAGCACGGCGCGACCGGGATCATGATGAACATCGAGACCAAGGTGGAGGCGGGCGCACCGGACGAGACCGCGCCGCGGGACGTCTTCGTGCAGACCGTGCACGACGAGATCGCCCGGTCGGGGCTGGCCCGTCAGGTGACGATCCAGTCCTTCGACTGGGCTGCCCTGGCTGTCATGCACCGGCTCGAACCCACCTGGCCGTTGGTCGCGCTCTCGACCCCCGACCTGCTGCAGGTCGGCCAGCCCGGAGCGTCGCCGTGGCTCGGCGGGCTCGACATCGACGACGTCGGGGGCGACGTAGCCAAGGCGGCGGCGTCCGTGGCCGGCGTGACGACGCTGTCGCCGGCCGCCGAGTCGGTGGACCGCGCGATGGTCGACCAGGCCCACCGCCTCGGGCTCGCGGTCGTCCCGTGGACGGTGGACGACCTGGCGGTGGCCGCGCGGCTCATGGACGTGGGTGTCGACGGGATCATCACGAACTACCCCGACCAGGTCCGAAAGCTCATGCAGCAACGGGGTATGCCGCTGCCCCCGGCCCGCCCCGCCGTGGCCTGAGTCCCCGGGGCCCTCTCGCCTGGAGGTTGATGCAGCATCAAGGGGGTTGACTCATCGTGCAGGGTGAGTCAACCCCCTTGATGCTGCGTCAACCCACCGGCAACGGGCCTCAGCGACGGCGGACGACGACCGACGGCGGGTGGGCGAGGCTCTGGCCGACGACGCAGTAGCGCTCGGTGGACGCGGCCAGCCGCTGGAGCTGGGCGTCGTCGGCGTCGACGTCGATCTCCACCGTGACCGTCACCGGACCGATCCCCACGGGGACCTCCCGCGAGATGCCCAGCGTCCCTCGCGCGTCGAAGGTGCTCTCCGCCGTGAGCGTGGCCGAGCGGACGTCGAGGCCCATGGCCGTGGCGACGCTCCGCAGCGTCACCCCGGCGCAGGCCAGGAGGGCCTCGAGGAGCAGGTCGCCCGAGCAGGCGTCGGACCCGTCGCCACCGGTCGACTGGTGCAGTCCGGCCCGCACCGGCCCCGCAAACCCGTCCACGGTGCAGGTGACCCCGTCGTCGCGGAAGTCGGCCGTCGCGTGCAGCGGGGCGGTCGCCGCGGCGGGGTCGGCGGCATACCGCTCGCGGAGCGGGGCTTGCAGGGCGCGGAGGGCATGACGGTCCATGACCTCAGTCTGGCCCGCGGCGCGGGGTCAGTCCGAGAAGACCGACCAGCACAGGGAGGTCCGCCGCCGCATGTCGTCGAGCACCAGCTCACGGACCGGCTCCGGTAGCCGGTCGCGTTGCCACCGGAGCTCCGTACGCCGGACCGCCTCGCCACTGCCCTCGGCCCCGGCCGCGACGGCCGCCTTGATCGCGTACGCCGCGGCGCCGAGGTCGTGGGAGGCGACGTGCCCGACGCAGGCCGCCTGGCCGGCGGCGTACGCGGCATACCGAGCGGCTCCTCGGCGGTCGCGGGCCGCGCCCATGGCGTGACCTCCGGCGGCGCGGGCCGCCATCATGCCCATCTCGCCTCTGGCCCAGGCGCGGCCCTGCTCGATGGCCTCCCGTGGGCGTGGGTCGTCGGGCCGTTCGGCCGCGAAGAGCGGGAGGACGTGCTCGGCGCAGTCGGCGGCCCAGAGGGCGAGCAGGTGGTGGTGCTCGTCGGTGAGGGTCCCGCCGCGCCGGATCGTCACCAGCCGCGGGTCCCGTTCGGTCGGCAGGATCATCCGTCCCCTTCACGCTTGACCTTGACGCAGGGTCAGGGTTGCACCCTGGCGCCATGACCACCACACCAGCCATCGAGACGGTCGGGCTCACCAAGGCGTACGCCGACCACACCGTCCTGCGCGGGGTCGACCTCAGTGTCCCCGCAGGCACCATCGTCGCGCTGCTCGGCTCCAACGGCGCGGGCAAGACCACCCTCGTGAAGATCCTCGCCACGCTGCTGCGGGCCGACGGCGGCACCGCCACGGTATGCGGGTACGACGTCGCGCAGCGCCCCCAGGACGTCCGGGCCGCCATCAGCCTCACCGGCCAGTTCGCCGCCGTGGACGAGGTGCTGACCGGGCGCGAGAACCTCGTGCTCGTCGCGCGCCTGCGCCGGGTGGGCGACCCGCGCTCCGTGGCGGACGCCCTCCTCACCCGGTTCGACCTCACCGACGCCGGTGACCGGCGGGCGGGCACCTACTCAGGCGGCATGCGTCGCCGGCTCGACATCGCCATGAGCCTCGTCGGGGACCCCCGGGTGCTCGTCCTCGACGAACCGACCACCGGGCTCGACCCGCAGTCGCGGGCCGAGGTCTGGCGCACGGTGCGCGCGCTGGCCGGGGCGGGCACCACGGTCCTGCTCACCACGCAGTACCTCGACGAGGCCGAACAGCTCGCCGACCGGATCGCCGTGCTGCACGAGGGCCGGATCATCGCCGACGGCACCCTCGCCGAGCTCAAGCGACTCCTGCCCCCGGCCCGCGTCGAGTACGTCGAGAAGCAGCCCACCCTCGAGGACGTCTTCCTCGCGATCGTCGGCCGCGCCGACGCCGACCGGTAAGGACCCGCCATGAACCCCTCGTTCGCCCACGACACGGTCGTGCTGTTCCAGCGCTCGCTGCGCCACATCCTGCGCAGCCCCGACACCATCATCACGACGGCCGTCACGCCGATCGCCATGCTGCTGCTTTTCGTCTACGTCCTCGGTGGGGCGATCGACATCGGGGGCGGCTCCTACGTCAGCTACCTGCTGCCGGGCATCCTCCTCGTCACCGTCGCGTCGGGCATCGCGTACACGGCCTTCCGCCTCTTCACCGACGTGTCGGGAGGCATCGTGGAGCGGTTCCAGTCCATGCCGATCGCCCGGTCAGCCCTGCTGTGGAGCCACGTGCTGACGTCCGTCGTGGCCAACCTCGTCTCGCTGGCCCTCGTCGTCCTCGTGGCCCTGGTCATGGGGTTCCGTTCCAGCGCAGGCGTGCTCGGCTGGCTGGCGGTGCTCGGGATCCTGCTCCTCTTCACCCTCGCGCTCACCTGGCTGGCCGTGGTCCCCGGTCTGACCGCGTCGTCGGTCGACGGCGTCAGCGGGTTCTCCTACCCGCTGATCCTCCTGCCGTTCGTCAGCTCGGCCTTCGTCCCCACGGCCGGAATGCCCGGACCCGTGCGCTGGTTCGCCGAGCACCAGCCGGTCACGGCCATCGTCGACACGATCCGGGGGCTGTTCGCCGCACAGGCGGTGGGCAGCGCCGGCTGGGTCGCGCTCGCCTGGTGCCTCGGCCTGCTCGTCGTCGCGTATCTCCTCGCGATGCGCACCTACCGGCGCCGGGTCGCGTAGCCGGGCCCCGGCATACCTCCGCATACCCCGTGTGACCCTGGGCGAACGAGCAGGATGAGGCCATGCTGACGATCAGCGAGCTCGCGGCCTACGCGGGCGTGACCGTGAGAACGGTGCGGCACTACCACGCGAAGGGGCTCCTCGCCGAGCCCGAGCGCGACCACTCCGGCTACCGCCGCTACGACGCGTCGGCGGTGGTCGAGCTGGTGCGCATCCGTACGCTGGCCGAGGCGGGCGTACCCCTGTCGAAGGTGGAGGCGCTGCTCGAGGCCGGCGATGCGGAGTTCGCGGCCGGGGTCGCCCAGATCGACGCGCGGCTGCGGGCCGAGATCAGCGAGCGCCGCCGGCACCGGGCGCGGATCGCGCGGCTGGCCGCGGGCGACAGCCTGGCGCTGCCGCCGGACGTCGTCACCTACCTCGTGCGGATGCGCGAGCTCGGCTTCCCGGAGCGGCTCATCGAGATCGAGCGCGACAGCTGGATCCTCATCGCGGCGCGGATGCCGGACGCCGTGGCGGCGCTCATGCGGATCAAGCGCACCCAGATCGAGCACGAGGGGCTGCGGCGGCTGTACCTCGACCTGGGTGACCTTGTCGACTGCGGGCCCGACGACCCGGAGCTGCCTTCCCTCGCGGACCGGGTGGCTGCGTTCGTCGAGGCCGCGGCGGCTCAGGCGGGGGACGTCGAGGACGAGCACCCGGTGAGCGCCGACCTCGTGGCCCTGCTCGACGCGGCCTTTGTCGAGTCGTTCCCGTGCGCGCCCCGCCTGCTCGAGCTGCTGGAGGACCGCGGCTGGACCGGGTGGACCGACATCCGGCGGACGCCTACTCCGGTGGTGACGGCAGGCTCAGGTGCAGCCCGACGATGAGCCAATCGGGGTCGCGGACGAGCACAAGCCTGCCTCGGTATGCGCCCGCGACCTCGCCCTGGTGGGTGCCGGTCTGGCGCTGCGTACCGACGACGAGCGTCGTGTCGTGCACCACCCGGGCGGGGACGTCCGGGGTGAACGTGAACGTCGAGAACGTCGTGGCGTGCGGGTCGCCCGGCGTGAACCGGTCGAGCCACGCGCGGCGGTCGAGGAGGTAGCCGTAGGGGCCGGCGAACAGGAAGTCCTGGTGCAGGACGGCCTCGAGCGCGGCCGCGTCACCGGCCAGCTCGGCGGCGACCCAGCGCTCGAGCGGGGCCTGCAGGAAGGGCGGGAGGTCGGCGCTCACGGGAGGATTCTGCCCCGCGAGGGCGCCGAGGCGAGGGCTCCGGTCACGCGATGCGACCTAGGTCTCTTGGCGCGCACGGCCCCGGCCCCTACGTTCTCCGACGTCACGCATCACCTGCCGTGGAGGAAGTCATGACCACTGTCGCCACCGGACGCCCGAAGCTGGTGACGGTCATCGGCGTGCTCGTCGTCATCGCCGGCATCCTCAACATCCTGCTCGGCTTCGTCTGGCTTTTCTACAAGCCCGACGGTGACGCGACCAACAACCTCAGCCCGGGCATCGGCATCGCCTTCCTCGCCATCGGGATCGTCGAGGTCGTCGTGGCGCGCGGCCTGTTCCGGGGGAGCAACCGGTCGCGGACCATCGTGGCGGTCGCCATCGTCCTGGACATCGTCTTCAGCTTCGTCGCCCTGACCGCCGGCAACAACCCCCGGGCGTTGACGATCCCCGACCTCCTCTTCGCGGTCGTCGTCCTCGTCATCCTCTACACGCCCAGGGCCAACGCCTTCTTCGGTCAGCGCCGCTAGCGCGGGTGACGCAGGCCGTTCCTCGCCCTGGCTGCGTCGCAGCGGCGGTCATAGCGGCGACGGCGTCGTGGTTACGACGCTTCCGCCGCTATGACGGCCGCTGTGGAGCGGGGTGGCGGGTCGCGACCAGGCCGTCGCCGAGGGCGGTGCGCCAGTAGAGCACCTCCCGGCCGGACCGGCGGCGGAGCACGAGTCCGCTGTCGAGCAGCACCTTGAGGTGGCCGCCCACCGACCCCAGCGGCAAACCGGTGATCGCGACCAGCTGGGTCGTCGTCCGTGGGTCGTCGAGCGCGTCGAGCACGCCCGCCCGACCGCCGCCTACGAGCCGCGCCAGCGCGGAGGTCGCCGACCCGGACGGGCCCGCGGCACCGGTCGGCGCGAGCGCCCCGGTCACGGGGTAGAAGACGGCGTGCCGCTCCGGCTCCTGCGAGCTCACCCACGAGCCGTTGCTGTGCACCGGGACGAACCACAGCTGCGTCGCCTCCGTGAGGTCCTGGTCGGGCAGGTGGTAGCCGTTGATGCGCAGCCGGCCGTCGCCGAGCCAGGCCTTCTGGTGGCCGAGGCTCTCGACGACGGCCGCCCAGCCCCGGGTGGCCAGGAGGGTGGTCCGGCTGACGATGTCGGCCTCCAGCACACGCGAGCGCCGGGGCCAGTCCGCCTCAAGCGTCACCGCCCAGAGCCAGCGGTACAGCTCGACGAGCTCGTCGCGCAGGCCGCCGCGCTGCAGCGAGGCGGGCAGCCGGTCGGGGCGCACGGCATACAACGCGGCGCGGATCCGCTCGTCGTCCCACTCGCGCGCGAGCAGCTCCAGCTCCTGCTCGACGCTCATCCCCGACCCGGCGGGGGCCGGGGAGAGGAATTCGGCCATCCAGCCCGGCTGGTCCCCGCGGCGGGGGCGCCATGCGCGGGCCCCGAGCTCGCGCCGCACCGGGTGCTCGCGCAGCATGGCCTCGTACGCCGCGGCATACGTCGCGTGGAAGACCTGCTGCCAGGGGCCCCAGGGGCCGGCCGAGCACGGTGAGGGCGGCCGTCGCCTCCGCCAGCGGGGACACAGTGAAGCGGCTCTCGGCGAGCAGGTCGGCCGACACGCGCCAAGCCCCCATGTCACCCTCCCTGTCGATGTTTCGTCCCCGGACGAAATGTTTGCCTCCCTCAGGGAGCGTGGCAGAAGGTGAGGGACGTGCGCACCTACTCGCAGATCTTCGCCATCCGCGAGTTCCGCCTGCTCTTCCTCGTCCGCTGCGTGACGATGGCCGCCATCTCGGTGGAGTCCCTCGCGCTGGCCAACGTGACGTTCACCGCCACCGGGTCGCCGCTGCTCACCGCCCTGTCGCTGTTCGGCGGCCCGCTCGTCACGCTGCTCGGGTCGGCGACCGTGCTCAGCCTCTCCGACACGCTGGGGCCGCGGCGGGCGAGCCTGGTCATGCCCGCCGCCTACCTCGTCGCCTGTCTGCTGCAGGCGATCCCGGGCCTGTCGTGGGGGGCCCGGTTCGCGATCCTGGCCCTGCCCTACCTCGCCGGCTCCGCGACGAGCGGGTCGACGATGCGCCTGCTGCACGCGATCGTGCCCCCGGAGGGGTTCGTCCTCGGCCGGGCCACCCTCAACCTCGCCGTCGGCGTCATGCAGGTCGTCGGGTATGCCGTGGGCGGCCTGCTGCTGCTCCGCTTCTCGCCGACCGCGCTCTTCCTGCTCGCCGCCGTGGGATGCGCCGTGACCCTGGTGCTGCTGCGGTTCGGCCTGCGGGAACGGCCCGCGCAGCCGCGGGACGGGGGCATCGTCAGCCGCACCCGCGACGTCAACCGACGGCTGCTGGGCTCGCGGGTGACCCGGCCGGTCTACCTCGCGCTGTGGGTGCCGAACGGGCTGGTCGTCGGATGCGAGGCCCTCTTCGTGCCGTACGGGCAGGAGTCTGGGGCAGCGGTCGCCGGGCTGCTGTTCTCCGTCACCGCGGCCGGGATGCTGCTCGGTGACGTGCTCATGGGGCGCGTCGTCCCGCCGGCATACCGCGACCGGCTCGTCCTGCCGATGCGCTTCCTCCTGCCGGCGCCCTACCTCGCCTTCGCTCTCGGGCCGCCGCTGCCGGTGGCCCTGGTGCTGGGCTTCATCGCCTCGGTGGGGTACTGCGCATCGCTGCCCCTGCAGGAGCGGCTGGTCGACGCGACGGACGAACGGGAGCGCGGCCAGGTCTTCGGGCTCTACTCGACGGGGCTCATGGTCGGCCAGGCTCTCGGTGCGGCGGTGGGCGGCGCGGTGGCCGAGGTGGTCGCCCCCCACCTGACGATGGCGCTCCTGGCCGCCACCTCCGTCGTCGTCAGCCTCGCGCTCACCCGGCCGCTGCGGCGCTCGCGGCCGGCCGCCCAGCCGGTGGTCACGGGGCCGACGTCCGCAGAGTGATGAGGCGGCGCAGGGTCTGCGCCTCGCGCGACACGAGTCGTACGTCGTCGTCGGGGACGAACTCCAGGAGCAGGTCGCACGGCTCCGCTCCGCGCACGAGGAGGTCGAGCACCGCGGCCCACAGGTCGGAGCGGGCGGCCAGGGGCAGGCGCGTCGCCCCGGGCCACCACGAGAAGACGTGCACGCCGGCGAGCGCGGGCAGGAGGCGGCGCAGGCCGTCGACGGCGGGCGCCACCGGTTCGTCGAGGCGCGGCTGCCAGTAGGTGCGCAGCACCGGGTCGGCCACCTGCTCGAGCAGGTCGAGGGTGGAGTCGACGGTGTCGGTCAGCGTGTCCGGGTGGAACTCCAGCGCGAGCGTCAGGCCGTGGTCGCGAGCCACGGCGCAGGCCTCGCGCAGGCTGTCCGCCACCGCTGACCGGTCTCGGACGGCGGCCTCGTCGCTCCCCAGCCGACCGGCCCAGACGCGGATGCGTGGAGCGCCGAGAGCCGCGGCCGCAGTCGCCAGCCTCGTGAGCTCCTCGGTCGAGGACGAACCCGCCCGCCAGTAGCTGCCGTAGGACGCCACCCGGAGCCCGGCCTGCTCGGTGAGCCGGCGCACGTCGCGGAGGTGGTCGATGTCGTCGGGCGGCGCGTGCACGTCGGCCCCCCACTCGACGCACCGGAGGCCGGCGTCCCGGGCGGCGGTGACCGAAGCCGGGATCAGGCGCGGTCGTGCAGCGTGATCCGGTAGCCGTCGGGGTCGGCGAAGGTGAAGGTGCGGCCGAACGGCCCGTCAACCGGGGCGGAGACGATGGGGTGCCCGTCGGCGGCGAGGGCGTCATGGATGGCCTGGACGTCGGTGGCGTGGAGCCAGACGGCCGCGCCGATGCCGGGGTACGGGGCGGACTCGAGATCGGTGCCGGGCACGACACTGCGCAGCGCGAAGGCGATCGGTGCCGTGTCGAAGACGACGGCGTGGGGCGGTCCGGTGGGAGAGCGGACCAGCCCGAGGTACCGCTCGTAGAACGCCTGCGAGGCGTCGAGGTCGCGAGCCTGGAGCGAGATGAAGTCGGGGCCGGTGGCGGGCATGCGGTGCTCCTTCGTGGCGTGTCAGTTATCTGACACGCCTCAACCGTATGTCAGAATACTGACATGGGTCAAGACGGTACCGGCGTGCACCTCGAGACGTCAGTGGGATACCTCCTCAAGGAGGCGTCGAGTGCCTTGCGCGCCGCCATGGAGGAGGTGCTCCGGCCGCTCGGGATGACGGTGACGCGCTACTCCTGCCTCGAGCTGCTGGCGCAGCGTCCAGGCCTGTCGAGCGCGGAGCTGGCGCGGGGCGTGTTCGTGACCCGGCAGTCGATGAACGTGCTCCTCCAGGCCCTGGAACGAGAGGGCTACGTGACCCGGCCGGCGGAGGCTGCGGTCGGGAAGGTCCTGCCCGCTCGGCTCACCCCACGCGGCCGGCGCAGCCTCGACAAGGCGACGACGGCCGTCCGGTCGGTCGAGGTGCGGATGCTCACGGGCCTTGACGAGGCCGAGCAGCGCGAGGCCCGGCGGATGCTGCGGGGAATGGTCCACTCACTGGGAGCGTGACAGCGGCGGCCAGGGGTCGTCTGGCTGGGCCGTGCGCGTCGGTCAGAAGCTGGGCGCCATGTTCGTGAAGCGGCTGTAGTGGCCCTGGAACGCCAGGACGATCGTGTCGGTGGGGCCGTTGCGGTGCTTGGCGACGATGAGGTCGGCCTCGCCCGCCCGCGGGCTCTCCCGCTCGTACGCCTCCTCGCGGTGCAGCAGGATGCACCATGTCGGCGTCCTGCTCGATGCAGCCGGACTCGCGCAGGTCGGACATCTGCGGCTTCTTGTCGGTGCGCTGCTCGGGCCCACGGTTGAGCTGGGAGATCGCGATGACGGGGACCTCGAGCTCCTTGGCCAGCAGCTTGAGGGCTCGGGAGAACTCGGAGACCTCCTGCTGGCGCGACTCGACGCGTTTGCCGGAGCGACATCAGCTGGAGGTAGTCGATGACGACGAGCTTGAGGTTGTGCCGCTGCTTGAGCCGGCGGCACTTGGCCCGGATCTCCATGAGCGACATGTTCGGTGAGTCGTCGATGAACAGCGGCGCCTCGGAGACCCGGCCCATCGTCGAGGCCAGACGCGTCCAGTCCTCCTCGCGCATGGTGCCCTTGCGCATGTGCTGCAGCTGGATGCCGGCCTCGGCCGACAGCAGACGCATGGTGATCTCGGTCTTGCTCATCTCGAGCGAGAAGATCACCGACGCCAGGTTGTGCCGGATCGAGGCGCTGCGGACGATGTCCAGTCCGAGCGTCGACTTGCCGATGGCCGGTCTCGCCGCGACGACGATCATCTGACCGGCGTGCAGGCCGTTGGTCAGGGAGTCGAGGTCGGTGAAGCCGGTGGGCACGCCGGTCATCTCGCCGGACTTGCCGGACGCGACCTCGATCTCGTCGACGGTCATCTCGAGGATGTCGCCGAGGCGGCTGTAGTCCTCGCCGCCGCGCTTGTCGGCCACGGCATACACCTCGGCCTGCGCGGCGTTGACGATGTCCTCGACGTCACCGCCGCCCTGCGCATAGCCGAGCTGGACGATCTTCGTGCCGGCCTCGACGAGGCGGCGCAGCACGGCCCGCTCGGCGACGATCTGGGCGTAGTAGCCCGCGTTGGCGGCGGTGGGGACGAGGGAGATCAGCTGGTGCAGGTAGGCCTGGCCGCCGACCCGGGTGAGGTCGCCGCGCTTGCTCAGCTCGTCGGAGACGGTGATCGCGTCGGCCGGCTCGCCGCGGCCGTAGAGGTTGAGGACCGCCTCGTAGATGCCCTCGTGGGCCGGCCGGTAGAAGTCGACCGAGCGCAGCACCTCGACGCAGTCGGCGATGGCGTCCTTCGACAGCAGCATGCCCCCGAGCACCGACTGCTCGGCGTGCAGGTCCTGCGGCGGGAGACGGTCGTCGGCCGGACCCGAGGTCGACGAGGAGGCCGCACCCGGGAACAGCTCCTGGATCGTCACGCCGCCCCCTCCCGCCCGTTCGAACCGGTGTCCAGTCATTTTCACGTCACGTGCCATGACAGCATCGACCCCCGACAAGGGTCCTCGCCGGTCTCCGATCCCGGTGCGGGAAACGGACCGAACGGGGTCTGCCGGTGGGCGGGCTGCGCCTCGCCACGCTAGGGGTGCGGAGGCCTCGGACTCAAACGCCCGCTGTGGACGGAGTGTGGACAACCATGTGCGCCACGCCGGTCCGCGCTGGGGACAACCTGGGGACGAGCGGTGCACACCGACCTCGTCCGAACGGGTGATCCGTGCTCAGCCACCAGCGGTGACGCTCGTCCACGACCTGTGGACAGAAGAAAAGTCACGAACCAGTTTCGACGTGGGACAACCGGGCGGCCCACCGGTGGACGACCCGGCCTACGCTCGGAGCATGTGCCGCAACATCCACCAGCTCCACAACTTCGACCCGCCGGCCACCTCGGAGGAGGTGCGGGCCGCTGCGCTGCAGTACGTGCGCAAGGTGTCCGGCGCCGCCAAGCCCTCGCAGGTCAACCAGGCGGCCTTCGACGCCGCCGTGCTCGAGGTGGCCCACGCCACGCAGCACCTGCTCGACCACCTCACCACCGTGGCCCCGCCGAAGAACCGCGAGGCCGAGGCGGCCAAGGCCCGGGCCCGCGCCGCCGTCCGCTACGCCTGACGTGACGCCGCCGCGGCACGACCTCGTCGAGTCCGTCCGGGAGACGCTGGAGGCCCACGCCGAGCCGGGGCGGGCGGTGGGCCAGCAGCGCTACATGAAGTCCCACCTGCCCTACCGCGGCCTCACCTCGCCCCAGCTCGCCACCGTGCTGCGACCCCTCCTGTCCGACCCCGACGCACGGATGGAGTCGCCGGCCGAGTGGGAGGCGACGATCCGCACCCTCTGGGACGAGGCGGCATACCGGGAGGAGTGGTACGCCGCGGTCGCCCTCGCGCGGCACCGGGCCTACCGGGGGTGGGTCGACAGCGCCTCGATGGACCTCTGGCGGCACCTGGTCGTCAGCGGCGGCTGGTGGGACGTCGTCGACGACGTGGCGACCCACCTCGTGCGGGACGTACGCCTGGGGGCGCCGGACGTCGAGGGCCTGCGCCTGCGGGAGTGGGCGCACTCCGACGAGCTGTGGCTGCGCCGGACCGCGATCATCTGCCAGGTCGGGCTCAAGGCCCGGGTCGACCGGGCCCTGCTCGTCGACGCTATCGAGCCCAACCTCGACGACCGGGACTTCTTCATCCGCAAGGCGATCGGCTGGGCGCTGCGCGACCACGCCCGCATCGCTCCCGACTGGGTGCGCAGCTTCGTCGACCGGCACGCCGGCGACCTCTCGGGGCTGTCACGCCGAGAGGCCCTCAAGCACCTCGGCTCCTAACCGGGGAGCCACTCGAGGAGCTTGGCCGAGACCTCGGGGCGGGTGAAGTAGGAGGAGTGGTCGACGCCGGCCTCCTGGGCGAAGACGAAGGGGTCGGCCACGGGGAACCCGGTCGCGCCGTCCACCCGGAACACCCCGTCGGTGGGCACGACGAGGTCGTTGCCGGCCTTCGCGAAGACGAGGTCGGTGCCGGCGTCGCGGGCGATGGTGGCCAGTGAGGAGCCCTTGGGCGGCGCGTAGTTCGACGCGATGGCCCGGTAGGTGGCCGTCGACCCCGGCGTCGTGTTGAAGGCCTTGAGGTAGTCGCCCTGCGGGTCCATCGCCATGATCCCCTCCAGCCCGCCGAACGCCCCGACGGTGAGCTGCTTGAGGATCGACAGCACCAGGCCGAGGACGTCGGTGACCCCGTTGTCGGGGATGAACTGCACGAGGTCGGTGACCCGGTCCATGAGCTTCGACAGGTTGGCCTTGTCGGCGAGCGCGGTGCCCGCGTTGGGCGTGCCGACCATGACGAGGGTCCGCACCGTGACCCGCCCCCCGAGGCCCACGTCGGCGGCCCGCTCGGCGAGCACCCGGCCCACGAGACCGCCGCGGGAGTGGCTGACGATGTCGAGCGTCAGCGGCGCGTCGCCGGCGATCGCCGTCAGCTGCTCGGCGAGCCAGCGGGCGTTCTCGTGGGGGGTCACCGAGATGGTGAAGTGGTCGAGCGCGAACACCCTTCCCTGGTAACGGGTCATCAGCTCGGTCAGCGTCGCCGCGGGCAGCTGCTTGAACGCCGTGTCGGACTGTGCGGTGGTGCCGTGGACGAACAGCAGCGCGGTGCCACCCTCGACCCGGCCCCAGTCGGGCGCCGCGAAGGCGGCCACGTCGGCCCGCTGGAAGTCGTCGGGCGCGAACCACCGCACGAGGTTGCGCCGGTTCTTCTGCTCCCACCGGGCCGCGAACCAGTCGCCCACCTTGCCGAGCACGGGGTCGATGAGCGGGAACACGAGCACCTTGAACAGCTTCGTCCCGAGCGCCCCGAGGATGCCCCGCTGGCCGGACCCGTCGTCCTCGGCGAGCACGACAGCGCGCGGCAGCCGGTAGGTGCGCCGCTCCCCGCCCCGGGTCACCACCTGGTCGGGGTCGACGTCGTCGGGCACGTGCCACGAGAGCGAGCCGTCCTCCGCGGCATACAGGAGCAGCTGGCCGTTGCCGTCACCCGGCCCGGGGACCTCCACGGTGATGTCGGTGCCGCCCCCGCCGCCGCGCGTGCCCCCGGTGGGGTCGAGCTCGCGCTGGCCGGAGATCTCGACGGTGAGCTGCTCGGTGATCCCGGCCTCGTCGAGCGCGCGGCGGAACTCCTCGGTGGAGTCCTCGGCGCCGCGCATCCCGTCGGTGCCGGGCCGGTGCACCTCCACCCGGCCGGAGAGGCCCGGTGTGGTGACGACGACGGTGTCGACGAAGACGGGGATGCCCTCGGGGCGTAGGTCCTCGGCCATGGCTCTCCTTCGGTATGCGGGTATGCCGGTGTGCTTGGGGTGGGGGTCAGGCGCCGTGGTCGAGCCGCAGGCGCGGGTGTCCGAAGACCTGGAAGGCGATGAGCGTGGCCGTGATGCCGGGGGTCTCCGACTCGGCGGCCGCCTCGGTGTAGGTGGCCCGCAGCGCCCGCACCGCCTCGGCGGCCGAGACCGGCCCGGTGCCACCGCCGCTCGCGGTCGCGGTCCACGTGGCGGCGTAGAAGTCGCGGGCGAACTGGGCGGCGACGTCGTCGTCGACGTTCCAGAGCGGCGCGACGACGCTGGAGGCGCCGATGCGCAGCAGGGTCGACGCGAACCCGCCGTAGTCGCCGAGCACCCGCTTGTCGGAGGCGACCTGGCAGGCGTTGAGGAAGACGAACGGACCGCCGTCGAGCTGGCCGTTCTCGACCTGGTCGGGGGTGAAGAACTGCCACTTCGCCGTCGGCTGGCCCGCGGCGTCGGTGCCGAGGAGCACCAGCCCCTCCTGCGCGCCCTTGGCGTCGAACTGGCCGTGCAGCGCGACGTGCAGCACGTCGGCCGGCGGGGTGCCGCGGAGCATGCCGACGACGTCGCGCAGCGACGGGCGCACCGTCACCGCCGGCGGCGCGAACAGCGCGGCGATCTCGGTGGCCTCCTCGATCGCGTGCTCGAGCTTCCCCCACCCGGACACCCCGGTGTAGTCGGCGGTGAGCACGGCCGCACGGCGCACCGTGACGCTGGCCCGCGGGGTCGGCCGGGGCTTGTGCTCCGTGAGCGGCCACCGCGCGATCGCCGCGTGGGCACCGAGGAACGGCGAGATGCCGCCCCACGTCGTGTCGATCGGGGCGTCGAAGACGGTGAGCTCCCACGGGAGGGTGAGCTCCTCGGTGAGCAGCAGGATGGTCGCGGCGCTCGTGCGGGTGGGGTCCTCGACGACGGCCCGGACGACCTGCTGGATGCCGTCGGGCACCGCGCGGCCCATCCGCTTGGCCTTGCCCACGAGGGTGAGGTAGTCGCCGTAGGGACCTTGGGAGAACGCCACGGCCTGGCGCATCTCGGTGACGAAGCCCTGCAGCCCCGAGTCGCCGTCGATGGTCGACAGCCGGGGGGCGTCGGGCACGGTGACGTCGGAGGCGCCGGCGTAGGCGGTCCAGACGAACTCCCCGGTGGCGGCGCCGTCGGACGCGCAGATCGACAGGATGAGGTCGGGCAGGTCGTCGCCGAGGAGCGGCTCGAGGTCGAGGAGCGCGTCGGGCGACGCCTCCGGGGTGGGCGCCGAGGCGACGTCCTTGGCATACGGCACGGCGACCACGGACCTCCAGGCGATGCCGACGACCTGGCCCTCGCGCAGGTAGTGCACGCCGAGGCGGCGTTCGCTCGGCAGGTCGGGCCGGTACTGCGCGACGAAGGAGACGGTGGCGCTCGGGTAGGGGTCGGCGTCGGTGACCTGCACGGTGAGACGCGTACTGCCCTGCGCCACCAGCGAGTTCGGGTCGTAGACGAGCACCATCTCCAGCTCGGTGCCGGCGCCGGCCATGAAGGTCATGGGGCCGGTCTGGGTGATGGCGGCGTCGGGGAACTTGGCCAGGCCCACGGTGACGTCGAACGGCTCGTCGATGACGACGACCTCGGGGCGTTCGGCGCGGTGGGCGTCGACGTCGATGCGCGGGTATGCCGTGCGCGTGGCGGGAGGCGTGGTGGTGGGAGGCGTGGTGGCAGGCGTCGGTGCGGGCGTCGGTGGGGGCGGGGCGAGGTCGCGGGTGGTCTCGTGGGCACCGCGCCAGACGGGGTCGGGGCGCGGACGCGGCGGCCGCGCGACGGAGGGCGGGCGCGGCGCCACGGACGGGGGCCGGACCGGCGGGCGAGCGGCGGCACGGACGTCCCCGGCCCGTTGCAACAGGGCCAGGACGGCGGCCGGGTCGGCGCCGCCGCGAAGGGCGTCGAGCGCGCCGGAGAGCAGGCGGGCCGTGGGCACCCGGGCCAGGAGGGCGGCGACGAGTGCCGCGTCGGCGTCGGAGGGGGCGGCCGCGACGGTGTCGGTGACGATGTCCGCCACGGGGAGGCGCCCCACGGTGACGTCGCCGGTCACGTCGACGACGGTGCGCAGGGCCGTCGACCGCACGGCGGCGTCGGGGAGCGAGAGCGCGGCCTCGACCAGACCCACGACGAACGCGCCCGCAGCGTCGTCGGGCAGCGCCGCGAGGACGCCGCGCGCCGCGGCCCCGAGACGGCCGGCCAGCGTCGGCGCGGGGCCGGAGAGCAGCTGTTGCGAGAGGGCCAGCGCGGCGTCCATCTGGTCGGGCGTCGCGGGCATCCGGATCGGGGGCGGGCCGGCGCCGCCAGCCGCTCGGGCGACCGCGTCGAGCAGCCGCCCGGCCGGGTCCGCGCGGCCGCGGATCACGTCGGCCAGCCCGCTCCGCTCGTCGTCGGCCAGGCCGAGCGCGGTGAGCGCCTGCTGGGCACGGGGGGGCAGCGCGGGGTCACCGAGCGCGACGACCTCGTCGGCCAGCGCGCACCACGCGTCCACTCCGGGCATCCGACCCACCACCTCTAGGAGGCGCGAACCCGTCCGGCGATACCGACCGGGTCGGCCGGGACCGGGGCGCGGGCTGCGCGCCCATTGTCGGGCATACGGGAGCGGCGGGGAGGCGATATCCCTGACGTCCCACAGGCCCCCGCAGTATCATTTCGCCATCCCGTGGCTCCGTGTCGTGTACCACCGGGACACTGCGAAAGGGCCGCCATGGCCTCCAGGACGTATCAGAACTTCGACCTCCTCCTCGAGGCGGAGGAGGCCGGGCTCTTCCGTGTGCGGGTGACCTCCAGCCCGCTCGGCGAGTGCCCGACGGCGACGTTCCGGCTTCCCTTCGACCCGACGCAGCTGGAGAACCTCCTGCTCAAGCTCGACCCGGGGCGCAGCGGCACCCGCCGGGCCGGCGCCGACCCGGCGAGCCAGGCCGCGATGGACCTCGGCGGACCGCTCTTCGAGTCGGTCTTCTCCGAGGACGTCATGCTCGCGTGGTCGCGCTCGCAGGACTCCGCCCGCGGCACCGGCGACGGGCTGCGCCTGCGGCTGCGGCTCACCGACGCCCCGTCGATCGCCGGGCTGCCGTGGGAGCTGCTCTACGACCGGCGCACCAACAGCTACATCGCGCAGTCCGAGCGCACGCCGGTGGTGCGCTACCTCGAGGTGCCCCAGCCCCCGCGGCCCCTCATGGTCGACGGGGCGCTGCGCGTCCTCGTCGTCATCTCCTCGCCCACCGACCTGCCCGAGCTCGACGTCGAGGCCGAGTGGCGCCGGGTGCAGGACGCCATGTCGGCGCGCGTCGCGCAGGGGGTCGTGAAGCTCGACCGCCTGCCGGCGCCGACCGTGCAGGCCCTCGCCACATGGCTGCGGCACCACGACGTGCACGTGCTGCACTTCATCGGCCACGGCGACTACGACGAGCGCATCCAGGACGGCGTCGTCTTCTTCGCCGACCGCTACGGGCGCAGCGTCAAGGTGAGCCCGACCGTGCTCGGTCCCTACCTGCGCGACCACGACCCGCTGCGGCTCGTGCTGCTCAACGCCTGCCAGTCGGCGCGGGTCGACGCGACCGACCCGTTCAGCGGGATGGCGCAGGGACTCGTGCAGCAGGACTGCACCGCGGTCGTCGCCATGCAGTTCCCCATCTCCGACGGGGCGGCGACGGCGTTCACGGGTGAGTTCTACGGCTCCCTGGCCGACGGGCTCCCGGTCGACCAGGCGGCCACCAGTGCGCGCAAGGCCCTGCTCGCCGACTTCCCCTCCGAGTGGGCGACCCCCGTGCTGTTCCTGCGCGCTCCCGACGGACGGGTCTTCGACCACATCGTCGCGGAGCCCGAGGTCACCACGGCTCCGACGCCGCCCGAGGTCGAGGCGGAGCCGGAGGTGGCGGCGGAGGAGCCGCCGTCCGCGCCGGACCCCGCACCCCCGCTGCGCCCGCTGCCCCCGGTGCTGACGCAGCCGATCCCCGTCATCACCCGCCAGCCCCCGGACGTCACCACGCGGGTCCCGTTGCCCGACGGGCAGATCCGCTTCGGCTCCCCGCCGCCACCGCCCGCACCCACCCAGCCGAGGTATGCGCCGGCGCCGGACCCCCGGCCGGCCCCCAAGCGGCGGGTCGGCCTCGTCATCGGCGTCGCGGCCACGGTGGCCGTGCTCGTGTTCGGTGGGCTGGCCTGGTACGGCTCCAGGCTGCCCCCCAAGGCGGACGGGACCGACACACCGGTGGCCCCCGTCGCCGCGAGCGTCTCGACCCTCAAGGGACCGCGGATCTCAGCCACCCACCTCACGACCGGGCTGACCATCGACGGCAGCGTGGACGACTGGCCCAGCAGCGCCAAGACGTTCGACAGCAACGTCGTCATCTTCGGGGCCCAGCCCGACCTCAAGGGCACCTGGGCCCTGGCCTGGGACGACGACGCGCTCTACGTCGTCGTCGACGTCACGGACGCCACCCTCGTGCAGACGCACGCGGGTGACACCTCGCAGCTGTTCAAGGGCGACAGCGTGAGCTTCGAGTTCGGCACCGCCCAGCCCAGCAACAGCGACACGTCCCTCGAGGCGGGCGACCGGCACGTGCTCATCGGCCCCACCTTCGCCGACCCCCCGGTCATCAGCGCCATCAACCTCGCGTCGGGGAGCGCCTTCGTGCGCGGCACCAACAGCATCCAGGGACTCCACGCGGCCGTCGTGTCCACCGACCACGGCTACCTCATCGAGGCGTCGGTGCCGTGGTCGACGCTGGGGGTCTCGGCGGCCAAGGCCGGCGCGGAGTTCGGGATGAACCTCAACGTCAGCGAGGCGGTCGCCAACGGCTCCCGGAAGGGCGAGCTGAACGCCATGGCCAGCAACAACTCCCGGCGCAAGGGCAACGACGCCCAGTTCCGCAGCATCTGGGGCACCCTCGCCCTGCAGGGTTGAGCGACCGTGCCGGCCCGCGACTACGAGAACTTCGACCTGCTCGTCGAGACGCTGGAGAACGGGACGTACCGCTCGCGCGTCACGGCCAGCCCGGTCGGCGTGGGGGCCAGTGCCACCTTCGCGATGCCGTTCGACCCGACGGCCCTGGAGAACCTCCTGCTCAAGCTCGACCCCGGCCGCTCCCAGATGCGCCGCGCCAGCGCCGACCCCCGGCCGCAGGCCTCGACCGACCTCGGTGGCGGGCTGTTCGACGCCCTCTTCGGGGAGGAGGTGCTGCTGGCCTGGACGCGCAGCCTCGACACGACCCGGTCGGCCGGTGAGGGTCTGCGCGTCCGCCTGCAGCTCACCGACGCCCCGCAGCTCGCGGGCCTGCCGTGGGAGCTGCTCTGGGACCGGCGTTCGCACACCTACCTCGCGCAGTCGGAACGCACCCCCGTGGTGCGCTACCTCGAGGTGACCCAGCCGCCGCGGCCTCTCGTCGTCGATGGGCCACTGCGCATCCTCGTCGTCCTCTCCTCGCCCACCGACCTCCCCGAGCTGGACGTCGAGGCGGAGTGGCGCCGGCTCCAGGACGGACTCGCCGACCGGGTCACGGCGGGCCAGGTCCATCTCGACCGGCTGCCGGCGCCGACGACGACCGCACTCGCGGCGTGGCTGCGCGACCACGAGGTGCACATCCTGCACGTCATCGGGCACGGCGACTACGACGAGCAGCAACACACGGGGGTCCTCTACTTCTGCGACGCCTACGGGCGCAGCGTCGCCGTCTCGCCGGATGTCCTCGGTCCCTACCTCCACGACCACGACCCGCTGCGGCTCGTCTTCCTCAACGCCTGCCAGTCGGGCCGGCTCGGCGCCGCCGACCCGTTCAGCGGCATGGCCCAACGGCTCGTGCAGCAGGACTGCACCGCCGTCGTCGCTATGCAGTTCCCCATCTCCGACGGCGCGGCGACCGCGTTCACCGGCGAGTTCTACGCGGCGCTCGCCGACGGGATGCCGGTGGACCAGGCCACGACCAGCGCGCGCAAGGCGCTGCTGGCCGGGTACACCAGCGAGTGGGCGACGCCCGTGCTCTACCTCAACGCCCCCGACGGCCGGGTGTTCGCCTCGGTCACCGCCCCCACCACCTCCGCGGTCCCCACCGCCATCAGTCCCCTCAGCGGTACGCCGACGGCTCCGGCCGCTGGTCGGCCGCCGTCGAGCCCACGCGCACGCCTGGTGGCCGCGGCCGCTGTCGTCGTCCTCGTCGTCGCCGGCATCGCTGTCGCCGTGGCCCGCGCCTCACGATCGGGCTCGCCGAGCACCGACCCGGTGGCTGCCCCGTCGAGCCTCGGGACCGGGCCACCCGCCACCGCCACCGCGGCGCCCGGCGTGTCGGCGCCGCCCGCACCCGCCGCGTCGGCCGGCGCCCTCGCGTCGGGGGCGACCCTGCGCCCGGTCGAGGGACCGGCGATCCTCGCGCGCGCCCTCGTCTCGCCGCCGGTCATCGACGGGAAGGGTGACGACTGGCCGGCCCTCTCGCCCGTCATCGCCGACCTCCTCGTCGTGGGCAACACGGCCACGGTCAAGGGCGTCTGGTCGCTCGGGTGGGACCCCGACAACCTCTACCTGCTGGTCGACGTCGTCGACCCCGAGCCCACCCGGAGCAACGCCGACCGCCCGTCGCAGCTGTTCAAGGGTGACGGGGTCACGGTGCAGTTCGGCGCTCCCGATGCTCCCGTCGACGGCATCAGCCTCACACCTGGCGATGTCTCGCTGAGCCTCGCGCCCACCACGGACGGCAGAGCGGTCGCGGCGATCACCATCGCGTCGGGCAGCCGGTTCGACGTCGACGCCGGGCGCTCCGTCGCCGGTGTCACCGCCGCGGCCACGTCGACGCCGACGGGCTACACGCTGGAGGCCAAGGTGCCGTGGTCGGTGATCCAACAGCCGGACGCCCCCGGCCTGCTCACCACGAAGTTCGCGGGCGCCCAGTTCGGCCTGAACCTCTTCGTCGAGGACGCGGACCCCAACGCGGCGAGTACGACGGGAATCCGCAGCCGGGTCAGCAACAACCGTTATGTCGCGGACCACACGACGAGTGACGGCAGCTACCGGCGTTACTGGGGGTCGCTGACTCTGCAGGGCTGACCGGCGCCCGCTGGTTCTTCGTGTGGATGGCGCCGGATGTCGGTTCGGTCCAGGGCACGGCCGGGGTGCCGCGCGGGGGCTCGTAGGCTCGCGGACGTGGCGGGGACGAGGCGGGAGATCCTGCGGCTCGCCGTCCCCGCGTTCCTCGCCCTCGTCGCCGAGCCGCTGTTCCTGCTCGCCGACTCGGCCATCGTCGGGCACCTGGGCACCGAGCCGCTCGCCGGGCTGGGTGTCGCGTCGGCCGTGCTGCTCACCGCGGCGGGCGTGTTCGTCTTCCTGGCCTACGGCACGACCAGCGTCGTCGCCCGCCGGCTCGGGGCCGGTGACCTCCCCGGAGCACTGGGCGCCGGGGTCGACGGCCTCTGGCTGGCCCTGGTCCTCGGGGCCGTCACGGCGGTCGGGGTGGCCGTCGGCGCCCCCGCCCTCTGCGCGGCGTTCGGGGCGTCGGCCGAGGTGCAGGAGCAGGCCGCGACCTACCTGCGGATCTCGGCCCTCGGCATACCGGGCATGCTCGTCGTCCTCGGCGCGACCGGGCTGCTGCGGGGGCTGCAGGACACGCGGACGCCGCTCGTCGTGGCCGTCGGTGGGTTCGGGCTCAACATCGCCCTCAACCTGCTGCTCGTCTACGGGGTCGGCCTCGGGATCGCCGGTTCCGCGCTCGGGACCGTGGTGGCCCAGACGGGGATGGCCGTGGCTCTCGTCGTCCGCGTGGTGCGGCAGGCCCGCCCGCTCGGGGCGCCGATGCGACCCCACCCGGCCGGTGTCCTGCGGGCGGCCCTGGGCGGTCTGCCGCTGCTCGTGCGGACCCTCGCGCTGCGCGGGGTCATCGTCGTGACGACGGTCGTGGCCGCCCGCTACGGCGACGAGGCGCTCGCGGCCCACCAGGTGGTGGCGACGGTGTGGAGCGCCCTGGCCTTCGCCCTCGACGCGCTCGCTATCGCGGCCCAGGCCCTGACCGGCAAGGCCCTCGGCGCCGGCGACGCCGCCGGGGCTCGCGACGCGGCTCGCACGATGGCGCGGTGGGGGGTCGGCGCGGGTGTGCTGACCGGGATCGTGCTCGTCCCGCTGGGTGCCGTCATCGGCCGGGGCTTCAGCACTGACCCGGTCGTGGTCACCACGGCCGGATGGACGTTCGTGGTGGTCGGCCTCGTGCAGTGGCTCGCGGGCTACGTCTTCGTCGTCGACGGGGTGCTCATGGGCGCCGGAGACACGGTGTGGCTGGCGGTGGCGATGGTCGTCGCGGCGGTGGTCTGGGCGCCGCTGGTGCTGTGGGGCACCGCGGGCGGCGCGGCGCTGCCGGGCTCCGGCGGCCAGCCCCTCGCCGGGCTGTGGGCCGCGTTCGGCGGCGGCTTCATGGCGCTGCGCGCGGCGGGTCTGTGGTGGCGGTTCCGCAGCGACGGCTGGCTGGTCACCGGCGCCACCCGCTGAGCCGCATACCCTCGGCTCGTGCCGCTCGACATCCTCGTCCCCTACTGGGGTGACCCGGCCCTCATGCGCCGCACGGTCGAGAGCGTGCTCGCCCAGACCAGCGACGACTGGCGGCTGACCGTCGTCGACGACGCCTACCCCGACCGTCAGGTGACCGACTGGCTGGAGTCGATGACCGACCCGCGGGTGCGGTCGGTGCGGCACCCCGAGAACGTCGGGATCACCGCGAACTACCGGCACTGCCTGGCCCTGGCCACCCACGAGCTCGTCGTCTTCCTCGGCTGCGACGACCTGCTGCTGCCCGACTACGTGGCGGTCGTGCTCGCGGCGTACGCGCGCTTCCCCGAGGCGGCGATGATCCAGCCGGGGGTGCGGGTGGTCGGCGACGACGACGAGCCTGCGGCGAGCCTCGTCGACACGGTGAAGCAGCGGCTGCTGCGTCCTCGGGTCGCGGAGCCCACCTGGCTGGCGGGTGAGGCGCTCGCGGTGTCACTGCTGCGCGGCAACTGGCTCTACTGGCCGTCGCTCGCGTTCCGGCGCGAGGCCGTGGCGGCGGTCGGGTTCCGCGACGCGCTGCCGATCATCCAGGACTTCGCGCTCGAGATCGACCTCGTATGCCGCGGCGGCGGCCTCGTCGTCGAGCCCACCGTCTGCTTCCTCTACCGGCGGCACGCCTCGAGCGCGTCGGCGACCACACTGACCGACGGCAGCCGGTTCGCCGACGAGCGCACCTACTACGGGCTCGCGGCGCAGCAGATGCGGGAGCGGGGCTGGCCGCGCGCCGAGCGGGCCGCTAGGGCCCGGCTCACGTCACGGGCGCATGCGCTCGCGCTGGTGCCGGGGGTGCTGCGACGCCGCCGGTGGGGAGCCGTGCGGATGCTCGGCCGGCACGTCGTCGGCCGACCGTGACGGCGCGGCCGGACTCCCCCGCCGCCGGACCCGGCGCAGCACCGGCCGCTCGACCGCTCGCCAGCTGACGGCGGCGAGCGCCGCGGTCACGAGGGCGGCGAGGACGTCGTAGCCGACGAGGCCCAGGCGGCTGGCTCCGGCGTAGACCAGCAGCTGCTGCACTGGGAAGGCGTAGATGTAGACGCCGTAGGAGATGTCGTGACGCTGGACGAGGCCCGGCGACGGGAGCGTCGCCCCGAGCCACAGCAGGGCGTAGGCGATGAGCGGCGAGGCGAGCTGCGCGCCCCAGTGGTCGACGGTGACGACGAGCACCGCGGCCCCGGCGGCGGCGGCGAGCGCGACCGGCATACGGAAGCCGCGGCGGCCCACGAGCACCTGCACCACGGCCCCGCCGAGGAACGGTGGCAGCAGCCGGGCGAGCAGGACGAGGTCGCTGGGCGCGGCGGCCCCCCAGCCGGGGGCGGTCGCCCACGCCAGCACCGAGAGGGCGAACGCGACACCGAGCAGCCACCGGTGCCGGCGGACCACGGGAAGGCAGAGGAGCAGACCGACGACGAGGTAGCAGCAGAACTCGAAGAACAGCGTCCACAGGGAGCCGTTCCAGGCACCGGGGTAGGGGACGGCGGCCGGGGTGCCGGCGACGTCGTACGCGGTGATGCGCAGGGCGAAGTTCTGGGCGACGTAGGCCAGCGGCGTGGTCGGCGTCGTGAGGTAGGCCGCCCACGGGCGGCCCTCCGCCCACCACGCCAGGGGGGCGAAGACGGCGACCGTGAGGAGCAGACAGACGAGGAAGGCGGGGTAGATCCGGGCCACCCGCAGGGCCAGGTAGCGCCCGAGCGGGTTGGCGAACCGGCTCGCGGTGATGAGGTAGCCGCTGATGGTGAAGAAGCCGAACACGGCCCACCCGCCGAGGTTCTCGCCACGGAACGACGGACCGGTGCCCTGCCCCGAGAGGTAGAAGCCGTGCGCGACGAGCACGAGGAGGGCGAGCACCAGGCGGACGAGGTTGAGGGCGTTGGTGCGCACGTCGAGCTCCACGGGACGGGCCCCGAAGTGAGCTCCGACGTGGACTCCGAAGGGGGTTCCGTGCGACCTCATACGACCTCGTGGGACCCCGCGGCTGGCCCGTCGCGGGCGCGACCGGCAGAGTAAGGGTATGACCGACACCGCGGATGACGCGCAGCTGCCGGACCTCGACGAGGTCCAGACCACGATCGACTCGGCCCACGACGCCGAGGACCACCTCGAAGACGTCATGCCCGACGCGATCCAGCCGGACGACGACGGCTACGCGGGGATGAGCGGTCCGACCGAGGGCGACGTCGAGGAGGCCTCCGAGGACGTCGTGGAGACCTCGGAGACCGAGGACCCCAAGGAGACCGAGCGTTCGTGAGCGGCCTTCTCGACGGCATCCTCAACCTGTCGCCACTGCTCATCTACCTCGTCGTCGGCCTCGTCGTCTTCGCCGAGGACGCGATCTTCGTCGGCTTCGTCATCCCCGGTGAGACCGCGGCGGTGCTGGCCGGTGTCGCGACCTACCTCGGGACGACGAACCTCTGGGTCTCGATCGTCGTCGTCGTGGTCGCCGCCATCGTCGGCGACACCGTCGGCTACGAGGTGGGCAAGCACGTGTTCGGGCCCAAGGTGCTCAACGGCAAGCTGCTCGGGAAGCACCGCGGCAAGCTGGCCAAGGCGGAGGAGTTCCTCCAGAAGCGCGGCGGCAGCGCGGTCTTCCTCGGCCGGTTCACCGCGTTCTTCCGGGCGATGATGCCCGCGCTCGCCGGTGCCTCCGGGATGCCGTACCGCACCTTCATCATCTGGAACGCCACCGGCGGCATCATCTGGGGCACCCTCTTCGTCACCCTCGGGCACGTGGCCGGCCGGTCCTACCAGGCGGTCGAGCAGACGGTCGGCCGCGGCCTGGCGATCGCCGTGGTGGCCATCGTCATCGTCGCCGTCATCGTGTGGCGGGTCTACGAGAGCCGCAAGGACAAGCGCGAGGAGAAGGAGTACGCCGCCGGGCACTCCACGGGGAACGAGGGCCGGAGCGCCGAGCCGGCCACCGACGAGCGCTGACCGTCAGCCGCGGCGCTTGCGGGCCTGCTCGGCCTTGCGGCGCAGCTGGTTGTAGGTGCCGGTGATGCCCATGGCCTTCTTGACCTCGGCGGTGACCGCCTGGACCTCGCGGCGGGTGCGCTCGGTGCCGTCGACGATGATCTCGTCGACGAGCCCGGACTGCCGCTCGTAGCCCGCCCGCCGCTCGCGCATCGGCTCGAGGAAGGCGTTGACGGCCGCGACGAGCTTCTCCTTGACCTCGACGTCGCCGACCGTCCCCGCGCGGTATCGCTCCTTGAGGTCGTCGACCTCGGCGCGGTCGGGGTTGAAGGCGTCGTGGTACTGGAAGACGGGGTTGCCCTCGACCGTGCCGGGGATGTCGGCGCGTACCCGGTTGGGGTCGGTGTACATGCCCATGACCCGGCGGCGCACCGTGTCGGCGTCGTCGGAGAGCAGGATCGCGTTGCCGAGCGACTTGCTCATCTTGGCCTGGCCGTCGGTGCCGACGAGCGTGGTGATCTCGCTCTCGACGAGGGTCGGCACGGGGAAGACGTCACCGTAGAGGAAGTTGAACCGACGGGCGATCTCGCGGGTGACCTCCACGTGGGCGTGGTTGTCCTTGCCCACCGGGACGACGTCGCCCTTGACGCAGAGGATGTCGGCCGCCTGGAGCACGGGGTAGCCGAGGAGGCCGTAGGGCATCTCCTCCTTCCCGGCCGCCCGGGCCATGTCCTTCAGGCTCGGGACCCGCTCGAGCCGGGGCACCGACACGAGGTTCTGGAAGAGGGTGTTGAGCTCGCTCACCTCGGGGATCGCCGACTGCAGGTAGAACGTGGCCTGCTCGGGGTCGATCCCGGCCGAGAGCTGGTCGAGCACCATGTCGCGGGCGTTGGCGCTGACCTGGTCGATCGCGGCGCGGGTGTTGTTCGTCGTCAGCATGTGCAGGTCGGCGATGATGAAGAACGCCTCGTACTCGGTCTGCAGCCGGATCCGGTTCTCGATGCTGCCGACGAAGTGCCCGAGGTGCAGCTTGCCGGTGGGCCGGTCGCCGGTGAGCATCCGCTTCCGGCGCGGCGGCTGCGAGCCGGGTGCCTCGGGGGTGGGCGCGGTGTTCGGCGCGGTGGTGGTCATGTCGTGGGCTCCTGGGGTGTCGTGTCCGTCGGCGGCGATCGGGCGGCGTGCGACGGGACACACGGAAGCCGCCCTGGTGGGGGCGGCTTCTAGGTATGCGTGAGAAGGGTCCGCCCGGTCAGGGCAGCCACCAGCTCCCTCGGGATGCGGGGCGGCGACGGGGCTGGCTCACCCTGGAATGTTAGCGCTCGCCCCGCAGCCGCTCGTTCTCGTCCTCGAGATCGAGGACCCGGCCGACGCCCGTGAGGTTGACGCCCTCGTCGACGAGCGCGGTGATCCGCCGCATCCGGGTGAGGTCGTCCGCGCTGTAGCGCCGGGTGCCGCCCTCGGTGCGGGACGGCACGAGCAGGCCGCGGGCCTCGTAGAGCCGCAGGGTCTGCACCCCGACGCCGAGGATCTCAGCCGCGACCGAGATCCCGTAGACGCCGCGGTCCGGCGCGGGCGGTGTGTCGTCCATCAGGTCTCCTTGCCGGGCCGGGGACGGGGGTTGCGATGATCCCTGTCCGGTGCTACAACAAATCTATCGTGCAAAGCACAGATCACCGGGATCTGTGACCCGCAGGGGACTGCGGGACATCCTCGCAACCGAAGGAGCAAATGGAGGTGGACACGATGTTGATGCGCACCGACCCGTTCCGAGAGCTGGACCGCCTGGCCCAGCAGGCGTTCGGGACCAACGGCACGATGGCCCGTCCGTCGGTGATGCCGATGGACGCCTGGCGTGACGGCGACACCTTCCACGTGGAGTTCGACCTGCCCGGGGTCTCCCGCGACTCGATCGACCTCGACGTGGAGCGCAACGTCGTCACGGTCAAGGCCGAACGCCCCGCTCGGGCCAGCGACGCCGAGCTCATCGCCGCCGAGCGGCCCCGCGGCGTGTTCAGCCGCCAGCTCGTGCTCGGTGACAACCTCGACACCGCGCACATCAAGGCGAGCTACGACGGCGGGGTGCTCACGCTGCTCATCCCGGTGGCGGAGCAGGCCAAGCCGCGCAAGATCTCGATCACCACCCAGGACGAACGCCAGGCGATCAACGCCTGACCGTCGGTGGGGGTGGCGATACTGGCTCCCGTGACGCCATCGCCCCGCCCCGCCCCCGCCCAGAGCGCCGCGCACGACGTCATCGCCGTGCGCGGCGCCCGCGAGAACAACCTGCGCGACGTCGACGTCGACATCCCGAAGCGGCGGCTGGTCGTCTTCACCGGCGTCTCCGGGTCGGGCAAGTCGTCGCTCGTGTTCGGCACGGTCGCCGCCGAGAGCCAGCGCCTCATCAACGAGACCTACACGGCGTTCCTCCAGAACTTCATGCCCGCCCAGGCCCGGCCCGACGTCGACACCCTCAGCGGTCTCACCGCCGCGATCCTCGTCGACCAGGAGCGGATGGGCTCGAACTCGCGGTCGACGGTGGGCACCGCCACCGACGCGTACGCCATGCTCCGGATGCTCTTCAGCCGGCTGGGGCAGCCGCATGCGGGTGGCGCCGGCGCCTTCTCGTTCAACCTGCCCGAGGGGATGTGCCCCGTCTGCGAGGGCACCGGGCGCGAGTCGGCCATCGACGTCGACGCGCTGGTCGACCGTGACCGCTCCCTCAACGAGGGCGCGATCACGGTGCCAGGCTTCACGACGAACACCTGGTACTGGCGGCTGTTCACCGAGTCGGGCCTGTTCGACCCCGACAAGACGCTGCGCGACTACTCGGAGCAGGAGTGGCAGGACCTCCTCTACCGCACGGCGACCAAGACGAAGCGGGACGGGTTCAACGCCACCTACGAGGGGCTCGTCGTCAAGGTCAAGCGGATGTTCGTCGACCGGGCGACCGAGGCGAAGCAGGCGCACATCAAGGCGTTCGTGGAGCGCGCGGTCACCTTCGCCCCGTGCTCGGAGTGCTCCGGTACGCGTCTCGCCGCGCCGGCCCGGGCCAGCCGGGTGCAGGAGACGTCGATCGCGCAGTGCACGGCCATGCAGGTCAGCGACCTGCTCGTCTGGCTGTCCGGCGTCACCGAGCCGGCGGTGGCGCCGCTGGTCGCCAGCCTCACGCATACCCTCGCGTCGTTCGTGGAGATCGGGCTGGGCTACCTCTCGCTCGACCGCGAGCCGGGCACGCTGTCCGGCGGCGAGGCGCAGCGCACGAAGATGGTGCGGCACCTCGGCTCGCCGCTGTCGGACGTCACCTACGTCTTCGACGAGCCGACGGTGGGCCTGCACCCGCACGACATCCAGCGGATGAACACCCTGCTCATGTCCCTGCGCGACAAGGGCAACACGGTGCTCGTCGTCGAGCACAAGCCCGAGGTCATCACCGTGGCCGACCACGTCGTCGACCTCGGGCCGGGCGCCGGCACCGCGGGCGGGACGGTCGAGTATGCCGGTGACGTCGCCGGCCTGCGCGCGTCGGGCACGCTGACCGGCCGGCACCTGGACCGCCGCCCCTCGCTCAAGCCGTCGGTGCGGCCGGCCACGGGGTCGCTGCCCATCCGCGACGCGACCCGGCACAACCTGCAGCACGTCTCGGTCGACGTGCCGCTCGGTCTGCTCTGCGTCGTCACCGGGGTGGCCGGCTCGGGGAAGTCGTCGCTCATCCACGGCTACCTGCCGCGCCACGACGGGGTGACCGTGGTCGACCAGGCAGCCATCAAGGGGTCGCGCCGCTCCAACCCGGCCACCTACACCGGGCTGGCCGACGGGATCCGCACGGCGTTCGCCAAGGCCAACGGGGTCAAGGCGGCCCTGTTCTCCGCGAACTCGGAGGGCGCCTGCCCGACGTGCAAGGGCCTCGGCGTCGTCTACATGGACCTCGGCTTCATGGTGGGGCTCCCCTCGCCGTGCGAGGACTGCGACGGGCGCCGGTTCACCGACGAGGTGCTCGGCTATCGGCTGCACGGGAAGAACATCTCCGAGGTCCTGTCGATGCAGGCGGAGGAGGCCCGGTCGTTCCTGCCCGGGAAGCACCCGGTGCTCGACCGGCTGGTGGAGGTCGGGCTCGGCTACCTCACGCTGGGGCAGCCGCTCACGACGCTCTCCGGCGGCGAGCGTCAGCGCCTCAAGCTGGCCATCAGGATGGCCGACATGAAGGACGGCGGGTCGGTGCTCGTCCTCGACGAGCCGACGTCGGGACTGCACATGGCCGACGTCGACATGCTGCTCGCCCTGCTCGACCGGCTTGTCGGGATGGGCAGCTCGGTGGTCGTGATCGAGCACCACCTCGCCGTCGTCGCCCACGCCGACTGGGTCATCGACCTCGGCCCGGGCGCGGGGCACGATGGCGGGCGCGTGGTGTTCGAGGGCCCGCCGGCCGAGCTGGTGCGCAGCGGCACCCTGACCGGCGACCACCTGGCCGCCTACGTGACCTGAGCGCGACGTCGCCCCGCCCCGGACGAACCGGGACGGGGCGACGTAGGAGCGCTACGAGGTGAGCGTCAGCTCGCGACGACCTCGAAGGGGACGGTCGCCTGGACCTCGGGGTGGAGCCGGACGAGCGCTTCGTAGGAGCCGGTCGTCTTGATGTGGCCCTTGACCTCGATCTTGCGCCGGTCGAGGTCGGGACCGCCGGACGCCTTCACCGCCGAGGCGATGTCAGCGGTGCTGACGGCGCCGAAGAGGCGGCCGCCGTTGCCGGCCTTGGCCGGCACGCTGACGCTCGACGCCTCGAGGCGGCCCTTGAGCTGCTTGGCCTCCTCGAGCGACTTGACGGCCCGGTTGGCGCGGCCGGTGATGATCGCGTCGACCTGCTTCTGCCCGCCCTTGGTCCACGGGGTCGCGAGACCGCGCGGGAGCAGGAAGTTGCGGGCGTACCCGTCCTTGACGTCGATGACGTCGCCGGCGGTGCCGACGCCGCTGACCTCGTTGGTGAGAATGAGCTTCATGGCGTGACGCCTCCTCAGCGGGCGGAGCTGGAGTAGGGCAGGAGCGCCATCTCGCGGGCGTTCTTCACGGCCGTGGCGATGAGTCGCTGCTCCTGGACGGAGACGCCGGTGACCCGACGCGCGCGGATCTTGCCGCGGTCGGAGATGAACTTGCGCAGCAACGGCGCGTCCTTGTAGTCGATGTTCTCGACCTTGGCGATCTTGAGGGGATTCGCCTTCTTCTTGGGCTTACGCACAACGGGCTTGGCCATCGTGGTGCTCTCCTTCTTCTGGTGAGAGCCCGGGGTTGATCCCCGGGATGGGGTACTACTGGTGGATGTGAGCTAGAACGGGGGCTCGTCGTAGCCGGGAGCGTTGTTGCCCCAGCCACCCTGGTTGCCGCCGCCCTGGTTGCCGCCCTGGGGCGAGCCGCCGCCCTGGTTGCCGGACCAGCCGCCTTGGCCGCCTCCAGACGACCCAGACGACCCCGACGACCCTGACGACGACCCGGAGCCGGCGCCCTGCGGCGTCGCCCACGGGTCCTCGGCCTGGCCGCCACCCTGGTTGCCGCCACCGCCGAACCCGCCGCCGCCGGAGCCGCGCTGGGTCTTGGTGACCTTGGCCGAGGCGTACCGCAGCGAGGGGCCGACCTCGTCGACCTCCATCTCGACGACGGTGCGCTTCTCGCCTTCCTTGGTCTCGTAGGAACGAGACTTCAGCCGGCCGGAGACGATGACCCGGGTGCCCCGCTGGAGCGACTCGGCCACGTTCTCCGCCGCGTCACGCCAGACCGAGCAGCGCATGAACAGGGTCTCCCCGTCCTTCCACTCGTTGCTCTGGCGGTCGAACGCGCGAGGCGTCGACGCGACGGTGAAGTTCGCCACCGCGGCACCGGAGGGAGTGAACCGCAGCTCCGGGTCTCCGGTGATGTTGCCGATGACGGTGATGACGGTGTCGCCAGCCATGGGGGTCCTTAGGGTCGGTCAGGTTCAGGTCGTGCCAATCGGTGGAGCGGGTGGAGCGGTGGAGCGGTCGGTCAGGCGCCGGGACGCAGCAGCTTGGTGCGCAGCACGGCCTCGTTGAGGCCGAGCTGGCGGTCGAGCTCCTGGGCGGTGGCGGGCTCCGCCGTCATCTTGACGACGGCGTAGATGCCTTCGGCCTTCTTCTTGATCTCGTACGCGAGGCGACGGCGTCCCCAGATGTCGACGTTGTCCACGGTGCCGCCGTCCTTGGTGACGACGGACAGGAACTTGTCGAGGGACGGAGCGACGGTCCGCTCGTCGAGCTCGGGGTCGAGGATGACCATGAGTTCGTACTGACGCATGCGGTGACCCACCTCCTTTGGTCTTTGCGGTCACGGTCTCTCCGTGACAGGAGGGTTGTATGCGTCGCGCCGCGACTTCACCCTGCCACGAACCGCCGAACTCGGTCGAGGCTCATCCACAGGGCGACGTGACGTCGCGGCCAACCTGCAGAGACTACCCGGCCGCGCGGGTGACCCGGAAATCGTCGGCGCCCCCGCGCATACGCGACCGGCCCTTCACGCGAGAACCTGACGCTTCCCTGGACAACCGTTCCCCAGCGAAGCGGGCGTTTATCGGGTCACCCGATAAACGGGAGACAGGTGGGACGGAGTGGACGGAGTGGACGGGGGGAGGGCGTGGGGGCGGGGTCAGCCGAAGCGGACGACGAGCTGGTCGGAGGCGCCCTTGAGGGGACCGGCCAGGTCGTCGCTCTCGTCGTCGGCCCAGGGGCTGTCGACGACGGCGCCCTGCTCGTCACGGACCGGCGGGCGGCTGCGGGCCAGCTGCCAGGTGCGGGCCACGAGCCAGACGAGCCCGCCGAGCCTCACCACGAGGAACGCGGAGTACCACGACGCCGGCAGCCCCCGCGAGGGGACGGACGTGCCGGCGAGGTAGAGCCAGACCGCCTCGAAGTGCAGGGCCTCGACCGCCGACCAGGCGAGCACGTCCTTCCACGCCAGGCCGACGAGGGCCACGAGGGGGACGAGCCACAACGACGACTGCACGGTGAACGACTTGCCGGTGAGCAGGACGATGGCGACCATGACGAGGCTCACCTCGGCCAGGCCGGGGCGACGGGGCGTCGAGAGGGCGAACCCGGCACCCACGAGCACCGCGAGCAGCCAGCCCGCGGCCGCGAGGACGCTCACCGTGCCCGCCGACAGGGGGTGGCCGGCCAGCTGGGGCAGGACCCACGGCGAGCCGAACCCCGCGCCCGACGAGAGCCACGCCCCGTAGGCGCTCGAGGCGGCGTCGGCGTTGAGCGCACCGAGGACGAAGAGGATGCCGCCGAAGACGAGCGTCGCCGCGCCGGCCGTCCGCACCCACACCTGCACCCGCCCGGTGCGCACCGAGAGCAGGAGCATGGCCAGGAGGATGAGCACGGGGTAGCTGCGGGCCGACGTCGCCAGCCCCAGCAGCACGCCGGCGGCCACCGGACGGTTGCGGCTCCAGGCGTACATGGCCGCCGAGGCGAGCGCGACGCCGATGACGTCCGGGGAGATGACGAGGGTGAGAACGGCCACGGGCGAGATCGCGACGAGGGCCGCCCGCAGGGGGAACCGGCGGACGGAGGCAGCGGCCCACCACGTCATCAGCGCCAGCAGCACCGCGGCGACGACGGTCCAGAGGGCGAAGTAGAACCGCATCCGGTCCTCGATCGGCCCGCCCGGCACGACCGAGGCGGTCAGCGTCATGAGGAACGAGGTCAGCGGCGGCTGGGTGGGGGCCGGCGCGCCGAACCCGCCCTGGAGGTAGGAGCCGAGGCCCGCGGAGAGGTCGGCGTCACGATAGATGGCCGGCAGGTCGGAGAAGCAGGCGTGCCAGAACTGGTCGGGCGAGCTCCAGCCGCTGTCGATGCAGGGTGCCCGCAGCACCACGGCCAGCCCGGAGGTGACGGCCGAGCCGCCCGCGAGCAGGGCGGCATACGAGCGCCAGCCGCGGGGCAGGCGCACGGCATACCGGCCGAGCGGTCCCCCGACGACCTCGGAGGCCGAGCGGGCGACGGCGTCCTCGCGCGACGGCACCCGCACGAGGTCGGGCCGCTGGGTCTCGAGGTCGAGCGGACGGGGCGCCACGCGCGTGAGCCTACGGCGCGGGGACGGGCACGGTCGTGGTGGTGCTCGACACCTGCCCCGGCGGGGTGGGCCGGGTGGTGGTGGTCGTCGTCCGCGAGGGGGTCGTGGTCGTCGTCACCGGGGGCGCCGTCGTCGTGGTGACCGGCGGCACGGTCACGGTGGTGGTGACCGGAGGCGGAGTCGTGGTCGTCGTGGTGGTCGTCGGCGGGGCGGTGGTCGTCGTCGTGGTGGGCGTGCTCGTCGTCGTGATGCTGTTGTCACCGATGCCGGCCCGCTTCGGGAAGTCCTGCGCGTCCATGCCCTGGGTGGCCGTCTTCATGAAGTCGAGCCAGATCGACAGCGGCAGCGAGTTGCCGCTGAGCTCGCTGATGCCGGCGATGTTCTGGAGCGGCTGCGGGGTGCCGTTGACGTCGCGGTACATGCCCACCGAGGTCGACAGCTGCGGGATGACGCCGGTGAACCAGACCGACAGCCGGCCGTCGGTGGTGCCGGTCTTGCCGGCGACCGGCCGGCCGAGCTGGGCGGCGCGGGGGGCGGTGCCGCCCGACTGGGTGACGGCCTGCATGGCGTCGAGGGTGTCGGCGGCGACGTCGGCCCCGAACGCGCCCTGCACCTGCTTCTGCACCTTGTAGTCGAAGCTGCTCTGCGTCGCGCCCGCAGAGCCGCCCGCGTCGGCCGAGGAGACCGCGGCCACGAGGTAGGGCGTGGCGCGCTGGCCCTGCGCGGCGATCGTCGCGTAGGCGTTGGCGACGTCGAGGACGTGGGGCGAGGACGTGCCGAGCACGTTGACGAGGTTGTCGTCGAGCCCCGGAGTGGCGGCCGGTATGCCCGCGGCGATGGCCGCGTTCTTGGTGTTGGGCGGGCCGATCCGCTCGTTGAGCCGCATGAAGACGGTGTTGATCGACTTGGCGAGCCCGGTGCGCAGGTCGACCGTGCCGAAGCTCTGGTCGAACTCGTTGGGCACCTTGGTCGTGGAGTTCGGCACCTGGTAAGGGCTGTTGCCGTCGATGCGGGTCTTGGTGCTGATGCCCTGCTGGAGGGCGGCGATGAGGGCGAACGGCTTGAACGTCGAGCCGGCCTGCATGATCGCGTCCGTAGCCGAGCTGATCTGCCGCTTCTGGTAGTCGGCGCCGCCGTACATCGCGAAGACCGCGCCGTCACCGGGCTTGACGGCCACGAGACCGGCATACACGTCGGTGGCGTCGGCGGGCAGGTTCTTCTGCACCGAGGCGACCGCCGCGTCCTGGGCCGCCTTGTTGATCGTCGTCGTGATCCGCAGGCCCCCGCGGTCGACGTCGGAGTCGTCGAGCTTGAGGGTGGACGTCAGCTCGCTACGCACCGCGGCGACGATGTAGCCGTTGGTGCCGGTGTACGCCTGGCTCTTCTGGGGCGCGATCGTCTGCGGCGGGCCGGTGACCGCGGCCCGGTCGGCCGGCTTGAGCCAGCCCTCGGTGACCATGCCGTCGAGGACGTAGGTGACGCGGCTCTTGAGGTTCTCCTGCGCCTTGGCGCCGTTGGCCGGGTCGTAGAGCGAGGGGGCGTTGATGACCGAGGCGAGCACCGCGGCCTGGCCGACGTCCAACTGGCTGGCGTCCTTGCCGAAGTACGCCTTGGCCGCGGTCTGCACGCCGTAGGCACCCCGGCCGTAGTAGATGGTGTTGAGGTAGTTCTCGAGGATCTGGTCCTTGGACTGCTGCTGGTCGATCTTGACGGAGATGACGATCTCCTTGAGCTTGCGGGTGAGCGACCGGTCAGAGGTGAGGAAGTAGTTCTTCACGTACTGCTGGGTGATCGTCGACCCGCCGCCCTGGATGTCGGCGCCGCGCAGGGCCTGCCAGATCGAGCGGGCGATGCCGGTGGGCGAGAAGCCGGGGTTCGTGTAGAAGCCGCGGTCCTCCGCCGCCAGGACGGCCTTCTGCACGGAGTCGGGCACCTGCTTGAGCGGCACCGACTCGCGGTTGCCCTGGGCGTCGCTGAGCCGGGCCATCTCGGTCTTGCCGTCGTCGTAGTAGACGATCGAGGCCTGGGCGTTGGCCAGCTGGTTGGGCTGCGGCACGGAGATGGTCGCGTAGGCGATGGCCACCCCGACGGCGCCCAGGGCGATGAGGCTGAGCAGCGCGAAGAGCAGCCACTTCAGCACCTTCTTCACCCGCGGGCCGCGGCGCCCGGCGGGGCCGTCCGCCGTGCCGTCGGGTGCCGGGTCGCCCGATCGCGGTGACCCGGCCGATCGGGCGGCTCGGGAGGCTCGGGACGGCTGGGTGGGCTCGCTCACAACGCACCAGTATGCCGGGACGGCGGCGGGCGGCGCGCTCTCACAGCGCGCGGTCATGTATCGGCGCGATATATCCATGTTAACGTTCACCCAGACAAAGCGAGAGTATGTCACCTGACGTCCGAGAGGGGGAGCCATGGCCCGGCGCGCCGAGCTGCTCGACTTCGCCGTCCTCGGCCTCCTTCACGAGAGCCCCCTGCACGGCTACGCGCTGCGCAAGCGGCTCAACACCGCGCTCGGACCCTTCCGCGCCCTGTCCTACGGCTCGCTGTACCCCGCGCTGCGGGGGCTGCTCGTCGCCGGCTGGGTCGCCGAGGCCCCCGCGGTCACCGGCGGGTCGGGCAGCAAGCGGGCCCGGATCGTCTACGCGCTGACGCCCGCCGGCAAGGAGCGGTTCGCCGACCTCGTCGCCGAGGCGGGTCCGACCGCCTGGGAGGACGACGAGTTCGACGTCCACCTGGCCTTCTTCGCCCGCACGACGCAGGACGTACGGCTGCGCATCCTCGAGGGCCGCCGCTCCCGCCTGGAGCAGCGCCTCGCCCAGGTGCGTGAGACCTCCGCCCGCAACCGCGAGCGCATGGACGCCTACACCCTCGCCCTCCAGCGGCACGGCGAGGAGTCGGCCGAGCGCGAGGTGCGCTGGCTCGACGAGCTCATCAAGGCCGAGCGCGACACCCCCAGCACCACGCATACCCCCACGCACACCGCCACCAGCACCACGCATACCGCCACCAGCCCCACCATCAAGGAGTAATGCTCATGGGATCCATTCGCGTCGCCGTCGTCGGCGTCGGCAACTGCGCCAGCTCGCTGGTGCAGGGCGTCGAGTACTACCGCAACGCCCCCGTCGGGGAGGTCGTGCCGGGCCTCATGCACGTGACGTTCGGCGAGTACCACGTCGGTGACGTGGAGTTCGTCGCCGCGTTCGACGTGGACGACAAGAAGGTCGGCAAGGACCTCGCCGAGGCGATCAACGCCTCCGAGAACAACACGATCAAGATCGCCGACGTGCCCACCACCGGCATCACGGTGCAGCGCGGTCCCACCCTCGACGGGCTCGGCAAGTACTACCGCCTCACCATCGACGAGAGCCCGGCCGAGCCGGTCGACATCGTCGCGGTGCTGAAGGAGACGCGCGCCGACGTGCTCGTGTCCTACCTGCCCGTGGGGTCGGAGGACGCCGACAAGTTCTACGCGCAGTGCGCGATCGACGCCGGCGTGGCCTTCGTCAACGCGCTGCCGGTGTTCATCGCCAGCGACCCCGAGTGGGCGGCGAAGTTCGAGGCGGCCGGCGTGCCGATCATCGGCGACGACATCAAGAGCCAGGTCGGCGCGACAATCACGCACCGGGTCATGGCCAAGCTGTTCGAGGACCGCGGCGTCGTGCTCGACCGCACCTACCAGCTCAACGTCGGCGGCAACATGGACTTCAAGAACATGCTGGAGCGCGACCGGCTGGAGTCGAAGAAGGTCTCCAAGACGCAGGCCGTCACGTCGAACATCGACCACGACCTCGGCGCGAAGAACGTGCACATCGGGCCGTCGGACTACGTGCAGTGGCTCGACGACCGCAAGTGGGCCTACGTGCGCCTCGAGGGCCGGGCGTTCGGTGACGTGCCGCTGAACCTGGAGTACAAGCTCGAGGTCTGGGACTCCCCCAACTCGGCCGGCATCATCATCGACGCCATCCGGGCGGCCAAGATCGCGCTCGACCGCGGCATCGGCGGCGCCCTCGTGTCGGCGTCGTCCTACCTGATGAAGTCGCCGCCCGTGCAGCGCGAGGACACCGAGGGCCGGGCCAAGCTCGAGGCGTACATCGCGGGTACCGAGGAGCGCTGAGAGTCGGTAGGACGAACACATCAACGGGCGTTGGTCCGCCGAGAGTCCCTAACAGGACCCTTCCCCGCGACCAACGCCCGTTGGCGTGCCCGGGCGACGGCCTCGACGAGGATCCGGCGCACCCACTCCGGTGAGAACATCACCTGCTCCCAGGCGAACCTGAGCACCACCCATCCCCGCGCCACCAGCTCGTCGTAGCGCCAGCAGTCGTGGCGGAGCCGGTCGCGTCCGCCGTGGAACGCGAAGCTGTCGGCCTCGATGACGATGCCCAGCCGGGTGTCAGCCAGGTCCACCCGGGCGAAGAACCCTTCGTCGGCGATCTCGACCTGAGGGACCACCTCGAGCCCGGGGACCTCGAGACAGATGGCTCGGAGCACCGACTCGAACGGGTTAGCCGCCTCCAGCGACGCGTGCCGGGCGACCCGGTCGACCCTGGCCCGCCCGCGGGCCGGATGGGTCTCGGCCGCGGCGACCAGCTCCCCACCGGTCACGGCACCGGAGCGGAGGGCGGAGTCGGCGACCGCCAGGGCTGCGTCGAACGGCAGCGCGACGGTGCAGTCGATCACGGTGCGCAAAGGACCGGTCACCCACCCGTCGACGATGTCGGCGGGATCCAGTCGGCGCCAGGACACGTGGAACGCCTTCTGCTCGGCGGCCGGGACGGTCCGGTTCCGGGGCACGGTGACCCAGGGCCGGTCGGCGGGGACCTTCGTGGACCACCCCCAGTGCGCAGCGGCACTGAGGTGCGAGGCGACACCGCAGAGCCGGTGCGCAGCTCGGCGACCGTCGTCGGCGGTCGGGAAGGCGTACCGCCCCCGGGCGTCGCGCACGACGTACCCGCCCGCCAGCGCCTGCTCCAGCGATCGCCGCGAGCCGGCCTCGACCAGCTCGGCATGCCCGGCCACCCCACCCAGACGGGTGAGCTCGCCGAGCAGGTCGAGGACGGTCACCCCAGGACTGTGCCGACCCCGGGGCATGAGCGTCCGCCGTTGTCCACAGGCTCCGGGCGGGCGGGGCTACCGTGGCGGTATGCCGAAGCCACCGCTGCCCGCCGAGGTCGCTGAGTTCCTCGTCCGCCCCAACTACGCCACGATCAGCTCGGTCAAGCCCGACGGCCAGCCGGTATCCGTGCCGACGTGGTACCTGTTCGAGGACGGCCAGGTCGTCGTCAACATGGACAACGGCCGCAAGCGGATCGAGTGGCTGCGGGCCGACGGGCGGGTCGCCCTGAGCGCCATGGACCCGGAGAACTGGATCACCCACACGAGCATCCAGGGCCACATCGTGGAGTGGATCGACGACGTCGACCTCGCCGACATCGACCGCATCGCCCGGCACTACACCGGGGAGGCGTACCCGGTGCGCGACCGCGCCCGCGTGACGGCGCGCATCGACATCGACGTGTGGCACGGCTGGGGCCGGCTCAAGAACGCCGACTGAGCGCCCATCAACACCGCGACCTAGGGCGCGCCCATCCCGGGCTCCAGCACCGCGCCGACGTGCGGGCGGGCGTTGGCCCGCGCCTTGACCAGCAGGGCGTCAGCCGCCAGCCGGGCGCTCTCGCCGCTCCACGTCATCCGGGCGGCGACCAGCCCGGACACGATCGGGGTGGAGAACGAGGTACCGCTCCAGCACGCCATCCCGGTGAGGAAGTTCGCCTTCTGCGGCGCGAAGGGCGTCTCGCGGTAGATGTACCAGCCGCGGGGGTACGCGTTGACGAGGTCGGTGCCCTCGGCGTAGACGTCGACCCAGCTGCCGTAGTTGCTGTACCCGGCCCGGGAGAGGTCGGTGTCGAGCGCGCCCACCGAGACCGCCCAGGGGAACGCCGCCGGCCAGAACGGGCCTCGGTTGCCGTCGTTCCCCGCGGCCGCGACGAGGACGGTGCCCTTGACCTTGCTCAGGTGCTCGGTCCAGAAGTTCTCCAGCGCCAGTAGCGGGAGCCCGCCTCGGGTCGTCGTGCCCGCCGACATGCTGATGACGTCGGGGGTCTCCCCCAGCGCGTCGACGAGCGCGGCGGCGAGGTGGTCCTCGAGCACGGCCCCCTCGACGATGAAGAGCCGGCGCACCTCGACCTCCGCCTCGGGCGCCATGGTGCGGACGACCCCGGCGATGAAGGTGCCGTGTCCGCGGTAGCGACCGACGCCCGGCGGCTCGGTCTCGCCCCACACCCCCTCCAGCCACGGATGCTCGTCGCGCACCGCCTCGATGAGGCCGGTGTCGAGGACGACGACCTTCACCCCACGCCCGGTCGTGCGCTCGTCGCGGTCGACGGCCGGCCGCGGCGCCCCGGCCGACGGCAGCGGCTCGGTGGCCGGGCAGCCCCCGCCCGGGGTGATGTGGACGACGTGGTTGGGCACGGCCACGCCGACGCCGAGCCGTTCGTCGAGCCGGGTGAACCAGGCGACCGTGTCGAGGGCCAGACCAGCCTCGTCTGCCCTCGGCAGCGGGAGCACGGTCAGCCCCGACACGGGGGGCAGCGCTCCCTCGACCCGACGCGTCTCGTCGCGCTTGTCCCAGCCGACGATCTGACGGCCCATCGCCCGGTTGACCCGGTCGACGTCGCTGTCGCGGGTGAGCACGACGCCCTTGACGTAGAGGTACTCCATGTCCTGCGGCCGGTCGTCGCTCGGGAAGATGCCGACCTCGACGGGCGGGTCCAGGCGGGCGAAGGCCTCGACGATGGCCCGCACCTGCTCGCCGCGGCGGCTGTCGAGCTGCTCGCCCGCCCAGGCGGCCTCGGTGTCCCACCAGCGCGGGTCATCCGCGCCGGCCGGGCTGCCATCATGCTGATCGGCGGGAGTGTCGGCCATCGGGACCTCTCAACGGACGGACGGTGACGCGGGGTGGACGAGCTGGAGGGGCTTCTCGCCCTGGCACTATCCCAGCCCCTCGTGGCTCTGACAACGGCCCGCCGCCTCCTCGAGCAGCGGCCCGACGCCCGCACCGCCTCGTTCGCCCACCAGGCCATCACCGTCGTCGAGCGCGACCGCGGCCACCTGACGGTCGCGCTGCGGCACGCGCGCACGGCGCTGCGCCTGGCCCGGTCGGGCGGTGACGAGCGCGTCGCCGACGTGCTCGCGACCTACGGCCTGACCCTCGTGCACGCCGGGCGCACGGCCGACGGGCTGCGGCAGCTCGACGCGGCGGTGCTCGTCACCGGCTCGGTGGCCATACCGCGGCTGCACCTGCGGCGGGCCAACGCGCTCTACCAGATCGGCCGGTATGCCGACGCGCGCGCGGCCATCGACGCGGCCGTCGCGGGCAGCCGGGCGGGCGGGGACCAGCTGTGGCTGGCCCGCGGGCTCAACAACCGGTGCGTCGTCAACCTGGCCCTCGGCGAGGTGGACGCCGCCGACGCCGACGCCCGGGAGGCGGAGGCGCTCTTCGCCGGGCAGGGGCAGATGCTCGAGTCGGCGCATTCTCTGCACAACCGGGCCCTCGCGGCGCACGACCGGGGCGACCTGCCGGAGGCCCTGCGCCTCTTCGACGCGGTGACCGCGCGCTACGCCGAGATCTCGGTGGCGTCGGCCGACCTCGTCATCGACCACGCCGCCACGCTGCTCACGGCCGGCCTGACCACCGAGTCGTCCGCGATGGTGGACGGCATCCTGAGCACCCCCGACGTCCCGCCGATCAAGCGCGCCGAGCTGCTCCTGACGCAGGCCCAGTGCGCGCTGTCGGACGGCCGGTTCGAGCCGGCCGAGGCCACGGCCGAGCGGGCGGCCACGCTGTTCGCAGCCCAGCGCCGGCCCCGGTGGACCCTGCGCGCGCGGCTGTTGCGGCTCGAGGCGCAGTACCGGCAGCACCTGGCCGCTCCCCCGGAGGCCGATGCGCAGCCGAGCCGGCGGATGCTCGCCGACGCCGGGCGGCTCGTCGCCGGCCTGCGGCGTGAGCGGGCGCGGGACCTGCCGGTCGCGCTGCTGCTCCACGGCCGGGTCGCCCGCGCCGCCGGCCGTCCGCACGAGGCGGAGGCGAGCCTGGAGCGGGCCGCTCGTGCGCGGCATACGGGCCCCGGTCTCGGGCGCGCGGCCGGGTGGCTGGCGGCCGCCCTCCTCGCCGAGCAACGCGGCGACCGGCGGGCCATGCTCCACGCGTGCCGGCGGGGGCTCGACGCCGTCGACGAGCACCGGGCGCTGCTGGGCAGCCTGGAGCTGCGAGCACTGGCGTCGCGCCACGGGCTCGAGCTGGCGACGGTGGCGGTGCGCTCGACGCTCGCGGACGGCTCCCCGCGCGCCCTGCTGTGGTGGGTCGAGCGGTGGCGGGCGACCGCTCTGGTCGCGCCCCCTTCGCGGCCGGACGACGGCGGCGGGCTGGACCGCGAGCTGGCCGCCCTGCGCGACGTCTCGCGCCGCGCCGACAGCGCGGACGACTTGACCGCCGCGGGCCTGCGGGCCGAGCAGCGCCGGCGCGAGACCGAGGTGCGCCGGGCCTACCAGCACCTGCAGGGCAGCGGAGGTGTCGCCGCGGGGTTCGACCTCGACGCCGTGCTCGACGGGCTCGGCGACACGGTGCTGCTGTCCCTCGTGGCCGTCGACGGGCGTCTCTACGCGGTGACGGCCTCCGGCGGTCGGGTGCGCCGCCGCGACGTCGGGACGCTGGAAGCCGCCACGCGGGAGGCGCAGTACGCCCGGTTCGCGCTACGCCGGGCGGCCTACGGGCGCGTGAGCGACCTCGGACCCACCGCCGCCCGGCTGCAGGACGCGCTGCTCGGGGAGGCCGTGCCGGACTGGTCGCACCGCACCGTGGTGGTCGTGCCCCCGGCCGAGCTGCTGACGGCGCCCTGGGGCCTGCTCCCCGCCTTCGCGCGGACCGCCGTGACGGTATGCCCGTCGGTCACCCTGTGGTCCGCGGCCCGGCGGGCGGCCCCGCTCGACGGGCCGATCGCGCTCGTCACCGGCCCGGGCCTCAGCACCGGGGAGACCGAGGTGACCCGGCTGTCGCCGCTGCACGACCGGGCCCGCTCGGTCGGGGGGGCCGAGGCCACGGTGGCCCGCACCCTCGCCGCGCTCGACGGCGCCCGGCTGGCCCACATCGCGGCGCACGGCACGTTCCGGGCCGACGCGCCCCTGTTCTCGTCGCTGCTCATGGCCGACGGGCCGCTCATGGTGCACGACCTCGACCGGCTGGCCCGGCCGCCGTCGGCCATCGTCCTGTCGGCGTGCGACTCGGGCAACGCCGCCCCGATCGGCTCCCACGAGGCGCTGGGCCTCGTCGGCAGCCTGCTGTCGATGGGGACCGCGAGCGTGCTGGCCAGCGTCGTCCCCGTGAACGACCGGGCCACGGTGCGGGTCATGCAGCGGGTGCACGAGGTCGCCGGAGCCGGGGGGTCGCTCGCCCAGGGGTGGGCCGCGGCCCGTACGGACCTGGCCGACGACCCGCTCGGTCGGGCGACCGCCGCCGCGTTCACCGCCTGGGGGGCGTGAGCCTCAGCCGGCGCCGAACCCGATCTCGAACCAGGGGGTGGCCCGCCGGGTGCGGTCCCGGCGCCAGAGGGTGATCCGGGCGATCCCCTTCGGCACCCCGTCGACCATGAAGCGGCCCTCGGGGTCGGGCGTGGTGGTGAAGGCCGCCGAGGGGGTGTCGACCGTGACCGAGGAGCCCTGCGGGTCGGCGGCCTCGGCAGAGTCGGAGGGTTCGGCCATGACCCCGACGAGCCCGCAGACGCCCTCGGTGACCGTGACCTCGATGTCGAGGGACAGGTCGTCGAGCTCGAAGAAGTGCATCCGGCTCGTCGGCGCCGTGCCCCGCACCGCCTCCAGCCGGTCGGAGTCGACGGCGACCGCTCGGAGCAGCTCGGCGTCCGGGTCGCGGAAGGCGAACAGGCCCCGAGCGGCGGCCTGCACGTGGTCGGGCACCGGGTCGACGACGTCGGCCAGGGCACCCAGCCGGGCCAGGAGGGCGTCGTCGTCGCGTTCGGTGGCGGGCACGTCAGTACGCCTCGGCGAACGGGTAGCCGGAGTCGGCGACGAGGGTGCGCAGCTGGGCGAGGCACCGCATCCGGGTGGGCCCGATCGACCCGATCGGCATCCCGAGCCCGGCCGCCACCTCGGTGTAGGCCGGCCGGTCGGCGGCCATGAGCACGCGCAGCAGCCGCTGGCACCGCTCGGTGAGGCGCCGGAAGCAGCGCCACAGCGCCGCGTCCTGCTCGTCGTCGAGCAGGCCGGCGTCGAGCTCGTCGGCCAGGGGGTCGGGGCGACCGAGCCCGAGGTCGTCGTCGCGGGAGACGATGTCGCGGCCGCGGCGCCGGATCACGCCCAGCGCCTCGTGCCGCGCGGTCGTCGTCAGCCAGCCGGGCAGCGCCTGCGGGTTCTCGATCCGCCCGAGGTTCTCCAGCAGCCGCAGCCACGTGTTCTGCACGGCGTCGGCTGCGTCGTCCTGCGGGAGCCGGTAGGACCGGGCGACCGACCAGACCAGGCGGCTGAACCGGTCGGTGATGGCGTTCCAGGCCGCCTCGTCACCACGTGCGGCCGCCGCGACGAGCCAGGTGAGGTCGGCGCCGGCGGGGGGCTGCTGCAGGTCGGTCATCGCCGCCTCTCGTGCGTCGGTCGGTCCAGGATGTCATGAAGAAGTTACGGGGCAGAGGGCCGGGCGAGACCTGCTGATACACGCCGGCCGGCGGCGCGTCGGCCCGACCCCGTCGACCGGCCAGACCGTATCGACCCCGCCGAGCGTGGCGAGACGTCGGCCAGGAGCCGCCGCCACCACGGCACGCGCCGGCGCAGGACGCGGCGGGCGGCCCTGACCTCGACCCAGAACGCCGTGGCCTCGTCCAGCGTCGGGGCGTCCGGCGCGAAGACGTGGCCGTTGGCCCGCTCGGCCAGCGGCCGGAACGCGTACGCCTCGTCGACCCGCGCGTCGAGGCCGCCGGCCTGCTCGAGCCGGGTCGCGTGCCGCGGCAGCGCCCAGCCGAGGTCGGCGGTGGTGTCGACGAGCTCGGCCCAGCCGCCCGCGATCCGGCTCCGGGGGGTGCCACGGGTGCGGCGGCGCACGCGGCGCCGGGCCTTGACGGCCCGCACCACGGCATACAGGAGCAGGAGCGCGAGCAGCGGGAGCCCGACGTAGGTGAGGAGCCACTTGACCCAGTCGGGCCAGGTGCTCGGGTCGAACGGGCTCTTGGGTGGGGGCTTCCGGTTCTGGGTGGCGTTCTGGGCCTGGTCGGGGCCCTGCAGCACCGACGGCGGGTTGTTGGCGACGGGCGGGGGCACCTGGGCGCCGGTCTTCTGCTCCTCCGAGCGCTGCTGCTGCTGCTCGGGCTGCTTGTTGCGGTCGGGGAGGAAGTCGCGCGGGAGCACCGGCACCCAGGAGCCGTCGCCCGCGTGCACCTCCACCCAGGCGTGCACGTCGGAGCCCTTGACGTCGCCGTTGGCCTGCGGCACCGCGCCGAAGACGACCCGGGTGGGGACGCCGGCGCGGTTGGCCGCCAGGGCGAGGGTCGACGCGTACTGCTCGTCGTCGCCGGCGAGCTGCTCCGACCGGACGAAGCGCTGCAGCCGGCCCAGCGAGTGCCCGGGCAGGAAGACGTTCTGGTAGTTCCCGGGGCTGCCGCCGTCGGTGTAGGCCCCGGCCCGCATGGCCCGGGCGATGGCCACGACCTTGGCCCACGGGTCGGTCTGCTGACCGCTCCACGCGTCGAGCCGGGCGTCGAGGAAGCCCAGCGTGGAGGTGTCGACGAGGGGTGCGCCCTCGACGCCGACGCTCGTGGGGAGGGTGGCCGACGCGGGCGGGAGGATGGCGCTGAGCTCGTAGGTGTCGCCGACCTGCAGACGCGAGGGGACGACGCCGGTGTTGGTGGCGACGTTGAAGCGCAGGTCGGTGGCGAGGGCGCTCCCCCGGTCGGCACCCGCCGCGTCGAAGGCGATGCCGGTGACGACGCCGGCCGTCGGCAGCCACACCTCCCGGTAGCCGGGGTCGACGATCCGCACGGTCGCCGTGACCGCCTGCCCCGGGCCGCTCGCCGCGATGTGGCTGCCGACCCGCCGGAACGTCGCGGCGTCGTCGGTGCCGTCGGTGCCGTTGCTGCCGGTGTTCCCGCTCCCGGCCGCCACGTTGCCCGCGCCCCAGACCGAGCCGTCGTAGGAGTCGAGCGTGGCCAGGCGCACGGGCGTGCCCTCGGGCAGGCCGGTGACCTGGATGAGCGTGCGGTCGAAGAGCTCGGCGGCGTTGGGCTCGGTGTACTGCCGGAAGCCGGCCAGCGGGCTCGGGAACTGGCTGACGTCGAACGGCGGCTCGAGCGCGGTACGCCAGACCTGCCGGTCGGCGGCGTCGGCGCCGGGCAGGCGCGGGCCGACGAACAGACCGCCGACGACGGCGACGGCGAGCAGCCCGGCCACGGTCACGGCCCGCGTGCCGCGGCCCCCGCCGTCCTGGAGGGTGGGCCGGCCGCGTCCGCTGCGCACCGCCGACCAGCCGATGGCGACGAGGGCGAACGCCCCGCCCTGGAGCACGACCGAGGCCGGGGTCAGCGTGCCGAGCGCGATGCTCAGGCCCAGCAGGGCGAGGGGGACGACCAGCGCCGCGACGGAGCGCCGCCAGCGCCGGGCCACCGTGTAGGCCGCGCCCGCGCCGGCGAGCGCGAAGAGGAACGGCAGCGCCATGAGGGGGCCGCGCGGGTCGAGGGGCGGCAGCGAGGTGAGCATGGTCTTCCAGCCCTGCACCGCGGTCGTCGCGAGCTCGACGACGACGTCCGGGGTGGGCAGGACGCCACCGACGAGCCCCTCGCGCACGGCGACCGGACCTCCGAGCAGCAGGTATGCCGCGACCACGCCGGCGAGGGTGACCACCGCGGGGAGCCGGCGCGCGAGCACGACGTGCGCGATGGCGAGGCCCATGGCGGTGCCCACGACGCCGACGACCAGCCAGGCGTACCCGTAGTAGGTGGTGCTGAAGCCGACGAGGGCCAGCAGGACGAGGGCCGCCGAGAAGGCGAGGTCGACGCGCACCTCGGTGGCGGGCAGCGCCCGCCGCCACAGGGTGACGAGCTGGGTCGCACGGCTGGCGGTGGAGGGGCCGGAGGGGTGCTGGGTCATCGCGTCACCCACCGCCCAGCCCGGCGGCGAGCACCCGGCGGACGTCGGCGAGCGCGGTGACGGTGAGCACAGTGACGCCGCCACCGCGGCGGATGCCCGCCGTCGCCTCCGGGTCGACGACGACGACGACCGTGCGCACCTCGGGGCCGAACTGGGCGCCGGCGCGCTGGAGCTCGACGAACGGCCGCTCGGGTCCGGTGACGAGGAAGAGGATGCTGGTGTCGGCGGCGAGGTCGGCGGCGCGGACGGCCAGGGCGACGACGTCGACCCGGGCCGGCTCGACGCGGGCGAGGGTGTCGAGGGTGAGCTGCGGGGTGCCGCGGCTGATGTCGTGGGAGCCGCAGACGATCGTGGCGTCCTGCTCGTCGCGCATCGCCCGCAGGACGACGGAGGCGCCGATGCCGATGGCCGTCTCGAGGTCGAGCACCTCGGGGGCACTGTGGGCGGCCACGAGCGGCTCGGTGCGCCCGGGCTGTCGACGGGTCCAGGCGTCGAGGATGTCCTCGCCGCCGCGGTAGGAGGCGGGGTCGGTGTCGACGACGACGGTGACGTGGGAGCGGCGGGTGTCGAGGAACTGGCGCACGAGCAGCCGCCCGGCCTTGGCCGAGGAGCGCCAGTGGATGTAGCGGCGGTCGTCGCCGGGCTGGTACTCGCGCAGGGCGTGGAAGGCCAGGTCGCTCATCGACTGGTCCTCGGTGACCGTGCCCTCGAGGTCGCGCAGCAGGCCCGCGCCGAGCGACTCGAGGTGGGCGGTGCGGGGGTGGACGAAGAGCTCGTGCACCTCGCTCCACGTGGCCGCGCGCCGCAGCACGCCGAGCGGGTCGCCGCGCACGGTGCGGGCCGGGCCGACGGCGATGACGCCGCGCCGGTGGGTGGGCACGACGAAGAGCTCCTCGTGCTCGGCCCCGGACCGCAGGGTCGGCAGGATGAACCGCGCCGCGGTGACGCCGACGGGCAGCTCGACGACGAGCGGGAGCAGCGGGGTGCGGGCGAGGTTGCGCACGGCCACCCGGCCGGTGGCCGGGTCGCCGACCGTGACCCGGCCGGGGTCGACCTCCGTGACGATGTCGACGTGGACCCGGCCGACGATGAGGGCTGCGCAGGCGAGCACGAGCACGACCGACGCGGCCGCGACGACGAACAGCTCGACCCACCCGTAGCGGGCACCGAGCACCCAGCACAGCGCCGCGACGGCGAGGATCGCCCACCCCAGCGGCGAGACCCAGCCGAGCGCGGTGCGCACCGGCGCCCAGACGGGACGGGTATGCCGCACCAGCGGGCCGAGCCGGCGCCGGGTTGTGGCCGCCAGCGGGGAGCGAAGGGTGGTCGTCATGCGGTCGGGGGCACCTCGGCGGTCCCCTGGGCCGGCGGGGGCACGTCGCCGAGGATCTGGTCGACGACCTCGTCGACGGTCGTGCCGCTGAACTGCGCCTCGGCCTCGAGCAGCAGGCGGTGGGCCAGCACGGGGTGGGCGAGCAGCTTGACGTCGTCGGGGATGACGTAGGTGCGGCCCTGCGAGGCGGCCCACGTCTTGGCGCAGCGCACGTAGGCGAGGCACCCGCGTACCGACAGGCCCAGCCGCAGCGAGGGGTGCCGGCGGGTGGCCTCGGCGAGCGCGGCGACGTAGCGCAGGATCGCCGCGTCGACGTGGATCTCGTCGGCCAGCGCCGCCATGTCGCCGACGACCCCGGCGGTGACGACCGGCTGCAGGCGCTTGGCGCGGTCGCGCACCTTGGCGTCGCCGAGGATGCGCACGGTGGCGTCGGCGTCGGGGTAGCCCACGCTCGTCTTCATGAGGAACCGGTCGAGCTGGGCCTCGGGCAGCCGGTAGGTGCCGGCCTGCTCGATGGGGTTCTGGGTGGCGATGACCATGAACGTGTCGCCGACGCTGTGGGCGACGCCGTCGACGGTGACCTGCCCCTCCTCCATGACCTCGAGCAGCGCCGACTGGGTCTTGGGCGAGGCCCGGTTGATCTCGTCGGCGAGGACGATGGTCGCGAAGATCGGGCCCGGGTGGAACTCGAACGTCTTGACGTTGGGGTCGTAGATCGTCACGCCGGTGACGTCGCTCGGCAGCAGGTCGGGCGTGAACTGGATGCGGCTGTTGGACCCCTGCACCGACGCGGCGAGCGCCCGGGCGAGCTGCGTCTTGCCGGTGCCGGGGAAGTCCTCGAGCAGCAGGTGGCCCTCGCTGAGCAGGCAGGTCAGGGCCAGCCGGGTCACGTGGTCCTTGCCGAGCACGGCGCGGTCGATGTTGGCGACGAGCCGGTCGAAGGTCTGCGCGAACCAGGTGACCTGCTCCTGGGTCGCGGTCGTGCCGGGGGAGGCGGCGGGCTGGGCGGTCATCGATGGGCGCTCCTGGTCGTGGGGGTGGGCGTGGGGCGGCGGGTCACGGCGCTAGCCACCCCAGTTGCCCTTCGAGTCGCTGGCGGACTCGCTGCCGTTGCGACAGCGGATCGTCACGGTGTCGCCGTAGCCGTAGAACGCCGTGGTCTGGTGGGTGCCGTTGGTCTGCACCGTCTTGGTGGCGAACTGGCCCTGGCTGGCCCCGCTGACGTCGCACGTCATCGAGCCCGCCTGCCAGTTGCCCGAGGCGATGACGACGAAGTAGCACGTGGTCCTGCAGTTGCCGGGCGCCTGGGGGTCGCAGGACGAACCGCTGCACGAGCCGCCCTCGGTGACCTTGACCGTGGGTGGCGGCCGGTCGGGCGTCGTCGCCGAGTCGCTGCGACCGGGGCCCGCGTCGGTGCCCTGGGGCGTCGTGACGGAAGGGGTGACGGTGATCGACTTGCTCGCGGAGTAGCCGGCACTGACCGAGACGCTCTCGGCGTTGCCGCCGAGGGTGCGGTCGACGGCGCCGCTGACGGTGACCTTGTCGTAGGCCCGGCCGTTGGAGACGTTGTTCCACGTCCACGTGATCGTGTAGTTCCCGCCGCTGCCCGTGACGGTCGACTTGAGGCCGGTCACCGCCTGCGTCGGGCCGTAGGGGTGGACCGAGGAGCCGCCGCTCCACCCGGAGCACTGGACCGGGGTGGCGTCGTTGCACGCCGAGACCGAGATGTTCTGCACGGTGGTGGGCAGCCGCGTCGTCGTGAACGTGCGGGTCGTGCCGTCGGCGCACCCGCCGCAGGCCCAGGTGCCGCTGTCGCCGCCGGTGGAGCGCCACTTCACCGAGGTGAAGGACGAGGCCCGCGAGTCGCCGAGCGTCACCGTGACCTTGGCGAGGTAGTCGAAGCCGCTCTCGACCACCGTGGGCGCGCCGGGTACCGCGGGTATGCCGGTGGCCCGGTAGGACGTCGTGTTGCTCTTCGGCGACTCGGCCCCACCACCGTTGGTGGCGGTGACGGTGTACTCGTAGGTCTTGCCGTCGTAGGGGATTCCCGAGTTGGTGTAGGTGCGCGACGCCGAGCCCGAGACGGTGCCCAGGGCGGTGAACGCGCCGCCGCCGACCCGGCGGTAGACGGTGTACTTCGTGATCGGCGGGCCGTTCGGGTCGGTCGTGCTCCACGTGACCGTGACCTGGCCGGTGGAGTCGTTGGCGTTGGCGGCCCGCGGAGACACCTGGGGGGCGGCCACCGCCGGTGGCGTGCCGAACGACTGCTTCGTGACGGACGGCCCATAGGGCCCCCAGCCGGCGCCGTTGTGGGCCTGCACACGGATCGTGTACGCGTTGTCGTTGACCAGGCCGGTCAGCGTGGTAGTCAGGGTGGGGGCGGCCACGACGCGGGTGCCGCCACCGGCGCCACCGGCGGTGTTGACCCACTGCACCTGGTACTGGTCGACGGCGCTGCCCTCGTTGACCGGCGCGGCCCAGGTGACGGCCAGGGTGCGGTCGCCCGGGGTGACCGCACCGACGGTGACGGCCCGGGGGGCGGTGTCGGGGGTGACCTCCGGCGACGGGGCGCTGGGCGCCGACCAGTCGACGGCGTTGCGGGCCCGCACGGTGAAGGAGACGGGCTGGCCGTTCTTGAGGCCGCTGACCGTGCACGGGGAGGCCTGGCAGCTCAGCGTCTGGCCGGTGCTCGAGCGCACCTCGTATTGCAGGACCGGCAGGCCGCCGTCGTTGGCGGGCGGCGACCAGCTGACCCGCGCGAGACCGCCGGCCGTGCGGTCGGCCGCGGCGCTGACCCGGGTCGGGGCGTCGGGCACCCCGCGGATGCTCACGCGTACCTCGCCGTTGGCCAGCCGGCCCGGGCCGTCGGAGGCCTCGAAGACGAGGGTCGCCGTGCCGCGGGCGTCCTTGGCGGCCGTGACGGTGATCGAGCAGCCGGACGCGGTGCCGGTGACGCCGGTGCCGCTGCGGAGCATCACGGTGGGCCTGAGGCTGCAGGCGGGGCTGGCCAGCGGGCTCTGCAGGTAGGGGGCGACGTTGACGGTCTCGCTGGCCCCGGCGTTCAGCGCGGCCACCGTGATCGGCGAGACGACGAGCGGCGGCACCTGCTGCGCCAGCGGCGGCGGCGGTGCCCCCGGCGGCGGGGTCGGCTTGGGGCCCTCGGTCGGCGTGGCGTGCACCCGGATCGGGAAGGACTCCTTGGAGCCCACCGCCGCCACGGTCACGGCCCCGTCGCCGCTGGCCTTCGCGGCCGCGGTGAGGACGAACTCCCGGTTGCCCACGCCGGTGGGCTTGAGGTCGACGTCGGGCACCGGCTGGCTCCAGCTCGCGGTGTACTCCGCGGCGGCTGGGTCGAGCCCGGTGGGCAGCCAGGCGTGGCAGAGCCGCGGGATGTCGACGGTGCGGGGCTGGCCGCCGCCGACGAGGTTCACGAGGTAGTCGGGGCAGCGCAGGATCGGCACCTTCGGACCGACCTGCACGAGGATCGACAGGTATGCGGTGAGCCCGGCCTGGTCGTCGGGTCCGGTCTGGTCGGTGACCTGGAGCATGAGGGCGGCCGGGCCGTTGTAGTCCTTGGACGCGGTCAGGGCGATCGACGTGTCGCTCTTGGGCTCCGAGGCGAGCGCGTCCTTGGGCGACGTGCTCACGGTGTCGGGCGAGGTCACCTTGACCGTGCGCCCCCGCGGGTCGGTGACGTAGTCGGCGAGGTCGACGGTGGCCGAGCCGTTGGTGTCCATCTGGACGACCTTGCCGGGCGTGACGTAGGGCGCGCCGTTGTCGGCGGTCGGCACGTAGACCAGGCCCATCGCCTTGGCGCCGTCGGCGTCGGCGATGACGTAGGGGACGACGCGCGGGTGGTCGAGCAGGGCGATCTGCACCTGTCGCCCGACGACGGTGACGCCCTCGCCGACGGCCTCCACGAGGGTGAGCGTGCTCGCGTCGCCGTCGAGGTCGCGGTCGTTGGCGAGCACGTCGACGGTGGTGCTCGTCTCGCCGGGCTTCGGGACGGCCGTGTCGTCGACGGCGGTGGGCGGGTTGTTGAACCCCTTCTGACCGCGCACCGACAGTGCGGCCCGGGAGGGGTCGAACAGGCCGTCGGTGATGCCGTAGGCCAGCACGGTGGCCGGGCCCTCCTCGGGCACGGTCACCCGGAACGTCTGGTCGTCGAGCTTGGTGAACCGGGCGAGCGCGGTGGGCTCGTTGATCGTGGTGAGGTCGACGTAGGTGACCTCGTCGTCGGGGGAGATGAGGTCGTTGGCGAGGACGTCGGCGGTGACCGTGCGGCCCGGCGCCGCGACGATGTCGTCGGTCACCGCGACGGGCGGCTGCGGGTCGCCGGGCTGCACGACGCCCACCCGGACGAACGCCTCGCTCGTCGCGCCGAACCGGTCGCGGACGACGTAGCGGATGACCTCGGTGCCGGCACTGCGGGGGTAGGCCTCGTACTTCACCGTCGTCGCCCCGAACGAGACGACCCGGCCGAGCGCGAGGTCGACCGGCCCGCCGTTTGAGCCGAGGATGCCGGCGACGTAGGTGAGGTCGCCGTCCGGGTCGATGCCGCTCGTCGGCACGGTGACGGTGATGGTGTCGCCGGCCGTGACACTGGCGGTGACGCTGCGCGCGGTGGGCGGCTGGTTGGGGGTGGTCGGCGTGGGGAGCGGCTTGACGGTCACCGTGACCCGGCCGGTGACCGCCCGGTCGGGACTGCCCTCGGGGTAGGTCGCGTACTCCAGGGTGACGACGTCGTCCGCCGTGATCGGGGTGGGGTCGGGGATGAACCGCACGACGCTGCCGGACGTGAAGACCTGACCCTTGCCGGCGACGACCTTGACGCCCTGGGGGTCGAGCTTGAGCGGCACCCCGCCCGACATCGTGTCGTTGTCGAGCACGGGGATGGTGACGACGTCGCCGATGCGCACCACCGCGTCGTCGTCCTCCACGCTCGGCAGCGGCGGGGTGTCGGGCCGGGCCTTCTGCACGACGGACACGTGGCCGACGGCGGTCTTGGTGCCGTCGCTGATCGTGTAGTCGATGCTGCCGCGGCGCTCGTCGCCCGTGATGAGCGGGCTGCCCGCCTGGACGCGCAGGAAGCGGCCCTGCACGACCGACGGCTGCAGCCAGGTCACGTCCGACACCGCCTTCTGCACGACGAGGACGTCGCTGCGCGGGCTGTAGTCGTTGGAGAGCACGTCGGCGATGACCGGCTCCTGGTCGCGCACGGTCGCGGCGTCGGGGGCGGCGACCGGCGGCTGGTCGTCGCTGGGATTGGGCAGGATGTCGACCCGGATCCGCCCCGGCGACACCGCGGACCCGACCTGCGCGGCATACGTGACGAGGAAGGTGCCCTGCGCCGAGCCGGTGACCGTGAGCACCCCGGTGTCGAGGTTGGTGTCGACGACGAGCGCGCCGGGGCCGCGCACCTCGGTGGCCAGGCGCATCCGGGCGCCGGGGTCGGTGGGGTCGGCGCCGGGCACGTCGTTGCCGAGGGGCTGCACCTGCACCGGCTTGCCGACGACGGCCCGGATGACGTCGGGCTGGGTCTGCGGGGGCTCGGCCCGGGCGTCGTCGGCGAGGACGTTGACGGTGGCCTGGCCCGGGGTGGAGCCGCCGTGGCCGTCGCCGACGGTGTACTTCACGCCGAACCCGCCGGGCTGGTCGGGGGCCGTGACCCCGAGGGCGCCGGACGGGTCGACGCTGACGCCGGGATCGGTGGTGTCGACACCCAGCGGGTCGTTCTCGCCGTCGCGCCAGTCGGCGACCACCCCGACGGTGACGTGACCGCTGCGCACGGCGGGGTACTTGGCCTGCGCCAGCTTGGCCGTGCCGCCGCGCACGAAGGGCGGCGTGTTGACCGAGTCGTCGACGATGTGGACGACGACCGAGCCGGTGGCCTTGCCGTTCGCCCCGGACCCGCCGTTGTTGACGGTGTAGCTGAACCGGAACGTCGTCTCGGCCGGCGCGGCCGGCACCGTCACCTCGACGGTCTGGCCGTCGACGCTGACCGCGGTGGCGACGTCGGCGGCGTCGGGCTTGCCGATGTCACCGGGGGCGATGCCGAGGATCGAGCCCTGGCTGTCGGAGTCGTTGTCGAGCACGTGCAGGGTCGAGGTCCGCCCGGGGCGCACGTTGAGCTCGTCGGGCTCGGCCTGCGGCGGCGTGGTGACGATCTGGTCGTCGACCTGGTTGGGGTCCTTCTTCTGGTTCTGGTCGGCCTGCTGCGGCGGCGGGATGACGGAGTCCCAGTTGTCGACCTTGACCGGCTTGTCGTCGACGTCCCAGACGTTGCCGCTGTCGAGGTCGTTGAGGGCGATGAGGCCGCGGTTGACCCGCAGCCTCACCCCGTCGGTGCGTACGCCCTTGCCGAGGGTGCCGAGCTGGACGGCCGGCTGGTCGGTGGCGCCGGAGCAGGCCCGGCCGTAGAAGACGGCGTCCGGGCCGGCCCAGCCCGCGTGGACGCAGTCGCCGAGGCGGACGGGCGGGCTGGGCAGCAGCCCGCCCGGGGTGGAGCCGGCGCCGGGGGTGGGCAGGGCGGACAGCGTCGAGCGGGTCGCGGCGGCGCCACCCGCGAGGGGCACGGCGAGGAGGGCGTCGCCCGTCTGGACGAGCACGGTGAGAGCGTCCGGGCCGGGCTGCTGGAGCACCGGCCGGCCGGTCACGGTGCCGAGCGGGGTGGGCTCGGCCTGGCCGTCGGACCAGACCTTGCCGGTGGCGCCGTCGAGGGCGACCCAGTGACCACCGACGGCCGTCAGCTGGAGCTGGGCCGAGGTGAACCCGAGCGGGGTGGTCACCGGGTCGGCGAAGTCGGCGCCTCCCGGCGCGAGGCGCAGCGTGACGAGCGAGCCCTTGGTGCCCGACGCGGCATACACCGTGCCGTCGGTGCCGACAGCGACCGCGGCGGCCGCGCCGACCGCGGCCCGGGGCTTGGCCGACGGCTGCACCTGCTCGAGGGTGCCGATGCCGGCCCGGGTGTCGACCCGCTGCGCCCACAGCGTGCCCTTGGCGGGGTCGACGACGGCGAGGGTGCCGCCGCGCAGGTCGACGACGGACGCGGCAGGGGCGTTGGGTGACGTCGCGGACGCCGCCGCCGGGGTCACCGCCGGCAGGGTGACCTGGCTGCTCTCGGAGAGGGTCGCCGTCTTCGGGTTGATGGGCAGCAGCTGGTTGGCGGCCTTGCTGATGCCGACGACGGCCGCGCCGTCCTGGGCGATGTCGATGCCGGAGCTCGCCGTGCCCGGGGCCGCGACGCCGGCGTCGAGCTGGCCGGCGGGCTTGTTGAGCCGCCCGAACCGGGACTGCTCGGCGTTGGAGACCCAGACCCCGCCGTCGAAGAGGTCGGTCTTGCGGACGACGTCCCCTTCCGACCGCGTGGCGAACCACACGAAGACCACGCTCGCGAGGAGGATGACGACCGACGACACGGCGCCCCAGCGGCGCGCGGTCATGCTCGCGCTCACCATCCCCGGCCCGCTCCCCTGACGCCTCGCCCTGCCCCGGCGCGACTCCGCCGCCCCAACCGGGCACCAGGGTGACCTCCGCGGGGCCTTCGGCGCAACTTTCTGTCCACCGCCGCCGGCGGTCCGGAGGCGCCGTTCAGAGCGCCGTGGCGCAGACGGCCGGGGAGGCGGGCGAGATCTGGCCCGCCCGGACGACCGTCGCGACGAGGCACATCGTCGACCCGCTGGCGACCCTCACCGCATACGTCGCCTTGGGCACCGTGACCGGGTCGGCGATCTGCGCGTCGCCGGGGGTGGGCCCCACGTGCACCCGGTAGGTGTCGGTGGAGCGCGGCGACGCATAGCTCCAGGCGAACTCGACGGACCCGACCTTCGGGGTCACGGTGACGACCGGTGCGGCGAAGACGCCGTCGCCGATGGCCGAGTCGGTGGTGGCGCTCTGGGTGGCGACCGCCGTACGCGCCGGCACCGGGGCCGGCGCGGGGGTGGACGTGGGGCGCAGGACGAGGAACCCGACGAGGACGAGCAGGACGGCGACGCCGGCGAGGGCCAGGACGAGGGGCCGCCGGCCCTGGTCGGTCGGCGCGGGTGCCGCGAGGGTGTCGGGCGTCGGGGCGAACGCGCCCGACGACTGCGCGCGCACCTGCTGGACGTTCTTGACCCGGGTGCGGTCGTCGTCGTCGCCGGCAGGGCCTGCCCCGACCTCCTCGGCGTCGCCCGGCTGGTCGAGGACGACGAGCGGCGTACGCGGCAGGCGCAGCTCCTGCTCCACCGCCTGCAGCTGCCGGGCCAGGTCGACCGCCCGCGCGGGGCGGTGGGCGGGGTCCTTGGCCATGGCCTGGGCCAGCACCCGTTCGAGGCTCGCCGGCACGTCGGGGCGCCCGGTGGCGGGCACGGGCAGGCTGCGGATGCGGGGCATGAGCGCGTAGGCCGTGTTGTCCCCGCCGGGCACCTCGAACGGCGAGCGCCCGACGAGCAGCTGCCAGAGGGTGGCCGCCAGGGAGTAGACGTCGCCCCGCTCGGTGCCCTCGCCGGCGGCGTACAGGACCTCGGGCGGGGCCCACGGCACGGAGACGCCGACGTCGGTGGGCTCGGCCCGGGCCTCGCGCTCGGCGCCGCCTGGGCCTCGGGAGAGGGAGGCGCCGCGGCCGGCGATGCCGAAGTCGGTGAGGCCGGGGGCGCCGTAGCTGCTGACGAGGACGTTGGCCGGCTTGACGTCGCGGTGGACCACGCCCGCCTGGTGGGCGGTCTCGATGGCGCTGGCCAGCTGGATGCCCGTGCGCAGGACCTCGTCGACGGTGAGCGGCTGGAGCCGGGCCCGGCGGGCGAGGTTGGGCGGCGGGTAGTACTTCATGACGAGGTAGGGGCGGCCGTCGAGGCTCGTGCCGGCCCGGAAGATCTGCACGATGTAGGGGTGGTCGCCGAGCTGGGCCATGGTGTCGGCCTCCTCGGCGAACCGGCGGCGCATCGCGTCGGTGAGGCCCTCGGCCCGCAGCACCTTGACCGCCACCGGCATCCGCGGGCTCTGCTGCTCGTAGAGGTAGACGTCGGCGTACCCGCCCGAGCCGAGCGGCTGCACGTAGACCAGGCCGGGCAGCTGCGGGGCGCCGGTGGTCTGGGTGGAACGGCTCATCGGGTGGTGTTGGCGCTGTCGGTGGGGTCGGGGGCCACCTCGTAGGCGAAGGTCACCTCGTCGGCGAGGCTGACGACCGAGCCGGGCTCGAGCACCTGCGTCTCGCCGGTGCGCAGCCGCTGGGGCGCGCCACCGGGCAGCGTGACCGAGGTGCCGTTGGTCGTGTCGAGGTCGCGGACGAGCACCTGCCAGCCCTCGACGACGACCTGCACGTGGTTGCGGGAGATGTCGCGCTCGGGGCTGGCGATGCGCACGACGTGGGGCTGCACCTCGGGCGGCAGACCGGGCGGCGCCTGGGGTGCGCGGCCCATGACGACGCCGCGGTCGAGGGTGACGATGTCGCCGGTGGAGAGGCGCAGCACGCCGAGCGGCGGTCGCGGGGTGCGGAACGGCTCCTGGTCGGGGACCTCCCGCCCGCAGGCGCGGCACCGGCCGGCGGTGGGCGGGTTGAGGTGGCCGCCGGCGCAGAGGACGGCGAGCACCGTCGGGCCGGAGGGCAGCGGGCCGGTGCCCCCGGCCGGCTGGGCGGCGAGCAGGGCGGCGCGGTCGACGGTGGCGTCGGCGTCGTCCGGGGCGCGCAGCGGGTTCGGTCCGGTAGGCGTGGGGGCGGGTTCCGGGGTCGGCTCGGGCTCAGGTCCGGTCGGGCCGGAGCCGCGGCGGTCCGGCGCCACGGGACGTCGGCGATGAGGTCGCCGCCGGCGGGTGGGGGCGGCTCGACCGGCCGCATCCGGCTCGGACCGCGGGGCGGCAGCGGTCGGGGCTCGTCCTCGGGTTCCGGAACGGCCGGCTCTGAGGGCTCTGAGGGCTCCGAGGGCTCTTTCGGCTCTGGCGGGGGTGGGGCGGCCGGAGCGGGCGACGAGGGAGCGTCGTGGCCCTGGGCGGGGCCAGAACCCTCCTTCGTGACCGGCTCGGGGCTCGGTACCGGGTCCGCCCCCGGAGCCACCCGCAGCGCCACCGTCTGCACGTCGGCGTCGGCCAGGAGGTCGGACCAGACCCGGCCGTGGGGCGCGCGCACCTCGAGGGTGCCGCGGGAGGAGGTCAGCACGGCATACCCGTCGGCGTGGGTGACGACGCGGGGCCGGCCCGCGCCCGCCACGGCGACGAACGCCGGGGTGCGGCGCAGCCCCTGAGCGGCGAGCACGTCGAGGACGTCGTCGAGGTCGCCCGTGGCCGCGGCGGCGAGCGCGGGCGCATACCGGCCGTCGTCCTCGCCGAACGCCACGAGCACGTGGAGCAGCGGTCCGCTGAGGTGCGACCAGCCGTGCGGCGGGCGCTGCACGTCGATGCTGGCGCCGGTCACCGCAGGGCCTCCGCGCCCCGCCGCACGATGCGTGGCGCGGTCTCCTCGTCGACCTCGTCGCCGGCCGCGGCCCCGTCCGGCGGGCCGAGGACGACGACGACCGTGACGTTGTCGCGCCCGCCCGCCTCCACCGCGGCGGCGACCAGCCGGTCGGCGATCGCCTGCGGGTCGTCGCCGTCCAGGAGCAGCCGGGCGATCGCGGGGTCGCGCAGCTCGTTGGTGAGCCCGTCGGTGCACAGCAGGAAGCGCTCGCCGGGGTGCGGGGGGAAGACCCACGAGTCCACCGGGTCGAGCGGGTCGCGGCCGAGGCACCGGGTGACGATGTTGCGGGCGGGGTGGCGCAGCGCCTCCTCGGGGGTGAGCAGCCCGAGCGTGACGAGCTCGCCCACCTCGGAGTGGTCCTGGCTCACCTGCGCCAGCTGCCCGTCCAGCACCCGGTAGACCCGCGAGTCGCCGATGTTGAAGGCCGCCCAGTGCGCGGCGCCGCCCACGGTGACCTGGGCCAGCCCGGCCAGCGTGGTCGCCATGCCCCGCTGCTCGGGGTGGCGGGCCACCGACTCGAGGATCGCCCGGTTCCCGTCGGCCACCCCGGCCAGCACGTCGCGGGAGCGCAGCGCCTCGTCGTCGCCGAGCGGGGTCAGGGCCGCGACGGCGAGCGCGCTCGCGACCTCGCCGGCGGCGTGCCCGCCCATCCCGTCGGCCACCGCGACGACGTGGGCGGTGACGAGCCCGGCGTCCTCGTTGTGCTGCCGGACGCGGCCGACGTCGGTGGCCATGGCGGCCCGGATGGCGGCGGCAGTGCCCATCAGCGCTCTTCCTCCCGGTACGTCGGCCGGGCCAGTATGCCGCGTCGGTCAGTGCTCAGGACGCTCAGGACGCGCCGCCGCCCCGTTCGGCCCACCAGGCGAGCAGCCGCTCGCGGGCGACGTCCTGGCCGAGCACGCCCTCGTCGAGGCGCAGGGCCAGGAGGAACCGGTAGGCCTGGCCGATCGCCCGCCCCGGGGGGACGCCGAGGATCTCGCCGATCTCGTTGCCGTCCAGCTCGGGACGCACCGCGGCCAGCTCCTCCTCGCCCTTGATCGTCTCGATCCGGGCCTCGAGGTCGTCGTAGGTGCGGGCCAGCCGGACGGCCTTGCGGGCGTTCCGGGTCGTCGAGTCGGAGCGGGTGAGCAGGTGCAGCCGCGGGAGCAGCGGCCCGGCGTCGGTGACGTAGCGGCGTACGGCGGAGTCGGTCCACTCCCCCGTGCCGTAGCCGTGGAACCGCAGGTGCAGCTCGACCAGCCGGGAGACCGCGGCGATGGTCTCCTTGTCGAACCGCAGCGCCTTGAGCCGCTTGGCCACGAGCTTGGCGCCGACGACCTCGTGGTGGTGGAAGCTGACGCCGCCCTTCGGCTCGAACCGCCGCGTCGCCGGCTTGCCGATGTCGTGCAGCAGCGCGGCCAGCCTCAGGACGAGGTCGGGACCGTCGACCGTCTCGGGCGCCGTCACCCCCTGCACGACCCGCGGCCCCTCCAGGGCGATGGCCTGCTCGAGCACGGTGAGCGAGTGCTGGTAGACGTCCTTGTGGTGGTGGTGCTCGTCGATCTCGAGCTGGAGGGCGGGCAGCTCGGGGAGGAACACGTCGGCGAGGCCGGTGTCGACGAGCAGGGTGAGGCCGGCCCGGGGCTCCGGCGAGAGCAGCAGCTTGGCCAGCTCGTCGTGGATGCGCTCGGCCGAGACGATCGAGAGGGTGTCGGCCCGCGCGCTCATCGCCGCCTGCACCTCCGGGGCGACGGTGAACCCCAGCTGCGACGCGAACCGGGCGGCGCGGAGCATCCGCAGCGGGTCGTCGGCGAACGACTGCTCCGGCGAGGCGGGCGTCCGCAGCCGGCGGGCGGCGAGGTCGGCCAGCCCGCCGTGCTCGTCGACGAACTCCAGCGACGGCAGGCGCAACGCCATGGCGTTGACCGTGAAGTCGCGGCGGACCAGGTCGTCGGAGAGGGAGGTGCCGAAGGTCACCTCCGGCTTGCGCGACGCCCCGTCGTAGACGTCGGAGCGGTAGGTGGTGACCTCCAGCAGGCGGTGGCCCTTGCGCAGACCGATCGTGCCGAAGGCGCGGCCGATCTCCCAGTGCGCGTCGGCCCACCCGGCGATGATCGCCAGGGTCTGCTCGGGGGTGGCGTCGGTCGTGAAGTCGAGGTCGGGCGAGGTCCGTCCGAGGAACGCGTCGCGCACCGGCCCGCCGACCAGCGCCAGCTCGTGACCGGCCCGCGCGAACCGCTCGCCGAGCTCCTGCCCCAGCGGGACGACGGGGGCCAACCGGGCGACGGCGGCCCGCAGCAGGGCGGGCCGGGCGTCCGGCTGAGGGTCGAGAGCGGAGGGCGGTGACACGGCAGGCCAGCGTAGACGCTGACGCGGGCTCGACCTTCCGACCGCTGGCTACAGTGGACCGATGAGCGCCACGACCTCGAGCACGTCAGGCCGCCCCGGCCCGACGCACCGGGCTCGTCGCCTGCCCTCGGTGGAGGAGCGCTCCGCCGGCGGGGTCGTCATCGACGTCCACGAGGGCGCCGCCCGCATCGCCGTCATCGCCCGCCGCAACCGCGCCGGCCGGGTCGAGTGGTGCCTGCCCAAGGGGCACATCGAGCCGGGCGAGACGCTCACCCAGACCGCCGAGCGCGAGGTCGCCGAGGAGACCGGCATCGTCGGCCGGGTGCTCGCCGAGCTGGGCACCATCGACTACTGGTTCGCCACGTCCGACCGGCGGGTGCACAAGTTCGTCCACCACTACCTCCTCGAGGCGCTCGGGGGCGAGCTGACCATCGAGAACGACCCCGACCAGGAAGCCATCGACGTCGCGTGGTTCCCGCTGCGCGAGGTGCACCGGCACCTCACCTTCCCCAACGAGCGACGCATCGCGCAGGTCGCATGGGAGCGGCTGGCAGGCACCGCGTGACCCACCCGGGCCGCCGGCGGGCCCGTCACGTGCTCCTCCTGGTCCTGCTCGTCGTGGGTGCCGTCGTCGGCTCCTCGACGGCGGGGTATGCCGCGGGGTACGCCTCAGCGCAACCGGGTATGCCTGCCGACGGCGCCCGCGGCCGCCCGCCGCTCACCCTCGAGGCGGTCACCCCACCCGTGGCCGGTCCCGGCGTGGCCGTGACCGTCAGCGGCACGGTGCAGGCCCCCGGCAACACCGGTCTGACCGCCCCCACCGTGCGGCTCGTGCTCGGCACCTCCCCGGTCCTCACGCGTACCGCCGTCTCGGCGTGGGCCACGAGCACGAGCGCGCTCACCGGCTCCGAGGTCGCGAGCGTCAAGCTGACCGCCCCCGTCGCTGCAGGGGCCAGCGTCCCGTTCACGCTCACCGTCCCGGCCGGCCGGCTGGCCCTGACCCGGTCGTTCGGGGTGATCCCGGTCGCCGTCCAGCTGCGCGACACCGCCTCCGACACCAACGAGGTCGTCCACACCTTCGTCGGCTGGCAGCGCAGCAAGCAGTACGAGTCGCTGCGCCTCGGCATCGTCGCGCCGGTCACCCTCCCGCCCGACGCCAACCTCTTCGCCACCGACGCCACCACCCGCACCAGTGCCTGGACGAGCGCGCTGGCTCCCGGCGGCCGCGTCGACCGGGTGCTCGCCGGTACCGACGTCTCGGGCCCGGCCGGTCCGGTCCCGGTCACCTGGGCCGTCGACCCGGGGCTGGTCGCGCCCGCCCAGGAATCGGGCGACCCCGTGGCCCCCCTCGTCGCCCCCCTGCTGACCCGCCTCGCGACCGGTGTGGGGCGGCATACCCTCTGGGCGCTGCCGTCCGCCGACCCCGACCTCGCCGCCACCGTCGTCAGCGCCCCGAACGACCCGACCGTGGCCCGGCTCGTCGGCGCCAGCACCGGCCTCGGCAGCGCCCTGGGCGTGCCGGTGACGACCGGGGTCGCCTGGCCCGTCGACGGCAGCTTCGCCGCCGACCGGGAGGCGGGCCTGAGGGCGGCGTTCGCGAGCACCGGGCTCACCGCGGTGGTCGGGTCGGTGTCCGCCCTGCCGGCCGTGTCGGGCTACACCGGTCAGGCGCCGCGGCGGACGGCGTCCGGGATCTCCCTCCTGGCCTGGGACGACGAGCTGACCCGGCTGGCCACGCAGACCACCGCGCCCTCCGACGGGGTCGTCACCGGGCAGCGGTTCCTCGCCGAGACCGCCACCCTGCTCGGCGAGAGCCCAGGGGTCGCCCGCAGCGTCCTCGTCGCCCTCCCGCGCACGGCCGACCCCGACCCCACCGCGCTCAAGGCCCTCCTCGGGACCGTCGCCCAGACCCCGTGGGTGCAGGTCGTGCCGACCGGCGACCTCCTCGCGCAGGCCGCGACGCAGGACCCCGTCAGCGACACCAGCGCCGGCTCCTGGACCGGTGCGGGCGACCCCCAGGTCGACGCCGCCCGCCTCACCCGCCTCGACGAGCAGCGCCGCACGATGGTGGAGGTGGCCACGGTCCTCGGACCCAACGGCGCCACCTACCGCGCGCAGCAGGGCACCATGCTCGACCAGCTCGTCTCCGCCCGGTGGCGTCAGGACCCCGCCCAGCTCGCCGCCCTCGACAAGACCCTCACCACCACCGCGGCCGCGGCGACGAGCGGGATCAGCGTCTCGGAACAGACGACGAACTTCCTCGCCGACGAGGGCACCCTCCAGGTCACCGTCGTCAACGGGCTCGACATCCCCATCGAGGGCGTCCGCCTGGTGCTGGTGCCCACGAACCCCCGGCTGCGGATCGTCGACCAGCCCGCCCCGGTCACCATCGGGGCCGGGAGCCGCGCCGTCGTGGGGGTCAAGGCGGAGGCGCTCGCGGCGGGACTCGTGCCCGTGACCGCCACGCTGACGACCGCCGACGGCACCCCCATCGGCGTCCCGGGGACCATCACGGTGCGGGCCAACCCGCCGGGCTACAGCTTCTACATCGTCGGCGGCGCCGTCATCGCCCTCATCCTCCTGCTCGGCATCGTCCGCACCATCCGGCGGCCCCGCACCCGCGCGGTGGTCGAACCCGCCCCCGATCCCACCCTGGATCCGGACGACGACGCCACCCTCGAATCCGGCGAGGAACCCGAACCCGAACCCGGCGGCGCCGTCGCGGCTCCCTCGCTGGGCGGTGAGCGGCCCGTAGGATGACCCCTGGTAAGCAGATCGTGGCGGGAGGGCCAGTGCAGGGCGTCGGACCAGGATCGCTCCTCGGTGGGCGCTACCTCGTCCAGCGTCGCGTCGCGCAGCACTCCCGCTTCGAGCGGTGGGCCGCCGCTGACCAGACGCTGGACCGCGAGGTGGTGCTGCTCTGCTTCGACGCCGACGGTCCCACCGCGGCCGCGGCCCTCGACGCCGCGCGCCGCGCGGCGGGGGTGGAGGACCGCCGCCTGGTGCGCGTCCTCGACGTCGGCCGTGACGATGCGGTCGCGTTCGTCGTGGAGGAGCCGCTGCGGGGCGCGAAGTCGATGACCGCGGTGCTCGCCGACGGCGGCCTGCCCGCCGAGGAGGCGCGCCGCGTGGTCGGCGAGTCGGCGGCCGCGCTCGAGACGGCGCGTGCCCGTGGGCTGCACCACAGCGTGCTCACCCCCCGCTCGGTACTGCGGCTCGAGGACGGGTCGGTGAAGGTGCGCGGGCTCGCCACCGAGGCCGCCCTCGTCGACGCCGACGACACGGCGCCCGACGCCGCCACCCGCGCCGACACCCGGGCCCTGGTCGCTCTCGCGTATGCCGCGCTCACCGGCCGCTGGCCCCTGCCCGGCGGCGACACGGGGCTCGAGGCCGCGCCGCGGGTGGTCGGCGGGGTCGCCGCTCCCTCGGAGATCGCCGTCGGGGTGCCGGGCGACCTCGACCTCATCGCCCGCACGACCCTCAACGAGGACCGCGGCCCGGTGACCCCCGGCCAGCTCGCCGAGCAGATCGCCCCCTGGTCGCCCACGCCCGTGACCGGCTCGTATGCGCCCGCCGAGGCGCGTCGGCTGCCCGGCAACCGCACCGAGCCCCTGGCCCGTGACCGCGCGAGTGGCGGAGTGGCCAAGGCGGCCGCCCTCGCGGGTGGCGCGGCAGCGGTCGGTGCAGGGGCGGCGGTGTCCGGAAAGGGCGCAGGAGCGGGTGCGGCCACCGCTGGACGCAGCGTCCTCGGGATGGGTCTCGGACCTCGCGGCGGGTCGGGCGAGCGTGGCGCTGACCTGGACGACGACGACTTCGTCGACGACGAGGGTGACGACGCCTACGACGGACCCGACAGGGACCGCACCGGTTCCAAGGCTCCCGCGGCCGTCGCGGGTGCGGTCGGGGCCGTCGCCGCCGGCGCCGCCGCCGGTGGGGCAGCGGTCGCCAAGGGGCTCGGGACCGCGCTGGGCGCGGCCGGTGGCCTGGCCGGCACGGTGGGCGGGCGGATGGGCGGGATGGCCCGCGGAGCGGCCGACCGGGCCGCTGAGCGGTCGGCCAGCCGGGCCGAGCGCCGCGACACCGAGCAGTGGGAGGACCCCTTCCTCGTCGGCGAGAACGTCCGCCTCTCCGACACCCTCGAACCCACCGACGAGCAGATCGAGCCCCCGCTGCCCCTCCTGCCGGGCGCCGCCCAGGAGCCGCTCGACCGCGACCAGTCGCGCCTGGCCCTCATCGTCGTCGTCGCGTTCGTCGTGGTGGCGGCGGCCCTCGGCATCTGGGGCCTGCCGAAACTGTCCGGCATCGGCACCTCCGCGTCGGGGTCCGCTCCCGTCGTCACCAAGACCGTCACCGCGAGCCCCGGCGACACCGCCGCGCCCGCCCCGACCCCCACCCCGAGCTCGGCCGCCCCGACGACGAACCCGCCCATCGCCATCGCTGCGTCGAGCCAGATCAGCGTCGACGCCGGGATCCAGGCGGTCAAGACCACCGCTCAGGCCTACGACGGAGACCCGTCCACGTTCTGGCGCTCCACCAAGTGGTACGCCACCGCGGCCTACGGCGGCCTGCCCAACCGTCAGGTGGGGCTGCTCCTCGACCTCGGCAGCGCCGTCGACGTGCACCAGGTGACGTTCACCCTCGTGGGCGCGGCCGACGTCTCCGTCTACGTCGCCACCCAGCCCAAGGTCGACGGCGCCACCCAGATCGGGGCGGTGAGCGGTCAGGACGGACCCAGCACGGTCACCGTCGCCGGCGGGGGCGCCGCCAAGGGCCGCTACGTCATCGTGTGGTTCACGACGCTCGGCCCCGACGGCGAGGGACACTTCCGGGCTCAGGTCGCCGAGGCCGGCGTCTCGTGACGCCGGCTCCCTCCGACCGTCCTGTGAGCTCCGACCGGGCCGACGACTCCGACGACGACCTCCTCGCCGCCCACTGCGCCGGCGACCCCGACGCCTTCGGAGAGCTGTTCCGCCGCCACAAGGACCGGATGTGGGCGGTCGCGATGCGCACCTGCGGCGACCGGGAGATGGCCGCCGACGCCGTGCAGGACGGGTTCATCTCCGCGTTCCGCCGGGCCGACTCGTTCCGGGGCGACGCCGCGGTCACCACGTGGCTGCACCGCATCGTCGTCAACGCCTGTCTCGACCGGCTCCGCCGCCGGCGCCCGACGAGCCCGCTGCCGGAGGGCGACCTCCTCAGCGACGGCGGTGCCGAGCTCGACCGGGGCCGTGACCTGCGTGACGACCACGCCAGCACCGAGACGGCCCTCGACGTGCGCGCCGCCCTCGCCCGGCTCCCCGAGGGGCAGCGCCTCGCGCTGGTCCTCGTCGACATGCAGGGCCTGAGCGTCGCCGAGGCGGCCACCGTGCTCGGGGTCGCCGAGGGCACGGTCAAGTCACGCTGCGCCCGGGGGCGGGGCGCGATGGCCGAGCTGCTCGGCATCCGGCGGCCGACCGGGAACCCCGCACCCCCGCCGCGCGTCTGAGCCCCGTCAGCACCTGCCGTCAGCACCTGCCGTCAGCGCCTGCCGTCAGCCCCACCCTCCAGCCCCGACATCAGACCCGCCTCACGCTTCGCCCGGCCCGCCCGAGGAACCCCCATGGACCCCCAGCCCGACCTGCAGCCCGACGACCTCGGCGACCCTGCGGCCGACCGTGAGGTCCGCGACCGGCTGGCCGCCGAGCCCGACCCGGGACCGATGCCCGCCGACGTCGAGGACCGTGTGGTGCAGGCGCTGTGGCGCGCCGGCGAGGTTCGCCTCGCCGACCGCGAGCTGTTCGACGAGCTCGGGCTCGCGGAGGAACCCGTCGACGGCCACGACGACGACGTCATCGTCTTCCCGGGCGTACCCGCCGCCGCCCACCGTGACGACCGTGACCACCGTTACGACGCCGACGACGCCGACGACCCCTCGCCTGGCTCCGACTCCGGCGACTCCGGTGGCTCCAGGTCGGTCCTGCGCCGTCGTTGGCCCCTGTTCGCCGCCGCGGCGGCGGTCGCTCTGCTCGCCATCGCCGGGGTCAACCTCTTCGGCCAGACCCGGTCCGGCTCCGACGGCCTCGCCACCATCCCCGGCCCCAGCGGTCAGGCCTCGCCCACCGTCAGCGTGGCCACCGCCGTCTCCGGGCGCCTCCACCTCCAGGCCAGCGGCACGGCCTACACCGCCGACTCCCTCGCCTCCGGCGCCCGTGCGCTCGTCACGACCCCCGGGCCGGAGGTCGGCGCCGACCAGGCCACCGCCCTCGGCCCTCTCGCCACCATGGACGGCGCCAACGCCTGCGTGGCCGCCCTGGGCGACGCCGACGCCCCCTCGGTGACGGTCGACCTCGCCACCTACGCCGGCCAGCCCGCCGCGATCATCGTCATCGCCCGCGAGGGCAAGACGACGGCGTATGCGGTGCAGCGCGGTTGCGCGACCGGTGACCCCGAGGTCATCAAGGACGCCGTCCCGGTTCCGTGACCGGCTGACCCTCCTGCTCCCGACCTCGGGAACAAAGGCGCGGCGCAGCCGGTTGCCCAGACTGCGCCGGTATCTTGGGGTCATCCCCCGTTCCGGCCACAGCATCTAGCGGTTCGGGTCGTCCCGGACCACAAGGAGTGGACTTTCGTGACCGACGTGCGCCACGTCATCATCATCGGTTCCGGCCCGGCGGGCTACACCGCCGCCGTCTACGCGGCCCGCGCCAACCTGCACCCCCTCCTCATCGAGGGCAGCGTCACCGCAGGCGGCGCGCTGATGAACACCACCGAGGTCGAGAACTTCCCCGGGTTCCGCGACGGCATCATGGGCCCCGACCTCATGGACAACATGCGCGCCCAGGCGGTGCGCTTCGGGGCCGAGATCATCACCGACGACGTGTCGTCCGTCGACCTCCAGGGCGACGTCAAGACCGTGACGACCGGTGACAGCGGCACCTTCACCGGGCACGCCGTGATCCTGGCCATGGGCTCGGCCTACCGCGAGCTCGGTCTGCCCGACGAGAAGCGCTTGTCCGGCCGCGGCGTCTCGTGGTGCGCCACCTGCGACGGCTTCTTCTTCAAGGGCCAGGACATCGCCGTCGTCGGCGGCGGCGACTCCGCCATCGAGGAGGCCACCTTCCTCACCAAGTTCGCCCGGTCGGTGACGATCGTCCACCGCCGCGGCGCCCTCCGGGCCAGCAAGATCATGGCCGAGCGCGCCTTCGCCAACGACAAGATCTCGTATGCGTGGAACTCCGCCGTCTCGGCCATCCACGGCGACGACAAGGTCACCGGGGTCACCCTCACCGACACGGTGACCGGCCAGGAGCGCGAGCTGGCGGTCACCGGCCTGTTCGTCGCCATCGGCCACGACCCCCGCAACGAGCTCGTCCGCGACCTCGTCGACCTCGACCCGGCCGGCTACGTCGTCACGGGCGTCGACGGCACGCACCGCTCCACCGCCACCCGCATACCCGGCGTCTTCGCCTGTGGCGACCTCGTCGACCACACCTACCGTCAGGCCATCACCGCCGCCGGGTCGGGATGTGCGGCCGCGCTCGACGCCGAGCACTACCTCGCCTCGTTGGAGGACCTCGAGCACGCCATCGAGCAGGAGAGCCACGCCGAGCTGTCCGAGGCCGCGGCTAGCCTCTGACGGCCGGCGCACCCGCATCACCCGAGTCACCCCCTCAGCCCACCCGCACGCCCCTCAGGAAGGACCCCCTAATGGGAGCCACCAAGGCCACCACCGACGCCACGTTCGAGCAGGACGTCCTCAAGAGCGACAAGCCCGTGCTCGTCGACTTCTGGGCCACCTGGTGCGGCCCGTGCCGCGCGGTCGCGCCCGTCCTGGAGGAGATCGCCGCCACCTACGGCGACCAGATCCAGGTCGTCAAGCTCGACACCGACGCCAACCCGGCCGTCACCTCGCGCTACGGCGTGGTCAGCATCCCCACCATGAACGTCTACGTCAACGGTGAGGTCGTCAAGACGCTCGTCGGCGCCATGCCGAAGCCGCGCCTGCTCCGCGAGCTCGAGGACTACATCACCGTCGCCTGACGACCGTCCGCCGACGGGCCTGCTGCAGGCCCGTCGGCTATGGTGTCGAGACGATCACCCGCCCCCGGAGCACCACCGGGGCTGGACGCGACGGAGGGCCTGTGACCGAACCCCGAACGGGCCTCGTAGCCCGCGTCGGCTATCGCGGGCCGGTGGTCCGTGACCTGCGTGAGCGCCTCGCCAGCGTCGGCGCGATCGATGCCGCCCTCGGTGGCCACGACGACAGCCCGCCGGACGACGACGAGCTGTTCGACGAGTCCCTCGACCAGGCGGTGCGCTCGTTCCAGCAGCGCCGCGGCCTGTTGGTCGACGGCATCGTCGGCCCGTGGACGTTCACGGCGCTCGACGCCGCCCGGTGGCAGCTCGGCGACCGGCTGCTTCAGCACACGCCCGGGCACCTCGTGCAGGGCGACGACGTGTCCGCCCTTCAGGAGCGGCTGCTGGGCCTGGGGTTCCACCCCGGCCGCGTCGACGGCTGGTTCGGCCCCGACACGGAAGCCGCCGTGCGCGCCTTCCAGCGCGGCGTGGGCCTCGCGCCCGACGGCCAGGTGGGTCCTGACACCCTCCGGGCGTTCGACGACCTGCGGCGCAGCGTCGCCGGCGGCTCTCCCGCCTCCCTCCGCGAGCGCGAGCAGGTACGCCGGTCGGGCCACAGCCTGGCCGGGCGCGTCGTCGTCCTCGACCCGGGCCACGGCGGCGCCGACCACGGCGCGGTCGCCCACGGGGTGGTCGAGTCCGAGGTCGTGCTCGACATCGCCCGGCGCATCGAGGGCCGCCTCAGCGCCCACGGCGCCACCGTCGTCTACACCCGCACCCACGCCTCGAGCCCCGGCGACGACGAGGCCCGCGCCCGCTTCGCCAACGACCTGCGCGCCGACATCGTCCTGTCGCTGCACTGCGACACCGCCGACCAGCAAGACGCCAGCGGCGTGGCCACGTTCTTCTTCGGGCAGAAGCGCTTCGGTGCCTGGTCAGCGGTCGGGGAGCAGCTCGCCGACCTCATCCAGCGCGAGACCGTCGCCCGCACCGGGCTCACCGACTGCCGCAGCCATGCCCGCTCCTGGACGCTCCTCCAGCACACCCAGATGCCGGCCGTGCGCATCGAGGCCGGCTACGTCAGCAACCCCGACGACGCCGCCCTGCTGCGCCAGGCGTCGTTCCGCGACGACATCGCCGAGGGCGTCGTCGTCGCCCTGCAGCGCCTCTACCTCGGTGAGCAGGACACCAGCCACACCGGTGTCCTGCGCCTGGGCGACCTGCGTCAGGTGCTCGCCGACCTCGCCGGCTGACCCCGCCTGTCTCAGACCCTCGCTGGTTCGTGCTCTGAACCGCACCGAATTCCGTACCCGCGCCGCACGAACCAACGCCCGGTATGCCGCTTACGTCTCGCTGGAGCCCTCGCGGTGGGCCGTTCCCACGCCCTGGGGAGCCAGGCTCCGGACCGGCGCCAGCAGCCGCTCCACGGCCTGCTCGACCTCGTCGCGCCACCGCAGCGCCGTCCGCAGGTCGAGCCGCATGCGGGGGTACGAGCGGTGCTCCCGGGCGGTGCGGAACCCCACCGCGCTGAGGAAGTCGGCGGGCAGCAGGCAGTCGACCGGGGGGCCGCTCGACCCGTAGGCCTCGAGGGCCCGGACGCCCCGGCGCAGGATGTCCTTGGCCGCCGACTGCACGAGCACCCGCCCGAGCCCCTGGCCGGCGAACTCCGGCTCGATCCGGGCGGTCAGGAGCACGACGGCGTCCCGGCTCACCGGCGCCGTGGGGAAGGCGAGGGCCCGCGGCACGAGGTGCGCCGGCGCATACGTGATGTAGCCCGCGAACCGGTCGTCGACGTAGACCACCCGGCCGGGTGAGCCCCACTCGAGCAGGGTGGCGGTGAGCCACCCCTCCTTGCGCTCGCGCGGGTCGGCGCGGCCCCGGCGGGCGAGGGAGGGGCCGAGCTCCCAGAAGACGCAGTCAGCGCAGGGGCTCGTGAGGTCGGCCAACCGGTCGACCGTCAGCGGCAGCACCTCGCGTCCCATCGCGCCATCCTCCCTCTCCCAGCCGGGAACCGGCGTCTGGTTAGGGTCACGCTATGGCTCCCTACGTCGAACCCACCTTCGAGCGCGACACCGCCTACATCGAGGACCGCATCACCGAGGGCGGCGGTGACTGGCCCGTCGAGCCGGGCCGCTACCGGCTCGTCGTCGCTCGGGCCTGCCCGTGGGCCCACCGGTCGACCATCGTGCGGCGGCTCCTCGGCCTCGAGGAGGTCCTGTCCATGGGGATCTGCGGCCCGACCCACGACGAGCGGTCGTGGACCTTCGACCTCGACCCGGGCGAGGTCGACCCCGTGCTCGGCATCCCGCGCATCCAGGACGCCTACCTCGCCCGGTTCCCCGACTACCCCAAGGGCATCACCGTGCCCTGCATCGTCGACGTGCCGACCGGGAAGGTCGTCACCAACGACTTCCCCCAGATGACGCTCGACCTGTCGAGCGAGTGGCGCCGTTACCACCGCGAGGGCGCCCCCGACCTCTACCCCGAGGCGCTCCGCGAGGAGATGGATCCGGTCATGAAGCGCATCTACACCGAGGTCAACAACGGGGTCTACCGGTGCGGCTTCGCGGGCACGCAGGAGGCGTACGACGACGCCTACGACCGTCTCTTCACGGCGCTCGACTGGCTCTCGGAGCGGTTGGCCGACCGGCGGTTCCTCATGGGCGACACCATCACCGAGGCCGACGTGCGGCTCTACACGACCCTCGCGCGGTTCGACGCGGTCTACCACGGCCACTTCAAGTGCAACCGACAGAAGCTCACCGAGCTGCCGGTGCTGTGGGCGTATGCCCGCGACCTGTTCCAGACGCCGGGCTTCGGTGACACGACCGACTTCACCCAGATCAAGGCGCACTACTACGTCGTCCACCGCGACATCAACCCGACCGGCGTCATCCCCGACGGCCCGCTCCTGGAGCAGTGGGCCGAGCCTCACGGGCGGGAAGCGCTCGGTGGACGGCCGTTCGGCGACGGCACGCCCCCGGGGCCGGTCGCCGACGGGGAGCGCGTGCCGGCCGCGCACAACCCGGCGTTGGCGCTGCTCGCGTCGTCCTAGAAGACCCGATACCGTTGTCTGGCAACGTAATTGGATAAATCCCGGTCAGGCTTGGGTCGGGCCGCCGATGAGCGCGACGATGCGGTTGAGGTCCTCCACCGAACCGAACTCCACCGTCAGCTTCCCCTTGCGCTGACCCAGGGCGATCGAGACGCGGGTGTCGAACCGGTCCGACAGCTGGGCCGCCAGGTCGTCGAGCTGGGGGTGCCGGCTGCCGGCGCGGGGGCGGCGCTGGCGGGGGGCCGCGTCCCCACCGACCGACACGATCTCCTCCACGCTGCGCACCGAGAGGCCCTCGGCCACGATCCGCTGGGCCAGCCGTTCCATGGCCGCGCCGTCGTCCAGCGCGAGAAGAGCGCGGGCGTGCCCGGCGCTGAGCACTCCGGCGGCCAGCCGGCGGGCGACCAGCGGGGGGAGCCGCAGCAGGCGCAGGGTGTTGGAGATCTGGGGGCGCGAGCGACCGATGCGGGTGGCGAGCTCCTCGTGCGAGCAGCCGAAGTCGTCGAGCAGCTGCTGGTAGGCCGCGGCCTCCTCGAGCGGGTTGAGCTGGCTGCGGTGGAGGTTCTCCAGGAGGGCGTCCCGCAGCAGCGCGTCGTCCTGGGTGTCCTTGATGATGGCGGGGACGGTGTCGAGACCGGCCTGACCACTGGCCCGCAGCCGCCGCTCGCCCATGATGAGCTCGTAGCGGACCCCGGCGTCGGGCCCGTCGGTGGCGGGCTCGGCGATGCGCCGCACCACGACGGGCTGCAGCACCCCGATCTCGGCGATCGACGCGGCCAGCTCGGCCATGTCGTCCTCGTCGAAGACCGTGCGGGGCTGCTTGGGGTTGGGCCGGATGGCCGCGATCGGCAGCTCGGCGAACACGGCGCCGGGCACGGGGGCCAGTCCGTCGCCGTCCGACGGCGTCGGCGTGGGCTCGTCCGTGCGTCGGGTTTCACGGTCAGCCGCGGGTTCCGCGACGTCTGCGTGTCCCGGTGCGTCCGGTTCGTCGGCCGCGTGGGCCGTGGGGCTGGGCGCCTCCTCGTCCCGGTCGCGGAAGAACACGTCCACGGGCCGGGCCGAGCCGGTCGCCGTCGGGATGAGGGCGCCCAGGCCGCGGCCCAGGGCCCGTCGCTTCTCGCTCATGAGGTGCCCTTCTCGTCGAGCGCGCTCGACACGGCGTCGTTGCCGGTATGCGGGGTGCTGGGGGCCCCGCGGTCGGCGAGCTCACCGGCGGCCTCGAGGTAGGACAGCGCTCCGCTGCTGGTCGGGTCGTACGTCATCACCGTCTCGCCGAAGCTCGGTGCCTCCGAGACGCGGACGGAGCGGGGGACGCTCGTGCGCAGCACCTGGTCGGGGAAATGGCTTCGCACCTCCTCGGCCACCTGCGATGACAGGCGGGTGCGGCCGTCGTACATCGTGAGCAGGATCGTGGAGACGTGCAGGTCGGGGTTCAGGTGGCTGCGGATCAGCTCGATGTTCTTGAGCAGCTGCGAGAGGCCCTCGAGGGCGTAGTACTCGCACTGGATCGGGATGAACACCTCGGATGCGGCGACGAAGGCGTTGATGGTGAGCAGGCCGAGGCTGGGCGGGCAGTCGATGAGCACGTAGTCGACGTCGGCGTCCTTGAGGTAGCGCTGCACCGCGCGGCCGAGCCGCATCTCGCGGGCCACGAGCGATACGAGCTCGATCTCGGCGCCGGCCAGGTCGATGGTGGCCGGGGCACAGAAGAGCCCCTCCACGGTGGCGCACGGCTGGACGACCTCGGCGAGGGCCTTTCCGTCGACGAGGACGTCGTAGATGCTCGCGACCTCAGCGTGGTGGTCGATCCCCAACGCTGTGCTGGCGTTGCCTTGGGGGTCGAGGTCGATGATGAGGACCTTGAGACCGGCCTGGGCGAGCGCCGCGCCGATGTTGACCGTCGTCGTCGTCTTGCCCACCCCGCCCTTCTGGTTGGCCACCGTCAGGACGCGCGGCGCGGGCGGGCGCGGGAACGAACGCCCACTGAGGGAGATCCGGCGACGAGCGTCCTGGGCGATCGTGCGGGCCAGGGGAGTGTCCGCCCCCGCCTCCGGAATGGAGTCGACGAGCTCCTGGCGGCGGTCGACGTCCGTTGTTTCACGTGAAACGGCGTCCGGCGCGGCGGTCGGGGGCGCAGGGGGCGGCCGGCTCCGACGCGGATGGTTCGGTCAGCTCCGACGCCTCCGGAGTGACGCCGGCTCCGTTGCCGGTGCGTCGTCGGCACTCCCGCTGTTTCACGTGAAACGGGCCAGCCGAGGCCGGTGGACGGTCCGGTCGACGGTGCGGGCCAGCCCAGACCCGATCTCGTCACGGTCATTGTGGTCACCCCGCCTCCCTGCACTGTGCTTCTCCGTGTTCTGCTGCGACCGTTCATCCAACCACGTCCGGCACCGCCCCTCAGGCGACGGGCGCTCCAGGGCCGATGACCTCGGCGCCGGCGCCGAGCCCACGTGGTGTCACGCGTCTCGCTGGCCCCGGTCGCGCCTTCCCAGCACTGCGTTTCGGGGCCCCGCTGTTGCGTCGCGTCGACGAGGAGGGTCGCAGCCCCGGAACCGGTACGAGGTCGGCGGGGGTCATGGTGAGCACCACGGTCTCCGGGTCGACCACGCCGGCGCCGTGCCGGCTGATCGACGTCTCCAGCCGCCCGAAGCCCGCGAGCTGGTCGCGGTCCTCGGCCAGCTCCTGCTCGGCACGGTCGCCCTTGAGGGCGTGCAGCGAGCCGTGAGCAAGCAGCAACGGCAGGCATACCCGAGCAAGCTCTCCCGTCCGGGCAACAGCGCGGGCGGTCACCGCAGCGAACCGGCGCTCGCCCCAGAGGCTCTCGGCCCGTCCGCGGTGCACGGTGACGTTGTCGAGACCGAGCGCGTCGATCGTCGACTCGAGCCACACCGTCCGGCGGGCGAGTGGTTCCACCAGGGTGATCGCCAGGTCGGGCCGGACGATGGCCAACGGGATGCCGGGCAACCCCGCTCCCGAGCCGATGTCGGCCACGTCGCCGGAGCCGAAGAGGTCGGCCACGACCGCGCTGTTCAGCACGTGCCGGTCCCAGAGCCGCGGAGCCTCCCGGGGACCGATGAGCCCGTGGGTGATCCCCGTGTCGGCCAGGAGCGCGACATACCGCTCGGCCAGGTCGAGACGCGGCCCGAAAACGGAGGCCGCCGCCGGTGGGGTGGGCGGGACCTCCGTCACCGGAGCGCGTGTTTCACGTGAAACAGGAACGGACGGGGTTCAGGCCGGGAAGACGACGATGTGCCGTCGCGGCTCCACACCCTCGGACTCGGAGTCGAGCCCGGCGGCCGCGACCTCGTCGTGGACGATCTTGCGCTCGAACGCGCTCATGTCGTCCAGGGCCTTGCGCTGTCCCGTGGTCTTGACCTCGGCGATCGCGGTACGGGCGACCTCGACGAGCTGCACCCGGCGCTGCGCGCGGTGCCCGGCGACGTCGAGCATGAGCCGGCTCCGCTCGCCGGTCTCGGCCTGCACGGCGAGTCGGGTCAGCTCCTGCAGGGCGTCGAGGACCTTGCCGTCGGCGCCCACGAGGCGGCGCGGCACCCGGCCGTCCTCGGAGTCGACGATGGCCACCGCGGCGCGGTCGCCGTCGATGTCGACCTCGATGTCACCGTCGAGGTCGGCGATGTCGAGGAGGCGCTCGAGGAAGTCGGCCGCAACCTCGCCCTCCTTCTCCAGAAGGCGCACCCGGTTGCCGCGGCGCGGCGCGCCCTCAGCACCCTCGTCGCCATCCGCGGAATCGCCCTCAGCGCCGTCCTCAGCCTCGACGCCGGACCCCTCGGCCTCCGTCTCGGCCTCGCTCTCCGCGTCGCCGACCGCTCCGGACCCGGCGTCGGTCACGGCGTCGGCCGAGTCACCTGAGCCATCTGAGGGGGACTCGTGAGCGTCAAGGGAGTCAAGGGTTCTGAAGCGCGTCAGCCGTGTCGGCAGAGTCGGCAGAGTTGGCGTCGTCGATGCTGAGGGTGTCAGGCGTGCTCGTGGCGCGGTCGGTCATCGCAGGGTGCTCCTCGGGGGTGTGGGCCTGGTCGCGCCAGGTCCCGGTGACAGGTGTGTGGGGGCGGCGGTCCGGCCGGCTCGGACGCCCGCATCGGGGCGTCACAGCCTCGACGCGGGGCGTCGCGCCGGGTCAGACCGTGTCGGCCTGGGTCTTGCGCTTGGACTTCGCGGCGCCGGGCGGTCGGGCGGCGTCCTGCGGACGCCGGGCGTCCTGGGGCCCGCGGGCGTCCGGCACCTTCGACGCCGGTCCGGACGCGACCGAGCCGGAGACGGGCGACGTCGGCTTCTTGGCGCGCTTCTTGTTCTTGGGCTGCTGACGCTGGCCGCTGACCTTGCCACTCTCGGCATCGTCGACGAGCGTGCCCTCGACCACGGCCGCCACCTGGGTGTTGCTGTCGCCGAGCCCGGGGATGTGCAGCTTCTTGATCGTCTTGCCCTTGCGGGCCTGCCGCGCCTCGTACTCGCGCTCCGCCGCCGAGCCCGGTGCCGGCATCCGGCGGATGACGTAGAACTGCTGGCACATCGACCAGATGTTCGTCGTCAGCCAGTAGAGCAGGACGCCGATCGGGAAGTTGATGCCGGAGATCGCGAAGAAGATCGGCATCAGGTAGAGGATCACCTTCTGCTGCTTCATGAACGGGTTGTCGAGCGCCGAGTCCGGCATGTTCTTGCGCATCAGCTGGCGCTGCGTGGTGAACGTCGACAGCGACATCAGCACGATGAGCACCGCGGTGAGGATCTTGACGTTGAGGTCGCCCGAGCTGACGAACGTGCTGGACAGCTGCGCCCCGAAGAGCGTCGACTTCTCGATGACCGACGCGATCTCAGGGGTGATCGGGCCCACCGGCACGTGCGTGCCCTGCGCGATGTGCGGCAGGTTGTTGAGCACCTGGAACAGCGCGAAGAAGAACGGCGACTGCAGGAGGATCGGCAGACACGAGGAGAACGGGTTGGAGCCGGTCCTCTTGTAGAGGTCCATCGTCTCCTGCGTCATCTTCTGACGCGACTCCGGATCGCTCTTGCCCTTGTACTTCGCCTGGATCTTCTGCATCTCGGGCTGGATGAGCTGCATCTTGCGCGAGCTGTGGATCTGCTTGACGAACAGCGGGATCATGAGGAACCGCACGACCGCGGTGAGGCCCACGATCGACAGGGCCCAGCCCCAGCCGCTCTCGGCCGGGATGCCCAGCATGACGAACAGCTGGTGCCAGCCGGTCATAACCCACGCCTCGCCCCACATGAGGGGGGTCAGCAGGTTGACGAAGAAGTCGTACACAGTGGTCCTCGGTCTGAGAGCGGGGCAGGTCACCCCAGCGTAGGTCGGTGTGGCGCGCTATCGGTGTGCGACGGGGTGGCCCGCGCCAGGCGCCACCGGCGTGCCCTGGTCCCGCTTATCGGGAACGTGGTCGACGCCTCCGGGGTTCCACGGGTGGCAGCGCAGCAGCCGCCGCACCGCGAGCCAGGTGCCGCGGAACAGGCCGTGGCGCTCGAGGGCCGTCAGGGCATACGCCGAGCAGGAGGGGTAGAACCGGCAGCTGGCACCGGTCAGGGGCGAGATCAGCAGCTGGTAGGCCTTGACCAGGAGGATGAGGGGCTGCGCGAGCGCCCGGGCGAGCGTCACCGGCATACCTTGCGGAGCACGGCGGCGAGGGTGCGGTCGAGCTCGGCCGCGAGCTGCGGGGTGCTGGCCGCCGAGGACGCCGGGTTGGCCCGCACCACGAGGTCGACGTTCGGCGGTATGCCCGGCAGACGGTCGGCGACGAGGTGGCGCAGGACCCGCTTGGTGCGGTTGCGCGTCACGGCCCCACCGACGGCCTTGGACACGACGAAGCCCACGCGGGGCCCCGAAGCTCCGACCGTGCCAGCCGTCACGGCTGGGTCCCGGTCGCGGGCATGGAGGACGAGCAGCCGGCCTCCGGAGCGTGCTCCGCCCGCCCCGCGCACCGTCGCCGTGAAGTCGGCAGCGGTGCGGAGCCGGTGACGTGCGGGGAGCACGCCACCCCTCAGGCGGAGAGCTCGGTGCGGCCCTTGGCGCGGCGGGCGGCCAGGATGGCGCGGCCGGCGCGGGTGCGCATCCGCAGCCGGAACCCGTGGGTCTTGGCCCGGCGGCGGTTGTTGGGCTGGAAGGTGCGCTTGCTCACGAGGGGCTCTCCGTAGGGTTCAGGTCGTCGTCAGGTCGTCGTCACAGGCTGGTCAGACAGCCGACGGGCATGCGGCAGCGGCCGAGACAACAGGCATGCCCACGATACGGGAGCCGGTCGGACAGGGTCAAACCCGCCGCGGACGGGGGGCGGTCGCGACGATGTCGGGTGGCCAACCGGCCATTGTCGGACCTGGGGGCGGCTAGTCTCGGTCGACACGCCGACCTGATCCCCGCGTCCTACGGTTGAGAGCCGGTCTCGGCTTGATGAAGACACCCTGAGGGCGTTAGCGTCACGCCTCACGGCCAGATGTTCACAGGCTGTGGACAACGGTGTGGACAATCCTCGCCGACGGGACGCACCGGCGTCCAAACACGGGCGCGCAGGCTCAGAGGGCAGGGATATGTCAGACGCTGAGGTGGACTACGGCCGGGTCTGGCGCGAGACCATCCACAGCCTCGACGGCGACGGGCTCCCGCAGCGGCAACGCGCGTTCCTCGGCCTGAGCAAGCTCGTCGGCGTCCTGCAGAACCTCGCCATCATCAGCACCCCCAACCCCCTCACCAAGGGGGTCATCGAGGACCAGATCGGCGCGGCCGTCCGCGGCGCCCTGTCCCGCCAGCTCGGGGTCGACATCGTGCAGCTGTCGGTCTCCGTCGACGAGAGCCTCGAGGACGACTACCCGCCTGCGCTCACGGACAGCCAGCCGGCCGGCCCGAGCCAGAACGGCCACCCCTCGTCCGACCGCGCCCTCGACCACGGCCAGCCTGGGCCCCCCGGTATGCCGGAGAGCCGGCCGGGTGGCCCGGCGGCGGTGCCCGACCGCTCGCGGGAGGCGGACAAGAGCCGCCTCAACCCGAAGTACACCTTCGACACGTTCGTCGCCGGCTCGAGCAACCGCTTCGCCCACGCCGCCGCCCTCGCCGTGGCGGAGGGGCCCGCGCGCTCGTACAACCCGCTCTTCATCTACGGCGACTCGGGGCTGGGCAAGACCCACCTGCTGCACGCGATCGGCGAGTATGCGCGCACGCTGCTGTCGCACCTGCGGGTGCGCTACGTGAACTCCGAGGAGTTCACCAACGACTTCATCAACTCGATCCGCGACGACCGCACCAGCCGGTTCCAGTCGATCTACCGCGACGTCGACGTGCTCCTCATCGACGACATCCAGTTCCTCGCGGGCAAGGTGCAGACGCAGGAGGAGTTCTTCCACACCTTCAACGCGCTGCACAACGCCAGCAAGCAGGTCGTCATCACCTCCGACCTGCCGCCGAAGCAGCTCACCGGGTTCGAGGAGCGGCTGCGGTCGCGGTTCGAGTGGGGCCTGATCTGCGACGTCCAGCCGCCCGACCTCGAGACCCGCATCGCCATCCTGCGCAAGAAGGCGACGCTCGAGCGGATGTCGACGCCGGACGACGTCCTGGAGTACATCGCCAGCAAGATCAGCTCCAACATCCGCGAGCTCGAGGGCGCCCTCATCCGGGTCACCGCGTTCGCCAACCTCAACCGGCAGCCGGTGACGCTCGACCTCGCCGAGGTGGTGCTGCGCGACCTCATCCCGAGCGAGCAGCCGGCGCAGATCACCGTCTCGACGATCATGGGCGAGACGGCCAAGTACTTCGCCCTCACCATCGACGACCTGTGCAGCAGCTCCCGGTCCCGCCAGCTCGTGCAGGCGCGCCAGATCGCCATGTACCTCTGCCGCGAGCTCACCGAGCTGTCGCTGCCGAAGATCGGCCAGCACTTCGGCGGCCGCGACCACACCACCGTCATGCACGCCGACCGCAAGATCCGCGAGCTGATGTCGGAGCGGCGGGCGATCTACAACCAGGTCACCGAGCTCACCAACCGGATCAAGCAGCAGTCCCGCTAGCCCTCGGCTCTCACCCGGGTCCGCAGGTTGCCGCAGGGTTGTCCGCAGGTTTGTCCACAGGGATCACCCGGCCGTCACGCCTGGCCGCACCCTCGATGGTCCCGACTTCTCCACCGCCTGTGGACAACTCTGTGGACCACGGCCCCGTCGCCGCCGACGCACTCGTCCCCAGGGTGATGTGGATGACCTGTGGACAACCCTCTCGACGAGGGCCGGCGGGGCACCCCGGTGCGGGACGACCTGGGGACAGGCCGTCGTCGTCCCCAGCCGCGTCGAGTTGTCCACATCCACGCCTACCCCTCGTCCACAGGTCGGGACGCCGTCTGACCTGCCCGTTCACCGGTTGTCCCCCGAGTGCACAGCCCCTATGACGACGACGAGATCCAGATAAGAGGGTGATCCGCCCCGAGTACGTGCCCCGACCGACCAGCTCCCACCCAACCGAAGGTCATCCCCCCGACCCAAACCCGGACCCCGACCAGTCCAGAGCCACACCCCATCGCCGCCGCCCCACCGCCGTCCCACGCCTACAACTCAGCACGTGATGGCTTGTAACCGGACATGTCCGACACGTCCCGCCCAGAACTCATCACGTGCGGAGTTGTCGCCGGCACGGCACCCATCCAGCCGCCGTGGAGCCGACCCCGAAGCGGACACGGAGTCCAGCTCGGATCGCCGGGCCTGTGGTGGCTGTCCTCTCGAGACACTAGGGTTCGGATTCCGACCGACGGTCGGGCGGTGCACGTATGCGCCGGGGTCGGCGTGGGTGAAGGGCAGGGCGAGAAGTGAAGTTCAGGATCGAGCGCGATGTGCTCGCCGACGCCGTCACCTGGGTGGCGCGCGGTCTGCCCGCTCGCCCGCCCGTCCCCGTGCTCGCCGGCGTCCGCATCGAGGCCGACGCCGAGGGCACCGTCACCCTCTCGGCGTTCGACTACGAGGTCTCCGCCAAGGTCACCGTGCCCGCGGAGGTCTCCGACCCCGGGGTCACCCTCGTGCTCGGCCGGCTCCTCGCCGACATCTCCCGCAACCTCCCCGCCCGCCCCATCGACGTCGTCGCCGAGGGCAACAAGGTGCAGGTGACCTGCGGGTCCTCCCGGTTCAGCCTGCTCGTCATGCCCGTCGACGACTACCCGACGCTGCCGACCGCGCCCGAGGCGAGCGGCACGATCCAGGGCGACGTGTTCACCCAGGCCGTGGCCCAGGTCGCCATCGCCGCCGACCGCGGCGACACGCTGCCGATCCTCACCGGCGTCCGCATGGAGATCGAGGGCGACAAGATCACCCTCCTCGCCACCGACCGCTACCGCCTGGCCATGCGCGAGCTCACCTGGAAGCCGGCGACGTCCGACATCGGCCACGTCGTCCTCATCCCGGCGCGCACCCTCTCCGACACCGCCAAGGCGCTCGGCGCGAGCGGGTCGGTCGACCTCGCCCTCGGCGGCCGGCCGGGCCAGTCCGACGGGCTCGTCGGCTTCGAGGCCGGCCAGCGGCGCACCACCACCCGGGTCCTCGACGGCGAGTACCCCAAGGTCACCTCGATCTTCCCCACGAGCGTCGACACCGAGGCGGTCATCGCCACCAGCTCCCTCGTCGAGGCCGTCCGCCGCGTCTCCCTCGTCGCCGAGCGCAACACCCCGGTGCGGCTGAAGTTCACCGACGGCCAGGTCGCCATCGAGGCGGGCACCGGTGACGACGCGCAGGCCTCGGAGGCGGTGGAGGCCACCCTCACCGGCCCCGACATCGAGATCGCCTTCAACCCCCACTTCCTCCTCGACGGTCTCGGCGCCCTGGGCACCACCTACGCCAAGCTGTCCTTCACCCAGCCCAGCCGCCCCGCCGTCCTCACCGGGCAGGCCGAGGCCGACGGCGACACCGACGACAGCTACCGCTACGTCCTCATGCCCGTCCGGTTCGCCAGCTAAGGTCGTTCCCGCAGCTCAACCCGCTCCACCCTGCTTCCCGCGCGTTGCCCTCGGTCGTTCCGTCGAAAGGTCAGCCATGCAGCTCGGTCTCATCGGTCTCGGCAAGATGGGCGGCAACATGCGCGAGCGCCTGCGCCGCGCCGGCCACGAGGTCGTCGGTTACGACCGCGATCCCCACGTCTCCGATGTGCGCACCCTCGCCGCGATGGTCAAGAAGCTCGAGGCCCCCCGCGTGGTCTGGGTCATGGTGCCGGCCGGTGCGGCGACCCGCGACACCGTCGCCAAGCTCGGTGACGTCCTGGAGAAGGGCGACCTCGTCATCGACGGCGGCAACTCCCGCTTCACCGACGACATCGAGAACGCCAAGGCGCTGAAGGCCAAGGGGATCGGCTACCTCGACTGCGGCGTCTCCGGCGGCATCTGGGGCCTGGCCAACGGCTACGGGCTGATGGTCGGCGGCGAGGCGCGCCTCGTCAACCGGGCCATGCCGATCTTCGACGCGCTGCGGCCCGAGGGCCCGCGCGAGGAGGGCTTCGTCCACTCCGGCGACGTCGGCGCGGGGCACTACACGAAGATGGTCCACAACGGCATCGAGTACGGCCTGATGGCGGCGTATGCCGAGGGCTACGAGCTGCTGGAGAAGAAGGACATCGTCAAGGACGTCCCCGGCGCGTTCAAGGCGTGGAGCCGCGGCACGGTCGTCCGCTCCTGGCTGCTCGACCTCGCGGTGGCCGCCCTCGAGGCGAACCCCACGCTCGAAGGGGTGTCCGACTACACGGTCGACTCCGGCGAGGGCAAGTGGACCGTGGAGGAGGCCATCGCTCTGGACGTGCCGATGCCGGTCATCGCCGCCTCGCTCTTCGCCCGGTTCGCCTCCCGCCAGGAGGTGTCGCCCACCATGCAGATGGTCTCGGCCCTGCGCGGCCAGTTCGGCGGCCACCAGGTCATGACCGTCGCCGAGGGCGAAAGGCTGCGCAAGGCCGGCATCGCCGGTGACAGCGACCTCGCTCCGGCTGCCGCCAAGGCGGCGGTCCGCAAGCACGTCACCAAGGCGGCCGCCGCGAAGACGACGACCAAGAAGGCCACGGCGCGCAAGCAGGCGAAGAAGGCCGCGGTCAAGGTCGCCACCGAATCGTGATGTGTACGTCCGGCACCTGAGCGTCGCCGACTTCCGCAGCTACGCCACGGCGGAGCTGCCGCTCGGCCCGGGCGTGACGACGCTCGTCGGACCCAACGGTCAGGGCAAGACCAACCTCGTCGAGGCGGTCGGCTACCTGGCCACCCTGGCGAGCCACCGCGTCGCCACCGACCAGCCGCTCGTCCGCTTCGGCGCCGAGCGGGCCGTCATCCGCGGCGTGGTCGTGCGCGAGGGCCGCGAGAGCCTCGTGGAGCTCGAGCTCAACCCCGGCCGGGCCAACCGGGCCCAGCTCAACCGCTCGCCGATGCCGCGCCCGCGCGAGATCCTCGGCACGCTGCGTACGGTCCTCTTCGCCCCCGAGGACCTCGCCCTCGTCAAGGGCGACCCCAGTGGCCGCCGCGCCTTCCTCGACGACCTCCTCGTGCAGCGCCAGCCCCGCTGGGCCGGCGTGCGGGCCGACTACGACAAGGTCCTCAAGCAGCGCAACGCCCTGCTCAAGTCGGCGGCGCCGGTGCTGCGCAAGGGGGCTCGACGGCCCAGCCGGTATGCCGCCCCGGGCGAGCCGGTCGACGACGCCCGCGCCGCGGCGCTGCACACCCTCGAGGTGTGGGACGCCCAGCTCGCCCGGTTCGGCGCGCAGCTGCTCAGTGGCCGCCTCAAGCTGCTGGCCGACCTGACCCCGCACCTCGACCAGGCCTACGACGCGGTCAGCGCCGGCCAGTCCGCCGCCACCTTGACCTACCGCTCCAGCCTGCGCGAACCCACGACGGCAGCGCTCGCCGCGGGCGAGCTGCCCGACGCCGACACGCTGGAGAAGGAGCTGCTCGCCACCTTCGCCGACGTACGCCCCCAGGAGGTCGAGCGGGGCCTGACCCTCGTCGGCCCCCACCGCGACGACGTCCTGCTCGGCCTCGGGCCGCTGCCCGCGAAGGGGTACGCGAGCCACGGCGAGTCCTGGTCGTTCGCCCTCGGACTCAAGCTCGCCGCCTACCAGCTGCTGCGCAGCGACCTCGGTGAGGACCCCGTCCTCGTGCTCGACGACGTCTTCGCCGAGCTCGACACCGGCCGCCGCGAGCGCCTGGCCGGCCTCGTGGGCGGCTGCGAGCAGGTGCTCATCACCGCCGCGGTGGGCGCCGACGTGCCGGAGGTGCTGCGCGACTCGGGCACGACGTATGCCGTGACCCTCGGCGAGGTGAGCCGTGCCGGCTGACGAGCCCAACGACGAGCCGGACGCCGGCGACGCCCTCCAGGAGGAGCCGCCGGCCCCGACCCCGGAGGAGGAGGCCGCCCTCGCCGCCGCCCTCGCGCTCGCCCGCGCGAGAGCCTCCGCCGTGGAGAAGGGACTGCGCCCCGGGCTGCGGCCGCCCCGCAAGCGCCGCCGGATGGACCAGCCCACCGGCACGCCCAGCGGCAGCGCTCCCGACGGCCGCGACCCGATGCTGCTGGGCGAGCAGCTCGACCGGCTCATGTCCGACCGCGGCTGGCAGGTCGACGTCGCCGTGGGGTCGGTGCTCGGGCGCTGGCCCCAGATCGTCGGCCCCGAGATCGCCGACCACGTGCAGCCGGTCTCGTTCGCCGACGGCGTGCTCACCGTGCGCGCCGAGTCCACCGCCTGGGCCACCCAGATGCGCCTGCTCACCTCGATGCTCCTCGGCCGGCTGGAGCAGGAGGTCGGCGTGGGCACGGTCACCGAGATCGCCGTGACCGGCCCCAGCGCCCCCTCGTGGTCCAAGGGCCGGCGCCGCGCACCCGGCCGCGGCCCCCGCGACACCTACGGCTGACCCCGCCATAGGTCACCTTTGGCGGGCGCGAACCCGGGGGTACCTAGACTCGGGCGGATGAGCGCCACCGCCCGCACGGAGCACCTCGTGACCCCCGCCGCGCTCGAGGCCGACCTCGCCGGAGCACGCCCACCGGCCGTGCTCGACGTGCGCTGGCACCTCACCGACGCTCCCGGCGCCGGCTACCAGAGGTATGCGGTTGCGCACCTGCCCGACGCGCGGTTCCTCGACCTCGAGGCGGTGCTGACGCGGCATACAGGCGACCCGCGCGACGGCCGGCACCCGCTCCCCGACCCCGCGACCCTCACGTCCGGGCTGGCCGAGGTCGGTGTCAGATCCGGCACCGAGGTCGTGGTCTACGACGAACCCGGCTCTTTCGCCGCCGAACGGGCCTGGTGGGTCCTGCGGTGGGCGGGCATCCGCGCGAGAGTGCTCGACGGCGGCCTCCCCGCCTGGGTCGACGCCGGTATGCCCATGGAGACCGGACCCGGCGCCTCAGCCAAGGCCTTCGATGCGCCGGCGCCCCTGACCACGGGACAGCTCCCCACGCTCGACACCGACGGTGCAGCAGCCTTCCCCGACCACGGCATCCTGCTCGACGCCCGGGCCGGCGAACGGTTCCGCGGCGAGGTCGAGCCGATCGACCCCCGGGCCGGGCACATCCCCGGGGCCGACAACGCGCCGGCCGCCGCCCTCTTCACCCCCGACGGGCGGCTCCCCGACGACGACACGGTCAGAGCCGCGCTCGGCCCGGCCGCGACCGGCACGCAGCCCGTCGCCGTCTACTGCGGCTCCGGCGTCTCGGCCGCGCGGGACGTCCTGGCGTTCGCCGTCGTCGGCGTCGAGGCCGGCCTCTTCCCCGGCTCGTGGTCGGCGTGGTCCAGCGACCCGGCGCGACCGGTGGCCACCGGCCCGGCCCGTGCACAACCTGGGGACAGTCCTGTGGATAACCCCCTGGACAGCCACGCCGCTGCGGGAGACTGAAGGGCCCCGGTGGGCCACGGGGAACCCTGGGGATGACTAGGGACCCGTGACAGGTCATTTCTCGCCCCGAAAACGGCCGCCACGGCCGTCCTGAGGCCACGTGGGGTCCGCGCGACCTGTAGAATGAAGAGTCAAAGCGGCGGCTAGCCGTTGTGGGCCTCAGGGCCCCCGGCTGGCGGCCGTTCCTCATGAACAGCATCACTGGCACCTCGACGGCAACGACGGCGGGGGCATCAGAAGGAGCCACGTGTCCGAGCAGACCCCGCAGAGCGTCCCGGACCCCGAGCAGACCGCGTCAGTGGTCCCTGACGCCGCCCCGGCACCCGCCACGGCACCCGTCCCCGCGGAGCCGGAGCACGAGTACGACGCCTCGCAGATCCAGGTCCTCGAGGGTCTCGACGCCGTCCGCAAGCGCCCCGGCATGTACATCGGGTCCACCGGTGAGCGCGGCCTGCACCACCTGGTCTGGGAGATCGTCGACAACTCCGTCGACGAGGCCCTGGCCGGCTACGCGACCCACATCGACGTGACGATCCTGCCCGACGGCGCGGTCCGCGTCGCCGACAACGGCCGTGGCATCCCCACCGGCAAGCGCGAGGGGGAGGACGTCTCCGCCGTGGAGCTCGTCCTCACCCAGCTGCACGCCGGCGGCAAGTTCGGCGGCGGCGGCTACAAGGTGTCCGGTGGCCTGCACGGCGTCGGCTCGTCCGTGGTCAACGCCCTCTCCAAGCGGCTCGACGTCGAGGTGCGCCAGCGCGGCCACGTCTTCCGGATGTCTTTCGAGCACGGCGTGCCCATGGCGCCCCTGTCGCAGGACGAGCCGCTCGAGGACCCCACCAAGACCGGCACCACGGTGACGTTCTGGCCCAACGACAAGATCTTCGAGACCACCCGCTTCGACTTCGAGACGATCCGGGCCCGCTTCCAGCAGACGGCGTTCCTCAACAAGGGCCTCACCATCACGCTGCTCGACGAGCGGGCCGAGGAGTCGGCGCCCGACCCCGACGACATCGACCTCGACAACATCCACGAGGGCACCGAGACCGTCGTCGAGAGCACGGCCGGCACCGCGAAGGCCAAGAAGGTCTCCTACCGCTACGACAACGGCCTGGTCGACTACGTCAACCACCTGGTCGCCTCCAAGCGGTCGGAGCCGGTGCACCCCGACATCATCTCGATCGAGGTCGAGGACAAGGACCGCGCGCTCTCCCTCGAGCTGGCGATGCAGTGGACGACGGCCTACTCCGAGTCGGTCCACACCTACGCCAACACGGTCAACACCCACGAGGGCGGCACCCACGAGGAGGGCTTCCGCGCGGCGATGACCAAGCTGGTCAACGACTTCGCGCGGAAGAACAACCAGCTCAAGGACAAGGACGAGAACCTCACCGGCGACGACGTCCGCGAGGGTCTCGTGGCCGTCGTCTCGGTCAAGCTCGGCGAGCCCCAGTTCGAGGGCCAGACCAAGACCAAGCTCGGCAACTCCGAGGTCAAGGGCTTCGTCCAGCGCGCCATGACCGACGCGTTCGGCCACTGGCTCGAGGCCCACCCCCGCGAGGGCAAGGACATCGTCGGCAAGGCGCTCCAGGCCGCCATGGCCCGCATCGCCGCCCGCAAGGCCCGCGAGTCCACCCGCCGCAAGGGCCTGCTCGAGTCCGGCGGCCTGCCCGGCAAGCTCAAGGACTGCCAGAGCAAGGACCCCTCGATCTCCGAGGTCTTCATCGTCGAGGGCGACTCGGCCGGCGGCTCCGCCGTGCAGGGCCGCAACCCGCATACCCAGGCGATCCTCCCGATCCGCGGCAAGATCCTCAACGTCGAGAAGTCCCGCATCGACCGGATCCTCGCCAACAACGAGGTCCAGGCCCTGATCACCGCCTTCGGCACCGGCATCGGCGAGGAGTTCAACCTCGCCCGCGCCAGGTACCACAAGATCGTCATCATGGCCGACGCCGACGTCGACGGGATGCACATCCGCACCCTGCTGCTGACGCTGATGTTCCGGTTCATGCGCCCGCTCATCGAGGCCGGCTACGTCTACCTCGCGCAGCCGCCGCTCTACCGCCTCAAGTGGAGCAACGTCGACCACCAGTTCGCCTACTCCGACCGCGAGCGCGACGGGCTCATCGCCGAAGGGCGCGCCCGCGGCTGGCGGCTGCCGAAGGACAACCCGGTGCAGCGCTACAAGGGTCTCGGCGAGATGAACTACCACGAGCTGTGGGACACGACCATGGATCCCGACACCCGCACGCTCCTGCAGGTCACGCTCGCCGACGCTGCTGCGGCGGACGAGATCTTCGCGATCCTCATGGGGGAGGACGTCGAGTCCCGCCGCGGGTTCATCCAGCGCAACGCGCGCGACGTGCGCTTCCTCGACATCTGAGCCGTATGCCTTCTGCTCCACCTTCTCGTACCGTCGGCCTGCGGGTATGCCGCCGCAGCTACCATCCGCGCCTCCGCAAGCTCCGGCGCTCCCGCCAGACCCGCCACGCTCGGCGGCATACCCGCAGCCTCTTCCGTGCCTCGCGGCACTTCGCCACACTGACAAGGACATCTCGTGAGTGAGCAGCCGCCCATCGACGGACCCGACGGACCGGACGAGCCCCTCGAGGGGGAGATCGTCGACGAGGTCGATCGAGGTCTCTGAGGTTGTCGGGCCGGTCGACGTGATCGTGGATCCGGAGGCGCCGGCGGTCGTCACGGACCGGATCGAGGCCGTGGATCTCAATACGGAGATGCAGCGGTCGTACATCGACTATGCGATGGCCGTCATCGTCAGCCGGGCGCTGCCCGATGTGCGGGATGGGCTCAAGCCGGTGCATCGGCGGGTCATCTACGCGATGTACGACGGGGGGTACCGGCCGGACCGGGGGTTCTACAAGTGCTCGCGGGTCGTCGGCGAGGTCATGAGCAACTACCACCCGCACGGTGACGGGGCGATCTACGACGCCCTGGTGCGGCTGGTGCAGGACTGGTCGCTGCGGTACCCGCTGGTCGACGGGCAGGGCAACTTCGGGTCGCGGGGCAACGACGGGGCGGCGGCGCCGCGCTACACCGAGTGCCGGATGGCTCAGCTGTCGATGGAGATGGTCCGCGACATCGAGCAGAACACCGTGGACTTCCGGGAGAACTACGACGGCCGGTCGATGGAGCCGACCGTCCTGCCGGCGCGGTTCCCCAACCTCCTCGTCAACGGCTCGGCCGGCATCGCCGTCGGCATGGCCACGCAGATCCCGCCGCACAACCTGCGCGAGGTCGCCGAGGGGGCCCAGTGGTACCTCGAGCACCCCACCGTGGGCCGCGAGGAGCTGCTCGAGGCCCTCCTCGGCATCATCAAGGGACCCGACTTCCCCACCGGCGCGCTGATCATGGGCCGCCAGGGCATCGAGGACGCCTACCGCACCGGCCGTGGGTCGATCACGATGCGCTCGGTCGTCCAGGTCGAGGAGATCCAGGGCCGGCAGTGCCTCGTCGTCACCGAGCTGCCCTACCAGGTCAACCCCGACGCCCTCGCCCAGAAGATCGCCGACCTCGTGCGTGAGGGGCGGATGTCCGGCATCGCCGACATCCGCGACGAGACGTCCGGGCGTACCGGTCAGCGGCTCGTCATCGTGCTCAAGCGCGAGGCGGTCGCCAAGGTCGTCCTCAACAACCTCTACAAGCACACCCAGCTGCAGACGAACTTCGGCGCCAACATGCTGGCCCTGGTCGACGAGGTGCCCCGCACGCTGCCGCTCGACGGCTTCATCCGGCACTGGGTCGACCACCAGATGGACGTCATCGAGCGGCGCACGAAGTTCCGCCTGCAGCAGGCCGAGGACCGCATCCACATCCTGCGCGGCTACCTCAAGGCGCTCGACGCGCTCGACGAGGTCATCGCGCTGATCCGGCGCTCCGAGACGGTCGACGTGGCCCGCGACGGTCTCATCGAGCTGCTCGAGATCGACGAGATCCAGGCCAACGCCATCCTCAACATGCAGCTGCGGCGCCTGGCGGCCCTGGAGCGGCAGAAGATCCTCGAGGACCACGACGAGCTGCAGCGGCTCATCGACGACCTCACCGACATCCTCAGCAAGCCGCAGCGCCAGCGGGACATCGTCTCGACCGAGCTCGCCGACATCGTCGCGAAGTACGGCGACGACCGGCGTACGCGCATCGAGCGCTTCGAGGGCGACATGACGAACGAGGACCTCATCCCCCAGGAGGACGTCGTCGTCACGATCACCCGCGGGGGCTACGCCAAGCGCACCCGGGTCGACCAGTACCGCTCCCAGCGCCGGGGCGGCAAGGGCGTCCGTGGGGCGCAGCTGCGCGGTGACGACATCGTCGAGCACTTCTTCACGACGACCACGCACCATTGGCTGCTGTTCTTCACCAACCTGGGCCGGGTCTACCGGGCCAAGGGCTACGAGCTGCCCGAGGGCAGCCGCGACGCCAAGGGCCAGCACGTCGCCAACCTCATGGCCTTCCAGCCGGGGGAGCAGATCGCCCAGGTGCTCGCGATCGAGAACTACGACACCGCCCCCTACCTCGTCCTCGCGACGCGTACCGGGCTGGTCAAGAAGACCCGGCTGTCGGAGTACGACTCCCCGCGGGCCGGCGGTCTCATCGCCGTCAACCTGCGCGACGGCGACGAGCTGGTCAGCGCCGGCCTCGCCTCGGCGATGGACGACCTCATCCTCGTCTCCCGCAAGGGCCAGTCGGTGCGCTTCCACGCCAACGACGACGCGCTGCGGCCGATGGGCCGGGCGACCTCGGGCGTCACGGGTATGAAGTTCCGTGAGGGCGACGTGCTGATGTCGATCTCGGTGGTCGAGCACGGCGAGGACCCCGACCTGTTCGTCGTCTTCGAGAACGGCGTGGCCAAGCGCACGCCGGCGTCCGACTACCCGGTCAAGGGCCGGGCGGGGCTCGGGGTACGCGTGGCGCAGGTCTCCGAGCGCGGCGGCGACCTCGTGGGGGCCCTGACCGTCGACGCGGACGACGAGGTCATGGTCGTCATGGAGAAGGGCAAGATCGTGCGCTCGCGGGTCGACGAGATCCGGCGCACGGGCCGAAACACCCAGGGCGTGCGGTTCGCGGCCCCCGACAAGGGCGACGCGATCGTCGCCGTGGCCCGCAACAACGAGCGTGCGGTCGAGGCGGCGCTGGAGGAGGCCTCCGAAGACCCTGAGGGCACCCTGGAGGCGAGCGGCGCGGCCGTCTCAGCCGAGGGCGTGGATTCGTTGGGTGTGGGGGGTGATGCCGTAGCGTTGACGGCAACCGACGAGACGGAGGAGCCTGCGGGAGGCTCCCCTGACGACGCAGACGGAGGCACGCAGTGAGCTCGACAGGTCAGGGTGGCACCCCTGGGACTGCCGTAGGCGGCTCCGCTCGTCCGGCAACGGCCCCTAGCTCGTCCGCTCCGGCTGCGGCTCCCGCAGCCGGCGCGAACGCCTCGGCGTCGGCGCCCACCGCGCCGACCCCCACGCCGGCCCTCGTCAGCCGGGCCAGCCGGGTCCGTCGAACGGTGCGGCCGCGACGACCCAGACGGCTCCGGTCGACCCCCGCACCGGCCCGCAGACACGGACGCCGGCGACCGGCCGTCCGCAGCAGCGCTCCGGGCAGCCCCGCCCGCAGAACCGCGGCGGTCAGCCGCCCCGCCAGGGCCAGCGCCGCGTTACCACCCGTCGGGTCAAGCTCGCCGTCGCCCGGGTCGACCCGTGGTCGGTCATGAAGCTCGCGTTCCTGCTCGCGGTCGCGGCTGGCATCGCCGGCGTCGTGCTCACCGGGGTGCTCTGGCTGATCCTCTCGGGCATGGGCGTCTTCTCCGACATCGACCGGGTGGTGCGTGAGATCCAGCCGTCGACGACGACGCCGTTCAACCTCATGAGCTACATCGGCTTCGGCCGCGTCATCTCGCTGGCCATCGTGCTCGGGGTCATCGACATCATCCTCATGACGGCGCTCGCCACCCTGGCGGCGTTCCTCTACAACATCTGCTCGGCCCTCGTCGGAGGCCTGCAGCTGACCCTCACCGACGACTGAGTCCCGCGCCGGTCGCGGCCCCACGGAACCGTTTTGGTGGGGCCGCAGCGCGTGGGATAGCCTGTCGCGGCACGAGTTGGGGCCTATAGCTCAGACGGTTAGAGCGCTTCCCTGATAAGGAAGAGGCCGGAGGTTCAAGTCCTCCTAGGCCCACCCAGCACGCCTGTATGCCGCTTGCCCCGAGGTTGGCTTTCCCAGCCCGACGTGCTTACCTGAAGGCTGAGAGTCCAGGAGGGCACCGTGTTCAAGAAGCTGTTCGTCGTGGCCGTGGCCGCGCTCGGCGCCGTCGCGATCCAGAAGAAGGTCCGCGACCAGCGCGCCGAGCAGGACCTGTGGGCCGAGGCGACGGACGACGTCCGCTCCGACCGTCCCCGGCCGGCGGGGCGCTAGGGTCCGACCGTCCTGGATCGAGACCGATCCACCCAGGGGCCATGGCGCAATTGGTAGACGAAGACACCCAGGAGGGCACCGTGCTCAAGAAGCTGTTCGTCGTGGCCGTAGCCGCCGTCGGCGCCGTCGCGATCCAGAAGAAGGTCCGCGACCAGCGGGCCGAGCAGGAGCTGTGGGCCGAGGCGACCGACGACGTCCGCTCGGACCGTCCACGGCCGGCGGGCCGCTAGGGACCGACCGTCCCGGATCGAAGCCGATCCACCCAGGGGCCATGGCGCAATTGGTAGCGCACCTGCTTTGCAAGCAGGGGGTTAGGGGTTCGAGTCCCCTTGGCTCCACATTGAATGAGGCCTTGCTAGATGCGGCACCGTCTTTCCGCGGCCCGGCCCGCTTGCCCGGTGCGGCCCCCCCAGGAAGGCCGAGGGTACCCGCTGACAGTTGATAAGATCAATTGATCATCTCGGCCCCTTATCAACTGGCGCGGTCATGCCCCGCGGACGGCCATCGCGTGCAACCGTTTACGCCCGGTTCGACGCGGCCATAGCCGAACTACGTGATCGCTTGGGGGGCTCCCTTTACCGCAAGAGTCGGAAGCCATCTGGTCCGACATCTGGCATCTAGAGGCGCATACCAGGAGTTCGACTCCGCGAAGGACAAGGGTGTTGCCCCTCGCGCGCCGTCGAGTGAGGACGAAGGGGACGAGGCGCAACTGAGAGGAGAGGCGTCGAAAAGGCTTTGCGGGTCCGATCAAACGACGACGCTGGCGACCGCGAAGTCGGCCGCCGGCATAGGTGTCTGCAGGTGCCATGTGATCGATATGGGCCGCTGCCCTCGGTGCTCGACGTAGTCGGCCGCTCCAAGAAAGAGATACGGCGCCCCGGTCCCGAAAGGCGAGACCTTTTGGGGCCTGGTAAAGAAAAGCACATGGGATCCGGTGGTTCGGTGGTTGAGGTATCGCTGCCCTGTCGTCGAGGCGACCGACGTCACCGACTGGGACTCCCAGTGGAAGAGGTCTGGGCTGATCGCGTAGTCCTGGTACATCGTTGTCGGCGAGTAGTCGGCCTCAGACTTATGCAGGGTAACGAGGAACGCGTCGGCGTTGGCCGCCGGCGCGAAGAGCACTCCCTCACGGAAGCTGTTGGGCTTGCGACCGTCGATCGATACGTAGTCCAATGCGGCCACGATTTCCTCCCGCGTGTAGCACGCGTGCACCCGCAGAGGCCGCATCCCCAGCTCGCCCTGGAGTCGAGTCGCCACCCGATCTGCGCCCTCCAATGCGAGGCCGATGACGGCGCGCAGGTCTTGGCGAAGGGCGGGCTCGTCACGAAGCGCCTCCAGCCCGGCCGCGTATGTATCGAATCCTCCGCCGTCCGGCCATAGGGAGAAGATGAGCATGCGGGCATACGCCTGTTGAACTGGATCGGCGTCGTCGTAGCCAGGCGCCTCGTCGGCCAACCACGTCAAGTACGCCTCGGCACGGTCCCGATCGTCGACGTGGGCGAAGGCGCGAACTCGCTTCAGCAGGGCGATTTCGCGTGGGCCCGCCTGCGCGACTTCCACCCCGGCCTCACGTCGAAGGCGAGCCCAGGAACGATCACCGCGGACCACGTCGGCTAGCTCCACCCCCGACTGAGTGAGGAACGTCGCGAGGTCATCGGTTGGGTGAGCACGCAGCTCAGAAGTGATGTTCGGCCACCGTTTGGTGACCTGGCTCCTGATGTTGTCGAGGACGAGCTTCTGGCTCTGGCGGTCGAGGATGATCTGCGTTCCTGCCGGCAGAAAAGGGAAGCCTTGCTCGATGTCCCGTTCGAGCCCAGCTCGCGTGCTCCCGGTCATCGCTCGGAACCGTTGGTCGAAGCGGAATTCCTTTCGGTGATGTCCAACGAAGTCGAGTGCGGTCAGGACCGCCTTGTCGCTTGCTCGCCGCAGTCCTCGTCCCAGCTGCTGGAGGAACACGGTGGAGCTCTCTGTCGGGCGGAGGAAGAGCACTGTGTTGATCGCTGGAACGTCGACGCCTTCGTTGAAGACGTCGACCGTGAAGACGACCTGCACGCGGCCCTCTCGCAGGTCCTGCACGGCGGAATCACGGTCACTCGTCGTGGTGGTGCCGAGCACCGTGGCTGCTTTGATACCCGCATCGTTGAAGACGCGCGTCATGTACAGCGCGTGGTCACGAGAGACGCAGAAGCCGAGCGCCTTCATGACCGTCAGATCAGCGACCTTGTCGCGCACCGCCTTCAGGACGATGCGCGCTCGCGCGTCGTTTCCGGTGAACAGTGTGGACAGCTCACCGGTGTCGTATGCGCCGGCTTTCCAGTCCACCCGCGTCATGTCCATGCCGTCGGCCACGGCGAAGTAGTGGAATGGAGTCAGCAGGTCCGCCTTGAGGGCATCCCACAGGCGTAGCTCGGCCGCGGTCCGGCCACCGAAGAAGGACCTCACGTCGAGACCGTCCCCGCGTTCTGGCGTCGCCGTCAGGCCGAGGAGTTCGCGCGGGTTGAAGTGATCAAGGATCCGTCTGTACGTCCTCGCCTCTGCGTGGTGAAACTCATCCACGACGATGACTCGATACGTTCCCGGGGGAATGCTGGCGATGCCGTACGCCGATAGGGACTGCACCGAGGCGAAAACGTGCTCCCACCGTTCCGGTCGGCGGCCGTCTACGTAGAGCTCCCCGAAATTGGCGTCGCCGAGGACTTCGCGGTAGGTCCGCAAGGACTGCTGCAAGATCTCGCGTCGGTGCGCGATGAAAAGCAGGCTCGGACGCGACGGGGCGTCAGCCGCGAGGCGTCGGTAGTCGAGTGCGGCGACCACGGTCTTGCCCGTTCCCGTCGCTGCGACCAGCAGATTACGGTGTCGGCCGTGAACGACCCGTTCCACCTCGAGTTGATCGAGCATCTCCTGCTGATAGGGGTACGGGCGTACTTCGAGACCAGAAAGGGTCAGCGTCACCCGGTCGCTGATGCGCTTGCCAGATGCTTCGGCGAGGGCGTCATCTAGCCGATCGCGGTCCGCTGCGGGGTCGTACGTCTCGAACGTCGAATCGTTCCAGTAGCTGTCGAACGTGGCCAAGAACTTCTGCAACAGCGGCGGAGTCGACACCGACGAGAGCCGAACGTTCCACTCGACGCCGTCCAGCATCGCGGCCCGAGACAGATTGCTCGACCCGACGTATGCCGTGTCGAAGCCGGTGCGCCGTCGGAACAGCCACGCCTTCGCGTGTAGCCGGGTTCGCTGCGCGTCGTACTGGACTTTGACCTGCGCGCCCAGATCGTTGACCAGGCGATCCAGGGCGGGGCGCTCGGTGGCGCCCATGTACGTCGTCGTGATGACGCGCACGGGGATTCCTCTATCTCGCAACGCGATCAACTTGTCTTCGAAGAGCCGAAGGCCATACCACTTGACGAAGGCCATGATGACGTCGACGCTGTCAGCGCTGGCCAACTCCGCGCGGATCTCATGCCCGATCCCCGGCTCACCCGGCGCATTCGTGAGCAGCGCTGCATCCGACAACGGCGTCGACGGACGCTCTTTGAGGACGCGCACGACGGCGCCAGGCGTGGACGGCAGCGAAACGGCGAGCAGTTGCCGCGAGGTGGAGAGGGTTTCGTCGGTTGATCCCAGAGTCTCGACCAACCGGTTGACAAGGGCCAGGCGTCGGCCCGCATCCCGCTCCTGGCGCAAGGCTCGCAGAGTGATGTCCCGGACGTGCCGAGCCAGGACGTCGGGTTCGTCCGCCTCATCGATCGTCCCTCGCTGGACGTCGTCACTGGCGTTGCTAGCCAGTCGTTGTTCGAGGGCGCGCGTGATCAGGCTCTCGTACAGCCCCTCCAGCAGACTGTCTTCCCCGGCGCTCACCCGGGTCAGCTTGCCAGCACTGCAGGCGAACGGGGCGATCTGCAGGCCTGACTTCTCGCACGACCGAGGAGGGTTGTGGCCTGATTGAGGCACAACCCCCTACATCGCAACCGTCGCCAATCCCCTAAAACACGACCCACGCGCCGGTTTGCGTCCTGCGGCTGCCTCAGCCCACTCGGTGTTGACGGATCTGGTCACAGAGGCCTCAGGGCGGTGCGGGCGCGGACCGCTCCCGGCACGGCCGTCAGCCGGTGGCTCAGCGCGTCCAGTCCGGTGCGCGCGGCCGGGCCGAGATCGAGGAGCCGCTCGACCGCCGCGCGGACCTCGGCCGGCGACGTGGCGTTCGGGTCGAGCACCTCGCCGTAGCCGGAGTCCTCGATCGCGGCGGCGGCAGCGAACTGGTCGGTCGAGAACGGGAGGACCACCAGGGAGGCGCCGGCCGTGAGGGCCTCGGTCACGCTGTTGTTGCCGCCGTGTGTGACGGTGACCGCGGAGCGCTGGAGCAGGGTGACCTGGGGCAGCACGCGCCGCACCAGCCAGGACGGGGGGAGGGGCCCGAGGTCGGCCTCCGGTGTGGACCCGCTGGCGAGGGCGACCCGGACGTCGAGACCGCGCAACGCCTCGGCCACGGTGGCCAGCACGTCGCCGCGTACCGACAGGAAGCTCCCCAGGCTCACGTAGACGACCGGCGCCGTACCGGCTCCGAGCCAGGCGTCCACCTGCGCGTCCGGCGCCTCGCTGCGCACCGCCGACCCGAGGAACGAGTGCGGGGGCAGCAGGCGGGTGCGCTCGGGCGGGTGCAGCTCCTCGGGGTAGTTCAGCAGGAGCACGTCCCCCGTCTCGGCGAAGGCGTCGTCGCTGGCGAGGGCTGACGGGTCGAGGGTGCGCAGCGTCTCGTTCCAGCGGGCGGTGAACGCGTCGCGCACCCCCACGCACCGGTCGTGCAGGTGCGCCAGGGCCGCCGGGTCGGGGTGCAGGGCGCGCGGCCACACCGGCGGGTAGCCGTAGACCTCCGACCCCACGGTCAGGGCGGTCGGGTGGCCGAGGACGACGTCACCGTGCCGGACCCCGGATGCGGTGAGCGCCAGCCGGGCACTGAAGGCGAGATGGTCGACGACGACCTGGTCGGGGCGCACCCGGTCGACCACGGCCGACACCTCCCTCGCCACCCGCAGCGGGTCCCACAGCAGGTCGTCGCCGCGCGCCTCCGCCTGGAACGTCAGGGTCTCGACGGCGCCGCGCCGGGTCGCGGCGAAGAACCCGCGCAGGGCGTCGTCCTCGCCGGTCGGCTGGTCCTCGGCGCGGATGACCCCGGGGTTCGACCCGCGGCCGAGCTGCAGGTGTCCCGCTCGAAGCCGAACCCCCGCACGATCTCGTCGGTGGCGGGCCCGGTGGCGACGACGACGCGCTCGCCGGCCTGCTGCCAGGCCGTGGCCAGGGTGGCGAGCGGGTAGAGGTGGGACGCGTAGTCGGGGCTGATGACCAGCAGGGTCATGGCGCCCGGCGCCCGGGTAGAGGCTCCCGTAGATCTCGGCCAGCGCCGCAGCCATGGTCTGGATGCCGAAGCGCTCGCGCACCAGCCGCTCGGCCGCCTCGGCGTTCTCGGGTGCGTCTGGAGCGGCTGCGAGGTCGAGCGCCGCCATGACCGCGTCGGCCAGGGCCGGTGTTGATCCGGTGTCGGCGAGGATGCCGGTCACCCCGTCGTCGACATACGTGGCCGGGCCGCCTTCCCACGGCGCCACGACGACGAGTCCGGAGGCCATCGCCTCGAGGATGGCGATGCCGAACTCCTCCTTGAGGCTGGCCGAGACGTAGGCGCCGGCGGGTGCGCTGAGGGCCGGCCGGCCATAGCGGACCGCCGCGAGCCAGACCGCGACCGTGGCGTTGGGTCGGTGACCGGCCAGCAGCAGCCCGTGACCCGGCCCGTCGTTGCGCGCCACCACCGCGTCGATGCGCTCCAGCTGTCCTTGCTCGTCGGCGTTGGGCTCGTCGAGGTCACCGCCGACGACCAGCAGGTTCGCGCGGTCGCGCAGGTCGGGACTCCCCGCCCAGGCCTCGACGAGGGTCGCCATGCCCTTGACCGGGTGGAGCCGACCGACGCTGACGACCAGCGGCAGCCCTCGTCGCCCCGCGGGCAGCGACCCCAACAGCTCGTCGAGCTCCGCGAGCGCCGCACACGTCGGCGCCGACGCATACCCGCCGCTCGTCACCGCGACGACCTCGACCGCGGCTCGGTCGAGGGGCAGCGGGTCGATCCCCTCCGGCACCGTGGTGACCCGGCCCGGCTGAGCGATCTCCTCCGCGGCGAGGTCGAGGCCGAGCAGGTCCCGCAGGCTGGCCTCCAACGCCGGCCGCGGGAAGACGACGAGCCGCGCGGCCTGGCGCTGCAGCTCCTGCAGCAGGCGCATCCGGAAGACGAGGTGCTCGACCTCGTCGACGGCGCCGAAGTCCCTGCGGCTCAGGTGCCCGTCCGCCTCCCGCGCAGCGACGGACGCGTGGGGGTCGGGCGCCAGCGTCAGGACGACGGGGATGCCGAGGTCGCGCGCAGCCTCGGCTCCGGCCCACGACCCGACGTCGGCCATCCGCAGGTGGAGCACGTCGACGTGGGCCTGCGACAGGATGCGGCGCACGGCGCGCCGGGTGGCGACCCGCCGGGGCCACGACCGGGCGGCGGGCACCGGCGGGTCCCAGAAGGGCACCGACCGGTAGTGGTGCCCGGCGGGGTCGAGGGGCGACAGGTCCGCGTGGTCACCCGCACGGCCGCGCGAGATCGTCACGACCCGCGTGACCTTGCCCGGGTCGGCGAGCAGCGCATCGCCGAGGTGCACAAGGAGCGTGGCGATCCCGCCCGTGTCGCCCTGGCCGGCGCGCTTGAGGCTGCCGTCGATGTCGGCGTGGAGGAAGAGCTGGGCCACGGTGAGGCCCTGGCCGGGAGATCGGGTGGTCGGGGGCTCGCCCCGGTGGCCGAGATCGGCGCGGGCGAGACGGGCCACCTCGCCGAGGGCGCCGCCGCGGCGGGCCACGGCCTCGAAGAGGTCGGTCAGCTCCCCGTCCCCCGGGTCCCCGCTGTCGCCCAGCGCGGCCAGGGCCGCGGCCCGGCCGGCCGGTGCTTCACGGTCGTCGGCGGCCAGGTGCACGGAGTAGGCGGGTGGTCGGCGCCTCCGGTACCAGGCCGAGCGTCTCGACGAGCCTCGCCCGCGGGCCTCTGGCCGGGTCCGGGCCAGCACGGGCAGCAGGGCGTCCCGCACCGTGGTCGGCGTACTCTGCTGCGAACGTCTCCAGCGTGGCCTGGGCGAGCGTGCCCGCGAAGCCCCCCTCGAGCACGAGCTCGATGAGGCCGGAGAGGGCTTCCTTCACCAGCGGACCGGTGCCCAACGTCCACGCGGCGTGGTCGCGCAGGAAGGACGGTCCGTTCGAGAGCAGGGCCAGCCAGCCGCCGTCCGGAGGCCGGCTGCGGGGGAGGCCCCCAGGGCGTGCACCGCAGCGATCATGGCCAGCTGGTCCGAGCCGTCCAGGGCCCGGTCGAGCACCGCGTACGGCATCCTGCGCGTCGACGGGGCGGTCTCGGCTCGGGAAGGAGCGCGCCCCGAGCGCGGTGATCGCCTGCACCAGCGTGGGTGGCCGGCTGACCCGGGTCAGGCCTGGTTGGTCATCGCCCGCACGTGAGGGCCCTTCTTCTGTCCGTGACCGGGGGTGGCCCCGGCGCCGGGATGTCCGGCGTGGTGTTCGGGTAGCTGATCTGGTCTTCGCTCTGGACAACGTCGCTCGGATGCGTCGGAAGTCCCGGTATCCTCGTGACGTTGCGGCGACCCGGCTCCGGCCGGGGGATTTACCGGGTCGACGGTGCACAATGACCGGGCACCGCGGCCGTTGCGCTCCAGTACCGTCCAGGCGACCGGGGGCATCACTCGGGCCAACGTAACTCACGGACCACGGAGCTCATATGCGTCGCACTGCCACCGCTTTCGCAGCAACCCTCCTCCTCGCCGGCGTGGGGGTCGGTGTCGTCGGTGTCGCCGGTCCGGCTGCGGCGAAGAACAGTCCGCCGACGGCCAACGGGCACTCGGTCAAGACGTCGCCCTACGTGGCGTTGGGTGACAGCTACTCGTCGGCGGCCGGGGTCAACCCGCTGGTCCCGACCGCCCCGCCCACCTGCAGCCGCTCCACGCTGAACTTCGCCCACGACCTCGCGGCGGCGACCCTGCCGACCTCGTTCACCGACGTCACCTGTAGCGGGGCCAGGACGTCGGACTACTTCACGTCACAGGCACCCGGGGTCGCCCCCCAGCTCGACGCGGTCACCAAGGACACCCGGCTGGTGACGATGACCATCGGGGGCAACGACGAGGGCGTCTTCGTCAACTCGTTCTTCGGGTGCGCGACGATCTCGCAGACCGACGTCCTCGGCAACCCCTGCGAGAAGAGGTACGGGACGACGTTCACCGACCTCATCACGACCCAGACCTACCCCCACCTTGTCGCGGCGCTGCAGGCGGTCAAGGCGAAGGCCCCGGCCGCCACGGTCGTCATCGTCGGGTACCCGGAGATCCTGCCCGCAACCGGGAGCCTGGCCTGCTACCCCTCAATGCCGATCTCGATGGGCGACGTCCCCTGGCTGCACCACCAGCAGGACGTGCTCAACGACGCCGTTCGCCGGGCTGCGAGCCAGACCGGCGCGCGCTTCATCGACATGGCGCCCAGCTCGACCGGGCACGACGCCTGCCAGCCGGTGGGCACCCGGTGGATCGAGCCCGCCGTCGCGCCGATCAACGCGTACCCGGTGCACCCCAACGCCACCGGCGAGGCGGCCATGGCGACCCAGACGTTGCGGCAGCTGGGGCTCTGACCGCTGTCCTGCGGGAGGCGGTTTGCGCAGGGGCATACCCACCCGGTTGGGGCCAGGTGCACAATGGCGCGTCATGAAGGCCGTCGTCGTCCACGCCGCCCGTGATCTCCGCGTCGACGAGCGACCGGTGCCCGAACCGGGGGAGGGTGAGGTGCGCCTCACGATGACCCACGGGGGCATCTGCGGGTCGGACCTGCACTACTACCTCGACGGCCGGGTGGGGAACTTCGTCCTGCGCGAGCCCCTCGTCCTTGGCCACGAGGTGGTCGGCACGGTCGACCTCGACCCCAGCGGCCGGTATGCCGCGGGCACCCCCGTGGCGATCCACCCGGCGTACGCCGACCACACCTGCCCGGAGTGCGAGGCGGGGCACACCAACACGTGCCGTAACGCCCGCTACCTCGGCTCCGCCGCGAGCGACCCGCAGACACAGGGCGGCTTCGCCGAGCAGACGGTGGTCCGTCTCGACCAGCTGCGGCCACTCCCCGACGGTCTCGACCTCGCCCGGGCGGTGCTCGCCGAGCCGCTCGGGGTCGCCCTCCACGCCCTCAACCAGGCCGGCGACGTGCGCGGCAAGACGGTGCTCGTCTCAGGGTCGGGGCCGATCGGGGTGCTGGTCGTCGCCGCGGCCGCCGCCCGCGGCGCTCGGGCGGTCACGGCCACCGACCTGCAGGACACGCCCCTGGAGATCGCCCGGAAGGTCGGCGCCACCGAGACCATCCGCGTCGACCAGCAGCCCGTGCCCGAGCTGACCTACGACGTCGCCTTCGAGGCGTCGGGCTCGCCCCGCGGCCTCAGTGCGGCGATCGCGTCCGTGGTGCGGGGCGGCACCGTCGTGCAGGTCGGCAGCCTCCCGAGTGGTGACCTCCAGGTCGCCCTCGCGGCGCTGGTCGCCCGCGAGATCACGCTCCGCGGCGCCTTCAGGTTCACCGACGAGATCGACGAGGCGCTGCACCTGCTGGCCACCGACGACCGCTTCCAGCACGTGGTCACGCATACGTTCCCCATGGCCGACGTCGTCGAGGCCATGGCCGTCGCCCACGACGCCGGCGTCTCCTCGAAGGTCGTCCTCGAGCTGAGCTGAGGACCCAGTCAGGAGAGGGCGGCGGCAACGCGGTCGGCGGTGACGCGCAGCGCGGGCAGCATGCCGAGGAGCACGGGCTCCGGGGTCAGGAACGTGATCGTCGAGATGCTCACCCCCGCGATCCCGTTGTCGCCCAGCCGGATCGGCACGGCCATGCACCTCACGTTGACCTCGTTCTCCTCGCGGTCGAGCGCGTAGCCGGACTCCCGCACCGTTTCGAGCTGCTCCAGCAGGGCGTCGACGTCGGTGACCGTCGCTGGGGTGCGCGGCAGCATACCCGCGGGCGGTGAGCGTGGCCACCACCCGCGACTCCGGCAGCGCGGAGAGCATGACCTTCCCGACCGCCGTCGAGTGCGCCGGCATCCGCGAGCCCACCCGCGAGCGCATGATGAACGCGTCGGGAGCGCTCGCCTTGTGCGTGTAGAGCACCTCGCCGTCGGCCAGCACGGCGACGTGGACGGTCTGGTTCGTGTCGGCAGCCAGGGCGTGGATCGCACTCTCGACGCCGTCGCCCCACTCCGCGTCGGCGTGGCCCAGCGCCCGCGCGCGGGGACCCAGCTCGTAGAACCCGCCCTCGCGCTGCACCGCCCAGCCGGAGTCGGCCAGCACCCCGAGCAGGCGGTGCACGGTGGGCTTGGTGAGACCCGGTCCGCTCGGCCAGCTCGCCCAGCCGCTGTGGCCGCTCCGCCGCCCCCAGCGCCTCGAGCAGGCCCAGCAGCTTGTGCCCCGACGCCGCGCCCGGTTCCTTCACCGCTCGCCCCCCTATTGCGCATCGGCGTGAACAGTCCTAATGTCTCGGCCGATTTCATCTGACTGAACGCCGTTCCGTCAATTGGAACGTCACCGTCGACCGGACCGAGGAGGTGCCGTGCCCCGCATCGTGCACCTCGGTCTCGGCAGCTTCCACCGGGCGCACCAGGCGGTATACACGCAGGACGCCAACGCCACATACCGGCGAGGACTGGCGGATCACCGCGGTGAGCCTCCGCAACCGCGACCTCGTCACCGCCCTGCGCGCCCAGCACGGCCGCTACACGCTGCTCGAGGTCGGGCCCGGCGCCGCCGCCCCGCGCGAGATCGGCGTCATCGACGAGACCCTCCTCGTGGCCGACCAGTCCGAGGCGGTCGTGGCCGCCGTCGCCGACCCAGGCACGACGACGGTCACCCTCACGGTCACCGAGAAGGGGTATGCGTTCCGCCCCGGCCGCCACGACCTCGACCTCACCGACCCGGCCGTCCGCCGCGACGCCTCGCTCACCGCGCCACCGACGACGACCGTGGGCCTCATCGCCGCCGGGCTGCTGCGCCGCGCCGACCACGGCGCCCCCATCGACCTCGTCAGCTGCGACAACGTCGGCCACAACGGCACCGCGCTGCGCACGGTGCTCCAGCAGTATGCGTCGCTCCTGCCCGCACGCGAGGGCGCCGCCGTCGCTGAGGTTCTGGCGCGGGCCGGCACCCCCGACACTATGGTCGACCGGATCGTCCCGCGTACGACCGACGCCACCCGCCAGGCCGTGGCTCGCGCTGGGTTCGTCGACGCGGTGCCCGTGCCGGCCGAGCCGTACTCCATGTGGGTGCTCGCCGGCCGCGCCTTCACCGCCTCGCGGCCGGCCTGGGAGACCGCCGGGGCCGTCCTCAGCGACGAGGTCGGGGCCTACGAGCTCGTCAAGCTGCGCCTGCTCAACGCCCCCAACTCGATGCTCGCCTACCTCGGCCTCCTCACCGGGAAGACCGAGATCGCCGACGCCGCAGCGGATCCCGACATCCGGGCGGTCGCCCACCGAGGCCTCGGCGACGAGATGCAGCCCACCATCACGCTGCCCGCCGGCTTCGACCCCGTGGCCTACCGCGCGGAGGTCTTCACCCGCTTCGCCAACCACGAGCTCGCGCACCTCTGCCAGCAGGTCGGCACCGACGGCTCGCTCAAGCTGACCCAGCGGATCCCCGCCGCGGTCGCCTGGCACACGGCTCGGGGGCGGGTACCCGACCACCTGGCCCTGCTGGTCGCCGCCTGGCTGCGGGTCACCGCCGACGCGGCGGAGATCGGGATCCCCCCACGCGACCTCCCCGCCGAGCCGGTCCGCAAGCGAGTCGCGGTGGTCGCTGAGCAGGCCCGCACGGCAACGGCCCTCGCCCACTCCGTCCTGGTCGACGAGGCGATGCTCGGCCAGGCCCTGACCGCCCAGGCGGCCTACGTCGACCGGGTCGCGGAGCTGCTCGGCGACCTGCGCCGGTGGCCGACCCACCAGGTCGTCCGATCCCTCGACCACGTGCAGACCCAGTCCTCGTCTCGCGCGGCCCTCGCAGTAGCCGACTCAACCAGGTGAAGGAGTGACGATGGACCAAGGTACGGTGCGCCGGTTGTCCGATGAGGCAACCACCGTCCTGTTGAACAAGGAAGGCACCGCCTCGAGCAACCGGGGCGGCTGGATGATGATCGCGACCATCCTCATCGAGGCATGGGACCTCTACGCGATCTCCTTCGTCCTCATCTTCATCAAGGCGGAGTACAACCCCACCGCCGTGCAGCTGGGCTTGGCGACCGCCGCTGTCCAGGGCGGGGCCCTGTTGGGGGCCCTGCTGGGCGGCTACGTGGCCGACCGGCTCGGTCGGAAACGCGTGTTCATCCTGACGATGGTGCTGTTCATCATCCTGGCCATCGTCCAGGGCTTCTCCCAGAACATCGTCGACCTGATCATCATCCGGTTCCTCATCGGCATCCCGCTGGGCAGCGACATCTCCAACGGCTACGCGTACATCATGGAGTCGATGCCCAAGGGCAAGCGCGAGATCATGGGCAGCCGCTGGCAGTTCATGTTCGGCCTGGGTGAGGTCTTCTCGATCATCGTTATCACGATCATGTACGTCTCCGGCATCGACCACAACCTCCTGTGGCGCATCGCCCTCGCCCTCGGCGCGGTGCCGGCCTTCATCCTCCTGCTCGCCCGCCTCGACCTCCCCGAGACGCCGCAGTCGCTCATCCAGCGGGGCCACTTCATCAAGGCCAAGAAGGTCTCCACCGAGCTCTTCAACGACCCGCTGGACATGCTCCCCAACGAGGACGTCGAGATGCAGAAGCCCAAGGTGGGCGACTTCCTCAAGGTGATCTGGGCCGACCCGATCAAGAAGCGCGCCACGATCTTCGGCTGGATCTCCAACGCCTGCCAGGGCGCCGAGTTCACCGCCTTCGGCTTCTACCTGCCGGTGATCCTCGTGAGCGCCGGAGTCGGGTGTGACCGGAAGCGTGAACAACACCAACATCACGGGGACGAACCTCGTGACGGCCGGCATCTACGTCCTGGCCACGATCTCCGGTTTCGTCGCCCCGCTGATGCTTCCGCGCATCGGACACAAGGGGGTGGCGATGTGGGGCTTCGGCCTGGCCTTCCTCGGTCTGGTCATCGGTGCCTACGCCCTCGGGGCCGACATCAAGTGGCTCATCGTCATCGGCGCCTGCATCCTCATGTGGGGCCACTACTGGGACGCCTCGAACGGCATGACCATCGTGTCGATGGTGGCTCCGCCACGGTTCAAGGCGACGGCCTCCGGGTTCGGCTACACCTTCGTCAAGGCGGCCTCGTTCTTCGGCGCCTTCATCTTCCCGGTCATGACCGACGCGTGGGGCAAGGTGTGGGCGACCCTCGCCGTCGCGATCCTGTCCCTCACCGGGTTCCTCGCCGCGAAGTTCATCCTCCCGGAGATGTACGGCTATGTGGAGCAGGAGGAGGCGCAGGTGCAGCAGGCGGCCGCGAAGTACGGCTCATGACCGATGGGCTGACGCGGGGCGGCAGCCGCACCATCACCGACGTCGACGTCGTCGTCTGCTCGCCGGGTCGCAACTACGTGACCCTGCGGGTGGCGACGGCCGACGGCCTGGTGGGCTGGGGCGACGCGACCCTCAACGGGCGGGAGCTCTCGGTGGCGTCCTACCTGCGCGACCACCTGGCCCCCCTGCTGCTGGGGAAGGACGCGTCGCGGATCGGTGACCTGTGGCAGTACCTCTACCGGGGCGCATACTGGCGCCGCGGGCCGGTCACCATGGCGTCGATCTCCGCGGTCGACCAGGCCCTCTGGGACCTGAAGGGCAAGGCCGCCGGTATGCCGGTGTTCCAGCTGCTGGGGGGCCGCGCCCGCGAGCGGCTCATGACCTACCCCCACGCCAGCGGGCACTCGGTCGAGGACGCCGTCGCCTCCATCGCCGGCAAGCTCGAGGAGGGGTATGCGGCGGTGCGGGTGCAGGCGTCGGTGCCGGGGCTGCCGTCGACCTACGGGATCCACGTGGGGGACGACCAGGGACACGGGTACGAGCCGGCGCACACCGACCTCCCCGACGAGGAGGCCTGGAACACCCCGCTCTACCTCGACTTCGTGCCGAAGCTCATGCGCACGGTGCGCGAGGAGCTGGGCTACGGCTTCAACCTCCTGCACGACGGCCATCACCGCCTCAGCCCCACCGAGGCGGCGTGGCTGGGCAAGGAGCTCGAGCCGCAGCGGATGTACTGGCTCGAGGACGTCACGCCGGCCGAGGACCAGAGCGCGTTCGCCGGCATCAAGGCGCACACGACCACCCCGCTCGCCGTCGGTGAGGTGTTCAATTCCATCTGGGACTGCCAGGAGCTCATCACCCACCGGTGGATCGACTACATCCGGTGTGCCACCACGCATACGGGCGGCATCACCCACATGAAGCGGATCCTCGACCTGGCCGACCTCTACGGCGTGCGTTCCGGGTGTCACGGGCCGAGCGACGTCTCGCCGATCGGGATGGCCGCCAACGTGCATCTGGACTTCGCCATCCCCAACTTCGGGGTGCAGGAGTTCATGGGCTACCCCGACGCGGCGGCCGAGGTGTTCACGACCTCCTACCGTCTCGTCGACGGTCACCTCGAGATCGACGACGACGTGCCCGGGCTCGGCGTCGAGGTGGATCTCGAGGCGGCTCAGCGGTATCCGTACGACCGCAAGTACCTGCCCGTGAACCGGCGGCTCGACGGCTCGATGCATGACTGGTGAGCAGCCGATGACCGCGCTCGACGTCGTCACCCTGGGGGAGTCGCTCGGCCTCGTCATGGGCGAGCCCGCGTCGCCGCTGAGGGCGGGCTCGCCGGCGCGGTTCAGCTTCGCGGGCGCGGAGTCCAACGTCGCGATCGGCCTGGCCCGGCTCGGCCACAGGGTCGGCTTCGTCACCCGGGTGGGCGACGACAGCATCGGCCGGATGATCACCGAGACCCTGCGCGGCGAGGGGGTCGACGTCGGCGGCGTCGTCGTCGACCCGTCGGCACCCACGGCCCTGATGGTGCGCCAGCACCGCACGGCCGACGCGCTGACCGTCGTCTACTACCGCGACGGGGCGGCGGGGTCGCGGCTGGAGCCCGCCGACGTGCCCGACCTCACGGGGGCGCGGCTGCTGCACGTCACCGGCATCACCCCGGCCCTCAGCGGGTCCGCGCACGAGACCGTGGCCGCGGCGGTGCGGGCCGCGCGCGCGGCCGGGCTCGTCGTCAGCCTCGACGTCAACCACCGGTCCCTGCTCTGGACCACCGAGGCCGCGGGGGCCGCGCTCGCGCCGCTGCTCGACGCCGTCGACATCGTCTTCGGCGGTGACGAGGAGCTGCTCCTGCTGGCCCAGCGGGACGACGGAGACGTGGAGACCGCGGTGAAGAGCATTCTGGCGCAACGGCCCTCGGTCGTCGTCCGCAAGCGCGGGTCCGACGGCGCGACGGTCTACGGCGAGTTCGGCACCGTCGAGCGCGGCGCCGTGCCCGTGACCGCGGTGGACCCCGTCGGGGCCGGCGACGCCTTCGTCGCGGGGTTCCTCAGCGGGCTGCTCGACGGCGCCGACCCGGGCGCCTGCCTCGACCGGGCCGTCGAGTGCGGGGCGTTCGCCGTCTCCGTGCACGGCGACTGGGAGGGCGCCGCCCGCCGGTCCGAGCTGGGCCTCCTGGCGCGGGCCGAGCGCGTCCACCGCTGACCGACCTTCTCCGAGAGGAACACCGATACCCGTGGTACCCGTTGTCGAGTTCGAGACCGTCTTCGCCCGCACCCCCGTCATGGCCATCCTGCGCGGGTATGCCGCCGACCGGGCCGTCGCGCTCGCCCGCACCGCGTGGGACCTCGGCATCGTCTGCGTCGAGGTGCCCGTACAGTCGCCGGAGACGGTGGCCGCGCTGGCCGCGGTGGTCGAGGCGGCTCGGGGCCGCGACGTCGTGGTCGGCGCCGGCACCGTGACGTCCGCGGAGCGCGTCGAGAGCGCGCGGGCGGCGGGCGCGCAGTTCACCGTCGCGCCCGGCTTCGACGCGGCGGTCGCGCGCGCCAGCGAGGCGGCCGGTATGCCGCACCTGCCCGGCGTGGCGACCGCCTCGGAGGTGGGAACGGCCCTGGCGAACGGGCATACCTGGCTCAAGGCGTTCCCGGCCTCGCTCCTCACGCCGGCGTGGCTCACGGCGATGGCGGGGCCGTTCCCCGAAGCGCGGTTCGTGTGCACCGGGGGCATCGACAGCCGCAACGCCCGCGCCTTCCTCGACGCCGGCGCGCGCGGGGTGGCGGTCGGGTCGGCGCTGGAGTCGCCGGAGCAGCTGCCGGCGCTGGCCGCGCTCGCCGGCTGAGAGCATCGCGTCGTGAAGATCACCTCGCTCGAGACGTTCCTCGTGCCGCCCCGCTGGTGCTTCCTCAAGATCTCGACCGACGAGGGGGTCGTCGGCTGGGGCGAGCCGGTGGTGGAGGGTCGCGCGCATACCGTCGCCGCCGCCGTCGACGAGCTCGCCGACCATCTCGTGGGCACCGACCCGCTGCGTATCGAGGACCACTGGCAGGTCATGACCAAGGGGGCGTTCTACCGGGGCGGGCCGATCCTCTCCAGCGCGATCGCGGGTGTCGACCAGGCGCTGTGGGACATCGCCGGGAAGGTACGCGGCGCCCCGATCCACGAGCTGCTGGGCGGGCCGGTGCGTGAGCGCCAGCGGGTCTACACCTGGATTGCCGGTGACGAGCCCGGTGACGTCGCCGACGGTGCGCGGGAGCGGCTCGAGCAGGGCCTCACCGCGGTCAAGATGAACGCGACCGGCCGGCTCGGGCAGCTGGCCACGGTGCGCGAGATCGACGAGATGCTCGACCGGGTGGCCGCCGTGCGCGAGGTCATGGGCGACGACGGTGGGGTGGCCGTCGACTTCCACGGGCGGGTCACGCCGGCCAGCGCCCGCGAGATGCTGCGGCTGCTGGAGCCGTTGCGGCCGATGTTCGTCGAGGAGCCCGTCGTCCCCGAGCTGAGCGCCGACCTCGCCCGCCTCTGCGCCTCGACGACCATCCCCATCGCGACGGGGGAGCGGCTCTACTCCCGCTGGGACTTCCGCGAGGTGCTCCGCTCGGGCATCGCCGTCGCGCAGCCGGACCTCTCGCACGCCGGCGGGATCTCGGAGTGCCGACGCATCGCGACGATGGCCGAGGCGTACGGCGTCTCGATGGCCCCCCACTGCCCGCTCGGCCCGATCGCCCTGGCGGCGTGCCTGCAGCTGGACTTCGCGACGGCCAACACCCTCATCCAGGAGATGAGCTGGGGCATCCACTACAACGTGGGCGGCGACATCCTCGACTACGTCGTCGACCCCACCGTCTTCGCGATCACCGACGGCCACGTCGCGCGGCCGACCGGTCCGGGCCTGGGGATCGAGATCAACGAGGCGGCGGTGCGCAAGGCCGCCGAGACCGGCCACCGGTGGCGCTCACCCGCCTGGCGTCTGCCCGACGGCTCCCTCGCCGAGTGGTGACCACCGGCCCTACCCTCGCGTCATGGACGTCACCGACCTGAGGGCCGCCACCGCCGTCGTCGTCACCGTGCTGCGCGACATCCCGGCCCAGGACTGGGACCGGCCCACGCCGTGCCCCGACTGGACGGTGCGCCAGCTCGTGCACCATCTCGTCGTCGGCACCGACCGCTTCGCCACCCGGCTCGGGCGGGAGACCACGACGACCGTGCCGTCGGCGGACGCGTCGCCCGACGAGCTGCTCGGGGCGTGGGAGGCGTCGACGGCCGAGCTCGTCGACGTCTTCGAGCAGCCGGGCTCCTTGCCGCGGACCATCGAGCTGCCGATCGGTGCGATGCCGGGTCAGAGCGCTCTCGACCTGCGGGTCACCGAGACGATCACCCACGGGTGGGACCTGTCCCAGGCCCTCGGCCGGCCGTTCGCCTTCGACCCGGAGGCCGTCGAGCGCGCCATCGCGTTCAGCGGGCCGGCGCTCGAACGCATACCGGAGGGTCGCAGCCCGTTCGGTACCCCGCAGGCGCCGGCACCGGAGGCGGACGCACAAGACCGGCTGGCCGCCCTCCTCGGGCGCCAGCCGGCCTCGTCCGGTCAGTCCTGACTGAGCGTCAGGATCAGGTCGCGTCGTCCACGCGGTCGGCGGCCTTGTTGGCGCCGTGCTTGACGTCGGCCTTCACGTCGTGCGCGGCACCGGCGGTGTCGGAGGCCACGTCTCCGGCGGTCTCGGACGCGGTCTCGGCCACGTCGCCCAGGACGTCGACCGTCTCCGAACCGGCGTCCTTGGCCTGGTCGGCCGCGGTACCCGTGACGTCCTTGGCCTTGTCGACGGCGCTGCCCGCCGCGTCCTTGGCCTTGTCGGCCGCGTCGCCGGCGACGTCCTTGGCCTTGTCGGCGAGCTCGCCGGCCTTCTGCGTGGCCGTACCGGCCGCCGCCGCCGCCTTGTCCTTGACGTCGGTGACGCGGTCACCGAAGGTGCGGGCCGGGGGCGTGTAGGTGGTCGACGGCGTCGCCCACGGGTCGTCCTTGGGCTTGCGGTTGGCGAGCACCGCGACGGCCGCACCGATGGCGGCGGCGATACCGAGGCCGATGAGGAGCTTGCCGCCCCGCTTGGGCTTGGCCACCGCGTCACCGCGCAGGACGGCGACGGCGTCGGGCGCGCGGCCGGAGACCTCGACGACCTGGTCCTTGGCGTCGACGACCTGGTCCTTGGCGGCCAGGCTGGCGGCGACGACCGCGCCGACGGCGGCCGAGACCTTCGGCAGCCACGAGTCGACGATGACGTCGTGCGCGGCGTCGACCTTCGGCGAGAGGTTGTCGACGGCGTCCTGCACCTTGGGGCCGGCCACGCCGACCGCCTGGTCGACGTAGGGCTTGGCCCGCTCACGAGCCGTGTCGTAGACCGGCGCCACGCGCTTGCTCGCCTCGTCGTAGGCGTCGAGGGCCTTGTCGCGGGCGACCGGCCCGTAGGCCTCGGCGGCCCGACGGGCGGCCTTGGCGGCCTTCTTGGCCTGCTTGCGGGCGACCGGGCCGTAGGTCGAGGCCAGGTCGGCACTCTTGTCGGCAGCCTTCTCCGCGGCGGCCGCAGCCTGCTCGCGCAGCGCCTCGGCGTAGTCCGCCGCGGTGGGCTTCTTGTTCCTCCCGAACACCGTGCCTCCTGAATGCAACTGGTCCTGCTGTGAGCGCCGCAGCCCCCAGTGGCGGGGCTGTCGGAGCTGCGAGGACGTGCTGATGATGCGGTTCGGGATCCATCCTGCCGTGTTTCGACCTGGGATTCGACACGGGCCGGTCCCTGGGACGCCGCATGCGAGGATTGCCGCATGAAGGCAACCCTCCACACCAACCACGGCGACATCGCCGTCACCCTCTTCGCCAACGAGGCCCCCAAGACCGTCGAGACGTTCGTCGGGCTGGCCACGGGTGAGAAGGAGTACAAGGACGACGCCGGCCGCACGAGCCCCACGCCGTACTTCGACGGACTCATCTTCCACCGCATCATCAGCGGCTTCATGGTCCAGGGCGGCGACCCGCTCGGCAAGGGCTTCGGCGGCCCCGGCTTCACCTTCGACGACGAGATCCACCCCGACAAGCAGTTCACCAAGCCCTACCTCTTCGCCATGGCCAACGCCGGCAAGCGGATGGGCAAGGGCACCAACGGGTCGCAGTTCTTCATCACCGTGGGCCCGACGCCGCACCTGAACGGCAAGCACACGATCTTCGGCGAGGTGGCCGACGCGCCGTCCCGCGAGGTCGTCGACAAGATCGCCGCCGTCGCCACCGACCGCCAGGACAAGCCCCTCGAGGACGTCGTCATCGAGCGCGTCACCATCGACAAGGACGCCTGACCGCACCACCCGAGCCCCGCGGGAACCACCTCCCGCGGGGCCGACGTTCACACGAGACGATGAGCGACTCCACGGCATACCCGGCCCATCCGGCCCCGGCCGACATCCCGGTGTGCCCGCGGCACCCCGACCGCGAGTCCCACGTGCGCTGTCAGCGCTGCGGGCGCCCGGTCTGCCCGGAGTGCCAGCGGCCCGCGGCGGTCGGCGTGCAGTGCGTCGACTGCGTCCGTGAGGCGGCCCGCTCGGTGCCGGCGCGGCGGACCCAGTTCGGTGGCCTCGTCAGCACCGGGCGCACCGGCCGGGTGACGTTCGTGCTCATGGGCCTCAACGTCGTGGTGTGGCTGCTCGAGTACGTGCAGCCCTCGATCGTGCCGTCGTTCTCACTCGTGCCGTATGCCGCGTGGGAGGAGCCGTGGCGCATCGTCACCAGCGCGTTCCTGCACTCGCCGTCGTCGATCTTCCACATCCTCTTCAACATGTTCGCGCTCTACCAGCTCGGGCCCTACCTGGAGAGCCTGCTCGGCCGCCTGCGCTTCTCGCTGCTCTACCTCGTCAGCGCCGTGGGCGGCTCGGCCGGCGTCATCCTGCTCGCGGCGGCCCCGCCCGCCGGCACCTCGCCGTCGGTCGCCGTCGCGGTCGCGGAGGGCTGGTTCACCCAGGTCGTCGGCGCCTCCGGAGCGGTCTTCGGGCTGTTCGGCGCGCTGCTCGTGCTCAACCGGCACCTCGGGCGCACCACCGCCGGCATCGGCGTCATCCTGCTCATCAACGCCGTCATCGGCTTCACGGTGCCGGGCATCGCCTGGCAGGCCCACGTCGGCGGGTTCGTCGCCGGCCTCGCGGGCGCCGGGGTGCTCACCGCCCTGAACAAGCCCGCCGTACGCCGGTATGCGCCGGCGGGCCTGACGGGGGTCCTCGTCGTCTCGGTGGCACTGATCGTCGCGAAGTACCTCACCGTCGCGCCGTTCTACCGCTGAGGCCGTCCACACCCCCCGACCGTCGAGCCCCGCCGTCCACAGGCGACCACGAACGGGTAGCGGGACGCTGGGCGGGGTCGGAGGCTGTCGACCCATGGACGAGGCGCTGCGACCACGGCTCACGGCGACGGGCTTCGTGACAGCACACCAGGCCACCGACCTGGGCGTGGACCACCACCGGCTGGCTCGCCACGTGCGGGACGGTGAGCTGGTGCGGGTACGGGCCGGGGTCTACGTCGACGGTGAACGACACCGCACCGCCGGCCCGGCGGCGCGTCACCTCATCGAGGTCCGCGCACTGCTCGCCGCCCTCGGTGCGGGCTACGCCGCGAGCCATCTCAGCGCGGCCCTCGTCCACGGGCTGCCGACCCTGGCCGCAGACCTCGGCCCGGTCGATCTCGTTACCGTGGGGTCCGGGAAGGCCCGCCGCGACAGACGGCTACGGGTGCACCCGGCTGTCTGCGCCGGTCTCGTGGTCCAGCATGACGGGCTCGCCGTGGTGGCGCCGGCATCGGCGGTGCTCCAAGCGGCCGCCCTACAGGGCACTCGCGCCGGTCTCGTCGCCGCGGATGCGGCCCTCCACCAGGGACTCGTCCCGTCTAGGGCGTTGGGCGACGCACTCGAGCGCACACCCCTGGGCCGGGGGCGGCGGGCCGCTGAGCAGGTGGTGCGTCTGGCCGACGCTCGCAGCGAGTCGCCGGGGGAGACGTGGGCGCGGTTGCTCTTCCACCAGCTGGGCCTGACGGGACTGGAGCCGCAGGTGGAGGTGCGCGACGCCGACGGCCGGTTCGTCGCCCGGGTGGACTTCCTCGACCAGCGACACCGGCTCGTCATCGAGTTCGACGGCGCGGTGAAGTACGCCGGCGGCGGGACGGGCCAGGCGGCGCTGGTGGCGGAGAAGCGGCGCGAGGATGCCATCCGACGGCTCGGCTACCAGGTCCTGCGGCTCGTGTGGGCGGACCTGCTGGACCCGGCCCGGCTGCTGCGGCTGGTTCGCGCCGCCCAGCAGACGTGTCTTACACCGGTGTAGTTCGTCCCCAGGGTGGGGATAATCCTGTGGACAACCTCGTCATCAGGGCGAAACGAACGAGATCCCGGTTCGACCCACCGCATTCGGTGGGTGGAGCGGGGATCTCGTGGTCGAACGGGGATCTGGTGGGCGGGTCAGCGCCAGCGCATCGCCATGCCGAAGCCAGTCAGCAACAGGACGAACCCGGCGACGAGGTTGCCGTAGCCGAACTTGCCGATCGGCCACGCCCCCTGGGTGACGTAGAAGACGACGATCCAGATGAGCCCGAGCAGCAGCAGCGTGACGAACACGGGGGCCCACCACTCGGGGTTCGGCTTCGGCGCGGCGGAGTGGGCGGGCGGGGTGTAGTGGCCTGACCGCTTGTCGCGACCTCGGGACTCGGGCACGGGGCTCCTTCTGGACGTCAGCATGGGCTGGGGCCGTTTGGCTTAGCGTAGTTGCACCACGACCGGCCACAGCCGTCGCGCTGGGGGGACGACCGCGAGGAGGGACGTATGCCGCAGAGCCGGGCTCGAGGCCGGGGCTGGGCCCTTGTCGTCCCGCTCGTCGCCGGGCTGGCCGGCATCCTCTTCGCCACGAGCTTCGTCACCGCCCACGGCACCGAGCTGCGCACCGTCGGTCGCGACCTCCCGGGCCTCATCACCGACCAGAACCGCGACGTGGCGACCAAGGCCGAGCAGGTCAAGCAGCTGCAGGCCGAGGTCGACCGCCTCTCGGCCGCGGCCGCCCCGGGCGACGCCACGGCCAAAGCGCTGCGGGCCCAGGCCGCCGCCCTGGCCCCCCTCGTCGGCACCCAGCCGGTGTCGGGGCCGGCCGTCACCGTGTCGCTCGACGACGCGCACCGCAGCGCGGCCAGCCTGCCCAAGCCCTACGGACCCGACGACATCGTCGTGCACCAGCAGGACGTCCAGGGCGTCGTCAACGCGTTGTGGGCCGGCGGGGCCGAGGCCATGATGATCCAGGACCAGCGGGTCATCTCGACCTCGGCTGTGCAGTGCGTGGGCAACACCCTGCTGCTCCAGGGCCGGGTCTACTCCCCGCCCTACGTCATCACCGCGATCGGCGACCCGAACCGGCTGCTGGGCTCCCTTGATCGGGACCCCTCCGTCCGGGTCTACCGTGAGTGGGTGGACGCGGTGGGGCTCGGATGGGACGTCCACCAGTCCGAGCAGGTCGATCTTCCCGGTTTCAGCGGCACCATCGCCCTGCAGGCGGTGGTCGGCCCGTGACGGTGCGTGACACCCTCCGCGTGTCGGTCGGGGTCCTCGGTGAGGTCGTGATGACAGCGGGGGTCATCGTGATCCTCTTCGTCGTCTGGCAGCTCGGTTTCGAGGGTGTCGTCCAGGGCAACGCCCAGGCAGTGGCGGTGTCCGGGCTGGAACAGCGGTTCGACGGCGGGCACCCCCGTCCTACCGGAACGAACCAGGCGAACCCGACCCCTCCCGTCGATGGCGGGGGGTCCACGGCGGTTGCCGCAGAACCGCGCCCTACGGCGGGCCAGGCGTTCGCCATCCTCCGCATTCCGCGCCTCGGCGGACCCACCTGGTCGAAGCCGGTGTTGGAGGGCACCGGTCTGGATGTTCTGGCCCAGGGTGTGGGCCACTACACGTCCACCTCCATGCCGGGCCAGATCGGGAACGTCGCGCTGGCCGGACACCGCGCTGGTCATGGCAACCCTCTGATCGACATCGACTCCATCCGCGAGGGCGACGTCATGGTGCTCGAGACGCAGGGCGCCTATTACGTCTACCGGGTCACCGGGCACGAGATCGTGCCGCCCACCCACGTGCAGGTCCTCGACCCGGTGCCCGACCAGCCCGGCGTGGCCGCCACGACCTCTCAGCTGACCCTGACCTCCTGCGACCCCCGCTACGGCTCGACCAACCGCTACATCGTCTTCTCGCGCCTCGAGCAGACGGTCACCCGCGCCCAAGGCCTGCCGGCCGGGCTGCTCGACGACCCCGCGGGGGCCTGAGGTGTATGCCGCCCTCTGGCGCCTCCTTCCGGGTGGCCGCGGCGCCAGGGCGCTGCAGATGCTCGTGCTGGCCGTGGCCGTCGTCGCCGTGCTCTTCTTCTGGGTGTTCCCCGCCGTGACCCCCCATCTACCCTTCGAGAACGTCACCATCGACGCACCCCCCGCCCCCGGAGCCACCCCGTGACCGCCCCCAGGCAGCCGAGCCAGCCGACTCCGCGCATCCTCGTCGTCGACAACTACGACAGCTTCGTCTTCACCATCGTCGGCTACCTCCAGCAGCTCGGCGCCGAGTGCGAGGTCGTGCGCAACGACGTCATCGCCCCGGCCGACGGCGCCGACTTCGACGGCGTGCTCGTCTCCCCGGGCCCGGGCACGCCCGAGGAGGCCGGCGTGAGCATGGCCATGATCGAGGCGTGCGCGGAGCGGGCCCAGCCCATGCTCGGCGTATGCCTGGGGCACCAGGCGCTGGGGGTCGTCATGGGCGCCACGGTGGGCCGGGCCCCCGAGCTCCTGCACGGCAAGACCTCGCTCGTGCACCACGACGGCACCGGGGTCCTCGAGGGGCTGCCGACGCCGTTCCGGGCCACCCGCTACCACTCGCTGACCATCGACCCCGCGACCCGCCCCGAGGCGCTGCTCGTCAACGGGCATACCGACACCGGCATCATCATGGCCGTGCGTCACGCCGAGCTCCCGCTGCACGGGGTGCAGTTCCACCCCGAGAGCGTGCTGACGCAGGGCGGGCACCGGCTGCTGGCCGGCTGGCTGGCCCTCTGCGGCGCATCGGACGCGGTGGCGCGGTCGGCGGGGCTCAGCCCCCTCGTGCACGGCCTGGCGGTACCGGTCTCCTGACCGCCAGGTGAGCGGGCGCTAGGGCCGCGTCGTGGTGGCCGACGTGGCCGTCAGCGTGGTCGTGCTCGTCGGCGGCGTCGTGGGCGGGGTCGTCGTGCTCGTCGGCGGCAGGGTGGGCCGGGTCGTCGTGCTCGTCGGCGGCGCCGTCACGGTGACGGTCGTCGTCGACGGGGCCGCCGTGGGCCGGCGTGCCACCTTCAACGTCACCTTGGTGCCGGCGTCGACGACGGAGCTCGGTGCGGGCGACTGGTCGAGGACGGTGCCCTCCAGGGCGCTCGCGTCATCGACCGGCTGCAGCTCGGACGTGAGTCCGGCCTTCTGCAGGGTGTCCTGGGCGACCGAGTAGTTCTTCGTGCGGACGTCGGGCACGGGCACCTTGCCCGTCGCGACCCGTAGCGTCACCGTGGTCGAGAACGACGTCACCGTCGTCGCAGGCGGGTCGGTGCCGACCACCTTCCCCGCCGGTTGCGCGGGGTCGTCGACCTGCTGGATGGTGCCCACGCTGAACCCCGCCTGCTGCAACGTGGTCGTCGCGGCGTCCTGCGCCAGCCCGGCCACGTTGGGGATCGCGGCCGCGTCAGGGCCCGTCGACACGTCCAGGCCGACCGACGACCCGAGCGTGACCTGGGTGTTCTCGACCGGGTTCTGGGCCATGACCTGGCCCTTGACGACGGTACTGCTCGGCTTGTTCTGCACGGTCGCGGTGAGCTGCTTGGCCGCCAGCGCGGCGCGGGCGGCGGCCTCGGTGAGACCGGTCAGCCGCGGCACCGCCACCTGCTGGACGACCGGGGCCTGGCGGGAGAACAGCGTGAGGCCGCCCCACACGGCGCCGGCCAGCACGGCGAGCACGGCGAGGGTGACGAGGGCGTAGACCCAGCCGGGCCGGCGCCGCTTCTCCGACTCCGCGAAACGGGGGTCGTTCGGGTCCCGCGGGTCACGGTCGAAAGGCACCAGGTCGGGACGGCTCCGGGGTCCGAGCATCCGGGTGGCCTCGTCGTCGACGAGCGCGCCCGCGCCGCCGGCCGCCGCGCCGGCGAGCCCGGCCGTGCCCGCCGCCGCGGCGGAGATCGCCCGCCCCTCGCGGGCCGCCTCGAGGTCGTTACGGAACTCCGTCGCGCTCTGGTAGCGCTGCTCGCGGTCCTTGACCAGGGCGTGGAGCGTGATGCTGTCGTAGGCCGGTGGCACGTCGTGGTTGAAGCTCGACGGCGGCTGGGGCGGCTCCCCGACGTGCTGGTACGCCACGGACACCGGCGACTCGCCCAGGAACGGCGGTCGCCCGGTGAGCAGCTCGAAGAGCAGGCAGCCGGTGGAGTAGAGGTCGGAGCGGGCGTCGACCTGCAGGCCCTGCGCCTGCTCGGGCGAGAGGTACTGCGCGGTGCCGATGACCGCCTGGGTCTGGGTCATCGTCGCCGAGGTGTCGGCGACGGCGCGGGCGATGCCGAAGTCCATGACCTTGACGTCACCGGTGCGCGTGATCATGACGTTGGCGGGCTTGATGTCGCGGTGGACGATCCCCATACGGTGGCTGTAGGCGAGCGCCGACAGCACGCCCTCGACGATCGTGGCCGCCTCGGCCGGCGCGACGACGTGCTCGCGCACCACCTTGGCGCGCAGCGTCTCGCCGTCGACGTACTCCATGACGATGTAGGGCAGGGGCACGGTGGCGCCGCCCGACTCGGTCGACGTCTCCTCACCCGAGTCGTAGATCGCGACGATCTCCGGGTTGCTCAGCCCCCCGGCCGCCTGGGCCTCCCGCCGGAACCGGGTGAGGAAGTTGGCGTCGCGCGCGAGGTCGGAGCGCAGCAGCTTGATCGCGACGTCGCGGTCCAGCCGCGTGTCGTGGCCGAGGTGCACCTCGGCCATCCCTCCGCGGCCGATCAGCTCGCCGACCTCGTAGCGCCCCCCGAGCAGGCGGGGGGCGGTCACCGGGGCCCCCGGCCGAGGTCGCGTCGGCCGTCAGTCTGCGCTGACATCGCCGCCCTTCGTCTTGGTGCCCGGGCCGGCGGTCGCGTTGCCGTCCGACACGGTGAGCGTGATGGGCGTGCCGATGTCGACCTTGCCCGTCGGCTTGATGTCGGTGACGGTGCCGGCCGGCTCCTTGCCGGGCTGGGTGGCCTGCGTGATCGCGCTCTCGGGCCAGCCGGCGCGGACGAGCAGGGCCTTGGCCTGGTCGAAGGTCTTGCCCACGTAGTCCTGCTTGTTGATGACGGTCTGGGGCGGTGCCGAGGTGGTGGTCGCCGTCGTGGTGGTCGTGGTGGTCGTCAGTGGTGCTCGTGCGGGTGGGCGGCACGGTGGTCGGCGCCGAGCTCGAGGTCGTCGTCGCCGGGGTGCTCGTGCTCTGGACGGCCGTCGTCGACGACACCGGAGCCACCGGCGTGCCGTTGTTGCTGAGGTAGGACCACGCGAAGAACCCGATGGCGGCCAGCAGCACGATGATCGGGATCCACCAGAGGCCGATGCCGCGGCGGGGTCGGGGCGCGTCCTGCGGGTCGGGGTAGGCCGGGGGGTAGGGGTCGTAGGCCGGTGGCACGTAGGCGGGTGGCACCACCGCGGTCGACGCGGCACCGGCCCCCATCGGCATGACCTGGGTGCCGTCGGCATCGGTGTCGCCGGTGTGGATGACGCTGGTGGCCGGAGGGATCTGCGCGAGCCCGGTCACCGGCATACCGAGGGCCGCGGCGACGGCCGCCGCGGAGGTCGGCCGGTCGGCGGGGTCCTTGGCCAGGCTCTGCTCGACGACCCGGCGCAGGTCGCCCGGCACGCTGTCGGGCAGCGGCGGCGGCGGGTCGTTGACCTGGGCCAGGGCCGTGGCGACGGCCGAGCCGGAGTCGAACGGCTTGCGGCCGGTGAGCATCTCCTGCGTGATGATCCCCAGGGCGTAGAGGTCGCTGGCGCCGGTGGCTCCACGGCCGAGCGCCTGCTCGGGCGAGAGGTACTGCGGCGTGCCCAGCACCTCGCCGGTACGCGTGTGCGAGGCGCCGTCGACGGCCCGGGCGATGCCGAAGTCGGTGAGCTTCACCCGCCCGTCGGGGGTGATGAGGATGTTGGCGGGCTTGACGTCGCGGTGCACGACGCCGGCCGCGTGGGCCGCCGCGAGCGCGAGCGCCGCCTGGCCGACGATGCTCCGCACCTGGCTGGGCGGCATCGGGCCGCGGCCGATGATGGTGGAGAGCGGGTCACCCTCGACGAGCTCCATGACGAGGTAGGCGGTGCCGTCGTCCTCGCCGTAGTCGTAGACCGTGGCGATGTTCTGGTGCGACATCCCCGCGCTGTGCCGGGCCTCGTCGCGGAACCGGGCGGCGAAGGTCGCGTCCTCGGCGGCGTTGGGCCGCATCACCTTGACGGCGACGTCGCGGCCCAGCACCGAGTCCGTGGCGCGCCAGACGTCACCCATCCCCCCGGCGGCGATGCGCTCGGTGAGGGTGTAGCGGCTGCCGAGGGTGGTGCCGGCTTCGGGGTTCATCGGGTGTCCATCGCTGTCGTGGCTGGTCGAGCGTGCACGGGTCGAGATTGCACCGGTCGGGGGTTCACTGGTTGAGCACCGCTTCCATGACTGCCTTGGCGATCGGTCCCGCGAGCCGCCCCCCGGCGGCCTCGTTCCCGGCGTTGCCGCCGTCCTCGACCACCACGGCGACCGCGACCTTGGGGTCGTTGGCCGGGGCGAACGAGGTGAACCAGGCGTGCGGCGGCTTGCCGTTGCCCTGCTCGGCGGTGCCGGTCTTGCCCGCCACCTGGACGCCGTCGATCCGAGCCGGCTGCCCGGTGCCGTTGGCGACGACCGAGGTCAGCATGGTCGTCAGGGTCGACGCCGTCGCGGGGGAGACGGCCACGCCGAGCCGCTCCGGGGTGGTCCGGTCGATGGTCTGCAGGTCGGCGCTGAGCACCTGCTGCACGAGGTAGGGGCGCATGACGACGCCGCCGTTGGCGATGGCCGCGCTCGTCAGGGCGACCTGCATCGGGGTCACCCGCACGTCGAACTGGCCGATCGCCGACTGCGCGGTCTGGGCCGGGTTGCTGTCGGCGGGGAACCGGCTCGGCTCGACCCGGGTGGGCACGCGCAGGGTCGTCCCGTAGCCGAACTTCGCGGCCTGGTCGGCCAGGCCCTGGGCGCCCACCTGCATACCGAGGTAGCCCATCGCGGTGTTGCACGAGATCTCGAGGGCGTGCAGGAGCGTGGTCTGGTCGTTGGGGCCGCAGGGCTGCTTGTCGTAGTTGGGCAGCCCGACGGTCGTCTGCGGGAGGGTCAGCACCGCCGGAGCCGGGATCTGGCTCTGGTCGGTGACCTTCCCCGACTCGAGGGCGGCGGCGGCGGTCACGATCTTGAAGACGGAGCCCGGGGGGTAGAGGTTCCCGGCGAGGGCCCGGTCGGCGAGGGGCTGCGTCGGGTCGGCCGTCAGGCTCTGCCAGGCCTTGACCACGGAGTTCTGGTCCTTGGCCGACAGCTGGTTGGGGTCGTACTGCGGGTGCGAGACGAGCGCGAGGATCTCGCCGGTCTTGGGGTTGAGGGCCACGACGGCGCCGCGCTGGTTGCCCAGGGCCTGGTCGGCGGCCTGCTGCGCCTTGGGGTTGATGGTCAGCTGCACGGTGGCCCCGACGGGCGACCGGCCCGTGAGCAGGTCGGTGACCCGCGTGTAGAACAGCTCCCCCGACGACCCCGACAGCAGGTCGTTGGCCGAGCTCTCCAGCCCGCCGCCCGCGCCGTAGGTGTAGCTGAAGTACCCCGTCACGTGGCTGTAGAGCCCGGCCTGGGGATAGGACCGTTGGTACTTGATCTCCGCGTTGGGCGTGGGCTGCGAGACCGCGACGGGCTGGTCGCCGACGAGGATCGTGCCGCGCTGCCGCGAGTAGTTGTCGAGCAGGGTGCGCCGGTTGTCGGGGCGCGCGTTGATCGACGGGGCAAAGATGACCTGGATCAGGGTGGTCGAGACGAAGAGCGCGGCGAAGAGCAGCGCGACGACGGTGGAGACACGGCGCAGGGGTCCGTTCATCGCATCGCCACCACCTCGGTGGCGTTGGCGGTGTCGCTGGGCTGCGCCACCACCGGCTGCTCGTCGTCGGTGACGGGCCGGCGGGCCTGGTCGGAGATCCGCAGCAGGATGGCCATGAGGGTCCAGTTGGCCAGCAGCGACGAGCCGCCCAAGGACATGAACGGCGTGGTCAGACCGGTGAGTGGGATCACCCGGGTGACCCCGCCGATGACGACGAACACCTGCAGCGCCACCGAGAAGGCCAGGCCGAAGGCGAGCAGCTTGCCGAAGCCGTCGCGCACCCCGAGCGCGGTGCGCAGCCCGCGCTCCACGAACACGGCATACAGCGCCAGCAGGGCCCCGACCCCGAACAGGCCGAGCTCCTCGCCGAAGCTGGTGAAGATGAAGTCGCTGTTGGCGAAGGCGACCAGCCAGGGCCGGCCCTGCCCGAGACCGGTGCCGAACAGGCCGCCCGCGGCCAGGCCCATGATGCCCTTGGCCAGCTGGTCGGACTGCTCGAGGGACGCCTGGGAGAAGGGGTCGAGCCAGAGGCCCACCCGCTCCTGCACGTGGTCGAAGATCCGGTAGGCGAGGTAGGCGCCGGCCGCGAACAGCACCAGGCCGATGGCGATCCAGCTCACCCGCTCGGTGGCGACGTAGAGCATGCCGACGAAGAGGCCGAAGAAGAGCAGGGACGAGCCGAGGTCCTTCTCGAAGACGAGGACGGCGACGCTGACCAGCCAGGCGATGAGGATGGGGCCGAGGTCGCGCCCGCGCGGGAAGGTGAAGCCGAGGACGCGCCGGCCCGTGAGCGACAGGACGTCGCGCACGGAGACGAGGTAGCCGGCGAAGAAGATGGTCAGCGTCAGCTTGGCGATCTCGCCGGGCTGGAACGACAACGGGCCGAGCCGGATCCAGATGCGGGAGCCGTAGATCGTCGTGCCCAGGCCGGGGACCAGGGGCAGCAGGAGCAGGACGAGGCCGATGGCCATGGCGGTGAAGGTGCGCCGCCGCAGCAGACGGTGGTCACGCACGACCACGATGAACACCGCGGCGATGACGACGGACAGGCCCGTCCAGACCAGCTGCCGGCCGGCGTCGCTGTCGACGCCGGTGCGCCCCCCGGCGAGGTCGAGCCGGTGGATCATGACGAGCCCGAACCCGTTGAGCAGCGTGGCGATCGGCAGCAGGAGCGGGTCGGCGTAGGACGCGCGCCAGCGCAGCACGAGGTGGAAGGCGAGGACGAGCCCGAGCAGGCCGCCGCCGACGGTGACCAGCTGCGCGGGCACCGTCTCGCGCACCCCGAGGTCGACGCTGACCCAGGCCAGCAGCGTGATGCCGACGGCGAGCAGCAGCAGGACGAGCTCGACGTTGCGGCGCGTCCGGGGGGTGATCGTCTCGACGATGGTGTTCACGGCGTCGACCCGATGGTGATGGAGGGATCGGGCACCGTGGGCAGGGAGGGGACGACGGCGGTGACGGTGAGCGTGGCGCCCGGGGTCGGGGTGGTCCCTGAGGTCCCCGAGGTCGTCGCACTCGACGTGGGGCTCGTCGTCGTGGCGCTCGGGACGGTGACGGGCACCTGGCCGCAGGGGGTGCCGCCCGCGGCGACGCCACGGCAGCTGACGGCGGTCTGGCGCAGGGTGGTCATCCGGGCCTCGGCGTCGGCGCGGCTGCCGATGGGGGTGCCGGTGCGCACGAGGTCCTGTACGTAGGTGGGGAGGTCTCCCAGCGGTACGTCGCTGACCGTGTCGACGTGGGAGAGCGTGATCGGGCCGATGCTCTGGTCGACGCCCTTCCAGACGGCGACGTAGCCGCCGGACGCCTTGACGAAGTACTGGCTCTGCGACCAGGCGTACCCCGCATACCCGGTGCCGACGAGCACCAGCGCCACCGCCGCGGCCACGAGGGTGCGACGCACCCAGACCACTCGCGTACCCCTCGGCTCGTCGGCGAGGGCGGGTCCGTCGTCCTCGGGCGTCGGGGTGCGGGTGGAGCGGGTGAGCTGGGCGGCCTTCTCGGCCGGGCTGACCGGGAGCCCGCGGGTGCGCTTGCCCTCGCGGTCGCGCAGGGAGGCGGCGCCGACGATCTGGGGGGCGGTGCTGGGGGCCTCGGACGCCCGCAGGTCGACCGCGTCGGCGACGACGACGGTGACGTTGTCGCGGGCGCTGGCCTTGAGCGCGACCTCGACGAGCCGTTCGGCCGCGGCGGCCGGGACTGGCCGCGTCGCTCAGGATCTCCTCGATGATGTCGCGGCGGACGAAGTCGCTGAGACCGTCGGAGCACAGCAGGTAGCGGTCGCCGGCCCGCAGCTCGCGCATCGACAGGTCGGGCTCGTCGTCGCCCTGACCGGTCATCACCCGGGTGACGAGGGAGCGCTGCGGGTGGTCCTCCGCCTCCTCGGGCGTGATCCGCCCCTCGTCGACGAGCTGCTGCACGAACGAGTGGTCCTTGGTGATCTGGCTGAGCGTGCCGTCGCGGAGCAGGTAGGCCCGCGAGTCGCCGATGTGGGCCATGGCGAGCTTGTTGCCGCTGCGGAGCATGGCGATCGTCGTGCTGCCCATGCCGCGCAGCTTGGGGTCGTCGTCCATCGCCTGGCGCAGGCGGCGGTTCGCGTCGCGCACCGACCGCTCCAGGGTGGGCAGGGCCTGCTCCGCGCTGATGCTCTCGCCGTCGAGCGGGGCCAGCTGGCCCACGATCATCGAGCTCGCGACGTCGCCGGCGGCGTGGCCCCCCATGCCGTCCGCCAGGACGAGCAGGTGCGGACCGGCATACCCGCTGTCCTCGTTGCGGGACTTCGGGCCCAGCCCGAGGTCGGTCCGCGCTGCGTAGCGCAGGGCGATGGCCATGGGTCAGTCCCGCAGTTCCAGCGTGGTGCGGCCCACCTTGACCACGGACCCCGACTCGACCGGCACGGCGCCGGTGATCTTCGCGCCCCCGACGACCGTGCCGTTGCGGGAGCCGAGGTCCTCGACGAACCAGCCCTCGGCGCGCGGGAAGATCCGCAGGTGGCGGCCCGAGGCGAACTCGTCGTCGATGACGAGGGTGCACTCGGGGTTGCGGCCGACGACCACGCCTTGCCGGCCGAGGGGCAGGGAGGTGCCCGCCATCTGGCCGTCCGTGACGACGAGGGTCGTCGGCGGGCGGCGACGGCGGGGCTGACGCGCGGCGGCGGCGGCCCCGGCTCCGACGGCAGCCGCGGCCGGTGCGCGGGGGGCCGGCGCCGGAGCGACCGGGCGGGCGCCGGCCCGGCGGTCGGCCCGTGACCGGTGGGACACCCGGGTGCCGTAGAGGTCGCGGCGCAGCACGGCGGCCAGCGACAGCACGAAGACCCACAGCAGCGCGAGCAGGCCGAGGCGGACGATCGTGTAGGTGAGCTCGCTCATCGGGTCACCGGGTCACCGCTTGCCAGGACGGAACACCGCCTGGGTCCGTCCGACGGTGATCTGGTCCCCCTCGTCGAGCCGGGTGCTGGTGATGCGCTGGCCGTTGACGAAGGTGCCGTTGGTGGAGCCGAGGTCGCGGATCGACGTGACGAGGTGGGGACCGTCGTTGGTGACCCGCACCTCGCAGTGGCGCCGCGAGATGCCGGGGTCGTCGAGGACGATGTCGGCGAGCTCGTCGCGGCCGATGACGGTGTGCGCGCCGATGAGCGGGTAGCGCTCGCCGTCGACGACGAGCCACGGGCGCTGCACCGGAGCGTGCGCCTGCCGCTGCGGGGGCGCCGACACGGGCGCGTTCTGCGCGGGCGGCACGGTCTGGCGGTCGGGCAGCTGGGTGCTGGGGGCGATCGAGCGCCGGCTGGTGGCGGGGCGGACGCGGAACACGCCCGTCTCCAGCTCCTCGTCGCGGTGGAACGTCACCTGCACGGGGCCGCCGGGCTGGTAGCGCTGGGAGTCGGCGTGCTCCTGGGCGGCGGCCACCAGCTCGTCGGAGAGCGCCTCCTCGTAGCCGGAGAGCCGCTCGAAGTCGGTGCCGCTGAGCTCCACGGTGTAGATGTTGGGGACGATCGTGCGGCCGTGGCCCATGACCGCGGCGCGGTCGTCCATGGCCCGGCGGATCGCCGAGGCCAGCTCGACCGGCTGCACCTCGGACTTGAAGGCCTTGGCGAAAGCGCTGCTGACCGCTCGCTCCAGGCCGCGCTCGACCTTGTCGAACAGTCCCACGCACATCTCCTTGTTCTTCTCGCGTCCCCGCCGGGGATCGCGTTCATGGTAGCCGCCAGGGACTCCAGGGTCGGGGAGCCTGAGACGACCTTGAGCGGCCCGCGGCCCGGGTTCGTAGGCTGGGGCGATGCGGATCGAGCTGCCGGAGGGCTACGTGCCCCCTCAGCCGACCCACCCGCACTACGGCTACGTGACGCCCGAGGAGCAGGCGGAGCGCGAGGCGGCGGAGGGGCCCGAGGGTGCCGAGGGGGCGGAGGGCATCGTGCCCACGCGTCGACCCCGAGGCCGGTATGCCGCCCGCGGCCCCCTCGCCGTGGGCGCCGGAGCCGGAGGCAGTGGAGCCTGAACCCGAGCCTGAGCCTGAGCCGGAGGTCGTGGAGCTGGAGGTGGTCGAACCCGAGGCGCCCGACGAGGCGACCCGCCCCCGCCCGACCGGCTGGGTCCCCCAGGCCCCGCCGGAGCCCATGCCGACGCCGATGCCGATGCCCATGCCGACACCCGAGCCGGCTGCGAGCGGGGAGCCGCGGTGGGACGCGTACCGGCAGGAGTGGGTCACCGCCCCGGCTCCGGCTGCCGAGGAGCCGCCCCCCGACGTCGCGGCCGCAGCCGGTGGCCGGGCGTCCTCCAGCTCGTGGACGAGTGCCGACGGTCAGCGCTACCGCTGGGACGCCCGCGCGCAGCAGTGGGTCGCCGAGCCCCCCGACCCGAACTGAGCCGCACCGACCCGCCACCCGCTACCGGCCGGTCCCCGGCCGATGCGGTTTGGCGATGCCGCGCACGATGCAGCACACTGGACCCCGCGCGCGAGTGGCGGAATGGCAGACGCGCTGGCTTCAGGTGCCAGTGCCCGCAAGGGCGTGGGGGTTCAAGTCCCCCCTCGCGCACAGATGGACCGGGTCGGGAGCCGCCGGGGCGCATACCCGCCTCCGCGGCTCCCGACCGGAACGCCGCACCGCCGTCGGGAACTCCCGTTCGTTGGATGGTCGTGCCGACCTCTATGCCGCTGTGGACCGGTCGGGCGGCGGGTCGCGCCCTCGCGGCGTCCACCCGGTGGGCCGCCGGCCAGGCCATCCCGGCCGTCTGCTGCTCGCGTCGCACCGACGAGCCGGTCGTCGCCCTCACCTTCGACGACGGTCCGCACGAGGCGCTCACCCACGGGGTGCTCGACGTGCTGGCCCGCCACGACGCCGACGCGACGTTCTTCGTCATCGGCGAGCGGGTCGCCGGCAACGAGACGGTGCTCACCCGGATCGTCGACGACGGCCACGAGCTGGGCAACCACCTGATGAAGGACGAGGCCTCGATCCTGCTGCCGCGCCACCAGTTCCTCGGCGACCTGACGCGCAACAGCGAGCTGCTCGCCGACTACCAGGAGGTCACCTGGTGGCGGCCGGGGTCGGGCTGGATGACGCCGTCCATGGTGCGCGACGGCGCCGAGCGCGGCGTGCGCTGCGCCCTGGGCACCGTGGCCATCGCCGACGGGCCGCCCCCCGACCGCGGGTCGTGGCGCGAGCAGCGGCTGCTGGCCCAGATCGACGCCGGCGCGGTGGTGGTGCTGCACGAGGGCACCGAGGCCCGCTCCGACGTCGTCGACACGACCGACTGGCTGCTGACCCGGCTGGCCGAACGCGGCCTGCGCAGCGTGACGATGAGCGCGCTCGGCCGCGCCTGACCAGAGGTCAGGACGAGGCGACGAGCAGCAGGAACGCCGTCGTCGCGGCCACGATCTGCTGCTGGGCGGCGGCCCGGTCGATGGTCGCGGTGCCGTCGCCGGCCTGCGCTCCGTAGTCGCCGAAGTACGCGTGGACGCCTCCGGGCACGGCCGTGAAGACGGTCGCCGGAGGCAGCTTCGCCCGGCTCGCCTCGATGTCCGCGGGGGTCGAGAGGCCGTCGGCGGTGCCGGAGACCGATGCCACGACGAGGTCGGTGCGGTCGGCGAGCGACGTGAGCGGGTAGGACGCCCAGAACAGCAGCCCGCGCACCCCGGCGTCGGGCCGTGCGGCATACACGCTGCCCGCGACGCCGCCGAGGCTGTGGCCGCCGACCGCCCACCGGGTGACCTCCGGATGGCCGGCGACGACGTCGGCGGGGTCGCCGATCGCGAGGAAGCCGATGTCGACGGGCTGCTTGACGATGACGACGAGGTAGCCCGCGGCGCTGACCTGCTGCAGCAGCGGGACGTACGCCCGGGGGTCGACCTTGGCGCCGGGCTGGAAGACCAGACCGGCCGCGGGCGCCCGACCGGTGGGGGTGAGTGTGATCCGGGTGGGTGACTCGCTCACCCGCACGGCCGGGGTGCCGGCCATCGCGGCCACGGCGTCGGGGGCCGCCGTGGCGGGCACGAGGTAGACCAGCGACCCCAGCACCACGAGGCTGAGCAGCGCCGCGAGGCCGCGGCCGACCACCGTCGCCACCCGGTGGCGGGGCCGGTCGGCCGGCACCGGCCGCAGACCGGTGCCGAGGAGCAGCAGCCCGACGAGGACGCAGACGGCGAGCAGGACGGGGTAGGCCGGGTGGCCGGCGAGCAGCGACCCGCGGGCGAGCACGGCACAGACCCCGGCGACGAGGACCCACAGAGAACCCACGATCGCTCGCCAGGCGGACCGGCGCCGTCGGGTGGAAGACTCGGGCGCGGACGACGACATCACGGCCGCAGCCTCGCACGCCGGGCCTGGGGGGCCGGGGAAGGACGCACATGGACAGCAGGGTCGTGCTGGAGCCGGACACCGGGGCCCCCGACAGCCCCCTGACGAGCGACGAGGCCGATGAGCAGGCGCTCGAGGAGCTGCTGGGCCGGGTAGCCCAGTGGGACCAGGCGATCCGCGACCGCGACGAGCCGCTCGCCCGGCAGCTGCTGCATCCCGGGTTCGCGCTCGAGATGGTGCAGCCCGTGCGCAGCGTCATGCGACACGACGTCTGGCTCGAGATGATGTCCGACTACGTCGTGCACGAGTGGGAGGTCGAGGACCAGCTCGTCGACCTCGACGGTGATATCGCCGCGCTGCTGCAGCGGGTGCGGATGCGCGCGACGGTGATGGGGGAGGACTGCAGCGGCATCTTCGTCGTGTCCGACCTGTGGCGGCGCGTCGGCGGCGAGTGGGTCGTGTGGCGACGGCACTCGACCCCGTTGTCCCCCGGCCGGACCGGCGCCGGCACCAGCCGGTAGGCGTCAGGCCGAGAGGGTGCTCCAGCGGATCGACAGCCCGAGGCCGCAGAGCAGCACCACGGCGGCGAGCCCGATGAAGCCGGCACTGATGTCGACGTCCTGCTGCTGCACCGTGACGTGGCGCGGGAGGTTGGCGAGCACGTCGGTCAGCTGACCGGCGTCGGTGGCCGCGAAGTACTCGCCGCCGGTCGTCGTGGCGACGCCGCGCAGGGCGTCCTCGTCGACGACGAGGAAGCTGCGCGCGCCACCGAGACCCCCGCCGCCGGGGCCGGCGTCGCGGGCGCCGAACCGCTGCTGCGCGGACCCGCCGAGCTGCGAGCGCGAGCAGACCATCTGCGCGGGGTTCTTCGTGCCGAAGCCGATGGGATAGATGCGTACGCCTCTGGCCGCGGCCTGCAGCGCGGCGTCCTGCGGCGTGATCCCGCGGGTGTTGGCGCCGTCGGTGAGCAGGACGATGATCTCCGGTGCGGTCTGGACCGCTCCGGTCGACGGCGGGGTGCTGCCGCCGGAGCCCTCGGTCGGGGTCGGCTTGGGGATCGAGGAGCCGTCGGGGTTGGGCCCGGTCTCCGGGTCGCTCGGGGCGACGTTGGGGTCGAGCTCGGAGATGGCGTCCAGCGACTTGAGGATCGCCGCCCCGATGGTCGTGCCCCGTCCGGTCGTCGCGGCGTCGAGGGTGCGCAGCAGGTCGTCGTGGCTCGTGGTGGGGGCGACGGCGAGCTGGGCGAAGCCGGAGAAGAGCACCAGGCCGATCTTCGTGTCGTCGTTCTGGCCCTGGATGAAGGCGCGGACGGCGGCCTGGGCGGCGGTGAGCCGGTTGGGGTCGACGTCGGTGGAGCACATCGAGCCGGAGACGTCGAGCGCGAGGATCACGGTGGCGCTGGAGACGGGTACGTCGGTGCGCACCTGCGGTCGCGCGCCGGCGACGCCGAGCAGCCCGAGGCTGGCCAGCACCAGGGCGATCGGCACGTGGCGGCGCCAGCGGCGACGCGGTCCGACCGCCGAGCGGACCAGCGCGACGTTGGAGTGCCGCACGGCGGTGGGCCGGCGGCGCCGCAGCTGCCAGAGGTAGGCGGCGAGGAGCACTGGCACCGCCAGCAGCAGCAGGAGCAGGAACGGCTGGTCGAACGACACCTCAGATCACCCGGCCCTGGCGCAGCACGGAGACGACGGCCCCCGCGAGCAGGAGCAGCGCGGCGAGGCCGGCGACGAGCGACGTGACCTCGTGGGGCACCGTGCGGGTGACCCAGCCGAGGTCGATGGTGCGGTAGACGTTGGAGAGGGAGGCGGCGTCGGTGGCTGCGTAGTAGGTGCCCCCGGTGGTCTCGGCGATCTGCTGGAGACCGGCCTCGTCGAGCTTGGTCGCGATGCTGAACCCGTTGACCTCCAGCGTCGTGCCGGCGGCGCTCCCGAGGCCGATGGGGTAGATCTTCACGCCGGCGGCGGAGGCGAGGTCGGCGAGGTCGGCCGGGTCGGGGCCACTGGTGTTCTCCCCGTCGGTGAGCATGACGATGGACGTGCCTCCGTAGTAGCCGATGGGCGTCTCGGTGGCGCTGCCGTTCTCGCTGTCGCCGCTGGACTGGATCGGCTTGCCGGCGATGGCGCTCAGCGAGGTGAGGATGCCGCGCCCGAGGGACGTGTCGCCCTCGGGCTTGAGCCGGGCCACGGCGGCGAGCACCTGGTCCTTGTCGGTCGTCGGCTGCTGCACGATGAGCCCGTTGCCACCGAAGGCGACCACCGCGATCTTCACCGTGGCCGGCTGGTTGTCGACGAACCCCTTCGCGGCGGCCTTGGCCGCGTCGAGCCGGGTGGGCTGGATGTCCTTGGCGGCCATGCTCGTGGACACGTCGAACGCCAGCACGACGGTGCCCTCGCGGCGCGGTTCCGCCACGGCGGCGACGGGCCGGGAGAGGGCCAGGAGCATCACGGCCAGCGCCGCGACGAGCAGGGCGGGGGCGAGGTGCCGCCACCGGTCGCGGCCCGTGGGCCGGGGCACGACGAGGCCCTGCGCGGCGAGACCTGCACGGCGGTCCCGCTGGCGACGCAGCAGGCGCCGGTAGGCCACGAGCACGAGGGGGAGGGCCAGCAGCCCGAGGAGGGCCCAGGGCCACTGCAGCGTCATCGGCGTCGCCGCCGGTCGGAGGAGATGCGCAGCAGCGAGCGCACGAGGTCCTCGTCGGTGCGCACCTGGTGGAGCTCGACCCCCGCGCCGCGGGTGGCTTCTTCGAGCTGCGCCTGCTGCTCCGCTGCGGCGGCGCGCATCCGGTCGCGGAAGGCGGGGTCGGAGGTGTCGACGAAGATCTGCTCGCCCGTCTCGGCGTCCTCGACGTAGATCGAGCCGACGTCGGGCAGCTCGCTCTCGCGCGGGTCGCTCACCTGCAGCGCGACCACCTCGTGACGGCGGGCCAGCCGGCCGAGGGCGGGCTCCCACCCGGGGGCGCTGATGAAGTCGGAGACGACGAGCACCACCGACCGCCGGGTGATGATGCCGGCCGAGGCGTGCAGCAGGGCGCCGAGGTCGGTGACGGGGGGCCGCGCGGTGGGCGCGTCGCGGTCGCGGCGCCGCGGACGGCCCAGCCGGGGGCGGCCGGGCGGATGCGTGGGGGCGGCCGGTCCCGCCTCGCGCCGGGTCAGCAGGGCGCGGGCGATGCGCAGCACCTGGTTGCGGCCCGACGCCGGGGGGATGACCGTCTCGATGCCCTGGTCGAAGACGACGACGCCCACCCGGTTGCCGCGCCGCGCCAGCACGAGCCCGAGGGTGGTCGCGACCTCCGCGAGGACGAGGTCCTTCTGCCGGTCCACCGGGCCGAACCCCATCGACGCCGAGTGGTCGAGGAGCAGCCACGCCGTGATCTCGCGGTCCTCGACGTACTCGCGCACGTAGGGGGTGTCGGTACGCGCCGTGACGTTCCACTCGATATGCCGGAGGTCGTCGCCGGGCTCGTACTCGCGCAGGTTGGTGAAGTCGAGCCCGTCGCCGCGGAACAGGCTGCGGTAGTCGCCCTGGAGGCGGCCGTCGAGCCGGCGCACGACCCGCCACTCGAGCTGCCGGAGCAGTCGCTCCGGCGTCAGCGTGGCGGTCTGGTCCACGGTGAGCCACCAGGGCTGTGCCCGCCGGGGACGCCGGCCTGGGCGGGCCGCTCCCGCAGCGGGGTCTGCGGCACGGGCACCGAGTCGAGGATCGGCGTCAGCAGGTCGTCGGCGCTCATGTCCTCGGCGAGCGCCTCGTAGGAGAGCACGATCCGGTGCCGCAGCACGTCGCGGGCCAGGTCGCGCACGTCGCTCGCCAGCGCATACTCGCGTCCGCGCAGGTAGGCGAGCGCCCGGGCGGCCAGGATCATGTTGATGGAGGCACGCGGGCTGGCGCCGTAGGTGAGGTAGCGGGCCAGCTCGGCGCGCCCGACGATCGAGGGGTTGCGCGTCGCGGTGGCGAGCTGCACGGCGTACTCGATGACCCCGGGGTCGACGTAGACCTGGTCGGCCTCCTGCTGGTAGCGCCGCAGCGAGTCGGCGTCGAGCACCTGGTTCGTCGCCGCCAGGGCGCCGATCATCCGCTCGACGACGACGAACTCCTCGGCGGGAGAGGGGTATCCGATGAGCACCTTGAGCATGAACCGGTCGACCTGGGCCTCGGGGAGCTGGTAGGTGCCCTCGGACTCGATGGGGTTCTGCGTGGCCATGACGAGGAACGGGTCGGGCGCCGGGAAGGTCTCCCGGCCGATGGTCACCTGGCGCTCCTGCATGACCTCGAGCAGGGCCGACTGCACCTTGGCGGGCGCCCGGTTGATCTCGTCGGCGAGCACGAGGTTGGCGAAGACCGGGCCCAGCGACACCTGGAACTCGCCGTCGCGCTGGTTGTAGATGCGGGTGCCGACGAGGTCGGCGGGCACGAGGTCGGGGGTGAACTGGATGCGCTGGAAGTCGCCGCCGATCGCCTGGGCCAGGGTCTTGATGGCCATGGTCTTGGCCAGACCCGGCACCCCCTCGACGAGCAGGTGGCCGCGGGCGAGGAGGGCGATGATCATCCGCTCCAGCAGGTCGTCCTGGCCGACGATGGTGCGCTTGACCTCATAGAGGGCCTGCTCGAGCGGATGCGTACGCGTCGGAGGCGTCGGCGGGACGGGCTGGCCCTGCTGGGGGTTGCGGTGGGGCTCGCGGGGGTGGTCCATGGGGGCTCCTACTGAGGGGGGCTGCCGGCGGCGCCGCCGGCGGTGGCGATGGGGACGGCGAACCCGATGCCGACGAAGAACCCCTGCTGGCTGGGGTTGGCCAGGCCGGTGACGATGCCGACGACCTGCCCGGCGGCGTTGAGCAGCGGCCCGCCGGAGTTGCCGGGGTTGACGGCGGCGTCGATCTGGATGAGGTGCTGCAGGCTCTTGCCGTCGCCGACCTTCACGGTGCGGTCGAGCGCCGACACGACGCCGGCGGAGAGCGAGTCGGCGAGCCCGAGGGGGTGCCCGACGGCGAAGACCGGGCTGCCGACCTGCACGCCGCCGCCGAGGACGGCCGGCACGAGCGTCTGCGGGAGGGTGCTGGGCAGCAGCGTGGCGATGTCGCTGTCGGGGGTCTGGGTGACGACCGTCGCCGGCGACGAGGTGCCGTCGGTGTAGCTGACGGTCACCGAGTCGGCCCCCGAGACGACGTGCAGCGCGGTGAGGATGGTGCCGTCGGTCTTGACGATGACGCCGGCACCGCTGGCCTGCTCGGCCCCGGCGGCCGTGGTGCGCTTGGTCGTGATGAGGACGAGTGACGGCTGGATCGCCTGGTACGCCACGGTGGCGGCGGGTGGGGCGGCCGCCTGCGCCTTGGCCTGCGCGTCGACCCCCTTCTGCACCGCGGTGTCGACGTCCTTCTGGGTCACGGCCGGGGTGGGGTTCGGGCGGCTCAGCTCGAAGGCCAGCAGCGCGGCGACGAGGACGACCACGAGGGTGCCGACGGCCCACAGCCGGGCCGGCACGGCGGCCAGCCGTTCCCACGTCGCGACCGCCGTACGCCGGGCGCCGGCCAGGCGGTCGGGCCCGGGTCGCTGCGGATCACCACCGGGTGCTCCGGTGGTCTCCGCCGAGGGCGGCGCGATGAGGCGGGCCACCTGGCGACTCTACGTTCGGGATCGCCGATCCGGCAGGCCCGGGGCCGGACTCATAGGGGTTCGATAGGTTCGGCGACCCCACCGAGATCCGCACCGAGATCTACGCCGACGCGCCCACCGTGCGGAACCCGGCGTTGCCCATGGAGGAGTCGGGGGTGTTCGACGACCGGGCGGCGTTGCGGTAGCGGTTGCAGTAGGAGTCGTGGCACAGGTAGGAGCCGCCGCGCATGACCCGCGCGAAGCCGGAGTCGGGGCCGAGCGGGTCGGTGCGCGGCGACCGCGCGTAGTAGCTCGGGTGCCACCAGTCGGCGCACCACTCCCAGACGTTGCCCACCGTCTGGTGGAGCCCGAAGCCATTGGGGGCGAACGCGGTCACGGGGGCGGTGGTCAGCCACCCGTCCAGCGCGGTGTTGACCGTGGGGAACCGGCCCTGCCAGATGTTGCAGCGCCACCCACCGCCATCGGGCCGCTCGTCACCCCACGGGTAGCGGCCCCCCTCCAGCCCGCCGCGCGACGCATACTCCCACTCGGCCTCGGTGGGGAGCCGGCGGCCGGCCCAGGCGGCGTAGGCGCTCGCGTCGTTCCAGCTGACGTGGACGACCGGGTGGTCGCCGAGGCTGTCGAGGTCGGACCGCGAGCCGCCCGGGTGGCGCCAGTCGGCGCCCTGCACGCCCACCCACCACGGGGTGCCGGAGGCGGGCCCCATGACCTCGTCGGGCGGCGCGGCCACGGCCAGGTGGAAGACGGCGGAGAAGCCGAACGTCTCCGCCTCGGTGCGGTAGCCACTGGCGTCGACGAAGCGGGCGAAGTCGTCGTTCGTCACGCTCGTCGTGTCGATGCTGAACGGCGAGAGCTGCACCGCGTGCACCGGCCCCTCGCCGTCGCCGACGTTGCGGTCACCGGTGGCGTCGCCCATGCGGAAGACCCCGCCCGGGAGGACGGCCTGCGGGACGGTAGTGCCGCACCTCACCGGCCGCCGGCGGCGCGAGCGGCACCGGCGCGACGGCGAGCACGACATCGTGGCGGGCCGCCGGCGCGCAGCAGGCGTGGTCCGCGGCCATGCGGCCCAACCTAGCCGGGGCCGGTGGCGTCCAGCCTCGGCGTCCGGACGCGCTCCTGCGTGAGGCGCCGGGTCACCCCGATGTCGGCGTCGCCGAGACCGCGCTCGACGAGCTCGGTGAACGCGGCCCGGACCGCCGGCAGGAGCGCGGTGGTCGTGTCGGTGTCGGCCGCGACGTCGGCGGCGAACCCGACGTCCTTGAGCAGGTAGCGCGCCGCGGCCGACGGGTCGTAGTCCTCGGCCACCATCCGGGCGCCGCGGGTGCGGAGGATGCGGCTGTCGGCGTAGCCGCCCGCGAGCAGGTCGACGAGCAGGTCGAGGTCGAGGCCGCTGCGCTCGGCCAGCACCAGCGCCTCACCGAGGGAGAGCACCGTGGCCGCGACGATGAGCTGGTTGCAGGCCTTGGCCACCTGTCCGGCACCGAGCGGGCCGAGGTGCACGGGACGTCCGCAGGCGGCCAGGACGGAGGCAGCCAGGGCGGCATCGGCGTCGGACCCGCCGACCATGATCGACAGCGTGGCCGCGGCGGCCCCCTCGACACCACCCGAGACCGGGGCGTCGACGAGGCGCACCGCCCCCTGCGTCTGCTCCTCGAGGCGGCGGCCGAGCGCGCGCACGCCCGCCGGCGACGACGTCGACGAGACGACGAGCAGCAGGTCGGCGGGCTCTGCCGCCAGGATGCCGTCCGGTCCGTCGAGCACCGCCTCGACCTCGGGCAGGTCGGGCAGCATGAGCAGGACGACCCGCGCGGCGGCGGCGAGGGAGCGGGGCGAGTCGTGCCAGGTCGCCCCGGCGTCGACGAGGTCGCGGTAGCGCTCGGCGCCACGTCCGGTGATCCCCACGGGCGTACCCGGGCTCGCGAGCAGGTGGCGGGTCATCGGCCGGCCCATCGCCCCCAGCCCGATGACCCCGACCTCCGTGACCGACGTGGACGCGCTGTTCGGGGTCGGAGGGGTCGCGGACATGGCCGCATCATGCCCGACAGGGCCGCCGTTGCTGGTCCCTGAAACAGGTAGCTCGGAGCCCCACACCCCCCAGGAGGGGTGCAACGCTCCGAGCTGAGTGCGGCGCCGCGTTCGATCAGCACCGGGGGCACGACCGTCACGCCGCGGGCGCGACGTATCGCGCCCGCGGCGTCGCCATCGTGCCCCACCCGCCGGCGGAGCCACAGCGGTTGTCGTAGCGGCTGGAGTGTCGCTGTCACGACCAGTTGGCCGCTACGACCGCCGCTACGACTACCGGGGCCGACGGCCGCCGCACCCGGCGGGCGGCTAGAGGCGGTGGGCGGCGGCCCGCACGAGAACCGTGGCCCACGTGCGGAACGGCGCCCAGCGCTCGGCGAACCGGGCGTACTCCTCGTCGCTCATGGGCTCGTCGATGCCGTAGAGCCGGTGCACCGACGCGCGCCCACGGGGCTCCTCGGGGGCCAGGACGTCGGCGAAGCCGCACGCCCGCACGACGATGAGCGCGCTGTAGAAGGGACCGATGCCCGGCAGCCGCTGCACCGCCTCGCTCGCCGCCTCGGGCCCCATCGCGACCAGCCGGTCGGCCTCGAGGTCGCCGGCCTGTGCCGCCGCTCCGATCGCCCGCAGCCGCGGCACCCGGTCGGCGGGCAGCCCCGGCACCCCGGGGTCGTCCGGCAACGCTGCCAGGGCGCTCGGCGGGGGCAGGGCCGCGACGGGCTGGCCCGCCAGGTCGAAGGTCTCGCCGTACGCCTCGCTCAGCCGCTGGCGTACCCCGATGCCCTGCGGGCGGGCGCGCCGGGCACTGACCACCGACCAGACCGCCGCCTCGTATGGGGAGTAGAACAACGGTGGTCGGAGACCGGGCGCCGCCTTCTGCAGCGCGCCGATGACCGGGTCGCGGCGGCCGAGCTCGGCGAACGCCTCGCCGTCGTGGTCGCAGGAGAGCACCCGCGCCACCTGACGGGCCACCGCGTCGGGGTCAGCGTCACCGTGGATGGTCAGGTGCAGCGTCTCGCCGTCCTGCCGCACCTCCACGCCCGCGGCGGTCTCCAGGTCGTGGTCGACGCGGAACGCCATCCGCATGACCCCGTCGAAGTCCCGCTCGGCCCGGTGCCCGAAGCCGAAGAGCGCGAGCTCCTCCAGCGAGAAGGGGCCGCGGGTCGGGATGGTGCGCTGCTCGGTCGCCGTCATGCCCCTATGGTGACGCCGGGGTCCGACATCCCGGCCGGGACCGGCTGGCTCGGATGCGGCTCGTCCCCCACCGCCGCCTGGGCCCGCCACAGCCGCACCTCGAGGTCGGCCCGCACCACGGCGTACGCCGGGTCGTCGGCGACATTGCGCAGCTCCTCGGGGTCGGTCTCGAGGTCGTAGAGCTCCCACTCGGGCGGGTAGACACGGTCGCCGCAGCCGGGGTAGCCCATCCCGTCGTTGTAGAAGTAGATGAGCTTGTGCCGAGCCGTGCGGTAGCCGTAGTGGGCCGGCGCCTGGTGGCTCGGGTCGTCGTGCTCCCAGTAGCGGTAGTAGAGGCCGTCGGCCTCGGGCGGAGCGGCCCCGCCGGTGAGGTCGGCCCAGAAGCTGCGGCCCTGCATCCGCGGATGGTGCGCCACCCCGGCGGCGTCGAGGATCGTCTGCGCGACGTCCACGTTCGTGACGATGCCGGTATGCGTACCGCCGGCCGGGACCGCGCGCGGGTAGGACACGAGGAACGGCATCTGGAGCGACTGCTCGTACATGAACCGCTTGTCGAACCATCCGTGGTCGCCGAGGAAGAAGCCCTGGTCCGACGCATACATGAGCAGGGTGTCGTCGAGCTGGTCGTGCTCGGCGAGCCAGTCGACGACCCGGCCCACGTTGTCGTCGACGGACGCGACGCAGCGCAGGTAGTCCTCCATGTAGCGCTGGTACTTCCACAGCGCCTCGTCCTCGGGCGAGAGCCCTTGCGGCACAGGCTGTTTCAGGTCGGTGGCGTTGAGGTGCTCGGCGATGCGCATGGCCGCACGCTTGGCCGACTCCGAGCGGGTGGCCAGGTCGTCGGTGAACGTCGTGGGCACCGGGATGGGCTCGGTGTAGAGGTCGGCGTGGGCGGCGTCCGGCTCCCACGGCCGGTGCGGGGCCTTGTGGTAGATCAACAGGCACCACGACGCGTCCGGGTCGAGCGACTCGAGCCAGCGCAGCGAAAGGTCGGTGATGACGTCGGTGGCGTAGCCCTCCTCGACCCGCAGCCCGTCGACCGACAGGAACTGCGGCTCGACGTACTCGCCCTGGTCGATGAGCACGTCCCAGTAGTCGAAGCCCTGGGGGTCGTGCCGGATGCCGTCGGTCTCGCCGTCGCCCATGTGCCACTTGCCGACGATGGCCGTGCGGTAGCCGGCGTCGCGCAGCTGCGTGACGAAGGTCGGCTGCGAGGCGTCGATGAAGGTCCGCAGCGTGCGCACGCCGTTGACGTGGCTGTAGGTGCCGGTCAGGAGGCTCGCCCGGCTCGGAGCGCAGAGGGAGTTCGTCGCGAAACAGCTCTCCAGGACCACGCCCCGCCGCGCGATGTCGTCGATGCGGGGCGTGTGGTTGACGACCGAGCCGTAGACCCCGATGGCGTGCGCCGCATGGTCGTCGGTGAGGATCATCGCGATGTTCGGCCGTCGCTCGGCTCGAGGTCCATGGCGCCATCGTGCCGGACGGGTGCACGGCCGGGACTGCGGGCCTGACGACCAGATGTCCCGTTGCGAAGGGATATCCAGCGTCAGCGCGCAGATCGGTCGTCAGCGCGCCGATCGGTCGTCAGGACGAGGGGTTGCGGGCCGCGATCGAGGCGTTGAGGGCGGTCGCGAAGGCGGTCCACGCGGCATACGGGGCGAGCAGCCAGCCGGCGGCGGGGTCGACGCGGGCGCTGCGGCGCACGAGGTCGAGGTTCGAGACGTTGAGGGCGAGGATCTCGGCGAGGGCCCAGCGCGGCTTCTTCGCGGTGAAGAAGACCCAGGTCCAGCCGATGTTGAGGACGAGGTTCGTGGCCAGCGCCGCGATGTACGCCCGGCGCTCGTCCTCGTCCTCGATGCGGTCGATCGTGCGCGCCGACCCGACGGCGATGAGGGTGTAGAGCGTCGTCCACGCCGGGCCGAACGCCCACCCGGGCGGCTGCCACGACGGCTTGTCGAGGCGGTCGTACCAGCGCGACCGCACGTCGGTGCCGAGGCCCCCGGTCACGGCGGTGCCGACGAGGGCGGGGACGGTCCACTTCAATGCTGACATGGGCTCTCCTTCGGATGGGTGGGCGTCAGACCGCCCGGAGACGCTCCAGCGCCTCCTTGCGCTCCACGTCGTGGTCGACGATCGGCGCGGGGTAGTCCTCAGGCGGGGGGTCGAGCTTCCACGGCTCGTGGATCTCCTTGGCGGACAACGACTTCAGCTCCGGCACCCACCGCCGCACGTAGTCCCCGGCCGGGTCGAACTTCTTGCCCTGCAGCGTCGGGTTGAACACGCGGTAGTAGGGCGCCGCGTCGGTGCCGGTGCCCGCCGTCCACTGCCAGCCGTGCTGGTTGTTGGCGAGGTCGCCGTCGATGAGGTGGTCCATGAAGTGCTTCGCGCCGACGGTCCACTCCAGGTGCAGGTCCTTGACGAGGAACGACGCGACGATCATCCGCAGCCGGTTGTGCATCCACCCGGTGGCGATGAGCTGGCGCATCCCGGCGTCGACGATGGGGAAACCGGTGCGCCCTTCCTGCCAGGCGGCCAGCTTCTCGTCCGCCTCCTTGCCTGTGTCGTAGTCCATGCCCTTGAGCTGCGGGGAGTAGTAGTCGTGGGCGCTGTGCGGGAAGTGGAAGAGGATCGCGGCGTAGAAGTCGCGCCAGCACAGCTGCCGCCGGTACGCCTCGCCGGCCCGCCCCAGGTCGGCGAGCATCGTGCGCGGGTGGATGGTGCCGAGCTTGAGGTGCACCGACATGTGCGACGTCGAGTCGAGGTCGGGGCGGTTGCGCTCCTTGCTGTAGCGCGCGAGGTCGTCCTTCTGGAACGCCGTCCACAGGCGGTGCGCCGCCGCCTCGCCCGCGTCGGGGATCTCGACGGAGGTCTTCGGGTCGTGCGGGAGGTCGGTGCCGTCGACGGGGTGCCAGTCGACGCTGCCCGGCCGGGTCTGCGCCGGGCTGTGCCAGCCGCGTTCGGACCACGCCCGGTAGTACGGGGTGAAGACCTTGAACGGGGTGTCGTCCTTCTTGAGCACGTGCCCCGGCGACACGGCATACGGGCTGCCGGTGCGGACGAGGGGTATGCCGCCGCCGACCTTCCCCAGCGCGGTCTCGACCCGCTCGTCGCGGGCCCGGCCGTAGGGGGCGAAGTCCTCGCTGATGTGGACCGCGCTCGCGCCGATCTCCTTGGCCAGCGCGGGAACGACGTTCTCCGGCTTGCCCCGCTTGATCGTCAGCCGGCCGCCGTGGCTGCGCAGGTCCTCGTCGAGGGCGCGCAGGGTGCGGTAGAGGAACGCCGTGCGCGGACCGGCGTCGGCGCGCAGCAGCACGTCGTCGAGCACGAACAGGGCGGTGACCGGCCCGTCCTTGGCCGCGGCGTCGAGCGCCGGATGGTCGTGCAGCCGCAGGTCGCGGCGGAACCACAGGATCGTCGGCTGGTCTGCCGTGGACGTCACGCCGAGAGCTCCTCGCGTCGGATGGACCGCTCGAACAACGGCGGGAGGAAGCGCAGCATGAGCATCGCCCACGTCACGTGGGTGAGCATCGGGGCCTGGATGCCGCCGGACGCCCGGCGCTGCATCCCGAACAGCAGCCCCATCACCCCGCCGGCCACGGTGAGGGCGGGGTTGCGGCTCGCCGCCGTCGCCACGGTGTAGGCGGCCGTCGAGATGAGGATCGGCCGGTCGGCCGCCGCGGTGTAGAAGGCGCCGCGGAAGAACATCTCCTCGGCGAGCCCGTTGACCGAGGTCGTGAGGATGATCAGCGGCATGCTGCCCTGGTCGGCGTAGCGCAGCACGTTCCCGATGGCCCGGTCGAGGATCGGGACCTCCCGGGCGACGAGCGCCGCCGCGTAGAACCCGCCGAAGGTGAGCACGCCGGTGACGACCGGTGTGACGATCGGGCGGCGCAGGTTGTTGTCGCGCCCCTTGATCCAGCCGAGGTGCAGCGGACCCGAGGCGACGGCCCCGGCCGTCCAGGTCGCCGCGAGCGCCCCGGTGAGCCAGTAGAACTTCTTCGACCCGGGGGCGACGTTGAGCGAGACGCCGAGCAGGGTGGCCCCCGCGACCCCCACGCCGGCGACGACCCGGCGCCGACGCGTACGCACGGCGTCGGTCTCCTGGGGGACCTGCGGCTCCTGGAGGTGGAAGGGCTTGGGCAGCCGCCCGAGCACCCGGTGGATGGTGTCGGCGGGCGAGGCGCCGGAGGCGTCGTCGGCCCCGCGCGCGGCCCGCTCGTCGAGCGCCGCGCGGGCGGCGTCGTCGTAGCCCATCGGCTCGAAGGGCACCATGCGGCGGATGCTGGGGTCCTTGACGACGACCTCGTTGGTCATCGAGTCGACGAGGTTGCGGCCCGTGGTCGTGTCGACGTCGGTGACGAGCGACAGCCACCGGGACGACAGCTGGGGGGTGAGCATCGGCACCGGGACGATGGGCAGGTCGCGGCCCTGGAGCTTGGCCACCCGCTGCAGCATCGTCTTGTAGCGCAGCACCTCCGGGCCGCCGATCTCCAGCGCCCGGCCGGCCGCTTCGGGCAGGTCGAGCACGGCGACGAGGTAGCGCACGACGTCGGCCACGGCGATCGGCTGCGTGCGGGTCATCACCCAGCGGGGCGTGATCATGGCCGGCAGGTGGTCGACGAGCTGGCGGGTCATCTCCCACGAGATCCCGCCGTCGCCGATGACGATGCCCGCGCGCAGCGTCGTGACGGGCACGCCGCTCGCGGCCAGCTCGGTCTCCACCTCGCGGCGGCTGCGCAGGTGGGCGGACAGCTCCTCGCTGTCGTCGCCGAGGCCGCCGAGGTAGACGATCCGCTGCAGACCCGCACGGGCGGCGGCGACCCCGAAGGCCTTGGCGCCCTTCGCGTCCTTGTTCTCGAAGTCGTCGTCGTCGAGGGAGTGCACGAGGTAGTACCCCGCGTCGCACCCCTCCATCGCGGCGTCCAGGGAGCTCGCGTCACCGACGTCGCCGGCGACCGCGGTGCCGGCACCGTCGTAGCTCTCGGGGCGGCGCGTCATGGCCCGCACCTCGTGGCCCGCCTCGACGAGGGCCGGGCAGAGGCGACGCCCGACGAAGCCGGACGCGCCCGCGACGAGGACCTTCATCGCGTCACCGCCGGCTCCGGTCGCCGCGGCGCGCGGAGGCGCTGCGCCTCGGTGACCGGGTCGCCGGCCAGCGCGACGGCACCCGCGGCCCGGACGGCCTCGGGGGTGGCCCCCGCGCCTGCGAGCACGACGGAGGCGGTGGCCCCGAGCCGGGTCAGGTCCTCGGCGGCGGCCAGGAACGGAGCGGGGGTGGTCGCGGCGAGGACGACGACCTCGGGTCGTAGATGGCGCACGGCGTTCTCCAGATCGGTCACGGGGGTGTTGTTGCCCAGGAAGGTGATGCGCCAACCGCAGCGATTCAAGGCGATCCCGAACACCATGAGCGGAAGGTCGTGCAGCTCGCCCTTCGGGCAGGCGAGGACGGCGCGCGGGCCCACCCCGTCGCCCCAGCCGAGGGCGAGGGCGGCCAGACGGCCGCGGATGAGGTTGCTCGCGAAGTGCTCCTGGGCGATGTCGACGCGGCCCGCCGCCCACCGGGCGCCCAGCTGCGCCAGGTAGGGCATGACGACGTCGCGCAGCACCGTGGTGACGGTCAGCCGGCGCAACATGGCGTCGAACACCAGCTGAGCGGCGGGCTCGTCGTAGGCGTCGAGCGCCTCCTCGAGGGCGCGGTAATAGCGCATGGCGGCGTCGGACTCGTCGTCCCCGTCGGGGACGGTGGCGACCGGGGTCGCGCCGGCGGGGGCCTGGCGCGCCGCCACGGCGGCCTCCGCGGCCGACAGGCCGTGGGTGAGCTGGTCCTGCATGAGGCGGACGCGGCGCTCGTCCTGCTCGGTGTAGAGGCGGTAGCCCTTGGGCGACCGGGCCGGCTGCAGCAGGCGGTAGCGCCGCTCCCAGGCCCGCAGCAGCTCGGTGCTGACGCCGACCCGTCGGCTCAGCTCGCCGATCCGCACCCCCACCGGCTCAGCCGGCTCACTCGGCACAGCCCGGTCGGCCGGGTCGGCCGGGTCGAGCGGCTCGCGGTCGGACAGGGGCGGGGGCATACCCAGACTGTACAAACCTTGGACATCAGGCGTCGAGGGGCACGACCTTGAACACCGGCATCCCGGGCGCGGCCGCCGCCAGCTCGCCGTCCGTGGACTTCGCCGTGAGGCCCTCGACGAACCGTCCGACCTCCCAGCCCCACCGCGAGAGGTAGACCCGCAGCACCGGGACCCGCTCGTCCACGGGCACCTCGACGAGGCGCACCTGCTCGATGCGGCGCCCCACCCGCAGCTCCGCGACCCCGGCCACCCGCACGTTGCGCACCCACTGGGTGACGCCGCGCGGTGACACGAGGTAGCGCTCGCCGGCCAGGGGCAGGAGGTTGACGGGCACGCTCCGGGGGGTGCCGGACGAGCGGCCGGACACGGTGAGCACGCGCGAGCCGAGCAGGCTGACGCCGTGGCGGGTCATCCAGCGCACCGCCCGCATGAAGGCGAGCTCGGCCGCGGAGGTGGGGGCGATGTAGCGGTCGGCGGTCTGGTTCATGATGGCCTCTTCTCTTCAAACGAGAGCGGTGCTCTCTGTTGTGACGAGTATGCGCCGGCGCCTCAGGCGTGTCAAGAGCACTGCTCTCGTTTCTGTGGGACGATGACGGGATGAGCCCCGGAGTACGAGCCGCCCGCCGCGACGACGTGACCCAGCGCGTGCTCGAGATCGGGCGCCGGCACCTGTCCGAGCAGGGGGCCGCGGCGCTGTCCCTGCGGGCGGTGGCCCGTGACCTCGGCATGGTGTCGTCGGCGGTCTACCGCTACGTCGCCGACCGCGACGACCTGCTGACCCTGCTGCTCATGGACGCCTACTCCGAGCTCGCCGACGTCGTCGACGAGGCCGTGGCCGGGGCTGCCCGGTCGGCCTGGGACACGCGGATCCTGGTCGCCGCGACCGCCGTGCGCAGCTGGGGGCTGCGCGAGCCGGCGCGCTACGCGCTGCTGTACGGCAGCCCGGTGCCCGGGTACGTCGCCCCCGAGCGCACCACCGAGCCCGGGACGCGGGTGATCCGGCTGCTCGTCGACCTGGTGGAGGAGGGCGTGAGCCGCGGTGACGTCACCGACGGACCGGGGCCGGTGCCGGTCCCCCGAGCCCTGCGCACTGACCTCGCGCAGGTGCGCGACGCCCTCGGCGCCACGATGGACGCCGCGGTGCTCGGCCGGGCCGTGGGGCTGTGGGCGACGGTGTTCGGGGCGGTGAGCCTCGAGGTCTTCGGCCAGCTGGGCGACGACACCTTCGCCGAGCCCGGCCTGCTGTTCGAGCAGCAGGTCCGTCTCGCTCTGGTCACCCTTCGGGGGTGAGGCTCCCGGCCCCGCTGTGCGCGACGCCCGTCGCTCCCAGGGAGGCGAGGTCCATGTGCAGCACCTCCCAGACGTGTCCGTCGGGGTCGCTGAAGCTGTGCCCGTACATCGGGCCCTCCTGCATCTTGGGGAGCCACTCGCCCCCGCCGGAGGCGAGCGCCCGCTCGACGAGGTCGTCGACCTCGCGGGGGGAGTCGGCGCTGAGGCACATGATCGACGTGGTCGCGGCCTTCGGGTCGCCGACGGGGCCGGTCACGAAGTCGCCGAAGCGCTCGCGGGTCAGGAGCATGACGACGATGGTGTCCGACACGACGATGGAGGCGGTGGAGTCGTCGGAGAACATCTCGTTCACCCCGAAGCCCAGACCGGTGTAGAAGGAGCGGGACGCCTGCAGGTCCGAGACGGGCAGGTTGACGAAGATCATCCGGTTCATGGTGGTGAGACCACGGAACCGGCCGGAACTCGTCGCTGTGTCGGCGGTGTCCCGTAGGTTCTTCGGATGACGGATCTGGCCCTGGCCCGCACCGACCGTGAGCACGACGACCGGGAGTTCATGGCGCTGGTCGAGCCCCTGCGCGGAGAGCTGACCGCCCACTGCTACCGGATGCTCGGCTCGGTGCACGACGCCGAGGACCTCGTGCAGGAGACCTACCTGCGGGCCTGGCGCGCGTTCCACGGGTTCGAGGGGCGCTCCTCGGTGCGCACGTGGATGTACCAGATCGCCACCAACACCTGCCTGACCGCCCTCAAGGGCAAGGCCCGCCGCCCGCTGCCCACCGGTCTGGGCGCCCCGGCCTCCGACCCCGTCGGCGCCCTCGAGTCGCGGCCCGAGGTCTCCTGGCTGGAGCCGGCCCCCGACCGGGTCGTGGCCGGCACCGCCCCGGTCGACCCCGAGGCCGCCGCCGTCAGCAGCGACTCCATCCGGATCGCCTTCATCGCGGCCCTCCAGCACCTCACCCCCATCCAGCGGGCCGTCCTCATCCTGCGCGACGTGCTCGCGTGGCACGCGGCAGAGGTCGCCGAGGCCCTCGACACCTCGGTCGCGGCGGTCAACAGCGCGCTCCAGCGGGCTCGTGCGCAGATGGCCAAGCTCGACCCTCCCGACGAGGCGTCGGCGTCCCTCGGCGTCGACGACCCCGCCGCCCGTGCCCAGCTCGAGCGCTACGTCACCGCCTTCGAGCGCTACGACATCGACGGCATCGTCGCGATGCTCACGGCCGACGCGGTCTGGGACATGCCGCCCTTCACGGGCTGGTACCAGGGCAACGAGGCCATCGGCCGCCTCATCGCCACCCAGTGCCCCGCCAGCGGCCCCGGCGACATGCGGCTCGTGCCGACGACAGCCAACGGCCAGCCGGCCTACGGCCTCTACATGCGCGACGACGACGGACGGCTGCGGGCGTTCCAGCTGCAGCAACTCACGCTCGGCGCCCACGGCGTCACCCGGGTCACCGCCTACTTCGACCTACGCCTCTTCGACCTGTTCGGCCTGCCCATGGAGCTGCCCGCCTGAGCCGCTATCCGGTCCAGCGCGCCGACCACAGCGCGGTCGGTCCTCCCGGCTGCTGACGGGTGGCGACGTAGAGCCGGTCGCCCACCAGTGCCGCTGCAAGCGGGCGCCCACCGGGGCCGGCCGAGGTGCGCCAGGGGGCGTCCGCACCGAGCAGCGTGCCGGCCAGCACCGTCGTCCCTGTTTCCGAGGGGCTGACGACGAGGGTCGCCGAGCCGGTCGCGAGGGGCGCGGGCACGGGGTCCTGGTCGCCCACGGCGAGGCGCGGTATGCCGCCGAGCCGCCCGGCGCGCTCGCCGTCGAGCCGCCACAGGGCCAGGGCCCCGTCGACCTGCCCGGCGACGACGCATACCGCGTCGGGCGCGGGGCAGTGGGCCGAGACCGCCTCGCTGCGGGTGCCCCCGTCGGGCAGGTCCAGCCTCCGCCAGGCGGTGTTCACGCCGGGCGAGCGCCAGAGCGCCGCGGTCTGCCGCACCGGCCCCGGCGCGAGGTGGAGTGCGGAACCGGCGATCAGCAGGCCGGAGCCGTCGACCGTCGCCCCACGGGGCCCGGCCAGCAGCTCGGGGGTGCTCTCGAGCGCGGTACCGGCGGGGTCCTGCCGGGTCCAGATCGGGGCGGCGAAGGTCCACACCGCGGTGTCCAGCCCGGCCCGGGCTCCGCCCCAGCTGCCGACGAGGGCGTCGCCGCTGGGGGTGACGACGGCCTCGACGAGGTCACCGGCCCCCCAGCCCCCGAAGGTGTAGAAGCTCTGCGGGAGCTCGACGACCCCGGCGGCCGTGCCCGCCCAGGTCGTCCAGCGCACGTTGGCGTGGGCGCCACCGTTGGCGCCGCCGATGGCGATGACCCGGGCGCCGTCGGTGGCCACGGAGTACCACCGCGCCTCGGACCCGTAGGGCGACGAGGGCGTCAGAGGGACGGAGGTCGCTGCTCCGGCGGCGTCGAGGGTGACCATCGCCGGCGCCGGGGGGTCCCCGGCCCGCAGCGCCCCGACCAGCAGCCGGTCACCGATCGTCGTGAGGGTGCGGGCCTCCAGGCCGGCCGGCAGGGCGACGGGCGCCCAGCCCAGCACCGGGCCGGGGCTCGTGGCCGCGGTCGTGCCCACGGTCGTGACGCCAGGGTCCGGGGTGCCCACGGCGCAGCCCGCGAGGGCCAGCGCCCCGAGCGCGACGCCGCTGCGCCGCACGGAGCGGCCCCACCGGCCCCACCGGCTGACCCGCATACCGCGAGTATCACGCGGGCTGCACCCCGACCCGACCCTCGGCGAGAGTTTTCCGTCGGAACCGCCGGTGGGGACCGGCGCGCACCGACGATCAGGTGGCGAGGGCGTCCAGCCGGTCGAGCGCCGACGACCACCGCTGCTGCATGGCGGCGCCGTCGGGGCCCCCGGACCCGCCGAGGTCGTGGCGCAGCGACACTCGGGTCGCGTCGCCCTCGGGGGCGAGGTGGAGGTCGACGAGCGAGCGGGGGGCGTCGGCGTCGGCGTGCCAGGACACGCGCACCTGTTCCATGGGGTGGTAGCTGCGCCAGACGCCGTGGCTGCCGTCCTCGGCGTGCCACGTCTCGCCCTTGCCGCCGAGCCGGGCGCCGCTGCCGAGCAGGGCCTGGGCGCCGTCGTTCGTCGTGAGGACCCGCCAGACGTGGTCGACCGGGTGGTGCAGGACGGTGTCGACCTCGACCACGTCGTGGGCCTCGGGCTTCCCGTCGACCGTCTCGCTGGATGCCGGATCGGACATGCGTGCCTCCTTCGTGGGCCCCGCCACGCCACGCTGCACGGCGGTCAGGGGGTCTGTGGCCCAGGCTCCACTCCACCGCTAACCCCGGCTCTTGACCAGCCCCTGGGCGGACAAATCTCGACCCGGACGTTTCGGACGCTCGCTGCGACGCGCAGTCCCCGGTGTGGCCCACTAGCGTGGCTCGTGGCTCAGTGCTGAGCCGTCCCCCACGCGAGGAGCGCACGTCGTCATGAGTCCCTGGGTCTGGGTTGTCGTCATCGTCGTCGTGCTGGCCGTCATCGGCCTCGTGGCATCGCGGAGCCGCACGAAGCGGCTGGAGGGCCGGCGGGAGGAGGCGGCCGCGCTGCGCGACACCGCGGCCGAGCGCAAGGCCGCCATCCAGCGGCACGAGGTGGCCGCGTCGACGAGCGAGGCCGAGGCGCGCCGGGCCCGTGAGGAGGCCGACGCCAAGGCGGAGCAGGCCCGCGCGCTCGAGGCCCAGGCCGCCCGCGACCGCGAGAAGCGCGACGAGGCGCTGGCCACCCACGACGAGCACCTGCGCCGCGCCGACGCCATCGACCCCGACGTGCGCACCGACGACGAGGGCTACCGGCTCGACGACGACGGCAACCGGGTCGAGGAGCACCGGGGGGCCGCTGGTGCTGGGCTCGCCGCCGCCGGGGCGGCCGGTGCCGGAGCCCTGGCCGCCGCGCACCACGGCGACCACGAGCCCAGCGAGGTGTCCCGCGAGGAGGCTCGTGACGGGGGCCTGGCTGACGACACGCGAGCAGACGCGGGGTATGCGTCCGACGAGCGTCCGACCGAGGGTGACCTCGCGACCGATTCCCGCAGCGAGGAGCCGCGGGGCGAGGAGCCGCGAGGACCACGAGGGCCAGGAGGGCGGCCTGGCGGCCGGTGCGGGTGCGGTGGCGGCAGGAGCCGCGTCGCACCACGACGACGAGCGTGCGGAGACGCAGGAGGTCGCTGCTTCGGAGCCGGACGCTCACGAGGGTGACGTGCTGCGCGACGCGCGCACGGGAGAGCCGCTCGACGAGCACGGGTACGCGAGCGAGAACCGGGACGGCGACCGCGGCGTGGATGACGGCCGCGACGGCGAGAACGACCAGCGGGCGATCATGAAGACGATCACGACCATGAAGACGAGTCACGACCAGCACGCCGAGACGGCGAGACGCCGGCCTTCGCGGCGGCGGAGCCGGGCGGCGGCCACGGGGGCGAGGTCGGCGACGGCGACGACCGGGACGTGGTGCGCGACGCTCGCACCGGAGAGCCCTTGGACGACCAGGGCTACGCGATCGAGCGCCGCACCGACGACGCTGACCATCAGGACCACGACCACGACCACGGCGACCACGACCACGGGGACCACGGGACCACGGGGACCACGACCACGGCGATGACGCCGTGGAGGGTCGCGACGCCGACGTCGAGGGTGAGGCCGGTGACGCGTACACGGGCAGCCACCGCGCCGAGTCGGACGCGGTGGACGGCGAGCAGGGCACTGAACACGGCGAGCAGGTCACCGAGCAGGTCACCGAGCGGCAGAGCTGGCAGGAGCGCGCCCGCGACCGCGCCGACGACGCCCTGGGCCGGCGCGACACCGACGGCGACGGCCGCCGGGGCTGAGCCCCCTCGACTGACCTCTACCGCGCAGGGCCGGCCCCAGCCTGACGGGGGTCGGCCCTGCGCGCGGCCAGCGGCGCCGGCGTCAGCCGCCGTAGGCCTCGAGGAACTGCTTGAGCAGCGGTCCGGCCGTCTTGGACCCGGAGTCGCCCTTCTCCACGTAGACCGCCACCGCCAGGTCGCCGCGCCCGGCCACCATCCAGGCGTGGGTGAGCGGGGGAGTGGCCGTGCCGTACTCGGCGGTGCCCGTCTTGGCCGCCGTGACCCCGTTCGCGGCCAGGATGGCGCCGCTGCCCTCCGAGACCACCGCGCCCATGAGGCCCTGCAACGCCTGGGCCTCGGCCGGCGTCAACGGCTTGGCCGGGGTGGGGAAGGCGGCCACGGCCGGGTTGTCGCGGATGAGGCTGGGCCGCACGAGAGCGCCGTGCATGACCGACGCGGTCACGGCGGCCATGTTCATCGGCGACACGAGCACCTTGCTCTGGCCGATCATCGTCGCGGCGTGGTCGGTGCCGCTCGCGGTGTCGGGCACCGACCCCAGGTAGGCCGGGAAGCCGAGGTCGAGGTCGACGCCTACGCCGAGCGCCGCGGCGGCGGTGGCGAGGTCGGCCTGGGTCACCGCGCTCGCGTTGGAGATGAAGGCGGTGTTGCACGAGTTCGCGAACGCGGTGCGCAGCGAGATCGGCCCCAGCTTGTCGGTCGGGTAGTCGTTGTAGTTCTTGAACGACCGCCCCGCCACGGTCACCGTCGGCGTGCACTGCACCGTCGCGTCGGGCGTGAGCCCCGCGCGCAGCAGCGCCAGCGCCGTGACGATCTTGAACGTCGAGCCCGGCGCGGTCTGCCCCGTCGTCCCGATGGTCAGGCCGTTGCTGCCGGGCCCGTTCGCGGACGCGAGGATCTCACCCGTCGAGGGCCGGATCGCGACGAGCGACGTCGCCGTGTCGGTGGGTCCCGCCGCGAGCACGGCCTCGCCGATGTTCTGGGCCTTGGCGTCGAGGGTGACCTGCAGGGGCTTGCCGTCGGCCGGCGGCACGGTGAACAGCGTGCGCGAGGTCTTCTTGCCGGCGGTGTCGGTGCCGGTCGCCTGCACGGTCACGCCGTTCGACCCGCGCAGCCGCGCGTCGTAACGCTGCTCGAGCCCCGACAGGCCGACGACGTCACCGGTCTTGAGGGCGCCGTTCGACTTGGCGATGATCTCGGCCGTCGCGTCGCCGACGGTGCCGAGCAGCGAGCGGGCGAAGGTCGGGGTGGGGCCGACGACGCCGGAACCGCCGAGGATCGCCGCGCCGGGGATCGCGGTGACGGCGCCGCGTTGCGCGGTGACCAGCGGGTCGTCGGAGCGCACGGTGATGATCGGCACGAACTGCTTCGTCCCCGCGCCGGTGACGGCCTTGACGTAGGCCGCCGGGTCGGTCCCGACGAGCTGCGCCAGGGCGGTGGCTGAGGAGGTGTTCTGCGCGGCGTCCAGCTTGGTCTTGTCGATGCCGACCTGGGCGGTCGCCCGCTGGGTCATCAGCGGGGTGTTGTCCGCGCCGACGATGTCGCCCCGCTTGGCGGGAGCGGTGGCCAGCGCGAGCTTCTCGCTGCCGGTGAGGTCGGGGGCGAAGAGCTTCGGGGTCCAGGCGACGTGCCAGGTGTCGTCCTGGGCGCGGGTGAGGCTGGCCGTCGTCGTGTAGGTCCAGACCGCGTCCGAGGGGCCGGTCGCGGCCCCGGTCGGTGTCGCCGAGGCGGTGCCGGTGGCCGTCCCGGACGTCGCCGGTGCGCTCGTGGTCGTGCTCGTCGCCGTGCCCGTCGCGGTCGCCGTCCCCCCGGCCGTGACCCCCGCCGTCGTCGCGGTGGGGAGCGTCCACGCATACGTGAGGGTCGCCGTGGAGGTGCGCTCGTTGCCCTTCGGCTCGGTGACCTGGCTGGCGGTCACGGTGCGTTTGAGGTCCTTGAGGTCGCCGACGGCGGCGGCGAGGAACGTGGCGACGTTGTCCGAGGTGGCGCCGTCGAACCGCACGGCGTTGACGTCGCCCCCCGCCATCGCCGCGGCCAGCGTCTTCGCCGCCGCGTCGGGGGTGGGCGGCTTGGACCCCGTGATGGCGTCACACCCGGCGAGGGCGACGGTCGTCACCAGGATGCCGGTGAGACCCACTGCGGCGCGCTGTCGTAGGTTGCGTGACGGAGGGCGCATGCCGCCATCCTCACACTCCGACATCGCGAGACGAGGCGCCGACGCCATGGTTGCAGCAGATCGACAGCAGGTCGTGATCATCGGCGGAGGGCTCGCCGGGGCGAAGACGGCGGAGGCGCTGCGCGCCGAGGGGTATGCCGGGTCGATCGTCCTGTTCGCGGCCGAGCGCCACCTGCCCTACGAGCGTCCGCTCCTGTCGAAGGGGTTCCTGCAGGGCGAGCAGGAGGTGAGCGAGGCCTACGTCTTCCCGCAGGAGTGGTACGCCGAGCACGACGTCGACCTGCGGATCGGGGTCGAGATCGCCTCGGTCGATGCCGGGGCCCACGAGGTGTAGACCAGCGACGGGAGGCCGCACCGCGTACGACGCTCTCGTGCTGGCGACCGGCGCGTCGCCGCGCCGGTCCACCCTGCCGGGGGCCGACCTGCCCGGGGTGCTCTACCTGCGCACGATCGAGGACAGCGAGCGGCTGCGCGAGGCGTTCCAGCCCGGTGCGAAGGTCGTCATCGTGGGCGGCGGCTGGATCGGGCTCGAGACGGCCGCGGCGGCCCGGGCGGCCTCGGCCGAGGTCACCGTTCTCGAGATGGCCGCCCAGCCGCTCCTCGCGGTGCTGGGGGAGAAGCTGGGCGCGTCGTTCGCCGCCCTGCACCGTGACCACGGCGTCGACCTGCGCACCGGCGTCACCATCGAGGCGATCGAAGCCGCCGAGTCCAGCCATCGCGTCGGCGGGGTCCGGCTCGCGGACGGCACCGTGCTGCCGGCCGACGTCGTCGTCGTCGGCGTGGGGGCCACCCCGAACGTCGATCTGGCGGTCACCGCCGGGGTCGAGGTCGACAACGGCGTCGTCGTCGACGCGCAGGGCCGATCGAGCGACCCCGACATCTTCGCGGTGGGCGACGTCGCCAACGCCGAGACCCCCGCCTTCGGCGCGCGCCTTCGGGTGGAGCACTGGGCCAACGCGCTCGACCGGCCGGCCACCGTGGCCAAGGGGGTGCTCGGGAAGGCCGGCGACTTCGACAAGCTGCCCTTCTTCTACTCCGACCAGTACGACCTGGGGCTCGAGTACGCCGGCCACGGCGACCCGAGGACCCAGGACGTCGTCGTCCGCGGCGACCTGGAGGGACGGGAGTACGTCGCCTTCTGGCTCGACGGCGACCGGGTCACCGCCGGGATGAACGTCAACGTCTGGGACGTGCAGGACGACATCCAGGCCCTCATCACGAGCAAGGACCCCGTCGACCGCGAGAAGCTCGCGGCCGACGGGGTCCCGTTGGCCCAGGTCAGGAGGTCCTGACCGTGGTCAGGACCTCCTGACGAGACGTCACTGACCGAACCAGGTGAGGGCGTTGCCGACGAGCTTGGCCTTGTCGGCGGCCGACCCGAAAGCCTCCACCGGGAAAGCCGCGAAGAAGACCTTGTAGTTCCCGGCCTGCACGGTCAGGGCGTCCGTCGCCCCCGAGTCGTCCTTGAAGGCGGCCTGCGCCGGGCCGATCGGGGTGATCTGGTCCTCGTAGTTCGCATCGAGGACGTCGTGGTTGATCGTCACCTGCCCGAGGTTCCCGGTGACCGGGCTCGGCTGCGCCGTCACGAAAGCCGTGGCCTGGTCGTTCTGGACGTCCGTACCGTTCCAGTTGACGTGCAGGTAGTTCTTCACGAAGGCCGTCGTGCCGGCAGCCTGGTCCAGCAGGTCCTGACCGGAAAGGAACAGCCGCCCACCACCGTCGAGGAACAAGGCAAGCTCGCTCTCGTATGGCGTGATCGGGCCCGGGTAGCTGTTGCCCGTCCACCACACGACGTTCTTGTGCGCCTTGAGGTATGACAGCGGCAGGTCGGGCTTCTTCGCGAGGTCCCAGTAGCCGTACTTCGCCCCGTTGGCGTCCATCGCCGCCGTGTAGTACGGCGCTGAGTCCACGGGCTTGTTCGTGTCCTCGTCGACCAGGAGGTTGTCCGTGGTCACGGCGATGCTCGTGAACGCGGCCGTCGCGGACACGCTCGGGTTCCCGACGGAGGTCACCTTCAGCGACTCCGTGTCGGTGGCGTCGTTGGCCGCACCCGCGGGGACGTCGACCTTGACGCATACCGTCGTGCTCGCGCCGCCGGCCACTGCAGGAGTGGTCGTGATCGGTGTGGTGCACGTCGCGTCGTACGCCTTGGTGGCCCACGCGCCCGAGCCCGCCAGAGTGTAGCTGTCGGTCTTGTAGCCCGAGTTGGTCACCGTCACCGGGTAGCTGATGGAGGTGCCGACCTTGGCGCCCCCGCTCTGCTCGGCCGGCTTCACCGTGACGCCGTTGGCCGGCGCGATCGCCGTCGTGTGCGGGCTCCCCGTGGTCGAGATGCCGCTGATCGTGCGGGCCGTGAGCCCGTCGTTGACGATGCCGGTCACCCCGCTCGCCAGCGTGGGCGAGATCTGCACCGTGAAGTGCACCTGCACCTGACCCCCGGCCGGGATGGTCAGCTGGTTCCATCTCACCGTTCCGGCGACGAACCGCCCACCCTGGTCGGCCGACACGAAGGTCGTGTTGGCCGGCAGCGGGTCGGTCACGGTGACGTTGCTCGCCGTCGCGTTACCGATGTTCTTGACGGTCACGGTGTAGTCGATCGTGCTCCCCGGACCGACGGGCTTGCCCGAGTCGCTCTTGGAGATGACGAGCGCGGCGGAGGCATCCCGGTTCTGCAGGGTGTAGGCGCCGCGGCCGTGCGTGCCGTTGATGAGCACGCCGTTCTTGGCGTCGTAGTCCAGCTGCCAGGAGGCGACCTTCGGGATGCCGTCGCCGAGCCGCTTGTAGACCCGGCCCGCATTGGTCGAGACGAACGTACCGACGTCGGTACCGACGTAGATGATGTTCGAGTCGGACGGGTCGATCACCACGGTGTTGGCCGGCACGTCGGGCAGGTTGCCGGACGCGTCGCGGAACGTCTTGCCGCCGTCGGTGGTGGCGAAGACATGGCCCGTCTTGCCGGGGGTGGCCACCCCGAACCCGCCGTACGCGAGGTAGGCGATGCGGTAGTTGGACTTGTCCACGGCGATCTGGTCGACCGGTCGGTTGGGCAGCACGCCCTGACCGACGCGGTTCCACGTCGGCTTCGCCGCCGTCACGGCGTCGGGGCTGACCGAGACGACGGCGTCGTCGGTGCCGACCCACACACCATCGCCACCGTCGGCCACGCCGACCGCGGAGATGACGCAGCCACGCGACCCGTTGGGCGCCGCGCCCGGGCATCCGGTCGTGAGGTCACCACTGATCGGCGTCCAGGACACGTCACCGGCCGAGGGGGCCTCGGCGTTGTCGGTGCGGTAGAGCCGGTAGGTGCCGAGGAACATCTGGTTGGTGTTCCCCCGGTTCTGCGTCCACGGGACGTAGAACTCCGCCCGGTCGGTCATGTCGATGCCACCGTCGATGGCCTCGTTGCCGAAGAAGGTGTTCACCTCGGACGGGTCGTAGCGGTAGGGGCTGATCGCGTAGTAGCTGCCGAACACATAGGCCGGATAGGCCGGGTTGACCGGGTTGACCGTCGTCTGGTCGACGATCACCTGACCGCCGTCGCCGCTGGCCTGGTCGAACCAGCGCGTGTTGGCGAGCGACTTGCGCAGCGTGCCGTTGTCCTGCGTGCCGCCCCAGTACTGGCCGGGCACGTTGGGGACGGTGGCGATCGAGGTGAACTGCGTGATGCCGAGGCCGGTCGAGTGGATCAGGGCTCCGGTCGTGGGGTTGACCTGGCCGTTGAGGTCCTCCCAGTCCACCGAGGAGAGCGGCCCGCCGGTGAGCCGGCCACCCCGGTTGTGCGACTGCCAGACCCCGCCGTCGTTGCCGATGACGATGTGCTTGGTGTCGGTGGGCTGGAACGCGAAGGCGTGGTAGTCGGGGTGCAGGTCGTAACCCAGGCTGAGCCAGTGGGCGCCCCCGTCGAGCGAGCGGTAGATGCCCCCGGACTGCGGCTTGTTGTTGTAGCCGTAGAGGCCCAACGCGTACACCGTGTTCGGGTTGGTGGGGTCCGGGCGAACGACGTTGTCGTAGAAGCACTGCGTGCCGCAGTAGCCCACGACTGAGTCGGGGCCGGTCTGCGGGGACCCGGTCGCGTCGGTCCACGTCGTCGCGCCGTCGGTGGTCTTGAAGATCCGCGACGGGTTGTAGTGGTCACTCAGGTCGAACCAGTCGAAGCCGGTGTAGAGGGTCGCGTTGGCCGCGCCCTTCGGGTGCGAGATGCCCAGGGAGAAGCGGGTGCCACCCTCGAGGAAGTTGCCCGCAGGCAGGGTGCCCATCGCGGAGTTCCAGGTCCCACCGCCGTCGGTCGACTTGTAGATCTTGTCGCCCCAGAAGGAGGCGTAGACCGTCTTCGCGTCCTGGGGGTCGAGCACCAGGTCGGTGGCTCCGTGGAGCTGGTCGGTGGTGCCCTTCTTCAGCGTCCAGTTCGTGCCGCCGTCGGTGGACTCCCAGACTCCGTAGGGCTGCTCGGTCGGCGCGGTCGTGCGGTGGTTGCCACCGCGCCCGCGGAGGGTGGAGGCATAGAGGTGGTCGGGGTTCGCCGGGTCGACGGCGATCGCCGAAGTCGACTGGCCCGTGAAGAGGGTCGATACGTGGGTCCAGGTGAGACCGCCGTCAGCGGAGCGGTAGACGCCGTCGCCGTAGTAGGAGTCACCGGAGAGGTTGGCCTCACCGGAGCCCATGTAGACGATCTTGTCGTTGCTCGGGGCGATGGCGAGGGCACCCACGGACTGGGTGTCGGCGTCCTTGGTGCGTGAGGTCCAGGTGCCTCCGCTCGCGGGGTCGTAGGTCCAGACCCCGCCCTGGGCGCCGCCGAGGATCAGCGTGCCGTCGTTGCGGATGGCGAGCGCGCTCACCCTTCCGGCCATGGCGGCGAAGGTGTTGCTCGTGCGCACGACCTGCACGAGGGGGCTCGGGCCGACGCCGGTCCAGGTGCCACCGCGAGTGGCGCCCTTCACGGTCTCGCTGGCGATCCCCGAGGCCTGCTGGCTCGCCTTCAGCCGCAGCGCGGCAGCCTGCCCCTCGTCCAGCGGAGTGTCGCCGGAGAGGAGTCGGCTGGCGTAGTAGGCGTCACGGAGCTTGTCGAAGCCCTGCTCGTCCGATCCGTCCTCGTGCTCGCCCTTGGGCGTGAGCTTGACGGGGGTGTCATCCGCCGGGGTGGGTGCGGCGTGAGCCACGGGTGACGCCACGAGCGCAGGGGCGACCCCGACGCTCAAGGCCCCGATGAGCAGGGGCAGGGCAAGACGAGAACGCACGCGCATGGGCAGACTCCGACCGGGCTGGGGATCCTGGACTGTGTCGGAGAATGGTGGCGCCCCGACTCGCCTCCGCGTGATCTTGCAACCGAACCGACCACCCACCCCGTTTCCCCGGAAATCGCCAGAGAACTGCCAGGTTTCTCCCAGGATCACGATGGGCTCAGCACAGGGTGTCGGGGTTGTCCACTTTGGCGCATGATGGGCAGGCGCCACGCCGCTCCGGGGGCGCAGGAGGGTAGGCGTGTGCGACGAGGCCTGGACCTGCGGCGCCCGGCCGGTCTGCTCCTGGCCGCCCTCGTGCTGGGTGCCTGCTCGGGCGCCCCGGTCACGACCACCCCACCCGGCACGGCGACGTCCGGTGGCTCGGGGGTGACCACGCCGGACGCCCCGTCGACGACCGGCCCCAGCAGCGGTCCCAGCGCTCCCAGCAGCACCAGCGCCGCCGGGTGCCCCACCCGGTCGACCTCGCCCGGCCCCGCGGGCAGTCTCGTCGTCGTCGGTCTGACGGCGCCCGCGACGGCGGCGGCCGGGAGCACCGTCACGGTGTCGGCCCAGCTGGTCGTCCTGTCGTCCGGCCAACGCATCGTCCTCACCCCCCGGGGCTCCTCGGTGGAGATCCTGCGCGGGGACACCGTCGTCGGGCGCGCCGCGGGGCCCGCGGGCGCCGACGTGCCGCTTCCGCTCACGGCCGGTGCGTCCTACCCCGGCCAGACCCTGCCCACCCAGGTGCCGCTCGTGGGGTGCGACGGCGCGCCGCTGCCGCCCGGCTCCTACCGGCTGCGGGCCGTCGTCGCCTACGGCGGTGACCCCCTCAACGGGGCCCCCGGTGGGAGTGGTGCCGGGTTGTTCGTCCTCGTCAGCGACCCCCCGCTCGACCTGACGCTGACCTGACCCTGACCCTGACCCGACGCCGACCTGACGGCGGGACGTCAGACGCGGGCGAGCGCTCGAGCCGTCGATTCCCAGGTGAACGCCTGTGCCCGGTGCCAGCCGGCCGCGCTCGCCGCCGCCCACCGCGCCGGGTCCTCGAGCAGGTCGGCGATGGCGCCGGCCATCGCGGCCAGGTCCTCGCGCGGCACGTGGACGGCGGCGCCGCCCCCGAACTCGCGCAGCGCGGGGATGTCCGAGCAGACGACGGGGACGCCGGCGGCCATCGCCTCGGCCGCCACCAGTCCGAAGGTCTCCGCAAGGCTGGGGAGGCAGACGACCGCGCTCTCCGCCAGGTGCCGCGCGAGGTCGCCCCGGTCCTGGAAGGGGACGAACTCCACGGGGGTCGCGATGGTCGCGGCCTGCTCGCGCAGCCACGTCTCGTAGGGCGTGCGCCCGCCCTGGCCGTAGGAGCTGTCTCCGATGACGCGTACCCGCACCGGGAGCCCGGTCTCGGTGCGGGCGAAGTCGGCGGCCTGGACGGCGAGGTGAGGGCCCTTGGTCAGGTGGACCTTGCCGAAGAACGTCACGACCGGGTCCCCGGGGGGCCGGGCCGTCCGCGGGGCCGGTGCGCGGAACTCCTCCGCCAGGCCGTTGTGGATCACCTCGGTGACGACGCCGTGCCGCGGGCCGAGCCGGCGCATCGTCGCGTCCCGGGTGGCCTCGGAGACGAAGACGACGCGGTCGGCGTGGCGCAGCAGCCGGCGCAGCTCCCACGGCGGGCAGGAGCGCGGCAGCGGGTTGTGCACGTAGTGGACGATCTCCGTGCCGCGTCGACGCAGCCGGTCCCAGTGCGGCAGGGACGCGCAGGCGAAGTGGCCCTCGTAGAGGAGCACCTGGTCGGGCGGGTCGTCCAGGAGCCGCTCGATGGCCTGGTCGTAGACCCCGGCGAAGACGGGCCGCTCGCGCAGCAGGGAGCCGTGCAAGATGTCGCGGCGGCGTTCCTCCTGCGACGACCACCGCACCGTGCCGTAGTCGACCGCGAGCCGCTCGACGCCCTCGACGGGCATGGCGCCCGGCGTGACGACGACGGCCCGGCCGCCGAGCCGCTGGTGGGCCCGGGCCAGGTGCTGCGCGACGTGGAAGACGGTCCCGCCCCGGGTCTGGGCCTGCGGCATGGTGACGTGCGCGGCATACGGCAGGGCGGTGTCTTGCGGGTCGTTCGGGTCGCTCATGCGCTCGTCACGCGTGGCTGAACGTGCGCCGGTAGTCGGTGGGCGGCACGCCCACCTGACGCTGGAAGTGGTGGCGCAGCAGGGCCGCGCTGCCGAAGCCGCTGCGGGTCGCCACCTGCTCGATGCCGAGGTCACTGCCCTCGAGGAGCTCGCGGGCCCGGTGGACCCGCTGGCGGGCGACCCAGCGTGCCGGGGTGGTGCCGGTCTCCGCGACGAAGCGGCGGGCGAAGGTGCGTTCCGACATGGCCGCCCGCTGCGCGAGCATCGCCACCGGCTGGTCGGTGTCGAGGTGCTCGAGCATCCAGGCGAGCACGCCGCTCAGGCTGTCGGCGGTGCAGGCCGGGATCGGGGTGTCGACGAACTGGCGCTGACCCCCGTCGCGCTGGGGCGGCACGACCATCCGCCGGGCGATCGCCGTCGCGACCGACGCACCCAGCTCGCGACGGACGAGGTGGAGGCACGCGTCGATGCCCGCGGCGGTGCCCGCACTGGTGATGACGTCGCCGGTGTCGACGAAGAGGACGTCGCGGTCCACAGCGGCCAGCGGGTATGCCGCGGCCAGCTCCTGCGTGTTCATCCAGTGGGTGGCGCAGGCCCGGCCGTCGAGCAGACCGGCAGCGCCGAGGACGAACGACCCGCTGCAGACCGAGAGGATGGTCGCGCCGGCGGCGTGCGCCCGGCGCAGGGCGTCGAGCAGGGCGGGGGAGAAGTCCCGGCGCACGGTGGCGGGCACCGCCACGAGGTCGGCGCCCACGAGGGCGTCGAGGCCGTGGGGCACCGTGAGGGAGAGCCCGTTGAGCAGGTCGACCGGACGCTCGGGGTGCTCGGTGCAGACCCGGAAGTCGAAGGGGGGCACGCCCTGGGCCGTGCGGTCGATGCCGAAGACCTCGTGGAGGACGCCGAACTCGAACGCCGCGACCTGGGGGGCGAGGAGGACGGCGACGGTACGCAGGGCCATGACCGCGGAGTCTGACACACTTGGCAGGAAATTGTCGAGTAGCGACATGTCTGCCACTCGTGGCGGGAACTGGATGAGCGCAGGATTACTGCCATGACCACCGCTGACACCCTTCTCCAGACCCTGACCTCCTCCGGTGTGCTCGGCGCCCTCGCGCTCGTGCTCCTGCTGGCCGCGGTCGCCGTGCTGCTCGAGCACGCCGACCGCGTGGCCCGCCGGTCGCCCGACCTGCGCGCCGGCACCGACGAGGACCGCACCCGCACCGCCCAGGAGCTGCGAGCGGTGCAGTGAACCGGTGACCTTGCCGTCACCATCCCCCTCCTCGTCGCCCGGGCCGACTCGGCCCCGGTGCCATAGATTGGCGGCATGTCGCGCCCCCACGCCGCCGCCATCGTCGAGGACGCATGGCACCGGCAGCTCGAGCGCGGCCTGCGACGGCAAGGCTTCCAGAACCGGATCATCGGCCACGTGGGCTACGGCTCGACGGCGTTCGTCCGGGTCTTCGGCCGGGTCGTCCTCAGTCGTAGCAAGGACGATGTCGACGACGGGGCGGACGACGCTCCCGACCTGACCTTCGGTGGCCTGCGCTCGCAGTTTGGTCGCGACCGCGGCTGGCGCGCCTTCGTCACGGCGCCGGCCATGGACATCCCCGTGTCGGTCGTCGTGGGCGACCACACCTTCCACGCCCGCAGCGACCGCTCGGGCCACATCGACGCGACCTTCCGCGACCACGGCCTCGCCCCCGGCTGGCAGAAGGTGAGCATCAGCGCGCAGGGCGCGGAGGCGGTCGAGGCCGACGTCATCATCGTCGGCGACGACGAGCGGCACGGCCTCGTCAGCGACATCGACGACACCGTCATCTCCACGTCGCTACCGCGCGTGATGATCGCCGCCTGGAACACCTTCGTGAAGCACGAGGGCGCCCGCAGCGTCGTGCCCGGGATGGCGCCGATGTATCGCGAGCTGCTGGCCGAGAACCCGCAGGCCCCGATCGTCTACGTCTCGACGGGCGCCTGGAACACCGCGCCCACGCTCACCCGGTTCCTGCGCCGCCACGGCTTCCCCGTGGGCCCGCTCCTGCTCACCGACTGGGGGCCTACCAACACCGGCTGGTTCCGCAGCGGCCAGGAGCACAAGCGCGCCTGCCTCGACCGGCTCGCGCGCGACTTCCCGCAGATCCGCTGGATCCTCGTCGGCGACGACGGCCAGCACGACCCGAAGATCTACCAGGACTTCGCCGAGGCGCGGCCGGAGGTCGTCGACGCGATCGCGATCCGCCAGCTGACGCCTACCGAGCAGGTCCTGTCGCACGGTCTCCCGGTCTCCAACGAGGAGCTCCAGCCCCGCAACAACCGCGCCCCCCGCGAGGTGCCGGTCTACTACGCGTCCGACGGCTACGGCCTCGTCCAGATCCTGCGCGCCGCCGGCAAGGTCGGCGCCGGCACGTCCTGACCACGGATCCGGTCACCCCGTCGCCCGTACCCCTGCGCCCGTACCCCCGTCGTCCCACCGCCCGGTCGCCCCGTCGCCCCGTCGCCCCCACAACTCAGCACGTGATGACCTGTTGGTGGTCGATGTCCGACATGTCCATCAACGACTCAGCACGTGCTGAGTTGTGGGGGCCGGGTCCGGTGAGAGGATGACGCCGTGCCCGAGCTCCCGGAGGTGCAGGCGCTCGTCGACTTCCTCGCCGAGCGCACCGCCGGGCTGGCCGTGGCCAGTGTCGAGCTGGCGTCCTTCTCGGTGCTCAAGACCTTCGACCCGCCGCCGACCGCCATGGCCGGGTCGCCGGTCGACGGCGTGCACCGGCACGGCAAGTTCCTCGACCTCGACGCCGACGGCATCCACCTCGTCTTCCACCTCGCCCGGGCGGGCTGGCTGCGCTGGTCCGACGAGCTGCCCAACACCGTGATGCGCCCGGGCAAGTCCCCGATCGCCCTGCGCGTACGCCTGTCCGACGGCTCCGGCTTCGACCTCACCGAGGCCGGCACGAAGAAGTCACTCGCCGCCTACATCGTCCGCGACGTGACGCAGGTGCCCGGCGTCGCCCGGCTCGGCCCCGACCCCATGGCCGCCGACTTCGACGAGGACACCTTCGCCGCGATGCTCGAGGGGCGGCGCACCCAGATCAAGGGCCTGCTCCGCGACCAGGAGTTCCTCGCCGGCGTCGGCAACGCCTACTCCGACGAGATCCTCCACGTCGCGCGGCTCTCGCCGTTCGCCATCGCCGGGTCGCTCAAGCCCGAGGACGTGCAGCGCCTGTATGCCGCGCTGCGCGACACGCTCGCCGGCGCGGTCGTCGCGGCCTCGGGCAAGCCGGCCAAGGAGCTCAAGGACGCCAAGCGCGAGGGGATGCGGGTGCACGGCCGCACCGGTCTGCCCTGCCCCGTCTGCGGCGACACCGTGCGGGAGGTGTCGTTCGCCGACTCCTCCCTGCAGTACTGCGCGACCTGCCAGACCGGCGGCAAGCCCCTGGCCGACCGGCGGATGTCCCGGCTGCTCAAGTAGCCGCCTCTGCGAGGATGGGCGGCATGTCGATGCAGCCCAACGTCCCCGTGGTCCCCGCCGCCGAGGTCGCCGACGACGCCGTCATGGTCGACGTCCGCGAGCAGGACGAGTGGGACGCCGGCCACGCCCCCCGCGCTGTCCACATCCCCATGGGCGACCTCACCGCCCGCGTCGGCGAGCTGCCGGAGTCCGACGCCCCGCTCGCCGTCGTCTGCCGCAGCGGGAACCGCTCGGGCCGCGTCGTCGCCTGGCTCACCCAGCAGGGCTACGACGCCGTCAACGTCGGTGGCGGTATGCAGCAGTGGAGCGCCGCCGGCAAGCCGATGGTCAGCGAGGCCTCCGGCACCCCCCGCGTCATCTGAGGGGTCCCCTCCCGTGCGCATCCTGTCGATCCAGTCGCACGTGTCCTTCGGCCACGCCGGCAACTCGGCGGCCGTGTTCCCGCTGCAGCGCCTCGGCCACGAGGTCTACCCCGTCCTCACCGTGACGTTCTCCAACCACACGGGCTACGGCGCGGTCCGGGGTCCGGTCATCGCGCCGGACGACGTCCGCGAGGTCATCCGGGGCATCGAGGACCGCGGCGCCTTCCCCGGCATCGACGCGGTGCTCTCCGGCTACCAGGGCGCCGAAGCGGTGGGCGCCGTCGTGCTCGACACCGTGGCGCGGGTCAAGGCGGCCAACCCGGCGGCGGTCTACTGCTGCGACCCCGTCATGGGCGACGTGGGCCGCGGCTTCTTCGTGCGCGACGGCATCCCGGCGTTCATGCGCGACCGTGTCGTGCCGGCGGCCGACATCGTCACGCCCAACCAGTTCGAGCTGGAGTACCTCACCGGCCGCTCCGTCACGACGCAGGCCGACGTCGTGGCCGCGGCCGCGCAGCTGCAGGCGGCCGGTCCGGCCACGGTGCTCGTCACGAGCGTGCTCACCACCGACACCCCCGAGGGCTCGATCCAGATGCTCTGCGCGTCGCCCGCCGGCGCCTGGGTCGTCACGACACCGCTGCTCCCGATGACGGTCCAGGGGGGCGGCGACGTCACCGCCGCGCTGTTCCTCGCGCACACCCTCACCGACGGCCCGGCGGTCGCCCTGTCGCGCACCGCCGCCACCCTGCATACCGTGCTCTCCGCCACCCACGCCGCCGGCCGGTACGAGATGGCCATCGTCGCCGAGCAGGACGCCATCGCCCACCCCGACGAGCGCTTCGAGGTCGTCGCGCTCTAGGCCGCCGGTGCCAGCGTGAAGGTGTAGCCGGCCCCTGTGTCCGTGCAGGCGTACCGGGTGGTGCCGTGCACGCTGCACCGGCCGGTGTCGGGGTCGGCCACCAGGACCACCTTGTCGTTGGCGCCCGACCCGATGACGTACCTCACGGTGATCGTCCCCAGGTGGTACGGGTGGTCGGCCGGCTTCCCGGGATCGCGCGTCGTCGTGACGGTGAGGGTGCCGCCCGGGGGCACGAACCGGGCGGACAGCGACGCCTCGAGGCCGGACCGGGGGACCAGGCACAGCACCGCCGCGACGCCGTCGACACACCGGAACGGCGCACCGGAGATGTCGGAGAACCGCAGCACCTCGCTGGTCCCGTTCCGGATCGGGTAGCGGATGGAGGCGGCGGACGCCGGGCTCGCCGTCGCGACGGGGACGGACACCAGGGCGACCGACATGGCGACGAGAGCGGCCTGGCGCAGGCGTCCGTGGGGCATGCCCCTCATCGTGCAGCACGACATCCCGGGGGGGAATGGACCTGGACCCACTCTCCGCGGCTCCCGGGTAAGGGGCCGGAGCGGGGGCTAGAACACCTTGCCGGGGTTGAAGATGCCGAGCGGGTCGAGGGCCTGCTTGACCGCCCGTTGCTGCACGAGGCTGAGCGGGTCGAGCTCGCGCACGAGGCCGTCCATCTTGAGCAGCCCCACGCCGTGCTCACCGGTGACGGTGCCGCCGAGGGCGATCGCGCCGTCGAGCATCTCCTCGAACGCCGCCTGCGCGGCCTCGCGCGCCGCGTCGTCGCCCGGCGGGGTGATGAGCAGCGGGTGCAGGTTGCCGTCACCGGCGTGGGCGATGGTCGCCATCCGCACCCCGTGGCGCTCGGAGATCTCCACGAGCATCCCGAGCATGGTCGGCAGCGCCGACCGGGGCACGCAGATGTCCTCGGTGAGCACCGGTCCCAGCCGCTCCAACGCGGGGTAGGCGAGTCGCCGGGCCGCGAAGAGCGTCTCCGCCTCCGCGTCGTCGGCCGACTCGAGCGCCCACAGCGGGTCGCCCTCCTCGAACGCGGTGATGACCGCGCGAGCCTCGGTGGCGCCGCCCTCACCGGGGGTGTCGACCCGGGCCAGGAGCAGCACCTGGGCGTCGGCCTCGAGGCCGAGGTGCTTCCATTCCTCCACCGCCTGCAGGCACTCCCGGTCGAGCAGCTCGAGCGCCGACGGCGTCAGACCGTGGCGGGTCACGGCGGCCACCGCCCGGCCGGCGTCGACGAGGCTGCCGAACGCGCCGACGACCGTGCGGGGCGTGCCCCGCGGCGCGGGCCGCAGCCGCAGGGTGACCTCCGTGACGACGCCGAGGGTCCCCTCCGAGCCCACCATGAGGCCGCACAGGTCGAGGCCCGCCACGCCCTTGGCCGTCCGCCGCCCCAGCCGCACCGCACTGCCGTAGCCGGCCGGGCCGCCCATGACCGCACGCATACCGAGCACGTAGTCGCGGGTGACGCCGTACTTCACGCAGCACAGGCCGCCGGCGTTGGTGGCGACGTTGCCGCCGATGGTCGACCACGGGGCGCTCGCCGGGTCGGGCGGGTACCAGAGGCCGTGCTCGGCCACGAGTGCCTTGAGGGTGTCGTTGACGATGCCCGGCTGTACGACGCAGACGAGATTGTCGGCGTCGATCTCCACGACCTGGTCCATCTTCGACAGGTCGAGCACAAGGCAACCGTCGACCGCGTTGGCGCCGCCGGAGAGCCCGGTGCCCGCCCCGCGCGGGACGACGGGCACCCCCAGCTCGGCGCAGACGCGCACGGCCTCGGAGACCTCCTGCTCGCTGCGCGCCCGCAGGACCAGCGCGGCGCGACCGACCGGCGCCCACTCCGCCTCGTCGCCGGACAGGCTCGCGACGACGTCAGGGTCGGTGACCAGGCGCTGGGCGGGGATGGTGCGCGAGAGCGCCTCGAGCAGCTGCTCGGTCGTGCGGGTGCCGGGTGACGTCGTCGTCATCCCCCCACCGTAGGCGTGTGGGCCGGCGAACCGGTCAGCTCGTCGCGGCCTGCGGCATCAGCACGCAGAACTCGTTCCCCTCGGGGTCGGCGAGCACCGCCCAGCCCCGGTCGGGCTGGCGCAGGTCGTTCACCAGCGTCGCGCCGAGCCCGAGCAGCCGGTCGACCTCCTCGTCGCGGGTGCGGTCGGTGGGACGCAGGCAGATGTGCATCCGGTTCTTGACCGTCTTGGGCTCGGGCACCTTGAGGAAGAGCAGGTAGCGCCCGTCCGGACCCTCCAGCCCGCACTCCTCGTCGTCGGGCTGCTGGTCGTCATCGTCGGGGAGGCGGTGGTCGCTGAGGACCTGAGCCCACCACTGGGTCTGGGCGTAGGGGTCGGCGGCGTCGATGCAGAAGTTGCTGGTCCGGGATGCCATGGCCAGACCGTGCCACGCGGGTCCGACAGCCGCCACCGGGTTTGCTCCGGATTGCCCGGCGCGACACGCCTACCGCTCTCTGCCCGCATCTCGGGGCGTTGCTAGACAGGCGCATACAGTCCGAGCATGGACCCGGTGCGGAACCCGTATGCCCCCGGCGCCGGCCAGCGCCCGCCCGAGCTCGCCGGGCGCGACGAGCAGCTGACCGCCTTCGACGTCACCCTCGAGCGGGTGGCGCACGGCCGCCCCGAGCGCTCGGTCGTGCTCACCGGGCTGCGGGGCGTCGGGAAGACGGTCCTGCTCAACGCCCTGAGGTCGGCGGCCGTGCGTGCCGACTGGGGCACCGGCAAGCTCGAGGCGCGGCCCGACCAGCGGCTGCGCCGACCGCTGGCCGCGGCGCTGCACATGGCGATCCGCGAGCTGGGCCACCCCGACTCCGACGAGGTGCTCGGCACGGTCAAGGCGTTCGCGACGCGCGAGGCCGGCCCGGGCTCGGGTGCCGGCGCCAAGACGATGCTGCGCGACCGGTGGAACCCCGGCATCGACGTGCCCGCGACCACGGGCCGGGCCGACTCCGGCGACATGGAGATCGACCTGGTGGAGATGCTCACCGACGTCGGCGGGCTGGCGGCCGACCTCGGCCGCGGCGTGGCCGTCTTCGTCGACGAGATGCAGGACCTCGGCCCCGACGACGTCTCGGCGCTGTGCGCGGCGTGCCACGAGATCTCGCAGAACCGGCTGCCCGTCATCGTCGTCGGCGCCGGTCTGCCCCACCTCCCCACCGTGCTCAGCGCCAGCAAGTCCTACAGCGAGCGGCTGTTCCGCTACACCCGCATCGACCGGCTCGACCGCGCGGCCGCCGACCGTGCTCTCACCTCGCCGGCCCGTGAGGAGCGCGTGGAGTTCACCCCCGGCGCGCTGGCCGAGATGTATGCCGTGACCGCCGGCTACCCCTACTTCGTCCAGGCCTACGGCAAGGCGGTGTGGGACGTGGCGTCCGGTTCGCCGATCACCCTCGACGACGTGCGCGTCGCGGCGCCGGAGGCCGAGGCCGAGCTGGGCGTGGGCTTCTTCGGGTCGCGCTACGAACGGGCCACGCCCGCCGAGCGGGAGTACCTCCAGGCGATGGCCGAGGCCGCGGTCGCCGGCTCCGAGGGCGGCGACGTCGCACCGGGCGAGGCGGAGTCGGTGGCGACCGCCGCGGTCGCCTCCCACCTCGACCGCAAGCCCCAGTCGCTCTCACCGGCCCGCGACGCTCTGCTGAAGAAGGGCCTCATCTACTCGGGTGAGCGCGGCCGGATCGCCTTCACCGTCCCCCACTTCGGCCGCTACCTCCGCGCCAACGCCTGACCCGGGTTCGACCCTCCTTTCTCTCGGTCGGCTCGGTCACCACGCGACGTCGGCGGCCGTCGTCACCTCGACGCGGCGGCCCGGGTGGCGCAGGGTCGACCACGTCCGGTTGACCATCGCCCGCACCTGCTCGTCCGACAGCGGGCCGGCCGACGTGTCGAGCGGCCCGTTGGCGTGGGCGTCGCTCACCAGGGTCACGTCGAACCCCTCGGCCAACGCGTGCTTCCCCGCCAGGTCGACGCAGAAGGCGCTCTGCACGCCCGCGAGCACGATGCGGTCCACCCCGCGCTCGCGGAGCGCCGCTCCGAGTCCCGTGTCCGCGAACGCGCTGCGGTGCTGCTTGCGCACGTGCAGCTCGTCGCCCCGGTCACCCAGCGCCGGCACGACCTGCCATCCGTCGCTCCCGGCGACCAGCTCCTCGTCGTCGTGCTGCACCCACACGACGGGCCGCCCGGCCGCTCGCGCCGCGTCGACGAGCCCGGCGAGGGCCGGCAGCACACGTTCCGCACCCGGGTTCAGGCCGACGACGTCGACCTGCACGTCCACCACCAACAGCGCCGTCCCCACGAACCGGAAGTATGCCGCGGAGCCGGGCTCGCGCGTGGCGCAGCCGGGGATGCGCTGGGCGCCAGTACCTTCAGCGCGTCTCGGCTCCCACCGTCATACAGGGGGAACCATGAGAAGTCTCGTCCGCCGCACCTGGCTCGCCATCGCCGTCATCCCGCTCGTCGTTCTCGCCACCTCGCACGCCGCCTTCGCCAGCGACGGCGAGGCCTGGGCCGCCGACCACGCCGCGGTCACCTACTTCTTCGACTCGGGCGACTTCGTCACGGTCTGCGACATGGCGTACGACCACCACGGTGCGGTGGGCTGGATCGAGATCAAGCAGGCCGACGGGTCCTACAACGCCTTCCCACACGTCTACGAGGGTGATGGCTACAAGACCTGCACCCAGGTCGTCCAGGACGTGCGCCGCGAGGCCGCCACGGTCAAGATCGTCAGCTGCCTCCAGGACGGTCGCTACGGGCGTCCATGGAACTGCGGCTTCCGGTACGTGAGCGGCTGACCCACCCCGCGGGGCTGATCGTACGCTGACCGGGTGGCGTCACCCACCTGGCGGGTCCTGCTCGGCTATGTACGCCCGCACGCCGGGATGCTCGTCCTCGGGGGCCTGTTGAGCCTGGCCACCGCGGCGAGCGGCCTCGCCCTGCCCCTGGTCGTCCGCTCGCTCATCGGCAACCTCGGCACCGACGCGCCGGTGACCGGGCTCGTCGTGCTCATGTCGGTGCTCGTCCTGGCCAACGCCGCGATCGGGGCGCTCGGCGGCTACGTCCTGCGCCGCACCGCCGAGTCCGTGGTGCTCGCCGCCCGGCGTCAGCTGCTCTCCCGGCTGCTGCGACTGCGCCTCTCGGCGGTCGAGCGGCTCGAACCCGGCGACCTCATGTCGCGGGTGACCGCCGACACCACGCTGCTGCGTGAGGTGACCATCGGGACGTTGGTCGGGGGCGTGACCGGCTTCCTCACCCTGGTCGCCACCGTCGTGCTCATGGCCCTGTTGGACGTCGTCATGCTCGCCGTCACCCTCGGCGCCCTGGGGCTGGCGGTGGTCGTCATCGGCGTCGTCGTCCCACGCATCAACCGTGCCTCCAAGCAGGCCCAGGAGTCGGTGGGCGTCATGGGCGCCGCCCTCGAGCGGATGTTCGGCGCGTTCCGCACCGTCAAGGCCTCCGGCGCGGAGGAGCGCGAGGGCCGTCGGCTCGACGAGGCCGCCCACGAGGCCTGGCGGGCCAGCATCCGCGCGGCGACGTGGAGCGCGGTGGCGGGCAACTCGGCGGGGCTCTCGATCCAGGTCGCCTTCATCGCCGTCCTGAGCGTCGGCGGCGCCCGGGTCGCCGGCGGCAGCATCACCGTCGGCACGCTGGTCGCCTTCCTGCTCTACGTGTTCTTCCTCATCGCCCCCGTCAACCAGGTCGCCGGCGCGGTGACGCAGTACCACGTGGGTGCCGCGGCGGTGTCGCGCATCCAGGAGGCCGAGGCCCTTCCCGTCGAGCCGGAGAGCCCGCCCGCAGACCTCCCTCCGCCGGGCAGCCCTCCGGTTTCCGTCGCCTTCGAGCGGGTCGTGTTCCGCTACGACGACGCGCTGCCCGTGGTGCACGACGGCGTCACGTTCGCCGTGCCGCCGGGCGGCATGACCGCGTTCGTCGGGCCCTCGGGAGCCGGCAAGACCACCGTCCTGTCGCTGATCGAGCGGTTCTACGAGCCGGAGTCGGGCCGGGTGCTCGTCGACGGAGTCGACGTCCGCGACTGGCCGATCGGCGAGCTGCGCGCCGCGATCGGCTACGTCGAGCAGGACGCGCCGGTGCTGTCCGGGACCCTGCGAGACAACCTCGTGTTCGGCGCCCCGTATGCGTCGGAGGACGACGTGCAGCAGGTGCTGCACACGACGCGGCTCGTCGCCATGGTGGCCGCGCTGCCCGACGGCCTCGAGACCACGGTCGGCCACCGCGGGATGAAGCTCTCGGGCGGCGAGAAGCAGCGGGTGGCCATCGGGCGGGCCCTGCTGCGGCAGCCCCGGATGCTGCTGCTCGACGAGGCGACCTCGCAGCTCGACGCCGTCAACGAGGCCGCGCTGCGCGACACCGTCACCGACGTCGCACGCAGCACGACGGTCCTCGTGGTGGCCCACCGGCTCTCCACCGTCATGCTGGCCGACCGGATCGTCGTCATGGACGCCGGGCGCGTGCGAGCGGTGGGCACGCATACCGAGCTCCTGGGTGGCGACCCGCTCTACGGCGAGCTGGCCGCCACCCAGTTCCTCGTGTCTGCGCGCTAGTAGGCGGAGTTGCCTCCGCCGTAGGCGATCCCACAGTTGTACGGCGAGCCGCCCACGCCGTCCTGCAGGCACGAGACGACCTTGACCTGGGCCCCCTCCCGCAGCACGTCCTGCCGGACCGAGACGGAGGTCTTGTAGCCGTTTCCGTTCGACTCGGACGGGCGTATGCCGCGTCCGGGCCCCTGTGGTGTGACGTGGCGCCGACAGTAGGAACCGGGTGCTCCGCGGCCGCGCAACCCGGGTCCGCCACGCCGGACCCGAGCCGCCCTCGCTCAGTCCTGCGCAGCGAAGATCTCGGAGAACCGACCCGGCGACCGCATCAGCTCGTCGTAGGTGCCGCACTGGACGACGACGCCCTCGTCGACGACGTAGATCCGGTCCATGCTGCGCAGCGTCCAGGCGCGGTGCGAGACGACGAGGGTGATCCGGTCGGCCCGGGTGCGGCCGAGCTCGGCGAAGACCTCCTGCTCCGCCTCGGCGTCGATCGCGGAGGTGGGCTCGTCGAGCACCCAGATCGGCGCGTCCCGCAGGTAGATCCGGGCGAGGGCCAGGCGCTGCCACTGCCCCCCGGAGATGCCGACGCCACCCCACTGCCCACCCAGCTGGGTGTCGAGCCCGGCGGGCATGGCGCGCACGAAGTCGGCGGCCCGCGCCGCGTCGAGCGCGCTCCAGACGGCGTCGTCGCTGACCACGTCGGCGGGGTTCCCGAGGGCCACGGTCTGCCGCACCGTGAACTCGTAGCGGCCGAACTCCTGCGTCAGCAGGCCGAACTGGCCGAGCCAGGCGGCCTCCCCGAGCTCCGACCGGGTGCGGCCGTCCACGGTCACCGCGCCCGCGGTGGCGTCGACGAGGCCGAGGATCGCGTTGACGGTCGTCGTCTTCCCGGCCCCGTTGACCCCCACCAGCGCGACCATCTCGCCGCGCTCGGCGCGGAGGCTCACCCCCGAGACCGCCGGCTCCGCGCGTCCCTCGTAGCGGTGCGTGAGATCGCTGGCGGTGAGGGCCCCGGCGCCCGAGGCCACGACCTGCCGCTGGGCGGCCGGAGCGTCCCGGAAGAACGCGCGCACCGCGGCGGTCTCGGGGAGGAACTGCAGCACGCCGGCGATCGAGAGGCTGCCCTGCGACGCGGCGGCCATCGCCGCGATGACCCCGTACACGCCCGCGACGGCGGCCGGCCCGAAGTCCATCCCGACGATGACCGCGACGACGGCCCCGCCGAGCAGCAGGGTGCCGCACGCGCCCACGGCGAGCTCGGCGCGGATCCGGGCCGCGATCGGGGCGTCCCGCACCTCCGCGACCCGACGTTGCTGCTCGGAGACGAGGTCCGCGAGGACGTGGGTGGTGCCGAGGCTGGCCAGCTCCGCGATGGAGCGCTGGCGGCTCATCGTCTCGCGGAGGTAGCGGTCGCGCTGGTAGACGGCGCCGAGCACCGGCCACATCCGCCCGATGGCCCGGCTGACGTAGCGACCGGCCAGGATGGCGGGCGCCGCAGCGAGCACCACGAGCACCGCCGCGACCGGGCTCATGAACGACAGCGTGACGACGACGCCCACCGCGGCGAGGATCGACCCGACGCCCGAGACGGTGTCGCCGTAGACGTGCGACACCATGTCGACGATCGCGTGGCTGTGCCCCTCGATCCGGGCCGACACTGCGGCATTGGCCAGGCGCGACGGCGAGAGCCGGGCGACGACCGACGCGAGCCGGCACTGCAGGTCGATCGCGCTGGCCAGCATGCACCGTTCGTCGACCGCCGCCCGGATCGCCTGCAGGGGACCGGAGAGTCCCACGACGACGATGACGACGACCAGGGGGAGGACGAGACCGGCCAGGCGCTCGCCGTCGCGCAGCCGGTCGATGAGCGCGGCGATGGCGACGACCTGAGCCGACGGGAGCGCCGCGAGCAGGGCCGTGAGGAGGGCGACCTGAGCGGCCGACCGGGCGTCGGACGCGAAGGCCTCCCGGGTGACGAACATGACGTCGGACCACGTGTCGCGGCCGGTCGTCGTGAGGGTGGTGCGCCATGAGGAGGCGACGGGGCGTGGTGACATGGGGGAGCTCGCTTCCGGAGCGGGACGTCGAGGCGTCCCTCCACGGCGCGGAGGGACCGGAGCGGTCGACCCGGGGGTCGTCGGCTCGTCAGGGACGCGGGCGGCTCAGACGGAGGTCACGTCGGCGAGCCTGCCCGGCGGCATACCGCGCGTCAACCGGTTTGGCGGCCGGTCCGTGAGCGCACGGTAACCAGCGGCCTCCGGGCGCCGGCGTGCGGATCGCGCCACCATGTCCGTATGCCGGAGCGCCACACCACCGCGAGCAGGCCCGCCCACTGGCCGGCGTTCTCGAGCCCGCTGCGCTCCACGGCGCTGACCGCCCGCATCGGGCGGGTGCTGGGGATCTGCTTCGGCGTCTGCTTCGTCACCGGCCTGCTCAGCCACTACCAGTACGGGCCGTGGGCGTGGCTCCCCGAGCCCGCCGACCCGGTCTGGCTCTATCGCGTCACCCAGGGCCTGCACGTCGCGACCGGCACGGCGACCATCCCGCTGCTCTTCGTCAAGCTGTGGTCGGTCTACCCGAACCTGTTCCGGTGGCCGCCGGCGCGCACGGTCAAGCACGTCCTCGAACGCCTCTCCGTCTTCGTCCTCGTGGCGACCGCCTTGCTGCAGCTGTTCACCGGCTTCTTCAACGCCCTGAACTGGTACCCGTGGCCGTGGAACTTCGTCGTCGTGCACTTCGCCCTCGGGTTCGTGCTCATCGGCTCGATCCTGCTCCACGTGGGGGTGAAGCTCCCCGACATCGACTACGGGCTCAAGGCCAGGCTGGCCGACGCCGACGTGCTGACCGAGGTCCCGTGGAGCGAGAACCCCGTCGCCCACAGCAACGCCGGCGACGTGCCGCCTCCGGTGCCGCCGGCGATCTCGCGTCGAGGGGTGCTCGTGGCCGCCGGAGCCGGCATCGGCGCCGTGGTCGTCACGTCGGTCGGTCAGACCGTCACGCCACTGGAACCGTTGGGGCTGCTGGCGATCCGCGAGTGGAACAAGGGGCCGCAGCAGGTGCCCGTCAACAAGACCGCCGAGCAGGCGGGCGTCCTGACGACGGCGCGGGCGGCCGACTGGCAGCTGCAGGTGACCGGCCCGAGACCGTATGCGCTCGCGCTGGCGGAGGTGGAAGGGCTCGCCCGGACGGAGGCCGACTTCCCCGTCACGTGCGTCGAGGGCTGGAGTGCCGACGCGCACTGGCGCGGCATCCGCCTGCTCGACCTGGTGACCCGGGCCGGCGGGACCGCGGACTCCCGGGTGACGGTGTTCTCGCTCGAGGAGAACGGCGCCTACAGCAGCAGCGTGGTCTTCGGGCCCCAGGTCTCCGCGGCCCTCCTGGCCACGCACCTGCACGGCGAGCGGCTCGACATCGACCACGGCTACCCCCTGAGGCTCATCTCGCCCAACCGGCCAGGGGTGCTCAACACCAAGTGGCTGCACCGGGTCGAGGTGAGCTGAGGTGTCCATGCGTACGTGGCGCATCGTGCTCGCGACCGCCGGCATCCTGCTGCTCCTCTACGGCGCGGTCAGCCTGCTGACCAACGTCGACATCGGCACCCTGTTCCTGCTCGCCCTCTGGCTCATCGGAGCGGTCGTCATCCACGACGGGATCGTCTCGCCGCTCGTCATCGGGGTCGGCTGGGCGCTCCACCGGGTCGTGCCCCCGCGCGCCCGTCGCTACCTCCAGGGCGGCCTCATCGCGGCCGGCCTCGTCACCGTCGTCGCCATCCCGATGATCGCCCGGCAGGGCGCCCTCCCGGCGAGCAAGGCGTTGCTGCAGCAGAACTTCGGCGGCAACCTCACCCTCCTGCTGGGGATCGTAGGGGCGGTGAGCCTGCTGCTGTATGCGGTGCGCGTGGCCCGGGACGGCCGGCGACCCGTGCGTTAGCGTGACGCGATGACGGTTGAGGTGAGACCGGCGACCCTGGCCCGGTTCGACGACGTGGCCACGATGCTCGGCCCCACGAACCCGGCCTCGACGGTGTGCTGGTGCCTCAGCCACCGGATCGACTCCAAGACGAGCCGCGAGCTCGTCGGACCGGCCCGACGCGACTACGTCGAGGCGCTGTGCCGCCGCCCCGTCTCCCCGGGCGTCCTGGCCTACGACGGTGACAAGGTGGTCGGGTGGGCCGCCGTGGCCCCGAGGTCCGAGCTCCCGTTCGAGCGGTCGAAGAAGTACCCGCACGTCGACGACCTGCCGGTGTGGTCGCTGTGGTGCGTGCGCGTGCGGCCCGGGTTCCGACGTCGCGGCATCGCCCATCACCTCATCGAGGGCGCCGTCGCGTACGCCGCGTCAGAGCAGGCACCCGCGGTCGAGGCCTACCCGGTCGAGAACCAGGGCCAGAAGGTCGACCTGACCATGGCCTACGTCGGGACGCGCTCCATGTTCGAGGCGGCCGGCTTCACCAAGGTGGCCGACACCGACGCGATCTCGGGCGGGTTCCCTCGGGTGGTCATGCGGCGCCCGCTGCCCTGACGGGCTGAATCTGGCCCCAGTGCCAGGCGCCGGTGGGACAGTGGGAGGGCCGGGGCGCTGACATCGGGACCAGATCAGACCAGGAGAACCGTCATGCTCGACTCCGGCACCATCACCGCCAACCTCCCCGCCGCCGACCTCGCCCGGGCCCGCGGCTTCTACGCCGACATGCTCGGCCTCCAGCCCGTGCAGGAGCTCGGCGAGGACATGCTCGTCTACCGCACCTCCGGCGGATCGGCCTTCAGCGTCTACCGCACCGAGTACGCCGGCACGGCCGGCCACACCCTCGCCCAGTGGCACGTCGACGACGTGGACGCCGAGGTGAAGGCGTTGCGGGACAAGGGCGTGACCTTCGAGGAGTACGACATGCCCGGGGTCGAGTGGGCCGACGGCGTCGCGAGTATGCCCGGGATGGGCAAGGCGGCCTGGTTCAAGGACACGGAGGGCAACATCCTCTGCATCGACAGCGGCCTGCCCGGCGTCTGACGCGCTGGAGCGACGTCCCCGCCACTACCAAGGTATAGCGGCAGTGGGGGCTTGCGGCAAGGCCCCCTCGATGCCTCACCCTGATCGGCGTGAACTCGGCGGACGGGGTGGATGTGGTCGTGGATGTGCACGTGGACGTGGTCGTGGTGGGAGCCGGTCCGACCGGTCTGATGCTGGCGGGGGAGCTGGCGCTGGCGGGGGTCGACGTGGCGGTGGTCGAGCGGCGGGCCACCCGAGAGCTGGTGGGCTCGCGCGCTGGAGGGTTCCACGCGCGCACCATCGAGATCCTCGACCAGCGGGGGATCGCCGAGCGGTTCCTGGCCGAGGGCCAGACGCACCCGGTGCCCTACTCCGGCCGGCTGATGCTGGACATGGGCGACGTGCCGACGCGGCACCCGTACACGCTCGGGCTGTGGCAGAACCACATCGAACGGATCCTGGCCGACTGGGTCGACGAGCTGCGCATACCGGTGCACCGGGGGGTCGAGGTCACCGGCGTGGTGCAGGACGACACGGGTGTGGACCTCGTGCTGGACGACGGGAGGTCGCTGCGGGCGGCCTACGTCGTCGGCGCCGACGGCGGCCGGAGTGTGATCCGCAAGGCGGCCGGCATCGCGTTCCCCGGATGGGAGGCCACCACCAGCGCGCTGATCGCCGAGGTCGAGGTGACCGACGCGCTGCCGACGGGCGTCACGTATGACGCGAGCGGCATCCACGGGCTGAGCTTCATGCCCGACGGCCACACCGTGCGCGTGGTCTCCAGCGAGCCCGACGTCGGGGCCACGACCGAACCCACGCTCGCCGACCTCAGCGCGAACCTCACCGCCGTCTACGGCACCGACTTCGGCGTGCACGACCCCACGTGGATCTCGCGGTTCACCGACGCCACCCGGCAGGCCGCGGTCTACCGCAGCGGGCGGGTGCTGCTCGCGGGCGACGCCGCGCACATCCACTCACCCGCCGGCGGCCAGGGGATCGGGCTCGGCGTCCAGGACGCCGTGAACCTCGGCTGGAAGCTGGCGCAGGTGGTGAAGGGCGTCTCGCCCGAGAGCCTGCTCGACACGTACAGCTCGGAGCGGCACCCGGCCGACGCCCGCGCGCTGGAGTACTCCAAGGCGGTGAGCGCGCTGCAGCGACAGGACCCGCGGATCGGGGCCGTGCGCGACCTGCTCGACGAGCTCGTGGTGATGGACGAGCCGCGCCACCGCGTCGTCGGGCTGATCTCCGGCCTCGACGTCCGCTACGACCTCGGTGAGGGGCATCCGCTCCTCGGCCGCCGGATGCCCGACCTCGACATCGTGGTCGACGGTGAGGTGACCCGGCTCTACACCTTGCTGCACACCGCCCGCCCGCTGCTCGTCGACCTCGGGACGGGGCAGCGGCTCGACCTCGGGGCCTGGGCGGGCCGGGTGCGGCGGGTCGGTGCGACCTACGACGGGCCCTGGACGCTGCCGGTCGTCGGCCCGGTCGAGGCGCCGGCTGCGGTGCTCGTGCGACCCGACGGTCACGTCGCGTGGGTGGGGGACGGGACGGCCTCGGGCCTCGAGGAGGCGCTGACCACCTGGTTCGGGCCGGCGGGGCGGCAGCCGTGAGTCCCACGCCGGAGGTGTCGGTCACGTGGGCGCAGGCCTTGGCCTGGCGCCTGGAGCGGCAGCTGCTCGACCCGGTCGGGGCGGAGTCCGTGGCCGGGGTCGTGCGCCGGCTCGGTGCCGTGCTGTCGATGGACGAGTCGCTGGCCGAGCTGGCGGTGCGGACCCGCCGGACGACCTCCCGACCCGGCGAGCTCGCCGACGCCCTCGCCGACGGCACGGTCGTCAAGGTCTTCGCGTTCCGCGGGTCGATGCACTACCTCTCCCCGGAGGAGGGCGGCGTCTATCTGGCGCTGCGGTCGGCGGGCCGGCAGTGGGAGCGGGCGAGCTGGGTCGAGTACTACCGGCTGACCCCGGAGGACTGGCCCGACTTCCGCGCCGCCGTGCGCGAGGCGCTCAGCGACGGACCCCTGACCCTCGCCGAGCTGGGTGCCGCGGTGACCCGGCATCGCGCCTACCGGCACCTCGCGCCGGTGTTCGACGACGGCGCCGGCACGTTGGTCAAACCGCTGACGTGGCAAGGGGACATGTCGTTCGGACCGCGCCGCGACGGTCAGCACACGTTCCAGCGCCTCGACACCAACCCGCGGTGGGGCGGCATACCCGACCTCGACGACGCCGGTCCTCGCGCCGTCGAGGCCTACCTGCGCACGTACGGTCCCGCTACCCGCGACCACGTCCACTACTGGCTGGGCAGCGGTCTGAGCGCCGGCAGCCGACGGCTCGACGGCTGGTGGTCCGGGCTCGGCGACCGGCTGGTGGCGGTCGATGTCGAGGGCACCGAGGCGTACGTCATGGCCGACGACGCGGAGGCCCTGGCTGCCGCGTCGCCGTCGGAGGTCGTGCGGTTCCTTCCCGGGCACGACCAGTGGGTGATCGGCCCCGGCACCAAGGACGTCCACGTCACCCCGGCGTCGCGACGCGAGCTGATGACACGCAAGGCGAACCCGGTGGTGGTGGGCGGGGTCGTTTGCGGCACCTGGGCGCGCCGGGGCGACGAGCTCACGGTCACCTGGCTCGACGAGCGCCCCCGACCCGACCGGGCCATCGAGGAGGAGACCGCGCGACTGGCCGGGCTGCTCGGCCTCGAGCAGTGATGGCCAGGACCGACACCCACGACCTCGACCGGAAGTCCGGCCGGGGTACGTCGTCCGCGCGAGCCGTCAGAGACCGGACGTCCGGCGGACGGTCTCGACGCCCGGGATCTCGAGGTGCGGAGTGCCGTCGGCCTCGGTGACCAGCCGCACGGGGACGGTCGTGAGCGAACCGCTGGAGACGACGTAGCTGCCGTCGGGCATGACCTGGAGGCCGAAGACGCGAGGCCCGATCCGCAGCTGCAGCTCCCGGCCCTGGCGGACCATGCTGCCGACTGAGCAGCAGGGAGAGGGAGTAGAACGGCCAGAGGTCGCCCGTGATCATGGTGCTCAGGCTGGTCGTGACGACGAGGCCGAGGTCGTGGTCCGGCAGGAACGCCATGAAGGTGTTGAACCCGTCGATGCGCGGCCGAAGTCGGACCAGTCGGTGGCCGGCGGGCTGGGCTTGGCCGCTGCCGGTGTTGCGGAGGCCGGCCCCGTCACCCAGGAGGCGGACGCCGCGGCGACGGCCGATGCGGTGAGGCCGCGCAGCACGGTACGACGGAGGAGGGGCTCGGTCACGGGGGTGCTCCCACAGTTCGGGGCGGCCTCTCGACCGTCCGGTCGGCGCGCCCCCGGGCGCATGAGCAGTCCTACCCCTGTGGCGCACCCCTGTCTGCTGATCGCCCGAACCGGCCCGGACCCTGTCGGACTCCCGTGACATCGTCGGGGCCGTGACGACACCGGAGGGGCTGCTGAGGGTGCTTCGCGCGTCATGGGGACCCGACACGTGCGAACCGGATTATGCCGATCGCTGGCTCCCGGACAACCCGGCCCGCGAGCAGTGCGGCGTGACGGCCCTCGTCGTGCAGGACGTGCTCGGCGGCGACCTGGTGCTCGGTGAGGTGCAGATCGACGGCGTCCGGGTCGGTGCTCACTACTGGAACCGGCTTCCCGACGGCGCCGAGCTCGACCTGACCGCCGGCCAGTTCGGGCCGGGCGAGCACGTCGTGGGCGGCCGGGTCGTCGTCCGTCCCGCCGACGGACCACGGCGGCTGCGGGCCGAGTACGAGCTCCTGCGCGACCGGGTGGCGCGCGGCCTCGGACCGCGATGAGGCCGCGCTAACCCTGGGCGACTCCGGCGTCGATGAGGTGCCGGGTCGAGTAGGCGGCGAACGGGGCTCCACCTCGCATCTGCGCGTCGAGCCGCCGGAGCGGTTCCTCGTAGGTCGTGACGGAGAAGTCGGGCACCCACCACACGCACTTGCGCAGGATCCACACGATGGCCCCGATGTCGTGGAACTCCATCCGGCACTGCGCCCGCTCGAGGCGGTCCACCCGCAACCCGTGCCGCTCCGCCGCGGCGACCTCCTGCTCGGGGTCTCGGGCCCGTCGCTCCCGGGGAAGCGGCCCCATGAGGTACTCGATGAGGTCGAAGGCCGACCCCGGCCCGACGTGCTGCGCGAAGTAGCGACCGTCCTCCGTCAGGACCCGGCGGATCTCGGCCCAGTCGGGCCGCACGGGGTGTCGGGCCGTGACGAGGTCGAACGAGGCGTCGCGGAAGGGGAGCCGATCCGCCGTGGCGTCGACGACGAGCACCCCTCGTGGACCGAGCCGTCTGCGGGCCCGTTCGGCGTTGGGGGCCCACCCCTCGGTGACCACCATCGTGGCCGGGAGCGTCGGTGCCTCATCGATGACCTCGCCGCCGCCGGTGTCGATGTCGAGGGCCGACGACACTCCGGCGAGCCGGCCGGCGAGCAGACGAGCGAAACCCCACGGTGGTCGCTCCTCCGTCGCGCGGCCGTCCAGCCACCCGAAGCCCCAACCGTTGACGTCCGCCGCCTCGGCCTCGGCCACCAGCTCCTCGAACGTCCGCATCACGGCAGGCTGCCAAGGGCCGGGGGAATGGGCAACCCGATTCGCCGACGTCTGCCGTACGGCTCACCTCCTCCCCACGCGTCGCGTCGTAATGCCGAGGTAGGTCTCCCGGTCCGTGGGGTCGTCGTCGGTGCGCACCCGGGTCGGGGGCGGGCCGTCCACGGGTCGGAAGTGGTCCAGGTGGGTGGTGAGCAGCCCCTCGCCCCGGGTGAGGTCGGGCACCCGCATCTGGAAAGCGTGCACGGTGAGGGCCGGCACCGTTCCGTGGATGACCAGCTGCGTGCCCCGCTGCGCGGTCTCCAGCGGCACGGCCCGCAGGGTGGGCAGCATCGCCAGCGCGGGTGCATACGCGTCCTCGGGCAGCTCCAGGTCGAACCGGTGCACGGGCTCGCACACCACTGATCCGGCCGAGCGCAACGCCGTCATGAGGACGAGTGGGGCGAGGCAGCGATAGTCGGCGGCGGTGCTCGAGATGCTCTTGGTGAAGTCGGCGTGGCCGAAGCTCTGTCGCGCCCAGTACCCGGAGTGCGTGACGAAGACCGCGCAGTCGGGGATCTCCCAGCCGTGCGGGCCCTGCCGGAGCGTCGCCCGCACGGCGTCCTCGACCGCGGTGAAGAACGCCAGGGGCATCGAGCCGAGCTCGACCTCCAGCTCGACGGTGACACCGTGCCCCACCGGAGCCGGCTCGACCCGCAGCCCGACGGTGGCGAGGAACGGGTTCGACGGGGTGGCGATGACGTCCGCGGCCGCCCCGCTACCGTGAAGGCGCTCGACACAGATCGGGGTCGACTCGCGGAACGTCACGTCCACGCCGTAGTCCGTGGCGAGCAGGCTGCCGATGACCTCCTTCTGCACCTCGCCGTAGAGGGACACCGACACCTCGTGACGCCCGTCGTCCTGGCGCACGTCGATGAGGGGGTCCTGCTCGGCGAGCTCGGTCAACCCGGCGAACAGCTCGCCGCGGCGGCGGGGGTCGACCGGGTCCACGACGGTCTCGAGGGACGGTCGGACGAACTGCGCGGTGGTCACCGCGGGCCAGTCGCCCACGACGTCGCCGATCCGCGCGGTCGTCAGCCCGCGCACCTGCCCGATCTGCCCGGCGCACAACGTGCTCGTCGTGACGAGACCGTCGGGCGAGTAGACGGTGAGAGCGGTCACACGTTCGTCGCGACCGTGCCCGAGATCGACCCGGTCCCGCACCCTCAGGGCGCCGGTCCCCATGCGCAGGAACGTGATCCGCTCACCCGACGGACCCCGCTCCACCTTGAACACCAGGCCCGACGGGGCGCCCGTCTCGTCGGCGTGCGGTGGCGGCAGGTACCGCGTGAGCGCGGTCGTCAGGTCGCCCACCCCGGCGCCGGTGATGGCCGACCCGAACACCACCGGGTGGGTCAGGCCGCGGGCGGTCTGCTGCGCCAGCCGCTCGTGCAGAGCGGCGACCGAGTATGCCGGGTGGTCGCCGACGAGGGCGGCCAGCACCTCGGTGTCGTGCTCGGCGAGCACTTCGGCGACGCGGTCCGGAGGGTCCGGCGCGACGACCCCTCCGACGCGGACCACGGCCGGGGTGAGCCGGGCCCGGATCTCGGCGAGGACCGCCTCCGGCTGCGCACCGGGTCGGTCCATCTTGTTGACGAAGAACAGGCTCGGGATCCGCAGCCGCTGGAGCGCGCGGAACAGCACCAGGGTCTGCGCCTGCACGCCCTCCGTGCCCGACACGACGAGCACGGCGGCGTCGAGCACAGCCAGGACGCGCTCGACCTCGGCCACGAAGTCGGAGTGGCCCGGGGTGTCGACGAGGTTGACGGGGCGGCCGTCGACGACGAACGAGGCGACGGCGCTGCGGATGGTGATCCCGCGGCGGCGCTCGAGCGCCATGGTGTCGGTGACGGTGGTGCCGGCGTCGACACTGCCGGGGTCAGCGATGACGCCCGTCGCGTAGAGCAGGCGTTCGGTCAGGCTGGTCTTGCCGGCGTCAACGTGGGCGAGGACACCGAGGTTGAGCGGGGTCGGGGGAGCGTCGGGCGACACGGGTCTTCACGTCCATTCCGTAGGTACGTACCTGGCGGGACATGAAGGTCGCTCGCATCGCTCTTCCTCTCTCTTCGGATGGTTCAGTGGTTCAGTGGTTCGGTCGAGGACACCACGTCGGGCGGCGGGGCGCCACCCGTTTTCGGCCGCCCCCACGCATACCGGGGGGCCGGTCGAGCCTCACGCCCGAGGAGGCTCCCACCCGTCGGGGCCGTCGGACCCGGCGGCGTAGGTCTCCATCGGCACGGCGTCGTCGGCCCACGCCTTCTGGTAGGCCCCGACGATCCGCCAGCACTCCTCCGCGGCGTCGCCCCGCACCGTCAGTGTCGGGTCGCCGTCGAGGATGCCGGCGAGCACCTCGGCGTAGGGCTTGAGCTCCGACTGCGCGAGGTCGGCCGACAGCGTCGACTGCTGCAGTCCGAGGGAGTCCGAGGCCGTGTTGGTGGTCAGGTGTAGCTCGAGCTGGTCGGGCTGGAGGTTGAGCACCAGCTGGTCGGCCGTGTCGTGACCCGAGAGCCCGTGCGGCACATGGCGGACGTCGCGGAACGACAGGATGATCGCCTTGCGCGCGTGCCCGACCGACTTGCCCGACCGCAGCGTGATCGGGACACCGGTCCAGCGCTCGTTGTGGATCTCGAGGGTGACCTGGGCGAGCGTCTCGGTGTGCCGGTTGGGGTCCACGCCCGGCTCGGCGGTGTAGTCGGGCACCGAGCGGTCGCCCACCGTGCCGGCGGTGTACTGCGCGCGGTGCGACGACGTGGCCGGGTCGCCGCCCCACGGCTGGGTCGCCCGCAGGGCCTGGGTCGTCATGTCGCGCAGCTCCACGGGCCCGATGCGCGCCGGGGGCTCCATGGTCACCAGGGCCATGACCTGCAGCAGGTGCGACTGGATCATGTCGACCATCGCACCGGCCTTGTCGTAGTAGCCGGCCCGCCCTTCGAGGGTCAGCGGCTCGTCGTAGACGATCTCGATCGAGGCGATGTTGTCCGCGTTCCACACCGGCTGGAAGAGGCGGTTGGCGAAGCGCAGGCTGATGACGTTGAGCACCGTGGAGACGCCGAGGAAGTGGTCGACCCGGTGGATGCTGCTCTCGGGCACCATTGACAGCAGGGTCGCGTTGAGGGCCGCCGCGCCCTCCCCGTTGCCACCGAACGGCTTCTCGAGCGCGAGCTGCGTGCCGTCGGGGAGGCCGACCTGCTTGAGGACGTCGACCGCCTTCATGCTGATCGCCGGAGGCAACGCGAAGTAGAGGACGAGCGGGTCGCTGCCCAGACCGGCGAGCAGGGCCTTGACCGAGGCGGGGTCGGTGACGTCGCTCGTGACCCATGTGGCCTGGGCGGCCTCCTGGAACGCCTGGCTGTCCTTCGCCACGCCCGCGTCGGTGAACGCCGTGGTGACGGTCTCGCGCCACGTGGGCTCATCGACTGCCCGGGCGTCGGACCCGACGATGCGTACCGAGCGCTCCGTGTCGCGTGCGAGCAGCGAGCCGAGGCCGGGGAGCAGCAGCCGGGAGGTGAGGTCGCCGGAGGCGCCCAGGATGCAGAGCGTGGTCGTCATGTCGCGACGCTATCGGGCGGGTCTGCGTGCTGCTTGACAACACGGAGTCTCTTGGAGAGTGTTCTCTCGATAGAACTCTCTCGAAGGAGTGCGGAATGGCCAACCCCTACGGCGACGTCGAGCTCGACGCCCGCGGTATGCGCGCACTCGCCCACCCGGTGCGGCTCGCCCTCCTCACCCGGCTGCAGCAGGACGGACCGTCGACCGCGACCCGGCTGGCGCCGTTGGTGGGCGCCAGCCCGTCGGTGGCCAGCTGGCACCTGCGCCACCTCGCCGAGCACGGCCTCGTCCGCGACGACAGCGAGGCCCAGTCGCGGCGCGAGCACGGCCGGGAGCGCTGGTGGGCCGCGGTCTCGCGCGGGTTCCGCTTCGCCGGGGGAGCGGACTCCGAGACGGGCTTCGAGACCGACTCCGGGACCGACTCCGGGACCGATGACCAGTGGCAGGCGGCGACCGCCCTGACCCGCGTCATCGAGGCGGTGGAGGGCGACCTCGTGCAGACCTGGCGTGAGGACGCCGAGCCGCGTCTCGAGCCGGCCTGGCGGCGGCTCAGCGGGCGGTCGAGCACGAGGATCCTCGCGACCGCCGACGAGCTCGCCGCGCTCGAGGCCGACATCGAGCAGCTCCTCGCCCCCTACGTGCTGCGCAAGGACGCCCCGGCCGACACCGTGCCGGCCGGCTCCCGCGGCATCCGGATCCTGAGGCACGTCCTGCCCGAGGCTCCCGTGGACGAGGCGTGACGGCGACGGAGAGCCCATGGCCGCTCTGGCGGGACCGCCGGTTCGCCACCTACTGGTTCGGGCAGAGCGTCTCCCAGCTCGGCGACCGGGTCTCGGAGCTGGCCCTGCCGCTGCTGGCCGTGACGATGCTCGCCGCGACCCCCGGCGAGGTCGGGGTGCTCACTGCCGCCATTTGGGCGCCGAACCTCGCCTCGGTGGTCATCGGCGCGTGGGTCGACCGGCGGCCCAGCAAGCGGCGGCTGCTCGTGGTCGCCAACCTCGTGCAGGCGCTGGCCGCCGGGTCGGTGCCACTGGCGTACGCCACGGGCCACCTGAGCCTGCCGGTCGTGCTGGGCGCCGCCCTTGTCCTCGGTACGGGTGGCGTGCTCTACCAGACGTCGTACCCGACGTTCTTCGCCCGGCTGGTCCCGCGGCGGGACTACGTGCGAGCGAACTCCCTTCTCAGCACGACCCGTTCGGGGTCGTTCATCGCCGGGCCGGCCATCGGCGGCGCGCTGATCCAGGCCGTGACGGCGCCGGTCGCCATGCTCGTCGACGCGGTGTCGTTCCTCGTCTCGGCGGGGGCCATCGCGTCGGTGCGCGTGGACGAGAAGCAGGCGACTGACGGCGGCGAGGCGCGTGCCGACGGCAGCAGTGACCGGCTCCTGCGTCGGGCCGGGCAGGGTCTCGTCTTCCTGTCGCGGCACCCCTACCTGCGGGTGTCGCTCGCCTGCGCGACGACGCTCAACCTCTTCTCGTTCGTCGTCGCGGCGGTGCTCATCGTCTTCGCCAACCGCCAGCTCGGCCTCGACGCCGCGCAGATCGGGCTGGCGTTGGGCCTCGGCGCGCTGGGCGGGCTGGTCGGGGCGCTGGCCGCACCGCGGCTCGGCCGGCTCATCGGCACCGGGCGCACCATCGTCGTGGGGGCGCTGCTGTTCTCGGCGCCGTTCGCGTTCGTCCCCCTCGCCGGCGGCGGGACCGCGGCGAAGGTCGCCCTTCTCGCGGCGGTCGAGGGGGTGAGCTCGGTGGGCGTCATGCTCTTCGACGTCAACGTCAACTCGGTGCAGACCGCCGTGACGCCCGACCACATGCGCAGCCGCACGGCGGGGGCCTTCGCGACCGTGAACTACGGGATCCGCCCGCTGGGGGCCCTGCTCGGCGGGTTCGCGGCGACGTGGGTGGGCGTGGGGCCGACGCTCGTGGCCGCCGCGGTCGGGGGCTGCTTCTCGGTGGTGTGGCTGGTGCGCTCCCCGCTGCTGGCCGTGCGCAGCGTCGCCGACCTGGAACCGGTCGACGTCCCGGGCTTCGACGGCCCCGGAGGCTCCGGCGGCCCCGGCGGCCCCGACGGCTCCGGCGGCCCCGACGGCCCCGCCCAACGACAACTCAGCACGTGATGCGTTGTCGGGGCCCCGAGTCCGGTATGTCGGAAAACTTCTCAGCATGTGCGGAGTTGGACGCGGTGGACGGAGGGGTCGATGGCGTTGTCGAGGGTCATCTAGCCGCCACCCTAGAGAGTCGTATCGAGCCTGATCGTCACCCCGCCGCCTCGAGGTCGAGGAGGTAGCGCTTGGCGGCTGTGCCCCCGGCGTACCCCGTCAGCGCGCCGTGCGCACCGACGACCCGGTGGCACGGAAGCACGATGCACAGGGGGTTCGCGCCGAGGGCCGAGCCCACGGCGCGGGCCGCCGACGGCTTCCCGATCCGGGCGGCCAGCTCGCCGTAGCTGGCCCGCGCGCCCCAGCCGACCGTGCGCCCCAGGGTGGTGAGCACGGTGCGCTGGAACGGCGTCGCGAGCGCGAGGTCCGTGGCGAGCTCGAAGGTGTGCCGCTGCCCGGCGAGCACCTCGTCGAGCTGGCGCCGCGCCGGGTCGAGGTCGACGGGCCGGCGCAGGATGCGCGGCGACAGCACCCGCCCGATCCGCTCGAGCAGAGCGTCCTCAGCCGCGTCGTCGGGCACGAAGCGGGAGGCGACGAGTGCGCCGGAGTCGTTGCGGGCCAGAAGGATCCGGCCGACCGGGGTGTCGGTCACCGCATACGCGACATCGGCGGAGCCGAAGGTGGGGGGAGCCATGGACGGCGACCAGGACTGCAGCCGCTGCTCGAGGGAGGTCGGAGACGTCATCGGATGCTCGCTCTCAGGGTCTTGAGGCCGTCGCTCACGAGGCGTCGGCTCATCGTGGGGGTGGTGCCGAGCAGCTCGGCGATCGTGGGGTGGTCGAGGTCGCCGACGTACTTGAGGACGACCGCGTCGCGCTGGCGCTCGGGCAGGGCGGCGACACCGGCCCACAACGTGTCGTCGACGAGGCCCGCCTCGGGCCCGTCGACGGCGGCGCCCGACCGTTCCAGCACCGCGTCGTCGTCCGTCGGCACCGCACGCCGCCGGCGAGCGCGGTGCACGTCCATCGCGCACCGGTGGGTGATGGTCAGGAGCCAGCCGCGCAGGTTGGTGGCCGAGCGCAACGCCGGGTATGCCGCGTACGCCTGGGTCCACGCCTGCTGGGCCACGTCGTCGCCGTCGACCGGTCCGGCGAGGCCGTGGGCGAGGCGGGCGACGTCGCGCCAGTGCTCGTCGACGAGCCGTTGGAACGGGGGAAGGTTCACGGAAGGTGAACGTCGTGCGGGCCGATCGTGTGAGCCGGGCACCGTGCCACGATAGGCCGGTGCGCCCCCTGGTGATCGCCCATCGCGGCTCGTCCGAGGCCGTGGCCGAGCACACGGTGGGGGCCTATCGCCTCGCCGTCGAGCAGGGGGCGGACGCCCTCGAGTGCGACGTGCGCCTGACCGCCGACGGCGAGCTCGTCTGCCTGCACGACCGCACGCTCGAGCGCACCGGCGGCGGCCCGGGGATCGTCTCCACGATGACGCTGGACGAGCTGCGCGCCGTCGACTGGGGGGCTTGGAAGCACGGCACCGACGCCGACCGGCCCGCCGAGAGCGGCACCCTGCTCACCCTGCGCGACCTGGTGGAGATCGCCCTCGACGCGGGGCGTGAGATCGGCCTGGCCGTGGAGACCAAGCACCCGTCGCGGGCCGGGGGCCGGGTGGAGCACGAGGTCGCCCGGGTGCTGCGGGAGTACGGCCTCACCGGCGCGCGGGGGAGCGGTCCGGTGTGGGTGCGGATGATGTCGTTCTCGACCATGGCCGTACGCCGGATGGCCGGTCTGATGTCCCGGACCTGCCTCTCGTGCTGCTGCAGGGCGCTCCGCTGCCCCCGCCCTACCGCACCGGGTTCCTGCCCGCTGGGGTGACGACCGCCGGTCTGGACCGCGCCATCCTCAAGGAGCGTCCCGACATCGTCGCCATCCACCATGCGGCGGGCCACGAAGTGTTCGTATGGACGGTGGACGACCATGACGACATCCAGCGCTGCATGGATCTCGGGGTCGACGCCATCATCAGCAACCGTCCTGCGGTCGTGCTCGACTCCCTCGGCGGCAACGGGTAACCTGCGAAGGTCTCGGTCGTTGTGCGGGGGTATGGGGAGACCGGGCGTGGGGCAGCGCAGGACGAGGCGGTGAGCAGTCATTGGCACAGCAGGCCCAGGTGATGAGGGCCGCGGTCCCGACGGGAGTCGGGGTGGGACCCGCGAGCACCCCTGAGACCGGTGAGCGGCCACGCACCATCAGGGTGCCGTGGGCGCCTGCCGCCGTCGGCCAGACCCGGCGGGTGCTGGTCGTCGACCTCGAGGACCGCGGCGTGTCCCCGGAGACCGTCGGCGAAGCCGAGATCGTCGTGTCGGAGCTGATCGCGAACGCGCTGCGTCACGCGCGCCCGCTCGCCGACGGCATGATCCGCGTGCACTGGAAGGTCAAGGGCGGCGTCGTCGAGGTCGAGGTCAGCGACGGCGGGGGCGCGTCCACGCCGCGACCGGCCCCGCAGTCCCTCTGGTCGTCGACCGGCCGCGGGCTGCGCATCGTCCGCAGCCTCGCCCACGAGTGGGGCGTCACCGACGAGCGCAACGGGCGTACCGTCTGGGCCGCCCTCGGCGGCCCGTCCCGACGCCGCTCGCACTGAACCGCCCCAGAGCAGCGACGTCCGAGGCGTACGCGTCGGGCCACTAGGGTTCCCGGCATGGGCAAGGCCAGCCGACGACGCACCCTCCGCACCACCGACCGCCCCGCTGGGCCGGCGGCCGCGCCATTCGTGGCCCGCCCCTTCGAGGGCCTGCCCAACGAGACCGAGTGGGTGGCGCTGCGCGAGATCCTCCCGGCGGCCACTGCTCCCGTGTCGGTGACCGCTGAGGCCACGGGCGGCGCCGCCGCACCGGCCACCGTCGCCACCGTGCTGCCGCTGGCCTGGCCGGCGCTGCACCGCACGGGCGGTGAGATCTTCGCCGCCACCCAGTCGAGCGTGACGAGCGGCGATGCGAGCCGCGACGTCGCCGCCGCGCTCCTCCTGGCCATCGCCGCCGACGAGGGCAGCCCCGTCGCGAGCGTGCCGCCCCCCACCGTCGACAGCCCGCGGCTGCAGGACATCCTCGACCCCGACGTCCCGTTCGTCGTGACGCTGCACGACGGGTTCGACTTCTGGGTCGGTGACGCCGAGCTCGACGACGAGGGACGCTCCTCGCTGGAGCGCGCCAACGAGTCGGTGGTGCCCACCGAGCGCATCGATGGCGCGACCTCCGTCTACTGGTGCGTCATCAACGAGCGCACCTACGTGCGCTGGGTCCTGCCCTTCGACGAGGACACCGCGACGGCCGCCCTCGCCCGCCTGCACGCCGCCGGCCACGACCGGCTCACCCCCGACACCCGGCTGCTCGGCGCCTTCCGGGCCGGAGGCCTGCTCGTGCCCGTCTGGGAGGTGCCCTCCGGCGTGGTCGCCGCCGACCTCGGCGAGCCGGTGACCGCCATGGCCGCCGCGATCGAGGCGGCTGCTGCCGACACCGCCCCGCTCACGCCCGAGGAGCGTCGCGCCAAGGCGGGTCTGCTCAACCGCCAGGTCACGCTGCGCTGAGCCGCGCCCTCTGAGCCGCGGCCCCACCCGGTGCACCGACCGACGGCGCCGGTCACGACTACCGTGGCGCCCGTGACCACGCCCACCCTGCGCTACGGCTTCCTCGGCCCCGCGGGCACCTTCTGCCAGATGGCGCTCGCCGCCTGGCCCGGGTCCGCCTCCGGCGAGGCCGTGCCGTGCGACTCGGTGGTGGCGGCGCTCGACGCCCTGCGGGCCGGCCGCCTCGACGCGGCCATGGTGCCCATCGAGAACTCGGTCGAGGGCGGCGTCAGCGCCACGCTCGACGCCCTGTCGGTCGGCTCCGACGTCGTCATCATCGGCGAGGTCCTCGTGCCGGTGACCTTCGTCCTCGCGGTGCGCCCGGGCGTCCGCCTGAGCGAGGTCCACGCGGTGGGCAGCCACCCGCACGGCTGGGCCCAGGTGCGCTCCTGGGTGCACGCCAACCTGCCCGCGGCCGCCTACGTCTCCACCCTCTCGACCGCCGCCGCGGCCGCCGACCTCGCGCCGCAGGCGACCGGTCCGGTGACCTACCAGGCGGCGGTATGCGCGCCCGTCGCCGCCCAGGCGTACGGCCTCGAGGTCCTCGCCCAGGACATCGGCGACAGCCACCACGCGGTGACGAGGTTCGCCCTGGTGGCCCTCCCCGGGCATACCCCGCCGGCGACCGGCGCCGACAAGACGACTCTCGTGCTCTACCAGCGCGACGACCACCCGGGCGGGCTGCTCGAGCTGCTCGAGCAGTTCGCGGCCCGCGGCGTGAACCTCACCCGGCTCGAGTCGCGGCCCACTGGGGAGGGCATGGGGTCCTACTGCTTCTCCATCGACATCGAGGGCCACGTCGGCGACGCCCGCGTCGCCGAGACCCTCATGGGCCTCAAGCGCGTCTGCGCCCAGGTGCGCTACCTCGGGTCGTACCCGCGGGCCGACCGGCAGGTGACGACCCCGCTCGTGGGCACGAGCGACACGGAGTTCGCCGCGGCCAGGCAGTGGCTCGACCGGCTCCTCGCCGACGGCTGAGACGGGCGTCACGCCCACGGGGCGGATCCACGGCTCCGTGGACTTGTTAGGTGAGGCTTACCTGTGCTGTGATGAGCCAGGCCCTTTACGTCAGGGCCGTGTCACCTAATTGACCGGCTGCCCCTCCCTGGAGATTCCGTGCTCGTGAGCAACGCCCTGATCGGGCTCCGTGAAGGCCTCGAGGCCGCCCTCGTCGTCGTCATCCTGGCGGCGTTCCTCGTCAAGACCGACCGGCGCTGGGCGCTGCGCTACGTCTGGGCGGGCGTCGCGGTGGCCGTCGCGCTGTCGGTGGCCCTCGGCGCCGTCCTCACCTTCGGCACTCAGTCGCTCACCTTCGAGCAGCAGGAGCTGATCGGTGGCGGGGCCTCGATCATCGCGGTCGGGTTCGTCACCGCCATGGTCTTCTGGATGCGCACCGCCGCCCGCACGATCTCGGGTGAGCTCAAGGGCCGGCTCGACAAGGCCCTCGACATCGGCCCCCTCGCGGTGGCGCTCGTCGGCTTCCTCGGCGTGGGCCGTGAGGGTCTCGAGACCGCGATCTTCTTCTACGCCACGACGCAGGCCGCGGGCCAGGGCAACACCCAGCCCCTCATCGGCTGGGCCATCGGCCTCGGTGCCGCCGTCCTGCTCGGCTTCGGCATCTACAAGGGCGCCGTGAAGATCAACCTCGCGAAGTTCTTCCGCTACACCGGCATCCTGCTCGTCGTCGTGGCCGGCGGCATCCTCGCCTACGGCCTGCACGACCTCCAGGAGGCCGGCGTCCTCCCGGGCCTCAACGCGCTGGCGTTCGACGTGAGCCACGTCATCGCCCCCGACTCCTGGTACGGCGCCCTGCTCAAGGGGATCTTCAACTTCAGCCCGCAGACCACCTGGCTTCAGGCGGTGGCCTGGCTGGCCTACGTCGGCACGGTGCTGACCCTCTTCCTGCGACCGGTCGCCGTGCCCCCGCGCACGCCTGCGGCCCCGGCCCCCGAGCGGTCCGCCAGCCGCGTCTGACCCGGCGGGCGGCCCGCCGCCCGGCCCCTGCTGCACCCACCCACTCTCGACGGAGACTCCGCCATGCCCTCGACCCGACCGACCCTTGGCCGCCTGGCCACGGCCGGCCTGTCCGCTCTCACCCTGCTGACGCTCGCCGCGTGCGGCGGCACCGGCAGCACCGGAGGCAGCGGCAGCGGTGCCTCCGGCGGCGCCACCGCAGCCGGCGCTTCCGGCCCGATCAGGGTGACCGCCACCGACACCGAGTGCACCCTCACCGCCACGACGGGGGCGGCCGGCACGCTGACCTTCACCGTGACCAACCAGGGCAGCAAGGTCAACGAGTTCTACGTCTACGCCGCCGGCGACCGCATCGTCGGCGAGATCGAGAACATCACGCCCGGCCTGAGCCGGGAGCTCAAGCTCGAGGTGACCGAGCCCGGCACGCTGACCACCGCGTGCAAGCCGGGGATGGTCGGCGACGGCATCCGCGCGCCGTTCACCGTCACCGGCACCGCCGCCCCGGGCAAGACCGACGAGAAGGTGGCCACGGCCATCGCGGCCTACACGACCTACGTGGGCCAGCAGGCCGACGCCCTCGTCGCGCAGACGGGCCAGTTCGTCGCCGCCGTCAAGGCGGGCGACGTCGCCACGGCCAAGGCGCTCTACCCCAAGGCCCGCCTGCCCTGGGAGCGGATCGAGCCGGTGGCCGCGTCGTTCGGCGACCTCGACCCCAAGGTCGACGGCCGCGAGGACGTCGTCGCCGAGGGGATGGCCTTCACCGGCTACCACCGTCTCGAGAAGGACCTGTGGGTCGACGGTCTCAAGGCCGACAGCGCCGCGATGGCCGACCAGCTCCTCGCCGACGTGACGACGGTCGCGGCCGAGGCCAAGAAGGTGCAGCTCACCGGGCTGGCGATCGCGTCGGGGGCCAAGGCCCTGCTCGACGAGGTGGCCACCGGCAAGGTGACCGGCGAGGAGGAGCGCTACTCGCATACCGACCTCTGGGACTTCCAGGGCAACGTCGAGGGGTCGGCGGCCGCGCTCGAGGCGCTCAAGCCGGTGATCCAGGCCCGCCAGCCCGAGCTGCAGACCGCGCTCGACACGACCTACACGGCGCTGTGGTCCGCTCTGACGTCCCACCGCGGCGCGACGGGTGAGTACGTCGTCTACACCGCGCTGACCCCCGATCAGGTCAAGGCCCTCTCGGTGGCGCTCGACGCGTTCTCCGAGCAGGTCGCCCGGGTGCCGGCGGTCGTCGCGACCCCATGAGCCAGCCCGTCGGGTCCCCCTCGCCCGGAGGCGTCAGCCGCCGCCGGCTCCTCGGTGCGTCCGCCGGGGCGGCCGTGGCCGGAGTCGCGGTCGGCGTCGGCAGCGCGTATGCCGCGACGCACGCCTCCGCCGCCGGGTCGCCCGGCGCCTCGGTGGCCGGCCCGCCCTCTCTCGACGCCCCGGTGGAGTTCCTCGGCGCGCACCAGGCGGGCATCGTTACCCCGGCGCAGGACCGCATGCACTTCGTCGCGCTGGACGTCGTCACCACCGACCGGGCCGCGCTGGTCGACCTCATGAAGCGTTGGACCCGCGCCGCGCAACGGATGACCGCCGGGGCCGAGGCCGCGCCGGGTGGGGTGGCCGGGGGCGGGCCGTTCCAGGTACCGACCGACACCGGCGAGGCCTACGGGCTGCCGGCGTCCGGGCTCACCGTCACCATCGGCTTCGGACCGTCGCTGTTCGACGGCCGGTTCGGGCTGGCCGATCGGAAACCCGCTCTCCTGCAGGAGCTTCCGGCGTTCCGCGGCGACCAGCTCGACCCCAGGCGGTCGGGGGGCGACCTCTGCATCCAGGCCTGCGCCAACGACCCGCAGGTGGCCGTGCACGCCGTGCGCAACCTCGTGCGGCTGGGATTCGGCGTCGTGTCGGTGCGCTGGTCGCAGCTCGGCTTCGGGCGCACGTCGTCGACGAGCACCTCACAGGCCACGCCCCGCAACATGTTCGGGTTCAAGGACGGCACGGCCAACCTCAAGGCCGAGGAGACCGCGGCCGTCGACGAGCACGTCTGGGTCGCCCCCGGCGACGTGACCGGTGGGGCCGCGTGGATGACGGGCGGCACCTACCTCGTAGCGCGCCGGATCCGGATGCACATCGAGGTCTGGGACCGCTCCAACCTGCAGGACCAGGAGCAGACGATCGGCCGGACGAAGCTCGCGGGAGCGCCGCTCGGGCGCGACAGGGAGTTCGACCCGGCCGACTTCGCGGCGAAGGGCGCCGACGGCGCGCCCGCGATCCCGGTCGACTCCCACGTGGCGCTGGCCGCCGCGGAGAACCCCGGCGGACCGATGCACGGCGTGCGGATGCTGCGCCGCGGCTACAACTTCACCGACGGCACCGACGGCGTCGGGCACCTCGATGCCGGGCTGTTCTTCGTCGCGTTCGTGCGCAACCCGCAGACCCAGTTCGTCGCCATGCAGAAGGTGCTGGCCGAGAAGGACCGCCTCAACGAGTACATCGAGCACAACGGCTCGGCGATCTTCGCCTGCCCGCCCGGGGTCGCCGAGGGCGGCTACTGGGGCGCGTCGCTCTTCTCCTGAGGCGGGGCGGCCACCCGTACGACGAGGGCGCCCGGCAGCACGGTCGCCGTCATCGAGCGCACCGCGCCCACCGGGTCGCCGTCGAGCTGCATCTCCTGGGGCCGGTCGGTCGTGATGCGCACCTCCGTGCCCGTATGCCGGTCGATGAGCCCGTGGCCGCGTCGCTGCCGGGTCAGCAGGTGGCCGGCGACGGCCGACCAGCCGACCAGACCGCGGGGGGAGAGGACCACAGTGTCGAGCAGGCCGTCGTCGAGCCGGGCGCCGGGCATCAGCACCATCCCGCCGAAGAGCCGGCCGGCGTTGCCGACGACGACGGTGCGGGTGCGTCGAGCGAACTCGGCGCGCCCGGTCGGACCGTCGACGACGATGCGGGCGCGGAACTGCGGGCCGAGCACGTTCTGGAGACCGGCTACGACGTAGGCGCCGTAGCCGACCCGGGCCTTGAGACGCTCACCCGCCCCGGCCATGATCTCGGCGTCGAAGCCCAGGCCGGCCATGACGAGGAAGTAGTGCTCGTCGGGCACGGCGTGCTGACCGGACGGGTCCGCGGCCATCTTCCCGACGTCGATGCGGGCGTTCTGGCCGGTCAGCGCGACGACTAGCGCCTTGTCGATGGAGTCGACGGGGAGGTCGAGGTTGCGGGCCAGGAGGTTGCCGGTGCCTCCGGGGAGCAGCCCGAGCGGCGTCTCGGTGCCGACCAGACCGGTCGCCACGGCCCGCACCGTGCCGTCGCCGCCCATGACGCAGACGACGGACGCGCCGTCGGCCACGGACTGGCGGGCCTGCCCCGTGCCGGGGTCCTCCACGGTCGTCTCGTAGAACAGAGGCTCGCCCCACCCCTGCGCCGCACACGTCGCGGCGACCTGCTCGCGCACCGCCCCCACGTCGGCATACTTCGTCGGGTTGACGATCACGCCGGCGCGCTTGAGGGGCACGACGACCTCGTCGATGCCGTCGGGCCGGAACTCGTCACGGTGCGGCCGCCGGCGGCGCCGGGCGATCCCGGTGACCTCCATGACGTCGTCGCGGCGCAACAGGGCCACGCCGGTCACGACCACGAGGACCACCACGGCCAGGACGACCCACACGGCCGGGCTCTCGAACACATCCAGACGCTAGCGGGTCGCGGCGGGTAGGTTCGCCGGATGAGCCAGCCCCCGCCCGCAGCACCGCAGCCCGACACCAAGGACTGGACCTGGACGCTGCAGCGGGTCTGTCCGGAATGCGGCTTCGACGCGGCCGCGGTCGAGCCGGTCGCCATCCCCGCGCTGGTCCGCGACGCAGTGTCGCGCTGGCCCGACGTGCTCGCCCGGCGCGACGCGGCGCAGCGGCCCACGCCGACCACGTGGTCGCCGCTCGAGTACGGCGCCCACGTGCGCGACGTCTGCCGCATCTTCACGACCCGGGTGCAGCTCATGCTCGACGAGGACGACCCCCGCTTCGCCAACTGGGACCAGGACGAGACGGCCCTCACCGACCGCTACGACCGCCAGGACCCCGCCACCGTGAGCGCCGAGCTCGCCGAGGCGGGGGAGGGGCTGGCCGTGGCCTACACCCGCGTCGGCGACGACGACTGGTCGCGTACCGGTCGACGCAGCAACGGGTCGCACTTCACCGTCGAGTCGCTCGGCCAGTACGCCCTGCACGACCTCTTCCATCACGTGTGGGACGTGCGCGGCTGACCGGTAGGCCGCCGCCCGCGCACCGATCCGCACTCCGCGCACCGATCCGCGCGATGACGCTGGATAGCCATGCGCCCAGCGCCGATCCGACGTCAGGCCTCGAGGCGCCGTTCGCGATGACCTGGTTCGGGGTGATGAAGCACGTCCGCGTGCTCGTCGACGCCGGTCTCGTCGTCACCCGGCGCGACGGCCGGCATACCCGGCACTTCCTCAACGCCGTGCCGATCCAGCTCATCGCGGACCGCTGGATCGACAAGTACGCGTCGGGGCGGGTGTCCGCCCTCGCCGACCTCAAGAGCGCGCTGGAGTCCCGGACGGGACCGCGCGAGAACGGAGCCCAGCAGCCATGACCGCCGACACGACCACCCCTACGGCGACCGACCAGGTCCACCGGATCGTCATCCGGGCGAGCGCGCAGCAGATCTGGGACGCCCTCACCCTCCCGGAGTTCACGCGCCGCTACTTCCACGGCGCCGCGATCACGGTGACCCCCGACGCCTACTCCTCGATCGGACCGGACGGCGACACCTGGGGCGACAGCAGCGTCCTCGTGTTCGACCCCCCTCGGCGCCTCGTGCACGGTTGGCGGTCGCTCTACGACCCTGAGCTGGCGACCGAGGCGGAGAGCCGGGTCACGTGGGAGATCGAGTCCTCCGACGACGGCACCTGCCTGCTCACCGTCGTCCACGACCGCCTCGAGGGAGCGCCCCGCACGGCCGCGAGCGTGTCGGGCGCCGGCTGGATGGGCGTCCTCTCGGGCCTCAAGATGTTCCTCGAGACCGGGCTGCCCCTGCGCGGCGAGTGACAGCGGCTGTCGTAGCGGGTTCTGTGCTGCTGCGACGACACTGGGGCCGCTGCGACACCCGCTCCGACGAACCCGGACCAGGCGGACCCTGCCCTGAGACCAGGCCGGAGCACTCGCAGACTGCTGTCTTAGCGTGGGGGGATGAGTCCCACCGACACGTTCCGCCTCGCCGACCGCACTGTCCACCGCATCGGCTTCGGCGCCATGCAGCTCCCCGGCCCCGGCGTCATGGGCCCGCCCCGCGACCGCGACGAGGCACTGCGGGTGCTGCGCCGGGCCGTCGAGCTCGGCGTCGACCACATCGACACCGCCCAGTTCTACGGCCCCGACGTCGCCAACGAGCTCATCCGCGAGGCGCTGCACCCCTACCCCGACGGCCTCGCCCTCGTCTCCAAGGTCGGCGCCCGCCGCGACGCCAAGGGTGCCTGGAACCCTGCGCAGCACCCGGCCGAGCTCCGCGAGGACGTCGAGGCCAACCTGAAGGCGCTGGGCACCGAGCGGCTGACGGCCGTCAACCTGCGCCTCACCGACGAGCACTCCCCGGTGCCGGCCGGGGACGCCGTGCCGTTCGAGGACCAGCTGGCCGAGATGGTCGCGCTGCGCGAGGAGGGCAAGATCGCCGGCGTCGGCGTCTCCACCGTCACCCTCGAGCAGGTGCTGACCGCGATCGACGAGGCCGACATCGTCTGCGTGCAGAACGCCTTCAGCCTCGTCGACCAGAGCGACCGCGCCGTCCTCGACGAGTGCCGCGCCGCCGGTGTCGCCTACGTGCCGTACTTCCCGCTCGGCTCGGCGTTCCCGCACCTGCCCAAGGTCGTCGACCAACCGGCCGTGCAGGCGGTCGCCGCCCGCTACGACGTCCCGCCCAGCCGGGTCGGTCTGGCCTGGCTCCTCGCGCAGGGCGAGCACGTGCTCCTCATCCCGGGTACCTCCCGGGTCGCCCACCTCGAGGAGAACATGGCGGTGGGCGACCTCACCCTCACCGCCGACGACCTCGCCGAGCTCGACGCGGTGACGGTCGCCTGACGGGTCACCCCACCAGGCGGCGGATGTCGTCGCGGTGGTGCACCGCCTCGTGGGCGGCCTGACGTACGAGCCACCGCACGGTGCGCGGCTCGGTCGGGAGGCGCGTCACGAGGCGGTCCCACGCGTCGTCGGGCACGGCGGCCACCTCGGCCACGAACCCGTCGGCGGCCGCGCGCATACCGGTCACGACCTCGGCGACGACCGCCCCGTTGTAGCCGAACCGTTCTGCGCGCCAGTCGGAGTACATCGGCTCCAGCACGGGCCGCTCCTCGACGACGCCGCGGTGCACGCGCACCGTGAACGTCTGCAGCACGTCACGCACGTGGCCGGCGTACTCCAGCGCCGACCACTCGCCCGCGCGCAGCCGCCGCCGCAGCACGGCCTCGGGCACCTGTGGCAGCAGGGTGCCCAGCTCGACGACGACACCGGCCACGAGACCGAGGGCCGACGGCACGGGCAGCGCCGCGTAGACCAGCCCGCACGCGGCGCACTCGTGGTGCTCGCCGAACAGCGGTGGGAGCCCGGGTGCCGGCCAGTCGCTCACGACAGGAGGGTATGCCGCGAGCGCGGGCCCGCACCCGGCCGCCATTACGCTGACCCGGTGATCGACATCAAGCTCGTGCGCGAGACGCCGGACGTCGTGCGGGCCTCGCAGCAGGCCCGCGGAGAGGACCCGGGGGTCGTCGACGCGATCCTCGCCGCCGACGAGGCCCGTCGGTCGTCCCTCGGCGAGTTCGAGCGCATGCGCGCCGACCAGAAGTCGTTCGGCAAGAAGGTCGCCCAGGCCACGGGCGAGGAGAAGGCGAGCCTGCTCGCGCAGGTCAAGGACACCGCGGCCCGGGTCAAGCAGCTGCAGACCGGCGCCGACGATCGCGGCGCCGAGCTCGACACCCTGCTGCGGAGGGTCGGCAACGTCATCCTCGACGGCGTGCCCCCCGGCGGCGAGGACGACTACGTCGTGCGCGAGATCGTCGGCACGCCAAGGGACTTCGCGGCCGAGGGCTTCACGCCGCTCGACCACCTGGCCCTGGGCGAGTCGCTCGCCGCCATCGACATGGAGCGCGGGGCCAAGGTCTCCGGCGCCCGGTTCTACTTCCTCACCGGCGTCGGCGCCCGCCTCGAGCTGGCCCTGCTCAACCTCGCCGTCGCGCAGGCGGTCGAGGCGGGCTTCGTACCCGTGATCACCCCGACCCTCGTGCGGGCCGAGGTCATGGACGGCACCGGCTACCTCGACGCGCACGACGACGTCTACCACCTGCCCGCCGACGACCTCTACCTCACGGGCACCTCCGAGGTGGCCCTCGCCGGCTACCACAGCGACGAGATCCTCGACCTCAGCGACGGCCCGAAGCGGTATGCCGGGTGGTCGACCTGCTACCGCCGCGAGGCCGGGTCGCACGGCAAGGACACCCGCGGCATCATCCGCGTGCACCAGTTCCAGAAGATCGAGATGTTCTCCTACTGCCGGCCGGAGGACGCGGCGGCCGAGCACGAACGGCTCCTGCAGTGGGAGCGCGACATGCTGGCCAAGGTCGAGCTCCCCTACCGGATCATCGACACCGCCGCCGGCGACCTCGGCGGCTCTGCGGCGCGCAAGTTCGACTGCGAGGCCTGGATCCCCACCCAGGGGCGCTACCGCGAGGTGACGTCGACCTCGAACTGCACGACGTACCAGGCCCGCCGGCTGGGCATCCGCGAGCGCGACCCGCAGGGAGCGGGCACCCGCACCGTGGCCACCCTGAACGGCACCCTGGCCACGACCCGGTGGCTGGTCGCGATCCTCGAGAACCACCAGCAGGCCGACGGCTCCGTCGTCGTGCCCGAGGCGCTGCGGCCCTACCTGGGTCTCGAGGTGCTCACCCCGGTCCGGCGGGCCTAGCCAGGCCCCGCTGACGAGCACGACGCATACGGCAGGGGGAGAGCGATGCCCGAGACCGACCCGCCCCGGCGCAACTTCCCCCTGCTGCTCGCCCAGGGCAGCGCCTACAGCCTGGCCGGGCAGCTCGCGAGCACGTCGATCGTCCTGCCGTTTCTCTGCGCCGCGCTCGGCGGCTCGCTGCTCGTCGCCGGCCTGCTCGTCCCGCTCAACACCCTCGGCACCCTCGTGGGCTACACGCTGGGCCCGGCCCTGCTGGCCTCCCGGCTGCCCAGCCGCGTCGTCGTCGGGCTGACGGCGATGACGACCGCCGTCCTGCTGCTCGTGCTCGCGGGCGTCAGCACCCTGCTCCCCGGCCGGGGGGCGGCGGTCAGCCTCACGTTCGTGGCCGTCGCAGTCGGGGCGGGTCTGGCGTCCGGCGCGGGCACCATCGCCTGGACCGACGTGCTGGCCCGCGGCATCGCGCGCCCCCGGCACAGCACGCTCATCCTCAGCCAGGCCGCGATCGGTGGAGCGCTGGCGAGCGCCGTCGCCGTGGTGTCGGCCTGGGTGTTCTCGAGCCGCACGCCGATCGTCGGCCACATCGCCCTGGAGTGGTTTGCCGTGGGCTTCCTCGTGCTGTCCGGGGCGTGCGCGATGCTCGTCGCGCTGGACCGCGGTGTCTCCACCGCCGGTCACCCGAGCCTCGCCGCGACCGTGCGCGCGGGCGTCGCGGCCACCCGCCGCTACCCGTGGCTGCGTGGCTACCTCGTGCACCAGGTGATGTTCCTGTCCGTCTCCCTGGCGACGACGTTCTACAGCATCCGCGTGGCCGCCCTGCACGGCAGCGTCCCGGGCAGCCTGGCCGTCATCATCGCCGTCACGAGCACCGCCCTCGTGGCCGGCGCGCTGCTCTGGAAGGGGGTCCTGACCCGCCGCGGCTACCGGGGGATGCTCGTCGGCGGGACGCTCTGCGGCGCCGCGGCCGCCGGCGGGGCCGTCCTCGTCGAGGGGCTCTCGCTGGTGGGCTCACCCGTCGTCCACGCGGTGCTCATGCTCCTGGCGACGCTCGCCGCCGACGCCGTCAGCGTCTCGAAGTCGGCCTACCTCGTCGCCCACGCGCCCCCCGACGAGCTGCCCCAGCTCTCGGCGTTCTCGCAGCTGACCATCGGCCTGTCGTCGGCGGTGCTGGCCGCGGCGCTCGCCACGGTGGCCCAGCTGCACGGCACCGTCTGGCCGGTCGGCATCCTCCTGGTCCTCAACATCGTCGCCGTGGTGGGGGCCACGCGCGTCCCCCGGCCCACCGGGCCCGTCACCGCTCGCCCGTAGGGTGGTGGCGACATGGACACCGCCTCTCCGCCCCGGCTCGTCGCCCTGGACATCGACGGCACGACCATCGACCACGCCGGCGTGCTCAGCCCCCACGTCGCGCAGGCCGTCACCGACGTCGTCGCCGCGGGTCACCACGTCGTCATCGCCACCGGCCGCTCGATCGTCGCGACCATGCCGGTCCTCGCCGAGCTCGGGCTGACGTCCGGGTATGCCGTGTGCTCCAACGGGGCGGTCACCCTCGCCATCGACCCGGAGGCCCCCGAGGGCTACCGCGTCGTCGAGACCGTCACCTTCGACCCGCGGCCCGTCCTCACCATGCTCCGCGCCGAGATCCCCGAGGCGCTCGTCGCCGTGGAGGACGTCGGCGTCGGCTTCAAGGTGAGCGCGCTCTTCCCCGAGGGCGAGCTGGGCGCCGACCAGGTCGTCGTACCGTGGGAGGAGCTCGTCTCCGCACCCGTCACCCGGGTCACCCTCCGGCGCCCCGACGTGTCGTCGGAGGAGTTCATGGAGCAGGTCGAGCGGGTGGGCCTGCACGAGGTGGCGTATGCGGTCGGCTGGACGGCGTGGCTCGACATCAACCCCGAGGGCGTCTCCAAGGGCTCGGCTCTCGAGCTGGTCCGCCGTCGTCTGCACGTCGAGCCCGACCACACGGTGGCCGTGGGCGACATGCGCAACGACCTCGAGATGCTCCGGTGGGCCGCGCGGGGCGTCGCGATGGGCCAGGCCCCCGACGACGTGCAGGCCGCCGCCGACGAGGTCACGGGCACCGTCGAGGACGACGGCCTGGCCACCGTCCTGCGCTCCCTCCTCTGAACCCGCCGCCCCCTGGCATCCTGGGCGCACCATGACCGACCTGCTCGTCACCTCGGTGACCAACCCCCGCCTCAAGGCGCTGGTCGGTCTGCGCCGGCGGCGGCTGCGTGACGAGTCGGGCCTGACCGTGGTCGAGGGCTACGAGGAGCTCGCCCTCGCCCTGACCGCCGGAGTGCGCCCGCAGACCCTCTTCGTCTGCCCCGACCTGTTCAGCCCGGCCGGGACCGCCGGCCGACAGGACATCGGCCAGCAGGACGACCTGGTCCGCCGGTCCCGCACCCTCGGCGCGGAGGTGGTCCGCCTCAGCCGGGCGGCGTTCGAGAAGGTGGCCTACCGCGAGGGCCCTGACGGCATCCTTGCCGTCGTCCCCACCGCGGGGCGCCCCCTGTCGGCGCTCGACCCGGGCTCGCGTCCCCTCGTCCTCGTGGGGCAGGGGGTGGAGAAGCCCGGCAACCTCGGCGCCATGCTGCGCACCGCCGATGCCGCCGGGGTGGCTGCGGTCGTCGCCGCCGACGCGGTCACCGACTGGGGCAACCCCAACGTCGTGCGGGCGAGCAAGGGCACCGTCTTCTCGGTCCCCGTCGCCGCGGCGAGCACCGCTGAGACGCTCGCCTGGCTGGCCCACCATGACATCGCCCTCGTCGTGACCACCCCCGAGACCGACCTGCTCTACACCGACGTCGACCTCGGCGGCGCGGTGGCCGTCGCGGTGGGGGCGGAGAAGCACGGGGTCGACGACACCCTGCTCGAGGCGGCGGCCCACCGGGTGCGAATCCCCATGCTGGGGCGGGCCAACTCCCTCAACGTCGCCGCGTCCGCGGCCGTCGTCGTCTACGAGGCGGTGCGGCAGCGGGGCCGGTCCGGCGCCCGCTGACCGAACGGACGAGCCCGACCCGGGGGTGGTCCGAAGGCCCCTACGCGGTGTGCCACGATGGTCGGTATGCGCGTGGACCACGTCTCCTACACGGCAGAGCACGACGGGCTGCACGCCACCGCGGCCCGGCTGGCGAAGCTGATCGGCGTGGAGCCGGTCGACGGCGGCGTCCACCCCCGCTTCGGCACCCGCAACGTCATCCTCCCGCTCGCCGACCAGCGCTACCTCGAGGTCGTCGAGTGTCTCGACCACCCGGCCTCCGACAAGGCGCCGTTCGGGCAGGCCGTCAAGGCCCGCTCCGAGGCCGGCGGCGGCTGGCTCGGCTGGTGCGTGCGCGTTGACGACATCGGCCCGGTGGAGGCGCGCCTGGGACGCTTATCGGTCGAGGGCTACCGCCGTCGGCCCGACGGGGTCGAGCTGCGCTGGCGCCAGCTCGGGGTCAAGGGCCTGATGTCCGACCCGCAGCTGCCCTACTACGTGCAGTGGGAGGACTACGCCGTCCACCCCAGCGTCGGCGCGAAGACCGGCGTGACCATCGAGGAGCTGCAGATCGCCGGCGACCCCGAGCGGGTGCAGGAGTGGCTGGGCCTGCCGGCCGACGAGACCTCCTCGGTCATCGACTTCACCTTCGTCGCCCCCCACGGCACCCCCGGCCTGCTGGCCGTGACGTTCGAGACGCCCGAGGGCCGCGTCACCGTCTGACGCGACCGGTGGCCCCGCCGCCGTCCCGCTCCAGCCACTGCGTGGCCAGCCGCTTCGGCGCCTTGGCGAGCCAGGCGTCCTCGACGACCTCGGCCAGCTCCGCACGGGTCAGCTGCCCCAGATGGGCCTCGCGCACGAGCACCGCGTTGTAGCCGTCGAAGTGCGGTGTCGTGAACCACGGCGCCCCGCTGGCCAGCAGCGCCGCCTTCTCCTCGGGCCCGGGTACGGCGAGCATGATGACGTCGGGCAGCCGCTCGCCGTTCTCGTCGAGGGCGTCCTTGCGGGGGCCGCGGTAGATGACGAAGGTCTTGCCCTTGACCTTGAAGGCCGGCATGTCGCCGTAGGACGTCGACCGCTCCACCTCCGGCAGCGCGCCGGCCAGCTCGTCGAGGTCGACGGGCCGGGCCTTGCGTGCGGGCATGACGCGACGGTATGCCCGGGGCGCCAGCCGGGGAAGGGTCAGCCGAGGTGGTCGACGAGCTCGGGCGCCAGGCCGACGTAGCTTTGTGGCGTCATCGCGGTGAGCCGCGCGGCGACGTCGGGCGGCAGGCCGAGCCCCGCGACGAACTCGCGCAGCTCGACGGCCCCGACGCGCCGGCCGCGCGTCAGCTCCTTGAGCCGCTCGTAGGGGTTGTCCATCCCGGTAACGCCCCGCGCGGCGAGTGCGCGCATGGCCGACTGCACGGCCTCCCCGAGCACCTCCCAGTTGCCGTCGAGGTCGGCGGCCATCGTGGCCGGCACCGCGTCGAGGCCGGCGAGGCCACGGCTCACGTTGTCGAGCGCGAGCAGGGCGTGCCCGAACGCGGAGCCGATGTTGCGCTGCATCGAGGAGTCGGTGAGGTCGCGCTGCAGGCGGGACTGCACCAGCGTCGACCCGAGCACGTCGAGCAGCGCGTTGGCGACCTCGAGGTTGGCCTCGGCGTTCTCGAACCGGATGGGGTTGACCTTGTGCGGCATCGTCGACGACCCCACCGTCCCCTGGCCCCGCACCTGCGCGAAGTAGCCGAGGGAGATGTAGGTCCAGACATCGGTGCAGAGCCCGTGCAGGATCCGGTTGTAGCGGGCCACGTCGGCGTAGAGCTCGGCCTGCCAGTCGTGGCTCTCGATCTGGGTCGTCAGCGGGTTCCAGGTCAGCCCGAGCCCCTCGACGAACGACCGGCTGACGGCGGGCCAGTCGGCCTCGGGCACGGCGGCGAGGTGGGCGCCGAAGGTCCCGGTGGCGCCGTTGAGCTTGCCGAGGTACTCCGCCCCCTCGACCCGGCGCAGCTGCCGGCCGAGCCGCGCGGCGAAGACGGCCAGCTCCTTGCCCAGCGTGGTGGGCGTCGCCGGCTGCCCGTGCGTGTGCGCGAGCATCGGTATGCCGCGCAGCTCGCGGGCCATGGCGGCCACCTGGTCGACCACGCTGCGCGCCCGAGGCAGCCACACCGAGCCCACCGCCCCCCGCACCATCAACGCATACGCCAGGTTGTTGACGTCCTCGGAGGTGCAGGCGAAGTGGACCAGCTCGCCCAGCCCGCGGTCGGCCTCGTCGGGAGCGATGCGCGCCAGCCGGTTCTTGACGAAATACTCGACCGCCTTGACGTCGTGCACGGTCTCGCGCTCGATGGCGGCCAAGTCCGCCACCTCGTCCATCCCGAAGTCCGAGGCGACCGCCCGCAGCTGCTCCTGCTCGTCGTCCGTGAGGCGCCGCACGCCCGGCACGACCGCGTGGTCGGTGAGGTGGATGAGCCACTCCACCTCGACGTGCACGCGCATCCGGTTGAGCGCCGCCTCCGAGAGGTGGTCGACCAGCGGTGCGACGACGGGCCGGTAGCGCCCGTCGAGGGCACCGAGGGCGACGGGCGGGTCGGCATCCGCGAACGAGGGCATGACCCTCATCCTCCCAGAGGAGTCAGCGGCCTCAGCCCAGCTCGTCGGCGACCCACGCCGCCACGCCGCGGCAGCCCGCCTCCACCTCGGTGAAGCAGCGCACGAAGTCCTGCTCGTCGCCGTACCAGGGGTCGTCGATCTCGAGCGTGCCCGCGCTGACCGCGGCCGGGTCGAACTCACGCAGCAGCCGCACCTTCGTGGCGTCCGCCTGCGTCGGCGCCCACCGCCGTAGCACTGATGCGTGGCCGGCGTCGGCGGCGAGGACGAGGTCGGTATGCGCGAACCAGGACGCCTCGAAGTGCCGGGCCACGTGGCCCGACCCGTCGTACCCGCGCCGGCGCAGCTCGGCCTGGGCGCGGCTGTCCATCGGGTTGTCGACCTCCCAGCGGGTCGTGCCGGCGGAGTCCACCGTGACGTCGTCGCCGAGCCCGGCCTCGTCGAACAGCCCACGCAGGATCACCTCGCCCATCGGTGAGCGGCAGATGTTGCCGGTGCAGACCACGGTGACGTGGAACGGGCGGTCCCGCTTGTCGTCAGCCATCGGCCGCAGCCACCGCGTCCTCGTAGCCCTGCGGGTTGCCGCTCTGCCACCGCCACGTGTCGACGCACATGTCGTCGATGGTCCGCTCCGCGCGCCAGCCGAGCTCCTCGTGGGCCCGGGTCGGGTCGGCGTACGACGCCGGGAGGTCGCCGGCCCGACGGCCGACGATGTCGTAGGGGATCTGCCGGCCGGAGGCCCGCTCGAACGCGGCGATCATCTGCAGCACCGAGGTGCCCTGCCCCGTGCCGAGGTTCCACGTCCGCAGGGGCGTGTCGGAGGTCGTGATCCGGTTGAGCGCCGCGACGTGCCCCGCGGCGAGGTCCTCCACGTGGATGTAGTCGCGCTCGCACGTGCCGTCGGCCGTGGGGTAGTCGTCGCCGAAGACGCTGAGGCGCTCCCGGCGCCCGACGGCCACCTGGGCGATGAACGGCACGAGGTTGTTGGGGATCCCCTGGGGGTCCTCGCCGATGGTGCCGGAGGGGTGGGCGCCCACCGGGTTGAAGTAGCGCAGCACCGCCACCCGCAGCCGAGGGTCGATGTGGGCGACGTCGCGCAGCACGTGCTCGATCATGACCTTGGTGCGGCCGTAGGGGCTCGACGCCTGCAGCGGCTCGTAGTCCTCGCGGTAGGGCAGCGGCGCCTGGTCGCCGTAGACCGTCGCCGACGAGGAGAAGACCAGCGTCGAGCAGCCGTGCCGGCGCATCGCGCGCAGCAGGGAGAAGGTCGAGACGAGGTTGTTCTCGTAGTAGTCGAGGGGGTGTTCGACGCTCTCGCCCACCGCCTTGAGCCCGGCGAAGTGGATGACGGCGTCGATCGGCTCGGCCGCGAACAGCCGTTCGGTCTTGTCGGGGTCGGTGAGGTCGAACGCGTGCACGGGGATGTGGACGCCCGTGAGTGCGTCCAGTCGGCCCATGACGGCGGGCTTGGCGTTGCCGAAGTTGTCGACGACCACGACGTCGTGCCCGGCCGCCACCAGATGCACCACCGTGTGCGAACCGATGTACCCCGCACCGCCACTGACGAGAACCCGCATACATCCACCGTAGGCCGTGGTGGCGAATGACCGGACGAACCTGGTGCCGGTGAATCGCCTCCGGCGCCGCTGCTGTCGTGAAAGGGTGCCGTCGTGGGTAAGCACAGCGCGGAGCGGCGCTCCTCCCTGCCCCTCCTCTTCGCCACCGCGGCGGTCGTCGGCATCGCCGTCATCGCCTTCATGCTCGTCCGGCTCCTCGGCGGTTCGGCCGGGTCGACCTCGGCGGCGTCCTCCCCGCTCGGCACCGTGACGACGACGTCGGCGCCGCCCACGACGTCCGCCTCGAGCACCACCTCGGCGCCGTCCACCACCTCCGCCACCGCCTCGGCCACGGCCTCGGCGACCTCGGCGACACCGCCGACCTCGGCGCCCGACGTCGCCGTCAAGGCGGCACTGCAGTCCTGCGTCGCCCGTCAGGCCGCGGCCAAAGGGCTCGTCGACTCCATCGCCACCGGGGCGAGCCACTGGAGCGACCACGTGCAGGGGGAGAGCGAGCTCGAGTCCGGCGCGCGCTCGCTCATCGACGTCAAGACCAACACCTGGGGCCCCACCCGGTCCGCCGGCCCCGCCGACGTCGCCGCGTTCCAGGCCGCCACCGCCGCCTACACGAGCGCACCGGCCTGCCCGACCACCGCCCCGTCGCCGTCGGCCTCGGCCGACCTCACGACGAGGATGCAGGCGTGCGCCACCCGCGAGCAGGCGCTCGACACCGTCATCGGCATCGGGTCGCAGGTCATGGGCGACTGGGGCACCCACCTGTCGGAGATGGCCGACCACGCCGACGGCCACATCGCCGGTGCGCAGGCGCAGGCCAACTGGATCAAGCGCTACTCCGAGGCCCCGGTGCACCTGACGCCCTACAAGACCGCGGCCGCGGTCTACGCCTCGTCGCCGGCCTGCACCGCCTGACCTCGGCACCTCGGCTGACGGCTCACAGCCGCCGCTCGTCGACGACCCGGCGGGCCTTGCCGACCGACCGCTCGATCCCCCCCGGCCCGCGCACCTCGACGCGACAGGTCGTGCCGATCCGGTCCTTGACCCGGGCCACGAGCCGGGCGGCCAGCGCGTCCCGGTCGGCCTCGGCCAGCTCGTCGTGGGTCTCCACCACGACGGTCAGCTCGTCGAGCCGGTCCGGCCGGCGCAGCACGCACTGGAAGTAGGGCGCGAGCGCCCGCTCGGCGAGCACCAGCTCCTCGACCTGCGTCGGGAAGACGTTGACGCCCCGCACGATCATCAGGTCGTCGGAGCGGCCGGTGATCTTCTCGATCCGCCGGAACCCCGGGTACGCCGTCCCCGGCAGCAGCCGGGTCAGGTCGCGGGTGCGGTAGCGCAGCACCGGCATGGCCTGCTTGGTCAGGCTGGTGAAGACCAGCTCGCCGCGCTCGCCGTCGGCGACCGGCTCGCCCGTGAGGGGGTCGACGACCTCGGGGTAGAAGTGGTCCTCCCAGACGTGCAGCCCGTCCTTGGTCGTGGCCGCCTCCTGCGCGACGCCCGGGCCGATCACCTCCGAGAGGCCGTAGATGTCGACCGCGTCCATGCGGGTGCGCTGCTCGACCTCCTGGCGCATCGCCTCGGTCCACGGCTCCGCCCCGAAGATGCCCACCCGCAGCGACGACTCCTTCGGGTCGAGGCCCTGGCGCTCCATCTCGTCGAGGATGCTGAGGAAGTAGCTCGGCGTGACCATGATGACCCGCGGCTCGAAGTCCCGGATCAGCTGCACCTGCCGCTCGGTCATCCCGCCCGACACCGGCACCACGGTGCAGCCGAGCCGCTCCGCGCCGTAGTGCGCGCCCAGCCCACCGGTGAACAGCCCGTACCCGTAGGCGATGTGCACGATGTCGCCGGGCCGGCCGCCCGCCGCGTGGATCGAGCGGGCCATGACCTCCGACCACACGTCGAGATCCCCGCGCGTGTAGCCGACGACGGTGGGCCGGCCGGTGGTGCCGCTGCTGCGCGTGGATGCGCACCACCTCGGTGCGCGGCACGGCGAACATCCCGAACGGGTAGCCCTGCCTCAGGTCCTCCTTGGTGGTGAACGGGACGCGCCGCAGGTCCTCGAGCGTGCGCACGTCGGAGGGGTGCAGACCCACCGCGTCGAAGGCCGCCCGGTAGTGGGGCACGGCGGCATACGCGGCCTGCACCGTCTCGCGCAGCCGTGCCGTCTGCTGCGACCGGAGCCGGTCGACGCTCCAGGTGCGCAGGTCGTCGAACCTCGTGTCGTCACCGGTGACCACGTCGCGATGTTATGACGTCGCGACCTGCTGCGGTGCGTCGGCGCCCTCCCTCGTGTCATGATTCCCGCTTGAGCGCCGCGTTCCTGCGGGCCCCGAACCAGGAGAACGGTCTCTCGTGATCTCTCGCGTCGCCCCCCGCCCGATCCTCGCCGTCACCGCCCTCGCGGCCCTGGCCCTGGCCGCCTGCAGCTCCGGCCCGGCCACCACCACGGGCTCCGGCGGAGCGGCCGGCGGCTCCGGCTCCACGGCCTCGGCCGGCGGGTCGGGGGTCGCCCTCATCAGCGCGGGCAAGCTGACGGTCTGCACCCACCTGCCGTATGCGCCGTTCCAGTCCAACGACGACTCGGGCAAGACCGTCGGGTTCGACGTCGACATGATGGACCTCGTCGCCAAGAAGCTCGGCGTCACCCAGGCCGTCGTCGACACCCCCTTCGAGGGCATCAAGTCGGGCCAGGACCTGTCCACCGGCAAGTGCGACATCGCCGCCGCCGGCATGACGATCACCGACGAGCGCAAGAAGGCCATCCTCTTCTCGAAGCCCTACTTCGACGCCACGCAGGCCCTGCTCGTGAAGTCGAGCTCGAGCGTCAAGTCGCTCGCCGACCTCAAGGGCAAGAAGCTCGGCGCGCAGTCGTCGACGACGGGTCTCGACTACGCGAACTCCAAGAAGGCCGAGGGCGGCTTCGAGATCGTCGAGTTCCAGGACCTCGCCACCGAGACCCAGGCCCTGACGACCGGCCAGGTCGACGGCGCGATCAACGACCTGCCCGTGTGGTCCGAGGCCATCAAGCAGGACAAGGGCGCCACCAAGGTCGCAGCCCAGTTCGACACCGGCGAGCAGTACGGCTTCGGCATGAAGCTCGGCAACTCCGCGCTCGCGAGCGTCGTCGACGGCATCATCACCTCGTCCAAGTCCGACGGCTCCTACGCCGCGCTCTACACGAAGTGGATCGGCCAGGCCCCGCCGAAGTAGCCGGTCGCCCTCCTCGGGACCCCCTCCTCAGCCGTCCGCGAAAGGGCGCCCATGACCACCGAGACGGCTGCACCCGCACCGCCCCGCTCGGGACTCACCCGGCGCCAGCGAGCCCGGCTGACCCGGGGTGGGCAGTATGCCGTCGGCATCCTCGTGGTGCTGTTCCTGGTGCTCAAGACCGACTGGGCGCTCTTCAGCAGCGCCTTCCTGCGCAGCGACATCTTCGCGGTGATGTGGCCCAACATCATCCTCAGCGCCATGAAGAACACGCTGATCTACACGGCGCTGGCCTTCGTGTTCGGCCTGGTGGTGGGCCTGCTCATCGCCATGATGAAGCTGTCGTCGATCGGCCCCTACCGGTGGTTCGCCAACGCCTACGTCGAGCTCTTCCGCGGGCTGCCCGCCCTCGTCGTGCTCTTCATGGTCGCCTACGGCATCCCCAACGCGTTCCCGGGCTTCCAGTTCCCCGGTGACATCTACGGCAAGGTCATGGTCGGGCTGGGGCTCACGGCGGCGGCCTACATGGCCGAGACGATCCGCGCCGGCATCCAGGCGGTGCCGCGGGGGCAGGTCGAGGCGGCCCGCACGCTGGGAATGGGCCCGGCCAAGACCATGGTCAACATCGTTCTGCCGCAGGCGTTCCGGATCATCATCCCGCCGCTGACCAACGAGATCATCCTGCTGATCAAGGACTCGTCGCTGGTCTACGTGCTCGGCGTCACCTTCGCGGAGTACGAGATCACGAAGTTCAGCCAGAACTTCCTCAACAGCAAGGTCAACCCCACCCCGCTCATCGTCGGGGCCATCGCCTACCTCATCATCACGCTGCCGCTGTCGAGCCTCGTCCGGGTGCTCGAGCGGCGCTTCGCGAAGGCCCGGTGACCGGAGTGACCCAGAGTCCCGTGGGGCAGCACGACGCCCTCGCCATCTCGGTGCAGAACCTCTCCAAGTCGTTCGGCAGCAACGAGGTGCTCAAGGACATCAGCGTCGACATCGCCACGGGGGAGGTCGTCTGCGTCATCGGGCCGTCGGGCTCGGGCAAGTCGACGCTGCTGCGCTGCGTCGACATGCTCGAGACGCCCACCTCGGGGCGGATCTTCGTCGGGGCCGACGAGATGACCGACCCCGACGTCGACCTCGACCGCGTGCGCCGCCGGATCGGCATGGTGTTCCAGAGCTTCAACCTCTTCCCGCACCTGACGGTGCTCCAGAACCTCACCATCGCCCAGACCAAGGTCCTGCGCCGCAGCAAGACCGAGGCCGACCAGGTGGCCCGGCGCAACCTCGAGCGGGTCGGGATGACCCACAAGGAGGACGCGTTCCCCGCGCAGCTCTCCGGCGGTCAGCAGCAGCGGGTCGCCATCGCCCGGTCCCTGTCGATGGACCCCGAGCTGATGCTCTTCGACGAGCCCACCTCCGCGCTCGACCCCGAGCTCGTGGGCGAGGTACTGGCGGTCATGAAGTCACTCGCCGCCGAGGGCATGACGATGATGATCGTCACCCACGAGATGGCCTTCGCCCGCGAGGTGGCCGACCGCGTCGTCTTCATGGACGGCGGCTACATCGTCGAACAGGGCCCTCCCGCCGAGGTCATCGGCGACCCCAAGGAGGCCCGCACCAAGTCGTTCCTCCACCGGGTGCTCAACCCGCTGGTCATCGAGCCCGACGAGCTGTACGACGAGGGCGTCCGCGACGTCACCTGACGCCGTCCACCCTCACCGGACTCCGCTGCGCACCCCCGTCACCTGGCCGAGCTTGAGCGGGTTGCGCACGAAGTACATCGCCGTGATCCCGCGGTCCTCCACGGTGCAGAAGGCCACCGTGTCGAGCTCGTCACCGGCATACAGCAGCACCGCCGTCTCGTCGTTGAGCCGCGTGACCTCCACGCGCGGCACCTCCGTGTTGTCGGGGCGGCTGAGCACGCCCACCAGCCAGCGCACGACCTTCTCGGCCCCGTGGATCGGCCGGAGGGCAGCCCGCTTCACGCCGCCTCCGTCGGTCACGAGCACGACGTCGGGGGCGAGCAGGGCCACGAAGCTCTCCATGTCACCCGCCAGCAGGTGCCGGGTGAACGCGTCGAGCACGGCGTCGTGCCGCCGCCGGTCCACCACCTCCGGGCGCCGGGAGTGCACGTGCCCGCGGGCGCGGTTGGCCAGCTGACGCACCGCGGCCTCGGAGCGGTCGAGCGTCATCGCCACCTCGGCGAACCCGAGCCCGAACACGTCGTGGAGCACGAACGCCACCCGCTCCAGCGGCGTGAGCGACTCGAGCACCACGAGCATGGCCATCGAGACCGAGTCGGCCAGCTCCACGCTGTCGGCGGGCCCGCGCTCGGTGGCCACCGGCTCGGGCAGCCACGGCCCCACGTAGTCCTCGCGCCGCGACTGCTGCTGGCGTACGCGGTTGAGCGCCTGCCGGGTGGCCACCGTCAGCAGGTAGGCCCGCACGTCGCGGACCCCGGTGCGGTCGGCCGCGGCCCAGCGCAGCCAGGTCTCCTGCACCGCGTCCTCGGCGTCGGAGACCGTGCCGAGCACCCGGTAGGCCGCCCCGACGAGCTGCGGTCGCAGCGTCTCGAACTGCGCCGCGAGCTCGTCGTCTGACGGGTCCGACTCGTCAGGCACGGGCCGGCCGGAGGTCGCACTGGGCCTTGAACCCCTGGCTGGCCATGCCCAGGGCGGTGTTGAAGCGCGCCCGCTGGTTCTCCAGCGCGACGACGGCGGTGATCTCCACGATGGCCGCGTCGCTCAGCAGCTCGCGCAGCCCGTCCACCATCGCGTCGGTGACGGTCAGGGGCGTGGTCGACATCGCCTCGGCATACTCGACGACCCGGCGCTCCACCTCGCTGAGCGCGTCACTCGTGCGCCACGACGCCACGGCCTCGAGCTTGGCCGGGTCGAGGCCCTTGCTGTGCGACACCCAGTAGCCGAAGTCCATGCACCAGGAGCAGTCCACCGCACCGGCGGCGGCCAGGCTCGCGAGGTCCTTGAGCGCGTCGTCGGCGGCGTCCCACTTCTGCACGCGCATCTCGTTGCGCATGGTCGTCATGAGCACCTTGCGGTTGTGGGCCATGGCGAGCGCCGGCTCCATGACCGCGCCGTACGCGCGCCGGGTGTACCAGTTCATCGCGGCCACGAGGCTGCCGCTGTCGCGAAGGGGGATGCGGGCGGTCTCGGTCATGTCGATCTCCTCGGTTGGTGGGGGTGTCCCGTCGACAGGAAGACACCCCGACCCCGCGAGATGTGACATCACCGGTGGGGCAGCGACCGTGACCGCCCGCGGAACTCGGCGACGACCGCGCCGTCGGACTCCCGGGTGACGGTGACGTCGGTGATCCCGCTGCGTCCGTAGGCGACCCGGGTGGTCGCCTCCGCGACGAGCACGTCGCCCAGCCGGGCGGAGGTGACGAAGGTGACGTCGGCCCCGGCGGCCACCGTGAGCACGCCGCGCGAGTTGCAGGCCAGGGCGAACGCCGAGTCGGCCAGCATGAAGAGGTAGCCGCCGTGGGCCAGGTCGTGCCCGTTGACCATCGTGGCGTCGACCGTCATCCGCACCACGGCGTGGTCGACCTCGAGCGTCGCCAGCGTCATCCCGACGTGCGCCGACGCCCGGTCGTCGGCCCACATCCGCCGCACGTGGTCGAGGTCGGGGGGATCGTCGGTCACGAGTGCTCCGGCGGGCCGCCGAGAGCGGGGCTCAGCCGGTACCGGCCCCCGGGGTATGCCGCGTCGAGCTCCGCGAGCACCTCCCGCACCCGGTCGTGCCCGAGCTCGTGGCCCCACGCGATCGGGCCCTTCGGGTAGCCGGTGCCCAGCCGCATCGCGGTGTCGACGTCCTCGGCCGTCGCGTCGCCGCGGGCCACGAGATCCTCGGCCTCGTTGACGAGCATCGCCAGCGTGCGCGCCACGGGATCGGAGCGCACCGGGCCGCCGACGAGCTCGGCCACCCGGCCGTCCGGGGCGGCGGCGTCGGTCGGGCGGCCGTCCGCGGCATACGTGTAGACCCCGCGGCCGCTCTTGCGCCCCAGCCGGCCGTCGGCGACGAGCCCGCGCTGGAGGTCGGTCGGCGCGTACCGGGGGTCGTGGCCGGTCTGCTCCCACACGCTGGTGCCGACGGCGAGGTTGACGTCCTGGCCGATGAGGTCGGTGAGCTCGAACGGGCCCATGGGGAAGCCGGCCGAGCGCAGCGCGGCGTCGACCTCGGCCGGTGCGGCGAGGCCCTCCTGCACCATCCGTTGGGCCTCGCCGTAGAACGGGCGGGCCACCCGGTTGACGATGAACCCCGGCGTCGACCGGCAGCGCACGGGGGTCTTGCCCCAGCGGCGCATGAGGTCGACCGCGAAGTCGACGTAGGTGGGCGAGCTGTCGCTCCCGTGCACGACCTCGACGAGGCGCATGACGGGAGCGGGGTTGAAGAAGTGCAGCCCGATCACCCGCTCGGGGTCGTGCACCGCCTCGGCGATCGCATCGATGTCGAGGCTGGAGGTGTTGGTGGCGAGCAGCGTGGTCGGCGGCTGGAGGTGCGCGAGCCGCCCGAACACCTCCCGCTTCACCTCGAGGTCCTCGGCCACGGCCTCGACGACGAGCGCGCACTCGGGCAGGTCGTGCAGGTCGGTGGTGACGTGCAGCCGGGCGGCGGCGGCCTCGGCCTGCTCGCTCGACATCCGCCCGCGCTCGGCCCGTTTGCGCAGCCGGGCGACGACGTCGTCCAGCGCCGCAGCGGCCCGGGCGGGGTCGACGTCGACGAGGTGGGTGTCGTGGCCGGCCACCGCCGCCACCTGCGCGATGCCGGCCCCCATCGCCCCCGCGCCGATCACGGCGACCGCGCCCGGTGCACCCTCGACGTCCATCGCGCCATCCTGCCGCACGTCGGCGGCTGGGGTCAGAGCCAGTCCTTGCGCTTGAAGGTCACGTAGAGCGCCACTCCGCCCGCGACGATGATCCCCGCCGTGAGCCAGACGCCCCACGGCTGCTGGAAGCCGGGGTAGGGCACGTTCTGGCCGAACCAGCCGGTGACGGCGGTCGGCACGGCGATGATCGCGGCCCACGCGGTGAGCTTCTTCATCACCGTGTTGAGCCGAGCGTCCTGCAGCGACAACGACGTCTCGAAGATCGAGGTGACCATGTCGCGCAGCGACTCGGTCCACTCGGCGGCGCGGATCGCGTGGTCGTAGAGGTCGGCGAACCAGCCGTCGAGGGCGTTGCCGTCCTTCTGCCGCTCGGTCCGGTGCCGCATGACCGCGCTGACGACCTCACGCATCGGCGTGACGACGCGGCGCAGCTCGACGAGCTCCTTGCGGATCCGGAACGTGCGCTGCTGGGTGGTGCGCGTCGGCGTCTCCTCGGCGAACAGGCCGTCCTCCAGGGCCTCGATCGCGTCGTCGAGCTCCTGCACCGTGTCGAAGTGGCCGTCGACGATGACGTCGAGCAGCCCGTGCAGCAGGGCGCCGCCGCCGAGCTCGAGCAGGTCGCTGTTGTCCTTCCAGCGCTGGGTCACCTCGCTCATGTCGAAGTGGTCGTTGTCGCGCACCGTGACGATGCCGCGCGGCAGCACGAAGGCCGAGACCTTGGTGAGCCGCAGCCGGGAGTCGTGGATCTCCCCCTCGGGGATGGCGTCCGGCGACGACCGGTCGAGGCGGGTGGCGTACACGCTGACGAAGGTGTGGTGGGCGTGTGCGGTGGCCTTGGGCCGGCTCGCCGCCTCGATGGCGTCCTCGACGGCGCGCTGGTCGAGGCTCAGCTCGTCGGCGAGGGTCAGCAGGTCCTGGTGGTCGGGCTCGCACAGGTCCACCCAGACCAGCACGCCCTCGTTGGCGAGGTGGTCGGAGACCTTCTCGATAGGGAAGTCGCGGTCCACCACCTGTCCGTCGCGCCAAAGCACCGTGCGTACGCCCGTGGAACTCATGCGTGCAGTGTGCCCGTCGCGGCTGCACGCCACCCGCTGGGGCGCGCGGCTACCGGCCGACGGGTGCGGCTGGAGCCGGTGCCGGCTCCCAGGCGTGACCCTGCTCGCGGTCGAGCACGGTGGTCGCCCGGTTGCGCATGAAGAAGATGTAGACGACGGTGCTCGCCGCGATGACCATGGTGACGTAGATGATGAACCACGTCGTCGCCTTGTTGGCCGAGAGCGCCTGGTAGATCAGCGGTGCCGTGCCGCCGAAGATCGAGTTGGCCACGGCGTACCCGAGCCCGACGCCGAGGGCGCGGATCGACGCGGGGAAGACCTCGGCCTTGACGATGGCGTTGACCGACGTGTAGCCGGTGAGGATGACGTAGCCGACGGCGGTGAGGAGGAAGGCGGCCACCGCTGACGTCGTCTGCTGGAGGAACGTGATGAGGACCCAGGTGTAGAGGATCCCGCCCACGCCGAAGAAGACGAGGAGCGGCTTGCGCCCGACCCGGTCGCTGATGATGCCGCCGACCGGCTGCAGCAGCATGAGGAAGATCAGGCCGAGCAGGTTGACCCACGTGGCCGTGGTGGCCCCGCTCTCCCCGAAGGCCTTCTTGACGATGGCCGGCGCGTTGACGCTGTACGTGTAGAAGGCGATGGTGCCGCCGGCCGTGACGAGGAAGACCCAGACGAGCGGCCGCAGGTGCTCCGTGAACAGCGTGCGCAGCGAGCCCGACGAGGTGTCCTTGCCCTCGCGCACAGCGGCGAGGTGCTCGGCCGAGAGGGACTCGTCCATCGTGCGCCGCAGCCACAGCACGACCAGGGCCGCGATGCCGCCGATGAGGAAGCCGATGCGCCAGCCCCAGTCCTTGATCGAGGCGGGGGCGATCGTCGTGATGAGGATGAGCAGCGTGAACTGGGCCAGGACGTGCCCGCCGACGAGCGTGACGTACTGGAACGAGGAGAAGAAGCCGCGCCGGTTCTTGGTCGCCGCCTCCGACATGTAGGTGGCCGACGTGCCGTACTCGCCGCCGGTGGCGAAGCCCTGCACGAGCCGGGCGGCGACGAGGATGACGGCCGCCCACACCCCGATCGAGCTGCGGGTCGGCATGACCGCGACGAGCAGCGAGCACGCCGACATCAGCGTGATGCTGAAGGTCAGGGCCGCGCGACGGCCGCGCCGGTCGGCGAACCGGCCGAAGAACCACGACCCGACCGGGCGCATGAGGAACGTCACCGCGAAGATCGCGTAGATGTAGAGCGTCGAGTTGCTGTCCGCGGGGTCGAAGAACTGGGCCTCGAAGTACGTCGCGAAGACGGTGTAGACGTAGACGTCGTACCACTCGACGAGGTTGCCCAGAGAGCCCTTGATCGTGTTGAGCACCGCTCGGTGGGTGCTGACGGGGGCCTGCGTGGGCTGGCGGGACGATGGCGTCGTCGAGGTCGACATCCACAGGACCCTAGCCCTGAGAGTCACCTGGGAGCCTGCTGGAGTGTTGTCGATGTGGTCCTGCTACGGCCGGATGTGGACGGTCCCGCCGCTGCGTACCCTGGCGGGGTGACGACGACGGCGACGCACACCCATCCGCTGCTGGACCGGCATACGGCCGCCCTCGACGAGGCCCGTACGGCCCTGGCCGCCCGCAGCTGGTACTCGCGCTACCCGGAGTCGCCCTCCCCGCGGGTCTACGGCGAGACGGCGGCGGCCGACGGGCTCGCGGCATACGAGGCGCACCTCGGGCAGCGGTATGCCGCCCTCGACACCCAGCCCTCCGACGGCACCGACGTGGGCTCGGAGGTCTCCCCCTACGGGCCCCGGCTCGGCGTGACCTACCCGCACCTCGACCTCGGGCCGGCGCTCGCCGCGGCCCGCGCGGCGATCCCGGCCTGGCGCGACGCCGGGCCGCAGGTGCGGGCGGCGGTATGCCTGGAGATCGTCGACGCGATCAACCGGCGCGGCTTCGAGCTGGCCAACGCCGTCATGCATACGTCGGGCCAGCCCTTCGTCATGGCCTTCCAGGCCGGCGGGCCCCACGCGCAGGACCGCGCCGTCGAGGCCATCACCGCCGGCCTCGTCGAGCAGGAGCGCGTCCCCGGGTCGGTCGTCTGGGAGAAGCCGGCCAAGGACCAGCCGATCCGGATGGAGAAGACCTACCGGGTCATCCCCCGCGGCATCGCCCTCGTCGTGGGGTGCAACACCTTCCCGACGTGGAACGCGTACCCCGGCCTCTTCGCGTCGCTCGTCACCGGCAACCCCGTCGTCGTCAAGCCGCACCCGCGGGCGGTGCTGCCGCTGGCGATCACGGTGGAGATCGCGCGGGGTGTCCTTGCGGATGCCGGGTTCTCGCCGGCTCTGGTGCAGCTCGCCGCCGAGGCCGAGGGGGACGGGCTGGCCAAGACGCTGGCCGAGCACCCCGACATCGCGATCATCGACTACACGGGTGGCCCCCGGTTCGGGGAGTGGCTGGAGCGCGAGGGTGCGGCGCGAGGAGCCTTGGTGTTCACCGAGAAGGCGGGCGTCAACACGGTCGTCCTCGACTCGACCGACAACCTGCGCGGAACGCTCGGCAACCTCGCGTTCTCGCTGGCGCTCTACTCCGGCCAGATGTGCACGACACCCCAGAACGTCTACGTGCCGCGGGACGGCATCGACACCGACGAGGGCCACTTGTCGTTCGACGAGGTCGGAGAGCGGCTGGCGGCGGCGATCGGGAAGCTGACCAGTGACGACGCCCGGGCGGTGGAGATCCTCGGCGCGACGGTCAACGACCAGGTGCGCTCGAATGTCGCCGACGTCGCAGACCTGGCCGGCCGGGGTGGGGGACGAGTGGTGCTGGAGCCGCGCTCCGTGGTGCACCCGTCGTACCCGGACGCGGTCGTCCGCGCGCCGGGTCTTGTGGCGGTCGACAGCGAGAGCGAGGAGGTCTACACGCAGGAGTGCTTCGGCCCGGTCACCTTCCTGATCCGCACCTCCTCGACCGAGCAGTCACTCCAGCGCTTCGTCGACACCGTGCGCGAGCACGGAGCGATGACGGCGGCGGTGTGGTCGACGTCGGAGGATGTCCTGGAGGCGGCCCGGGACGCGGCCGCCGAGGCAGGGGTCGCGCTGTCGGAGAACCTCACGGGTTCGGTCTTCGTCAACCAGACGGCGGCCTTCTCCGACTTCCACGGAACGGGAGCGAACCCGGCTGCGAACGCGGCCTACACGGACGCAGCATTCGTAGCCGGCCGGTTCCGGGTCATGACGACCCGCCGCCACATTTGAGCCCCGGAGGGGTCGCAACCAGGGTCCGCGCCAGTCCAACGATCCCGTGGATGACACGGCCCCCCGCCGGCGCCCGCATTTCAGGACGGCCGTGCCTGCGAGCTCGTCCGCTCCCGTATGCGGTGCTTGCCGGTCGACAGCGGCTCGACGCCGGTGCCGAAGCTGCCGAAGGCATCACGGTGGCGCCCCCAGTGATGCCGCAGCACCCTGTCCCGGGGATGCTCCTCGTGGCCGGCGCTCGCGGCATCGAGGTCAGCGAACCAGCGCCGGCGGAAGGCCACGCCCATCAGCACGGCAAGCATCCCGCCCTCGGCGGCGACGATGATCCAGATCGACACGAACGCGACCAGCTCGCTGATGAGCAGCGCGCCGACCAAGCCGACGGTGGCAACCACCGCCGAGTAGATCGACAGGATCGACGACTCGCCGGCGTCCGGTGCGCCCACCTGCATGCACGCCTGAAGCAGCGCGGCCGACAAGTTCACCGCCAGGCCGAACGGCACCAGCACGACCATGATCGCGACCAGATGGGCGACGCCTGACGGAAGCAGCCCCGCCACCCCGACCAGAACGAGAGCCACGACCAGAACGAGCGCGCTGCGGGCAAAGATGGACGCGTAGCCGGCGCGCTTCAGGCTCAACTTCAGGACGGGCGCCACGAGGATCGCGCCGACCTGGAACGACATCAGCAGCAGCGCGAAGGTGATCGGGTTGTCGAGTACCACCTTCGCGACGTGCTGCAACACCCGGGTCAACGGCCAAGCCAGCAGTTGGAACACCATGGTGAAGAGCACGACCCGGCGCAGCAGCGGAGTTCGGGAGATCAGGGAGAGGGTCTCGCGCATCGCGACATGCGACGCCGAGTCGGCCGACCGCGTCGCCTGCACCGCGGGGAGCCGCAGGAAGAAGATGGCGATCGGGATGTAGCTGGCCGCGTTGACAAGGAAGACGAGCGGGCCGCCGAACCGGTGCATCAACAGACCGCCACTGAGCAGGCCGGCGACCGTTGCGACGGCGGTCCAGCTGGCCAGCGCCGCGTCGAGCGCGTCGAGGTGCCCGACCGGAGCGATCGATCGGAGCACCAGGTTGTAGGCGGGCGTGTAGAGCGCCATCAGCACGCCCACGAACAGCGCGCCGAGCAGCAGGAGCCACACGGATATGTAGCCGAGCTGCAGCACCAGGGCCAGCAGGGCGAAGACGCCCCCTTTGACCAGCGAGACGACGGCGCAGAGTGTGCGGACGTCGTATCGCCGGGGCAGCTTCGCACTGGTCTTCATCAGCAGCAGCGAGGGGACGGCGCCGGCGGACAGGACGAGGATCGAGATGAGCAGAGATCCCGAGACCTGGAATGACAGCCACGCGATCGCGAACAGCGCCAGGGCGCCACCGAACGAGCTGATGGCAACGACCAGCTCAAGTTCTGGAACGCGTCTGGAGGGACTGCTCACCCGGGCCTGCTTCCGTAGCACCACCGCATACTCGATCGTATTCGTCACGTCAGGCACACGATGATCGAGCCTAAGGAACGGAAGGGTCGATCAGCCCGCTCGATCCCAGATCGTGCACCTGCCGATCGGGGTACCTTTGCAGCCCCAGTGAACATGCTGCCGGAAGACACGGGAGACGTCATGACCGAGCTTGCGCCGATCCCGCCCCTCGCGGGCTTTTCGCTGGCGGCGGGTCACCATGCTCTGGCCGCCGGGCGTCTCTACGAATACGTCCTGGACGTCGGCCGGCAGAACGCCCCGATCGCGCGCTTCAACGACTCGAACGTCCTGGCCATGACCGCGGAGCTGTCCACCGAACTCTGCGACGAGGAACGCTTCGAGAAGTCGCCTATCGCGGGTCTCGGGGCCGGTCGGGAAACCAAGCATCATTCCACCGGCACGCTGCGCACACTGCTCGGCAACGGTTTGATCAGCAGCTTCAACGACGAGCCGTCATGGGGCCGGGGACACCGGATTCTCGGTAATGCCTTCTCGCCCGGAGCGCTCCGGGATCACTTCGAATCGGTGACCGATTGCGTCGGCCAGATGACCGAACGGCTGGAGAGCGTGGACGCGGGCAAAGACGTCGACGTCATGATGCTCTCCGGGTCACTGTTCTTCGAGGTCATGGGCTTGTACGCGCTCTCGCTGCGCGTGGGCGCCTTCTATTCTGACGAGCCGCCACACGTCGTCGTCGCGGCGGCGCGCGTGGTGCACGAGCTCTCGTTGCAGCGCATCTTGCCGGCCAAGCTCATGGCCTTCGACGTCAAAGGCCAACGCCGTCTCCACCGCGACATCGCCGAGCTCAGCGCCTTCGCCCAAGAGGTCGTCTCGGCGCGTAGAGCGCTCGGCCCCGGCAACGAGGGCCACGATCTTCTCGGGAGGATGCTGACGACCCCTGACCCGCTCACCGGCGAGTACATGCCCGAGTCCGAGGTCCGCTACCAGTGCCTGACGCTGCTCGGCGCCGGCCAGGAGGGGCCGCACAACGTGTTCTCGGTCGCTCTGCACCACCTTGCCTCGCAGCCCGGGCTCTTCACCCGGGTGCGGGCTCAGGTGGACGGCGTTCTTGGCGCCGGCAGCAGGCGTATGCCGACGATCGACGAGCTCTCCCGGCTGACGCTGATCGACGCCCTGGTCAACGAGTGCCTGCGCTTGTATCCGTCGGCGAGCGGGTTCACGCGCAGCTCACGCGAGGAGCAGACCGTCATCGGGGGCAAGTACCAGATCAGGTCCGCGGATTCGGTCTTGGTCTACCTGCCGATGGTTCATCGGGATCCCGCGGTGTGGGACAACCCCAACGAGTTCGACATCGACCGGTGGACACCGGAGCTCATGACATCGCTGCCGAGCGGGGCTTTCAAGCCATTCGGGACCGGCATGCGCGCCTGCATCGGGCGCCTCCTCGCGCTGACGGAGGTGCAGACGGCACTGGCCGCGATCGTCTCCCGGTTCGACCTCAGCGCACCGAGCGAGGACCTGACCTTCGGCGTCGCGCTGACGCTGAAGCCGCAGCCCTTCACCCTGCGTTTCACCCCTCGCCGCGCTCCCCGCCCCATCCCGGTGACGCTGCAGGCCGCGCAGAGCGGAGCCCCTGCGGACGGGCCGGCGACGCCGGCGACGCCCGTCGGCCGCAGCCTTCGGATCTGGCATGCCTCTGATGGCGGCACCGCCATGGGACTTGCTTCCCGGATCGCCTCCGCCGCGCGTGACCACGGGCTCGAACCGCGGACGGCTCCCCTCAACGACGCGGTCGCCGCGCTCGATGCCGACGCCCCGAACATCATCGTCGCCGCCTCGTACAACGGCGAACCGGCCCTCTCGGGCGCGGCGTTCATCACGTGGCTCCGGTCTCAGCCGGCCGGCTCCCTGACCGGTGTCGATTTTGCCGTCTTCGGTTGCGGCGACCGGCACTGGACCGATTCATTCCAGGCCGTCCCGATCGCTCTCGATGAGCAGCTCTCCTCGGCCGGCGCTCACCGCCTGGCCGGACGAGGTGCCGGCGACACCTCCGGCGACTTCGAGGCCGCCTTCGGCTCGTGGTCACTGGGCCTGTGGGAGCTGCTGGCCCCCGGCAGCGGGGGGCAGACGGGAATCGGCGCCTCGCTCGTTGCCGGCGGAGACCTGAACCGGCTCGCGCACGACCTCGACTTCGCACGTGCGGAGGTGCTGGCCGCCACGGAGCTGCAGCGGCACTGGGGCGCCGACGGGTCGACCAACTCCACGGTCCACCTGGAGGTGGCACTACCGGAAGGGGTCGACTACCGGGCGGGGGACCACATGCTCGTCCTGCCGCGCAACCGCCAGCGGGACGTGCGTCGGGCAGCGAGACTCTTCGGTATCGAACCGGGCGCGCTCGTGCGCATCGGTGGCGACGAGCAGGACCTCCTCGACGGCTTCACTGTCCTGCAGACACGGTTCGACCTCACTGCTCCGGCGAGCCGGCAGGGTATCGAGCTCCTCGCGCACTACGTGGACGAGGACAGTCACAGGGACCAGCTCCTGGCGCTGCCTGTCCCGGACGCGTACCAGGCCCAGGTCCTGGCGAGGAACCGGTCCCTGCTGGACCTCGCGGAGGACTTCCCTCCGGCGGAGCCGCTGCCGGTCGGACAGCTCGACCGCGTCTTCACCGCCATCAAACCGCGTACGTACTCGATCTCGTCGACGCCCTCGGGACGGCCGTCGCAGGCCAGCTTGACGGTCGGCGTCCTGGAGAGTCCGGCACGGTCCGGACGGGGGACGTACCGCGGGACGTGCTCGACCTTCATCGCGAGCCTTCGCGCTGAGGACGAGCTGTTCGTCAAGGTCAAACGGCCCGGCCCCGGCTTCTCGCTGCCGGACGACGCCGCGACGCCAGTGATCATGGTCTGCGCCGGAACCGGCATTGCGCCGTTCCGGGCCTTCCTCCTCGAGCTCTCGGCCCGTCACCAGGCCGGACTGCCCGTTGCCCCCATCGTGCTCGTGAGGGGCTGCCGCCGCAGCGACCACGACCACCTTTATGCCGACGCCATCGACGAATGGGTCTCGCAAGGCTGGCTGGAGTACCTCCCGGCGTTCTCGCGCGAACCGAACCTGCCCCCTCACCACGTCGAGGACGTCATGCTTGCTCACGCTCCTCGCCTCGACGAGCTGATGCGCGCTGGGGCGAAGGTGCTGGTATGCGGCGACTCGACGACGTTCTACGACGACGTCGAGGAGACGGTGGCCCAGATCCATGCTGCGGCTGAAGGCGTCTCGGTGGCTCTGGCTCACGACTGGTTCCGGCAGCTGAAGTCGGCCGGCCGCTACGTGGAGGATATCTGGGCCATGGCCGCGGTACCGGCGGTAGCGGCGCAGGGATAGCCCTCCTCAGGTCACATCCCAGGTGGGCGCCGGTCTGGTACACAACAGGCATGACTGCGCCCGAGAGCGACGAATCAGACCTCCTCGCGAGAGAGCTGAGGGACGTCAGCCGGCTCGCGTTCTTCAGTGACGCCGCAGTCGCCATCTCGTTGACCCTGCTTTTTATACCCGTCTCGGATTTCGTCAGGGAGCAGCCGGACAAAGACTGGACCACGCTCCTCATCGACAACCCTGAGATCGTCCAGTCGGCGATCAGCTTCGTGATGGTGGTCACCTGCTGGCGTTATCACCACGCTCTGTACGAACGGCTGCGCGACTACACGCGCGGAATGGTCTGGCTGAACTTCTTCTGGCTGTTCTGCATCGTCTCCATCCCGACACTCACCCTTGCCGTTCTGCCGCCGACCAAGAATGATTCCGACGACTACCGCAATTTCTTCTCGATGATTTTCGTCAAGGGCGTGGATCAGGTCAGCCACCAGAACTTTTTCGTCCTCTGGACAGTCACAGCGCTGTCCTTCCTGGCGCTCTACCTTATTTCCCGTCACGCCGCCATCGTGGAGCCGGGTTTGGCCAAGGCAGGCACCGACGTCGGCAGCGAGCGGTGGGTCTACCTGCGCCCGCTACTCGTGTGTGCAGTCACGGCGATCGCGGGGCTGCTGCACCCGAGAATCGGCTACGTGGTGCTATTGGTCGGAGCCGTCGTGGCGATCGTGCTCGCCAGACGATCAGCCACGTCCACGCCTGCATCGTAGGAGCTGCATCGCCGGGCCAGCCGGGCACCCGCGGGAGTATGCCGCCCGCCCACCCGAGTTGGCTCTCCGTCTGATTCGCTGGAGATGGTCGTGTATGTCGTGGGCTCGCTCGAGGACGACGGCGGCCGACCGCGGTTCGTCGCTCGGACCATCGTTCGATGAGCCAGCTCGCTCTGCGTGAGGCCTGCGGCTTCTCGGGCACGTCGCAGCGCAGCCGGCTGAAAGGAGGCTTGGTGCGGCATCGAGCCAGGCCCTACGTGAGTGTTGGCCGATACGTGGCTCGCTTGTGGGTCGTAATTGATGATCGACCTCGCGTCGACGGTGCCAGCCTCCGTCATCACGGTGCGGCGGCCTCACATCGTCACTGATGGGCCGTAGCTACGCTCTTGAGGTCAGTCCACGTGTTGGCCCACCATCGCCACCCTCCGTACTGCCAGCCGCACGTCGGATGTGTGCGACACGGCCAGAGGCGTGTTCCCCACACCGCCCAGATAGGGCGCGTGTCACGGTCGTGCTGGGCTTCGCTGAGATAGGTGTCGACAATAGGGTGTGGACCTGGCGGCGGGCCTTTTCAAAGCGCTTGTCAGTCAACGTCGCCCGTCGAGCGATCGCGCACAGTCGCGCTCGATTAGTGGTGAATGTCTAGCCACTTCTGCGATCCGCGGTTGACCTGGGTTTTCTGGCTTGATGTTCCCATCGGCTCGACGAAAGCTACCGCTGCAGGTTGGACGAGGGCGAGGGAGGCGTCTCACTGGCTGCCTGAACGGCGCGGTCAGGCCATCGCGCGATCCTAGGCGACAGGGAGCAGGCCGGTGTTGGTGACGACGACCTGCTCGCCGCAGCTGCATCACCGGTGACGCGGCGGTCCAGGTGTTCGGCTCCCGGGGATCGTGTCCAGCCACGCGAGCCAGCCGTCGAGCCCCTCGCGGTTCCGAGCGCTCAACTTGAGGATGGCGGCGCGCGGGTTGATGGTTTCGAGGTTGCGCTCGTACGCCGCCAAGTCGAAGTCTAAGTAGGGCAGCAGGTCCATCTTGTTGATCAAAACTAGGTCGACGGATCGGAACATCACGGGGTACTTCAGTGGCTTTTCTTCGCCTTCGGTGATGGCGGACACCATGACACGGTGATGCGCGCCGACGTCGAACTCGGCCGGGCATACGAGGTTTCCTACGTTCTCGATGAATAGCAGGTCAATCGATGTGAGGTCGACTCGCTGCAAGGCGGATCCAACCATCGGCGCGTCGAGGTGGCACTCGCCGCCAAAGCCGTTGGAGGTGTTGAGCAGGACGACCTGCGCGTCATAGCCGGTCAGCGCGTCCGCGTCGAGGCTTGTCTCGATGTCGCCTTCGATGACGCCGACCCGGGTATGGCCTTGGAGGCTCGCGAGGGTGTGTCGCAGCAATGTCGTCTTGCCTGCGCCGGGGGACGACATCATGTTGACCGCGGTGACGCCGTGGGCGTCTAGGAGCTCCCGGTTGGCTTGGGCGAGGCGGTCGTTCTCGTCGAAGATCCGCTGCAGGACCTGGACCCGTTCCGGCGCGGTGCCGTAGCCGGACAGGTCGCCATGGCGCTGGTCGCCGTTGACCTGGCGTTGCTGGCCGTGCCCGTGTCCCTCACCCGGGTCGTGCTCGTGCGCTGTGACGTCGTCGTGACGGTGGAACCGGCCCATTGGTTACGCCTCCCTGAGGTCGAGTGCGGTGACGAGGAGCTCCTCACCACCGGTGACCGTGATCCGGTCCGTGCCGCAGGCGCGGCACAGCAGCAGCAGCTCCCGCCCGACCGTCGTCTCTTGCGCGCACAGAGTGCAGTGCAGGGTGACGGGGCTGTAGTCCACGTGCAGCTGCGACCCTGCGAGAGGCGTGTCATCACACACGACGGTCCAGCAGAAGGTGAGCGTGTCCGGCACGACCTGGCGCAGCCGGCCGACCTTTAGGTGGATGACCGACACCGGGCGGCCAGCCGCCGCGCGGTCGACAATGTCATAGATCGCTCCGCATACCGAAAGTTCATGCATCGGTGTCCGCCGTCTTCCGGGGTGCCACTGAATTCATCACGGCGGGCCCCGACGTGATCCTCCATGTCTGGGTGACGGTGAGCCCCACCTGCTCGCCAACCCAGCGCCGTGGAGGTCCGGGGCAGCTGACGAGCAACTGCCCTCCGGCCACCGACACGACAAGGTCCGTATGTGGGCCTCGGTACCGCACGCTGTCGACCCGACCGGGGAGGTCGCCGCCCAGACGCACCCAGTCGGGGCGCACGAGAACGAGTCCGGAGGACTCACTGTCCCCTGGCTCACGCAGGATGTTCGCGTGCACGACCGAGGCCGGCCCGGTCAACCGAGCGGTGTCGACGTCCACTGGCTGTTCGTAGACCTCCTGGGGAGCCCCGATTTGGACGAGCCGGCCCCCACGCAACACGGCGACCCGGTCGGCGATGGCGAGAGCCTCAGCGGCGTTGTGCGTGGCGTAGAGCGCCGCAGCGCCCAGCGCTTCCCGCCGGCGGGCGATCTCCTCGAGCACGAGGGCCCGCAGATGGGTGTCCAGATGGGCGGTGGGCTCGTCGAAGAGGAACAGGTCCGGGTTCCGGGCCAGGGCTCTGGCCAGGCCGACCCGCTGCTGCTCACCGCCGGAGAGCTGGGCGGGGAGCCGCTCGGTCAGCGCGGCGAGCCCCAGGCGTTCGAGGAGCGCTGCCGCCTCACGGCGGGCGTTCGCCTTCGTTGCCCCGCCCCGCCGGATCGGGTACGCGACCGTGTCGAGGACATCGATGTGCGGCCAGAGCGCCGCGCCCTGGAAAACCAAGCCCACTCTGCGGTCCTCCGGCGCCGTCCAGCGTCCCGCCCCCGCGACAACTCGCTCCCCGATGCTGATCTGCCCCGACGTCGGCTCGACCAGGCCCGCGACCGCGTGCAGGAGGGTGGTCTTGCCGGACCCTGACGAGCCGAGTAGCGCGATGACCTCTCCAGGGCATACCTGAAGGTCCACGGCCGCCAGTGCGACGACCGGCCCGTAGGCCACCTCGAGACCGGTCAGCCGCAGCGCTGGGGCGCTCATTGTTGGCCCACGCTTGCCCAGAGCGGCGGGGCGGGCCTGGCATCGAGTCTTCGGCGACGGGCGTTTGCTCCCCGGGCGCGAATGGCGCCGGAGCCCGCTCCGACGACGATCAGGGGGGGCAGCGTGAGAATGAGGGCGAGGGCGGCGCTGGTCCCGACGTCACCGAGCTGCTGCTGGTTCAGGACGACGACGGCAAAGGTCTGGGTGTCAGGGCCGTAGAGGATGCTGCTCATGGTCAGCTCATGCACGGCGAACAGGACGACGAGCCCGGCCGCGGCGACGTACCCGGTCGACATGGCGGGGGCGGTGATCGTCCGGTAGACGGTGGCGGGGTCGGCGCCGCTGACCCGGGCAGCCTGGCCGAGCTCCGGGGCGACCCGGTCGGCTCCGGCGGCCAGCGCCCGGTACCCGAGCGCCGCGCACTTGCCGAGGTAGGCGAGCAGGATGATGGCGGCCGACCCGCCCAGCCAGGGCCCGTAGGCGACGAGCACCCCGATGGCCAGGGCGGTGCCGGGCACGGCATACCCCAGGGTCAGCGCGGTGCCGAGACGGCGACGGGAGCTCCCGCCCAAGCCGACGACCACAGCGGCCAGGATGGTGAGGACGACGGCCGCGGCGGCGGCGAGAGTGACGGTGCGCCCGAGGCTGGCGAGCGCGGTGGGCCCAAGGCCGGAGGTGTAGTTCTGCACCGTCCAGTTGGCGGGGACGGGCGGCAGCCCGGGGGCTCGGGTCAGCGAGGTTGCCACGAGGGCGACGAGCGGCAGCGCCGTCGTCAGGGCTAGGTATGCCACGAGGCCGGCGGTCACGAGGCGGGTGCCGGTCGAGGCCCGGTGGGTGAACCGCGCGCCCCCCGGACCGCTTCTCGCGAAGCCGGCGCCCACGCGCCCCAGGCCCCGGTCGGCCCCCCCGATGGCGACGAGGACGAGGGCCACCATCAGGAGGGCGATGCTGCAGAGCCGAGCGAACGCGTCCGGCGCAGCGGAGAGCGAAAGCTGTTGGTAGGCAAGGGTTGCCAACGTCTGGTAACCCTGCGCGGATCCGAGCACCTGTGGGACGGCGAAGGCGTTCACTACGCCCACGAAGACGACTGCACCGGCGGCGAGGAGCGCTCCGCGCAGCAGGGGGAGGTCGATGGTGGCAAAGGTTCGCCAAGGTCCGGCTCCACTCGCCCGGGCCGCACGGACGAGGTCGGGTTCGCGGCGGACCGCAAGCCCGGCCGCGACGACGAGCCAGACGAGGGGGACCGCGTCAGCGGTGAGCAGAAGGGCGACACCCGTGGGGCCGTAGAGGCCGGGAAGAGGGAGCCCGAGCAGCTGGTCGGAAAGACCGCCTGGGCCGTACGCCTGCGCCCAGCTCAGGGTGAGGGCGAACTGGGGTACGAGCAGCGGCAGCACGAGGGCGATCCGCCAGCCGGCTGGCCGCCTGACCATGGACCGGTCGAACGCCATGGCAAGGGCGGTCCCTCCGGCCACAGCGGCGACCGTCACGACGATCGCCAGCGAGACGGTGTGCCACAGCGCCTCGCGGACCTCGCGGTTCCCGAGAGCGCCCGCGACGCTCTCCCCGCCGCCGGCGAGGGCCCCGCGCAGGAGGAACAGCATCGGCACGGCGACCAGCCCGGCGACGACGAGAACGACGAGGACCACCACCGCGGCCCGGGTCAGGACGACGGGTCGCAGCCGTGCTGTTGGAGGTTTCGGCGGGCTCACTGCACGAACACCGACCGGTACTGGGCCAGCAGGTCCTGCTGGTGCCCGAACAGGGCGTTCCAGTCCGGTGCCACGGCCTGGGCGCCCGCTGGCTGGGCCGGCCCGGCAACTCCGGGGACGATCGGCTGCCAGCCCGTCTCGGCGATCCGTTGCTGCCCCTCCAGGCTGAGCACGTACGCAAGGAAGTCCTTCGCGGGGGCGGTGTTCGTTGACGCGGTGGTCTGCGCGATTGGACTGTAGAGGGCGATCGCTCCCGGCTGCGGCCACACCAGGTCGACCGGCGAGCCCTTGGCGGCTGCATCACGGACGCCGGAGTCCAGGGTGATGCCGACCGAGTACGTGCCTTGGGCGACCTGGGTGACGACGTCGGGGATGCTGGCCACCTGTTTCGCGCCGTTGGCCCGCAAGGCCCGGTAGAAGTCCATCCCCTGCGTCTGCGAGAAGTAGCCGAGCGCCGCGAACGCCGAGCCGGCGAAGGCCGGGTCGGGCACCGCGACCTTCCCCGCGTAGGCCGGCGAGGTCAGGTCCGTCCAGGTCGTCGGGGCGGGTTGCAGCCCGCGGCGGGTGACCAGGACGAGGTAGAGCAACCGCGTCCCCCAGAACTCCGGTGTGCGGTACTGGGTCGGGACGGAGGTGAGCTCGGGCAGCGGCCAGGGAGCCAGCAGCTTCTGGTCGGTGTAGGACTGCATCGAGAGCGGGTCGGTACCCCAGATGACGTCTGCCTTGAGACCACCGGAACCCAGGTCGGCGGCGATCCGCGCGTTGAGCTGCCCGGTCGCGGCCCGGAACACCGTGACGGTGGCGCCCGGGTGCACCTGCTTGTACCCCGCGGTGACCGCGTCCACCGTCTCCTGGGTCACCGAGGTGTACAGCGTCAGCGACGAGGCGGCGCCGGACCGACCCGCCGCGCCGCCGGTCCCCGCAGGGCCTGAGACCGCGCCCCCCGAGCCCCCGGACGGTGAACCTCCGCACGCGGCGGCGACCATCACGCTCAGGGCCGCCGCCACGGTCGCGCCGCGGCGGACCAACCGGGCCGCCGGGACTCTCATCCGATGGCCAGGGCGGTGCCCCGGTGTTCGACGCCGGAGTTGGCGATGGCCAGGTGCCGCACGGTGAAGCGCTGGAGCTGGCGGAGCTCGGTGGGCGTCAACCGGTCGCAGACCCAGTGCCAGTGCATCGAGACCACGTCACCGGGACTGATCGTCCCGATGAAACCCGTTCCTGCACGGGCACACTCGACGGTCTCGGCGACGGGCTCTCCCAATGAGAGCACCCGACCGTCCCAGACGATGGGCCGCGAGCGGACGACGGCGTGGTCGCCGAGGACGGTCTCGACGGTGCCCCAGCGGACCCGGCACCGGTCGAGCACTGACACTGCCGTCGGGGCTTTGCGGTCGTCCCGCAGGAGCCCGACCCATGGGTAGACCTCGAACACGTGGAAGCTGTGGTGCGGGACGCCGCCGGCGACCACCCCCTCGGCCAGATGCCCGAACTGGTGCCCTGTCCGGGCGCGGAACCGGTCCTCCATCGAGTTGCCGATGTCGACGGCGCTGATCCGGTCCAGCAGAGGGCTGCCCACCCAGTAGGCCTCGACGACCCGGCGGTCCAGCGGGTCCCGGATGCCGGTGCCGCGGGCGATCAGCTCGAGGTACGGCCAAGCGCCATGAAAACCCTTCGCCAGGTCGACCAACCCGGCGTCGGTCACCCCGGCCGACCCGTACTCAAAGAGTGCGAGGTGGTCCGCGGGGCCGCAGAACCCGAGGACGTTCGGCGGGTACGCATACCGGGCGAAGAGCTGCGGACCACTCACTCGAGGGGCGCCCAGGTTCGTAGGCATGTAAGGATTGGACGCGATGGTCACGGCTCCTCCAGCCCGCTGCCGAGCAGCTCGAGCCCGGACCGGGCGTCGACGGCCTGCTGCGGCTCGATCTTCTCCATCGCCATTCCCATGTGGATGAGGATCCAGTCACCGGCCTGCAGGGTGCCCTCGTCGAGCAGCCCGATGTTGATCTTCCGCGCCACGCCCTCGACGTCGACGAGCGCGAGCTGGCCGTTGTTGCCCTCGAGGACCTCCACGACCTGTCCGGGTATGCCGAGGCACATGGTCAGCCCACCCGCTCGGCGTGTCGACGACCCAGGGCCGGTGCTCGGTGACGAGCCCGCGTACGGCACCGGCTGCGGGAACGACGGCGTCGGTCACGAGGTCGGAGAGGCCGATCCGTTCGCTGACGTCGCGGACCTGGACGCCGACCAGGTAGGTCGACGGGAGGTCTCCGCCCAGGGCGACCACGCTGGACAGCACTGCCATGGGCTCCATCCCGTGCGCGTCGAGCGAACCGGTGCCGCTGACACCCTCGATCTTGAGCACCTCTACCGGGCCCACGTCGCCCCGGTCGGGCAGCGCGTCGACGAGCACGAGGAGGTCCCACCCGTCGAGGAGGTCGTAGGTCAGGTGCATGCCGCGGATGCCGTAGTCGACTACGCGCACACCCGGGAGGGCGGCCAGGTCCTCGAGGTGACGCACCACCTGGCACCGAAGCCGTCGTCGGCGAGGAAGATGTTGCCGATTCCGGCAACGAGCACCCGTGCCGCCACCTCAGGACTTGTCCTCGGCGCGCCCCGTGCCCTCGGTGTGTGCTGGGCCGACCGCGTCATCGTCCCGGTCCGTCTCGGGCATCTCGCTGGCGGGCTGCTCGTCGGCCGGGGAGCCGGTGGCTCCCCGTGGGGTGTCGGCGGGCTCGGGCGCCTTCATGTCGTCATCCTCGACGGGTCGGCTGGCGCCGCCCACCTTCGCACCCTCCTTGGTCGACTCCTCCTTGCCGGCGACGTCGGCGGCCTCCTTGCGGCCTTCGTAGGGGGGCAGCGTCTTGTCCTCGGTGTCGATGCCGTCGGGGCTGTTCGGGTCAAAGGTCATGTCTCCTCCTTCCGTGGACGGTCTAGCCGCCGCCGGACTGCAGATTGGGCGCTCGGGGTGCTGTGCCTCTTGGGGTTGGATCGCGGTGTCGGCCTTGTCGTCCGCCGTGCCCTCGGGACGGTCGACCGGCCCGCCGCCCGGCTCGTCGGATCCGGTGTCGCGGGAGCCTCGGCCCCGCGCTCCTCTGCGCCTCCTCCTCGAGGTGGGCGCCTGGTTTCGTCGCTCATGACGGTCCTTTCCTTGTCGCTTTCACGCCGCTCACATCGAGCGCATCTTCAGGTACCGGCGGACGTCGGGGATCGACTGCACTCCCACGACCGCGAGGGCTAGGGCTGCGGCCCCGGCCGCGGTTAGGTGACGTTCCGAGTGTTCTCATCGTCGACTCTCCTCTCGGTGTGTCTGGTGGCTGCTGGTCGACTCCGGCGGCGCGGGCAGGGGTTCGAGCTCGTCCGGGGCGAAGTAGAGGTAGCGGCCGTACCACTCGTGCAGGTCGACGGCCGGGTCGTCGACGAGCACCAGGGCGACGTGCACCTCGCCGTCGACGTCGGAGAGCACGGCGGTCACCCGGGCGACCTGGCCGGCGAAGAAGAGATCCTGGGCGTCGGCTCGGCGCGACGGATGCACCCGCACCAGGCTGCCCTTCGCGACCCGGACACCGTTGATCACGACGGCGTCGACCTCGGGCTGCACGCTCGCGTCGGCGGCCGGGTCCCACCACGGGACGTCGCCGGTGTCGAAGGCGGGCAGTCGGCGTCGCGCAGGTCGGCCGCGCGCCGGTGCGCGGGCATACCCGCATGGGGGTTGCGCAGGATGCCGTGCAGCTGCTGCAGGTCGGCGGCCGTCATCTCGTCGCACCGGTCGATGATCGCGGCGGCCCGGGGGTCGGTGGCGCGCGCCTCGGCCTTCTCCTGCGTCGGTCATCGTCATGACCCGCAGGGTCAGGATCTCGTCGATCTCGGTGGCGTCGAACAGCGCGCCCTGGCTCTGCGCCGCGACCTCGGGATAGTCGTAGAGGATGATCGGCGCGCCCAGCACGACGTCGGCCCGGCCCGGTGCCCCGGCCAGCACCGGCAAGCAGCGGCGCTGCTGGCAGCGCCCGGCAGCGGCCGCGGCCGCCTCGTCGGAGGCTCGAGCAGGGAGACGAAGTCGGCGTCACGGGCCTCGAGGAGCAGGTGCGCCCCGATGAGCGAGACGCGGATCGCGGCGTCCTTGTCCGCACCGGCCCGGTGTGCGTTCTCGACCGCGACGGACAGCCGGAAGAAGCCGTCGTCGGCCTCGGCTCGGCCCGCAGCCGCGCGGTGAGCTCCCAGCGGCGCCGCACGATCCGCCGACCGGGGCGCCGGCCGGTCGGTGACCGGCTCGACGTCCTCGCCCGCCGGCGACTCGAGAGGTGTCGAGCGGCCCGCCCAGCGCGAGCTCCGGCAGGGAGACCTCGCGCTCGACCGCCTCGTCCCACGTCAGCACCGCCGGTACCGACGTTCAACGAGTCGACGCGGTCGTACGTCCGGCGGGCTCCAGCCGCTGCGCCTCGCGGAGCTGCAGCTGCAGGAAGCGCAGATGGATCGTCACGGCGGCCGGCGAGCGCGGCCGCAGCAGGCACTGCATCGCCATGCCCGGGCTCCTCGCCGAAGCCTGCGGCCGAGGCGCCCGGCGGGCCGAGCACGCCGAACTGCCAGCGCGACTGGTTCTTGCCCGAGCTGGCCCGGTACGGGTAGAGCAGGTAGCCCTCGTAGAGCACGGCGTCGGCGATCTCGCGCACGGTCGAGTTGAGGTGTGTTGTAAAAAAAATATCTATATCGAGGCTCATGTGACCTACCTCGTCCGTCGGCCGGCGAGCAGGGTCTGGACGGTCTCGGTCCCAGGTCATCAGCCCGTGCCGCGCCCGGTAGTCGGCGAGCCGGGTGAGCACGTCGTGGTCGAGCCGGATCCAGCCGGTGTTCGGGAAGTAGGACTCGATCATCTGCCGCCAGACGGAGACCGGCAGGTCGTAGCGGGCCTCGCAGTCCCAGGGCACCTGCTGCACGCCGAAGCCGTTGGCGCCCCTGGTGAAGACCGTGCCCGAGAACAGCAAGGTGAGCGGGACGGTGCCGGCGTCGAGGGCGTGCAGGTAGCGCGAGCCGACGACGTCGAAGTCGTAGGTGCAGGGCAGCACGAGGTCGGCCTCGGTCGCACCGGTGAAGCCCTGCACGGTGGTGTTGCACTGCATCCACAGGAACGGCTTGAGCGTGTCGACCCAGCGCTCGCGCTCGCCGAACAGGCCGCGCAGCGCGTCCTGCTCGGCCGGCGTCGTAGCGTCGGCGCTGCGGCTCGATCCGGACCTGGCAGCGCAGCGCGACCGCGTGGACGACCTGGCCGGTCGCCTTCCTCGATCCGCAGCCGGGCGGTCAGCTGCGGCGCGACGGCATACGGCTCGGCGAAGATGTCGAGCACGGTGAAGCGTGTAGCCGCTCATGACGGCTGCGACCGCCGGGCGGGCCGGCTGCGCGCCGCGCACGTCGGCGAAGAACGCGTCCATCGCCTCGTGGGCCTGCTGGCCGCCGTCGAACCCGCGCCAGAGCATGCGCAGCCGGCCGACGAGCTCGTAGCAGGCGTCGATCGGCACGAGATGGCAGGACCGTGCGCCCGTGCTGAGCGGCGCACCAGCAGGGCCTCGACGTCGGGGCGCAGCACCGCCAGCTCGGGGCTGTGCTCGACGATCCGCTCCCACGCCTCGAGGGGCAGCTCGGACTCGGTGGCGCCGGCCGGGCCGGGGTAGAACGCGACGGTGCGCTCCTGCACCGAGTTGCGGAACAGGAACGCCAGCCCGACCGGGATCTGCAGCTCGTCCCAGGCCCGCGCGTCGAGCGGAGAACCTGTCGAAGGACAGGTAGCGCTCCGGCACCGCGCGGTACCGCAGGTGGGCGTCCTCGTCGGTGAACAGCAGGTAGCAGGGCCGGCAGGTGCACATCAGCGCTGCGGCTGTCGAGGTTGACGACGTGCGAGTGGTCGTCGCCGATCGGCGCGGCGCACATCTCGCAGCGCTCGCCGTCGCGGGCGCGGGCCGGCCGCCGCGCGACCCGCCGCAGCGAGGCGAGCGGGGCGCCCGGACGTTGCGACGGCCGGCGAGTCATGCCGGGACCGGGAGGGGTACGGCGATCGAGACGGTGACGCCGTCGGCGAGCAGCGGCAACGGGTCGAGGTGCAGCTCTCGTCGTCCAGGCAGACACCGGCGCGCCGCACGTCGTAGTGCGCGCGGCAGGCGGGGCAGGTCAGCACGGCGTCGTCGGCGCCGCCGCCCAGGCGGCGGGTGACGGTCGCGCCGGCAGGGGCCTGCCGCAGCGCGCGCACCGGTCGCGGAAGGCGAACAGATCGGTGCCGGCGCGGCACGCGACGACCGGCGTCGCGCCGACGATCACCTGGGCGACCGACCCGATGGCAGGCCGACGAGCTCCGGCACCGGCTGCCAGCCGACCGCCGTCGCGCCCGGCCCAGCCGGCCCGACGCGGGAGAACAGCGAGGCCATCGGGATCGACGGCCCCGCCGGCTGGTCCGGTGCCGGCGTCTCGACCTCGATCGCGGTGACCTCCGGCGCCGCGGCCTCGATCGCGCCCTCGACCGCGAGCTTGAGTGTGACCGACGAGGACGCGCAGCCGTCGCAGCTGCCGAGCAGCCGCAGCCGCACGACGCCGTCGTCGGTGATCTCGAGCAGCTCGACGTCGCCGCCGTGCGACCGAGGTAGGGACGGACGCCGTCCAGCGCGCGCTCGACCCGCTGCTCACGCCGTAGGGGTGCAGGCCGTGGACGAGCAGCAGGCTCGGCGACGAGGTCGTCCCCGGCCAGCGCGTCGAGGGTGGCGTCGTCGAGGTGCCCGCGGTCGTGCATGACCTCGAGCACCCGCTCCAGCCCGGCGCCGTAGAGGTCGGCGACGAGCCGGACGAGTTCCTCGGCCCGCTCGCGGGCCACCGTCCCGCCGGCCGAGCTGGCGTCGAGCAGCGTGTCGATTCGCTCGCCGGTGGCCCGCAGGTCGCTCGACGCGGGCGGGGCTGCGCGCACGTTATCGGAACTCACTCGGCGCCGGCGGACTGCGTCGGCGAGTGCAGCAGCTCGAGCTTCGTTGCCCTCGCCGAGGTACATGTGCACGCCGCAGGGCAGGCAGGGGTCGAAGCTGCGCACGGTGCGCATGATGTCGATGCCCTTGAAGTGCTCGCGGTCGTTCTCCTCGAAGATCGGCTGGCCCTGCACCGCGTCCTCGTACGGGCCCGGGGTGCCGTAGCTGTCCCGCGGGTTGGCGTTCCACGGGCGTCGGCGGGTACGGGTGGTAGTTGGCGATCTTGCCGTCGCGGATCACCATGTGGTGCGACAGCACGCCGCGCACCGCCTCGGTGAAGCCGCAGCCGATGCCTTCGTCCGGGACCTCGAATTTCTCCCACGTCTTGGTCCGGCCGGCGCGGATCTCGACCAGCGCCTTCTCGGCGAAGTGCAGCGCCGCCGCCGCCGCGTAGGCCTGGAAGTACGTGCGTGCGCGGTTGCGCTCGATGGTGTTGCTCCACTGCGGGATCTTCCACTCGAACTCGACCGGCCTTGAGCGCGGTCTTCGGCAGGTTGATCTGCACGCTGCTGCCGGTGGACTTGATGTAGCCGATGTCGACCAGGCCGGCGAGCGCGGTCGACCATAGTCGCGCGAGCGGTCCGCCGCCGGTGTCGAGGGCGAGGTAGTCCTTGCCGTCGAACCAC
>CAVVZM010000003.1:0-1705377 GCA_963752705.1 uncultured Actinomycetota bacterium
CCAGCCCCTCCGCAGCGTCTGTCACTCCGTCCGGCAGCGGCACAGCCAGCACGTCGACATCGACCGGGTCGACGACCCCCCCGGGGTCGGCCAGCCCGTCCAGTCCGCCGACGGCCGCACCGACGAGCGCAGCGCCGAGTAGCGCCGCAACCTCTCTACCACCGATCTCACCCTCGATCAGCGTCAGTGGGCGTCCAGGAGCCAATGTCTTGGCCGCCTCCGGGACGGGTCCCTCGCAACCTCGGTTCACGCCCGCTGGGTCCAGCTGGCAGGTGAAGTCCTCCTACGACTGCGGGAGCGGGACGGATGAGTTCGTGGTGACCATCACGGCGGCGGACGGCTCAGTGGCCGCTGTCGTACGCGGCACGGGGCGCGGCGAGGACCTGCGTACGCTGCAGAGGGGCGGCGCATTCGTCCTTGCGGTGAGCGGGTCGTGTCGCTGGACCCTGGAGGCAACCGGGTAGGTTGGCGAGGATCGGGGACCGGCTGGGGCTCTCGGCAGTGAGCGGCGACGCCCTAGAGCGGCGCGGACAGGGGAGCAGTGGGATGACCTCCACCGAACGTCGCGGCATAGCGCGGCCTCGCCACGGATCGTTGGTGGCGACGCACCAGGTGCTCCGCGCGGCCCTGCGCGAGGAGCAGGACCAGCGTGACACCCAACAGATGGTCCAGGTCCTCGCTCAGGAGTATGCCGAGAACGCCGACGGGCTTGCTGAGCTGCTGGCGAACCTCCAGGTTTCCAGGCCCAGTGACCTGCTCGAGATCATGCGGATGTTGACGCTCTCGGCCAGCTACACCGCGTTGACCTGGGCCGGCGGGATCGCCGTCGAGGGGGACCGCCGGTTCGACGCCGGCGACGTTCTCAACACGTCCTGGGCTCAGGTCGAATAGCCGCCTGAGTGACCACGCGACGCCTCAAGGCGTCGGGAGCGCCAGGTTCGTCGAGGGGGTGTCAACCGGGACTATGGTGCGGTCGTGGTGACCACGCCGGTGCTGGGGGCTCCGTTGATGTCGTCAAGGTCGGCCGTCGAGGTCGGGGTCGGCGGGGGGTCGTCGAGGTCGGCGTCGGGGGTCGGCGTCGTCGAGGTCGGCGTCGAGCGGCGGCGTCGCGAGGTGTCGTCGAGGGCGGAGTCGCGAGGCGTCGATGAGGGTCGGCGTCGAAGGCGTCGATGAGGGCGACGGAGTCGGAACCGGCGCGGGTGAGGTCCCGGGCCCGGACGGTGCGGACGTCGACGTCCCCGGTCGAGGGGCGGCCCCGGTCTTGGTGTTCAGGGGTGTGGTCGCCGGTGTGGTCGCTGCCGAGGCCGACGACGACGGGGACGGGCTGGTCGTCGATGAGCTGGGGGACGGGCTGGGCAGCGCCACCGGGGTGAGCACGGGACGCGTCGAGGTGGCCGTCGGCGCGGTGGGGACGATCCCCTGCAGCCAGTTCGGGACCATGTATCCGTTGGATGTCGTGGCCGTGCCCATCGGCACCTCGGCCGAACCCACGACGCTGCCTTCTGGCGCGTAGGCGGGTGCCCGCAGGGCGGCCGGCAGCACGATCGCGGGGGATCCGGTGACGATGCCCTCGTTGGCGTTGCGCGAGGCCAACGCTGCCGCCGTGCCGGTGCCGGCAGCGACGACGACGGCTGCGGCCACCGCAATGCGCGCAATGCGCGCGGGAACGACCGCGCGTCGGTGCGACGCCGCGTGATAGGCCAAGGGGTGCGTCTCACGGCGTACGACGTGCTTCGAGAGCGACGCGGTGCTGGCTCCAAAGTAGGCGTCAGGGTGGTGCTCCTGCTCGGCAAGGAGCATCGCCGCCGCTCGCTCACCGAAGGCGCGTGACAGCGCGTCGACGGTCACGATGGGAACCCCGAAGCGATACTGCGCCGCGTCGACCAGCGCAGGGACGTCCTTGCCGCCCCCCACGATGACGACCTCATCGACGGCATCGAGCCCGACGGTGGCCACCGCAGACCCGAGCGCGTCGACGGCTTCTTCCACTGATCCGGAGACACGGGGAGCCGACCACCACTGGATCAGCTCGCCCTCTTCGACGCTCCCGGACCAGACGGCGGCCTCCGTGGTGGACGTGCCAACGCGGAGGATGCCCACCGCTTCGAACGAGCGGGTCCATGAGTCCGCGGAGACCGCGATGGCCGCGATGGGCCGCGGAATCCACGTGACGTCACCCACGATGAAAGGACTGCGTCTCAGAACGGCGTCCACGGTCGTCTGGGCTGCTTCTGACATCCCCGTGGGATGCAGGATGGCCACGTCACTGAGGGGGTCGGACAGACGCAGCAAGCGCAGCAGGGCGGCGATCTGTCGTCCTACGAGGTAAGCGGCCGGAAACTCCTTGGCTCCCACGACCACGGGGGGCCCGTCCATCTGGGAGAGGAAGCCGCTCACGAGCAGGTCGCCCTCGACCCTGGTGTCGGCACGGCCCCAGGACCACAGCCTCCCGGCCACACTCGCCGAGGCTGGGAACTGCCCCGGCTGAGCACCCATGATCAGCATAGGCGCGGAGAAACGACCATCGAGGTGGGCGACGGTGACCCAGAGGTCGGTCTCACCCAGCTCGATGATGGCGCCAGAGATCGCCGCGTTCTCCACGGTCGTCACGCCCCCTTGCGAGTTCTGTCAGTAGTGTCTGCCCCTGCGGTGGACGGGCCTTCCCTCGGGCATGCCTCATGAAGAACCACTCGCGACTGTCATAGTACGCCAGGGCATCGATCGTGGCCCGGTTCCGGAGATCCCCAAAAGCGGACTCCAACCCGCCGTCCTCCTACCGCTGTCAAGCATCAACCGGAACGGCGTCAACCGAAGACCGAACGTCAACGATCAGGCGAACTCATACACAGACCTGGTGGGCCCCGTGGGACTCGAACCCACAACCTACGGATTAAAAGTCGCTCTCGTGCCGTGTCGCGCAGTGTCGGATGGTGCCGCCTGGAGTGCGTCTGCCCAGGTCAGAGCCCCCGCCCTGCGGTTGGTGGTCATGGGCTGAGTCGGCTGCTGCCGGGTGGTGCTGTCTGGTTCGGTAGAAGTTTGGGTAGAAAGGAAGTCGCGCTGGCGGTGCCCCGCGCAGGGCCTTCCGTCGGATCGGGCTGATCCGATCGAAGGTGCGGGTGACGAGGGACAGCCTGGGACGGGGCGAAGGTCGCGAGCCAGCCGTCTTGCGGGAGAGTCACACTGACGGGCCTTCGAAATACCGGCACGACGACCCACGGCCAGACCCCAGGGGGACCAGATGGGGCGTGTGTCGGCAGCGTTCCAAACGAGGCCGATGCGTCGTCGCTACGGCCGCATTTCGAGCGTCGTCGACACTTGTCTCACGCGGCTGGCCCGGACGTACTCTGGGGAGGTGGGGCACACGGTCGTGAGGAGACCTGTCGCTGACGGCGAGGCGTGGGTGCGGTCCGCGCTGGCACAGTTCGGCCGGGTGGCGGGGGTCGGTCGGGTGGGGGTGGCGTTGGCCGAGGGGGGCGGGCGGCGGCTGCTCTTCTGCGCGAGCGACCGCGACAACCACCGCAGCGTCGCGTGGTGCGAGATCGACGCGTACGACCACGTGCCGCTGACCCACTCGGTGCGCACTGGTGAGGTGGTCGTGGGGTCGCTGGACGACCTCGCCGACCGTTACCCCGCATTCGCGGAAAGGCAAGACGCGACGATCCGCGCGTTGGCGTCCCTGCCGATCATGGCCGCCGGCCACATCCAGGGCGGGTTCGTGCTGTTCTACGACTCACCGCAGCCGTTTGATGGTCCACAACTGGCCGACCTCGAACGTCTGGGAGCGAGCCTGGGTGCTGATCTGCGGCGAGCGCAGCGGACCACCGTTCAAGCCAGCAGGTCACTCGAGGACGAGCCGGTGCCCTACGGCGCCCTGGTGGCCACGTACTCCGTGACTGAGGATCCTCGTGCGGTCGCCGGGGCCCGTCGCTTCGTGCTGCGCACCCTCGAGGGCTGGGGCCTCGACAGGGACACCATTGACACGGCGACCCTGTGCCTGAGCGAGCTGGTCACCAACGCGATGATCCACACCGATGCCGGCTGCGAGCTACGGGTGGTGCTGGACGACCACGTCTTGACGACGACCGTCCGGGACCGCGGCGCGAGCGTGGGCTTCGATCTCAGCAGTCTCACCGCGGATCCGCTGGCCGCCCACGGTCGGGGCCTTCAGGTCGTCGACGCCCTCTCGACGAGGTGGGGTTCGGAGCTGGATGCAGTGGGGATGACCGTGTGGTTCGTGCTTGGGCCCGGCTAATGCAGCCGCTGGAACCCCTCAAGCCGACATGATGCGCCGCTGGCGCGACGGTCAAGTCCCGGCATGGTGGTGTACCAAGTGGTGAGCGTGTCCTGCTGAACAACTGTGCAGCAGGTCCGTGACCTGCTCGAGTGCGTGTGGCCGGCAGCGTTGGACGCGGCCGCGCAACCGTTCAAGTCCACCACCTGGGTCGCCGCGCTGACGATCATCGTGGCCCGCGACGACGGAAACCTGGCCCGCACCCGCCGGCTCGGACTGGACCGGTTCACGCGGCTGGTGCGCGCCGAGGTGGTCCGGCGCGGGAAGGTCAAGCCGTGCCTGCGGATCGTCCGGAAGGTCTTCGCCGCGCTCACCGAGACCGCCGGTGTGGTGGAGCACCGGCAGGCCGCGCTGGAGCGGATCGGCTGGGTCCTGACCGACTGGGAACGAGCCGGCACCGACCAGGACCTCGTCGAGGCCCGGATGGTCGCCGTCCTCGGCCAGCTCGGCCTGACCAATCTGGTGTGCTCCATCGACGGACTGTCCCCCGTCGGTGCCGCGGCGATCCTCGCCGAGACCGGAGACCTGTCCCGGTTCACCTCCGCCCGCGCGGCCGTCAAGCTGGCCGGCCTGGCCCCGCGGGAACGAATGTCCGGCACCTTCGCCGGCAAGACCCGCCTGTCCGGTGCCGGACGCCCACGGCTGCGGGTAGCAGCATGGCGGGCGGTATGGGGATGCCTGCAGAACAACCGGGTGTACGCCGCCCGTTACCGGCACCTGACCAGCCGGGAAGTCAACCGGCTCAAGCCCACCCAGGCCCAGACCATCGTCGCCGCCGCGATCCTGCGTCAGCTGTACGCCGTCGTCACCACCGGTCAAGCCTGGGACCCGCACATCGCCACCCACCGCGTCCGGCACCTCGCGGTGGCGGGGGTGGTCGCGGCGTAAAGCGATACGCGTGAGTCGTTCACGCGTCACCAGGCAGGTCGGGGTGAGCCTTCCGCGGCATTGAGAACCCTCGGGCATCTCGTCGACCATCACAGGCCGCCCCGGCCGTCGCCGGCCACAACCCGATCACACGCTGCCGGGCCCAGCCCGATTACCGCTATGCAGGGAACCGACGACGACCCAGGGCACCCACCACAAGCCCTTGACGCACAACGCCTCACGCTGATGAGCGGGCGTTCGTACGAGGAGGGTGGCTCGACTGGCCACCACACGCGGTGGGCCCGAAACTCTGTGTCAGCTTGTGAGGGTGTGCCTTGCTGATCAGGGCCGGGTACGAAGTACTTTTTGGTCATGGAACCGCGCACCGACGGGTCGTCAGTCGACATTGACGGCATTCGAACACTCAGCCGTCGGAGTGCCTTGCGCGGCGGCCTGCTGCTCGCTGGTGCTGGCCTGCTCGCCGGCTGCTCGTCGCCCGCGCCACCGGCAGGCGGCAGGGCCACAACGGCCTCCGGTGGCTCGGGTGGCTCGGGAACCGGTGCCTCGCCCTTCGCCCTGGACGACAGCACCAAGCCCGCCATCGACGCACTGTTCGACAGCGTGGTCAAGAGCACCGGGTTGATCGGGGCAGCCGGCGCCATCTGGATGGGCGACAAGACCTGGAAGCGCTCGGCCGGGTATGCCAACCTGGAGCAGAAGACGCCGTACGACCCGGCCGCCAACGTCCGGATCGCCAGCATCACCAAGTCGATCGTCGCCACGGCGGTCCTCCAGCTCGTCGACGGCGGCGCGCTCGCACTGACGGACCACCTCGAGAAGTTCGTGCCCGGCATCACCAACGGGACGAGCATCACCGTTGAGAACCTGCTGGACATGACCGCTGGCGTGTACGAGTTCACCGAGAACGCCGACTTCAACACCCGGTGGTACGCGAACCCCACCATGCCGTGGACGTTCGCGGACACGCTGGCCCTGATCAAGGCCAACAAGCCGCTATTCGCACCAGGCACCGACATCTTCTACGCCGACTCCAACTACGTTCTCCTCGGCGAGATCCTCGAGAAGGTCACCGGACAGTCGGCCAGCAAGGTCGTCGCCGACAACGTGGTCAAGAAGCTGGGCCTGACGGCCACCTTCTGGCCGGTCGGCAACTCCGTCCCCGACCCGCACCCGACCGCGTACGTCCCGACCGGCCTGGACCCGGCCAACCCGAACAAGCCGTTCGACAACGCCGCCTCGCCGCCTGCGATCTTCAACGAGGTCAACCCCGCCGTCCCGGCAGGGTCCGGGGCGATGATCTCGCGGCTGGACGACCTTCACGTGTGGGGCAAAGAGCTCGGTGCCGGCAGCCTGCTGAAGCCGGAGACCCAGGCGAGGCGGCTCAAGGCCCGCCGGTTCAACGGCGTGAAGATCAACATCGGCTACGGGATGGGCTGTGAGCGCGTCGGCGGTTTCGTCGGCCACAACGGAGCCATCTACGGGTACACGTCTGTCGTCTTTGCCTACCCCCCGGCCGACCTGGTCCTCGCCGCCGTGGGGAACGAGTCGAACAACAACACGACGCCGACCACGACCTTCGCCTACCAGTTCATCCAGAAGTACTTTCCGGACCAATGGCAACCCTGAACCCCCAATTCAGGCGATCCACAGCGTTGCTCCGCCTCTAAGGACCCGGAAATCGCCTTGGCGGACAGACTGGCTACGCACGGACACGACGATTCGACGCACGGCATGGTCGGGCGACGCCGCCTCGACAATAACATCGTCGGGCGACCCCGATCTGATAGTGGCACGGTCGGGTGACCCTGCTCCGACAGCGGAACGGTGGGGCGTCCCGCCTCGACAGCGGCATGGAGCGGGTGTTGCGTGCCGCGTGCTGGGCTTACGAGGTGGTGGACTCTGGTGCGTCCTGGAGGTTGACCAGCCCGTTGCCGTCGGGGTCGGCAAACGAGAACATCGGCGGGGCTTCGTCCACCTGGAGCACCTCGTCGTTGTGCAGGCTCACGCGCGCCGTTCGGATCCGGGCATGCGCCTCCTGGGCGTTCTGCGTCCCGAGGCGCACCGCGACGGGGATGTCGCCGTCCGGCGGTAGCAGGATGATGCCGACGTCTGATCCGGGCGGTGTCACTTCAACGAGCCGTGCTCCTGGCCAGATCTCGGCTCGGGCGAGGTAGCCCGAGCCGGCGGTTACGGGCTCTTCCACGTCGCCACCTGCTTCCTGCACGACGTCCACGCCACTGTTGCCGCTGAGGGAGCGCACCACGAACGGGAGGAGGCCGACATCGCGTTCGACTCCGTCTGCGACTTCACGTCACGGCCAGCGATGCCGATCCGTGTGCTCGCCGGAACCGACGACCGCTTCTTCGCCGTCGGCCTGCAGCGCCGCGTCGCACCGGACCGGCTCGGCGTCGACATAGGACGTGCTTCCGGTGGCACCTGCTCCCAGGATGGAACCCTCGTGCTTCAGGTGATGAAGGTGACAACTCCGCAACTTCGGAAGCGCCCACCTTGCGAGGCCCTAGCATCCATGAGCTGCGGGCGGCACCATGACGAGAGACCGCAGTTCGGTGCCGTTCTCGACCGACCTCGGTATGGGGGGGTGAGCCCCCAACCGGATTGGCTCCGCCGGCCGGACACGTCGTTTTGGGAGGGCCAGCATGACGATGCGGAACACCGAAAGCCGTCCTACGAGCATGTCTCGCCCCGGCTGGGTTGTGGTCGTCGCGGCCATGCTCGCCATGGCGGCGTGCACCACCAGCCCTGAACCGTCGCCGTCGGCCTCACCGTCGGCTGCACCGTCGACTGCATCGACGGCCGGATCGACGACCAAGGTTGCACCGCCGCTGGCCACGCCCTCTTCGCCGCCGTACTACGAGGGGTCTGCGTTCACCGGGCTCGCGGTAAAGCCGGTAGCCGCCGAGGTCAGCCCGGTGCTCGGCGCGGACGACCGGATCCACCTGGCATACGAGTTGCTGCTCGTCAACCAAGGCAGCCGCCCGGTGCAGCTGACCAGCGTCGCGACCCTCGATGCCAACAACAACACGGTCATCCAGACAATGCGGGAGACGGACCTCGCCCGACTGTTCCGGCCGTTCGGCGGGGCCACCGGAACCGGACTCGCGCCGGGCGCCGCCGGCAACCTCTACTTCGATGTCACCCTCCCGGCCGGGGCGCCCATCCCGCGTCTCCTGCGGCACACCTTCGTCACCGCCTCGCAGACGTTTACCGGGGTGTCGGTGACGGTCTCCAACCAGGAGGCTGTCGCGATCGCGCCGCCTCTGCAGGGGAGCGGATGGGTGGCAGGCAACGGCTGCTGCGACCCCATCACGGTTCACCGGGGCGCCCTGCTTGCCGTCGACGGCACGGTGGACGCGGCTCAGCGGTTCGCCATCGACTTCGTCCAGATCGACTCGGCCGGGAAGCTCTACACCGGCAACCCGGCCGACGTCGCGTCGTTCCCCTTCTTCGGGACTCCAGTCCGAGCGGTAGCCGATGGCACCATCGTTCGTCTCCTCGACGGACTGCCCGAGCAGATCCCGGGCCAACTCCCGGAGGGAGCGACCCTTCAGACGGGGGACGGCAACTATCTGGTCCTGGATATCGGTAACGGCCGGTTCGCGTTCTATGCCCATATCCAGCCCGGTTCTTTCCAGGTCAAGATCGGAGACCGGGTCAAGACCGGAGACGTCCTCGGCAAGCTCGGCAACACTGGCAACACCGACGCACCTCACCTGCACCTCCACATCATGGACGGCCCGAATGCCCTGACCTCTAACGGGCTGCCGTTCGTCTTCACCAACTTCACCGGGATCGGAGTCGTCACCGATGAGGCGAAGATCACCGCCCCGTTCGCGGCCCAAGCGCCGGTGGTCCCGGTCGACACCGCGAGGTACGCCGGACCGCATACCAAGCAGCTCCCGTTGGACCTCCAGGTCGTCACCTTCCCTTAGCCGCACCGAACCCGGCCTGCGCACCGAACGTCGCATCGCGGCGGCATGTCGCCCCGACAGCGGCATAGTCGGGCGTCCGCCCCGACAGCATCATGGTCGGGCGGTCCCGACAGCGGCAGATCCGGGCGATCGCCGAACCCATATCGACCCACGGGTAGTTTGGTGATGATGGGCCGGTGGGCGAGATTGGGAAGATGAGGGAGCCGACGCTGTTCTTGACAGTGGGACTTCCAGGTACCGGGAAGACCACCGCTGCGCGGCAGATCGAGGTCGAGCAGAACACCCTTCGTCTCACGAAGGATGAGTGGGTCAAAGCGCTGTACGGGCACGAGAATCCGCCGTCGGTTCAGGACGTCATTGAGGGCCGGCTCGTCCAGATCGGCCTCCGTGCCCTCGAGCTAGGGATCAATGTCGTCATCGACTACGGCCTGTGGGGTCGTGATGAGCGCTCGGCGCTCCGCCAGGCCGCAGCAGACCGCGGCGCCCTCGTTGAGATGGTCTATGTCGAACTCACCCCGGCCGAGCAGCGACGTCGCCTTGATGCGCGCGCCGCGGAGGAGCCACACACCACTTGGCCCATGACGGACGCGGAGCTCGCCGAGTGGGCGGGCAACATCGACGTCCCTACGCCAGGTGAACTCGACGGCAGTGAGCCTCTGGATGACCCGCCCCCGGGGTTCACCACATGGGCCGAGTGGCGCGCACATCGTTGGCCGCCAAGAGTCTCATGACGTGCTCGTCGAGCCCCCCGGCGCACGAAGCCGCGTTTCGGCGGCCTTGCCGCGACTCCACCATTGAGCTCGATCAAACGGCATGGCGGAGCCCCGTCTCGTCCGCGGCAGACATCCGGGCGAGCGTAGCCGCCCTCCACGCGGCATAGGAAGACATTGAGCGTCTTCGGGGTCGGGCGGTGAGAACGTCCTCCTGGTGCGCTTGTCGGGCTTGGTGTCCCAGCGTCGAGAAGGAGGACGTTCATGTGGCGGATCTTGACCACACATCCGTCGGCGGATTTCCCAGCAGGGGCCTGGCACCGGCCGATACTGTCCCGTGAGGTCTCGCTGCTGGATTGGAGTTTCGCATGCGAAAGCCATGGGTCGTGATGGTGGCGTCCTGCGCTCTTGCTCTTGGCGCCTGCACCACCACGGAAGGTAGGTCGGGTGGGATCACTGCGACGGTGCCTAGTGACGCGACGGCCCGCAAGATCGCCGATGTCGTCACCCAAAAGATGGTGGAGTACCACCTGCGGGGGGTCATCCTCAAGGTCGTTAAGGGCAACGAGACCGTCGCGGAGCAGGCGTTCGGCTCCTCTATGGACGGCGTCCCGGTCACGACCGGCATGCGGTTCCGCAACGGGGCGGTCGCCTTCGCCTACGTCAGCACCCTGCTGCTGAAGTACGTCGACAACGGCACGGTCAAGCTCGACGACGCCATCAGCGGGTGGGAGCCGACCTTGCCGAACGCCGACAAGGTGACCTTGCGGATGCTGGCCAACCAGACCACGGGTTATCCCGACTACGAGATAGACCCCGTCTGGCTGGCCGCGTTCAACGCCAACCCGTTCCACATCTGGACCTATGACGAACGGCTCAAGATCGCGTTCAGCAAGCCGCTGCAGTTCCAGCCCGGGACGAACTGGAGCTACGCCCACACGAACTTCATGATCCTGGGGAACATCCTGGCCAAGATCGGCGGCAAGCCCCTCGACCAGCTGCTCGAGCAGGAGGTGCTGAAGCCGATGGGTCTGAAAAACACCGTCGGCACTGTCACGTCGGAGATTCCTGAGCCGGCGCTGCACACCTTCAGCTCCGAACGGCGGCCGGCCTTCGTGGTCCCGGGTCAGCCGTTCTACGAGGAGGCGACCTACTGGAACAGCCAGTGGGGCACCCCCATGGGGGCGAACGAGACGACCACGATCGACGACCTCGCCACGACGGCCGTGGCGTTCGGCACCGGGTCGCTGCTCTCCAGAGCCAGCTTCGCGGAGATGACTGACTCTAAGTTGATCGGCTTCGGAAAGAAGGAGCCGGGCTGCGTGCCCAGCTGCTTCACACAGGTCGACGTCTACAACTACGGGCTCGGGGTCGTCCGGTCCGGGCCGTGGATCATGCAGAACCCACTCCTCAGCGGCATCGGCGTCACCACGGCCTACCTGCCGGCCGAGAAGATGTCGATCTCCATCGCCGTGACGCTCGACGCGGCCGGCTTCGACGACCAGGGCAACTACAAGAACCGCGCCGACTACCTGTTCCGGTCGGTCGGTGCCGTTGTGGCCCCGCAGAACGCTCCGCCTCCGCTCCCACCAGGGTGACTCGAGGGTAGGGCGCGGCGCCCCGTTCCCACGCTTCGCGTGAGTGCTGACCGGGCGGTATGCACGCGTTGGGCCGTCCAAACAACGGTATTGAAGCGCAGGCCCCAGGTGAAGGAACGAGCCTCGCCGGTCATCAGCGCTGCTCAGCAGTGCGCAACCCCGCACGCGAGGCGCTCTCTGCAGCCCCGGCCGCGGACGCATGTACGTCAGATGCCTGAGATGCGACGTCATCGCTCGGACGCTGCGCGGCACTGATCTCCACCCTAGCTCGGCCTCTATCGGCCTCGGACCTTACGCGACACTGTGCCAGCTGATGCCCTCCCGGTAACCCCCACCTCCTCGGTCAGCCCTTAGGCCCCCAGAGTTGGGCAGCGATTTTGCCGAGGTCGGTGTTGACCTGCAGGACCTCGGGGATGGAGGACACCGGAATGTCGTTGACGACGAGGTAGAAGGCGAGGAGCTGGCCGTTGCTCGTGTCGATGTAGCCGGCCAACGCCTTGCTCGGCATGATCAATCGGTTGTTGAGCGCGTCGCCCTCCACGAGAGTGCCGGTCTTGGCCTGCACATGTCCTGCGGCCGGGCTGTCCGGCACCACCATCGCGAGGGAGCCGTCTCGGCCGAGGATCGGCAGTGTCGTCCTGAACCGCGCGAAGTCGGGCCGCCCCTGGAGGTAACGGAGGAGAGCCACCGTGGCCGTCGGCGTCACCAGGTCGTTCGGCGAGGCGCCCTGCCCGTCGTTGAGGGCCAGCTGCTCGACAGGCACGTTGGCCACGTCGCGCAGGAACCCCTGCTCCACGGGGAGCCCGTCCCCGCAGTCGGTGGACCCTGCGTGCACCGCCAACAGGCAGATGGACAGGTTGGCCCCGAGGTTGAGACTGACCTTGAGGATCAGCTTGACGTACTCCGAGAAGACGGGGGACACGTAGGCAGCCACCTGGTCGGACGACGCGTACGACCCCTTGGCGGGAAGGTCGGCCGAGGGGTTGGCACCGTTTGCCTGCGCATCCACCGTTACGCCTGCGCGGCGCAGGGCGTCGATGAACGCGGTGCGGGCGAAGGCCGCCGAGTCCTCCACCTGGTAGACGTGCAGGAACGGTGGGGCGATCCCCATGGGCACCTGGCCGGTGAGCTCGACATGCCCAGGAGAGACGAGAGTCGAGCGCACGGACGCCGGCTGACCGGCGGCCACGGTGGTGACGCTGGAGGTGACGGTGTACGCCGAGGTCTGGGGCCGGTAGTCGAGCTGCGCCGGCTGACCCACCGCCGTCGGGGTCGAGACCATGTCGATGAGGTTGTCGTTGATGATCATCGGCGTCGTGGGGGTGTCGGGGTTCTGCTCCCGGTCGACCTTGAACAGGCGGTCGTCAATGACGACGTCGCCGCCGATGTGCGTGACGCCCGACGCCTTGACCTGCCGCGCCAGCTCGTTCAGTCCGGCCAGCGGATCCTCCGGGGTCAGCGTGGCGCCGGGGATGCCGTTGGCGTCGTTGTGGTCGAGGTTAGTGAAGTCGACGATTTCGTGGCCGTCCGCGTCCTTCTTGGTGCGCCCTCCCATGGTGAGGTCACCCGAGGCGACGAGCACGAGGTTGCCTCCAAGGGTGCCGCCGGTCACCGCGCCCTGGCGGTACACCGGCGTCGTGAACCGGTAGTCCGGCCCGAGGGTGTCCCAGGCCGCGCTCATCGTGAACAGCTTGGTCGAGGAGGCTGGGATGAAGAACTGGTTCTCATTCATCGCCATATCGGTCTTGCGGGTCTTGAAGCTGTACGTCAGCAGGCCCCAACGCGAGTGGCTGTACCGCTCCGCCCCCATGACCTGCTTGATGGCGTTGGGCAGTCCCGCGCCGGCGGGCACAGCCGTACCGGGGCTGCACGCCGCGACGGCAACCGAGACGACCGCCACCAGAGCGGCCCAGGCGGTGGGGCGAAAGCGGTGTCTCATCGGACCTCCATTGCCAGGACGGATGCCGGGCCAGCCAGCCGGCCGCGTCAGCGCTACGCGGTCACGGTGCGGGCACGGCGACAGATCAGGGTCACAGTCTCGGCAGCAGCCGTCCCCAGTTCCGGCGAAATGCTACCCGTTGCTCGACGACATCGAGCTGATGGAGGACACCACAAGCTCGTGATGTGCTTTTTTGCCGTCGTGTGGACGGGGCGACGCCGCTCGGCTGGCGGTTTCAGGCGATGCCGAGCAGGCGCTCGTGAGCGTAGCGCTGGATGCGGGCGAATGCCTAGCTGTTGGAGAACTGCTTACCGTGGCCGGTACGTCGTGCACCACAAAAACGGTAGCGAAAGAAGGCCCACATGGCTTCGCTTGTCCTCTGTTGGGCGGGGTGGAGGGTCTCTTGACCCACCCCCTAGAACCTGGCTCAAGCGTCATATTCGACGCCATCCGGAACCCCCTTCAACGTGAGACCTGCTCGCGCCCTGGACGCCATCAACAGCACACCCCGCGAAGTCCTTGGCTGGCAGACACCGGCCGAAGTGCTCGACGACCAGCTACGTCATCACAACCAACAGCTGTGCAACCACCGGTTGGACCCAGCCAGCACCCCTCGAGCCGGATACACCGAGCATCTGGCGCTCAAGGAAATCCATCCTGCGACCGGCTCCGTCGGGTGACCCTATTGACAACGCCCGCGTGGAAACGATCAATGTGCTGTACAAAGCCGAGTGCCGCCGCGATGCGGTCCTCCACGACGGCCCCTACCAGCGCGTCGCCGAAGTGGAGTACGCCACGGCCGATGGGTTGACTGGTCCACAACAGAAGGCTCCACGGCTGCCTCGGGATGGTCCCGCCGGTCGACTTCGAACAGGCACTACGCTGCGTCCTGGTGACATACCCTCCGCATTAGACCGGCTCGTTCACGGGCTAGGGTGGGGCTTGTACCTGAGGAATGGTCATGTCTCGCCGGCGGGTGTACATCCGTCGTCGGAATGGGAGAAGCGTGACGACTGAACCGGAGACAGCCATGGACCTTCTGTACCGTCGGCCACGACTTCATCGCATGCTTTTGCTGATCGCGTGTTTGGCGGCGTGTAGTGCCTGTACGTCGACGGGCGACACTCCTTCGCCCTCGGGATCCACGGCCCCTCCCAGTACCTCTTCAGCGGCTTCGGCGAAGTCCGACGCTCGTGCCGTGACCCTCACCCTGCGGAAGCTGGACATCTCCACCCAACCGGTTGATGCACCGTTCAGTGTCACGGTGTCGATCCACAAGGATTCAGACAACAATGTGACGATCGATGTTCCGTCGATCGTTCAGACGTTCAGCTCAAGCAAGGACAGCCCGAACGTCGACGCGAGCAAGCCGTTTCCTGCTTTCTGGCAGCCGGCCGTAGCAGGCGACCCGCCCAGCTCCAGCAGGTATCCGGCACTGCCCGAGAGCTATCCGCTAGGCGGTTACATCGACACCGTGGCGGACAACATCCCGGTCGAGTTCCGACCGACGGGCGGGCTTCCCATCACCTTCACGGTGGGCAGCAGCGTCGCCTCCGGTTTGTCGTACACGGGGTCCATCGACAACCAAGGACGGCTCCAGTTCGCCGGGGGTGAGAGCGCCCCCTTCGGCGTGGGAGCTTTTGCGACGCAACCGGCACATGTCGCTTATCGGATCGGCAGGCTCCCGCAAGTCACCCTGGCGAACCATCAGGTGTCCAAGGGCCCGTCGAACGCCGCGAAGTGGAGTCCTACAAGTTTCCCCAAGGACAACCCCGCGGTTGGTGGAAACAAGGCAATCCACTTCGACTTCGGTGACTTCAACGACCCACAGAAGGGTTTCTACAAGGGGTCCTACTACTCAACGTGGGCAGACAACTCCGTCGAGCTCCCCGGCAACTCGGCCGACCAGGCGTACAAGAGCTATGCCCTCGCCAAAATGAAGGTCGATGACTTTGGTAAGCAGGTCAAGCTGGAACAGGTCGTCAACCTGAGCCGCACGGGCGGCGGGGAGACCTTACCTCCCGATTACACGTACGCCGAGGGCGGTGCGGCGGTTGACCCCACCAACGAGAACAACCTCGTCGTCACCTATCAACAACGCAAGGAGTCGGGCGGCGGCTTCGTTCTCGCTCGTTCGGTCGATGGTGGCAACACGTGGACCAACACGATCCTCGGACGGTCTGATCCCGGTGATGCGAATCGACCGTTGGACCCTAATGTGCCCGTAGGTGGTTCGGATGAGCATTCGGGCTTTGATCGGTTCGGTGGCTTGTGGGTCACCTATGGTGGCGGCCCCGTCGGCTCCCTTTATACCGTTTACAGCTCCGACAAGGGACGAACGTTCTCCCTGATTCACACTGAGGAGCGCTTGGACCCGAGTCAGCTGCCGGAGGCGTTTCGCGGCAACTACAGCGGTCTTGACTATCCCTATCTCGGCATCGGGCCCGACGCGACCAACCTGGACTACGACACCGTCTGGAGCAGCGTCGGCGACGCGCTGGACACGTGCGCGCCAAATGAGTTTCAACAGAGAGTCATGGGGTTGCGCGTCAAAGGCCTGGGTGTCGAGAACATCGACCTCTCCTCGTTCAAGAGATACATCCTGCCAGGAAGCGACCAGTCAGGCTTTGGGTCGATCGACGTCGATCCCCACGGCACGGTGTTTATCTCGCAGATGCAGACCAACCCCAAAGGTACATTCCTCGAGCAACTGCGGGACAACACGCGCAGCTGGCTGAATGTGCTGGACCACGGCCTTGCCGACGACAGCTTCTCGACGCCGCGGGAATTCGCCTCCACAGCCATCGGCATCTGTACCAATCTGCCACCTCAGCCGCACAACACTTTTCTTCGACCCGGCACCAACATGATTGCCGTGGATAAGTCGAACCAACACCCTGGCCGGCTTTACGCGGTGTACAGCAACCGGCCCACCATGGACAGCGTCACGACGAGGCCGTACCTGACGTGGAGCGATGACAAGGGAATGACCTGGAGCAACCCGATCAACGTCTCGACGGACACGTCGCCAGCGACGGCCATCCTTCCGGGCATCTCCATTGATCCCACCACCGGAGTTGTCGCCGTATCCTGGCAAGATGCTCGCGGTAGCGAGAGTAATGAAGGGCTGGATGCCTTTGTGGCCTTCCTTGATCCTCGCGAGCTGAAAGACAATTGACAAGGCCGCGGACCCAAGGTGCAAGCTCATCGACCCTCGGCGGGAATCATCTGGCACGACGACCTTCGATGGAGGGCACAGCCGATCTTCAGTCTGGCTAACCTCGGCCTGAAAACGTCGGGGCATGATGGTGCCTGAGTGGGCGGCTGTGTGACGGAAGGATGGCCTCAAACCGGCCCATCCGATTTCGGGCTGTAGGTGGCGTCGGCGGGAGGCGCGCGGTGGTGGGCGCGTCGCTGCCGGGTACGCTCATTTCTCCTTGGGAGTTCGAGTCAAGCTCGCGCGCTCGGACTGTGTGATCTGGGCGAAAGGGGTCACCCCTCCTCGAGCTGTGGCCCGTCCCCTCAGAGCGAACTCCCAGCAGTGTTCGCGGCCGACAACGGCATCACCCGCTCAACCTTGCTCCACCGGTCGATGGCGGTGGGCCGACTGGTGGTGCGCCGGGTACAACGCCTCAAAAAGGCCACGATCGCTGCCGACGCTGGCCCGGGCCAGTTACTCACGCTGTGACGGCACCACGGGTTCGTCAGTAACCGCCCTCACCGCCGTCATCAGGGACCAGACTCAACGCGACCACGCCATCATCGAACAGGTCATCGCCGAGCTGAAGGACGGGCCACTGGCCCACGCCTCGTCCGGGAGGTTTACCGCCAAGGCCGCCTGGCTCTCTAGCCTGCCTCACCTTCAACCTGCTGCGTGCCGCCGGCGCCTCGGCCCGGCACGCCAAAGCCCGCTGGGCCACCCTGCGCACCCAGCTGGTCGCCCGCCCGGATCGCATACTCGGCCCGGCGGCTCGTGCTGTACCTGCCCACCGACGGGTCCTCGGCGCCCGCCTGGGAAAGACGTCTGGACCACCGCCACCCTCGCCCGACCACCCGGCCCCAACCGGGCCCGAAGCGCCGCGACGTGGACGAGCCGGACAGACCGGCCGATCCGCAACTTCCCCATACCACCGGACAGGCAATCACCGCCGCAAATCGTGAACAGCCGGCCTGGTAGTCACATTCGGTGGGTCAGGCTCAGATGTCGGCCACGCCTGAGGTCCTCGTCCGCGCCTCGACACGCACTTGCCCAGCAACCGACCGGTGGACGGCGAATGGCAGGATAGCCGCATGCGAGTCGGACTTCACGCCTTGGGCATTGGCGCGGGCGCTCAGCGGGGCGTCATCGACGCGGTGGCCGTGGGTGCGGAGGCGGGTGGGTTCTCCACGTTGTGGGCTGGGGAGCATGTGGTCTTGGTTGACTCCTCGTTGTCGCGGTACCCGTACGCCGAGGACGGGAGGATCGCTGTGCCGTCGGCGGCAGACTGGCTCGATCCGATGGTGTGCCTCAGCTTCGCGGCGGCTGCCACTTCCACCATCACGATCGCGACCGGTGTGCTGTTGCTGCCCGAGCACAACCCCGTCACGGTTGCCAAGCGGGCCGCCTCGCTGGACGTCTTGTCGGCGGGCCGGTTGGTCCTTGGTGTGGGTGTGGGCTGGTCGCGCGAGGAGTTCGCGGCGTTGGGTGTGCCGTATGCGCGGCGCGCGGCCCGTACGCGGGAGTATGTCGCGGCCATGCGCACCATCTGGCGGGAGGAAGTCGCCTCGTTCGACGGCGAGTTCGTTGCCTTCGACGGCATCCGGGTGAATCCCAAGCCCGTGGGTGGCCGTGCGGTCCCTGTGGTCGTCGGGGGGAACAGCGACGCAGCTCTGCGCCGGGTGGCGAGATGGGGGGACGGCTGGTACGGCTTCAACCTCGCCGATGTCGCCCAGGTTGCCGAGCGGGTCGCCTACCTGCGACGCTGCTGTGACGACATCGGCCGCGACGTCAGCGAGCTTCAGCTGGCCGTGGCCCTTCAACGGCTGCGTCCTTCAGATCATGGGTCGCTAGCCGACCTAGGGATTGACGAGCTCGTGGTCGTCGAGGCGCCACCGGCCGAACCCCAGCAGGCGGGTGAGTGGGTGTCAGACCTGGCCCAGCGATGGGTCTTGGTGGCATCCTGATCTCGCCCCGCGCGGCCGAGCCCGCCTCGGCCGCAACGGTGCGCGGCACCGGTCGCACCTGTGGACTTGACCACCGCGGACCCACCGCTGACCCTGCCTCCGTAGGCGGAAGAGCGCATCGAGTTCGCCATCCTGGTGGGCGATGGCGATCGCTGTAATGGGGACGTAGAGCCGCGGCTGGGGGGCCACCTGGTTCCGGCCTCGTCCCCGCGGGACCCAGCGGAACGGCTAGGCGACGCCCTGGTGTCCGACCTGGTGGTCGTCGGCTTCTTCCTCGTGCCCGGGCTGGTATGTGGGGGTCGCGACGACCTGGCGGCCTACGGTCGACCCCGCCAGGTGGTGCCCGGCTCGCTAGTGTTTCTCCGGGTGTCGGTGCGGCTGATGGCGGGTGTGAATGAGGTCCCCTCGATGTCTGCGGGCCCGACCGTGATTTAAAGGGATCCGGTCGCGGGTGGCTGTCGTCGCGGAGCGTCCGGCTTCGCCGAGACGGTGGTGCGGGCCGCCCACAGCGGGCAGCCCGATGGACACCTGAGGTCGAGTTCTTCGTCAGGGATCGCGCGCACGCTCACCGTGGCCAAGAGTGACGCTGTGCGTCAAGAGGTCCAGGGAGGTGAAGAAGACGCTGCCGGCGCCCGGCCTGTCGACGACCACCGCTGGAAACCAAGGCGTCCCCTTGGCCTCATTTTCGAGCGTTGGCGACAGCTGCCCCTGCCGTGACGTCGGCACGGACCCCCGAGGTCCCCCGGCACCCGACGACCAAGCCCCCGTGACACCGGTCCCCGGTGGCCCCGACAGGTCGCCAGACCCGCTGCCCGACGTGGTGCCGACACAACGCCCGGCGGCTAGCTACCTGGCGCGATCTGGGGGGTGTGCCCACCGCCGTACTGTTCGGCCCAGCCGCACGAGTACAGGGAGTTGGCCGGCAGCGCGGGGATGAAGGTCTCCTTCGGGATGCCCAGGCCGCCGTGGTCGGGGTTCGCGTCGACCAGGACGGGACCGAACATCCGGCTCAGGACATCCTTCGTCGGGTAGGCCTCACCGCTGTAGGCCGGGCTGTGGCTCTGCTTCAGTCCCATGACGAAGACCTGCTCGGTCGGCCAGAGGGTCCACGGCTGGCCCTCCGGCGCCGGGTCCCGCGGCTCGGAGAACTGGTAGTAGTGCGGCACGTAGTCGCCCTGACGGAGCACCGCCACCGCGTCGGACAGGGCCTCCGAGAAGGAGGCCCGCGACAGGCAGTAGTACTCATCGAGGTAGCCGTTCGGCTCGACCAGCGGCCAGTAGGTCGGACCGAGGTCGTACGAGGCGTACGCCAGGGGGCTCATCTGGGTGTAGACGGAGCGGTCGTTGGACCGCTTCAGCGCCCCCGTCGCCAAGTCCACCCACTTCTGGTCACGGGCGCCGCAGACGCCGTCGGGCTTGGCGGTCGTGAAGCACCACCCGCCGACCTGGGCCAGCTTGGTGGGGTCGGCGACGATGAGGTCGCCCATGATGCTGAGGTTGGCGATCGCGGCGTCGGTGGTGTTTCCGATGTAGGCCGCGATCTCGTCGCGCTTGAGGGAGAACGTGTCGTAGGCCGGCGGCCCCGACTGTGCCTGGGCGGCGCCCCACGCGCTGCCCTGGACGACGCTGGCCATGGCGCTCAGGGCGGTGGCGAGCTTCTGCGCCGTCTCCACCGTCACACCGAAGACCTTGACGAGCACGCCGGGACCGAGGGCGCCGACGATGCCGACGAGGGCCCCGAACAGTCCCGTCCAGTCGAACTTCGCCTGGTCCTGGGCCTTGGCGTCCGAGTAGATCTGGTTGACGACCGTGTTGATGCGGTTCTGGTAGTCGCCCTTCACCCCGTCCAGGGGCAGGGCGAGGTTGTTGAGGTTGGCGCGCACATGGGAGACGAGGACCATCTCCTGGTTGAGCTGGTCACGGGTCTGCAGGAACTGCTGCCGGGTGAAGCGGTACGAGGAGTAGTCCGTCGGCCCCTCAACCTTGGCGACGGCCTTGGCCAGGTCGCTGATGGCCCTGCCGTCCCGCGCGGCCCCGGTCTTCAGCGAGGCGTCGTTCCAGTACTGACGGCGCGGGTCGGCGCTGAGGACGTAGTTGGTATCCTTGACCTCCTGGCTGCCCTGCAGGAAGGCGATGACGTCGCCGTTCAGCGGGGTCCACGTTCCGCTCGGAGCAGCCCACGCCACGCTGGTCAGCTCGTCCGACGGCTGCAGCTCCGACGAGGTGTTGGTCGGGCGCAGGAGCGAGAACTGGTTCCGCGTCAGGACCGCCCGGAGCCGGGCGTCCGGCCCCGACGCCTCGGACCCGGTGCCCTCGACGCTGAGGCCGGGGGTGGGGTCGGTCCAGCCGACGAGGGTGTAGTCGGTCGTCGCCACGCCCGCCGCCCGGTCGAACACGTTCCGCGTTCCCCCGACCGCAGCGATGCCCTTGCTCAGTCCGAGCATGGTGGCCCAGGTGACCTGCTTCGAGACCAGGACGTCGTGACCCGCACCCGGGCTCCGGAACGACGTGATGACGACGAGGTCACCGGGGTGGGCCGCCGTCAGACCAGTGAGGAAGCCGGTCATGTCCTTCGCGTGGTCCTCGTCGTTCGCTGCGTTGTTCCCCGTCTCGAAGGTGCGCCGCTCCAGCAGGTTCAGGTCGAGCTTGCTGTAGACCCGCACGAGGAAGCCGGCGGCACCGTCGGACGTCGCGGTCTCCTGGGACGGCGCCCCGGGCGCACGGACGCCGGCGACCGAGATACCCACATTGCACGTCGTCCTGGCGATGTTGCACGTGGAGACGCTGCGGGTGTCGATGGTCGGTCGGTCGTTCGGTGCATAGCGGTAGTCGAGGAACTGGTCGTAGACGAGCAGGCCCACCATGTCGCCGCTCCCGGCGCCCGCACCCCACCGGTACTGCGGGGAGGACTGCTTGCCGTTGATGTCGACGACCGCGGAGAACGCGCCCTTCGTGCCCGACGGCTGCACCGACGCAGGGGCGATCTCCAGGCTGAGCTGGGTGAGCACGGCCGCGACGGTCTTCACCGCCGGGTCGAAGCCGACCCAGTTCGGGCGGTCGAAGGTGGTGACGACGACGGTGGACGGCACCGGGTCGTTCTGCAGCGACTGCAGGTCCCGCACCACCGACTGGTCACCGTCGCTGTAAGTGCGGTTCCACTTCGGCTTGAGGTTCGCCTGCGAGAGCGCGACGACCTGCCACCGGGGCCGGTCGACCACCGACGCCGGGTAGGTCTGCGTCCCGACCCGGACCCCCGGTATGCCGCCGCCGACGTCCTTGACCATGGTCTCGATGGCGACCCCGGGGGCGCTCACGGCCTTCGGGTCGGCCAGGTCGGCCCAGGGGATCCCGCCGTTGCCCTGCGTGCCACCGAGCCCGATGCCCCCCCCTTCCCGTTCCCGTTCCCGTTCCCGTTCCCGTTCCCGTAAGCGTTGCCATTCCCGACGCCGTACGCATGGCCGTTTCCGCTCCCGGGGTAGGCCTGCGCCGACGAGGCGACCGAGAGAGCACTCACGGCGACGAGGCACGTCCCGACGACGCCAGCCAGGAACCGGCGGATCCGGGGCCGAGGGCGGCGGTCGGGCAAGGAATGGTGGGAATTGGGCATGGGCTCTCCTTGGTCAGGCGACGACCCCTGGATTGTCACCCACCACGAGCGGTTACGGAATGGACCTAGTGCCCCGCGTGTTAAGTTGATTTACGGTTTGGTTGTTGGGATCATGGGGTGTGGCGAATCGACCTGCTCCGGCGTTGGGGCTTCGTGACGGTGACCGGGAGGAGCTGACCCGGTGGACGCGGTCGTCCTCGATCCGGGCGGGGCTGGGGCAGCGGGCGCGGATCGTGCTGCTGGCGGCGGACGGGGTGTCGAACACGGCGATCGCCGACGTGGTGGGGGTGTCGCGTCCGACGGTGATCGGGTGGCGGGAGCGGTATGCCGCGTCAGGGGTGCCGGGGCTGGACGATGAGCCCAGGTCGGGCCGGCCGCGGACCATCGATCATCGTCGGATCGTGACGGCGACGTTGACGCCGCCGCCGAAGAAGTATGGGGTGACGCATTGGTCGACGCGGCTGCTGGCCCGGCATCTGGGGATCTCGGATGCGACGGTAGCCAAGGCGTGGCGGGAGTACCGGGTGCAGCCGTGGCGGGCCGAGTCCTTCCGGTTCTCCACCGACCCGCTGCTGGTCGGGAAGGTCACCGATGTCGTTGGTTTGTACCTGAACCCGCCGGAGAACGCGGTGGTGCTGTGCGTGGATGAGAAGAGTCAGATTCAGGCGTTGGACCGGACCGCGCCGATCCTGCCGCTGCAGCCCGGGTTGGCTGAGCGCCGTTCCCACGACTATGTCCGGCACGGCACCTCGACCCTCTTCGCGGCGTTGGAGATCGCCACAGGCCAGGTCACCGGCGCGTGCAAACCGCGGCACCGGCACCAGGAGTTCTTGGCGTTCCTGAAGCAGGTGGCCCGCGCGTATCCAGGCCGGGACCTGCATCTGGTGATGGACAACTACGCCGCCCACAAGCACCCGGCCGTCAAGGCGTGGCTGGCGGCGAACCCCCGGGTCGTGTGCCACTTCACCCCGACCCACGCCTCCTGGATGAACCTGGTCGAGGTGTGGTTCTCCCTGATCGAACGGCAGGCCATCCACCGCGGCACCTTCGCCTCCGTCAAGGACCTCAACGCCAAGATCCGCGCCTTCATCGACGGCTGGAATGACCGCGCCCACCCGTTCGTGTGGACCAAGACCGCCGACCAGATCCTCGCCAAAGCCAACCGTCAAAAGACCTCAAACGCGGGGCACTAGATCGCGTCCTTGATCTCGCGAGCACGGTGGCGGCCGGGACGTTGGCGCCGATCTCGGCGCTGAGGCCCGCAAAATGACGCCGGCCTTTCGGGCGGCCACGGGCTGCACACTCGCGGTCCAAGCCCGGGTGCCATCGTGTCTACCTGGGGACCCGTGGTCTTCGCCAGCGAAGGGCCGTCAGGCGAACGTGCCCGCCAGCCACACGCGCAGCGACTCCGGGTCCGCGGCGTCACCGCGGTAGCCGACGTAGCCGTCCGGCCGGATGACGACCACCGCACCGGGTTCGGCGGCGTACGCCCGGGCGAAGGCGCCGTCGGCGTCGACCAGGGTGGGGACCAGCGTCGACCCGGTGTCCGCCCCGGGTGCGGCCACCAGGTAGGCGTCCATCTGCTCCTGGGCGCCCGTGACGGCCGCAGTCATGACGTCCGTCAGCGTCTGCAGTGACTCCGCCGAGGTGCCGGGCGCGGCATACCCGACCACCGTGTGGACGTCGCGGCCGAGCACGTCGAACAGTCGCACCGGGACGGTCATCCCCTCGCGGGTCAGCCCGGTCGCGTCGGGGGCGCGGGTGCCGGGGGGCGGGCGGACCTCGAGCCCGCCGATGACCGGGCTGTCGACGTAGTCGATGAGCAGCTGCCCCTCCCGTCGGATGACGAAGGTCGGGTCGTCGGAGTCGGCGCCGAGCCCCTCGCGGGCACTGCGCACCGTGCGGCCCACGACCTCCTCCCCGACGGGTCGTCGCTCGGCGTCGTAGCTGTCGAGCAGCGCGTCGGAGGCGTACCCCTGCACGGCCAGTGCCAGCTTCCAAGCAAGGTTGTGGGCGTCCTGGATGCCGGTGTTCATCCCCTGCGCCCCCGTCGGCGGGTGGATGTGCGCGGCGTCGCCGGCGACGAACACCCGCCGGTCGCCGTAGCGATCCACGATGCGGTGGCTGATCCGGAACACCGACGACCAGCGCAGGTTGCGCGCGGTCGTGGGCTCGGGCGCGAGCCGGTCCAGCACCGCCTGGATGTCCGCGAGGGCCGGCGTGCGCGCCCCTTCGAACCCGTGCGCCACGCCGTCGCCGTCGCCGCCGTCACCTGCCGTGGAGAGCTCGGGGGTGGCGATCATCGACATGCGGTAGCGCTGGTGACCCTTGATGGGGATGGCGACGAGCAGGTCCATCGAGCCGTCCGGCCGGGTCGCGGTGGCGCGCAAGGCGTAGCCGGCGGGCAGCGACCAGTCCACCTCGACGTCGCCGAGCATGTACTCCTCGGTGAACGCGCCCCCCTCGAACGAGAGTCCCAACGTCTTGCGGACGACGCTGTGCGCCCCGTCGGCCCCCACCAGGTATGCCGCGCGTACCGTCTCGTCGCCGTCCGGACCGATGAGGGTGGCCGTCACGCCGTCGGGGTCCTGGGTAAAACCGGTCAGCCGGACACCCCGCTCGACCGTCGTGCCGAGGGAGCGCAGACGGCGGTCCAGCACCCGCTCGGTCGCGTACTGCGGGATGCCGACGAAGCCGAAGGGGATGTCCGGCAACGTCGGAATGTCGAGGCGCGCGACCTCGCTGCCCTCGGCGAAGACGACCTGACCCCGCAGCGTCACCGCCTCGTCGAGTGCCGCGCGGACGATCCCCATGCCCTCGAAGATCTCGAGGGTCCGGGGCTGGACTCCCACCGCCTTGGCGTAAGGCATGGGATCGACGAGCTGGTCGATGATGCGGCAGGAGACCCCCCGACGCCGCAGCTCGACCGCCGCGGTCATCCCCGTCGGGCCACCCCCGGCCACCAGGACCTCCGTCGTGCCCGGTGTGCTCATTCCTGCCCCCTCCTCCGGCGACCGCCCTCAACGTCGACATCCAAGCACGACGGCCTCCCACAGGGGTCGATCTGAGGGTTCGCCGACGGCGGATGAACCAGTCGGCAAGTGGCATTCACCGAGGTATCCGCCCTGAGCGTCGCCGCCTCCCTCTACTGACGGCCCCTCAGGCGAGTGTTCGACCAGGAAGACGCCTGAAGGTGGCGAGTATCGGATCTAGCGGGGGTTCGTTCAGATATTTCGACGATGACTGTCGCGGGTTTCGGAGCCTAGTAACTGGCCGGTGGGAGGGCTCCGATCTCGCCGTGGGGGGGGGTCGGTGGTTAGTCCAGTCGATGTGCTCCGCGGGAGCGATCTCGAGGTCGTCCATGCGGTCCCATGTGCCCTTGTTGCGGACCAGTTCGGCCTTGAACATGGAGTTGAGCGCCTTCCTCGAACCCGGTACACAAACACCAAGCCGCGCGACTCCCACTGGCTCAACCGCCTTGACAACTACCGGACCGGGAACGGACGAGCACCTCAACCCTCCGTCTCGCCGGTCCAGTGGGGGTGCGCCCGGGCGATTGCTGGACAGGTTCGTTTACTTGTTGCTACTTTGCCAAACGGCGGATCATGTGGCCTTGCGCCAAGAATCCCACCGGCTCTCTGGCCTTACGCCCGGGGAAGCGACGGAAGAGGTTGCGATGGGGGCGTGGGCGCCATGGGGTGGACGGTTGGTCGTCCGCCGGATTGCCGGTTCGGTCCTTTGTCTGCTCCTGGTCGCAGTGGCCTCCGCGCCTAGGGCTGATGCGGCCCCGGTGGCCGTCCCGGCCCCCGTGCCCACATCCGGCTCGGGGTTAGGTTGGGGTTCGGACCAGTACGGCCAACTGGGGCCGAGGGTCAACGGCACAGTCTTGACTCCGGTGCCCGTGCCCCTGCCCGCGGGGACGACCGAGGTCGCCCTTGGGCGCGACTTCACCCTCGCGCTGGCCGGGGGCACGATCTACAGCTGGGGCCGTAACGACCGGGGCCAGCTGGGCGACGGCACGCACATCACCCGAACGCACGCCGCCGCGATCTCCGCCAGCGGGATCGCCCACGTCGCGGCTGACGAGCAACATGCGGTCGCGGTCACCAGCGCCGGTCAGGTGTTGACCTGGGGCGCAAACGACTTCGGCGAGCTTGGAGACGGCACCACCACCGACCGCTCGACACCAACGCCGGTGACCATGACGGCCGGGGTGACTTCCATCGGAACCGGCAGCGACCACGCGCTGGCCGTCACCACCGGCGGCGCGGTCTTTGCGTGGGGCTCGGACCGCAGCGGCCAGCTGGGCCTCGGCGCGGTGCACGCGGCGCCGTTCCTTACTCCCCAAGCGGTCCATCTCCCTGCCGGCGCGTTGGTCAGCGAAGTGGCCGCCGGCTACCGTCACTCGGTGGCGCTGACCCGCGACCACCGCGTGCTCACCTGGGGCGGCAACGAGCACGGCCAGCTCGGCCTGAACACCATCACGTCGAGCGATGCCAGAGCGACGGTGGTTCCCCTTCCGCCGGGCACCTCCGCCTCCGGGGTGGCCGCCGGGTCGGTCCACACCGCGGCGCTGACCGCGGACGGCGGTGTCCTGACGTGGGGCGCCAATGATCACGGTCAGCTCGGGGACGGCACCACGACTGAACGTTCCAGCCCGGTCGCGACGCACCTGCCGGTCGGATTCGCCGCCTCGAAGCTGTCCGTCGGCCAGTCGGCCACGGTTGCCCTCGCCGGCGATGGGTCAAAGCTGCTCACCTGGGGAGCCGGGGCCTTCGGCCAGATCGGGACCGGATCGCGCGCTGATGCGTCGACACCGACCGCGGTGCCTGAGGCCCCCAGCCCGGTGCCCACGAGCAAGCCACGCTCCTTCACTGCCGTAGCCGCGGGCTACTACTTCGACATCGCCGTAGCCCAGCAGGGGCCGACGGCGTCCCTCCTCCTGTCGCCGGCGTCGGTGACCAAGGCAGTGGGGTCGGCGCAGGCCTACACCGTAGAAGCCTACGACGCCGCCGGCAACGACCTCGGCCCCCGACCCGCCGCGGGCGTAACCATGACGGGGGGTAACTGCGCCGGCCAAACCTGCACGCCCAACACCCCGGGTCAACAGACGGTCACCGCGGGCGTCGACGGGGTGTCCGGCACCGCGATCCTCCTGGTTGTCGGCGGCAGTGTGGGGCCCTCTCCAACGGGTTCGTCGACCGCGACGAGCTCGTCGACCAGCTCTACGGCAACGCCGTCGCCGACGGAGCCGACGCCTGCCTCCGCATCGAGCCTCCCCGCCACGGCGGCTGGCAGCAGCGGCGGGTTCAAGGGGCCGGGCAGCATGGCGTTCACGGGGGCTGTCGGCGTCGTGTTGCTCGCCGTTCTGGGGTTGGCCGCAGTCGCCGGTGGAGTCATCCTGACCACCGTCGCCCGCCGGCGTCGCTCGAGCGAGGGGAAGCCGTGAAGCCCCTGAAGCCCATCAGCCGTCGAGAGTTGCTAGCGGCGAGTGCCCTGACCGCTCTGGGCATTCCCCTGCTCGGACCGCTGGGCCAGCCGTTGGGGTCACGCGCCGCCGCCTCGGTTCCCGGTGTCTCTTCGGCCGCTGCCCCACCACTGAAACCCCTGGCGCCATACGGGCTGGTGGCCGACTCGACCCTCAGCGAAGACTATTTCCTTAGCTCCGAGGTCCAATTCGATCCCGCAACCGACACGGTCTATTCGGTCATCCGGTCTGACGGCAGCCTGGCCGCCGTCGTCCTCTCGCAGGCGACCATCTACCTCGTCACCCCGGACCCGACGTCGCCCACGGGCTACTCGAACACGACGGTGAACCACCCGCTTCCGGGCATCGCCTCGATGTCCGCGGCGGCTGGGGCAGGCAACACCGTGCTGATCGGCGTCTTGGTCCAGAACGGGTCCATCGAGGTCATCACTCTCGACCCCCAGGGTGTCGTCGCGAGCGCCGTGCCTGTGCCCATGACGAGCCAATTCCCCCTCGCCCAAGCCGTCAGCTTCGTCGTCGACACGGGGGGCGCAGCACGTCTGGCAGTCCTGGGGACGGCCGGAGGGGTGCAGTACCAGCTCTTCCTGTTCGACCCGGTCACCAAAACCACCAGCCAGATTCCCGTAGACACCACCACGCTGACCAATGAGGCCCCCGACTTCGCGATCAACGTTCTGGAGTTCGCGGCCGGCCCACCGTCCGGCGGTGCCGTGTACGGGGTCGCCTGGTCGCCCAGCAACGAGCTGGCGCTGCTGTATGGGGTTCACTCGCTGGAGGCCCACGTCATCGGTGGCAACGGAAACGATGTCGCGAGCGTCCTGCTCGCGCCGCCGCTCCCCACTCCCGACCCAGCACACCTGGACCACGTCGCAGCGGTCCTCTACGCCGACACTGACGGCGACCCGGCCATGATCATCTGCGACGCGCTTGGAAATGTCGTGGGTTCACCGTTACCGCTTCTGCGCGCCACCGGCTTGAATTTCGCCCCTGGCCCGGTCACCAAGGGCACGTGGTTCCAGGACCCGACCACGGGAGTCATCACCTGCTACCTTCTCGCCGGCACGACGATCTACCTTCAGACGATCGACCTCAAGAGCGTCACGCCCGTGAGCCTGCCGATCCCCCTGCAGACTGGGGTTGAGGCGCTGTACCTACCGTCGCGAGGGCTGACGTCCGACACCGTCCTCCTGCTCGGCACACCGTCGACCCTTTTCGACAAGTCGGTCCTGTCCATGCTGGGGCGACGGACTGGAACCGGCACGTGGCTCAGCGCGCCGATCGCCGCAGGGGGGTCGCCAACCAGCTACCCGATCGACACCTACCGCACGATGCTCACGCTGACCGACGCCACCGACATGCCGATGCCGGGCTACGATCTGACGGTCACCGCCGCCCTCGATGCCATGGCCTTCAGGCCCACCGGGGCGATTCCGCTCCCCGCCGGCGTGGCCACGAAGATCCCGACCGATGCGTGGGGACAGCTGTGCCTCGCCACCGCAGCCACCGCCCTGAATGCCTCGTCCTTCGTCGTCTCCTGGGACGACGGCACCGGTGCCCGAAAGACCCAGACCGTCACCCCGGACAGCGAGCTGCATGCCTTCCTCGCCGGTGGCGGCCCCCTCAACGGGTACTCCAGCGTCGCGGACGCCTTGACAAATAACGCCGGCGCCGGCAAGGCACTGCCCAACCTCCCGGCGGGCGCGGTCCCCGCCGTCAGCAGCGCGATCACCGCAGCGATGAAGGCCGGCGCCGACCCGACGAACCCCCAGGCCGCCACACCGTTCACCCTCAGCGGCCTCGGCACACCGACGATCACCCACTCACCAACCGCGGACCTGCGCCTGTTGAACGGCGCCGACTCGTGGTGGGACCAGGTCAAGCACGACGTCGAGTCCGTGTGGAAGGCGGTCCAGACGGGCGTCGCCAAGGTCTCTCAGGTCGTCAGCGCCTTCGACGCAAGTGTGGGCACGTGGGTAGTCAGCCTCACCATCGCCATCGAAGGCTACGTCGCCGCCGCCATCAACTACGCCATCACCGATCTGCGCTCCGCGGTCGTTGCCATCCACGGGATTCTTCACGCGCTCGGCGCCGACGTCACCGCGGCGGTGAAGTTCCTTCGCACTCTGGTCAGCGACCTCATGAAGGACGCCAAGGTCATCGGCAACGCCCTCTACGGGTGGCTGACCTTCGACCCAGCCGATCCCGGTGCCGCCGGCGCTGGGCTGGCTTACACCAACCTCAAGGGGCTCGCCCCCAAGCTGCACGGCGCGTTCAGCAGAGCCAAGGCGGACCTTCAGACGTCGCTGAGCTCGACGGTCGCCGAGGTCGGCGGCTCCACCGTCAACGGCGTTAAGGCGAAATACTCAAGCGGCAAGGCAGCCGGCATCTCGAAGAACGTCAAAGCCAACTACTTGCACGAGAAGACGCGCTCGACGACGGTGCCCGACGCTCCGCCGTCGGCCGCATCCCAAAAGGGGGCGGCCGGCCTCGGCACGCTCGTCGCGGCGCACTCGGCCGCGACCTCGGCAGCGGTTGGTTCACGCAAGAGCCTGCCACCGTTTACCGACCCCCACGAGCTGCTGGCCAAACTGGACGTCGCCGGCATCGCGAAGATCATCCTGGACATGATCGACGTCGTCCTGGATCTGCTCGAGGACATCATCGACGGCCTCCTCGACGTCCTCATCTCGGTGGTGGAGGAACTTAACGCCGCGCTGCGACAGCCCCTCGACGACCTTCCGCTCATCGGTGACCTCCTCGCCGCGCTCGGAGTGCCCGGCGACCTCAGCTTCGGGAAGCTGCTCTGCTACGTCACCGGCTTCGGCGCGGCCGTGGTCGGCGACCTGGTCTTCGACGGGCACCCGTGGCTGCCACCGGCTCTCGGCTCGACCCGCGTCCGTTACCGCAATGCGAGCCTTCAGGCGGGTCTGGACCCGTCGGACTGGCGCAATCTCCTTGGCGTGTCACAGGTCTTCGCGAACGTGTTGTTGGCCGCACCTACTCTTGCCATGGACCTGAAAAAGCAGACGGACGCGCCACTACCCGCATTCATCGGCAGGATGGGTGTCGGTTTCGAGGTGCTCGTCAACGTCCTGAACTACCCGTTCAGTTCCACCAAAGGTGACCAGCTGCACTGGACACCACAGTCGGTGCCCAACGACAGCCTGCTGATGGATCCCGGCAACCTTTGGTACCTCGGGTTCGCGCCGGCCGGTTTCGACGCCCTCGCGACAGCGCTTCCTCTCTCCACACCGGCATCGCCCAACGCGTTTCTCGACTCCGCCCTTCCCATCATCGACTTCGGTCTGGGCACCATCCTGCTCATCGAAGGCGCGGTACTCACGGCCCAGGAGAATCCCGACCATGGTGATAAGCGGAACGCCGCGATCACGGGTGCCGTTTTCGGGTGGATATCCACCGTGCTCAAGGTGCTGACCGTCAAGGGAATACCCGAACCGGTCCCGCTCGTCTCCGTCGGCTTCGACATCGGAATGCTGGCCGCTAACGCCGTCCTCGGGGTCGTGGCACTCGAGTTGTGACTCGCGGCCACCTGGCCGCCCCCGCCGCGGCCGTACACCGGTTGGTCGCTTCACCGCAACACGCGCCAGCACGGCGGCGACAACGCGATCACGAGCCCGACCGACCTGGGGCGGCTGAGGGTTCGGTTGACACCTGTTCTGTGGGCCGGAGGTCCCCCTGGAAGGCTGTCGATACGCCTGCACCCCACCCCAAGGAGTTCCGGGACGTGGTCGCGGTCGCCCGCAAGGGCGAGGCTCCGATCGCTCAGGTGGCCGCCGCGGACTTCGGAATCAGCGAGTCGTGCCTGCGTAACCGGATGCACCAGGCCGACGTCGAGAACGGCGTCAGCCTGGCACCACGGCGGGCAAGAACGCCGAACCGAAGGACGCCCTCATGCCCGCTCCTTCAGCCTTCGATGAGCGTAGCGGCGGCCCAGGATGGCATGTGAGTCAACGGGATTCATCAGACTGGTGCACGGCTTCCATGGAACCCACCCACCACTCCGCTTTGGGCGTTGCACGTGCTCGGGCGACTCACTGGGGGTTTGGTGTCCGGGCAACTGCGCTTCGACCCGGGGCGCCGCCGGTCCGGCTGTCGTGGGTGGCTCTATTGCGCGGCGTTTCGGTGTCGTGGTTGCTGACTGTGAACTATTCGTTGGCCCAGTTGAGGTGGTGGATGCGGAAGGCTTCGTGGATCTCCGGCGTCTCTGCAGTGAGCTCGTGGGATACCGGGTTCTGAAGGCGGGGGCTGATGTTGGGGTCGCCGGGGCGTTCGAAGATGGCCCATAGGACCTGGTCGTCCCCATGTCGGGAGAGGAACTGGACTCCGTCCAGGTCGGTGGTTTCGTAGATGTGGGTGGCGACCTCTTGAGTCAGGACCCGCGGCCTGGGGGTTTTCAGGGCGGCGGCGTCGAAGTCGTCGAGGCCGAGTTCGTGAGCGCGGTGCAGGAAGACCGGCCGGAGGACGGCGATGGACTCGGCGTTGGTGACGGACACGTAGGTGCCGGCGAGGTGGGCGGAGGCGGCGGTGCGGGGGTGCAGCCAGGAGCGGGAGACGGCGCCGGCCGGGCTGGTGGGGTGCTCGCCAGTCGGTTCGTCGTCGATGATGTCGCTGAGCTGGGCGGCCAGGTCGGGGTCGGGGCGGAAGCAGGCCAGCACCTCCAGCAGGCAGCTGAGGAGGTGGCTGCCGGCGTAGACGGTGCGGAAGTTGCCGTCGGCGTCGTCCCAGCGGCCGGGGAACCGTCCGTTGGTGGCGTACTGCCACGAGGGCCAGGACCAGGGCTCGGGTCGATATCCGACCCGCCACACCCTGATGTCGCTGGTCGCGGTGCCCAGAAGTGGGGCGTCGGTCGTCATCCCTCAGCGGCAAAGGCCCGGGCGGCGGCGACGACCGCCGGCCCGACCGTCGCCAGGTCCTGCTCCCGCAGCGCGCTGGCCGGCGAGACGTCGTTCAGCTGAGGGTTCAAGCCTTGGAACCACGCTTGGACGACTCCGGCGGAGTCCTTCTCCCGGAGCATCGCGGCAGCGTGGTAGGCCGTCCGCAGGCGAGTCACGGTCGCGGTCGACGGGGTGCGGGCGCCGGCCGCCCACTGGGCCACCGCACGGGTCTCCTTCACCTCACCCAGGTAGGCCACCAGGGTGGCCCCAAGGATGTCCCGCAACCGGGTCACGATCTCCGCGGTATCTAGGGTCACCGACTCGCGGTGGGCCCGCAGGTCACCTCGAGCAGTCGTTGTACCCGTCATCGCTGGGCCTCCTGATGTGTGAATGTCACACCCAGTATCACACACACAATCACACCCTGGCAGCGGTGGCTTTGCAGGCCTGGTGCGTAGTCGAACGGGCACGACGGCCGCGGGTTCAGCGGCCATCGCCCCCTTCGCGATCGCTGGCGCACCGAGCGAGACAGCGACACCGATCAGCACAAGCCGACACCGCGGCCTACGGACTTTGCGACTGCGGCCGCCCTCCGCACCGAGCCCCCTTCCAGGCTCCGACCCGCGCGCGCAAGCACAACACCGCAGCCCATCAGCAGTCTCCGAAGCCTCGAGTGGGGGCGGCCGGGTAGAAGATCGGGTAGAAGTCCAGCGCAGGCCGTCTCCCGCGGTGCCCGCTACAGGCCTCTGACCTGCACAAATGGTGGGCCCCGTGGGACTCGAACCCACAACCCGCGGATTAAAAGTCCGCAGCTCTGACCATTGAGCTAGAGGCCCTGGCTCGGCCAGCAGCCTACGGCGGTCACGGGCCGGATGTGGACGTGCTGCCGCCGACGGACCCGCTCCCGAGCCCGGTGCCCTGTGCGCCGCGGAGAACGGTTTGCGCCCAGCGGCTGGTCACCGCGTGAGCGCCGTTCACCGGCTCGCCCCCGGGTGGTCGACGCGCTGGCGCGACCAGGTGAGGGCCCGCGCGGGGCAGAGCCGGATGGCGGCGTCACCGAGCGACGGGTCGACGTGCGTGGCGTGGACGACGGGGTAGCCCCACTCGTCGAGGGTGATCTGGTCGGGCAGGATGCTGGCGCAGACGCCGTGGCCGGTGCAGGCGATGCGGTCGAGGGCCAGCGGCAGCGGGCGGTGCGCGGTGCCGGGGTCAGACGGAGACGGCATGGCTCCTCCTCATGGTCGACGCGACGGCGCAGGTGCCATCGAGATGCGCGGCGACCTCGTCGGGGAACGCCTGCAGCGCGCTGCGGGCGTACCCGGCCACGCCGTCGGGGAACCGGCAGGCGCCGCGCCCCGGCAGCAGTCCGAGCCGCCCCCGGAGCCGTGGCAGGCCGGGACGGTCGAGGCGGCCGTGCGCCAGGAGACGGACGTCGTCGGCGACGGCGGGCACCCCGAACATGCACGGCCCGCACTGCCCGGCCGACTCGCCGGCGGCGTGGTCGAGCACACCGCTGACGTGGACGAGGGGACAGGTGTCGTCGCCGAGCACGAGCACCGTGCCGGGGCCGGGGCTGAACCCGTACGCCTGCAGGCCGGCCCGCGACCAGGTCGCCGACTGCGCCTCGTCGGGGGTGAGCCAGCCGCCGCTGAGACCGCCGATGCCGACGGCCGTCGCCAGACCCGTGGTGCCGCCGGCGGCCCGGATGAGCTCGGCGACGGGCACGCCCGCGGCGGTCTCGACGATGCCCGGCGCGAAGACGGCGCCGTCGATGGTGGCCAGCCGCGGGCCTGGTTCGTCGGGCGTGCCGAACGAGCGGAACCACGGCGGGCCGTACTCCGCGATCTGGGCGATGCGCAGGACCGTCTCGGCATTGAGCACGACGGTCGCCGGCAGGGCGCGGCCGTCGGGGTCGGTGGCGCCGAAGACGACGGGCACGGCCTTGGTCATCGGCCGGGCCAGGCCGCCGTGGGCGAGGGAGACGAGAGCGCTCTCCTCGGAGGAGACGTGGCGGTCGGGCACGGTGAGCACGTCGAGGCCGGCGCGGGTGAGGAGGGTATGCGCGTGGCTGCCGCGTCGGGCGGCATACCTGACCCGCCGCCCCCCGACGAGGTCGGCCCCCCCGCGCAGCAGCGGTAGGTGGTGGTGGACGACGTAGGCGTCCTTGGCCGCACCGAGCTCGCCGTCGCAGGCGTTGACGATGAGCTCGGCGCCGTGGTCGGCGGCGGCGCGCACCTTGACGGCGGTGCTGAAGGCGGCCCCTCCGCGGCCGGTGAGCCCGGCCTCGGCGAGAGCGGTGACGAGGGCGTCGGCCCGCGAGACGGTCATGACCACTCCTGGAGGGCGACGGTGCGACGCCGGTCGGCGTCGGGGTTGGTGGCGAGGACGCGCCAGCCGATGGCGGCGGCTCCGGCGACGGCGCAGGCGATGGTGATGCCGCGCAGCACGGGCTCGTCGCTCGTACCGAGGGCGACGCCGTGCACGATGGCGATGGGCCAGAACGCGAACGACAGCCAGTGGACCGCCCGCCACAGGCGCTCGGACAGCCGGTGGCGCAGCAGCGAGGTCACCATGACCGCCGCGACGATGTCGACCGCGACCGTGCCGAGGCCCACCCAGGCCGTCTCGTAGCCCGAGGTGAACGGGACGACCGCGGAGATGAGGTCGACGCTCACGTAGGTCTCGGCGATGGCGGTCGCGATGTGCACGAGGAGGAACGCCGACGCGCCCAGCGAGAGCGACCGGTGCAGTCCCATGACCACCGCCGAGCGGATGCCCTGCGGCGGCCGCCGCGACGCGGTCACCAGCCCGAGGACGACGACGACGGTGAGCATGAGGATGCTGGCGACCCCCGTCGCGCGGGAGACGAACCACAGGATCTCGTTCATGCCGCGTGCCGTTCGGGGGTGGGCCAGCCCGGCGTCGTGACGACGGTGGCGAAGCGGACGACCGTCGCGGTGCCGACGGGCGGTGCGGCGTAGTCGAGCCGAGCGGGGATGCCGTGGCCCTCGAGCCAGGCCGGCGCCTCGGTGCCCAGGACGATCGCGGCCGTGCTGGCGGCGTTGGCCTCGACGGCGTTCACCCCCGCACAGCTGACGAGGGCCCAGACGCTCGCTGCCGTATGCCCGGTGCGGGGGTCCACGACGTGGTGGCGGTGCTCGCCGGCCTGGGTCCAGGTGCGCACCTGGGTCGACGAGGTGGCGATGGCCTGCCCGGTGCTGACGACGACCTGGCTGACGACGCCACGGTGGTCCTCCACCCCGATCTCCCAGCCGTCGGCCGGGATCGTTCCGGACACGGCGATGTCGCCGCCGAGGTTGACGAGGAACCCACCCGGCAGCCGGGCGGCGAGCCGCTCGGCGACGAGGTCGGCGGCATACGCCTTGGCCGTGGCGCCGAGGTCGAGCCGGGTGCCCCGCGGGACGGTCAGCAGCCGGGTGCGGGGGTCGTAGGCCACGCGCCGCCAGCCGGGGACGGGTGCGGGCTCGGTCGGCTGGGTCGGCACCGCCGAGCGGTCGGGGGCGTCGCCGGCGCGGCGGCGCACGGCGTCGAGGTCGGCGTCGTACCCGCTGGCGGCGACCGCGCGGCCGACCGTGGGGTCGACGAGGCCGTCGGTGATGTCGGCGGCGTGCAGGGCGGCCTCGATACAGCCGCCGAGCAGAGCGGACACGACGACCATGACGTCGTTCTCCTCGCTCTCGTCGTCGGCGCCCCGCAGCTCGGCGATGCGGCTGACCTCGGAGTCGGGGCGGAACCGGGAGGCGGCGCGGTCGAGCTCGGCGACGAGGTCCTCGGCCAGCCGGGCAGCCGGGGCCAGGGCGGCCGGGTCGGTCACGAGCACCGCGTGGTCGCAGCCGATGGCGCGGAACGTGTGGGTGCGGACCTGCGGGTCGGTGGTCATCACGAGCCCTTCGTCGTCGTCGAGCCGGTGGTGGACGAGCTGGACCCGAGGGCGGTGGTGCCCGAGGAGGTCGTGCCCGAGGAGGTCGTCGAGGACGTGGTGCCCGAGGAGGTCGTGGACGACGTGGTGCCCGAGGAGGCCGTCGTACTCGGGGTCGTGGCCGAGGCGGCCACGACGGTGCCGCTCTGGTTGGCGGCGAAGGCGTCCGCGAGGTGCAGGCCGAGGCCGCCGACGGCGAGCGTGGAGGCCAGGAGCGCGCCTGCGGTCCAGCGGCGGGTGGTGGAGAGCGCTCGGTTCGTGCGTCGGGTGGTCATCGGTGCTCCTGGGCGTCGGGGTGGTTCGGTGTGGATCGGGGTGGATCGGGCGGTGCTGGTGACTCGTTGAACCTTTGACGACCCCGACGATGCCGCCCCCACCTCGCCCTTTCCTGTGCGTCCGTTGTGGACCCCGCATGCGTCGTCGCTAGCGTGGTGACGGTGCAGCCTCGGCCCCGACAGAACCGGGTGGCGCCAACGGGAGAGATCGTCGCGACCCCCCTGCGGGGCGCCTGGATGGGCAACCGCGGGATCCTGCACGACGACGTGTCCGGGCCGGAGGGCCACGTCGTGCGCTCGCACGCGAGCGCGCTCTGGATCATCTGCGCGCTGTCGTTCCGGGGTTGGCGCGCCGAGCAGTGGGAGCCGCACCACTACACCGTGCTGTTCTTCCACGACGAGGCCGTTGCGCTGGCGGCGGGGCACCGGCCCTGCGCCCTCTGCCGGCGGGCCGGCTACGCCGCATACCGGACCGCTCTGGCGGCGGCCGACGGCGCCGAACCGTTGTGCGCCAACGAGATCGACCGCCGACTGCATACCGAGCGACTGGTGCCGCGCTCACGCGAGCAGCGGCTGCACCGCGGTGCGTGGGCCGACGTCCCGGACGGTGCGTTCGCACTCGACGAGGGGGAGCCCGTCCTCGTGCGCGGCTCCGCCGTCGTGCCCTGGTCGGCCGCCGGCTACGGCCCGGCGCGCCGCCGGCCACGGTCGGGGGAGGCGGTGCTGCTCACGCCGCCGACGACGCTGGCGGTGCTGCGGGAGGGGTACGTGCCCCAGGTCGACCCCTCAGCGCTCGCCTGAGCCGGAGGACCGTCCGGTCAGGGTCCGGTCAGGGTCGGCTCAGGGACGTTCCGCACTGTGCGAGGGGCGGGTCCACTCGCACGATGGAGGCATGACAACGACACCCGCCTCCACCCCCTCGCCGGGCCCGTCAGGTACGCCTGCCCTGGACCGGTTCTTCGCCACGCTGCACCGCAGCCCGGTCACGCGGTCGCAGGACCGGGTCATCGCCGGGGTCTCCGCGGGCATCGCCGACCGCCTCGGCGTCTCCCGCGCCATCGTCCGCGTCGGCATGGTCCTGCTGGGGCTCATGGGCCCCGGCGTGTTGCTCTACCTGCTCGCCTGGCTCGTGCTGCCCGACGCCCAGGGCCGGGTCCGCCTCGAGCGGGCGGTGCGCGGCGGTGAGGGCGGGTCCATCGTCCTGCTCGTCCTCGCCGGCCTGTCCCTCTTCGGCGCGCTGTTCGGCGGCGCCTGGGACGGTGAGCACATGGGCCCCGGTATGCACGGTCACGGCCCCGGCGCCTGGCCGTTCCTCATCGTCGCGGGGGTCGCCCTCATCGGCTGGAAGAAGGGCTGGTTCACCCGGCACCACGGCCGCTCGGCCGGCAGCCCCGTGCCGCCGCAGGCCAACCCGCAGACCAACCCGCAGACCAACCCGCCGGCCGGCCCGTCGGCCCCGCAAGGACCGCAGGACGCCCCGCGGGTCTGAGCTCCACCCGCACCTCGGACCAGAGGCGGGTATGCCGTGTGGTGACGGCATACCCGCCTCTTCCGTGTGCGGAGGGCTCGGAAAGGCTTGGAAAGGCTCAGGAGCCGTGGGCGGAGGGCGTCCAGCCGACCTGGACGAGGTGGTAGCCGTCGCGGGTCAGCATCCGGGCCCGGCCCGGCACCGCGGGCACCGCGCGCAGCTGGCCGATGAGGGCCCCCTCGGTGGGGTCGCCGGACAGGAGCATCCCGGGCTGCGCGAGGTCGCGCAGGGCGGTGATGAGGTTGTCGTAGAGGCGGCCGGCGCCGCCCGTGCGGCGGGCGACGACGAGGTGCAGGCCGATGTCGACGGCCTGGGCCAGCAGCGGGACGAGCGGCTCGAGCGGGTTGCCCTGGCTCGTCGCGACGAGCTCGTAGTCGTCGATGACGACGAACGCCTCCCGGCCCTCCCACCACGACCGTTTGCGCAGCTGCTCCGGCGTCACGTCGCCCCCGGGCAGCCGTTCCTTGAGGAACTCGGCCAGCCCGCCCGCCAGATCGGCGGCCGTGGCCGCGTTGGTGGCGTAGTCGGCGACCCACTCGTCGGCGAACTCGCCGAGGTGGGCCCGTCGGTAGTCGACGACGAAGAGCTGCGCGGTCTCCGGCGTGTGCAGGCGGGTGACCTCCGACATGTAGGTGCGCAGCAGCGCCGACTTGCCCGACTGGCCGTTGCCGAAGACGAGCAGGTGTGGGTCGCGCTGCACGTCGATGCCGACGGGGGCGAGTGCGCGCTCGTTGATGCCGAGCAGGAGGGTCGGGGAGTCGGGGGCGAGGGCGCGCACCTGGTCCATGGAGATCGTCGTCGGCAGCAGCCGCAGCTTCGGCCCGGACTCGCCGGTCCACGCGTCGGCGACGGCCCGCACCAGCTTCTGCACGCCGCTGCCGAGCGACGAGGGTTCGTGGTCGCCGTCGATCCGCGGCAGTCCCGCGAGGAAGTGGTACTTCGCCGCCATGATGCCCCGGCCGGGACGCTCCACCGGGATGTTGGCCGCCAGCTTGCGGTCGATCTCGGAGTCCATCGCGTCGCCGAGCCGCAGCTCGAACCGGGTGCCGAGGATGTCGCGGACACCGGTGCGGTAGTCCATCCACCGCGTCGCGCTCGTGACCAGGTGGACGCCGAAGGTGAGGCTGCGCTGCGCCAGCGTCTGCAACTCGCCCTCGAGCTCGTCGAAGTCGGCCCGGATGGTGCTCCAGCCGTCGACGACGAGGAAGACGTCGCCGTAGCCGTCGTCGACCTCTCCAAGGGCGCGCCGGGTGCGGTAGGTCTCGATGGTGTCGACGCCGTGGGCGCGGAAGTACTGCTCGCGCAGGTCGACGATGCCGGCCACCTCGGCCGCGATGCGCGTGACGACGTCGGGCTCCGACCGCGTGCCGATGCCGGCGATGTGGGGCAGGTCGCGCAGGCCGGTGAACGTGCCGCCACCGAAGTCCAGCACGTAGATCTGCACCTCACGCGGGGTATGCGTCAGGGCCAGGCCGGTGACGACGGCGCGCAGGAGCGTCGACTTGCCGGTGCGCGGCGAGCCCACGATGGCGACGTGACCGGCGGCCCCGGACAGGTCGGCCTGGAGGATCTCGCGCTTCTGTTCGCGGGGCATGTCGACGGTGCCGAGGGGGAAGCGCAACGGGCCGCGGGAGCGCCAGGCACGCGAGACGAGGCCCAGGTCGGGGTCCACGGCGAGGTCGGGCAGCAGCTGGTCGAACGTGTCGGGCACGTCGAGGGGCGGCAGCCAGACCTGGTGGGCGGCCGGGCCCTGGCCCGTCATGGCGCCGACCGCGAGGTCGAAGACGCTGCGCTTCTCGGCCGGCGCGGCGGAGGCGGCCGCCTCGGTGGCGGCGACCTCCTCGGCCTCGGTGGCCTCCAGCACGGACACCATCTCGCCGGGCACGAACGGCAGGGCCTCGCGCCGGGCGACGCCCGAGGGCCCGACGGCCCCGCGGGCGACGGTGCGCGACGGCCCGCTCACGTAGGCCGCCTTGAACCGCAGCAGGGTCGACTGGTCGGGCTTGAGGAAGCCGAGGCCCGGCACCGCCGGCAGCTCGTAGGCGTCGCCCACCCCGATGACGCTGCGCGACTCGGCGGCCGAGAAGGTGCGCAGGCCGATCCGGTAGGAGAGGTGGCTGTCGAGGCCGCGCAGACGGCCCTCCTCCAGGCGCTGCGACGCGAGCAGCAGGTGGATGCCGAGCGACCGGCCCAGGCGGCCGATGGCCACGAACAGGTCGACGAACTCCGGCTTGGCCGACAGCAGCTCGGAGAACTCGTCGCACACGATAAGCAGGCTCGGCAGCGGCGCGAGGTCGGGCCGGTCACCGGAGGTGCGGTCCTTCTCGTAGTCGCGCACCGACGCGTAGTTGCCCGACGCCCGCAGCAGCTCCTGGCGCCGGGTCATCTCGCCGGAGAGGGCGTCCTGCATCCGGTCGACGAGGGTCAGCTCGTCGGCGAGGTTGGTGATGATGGCCGACACGTGCGGCATCCCCGCCATGCCCGCGAAGGTCGCGCCACCCTTGAAGTCGACGAGCACGACGTTGAGGATCTCGGGCGAGTGCGTCAGCGCCAGGCCGAGCACGAGGGTGCGCAGCAGCTCGGACTTGCCCGAGCCGGTGGCTCCGATGACGAGCCCGTGCGGGCCCATGCCCTGCTGGGCCGACTCCTTGATGTCGAGGTTCATCGAGCTGCCGTCGGCGCCGACGCCGATGGGCACGCGCAGGCGGTCACGCGGCGGGCGCGGTCGCCAGGTGCGGGTGAGGTCGAGGGCGTGCACGTCGCCGATGCCGAGCAGGTCGGTGAGCTCGGTGCTCTTGCTGAGCACGTCCTCCCGGACCGGACCCTCACCGGCATACAGCGGGGTCAGGCGGCGGGCCGCGGCCTCGGCCCCCGGGATGCTGAGCTGGTCGGCGAAGCCGCGCACGGGCTCCTGCCGCGGCACGACGGCCGCCACCCGCACCCGGCCGGCCTTGCTGTCCTCGCCCTCGAGGTGGAGGCGTACGCGGGTGTCGTCGCTCAGCTCGTCCCACCGCTCGGGGATGTCGATGACCGTCATGCCCTGGACGCCGTCCTCGGTCACGACCGAGTGGCCCACCGGGACGAACACGTTGTCGAGCACGAGGATCACGTGCGGCGACGTGAGGGTGCGCGACGGGCCGAACCGCGGCCGTTCGCTGAGGTCGGCCGGCAGCAGGGAGACGAGCTCGTCGAGGCTCGTGCACACGAGGCGCCGGGGCCCGGCTGCGTCGACCTCGCGCCGGCTCTGGGCGTGGGGGAGCCACTTGACCCAGTCCCAGTGCGGGAGGGACGCGGGCTCGGTGAGCACCGCGACGACGAGCTGGTCAGGGGCGTGGAACGTCGCTGCCTGCATGACGAGCGCGCGGGCCTGAGCCCGCGCGTGCTCCTCGGCGCCGGTGACCTCGATGCGCGCGAACGAGCCCAGGGCCACCGCCGTAGGCAGGTCGGGGAGGGTCCGGTGCGTGGCGAGCAGCCGGTGCAGGGCCGACGCCGAGACGGGGTCGAGCTTGTCGATGGTGTCGGACTCCGGGGGCTTGAGCTCCAGCCCGAGGCGCTGGGGCCCACACGCGTACCGGACGAGGAGCCAGTCCTCGTCGTCGGGCGAGCGCTCCCAGACCCGGGTGCCCTCCTCGGCGACGGCGGCGAGCGCGGTCGGGGCCGGGTGGATCCACGTCAGGTGCCGGCGCTGCTCGGCCCCGGCGCGGCGGGCCAGCTCGCGCACGCCGCGCAGGTAGCTGAGGTACTCGCGGCGGTTGCTCGTGACCTGGGCGGTCTTGCCGGAGCGGGCCCGCCAGATGCTCACGCCGACGAAGCCGAGCGAAGCCATCATGAACAGCCCGGCGGCGAGGTAGCTCTGCGCGGACTTCCCGCTCATCGCCACGAAGATCACCGAGCCGACCGACCCCAGCATGGGGACGGCGGTCATGAGGACGTTGGAGGTGGCGCCCTCTCCGGCGTAGAGCGGGGGTGGGGCCTGGAGCTCGAGCTCGCCGTAGGGCATGGGCGGGGGCTCGATCCGCCCCTCGCGCCCGGCCTCGGCCGGCGCGGCACCCGCGATCGCCGCCATGGTCCCCCTCGCGCTGCTGGCCCCTACGGGCGCCGGTGTCGGCGTCGGCCGTCGACCCGACGCTGAGCCGCATGATAGTTGGCTGCGGTGACGCGAGCGGGCCGCGAGTACGCTGCGACCGATCCTCGGACCGCGCGCAGGACGGGCCGGGGCCGGATGCACGACAGGGGAGCAGCGCGTGGCCGAACCGGTGGCACGCGTGCCCGGCGCCGGTACGCGGTGGCTCTCCGTGGTCGTCGGCCCGCGGCGCTACGACGTCGTCGTCGACGAGCACCTGCTGGTCGGCGAGGTGCTCGCGCTCGTCGAGCCGCGGCGTGAGCTCGTCGCGCTGACGATGAGCGGCGAGACGGTGCCGCTCGACGAGACCGTCGCCCTGGCCCAGCTCGAGACCGGAACCATGCTGCTCACCGCCCCGGCCGAGCTCGACGTCCCGCCGCCCCGGCTCCGAGGGACGACCGGCCCCGACCCGGACCGGGGTGCCGACCTCGGTGGCCCTCCGGAGGCCGGCGGGGCCCGGCCGGCACCGACGGCCGAGGCCGCCGTACCGGTCGCCGGCACCCGTCAGGCCCTCGCCGCGCTCGGCACCCCGGGCGGCAGCTCCAGCCGTCGACGCCTCGCGTATGCCGCCCCACCCGGGGCCCCGGGGTCCCCGGGGGGCGCGGGCAGCAGCGACGACACGGGCTTCGACACCGGCTTCGACACGGGGTTCGACACCGGTCTGCGTACCGCGCCGGTCTCCATCCGCCCGACCGGTCGGGTCGCGGGGATTCCGAGCCGGTCCTCGCGCGCCGCGCGACGGGGCGCCGGCTCGGGGCGTCGCGGCCGGGGAGGCCGGCGGGGCCGGCTCGGACGCCCCGCGGCCGCCGCCCGGCCGACGGCGACCGTGGCGGTGGCCGCGATCCTGGCCGCCCTGGCGGTGACCGGCACGGTCCTCGCGCCGCCCGCCGACGGCCGCTGGGCCCAGGCGGTCGCGGTGCTGCTCATCGGCATCGGCGTCGTTCTCGCCCAGCTGTCGTCCCCGGCCCGCCTCCTCCAGCTGTGCGCGCCCCTCCTCGGCCTGGCCGGTGGTGCCGGGGTCGGGGCGGTGCTGGCCGACGGCCCGGTCGTGGCGACGGTCGGTGGCTGCGCCGGAGCGGCGTTCGTCGCCCTCGCCGGACGGACGGGGTCGGGCCCGGACCGGCACGTGGCGCGGGTGTGGGTCGCCTTCGCCGCTGCGGTGGGCGGTCTGGGACTGCTCGCCCTCGTGGCCGGTCTGCCCCTCACGGTCGTGGCCGCCGTCGCCCTGGCCGGCGTGGTCCTGCTGGCCCGGGTCGTGCCCGACCTCGTCATCGACGTCGACGACGACGTGCTGCTCGACATCGGTCGGCTCTCCGTGACGAGCTGGTCGCCCCGGGAGGCGCGCCGGCCCCGCCGCCGTGGCTGGCGGATCGACGACGAGGCGGTCACGTCCGTCGTCGCCGCCGCCAGCGTGGAGCAGGTCGCGACCCTCGTCGGGCTGGCCGTGGTCTCCCTCGGGGCGAGTGCGACCCTCGGAGTGCAGCTGGCGCATCCGGTGACGCCCGCCCTCCCGGTCTCCCTGCTCCTGGCGGCCGCGGCGACCGGGCTCACCCTCACCGCACGCGCATACCGGCGCCGCCGCGACCGCACGTTGCTGCGCATGGCCGCCCTCGCGCCGACGGTGGCGCTCGCCGGGGCCACGCTGCTGCGGTCCGGCACCGCCGGCGCGGTCGCCGGTGGCGCCGCCGCGGTCGTGCTCGCCCTCGTGCTGTCGGCGGTCGCCCTGGCCCTCGGACGCGGCTACCGCTCGCTGTGGGCGAGCCGGGCGGCCGACATCCTCGAGCTGCTGACCTTGGTGGCGGCCCTGCCCCTGGCCCTGTGGGCCGCCGGGCTCGTCGAACGGTCCATGGGCCTCTTCGCCTGACGCTGAGTGCGGGCCGTGTGGGGTCGGCGGTGGGGGTGCTCAGCAGGCGCTGAGTATGCGCACTCAAATCGCCTCGCGGGCGTCGATCCGAGGCTGACGATCCCTTGTCGCCGCAGGCCATCTGGGTATGGTCGGGAGGCCGAACAGGGGACGCACGACCCGCGGGACGCACCGCCCCAGGGCACCACCGCTCGACCACCAGATCCCCCGTCGGGGGCAGCAAAGGAGGGGCTTCATGTCCACCACGCAGCAACGGCAAGGCGCACAGAAGGCCGCGGCCGGCAAGGTCCGCACCAAGGAGGCCGAGTTCCAGCAGCAGCTGAAGACGCTGCTCGGGCAGGCCCAGGGTCTGCGCCCCGAGTACAAGGGTCCCGCCGCCGACGCCTTCTTCACCCTCGTGGGCAGCTGGCTCGAGGATGCCGAGGCCATCGTCTCCGACATGGAGCACTTCGCCGACAAGCTCGACCAGCAGGAGTCGACCGTCAACGCTTCGCAGGACCAGTCCGCCGCTGGGTTCAGCAAGGCCGCCACGCGGCTCTCGACCTCGGTCAAGTAGCCGGTCCACGTGTCGGTCACAGACCGACCGGCCGCACGCATCCATCCAGACCCGCATCGCGCACTGACGACAAGAAGGTAGAGACATGGGAGACCTGATCAAGGTCGGTAAGGGCTCGCTCGAAGGCATGGCCGCCGACATCAAGTCCACGCACGGCCACCTCAAGAGCGGTTTCGAGGACCTCAGCGGCGAGCTGCTGCGCACCCTCCCCGAGTGGGGCGAGGGCACCGAGTCCCGCGCGTCGTACGACGCGTTCAAGAAGAAGGTCGACAACCTCTTCACCGAGATGTTCGACGCCGTGGCCAAGATGCCGCCGGTCGTCATCCAGGCCGCGGAAGAGGCGCAGAGCACGGAGAACCGCAACAAGGGCATGTGGGCCGGCTGAGCCCACGCCGCTGTGCACCGGGACCGCCCAGGAGCTCCGGCCTCCCGCCACTGGCGGGACCCGGTGGCCCCGGGCGGTCCTGCTCGTCCAGGGGGACGCGGCGCCCGACCACCGTGTGATCGCTTGACCCCGCCGGGTGCCCATGTGTGAAACTGCTCCAACCTGATGAGGATGAGGAGGGGCTCATGAACATCGCGATGATTCCGGACGCCGTGCTCGCGGCGGCCCGGCAGACGGACGCCAACACCGCCGAGGCGCTCAAGGCGGCCCAGGAGGCGGTCGCCAGTCTGGTCGCCCTCAAGGGCTCCGGCATCTTCGGCGTCTCGCCGGCGGGGAAGTCCACCGACGCGGTCTTCAGCTCGGCCTCCAGCGTCATCGACGACCTCATCACCGAGGTCGACAAGGCGATCACCGTGCTCAACCAGAACCTGCACGCCTCCGTGGACGCCGTGGTCAAGGGCCAGGAGGTCGCCCACGTCGACTACAGCAAGCTGACGCGCGACAACTCCACGACGCTCGACGCGATCGACTCCACCGGCATCCGGCCCACCGACGCCACCTACGTCGCCCCCGCCCCGGGCAGTTCCTCGTCCGACGGGTCGGGCGCGGGCGGCACGAGCGCCGGCAGTGGCGCGCCTCCGAGCAACGGCTCGGGTGCCGGCGGCACGTCCAGCGGCAGCGCCTGAACCAGTCCGACGAGAGGACAGCGATGAACTTCATCCCCGACAGTGGTGGTGGCGGCGGACCGTCCGGCGGACCGCACGAGCGGCAGCTCTACACCGCGGTGTTCACCTCGTCGACCGGTCAGATCGACGACGCGATGACCCACATCGGCAAGGCCCGCACAAACCTCGACATCGTGACCGCCCAGCTCGACAAGCTCGTCCCGATGTTGCAGGACAGCTGGACCTCCACCGACGGCCAGGCCGCGGTGAGCTCGACGAAGTCGCTCTCCGAGACGCTGACGACGAAGGCGCAGCAGCTCTCCGACAGCCAGACCGCGCTCTCCACCGCGAAGACCGCGCTCACCCAGGCGCAGACCTACTGGCTCAACCAGCAGCCCCCGCCCACCGCGCCGACGGCACCGGACTACACCGACGCGTCGTCCCCGACGGACTACCTGCAGCAGCAGAGCCAGTACCAGCAGCAGAGCTCGACCTACAGCTCCACCATGAGCACGCGTGAGAGCAACATGCAGCACCAGTACACGCAGCTGCAGACGTCGCTCGGCACCGCCGGCACCCAGCTGGCGCAGGCGAACTCGCTCGACATGCCCGACCCCGGACCGGGCGGGGGGCCCACCGGCGGGTCCTCCGGTGGTACGTCAGGGGGGACCTCCGGAGGGACCTCCGGAGGGACGTCGGGCGGCACCGTCGGGGGCGCTCCCGGCGGCTCGTCCGGGGCGCCGGTGTCGGGCGGCTCGACCGGGGGATGGGTCTCGGGGCCGAACGGCACGACGAGCCACCCGACGACCCCCAACCCGACGACGACGCATCCGCCCTACCAGCCGCCCGTCGTGTCCCCGCCGCCGACCCCCTCGCCCGGCACGCACGAGCCGGTCGTCTCGTTCCCCGGGTCCGGCCAGCCACCCTTCACCAGCACGCCGAGCGTCGACGGCACCCTCGTGGGCACCACCGGTTCGGGCGTCGGCTCGCCGACCGGCTCGGGCTCGTTCGCGCCCAACGGTTCCAGCGGCGGGATCGTCGGCGGAGCGGGCGGGATGTCAGGGGGCATGTCGGGGGGCATGTCGGGGGGCGTGGTCGGCGGAGCAGCGGGCCTGCTCGGCGGCGGTCTCGGCATGGCGGCCGGTTCGGTCGGCATGACCGGCGGGCGCGTGTCGGGCGGTCCGATCGCGTTCAGCCAGCAAGGGGTCAACCGGGTCATGGGCGGCACCGTCCGTGGCGCCGCTGCCGGGGGCGCGGTCCGCGGCGCCGGCGGGTCGAGCCTGCTCGGCACCAACGGCGGCACCTCGGGTCGAGGGGCCACGGGGGCGGGGCGCGGGGCCGCCGGAGGTCGCGGCGGGTCCGGCGGCCGGGTCGGTGGGGCCGGCGGCTCGGCCGGTCCTGGAGGTGCGGTCGGTGGCCGGGGTGCAGCCGGTACGCGTGGAGCCTCCGCCAAGGGCGGGTCGTCCGGACGGGGCGGCGTCGGTGGCGCCGCCACCGGAGCCGGAGGGCGGGGCGGCACCGGTACGCGCGGGGCCGCCGGGACCGCTGGAGCCGGAGCCACCGGGACGAACAGCCGGACCGGGTCCCGGTCCGCCGGCAAGGGAACGGCCGGCCGCACGGTGGCGGGTCGCGGGGGGTCGTCCGCGCGCGGAGCGGCGGCGGCATCGGGCTCGACCCGCGGCCGCGACAAGGACCGCAAGGCCGTCGACGACCTCAGCCTGGTGGCGGAGGACCAGTGGCTCGACGACGGGGCGACGACCGACGGCGTGATCCGCTGAGACGACTAGAGTCCACCCGGGCGACGAGCGGGCGACCGGTGCCGACCCGGCCGCCGGCGACCACGGGGAACGCAGGAGAGCAGCACAGGTGAGCACGAGCACACAGTCGGCCGACCTCGTCCGGCTGACCGTGTCGGCGGGCGACCGCACCATGGACCTCGTCCTGCCTTCACGCCTACCGCTGGCCGAGATCCTGCCCGAAGTGGCTTCGCTCGTCGGGTCGCTCGACGCGTACGAGGCCTACGGCGGCTACGCCCTCGTCGGTGCCGACGGACGCGCGCTCGACCTCGACGCAAGCTTCCTCGCCCAGGGCGTCCACGACGGCACCGTCCTCACTCTCGTGACCGGCGCAGAGGCCGAGGAGAAGAAGGTCTACGACGACGTGGTCGAAGCCGTCGCCGATGCCGTGGAGGGCCTCGGCGCGGGCTGGACCACCCAGAACTCCCGGGCCACGGCCCTGGGCCTGTCGGCCCTGCTGCTCGTGCTCGGCGCCGCTGCCCTCTTCCTCCAGCGGCAGGGTGGCGTCGTCGTCACCCTCGTCGCCGGCGTCGCCACCGTCCTGCTGCTCCTCGCGGGCGCGGTGTTCGCCCGGGTGCGCGTCGACGTCGCGGCGGCGTCCGTCGTGCTCGTGGCGGCCGCCCTGTTCGCCGTCGTCGCCGCCCTCAGCGCCGTGACCGGCGACCCGCGCAAGCTCGCGCTCGTCGTGGCCGGGGGCGCGCTCGTCGTCGTCGGGCTGGTCAGCATGGCCCTGCTCCGGCAGCACGCCTGGGCCTTCCTGCCCGAGGTGGTCCTGGGCGTCGCGGCGGGTGCCGCGGGCGGCGCGGCCCTGCTCACCTCCATCGACCCCAACCGGGTCGTGGCGGTCATCGTCGTCGTCGCGGTGGTCCTCGGGAGCCTCATCCCCTGGTTCGCCCTGAGCTCGGCCCGCACCATGGTCGCGCCCATGCAGAGCGAGTCCGAGATCCTCGGCGACCTCGCGCCGATCGACCCCGGTCGGGTCACCCGCGGCGTCGACCTGGCCCACGACCTCGTCCTCGGGATGTCGCTCAGCGTCGCCCTCGTCGTCATCGTCGGAGCCCCCGCCGTCGTGCAGCTGGGCTGGGCCGGGCTGGGCATCGTCTGGGCCGCCGGGGTCGTGCAGATGATGCGCACCCGGCAGTTCCTCCTGGCCCGTGACGTCGTCGTGGGGCTCGTGGGGGGCGCCCTTGGCGTCGTCGCCGGCACGGTGACCGCCCTCGTGCAGCGCCCGGGGTGGGGCGTCGTCATCGGCCCGGTCATCGGGGTCGCCGCCGCGGCGGTGCTGGTCAGCCTCGCGGTGCCCGAGAAGGCGACGGTGCGCAAGGGGCGGGTGCTCGACGTCAGCGAGGGGCTCGCCCTGTTCGTCCTCGTGCCGCTGCTCGTCATCGCGCTGGGCCTCATCGCCGCCATCCGGAGCTGACCGGTGGCCAGCAAGCGCGACCTCGTCGAGGCCCACGCCTACAACCGGCGGCGGCTCGTGTCGGCGTTCCTCAGCGGCGCTCCGAGCGGCCGCGAGGTCGAGAGCGTCTCGCGGTCCCGACCCGTCGTGGCGGGGCTCGCGCTGGGCGGTCTCCTCGTGGGCGGGGCCGCGGTGGCCGGGCTCTTCGCCACGCCGCTGCCCAACGGCTGGGAGAACGGCTACGTCGTCATCGGGAAGAGCTCGGCGGCCCGCTTCGTCAGCATCAAGGGCAACCTGCACCCAGTGCTCAACGCGACCTCGGCCCGGCTGATCCTGCCGTCCGACAAGGGGTTCGAGGTCCTCGTCGTCGACGACGAGAAGATCGCCGCCACGCCCCACGGGGCGACGCTCGGGATCCTCGGGGCCCCCGACGACCTCCCTCCGGCCGACGCCCTGGTGCAGTCGGGGTGGGTGTCCTGCTTCGACGGCACCCGCACCGCCCTGACCCTCGGCGCGACGGCGCCACCGGCCTACGCCGACAGCAGCGGGCTCACGGCGAAGGTCACCGGGTCCGACAAGGACGTGCGCTACCTCCTCTCGGCGGGGCGGCGCTACCTCATCGAGCCCGCGTCCTACGACCCCGTGAAGCAGTACCTCGGCCAGCTCGAGACGCCGCAGGCGGTGACCGGTGCGTGGGTGGACCTCTTCAACCCCGGTACCGACCTCACCTTCGACTCGTTCGCGTTCAAGGGTGGCCGCGCCGCGGTGGGCAAGCCGCTGACCGGGCAGTTCACGCTCGGCAACAAGCTGGCGTCGACCGGCCAGCTCATCGTCAACAAGGACCAGGGCACGACGATGTCGGTGATGGTCGCCAACGGCACCATCCCCCTCACGCCCTTCGCGGCCGCGGTCTACCAGGCCGTCGCCCCCGACGCGCTGGGCAAGCCGGTGACCGTCTCCAACGACGACCTGTCGAAGATCCAGCCCAGCGACACCAAGGGACTCGTCCCCGCCGACTGGCCCACGGCCCTGCCCAAGCCGGCCACAGGCACTCCCTGCGCCGTGCTGGAGACCGGCGACGGCAAGGCGGCCACGACCCACCTCGCCCTGCAGCCAAGCGACTCACCGTTCGTCCGGCTCCCGGCCAAGGGTTCGGTGCGGCCGACGGTCTCGGTGCAGCCCGGCCGCGGCGCCCTCGTGCGGGCCAGCTCGACGGCCACGTCGGGTCCGGTGTCGGTCATCGACCAGTCCGGGCAGTCGTTCACGGTCACCGACCCGTCCGCAGAGACCCTCGCGCGCCTCGGCTACCGCGGCCTGACGCCCCGGTTCGTACCGCCCTCGTGGGTGGCCCAGCTCCCGGCGGGGCCGGCCCTCAGCGAGGCGGCCGTCGGCGCGCCCAAGATCGACAGCTCCAGCTCGTGAGGGCCGCCCGCCGGACGCGCGCGGCGAGTGCCGCCCTCCTGTGCGGCCTGGGCGGACTCGGCGGGGTCGGCGGGGTCGCCCTGGCGGCGGGTCCCGCTTCGGCCGCGGACGACTCGTGCACCGAGAACCGGCCCGCCCCCGTCTACGTCGCGCAGCGCTCGCCGGCCCTGACCCAGATGGGGGTCGCCTCGGTCTGGAAGCTCGCCACCGGCCGCGGCGTCACCGTGGCCATCGTCGACTCGGGCATCGACGTCGGCAACGCCCACCTGCCCGTCGACACGGCCGTCGCCAAGGGCCGCACCCTGCTCCCGGCCATCGACGGCTGGACCCCCGACCCCCTCGGACGCAACGACCTCTCCGGCCACGGCACCACCGTCGCCAGCCTGGTCGCCGGGCGCAGCGTCGACACCTCCGGACAGGTCGGCCTGGCCTACGGCGCCAAGGTGGTCCCGGTGCAGGTCTTCGGGGCCGCCACCACCGACCCGTCCTCCGACCCGCGCCTCGCCGCCGTGACCCCGACGGTGCAGCGGCTCGCCGACGGCATCCGCGCCGGCGTCGACCTCGGGGCCAAGGTCGTCAACGTCTCCCTCAGCGTCGACGCCCCCGACCCGGCGCTCGCCGACGCCGTCGCGTATGCCGCGAGCAAGGGGGCGCTGGTCGTGGCCAGCGCCGGCGACCGCGAGTCGGCACCCACCGCCAAGGACGGCGCCCGCTACCCGGCGGCCTTCCCCGGCGTCGTCTCCGTCACCTCGGTGACGTCCAGCCGGGGGGTCGACACGGCGGCGAACATCCAGGGGCCGCACATCACGGTCGCGGCGGTGGGCCAGGGGCTCAACACCGCGCTCGGCCACGTGGGCGACTGCCTGCTCACCGGGGGACCCGCCACCAGCTTCGCCACGCCGCTCGTCTCCGCGACGGCCGCACTGCTGGCCGAGCGCTTCCCCGAGGAGGGCCCGGCCCTCTGGAAGTACCGCATCGAGGCGTCGGCCCAGCGCCCCCGGGCGGGCGTGCGCGACGCCGCCCTGGGCTGGGGCATCGTGTCGCCGTACGACGCACTGACCATGACCCTCGACCCGAGCCGCCCGGGCCCGACGATGCCCGGCCACGACGCCCCGGCGAGCGCCGCGACCGCCCAGGCCGTCGGCCCGGTCGTCCTCGACGCCGACCCCGACGCCGGCCCGCGCCAGGTCGGGCTGTGGCTGGCCTTCACGGCCGTCGCGGCCGCCGTGGGTCTGCGGCTGCTGCAGGTGCTACGGCGGCGACCGGTCGACACGGAGTATGCGTCGAGCGGGTCCAGTGGGTCCGGCGACGCCGGCCGCGTCGGTGCGGGGGACGACCCCCGCGGGTAGCGGCCCCTCGAGTCGCCGGTGTCGGTGCCTCGACCTAACCTCGGACCATGAGCCAGAGCCAGCCGAGCGACCCCACCACCACGACGACGTCCGACCTCGACGAGTCGGCCGGGTCCGAGAACGAGCAGTCCGCCAGCACCACGTCCGAGAACGCCCCCGCCCAGCCCACGGGCACGACGTCGTCCACCGACGCCACGACGACCACGGAGCCCACCCATCCCGCTCACGATGAGCAGGCGGGCTCGACCGGCTCGGGCGAGACCCTCGGCGCCGACACCCCCGGCGAGGCGTCCACGACGGTCAAGGACCCGAGCGAGTGGGTGACCGGCGACGAGCCGATGACCGGAGCGCAGCGCAGCTACCTCGACACCTTGGCCCGGGCGGCCGGCGAACAGCTGCCGGCCGACCTCAACAAGGCCCAGGCGTCGGAGCACATCGACCGGCTGCAGGAGAAGACCGGCCGGGGCGCGTCGTAGCCGCCACCGCACGGGGGCATCGACTCGGGCGTCGGCTCGGGGATGGGCAGGGGCATACGGCAGGATGGACGAGGTGAGCGACGAGCAGTGGCTGCCTCCTCGCCGTCCGGCCCTGCTCGGCCCGTCGGCCCTGGAGGCCTTCGGCGGGGCGGTCGACCCCGCCCAGGAGATCGAGGCGGCCCACGAGACCGCGGCCGTCCTCGTGCACACCGGCCGGGGGGCCCACGACCCCGCGGTGACCGCGCGCCTGGTGACCCTGGTCGAGGAGCTCGGCCTGGCCACGGTCGCCGACCTCTGGGCCAACCGGCCGGCCCGTAGCCTGCCCGGCGCCCTCTGGCGGCTCTACGTGCTGCGCGAGTGGGTGCGGCGTGCCCCCGACGAGGCGAGCCGCGACTACACCGCCGGGGTGCGGTTCGCCGACGTCGACCACGCCGTCGCCGGCGCGGCCGAGCCACCCGGTCCGGCCGAGGTCACCGACCTGGCCGACGCCATCCTCGCGGGCGTCTTCGAGGGCGACCTCGCCGTCGCGCTGGAGCGGGCGGCGTCGTTCTGCCGCGTCGTCGCCGCCGGCCGGGCCGACCGCACCGAGGGGGCGCAGGTGGCGGCTCGGGCCGCCCAGCTGCTCGACACGGCGGCCGACCTGAGGGCCGCGGCCGCCCTGTGGCGCGTGGGCGAGCTCACCTGACCGACCTGACCCGACCCGTCCCGTCCTGACCCGTCCCCGAGCCTGTGGGCGGTTGGGCTCGCCTTCTCCGGGCTGGGGACTATCCTGGTCAGGCGTCGGGCCGCGGTAGCCCCGGGTCCCAAAAACGCCGCTACGAGCGGCCACGCGCCGTGAGGCGCTTCCCGGCCCGACGCGCATACCGACCACTGCGTGGTCCTGACCCCCGGTGATCCGTCGTGAACCCGCTACGGCGTGACGTTCTCCAGGGACACGTGGTCGGCGTGCTTGGGCTTGTCCTCGAGGTGGTGCCGCAGGTCCTTGCGAGCGCGCTCCCGCGACCGGCGGGCCGCGCCCTGCCAGCCGCAGCGGTCGCAGCGGGCGAACGCGAACGCCCCCTTCTCGTCGACGGCCACCCCGTCCGGCAGGCCTGACGCCTCGCCGGTCGTGGCCCCCGAGGCGGCGCGGTGCGGGTCGGCCGGCCGGTCCTTGGACCGCTTGGAGCGCTTCGGCATGGAGCCATGATGTCGTGCGCCGGTAGGCCTGTCTGCTGCCAGGCCGACGCGTACCCTGGACGGATGGTCGACGACGGACCTCACGGCGAGCCTCCCGCGGAGGCGGGCACCCCGGAGCCCGCGGCGCCGGCAGCGGTGCCGGTGCCGGTGCCGGCGGCCAGGGAACGACGGCCGGACGAGCTGCGCGACGCCGCCCTCCACGAGGAGATCGAGCTGGTCGGACAGCTCGTCGTCGCCGCGACCTCGACGCCCCACCGACTGACCCAGACCGAGATCGACAAGGTCCTCGGGGTCGACGAGACCCCCTGACCCCCCAGACCGCGGCTGACGCCGCCCGCGCCACCACGCCCACGAGAACCCTGGGTGAACGCTGAGTTGCGGTTCGGCGAGCCCTGTCCCGTAGCCTTGCCCACGGCCTTGACCCGATGGACCGGAGAACTTCAGTGGCGTTCCGCCTCACCCCCAAAGAGGACAGCTTCTACGACCTCTTCGGCGCCTCCGCCGACAACCTCATCGAGGCGGCCAAGGAGCTCACCAACCTGCTGGCCGTCGAGGACGAGGACGGTCGCAAGGCGGTCGTCGAGCGGATGCACGACCTCGAGCACCGCGGCGACGAGGCGACCCACGAGATCATCCGCCGGGTCAACAGCTCGTTCATCACCCCGTTCGACCGCGAGGACATCCACTTCCTCGCCTCCCGGCTCGACGACTGCATGGACCACATGGAGGAGGCCGTCGACATGGTCGACCTCTACAAGGTCACGAGCTTCCCCAAGGGGGTCGCCAAGCAGATCGAGATCATCGGGCGGATGGCCGAGCTGACGGCGGCCGCCATGCCCCGGCTGCGGTCGATGAAGGACCTGTCGGAGTACTGGATCGAGATCAACCGCCTGGAGAACCAGGCCGACAAGCACTACCGGCGCCTCGTGGCGAACCTCTTCGAGAACGCCGACGCGATCCACGTCCTGAAGATGAAGGACATCGTGTCGGCGCTCGAGTCGGCCGCCGACGCCTTCGAGGCGGTGGCCAACACCGTCGAGGGCATCGCCATCAAGGAGAGCTGAGCCCCCGGTGGACTGGCTCCCGGTCGCCCTCGTCACCCTCCTGGCGATGGGCTTCAACTACACGAACGGCTTCCACGACGCGGCCAACGCCATCGCCACGTCGGTGTCGACCCGGGCGCTGACCCCCCGGATCGCCCTGGGCATGGCCGCCGTGGCCAACCTCGTCGGCGCGTTCTTCGGCACCAAGGTCGCGCAGACCGTGGGCAGCGGGATCATCGAGGCGCCCCTGGGCGCCGCGGGCCTGTGGCTCGTGGCCGCGGCCCTCATCGGGGCCACCGGCTGGAACCTGCTGACCTGGTGGAAGGGCCTGCCGTCGTCGTCGTCGCACGCCCTCATCGGCGGGCTCGGCGGGGCGGCGCTCGCCGCGGGAGCCCTGGTCAAGTGGCAGGGGATCCTCGAGAAGATCGTCATCCCCATGGTGCTGTCGCCGATCGCCGGACTCCTCCTCGGCTACCTCGTCATGACCGCCGTGCTGTGGCTCTTCCGCAACGCCAACCCGCACAAGGTCTCGCGCGGGTTCCGGTATGCGCAGACCGTCTCCGCCGCCGCGATGGCCTTCGGCCACGGCCTCCAGGACGCCGCCAAGACGGCGGGCGTCGTCGTCCTCGCCCTCACCGTGGCCGGCTACCACGAGGGCCCCTCCGTGCCGATCTGGGTGCTCGTGCTCTCGGCCATCGTCATCAGCCTCGGCACGTATGCCGGTGGGTGGCGGATCATGCGCACCCTCGGCCGACGGATCATCCACCTCGACCCGCCGCAGGGGTTCGCGGCCGAGGCGACGGCGGCGTCGATCCTCTACGTCGCGGGTCTCACCTTCGGGGCGCCGATCTCGACCACCCACACGATCACCTCGGCGATCATGGGCGTCGGCGCCACCAAGCGGCTGTCGGCCGTGCGGTGGGGCGTGGCCGGCACCATCGTCGGCGGCTGGGTGCTCACCTTCCCCGGCGCCGGGCTCATGGCCGCGCTCGTCTACTGGGTGACCCGCCTCTTCCACCTGATCCACGGTCGGGCACTCGACCCGCGCGAATCAGCGCGGATCGGTGCGGCTCAGCCGAAGCGGCCGGTGATGTAGTCCTCGGTCGCCTGCTGGCTGGGGTTGCTGAAGATCTTCTGCGTGGTGTCGATCTCGACGAGGCGGCCGGGCTTGCCGGTCGCCGCGAGGTTGAAGAAGGCGGTGCGGTCGGACACCCGCGAGGCCTGCTGCATGTTGTGGGTGACGATGACGATCGTGTAGTCCTGCTTGAGCTCGCCGACGAGGTCCTCGATGGCCAGGGTCGAGATCGGGTCGAGCGCCGAGCACGGCTCGTCCATGAGCAGCACCTGCGGCTCGACGGCGATGGCCCGCGCGATGCAGAGCCGCTGCTGCTGCCCACCGGAGAGGCCGGCTCCCGGCTTCTTCAGCCGGTCCTTGACCTCGTTCCACAGGTTGGCGCCCACGAGCGACTGCTCGGCCGCCTCGTCGAGGGCCTTGCGGTTCTTCATCCCGCTGAGCCGCAGCCCCGCCACGACGTTGTCGTAGATCGACATCGTCGGGAACGGGTTGGGCCGCTGGAAGACCATCCCCACCGTGCGGCGCACCGACACCGGGTCGACCGAGCTGGCGTACAGGTCGGTGTCGTCGAGCATCACCTGGCCCTCGACCCGGCCGCCGGGGATGACCTCGTGCATCCGGTTGAGGGTGCGCAGGAAGGTCGACTTGCCGCAGCCCGAGGGGCCGATGAAGGCCGTCACCGAGCGGGGCTCGATGGTGAGGCTGACGCCCTCCACGGCTTTGAAGTCGCCGTAGTAGACGTTGAGATCCTGGACGTCGATGCGCTTGGCCATGGTGTCTTTCCGGTATGCGTTCGAGGTGTGCGTCGAGGTTGCGTGAGGGGTCAGCGGCGGACCGCGCCGAGGCGCGCGATGAGCCGGCCGGCGAGGTTGAGGAGCAGGACCAGGAGGATGAGGGTCAAGGCGGTCGCCCACATCCGCTCGACGGCCGGCGCGATGCCGAGCTCGGTGCGGTCCTGGTTGATCATCGTCGGGAGGGTCGGCATCGGGCCCGCGAAGAGGTCCGTGGCGATGCTCTTGGTGTAGGGCCCGAGGATGAGCAGCGGGGCGGTCTCGCCCATGATGCGCGCCAGGCCCAGCAGGATGCCGGTGATGATGCCCGAGAAGGCGGTCGGCAGGACGATGCGGGTGATCGTCACCCACTTGGGCACGCCGAGGGCGTAGGACGCCTCGCGCAGCTCGTTGGGCACCAGCTTGAGCATCTCCTCGGTCGAGCGGACCACGACCGGGAGCATGAGCAGCACCAGGGCGAGGCAGACCGCGAACCCGACCCGCTGGAAGCCGAACGTCGTCACCCAGACGGCGTAGACGAACAGCGCCGCGACGATCGACGGCACGCCCGTGAGGATGTCGACCATGAAGGAGACGGCGCGGGCCACCGGGCCGCGGCCGTACTCCACGAGGTAGATCGCCGTGAGCACCCCGATCGGCACCGCGATGACCGCAGTGACCCCGGCCTGCAGGAGCGTGCCCTGGATGGCGTGGATGGCGCCGCCACCGACGTCGGTGGAGTTGACGTTGCGCTGGGAGTTGGTCCACCACTGCGACTGCAGGACGAGGTTGATGCCCTTGGAGACGACGGTGTAGAGGATCCAGACCAGCGGGATCATCGCCAGGCCGAAGGACGACCACATGACGACCCGCGCCACGACGTCCTTGACGGCCCGGCCGCGGGAGCGCTGGCCCAGGTCGAGCGGGGCCGACGGGCGGGGCCGCTGGTCGGTGGGCGCCGACGGGGTCGAGGTCGGGACGACGAGGCGGCGTAGTGCGGGCTTGGCGCCGGCTTCGTCGGGGCGGCCCGCGACCGGTGAGCTGGTCGCGGGGAGGGAGGGGGTCGTCATTCGGTGAAGGCCTTCCTGCGCTCGATGACGACCCGGGCCACCGCGTTGACGATGAACGTCAGGACGAAGAGCACGAGCCCGGCGGCGATGTAGGCGCCGGTCTTCTGCGGGGAGTCGAACTCCGCGGCGTTGTTGGCGATCCGGGAGGCGAAGGTCTCGCCACCGTTGAACAGCGACCAGGTCCAGTCGGTGTTGTCGGCCAGCTTCGAGACGAGGAACGTCACCGCGATGGTCTCGCCGAGCGCACGCCCGAGCGCGAGCATCGACGCGGAGATGACGCCCGGTCGCCCGAACGGCAGGACGGCCGTGCGCACCATCTCCCACCGCGTCGCCCCGAGGGCCAGGGCGCCCTCCTTGTGGGCGGCCGGCGTCTGGTCGAACACCTCCCGGGAGAGGGCGGTGACGATGGGCAGCACCATGATCGACAGGACGATGCCGATGAAGAAGATGGTGCCGCCGCTGATGCCGGTCGTGCTGAAGAGCGGGAACCACCCGAGGGTGTCCTGCAGCCCGGTCTCCAACGGCCGCACGACGTCACGGAAGGTGAGCGACGCCCCACAGCCCGTAGACGATCGAGGGGACCGCCGCCAGCAGGTCGACGAGGCTGGCGGCCGGGCGCCGGAGCCAGCGGGGCGCGTACTGCGTGATGAACAGGGCCACCGCGACGCCGACCGGCACGGCGATGACCATGGCGATCGTCGAGGCGGCGACCGTCGTCCAGAGCAGCTCGACGATGCCGAACCGGGGGGCGTCGCCGCCGGGCGCCCACTCGCGCGAGGTGAGGAAGCCCGCCTGGTCCTTGAGCAGGGCCGGGACGGCCTGGGCGACGAGGAAGACCCCGATGAGGGTGACGACCGCGACGACCAGCAGGCCGGCCCCCCGGGAGGCGCCGGCGAACAGCCGGTCGCCCACCCGGCCCGTCGAGGCGCCGTCTCCGTGGAGACCGCCCCCCGACGGGCCGTCGGGTGTCTCGTCGACGACCGAGACTCCGGTTCGATGGATGACACGTCAGCTCAGCGCGTTCACCGACGCGAGGACCTTGGTCTGGACCTCCTTGGGCAGCGGCGCGTAGCCGAGCTGCTGGAGGCCGCTCTGGGTGGTGTCCGACGCGAAGCCCTTGAGGAAGGACTTGACGGACGTGCCCTTGGCGCTGTCGGCGTACTTGCTGCAGACGATCTCGTAGGTGACCAGGACGATCGGGTAGGCGCCGGCGACCTTGGTGGCGTAGTCGAGCTTGAGGGCGAGGTCGTTGCCCGTGCCCACCTGCTTGGCGGCGGCGACGGCCTTGCCGGCCGAGTCGCCGGTCAGCTCGACGGGCGTGCCCGAGCCGGTGTCGATCTTGGCCATCGTCAGCTTGTTCTGCGAGACGTAGGACCACTCGGTGTAGGTGAGGCCACCCTCGGTGGAGGCGACGGCGCTGGAGACGCCCGCGGACTTCTCCTTGCCCTCGCCCTTGCCGGTCCACTTCTTGGCCGGCGCCGCCGTCCACGCGGTGGGGGCGGCGGCCTTGAGGTAGTTCGTGAAGTTCTCCGTGGTGCCCGACTCGTCGGAGCGGAAGAAGACCTTGACCGGCGGTGCTGGGCAGGGTGACGCCCGGGTTGATCGCGGCGATGGCCGGGTCGTTCCACGTCGTGATGACGCCGTTGAAGAGCTTCGCGGCCACGTCGGCGTTGAGGATGAGGCTGCTGACGCCCTTGACGTTGTAGGCGATGGCGATGGGGCCGGCCACCATGGGCAGGTTCCAGGCGTCGGAGCCGCAGGCGGTCTTGGCCGCGGCGGCCTCGTCGGTCTTGAGCGCCGAGTCGGAGCCCGCGAAGTCGACCTGCTTGCCGTTGAACTGCTTGATGCCGGCGCCGGAGCCGGTGGCGTTGTAGTTGATCGTCGCGCCGCTGCAGGCGCCCTGGTAGGTCTTGATGGCCGCCTCGATGGCGTTCTTCTGCGCGGTCGAGCCCTCGCCGTTCAGCGTGCCGCTGAAGCAGCTCGCGGAGGCGGCGGACCCGCCGGCGGTGGAGCCGCCGGCGGCCGCTCCGGTCGTGCCGGAGGAGTTGTTGTCGCTGCCGCAGGCGGACAGCGCGATGGCGCCGGTCAGGGCCACGGCGCCGACGGTGAGGGCGCGGCTGGTTCGGATGAGTCGCACGGGGTGTTCCCTTGTCTCTGAGGGGGAGAGGCGGGCGCGGTCACGTCGTCGAGTGCGCCCGACTCGGAACGTAAGCGGCCCGGATGACGGCAGGGCCCGGCTGGGTGAACGGCCGGTGAACGGCGCCCGAAGGCTTGGGGCCGTGCGGTTTTCGTGCGGTGGGACGGCACCCCAAGAGCCGGTATGCCGCCACCGTGGGCAGCCGGGCGTGGGGTCAGGGGTAGCGCTCGACCGCCACGACGCGGGCGCGGTCCCCGGTGTCGACGAGATGGCAGACGAGCACCTCGCCCTTCTCCATCGCGTCACCCTCCGTGGACGTCAGAGCGGCGGCGGCGGACCCGTTCTCGTCGGCGACCGGGTCGACCCGGGAGGCCAGATCGCTCAGCAGGTCGGGCAGGACCGGGCCGTGGCTGCAGAGCGCCGTCGGAGCGCCTCGCTCGACCGCTCGCTGGAGGTGGTGGACGCTGCGGGAGGGGTCGGCGGCATACCCCTCCTCGGAGAGGCCGTCCCGCAGCCGCAGCGGGAGCCCGGTCGCGGCGGCATACGGGCGGAGGGTCTCGACGCACCGGGTGGAGCCGGACGAGACGAGCCGACCGATGCCGTAGGCCGCGAGCAGGGGCACCAGGGCGTCGGCGCGGGCGGCTCCGCGGGCATCGAGCGGGCGGTCCGGGTCGGGCCCCTTCCACGTGCCCCGGGACCGCGCCTTGGCGTGGCGCACGAGGGCCAGCGGCCAGGTCGTGAGGCGGCCGGCGGCATCGGCGCGCACGACCGAGCGCAGCTGCTCCCGGTCGCGGGCGTAGTCGAGGCGGTCGTGGGCCGCGACGACGTCGAGCCAGCGCACCTCGTCGATCTCGTTCTCGAGGTGGCCGGTGCCCCCTACGACCTCGCTCGCCCAGTAGCGCACCTGCTTGATGGCCGGCTCGCCCGTGCGGTCGAGCACCATGTAGGCCGCGGGCGGCAGGGGCGTACCGAGGTGCACGCGCAGGCCGGTCTCCTCCTGCGTCTCGCGGGCCGCGGCGACCGGCCACTCCTCGCCCGGGTCGAGCTTGCCCTTGGCCCACGACCAGTCGTCGTACTTGGGCCGGTGCACCAGCGCGACCTCCAGGCTCCCGCGGCGACGCCGCCAGGGCACGGTGCCGGCCGCGGGCACGACGAGGGACGGAGCGACCGTCGCCGGGTCGCTCACGCGGAAGTCACCACCGGTGGTCACGAGGAGGTGTCCTGCTCAGCGGCGCCGAGCCTTGCGACGGCGCTTGAGATGCATGTCGATGAGGGCCGTCTGCACGTCGGTGAGCGGCTCGCCGTCGGGCCCGCGGTGGTGGCGGGTCCAGCGCCCGTCGGTCGACAGCTCCCAGCGCGACGTCGTCGGCGACGTGCCCTTGTCGAGCAGGGAGGTGATGTCGGCGACGTGGGCGGGGTCGGTGATGCGCAGCAGGGCCTCCACGCGACGGTCGAGGTTGCGGTGCATCATGTCGGCGCTGCCGATGTAGACGACCGGGTCGCCGTCACCGCCGAACCAGAAGATCCGGGAGTGCTCGAGGAACCGCCCCAGCGACGAGCGCACGGTGATGGTGTCGCTCACCCCCGGGATGCCCGGGCGCAGGGCGCAGATGGCCCGCACCCAGATGTCGACCTTCACGCCGACCTGCGACGCCCGGTAGAGCGCGTCGATGATCTGCTCGTCGACGATCGAGTTGACCTTGAACACGATCCGGCCCTTGGCGGACCGCTCGTGCCGCTCGATCTCGGACTCGATCTGCTCCAGCAGGCCCGAGCGCACGGTGCGCGGCGCGACGAGCAGGCGCTTGAAGCGGCTGCGGGGCGCGATGCCCGAGAGCTGGTTGAACAGTCGGGTGAGGTCCTCGCCGACCTGGGGGTCGCAGGTGAGGACGCCGAGGTCCTCGTAGATGCGGGCCGTCTTCGGGTTGTAGTTGCCGGTGCCGATGTGGCAGTAGCGCACGAGGCCCTCGGCCTCCTGGCGGACGACGAGGCACAGCTTGGCGTGGGTCTTCAGGCCGACGATGCCGTAGACGACGTGGACGCCCGACTGCTCCAGCTTGCGGGCCCAGCTGATGTTGTTGACCTCGTCGAAGCGGGCCTTGATCTCCACTACGGCCAGCACCTGCTTGCCGGCCTCCGCGGCGTCGATGAGGGCGTCGACGATGGGGGAGTCGCCCGAGGTGCGGTAGAGCGTCTGCTTGATGGCGAGGACCCGCGGGTCGGCGGCGGCCTGCTCGATGAACGCCTGAACCGACGTGGAGAACGAGTCGTAGGGGTGGTGCAGCAGAACGTCCTTCGCGCGCATCGACGCGAAGATGTCGCCCTGCTTGGAGCTCTCGGCCGGCGACAGGTCGGGCTGGGTGAGCGGCACGAACGCGTCGTACTTCAGGTCGGAGCGCTCGAGGTCGCCGACGATGAAGAGCGAGCGCATGTCGAGCGGCGCCGGCACCCGGTAGACCTCGCTGCCGCGGATCTGCAGCTCGCGGCGCAGCAGGTCGAGCACGTGGTCGTCGATGTCCTCCTCGACCTCGAGGCGCACCGGTGGCCCGAACCGGCGGCGGGTCAGCTCCTTCTCCAGCGCGGTGAGGAGGTTCTCGGCGTCGTCCTCCTCGACCTCGAGGTCCTCGTTACGGGTGACGCGGAACGTCGTGTGCTCGTGCACCTCCATGCCGGTGAACAGCTGGTCGAGGTGCACGGCGATGACGTCCTCGAGCGGCACGAACCGCGCGTTGTAGTCGCCTTCGTGGCTCTGCGGGTCGACGCGCAGCAACCGCGGCAGCGACGGCGGCACCTTGACGCGGGCGAAGTGCTCGTTGCCCGTCTTGGGGTTGACGAGGGTCACCGCGAGGTTGAGCGAGAGGCCCGAGATGTAGGGGAACGGGTGGGCCGGGTCGACCGACAGGGGGGTGAGCACGGGGAAGATGTGCTCGGTGAACAGCTGATGCAGCGGCTCGCGCTCGTCGTCGGTGAGGTCGTCCCAGTGGGCGATGGTGATGCCCTCGGCGGCGAGCGCCGGCTGCACCTGCTCGAGGAAGACCTGCGCCTGCAGGCTCATCAGCTGGTGCGAGACCTCGCTGATGCGCTCGAGCACCTCGCGCGGCTCGAGGCCGGACGCGGAGCGCACGGCCAGTCCGGTGGCGATCCGGCGCTTGAGGCCGGCGACCCGGATCATGAAGAACTCGTCGAGGTTGTTGGAGAAGATCGCGAGGAACTTGGCGCGCTCGAGCAGCGGGACGCTGTCGTCCATCGCCAGCTGGAGCACCCGCTCGTTGAGCTGGAGCCAGGAGATCTCGCGCTCGAGGAACCGGTCGGCGGGCAGCTCGTCCTCGGCCCGGGCGGCGGGGAGGAACCGTCCGTTGGCCGCACGGGCCGGCGCGACCCGGGGGGAGGGGATCGCGCTCGCAAGCGACCGCAGGGCCGCCTCGGGGGTGCCGTCGTCCCCGACGTCGCCCGGTTCGGGGCGCTCGCGCTCGTCGAGGTCGCTCGCCCGCTCGGACACGTCGGTGCTCATGGGCTCATCGTTCCACCCCGAGGTGAACTTCCGTCAACGGCGGGCGGCATACATCCGGTCGACCGAGCGGGTGGTGAAGCCGAGCCCCCGGTAGACGCGCAGTGCCGCGGGGTTGTCGCCGTCGACGTAGAGGATGACGTCGTCGACGCCGACGGCCCGCAGGCGCTGCAGGCCGAGCAGCGTCAGGGGGCGCCCGAGGCCACGGCCCTGGTATGCCGGGTCGACCCCGACCACGTACACCTCTCCGTTGCCGTCCTCCGGACGGACCTTCGTCCAGTGGAACGCTGCCACGCGGTACGGGTCGTCCTCCGGCACGACGAGGAGGAGCCCGGCCGGGTCGAACCACGCCTCGCCCATCCGCGCGTCGAGGTCGGCCCGGGTCAGCCGGCCCTGCTCGGGGTGGTGGGCGAACGCAAGGGCGTTGACCCGCAACCACTCCGCCTCGTCCTGGCCGGGTCGGAACGGCCGGGCGACCAGACCCGCGGGCAGGACCACGTCCTCGAGGGGCGGGTGGTCGGCGAACCGCCGGCCCAGGACGAACAGCTCACGCACGACCTCCAGGCGGCGGGCACCGGCGAAGGCCTCGGCGGCCGGTCGGTCCCCGTGCGCCCAGACGCGGCTGCCGACCGGCAGCGCACCGAGCAGCGCCGAGCCCACGCCCTGCCGCCGGTGCTCGGGATGGACGACGAGCTCGGCCGAGCCACCGTCCACCTGGGCGTACCCCACGAGCGATCCCGTGGCATACGCGAGCAGGTGGTGGGGCCGGTGGCCGGACCGGTCGTGCACCGCCAGGCGCGACTGCTCGGAGAGGGGACTCACCCCGTCGGTCTCCGCAGCCGAGGCAACGACCCGGTCGACCGCGTCGCGGTCGGCGTCGGTCAGGCGGCCGGTGGGTCGAATGGTCGGGGGTGCACTCACGGTCGGAAGGATTTCACGAACCCGAAACCTGCCATGACCCGTACCAGAGTTTCCAGAGGCTAGCCTGCACAGGCTCGGAGAACTGTCCGAGTGTCACACCGCCGCCACAGGCCAGCCGTAGCGCAACCAGGGAGAACTATGTCGTTCGCACATCCACGACGTCTGATCGGCGTCATTGCGGTCGGGGCGTGTGCCCTCGCCGGAGTCGCCGCGACCAGCGGCACCGCCGAGGCGTTCAACCCTCTCGTCATGGACATCCAGATCCTGTCGTTCAACGACTTCCACGGGAACCTCGAGCCGCCGAGCGGCTCCAGCGGACGAGTCGTCGTCGACCATGCGCTGAACGCGACGAAGACCGCCGCGGTGGACGTCAACCGGGACGCTGGAGGGGTGGAGTACCTCGCGACGCACCTCAAGGAGGCGCGAGAAGGCCACAAGAACACCCTGACCGTCGCGGCCGGCGACATCATCGGCGCGTCGCCCTTGCTGTCCGCGGCGTTCCACGACGAGCCCACGATCGAGTCGATGAACCTGCTCGGCCTCGACGCGTCGGCGGTCGGCAACCACGAGTTCGACGAGGGCTACAAGGAGCTCCAGCGGATGCAGAACGGCGGGTGCATCAATGACGGTGCCGGCGCCAACAACCAGAACTCCTGCGCCGACCACTACTTCAAGGGCGCGAACTTCGACTACCTCGCCGCCAACGTCAAGTACGCCGGCACCGACAAGACGATCCTGCCGCCCTACACGATCAAGTACGTCAACGGCGCCCGCATCGGCTTCATCGGCATGACCCTCAAGGACACCCCCTCGATCGTCACCGCCTCCGGGGTCGCCGGCCTCCAGTTCACCGACGAGGTGGCCACGGCCAACGCACTCGTCCCCGAGCTGCGCCGCAAGGGGGTCAACGCGATCATCGTGCTGATCCACCAGGGCGGTACACCGGACCAGCAGACGTGGGTCGGACCGGACGGCAAGCCCTACAAGGTCAACCCCACCTACGACTACACCTGCGCCGAGGGTGGATCGCTCAAGCCCGACTCCCCGATCATTCCCATCGCCAAGGGTCTCGACCCGGCCATCGACATGGTCATCTCCGGCCACACCCACCAGCCCTACGTCTGCGACATCAAGGACCCGGCCGGCCAGTCGCGCCTCGTCACGTCGGCGTCGTCCTTCGGGCGGCTGTTCACCGAGACCGACCTCAAGTACGACCGCATCACCCGCGACATCGTGCGGGCCTCGGTCAGCGGCTCGAACATGGTCGTCACCCGCGACGTCCCCAAGGACGCGGCGCAGACCACACTGATCGGCCAGTACAAGACGCTGGTCAAGCCGATCGCGAGCAAGGTCCTCGGGAAGATCACGACCGACGTAGACCGCAAGGCGAACCCGGCAGGGGAGACACCGCTCGGCGACCTCATCGCCGACGCCCAGCTGAAGGACCCTTCGGTCGTCACCGGTGGCCAGACGCCGGTCATCGCCTTCATGAACCCGGGCGGGATCCGGGCCGACCTGGTCTACAACGCCTCGTCACAGGGCGAGGCGCCGGGGGACGTCACCTTCGAGGAAGCGTTCACCGTGCAGCCCTTCAACAACTACCTGGTGTCGATGACACTCACCGGCCAGAACATCTACGACCTGCTCACCCAGCAGGTCACGGGTGCCAACTCCGGCAGCGGCTCCAAGACCTTGCAGGTCTCCCAGGGCTTCACCTACACGATGACGCCGACCGGTCCCGTCGACGGCAGCGTGGCGCTGAACGGCACGCCCATCTCCAAGACGGCCACCTACCGGGTCGTCACGAACAACTTCCTCTCCGACGGAGGGGACAACTTCAAGGCGTTCACCGCCGGCACCGGCAAGTACTTCGGGGGTCTCGACATCGACGGCTTCGCGAGCTACCTGCCGGGCGTCTCGCCCTACACCCCCGGCCCGCTGGTCCGGATCGCGGGCACCGTCAGCTGACGACGTCGCCACGACGACAGGCGGGGTATGCCGGGTGCTCCCCACCCGGCATACCCCGCCTTCGTCTGTCCCCGCGTCCTGCGCCCCGGTGGTCCCGTCGGTCCCCCCCTTTATCGGGTGACCCGATAAAGGGCCGCTTCGCTGGAGAACCGTTGTCCAGCGAAGCGCACGTTTGTCCAGCGAAGCGGGGCCGCTCAGGCCTCGGCGGCCAGGCCGACCTCACGGGGGCGTTCGGCGACGAACCGGTAGCCCACGTTGCGGATGGTGCCGATGAGCGCCTCGTGCTCGACCCCGAGCTTCGCCCGCAGGCGGCGCACGTGGACGTCGACCGTGCGGGTGCCGCCGAAGTAGTCGTAGCCCCACACCTCCTGCAGCAGCTGGGCGCGGCTGAAGACCCGGCCCGGGTGCTGCGCAAGGAACTTCAGCAGCTCGAACTCCTTGTAGGTCAGGTCGAGGATCTGTCCGCGGACGCGCGCCGAGTAGGTCGCCTCGTCGATGACCACGTCGCCGGCCCGGATCGGCCCGGACTCCTCGACCTCCCCGGGGTCGGCGCGGGAGATGGCGAGCCGGAGCCGGGCGTCGACCTCGGCCGGCCCCGCGCTGTCGAGGATGACGTCGTCGACGCCCCACTCGCTGGTCAGCCCGGCGAGGCCGCCCTCGGTGAGCACGGCGATGAGCGGGCTGGAGAGGCCGGTCGCCCGCAGCACGCGGCACAGCGACTTGGCCTGGGCGAGCTCGCTGCGCGCGTCGACGAGCACGAGGTCGCCGTTGGGCGAGTCGACGAGGGCCGTCGGCTCCGCCGGCAGGATGCGGACCTGGTGGCTGAGCAGGCCCAACGCCGGCAGGACCTCCGCGCTGGGCGCCAGCGCGTTGGTCAGCAGCAGGAGGTGGACCATCCGTCGACAATAATGGAGGGATGACCGACAGTCCCGGCACCGACCACGGGGTGACGGTCCGGTACTGGGCCGGCGCCCGCGCCGCAGCCGGTCGGCCGTCCGACCTCGTGTCGGCCACCACCGTCGCCCAGGCGGTCGCCGCGGCCGTGGCCCTGCGCCCCACCCTCGCTCCGGTGGCGGCGGTCGCCACGTTCCTCGTCGACGGCCGCGCGGCCACCGGCGAGCACCCGCTGGACCCGGGATCGACCCTGGAGATCCTGCCCCCCTTCGCCGGAGGGTGACCGGCCCGAGCCCGGCCGAGCCGCCAGCAGGAGTGCAAGGATGCCTCCCGTGACGGCGGGAGAGCAGGGGCGTCCGGGGGGTTGGGTCCCCGGCGACCCCTCCGCCGACCCCTCCGCGGACCCTTCCGCGGACCCCGACACCCAGCCGGTCACCCGTGCGTCGTTGCGCGCGGCCCGTGAGGCGCAGGCCCGCCGGCCCGCCCCCGTGCGGTCCAAGTCGGCCGGACCGTCGGCGTCCGGACCGGCGTCGTCACCGGCGTCGTCACCTTCGTCACCGGCGTCCGAACCGGCATACGTGGCGGCCGCCGGCTCCGGCGTCGCGCTGGCCCTGCTCCTGGGCCTCTCCGCCTACGCCGGGGGTGTGCTGGCCGCGCTCGCCACCGCCTTCACCGCCGTCGTCATGGTCTGGGGGTGGGCCACCCTCACGGGGGCACCCAGCCCGCGCTCGGCCACGGTCGTCACCGGCGCCGGCGTGCTCGGCATCTGCGCCACCGTCGTGCTGACCCGCACCGAGCCCCACCTGGTCTGGGCGCCGGCCGCCGTCGCCGTCAGCGTGGTCGCGGCCATGCTGCACCAGGTCCTGCGTCGGCACGGGCGCCCGCGGCTCACCGAGGGCCTCGCGTCCTCGGTCTCCGTGCTGGCCATCGGGGCGTGCGGGGCTCCGCTCGTCTCGCTGCCGGGTGAGGCCCGCGGTGACCGCTGGGTCGCCGTGGCCATGGCGGCGGTCGCCGTGGCCGCCGCGCTCGTCGTGGCCCTCCGCCGGCGGGGGAGGGCGCCCTGGGTCGCCGTGGCCAGCGTCGTCGCCGGCACCGCGGTGGCCGTGCTGGCCGCGTGGCTCGTGACGGGGCTGCCGCTCCTCGCCGCCGCGGTCCTGGGCCTGCTGGTCAGCGCCGTCGCCCATTCGCTGCTGCGCGTGCTGCTCGACCTCCCCGGCGCCGCCCGCGTGCAGGCCGCCGTCTCGGTCGGGGCCGCCTCCGTCCTCGTGGTCGGCGTCCTCGTCTACCTCGTCTCGAGGGTCACCGCAGGCTGACGCGTCAGTAGACGAGCGCCTGGACGCCCGGCTCGAGGATCTCCTCGACGAAGGTCGCCGCCCCAGCGACCCGCGCCCCGGGGAGCAGGTCCTCGTCGGAGAGGTCCCGGCGCGCCGCGCACTGCGTGCAGACCGTCACCTGGGCACCCGCCAGCAGGGCGTCGCGCAAGTCGGCCAGCGGCGCGGCAAACGGCAGCTCGAACGCCTCCGCCGTGCCCGGCACGGCGAACCAGGTCGCCTCTCCGGTGAGCCAGAGGCTGACCTCGGCGCCGCTGGCCAGGGCGGTCGCGGCGACGGTGACCCCCTGCGCATACCGCTCGGGTGCCTCCGCGCCGCAGGTGACCTTGACGACGAGCCGCCGGGTCGGGCCGCCGCCGGAGTGTGGGCCGCTGTCGGCCGGGGTGCTCATGCGTCCCAGGCTACGATCCACGGGTGTTCGAGCTCGATGTCGACCTGCCGGAACGGCTGCGTCCCCTCGCCTGGATGATCGGGCGGTGGGAGGGCGCGGGCGTCGTCGGCTACCCCACGATCGAGTCGGCCAACTTCGGCCAGGAGATCGAGTGCCGTCACGACGGGCGCGGCTTCCTCGAGTGGCACAGCCACACCTGGCTGCTCGACCCCGAGACCGGCGAGAAGGTGCGACCGCTCGCCACCGAGCTCGGCTTCTGGCGGCCGCAGGAGGACATGCGCGAGGTCGAGCTGCTCCTCACCCATCCGACCGGCGTCGTCGAGATGTACTACGGCACCATGCAGCCGGCCAAGGTCGAGCTGCGCACCGACGGGGTGCTGCGGAGCCCGCACGCCAAGGAGTACAACGCCGGCACCCGGCTCTACGGCCTCGTGGAGTCGCAGCTGTTCTGGGTCATGGACATGGCCGCGGTCGGGCAGGAGCTGCAGAGCCACGTCTCCGCGCAGCTGAAGCGGGTCACCTGAGCCGGTGAACGACGTCGGCGACCTCGGTGAGGCCCTCCGGGCGCACGGGATGCGCCTGACTCCGCAGCGCCGCCGCATCGTCGAGGCCCTCACCGTGCTCGAGCACGGCACCCCCGACGCGGTCGCGGCACGGGTCGCCGCCGACGGCGGACCCGACCTGCCGCTCTCGACGATCTACCGGGGTCTCGACGCGCTCGAGGCGCTCGGCATCGTCTCGCACACGCACCTCGACCACCGGGCCCCGACCTACCACCTGGCCGGTCACGCGACGCACATCCATCTCGTATGCCTGGGGTGTGGGACCGTGACGGAGGCGCCGGTGGCGACGGCGGCCGAGCTCGCCGGGAATGTCCGGGCCGCCACGGGCTTTGAGCCTGATGTGACGCACATGGCCATCCACGGCTGGTGCGCGACGTGCCGGGAGGCCCGAACGTGACGACCGCACCTCTCTCCGATGCCCCGACGGCCCCCGTGACCGCGTCCCCCCTGGTCGCCCGGCCCGGTGCGGTGGCCGACCACGGCGTCGATGCCGGCGTGGCCGCCCACTACGGCGACCCGATGCGCGAGCAGCGCCTGCTCGAGGAGGGGCTGGCGGTCGTCGACCTCTCGCACCGCCCCGTCCTCACCGTCACCGGTCCCGACCGGCTCACCTGGCTGCACTCGATGACCACCCAGCAGCTGACCGGACTGGCGCCGCGCACGTCGCGCGAGTCGCTCGTCCTCAGCCCCAAGGGCCACGTCGAGCACGACCTGCACCTCGTCGACGACGGGGAGGCGACCTGGCTGACCGTCGAGCCCGGCACCGAGGCGGCGCTGCGGGCCTGGCTCGACTCGATGCGGTTCATGCTGCGGGTCGAGGTCGCCGACCGGTCCGCCGACTACGCCGTGCTGGGCGAGCCGCACGCCGCCGAGTCCGCCGCGGGCGAGCCCCTGGCCTGGCGCGACCCGTGGCCCGACCTCGTCGGCGACACCGCGGCCTACGGCACGGTCGAGGCCCATCCCGGTTCGGCCCGGCGCTGGCGCGAGGTCATCGTGCCCCGGGCCGACCTCGAAGCCGCCGTCGGCGACCGGCCGCTCTCCGGCACGTGGGCGGCGGAGGCCCTACGGGTGGCGGCCTGGCGCCCGCGGCTCGGCTTCGAGACCGACCACCGCACGATCGCCCACGAGGTCGACTGGCTGCGCACCGCCGTGCACCTGCACAAGGGCTGCTACCGCGGCCAGGAGACGGTGGCCCGGGTGCACAACCTCGGCCGCCCGCCCCGTCGTCTCGTCTTCCTGCACCTCGACGGCTCGGGCCACGTGCTGCCCGACCGGGGATCGTCCGTGGTGCTCGGCGACCGGCCCGTCGGGTTCCTCACGTCGGTCGCGCGCCACCACGAGCTCGGGCCGATCGCCCTGGCCCTGGTCAAGCGCAACATCCCCGTCGACGCCCCGCTCGTCGCCGGCGGCGTCGCGGCGGCCCAAGAGGTCGTCGTCACGCCCTGAAGCCAAAGGTCACCTTTGGTGCGGACGCCCGTCCCCAGAGGGAGCCGCGGGCACGATCGTCACGGGGCGGGCACGACATATCGTGCCCCCGGCGTCACCATCGTGCGCGCCCCTCGGCCGTGGCCGCTGACATCATGACCGCGTGAGCCAGAGCCGACCCACGCCCAGCCGCGCGTCCGCGCATACCCTCATCACCGTCGCGCCCACCGGCGCCGAGACGAGCAAGGCCGACGCGCCGCAGCTGCCCACGACGCTCGACGAGCTCGTCGCGACGGCCCGGCGGTGCGAGGCGGTCGGCGCGTCGCTCATCCATCTGCACATCCGCGACGCCGACCACCGCCCCACCCTCGACCACGGGCTGCTGCGGGCCAGCGTCGAGGCGCTGCGCGAGCAGACCGACCTCGTCCTCCAGCTGTCGACCGGCGGCTCCGTGCACGACCCGCTGGACCAGCGCCTCACCGTGCTCGACGCCGAGCCGGACTCCTGCTCGCTCACCTGCGGCACGACGAACTTCGGCGACGACGTCTTCCTCAACCCCTGGCCGTTCATGGTGCAGCTCTACCGCCAGAGCATCGAGCGGGAGGTCGTGCCCGAGTTCGAGCTGTTCGACCTCGGCCACGTCGCGGCGCTGCGCCGGCTGCTCGACCAGGAGGGGCTGCCGTTCGGAGGAAAGGTCCACGTCGACTTCGTGACCGGCGTGCCCGGGGGTATGCCCGGCACGCCCGCCGCCCTGCTCGCCGGCGTCGCGCTCCTGCCGCCCGAGGTGACCAGCTGGTCGGCCACCGGCATCGGCCGGGCGCACCTGCCGATCGCGGCGGCGGCGCTCGCGGCCGGGGGCCATCTGCGCGTCGGTATGGAGGACAACCTCGTGTATGCGCGGGGCCGGGCCGTCGCCCACAACGACGAGCTCGTCTCCCGGGCGGCCGAGCTGGCCACCCTGCTGCAGAGGCCGCCGATGTCGACCCACGAGGCCCGCGAGCTGCTCGGCGTCCGGCGTCGCTGAGGGGCCACCGACTGGCTGCTGACGGTTCCCGAGCGCCGTGTGAGGAGCCTCACGCTGTCTCCAGTTTGCATTCTGCTAACTAGAGCAAGCACAATGGAGACATGAGCAAGCTCCCCGGCCCCGACCTCGGGACCTTCCTGCGGGAGCAGCGGCAGAACGCCAAGCTCTCCCTGCGGCAGCTGTCCGAGCTGGCCGGGGTGTCCAACCCCTACCTCTCACAGATCGAGCGCGGCCTCAAGCGGCCGAGCGCCGAGATCCTCCAGCAGCTGGCCCACGGCCTCGAGGTCTCCGCCGAGACCCTCTACATCCGGGCCGGCATCCTCGACGAGGCCCCGGTTCCGACGCATACCGGCCCCGACGTGCTCGCGGCCATCGCGGCCGACTCCGCCCTCACCGACCGGCAGCGCGCCGTGCTCGTCGACGTCTACGAGTCGTTCGTCGCACCGACCACCTCGACCCCTCAGGCGCCCAAGGCGCCCAAGGCGCCGAAGCCCCCCAAGACCGCACCGAAGACCCCCGCGCGCAGCGCCGCGACGCATCCGCAGCACGACCACAAGGAGAACTGACATGGCTATCGTTGCCGACCTCAAGAAGACCGTGACCGACGCGACCCCCGTCTACGCCGCCGTCGGCGTGACCGACCTCGCCGCCGAGAAGCTGCGCGAGGCCCGGTCCAGCGCCGTCGCCGCCCGCCGGACCATCGTGACCTCGGTGTCGCCCAAGACCGTGCAGAAGTCGGTCCAGGACGCCCCGGCCGTCGCCCTCAACCGCACCCTCGAGCTGGCGGGCCTTGCCCAGGCCCAGTACGAGGAGCTCGCCGCCCGCGGCGAGGACCTCGTCAAGCGGATCCGCCGCCAGAAGGCGACCCAGGACCTCGTGGCCCAGGTCGACCAGACCGTCGTCGCCGGCAAGGGCGCCGTCACCACCGTCCGCAAGGCCGTCGGTGGCACCCAGGCCGCCGCCAAGGCGACCATCACGACCGGACGCCACCAGGCCGCCCGCGTCGCCGACGTCGCGGTCGACGCCGTCTCCCGCGAGGCCAAGGGCGTCGCCCGCAGCGCCGAGACCGTGGCCGACACCGTGGCCGACGCCGCCGGTGAGGGCGCCAAGAAGACGGCCACCTCGGCCAAGCGCGCTCGCACCACCGCCCGCAAGGGCGCCGCGGCCAGCACCTCGCGCACCAAGGCGGCCACCACGACCGCGCGCAAGACCGCCCCGCGTGCCCGCAAGGCCACCAAGGCGAGCGCGGCCAAGGTCGGCGCCTGACCGCAGCACCGCCCGTCCACCCGGTCCCGGTCGTCCTCCCACGAGGACGGCCGGGTTCCCGGCTCTGACACACTGACCGCCGTGTCCGACGCCGTACGCCTGCCCGTCTCCCCGGCTCTGACCGAGGCGCCGGTCCTCGCCCACGTCGTGCGCGGCGGCGTCGTGGAGAGCGTGCACCGCGGCACCGTCGTCGTCACGGCCCCCGACGGGTCGGTCGACTGGTCGCTCGGGGACCCGTCCGGGGTGGTGTTCGCCCGCTCGGCCAACAAGCCGCTGCAGGCCGCGGGCATGGTGCGCGCCGGCCTCGACCTGCCCGACCGGCTCCTGTCGCTCGCGTGCAGCAGCCACTCCGGCGAGCCCTTCCACCTCCAGGGCGCGGCCGACATCCTCGCCCGCGCCGGCCTGACCGAGGCCGACCTCCAGAACACCCCCTCCCTCCCCATCGACGACGCCGAGCACGACGCCTGGCTGCGTGCCGGTCGCTCGCCGTCGGCCCTGGCCCAGAACTGCTCCGGCAAGCACGCCGCGATGCTCGCCACCTGCGTCGCCGCCGGGTGGGACCCCGCCACCTACCGCGACCCGGAGCATCCGCTGCAACGGCACCTCACCGCGGTGCTCACCGAGCTCACGGGCGAGCCGCTGGCCGCCCTCGCGGTCGACGGCTGCGGGGCCCCGGCCCACGCCTACGCCCTCACCGGCCTCGCCCGGGCCTTCGGCCGGCTGGCCGCCGCCCCCAACGGCTCCGTCGAGGCCCGGGTCGCGGGGGCCATGAAGGCCGAGCCGCTCTACCTCGGCGGCACCCACCGCCAGGTCTCCACCCTCGTCCGGGAGGCGGGCCCCACCGTGGGCCTCGTCGCCAAGGACGGGGCGGAGTCGGTGTATGCCGTGGGCCTCGGCGACGGGCGTGGGGTCGCGGTGAAGATCGCCGACGGCAACCCCCGGGCCAAGCCCGTCGTGCTCGCGGCCGTCCTGCGCCGCCTCGGCGTCGACGCCCCCCTCGCGCTGGCCGAGCTCGAGGACGCCCCCGTCCTCGGGCACGGTGAGCCGGTGGGCGCGATCGTCGCCACCGGGATCTGAGCCGGTACGCCCGTGCGTGCGGTCGTCCAGCGGGTCACCTCCGCGTCGGTGACGGTCGACGGCGTGGTCGTGGGGGCGCTCGACCGGCCGGGCCTCGTCGTGCTCGTGGGCGTCACGCATACCGACGGGCCCGACGAGGTGCAGTGGCTGGCCCGGAAGGTCGCCGACCTGCGGCTGCTGCGCGGTGAGCAGTCGGTCACCGAGGCCGGCGCGCCGGTCCTCGTCGTCAGCCAGTTCACCCTGTACGGCGACGCCCGGAAGGGGCGGCGGCCCACCTGGAACGCCGCCGCACCGGGCCCGCAGGCCGAACCGGTCGTGGAGGCGGTCGTCGCCGCGCTGCGCGAACGCGACCTCGTCGTCGAAACGGGAACCTTTGGAGCCGACATGGCGGTTTCCTTGGTGAACGACGGTCCGGTGACCCTCCTTCTCGACAGCCCGGGAGCCCCATCATGAACGCCCTCGCCAACGTGCAGAGCACCCTCGTGCTCGTCCTCGGCGTCCTCGCCCTGGGCTGTGAGGTCTTCGCCCTCGTCGACGCGCTGCGACACCGACCCGACGCCTACGTCGCCGCGGGCAAGCGCACCAAGACCTTCTGGCTCATCGTGCTCGCGGTGGCGGTCGTCATCGGCGTCATCACGCTCACCAATGTGCTCGGGCTCGTCGGCATCGTCGCCTTCGTGGCCGCCGCGGTCTACCTCACCGACGTCCGCCCGGCGCTGCGCCAGGTCGGCGGCCGGGGGCGCCCCCAGGACGGGCCGTACGGTCGCTGGTGAGCCGTGAGGCCCCCCACCTAGGGCACACTGAGGCCCATGAGCGACGGGCTGCAGCTGACCGACGAGGCGACGCACTCGCAGGACGAGTACGACCCGGGCAACCGCAACCCGGTGGCCGACATCTTCTCGGTCGAGCGTCCCTGGGGTGACTTCCAGCAGTTCGTCTCCAACGAGACGGTCACCGTGAAGATCATCACCGTGCAGCCCGGCCACCGCCTCTCGCTCCAGCGTCACCAGCACCGCGGCGAGATGTGGCAGATCCTCGACGGGCCGATCGACATCACGGTCGACGACCGCCAGTGGCGCGCCGAGCACGGCGAGATCGTGTGGGTCCCCGTCGGGTCGAAGCACCGGATGGGTAACAGCGGCAGCGAGCCGGGCAGGCTCCTCGAGGTCGGCTTCGGCCACTTCGACGAGGCCGACATCGAGCGCCTCGAAGACGACTACGCCCGCTGAGGGGCCACCGCGGGCCACGCGACCGTGAGCTCGCCGAGCCGCCACCGGCGTGGGCCGTCCAGCACCGGCCAGCCGTCGTCTCGCAGGGCCGTGCACGTCGCCAGCCACCGCTGCCGTACTCCGAAACCGGCCTGAGGCGCGGCATACCGCCAGGCGCGGTCGAGCTCCTCGAGGAACCGGTGCACCGGCTCGCCCGGCACGTTCCGATGGATGAGCGCCTTGGGCAGCCGCTCGGCCACCACCGAGGGGCGGTCGAGGCCGCGTAGCCGCAGCGAGACGGTGAGGCTGACCGGACCGGCGGCCTCGACGGCCACCCACGAGGCGAGCCGGCCGAGCTCGTCGCACGTCCCGTCGACGAGCAGCCCGTCCGGGGCGAGCCGCGACGCCACGAGCGCCCAGGCGGGCGGCACCTCGTCCTCGGCGTACTGGCGCAGCACGTTGAAGGCGCGCACGACGGTGGGGCGCCCGCCGTCCGGAAGGGGCACCTCGAAGCCGCCGAGCGCGAACCGCAGCCCGGGCCGCTCGAGTCCGCGTCCGGCGGCCACCCGGGCCGGGTCGATCTCGATCCCGACGACCTCCACGTCGCGGCGTACGCGCATGAGCCGGTCGTGCAGCTCCAGCACGGTCACGGGGGAGGCGCCGTACCCCAGGTCGACGACCACCGGGGGGGCGGTCGGTCGGCGCAGACGCCAGCCCTGCACGTCGGCGAGCCAGCGGTCCATCCGCCGCAGCCGGTTGGGGTTGGTCGTGCCGCGGGTGACGACGCCGACCGGCCGGTCACTCGCAGTCACCACGGACCCGAGGGTATGCCGCCACGCTCGCCCCTTCGCTGGACAAACGCCCGCTTCGCTGGACAACCGTTCTCCAGCGAAGCGCCCGTTTATCGGGTCACCCGATAAACGGGGAGACAACGGCGCGGGAGCCGGGAGGGGAGGGGCGGCATACGCTGGGCGGGTGAGTGCTCGCGACGAGATCCGGCGGGTCGCCATGGTCTCCGTCCACACCTCGCCGCTCGAGCAGCCGGGCACCGGTGACGCGGGCGGCATGAACGTCTACGTCGCCGAGGTGTCGCGCGAGCTGGCCCGCCGCGGCGTCGAGGTCGACATCTTCACGCGCGCCACCACCGGGTCCGTGCCGTCGGTCGTCGAGATGGCGCCGGGGATCCGCGTCTGCCACGTCACGGCCGGACCCTACGAGGGCCTCGGGAAGGCCGACCTGCCCAGCCAGCTCTGCGCGTTCGCGGCCGGGGTGATGCGCGCCGCGGCTGCCCGACCCGAGGGCTGGTACGACGTCCTGCACTCGCACTACTGGCTGTCCGGCCAGGTGGGATGGCTGGCGGCCGACCGCTGGGGGGTCCCGCTCGTGCACACCATGCACACCATGGCGCGGGTCAAGAACCTCCACCTCCCCACTGACGACACCCCCGAGCCGCCGGCACGCGAGATCGGCGAGGTGCAGGTCGTCGAGGCCGCCGACCGGCTCGTCGCCAACACCGAGGGCGAGGCCGACGACCTCGTCGAGCTGTATGCCGCCGACCCCGCCAAGGTGCGGGTCGTCGCCCCCGGTGTGGACCTGGACACGTTCTCCCCGGGAGACCAGGCGGCTGCCCGCGCCGCCGTAGGGCTGCCGGATGACGCGGTGGTGCTGCTCTTCGTCGGGCGCATCCAGCCGCTGAAGCGCCCCGACCTCCTCCTGCGCGTCGGCGCCGAGCTGCTGCGTCGCCACGCCGACGAGCCCGGGTGGGCCGACCGGCTGGTCCTCGCCGTGCTGGGGGGACCGAGCGGAAGCGGCCTGACCCGCCCCGGCGAGCTGGAGGCGCTCGCCGCCGAGCTGGGCGTCGCGGCGCATACCCGGTTCGTCCCGCCGGTCGACCGGCCCGTCCTCGCCGACTGGTACCGCGCCGCCGACCTCGTCCTCGTCCCGTCGCACAGCGAGTCGTTCGGGCTGGTCGCCGTCGAGGCCGAGGCGTGCGGTACCCCCGTCGTCGCGGCCCGGGTCGGTGGCCTGCCGATGGCCCTCGGCGACACCGGGGTGCTCGTCGACGGGCACGACGTCGGCACGTGGACCGATGCCGTCGACCCCCTCCTGGTCGACCCGGCACGCCGGGCCGCCCTCGGTCGTCGCGCGGCCGAGTACGCCCGCGGCTTCGGCTGGGCGGCCACCACCGACCGGCTGCTGGAGGTCTACTCCGAGGCCCGGCTGGCCCGGGCGCTGGCCACCGCCCCCACCGTCGACCCCCTCTCGGTTCTGCTCGACGCCCCGCCGGCCCTCATCCCGTGACGGCTGCGATCCCGGCGACCGACCGGGCCGCGGTCGAGGAGGCCGCCCGGGCCTACCTCGACGACGCCGGCATCGAGTGGGAGCTCGGCGGCCGGGCCGGCGAGCTCGTCGTCACGCTGCCGGGGGAGAAGAAGCTGCGCACCGTCTGCTCGCTGCTCGTCGGCGAACGGTCCACGTCGGTCTCGGCGTTCGTCATCCGCAACCCCGACGAGAACCACGCCGAGTTCTACCGCTTCCTGCTGCGCCGCAACCTGAGAATGCCCGGGCTGGCGTATGCCGTCGACGGCTCGGGCGACGTCTACGTCAAGGGCGAGGCGCCCACCTCGGCGGTCGACGCGGCCTACCTCGACCAGCTGTTCGGCGTAGTGCTCGAGGCGGCCGACTCGCCGTTCAACGAGCTCCTCGTGCTGGGCTTCCTCACGTCGATGAAGAAGGAGTGGGCGTGGCGCATCTCGCGCGGCGAGTCCACCCGCAACCTGGACGCCTTCCGGCACCTGCTCGACCCCCCGCAATAGGGTTGAGGCATGACCCACACCCTGGTGCTGCTCCGACACGGCGAGAGCGTCTGGAACGCCAAGAACCTCTTCACGGGCTGGGTCGACGTCGACCTCTCCGACAAGGGCCGCGCCGAGGCGGTCCGCGGTGGCGACCTGCTCGTGTCGGAGGGCCTGGCCCCCGACGTCGTCCACACCTCCCTCCTGCGCCGCGCGATCACGACGGCCAACCTCGCGCTCGACGCGGCCGACCGGCACTGGATCCCGGTGCGGCGCAGCTGGCGGCTCAACGAGCGCCACTACGGCGACCTCCAGGGCAAGGACAAGAAGCAGACCATGGCCGAGTTCGGCGAGGAGCAGTTCATGCTCTGGCGCCGGTCCTACGACACCCCGCCGCCGGCGATCTCCGCGGGCAACGAGTTCACCCAGGCCGGCGACCCGCGCTACGCCGGCCTCGGCGCCGACATGCCGGCGACGGAGTGCCTGAAGGACGTCGTGGCGCGGATGATCCCCTACTGGGAGAACGAGATCCAGGCTGACCTGAAGGCCGGGCACACCGTTCTCGTTGCGGCGCACGGCAACTCGTTGCGCGCACTCGTGAAGCACCTCGACGGCATCAGTGACGACGACATCGCCGGGCTCAACATCCCCACCGGTATGCCGCTGGTCTACGAGCTCGACGACGCCTTCCACCCGACCACCCCGGGTGGCCGCTACCTCGATCCGGATGCCGCCGCAGCAGCTGCTGCGGCCGTCGCCAACCAGGGCCGGTAGCACCGACCCGAGCGGCCGAGGTCGGCCCGCGGGGTATGCCTCTCATGTCGCGCGTCATGTCGCACCTGATGTCGTGATCACAGCACCGAACGCGACCTGACGCGCGACGTGAGTGCGGTCAGAGCGCGACGCGCTCGTCCTCCTGGTCCTCGTGGTCGAGCTCCGGCACGTCGTACTCGCCGGTGACGAGGTAGACGACCCGCTGCGCGACGGACACGGCGTGGTCGGCGAACCGTTCGTAGTAGCGGCCGAGCAGGGTGAGGTCGACGAGCGCCGAGCGGGCGAGGTCGGACGTGTCCGACAGGATCGCCTCGAACAGCTGCCGATGCAGCTCGTCCATGGCGTCGTCGTCCTTCTCCAGGCTGAGGGCGATGCCCGTGTCCTTGGAGGCGATGACCGACCCGGCCTTGGCGACGATGCGCTCGGCGACCTGGCCCATCTGCAGGATGTGGGCCGACAGAGCGGCGGGGACGGCGCTCTCGGGGTAGCGCAGCCGCGCCACCTTGGCGATGTGCCGCGCGAGGTCGCCCATCCGCTCGAGGTCGGAGCTCATCCGCATCGACGTCACGACGATGCGCAGGTCGGTGGCCACCGGCTGCTGGCGGGCGAGCAGGTCGATCGAGAGCGCGTCGAGCTCGCTGCGGATCGCGTCGAGCTCTTCGTCGGCGGCGATCACGCTCTCGGCGAGGTGGACGTCGGCATCCAGCAGGGCCGTCGTCGCGCGGGACACGGCCGACCCGGCGAGACGCGTCATCTCGACCAGCTGGTCGGTGATCTTGTCCAGGTCGTCGTGGAAGGCGTCGCGCATACGGTCCTCGTTCGGTGGTGGGGCGGGTGGCCAGCGTGAGGCTCGCACGGGCGGGTGAACGACGGTGACCCCTCCGGTGAACATTCTCCTCCGCGGGGAGCACCCGTAGGCGTGGCGGGGCCTCCGCACCTCCCCGGGTGGCCCCCGGCCCCCTCGGTCGGACCTACCCTGGTGATGTGGACGTGACGACCGCCGCCACGCTCGGCGCCATGGCCGGCATCGCCCTCACCGCGATCGCCGTCGTGGCCGTGCGACTCTCCGAGCGTTCGCAGCACCGGATGCCCTCCGGGGAGCCGTCGGCGGCGTTGCCCGAGGGGGTGGCCGACGTCCTGGCCGTGCTCCGCTCCAGCGGCATCGTGCTCGACTCCTCCGACACCGTCGTCAACAACTCCCCGGCCGCAGTCGCGAACGGTCTCGTCCGCGGCAGCGACCTCGCGCAGCCCGAGCTCCTCGGGCTGGCGCGGCAGGTGCGTCGCGACGGCGTCATCCGCGAGGTCGAGCTCGAGCTGCCGCAGGGCCCCGCCGGCCGCCCGGGGCTCGTCGTCTTCGCGCGCGTGGCTCCGCTCGGCTCCGCGCATGTCCTGCTCCTCGTCGAGGACCGCAGCGAGGCCCGGCGGCTGGAGGAGATCCGGCGCGACTTCGTCGCCAACGTCTCCCACGAGCTGAAGACCCCGGTCGGCGGCCTGGCCCTGCTCGCCGAGGCCGTGCTCGACGCCCACGACGACCCCGAGGCCGTCGCCCGCTTCGCGCGTCGGATGCAGGTCGAGTCGACCCGCCTGACCCGCCTCGTGCAGGAGATCGTCGACCTCTCGCGCCTCCAGGTGGCCGCCTCCCTCACCGACCCCCACCACGTCGACCTCTCGCTCGTGGCCCGCGAGGCGGTCGACCGGTCGCGCGTCGCCGCCGAGGACAAGGGCATCACCGTGAGCGTCGTCGGCACCGGCGACTGCGCGGTGTGGGGCGACCACGAGCTCCTGGTCACGGCGGTGCGCAACCTCGTCGGCAACGCCGTCGCCTACTCCGAGCCGCACACCCGGGTGGCCGTGCGGGTGCGAGCCGTCGACGGCGACCAGGTGGAGCTGGCGGTCACCGACCAGGGGCAGGGCATCGCCGCCGCGGAGCAGGGGCGCATCTTCGAGCGGTTCTACCGCGTCGACGCTGCCCGGTCCCGCAGCACGGGCGGCACCGGCCTCGGCCTGTCCATCGTCAAGCACGTCGCCGCCAACCACGGGGGCGAGGTCGGCGTCTGGTCCGAGCCCGGCCGCGGCTCGACGTTCACCATGCGCCTGCCCGCCGCGACGGTGGGCCGACGGCGGGCGGCCGACGACCGGCATACCGACGACACCGTCAACCTTCCCGCCCACCGCGTCACCGAGGAGTCACCCGCATGAGCCGCATCCTCGTGGTCGAGGACGAGGAGTCCTACTCCGACCCGCTGTCCTACCTGCTGCGCCGCGAGGGCTACGAGGTGGCCGTCGCCGAGACCGGTCCGGCGGCCCTGGTGGAGTTCGACAAGAACGGCGCCGACCTCGTGCTGCTCGACCTCATGCTCCCGGGCCTGTCGGGCGTCGACGTATGCCGCGCGCTGCGGCAGCGCAGCGGCGTGCCGGTCATCATGCTCACCGCCAAGGACAGCGAGATCGACAAGGTGGTGGGCCTCGAGATCGGGGCCGACGACTACGTCACGAAGCCGTACTCGTCGCGCGAGCTGCTGGCCCGCATCAAGGCGGTGCTCCGGCGGCTGGCCGACCCCGAGGACCTCGAGCCGCCCACCCTCGAGGCGGGCCCGGTGCGCATGGACGTCGAGCGGCACACCGTGACGGTGCGGGGCCAGGTGGCGTCGCTGCCGCTCAAGGAGTTCGAGCTGCTGGAGATGCTGCTGCGCAACGCCGGGCGGGTGCTGACGCGGATGCAGCTCATCGACCGGGTCTGGGGCAGCGACTACGTCGGCGACACCAAGACCCTCGACGTGCACGTCAAGCGGCTGCGCTCCAAGATCGAGACCGACCCCGGCAACCCGGAGCACATCGTCACCGTGCGCGGTCTCGGCTACAAGTTCGAGACCGTCTAGCCCCAGCCGGTCGAGGGCGGGCCGTCAGCCGGTCGCGGAGGTCGTGGCCGCACTCGTCGCGGCCGTCGTGGCGCCGGTGGTCGCCCCGGTGGTCGCCCCGGTGGTCGCCGCCGTCGTCGCCGCCGTGGAGGGACCGGCCGTGGCCGTGATGGTCGAGTAGACCCCGGTGGGCAGGAGCACCGGAACCTGCACGTTGAGCAGGCCCGCGGAGGTCTTGAGCACGATCCCCGTCAGGGCACCCGGGCTGGCCTTGAGGTTGGGGAACTGCACCCCGGTGATGACCTGCTGCTGGTGCGCGCCCAGCTGGATCGTCGTCCCGTTGGTGCTGCTGCCCTGGGAGTCGGCGACGGTGAGGAACGTGACGGAGGCCGGCGACCCGCTGCTGTTGATGATCGACCCCGACAGCACGCCGGTCGCGCCGGTGGACTGCGCGACGACGAGCAGGTTGCGGGCCTCGATGGCCCCGACGTTGGCCGGCACCCCGTCGGACTGGATGTAGGGCACGTTGGTCTGGGTGGGCGAGAAGGTCGCGCACGCCGTCAGGGCGCCCCCCGCGAGGAGGGTCCCGACGGCCACGACGACGCGGCGCGGATGCAGAGTCAGGGTCACGGGCCGGTGCACGGCGTCAGCCTAGCGGGCAGCACCCTCCGGGGCGCGGCTGTGCCTCCGGCGCGGTGGGGCGCCGGCCGCGACGGACTTTCCCACCACGCGCGTTGCACGACCCGCCAGGTTTTGTCAAGAGGTCGGACCGATGCTGGAACGGCACCTCCAAGCCTCTGACCTGCGCAAACGAGCCGTCCGAGGTCGCGGTTCCCCGTTTTGGCGTGGTATTCTGGTGGTCGCGAAAGGGGAAAACAGCACATGGTTTTCAAGGTCGGCGAAATGGTCGTGTACCCCCACCACGGGGCGGCACTGATCGAAGAGATCAAGAAGCGCACGATCCGCGGCGAGGAGAAGCTGTACCTCAGGCTCAAGGTCGCCCAGGGCGACCTGACCATCGAGGTCCCCGCTGAGAACTGCGACCTCGTCGGCGTGCGCGACGTGGTCAGCCAGGACGGGCTCGAGCGGGTGTTCGAGGTGCTCCGCGCCCCGCACACCGAGGAGCCCACGAACTGGTCCCGTCGCTACAAGGCCAACGTCGAGAAGCTGGCCTCGGGCGACGTCATGAAGGTGGCCGAGGTCGTGCGCGACCTGTGGCGCCGCGACAAGGACCGTGGCCTCTCGGCCGGCGAGAAGCGGATGCTGGCCAAGGCCCGCCAGATCCTCGTCTCCGAGCTGGCCCTGGCGGAGAAGACCAACGAGGACAAGGCCGAGGCCATCCTCAACGAGGTCCTCGCCTCCTGAGCCCCAGCCACGACACCAGCACGTCGACCGACCCGCTCCCGGCTTCCGGGCGCGGGTCGGTCGCTGTCGTCGTCGTGGCGGCCGGGGCGGGGACCCGCTTCGGGGCCGACGTGCCCAAGGCCTTCGTCACCCTGGCCGGCCGCACCCTGCTCGCCCGGTCGCTCGACGCGGCCTGCGCCTGCCCCGGCGTCGTCCAGGTCGTCGTCGTGGCGCCCCACGCCTACCTCGAGGTCGCGCACCACGAGGTGGCGACGGCCGGTATGCCGGTCGGCTCCGTCGTCGTCGCCGGCGGTGACGAGCGCCGTGACTCGGTCGCCGCGGGCCTGGCCGCCGTCGCTGACGATGTCGACGTGGTGCTGGTGCACGACGCCGCCCGGGCGCTCGCCCCGGTAGGCCTCTTAGCTGCGGTGGCCGCCGCCGTGAGCGAGGCCCACCCGGCCGTCGTGCCCGGCCTCCCCGTCGTCGACACGGTCAAGACCGTCGACGCCGACGGCATCGTCACCGGCACGCCCGACCGTCATACGCTGCGCGCGATCCAGACGCCGCAAGGCTTCCGGCGCGACGTGCTGGCGCGCGCCCACGCGGCCCCCGGGCTGCGCGGGGTCACCGACGACGCGGCCCTCGTCGAGGCCCTCGGCGAGCCCGTGCTCGTCGTGCCCGGTGACCCGCTCGCCCACAAGATCACCACCCCCGACGACCTCAGCCGCGCTGAGGACGCCCTGCGCGCCCGAGGAGACCACCCGCGTTGACGACCACCTTTCCCTGTCGTGCTCTGAACCGCACCGAATCCCGTACCCCGGCCGCACGAACCGATGGGCGCACGCCGACCTCGACGCCCGGGGTGACCCGATGAGGCCCGTGGCCGTCGTCACGGGTGGCGGCTCCGGCATCGGGGCGGCCACGGCCGCCCGCCTCGTCGCCGACGGCTTCGACGTGGTCCTGACCGGGCGCCGCGCGGAGCGGCTCGAGGCGATGGCCGCCATGCTCGACGGGCACGCCCGGGCCGTCGTCATGGACGTCACCGACCTCGACAGCGTCACCGCTGCGGCAGCCGCGATCGGGCGCTGCGACGTGCTCGTCAACAACGCCGGCGGCGCTCTCGGCACCGACCCGGTCGAGAGCGGCGACCCCGCCGAGTGGCGCGACATGTTCGACAGCAACGTCGTGGGCACCCTCCAGGTCGTGCAGGCCCTGCTGCCGGCCCTGCGCCGTTCGCCGCGAGCGACCGTCGTGACGGTCACGTCGGTCGCGGCCGAGGTGACCTACCTCGGGGGCGCGGGCTACACCGCGGCCAAGCACGCCGAGCGGGCCCTGGTCGAGACCCTGCGCCTCGAGCTCAACGGCGAGCGCATCCGGGTCGTGGAGATCTGCCCTGGCATGGTGCAGACCGAGGGCTTCTCCCTCACCCGCTATCACGGCGACCAGGCCAAGGCCGACGCCGTCTACGACGGGGTCGACCACCCACTGACCGCCGACGACGTCGCCGCGTGCATCGCGTTCTGCGTGGGTCTGCCGCAGCACGTCAACGTCGACCGCTTGGTCGTCAAGCCCGTGGCCCAGGCCGCCCCCACCCGGTTGCACCGGGGTCCGATCGACTGGGGCGCCGACGATGACTGAGCCCGCGCGCATCCCGCGGGTCGGCGTCGGCGTCGACGTGCACGCCCTCGCCCCGGCCGCCGCGGGCCGGGAGCTGTGGCTGGCCGGCCTCCACTGGCCCGGCGAGCCGGGGCTCACGGGGCACTCCGACGCCGACGTCGCGGCGCACGCCGCCTGCGACGCGCTGTTCTCGGCCGCCGGCCTCGGCGACCTCGGGGCCCACTTCGGCACCGACCGCCCGGAGTATGCCGGTGCCTCCGGCGCCGTGTTGCTCGCCGAAGCGGCTCGGCTCGTCCGAGCGGCCGGGTTCGACATCGGCAACGTCGCGGTGCAGGTGGTGGGCAACCGCCCGAAGATCGGCGCGCGCCGGGCCGAGGCGGAGTCGGCACTGTCGACCGCGGTGGGCGCCCCCGTGTCGGTCTCGGGCACGACCACCGACGGGCTGGGCCTCACCGGCCGCGGGGAGGGCGTGGCCGCCGTCGCGACCGCCCTCGTGCTGCCGCGTTCCTAGGCCGAGACCGCCCGCACCGCCGCGCGGTCCCGGACCTGCTCCGCGAACGCCCCGGCCAATGGCCGCCACTGGGTCGTGAGGTCGGCGGCGGCCTGCTGCACGTCAGCGAGGGCCGCGTCGATGCGGGCGACCTCCCCGGTGTCGGCTCCCGCCTCGGCCCGCGCGCGGGCCGCCCAGCCGGCGACGATCGCCGGGTCGGCCTCGGGGTGGCACTGCACGCCCCACACCGTCGGGGCGTAGCGCGCGGCCGTGAGCTCACCCGTCGCGGCACGCGCCAGGTCCTGGGTGCCCTCGGGCGCCCAGGTGACGATGTCGTGGTGCCAGTGCACGGCCCGTGCACCGCACCCGGCGGTCACCGGGTCGAGAGCCGCCGCGGCGACCCAGCCCATGTCGAGCACCCCCCGGCGGAGGCCGTCCGGGTTGACCCGCACCTCGCCGCCGAGGGCCACGGCCGCCAGCTGGTGCCCGAGACAGATGCCGAGCACCGGCACCTCCGCGGCGGCACCGGCGCGCACCAGTGCCTTGGTCGCCGCCAGCCAGGGGTGGGCGTCGTCGTCGTTCGCGCCCATGTGGCCGCCGAGCACCACGAGCCCCGCGTGGCCGGCGAGGTCGGGCGGGAGGGCGGCACCGGCATACGGGTGCACGACGTCGAGGGTGAGACCGGCTTCGGTGAGCCACGCGCCGACGAGACCCGGCGGGCACTCGGGCTCGTGCTGGACGACGAGGACGGGGGCCGTCACGGCGTTCTCCTTGGGTCGGGCGATGGCTCGGTGGCGCGCTGGGTCCGTCGTGCGGTGGCTCAGTGGCCGCTGACGATCTGGTGCGTCTTCCGGATCCGGACGGCCGTGTTCGTCGCGGCGAGGGCGACCATGACGAGCACGAGCCCCCAGAAGACGGCGGTCGGCCAATGATGCCCTTCGACCAGCTCCCACGTCTCCTTGAGGGCGATGAAGAAGGCGCCGGCCGCGACGTAGAACCACCCGGTGGCCTTGTTCATGAACGACACCCAGCCGACGAGCAGGTCGGGCGGGATGGCGTCGACGATGGCGTCGTACTGCCGCTGCCGGAAGCGGTGCTGCTTCCAGTAGCCCACCGGCGGAAGGAGCCACCACCAGGTGGAGGGCCGAGGCCCCACCGGCACGTCGCGGTACGGCTCGATGTCCGACCGCGAGACCTCCTCGGCGTCCAGCTCCTGCGCCGCCTGGTAGAGCGGGCCGGTCACCAGGAGCCAGGCCCCCAGGAAGGCCGACCACAGGATCAGCTCGTGCATACGTTCCCCTCGTCCCTCGCCGACGACCCCCGGACAGCACGAAGCGGGGCTGCCGGCTCGGCGGCCGCCCCGCTCGTGCGTCAGATATTACGGTGGAAGGGTCAACTAGGGGGTCGGACCCCAGGGGTGACCTGGAAGCCCGACCTTGACCGCGGCCGACAGGTCGTTGACCGTCGCGTCCCGGGTGGCCACCGGAGCGAGCCCGTAGGCGTGCTCGATGGTGGCCATGATGGACGTGGTGTCGTACTGCGTGCTCTCGACGCCGGACTTCACCAGGCCCGCCGACAGGACGAGGGCCGGGATCCGGGTGCCGGGACCCCACTTGTCGACGGTCGGTGGGGCGACGTGGTCCCACTGGCCGCCGAACTCGTCGTAGGTGACGACCACGAGCGTCTGCTTGGCCTGCGGTCCGGACATGATCGTCTTGAGCAGGTCGACGAGGTGGTCGCTGCCCTGCGACTGGCTTGCGTAGCCGGGGTGCTCGTTCTCGGCGCCGTAGGGCTTGACGAACGAGACCTGGGGGAGCGTGCCGCTCTTCGCGGCTGCCGTGAACTTTGTCTCGTCCTGCAGGTGCGAGCGGCCCGGCGCCCCGACCGCGTAGTTGGCGAAGTAGTTGAACGGCTGGTGGTGGAACTGGAACAGCGGCCCGGGGTGGCCGGCGGCGGCGTCGTCCCAGCCCCCGGAGTACCAGTTCCACGAGACGCCGGCGGCGCTCATCCGGTCGCCGATGTTCGGGTATGCCGCGTCGTCGATCAGCGGGATCTTGGCGCCGCCACCGGACGGCGTGCTCGAGGGCTGCACGGTGTTGACGGCGATGTTGCCGCACGCCAGCGCGTAGCTGAACGACTGGCCGTTGGTGCACTTCTGGGTGAGCTGTCCGTCCACGACCGTCGGCGTCGTGGGGGTGTAGAGCGGGTACGTCTTGTTGGGGAACCCGTTGGCGTCGAGCACCGAGTTGGCCGCCGTGGGCGTCGCCCCACCGGTGTCCAGCGGTGCCCGGGCCGCGATGAGGTACTGGTGGTTGAGGAACGAGCCGCCGAACGCCGCCTGGAAGAAGTTGTCGGCCACGACGTACTTGGGTGCGCTCTTGCTGTGCAGGTACTCGTAGATCGGCAGCGCCTTGGTGTCGTAGCGACCCATGGTCAGGCCCACCGCGTCGGAGCCGGTGACGTAGCGGTCCTGCTTGCCGCCGTCGATCTGGTACTGCTCCTGGTAGAACCGGTGGACGATGTCGCGGGTGCAGCCGCCGGGCAGCCCCGTGCCGTTGAGCACGCCGTTCGGCGCGAACGCCCCGCCGGGGACCGGACACGTCGTGTCGGTCGGCTTGATGTAGTCGTCGATGGTGAACCACTGGTTGCCGAAGTGGCTGGCGGCCACCTTGTGGGCCGGGTCGCTGCACGTGGTCGACAGCGGGCTCGGCGACGTGAGGTTGACGTCGTTCTGCAGGAGGCACCCGTAGGCGGTGCCGTCCTGGGCCACCTGGGTGGTCTTCGCGGCCGTGGCGTTCTGCAGTCCGTTGACGACCCGGCCGCCGACGCGCCCCCAGTCGCCGTAGAGGTTGTCGAACGAGTGGTTCTCCTCGTAGATGACGACGAGGTTGGTGAAGCCGCCGGGCAGCTTGCCTGGCGTGGGCCGGGCCGCGTCGGCGGGTACGGCAGCGGCGACGACCAGTCCCGCGGCCCCGGTCAGCAGCGCGGCTGCCGTCCAGGACGTTCTCAGATGTCTCACGACGTCTCCCTTGGGTGCTGAAGGCGAGAGCCCGTCGGATCGGGGTGGCGGGCCACCGACCGACCTTGCCACCACCCCGGGTGGTGCGGGGTCAAGGATCGGGAAAACTTTCGGCGAACGGCCGGTGTGATGGGATCGGGGCATGTCGCAGACGGTCAAGGGAGTCATCGCCCGCAGCAAGGGCGCACCGGTCGAGCTCGTGGACGTCGTCGTCCCGGACCCCGGCCCCGGCGAGGCGGTGGTCGCGGTGCAGGCGTGCGGGGTGTGCCACACCGACCTGCACTACCGCGAGGGCGGCATCAACGACGAGTTCCCGTTCCTCCTGGGCCACGAGGCGGCCGGCGTCGTCGAGGCGGTCGGCCCCGACGTGACGTCGGTCGCCCCCGGCGACTTCGTCATCCTCAACTGGCGGGCGGTATGCGGGGTGTGCCGCGCGTGCGCGAAGGGCAAGCCCTGGTACTGCTTCGACACGGCGAACGCCACGCAGAAGATGACGCTCACCGACGGCACCGAGCTGTCCCCGGCCCTCGGAATCGGCGCCTTCGCCGAGAAGACGCTCGTCGCCGCGGGCCAGTGCACCAAGGTCGACGGAGACGCCGACCCGGGCGCCGTGGGGCTTCTCGGCTGCGGGATCATGGCCGGCTTCGGAGCGGCCGTGAACACCGGGCACGTCGGTCGCGGTGACTCCGTCGCCGTCATCGGCTGTGGGGGAGTGGGGTGCGCCGCCGTCGCCGGGGCGGTCGTCGCGGGGGCCACCACCGTCGTCGCCGTGGACGTCGACGACCGGAAGCTCGCCCGAGCCACGAGCTTCGGCGCCACGCATACCGTCAACTCGCGCAGCGAGGACGCCGTCGAGCGGATCCGCGAGCTGACCGGCGGCTTCGGCGCCGACGTCGTCATCGAGGCCGTCGGCCGCCCGGAGACCTACGAGCAGGCGTTCTTCGCGCGCGACCTGGCCGGCACCGTGGTGCTCGTGGGCGTCCCGACCCCGGACATGCAGCTGACCCTGCCGCTGCTCGACGTCTTCGGCCGCGGCGGCGCCCTGAAGTCCAGCTGGTACGGCGACTGCCTGCCGTCGCGCGACTTCCCCATGCTCGTCGACCTCTACCGGCAGGGCCGGTTCGACCTGGGCGCGTTCGTCAGCGAGTCGATCGGGATCGACGACGTGGAGGGCGCGTTCGACCGGATGAAGGCCGGCGACGTGCTCCGGTCGGTGGTGCGGCTGTGACCGTCCGCATCGACCGGGCGGTCGTTCCCGGCACGTTCAGCCTCGACGGGGGCACCTGGGACGTCGACAACAACGTCTGGGTGGTCGGCGACGACGAGGTCTGCGTCGTCATCGACGCGCCGCACGACGCCGCGCCGATCCTCGAGCTCGTCGCGGGCCGGAAGGTCCTCGCCGTCCTGCTCACGCACGGGCACGACGACCACATCGGCGCCGCGCTCGACCTGGCTTCGGCCACGGGCGCCCCGACCCACCTGCACCCCGACGACCGGATGCTGTGGGACCGGGTCCACCCCGAGCCCCCCGCTGCCGCGCTCGCGGACGGCGACCGGTTCGAGGTCGGCGACATGGTGCTCGAGGTGGTGCACACACCCGGGCACTCGCCTGGTGCCTGCTGCCTCTACGCCGAGCGGCTCGGCGTCGTCTTCACCGGCGACACGCTCTTCCAGGGCGGACCCGGGGCGACGGGTCGGTCGTTCAGCGACCACGACACGATCGTCGCCTCGATCCGCGAGCGGCTGCTGACCCTGGCACCGGAGACGCGCGTGCTGACCGGCCACGGCGACGAGACGACGATCGGCGCTGAAGCCGCGAACGTCTAGCGGTTACCGGCCCGCCCGCAGGAACCGGTCGATCAGGTCGGCCAGCTCCTCGGGCACCTGGGCCATGAGCGCGTGCCCGACGCCGGGGAAGCGCGCCGACCAGGCGAGCGGTCGGTCGGCCAGCAGTGCGACGTTGGCGGCCGGGACGACCTCGTCCTCCTCGCCGGCGACAGCCAGGACCCGCACCCCGACCGGCACCGGGGCGCCCTCGGCGTACCACCGCTCGACGGGCGCCTCCTGCGCGTCCAGCGCCGCGGGGTCCATGGCGGCCCGCGCGGCCGCCACGACCTCCCCGAAGTCTCGGTCGACCTGATCGGCCAGCTCCGGCGGAAACAGCCGGCGCAGCAGCCGTGACGCCTGCTCACGCGGCGACCCCGAGCGGTCGGTCAGCTCGGCCCAGACCTGCGTGTCGCCGCGTACCGCCACCGGGCCGGGGTCGGTCGCCAGCAGCACCAGTGCCTCCACCCGCTCGGGTGCCGCAGCCGCGACCGCCTGGGCCACGAAGCCGCCCATCGACCACCCGACGACGACCGCCCGCTCGATCCCCAGGTGGTCGAGCAGCCCGACCGCGTCGGCGGCCATCGCGGCCACCGTCAGGGGCTCGGCGCCGAGAGCGGAGCCGCCCATCCCGCGGTGGTCGGGGCTGAGCACGGTATGCGTCCGGCCGAGCGCCGCGAGGAACACCGGGTCCCAGTCGGCGCCGGTGGCGGCGAAGCCGTTGAGCAGCAGCAGAGGTGGCCCGGCACCGAGGGCCCGCCACGCGTACGGTCCAGCGGCTCCGGTCATCGTCTCGGGGTCCGCCACGACGGCACGGTACTGCCCCCGGGCATACCTGGGGGCGCCCCGTGGTTGTCGCAGCGTGACCGACACCCGATCCCGCGACGTCGACCGGGTGGCCCGGCAGCCGGTGTTGGGCACGGTGGCCACCCTCGTCCTCATCGGCGGGGTGTTCCTGCCGGTCCTGTCGTTCTTCGTCGTCAACGTGGCCCTGCCCGGGATCGGCCAGGGGCTGGGCGCGTCGGCCGCGGGTCTGCAGCTCGTCGTCGGCAGCTACGGGATCGCCAACGCGGCGCTGGTCGTGCTCGGCGGCCGGCTGGGCGACGCCCACGGCCGACGCCGGCTGTTCCTCCTCGGCATGGCCGGGTTCTCGCTGGCCGCGCTGGTCTGCGGCCTGGCCCCCAACCTGACCGTCCTGCTCACCGCCCGGGTCCTGCAGGGTGCGCTGGCGGCGCTGATGACGCCCCAGGTGCTCTCGACCATCGGCGCGACACTGCAGGGCGACTCGCGGACCCGCGCCATCGGCCTCTTCAGCGCCTCCGGTGGCGTGGCCGCCGCCCTGGGGCAGGTGCTCGGCGGAGTCCTCGTCAGCGCCGACCTGTTCGGGCTGGGCTGGCGCAGCGTCTTCCTCGTGTTCGTCCCCGTCGGGCTGGCCAGCCTCGTCGCGGCCTGGCGGCTCATCCCGGAGACCCGGGCCAGCGAGCGGCTCCCGCTCGACGCCCTCGGCGCGGTGATCCTCGGCGCCACCCTCGTCCTGCTGCTGCTGCCGCTGACCGAGGGTCGCCCGCTGGGGTGGCCGCTCTGGACCACCCTCGCCCTCGTCGCGACCGTCCCCGCCGCGCTGCTGCTCACCACCCACCAGCGCCGACGGGAGCGGCGGGGCGGGGCCGCGCTCGTGTCACCGCGGGTCGTCGCGCTGCCGGCGATGCGGCTCGGGCTGCTCACCGCCGTCTGCTACTTCACGACGTTCGGCGGGTTCATGTTCGTCTTCGCCCTCGCCACCCAGGGGGACGCCCACCTCACCCCGCTGATGGGAGGGCTGACCCTGCTGCCCCTGGCCGCCGCGTTCATGGTGGTGTCGGCCTACTTCCCGCGGATCGAGCGCCGGTGGGGATCGCGCACCCTCGTGGCCGGCTGGGTCATCCAGCTCGTCGGGTATGCCGCCCTCGCCGGCGTCGTCGCCACGGTGTGGCCGCAGGTGACCCCGCTCAACCTCGCGCTGCCGATGGCCGTCGCCGGCACCGGCGGCGCGCTGGTCATGACCCCGCTCTTCGGCCTGGTCCTCTCGCAGGTGCCCCCCGAGCAGGCCGGTCTGGGCAGCGGCATCCTCATCACGGCCCAGCAGACCTGCCTGTCCCTCGGCGCGGCGCTCGTCGGCACCGTCTACCTGGCGCTGGCCGCCGGTCGGGGATCCGGCACGGCTCTCGTCGCGGTGTGCCTGCTGGTCAGCGCCGTGTCCCTGGTCGGCATCCCCCTCGCGCTGCGCCTGGGCCGCGTCGCCGTCGGGGCTGCCGGCCGCCGGTAAACTCCGTCGGTGCCCTTGCGTCTCTACGACACCGCCGCGCGTGCGCTGCGCGACTTCGAGCCCCTGGAGCCGGGCAAGGTCGGCATGTACATCTGCGGGCTCACCACCCAGGGTGCGCCGCACATCGGGCACGTCCGGTTCGCCGTGGCGTTCGACGTGCTGCGCCGGTGGCTGGAGACCGGGCACGGCTACGACGTCACCGTCGTGCGCAACGTCACCGACATCGACGACAAGATCCTGCGCAAGTCGGCCGAGTCCGGTGAGCCCTGGTTCGCGCTCTCCTACCGCAACGAGCGGCTGACCGCCCAGGCCCTCGCCCAGCTCGGCGTGCTGCCCGCGACCTACGAGCCGCGGGCGACGGGCCACATCCCCGAGATGGTCGCCCTGATGAACCGGCTCGTCGAGAAGGGCCACGCCTACGCCGCTCCCGACGACTCCGGCGACGTCTACTTCGACGTCCCGTCGTGGCCCGACTACGGCTCCCTCAGCCACCAGTCGCCCGACGACATGGCGGCCGCGGAGGACGCCGACCCGCGCGGCAAGAAGGACCCCCGCGACTTCGCGCTCTGGAAGGGTCGCAAGGCCGACGAGCCCGAGACCGCGTCCTGGGCGACGCCCTACGGCGCCGGTCGGCCGGGCTGGCACCTCGAGTGCTCGGCCATGGCCCGCAAGTACCTCGGCGACACCTTCGACATCCACGGCGGCGGCATCGACCTGCGCTTCCCCCACCACGAGAACGAGCAGGCGCAGTCGCACGCTGCGGGTCTGGGCTTCGCGCGCTACTGGCTCCACAACGCCTGGGTGACGGTGAAGGGCCAGAAGATGGGCAAGTCCCTCGGCAACGCCCTCGCCGTCAGCCGGGTCGTCCAAGTCGCCTCGCCCCTAGCGGTGCGCTACTACCTCACCGCCGCCCACTACCGGTCGATGATCGAGTACCACGAGGGGTCCCTGGCCGAGGCGCAGGCCGCGGTCGACCGGATCGCCGGGTTCCTCGAGCGGGTCGAGCGGATGCGTCCGCTGGACGGCGTCGAGGCCGAGCTGCCGGCGGCGTTCGTGGAGGCCATGGACGACGACCTCAACGTCTCCGGCGCGCTCGCGGTCGTCCACGAGACGGTGCGCGCGGGCAACACCGCGTTGGACGACGGCGGCGACGACGCCGCCCACACCGCCGGCGCCCAGGTGGTCGCCATGACCGAGGTGCTCGGGGTCAACCCCCTGTCGCCGACCTGGCGCAACGGCGCGACGACGGTGGCCAGTGACGCCCTCGACGCGCTCGACGCCGTGATCGCCGCCGAGCTCGTCGCTCGACAGGCGGCGCGTACCGCCCGAGACTTCACCACAGCCGACGCGATCCGCGACCGGCTGGCCGCTGCGGGTATCGCCATCGAGGACACCCCGTCCGGGGCTCGCTGGTCGCTCGCCCGTCGGAACGAGGACTGACATGCCCGGGAACTCCCAACGCCGCGGGGCGATCCGCAAGAGCAGCAGCAAGGGGGCCTCCGTGGGCTCCGGCGGCCAGCGCAAGCGCGGCCTCGAAGGCAAGGGCCCGACGCCCAAGGCCGCCGACCGCGAGTGGCACCCGGCGGCCAAGAAGGCCGGTGCCACCGGGTCGCGCAGCGGCGCCGACAGCGGCCGGGGCGGGTATGCCGCCGGGTCGCGTACGACGGGCCGGGGCGGGACCGGCGCCGGGAGCACGGGTCGCGGGTCCGGTGGTGGCCGCGGCGGTGCCGCGGGACGCGGTGGCAAGGCGACCTCCGAGATCGTCGCCGGGCGCAACGCGGTCGTCGAGGCGCTGCGGGCCGGGATCCCGGCAACGACGATGTACGTGGCGGGCCGGGTCGACGCCGACGACCGGGTTCGTGAGGCCCTCAAGACCGCCACCGAGCGCGGCATACCCGTCCTGGAGACGCCTCGTGGCGAGCTCGACCGGATCACCGACGGCGGGGTGCACCAGGGCCTCGCGCTCCAGGTGCCGCCCTACGCCTACACCGACGTCGCCGACCTCGTCGACCCGCAGGCCCCGGGCATACCCCTCGTCGTCGCCCTCGACGGGATCACCGACCCACGGAACCTCGGCGCGGTCATCCGCTCGGTGGCCGCGTTCGGCGGCCACGGCGTGGTCGTGCCCGAACGCCGCTCGGCCGGCGTGACCGCCAGCGCGTGGAAGACCTCCGCCGGCGCGGCCGCCCGGGTGCCGGTGGCCCGCGTGGCCAACCTGACGCGGACGCTCCAGATGTTCCAGAAGGCGGGCTTCTTCGTGCTCGGCCTCGACATGGACGGGGAGGTGGAGCTGCCGGGGCTGGCGCTCGCCACCGAGCCGGTCGTCGTCGTCGTGGGCTCCGAGGGGAAGGGGCTGTCCCGGCTCGTCGGCGAGACGTGCGACCAGATCGTGTCGATCCCCATGTCGTCGTCGGTCGAGTCGCTCAACGCCGGTGTCGCCACCGGCGTCACGCTCTACGAGATCGCACGGCGACGTGCTGCGGCTCGCCGCTGACGCGATGGCGCACGTGCTCCACAGCGTTGCTGGGTAGCGTGTCGGCGTGGCGAAGAGTGCGCGAGGGGACAACGCCCGGCTCAAGCAGCTGCGGGCGCAGCAACAGGCACAGGAACGCCGCCGTCGGCTCCTGATCGCGGTGGGGGCGGTCGTCGCCGTGGTCGTCGTCGTGGCGGTGCTGGTCGTCGTCTCGGTGCTCGCTCCGAAGAAGACCTCCGCGGGATCCACGCCGCTCGATGCCGCCGTGGCCTCGACCCTGACCGGCATCCCGGCCAAGACCTTCGACACCGTGGGGGCGGGCTCGGGGGCGTCGAACCCGCCCAAGGCCATCTCCGCTCCGGCCCTCACCGCCGACGGCAAGCCGCGGGTGCTCTACGTGGGTGCGGAGTACTGCCCCTACTGCGCGGCCGAACGCTGGCCCTTCGTCGTGGCCATGTCGCGCTTCGGGCAGTTCGCGAACCTCCAGGCGACCTCGAGCGCGGCCGCGCCCGAGGTGTTCCCCGACACCCCGACCCTCAGCTTCCACGGCGCGACCTACACGAGCCAGTACCTGTCGTTCACCGGCGTCGAGACGCAGACCAACACGCACCAGCCCCTCGACACCCTGAGCGCCGACGACCAGAAGCTGTTCGACACCTACAACTCCGGTGGCGGCATCCCGTGGATCGACTACGGCGGCAAGGCGGCCTCCGGTGGGGCGTCCATCGACGCGACGCTGCTCGCCGGCAAGACCCAGGCGACGATCGCCGCCGAGATCGCCGACCCGGCGACGCCGCTGTCCAAGGCGGTGCTCGGGAGCGCCAACGTCATCACGGCGCGGATCTGCCAGCTCACCGGCAACCAGCCCGCAGCCGTGTGCACGTCGTCCGCGGTGACCGCCGTCGCGGGTTCGGTGCAGTGACGTGAGCGCCCCGGCTCCGGCGGTCTTGCGGGAGCGGTCGGTCCCGCGTTGGCTGGCTCCGACCGCGCTGCTGTGGTGCGTCCTGGGGCTGGCCGTCTCCGTCTACCTCACCTACGAGCACTACACGGGGTCGGCGACCCTGGCCTGCCCGGCCACCGGTGCCATCGACTGTGCCCGCGTCACCGCCAGCGCGTGGTCGAGCATCCTCGGCATCCCCGTCGCGCCGCTGGGCGTGGTCTTCTTCGTGGTCATGCTCGTCCTGTGCCGGCCCGCGCTCCTGCGCCGAGACGACCGCCGGCTCGACCTCGCGCGGCTCGGGTTCTGCGGCATCGGGCTGCTGACGGCGCTCTACCTGCTCTGGGCCGAGCTCTTCCAGGTGCACGCGATCTGCCTGTGGTGCACCGGGGTCCACATCCTCACGTTCCTGCTCTTCGCGACCCTCCTCATCGGCAACGTGTTCGTCGAGCCCGAGGCCTAGGCGCCCTCGTCGATCTCCTCGGCCGGTAGGTGACGGGCCGCGGCGACGGCCTACGCTGGTGGCGTCGCGACCTCGTCGGCAGCGGGCCGGTCGGGCTGACACGTCGACCCTCCCGAAGGAGCCCGACGTGTCCCACGACCCGACCACCGTTCCCGAGCGCCTGCTCGCCTTCCTCGACCGTCTCGGCGACGAGCTGGCCCCCCGCGCCGATGCCGTGGCCCTGTTGGGCCTCGGCTCGGTCGGTCTGGACCTCCACCGCCTCGACGAGCACTCCGACGCCGACTTCTTCGTCATCGTCGACGACCTCGAGACCCGGGGCCGCTACCTCGCCGACATCGACTGGCTCGAAGCGGCGCACCCCGTGGTGTGGTCGTTCCCCAACAGCGAGCACGGTCGCAAGGCCCTCCTCGAGGACGGCCTCTTCGTCGAGTACGCGGTCTTCGCCCTCAGCGACCTGGAGACGGCCGCCTACCCACCGGCTCGGGTGCACTGGAGCCGGTCCGGCGCGCCGGCCGGGCTCGACGTCCCGAGAACGCCGTTGCCGCACCCGCGTTCGCTGGCCTACGAGGTCGGCGAGGCCGTCACCAACCTCTACGTCGGCCTGCACCGCGACCTGCGCGGCGAACGGCTGACCGCGACCCGCTTCGTGCAGGGGTATGCCGTGGACCGCTGGGTCGCGATCCTCGGGCTTCTCGGGCTCGGCGTCGGCCCCCAGCAGGACGCCTTCGTCGTGGAGCGCGGCGCCGAACGTCGGTTCGGGCCGGACGTCCTCCCGCTCGCCGAGCTCGTGCCCGGCTACGAGCGCAACGGCGAGGCAGCGGCCACGCTCCTGCGGCTCCTCGTCACGCATACCGACGTCGACCCGGCCATGGCGGCGGCCCTGCGCGATCTCGTCGGCCGGTCCCTCGCCGCCGCCGCCGCCCGGCGGTGAGCACCGCGTCGACGGCGGGGGGCGGTCACGTGTCACCCCACGGATTCTGGTAATCGACTTCTAGAATCAGGCTACTGTCATACGTATGGCGACCTGGAGCTTCCTGACCAACCACGCGCAGGCGCTCCTCTGCATCGCCCGTGACCCAGGGGTGCGGCTCATCGACGTGGCGGAGGCGTTGGGAATCACGGAACGCAGCGCCTACGCCATCGTCAACGACCTGGCCGGCGCGGGGTACGTGCTGAAGAGCAAGGACGGGCGCCGAAACCGCTACGAGGTGCAAGGGCATCTGCCCCTACCGGGGGGGACGGCCCGTTCGACGACGGTGGGCGAGGTCCTGGCCGTGCTCCTGGGCGACAGTAGCGCTAGCGCGAGCGGCCCTGTGCTCCGGTCCACGGGCTCGGTGTAGCTGACGTCGCCAGCCATGCTCGAACTCCGGAATGGTTCAGAGGCAACAGGACTCGGGAAACGGACTGCCGGTTTGGAGGCCTACTCCTGACACGGCTCCGGAGCTATCGTGTGGAACGCAGCAGCCGTGACGGCACGCATCGAGCCCAACGACCGTGGGGGAGGACCGGCATGAACGCCGACACTGCACGCACGTCCTCTGTAGGGGAGTGGTTCGCTGACCGGCGCCCGGCGCTACGCGCCGCCCCCCCAGTGGAACCCGAGGACGTGGTCTCAGCCCTGACCGAGGAGAACGACCAGCTCAAGGCCGCTCTGGAGAGCAACCGGCGGATCGGCATGGCGATGGGGCTCATCATGGGCCAGCTCCAGGTCACGGAGGAGCAGGCCTTCGCCGCCCTTCGTCGGATCAGCCAGAACACCAACCGGAGGCTGCGTGCGGTGGCGGAGGACGTGGTCCACCACCGCCGCCTCTAGCGGGGGCGGCGCGGTGTTGCGTGCACGATGGTGAACGTGGACTCCAGTTCCAGCGCTCGAAGGATGCGCCTCAGCGATGCGGGCGGCTGGTAGAGGCGCAGCCGGCCTCCCCGGTCACGGCGAGCCTCCAGAGGCAGGCTCAAGCCGAAACCGTCCACGAAGGTGGTGGCGGACCGGTCCACCAGAAGATCGTCAGCGGCTCGGAGCCGGGCTCCGTCGAGGGCCGCGCCCATCACCGGGGCGCTGGCGTAGTCGACCTCTCCCACGGGCCCACCACCGCCCGGCGGCCACCCTGCTGCGGCTCCTCGTCACGCATACCGACGTCGACCCGGCCATGGTGACGGCCCTCCGCGACCTCGTCGACCGGTCCCTCGCCGCCGCCGCCGCCCGCCGCTGACCCCAGGCAGCCGGCGACCCCAGGCAGCCGGTGACCCCAGGCAGCCGGTGACCCCAGGCAGCCGGTGACCCTGGTTGCCAACCGCCGACCCCGGTTGCCAACAACTCCGCACGTGCTGAGCTTTAGAGGGCCGATGTCCGGTATGCCGGGAAACTTCTCAGCACGTGCCGAGAAGTCGTCGCGGGAGACAGGCGGCCCAGGGAGGCAGCGCTCAGTGGGCGAGGACCACGGTCGAGCAGATCTTGTCGGCGAAGGTCTGTCGCTTGGGGTCCCACAACGGCCAGAGGTAGCCGAGGTAGAAGAAACCGTCGAGGGTGTGGGCGAGGTCGCGGGCGAAGGCCATCCCGGCCCCGATGGGCTGGCCGTCGACCTCACGGACCAGCCGGATGCCGACGACCTTCTTGCCCCACGACTGACCCGTGCGGCCGGCCTTGAAGTACCGGTTCCAGATCGCGATGCCGATCATCAAGGCGTAGCCGACCAGCACCAGCACGAGCCCGATCCCCGAGACCGCCGTGTTCGCGGCTCGGGTGCGTGACCCCGATCCGGTGCCCAGCATGACGAACCCGATGACGACGAGCAGCCAACCGGGCAGCTCCAGGAGGGAGTCGAGCAGGAGGGCGCCGACCCGGCGGCCCCAGTGGGCGTACGTCTCGACGGCGTAGGGCGAGTAGCCCGGCTGCTGGTACGTGGGCGCATACGGCGCCCCGGCGTACGGGGACGCTCCAGGGCTCTGGGGGGCCGACCCGTATGCCGCGTAGGGCGGCTGCGGCGCATACGGCGGCATCGGCTGGGGCCCGTCCTGCGGACCGACCGGCGGGGGCTGCTGCGACATGGCGTCCTTCCTAGTCGTCGAACATCGCGACGACCGGCATCTCCACCGTGTCGACGCCGAGGACGGACTGCTCGTCGGGCTTCGCGGGGAGCACCTGGTCGACGTAGTCCTTCACGGCGGCCAGGGTGGGGATGTCGGTGCCGGCCCGCTCCGACATGTACCACCGGTGCTCCAGCACCTCGTGGAACACCTCGGCCGGCTCGAGCTTGCCCGCGAGGTTGCGCGGCACGGCGCGCACCGTCGGCTCGTAGACCGACGCCAGCCAGTCGTGGGCGACGATCTCCTCCTCCTCGTTCTGGCGGTCGGTGGCCGCCCGGAACGAGTCGAGGTCGTTGAGCAGCCGCCGGGCCTGGTTCTCCTCGACGTCCAGCCCCGTGAGGCGCAGCAGCCGGCGGGAGTGGTGGCCGGCGTCGACGACCTTGGGCTGGATCTGGATCGTCGTGCCGTCGAAGTCGGTCGACATCGCGAGCTCGTCGATGTCGAAGCCGAGGTCGTTGAGGCGTCGGATCCGCTCCTCCACCCGCCACCGGTCTCCGGTCTCAAAGCGCTCGGCCTCCGTGAGCGCCGCCCAGAGCGAGTGGTAGCGCCCCACGATCCGGTTGGCCACCTCGATGGGGTCGGCCACCTCCTCGAGCAGGCCACCGGCCTCGAGGTCCATCAGCTCGCCCGCGATGTTGACCCGGGCGATGTCGAGGTCGTGGGCGCGCTGGCCGTCGGTGAGGCTGGGGTGCAGCTCACCGGTCTCCGCGTCGACGAGGTACGCCGCGAACGCGCCGGCGTCCCGGCGGAACAGCGTGTTGGACAGCGACACGTCGCCCCACCAGAAACCCGCCAGGTGCAGCCGGACGAGCAGCACGGCCAGCGCGTCGATGAGGCGCTGCGCGGTGTCGGGCCGCAGCGACTGGCTGTAGAGCGCGCGGTAGGGCAGCGCGTACTGCAGGTGCCGGGTGATGAGGCACGCGTCGAGGGTGGTGCCGTCCTTGGCCTGCCGGCCGCTGACGACGCCGAAGGGCTCGACGCAGGGCAGGTCCATCCGCTCGAGGTTGCGCAGCATCGCGTACTCACGGCGCGCGAGGTCGAGCTTGATCTCCTTGATGGCGAGCACCCGGTTGGAGACGCGCACGAACCGCACGATGTGGCGCGAGATCCCGCGTGGGAGCGCGGCCAGCCGCTCGGCGGGCCAGTCCTCGAGAGGCGTCGACCAGGGGAGGTCGAGCAGGGCCGGGTCGGGGGAGGCGGCGGTCAGCTCCAGGGGCACGGCGTCATCGTTCCACGTCGGCGGGGTGGCCCGGGGCGGCATCCACCGGGTCCGGACGCGACGAAGGGCGGCACCCCTGACAGGTGCCGCCCTCCGCCGTCACGTCATGCGCCGAGACGCTCGCCCGACTCCGCACTGAACATGTGCAGGTGGCCCTGACGGGGAGCCAGGTAGATCGTCGAGCCCTTCTCGGGGGGACGCCGACCGTCGACGCGTGCGATGAACGGCTTGCCGATCTGCCCGTCCTCGCCGGCCTCGGTGTCGATGAGGTGGGCCTTGGTCTGGCCGTAGATGTACGCGTCGGCGCCTAGCTCCTCGACGACGTCGACGGTGACCGCGAGGCCCTTGCCGCTGTCGGTGAGGTCGAGGTCCTCCGGCCGCACGCCGACCGTGACGTGGCTGCCGGCGTCCTTGATGTCGTCACGCGCGATCGGCAGGATGGCGTCGCCGAACTTGACGCCGCCGTCGGTGACCGGGACGTCCATGAGGTTCATGGCCGGCGAGCCGATGAAGCCGGCCACGAAGACGTTGTTGGGGTGGTCGTACATCCGGCGCGGGCTGTCGCACTGCTGGAGGATGCCGTCCTTGAGCACCGCCACGCGGTCGCCCATCGTCATGGCCTCGACCTGGTCGTGGGTGACATAGACGGTCGTGACCCCGAGCCGGCGCTGCAGCGAGGCGATCTGGGTGCGCGTCTGGACGCGGAGCTTGGCGTCGAGGTTCGACAGCGGCTCGTCCATGAGGAACACCTGGGGGCTGCGGACGATGGCCCGGCCCATGGCGACGCGCTGACGCTGGCCACCCGAGAGGGCCTTCGGCTTGCGCTCGAGGTACGGGTCGAGGTCGAGGATCTTCGCGGCTTCCTTGACCCGCTTGTTGATCTCGTCCTTGGAGACGCCGGCGATCTTGAGGGCGAAGCCCATGTTGTCGGCGACGGTCATGTGCGGGTAGAGCGCGTAGTTCTGGAAGACCATCGCGACGTCGCGGTCCTTGGGGGACAGGTGGGTCACGTCGCGGTCACCGATGAGGATGCGGCCGCCGTTGACCTCCTCGAGGCCGGCGAGCATGCGCAGGGAGGTGGACTTGCCACATCCGGAGGGGCCGACGAGGACGAGGAACTCGCCGTCGGCGATGTCGATGTTGAGCTTGTCGACGCTGGGGATGGGGTTACCCGGGTACTGCCGGGTGGCCTCGTCGAAGGTCACGGTTGCCATGGTTGGTAGCTCTCCTTCACCGGCAGGAACGTGCCGGACGATCCGTCGTAAAGGTGGGTACGACCGCCGAGCACGTCGCCGGCGACGTTCGCATCATGGCTCACGAAGGGGGTCCCCCGCTAGGGCTGTCCCGCCGTACCCGCCCCCGACCACGCATACCGGGGCGCATCTCCTGTGCCCCCCGACCCACCCCTCCTCCCGCCCCCACTTCCCGGACATGTCTGAGAAGCGGAGGCCGGATACCCGGATCGGCGCCCCACTTCTCAGACATGCCTGAACAGTGGTGGCCCGTATGCCGGATGTCGGCTCTTCTTCTCAGACATGTCCGGGTTCAGGCCCCGAAACCGGGCCTTCGGAGATCGCGTCCGAACCGTGACCTTGAAAGTTCTTGCAGGGACTGGCGCCTCCTTGCAGAGTCTTGCTAAGTTGCCGCGCACCCAAGAGCGACTGAACGTCGCCTGGTCTCAAAGGAGATTCCATGCAGAAGCGCGCCTACGGCGCGGTCGCCCTTGCGGGCGTCGCCACCTTGTTGATGAGTGCGTGCGGGAGCGGTTCCACGCCCACCGCGCCGGCCGCCACCGACGCCGGTGCGGCCACCACCTCCGCCGCCACCACGACCGCCGCCGCGTCGCCGACCACCACCGCGGCTCCCGTCCGCGACGCCAACGTTGACCTCGTCATCTGGTGCGACAACGACCGTAAGGCGATCCTCGACAAGTACGCCACGCAGTTCGGCCAGGAGCAGGGGATCAAGGTCGCCGTCCAGGTCTCCACCGACGTCCGCAAGGACTTCAAGGACGCCACTAACGTCGGCAAGGGCCCGGACGTCATCGTCGGCGCCCACGACTGGCTGGGCGAGCTCGTGCAGAACGGCGCCGTCGAGCCGGTGCAGCTCTCCGCCGACCAGCAGGGCAAGTTCACCAAGGCCTCGATCCAGGCGGCCAAGTACAACGGCCAGCTCTACGGCGTCCCCTACGCCACGGAGAACCTCGGCCTGATGCGCAACACCGCGCTCGCCCCCGACGCCCCGGCCTCCTACGAGGACATGGTCACCAAGGGCAAGCAGCTCGTCACTGACGGCAAGGCCACCAACGCCCTGCTGCAGCAGGTCAGCAAGACCGGCGACGCGTACTACACCTACCCGTACATGAAGGCCTTCGGTGGCGGCATCTTCGGCACCAAGGACAACGGCGACTACGACCCCACCAAGGTGCTCGTCGGCAGTGACGGGTCGATCAAGGGCCTGACCTACCTCGGCCAGCTGGGCAAGGACAACATCCTGTCGACCAACGTCGACTTCGACACCGCGCAGTCGCTCTTCTCCACCGGGAAGGTGCCCTACTACGTCACCGGCCCGTGGGCGGTCGACAAGGCCAAGGCGTCCGGCATCAAGTACGGCATCTCCCCGCTGCCGACCCTCGAGGGCAACAAGGTGACGCCGTTCCTCGGCGTGCAGATGTTCTACGTCTCCGCCAAGGCCAAGAACGACGCGTTTGCGCAGGAGTTCGTCACCAACTACGTGACCAAGCCCGAGCTCCAGGTCGACATGTTCAACATCGGCCACCGCCCGCCGGCGCTCCAGGAGGCGCTCGACAAGGTCTCCGCGAGCGACGCCGACGTCAAGGCCTGGTCCGAGGCCGGACAGGGTGCGGCGCCGATGCCGAACATCCCCGCCATGAACTCCGTGTGGGGCCCGCTCGGCCAGGCCGAAGCGGACGTCGTGAGCCAGAAGGCCACGGCGGCCGACCGGCTCAAGGCGGCGCAGACCGAGATCACGGCGAACATCCAGAAGAACGGCTGACCGCGCGGTGGGTCCCCGGTCACGCTGACCAGCACGGCCGGGGACCCGCCGCCCGCCTCACCTGCATACCTTCGCTTTATCGGGTAACCCGATAAAGGGCCGCTTCACACGACAACCGTTCTCCAGCGAAGCGTCGCTTTATCGGGTCACCCGATAAAGGAGTGACTGCTGCGCCCGCCCGCTCTGCTCCTTCGCCTCCACGGAGATTCAACGATGAGTCGTTCGCCGTATCTTGTTCTGAAGTGGGTCGCCATCGTCATCGTGGCCGGCGGCCTCCTCGCGCTGGGCGTCAGCCTCGCGGCGCGGGGGTTCGTCTGGTGGGTCATCGCGGTGGCCTTCCTCGCGATGTGTGTCCTGGCCGTCTACGGCCCGAGGCGCGGCATCCCGATGAAGTACCTGCTGCCCGGCATCGTCCTGGCCCTCGCCCTGCAGGTCTTCCCCATCGCGCTGACGGTGGTGACGTCGTTCACCAACTACGGCGACGGGCACCAGGTCACCAAGGAGCAGTCGGTCTCGACGCTCATCGCGCAGTCGGTGCAGGAGGTCTCGGGCTCGCCCCGGTACGCCCTGTCGGTGGCGGTGAAGAGAGGCGCCGATAAGGCGACGGCGACGCCGTACTACATGCTGACCGACCCGACGACGAAGAAGAGCTACGTCGGCGACGCCCAGGGTCTGACCGACCTGCCCGACAGTGGGGTGACCAAGTCGAGCACCGGCAAGATCACGGCGGCGCCCGGCTACGACATCCTCAACGCGCGCGAGCAGAACGGCCGGGCCGACCTCAAGGCGTTCGCCGTCCCGACGAGTGACGGCGGCGGCATCAAGGCGGTCGGACTCTCCGAGGCCTTCGTCGGCAAGCCGTCGCTCACCTACGACGCCGCCTCCGACACGATCACCGACGGCAAGACCGGCCAGAAGTACGTCGCCAAGAACGCGAACTGGGTCAACGCGAGCGGCCAGGGGGCGAGCCTCGCGGTGGGCTGGAAGGAGAACGTCGGCTTCCAGAACTACATCAACGCGCTGACCGACCCGACGCTGCGGGCCGGCTTCTTCAAGATCTTCGTGTGGAACATGGTCTTCGCCGTGGTCAGTGTGCTGAGCACGTTCCTGCTCGGGTTCCTGCTGGCGCTGCTGTTCAACGACGAGCGCGTCAAGCTGAAGGGGCTGTGGCGCTCCGTCCTCATCCTCCCGTACGCCCTGCCCGGCTTCGTCACCGCGCTGGTGTGGAAGTCGATGTTCAACCAGGACTACGGGGTCATCAACAGCTTCCTCCCCGGCCGCATCGACTGGCTGGGCGACCCCACCGCGGCCAAGGCCGCGATCCTCCTGACCAACCTGTGGCTCGGCTTCCCCTACATGTTCCTCGTCTGCACGGGTGCCCTCCAGGCGATCCCGGGCGACGTCAAGGAAGCCGCCAAGATCGACGGGGCCAACGGGTGGCGCACGGTGCGGTCGATCATCATGCCGCTCATGCTCGTCGCGGTCGGTCCGCTGCTGCTGGCCTCGTTCGCCTTCAACTTCAACAACTTCACGCTGATCTTCCTCATGACCGAGGGTGGTCCGTTCGAGAACAACCAGACGTCGGTGGGCTCCACCGACCTGCTCATCACGTACGCCTACCGGCTGGCCATCGGGGGCACCACCCCGAACTTCGGGTACGCCTCGGCCATCTCGGTCTTCATCTTCATCATCGTGGCAGCGCTGTCCCTGCAAGGGTTCCGCAAGGCCGCATCCCTGGAGGAGGTCGCCTGATGACAACCCAAGCCGACACGCTCGCCCTGACCACGACCCGCAAGGCCCCGCAGGCACCCGTCAGCAAGAAGCCGTTCACGAGCGGCACGGTGCTGCGCTACGTCGGCATCGCCGTCGCGCTCGTCTACGCGCTCTTCCCTCTGGTGTTCATCGTCTCCTCGGCGTTCAACCCCTCGGGCACGCTGAGCACGACGTCGCTCATCCCGAAGGGGGCGAGCGGGGTCAACTTCAGCCAGCTGTTCGAGCTGCGGCCGTACTGGGCCTGGTACAAGAACACCCTCATCATCGCCGGCATCGGCACCCTCGTGGCCGTCTTCATCGGCGCCCTGGCGGCGTACGCGTTCTCGCGCCTGCGGTTCACCGGTCGCCGCCCGGGGCTGCTCGTGCTGCTGCTCGTGCAGATGTTCCCCGCTCTGCTCACCTTCGTGGCGCTGTTCCAGATCTTCAACTCCGTCGGCGACGTCATCCCCCAGATCGGCCTCAACACGGCGGCCGGCCTGGTGCTGGCCTACCTCGGCGGCGCCATGGGCGCCAACGTCTGGCTCCTCAAGGGGTACTTCGACACGGTGCCGCGTGAGATCGACGAGGCGGCCACGGTCGACGGCGCGAGCCACGCCCGGATCTTCTTCACCATGCACCTGCGCCTCATCACGCCCATCCTCATCACCGTCGGGATGATCCAGTTCGTGGGCCTCTTCAACGAGTTCCTCCTCGCCAGCGTCTTCCTCAAGGACGTCGACAACCAGACCCTGGCGGTGGGGCTGTGGTCGCTGAACCAGGCCGACAAGAACAAGTACTTCGGCCCGTTCTGCGCCGGCGCCCTGCTCGCCTCGGCTCCGATCGTGCTGCTCTACCTCTCGTTCCAGAAGCAGCTCATCGGAGGCATGACCGCTGGTTCCGTGAAGTGACGCCGGACCGGGCGCTCGGGCAGGACGACACCGGCGCCCTGGTCCCGGCCTTCACCTGGCTCAGTGCCCCGCACCACGACGGCTCGGCGCTCTACGTCTCCGACCTGGCGCCCCGGCTGGGCTGCACGGTCACCGTGTGGCTCCGCGTGCCCGTGGAGCTCGACCTGAGCGACGTGCACGTGCGCACCGTGCGCGACGGTGAGCCCGCGTTCGTGGCGGCCACCGTCGACCGCCGGCGGACCGACGGGACGGACACCTGGTGGCGGGCCCGGCTTTACTGCCACAATCCCGTCACGTCCTACCGCTGGGTCCTCGTCGGGGGCCCCACCGGGTACGCCTGGGTCAACGGCACGGGGGTGCACCTGAGGGACGTGCCCGACGCCAGCGACTTCCGCCTCGTCGCGCACCCGGCGCCGCCGCCGGCGTGGGCCCGGGACGCGGTCGTCTACCAGATCTTCCCCGACCGGTTCGCCAAGTCGGCGCGATCGGTACTCGCGGGGCGGAGCCGAAAAGGCATACCGAAGTGGGCCGTTCCTGCCCTGTGGACCGACCCCGTGCACAACGTGCGGGGGGAGGACCTCGGCCGACAGCTCTACGGCGGCGACCTCGACGGGGTGACCGAGCACCTCGACCATCTCGAGCGGCTCGGCGCCGACGTCGTCTACCTCACGCCCTTCTTCCCGGGGCGGTCGAACCACCGCTACGACGCGTCGACGTTCGACGCGGTCGACCCGATCCTCGGTGGCGACGAGGCCCTGCGCCGACTGACCGGGGCGGCCCACGAGCGCGGCCTCAAGGTGCTCGGCGACTTCACGACCAACCACACCGGCAACACCCACGAGTGGTTCCTCGCCGCCCGCGCCGATATCGAGGCGCCCGAGCGCGACTTCTACTTCTGGACGTCGCGCGAGGAGTACGTCGGCTGGCTCGGCGTGGCGTCCCTGCCCAAGCTCAACTACGACAGCACTGAGCTGCGCCGCCGGGTGTTCGACGACCCCCGGGGCGTGGTGCAGCGCTGGCTCGGCGCCGACGGTGGCCTCGACGGCTGGCGCGTGGACGTGGCGAACATGACGGGCCGCCAGGGTGCGCAGGACCGCTACCACGAGGTTGCGGCCTGGATGCGCGAGAGCGTGGTCGCCGCCCGACCCGATGCCCTTGTGGTCGGTGAGCACGTCCACGACTACAGCTCCGACGTGCCGGGGGACGGCTGGCACGGCGTCATGAACTACGCCGGCTTCACCAAGCCCGTGTGGACCTGGCTCTGCGACGCGCACGACCCGCCGGACTTCCTCGGCTCCCCCGTCGTCGTGCCCCGGCTGGGCGGCGAGGCGGTCGTCGAGACCATGCGCGAGTTCACCTCGCACATCTCGTGGCAGGCGCTCACCCACTCCTTCAACCTCGTCGGGTCGCACGACACGACGAGGATCCGCAGCCTCGTCGACCGCGACCCACGCCTCGTCGAGGTGGCGGCCGGGCTGCTGCTCACCATGCCGTCGGTGCCGATGATCACCTACGGCGACGAGATCGGGATGGAGGGCACCTTCGGCGAAGACGGCCGCCGACCCATGCCGTGGGACGAGCGCCGTTGGGACAGCGGCATCTTCGCGGCATACCGGGCGCTGATCTCCACCCGCAAGGCGTCGGTCGCCCTGCGCCACGGGGGTCTGCGGTGGGTGTACGCCGCTGCGGACGTGCTCGTCTACCTCCGGGAGGCGGAGGGCGAGACCGCCCTGGTGCACGTCGCGCGGGCCGCCCACGACCCGGTGCGGATCGAGGCCTGGCGGCTGCCGGGTGTCGACGGTGGGCACGCGGACTACGGACCGGCGCCGGAGCTCGCCCACGGTACGGTGACCCTGACCGCGACGGGACCGCAGGTCAGCGTGTACTCATGGAAGCCGCGACGAGTGCGGCGTGGACGGACCCCGGGGGCGCGGGTGAGCCGATGAGGATGGGGGAGATGGCACGGCTGGCTGACATCGCCAAGCACGCGGAAGTGAGCGAGGCGACCGTCAGCCGCGTCCTCAACGGGCGTCCGGGCGTGGCCGAGGCCACCCGGCAGTCGGTGCTGACGTCCCTCGACGTGCTCGGCTACGACCGGCCGAGCCGGCTGCGCCGCAAGAGCGCCGGCCTCGTCGGGCTGATCCTGCCGGAGCTGACCAACCCCATCTTCCCCGCCTTCGCGCAGGTGATCGAGAACGCCCTGGTCCGCCACGGGTTCACCCCCGTGCTGTGCACGCATACCCCCGGCGGGGTGCACGAGGACGACTACGTGCAGATGCTGCTCGACCGGGGGGTCGCCGGCATCATCTACATCTCCGGCCAGCACGCGGACACCTCGACCGACCCACGGCGCTACGTCCACCTGCTCGACCGGGGGCTGCCGATCGTCCTCGTCAACGGGTTCATGGAGGGGGTGGACGCGCCCTTCATCTCCAACGACGACGAGGCATCGATGGAGCTGTCGGTCAGCCACCTCGTCCATCTCGGCCACAGCCGGATCGGACTGGCCATCGGGCCGAGCCGCTACGTGCCGGTGGTGCGCAAGACGGCAGGCTTCCGCACCTACATGACCCGGCTGCTCGGTGACGTGGACCTCAACGACCTCATCGAGAACGAGATGTTCACGGTGGAGGGCGGCCACGCCGCGACCCTGCGCCTCATCGAGCGGGGCTGCACGGCGATCGTCTGCGGGTCGGACCTCATGGCCCTCGGTGCGGTGCGGGCGGCCCGGTCGCTCGGTCTGCAGGTGCCCCACGACATCTCGGTGATCGGCTACGACGACTCCACCCTCATCGCGTTCACCGACCCGCCGCTGACGACGGTGCGCCAGCGCGTGCTCTCGATGGGTGAGGCCACCGTGCAGGCGCTCGTCGACGAGATCGGCGGCAACGAGCCGACCCGGTCGGAGTACGTCTTCCGGCCCGAGCTCGTCGTGCGCGCGTCGACCGGGGCCTGCCGCTCCCGCTAGGCACCCGGGCCGTGTCGAGGGACGACGGCCGAGTGGGGGCTACCGCTGCTACCGACTGGCTTCTTCGCGCAGGTCGCGCAGGGGCTCAGGGTCCCACGACGTCCTCCACGGTGCCGACCCGGTAGGCCGCTGGGTCGCCCCGGCCGACCTTGACCGACACGTCGCCCTCGTCGGGGGTCAGCGCCCGGAACGCGTCCTCGTCGGTGACGTCGTCGCCGGAGTAGAAGATCGCGTCGGAGCCGACGACCTCCCCGAGCCGGGAGATGGCCGTGCCCTTGTCGGCGTGCGAGACGGACAGCTCGACGACGGACTTGCCCTGCAGCATCCGCACCTCGCGGCCGCCCCGACCGAGCAGCCGCGCCTCCCCCAGGGCGGCCTCGGCGTCGTCGGCCGGGAGGCCTCGGGTGTGCACGGCGACGGCGGCCCGTTTGCGCTCGAGCCGGGCTCCGGGATGCCGCTCGATGAGCTCGGCCACCTGGGCGGTGAGCTCGTCGAGGAGGGCCCGCTGGTCGTCGTCGAGCCGGCCGGGCGGCGACGTCGGCCGGGTGGCCTCGGCGCCGTGGCTGCCGATGAGGGTGATCCGCTCGGCCGACCCGACCCCGGTGAGCTCGCGCAGCGCCCGACGTCACGCCCGGAGGCCACGGCCACATGGGTGCCGGGGAGCGCGGCCAGCCCGCGGAGCGCGGCCATCGCCCCCGGCGCGGGCTCGGAGTCCTCCGGGTCGACGGTGAACTCGGCGAGGGCGCCGTCGAAGTCCGTGGCAACGAGCAGGGACGGGGCCTTGGCGGCCTCCTCGAGCGCGCGACTGCAGCTCGTGTCGGGCCGGGCCCGCTACCTCGACCTCGTCGCGCCCGTCGACGCGACGACGCGGGCTCGTGGTCCGGGCTCGTGCCGGGTGCGACTGGAGGGTCCTGACGTGCTCTCGTCGGTGACGTCGTGGTGGTCCACGGCGGACCGTCCGGGCTGGCGGGCGCTCGGCGGGTGGTGCCGGCGCTGCCGCGAGGGCGTCGAGGAAGCGGCTGGCCCACCGGTTGACGTCGTGGTCGGCGACCCGGCGGCGCAGCGACCTCATGATGCGGGCCTTGTCGTGAGCGGGGGTGTTGATCGCCTTGAGGATGGTCTGCTTGAGGCCCTCGATATCGTGCGGGTTGCAGACGAACGCCTGGTGCAGCTCGTGGTAGGCGCCGGTGAACTCCGAGAGCACGAGGGCCCCGCCGAGGTCGTGCCGGCACGTGACGTACTCCTTGGCGACGAGGTTCATGCCGTCGCGCAGGGGGGTGACGAGCATGACGTCGGCCGCGAGGTAGAGCGCCGCCATCTCCGCCTGCGGGTAGGCGTGGTGGAGGTAGTGCAGCGCGGTCGAGCCGATCGGCGCATACTCGCCGTTGATCCGCCCGGCGGTGAGCTCCACGTGCTGACGCAGCTCACGGTAGGCCTCGACCCGCTCGCGGCTCGGCGTGGCCACCTGGACGAAGGTGACGTCGGGAGGCGAGATCGCCTTGTCCTGCAGCAGCTCCTCGTACGCCTTGAGCCGGTGCCGGATGCCCTTGGTGTAGTCGAGGCGGTCGACGCCGAGCATGAGGACCCGCGGGTCGCCGAGCTGGTGGCGCAGCTCGGCCGCCCGGTCCGACCCCGGTGTGTGACTGGCCAGGGCCTCGAGGGCCTTGAAGTCGATGGAGATGGGGATGGCGCTCGCCCGGGTCGTGTGCGACGACCCGTCGCGCGACGTCATGGTGACGGTGTCTTCTTGGTCGGTCACCTGGAGCAGGCGGCGGCACGCGCGGATGAAGTTCTGGGCGTCGGCCACCCGCTGGAAGCCCAGGAAGTCGGCGCCCAGCAGCCCCTCGAGGATCGCGCGCCGCCACGGGATCTGGGCGAACAGCTCGACGGCGGGGAAGGGGATGTGGTTGAACCAGCCGATCCGCAGGTCGGGCCGCTGCTCGCGCAGCAGGCGGGGGACGAGCTGCAGCTGGTAGTCCTGCACCCACACCGTCGCGCTCGGCGCGCCACCTCGGCGACCGCGTCGGCGAACCGCTGGTTGACGTCGACGTAGGTGCGCCACCAGTCCCGGTGGAACGAGGGCGGCACGATGACGTCGTGGTAGATCGGCCAGAGGGTGTCGTTGCTGAACCCCTCGTAGTACTCCTCCACCTCGACGGTGGACAGGGCGACCGGGCGCAGGTACATGCCCTCGTGCGTGAAGGGGCGGGTGCCTTGCCGGTCTCGCCGTCCCAGCCGACCCAGGCCCCACCCCGGTCGCGCATGACCGCGTCCATCGCCGTGACGAGACCCCCGGGGGAGCGCCCCCAGGACACCGAGCCGTCGGGCGCGGTGACGCGGTCGACCGGGAGGCGGTTCGCCGCGATGACGAGGTCGTGTCGACGTCGTGTGCTGGCCAACGCGGGACTGCTCCCCTCCGGGTCGTGGTCGCTCGGGTCCTCCCAGGGTATGGGGTCCGGGTCGACCCGCCGTCCAGGGCCCGTGGTCGCGGGCGGGCGACCCGGCATACCGGGCATACCGCAGCCCAGGGGCAGTGCCTCAGGGCTATGGCGCGCCGGGTCGGGGAGGTCTAGCGTCTGGGCATGAAGATCGCCGACGTGCTGCGTAGCAAAGGGCCGGGGGTCGTCTCGATCCACCCGGACGACACGGTCGCCCAGCTCCTCGCCCTGCTCGAGGAACGAGGGATCGGCGCGGTCGTCGTCAGCCGTGACGGCACCGACGTGGCGGGCATCGTCAGCGAGCGTGACGTCGTGCGTCACCTGCACCGCACCGGCGCCGCCATCGTCGACGGTCCGGTGAGCGCGATCATGACGAGCGACGTGACGACGGCCGGGCGTGACGACGACCTCGAGGCGACGGCCCGGGTCATGACCGACCTGCGCATCCGGCACCTCCCCGTCGTCGTCGACGGGCGGCTCCACTCGATCGTCAGCATCGGCGACGTCGTGAAGTTCCGGATCGACTCGCTGCAGTCGGAACGTGACCAACTCGTTGGCTACATCCAGCAGTGAGCGAGAGGCCGTCTTGAGGTAGACGGCTTACCGTGGACCCATGGCGCTCGACCACGGGGCCACCCGCGCCGACCGTCCGGCGGGTGAGCGGGCCGGGCCCGCGCCGCACGAGCGGCTCGGGCCCTATCGCCTCGTGTCCCACCTCGGTGAGGGCGGCATGGGGGTCGTCCACCTGGGGCTGGACCGCTACGGCCGCGCCGTCGCCATCAAGGTGCTGCGTCCGCACGTGGCGTACGACCCGGAGGCCCGCTGGCGCCTGGAGCGCGAGGTCGACACGCTCGCGCGGATCACCAGCGACCGCGTCGCCGCGGTCATCGACTCCGACATCTCGGGCGACCGGCCCTACCTCGTCACCCGCTACGTCGCCGGGCCGTCCCTCGACGACGTCGTCCTCGACGAGGGCCCCCTGACTCCGTCGGAGCTCGTCGACGTGGGGCGCGGGCTCGTCGAGGCCCTGGAGGCGATCCACTCGTTCGGGGTCGTGCACCGCGACCTCAAGCCGGGCAACGTCCTGCTCGAGGACGGCCAGCCGGTCGTCATCGACTTCGGCATCGCGCACATCGCCGACGACGTACGCCTCACCAGCAGCGGCCTGGTCATGGGGACCCCCGGCTACCTCTCACCCGAGGTCATCGGTGGTTCGCCGGTCACCCAGGCCACCGACTGGTGGGGCTGGGCGGCGACGCTGGCCTACGCCGCGTCGGGGCGTCCGCCCTTCGGGCGCGGACCCATGGACGTCGTCCTCGGCCGGGTCAGCCGCGGGGAGGCCGACCTCACCGGCGTCGACGCCCGGCTCGCCCCGCTGCTGGCGGCGGCGCTCGCGCCCGACCCGCGCCGCCGCCCGCCGGCGCGCGAAGTGGTCGCCGCGCTCGAACGGTATGCCGCGGGGTCGCCCGCCACGGTCCGGGTGCCGGGGGCGGTCCCGTCGGCCGCCGAACCCCTGCCGTCCTCCACCACCACGGCCCTGCCCGCAGCCGGCGCGAGCGCCGACACGTGGTCGGAGCCGCTCCGCCGCGCGGGCGGTGGGGCCGCCGGCTACGGGGCGCCGCCGCCCCTGTCGTGGCGCGACGAGCACGAGGCGGACGGGCCCTACGAGACGGGCGACGGGGTCGACGGCGACGAGGAGCCGGACTCGGACTGGCAGGCGGCGTGGGAGGCCGGCCCCGACGAGCCCGATCCGCGGATCGGCCGGGCCCGGCGCACCGGCACCCTGCTCGCGTTCGGCGCCGCCCTCACCGCGGCGGCGGCGACGTGGCCCGGGGTGGCGCTCGTCGCCGCCGTGCTGTGGTCGTGGGCCGCCCGGTTCAGTGACCGGTCGGTCACCGCCCTGATCCTGCGCCGCTACCGCTACGGCCGCCGTCGGGCCGACCTGCCGCTCGCCGTGGTCCTCAGTCCCTGGCACGTCGCCGTCGCGGCGGCCCTCACCGTGGTCGGGCTGCTGCTGCCCACCCTCGTCGCGCTGTCGGCGGCGTTCTGCACGACGCTGGGCATCTCGGCCGCCACCTCGTCGTCCCTGGGCGGGGTCTCCGCACCTGGTGCCGCGGCCGGCTTCGCGGCCGGTTCCCTCATCGCCTGGTGGGGTCCGGGCGGCGCCTCGCTGCGTCGCGGGTCGCGCTCGCTGGTGCGCGGGATCGCGCCCTCCGGCCCCGTCACGACGGTCCTCGTCGCCGCCCTCCTCGCCGCGGCGGTGGTGCTGGCGGTGCTTTCGGTCGCCCGGCACGCGCACCTGACCTGGTGGCCGTTCCCCTGGACCCTGGGCACGTCCTGAGGCGTCTCAGACCCGTCTGAGTCTCTGTGAGCGGGTCGCGGCGGGCGCGAAACCCTACCCCCAGATCACGCACAGAACACGGATAGGTCACAGAAAGATCTCGGCGTGGCTTGGTTTTTGCCGATGGATGACCTACCGTCATCCCGTCGTCATGTTTCGTTCCGGCGTCACACCAGATGAATAGCACCACCCAAACACTGTGTGTGCCCGCTGCGCTGAGCCTCGTCAGGCGGGCACGTTCCCGGATGGTCCGGGGCATGACGAGGATGGGGGACCCAACGAACAGGCCGTCTTCGGCGGCCTCGGGGCGAGAGCCGGACTTCCGGCAGGGCACCTGACAGCCCGATCCCGACAGCTAACCCCGTATGCGCACGTCAGGAGAGGACAACTCCGTGCACTACTCCCCCAAGCACGCCGCCCCGCGGCTGCGCTCCCTGAAGACCCGCATCGCGGGCGTCGGCGTGGCCGGTGCGGCCACGATGATCGGCGGCGTCGCCATGGCGAACTCCGCCCACGCGGCCACGAACTGGGACGCCATCGCCCAGTGCGAGTCCGGTGGCAACTGGGCCATCAACACCGGCAACGGTTTCTACGGTGGTCTGCAGTTCACGCGCTCCACGTGGACGGGCTACGGCGGCGGGGCCTATGCCGCCACCGCCAACCTGGCGACGCGCGACCAGCAGATCGCCATCGCGGAGAACGTCCTGCAGGGTCAGGGCATCGGCGCCTGGCCGGTCTGCGGCGCTCGCGCCGGTTCGACCTCCGCTCCGGCTGCCGCGGCCCCCGCGGCCCCCGCGGCTCCGACGACCTCGCGGTCCACCACTCGCACGGCGCCGACCACCACGCCGAAGGCCACCACCAAGGCCCCGGCCAAGGCGACGACCAAGACCCTGGCCAAGACCACCTCGGCCCCGGCCGTCAGTGGCAACAAGGTCACCGTCAAGGCCGGCGACACCCTGAGCGAGCTCGCGGTGAAGTACAACGTCAAGGGCGGCTGGCAGGCCCTCTTCGCGGCCAACACCGGCACCGTGAAGAACGCCAACCTCATCTACGTCGGTCAGACGCTGAGCCTCCCGGCCTGACGTCTCTCCCCGTAGGACTCGACGGCCCCCCGGCCTCGCCGGGGGGCCGTCGTGCACCCTGCGGCCGGGCGCCCGTGCACCGGTCGCTCCGGCACGGTTGACTGGGGCGCGGTGAGGTGGACGATGTCGTCCATCGGGGAGAGGAGCGGCCCTCATGCGGTTGATGCGAGTAGGCGAGCGCGGACGCGAGATGCCCGCGGTGTGGGTCGACGCGCATACGGTGCTCGACCTCAGCGAGCTGGCCCCCGACATCGACGGTGCTTTCTTCGACGGTGGGGGGATCGAGCGCGTCCGGCAGGCGGTCGACGCCGGTGACCTGCCCACCCTGCGGCTGGGCGGCAGTATGCGCGTGGGCGCGCCCGTCGCCCGGCCCCAGGCCGTGCTGTGCATCGGGATGAACTACGCGGCCCACGCCCGCGAGACCGGGGCGGAGCCGCCCGAGAACCCCGTGCTGTTCTACAAGGCGCCCAACACCGTGGTCGGTCCGGACGACGACGTCGTCAAGCCGCGCGGCTCGACCCGGCTCGACTACGAGGTCGAGCTCGGCGTCGTCATCGGCCGCCGGGCCCGCTACCTGTCCTCGGTCGAGGAGGCGCGGGACTGCATCGCCGGCTACGTGCTCAGCCACGACGTCTCGGAGCGGGCGTTCCAGCTGGAGGTGAGCGGCGGCCAGTGGTCCAAGGGCAAGGGCGCCGAGTCGTTCAACCCGCTCGGGCCGTGGCTCGTCACGCCCGACGAGGTGCCCTCCATCGCGACCGCCCCGATCCGGTCGTGGGTCAACGGCGAGCTGCGGCAGGACTCCAGCACCGCCGACCTCGTCTTCGACGTGCCGACGCTGATCCACCACCTGTCGCAGTTCACGGTGCTGGAGCCGGGAGACCTGATCAACACCGGGACGCCCCAGGGCGTGGCCATGTCGGGGCGCTTCCCCTACCTCGAGGTGGGCGACGTCGTCGAGCTGGAGATCGAGGGTCTGGGCCGGCAGCGCCAGAGCGTGGTGGCCGCCGGCTGAGCCGGCGGGCTGGATCCGGAGGGTGGCCCGGCCGGTACGCTGACGCGCGGCTTCGCGGTCCCGGCGACGGGGTGGTCGAGGTGCCGGCGTGGCGCAACTGGCAGCGCACCTGTCTTGTAAACAGGGGGTTGGGGGTTCGAGTCCCCCCGCCGGCTCCAAATCCATTGTCTAGCAATACGATTCGTAGGTCTAGCAGAAGTGCGTGCTCCTGTTCCTGCGAACGGCGCTCCGCGCCTGCCAAGTGGCCCATTGACCTGCGGAAGCTCTGGCGGCGCTCGGGAGAAAGTCGGTCGCTCCTGGCCGGTCGTGTCCACATCGGTGGAGCACCCTGTCGCACGTGGATCGCACGGACCCCGTGCCAGGGCGACTGTTCTCGGGGGCCGGGCTCCTCGGGATCCTAGAGGACGCAGTCGCCGTCCCGGATCGCTAAGGTTTCAAATTTGGTATCCTAAGGTAGCTAAAGTATCAGATCTGACACATTAAGGAGCAGGGTGGTGAGCGTGACAGGAGGACGTACACCGGTCGCGGTGACGCGCGCGCTCGATGGAATGGGCCGTGACGTGACGACATGGCGCAAGCTGCGCCGTCTGACCGTCGCTCAGGTCGCGGACCGTGCCGGCGTCAGCCGCAGCACCGTCATGCGTCTCGAGGGCGGGCAGGGAGCGTCACTGGAGAACGTGCTGCGAGTCACTCGCGCGCTGGGTGTGCTGGACCTTCTGACCACGGCACTGGACCCATACGCCACCGACGTGGGGCGCCTCCGCGCTGAGGAGCAGCTCCCGATCAGGGTGCGCCCGCGCGGAGCCGGCACGTGAGCGGGGTCGAGGTGTGGGTGAGCATCGGCGGTCTCGACGTGCGCGCCGGCACCTTGTACCCCCACCGTCGCCGAGGCGGCGGTGCCGAGAGTGCCAGCTTCACCTACGTGAGCGAGTACCTCGCGAACCCGCGGGCCTACGCCCTGGATCCGAGCCTGCCTCTCGGAGCCCGTGCTCACCAGAGCATCATCGGGCACCCCGATGTTCGGCGCGTTCGCAGATTCCGCTCCGGACCGATGGGGCCGGACCCTCGTCCAGCGGCGCGAGGCCGCTGTGGCTCGTGCCGAGGGCAGGGAACCGCGCAGCCTGGGGGAGGTCGACTACCTCCTCGGGGTGAGGGATGACCTGCGACAGGGCGCCCTTCGCTTCCGCCGCGACGACGGCCCGTCCGAGGCGACCGAGGATCGAGGTGTCCCCGCCCTGACCGACCTGCCCGAGCTGCTCAGTCTCGCTGAGCGAGCCGAGACGGACTCAGCCGACCTTCCGGACCTTCATCGCCTCGTACGCGTCGGCAGCTCGCTCGGCGGGGCGCGGCCCAAAGCGCACGTTCGCGACACCGATGGCGCCCTCGCCATCGCGAAGTTCCCCAGCGCCGCGCACGACACGTGGAACGTCATGGCCTGGGAGAAGGTCGCGCTCGACCTTGCCGCCCGGGCCGGGATCATCGTTCCGCAAAGCACCCTGCTGAACCTGGCCGGCCGCAGCGTTCTGGTCGTCGACCGGTTCGACCGAACCCGCGACGCCGAGGGAGGACCCGCCGGTCGGATCGGCTACGTCAGCGCGATGACGATGCTCCAGGCCAGTGACGGGCAGCAGGGCAGCTACCTGGAACTGGCCGAGGCCATCGAGACGCGCTCGTCACACGCGAACACGGACCTGCGCCAGCTCTGGCGCCGGATCGTCTTCTCGATCCTCATCTCCAACACCGACGACCACTTACGCAACCACGGGTTCCTTCATCAGGACGGGGACACGTGGCGGCTGTCCCCGGCGTTTGACCTCAACCCCAACCCCGACCCAGGTCCCAAGCACCTCAGTACGGCCGTCGATCTAGCGGATGACACAGCGAGTGTCTCGCTCGCAGTCTCGGTCGCGGACTACTTCCGACTCGACGCCGAGGAGGCCGACGACGTGGTCGCTGAAGTCCGGGCCGCGGTCTCGCAGTGGGCGCGGGTCGCCCAGCAACGCGGCCTCTCGGGGCAGGAGATCACCGCGATGTCGTGGGCGTTCGACGCTCACTCCGCGCGGGCGTCGGCATCGGCTTAGCAAGCGCTACCGCCTGAGCACGGACGGCCGCACTGGCGGCGCTGATGCGGCCGCGGCCGGAGACTGTGCGTCCCTTGGCGCGCGTCCAGTCGCGCGTCGGAGCATCCTGGCCAGACCGGGCCCTCAGCGGCCGGCGCGGGCCAGGGGGGTTCCGTCGAGGGCGCGGCGGAACGCCACCAGCGAGTCGAAGACCTGCAGCACGCCCGCCTCGAGCAGCTCGCCGACCGAGAAGCCGCCGGTTCGGACCCCGATCGTGGGGATCCCGAGCTTGGCCGCAGCCTGGGCGTCGTAAATCGAGTCGCCGACCATGATTCCGTCGGCGCCCTGCGCCTTAGCCAGTGCTACCGAGACGATATCGGGCGCGGGCTTGCTCCTCTCCACATCGTCGGATGTGGTCCAGGCGTCGGCAAGGGACTTGCCGTCGACGAGCTCGAGGAACGCCTCCACGTGCGCCCTCTTGCCCGAGCTGGCCAGGACAAGGCGGAACCCGCGCTCCTTGACCTCAGCGAGTAGCTCGTGCGCCCCCTCGAAGGGCTGTATCTCATCGATGAGCTCGTCAAACTCCTCTTCCCAGGCCTGGCGGAGGTCGTCCCCGTGCGTCGCCTCCGCCTCGGGGCCGGCCAGCACGGGCACGAAGGTGTCGCCGCCCATCCCGATGCCCCGATGAATCCGCCAGAGCGGCAGGATGATGTCGTATCGGCGCAGCGCCCGGGACCACGCGAGGGCGTGCTGGTAGTTGGAGTCGACGAGCGTGCCGTCGACATCGAAGATCGCGGTATCCACCATGGCCCAGAGATACCCCTGTTGGCTCACGCCACGCCATCTCAGCCTTCGAGAATACCCATTCGCTGCAGCAGGACGTTGCATCGACGGGAGCTCCCACCCGCATCGACCGGCATCGACGGGCATGTCGTCTGCTCGCTCCGATGGGGCCGCTGTGGGGGCAACGAGCAGGTCATGACCCGCCGCCGCCCAAGGATCCGATGGCGCGAGCAATCACCAGGAGGGAAGTGAGCAGGGCGGCCGTTGCCTCGAGGCTCATGAGGGCCTTGGCTCGAGTCGTGAGGGGCATGGTGTCCGTAGGACTGAACGCGCTGGAGTTCGTAACCGACACGTAAAGGTAGTCGACGAAGGTCGGCACCCAGCCGCTGGTCTTGCTGGCCCCGACCGAGACTTCAATGACGGCGTCATCGTTTTCGTCCTGCGAGAACCTCCAGTCTGCCGGTGGAAGCCGGCCACGACGTTCCGTGCGGCGCGCGACTGGGCCTCCGCGGTCGAGCTCCCAGAAGATGAGGGCGAAACCGATGACGTTGGTGAGCCAGACCTGCATCGCGGCGAACAGCAGTCCGCTGCCGCCCTTCGATGCGTCGCCGAGGCCGGAGAGGAGCATTCCCAGAGCGGTGAGGTTCGCGCCGATCATGAGAGCGGCCAGTCCGACCGAAGCCCACCGCGACCAGCGCGAACGTCTGACCAACCGCCACGGGTTGGTGGCGACGATGGAGGTCAAGAGCACCAGCTCGATGGCCGGGATGACGTAACGAGGACCCACAAGGAGGTCCTCGGGCAGCAATGCGTACGCGGCGACGGCGACGATGACGGCGATCGAGGGCGGCAATCTGTGCTCGCCCTTGGCCGAACGGCGCCGCGCCAGCTCCTCGTCGAGCGGATCTTCAGCAGGCATCACCAGAACAATTCCCATGCATCGAGCATTGAGCCGACCAAGGTCGCCATCGGCACGCTCGTCCTGGATCGACAGGTGCGAAGGACGATAGTGCCGCCGAACCCGACGCGCACAAGAGTTCACGGCCAGCTCGAGGTCGAGGGCCTCCTCGTCACCCGTCCCCGGGTTAATCACGACTGCGTCAACGACAAGCGCTCTCCGCAGCTGACGAGCCACCTCAAGCCGGTCCTGCTCCACCGCTTCGCGGATCGACTGAAGTGGGGCGGTCCGAAGGCCGGTTCGGGCCGAATCCGGCGCAACCCCCCTGAGCGGCCGCCAGCAGCGCCGGAGTGGTGGGGGCCCTGTCGAGAGCACCGGAGGTCGGAAGGGTGAGGACCACCAACAGGGTCAGTTTCAGGGTTGGTCTCGGTGGGCCTGGGAGGTCCGTGTGAGCTTTATGCCCTTCCGCTGAGATAACCGGGTCGAGATGCCGTCGAGGAGTCGTCGTTCCATACTCGACACGACAACGGGTGAGTGGAAGGACGTCCCCCGATGAAGTTCCGGCCCTGGCTCGAGTGGCCCGTCTACCGGCAGGTGACGGGGTCCGACCCTCTTGGCCGCGGGAGTGCGGTCCGCTCGCGAGTCACTTCCAACCTTCAGCCCCGCACCGCCACCGCGGACCGGGTCGTCGACTCCGTATGCCCGTACTGTGCGGTCGGGTGTGCCCAGAAGGTTTATGTCAAGAACGACACGGTGGTGCAGGTCGAAGGCGACCCGGCCTCTCCCATCAGCCGAGGACGCCTGTGCCCCAAGGGTTCCGCGACCCTGCAGCTGACCACTGGTAGCGCTCGCGAGCAGCACATCCTCTACCGGCGCCCCCACGGAAAGGACTGGGAACGGCTACCGCTGGAGACGGCCATGGAGATGGTCGTCGACCGGCTGCTGGCCAGCCGCAAGCAGGGCTGGCAGTGGGAGAACGACGGCAAGCGTGTGCGGCGCACGATGGGGGTGGCCAGCCTGGGGGGAGCCACCCTCGACAACGAGGAGAACTACCTCATCAAGAAGCTGTTCACGGCGCTGGGGGTCGTGCAGGTCGAGAACCAGGCGCGGATCTGCCACAGCTCAACGGTGGTCGGTCTCGGCACGAGCTTCGGCCGCGGTGGGTCGACGACGTGCCTACAGGATCTTCAGCACGCCGACTGCATCGTCATCCAGGGGTCCAACTTCGCGGAGGCGCACCCGGTGGGGTTCCAGTGGGTGATGGAGGCCAAGGCCCGCGGAGCGACGATCATCCACGTGGACCCCCGCTTCACGCGGACCAGCGCTGTGGCCGACCTGCACGTGCCGCTGCGGGCGGGGACCGATATCGCCTTCCTCGGCGGGCTGATCCACCACGTGCTGGAGAACGACCTGTGGTTCGAGGACTACGTCCGCGCCTACACCAACGCCTCCACCCTGCTTCGACCCGACTTCCAGGACACGGAGGACCTCGACGGCGTCTTCTCCGGGCTGGCCGAGGACGGGCGTTCCTACGCGGACGCGACCTGGCAGTACGAGGGCATGGAGGTGGCCGCCGCGTCCGGCGACCGCGACTCCGGCTACGACGAGTCGGTGCAGCGGTCCGGCCACGGGGAGTCCCACGGGTCTGGCGGGCCGGCCCTGCGGGGGAACCCGGAGCGCGACGAGACCCTCCAGGACCCGCGCACCGTCTTCCAGACCCTGCGCCGCCACTACGCGCGCTACACCCCCGAGATGGTCGAGCGCGTATGCGGTGTGCCCCCGCACGTCCTGGCCCAGGTTGCGGAGGCCCTGGCCTCCAACAGCGGGCGCGACCGCACCAGCGCCTTCGCATACGCCGTCGGCTGGACGCAGCACAGCACGGGCTCCCAGAACATCCGCGCCGCGAGCGTCCTCCAGCTGCTGCTCGGCAACATCGGGCGCCCCGGTGGTGGCGTCATGGCGCTGCGAGGCCACGCCAGCATCCAGGGGTCGAGCGACATCCCGACCCTGTTCGACCTCCTGCCGGGATACATCCCGATGCCGCACGCCCATCGGCACGAGAACCTGCGGGAGTTCGTCGAGGCCGACTCCGCCCAGCGCGGGTTCTGGGCCAACATGGAGTCCTACGTCGTCAGCCTGCTCAAGGCGTACTGGGGGGACGCCGCAGTCGCGGACAACGACTTCTGCTTCGACTACCTGCCCCGGATCACCGGCTCCCACAGTACTTACGACACGGTGCAGGAGCAGATCCAGGGCCGGTGCACGGGGTACTTCCTCATGGGGGAGAACCCCGCGGTGGGATCGGCCAACGCCCGGATGCAACGGCTGGGGCTGAGCAAGCTCGACTGGCTCGTCGTCCGGGACTTCTCGCTCATCGAGAGTGCGACCTTCTGGAAGGACGGGCCGGAGGTCGAGTCGGGGGAGACCCGCCCGGAGGACATCGGCACCGAGGTCTTCTTCTTCCCCGCGGCCGCGCACACGGAGAAGGAGGGAACCTTCACCAACACCAACCGCCTCCTGCAGTGGCACCACAAGGCCGTCGACCCGGTCGGCGACCAGCGCAGCGACCTGTGGTTCATGTACCACCTGGGCCGGATCGTCCGGGAACGGCTCGCCTCCAGCACGGACGAGATGGACCGGCCCGTGCTCGACCTGACGTGGGGCTACCCCACGCGCGGGCCCCACGCCGAGCCCGACGCCGAGGCCGTGCTGCGCGAGATCAACGGCTACGGACCCGACGGCACCGCGCTCAGCGCCTACACGCAGCTGAAGGACGACGGCAGCACCAGCTGCGGATGCTGGATCTACTGCGGCGTGTACGCCGAGGGGAAGAACCAGTCCCAACGACGCACCCACGAGAAGGACCAGAACTGGCTCGGCCCGCAGTGGGGCTGGGCCTGGCCCGCCAACCGGCGGGTGCTGTACAACCGGGCGTCAGCCGACCCCGACGGCCGGCCGTGGAGCAACCGCAAGGCACTGGTCTGGTGGGACGAGGACCAGGGGAAGTGGACCGGTCACGACGTGCCCGACTTCGTGGCGGACAAGCGACCGGACTACCAGCCGCCGCCGAACGGCACCGGGCCAGAGGGCCTTTCGGGCACCGAACCCTTCATCATGCAGGCCGACGGCCGAGGGTGGCTGTTCGCGCCCTCGGGTGTGACGGACGGACCCCTCCCGACCCACTACGAGCCGCAGGAGTCTCCCATCAGCAACCCCCTGTACCGGCAGGGTCGCAACCCGGTGCGCGGGCTGGTGGACCACCCCGACAACCGCTACCACCCGAGCGGACAGGAGCCGGGTGCGGAGGCATACCCGTTCGTCGTCACGACCTACCGGCTCACCGAGCACTTCACGGCCGGCGGCATGTCGCGGTGGACGCCGTACCTGGCCGAGCTGCAGCCGGAGCTGTTCTGCGAGGTGTCGCCCGACCTGGCCGACCTGCGTGGCCTGGTCAACGGCGGGTGGGCCACCGTCGTCACGGCCCGGTCAGCGGTCGAGGCGCGAGTCCTCGTCACCGACCGGATGGCCCCGCTGCAGGTCGACGGACGGGTGGTGCACCAGATCGGGCTCCCGTTCCACTGGGGTCGCAACGGGTACAGCCGTGGGGACGCGGCCAACGACCTGACGTCGATCGTCCTGGACCCGACCGCCCACATCGAGGAGGTCAAGGCCTTGACCGCCGACATCCACCCGGGCCGGCGCCCCCGAGGGCGAGAGCTGCGTGACTACGTCGAGACGGTGCGGACCCGGGCCGGGGTCACCGAGAAGACCGGAGTAAATGAATGAGCCTGCTCAGTGGGTCCGAACCTGATGTCGCTCAAGACGCCGGCTGGGTGGACCCGCCGGCTCGGAAGGGGTTCTTCACCGACACGAGCGTGTGTATCGGGTGCAAGGCGTGCGAGGTCGCCTGCAAGGAGTGGAACTCCGTGCCAGAGGACGGCCTGCTCTTCACGGGCATGTCGTACGACAACACGGGCGGGCTCAGCGCGGACACCTGGCGTCACGTCGCCTTCATCGAGCAGAAGACGACCGTCCGGGCACCGGTCTCCCTCGGTATGCCGTCGCTGCGGCCCCCCGAGGACGGGTCACCCGGGCTGTCGACGGGGGACCACGAACACCGGGAGCCTGAGGGTACCGAGGTGCCCGGGGTGCGCTGGCTGATGTCCTCGGACGTCTGCAAGCACTGCACCCACGCCGCCTGCCTCGACGTCTGCCCCACCGGCGCGCTGATCCGCACCGAGTTCGGCACGGTGGTCGTCCAGGAGGACGTCTGCAACGGCTGCGGCTACTGCGTGTCCGCCTGCCCCTACGGTGTCATCGACCAGCGTAAGGAGGACGGCCGCGTCTTCAAGTGCACGCTCTGCTACGACCGGCTCTCCGTCGGCCAGGAGCCGGCCTGCGCCAAGGCCTGCCCGACGCAGTCCATCCAGTTCGGCGACCTCGACGAGCTGCGGGAGCGGGCCGGCAAACGGGTCGAGGTCCTGCACGCGGCGGGGGAGACCCGGGCCCGCCTCTACGGCGACGACCCGGACGACGGTGTCGGAGGGGCCGGGGCGTTCTTCCTCCTGCTCGACGAGCCCGAGGCCTACGGCCTGCCACCGGACCCGGTGGTGACGACCCGCGACCTCCCGGCGATGTGGCGCCGAGCGGCGGTGGCCGCAGCCGGGTTGCTGGCCGTCGGGGCGGCGGCGGTCGTCGGGGGGCGGCGATGAGCGCGCCCGCCGAGCACGGGGTCTCGGTCTCCGGGCCGTTCGGCGGGCGACCCGGACGGGAGGCGCCGCTGCGGGGTCCAGTTGGCGACGAGCCGCGGCCGGAGCGGGGGAGGGGTCGCCGGCGTCGGGGTGAGCAGCTCATGGTGCCGAAAGCGTCCTTCGAGTCCTACTACGGCCGGCCCATCCTCAAGAAGCCCACCTGGGAAGCGCTCGACATCGCCGGCTACCTCTTCCTCGGGGGCTTGGCGGGCGCGTCATCTGTGCTGGCGGCCGGGGCGCAGGCCACCCAGCGCGCCCAGCTCGCCCGGGTGTCCCGGGTGGGGGCGGCCGGCGCGATCTCCCTGTCGCTGGTGGCTCTCGTCCATGACCTCGGCAAACCGAGCCGCTTCGTCAACATGCTCCGGGTGGCCAAGCCCACCTCACCGATGAGCGTGGGCTCGTGGATCCTCAGCGCCTACGCGCCGATGGCGGTCGGGGCGGCTGCCCTCGACGTTGCCGGTCGCCTCCCGGCCGCCAAGGCACTGGGCACTGCTGGCGCTGCGCTGCTCGGACCCGCCGTCGCGGCGTACACCGCGGTGCTCGTCGCAGACACCGCCGTGCCGGCCTGGCACGGGCCGCACCGGGTCCTGCCCTTCGTCTTCGCCGGCTCCGCCGCCAGCGCCGCCGGAGGCCTAGGCCTGCTGCTGGCCCCACCGACAGAGAGGGGGCCGGCGTTGAGGATGGCCTTGATGGGCGCGGCGGCCGAGACGCTCGCCGCCCGCCGGATGGTGGCGGACGCCGGCCTCGCCGGAGAATGTTTCCAGCAGGGGCGAGCCGGGCGGCTCCTCACCACGGCCCGAATCCTGACCGCGGCCGGCGCAGCCCTCGGCGTCGCCGGAACCCGCGTGCCGGCCGTCGGAGGTATCGGCGGTGCCGCCCTGCTTGCCGGCAGTGCGTGCACCCGCTTCGGCGTCTTCGCCGCCGGCGTCGCGTCCACCCAAGACCCCCGCTACGTCGTCGAGGCCCAACAGGTTTCGACATCTGGGGGGCAGCCTTCGGTCACTCAGGCACACCCACCCGCACACTGAATGGCGACTGCGCTCGGCGCTACTACTGCGATGCCCGCTCGGCGCTCCTACTGCGGGTAGATGTCCCCGATCGAGCCGACCGACGCGACAGCGCCGGGCTCGGCCAGTCGCTGGGTGTACCGCACTGCGACGGATTGAACTCCCTTGTCGCAGTAGTGAATCAGGCCGCTGGTGTCGTGGCCGTCGCGGCGGCGAGCCCACAGTCCCATCTCGGGGCGTCGTGGGGGTCCCCCCGCTTGCGGGGGAGAACACGTCGATGACGAACGCGGCGTACACCCAGCGGGAGAACCTACAGCAGTACGTGATGTCCGCGACTCACAGCTGCTCAGGTGCAGTTGCGGTGAACGCCCGGTGGACCAGGTCAGGGCGGGTGTCCGGCCCGGTGCCGGGGATCGTGGTGCGGGGTCCCTGGGCCGGGGAGATCCCCTCGCAGCCCAGCGGTCCTCATCAACCGATGAAGCGTGCACCGCGCGACCCGGTGACCCGACCGGGACGGACCGGGCCGAGGGCGGCCTGGTCCGTCCCGGCGTAGTAGGTGCTCGGGGCCATCTTGGTCCCTGCTTCCGTGAGGACCTCACAGCTCGGCTCGACCCCGAACGTGGCGCGGTGCTCGTCGATGTACGTGACGAGCACCCCGGTACCTACCTCAGTCGGCGGTCGAGCTCCGCCGCGGCGAATAACGCCGAGGGTGCCGTCTTGAGGGTCTCGTTGGCCCGGCGCAGCTCGCGATTCTCCCGCCCGAGCTCGGTGATGCGTTGTGCTTCCGCCGTCGTCGTGCCGGGCCGGTGGCCGGCGTCGACCTCGACCAGGGTGACCCAGTTCCTCAGGGTCTCCGGGTTGATCCCGAGCTGCTCGCCGACCCGACGCAGCGCGCCCTGACGCGTCTCGGGGTCACGCCGCAGACCGACCGCCATCCTGATCGCCCGCTCCCGAAGCTCCTCCGAGTCGTTCCTCGGTGCTGCCATGCCTCTCATCCCTCACGGGAATGAGAGCCTCCATCAGACCCGGCACTAAGTCCTGTCAACAGGGGGTTGGGGGTTCGAGTCCCCCCGCCGGCTCGGTCCGCGTGTGGCCCGTCTGGCCTCGGTGACGCCGACGGAGTGCCCCGGGACTGTGCGCAGCGCGGTGCAGTCGCTGGTCGTGGTACCTCACGCCGCCACGAGCCCGGGTGAGGAGCGCGACCCAGACAAGGACTCCTCGTTCGCCCAGCCAGATCACCGCCCATAGCGGGACGTCTGGCGGGGTCGGCAGTTTCCGGAAGCGCCGTCGGCCGACGCCAGCGACAGCAACCGCGGCGACGGCAGTGGTGACCAGGGCGGCGGGCTGTCGGCGAGCAAGAAGGACAGTGGTGGGCAGAATGGCCAGCTCGCCGGCGAGACGGCCCGGTTGGGCCCAGTCGTCATACGCCTGGCGCAGCCGTTGGCTCCAGAACTGGCCGGCGGTCGGCGGCACCCGCCCGACCACGATGTCGGGCCGGTTGGCGACGCGACATCCAGCGGCCTTCGCCGTTCTGACCATCTCCAGGTTCTCGAACAGCACGTCCGGGTCCCACCCGCCCATGGCGTGGATGGCGCCGACCCTGACGGCGAAGGTGCCCGGCCAGTCGGCGCCGACGGCTCTGGCCAGCAGAGAGCGTCCGGTGTCCCAGCGGGCGTGCCACGGCCACGAGGTGAACACGTTCTGGGGTCGAACGATGTCCGCGGACTCCAGGGCCCCCATGAGGGCGCCGATGGACTCCCGGTCGTGGCGGACGTCGTCGTCGGCGAGCACGACGACGTCGTGACGACTCGCATACACGCCGGTGAGAGCGCCGAGCACCTTACCGTTCTGCCCCTCACCGCTCGGTGGGATGATCCGCACCTGGGGCGTGATGGCGGCACGGTGCCGGTCCGCCTCGGCCGGCTCGGAGCCATCCACCACGGTGACGTCCGCCAGCCGCACCAGGCGCCTCAGGTAGGCGGCCAGCTCGGGTAGTCGGTCGTCTCCGCTCGACCAGCCGCGGGAACGGCCCTGGAGCCCCGCCGACCAGCGCAGGGGGATTACGACCTCCACGGGGAACCGGCTGGCTGGGGACGAGGGCCCCGTGGCGCCGTTGTCAGCCCTGGCCCACCTGGGGCCGAGGCCGTCGGGACCAGGACGGCCGGTCGTCACTCCCAGCCGCCGCTTTCTCTCACCGCTGCCTGGTCGTGCGCATGGAAGTCGGGGACCCAGCCGTCTCCTACGGCGCGTCCCGAGTACTGCCGAGCCTCCGACGACCGCCCGTGGTCGTCGACCATGGGGTTGAGATCACCCTGAAGGCGACGGTCACGGCGGCGAATCGCGTCGCGAATAGGCGTGAACCGGTCCGACGAGCGCAGGAGCGCGAACTGCTCGTGGAGGTTGAAGACCACGACGGGGAACGGCATCCGACGGGCGATCCGAGAGGCACGCGGGTGCATACCGATGACGAAGTACGCCCGGCCGCCGACCGAGAATCCGAAGTGATCGCTGTTGGGCTCCGACGACACCCGGCTGTCCCACGGGCTCGGGTCGTGGTCGTGGACGGCTTGCAGCTCCCGCCAGAGCAGGCGCTCGAAATGGTGCTCGTCAGCAACTGCCGGTCCGCGAAACGCCGCGACGAACGACGCGAAGCCACCCGTCAGATCGACGTCCCGGCCGAACGCGTTGAGCTGAGCGGTCAACACGGGTGCCTCGGCAGCCGATCCCAGGTCTCCGAAGACCCCTATGGTCACGCGGCGCGTACGAAAGGCTGACCGCGCCCCCAGACACGGATAGTCAGCGGCCAGCACCTTCTCCTCGATCGCCGCGACCATTCCCGCTGGCGTAAGTCCGGAACCGTTGCTGCTCAACCTGCTTGGCGTCGTTGCCATGCTCAGGAAGTACCCGTCAAGCCCCGGGCCCAACCGCAGGCGGCTCGGGAGTGAGACAGATGGGACGAACAGGAATCTCCATTGCCCGTGGACGCAGGGGCGCCTGGCTGGCGCAGTGACGTGCGTTCGCCCGCTAGGGCCTTGAGATGGCCTCCATGAGGTCGCCGACGGGGCGGTCGGTCAGCATCCCCATGAGGCGGTCGTTCTCACCATCGGTCGGCAGCGAACCGACATCGAGCCGGGCCATCTTCCGAGCGGCTTCCTCAAACGATTCCTTCTCCCCGATGCACGTCACGTCGGCGGTCATGATCTCGCGTGCGGTGCGCATGGCGTCCTCCTTCGGTGCTGCTTCACCCCCGGGAACAGATCCCTGAGGTGCACCCGTGACGAGGGACGCGCACGCCTGGTTCCACGCCGTTCGTGCCGTCAGCCTCCCGGGGTCAGACGGTGGCTTCTGGCGGTACAGTCGGATCATCGCACCCGGCCCGCGCCTGGGCCGGCCGGTGTGGGGAGTGGACATGGCGGAGCGTCCGGTCAGTGGCTACACGATGGCGGACCTGGTCGACGCCTACGGTGCGATGAAGGCGCTGGTGCGGGGGCAGGGCTTCACCCAGGACGAGCAGGGGTTGCTCCAGGCGGTCGTCGAGCAGCTGCCTGGCGCCGACTCGGCCAGCATCTCCGAACGCCGGGACGGCGCTGTCATCACGATCGCCGCGTCCGACCCGGCGGCCCGGGACGCCGATGCCCTTCAGGGCGCCCTCGGCGCCGGGCCCTGCGTCGACGCCATCGCCGAGGGGTGCATGGCGGCGCCGATCGACCTGAGCGCCGACCCGCGATGGCCTGAGTTCGGGACCCAGGTCGTGACCACGTGTGGTTTCGAGAGCATGCTGTCGTTGCGGTTGCTGACCGACATCCCGGGCTCGGCCTATTTCCTCAACGTCTATGGCCGGCGGGCGCAGGCTTTCGACGAGAGCTCGGTTCTCTTCGGACTCCTGGTCGGGACGTATGCGTCCTCCGTCGTCCTGTCGTCGAGCCGGCGGAGGACCATCCTCGACCTCGAGAAGGCGCTGCAGTCGAACCGCCGGATCGGGATCGCCGTGGGCATCATCATGGCCAACCACGGCCTCACCTCAGAGCGCAGCTTTGAGATGCTGCGCCTGGCCAGCATGAACCACAACCGAAAGCTCAGGGATATTGCCGATTCGGTGGTGCTGACCGGCACTCTGGACGTGGACGACGAGGCGGCACACAGCGCAGCGCGACGTGACAACACTGGTCCACCCGTTCACCCTTCCACAGGGATGGCCGCGAAACTTCCGTGAGCAGCATCGGTGGCGGCCCGGCCGATCCGGTGCATGCTGAAGAGGTGGACAAGGTTTCGTTGCTGACCGAGCTGGCCAGGGTGATGGCCGCTCAGGACGCCAGTCGCAGTCTTCCGGAGCGACTCTGTGCGGCTGCTGTGACGATGGCCCGAGCCAGCGGCGCCTCGCTGACGATCGCCTGCACCACCCCCCACCGAGTGACCCTCTGCTCCACGGATGAGCTCTCGGCCCGTCTGGAGGATCTGCAGGACGTCCTGGGTCAGGGACCTGGCACCTCCGCCTATCTGACCGGGACCCAGGTGCGGATGGACATCGGACCTGGACCGCGCGAGGGGTTCGACGCGCGATGGCCCGCCTTCGACGAAGCGGCGCGCGCCGCGTTCAGCACGGTCCAGGTCATCGCGGTGCCCATCCATCCGCATACGGAGGTCCTCGGGGTGCTGACCTACCACCAGCCCCATCGGCTGACGGAGCATCTCGACGGCAGCACCACCCAGTTCCTCGCCGATGCGGTCGGCGTGGCGCTGCTGAAGGACCTCGACGACCTCGTGTCCGGAGCCGGCGGTCCCTGGGCCAACCGCGCCGCGGTTCACCAAGCAACCGGGATGGTCATCGCTCAGCTCCGGGTCGGCGCGGAAGACGCCCTCGCGCTACTCAGGGCCCACGCCTTCGCGCACGGCTGGACCCTCGACCGCGTCGCCCGAGCGGTGCTGGAGGGCCACTTGAACTTCGCCCTCTCCGATGAGGACACCGACCCAGACACCGGTAGTGCGGGTCGGCGTTCGCTCAGGAAGGAGGACCGGTCATGACATCGACGGGTGAGCCCCTCGCCCGCGCGGTCGCCTCCTTGGTGGCCGAGCATGACGTCACCGACGTGCTTGCGCACTTCCTCGCCGACGGCCAGGAGGCCTTGGGGGCGGCCGCCGCCGGCCTGCTGGTCAGGTCGGGTAGTGGCGATCTGGAGGTCCTGACCGCCACCTCGCATCGGGTCAGCGACCTGGAGGCCTACCAGGCGCAAGAGGAGGTCGGGCCGTGCGCTGACGCCGTCGTCACCGGGGACTACGTGTTCGAGACCGGCGCCGCCCGCCTCGCCGGACGGTGGCCGGCCCTTGCGGCCTACTTCACGGCCGGGCCCTACCAGGCCGTGCAGGCTCACCCCCTGCGTTGGCACGGTCAGGTCCTCGGGGCGATGAACTTCTTCTTCGGCACGCCCGTGGCCGAGTCGAAGGAGCGGTTGGTCGTCGGCCAGGCCTTCGCCGACCTGGCCACCTTGATCCTGCTCACCCCGCACCAGATCGGCGAGTCCGACATCGCGACACGAACCGGTGAGGCCCTCGCCGCCAGAACTCTCGTCGAACAGGCCAAGGGCGTCCTCGCCTACGAGCAGGGCATCCCCGTGGGAGAGGCGTACGACCGGCTTCGCCAGCTCGCTCGGCGCCAGGGCGGCACCCTCAGCGCGACCGCCGCCCGCCTCGTCCGGGAGGCGTCCGACCGCCAGCGGGACTAGAGGCCGCGCCGCGGCGCCTGACCGTCGGGGCCAGCAGGCTCCCGCGGTCCCGAGAGTTCGCGCCTCCGGCGTCCCCCTTCGGCCGATCCGTCATCCGACCTCCCCAGCCGAGCTCCGTTGGGCCGTGTCGACGGTCGGCTGGGGCTGCGGACGACCAGGCCGGTTCGGACGGCGCGTTGCTGGTCTGCACCCGAAGGGTCAGGGTGGGTCCTCACGCCGGTGACGCAAGGTCGTCAGGGGCAGGACCAGCCACTGCACGGTGAAGAACGCGAGCGCCACCGCACCGGCGATGACCCCCCACCCGGATCCGGCGATGAAGCCGAACACGAGCGTGACGACGGCGCCCACGGTGAGGCCGAGCGTGACCAACCCGGCCTTGGCCATCCGGTCCGCAGCCCCCACCAGCGTCACCTTGCGGTGACGCCGGAACAACAGCCGGTGCGACGCGACGGGCGCGATGACGAGCGATGTGGAGATGGTGGCCAGGGCCACCGCCAAGAGGTAGGTCGACCTGAGCCACGGTTCCAGGTCGGCGAAGCGCTGCTGGAAGGGCAGGGTGAGGAGGAACCCGCCGAGGATCTGGATGCCCGTCTGGGTGACTCTCAGCTCCTGGAGCAGCTCGTCCCAGTTGCGGTCCGCCCGTTCGGTCGGCGTCTCGTCCCGGCCCGTGCCATCGGGGTCGGTCGTGTCGCTGGTGTCGCTTCGGCCCGGATCGGGCTGACAGCTCGAGTCACCCATGTCGTCCCTGACGGTCCCCGTGGTGGAGTGCGTCTCGTTCTCTGCTCATCACTCCAGCGTGCCCATCGACCGGCACTCCGCAACACGAACGACACCCACCGTCCAACTGGGGATCGGCGGGCGAGCGCATGAGCGAGACGTATTCGGGTACGTCCCTTCCGCACGGTGGCCTCGGTAGGCGCCCGAGAGGGCCACCGAGGTGGGGCCGGATGCCGACGAGGTCAGGAGGAAGCATGAACCAGCCCGCCCAGAAGCAGGATCCACCCGGGACGCAGTCGCAGATGACGCCGCGCCCCGACTGCGGTGAGCAGAGCTACCAGGGAAGCGGACGGCTGGTGGGCAAGCGGGCCGTCATCACCGGCGGGGACAGCGGCATCGGACGGGCGGTCGCCATCGCGTACGCCCGGGAGGGGGCGGACGTCCTCATCTCCTACCTCAGCGAGGACGACGAAGCGCGCGAGACCGCAGACTGGGTCACCAAGGCCGGCCGGAAAGCGGTGCTGGTCAAGGGCGACGTCTCGAGTGCGGGGCACTGCCGAGAGATCATCGACCGGGCGGTCAGGGATCTCGGCGGCATCGACGTGCTCGTCAGCAACGCGGCCTACCAGATGAACCACGATGACCTCACGGATGTCTCCGACGAGGAGTGGGAGCACACCTTCGCCACGAACATCTCGGCCATGTTCTACCTGGTCAAGGCCGCCTTGCCCCATCTGGGATCCGGAAGCTCCATCATCGGCAGCTCCTCAGTCAACTCGGACATGCCGTCTCCCGGTCTGGCGCCCTACGCCGCCACCAAAGCGGCCATTGCGAACTTCTGTGCCAGCCTTGCCCAGATGTTGGGTGGGCGAGGTATCCGCGTGAACAGCGTGGCGCCCGGCCCCATCTGGACACCGCTGATCCCCTCGACCATGCCGGAGGAGAAGGTCGAGAGCTTCGGCGACGACACCCCCCTCGGTCGCGCCGGGCAGCCCGTCGAGCTGGCCCCGGTCTACGTGATGCTGGCGTCCGACGAGGCGAGCTACGTCTCCGGCGCCCGCATCGCCGTCACCGGTGGCCGCCCGATCCTCTAGCTGTCCGTCAGGCGGTCGAGCACCGGCTTGGTCATGAGGCGACGATGAGGGCCTGCGGGGCTACGGACTTCATGCGGGTGGTGAGCCAGGCAATCTGACGCGCGGTCTCCTCCGACGACGAGGTGGCCACGTCGAGCAGCTCACGGTCGCGCAGTCCCCGGGCGGCCTGCTGGATCACGGCCCACGAAGTGGCCACGAGGTTGGCCAGGAGGTGCAGGTCCTGCAGGTCCTGCAGGTCCCGCAGGAGCCCGACCGGCCCGGTGCGGGCGGCCTCCAGGGCTTCCGCGTGCAGGCGCTCCGGTTCGGAGTCGCGGCTGTCCTGTTGTTCTCCGTACCGCGTCGCCACCGGGCCGAGCCGGGACCGATGGCCGTCCGGCATCGTGGCCAGCGACTGGCACGTGAAGTACACGTCAGGATGCGAGGACTGCGCCCCGGCCACCACCCGGAACGAGTCGGTGAGCGCCTGCTCGGCACGGTCGACGAGGGAGAGGTAGACCGGCAGCTGGGTCATGGGCGATCCCCTTCCGGAGGGCGGGCAGACCCGGTGAGCACTGAACCCTGAGCCGGGTCGAGGGGGTAGTCGATCGAGGACGGTCTCGTCGGAGCCCGCCATGACGGGAGCGGACGCCGCGGTCGTGGGAGCGGCGCTGGGCCCGTCGCCGCCACGCACCTTGGTGACCCGACAGGCGGCGGTCTTGAAGTACGGCTGCTTGAAGACGGGGTCCCAGACCGTCATCGTCAGCTCGTTCGCCTGTCGCGCGACAGCCGTCGTCGCGTCGGTCGCGGGGCGGTTGTCGAGGTCGGCGGGGTCCCAGGCGCCGCAGGGGAAGCACGCGAACACCGCCCCGGTCATCACCTGACCGACGCGAGCAGCGACCTCGATCGCGCCGCGCGAGGACTCCACTCGCACGATGTCACCCTCGGCAACATCGAGGTCGGCGGCGTCGGCGCGCGAGAGCTCGACCCGGGCGTCCGGCGCGGCGGCGTGAGCGAGCGAGCCCGTCCCGTCTTCGTCCTGGTGTGGAACTGGTGCACGGTTCGGCCCGTCGTGTAGAGGAGTGGGAACTCCTCACTGGGCTCCTCGTGCGGTGGTTGGTAGGGGGTGCCCTTGAGGAACGGCCGCCCTCCGGGGGCTTGGGCGCGGTGTTCCTGCTCGGTCACCTGTGCCCCGGTCACGAGGTCGTGGCCGTACGTCTCGCCCACCTCGGTGTCCGTGGGGAAGACGCCGTCGGTGTACAGCCGGTCGGTGCCGTCCGGCGCGGCCTCGGTGACGGGCCACGGAATGCCGCCGCTGCCGCGCAGCTTGGCGTACGACAGGCCGGTGTAGTCGACCGGGCGTCCGCGGCTGGCCTCCCGCCAGGCCTCGAACGCCCCTTCGGCGTCGTCCCAGGCCGGGAGGGGGGCGCCGTCCTGGTCACTGAGACCCATCCGACGTGCGTGGAGGAGGAAGATGTCGAGGTCGCTCCCGGCCTGGCCGGGCGGTGTCACCGCCTGCTCGGAGAGATGAACGGTGCGGTTGACGTTGGTGAACGTCCCGGTCTTCTCGCCCCAGCCTGCAGCGGGAAGGACGACGTCGGCGAGGGCGGCGGTCTCGGTGAGGAACAGGTCCGGACGATGAGGAACAGGCTGTCGGACGCCAGGATCCGCCGGATCCGTCCCGACTCCGGCATCGACACGGCCGGGTTGGTCGCGCTCACCCATAGCCACTTCACCGAGCCGGCCTCGGCGTGGTCGAAGATCTGCATCGCGTCGGTGGGCGGCGCCCAGTGGGGGATGGTGTCCACGTCGACGTTCCACAACCGGGCCAGCTCCGCGATGTGAGCTGGGTTGCTCCAGTTGCGGAAGCCCGGGAGGTCACCGTCTGCGCCGCACTCCCGGTTGTTCTGCGCCGTCGGCTGCCCGTTCATCTGCAGCAGCCCACATCCCGGTCGGCCGATCATGCCGCGCAGGAGGTGCAGGTTGTTCACAGCAACGGACGCGGCCGTCGCCTGGTGGGACTGGTAGAGCCCTGCAGCACCGTCGACAGCACGCGTTCGGACTCAGCGAAGATCCGAGCCGCCCGCGCAGCTTGCCCCCCGTCCGCTCGGCCTCCTGCGCCACCGGCGTCCGCCGGGGGTCGACGCAGACCACGGCCGGCGGGTCCTCTCCCCGCGTCCGGTCCAGGACCCGCGACCACAGCACCGTCTGGGTCTCGGCCATGTTGTGGCCGAAGAGGAAGATGGCGTCACAGTGCTCGATGTCGGTGTAGCTGCCGGGCTGCCCATCGGCGCCGAACGACTCCTTCATCGCCGCCGCCGCCGTGGCCGTGCACAACCGGGTGTTGCCATCCATGTGCGGTGTCCCAGGCCGGCCTTGCCGATGGTCGCGAGGGTGAAGTACTCCTCCAGGAACAGCTGGCCGCTGGTGTAGAACGCGTGGGTCAGTGGTCCCTGCTCGGCCAGGAGCCGGCCCGACGCGCCCGTGATGCGCCCCATCGCCGTGTCCCAGTCCGTCTCCACCAGGCGCCCACGCTCACGGACGAGCGGCCGGGTCAGCCGGTCGCGGGACGAGGCCCCTGGCGTACTCCCGTAAAGGCCCTTCGCACCCAGCCGTCCATGGCTGACCACATCCACGGCCCGACCGCGCACCCCCACCATCCGCCCGCCCTTGACGACGATGTCACAGCCGCACCCGTTGCTGCACAACAGGCACGCCGACTGCACCCACCGTTCCACATCGTCGGGGGCCACCCCGTCGTCGAGGTGGAGGTCGACCCGCGCCGGCCAGATCGTTCCTCGCGCATGGGGGGTGCGCTCGCCCCAGACGGCGGCAATCCGGTCAGTCATCCGCCTCACGCTCTCCACCGCGACGCCCGTCAGAGACGCGTTCTGGTACCCCCGGGCAGGGGCCACAAACGTGCGAGGTGTGGCGCACGGTTGCTGCCTCGACCAGCAGTGCGCGCAGCCCCGCTGACCGCCGGCTCGGCTGGATCTCGCACCGTCGCCCGGTTGCTCACCGAACGGTGCGCGGCATACTGGAACGACCATGGGCGTCCTCGCGTGGCCCGGCCGGGGCCTGCCGTTCCTGGCGTTCGCCAACCATCGTGCACCTCTGGTCGGGGTTGTACGCGACGGGTCGGGTCATGTCTTCCACGACGAGTGAGTTCGACCAGTCAGCCATGACCGAGCTGGCGGGGTTGTTGATGGCGACGGAGTCGTTCGAGGACCTGATGCGGCGGGTGGCCGAGCTGGCCGCCCGGGTGGTGCCGGGCGCTACGACCTGTGGGATCACCTTCGCCGAGGACGGACACGTGGTGACCGTGGCGTCGGCGGACGCGTTGGCGCGGCTCCTCGACGAGCAGCAGTACGAGATCGAGGAGGGTCCGTGTCTGCAGGCCGTGGCGACGGGTCAGGTGGTCTCGGCGCTGGATCTTCGTCATGAGACCCGGTGGGACGGGTATCCCGCACGTGCGTTGGCGTACGGCATCGAGGGGGTCTACGCGAGCCCGCTCCTGGTCGCGGACCGGGCGATCGGTGCGCTCAACCTGTACGCCGCCGACGCCAACGCGTTCGACGAACGGTCTCAACAGACCATCGCCCAGCTGACGGCCATGACCGCGGCGACGATCACCGCCGCGTTGCGCCACTACGACGAGTCGACGTTCACCGACCATCTACGCAGCGCCCTGACGAGCCGGTCGGTGATCGACCAGGCCATGGGCATCATCATGGGGATGCACCGTTGCCGGGCGGATGTGGCGTTCGACATCCTGCGGACCGCCTCCCAGCACCGGAACGTGCCGGTCCGGGACGTGGCGGCGGACTTGGTCGCCAAGACCAGCACCGGGGTCGAGGACCACCAGGCCGGTTGACCGCGAGGCCCCGGTGACCGGCCGGTTCGTAAGGCCCCGTAGCCCACTGTCTGACGTATAATCGGCGCATCGGTTGGAAGCAGTCACAGCCGCGTCATTCGGGCGCGCCGTCGACTCACTGGTCGTGAGGGTGGGTGTGCCCCTGTCGAAGGAGTCAGGAGCCCCCCGTGCGTCATACCCACTTCCATGACGCGGTCCCCGACCCGGGTGATACACGGTCAGCCTCCCCGCCGGGCGCGGTGACCGCCCTCACCACCGGCTTGGCGGTGGCTGGCTCGCGGGTCGACGACGCGAACGCGCGGGTCAGCGTCGAGGGCGTTCTCGACCTGGCCACCGTGCACCTGCTGACCAGTGTCCTGGACGGCCAGCTGCGGCTGGGCCGTCGGCACGTGCGCGTGGACCTGTCGCGGGCCACGGTCGCGGACGTCGGCTGCCTCCGTCAGCTCCGCGCCGTGAACGACCGGTTCCGGGTGGCCCACGGCCGGCTCGTCCTGGATCCGGTCACCGACGACCTGCGGTCGTCGTTGAGGATCGTCGGCCTCGACCGGGAGCTGGTCACCATGCCCCCCGTCAGCCCGTCGGAGCACGTCACGTCGGCAGTACGGACTCTGCCAACATGACCGGCGACGTCGACCTGACCCGGCTGGTGGCTTCGGCCGACAGCATTGACGAGGCCATGCGCTCCCTGACCGACCACCTGGCGACCGTGACCCCCGCTGCCGACGCCGCCGGACTGACCGTCGCTACGGCAGCGGGCTTCGTGACCCGTGCCGCCACCGCGCCGCTGGCTGACACCGTGGACGCGTTGCAGTACCGGCTGGGCGGGCCCTGCGTCGACGTGCTGGCCGATCCTGAGCCGGTCCTGTACCTGCGCGACATTCCCGCGCAGGAGCTCGACCCGACCTCCCGGTGGCATCCCTTCGCCGCCGCCGCCCGCGCCCAGACAGCGGTGCGCAGCCTGTTGTCCTTCCGGCTCCACGTCGCACCCGAGCCGCCCATCGCGTCCTTGAACCTGTATGCCACGGAACCGGAGGCGTTCCCGGACGAGATCGTCTCCGCGAACGCGCAGCTCCTCGCCTCAGCCGCCGTCGCGCTGGCCCTGCAGAGGGAACGACGCACCCGGCTGCAGCTCCAGACCGCCCTCGAGAGCAACCGACGGATCGGGGCGGCCGTGGGTGTTCTCATGGCCCGTGAGCTGATCGACTACGACACGGCGTTCGCGTTGGTCCGACGAGCCAGTCAGGACGGCAACCGCAAGCTGAGAGACATCGCCGACGAGGTCCTGGCCACCGGTGAGCTGCCGCACGTCACGCCGCGGCATCCCCGGCTCGCCCGTGAGGAGAACACACCCGGCGGTCGACCATGACCCACCGGTCACGGCCGCCAGAGGCCGGCCGTCAAGCCCGTGCTAATCACCGGGTGTCACACTGTTGAGGACGGCCTGCGCCACGTCGTCCGGGCGAACCCCGGCAAGAGCTGCGGCCCTCTCGATCCGTTCAGCCGCTTCATCGGTGCTGACACCCTGGGTGGCCGACACGATGCCTACGGCTTCGTCGTAGCGGTTGAGGGCGCGCAGCCGCGCCGGTGCGCGCGCGGCCTCCTGGCGGGTGTCGAAGGACAGGTCGGCGTTGGTGACGGCGCCGTCGACCCAGGCGCCGAAGATCGTCGCGAGCTGGCTGTGTCGCCCGTCGAACGCGTCCTTCCCGGCGGCGTACAGGTTGACCCCCCCAGTGACGTGGCCCTCAGTCAGCACCGGTAGGGACAGGGTCGCCCGGACGCCGTGAGCCGCCTCGGCCTGGCAGAACAGCTGCCATCGACCTTCGTCGAGCACGGCCGTGACATCGGGCACGTCGACCGGCTCCTGTCGTCTGACGGCGTCCACGCACGGTCCGCCGTCAAGGTACTGCACCGCGTCCAGGGTGGCGATCGCCGCACTGCTGGCCACGAAGGTGAAGGTCAGGCCTTCACCCAGCCAGGCGAGGCTCACGCCGACCAGAGACGGCACCACCGCCTGCGCCTCGGCGAGCTGTTCCGTCAGCGATGTGACGAGGTCTGAGGGCTCGGCCCAGGAGAGCCGGGCCAACGTTGCCTGGGTTTCGGCGATGGGCTCCACGACCACCGTCATACCCAGGTCGGCGCGAAGTCACACCGCGCGGGACTCCTCCTCCCTAGACGTTGCCGGCTGCTCCTGGAGATGGTTGTCTTGCGGTAGTGGTCCAGCAGTGGTGCCAGAGGGTTGACCTCAGGAGCCTGGATGACCGTCACCATAAGGAAGCCCGCGGAGGCAGAAGAGTCCACCGCCTCGCCGAGCGACATCGACCAGCTGGTCCTGGACCACCTCCGCCTGGCCGATGGGATCGCCCGCCACTATGCGGGACGCGGCGTCGAAGAGGACGACCTGGTGCAGGTGGCCGCCTCGCCCTCGTGAAAGCCGCTCACCGCTACCAGCCCGCTCCTGATCGGTGCTTTGCCGCCTTCGCCGCCCCCACCATCTCCGGAGAGATCAAGCGGCATTTCCGGGACAGGGCGTGGGCCGTTCGCCCGCCGCGGCGCTTGCAGGAGCTGAACGCTCAGGTGGGACAGACTGAGCGCGACCTCGAGCTGCGGCTGCACCATCACCCGTCGACCGTCGAGATCGCGGCGGCGATGGGCGTGGACGTGAGTCAGGTGCGTGCCGCTCGCCAGGCGGCCGCCTGCTTCCAGGCGCTGTCGATGGACACGGCCGGGAGGGTCGGCCGATGCCCTGACCCCGCAGTCAGCCCGTTCGAAGCCCTCGAGACGGCGCACTGGCTGGGCTCGGGGCTGAAGGAGCTCGGCAGCCGAGAATGCGAAGTCCTGCGTCTGCGGTTCGTCGAATGCCTCACCCAGGCGGAGATCGGAGTGCAGATCGGGGTGAGTCAGATGCAGGTCTCCCGCATCCTGCGAGGCACCCTGAGGAAGCTGCGCCTCTGTCTGGAGTCATCGACCGCGGTCTGACCTCCGAAGTGCTTCATGGCGCGCCCCAGCAGAACCTTCGGGTCGGTGAGTCGTCGGCGCGGGCGCACTGCAGTAGCACCGGGACCACCGTGCGGTCGTCCCTCGTCTTGCGGAGGGCGTGTGGCGGTGGTTTCGTGAGGCGTATCGGTCCAGCAGTGGCGCCAGGGAACACGACGACGTGACACCCAGGAGAAACAGGATGGCTGACACCGTTGCCGCACCCGCGATCTCTTGCGCAGGCGAAGGCCTCGCGCCCGCAGCCCTCGGGCCTTCGGAGGTGGGGCATGAGGAGACGCAGCGCCTGCTCGGCGCCGTCACGGACGAGCACCCGGCCTCGATCGCCGTGGTGAACCGGGTCGTGATGCTGAACCTCTCGTTGGCCGACGGCCTCGCCCACCGCTACGTGGGGCGTGGTGTCGAGCGTGACGACCTCGAGCAGGTGGCTCGCCTGGCCCTCGTCAAGGCGGCCCATCGCTACCGCCCCCGACTCGGCGTCTCGTTCGTGGCCTACGCGGCCCCCACGATCATGGGGGAGATCAAGCGCTACTTCCGGGACAGCGGCTGGATGGTCCGACCGCCTCGTCGCCTCCAGGAGCTGTGTCTGCAGCTGGGTGCCACGGAGGCGAGCCTCGAGCAACGCCTGCATCGCCCGGCCTCTGTGGAGGAGCTCTCGTTCGCGCTGGGTGTGACCGAGAGTCAGGTGCGCACCGCCCGCCAGGCGGCCGCCTCCGGTGTTCCCGTCCCGCTCGACGCCGTGGTCGCGGACGACCGCCCGCCGCCCCAGGCGCCGTGGGTCGACGACCCGGTGGCCCACCTCGACGACGCATGGTGGCTGGCGTGGGGCCTGGAGGAGCTCGGCCCCCGGGAGCGGGCCATCCTGCAGCTGCGGTTCGGCGAGTCCCTGACTCAGGCTGACATCGCCAAACGCGTTGGCGTCAGCCAGATCCAGGTCTCACGCATCCTGCGTGGCATCCTTGGTCGGGTTCGCGCGCGCCTCCAGTCGTCGCTTGTCGCGGCCTGAACCAGGCGCGTCCGAAAGGAGAGGCTGATGACGACGAACGAAGCGCCCGCCGTCGTCCTCTACTCCAGATGAGGGCCCGACGGCGTACTGCCATCATCGCTGCGTCGGCGCTACTCGGGCTAGGCACGTCGGCCTGCCGAGGTCCGGACTGGCCTCCAGACCCGACGCCGCAGGCGTCCGAGGTGTGGGGACGGATCTGGTTCTGCACCCCCGGGGGCGCGGTCGACGGGGCCAGATCCGAGAAGTCGCCCGCGGTGGCGCTCACGACCGAGATCGTCGCGGGAGGGGACGACGGCGAGACGGAAGCGGGACGTTTCCCTCCCGGTACCGTCCTCGCGCAGTCCACCGTCCACCCTGGGGAGGTCTGGAGCCCCGGCAGTGTGCACGAGCTCCCCGTGGTGTGGGTGCAGCCTGGGGTGGGCAGGTCCGATCTGGAGCGCCCGGATGTTCGTGTCCGAGTCACCCGCACGCTCCCAGGACCAGGGGGCGCGGAGCTCCTCGACCGGTGGGTCTTCTCGTTCTTCATCAGTTTTGATGTGGTGGCGGCGAGCGACAGCGGAAAGCCGGAGATCGCCTGACATCTGGCGGTCATCTCGACGCAGCTCACGGCCGACGCCCATCAGCGGACGGCGGTCGACTCAGCCTTCTCGGAGCTCGGTGGCTGGCCGCACGCGTGTCCGCAGCCCTGAGCCGGGGTTAGTTGCAGTCACCCGCCACGGTCGCGTGGCTCGCGGAGGCCCGTGGGGAGGCGACCCTGCTGGCCCCCGAGTTCGTGGCGCGCCATCGGATCGTTGCGGTGCCAGACTTGGTCGTGCACGTCACCATGGTCACCACGAAGGGAGCTCCCATGATCGTCCTGGGCATCATCCTGATCATCGTCGGCCTGTTGGTGGAGTCCCTGAAGATTCTGCTGACCATCGGCGTCATTCTTCTGGTCGTCGGACTCATCCTCAACTTCGTGCCCATCGGCGGTCGCCGGCGTCGCTTCTACTGAGGACAGCGGCCCCCTCGCGGTTACTGGATCTCCTTGGCCCCGTAGACCGCTCGGCTGCAGGCCGGACAACGCTGCTCGGACTCTGGCCACAGAGACTCGACGAGGGGCCACGGGCGACCGGCAAAGCTGAAGACGGGAAGGCCGCACAAGGCGGTGTCCTCGTTCCACGACGGGACCGCATGCGCCTCGCCCGACTTGTCGAGGCTGACGTAGGCAACCATCGGCATACCGCTGACCATGGGGAGCGTGAGGCGTGTCCACACCTCGAACCCGCAGGAGATGTCGCCGCGCGGTGGGGTCTCCCGCCTCGAGGACGGCTTGTGTGGCGCCTCGACCCACCGGTGATCAGCCAGGGGTGACGGTCTGCCAGATGCCCGCGACCCCGGCAATGGTCATGGCGGCGGTGGCGGCCCAGCCCAGAGTCATGGCGAGCGCGCCGTTGCGTTCAGCGCCCATCAGCCGCCGGTCGCTGGAGATGAGCATGACGACGACGAGGAACGGGGCTGCCGCGACGCCGTTGACGAGGGCCGAGAACACGAGCAGGCCGATGGGGTCAGAGTAGAAGAGGCTCAGAACGACGCCGCCCACGGTCCCCACACCGACCAGCCCGTAGAAGGCCGGAGCCTTGCGAGGGCTGCGGTCGAAGCCCCACTCCTGGTCGAGGAGGCCGGCGATGCCAGTGGACGCCGAGCCGGCCAGGACGGGCACGGCGAGCAGACCGGCGCCGATGAAACCGGCGGCGAAGAGGATCGTGGACAGAGGGCCGGCGACCGGCTCCAGAGCCTTCGCTGCATCCGCGGCGCTGGTGATCCGTGCGTCGCCGTGAGCGCCGATGGTCGCGGCCGTGGCCACGATGACCGCAAACATGACGATCTCCGAGAAGAGCATGCCGGTGAACACATCGATGCGTGCTTCCTGCCGCTTGTGACGCCGCCCGCGAGCCGTGCGGTCCTGCAGCCGGGCGACCTGCTTCGTCTGCCCCTCGGCGCGCAGCTCCTCCACCCGGTGGGCCGACTGCCAGAAGAACAGATAGGGCGAGAGGGTGGTTCCGAGGATCGCCACGATGATCGCCCAGTAGTCGTGGGTCAGGGTCAGCTGCTGTGCGCTCAGCCCCAGGAGAACGTCGGCCCAGTCGACGCGAGCGGTGAACAGCACCCCGACGTACGCCAGCAGGCTGAGACAGAGAACTTTGAAGATCAGGGCGATTCGCTCGAAGGACCCGGTCGTCAACAGCAGGATGACGGCCATCCCGCCCAGCCCGCTCCATAGGGGAGCAGGGCCGGCCTGCAGCAGTTCATGCCCTGCCCGACGGCCATCAGATCAGCGGCGACGTTAAGGGTGTTGGCGACCAGAAGGGCGCTCAGCAGCACCAGGACCACGGCCCGGCCGGTCCGCGCATACTTGCGTCGAGCCAGAGCACCCAGGTTCAGGCCCGTCGCGAGCGCCGTGCGGTCGCAGATCTCCTGCACCGCCATCATCAGGGGGAGGCAGAAGAGCACGGTCCACAACGTCCCCGAGCGGAACAGCGCACCTGCCTGCGCATAGGTCGCAATCCCGGACGGGTCGTCGTCCGACGCTCCCGTCACCAGACCCGGGCCCAGCGCGCGAGTCCAGCGATGCCAGGCGCCCCGAGACGGAGAACGCTCAGGCTTCGGCGGCTTTCGGCCGCCGTCCGCGACCGACCGGTCCAGTGTCGCCATGACTGCTCCCGCGGTGGTGGGTGGGATGACCACGGTCCGCCCCGAAAGACCATCGATACAACTACCCGTCTCCACACTCATCGGACTGGGAGCAGGCTGTCAGTCAGAGCCGTAGGCGCTGAGAGCCCCCCCGGGACTCTCGCGGGGCCTCTGTCAACGCCGGCCGAAAACTGACCCTCTTCTGCCGATCGAAAGTTGACCCCCTTCGAGCGGTTTTGATGGTTCGAAATGGTCTTGGGGAAGGCTGTTGCTGGCGGTCGTCCGGAGCGGTGTGCGCGGGTGCGGTAGGACTCGCCGTCCAAGGAGATGACTTGGGCGTGGTGGACGAGGCGGTCGATGGTGGCTGCGGCGACGACGTCGTCGCCGAGGGTCTCGCCCCAGCGTGAGAACGCGAGGTTAGAGGTCACGACGACCGAGCCGGTCTCGTAGCGCGAGGCGATGAGCTGGAAGAACATCGACGCGGCCGCAGTGTCGAACGGAAGGTAGCCGACCTCATCGATCACCAGCAGCCGGTACCGGTTCAGCTTGTGTAGCTCACGCTCGAGTGCCCCCTGTGCGTGCGCGGCGGCGAGGCGTTCGATCCACCTGGTCGCGGTGTCGAACGCGACCGGGTAGGAGGCCTCGGCGGCCTTGATCGCCAACGCGATCCCCAGGTGGGTCTTCCCGGTCCCGGGCGGGCCCAGGAGCACGACGTTCTCGCGTTTCGCGATGAAGGTGGTGGTGGCGAGGTGCGCGATCACGTCACGGGTAGTCGTAGCGATGTGGTCGAAGGTGAAGTCCTCGATCGTCTTGACCGCCGGGAAGTGCGCGGCCGCGATCCGCATCCTGGTGCCGTTCGCGGTCCGTGAGGCGACCTGGCGACCCAGCACGGCGGCTAGGTACTCCTCATGCGACCAACCCTCCGCACGAGCCTGATCACCTAAGACCGCGAAGGTCTCGTTGATGACCGGGGTCTTGAGCTCACGCGCCAGGAACGCGACCTCACTGAGCAGGTCCTTGCCGGTTGCCGTGTTCATCGAACGACCTCCAGTCGTGCCCGCGCCGTCACAGCGGCCGTGTCGGTGACGGCCGGGGTGAGGTCGAAGAGGGCGTCGTAGTCACTCAGCGCGCGGACCCCCACGACGGCACCGACGCCGGTTGCGGGTCGCGCGGCGGGGCCACGCATCGCCGTGGTGCGGGCCTGGAACGCGGTTCGTAGCCCGGCAGCGGTGACCACGTGCGCGGGGTCGGTGATCGTCTGATGCGACGACCAGCACCGGGCATGGGCCCCCACCGGGGTGCCGGCGCAGGTGATCATGACGGTGTCCAGGCTGGCGTGGACGTCGACGAACCGGCCGATCACCGCCGGATCGACCGAGTAGTCGTTCCCAGCGATCCGCACGTAGTAGTCGCGGCCCAACCGGACCCGCAGCATGGTGCCCAACGACGGCGCGATCGGTGGCAGCGCCCCCATCGCCGCGACGTCGGCAGCGACCCGGACACCGGGCTGCTCACCGGTGCGGCGCAGCATCCGGGAGTTCGCTCGCGGCAACCAGCTTGCGAGCTGGGTGTTGTAGTCGCCAGGTGAGTCGAACTCGCGTCCGGGCATGAAGGAGGTCTCCAGGAACCCGTTGGCCCGCTCGACGACGCCCTTGGCCTCGGGGTCGCGGGCCGCGGTCTGATAGATCCGGGTCCCCAGCGTGCCCGCGAAGCCCCTCGCACCCAGGGTCAGGCGGTGGTGCTGACCGATGCCAGCCTCGTTGTCCCAGACCAGCATCTTCGGGACGCCGCCCAGCCCGGCGAGGAGCTGCCACATCCCGGCCACCAGGTCGCCGGTCTTCCTGGTCGGCAACAGCAGCGCCATGATGAACCCCGAGAACGCCGCGACCATCGTCAGCACCGGCAGGTCCACGGCCGGGCGGCCACCGACCCAGCCCGCCTGCTTCGAGGCATGATGGACATCGACGGGGATGACCTTGCCCGGGAACCACAGGTCGCACTGAACGATCTCACCCGCGACATAGACCGTGCGGTCCGCAGGATCGGCCGGGGCGTACAACGGGCGCAACTGCGCCACCTTGGCCCGCAGCACCGACGACGAATGCGTCCACCCGATCCGCTCCGCGATCACCGTGGCCGGCATCGAGGGGAACTCCGCGAGCAGGGCACGGATCCGCGGCTCGTAGACGTCGACCACCGAGCCCACCGGCTCACGCTCGTACCGCGGCGGCGCGTCCGCGGCCAACGCCGCACGGACCGTGTTCCTGGCCAACCCCGTCTTCCGCACGATCGCCTTGATGCTCATCTTTTCCGACTTGTGCAGCCGTCGGATCTCAGCCCAGTCCTCAGTCATGATCACTCCCTCACAGTGCCGAGGGGGTCAGGATTCGATCGGCACCAGGGGGTCAGGATTCACCCAGCAGCGACAACCTCGACGGTCACGGTAGATTTCCGTTCGCTCGAGACGAAACGTCTTGACCGCAGGGCCTTGGTGAGAGCGGATGAACGGCTGGCGCACCTGCGGCAATGCGAAGAAGAGAGGCACGTGATGCCCAGGGTGGAGGTGGCCCAGGCGGGTGAGGTGACGGTCGCGACCATTACGGGCGACGTGGAGCTGGGGACGGTTCCGGACCTGGTCCCCGCCCTGGAGGGGCTGCCTCCCTCGGAAGGGGCCGTGGTGGTGGTCGACCTGACCGGAGTGACGTTTCTCGACTCGTCCGGTCTGAGCCTGCTGGTCCGGCTGAACCGGCGCGTGGTCGACGGGGATGGGCAGCTGCGGCTGGTTTGTGCGCCGTCGACCTTGCGGCTGCTGCGCCTGACCAGCATGGATCAGGTCCTCTCGCTGTACCCCACGCTGCAGGACGCGGCCGATGGAACGGAGCGCGTAGACGACGCGAGGTGACCTCCCGTCGTCGACTCGCTCGTCGGCAGGCGCACTCTCAGCTGAACGGCCGTGCGATCAGGGGTGCTGTCGATGGCCATCGCGTCCGTCAGGCGCTGGGCCAGCCACATCCCACGTCCGGACACATCGCCCGCGGCCGCGTGGGCCATCGTCGGAACGGTGGTCTTCCCATCGGAGTCGACGACCTCGAACACCAGCTCGCCGTCGGCTGACCACACCCGGAGCGATCCGTCGCCGGCGCCGTGCACGATGCTGTTGGCGGCGACCTCATGGACAGCGAGGACGATGTCGCTGACTCGCTCCGGGATCAACGGGCCGACGACCGCGGCGACGGACCGGCGGACCCGGTTCAGGTCACCGGACCCGAAGTCGAGCCTGGCCAGATCCCCTCCCGTGGAGGGCATGACGTCCACACGGTCATCGTGTCATTGTCGGCTGTTCGTCGGGGAGTTCCGATGTGGCTCTGACACCATCAGTGGATGGTCTCGGACGCCGGCCGTGGGAGCGCGGCGACCGCGCGCGGGCGCCGCGTCGCCGCGTTGGCCGCGGTCACCGCCGAACTCGGCCGAGCGATCACCGTGCCTGAGGTGACGTCGATCATCACCGGGCGGGCCAGTTCCGCTCTGGGAGCCGACGCGGCCGTCCTCGCGCTGCGGGAGGGGGCCCGGCTGGTCGTGGTGGACTCGCACGGGCTCGACGAACGGCAACGGGCGCGGTGGAACTCCTTCGACCTGACCGGGCCGGGCCCCCTCAGTGAGGCCGTCCGAACGGGGGCCATGGTGACCGTCCGTGGCCGGGCGGAGATCCTGGCCCGCTACCCGCGTCTCGATGACGGGTCGGAGCACTCGTCGGTCGCACTGCCGCTGAGGGGGTCGCGAGCGGACGGCCCCGGTGGGGCGATCGGGTTCCGCTTCGACGGCCGGGTGGAGGAGCTGACGTCAGAGGAGCGTGCGGTGCTCCAGGTAGTCGCTGACATGTGTGCTCAGACGATCCTCCGGCTGGAGGCCCAGGCCGATGCTGCTGCGCAGCAGGCCCGACTGCGGTTCCTGGCCGACGCTTCACAGGTGCTCGCCTCGAGCCTTGAGTACCGGCAGACGTTGACTCAGGTGGCTGCGCTGGCTGTGCCGGACCACGCCGACTGGTGCTCGGTGGAGATCGTGGACGACGGGGTGCTGCACACGTTGGCGGTGGCGCACGTGGACCCGGCGAAGGTCCGCCTGGCCCACGAGCTGCAGACGCGGTGGCCCAGTGACCCGTCCGCCCCCGGGGGGTCCGCCCAGGTGCTCCGGACGGGGGTCAGCCTGCTCATCGAGGACATCACCGACGCGATGCTGGTCGCGGCCACCCGCGACCCAGAGCATCTGAGGGTGGCCCGGGAGCTGGGACTCCGGTCTGCGATCTCCGTGCCGCTGGCCGCGCACCAGACCGTCCTCGGCGTCCTCACCGTGGTCGCGGCGGACTCTCAGCGGCGTTACGGCCCCCACGACGTTCCGTTCGTGGAGGACCTCGGCCGGCGGGCGGCTCTGGCCATCGACAACGCGGACCTCTATTCCCAGACGCGGCACGTCGCGGCTCAGCTGCAGAACGCCCTACTCCCACAAGAGCTTCCGGACGTCCCGGGTTGGGAGCTGGCAGCGCTGTACCGGCAGTCGGGACGCACCGAGGTGGGCGGGGACTTCTACGACGCGATGCCGCTCACCGACCGGACGGTGGTGGCCTTCATCGGCGACGTGATGGGCCGAGGTGCCGACGCGGCTGCCGCTGGTGCCCGGATGCGCGCGGCGGTGCGGGTGCTGGTCGCCCAGGACCCGCACCCCGCGGCGGTGGCCACCGCGATGGACCGCTTCATGGCCGCGGACCCTCCGACCCCGCTGGCCACCGCGACCTACCTGCACTTCGACCCGACGAAAGACATCCTCGACATCGTCGTCGCCGGCCACCTGCCTCCTGTCCTGCTCCGTGCTGATGGCTCCTCGAGCTTCGTCGTCAACGCCGGCTCCCCGGTGCTTGGAGCCGGCACCGTGGACCGCCCATACAGGCGCACGGCCTTCTCTGCAGGCGACACCCTTCTGCTGTACACCGACGGTCTGGTGGAACGACGGGGCGAGGACATCGACACCAGCCTCGGACGGCTCCTCGACGCCGCGCGCGCCAGCCTGTCGCTCGTCGGTACGGAACGGGGGCACGAACCACCCCGAACCCTGTCCTGCGCCTTGACCGAGGTGCTCGACGCGGTGGCGGACCAGGCTCGCCGTGACGACATCGCGGCGCTCGTCCTGCGCAGACGGGCCAACACAGGTCAGGCGCGCGTCCCGGACGAGGCGGGGAAACCAGTTAATTCACCCCGGGACCCGCGACCACCGACCCCAATCGTCCCGGTCATCGAGCAACGAGGTCATCGCGCAACGAGGTCACCAAGGCAGCCACCGTTACGAGGCTAACCACGCCGTCACTCGTGACCGCAACAATTCGAGCGCTGTCGTCGGTCACAGCCAGGTCGGAGCTGCTTTCGCGGCGGCCTTTCCCTGTGCTCTTGTGAGTACTCGGCAGTGGCCCGGCGGCCTCGACACAACAGCACCCGCACTCTGTCTGCAGTGGGGTGCCGTCGTGCCTGACGTTTGCGGGGTCTGGGCGGGCGTCATGCGGGAGGCGGGGCGGCTACCACGGTTGCTGGAGCAGCCATCCCTTGCCGCCACCACCGTCCGGACCGCGGTGGCGGCTGTGCGCCGATCGTACTCCCGTCAGCACCGGGCGGCAGGGGCCTGTCGTCGGGGACGCCCTTGAGTCAGGGCTCCGTGCCGCGCGTCGCCGAGTCGAGTCACAGCCGAGCGCTGGCCTTCGCCGAGGCCGTCACGAGCCTGCTGGCCGAATCGGGGTGCACCCTCATCGTCGTCGACGACGGTTGGCCGACTCCACCGTTGACCGGGCCCGGCCAGCGGCCCTGGCCCTCGGCCCGGCGGTCTCCGTTCGACTGCGGTCCTTAGTTGGGTAGGACGCTCTCGGCGTCGGTACGTCCGGCCGCCATCGGCTACCGTCGGCTTATTCGTGGCTAGTGCCCCGCGTGTTAAGTTGATTTACGGTTTCGTTGTTGGGATCATGGGGTGTGGCGAATCGACCTGCTCCGGCGTTGGGGCTGCGTGACGGTGACCGGGAGGAGCTGTCCCGGTGGACGCGGTCGTCCTCGATCCGGGCGGGGCTGGGGCAGCGGGCTCGGATCGTGCTGCTGGCGGCGGACGGGGTGTCCAACACGGCGATCGCCGACGTGGTGGGGGTGTCGCGTCCGACGGTGATCGGGTGGCGGGAGCGGTACGCCACGTCAGGGGTGGCGGGGCTGGAGCTCGACAGGATTCTCCCCGTCGGTGCCGGTGTCGCTGGTCCAGAACGCCACCTCACCGGTCCGGGGGTCGATCAGCCACCGATGCTCGTAGTCGATCCGGTCAGCCAGGGCGGTGGCGATCTCCTGGACATCAATCCAGGTCAAGCACCGTGTCAGCGCAGGACTGCTGCCGATCACTGCCCAGACGAAACGCAACCGTGGCAGCCCAACACGCGGCGAAAGGACTCACCTGCCCGCCAGGGGCGGAGGGCAAAGATCTGAGGGTCGCGCCTCAGCGCCGCCGTGGACCGAGGAGAGGCGTGCGCAAACGACTGCTTCGCGTGGGAAACCCGAGCCATGAATGCGGACGCGCCTGCACTCGTTAGTGTTCCGGCGTCTGCCAGGCCGGCCGCCGACGGTGATGTCCTACCGCATCCAGGGTCTAGCTCTGGACAACCGGATGTTCACCCTGGACGAGATGGCCTGCCTCGATGAGATGCTGCAGGGCTACCTTGACGGCTCCATGGATCAGCATCGGTAGTTCGTCGCCGAGGACGTAGACGGTCGGGTAGCCGGAGCGGCCTACTGCGCGCCCGTGCCCTTCGCTGACCGCGTCTGGAACTTGCATTTCCTCGCCGTGTAACGCGACCTGCACCGCTCGCGAATCGGCACTGCCCTGGTCGGCCGCTTCGAGGAGTCGTTTCGCAGCCCTAGGGCGCAGGTCGCCCGCGTACTGCTCGTCGAGACCTCTAGTGCCCCGCGTGTTAAGTTGATTTACGGTTTGGTTGTTGGGATCATGGGGTGTGGCGAATCGACCTGCTCCGGCGTTGGGGCTTCGTGACGGTGACCGGGAGGAGCTGACCCGGTGGACGCGGTCGTCCTCGATCCGGGCGGGGCTGGGGCAGCGGGCGCGGATCGTGCTGCTGGCGGCGGACGGGGTGTCGAACACGGCGATCGCCGACGTGGTGGGGGTGTCGCGTCCGACGGTGATCGGGTGGCGGGAGCGGTATGCCGCGTCAGGGGTGGCGGGGCTGGACGATGAGCCCAGGTCGGGCCGGCCGCGGACCATCGACCATCGTCGGATCGTGACGGCGACGCTGACGCCGCCGCCGAAGAAGTATGCGGTGACGCACTGGTCGACGCGGCTGCTGGCCCGGCATCTGGGGATCTCGGATGCGACGGTAGCCAAGGCGTGGCGGGAGTACCGGGTCCAGCCGTGGCGGGCCGAGTCCTTCCGGTTCTCCACCGACCCGCTGCTGGTCGGGAAGGTCACCGATGTCGTTGGTTTGTACCTGAACCCGCCGGAGAACGCGGTGGTGCTGTGCGTGGATGAGAAGAGTCAGATTCAGGCGTTGGACCGGACCGCGCCGATCCTGCCGCTGCAGCCCGGGTTGGCTGAGCGCCGTTCCCACGACTATGTCCGGCACGGCACCTCGACCCTCTTCGCGGCGTTGGAGATCGCCACAGGCCAGGTCACCGGCGCGTGCAAACCGCGGCACCGGCACCAGGAGTTCTTGGCGTTCCTGAAGCAGGTGGCCCGCGCGTATCCAGGCCGGGACCTGCATCTGGTGATGGACAACTACGCCGCCCACAAGCACCCGGCCGTCAAGGCGTGGCTGGCGGCGAACCCCCGGGTCGTGTGCCACTTCACCCCGACCCACGCCTCCTGGATGAACCTGGTCGAGGTGTGGTTCTCCCTGATCGAACGGCAGGCCATCCACCGCGGCACCTTCGCCTCCGTCAAGGACCTCAACGCCAAGATCCGCGCCTTCATCGACGGCTGGAATGACCGCGCCCACCCGTTCGTGTGGACCAAGACCGCCGACCAGATCCTCGCCAAAGCCAACCGTCAAAAGACCTCAAACGCGGGGCACTAGGACATGCACTAGCCGGCGGCCCGCGCGTTCTAAGGCTTCCGCTAGGACGTAAGGATCCATGAGTTGTACCGGCCGGGCGACGACAAGATCGTGTTGTCGAAGCCCCTGCTCAGCACGAGCACCTGAACAGTTTCCGGATTAACAGCCCCAGTGGATCCCGCCCAGGACCGAGACGCCGACATGCGAAGAGAGACGCACGGTCTTGGGTCACGAAGCCATGTCAGTGAGTGGGTGGTTCGCTGGCTCGGTTGTCCCGTACCGGTGTGGGTGTTGTGCCAGGATCCTGGCGTGGCCACCAGACTGGTGCAGACGTCCCTTGGCAGGGTCGAGGTTGCGCTGGTAGGTCCGTCGGACGGCGCGGTCGTTCTGCTGTTCCCGGGTGGACACTGCACGGCGGCGAGCCGCATTGGTGCGGACCTCTACACCGATTTGGGCTACCGGGTGCTGACCTTCTCGCGACCAGGGTATGGCGGCACCCGGGTGGGCTTGCTGATGGCGGCCGAGTTCATCCCGGCCGTCGTGGAGGTCTGCGACGTGCTGAACATCACCGATGCCGTCGCCACGGTAGGTGTCAGCTTTGGCGGGCTGCAAGCGGCCGAGGTGGCCGTTTCACTACCGAATCTGGCGCCTCGGCTGGTGCTCCACAGCTGCGCTCCCTCGTCGCTGCCCTTTCCCGACACGGCACTCGAGGCGGTCGCCGGCCCCATACTCTTCGGCCCACTCAGCCAGAGCCTGACCTGGCGTGCTGCGCGTGCACTCACGGCCTCCGACCGAGGCCTGCGCATGATGATGTCGTCCTTGTCGACCGAGAGGATCGCCTCGTGGTGGGCTTCCTGGACCCCGGCCGATCGAGCCTCCGCGCGGGAGACCTTTGCGGGTATGGCGTCCGGATCTGGCTTTGTGACGGACCTGCGCCAGGGCGTGGTCGCCAGATCGGGCTATCGCGCATCGGTTCTTCGCTCTGTCCCATGTCCCACGCTGGTCACGGCTTCCCGCCATGATGGCGGCGTCCGTTTCGAACACGCCGACGACTTTCACCGAACCATCGCCAACGTCCGTCTGCTGGAGACGAACGCGCCGACCCACCTCTACTGGCTCGGTCCACAGCGCCCCACCCTCTTGAGCGCCATCGAGGTGTTCCTGACCGAGTAATCCCCGCAACCGCGGCACCGCAATCCGAGAACTCACGGACGCTGCAAACGCCGAAGTGTCACAACCATGGGAGAGTCGAATGGCCCGAATTCGCGTCCACACCCTCAGAGCGCCCCGGAGGACAGGCAGAGCGAGCTGACAGCCCTGTCGGCCGAGCTCGACAGGGTCTTGAACATTCACGGCAGAGATGGCGCATCCTCCCGCCGTGCTGCAGTCTTACCTCGCCGTCCAACAGGCCATCGCGGACTTTTGGGACTTTTCGACATTTGACCCGGGAGCTCGCCGTCCTGCGAATACTTGCCCGCGAGCACACCGCGAACGTCGGCTCGGTTGGGGACGGGACCTGGGAGTCGGAGCCAGACGTGGGTGGAGCGGCGTGCAGCTCACCGAACCGTCTGCGCACGTGACCCTGAACCTGCTGACGAACTACTTCATCCACTTCGTCCAGACCGATCCCGACCTCCCGGCCCCCCACCGCTCTAGCCGACAGCCGGACCGGTGCCGGCCGGAGTGGGCCGGGTGGGCGGGCCGTAGCTTTAGCTGAGGTGGGCCGCAAGGTCGATCAAGGACCTGGGGCTGATGTCCGGCGGCGTGAAGTACACAGGGTAGGGGCCACCGGATCGGTCGATCCAAGCCGTAGCCAAGCCTGCACGAGCCGCGCCGTGGATGTCCCACGGGTGGACGGCTACAAGCATGGCGTCCGCGGGCTGAATCCCGCACTTGCTCGAGCGCATAGTCGTAGGCCAATTGCGCCGGTTTCCAGGCCCCGGCGTTCTCCACCGACAGGAGGGCCTCGAAGTGACGGCGGATCCCCGCGCGGTCAAACAGCGCTTCGGCGACCGACGTGGAGCCGTTGCTGAGGGTCACCAGCCTGAGTCCTGAGGCACGCAGAGCGTCGATCCCCTGCGGGACGTCGCCATGGACGGAGAGGCCTGCGAACCCCTCCATGATGTGCTTTACGGCGTCGTCGGTTGTGCGGTTCAGCGGCGCGTCGTGCAGGGAGACACGCAAGGCCTCGGCAGCGATGCGGCCGAAGGGCTCACTGGCGCCGGCGGCGGTCAGGGCGAATCCGTCGCGGAGCAGGCCGGCGAACCATGTCGCCGCGAGGTGCGCCGGGACGCCGACTTCCTCGAACCGTCGACGCATCGAAGACATGTCGGAAAGCGTTTCGTTCACGTCGAAGATGAGAACCGCCGGGCGCTTCCTCCCATCCAGGCTGATCGGGCGTTCGGTGTTCCACCCGGTGCCCTCGGTCGGTCCACTCGTCATGAATGTCACCGTACTTCACCACCAGTGGTCGGCCAGGTTGGTCGCCACGAGGGGACGGCCGGACCGGACCCTGGGCGCCTCCATCATCGTGTCCCACAAGGGCATTCGAGGGCCCTACCCGCCACACCCACCGATGGGCGGATCCGCCCTGAGTCGTCAGAGCGGACGAGCCCGGCTGCACCTGCGACGGCACGGTCCCCCTGTCATCCAAGGACTGGATGTGTCGCTGGTCGAGGGCAGCGCACGAGCGCGAGCCCGCCCAAGATCGCCGCGGGGTTGCGCTGAACGGGGTCTCGTCGCGTGCCTGGTCGTAGAAGGGGAGACGGCATTCGACCGGTCACATGGGTCGCCTGGACGAACACGTCGCTGGTGGAGGCGCGCAGCAGTGGGGGTGAGGACTGGCTGTTGGCCGACTGGAGGGTAACGACGGTGAGCGAGAAGGTCAGGACGGTGGCGACGGCGATCGTGACGACGGGCAGGGGCAGGGCCGGCAACGCAGGGCTCGACGACGGTGCCGAGGGGGGGCGGTCATGGCGGGCAGTCCGAGGGGTCGCCGCACCTCCGACAGTCGGCCGCCGTCCGCCTCAGGGGCTGGCCACGCCTTCGTCCACTTTCCTGCTGCGCGCCACCGTCACGCCGGGGTCTCGCGGCGTGCGGTCAGGAACTCGCGGGTGAGCCGGTCCTGCAAGTCGGGGTCGGCGAGCACCACGACGTCGTCGCCGGCGAGCAGCTCGGTGTTCTCGCGGACGGTGACGAGCTGGGCGTCCCTGACGACGATGCTGACCCACATGTCTCCGACGCGGGAGGCGACATCACTGATGGTCGTGCCGTCGGCCGGGGAGTCCGGGGCCACCCGCAGGCGGTGGACGCCGTCAGGCTCCTCGCGCAGTCGCACCCCGAGCGTCCAGGGCTCGATCTCGACGCGACGGCTGGGCAGCTTCAGCCAGCGTACGACCGCCGGAACCAGGCTCCCCTGAGCGAGCACGGAGAACGTGACGACGACGACAACGATGCCGTAGAGGCGTTCGGCCTCCGGGACGTGGGCGGCCCTGAGGAACTCACCCAGGAGGATGGGCACAGCCCCCTTGAGGCCGGCGAAGAGGACGAAGGCGAGCTCGTTGCCACGCAGCCTCGCCGGCAGGAGACACAGACCGGCGGCCAGCGGCCGGATGATGACGGCAAGGGCGAACCCGAGGACGAGGCCGGGGACCCAGACGTCCGTCCGGGCCACCACGGCGACGTCGACGGTCAACCCGAGAACGAGGAATGCGACGATCTCGCCGAGGCTGGCCAGCGCTGAGTGGAAACGCTCGATCTCCCGCCTGTAGGGAATGGCGGGGTCGCCCAGCACGATGCCGGCGACGAAGACGGCCAGGAAACCGGAGCCGTGGGCGATCGTGGCAATACCGAAAAGCGCGACGGCGCAGAAGACGCTGCGCAGGGGGTACAGGGCCTCGTTCGGCAGGGGCACCCGGCGGGTGAACCACAACAGGCCCCACCCCCCGAGGATGCCGACAGCGCCCCCCACGACCATCTGGAGAACGAAGGTGACGGCCACCTCGCCGGCTCCCTGCCAGGTGAGTGCCCCGGCAGCCAGCAGGCTGACCATGAGGGCGATGCCCACCGGGTCGTTCGCCCCCGACTCGCCTTCGAGGATGGTGCCGCTGCGGCCGCGGATCTTGCGCTGCCCTAGGACGGAGAACACCACCGCGGGGTCGGTGGGCGCCACGGCGGTCGCGACGAGGACGGCCAGATACCAGTCGATGCCGAAGGCCAGATGGAGCAGCGCCGCCCCCGCGGCGGCGGTGAGGAACGTGCCGACCAGGCCCACCGAAGCGACCGGCAGGGCCGCAGCGCGGAACCGGCGGACCCCGATGGTCATGCCGCCGTCGAAGAGGATCAGGATCAGCGCCACCGTGACGATGTGTTCCACGGTGACGGCGTCGGGCAGACGAGCCGCGGGGAAGACTGTGGCCGCCGCCGCAGCGCCCAGCAGCATGAACAGCGGTGTGGGGATGTAGGTCCGAGCGGTCAAACGGTTGAGCAAAACCGCGACCAGTGCAGCCGCGCTAGCACACAATAAGATCAGGGCGTACCCATCAGCGCCGTCCATGAGCACCCGATTCCGGGGTTGGGGGAACGTTCGCCGACCAGACTTCCCGGCACACCAGGGTCAACCCTAGACGCTCCGGTGAGTGCGATGGACGCCCGAGGTCGGGCTTGGCCGTGAGGGACCGTCGGTGGAATAGCCTGGGGGATCCTCACCAGGGAGCGAGCCCCATGTCCGATCCGTCTGCGCGCCCGCTTGACCCGGCTACGTCACTGGCGGCCGCGCCGACCAGGCCGCCCCTCCGGGACCCGGCATGGGTGCGTCCGACGTTGATCTTCCTGTTCGGTGTCCTCGTCGGAGCCATGGTCATCGCCGGAACTCGGCCGCTGCCACCCCCGGGGCCGGCGTCGTCCTTCACCCCGGTGGGCGTCATCGAGTGTGACCACGTGGTCACCGACTCGCAGCACCTCGTCGAGCTGGCCAACCGAGCCGCCGCCGCCGCCGAGCGGCAGGACGCCACCAGTCTCAACGCCTTGGCTGCGGAGCTCAGGAACGCCGAGAGCGTTCTGGACCTCGACCTCCCTAGCTGTCACCGCTGAGCGCGGGCTCCACCGACCCGCTCGGGCAGACCCATGGCGTCCCACGGTGCGCGACCTCCCGCATCGTTGCCGAAGTAGACGTCACGGCCCTGGTCGCGCCACGTGCGACTGCACTCCGCTCACTCGTTCAGCTCGGGAGCGGAGTAGCCGCTGACATACAGCTCGGTGTGCCCGTGCAGGCGCACAGAGCGCTGCCCGCTCGTGCCGGCGTCGATGACGGGGAACTTCCCGGCCGCATCAGCCCACAACGTGCCGATGTCGCCGCCCCCCGGCGACCCGGGTCCAGCGGCTAGAGGCGACCACGAGGAAACACCCGTTTCGCACGTGGATCGCAGGAATGCCTTCAACGATGCTCCCACGACAACGATCGGGCCGTCGTCCACGCACGGCCACGCCTGGGCCGCAGAGTTCTCTAGGGGGCGAACGGCAGACATGTGCCGGCGCAGTCAAGACAACGCTGCCGTGGACAGCGGGCGGAGGCACGAGAAATGACTGGTTCACGGTGGGAAAACTTGTGCAGGCTGCGCGCATGAACGCCGACGGGTCCGAACGTGGCAGTGCTCCGGTGTATGTCAGGTCGGCCGCCCACGATGATGTCGTACCGATCCAGCGTCTTGCCGTCGACAACGGGATGCTCGCCCTCGACGAGATGGCCGGCTTCGATGAGATGCTGCGCGGATATCTTGACGGTTCCATCGACAACCACCGGTGGATCGTGGCCGAAGGCGTAGCCGGCCGGGTAGCCGGAGCGGCTTACTACGGACCCGAGCCCTTCGCCGACCGCGTCTGGAACCTGTACTTCCTCGCCGTGCAACCCGACCTGCACCGCTCAGGTATCGGCACCGCCCTGGTCGCTCACACCGAGCAGTCGCTACGTAGCGCTGGAGAGCAGGTCGCCCGCGTACTGCTTGTCGACACATCCAGCACCGACGACTATGAGGCAGCCCGCCGGTTCTATGGTCGGGAAGGCTTCCACCGGGAGGCCAGGATCCGTGAGTTCTACGGTCCGGCCGACGACAAGATCGTGTTTTGGAAGTCCCTGCTCAAGAGTCTTACCTAAACAGTGGCGAGCCGATATCCCCAGCTCCCTGTACTGGGTACCGCGCCGAGGCGGAGCGGGGCACTGTCGGCGGGGGCTCACGAACTGGTGCCTTCAGGTCAGGTCTCGTCAGCCCGGTGGGCCGATCTCCTTCGGCCCCTGAACAGGGCAACTCCTGCGAGGGCGCCGAGGAGCACGGCCGAAAGTCCCAGGGGGCCGATCCGGTCGACGGCTGCTGCCATGCCGCCCTGCAGGGCGATCGCTCGGTCCACCACCGCGTCCTCTGTGCTCCCCCCGCCGAAGACGCGGACCTCGTACAGGCCGTACCACACGACATAGCCCCCGGCGACGAGGACGAGGAACCCGCCCAAGCGGCTGACGACCGGTAGGAGCGCGCGCATCCGCCCCACCACCGCGTCCGCCGCCAGAGCCACGGCGAGAGCAAGGACACCGACGAGCAGACCCATTCCCGCGGCATACGCCACGACCACGGCCAGCCCCGCGGCAATACCGGAGCTACGGCTGCTGACGGCGAGTATGGCAACGAACGGGGCAGCCGTGCACGACAGTGACGCGATCGCGTATGCCGCACCGTAGGCCGCCATCGCCGGCCAGCGGGCGTCTGGGACTCGGCGCCAGTGGGGGAGCCTCAGGAGGAGGTCCTTGCCTGCCATCAGATAGAGGCCGAGACCGACAAGCCCCACTCCCACAACGATGGTCGCCCAGGGCAGGTAGCGCTCTATCGACAGCGCTAGGGGCACGACGACGGCACCGAACGCCCCGAATACCACTACGAAACCGGCGGTCATGGCGGTGGACAGCCCGAGTGCGCGACGCACGGCGTCCAACCGCGAGCCACCCTTACGATCGACCAGAAGCGCCAACCACGCTGGGAGCAGGGCAAACCCGCAGGGGTTGAGCGCCGCGAGCGCACCAGCCCCCAGGGCAAGGGTCAGCGGCGCAGTATCCATCTCAGCCGAGGAGCTTCCCAGCCAGGCCGACGATGTCGACGGTGGAGCTGTAGCCGTTCACGGTCTTGGCCGACCCGTCCGGCGACACGAACACGTAGGTGTCTTGCTGCGTCACCCCGAACCGGGCGTAAAGGTCACCGGTCGTGTCCGCCAGGTTGATGACGTTCTGAAGTCCACCGCGCTGGACGAAGCCGCGCATGTCATCGGCGCTCGCGCTGAGGCCGGCGACGCCGATCACCTCTACGTCGGTACCCAGCGCCGTCGCCGCCGACCGCACGCCGCCCGCGTTCCGGGCGCAGACCGTGCACCACGGCGCCCAGAACCACAGGACGGCCTTTCGGCCGTACAAAGCGGCTCCGTCGAAGGGCTTGCCCTCCACCGTCGTGGCGGTGAACTGCAGGAGTGCGGGGAGGGATGCCGCAGACGTGGGCTGGCTCGTAGTGGTTCTCGACGTACTCGCGCTGCTCGAAGTATTCGGCGTTCCCGCGGAACGCGTCCGCACAGTTGGAGTGCCGCCAGCGCTCGTCGTGCTGCTGGGGAACGCCCCCGGTGTTGACGTCGGCGGCGAAGTGGCCGTGCAGGCCGTGACGAGCAGGGTTGCGGCGGCCAGTGTCAGTACCGCATGAGGCGCGGACTGGATCCTGTGCATCACGGAATCATCGCTGCTAGGCAGAACGTTTCCGGCAGCCGGTCAGTTACGAGTCTCTGACGGAAGTGAAGCTCTGCATAACGGCCCCGGCACAGGAAGGAGGACCTCGACGGACTGCTCTGCGATCAGCGTGTTCATCGGTCGGCAACGGTTCCGAGATTCGGGGTAGTGCGGGCGGTGATGACCGGTGGAAGAGCCGTCTCGGTTTGGGTGTAGGCCCGTACGGATCAGGTAGCGGTCGAAGAAAGGGTTGATCTGGTCGGGTTGGCCGAGGTCGAGGTCCTCTAGGTCGACCTGTTCGACGAAGACCCGCCCGGTGACCCGCAACGCCACACTGAGGGTCACCTCATCCCGTCTGAGCGTCGGCGGTTCGTAAGAACTCAATCTGGGTGTCACTGGTCAGGCAGGCTGCACAGTGGATCGGACGTCCTGCGGGCCCCGACACGGCGCCCGGCGGCGAGGGAGGTGGTCAACCATGGGAGTTTTGGAGCACGGTATCCCTAGCGGACCGCCGGGCACCGTGGCGGGATGGCGTGCCGCGGCCGACGCACTTTTGAGTCCACCGTGCTGCGCCTTTCACCGAAATATGGAGATCTCCTCCCGCTACGCGTGGCTCCACGCGCAGCAGCCGGTCTGCTTCAAGTGGGCAGCTATGGCCGCCATCGCCTCTCACCACGCTCGCCTGGTGCTCTACCCCTTCCGTCTAGGCGCCGACCGCAGCGGCTACGTCGACCTCCCGCGCAGCCTGAGCCGCTGGCGGCTGCTAACGGAGGACGCGAACATGATGCGCGAGGTCAACAACGCGATCTATGACGACATCTTTTGGGTGCACCTCGCCTACCTCGCCTCCGCTGACGGCATCGAGGACCTGCGGCGCTTGCTGCGGGCGCAACCCCAGTACGCCGGGCTGCTGTCCGCCTTCGAGACGATCGACCGGGGTCGCGCGGTACTGGCGGACCAAGGGTCACCGCAGGAGGCCCGACGGGCAGCCGCCGACATCGTGTGGGCCGGCAACCTTGCTCTCCTCGAGCACGAACAACGCGTCGTGGTGCAGCCGCTTTTCGACCGCCTGTCGGGCACTTTCGCCCGGCTGGTATCGATGGGTTCCACGACGACTTTCGAGGTGCGCGGCCTTCGGCAGGAGGTCAGGTACTTCACCTCGTTCTCCGCGTACTCGCTGACCGGGGGGTTCCCCGCCGCGCTGAGGACCCGAACGGTGCCACGGATCACACGGTTCGAGGACCGATGGCGATGGCTCGAGACCAGTGTCGTCCCTAGGTTTCGACGCCTGGACGCCGACCAGGACCTGGTGGACCGGACGCTCGGCCGCGTTGTGGAAGAGGCAATGCGATACGCCGCGAGGCCCTGCCTCGTCCCGACCTGACCGCTCAGCCCGGGCGTCGGGACACCAGGGACCACCGCACCCGGGGTCGAGCGCGAGCTCGTCACTCTGACCTGGTGGGTAGCCGGCTGCCGTCACGTGGGCGTGGAGGTGCGCTGGGCTGGGTGCTCGTGGGCACCTCACTCGCATGTCACGCAGGTAGCAGCTGCACGGCCGGGAGGTGGCGCTCGGGCTGCTGCGCCAAGGCATCGTTCGTGCATCGTTCGTGCATCGTTCGTGCATCGTTCGTGCACGGATGCTCGACCTGTTCTCGGATGACTTGAGCAAGCTCGATCAATCACTGGGAAATCGCTGCCGTCACGGCTCTACGGTGACCATTCCTGAGCGCGGCAACCGTCGCCGTTACGACGGCCAAGGCCGCCGGTGCCCCGTTGTCCTCGCCCTTTTCGAAGTCGTCACCCTCAGCGGCCATCGTGTTGGTCAGGTGGGCAAGACACACCACGTCCTGGAGGCGTGCGCTCGCATACGCGTAGAGGGACGCCGCCTCCATCTCCACGCAGAACACCCCGGCATCATGTGCGAAGGCGAGTGAGGACGCGGTCTCTCGGTACGGTGCGTCGGTCGTCCACGAAGACCCCACGAGGACGCGTTGCGACAGATCGTCGTAGGCACCGGCCAGCTGTCGGTGGAGTTCTCCGGACAGGGAGCTCCACGTCGCCGGGGGGACATAGTTCGCGCTCGTGCCCTCGTCTCTCAGTGCCCGGTCGATCAGGACGAAGCATGGCAGCTGCGCGTCCTCCCTGATCACCCCGGCCGACGTCATGCTCACGACCAGGTCGGCACCGGAGACGGCCAGTTGCTCGGCCACCAGTACGGCAAATGGGCCGCCAACGGCGCCGCCCACGATGCCTACCTCTTCACCGTCGAGGTCGGTAACGAGCATCTGGGTGTGGTAGCACGCCCACCCAGGATGGCGGCGAGCCGAGCCGGAAGCGACGACGTACCGGGCGATGTCCCCGTCCGGATCGAGAAGCGCGACCCGGGGGACTGGCTCGTCCGAGAGGCCGCGCTGTCGTCGGCCCTCCCTCAGCAGGTTCTCCGGGATGAACACTGACGGCTCGTCATACCGCTTGGGCGGGAGCGTCAGCCTCGGCGCGAGCGGCGGACCTTGGTGGACTGCCTCCCCGGCCTCTCCTGTGGCACTGGTCACGGTGTCGATGCTGTCAGCACCGATGACGGCGCGGAGGGTGACCCCCCGGTCGACCATCGCCTTGCGCGGGCGAATGCTCCGTGGTCGTGGACCAGGTGTGTGCATTCAGGGCTAGGCGGCGCCACCGGTAAGTAGTAACTTACGTGTTCGTGACGACTGACGCGTTGGATGGGTGGACGGTACTGGGCGATCCGAGTCGGCGAGCGATCATCGAGCGGCTGTCGTCGGGTCCGTGCACCGTGACGGAGCTTGCTGCGACCATGCCCATCAGCCGGCCCGCGGTGAGCCAGCACCTGAAGCTGCTCAGGGACGCGGGCGTGGTGCGGGATGCGGCGGACGGACGCACTCGGGTGTACAGCATCGACGCTCAACGCCTGGCCCAATATCGAGGGCAGCTAGATCAGTTCTGGTCCCTGGCCCTGACCAACCTGGGGTCGGCCGGCGTTGAGCAGGAGCGTGGTGTCGGATGAGCGTGGAAGCCGACGGGACTGTCCGGCACGAGGTGGTGGTGGATCTGCCTGTCGACCAGGCGTTCCTCATGTTCGCGGACCTGGACCGGATCAAGCCGCGCGAGCACAACCTGCTGAACGTGCCCATCGAGGCGACGGTGCTCGAGCCACATGTCGGTGGGGACATCTACGACCGCGGCATCGACGGGAGCGTCTGCCGGTGGGGTCGAGTGCTCGCGCTCGACCCGCCCCGCGCCATCACCTTCAGCTGGGACATCGGCCCTGACTGGCAGATCGCCGCGGACCTCACCCGAACCAGCGAGGTCGACGTGACCCTTTGCTCCGGTGGGGGAGCGCCGGACCCGCGTCACCCTCGTGCATCGCCACATCCACCGACACGGCGACGGCTGGAGTCCGTCCGCGATGGCGTCGAGGCTCCGGATGGGTGGCCGCTGTACCTGGCCCGGTACGAAGCCCTCACCAGCGGGGCCGATGGGCCGTGACCCGCCCTGACCTGATGGCCTTGGCCGTGGCCGAGCGCACCGACCTGCTCACCCTTCTGCGGACCCTGACCGAGCCCCAGTGGTCTGCCCGGTCCCTCTGCCGACAGTGGACCGTTCGAGACGTCGCGCTCCACCTCGTCAGCTACGAGGAGCTCTCCAGGCCGACACTCGTCGGCGTGTTCCTTCGCGGCGGTCTACGGGTCAGCAGGGTCAACGACGTCGCCCTGCGCCGGTACCGGAACCTCGACCCGGACGGCATCCTGGAGCTGCTGGCCCGGAACCTGCGCCCGGTCGGTCTGACCTCCGGCTTCCGAGGCGGCATTGCCCTGACCGACGGCACCATCCACCACCAGGACATCCGTCGAGCCCTGGACCTGCCCCGGACCATTCCGCCGGACCGCTTGGTACCCGTCCTCGACTTCGCCGCCGGCGCGCCGACCTTGCCGGCCAAGAATAACATCACTGGGCTCACCCTCAACGCGACCGACGTGGCCTGGAGTCGCGGAGCAGGGCCTGAGGTCAACGGACCTGGTGAAGCCCTGCTCATGGCGGTCTCCGGTCGCCCAACTGCGCTAGACGAGCTGGACGGGCCGGGCCTTGAGACCCTGAGAAGCCGAGTCGGCTAGAGCCTCCCGGCGAGGGGGTCGCGCCGCTCGTCCACTCACACGTCTGTCCCGTCCGACGTAGGCTCCGGCGGGTGGCTGCAACCGTGCTCGTCGCCGAGGCTGACGCCACCGTGTCCGCTGTCCTGATTGCCTACCTGTCCCGAGCCGGCCTCGAGGCCTTCGTGGCGGCGGACGGTTCCACCGCTCTGTCCGACTGGACCCGATGTCGGCCTGACGTCGTCATCCTCGATGTCGTGTTGTCCGGCATGTCCGGGCTCGACGTCCTACGCCGTCGCCGGGCGGACGGCGATACGGCCGCCGTCCTCCTCGTGAGCTCCCTCGGCACCGACTACGACCGCCTCCTTGGGCTGGACCTCCGCGCGGATGACTACGTCATGAAGCCGTTCAGTCCCCGCGAGGTCGTGAAACGCGTAGAGGCCCTTTTGGGCCGGACCGCGCGGCTCAGCGAGCAGCCACCGATGTCCCGTCGTTACAACGCTGGGCGCCTGAGTGTCGACTTCGGTGACCAGAGGGCCACGGTGGCCGACGCCGAGATCGACCTGACCGCACGTGAGTTCGACCTGCTGGGTTACCTCATGACCCACCCGGGTGAGGTATTCACCAGGGAGCAGCTCCTGCGGCGCGTGTGGGGATGGGACTTCGGCGACACGTCCACCGTGACGGTGCACATCCGCCGCCTGCGCGAGTTCATCGAGATCGACCCCTCTGATCCGCGGATCGTGGTCACCGTGCCGGGGGCCGGCTACCGGTTCCACGCCCAGGTCACGGGCGCGGGCTGACCTGACCGGCCGGGGGCACCTGGGTGTTTCTCGACCGGGGTCTCTGCCCCCTTCGAAGCGTCAGTCCTGAGGTGAACGCCGCATCAGCAGTGCGGTGAACTGTTGGGTGGTGCCCCACGGGGTGACGTGCTCCTCGCCGCTGCGGCCCACCACCTCGAAGTCCGGGAACTGCGCGGCCAGTTCCTCGTGGGTGTAGCGGACGATCGGCAAGCCGCTGCACGTCGTGGGGCCGTCCGGGCCGAACGTCGCCACAACGAGCCACCCGTCCGGCCGGAGGCTCCGTTCGAGCGAGGCGGCGTAGTCCTCGCGCTCGTCCTCCTCCGTGAGGAAGTGGTAGACGGCGCGGTCGTGCCAGAGGGCGTACTGCTTCTTCGGCCGCAGCTCCAACACGTCGGCCACCGTGAGCTCCACGGCCCGGCCTGCGTCGCCGAGGCGGTCACGCACGGTCTGCAGCGCCGTCGCCGACAGGTCGATCGCCGTGAGGTCGGTGAACCCCCGCTGTACAAGGTGGTCGACCAGGGTCGACCACCCGGCGCCGACATCGATGACCGGCTCGTCAGGCTTCACCCCAGACTGGTCGACGAGGCCCAGAGACAGCTCGGGCACCGACTGCCACCACGAGACGCCGTCGACGTCCTTGGAGTCGTGCACGCCCTCCCAGAAGTCCTTGCGCTCCGCGTCGTCGCTCGGTCGCCAGAGGGGGGACTCGTCCGTCGCCATGCCCTGGACGATAGCCCGACTGACCGACCACCCGGATCCGACGGAGGACTTGACCAACACCAGACCAAGCCGTAAGCGCACCGTCAGGCCCTGACGCTGCGGGGGGTCGGAACGGGCCTTATGTTTGGGCCCATGTCTGCCTCCGCACCGACCGCCACGCCCATGGGCGACGTCGCCCGGCTCGTCGACGGAGGCGATATGGACTGCGGCAGTGGGCTCCTCCTGCTCATCACTCGCGCTATGCGGCGCCTCGAGCACGGAGACCTCCTCGGCGTCCGCAGCGCTGAGCCCTCCGTCGCCACCGACCTGCCCGTCTGGGCCGATCTCGTCGGTCACGAGATCTCTGCGCAGCACGTCGACAGCGAGTCCGGACCCTGGTGGTTCTCGGTGCGCAAGGTCGTCAGCGCCCAACAGGACACCATGTTCACCCTCGGCAACCGCACGCCCGTCGGTCAGCGCCTCTGGGTCTACACGAACTTCGACTGCAACCTCGCCTGCACCTACTGCTGCGCGCAGTCCTCACCCAAGGCGGTCGCCCGCCGGGTCTCGCCCGAGGTCGGCCGCGAGGCCTTCGCCGAGTTCCGTGCCCTGGGCGGGCAGGAGATCTACTTCACCGGCGGCGAGCCGTTCATGCACCCCGAGCTGGGGGGGCTCGTCGACGCGGCCGAGGGGACACACCGAACCATCCTCACCAACGCGATGATCTTCGGCCGCGGCACCCGCCGGGAGACCCTCGAGGCGATGGACCGCTCCGTCGTGCTCCAGGTCAGCCTCGACTCGGCCACCCCCGACCTCCACGACGCCCAGCGCGGCGCCGGGTCATGGGCCAAAGCCATGAAGGGCATTGGCGAGGCCCGTGCGCTCGGGTTCCGGGTCCGTGTGGCGGCCACCCTCTACGACGAGGACCCCGCGACGGTGGGCGCCCTGCATACCCGCCTCGACGCCGAGGGCATCGACCCACAGGACCGCATCATCCGCCCGGTCGCCGCCGAGGGCTTCGCGCCCACCGGCATCCACGTCTCCATCGACAGCCTCGAGCCGGAGCCGACCATTACCGCCGACGGCGCCTGGTGGCACCCCGTCGCGGTCACCAACCCCAACATGCGCATCGCCGACGACCCGCTGCCCCTTTCGGAGGTGTTCGGCGTGGTGCGCGACGCACTCGCCGTGCAGGACGCCGCCACGCGCTCGGGCCGGGAGGTGTTCCGCTGCGCTTGACGCACCCTGCTCGTCCTTGCCACAGCTCGCGGCGCCCGCCGTATGCCGTGACGCACAGTCCAGCGCGCTGCCCCACATCGTGGGGTCGACCGAATGCCCTTTCCGACCTGCCGGAGTGACCTGATGAGCACGATCGACCGCCGTACCTTGCTGCTCGGCACCGGGAGCCTCGCGCTGCTGGCCGCCTGCTCGTCGCCCGCGAGCTCCTCGACGTCGCCGGCCGTCACCGGGGCGACTAGCGCCGCCGGGGGTGGCTCTGGTGGGCCGCTGGTCATCTCCGCGATCCCCGACCAGGACCCGGCCAAGCTCAACCGGCTCTACCCCCTGCTGGCGACCCGCATCTCTGCGGTCACCGGGCTGCAGGTGACCTACAAGCCGATCACCGACTACGCCGCTGTCGTGCGGGCGTTCGAGATCGGCGACATCAGCCTGTCGTGGATGGGCGGACTCACCGGCGTGCAGGCCCGGGCCCGGGTCTCCGGTGCCACCGCGATCGCCCAGCGGGACATCGACGCTGCGTTCCACAGCCTCTTCATCGCCAACACATCGTCCGGGCTGCAGCCGGTCTCGGATGTCTCGGGGCTGAAGTCCCTGGCGGGACACTCGTTGACGTTCGGCAGCGAGACGTCGACGAGTGGCCGGCTCATGCCGCAGTACTACCTGCAGCAGGCTGGACTCGATGTCGCCCAGCTCAAGGGCAAGCCCGGCTTCTCGGGCTCGCATGACGCGACGATCGCCGCGGTCGCATCGGGGAGCTTTGAGACCGGTGCCGTCAACGAGCAGGTCTGGACCTCGACGACGAAGGCCGGCAAGGTCGACCTCTCCAAGACCGTTGTGCTGTGGAAGACGCCGGGGTTCGCGGACTACCACTGGCTCGCTCGCCCCGACCTCGACCAGCGCTACGGCGCGGGCACGACGCAGAAGATCACCGATGCGCTGCTCGGGCTCAAGAAGAGCAACCCCGACGACGCCGCCATCCTCGACCTGTTCGCTGCCTCGTCCTTCATCCCGACGAAGAACTCCAACTACGACCAGATCCAGACGGTGGCGACCTCCCTCGGTCTCCTGACGTGACCGAGATCGGGGCGGCCGTGCGACTGGTCGGTGTCGAACGGCGGTTCGGCGACCGGGTCGCGCTGACCGGCGTCGACCTCGTCGTCCAGCCCGGTGAGCGGATCGGGCTGTTGGGTCCGAGCGGGGCCGGCAAGAGCACCCTCCTCGCGCTCCTCAACGGCTCCCTGCCGCCCAGCCGAGGCACCGTCGAAGTCCTCGGCACCCCGCTCGCCGGCCTTTCCCCGGCACGGCTGCGCGCCATCCAGCGCCGCATCGGCACCATCAGCCAGCGCCTCGACCTCGTCGACCAGGTGCGGGTCCTGCACAACGTCAACGCGGGACGGCTCGGGCAGTGGAGCACGGCCCGCGCGCTCGTGGCCCTCGTCCTGCCGCGCGCAGACCCTTCCGTCGTGTCGGCCCTCGATCGGGTCGGACTCGGGTTCGCGGTGCACGAGCGCACCGAACGGCTGTCGGGCGGCGAGCGCCAACGGGTCGCCATCGCCCGCCTGCTCGTGCAGGACCCCGAGCTGGTGCTCGCCGACGAACCGGTCGCGAGCCTCGACCCGGCTCGGGCGTCGGAGGTTCTCGACCTCCTGCGTACCGCCAGCCCCCACGGCACCCTTGTCGTCAGTCTCCACCAGCCCGAGCTCGCCCGCCGGCACTGCACCCGCGTCGTTGGGCTTCAACGGGGCGAGGTGGTCCTCGACCGCCCGGTCGCGGAGCTCACCGACGGCGAGCTCGACGAGCTCTACGCCCTGGTCTGACGTGTCGCTCGACCTGCACCCGCCCGACGAGGTCTCGCGCGCCCACCGACAGCCGGTAAGCCCGCGCGTGGGTGCGGTGCGGGTGGGGGTACGCCGCGCCGTGACCACCCTCGCGATCATTGTCCCGGTCGCGTGGGCGCTGGCCCGCTCGAGCACGCCGGGCACCGCAGTCGTCAACACCGGCGGGCTCTCCCAGCTGCAGCTCCTCATGGGGGCGGTCCTGCACCCGGAGCTCTCGCCCGACTTCCTGCGCGTCGTGCTCGACGCCTCCCTCATCACCGTGATGTACGCCGCCCTCGGCACCGCCGGCGCGTTGGTGCTCGGCTCCGTCGGAGCCGTGGTGCTGAGCGACGTGGCGTGGAGTGATCGTCCGGGACCGGTGCTGCTCGCGGTTCGGTTCGTCCTGCGCGCCGTACTCGTGGGGGCACGGTCCATCCACGAGCTGATCTGGGCTCTTCTCTTCGTCAGCGTCCTCGGTATCGACCCCCTGGTCGCCGTCCTCGCCATCGCCATCCCCTTCGGCGCGCAGACGGCCAAGGTCTTCGCCCAGATCCTCGACGGCGTCGACCGCCACCCCGTTATCGCCATGCGCGCCGGCGGCGCCCGCACCGCACCGGCTCTGGCCTATGGGCTGATCCCCCAGGCCGCACCCCTCCTGCTCTCCTATGCCTTCTACCGGTTCGAATGCGCGATCCGCTCCTCCGTCATCCTCGGCGTCGTCGGCGTCGGCGGACTGGGGCAACAGCTCGTCGTCAGCCTCCAGTCCCGCACGTGGGAGGAGGTCTGGACTCTCGTCGCCGCCGTGCTCCTGCTGTCAGCGGTCGTCGACATCTGGAGCTCCCGGGTCCGCACCGACCTCGCCGTGATGTCCTGCTCGGACTGGTCCGGGGGAACGGCGACCCGCACGACGCGGAACCGGTCCCTCTGGGCCCGCTGGTCGGCGGTGGTCGCCGTCGTCGGGATCGTCGCGTCGGGCGTCGCGTCAGGGGTGTCGCTGTCCGGGCTCGCCTCCACGCGCACCCGCGAGCTCACCGTCCGCCTCATCAATGACCTCCTTCCCCCCGCTCTTCCCCCTGGAGGCTGGGGCACCCTCGGGGACGCCACGCTCGACACCCTGGCCATGGCCGTACTGGCCATGGCGCTCGCCGTCGTGCTCACGGTGGTCGTCGGCCCGTTCGCCACCCGCGTACGGCCGAACGGCGCATCCTCTCTGAAGTCGTCGCGGACGTGGTCCGGGTTGCGGATAGTGAGAGAGGGGGCACGGCTGCTCGCCCGCGTGCTCCTGCTCGTGCTGCGGTCCATCCCGCCAACGGTGTGGGCCGTACTGGCCCTCCTCGTCCTCTTCCCGGGGATCCTGCCGGGCGCCATCGCCCTCGGCCTCTACACCGCCGGCATCCTCGGCCGGCTCGTCGCCGAGGCCTGGGAGAGCGTCGACACACGGCCGCGCGATGCCCTCGCCGCCGCCGGAGTCCCCAAGGGCATGGCGTCCCTCACCGCCGTGCTGCCGCCCTCGGCGTTCCACATGCTCGCCTACACGCTCTACCGGTTCGAGATCTGCGTCCGCGACACCGCGGTGGTGGGCGTCGTGGGCGCCGCCGGCCTCGGGCGTCTCTTCGCCGAGAACCTCGCCGTGTTCCGCTTCCCCGCCGTGACCACACTGCTCCTCACGTCGTTCGCCGTCAGCGCGGCCAGCGAGGTGCTCGGTCGCCGGGTCCGACGTGCGGTCAGCGCATGACCAGGGGTTACCGGGTCATGACGACCCCGGCTGACGCGACCCGCTCCCGGCCGAGCGTGCGTAACATCGAGCGACCGGGCCTACTCCTGACGGTGTCCGCGACCAGCGCGACACGGCGTACCCGCTCTGAAGGAGATGGACCATGACGACGACCACCGCCCCCAAGGTCGGCCGGCCGGCCGGACTGTCGGTCGCTCACGACCGGGCGACGATCGTGGCCGGCCTCGTGCTGAGGCTCGCCGCCGCGTACCTCTGGTACGAGAACCTGTCGTGGAAGAACCCACCGGACTTCGGCCAGTCCGACGGAGGCGGCCTCTACGGCTACACCAACGCCGCAGTCACCCACCCGGTACTCGGCGTGTGGACCTCGATCATCCAGAACGTCGTCCTGCCGCACTTCACTCTCTTCGGCTGGTTCACCTTCCTCACCGAGGCCGGGCTCGCACTCTTCCTCGCCCTCGGCCTGGCTACCCGCTTCTGGGCGCTGGTGGGCGTGCTCCAGTCGTTCGCCATCTACTTCACCGTCGGCAACCTCCCCAACGAGTGGAAGTGGAGCTACTTCCTCATGGCAGCCACCCACCTCGCCATCCTCGGCATCGCCGCAGGACGCACCCTCGGCCTCGACCAGATCCTCCGCCCACGCGTCTCCGGCCCGTCCGCGCTGGCCCGGCTCTACCGTCTCGCGTCCTAAGACCCACCCGCTTGGCTTGGCCTCGGGTCATGAAGCACGCGTCGACAACGACGCGCTTCATGGGTGGGGCACGGGACTGCTGACAATCTGGTCCCATCCAGATTCCGGTGGCCGTGGGGTCGTTCGCCTGGGTCGTTCGCGTCGTGAGCTGGAGCGCGACCTTCTGGTCGGGGCCTGGTTATGAGGAGTCGTGCCCGTCATACTCACGATCAGGACGCCGGCGCCAAACGGATGAGGTTGACGATGAATCTGGACGACACGCTGCCTGACGTTCTTGAGGTCGCGCGGTCCCACGCCCGCGAGGTCGACCTGGATGGTCGCTTTCCCGCCGAGGCGGTCTCGGCGCTGCGCCAGAGCGGGTTGCTGGGTTTGACGCTGCCCGAGGAGGTGGGCGGCCTCGGCGGCGGGCCGCAGGAATTCGTCGCGGTTCTCACATCGCTGGCCGGCGCGTGCGGTTCGACGGCCATGATCTATCTGATGCATATCAGCGCGGCAATGCCTATCGCTGCTGCTCCCCCGCCGGGCCTGCCGAAGCTGCTGCATCAGCTGGCCGATGGGTCGACGCTCGGTTCGCTGGCTTTCTCAGAGGCCGCTTCGCGGTCGCACTTTTGGGCGCCGGTGAGCCGCGCCCACAGTGAAGGTCAGGCCGTCTCGATCAGAGCCAAGAAGAGCTGGGTCACCTCCGCCGGGGAGGCGGACGTGTACGTCATCTCGACGCTGTCGGCGCCGGATGACGCGGACGAAGGGTCGGTTGACCTCTTCGTCGTCCCAGCCGACACAGCCGGTCTCAAAGTAGCCAGCCCCTGGCGAGGGATGGGGTTACGCGGTAATGCCTCTTCCCCGATGAGCATTGAGGTCGACGTCCCCGCAGATTATCGGGTGGGCCAGCCAGGCAGCGGGTTCGACGCCATGCTGCAGGTGGTGATGCCATGGTTCAACCTGGGCAACTCCGCAGTCTCCCTGGGGCTCGCCGCGGCAGCGGTCGACGCGGCGATCCAGCACTGCACCGGATCGCGGCTTGAGCATCTCGACCAGAGCCTGTCCGCCCTTCCGACGATCCGAGCCCAGCTCGCCAAGATGTCGATCGACCTCGCCATGGCTAGCGCCTATCTTGACGTCGCTGCGAACCGGGTCAGCGACCCGCAGGACGACACGCCGCTGTTCGTGCTAGGCGTTAAAGCCGCCGCGAACGACACGGCCTTAAGGGTGACCGATGCGGCCATGCGGGTCTGCGGCGGGGCGGCTTTCTCCGAGCACAACAAGGTCGCCCGATACTTCAAGGATGCTCGCGCTGGTGCGGTGATGGCACCGACCGCGGACGTGTTGTACGACTTCTACGGGAAGGCGATCACGGGCCAGCCCCTTTTCTGACTCTGGTCCGACTACGTCCCGTCCTCAAGGAGCACCTTCGCCATGACTTCTCCCCTGCTCGTCGGATCGGTCGCATACACCCCCAACGTGGTCACTATCTGGGAAGGGATCCGCGACTACTTCGCAGGCACCCCCGCAGAAATGGACTTCGTTCTGTACTCCAACTACGGGCGACAGGTCGAGGCCCTCATCGCCGGTCAGATCGACCTGGCGTGGAACACGAACCTCGCGTGGGTCCGGGCAACCCTGCAGACCGGCGGGGCATGTCGAGCTCTGGCGCAGCGCGACACGGATGCGGTCTTCCAGACCATCTTCGTGTGCCGGGCCGGTGCGGGCTTGACCGGGCTACAAGACCTCAAGGGGATGCGCCTCGCGTTGGGATCCCAGGACTCCGCGCAAGCGGCGATCCTGCCGCTGCACTACCTGAAGGAGGCCGGCCTCTCGGACTCTGACGTCGCGATCCTGCGGATCAACAGCGACGTGGGCAAGCACGGGGACACTGGCCGGAGCGAACTGGACGCTCTGCGTGCCCTGGCGAACGAGGAGGCCGACGCGGCCGCTCTCGGGATCAACACCTGGGAGGCCATCGGACGCGATGCCCTGATGCCGGGTGCGTTCGAGGCCTTCTGGGAGTCGCCCACCTATTCGCACTGCAACTTCACCGCTATGCCTACCCTGTCCGACGACCGGGCCCAACCGTGGGTCGACCACCTGATGGCGATGGACTTCGACAACCCCGCTCACCGAACCATCTTGGAGATGGAGGGCCTGCGCAAGTGGGTCCCGCCGCGGATGGACGGGTATGCCTCCCTGTTCGAAGCGGTGGACGAACAGCGGATCTCGCCGACGTGGTGACCTCCACCCTGGTTCTCGACTTGGTGGAAGCCATGATCGTCGTTCCCCGCGGACAGACGGTGGTGGTGCCGCTGAGCGGCCCTGACCTCGAGAGCGACCAAGCTCTGGTGGCGGCCTGGTGCCTGCGCACCGGAAACGAGCTCGTCGAGGTCAACGCCGGGGTCGCCACCCTTCGACGCGGACTACGGCAGGACCCCCTCGTCGGTCTCGCACCGAACCAGGTCCCGGGGACCCGACTGTGGATGTACACCAACTTCGACTGCAACCTCGCCTGCGACTACTGCTGTGTTCGGTCCTCACCCCGGGCCGAACGCAGAGCCCTCGGCGCCGACCGAGTGCGCCGCCTCGTCAACGAGGCCGTTGCCGCAGGTGTCGTTGAGCTCGTCCTCACGGGCGGCGAGCCTTTCCTGCTTCCAGACATCGACGTGCTGGTCGAGGCATGCACCTCAGTTCTGCCGACCACACTGCTCACGAATGGAATGCTTCTACATGGCCGTCGTCGGGAACGACTACGACGAATGGACAAGGAACGGTTAGCCCTGCAGATCAGCCTCGACTCGCCAACCCCCGAACTGCATGACTCGCACCGGGGAGCCGGCTCATGGGCTCGAGCGGTGGAGGGCGTACGCATCGCCCAGTCCGAAGGGTTCCGCGTGCGCGTTGCCGCGACGCTCGATGGACCGCGATCTGACGAGCTCGCCGAGTTCCGCGAGTTCCTGCAGCACCTGGGTATCCGCTCCGAGGACCAGGTGATCCGCGCACTGGCTCACCGCGGGGTCGCCGACACGGGACTGGAGCTCACCGTCGACACTCTGATCCCGGAGGTCACGGTGACCGCCGATGGGATCTACTGGCATCCGGTGAGCGCCGACGATGAGGACCAGCTCATCTCGCGGGAGATCTTCCCCCTCAAGGACGCGATAGACGAGGTCATCGCCCGGTTCTCCGCCTACCGCGCACGAGCGGACGAGGCAGCCCAATGGTTCTCCTGCGCTTAAACGCAACGCAATCCCCAACGATCGCGTTAGACAATCGGTTTGCACTGGCACAAAACAACCACACGTCTTTCTCAGAGAAGGGCCGCAGTCAGCCCACGCGTTCGTCAAGTCGGACCAAGACTGGTGCGGGCGGCGTTCGTCAGTCCGGCGATTGCGCCACATCATTGAGTTAGGTCCGGGCTCCCTCTCGAACACCACCTTCTGGGCGACAGGGTGCGCCCTGCCGGCGAATCTTGCACAACCTGACGCCGCTATCGAACGTCCGTCCGTGGCTGGTGCGGGTGATTCCGTTGGCCGCACGCTCCGCGGACCTCGCTAGACGAGGTGCCGCCCTGACGGGGCGACAGCCGCGGAGGCGGAGGTGCTGAAAATTGACCACACCTGCGCCGGGCTAGGCACGTGTTCGGCAGTACCTTGTCATCATTAGCGGGGCATTTGCTCCGCAGCGCTCGGAGGACACCATGATCCGGCTCAGCAATGACGGCATCGCCCGCCAAGGGGGTTCGATCCGCGTCGGTGGCCCCCGAGTCTCCCGTATGTCTGCCGTTATCGCGGCCTTGGCGATCCTTTTCCTGGTCGGGGCCTGCGGGAGCACCAGCAGCCCTCCGTCGAACGGGCCCGTGGCGTCCTCGAGCGGCCCAGCGACCAGCGGGCAGTCGTCCCCGTCGGCCTCCGGGGGCGGCAGCGCCGGGGTTCTGACCGGCACGGTAGGGGAGGGTGACGCGTACGTCATCACGTTCACCGACAGCACCGGCGCCCCGGTGACCAGTCTCAAGGCGGGCACCTACACCGTGAGGGTCAAGGACGCGTCCAAGATCCACAACTTCCATCTCACGGGAGCCGGAGTGGACCAGAAGACGACGGTCCCAGACATCACAGAGGTGACCTGGACGGTGAGCCTGCAAGCCGGCACTTACACCTTCAGGTGCGACCCCCACCCGAAGATGACCGGAAGCTTCACCGTCACCTGACGGGCGCGCGCCTTCAACGAGGATCACCCGACCCACACCCGACTCCGCAGTTGCCTGCTAGCTGGGTGTCCGATCAGGCGCCGACATCGCCACGAGGCCGGACCCATCAACCGCTTTAACTATCCGCGAGCGCGAGCGCGCCGAACGGTGCATCGTGACCCGGCCCATATGACAGCGGCCACGAGAAACTGCCCGGAGGCGGCCATTTAGCTGCCCGGTGGCGGTCATGAAAGTTGCCCACTGACGGTCATGGGATCTGTCCGACACGAGTTCGACGGCCTCACCGCGTCCCGCGGTTGAGGCCCCTCCTGGAGTGCGGTGGCGGTGCTGATGCGCCGACCGCCCCCCAGGAGGGACACACCGTGAAGTCTGCCGAGGAGATCATGAACATGTTGGAAGCATTCGACCTGACCGGGTCGTTACGCGATGCCGGCGAGCTGGCCGGGGTCTCGCACCACACCGTCGGCAAGTACGTGACCGCCCGCAAGGGCGGCGCGCTGTCCGACCGGCCCGCTGCTCGGGTGCAGCTGATCGATGGGTTCCTGCCGAAGCTGGAGGAGTGGGTTGAGCGGTCGAAGGGGAAGCTGCGCGCCGACGTCGCCCACGACAAGCTGGTGGCGCTGGGGTACTGCGGCTCGGAGCGCACCACCCGCCGGGCGGTCGCGGCGGTGAAGGCTGACTACCTTCTGGGCCGGGTCCGGGTGCACCGGCCGTGGGTGAGCGAGCCGGGGATGTGGCTGCAGTACGACTTCGGCGACGGGCCCGTCATCGACGGTGTCAAGACCACGCTGTTCGTGGCCTGGCTGGCGTGGTCAAGGTTCCGGGTGGTGCTGGCGATCCGGGACAAGACGATGCCGTCGGTGATGGCTGCCCTGGACGTCACCCTGCGCCGGGTCGGCGGTGCTCCGACGTACGTGTTGACCGACAACGAGAAGACCGTCACGACCGAGCATGTGGCCGGCGTGCCGGTCCGCAACCCGGCGATGGTCGAGTTCGCCCGGCACTACGGGGTCACCATCCACACCTGTGTGGCGGCGGACCCGGCGTCCAAGGGCGGTAGCGAGTCGTCGGTGAAGATCGCCAAGGCCGACCTGGTCCCCAAAGACACCAATCTCCTGGAGGAGTACGACTCGTTCGCGCAGCTGGAGGCCGCCTGCGAGTCTTTCTGTGCGCAGGTCAACGCCCGTGTCCACCGGGTCACCCGACGCGCCCCGGACGACATGCTGGCCCAGGAGCAGGCCCGGCTGCATCCGATCCCGGCCTCACCGCACACGGTGGCGTTCGGGGTGACGCGGACCGTGCCCGCCTCGATGCCGATGGTCGCGTTCGAGGGTGGGCAGTACTCGGTCCCGGCCCGGCTGCTCGGTCAGACCGTGTGGGTGCGGGTGCACGGCCGAGGTGCCGGCGAGCAGGTGATCATCGTCCACATCAGCCCGGATGGCCCTACCGAGGTGGCCCGGCACTCCCGGGCCACACCGGGAAGCCCGAAGATGGACGACGACCACTTCCCGCCCGCCCCGACCGGGGCGGTGAACCGGAAACCGTTGGCACGCAATACTGCTGAGGTCGAGTTCCTCGCCATCGGGGACGGTGCCCGGCTGTGGCTGACCGAAGCCGCCGCCGCCGGCACCACCAAGATCCGGGTCAAGATGACCCAAGCGGTGACCCTAGCCAAGCTGTTCGAGACCAAGGACGTCGACTGGGCCCTCGGGCACGCCGCGGTGCACGCCCGGTTCGCCGAAGCCGACCTCGCCTCCATCCTCGACCACCACCACATCGCCACCAGCGCTACCAGTGCGGCCGGCCCGGTCAGGCGGGCCGGTGAACACGGCTCGCTAACCCAAGGCACCGCCGCCTGGGCCGCCCTCGGCACACCCACGGCGGCGACCGTCACCACGACCCCCGCGACGAACGGGGAGTCATCCGACGACGGCAGGCAGGTGGCCTCATGAACGCCACCATCAACAGCGCCAACTCAAGCCGCGCGAGTCGGGTCAAGGAACCCGCCGTCCCCACTGTCGGAGTCCCTACCGCCCCGCCGCTGCCGGAAGACCTCGAGGCGCTGCTGCGCCGGCTGCGGCTGCCGCACATCCGCCGACACGCCCCCGACGTCGTGGCCACCGCCAAAGCCCAACGGTGGGAACCGGTCGAGGTTCTGCGGGCCCTGTTCGGTGAGGAGGCCGCCGGCCGGGAACGTTCCGCGCTGGCCACCCGACGCGCCGCCGCCGGGTTCCCCACCGGCAAGACCTTCGACGCGTGGAGCCCGGAGACATCGTCGATCCCGGCCCCGACCCAGCAGGCGCTGCGGACCCTCGAATGGGTCCACCGGCGGGAGAACCTCGTCGTGTGCGGGCCGTCCGGGACCGGCAAGACGTTCCTGCTCGAGGCCCTCGGCCAGCACGCCGTCGAGCAAGGACTCAAGGTCGCCTGGTTCACCCTCGAAGACCTCGGCGTCCTGCTGCGCCGGCACCGCGCCGACGACACCGTCACCAAAGCCATCGCCCGAGTCCTCCGAGCAGATCTGGTCGTGGTGGACGACATTGGCCTGCTGCCGGTGGCCCAGGACGCCGCCGAGGGCCTGTACCGGCTCGTGGACGCCGCCTACGAGAAACGCTCCATCGCCCTCTCCTCCAACCTGCATCCCGCAGCGTTCGACGAGCTGATGCCCAAGACCCTGGCCACCGCCACCGTGGACCGGCTCCTGCACCACGCGCACGTCTGTCAAACCAGCGGCGAAAGCGTGCGACTGTCCCAGGCCCTGACCGGACACGGGGTGAGCCCCTTGAACTGAGGAGCAGGGCCGGTGGTGGCCAGCGCTGGGCAGATCCCATGGCCACCACTGGGCAGATCTCGTGACCGTCACCGGGCAGGTCTCACGACCGCCTCTGGGCAGAACTCAATGGCCCTTGACACCCATACGCCGACCAGGTTTGGTCGGCGTCCCTCCACCGACCCCTAAGAGACCCGACAGTGCGGCGGGGACGCAAATAGGAGGAACCTCAGGTGCCCATCAGGCCCTGAGGCGTGAATCGTGTACCGCCAGGTGGGATACCGAGTCGTAGCGGTGGCAGGCCGCCAGCTCAAGCAACACGCCCTTTCTGGGCGATTGGGGTCACCTCCCCGGCCCGATCCGGTGACGCCGCTCGGAGGGACCCGCGGCCCCGAGAGTCATCAAAAACCGACTGGCTACTTGTGAGTGAATCCGCCAGGGAGCAGTGAATGCCTCCACCGGGGCTTGGCGCGCGACTTGACGGGCGCCGCTGGGTGGTCACCTGAGTGGGTTCAGCGAACTGTTGCGCATCGTCCTCGGCGTGCGCACAGGCGGCACGCCAGGAAGTGCCCTAGCTAGTCGACGTGCCGCAGCCACTGGGCAGCACTGCGCGCTCGGGACGCGGGCATAAGCGGCCAGCAGCGCACACCTGTATCGCACGTGGATCGCACGAAGGCCCCTGGGGGCTCGTGCGCGATGGTGTCTGTGCAGGTCAGCGCGCTGAACGGGGGTGAGTGCACTAAGTCTTGTAAACAGGGGGTTGGGGGTTCGAGTCCCCCCGCCGGCTCCACTCCCGTGGACGAGTCCGCCGGATTGGCTGACGGTGGCTCCCAGTGATGGTCGACCGCTTCACCGAGGACGGCGTGCCGTGGAACCTCGTCAGCGGCCCCAGGAGACGCGGGCCTGGATGCCTCACGGGCGTTAAGGTTCCAAACTTGCTGCTCTAAGTGCTTTAGAGCATCAGATCTGAGCTTCAAGGACGGTCATGGTCAGCGCAACAGGTGGGCGCACACCGGTCGCGGTGACGCGCGCGCTCGATGGAATGGGCCGTGACGTGACGACATGGCGCAAGCTGCGCCGTCTGACCGTCGCTCAGGTCGCGGACCGTGCCGGCGTCAGCCGCAGCACCGTCATGCGTCTCGAGGGCGGGCAGGGAGCGTCACTGGAGAACGTGCTGCGAGTCACTCGCGCGCTGGGTGTGCTGGACCTTCTGACCACGGCACTGGACCCATACGCCACCGACGTGGGGCGCCTCCGCGCTGAGGAGCAGCTCCCGATCAGGGTGCGCCCGCGCGGAGCCGGCACGTGAGCGGGGTCGAGGTGTGGGTGAGCATCGGCGGTCTCGACGTGCGCGCCGGCACCTTGTACCCCCACCGTCGCCGAGGCGGCGGTGCCGAGAGTGCCAGCTTCACCTACGTGAGCGAGTACCTCGCGAACCCGCGGGCCTACGCCCTGGATCCGAGCCTGCCTCTCGGAGCCCGTGCTCACCAGAGCATCATCGGGCACCCCGATGTTCGGCGCGTTCGCAGATTCCGCTCCGGACCGATGGGGCCGGACCCTCGTCCAGCGGCGCGAGGCCGCTGTGGCTCGTGCCGAGGGCAGGGAACCGCGCAGCCTGGGGGAGGTCGACTACCTCCTCGGGGTGAGGGATGACCTGCGACAGGGCGCCCTTCGCTTCCGCCGCGACGACGGCCCGTCCGAGGCGACCGAGGATCGAGGTGTCCCCGCCCTGACCGACCTGCCCGAGCTGCTCAGTCTCGCTGAGCGAGCCGAGACGGACTCAGCCGACCTTCCGGACCTTCATCGCCTCGTACGCGTCGGCAGCTCGCTCGGCGGGGCGCGGCCCAAAGCGCACGTTCGCGACACCGATGGCGCCCTCGCCATCGCGAAGTTCCCCAGCGCCGCGCACGACACGTGGAACGTCATGGCCTGGGAGAAGGTCGCGCTCGACCTTGCCGCCCGGGCCGGGATCATCGTTCCGCAAAGCACCCTGCTGAACCTGGCCGGCCGCAGCGTTCTGGTCGTCGACCGGTTCGACCGAACCCGCGACGCCGAGGGAGGACCCGCCGGTCGGATCGGCTACGTCAGCGCGATGACGATGCTCCAGGCCAGTGACGGGCAGCAGGGCAGCTACCTGGAACTGGCCGAGGCCATCGAGACGCGCTCGTCACACGCGAACACGGACCTGCGCCAGCTCTGGCGCCGGATCGTCTTCTCGATCCTCATCTCCAACACCGACGACCACTTACGCAACCACGGGTTCCTTCATCAGGACGGGGACACGTGGCGGCTGTCCCCGGCGTTTGACCTCAACCCCAACCCCGACCCAGGTCCCAAGCACCTCAGTACGGCCGTCGATCTAGCGGATGACACAGCGAGTGTCTCGCTCGCAGTCTCGGTCGCGGACTACTTCCGACTCGACGCCGAGGAGGCCGACGACGTGGTCGCTGAAGTCCGGGCCGCGGTCTCGCAGTGGGCGCGGGTCGCCCAGCAACGCGGCCTCTCGGGGCAGGAGATCACCGCGATGTCGTGGGCGTTCGACGCTCACTCCGCGCGGGCGTCGGCATCGGCGTAGCACCCCCTGCAGCCTCAGCACGGACGCTCAGGGGTCGGTGTCCCGGGACTCGCGCGCGTCGGCGTGCACCCGCCCTGCCTCGGTGAGGTCCTCGTCGGGTGCGGCCTCGAGCGTGATCATGGTCTTGTCGGCCCCCGGCAGGACGCGCAGGATCTCGTCGAGCTTGCGGTGAATGACCCGGCGCTCGCGTTCCTGGGTGTGCTGGATGGTGAACACCATGGCGAGAGTCACGGCCGAGACCAGCGTCTGGAAGACCGCCTCCAGGCGCGTCGGGAACTGGAAGAGGACGGCGAACACCACCCAGGCGAGGTCGAGCATCACTACGGTGGCGGCGATCACCGGCCGCGAGGCCACCCAGTCGAGGATGTGCAGGATCCGCGACGTGACTCCGCGGGGGCCACGGCGGCCGGGAACCGACACGATCATGTCCGAGATCATCCTCCGCCTGCGGGTCGGTACGCGCGCAGCCTCCTCTCTGGGAACGTCCAGGCCACCGCCGTAGAGATGTGACGGTGACGTTCTCTGCCCTGTCGAACGAGCCGCGGGTCCCGTGGTGGGGCTTCGTCTCGGCCGCGGCCGCCCCGACCGTCCTGTCCGTCGCGTGTCTGCACGCCGCCGTCGGGTCGGGCCGCGACGTGACCGGCCTGAGACCGGTCGGTCTGACGGGGACGCCGGGCTGGTGGCTGATGCCGGCGGCGATGGTCGTGGCCGGCGCCGCCCTCGTTGTCACCGCCGCCGCGTTGCGTCCCGCGGCCACGGCCGGTCGGTCGCTGCTGGCCGTCGGAGGGGCCCTCACGGTGGTGAGCGGCTTCGTCCCGCTGCTGGGCCGCAACGGCTTCCTGCACATCCACGTCACCCACCTGGCGCTGGTCACGCTCTGTGTCTGGCCGGCCCTTCTCACTCCTGAGCGGCGACAGCTCCCGGTCGTGCTGCGGCGTCCGTTCGGGGAGGGTCTGGCCGTGGCGCTGGGGGCCCTCCTGCTGCTCTACGTCTTCACGCGTACGGACCCTTACCGGGCGGGCTCCGCCTACGGGCTGCCGCAAGCCTTGTTGATGAGCGCCCAGGCGGCGGCCCCACTCCTGGTCGTGCTCGGGGTGCGGAAGCACGCGCCGGAACAGCCGGATGCCCGCAGGAGCACCGGCAGCACCGGCAGCATCGGCAGCTCGCGCACGATGACCGGGACCGAGGACGGCGTCACCGGCACCGATGCGGCGCTCAGTGAGTCCGAGAGCCGCACGCTGTCTCGAAGCACGCAGGACTGACGAGGAGGTCGGCCGCCGGACCCGTCGGTCGCGGGACCTCCGACCCTGGTCGACAGGGTCCGCCGGTGCGACGGTCGCAGGAGTGCCCGAGACTCCTCGGGCCGGCTGGAGTCAGAGGTGAGTCGCGATGATGTGGTGGGGCGATGGGAGCTGGGGACCGGGCTCATGGGTGGCCATGGTGCTGATGATGGTGGTCGCCGTGGTTGCCGTTGCCGCGCTGGGCGTGTGGGCCGTTCGCAACCTGGGCTCTGGCCGGGCGCTGCCGGCGCAGCGTCCGGATTCCTCACGGGCCGAGGCCGAGCTCGCCGAGCGGTTCGGCCGGGGCGAGATCGACGAAGCCCAGTTCACCCGCGCCCGGAGGAGCCTGCACGGCGGTGACCACCCCCCGGAGTGAGAACACGCTTCCGGCCCGCACCCTGGCGCGAGCCCGACTCCGAACGCGCGGGGTCGAGCGCGCTGGGTTAGCGTCGTGAGCCCAACCCCCCCACGAGCAAAGGAGCTTCACGTGTCGGTCGACAGCCGCGTCAGCAAGGACCTGGTCGAGACTCTGCAGGACGGACGCAAGGGGTTCGCGGACGCCGCCGAGCGGCTCACGGACTCCGACCACGCCGAGTGGGCCAAAACCCTGCGGCGCTTCGCGGACCAGCGCGCGCAGTTCGCGACCGAGCTGGAGCAGCTGGGCGCGGCCTACGGCGACGACGTCGAGGACGACGGGTCCGTGGCGGCCAAGGCCCACCGCGGCTGGATGGCCCTCAAGGACGCCCTCACCGGGTCCAAGCCCGACGGCGTCATCGACGCCTGCGTGTCGGGGGAGGACCACGCGGTCTCGGAGTACGAGGGCGCGCTGGGCAAGGACCTGTCCGACGGCCTGCGCACCGTCGTGCAGCGCCAGCTCGGAGACATCCAGGCTGCGCGCGCCGAGCTCAAGGGCCTGCAGCACGCCACCGACTGAGCGAACCGGGGGGCGTCGGCGCGCCTGACGCCCCCCGCCGTCCTCGGCATCGAGCGGACACGCCGACGATGCTCAGGGCGGACCCAGCCAGACATGGGCATGCTTGGGCCCGTGCCGCGCCCGAACCTCCCTGTGGGCCGCCGGGCTGTCCTCACCGCAGGGATCCTCGCGGTGGGCGGCGGCCTGGCGGCCTGCACGGACGTGCCGACGCCCCCGGCCGCGGCGGGCGGTCCGGCCGGCGCCGCGCCGACGGGCACCTCGACGGCCACCTCGGCGAGCGCGGCCCCAGCCACCACCCCCGCCACGTCGGCGGCGTCGACGACCTCCGCTCCAGCGGCGACCGCCCCTGCCGTGCTGACGAGTCCTGGACCCGACCTGCGCACCGGCCCCGCGGCGTACCCCGCCGTCGCGCTGACCTTCCACGGCGCCGGCGACGTGGCTCTCACCATCGCCGTGCTCGACATCGCCCGCTCCGCCGGGGCCCACCTCACCGTGTTCGCCGTGGGCCAGTGGCTCGCGGCGAACCCCGCCGTCGGCCGTGACATCATCGCGGCCGGACACGACCTCGGTAACCACACCTGGAGCCACCAACCCATGACATCGCTCGACGCCGCGGCCGCCCGTAGTGAGATCAGCCAAGGGGCCGCCGCCGTCGCCGGAGCGGTGGGGCAGGCGGGGCTGCTGTTCCGGCCCTCGGGCACGCCCACCAGCACGCCGACGATCCGGACCGCCGCCGCCGCGTCGGGGTATGCGCGCTGCATCGGCTACGACGTCGACCCGCTCGACTACGACGACCCCGGGGCGACCCTCGTGCGGTCGCGCACGCTCGCCGCCGTGAAGGCCGGGTCGATCGTCAGCCTCCACCTCGGCCACCAAGGCACGGTCGACGCGCTGCCGGGCATCCTCCAGGGGCTCGCCGCGAAGGGTCTGCAGGCCGTCACGGTCAGCCGCCTCCTGGCGGGTGCGGCGTGAGACCTCTGTGCCGACCGGCCTCCGTGCTGGCCCTCGCGGGTCTCGGAGCTCTGTTGGCCCTGGCCGGATGCGCCGACGCCGGCAGCCCGGCGTCGCCGGCCAGTACCGGTCAGGTCGCGGCCGGCACGTCGGGCGCACCGTCACCGGCCGCGGCGGGGACGACCCCCACCACGAGCGCCCCGCCCAGCACGGCGACCGGGTCGGTCCTGCCGTACGCCGGCACCGGCTCCGGTGCGGTCCAGGGCCCGGCGTTGCAGGCCAAGTCCCTCGTCTACGTGCCCGAGCAGCTCTCGGCCAGCGTGCAGGTCATCGACCCGGCCACGCTGTCGGTCATCGCCACCTACCCGGTGGCGCGCTCGCCCGAGCACGTCGTGCCCAGCCACGACCTGAAGACCCTGTGGGTGAACAGCGACGCCGGCAACACGCTGACGTCGATCGACCCGACGACGGGCAAGGTCTCCGGGAGCATCCCCGTCGACGACCCCTACAACCTCTACTTCACGCCCGACGGCAGCTACGCGCTCGTCATGGCGGAGGCCCGCCGGCGGATCGACGTGCGCGACCCGCAGAGCATGAAGCTCATCCGGTCGACGCCCGTGCCGTGCGTGGGGCTGAACCACGCCGACTTCACCGCCGACCTCAAGACGTTGCTCGTCAGCTGCGAGTTCAGCGGGCAGCTCGTCGTCCTCGACGCCGACGCCAACGCCGTGCAGTCGGTCATCGACCTCAACGCCATCCAGACCCCGGGGGCCACGTCGCCCGCCCAGGCGATGTCGATGGGAGGGCCGAAGTCGCGACTGTCCATGGGCGCCTCGTCGATGCCGCAGGACGTGCGCCTCGCTCCGGACGGCAAGAGCTTCCTCGTCGCCGACATGCTCCGCAACGGGGTATGGGTCATCGACGCCGCGACGATGAAGCAGACCGGCTTCATCCAGACGGGGATGGGTGCGCACGCCGTCTACCCGTCGCGTGACGCCAAGAGCCTCTACATCAGCAACCGCGACGACGCCAGCGTCACCGTGATCGACGCGGCCACGCTGACGCCCTCGGCCAAGTGGGCCCTGCCCAAGGGCGCGTCCCCCGACATGGGCGGTGTCACCGTCGACGGGTCGCAGCTGTGGCTGTCGGGTCGCTACAGCTCGGCGGTCTACGTCATCGACACCAAGACGGGGGAGACGATCAAGACGATCCCCGTCAAGGCCGGGCCGCACGGGCTCCTCGTGTGGCCGCAACCGGGACGGATCTCGTTGGGTCACACCGGAAACATGCGCTGACGCGCAGCCGGAGGCTTGCGCCTCAGAAGCCGGGGAAGGCCTGCCGCAGGGTGGCGACGGTGGCGTCGTCGGTGAGCGGCGCGGGGGTGTGCTCGGGGTCGAGCCGCCCATAGACGAGCCGCAGGAACGCCTCGGCGGGGAGGGTGACGTCGGCCTCGGTGGTGGACCCGTCGACCGGCACGCTGGTCACGGCCGGTTGCAGCTCGAGCTGGAACCGCCGCTCGGGGGCGGTGGTCTCCACGACCACCGGCGAGGCATCGTCGACCGGCTTGCCGACCCAGCCCAGCCGCGCGTCGATGCCGTCGACGAGGAGGTCGACCGCGTCGGCCGACACCGTGGCGGCCGGGTCGAGGGCCACGGCGACGTCCCAGGTGTGCACGGCGTGCTCGCCCAGGCGCATCGAGGCGAAGCCGGCGAGGTCCTGGTCGGATCCGAACAGGGAGACGCGGAACGCGGACCGCTCGTCCGGGCTGAGGGCCTCCAGGCGCTGGACGAAGGCCTCGTTGCGCTCGACGCTCTCGCGCACCTGCTCGGCGGGAGCCATGGCGTTCCAGCGGTCCCAGATCGGGGGGAACGTGTCGTTGCCCGGTGCCGGCGAGCCGGTGACGCCGGCGTCGACGAAGGGCCCGAAGATCTCGGCCTGGCTGCCCAGGTGCGAGGCCACGTCGGCGATGGTCCACTCGTCGTCGTAGGACGGCCCGGTGACCTGCTCGGCGCTCAGACCGTCCACCAGCCCGGCGAAGCGGTCGTGCGAGGAGCGGAGGGCAGCGATCCAGCGGGCGTCGTCGGTCATGGCGTGGTCAACCCGGGGGTACCTGCGCCCATTCCCGTCAGGTCAGGACCGACGCGACCAGCAGGCCGGCGGTCAGGGCCGCCTCGACCGTGGCGCCGAGGACGTCACCGGTCACCCCGCCCAGGCGGCGCACCGCCACCGCGAGCACCCAGCCCGCGCCGACGGCGGCCGCGGCGACGACGACCGGCCCGGCATACCAGCGGGTGCCGGCGAGGACGGGCACGGCGACCGACACTCCAAGCACGATGCTGGCGGCGGCCGCCAGCGCCAGCGAGGACACGGAACCGGACACCGTCGCCCCGAGTCCGGTGGGCCGCGCCGCGGGCACCCGCTGCCAGCACCCCCACGCGAGGACCGAGCGGCTGGCGACGACGGCCACGACGACGAGGACGACCCCGCGGCGGGTCGTGACGAGGGAGGTGAGCGCGGCGAGCTGGACGAGGAGCGAGATCAGCAGCGTCGCGACCCCGCTCGGTCCCACGTCACCGCGGTGCATGACCTCGAGCGCCCGGTCACGGTCGAACCCGGCCGCCAGCCCGTCGACGGTGTCGGCGAGCCCGTCGAGGTGCAGGCCCCGCGACCAGAGCGCGGTCAGCCCGAGGAGCACGGCGGCGGCGACCATCGGCGGCATCGCCCCCGCGGCCACGACGAGGTGGGCGAGCACGGCGACCAACGCGAGGGGGACGGCCGTCAGCGGCGCCAGCAGCATGGCGGTGCCCGCCGTGCGTCGGTCGACCCGGGCGGGTGGCCGTGTGGGCACGCCGGTGAGCGTGCCGACCGCGAGTCGGACGGCGTCCCTCATCGCACGACCGGGGCGTCGCTGAGGTCGAGCACCCGGCCGACGACGACGAGGTGCACGTGGTCGGCGACGGCGGCGATCCGGGCGTTGAGCCGCCCGAGCTCGTCCTGGAACCACCGTCCCGACGAGGTCGTCGCCACCGGTGCGAGCCCGACCTCGTTGGTCACCAGGACGATCCGTGCCGTCGACGCGTCGAGGGCGTCGCCCAGCACGTCACCGGCCGCACCGACGAGCCGGCCGGCGGCAGGCAGGTCGGCCCAGAGGTCGGCGTCGTCGACCAGCCCGGTCAGCCACGTGCCGAGGCAGTCGACGACGACGGCGCCTCGGGCCGCGCGCGCGACCCCGGCGACGTCCCGCGTCTCGAGGACGGACCAGCCGGAGGGCCGGCGCGCCCGGTGGGCCGCCACCCGCAGGGTCCACTCGGGGTCGGACCCGTCGTCGACCCGGCCGGTCGCCACGTAGGTGACGTCGGCGGCGTCGGCGACGAGCGCCTCGGCGTGCCGGCTCTTGCCGCTGCGCGCCCCACCGGTCACCAGGGTCAGGGCCATCCGGCCAGCCTGCCACGATGTCGGCATGGACCTCGAGCACGCCATGCAGGCCATCGCCCCGTTGGGTGCCGGGGCGATGCGCGCCGCCGACGACCGGCAGGCGCGGCTCACCAAGCCGCCGGGCTCGATGGGCCGCCTCGAGGCCCTCGGCACCCAGCTGGCCGGCATCACGGGGGTATGCCCGCCACCGATCCCGGCGCCGGTGGCCGTCGCGGTGTTCGCCGGCGACCACGGGGTGCACGCCCAGGGCGTCACCCCGTGGCCGCAGGAGGTCACCGTGCAGATGGTCGCCAACGTCTGTGCGGGAGGCGCCGTCGTCAGCGCGTTGGCCCGTCAGGTCGGCGCTGACGTCACGGTGGTCGACGTGGGCGTGGCTGGCGACCCGCCGCCGCACGCCAGCCTCACGAGCGCCAAGTCGGCGCGCGGTACGGCCGACCTCAGCGTGGGGCCCGCGATGACGCGCGAGCAGTGCGAGGCCGCCCTGCAGACCGGCGTCGACACGGCCACCCGGCTCGTCGACGAGGGCTACCGGCTGCTGGTGACCGGCGACCTCGGCCTGGCCAACACCACGGCCTCGGCCGCGATCGTCGCCGCGCTCACCGGCCTCCCCGCGGCGGACGTCACGGGGCGTGGCGCCGGAGCAGACGACGCGATGCTGGAGCGCAAGCGCGACATCGTCGACCGCGCGGTCGGCCGGCTCACGGTGGCGGCACCCGACCGTCACGGCGTCGAGGTGCTCGCCGAGGTGGGCGGCTTCGAGCACGCCGCGCTGACCGGGTTCCTCCTCGGCGCGGCCGCCCGGCGGACCCCGGTCGTCCTCGACGGGGTCATCGCGTGCTCGGCGGCGCTCGCCGCGGCGCGGATCCGGCCGGAGGTCGTCGGCTACCTGGTCGCCGGCCACCGGTCGCAGGAACCCGGCGCCACCGTGGCCCTCGACGCCCTGGGCCTGGAACCGCTGGTCGACCTGGGGCTACGGCTCGGCGAGGGGTCGGGCGCGCTGCTCGCGGTGCCGATCGTGCAGGCGGCCGCCCGGATGCTGCACGAGGTGGCCACGTTCGACGCCGCTGGCGTGTCCCAGAGCTGAGCACCGCGGCATACCTGCGAGATGATCCGCGGTCAGACCGCTCTGCGCGGCTAGGAGCGGGCGGTGGCGGTGTCGCTGACCCACATCCCGGTGAGGCCGCGGAAGTGTGCCATGAAGCGCTCGCGCTCGTGCTCCGGGTAGGTCGCGTCGACCGTCTCGCGCAGAAGCCGGTCGAAGTCGGGACCGGACACCCAGTCGTGCACCTGCTCCGGCAGGTGGGGGAGGTTCTCCTCGCACCACTGCCAGTAGCGGTCGGTCGTGAAGTGCTCGTTGGCCAGGGCGAGGTAGGCCGCGATCTTCGCGTCGTAGCTGAGGGACGGGTCGTCGGCGATGGCGAAGTAGCGGTCGGTATGCAGGTCGACGCTCGTCGACCGCCCGGTCACCAGCGAGAACACCGACCAGCGCACGAGCGCGGTGATCGCCCACGGGAAGTAGTAGTGCAGCGAGGTGACGGCGACGTCGGGGCAGGCGTTCGCGTAGTCGATCGGGTAGACCTCGTCGCCGGTGACGAGCATCTCCGCCGAGTTGAACTCCCAGCCGAAGAAGGCGTTGATGATCTTGCTGATCGCCGCGCACTCGTTGCCGGCCTTGGGCGAGAGGAAGTCGTGCGAGACGGCATACCGGCCGTGCATGGGCTGCTCCGGGCGGAAGTCCATGACCATCGTCTCCGGCCCGATGGACAGGGCGCGGGCGAACTTCTCGTAGTCGACGGTGGCCTGCAGGTGCATGAGCATCTCGCCGGAGGCGTCGTAGGCCGAGTGGAGGTCGTCCTGGTTCTCGATCCGGGACACGCCCCGCCAGCCGCCGCCGTCGAACGGCTTCATGTAGAGCGGGTAGCCGAGGTCGGCCGCGATGGCGTCGAGGTCGAAGGGCTGGTTGTACTTCGCCGAGGTGTAAGGCCACCGGATGTTGTCGACGGGGTTCTTGTAGGGGACCAGCACCGTGCGGGGGATCTTCAGGCCGAGCCGCACCATCGCGCAGTAGGCGCTGTGCTTCTCCATGGACTGGAAGGTGAACGGGCTGTTGAGCAGGTAGGTCCCGTTCATCAGTGCGGCCTTCTTGAGCCACTCGCGGGGGTGGTAGTACCAGTAGGCGAGCCGGTCGATGACGAGCCCGGCGCGCACCGGGTCGGTCAGCTCGAACGGCTCGATGGTGAGCCGCTCCGACGACACCTCGTGCACCGCGCCCGACCCGTCGGTGAGGGGCCCCACCCGGCGCAGGATCGCCTCGAACGCCTGGGGCCAGTCCTCCTCGGCGCCGAGCAGGAGGCCGATGAGGTGACGGCAAGGATCGGGCACGGGGGGACCTCCTGGAGCGGTTCGGCTCGCCCGCGCAGAGGTAGGCCTGGGGGCGGTCCCGACCGTATCGGCCGGTGGCGCGCTCGCACCAGCAGGCGTAACTGTTTACCCGCCCGACGCGTGTCGGTCACACGCCCGGTCACTCGGGGCGGGTAGACAAGACCCAGCAGCACCCGAAGACCTTGAGACAAGGTGAGACCCGGCCAAGTATGAGTTGGCCGGGTCTCGGTGTGTTCGGCGCTGACGAAGTCCGAACGCCGGTCAACTCGCCTGGCCCTCCCACGTCGTCCCGTGGGTCGTGCGGATCGCTCCGCACGGATGGACCTCGATTGCCGTCCGACCCGCTCATCCTTGCGGAAGTGCGTAGGAAATGTCTACGCCTTCGCACCCGCCGTTGACAAGGCCTCAATCCGGCTTTTTCGCAACGACTTTGGTCCTTCTCGGCGTGTCGCCGTGACACGCCCGGAGGAGTGGGACTCAGGTGACGAAAGAGGCGCGGGGGCCGGGGCGACAGCCGTCGCGCGGGCGGCCATGATGGGTCCATGGAGAGCGTCTACGACGCGGCCGGAGGCGCCGTAGGGCTGCGCCGGCTGGCTGCGGCCTGGCACGAGCGGGTCCTCGCCGACCCGGTGGTGAGCCACGCCTTCAGCCACGGGTTCCGGCCCGACCACACCGAGCGGCTCGCGGCCTACTGGGACGAGGCGCTGGGCGGCCCGCCGACCTACACCGACGCCTACGGCGACGAGTCCTCCGTCGTCCGGCTGCACAGCGGCAACGGCCCGCACGAGGCGATGGACGCGCGAGCGGTCGACTGCTTCGACCAGGCCCTCACCGACGTGGGGCTCACCGACGCGGAGCCGGTGCGGTCGGTGCTCCACGACTACTTCGCGTGGGCCACGACGACGAGCATGGCGCGCTACCACGGGTCGGCGCACGACGTGCCCGACGGGCTTCACCTCCCGCGCTGGTCGTGGGACGGGCTCCAGCCCTGATGGCGCCCGACGCACGGCGGTCGTGGACCCGCCAGGACTTCCCGGTGCGGCTCGCCATGCCCACCCGATGGGCCGACAACGACATGTTCGGCCACCTCAACAACGCCGTCTACTACGAGCTGTTCGACACGGCCATCAACGGGTGGCTCGCAACGACGGGCGGGGTCGACGCGACCGTCACGCCTGAGCTCGGGGTCGTCGCGGAGTCGGGCTGCACCTTCTACCGCGAGGTCGGCTTCCCCCAGCCCCTGACCGTCGGTATGCGGGTGGAGCGCCTCGGTCGCAGCAGCGTCACGTATGCGTTGGGCGTCTTCGCCGGAGACCCGGACGACGAGCCACGAGACCCTGCGGAGGCTTCGGTGGCCGCCGTCGGCCACTGGGTGCACGTCTACGTCGACCGCACCACCCGCCGCGCCACACCGATGCCCGACCGGGTGCGGGCGGCGTTGCAGGACATGCTGGCCGGCGGCTCGACCGGTACCGAGCAGGAGGGCTGAACCGTGCGGATCCAGGGAGCGGTGCTGGAGGAGATCGGTCGTGGGCGGCCCTTCCGGGAGAGCAGACCGCTCTCGGTGGGCGACCTCGAGCTGGCGCCGCCCGGTCGCGGGGAGATCCTCGTGCGGATGGAGGCGGCGGGTGTCTGCCACTCCGACCTCTCCGTCGTCGACGGCAACCGGGTGCGGCCCGTGCCCATGCTGCTCGGCCACGAGGGCGCGGGCATCGTGGAGGAGCTCGGCGCCGGCGTCGACGTCGACGCGGTGCACGTCGGCGACCGGGTGGTGCTGACCTTTCTACCGCGCTGCGGCGACTGCGCGGGATGCGCCAGCGACGGACTGCGCCCCTGCATCGCCGGCACGCTCGCCAACAACGAGGGCACGCTGCTCGCCGGCGGCCGGCGCCTGCGTCGCGACGGCGCCGAGGTCCACCACCACCTCGGCGTCTCGGCGTTCGCCACCCACGCCGTCGTCGACGTGCGGTCGGTCGTGCCCGTCCCGGGCGACGTGCCGCCCGACGTCGCCGCCGTGCTCGGGTGCGCGGTGCTGACGGGGGGCGGCGCGGTCGTCAACGCCGGCCGACCGGTCGCGAGCGACACCGTCGCGGTCGTCGGGTTGGGCGGCGTCGGCATGGCCGCGCTCATCACGGCGCTCGCGCGGGACGGCGTGCGGGTCGTCGGCGTCGACACCCTGCCGGCCAAGCTCGACCAGGCCCGGGCGCTCGGGGCCCACGCCGCGCATACCCCGCAGGAGGCCGTCGCCCACGGTGTGAAAGCGCAGGTGGTCATCGAGGCCGCCGGGCACGTGCGGGCCTTCGAGACCGCCATCGACCTCACCGGTCCGGGTGGCCGCACCGTCACGGTGGGGCTGCCGCCGCCGGACGCCATGGCGAGCATCTCGCCGCTGCGGCTCGTCGCCGAGGGCCGCACGGTCATCGGCAGCTACCTGGGCTCGGCGGTGCCGTCGCGCGACATCCCCCTGTTCGTCGCCCTGTGGCGCGAGGGCCGGCTGCCCGTGGAGGCGCTGGTCACGAGCCACATCACGCTCGACGACATCAACGACGCCATGGACCAGCTCGCCGACGGCACGGCGATCCGCCAGGTCATCCAGTTCGCGTAGCGCCTGTCGTCAGGCGAGGAGGAAGGCGACGAGACCCAGGAGGGGCAAGGTGCCCTGGGTCAGGGCCGGACGCAGGTAGTGCCGGCCGCTGGTCACCAGCACCGTCGCGGCGAGCACCATCGACACGGTGCAGAACAGCGCGAGCGTGCGTCCCACCGTGGGCTGGCCGGTCCACCAGAGCACGACGCCGAGCGCCGCCCCGAGGCCGAGGAAGAGGTTGTAGAACCCCTGGTTGTACGCCATCGGCCGGGTGGCGTCCGCCGTCGCCTGGTCCGCCACCATGAAGCGCCTCCAGACCTCCGGCCGGGTCCAGCGCAGGCTCTCCAGCACGAAGATGTAGACGTGCAGGAGAGCGGCCAGCCCGGTGAACACGCTCGCGACGACGCCCATGCTGGGCAGCGTACGGCGGGCGGGGTCGTCAGCCGGTGGGAACGACCGCCAGCTCCGGGACCACGGCGTCGTCGACGTGGATCTCCGTGCCACCGCCGACCCGCACCAGGCGCGTACCGAACCAGGTGCTGCGGTCCCACCGCCGGTGCCGCGCCAGGGTGCGGATCGGCTCCTTGCCCCCGGCGAGGGTGTCGGGGTCGAGGGTCGTCATGACGCAGCGGTCGCAGACCATCGTCGTGCGGAAGCTCACGTCGCCGATCCGCACCCCCGGCCAGGTGTCCTCGGCGAACGGCTCGTCGCCGTCGATGACGACGTTGGGCCGGAACCGGCGCATGTCGAGGCCGCTCGGCGGCGCCACGACGCTCGCGTCGCTGAGGTCGGACGGGTCGAGGTCCGGCAGGTCCGGCTCGTCGGCCTCGGCGGCGACCCACGCGTTGAGCTGGGCCAACGACGCCTGTGAGCCGAGCAGGAGCGGACCCGCGTCGGCGAGCGACAGGGACTCACCCGGCCGACCACCGCGGGCGCCGCTGATCGGCCGGGCCGTGGGGTCCTCGAGCCAGACCAACCGCACCGTGCGACCGACCCGCGCGCTGAGCCAGTCTCCGACGTCGGCGTCGGCGGGTGCCGCAAAAGGCAGGCGGGAGAACCCGACCGGCACCGGCCCCAGCCCCAGCGGGGTGTCGACGAGGATGCTCGCGCCGTCAGCGCGGTCGCGGATGCGGATGGTGTCGTCGTCGACGACGGTGGCCGTCAGCCGCAGCAGGGCGTGGCACTCGCGGGCGGTGACCGGGTCGCCCGCGTCGTCGACCAGGGCCCACCGGCGGTCGCCGGCCAGGCCCCACGGCTCGACGACGGCGGACTCCACCTCTGCTCCGCCGAGGGACTTGACGGGGTAGAGGTGGAGTCCAATCACACGCATGGCAGCGATGCTGCCAGAGGCTCGGGGGTATGCCGCGGAGCTACGTCGGCCTCGGCGCGCGTCAGTGCTGTTCAGTGTGCGTGCCGGTCCCTGCCGTCGGGTGGCGAGGCAGGGCGTGAGCGGCGGCCGCGGCCCCGAGCATGAGGACGACGAGCACGACGAGGGTCAGCTGGAACGCCGGCCCGAACATGGCGCTCGGCGCGACCCCGGGGCCGGCGTGGGCGTCGACGACGGCGAAGAACGCGGTGCCCACCAGAGCCACCCCGACCGCGCTGCCCAGCTGGCCGGTCGTGTTGACCAGGCCCGAGGCCGAGCCGGCGTGCTCCACCGGCACCTCCGAGACGGTGAACATGCCGATCGGCGCCACGAGAAGTCCGAACCCGGCGCCGGAGACGACGAACCCGGGGACGAAGGCCCAGGTCGAGGTGTCGGCCGTGGCCCCGTGCACGGCGGCGAGCAGGACGAGCGCGCCCACGGCCCAGGTCACGGCACCCAGCTGCAGCACGCGGCGGCCGATCCGCGGGGCGAGCACCGCCACCCCCAGCCCGGCGAAGACGCTGGTGGCCAGAGCGAACGGCACCCCGGCCAGACCGGCGTGCAGCACCGTCCAGCCGAGGCCGGCCTGGAGGTAGACCGTCTGGGCGAGGAAGACGGCGCCCATCGCGACGAAGAGGATCGCGTGCACCGCCGACCCGGCCCCGAACGCCCGGCCCCGGTAGAGGCTGAGCGCCACGAGCGGCTCCCGGCCCTGCCGCTCGGCCCGGCGCTGCGAGACGACGAACCGGACGAGGACGAGCAGGCCGGCGGCAACGAGCGCGAACACCGAAAGCGGCCAGCCCAGCTCGCGGCCCATCGTGAGCGGGTAGAGCACGGCCAGCAGGCCGGCGGCCAGGGTCAGGACCCCGCGGGCGTCGATGCCGGGACGGCGCTCCGAGACCGACTCCGGCACCCAGCGTAGGGCGGCCGCAACGGCGACGAGGCCGACCGGCACGTTGACGAGGAAGATGGAGCGCCACCCGAGGCCGCCGAGGTCGGCGTTCGTCAGCACAGCGCCGACGACCGGTCCGAGTACGGCCGTCACCCCGGCCAGCCCCGTGAACAGGCCCATGGCCGCGGCGCGCTCCTTCGGCGCATACATGACCTGGATGCTGGTGAGCACCTGGGGGATCATCCCGGCGGCGCCCAGCCCCTGCAGGGCCCGGAACCCGATGAGCGCACCGGCGGTGGGGGCCATCCCGCAGGCGGCCGACATCAGCGTGAAGCCGACGAGGCCGGCCACGAACAGCCGCTTGCGCCCCCAGAGGTCACCTAGGCGCGAGCCGGTGACGAGGGCGACTGCGAAGGCGAGCGGGTAGGCCGCGACCATCCACTGCAGCTGGGCGCCGCTCGCGCCGAGCCCGGTCTCGATGCTGGGCAGGGCGATGTTGACGATCGTCGTGTCGAGCAGCTCCATGGTCGAGGCGAGGAACAGGCTGAACAGGGCGATGGTGCGCGCCCGTCCGACGGGCAAGGGGCCGCGGTGGGGCGACGTGGTGGGCCGGGTGGCGAGAGCGGTCATGTCGGGACTCCTGGAGGTCGGTGGTCCTGCGGTCACCACTCACGCTACGGAGCGTTGCGGCCACTTCCTGACCTGATGGTGAGGCAGTCTGGAGCCATGGCGAACACGAGCTCCCGCACGCTGAAGCTGCTCTCGCTGCTGCAGACCCACCGGTTCTGGCCGGGGCCGGAGCTGGCCCACCGGCTCGAGGTCTCCGAGCGCACCCTGCGCCGCGACATCGACCGGTTGCGCGAGCTGGGCTACCCCGTGGACGCCGCCCGGGGGTCCGACGGCGGCTACCAGCTGGGCGCGGGCGCGACCATGCCGCCGCTCACCCTCGACGAGGACGAGGCCATCGCCATGGCCGTCGCCCTCAACGGGGCCGCGCAGCTGACGTCGGGCGCACTGGCGGAGGCCTCGGTCAGCGCCCTGTCCAAGGTGGTGCAGGTGCTCCCGCCCCGGCTGCGGCGCCGGGCCGAGGCCCTGCGGGCGGTCACCGTCGACTCGCCGTTCGCCGAGGCGCCCGCCGTGCAGGCCGACGTCCTCGCCACCGTCGCGCAGACGACCCGCGACGAGGAGCGGATGCGGTTCACCTACCGGGCGGCGGGCGGGGCGGCGGCCGGGGCCGACCTCGGCCGCCACGTCGAGCCGCACCGGCTCGTCACGGTCGGGCGGCGCTGGTACCTCGTGGCGTACGACCTCGACCGGCAGGACTGGCGCTCGTTCCGGCTCGACCGACTGCGCGAGCCGGAGGGGACGAGGGCTCGCTTCCGGCCCCGCGCGATCCCCGGGGGCGACCCCGCGGCCTTCGTGCGGGCGGGGCTGACGCGGATCGAGACCGACGTGCGCGTCGTCGCCCTCGTATCGGCCCCGGCCGCCGCTGTCGCGCGCCGGATCGGGCGCTGGGGCACGGTGACGGCCGTCGACGACGCCAGCTGCCGGCTGGAGATGCACGGGCGCGACGCGCAGTGGCTCGTCTTCGGGCTCGGCGTGGTGGAGGCGCCGTTCACGGTGGAGGCCGGTCCGCCGCAGGTGCTCGACATGCTGGCCCGGTGGTCCGGCCGCTTCGCGACCGCCGGGTCCGCTCCGACCTGATCCCGCCGCGGCCGGCCCTGACTGAAACCCTTCAGCGCCAGCGGTACTCGACCTCGGGGCGCCCCGACGTGCCGTGCCGGTTCGACCGCCGCACCAGGCCCGTCTCGGTGAGGTACTCGAGGTAGCGGCGGGCCGTGACCCGCGAGGTCTCCAGCGCCAGCCCCGCCTCGGCGGCCGACACCGGCCCCTGCGCCCGCACCACCTGCGAGACCTGCTCGAGGGTGCCCACGGTCAGCCCCTTCGGCAGGCTCTGCGCGCCGAGCGTCGGCCGCAGGGAGGCCAGCATGGCGTCGACCTCGGTCTGCCCCACGGTCTCGCTCTGGCCGTCGAGCCGGCTGCGGTAGTCGAGGTACTGCTCGATCTTGTCGCGGAACGCCGCGAAGGTGAACGGCTTGATGAGGTAGGCCACGACCCCCTGGGCGACCGCCTGCCGCACGACGTCGACGTCGCGGGCCGCGGTCACGGCGATGACGTCGATGGGCCGGCTCGTGCCACGGATGCTGCGCAGCAGGGAGAGCCCGTGCCCGTCGGGGAGGTGCATGTCGAGCAGAACGAGGTCGATGGCCGCGTCGGTGCCGAGCAGACGTACCGCCTCCTGCCCGGTGCGGGCGATGCCCACGACCTCCAGACCTAGGCGGACGAGGTAGGCGGCATTGGCCTCGCCCGCCACCGGCTCGTCCTCGACGACCAGCGCCCGGTAGGTCACAGGGCGACGTCCACGGCGGCCGACTGCGGGCGCGCCGGCACGGGCGCGCCCACCCGCACGTCGAACTCGGCGCCCCCCAGGGGGCCGGTGTCCACCGAGACCTGGCCGCCGAGGCGGAGCACGGTGGCGCGCACCAGGGCCAGGCCGATGCCCCGGTCGTGGCCCTCCTCCGCCTTGGTCGACCAGCCGCGCCTGAAGACCTGTTCGTGCTCGCCCGGCGCCAGCCCCGGCCCGCTGTCGCCGACCCGGATGTGGAGGCGGTCGCCCTCGGCCTCGACGAGCACCTCCACCTCGCGGGGGCGGTCGCCCTCGAGGCGGCCCGCCGTCGCGTCGATCGCGTTGTCGACGAGGTTACCGAGCACGGTGACGAGGTCGTGGGCCTCGAACGTATGCACGCGCACCGACGTCTCGGGCCGCAGGACGAGCCGCACCCCCCGCTCCGCCGCCTGGGCCGTCTTGCCGAGCATGAGCGCGGCGAGCACGGGGTCGTCGACCGCCACGACGACGCGGTCGGTGAGGCGCTGGGCGAGCTCGAGCTCGTGGGTGGCGAAGTCGACGGCCTCGTCGGCTCGGCCGAGCTCGACGAGGGACACGACGGTGTGCAGGCGGTTGGCCGCCTCGTGGGTCTGCGAGCGCAACGAGTCGGCGAGGCCGCGCACCACCGCGAGCTCGCCCGTCGCGCGCTGAAGGTCGGTGCGGTCGCGCAGCGTCACCACCGAGCCGAGCAGGCGGCCCTGCCGCCTCGCGGCGGTGCGGTTGACGACGAGCACGCGCTCGCCCACCACGAACGTCTCGTCCCGCAGCTCGCCCGCGGGCGCGTCGTCGGCGGTGGCCCGCGCGACGAGCTCGACCGGCATACCGAGGTCGCCGAGCGGCCGTCCGACGGCGTCGTCAGGCAGCCCCAGCAGCCGCACCGCCTCGTCGTTGACCAGCCGCACGACGTCCTGCCGGTCGAGCAGGACGAGCCCCTCGCGTACGGAGTGGAGCACCGCGTCGTAGTAGTCGGCCATCTGCCGCAGCTCGTCCTCGGCCAGCCCCTCGGTCTGCCGGTCGAGGCGGCGGCCGATGAGCCAGGCGCCCACCGCGCCCAGGGTCAGCACGCCCAGCCCGGCGAGCACGATGCCCGGCACGTTGGGTAGCACCGAACGCTGCACGGCGTCGGTGGTGATGCCCACCGACACAAGGGCGACGACCCGCCCGCCGCGCAGCACCGGCACGACCGAGCGCACCGACGGCCCGAGGGTGCCGGTGTACTCCTCGACGTACTGCTCGCCGCGGGCCGCCTCCTCGATGGAGCCGCGGAACTGGCCGCCGATCTGGGTGACGTCGGGGTGGCTGTAGCGGGTGCCGGTCGCGGACATGACGACGACGAAGTCGGTATGCGAGTCGGCCCGCACCTGCTCGGCGTAGGGCTGCAGCAGGGTCGTGGGCCGGTCGGTCGCCAGGGCCTCGTCGATGACGGGGGAGTCGGCGACGGTGGTGGCCACCGCGAGCACCGTCCGCTCGGCCTGCCGGCGCTGGTCGCGCTGGGCGTCGGCGAAGGCCAGCCCGAGCACCCCGGCGACGATGGTGCCGACGAGCACCAGCTGCAGCAGCAGCATCTGCGTGGCGAGGCTGCGCGTGCGCACGCCCCGCAGCAGTCCGGTCACCGACATGCTCGGCATTGTCCACCCGGCCGGGCGCCCCGCCGTGAACTCAATGTACGCAAGGGGGCGCCGCGCGCAGCCGGTCCGCAGGATTGCCCCCACCCCTCCCAGGGGCACTCATCAGCGTTGATCGAGGAGGACACATGGCCGGCACCACGGTCGCAGGGCCCGCTGTTCCGCAGCGGAAGAAGGACCGCACGCACTACCTCTACATCGCGGTGATCGTCGCGGTGGCCCTCGGGATCGCGGTCGGGTTCATCGCCCCCGACGTGGGCAAGGCGCTCAAGCCGCTCGGCACCGGCTTCGTCGCCCTCATCAAGATGATGATCGCGCCGGTCATCTTCTGCACCCTCGTGCTCGGCATCGGCTCGGTGCGCAAGGCCTCCCAGGTCGGCCGGGTCGGCGGCATCGCGCTGCTCTACTTCCTCGTCATGTCGACCATCGCGCTGGCCATCGGCCTCCTCGTCGGCAACGTCATCCACCCCGGCGACGGGCTCAAGCTCACCGCCGACGTCGCGGCCAAGGGGGCCAAGGCGGCCACCGGCGACACCGGGACGACCGCCGACTTCGTCCTCCACATGATCCCGACGACGCTGTTCTCCGGCTTCACCACCGACGTCGTCCTGCAGACGCTGCTCGTGGCCCTGCTCACCGGGTTCGCCCTGCAGTCCATGGGCCGCGCCGGCGAGCCCATCATCCGCGGCATCGGGCACCTGCAGAAGCTCGTCTTCCGCATCCTCGCGATGATCATGTGGGTCGCGCCCATCGGCGCCTTCGGGGCCATCGCCGCGGTGGTCGGCGAGACCGGCATCGGTGCGCTGAAGAGCCTCGCCGTTCTCATGATCGGCTTCTACATCGCGTGCCTGCTGTTCGTCGTCGTCATCCTCGGCACGCTGCTGCGGGTCGTGGCGGGGGTCAACATCTTCTCGCTGTTCCGCTACCTCGGCCGCGAGTTCCTCCTCATCTTCTCGACCTCGTCCTCGGAGTCGGCGCTGCCGCGGCTCATCGCCAAGATGCAGCACCTCGGCGTCTCGCGCTCCACGGTCGGCGTCGTCGTACCCACGGGCTACTCGTTCAACCTCGACGGCACAGCCATCTATCTGACCATGGCGTCGCTCTTCGTCGCCTCGGCGATGGGCAAGCCCCTCAACGTCGGTGAGCAGATCTCGCTGCTCCTCTTCATGATGCTGGCCTCCAAGGGTGCGGCCGGCGTCACCGGCGCCGGACTGGCCACGCTGGCCGGCGGCCTTTCGTCGCACCGGCCCGAGCTGGTCGACGGCGTGAGTCTCATCGTCGGCATCGACCGCTTCATGTCCGAGGCGCGCGCGGTGACCAACTTCGCCGGCAACGCCGTGGCGACCCTCGTCATCGGCACATGGACCCACTCCATCGACCGCGACCAGGTCGACCGGGTGCTCGCCGGAGACGCGCCGTTCGACGAGGCGACGATGGTCGACGACGATGCGCACGACGTGCTGAGCCGGCCGGATGCGGACGGCGTGGAAGGCGAGGCCGGAACGCCCACCGACGCGTCGGCGGACGGCGGGCGCCCGGCCCGTGAGCCGGTGCTGACCGGCCGCTGACGGCCGGTCCACGACCAGCCAGTACGCCTGACACCGGCGTCCGGCCGGCCTCCCCCCGGAGGCTGTCGGACGCCGGTGTCACACTGTCGCCGTGCTGCTCGCGGAGGTGGTGGAGACGGCCGAGCGGGTCACGGCGACGTCGTCCCGGCTGGCCAAGACGGAGGCGCTCGCCGACCTGCTGCGCCGGCTGGATCCCGACGAGGTCGCGCCGGCGGTCGGGTTCCTCGTCGGCCGCGCGCGCCAGGGCCGCGTGGGCGTCGGCTACCGCACCGTCGCCTCGCTCATGGGGGAGCCGGCCGCCGAGCCGAGCCTCACCGTGCACGACCTCGACGCCCTCCTCGACGAGCTCCTCGCCACGACGGGCTCGGGGTCGGCGGCGCTGCGGTCAGAGTCGCTGCGGGGCGTCGGCGCCCGCGCCACCGAGGCGGAGCAGTCGTTCGTCACCCGGGTCCTCATCGGCGAGATGCGCACAGGGGCGCTGGAGGGCGTGCTCGTCGACGCCGTGGCCAAGGCGGCCGAGATCCCCACCGCCACGGTGCGCCGCGCCGTCATGCTCTCGGGCGACCTCGGGGCGACCGCCCGCACGGCCCTCACCGAAGGGGCCGAGGCGCTGGAGCGGGTCGGTCTCGCCGTGGGGACACCGGTGCTGCCGATGCTCGCGTCCACCGCGGCCGACCCCAGCGCCGCGCTCGAGGTCACCGGCCGCGCCTCGGTCGAGTTCAAGCTCGACGGCGCCCGCATCCAGGTGCACCGCCGGGGCGACGAGGTGCGCGTCTTCACCCGCAGCCTCGCCGACATCACCGCCCGCGTGCCGGAGGTGGTGGCGGCGGTGCTCGCGCTGCCGGTGCAGGACGCGATCTTCGACGGCGAGACGCTCGCGCTCGACGAGGACGGCGGCCCCCGCCCGTTCCAGGACACGATGTCGCGGTTCGGGGCGCAGTCCCCGCGGGCCGCGCTGCTGCAGCCGTGGTTCTTCGACGTGCTCCACGTCGACGGCGAGGACCTCATCGACCGGCCCCTCGCCGACCGGCTCGAGGTGCTGGCCCGGGTCGCCCCCGACCACCGCATACCGGGAGAGGTGACCGACGACCCGGCCACGGCCGAGCGCGTCTCGGCGGAGGCGCTGGCCGCGGGGCACGAGGGCGTCGTCGTCAAGGCGGTCGACTCGGTCTACGCCGCCGGCCGGCGGGGCAAGAGCTGGGTCAAGGTCAAGCCCGTGCACACCTACGACCTCGTCGTCCTCGGCGTCGAGTGGGGGTCGGGGCGCCGGCAGGGCTGGCTCTCCAACCTCCATCTCGGAGCGCTCGACCCGACCGGGGAGTTCAGCGAGCCCGGGGCGTACGTCATGGTGGGCAAGACCTTCAAGGGACTCACCGACGAGCTCCTGCGGTGGCAGACTGAGCACTTCCAGCGCATCGAGACCCGGCGCACCGGGCATACCGTGTTCGTCGAGCCCGTGACCGTCGTCGAGATCGCCATCGACGGGGTGCAGCGCTCGAGCCGGTACCCCGGCGGGCTGGCCCTGCGGTTCGCGCGGGTGAAGCGTTACCGCGAGGACAAGCCGGCGCAGGACGCCGACACGATCCAGACGCTGCGCGGCCTGTTGCCGTCCTGACTCCGCGCAGGCAGGATGGCGAACCGCCCCGGCCTATGCGTCACGATGTCCCGGACATGTCTGAGAAACGCGCCCCGAATCGGGGTTCACGGCCTCGTTTCTCAGACATGTCCGGGAAGTGGGGTGGCGACCACGAGGGGGCGGTCAGCGGGGCGTCAGCGGCCCGTCAGCGCGGGGGCATGCGGAGGGCGCCGTCGAGGCGGATGACCTCGCCGTTGAGCATGGGGTTGTCGACGATGTGGCGCACGAGCGAGGCGTACTCGGCCGGATCGCCCAGCCGGGACGGGTGCGGTACGCCCGCCTCCACAGCCGCGGTCGCCTCGGGCGGCAGCCCGGCGAGCATCGGCGTCGCGAAGGTGCCGGGGGCGATGGTCATGACCCGCACCTGCTTGTCGGCGAGGTCGCGGGCCGCCGCCAGGGTGAGGGCGACGACGCCGCCCTTGCTCGCGGCATACGCCGCCTGGCCGATCTGCCCGTCGTAGGCGGCGATGCTCGCGGTCATGACGACGACCCCGCGGTCGCCGTCGACCGGCTCGTTGCCGACCATGGCGGCGGCGGCCAAGCGCAGCGTGTTGAAGGTGCCGACCAGGTTGATGTCGACGACGGTGCGGAACGACTCGAGCGCGAGCGGGCCGCCCCGCCCGACCACGCGACCGGGGGTGCCCACGCCGGCACACGTGACCGCCACGCGCAGCTCACCCAGCTCGGTGGCAGCGGCGACGGCGGCCTGGAGCTGGTCCTCGTCGCGCACGTCGGCGGCGACGAAGCGTACGGCCGCGCCGAGCTCGGCGGCGAGGTCGGCCCCGGGCGACGACGGCAGGTCGACGACGACCACGGTGGCTCCGTCGGCCACGAGACGTCGGGTGGTGGCCCCGCCGAGGCCGGACGCCCCGCCGGTGACGAGGGCGACGGTCGAGTCGGTGATCCGCACTGTTCTCCTAGATGCCCTTGAGCAGCTGTCGTGAGATGACGAGCCGCTGGATCTGGTTGGTGCCCTCGAAGATCTGGGTCACCTTGGCCTCGCGCAGGTAGCGCTCGAGGGGGAAGTCCTCGGTGTAGCCGGCCCCGCCGAGCACCTGCACGGCGTCGGTGGTGACGCGCATCGCGTTGTCGGTGCACACGAGCTTGGCGACCGCGGCCTCCTTGCTGAAGGGGCGCCCGGCGTCGCGCAGGCGGGCGGCGTGCAGGTAGGTCGCGCGGGCGCTCGTGACTGCCGCCTCCATGTCGGCGAGCATGAACGCCACGCCCTGGAAGTCACCGATCGGGCGCCCGAACTGCTCGCGCCCCTTCGCGTATGCCGTGGCCTGGTCGAGCGCGGCCTGCGCCAGACCCGTTGCGGCAGCAGCGATCCCGAGCCGGCCTGAGTCGAGGGCCGCGAGCGCGATCGCCATCCCCTGCCCCTCCTCGCCGACCCGTCGGTCGGCGGACACCGGGGTGCCGGCGAAGGTGACCTGGCGCACCGTGTCGCTCGCGAGGCCCATCTTGCGCTCCGGGGGCGCCAGCTCGATCCCGGGCGCGTCAGCGGGCACGACGAAGCAGGACAGCCCGCGGCTGCCCTCATCGGACGTGCGCACGAAGCTCGTGTAGTAGTCGGCGTGGCCGGCGTGCGAGATCCAGGCCTTGACGCCCTTGATGGCGTAGGCGTCGGGATCGCCGGGCGTGAGGGTGGCCCGGGTCGTCATCGACCCGACGTCGGAACCGGACATCGGCTCGCTCAGGCAGTAGGCCCCCAGCTGCTCCCCGCCGAGCATGCCCGGCAGCAGGGCGTCGCGCTGCGCGTCGGTGCCCCAGGCGGCGACGGGGTAGCACGTGAGGGCGTGGACACTCACCCCCACGGCGACGCTCATCCAGACGCTGGCGATCTCCTCGACGACCTGGAGGTAGACCTCGTAGGGCTGCCCGCCCCCGCCGTACTCCTCGGGGTAGGGCAGCGAGAGCAGCCCGCTCTTGCCGAGCAGGCGGAAGGTCTCGCTCGGGAACTCGGCCGCTCGCTCCATCGCGTCGACCCGGGGCGCCAGGTCCCTGGCGCAGATCTCCCGGGTGAGGTCGACGAGGTCCTGGGCCTCCTCGGTCGGGAGCAGTCTGACGGCCGGCATGCCCGCACTCTACCCAGGCTGTCCCACATGCTGGACACCGACCGGGGTGGCCCGGCCGGCGCCCAGCCGCGGCATCAGGACTGCGGCCCCTGCTGGCCGTGCTGACCCGGGGCCGGCGGCCACGAGGTGCCCGTCGCCGGCTTCTCGGCGGGCGCGTCCACCGGCGCAGCGACCGGCTCGTCGATCGGCGCGGCCGGGTCGATCGGGTCGGGGCGGTAGGGCTGCGCGGCGTACGGCTCCGGGGTGTAGACGTCCTGCGGGTAGGCGTGGGTGGCGGGTGAGTCGGTGGCGCCGGCCCAGCCCGAACCCGCCGCCGCGGTGGCGCCGGCCACTCCCGCATCCGGGGCCGTGGCCGGACCCTGCGGACCCCCCGGACGCTGCTCGGCGAGCTTGTCGACCCCCTTGGCCACCTGCTCCTTGGCCTTGACGATCTTGTCGGCGTACTGGCCCTTGGTGCGCTCGTCGATCTTGGCGCCGGCCTTGTCGAGGCCGGACGCGACCTTGTCGCGGTTCTCGTCGGCGTAGGTCGCGGCCTTGTCCTTGGCCTCGTGCGCGACCTTGTCGACCTCGGCGGCGAGCTTCTCCGCCTTGCCCTGCACGTCCCACTCCTCGGCCTTGGCCTTCACCTTGCGGCTCACGTCGTCCATGAATCCCATGTCGTCTCCCTGTCCTCCCGGTCTCCCCGTCTCGACGACGGACGGTTGTCGCCCCGTTCAACGGCCCGCCACCGCCCCCCGTTCCGCCGGACGGGCATACCGTATGGGTCGACACGGGGTCGACACCGCCGTCGACGAGGGGGAAGCGCATGAGCGAGATCCGGCCCTACATCTGCGTCGCCGACGCCCGGGCGGCGGTGGACTGGTACGTCAAGGCGCTCGGGGCGGTCGTCGAGGTCGAGCCGATGGTCATGCCCGACGGGCGGATCGGCCACGCCGAGGTGAGCCTCGGGGGAGCGCGGGTCATGATGTCCGACCCGTACCCCGAGATCGCGGTGGACGCCCCGGCCCCCGGTCGCGGGGCGGCGGTGACTCTCTACCTCACCACCGACGACGTCGACGGACTGGCCGAGCGGGCGGCCGGCGCCGGCGCCACGCTCGACCGCGGACCCGAGGACGGCGGCCACGGCCGCGTGGCGGTGCTGCGCGACCCGTTCGGCCACCGCTGGATGCTCGGCTCGTCGGACTAGCCGGCCGCCCCTCCCTCAGCTAGGTGCGCTGCCGGCTCCACTCGGTGTCCGGGCGGCCGAGGGGCTGACCGTCGACGACGGTGTCGGTGTGCTCGGCGTAGAAGCAGAGCAGGTCGCGCACCTCGTCGGCGTCGTGGCGGGGGTCCTCGTAGGACCAGGCGATGTCCTCCAGGTCTGTGCCCCCGGCCGTCGTCGACCAGTAGCTCGCGTGGCCCTTGTAGGCGCAGGTCGTGCGCGTCTCCGATCGCGTGAGGAGGTCCATGCGCACGTCGTCCCGGGGCAGGTACCACCGCGGCGGCAGGCCCGTCTCGACGAGGAGGACGGGCCGATGCGTGTCGGCGACCACCTCACCGCCGACCGACACGACGACGTGGCGGCTCGACGGCAGGCAGCGGATGCGGTGGTGCGGTTCCCGGGGGTGGCCCACCGCCTCCTGGTCCTCCTCGAACCACGTCGTGAACGCCTCCCAGTCCAGGACGGCGTACCCCTGCAGGTCGGGGTCGTCGGGCACGAACGCGGCGGCGGCCAGCGTGCCGGCGTCGGTCTCGAGGTCGTATGCGGTGCCTCGGGTCGAGTGCTCGGCGAAGGGGTTGCGCGGGCTGAGCACGGGCGGAAGGGCCGAGGCGTCGGGGTCGACCCGACCGCCGTCGGGTCCGGCGGGCACGAGGCGACCGGCGAGGTCGGCGACCGGCACGGCATACGCGCTGACCACCCGGCGCGGCTCCCAGACCAGGCGGGCGGCATCGGTGTCGACCACGGGGAGGTCCCGGAACGTTGCGCGCACGCGCCACTCCACCGGCTGCGTCCGCAGATCGCCCAGCGCAGCGTTCACGACGCCACTCATCCCGACCGCCATGACGAGGCTCCTCCCGGCTCGACACCCAGCATCCGCACCGCCACCAGCGTAGGCGGGGGACAGGTCGCTGGGGCATCCTTCGGACCGTGACCGAACCCTCCGAGTGGCTGCTCACCCGCACCGAGCGAGGCAACCCGCGCACCCGGCTCGACGCGCGCCACGACGGCGACGCCGCCTGGTCCACCGGCAACTTCGTCACCCCGCTGGTCCACGGCGCGACGTACTTCCAGGCCCTGCACGACGTGCTCACGGCCACCCGCGCGGGCGACCTCGTGCTCTTCACCGACTGGCAGGGCGACGCCGACGAGCGGCTCACCGGTGAGCCGGGCAGCGAGGTGCTCCAGGTGCTGGGCGCCGCCGACGAGCGCGGCGTCGACGTGCGCGGCCTGGTGTGGCGCTCGCACCTCGACCAGGCCGGCTTCTTCGCCACCGAGAACCGGCACCTCGGCGAGCAGCTGCAAAAACGCGGCGCGGAGGTGCTCCTCGACATGCGCGTGCGCGTGGGCGGCTCGCACCACCAGAAGTTCGTCGTCGTGCGCCACCGCGACGACCCGTCACGCGACGTCGCCTTCGTCGGCGGCATCGACCTCGCTCACAACCGCCGCGACGACGCCGACCACCACGGCGACCCGCAGGCCCAGCCGCTGAGCGAGGAGTACGGCGCGAACCCGCCGTGGCACGACGCGCAGGTGCGCATCCAGGGCCCCGCGGTCCACGACGTCGAGACCGTCTTCCGGGAGCGGTGGGAGGACCCCACGCCGCTCAGCCTCAGCCCGCTGCGCACCCTCTCCGACCGGGTCCGCCGGTTCGACACCCACCCCGACCCACTGCCGGAACAGCAGCCGCCGCCCCCGGAGGCCGGTCCGCACACCGTGCAGCTGCTGCGCACCTACCCCAACCTCAGCAACGGCCGCGACTACCCGTTCGCCCGCGGTGGGGAGCGCAGCGTCGCGCGCGGCTACTCCAAGGCCATCGCCAACGCCACCCGGCTGGTCTACGTCGAGGACCAGTACTTCTGGGGCCACGACGTCGCGGACCCGTTCCTCGTGGCCCTGCGGGAGAACCCGGAGCTGCGGCTGGTCGTCGTCATCCCCCTCGTCCCCGACGTCGACGGCCTCTCCCGCGTACCGGAGTTGCTGGGCCGCGAGCGCGCCTTCCGGGCGGTCATGGCCGCCGCGCCGGGGCGGGTGACCGCCTACGGCATCGAGAACCACGCCGGCACACCGGTCTACGTCCACGCCAAGCTCTGCGTCATCGACGACCTCTGGGCCAGCGTGGGCTCCGACAACTTCAACCGGCGGTCGTGGACGCACGACTCCGAGCTGTCGTGCGTCGTGCTCGACGAGGAGTATGCGCGCAACCTGCGGCTCACGCTCGCGGCCGAGCACCTCGACCGGCTGGAGCAGGTGGAGAGCGAGGGCCTCGACGTGGTCATGGCCGACTGCGTGGACCCGCAGGGACACGTCGACGCCTACGCCGAGAGCGCCGACCGGCTGGACGCCTGGCACGCCGGGGGGAAAATCGGTCCACGCCCTGCGGGACGGCTGCGCCGGTTGCCGTTCCCCCCGATCAGCGCGTTCGAGCGACGGTGGGCGAGGGTGCCGCTCGACCTCGTGCACGACCCCGACGGCCGGCCGGGGCCGATCCGGGGCGGCCGGGAGTACTGACCGTCAGCCGAAGGCGTTCTCGCCCGTGAGGGCCCGGCCCACGACGAGGGTGTGCACCTCCGTGGTGCCCTCGTAGGTGAGCACCGACTCGAGGTTGGCCGCGTGCCGGATCGGGCTGTACTCCAACGAGATCCCGTTGGCGCCGAGGATCGTCCGGCACTCCCGGGCGATCTCGATCGACTTGCGCACGTTGTTGAGCTTGCCCACGCTGACCTGCTCGGGCGTGAGCGTGCCGGCCTCCTTGAGGCGACCCAGGTGCAGGGCGAGGAGCATCCCGTTGCCGAGCTCGACGGCCATGTCGGCGAGCTTCTTCTGGGTGAGCTGGTAGGCCGACAGGGGCTTGTCGAACACCTCCCGGCTCCCGGCGTAGTCGACCGCGGTCTGGAGGCTGTCGCGGGCCGCACCGAGCGCGCCGAAGACGATGCCGAAGCGGGCCTCGTTTAGACAGCCCAGCGGGCCGCTCAGCCCCGCCGCCTCGGGCAGGAGAGCCGACCCGGGCAGGCGCAGGTCGTCGAACGCCAACGCGCTCGAGACGCTGGCCCGCAGGGACAGCTTGTGGTGGATCGGGGTGCTGGAGAAGCCCTTCGTGTCGGTGGGGACGACGAACCCGCGCACCCGCTCGTCGGTGCGCGCCCACACGACGGCGACGTCGGCGACGCTACCGTTGGTGATCCACTGCTTGCTGCCGTTGAGCACCCAGTCGTTGCCGTCGCGCTTGGCGACGGTGCGCATGGCGGCGGGGTTGGACCCGGCGTCGGGCTCGGTGAGACCGAAGCAGCCGATCCTCTCGCCGGCGGCCATGGCTGGCAGCCACTCCTGCTTCTGCTCCTCGCTGCCGTAGCGGTGGATGGCGTACATCGCGAGCGACCCCTGCACCGACACGAGCGACCGCAGTCCGGAGTCGACCGCCTCCACCTCCTGGCACGCCAGGCCGTAGGCGACGGCTCCCGTTCCGGCACAGCCGTACCCGTCGAGATGCATACCGAGCACCCCCAGGCCGCCGAGAGCCTGCGCCAGGTTGCGCACCGGAAGGTCGCCGTCCTCGAACCACTGCGCGATGTGAGGGCGCAGCTCCTTCACCCCGAAGTCGCGCACGGTGTCGCGGATCGCCCGCTCCTCGTCGGTGAGCAGCCCGTCGATGGCGTAGAGCTCGTAGGTGTCCATCAGCCGTCCTTCGGTTCGAGCGGGGTGACCAGCGGTCGCTTCGCGGTGAGGAGGTCGCCGGACGACTGCCCGCGCAGGCGTCGCTGCACCCAGGGTGCGAGGTACTCGCGGGCCCATTTGGCGTTGCCGGCCAAGGCCTCCCGCCGGGCCAGCGCCGCGGCGGCGGGCAGGGGCGTACGCCAGTCGTCCTCGTCGGTCTCGTGCCCGAGGGTCCAGAGGGCGGCCAGCGCGACGCGGCGGTGGCCCTCGTCGGTCATGTGGATGCGGTCGTCGGCCCACAGCCGCCAGTCGCGCAGCGAGGTGAGGCTCCACTGGTCGACCACCCGCGCGCCGTGGCGCTGGGCGATGCCCCAGATGAAGGCGCTGTAGGCGCCGACCCGGCCCCGGGTGGCCTTGACGACGGGGGCGTCGGCCGGGTCGACGGGGGTGGCCATGAGCACGTCGGCCCCGGTGGCCCGGATCCGCGCCACCGCGGCCTCGAGCTGCGCGGCCAGGGCGTCGATGTCGGCCGTGGGCCGCAGGATGTCGTTGCCGCCCCCGACGATGCTCACGAGGTCGGGCTCCAGCGCCAGGGCCGCGTCGAGCTGCGGTCCGACGACGTCGGCGAGCAGGCGCCCGCGCACGGCGAGGTTGGCGTAGCCGAACGGCTGGCCGGCGTCGGCGGCATACCCGCCGAGGTGGACCGCGAGCCGGTCGGCCCAGCCGACGAACTGGCCCGGGAGCCCCGGGTCGGGGTCGGACATGCCCTCGGTGAACGAGTCGCCCAGCGCGACGTAGCGCGTCCAGGTGCGCGGCGCCGGCTGCCGCTCGCTCACGGCAGGGCCCAGTCGACGGGGGCCGCACCGGCCTCGGCCAGCAGGGCGTTGGTGCGGCTGAACGGCCGGGAGCCGAAGAACCCCGAGTGCGCCGACAGCGGTGAGGGGTGGGCGGACTCGACCAGCGGTATGCCGCGGAGCTGAGGGGCGAGAGAGCGCGCCTGCCGACCCCAGAGGATCGCGACGAGCGGCCCGCCGCGCTCGGCCAGGGCGTCGATGGCGCGCGCCGTGACCGCCTCCCAGCCCTTGCCCTGGTGGCTGGCGGGGGCGCCGGGACGCACCGTGAGGACGCGGTTGAGGAGCAGCACGCCCCGCTCGGTCCACGGGGTGAGGTCGCCGGTGGACGGCTGCGCCACGCCGAGGTCGCTCACCAGCTCGGTGTAGATGTTGGCCAGGCTCCGGGGGACCGGGCGGACGTCGGGCGCCACCGAGAAGCTGAGGCCCACAGGGTGTCCGGGCGTGGGGTAGGGGTCCTGGCCGACGACGAGCACCCGCACGGCGTCGAGCGGCTGGCGGAACGCCCGCAGGACGTTCTCGCCGGCGGGGAGGTAGCCGCGGCCCGCGGCGACCTCGTCGCGCAGGAACGTCCCCATCGCGGTGATCGTCGAGGCGACCGGGGTCAACACCTCGACCCACGAGGCGTCGACGAGCTCCTCCAACGGCCGCGCGGTCACGCAGGTCACGCTACCGCCGGACGGCCCAGACCTCGTCAGGGTGGGAGCCGGCCCCTCAGGCGTGGCTCACGGACAGGACGCCGGAGAGCAGGAAGGCGCGCTCGTCCGCGCGCAGATGGCACCAACCCACCAGCTGTTGCCCCGCGAGCTCCAGGTCCGAGACCACCCGGTCGGTCAGAGCGCCGGTGGCCGACCGATAGCGGATACGGACGGAACCATCTCGCCCGACGGCTCGGGCGAGGGTCTGGACCTCGTCGTCGCTGAGCCGGCGGTTCGCGCGACGGATGGCCGCCTCGAGGGGACGGTCCCGTTCCTGCCCGCCGGCGGCGTGTGTGAGCCCCACCAGCCGGGCGGCGGCCGAGGTCGCCGACTCCTCGTCCGGCCCGCGACGGTCCATCGACGGGAGCGGGCTGCGACCGGACGTCGGCGTCAGACGGTGCCCGTGGTCGAGGACATGGCCGTGCTGCGCCGCCCACGCCCGGAGCTCGTCCCGCGGCGTCACGGCCGGGCCGGCGGGTGCCCCGCCCTGCGGGAGGGCGGGTGTCTCGGGCATCGGGAGGTAGCCGGCGGCCCGGAGGGCAGCAAGCGTCTCGGCGTCCCCGACGCCGGAGACGGCGACGGTCGGGGCGACCAGCCGCAAGGAGAGGGCCCGCAGCTTGCGGTCGACCACCACCTCGGCAAGCAGGGCCTGGTCGTCGCACCGGACCACGGACCTGGCATCACTGACCCGCAGCAGTCCGTGGCGGCGAGCGACGTCGCTCAGCAGGTAGGTCAGCGGCTGCGGCAGTCCAGAGCCCGCGACGCCACCAAGTCGCTCCGTGAGTCTCTCGAGAGTCGCGCCGTCGTCGAACGCGCGCCGCACCGAGGCGGTGGAGAACCGCCACATGACGGCCGCCCCTCGGCTCTCGCGCGAAGCGCACGAGTCCAGCAGCGCACTGAGCTCGCCGGTCGGCGGACCGACGACGACGGCCGTGAGGTCGGAGCCGAAGGTCGCCGTCGCCGTGGCGCGGGGCAGCATCGTGTCGAGGCGGGCGACGAGGGCGGCGTGGTCACCCCGCAGGAGCGCTCGGAGGATGTCGGCCGGTGCGCCGCCCCCGACGAGACCGAAGAGCCGGGCCTCCTGCGCCACGGTGCCGAGGTCGGGTGGACGCTCGTCGGGGATGAGTGGCGTCGACGGCGGTGTCCGCGGGGCCCGGCGACCGCCCCACCCGTCGTCCCAGGGGTCGGGTTCGGCCACGAGCTCGCGGTGGGCGAGGTGGGCGAAGGGTCGTTCCCAGGCGACCCGAGCGGCCAGGTCAGCCTCCTGGGGGGCGCCGTCGAGCGCGGCCCAGGCCTCGAGGACGGCCCGCCGACCGTCGGCGCAGGCGTAGCAGGTGCGCTCCGGGGCGGCGACGGCCAGGGGACGCGCCCCCGCCTCATGGGTCTGGGTGGGAGCCCGAGGGGTGCGCAGCCAGGCTTCCAGCAGCGCCGCCAGCCGGTGGCCCGCGTCGAGGTCGCGCCAGGCGGCGGTCCGCTCACCCCACGTCAGGAGGCGACCGTCGGCCGCGAGGAGGTCGGCCTCGCAGGCGGCGTCCAGCACCAGGCGCACGGTCGTCGCGTCCACGGTGGTGGTCTTCGCCAGCCGGGTGACCTCCTGGGCGCCGATGCCCCCCTTCTGCAGCTGCTTGACGGGGCGGGCCCGCACATGGTCGAGGACCGCCAGCACCGCCTCGTCGACCTGCACGAGGGCGGCCGTGCTCTCGCGCTCCACCGCCGCGCGGGTCACCGGGACCGTCGGCACCGGCGGCGGGACCGGGTCGAACGGCAGACCCCGGCCGCGCAGCGCCTGAAGCACCTCGGCGGGCGCCTCGCCCTGCGTGGGGGAGTAGGCATACGGGCTGAGCAGCACACCCGCGGCCAGGCCCGCCCGTTGCGCGTCGACGTGGTCGAGATATCCCCGCTGGCCGTCGAAGGCGTCGCTCCAAGACGGAGCGGCCCCGCGGGCCAGGAGCCGCCGCTGGACGGGGGTGAGCCGCTCCAGCTGAGCGGCCAGCCGCACCGGGTCGCCGAAGGCCTCGAGCAGGGCCGCCACGGTCGCGGTCTTGGTGGTCGGCCGGGGAATCCCCCAGGCGTCGAGGGTGGGGTGGAGCGCGGCCTTGCTCATCCCCTCCAGCAGGGTCCGGACCGGCGGCCCCCAGTCGGCGGGCACCGGCAGCACCGCGTCCACCATGGGGGCGGTACGCGCGATAGGCGCGGCGTCGCCACCCTCGAGCCAGGCCAGTCCGTCGGCCTGCAGCGCAGCGAGCCACCGCTGTAGGTGGTCGACGCCGTCGCCGGGGTGGCCGTCATCGAGGGCGGCGGCCAGCCGGGCCACCGAGGTGGCGCCGCCGGTCATGATGAGCGCCCTCAGCACATCGAGCGCCGGTTGCGGCTGGCGCAGCAGCGCGTCAGCGAGGCTGTGCTGCTGGCCGAGGCGGGACTCGACGGCGGCCAGGTCGGGAGCCGGTGAGCCCCGCAGCACGTCGGGACGGCGGCGGAGGAGCTCGGCGAGGCTGGCCTGGTCGAGGCCGGCCAGCCAGGTCAGGAAGTCGGACATCGGTCCCTCTCAGCGACGAGATCCCGAGTCTAGGCAGCCGCGTGGGCTCTCGGTGGTCGTCGTCCCCAGGCCCAGCGCAGGCCCATCACGAGGAACGGGGCCCGGGCGCGTACGCCCGGGCCCCGTTCACGGTCGGTGCTAGGACGTCGGAAGCGCGGCCGACGACCCGGCGTAGATCCCGCGCCCGAAGGTCGAGATGTACACCTTGTTGTCCGGGCCCTCGAGGACCTGGGTCGCGACGGTCACGGGGATCGCCTTGTCCCAGCTCCACGACGGGGTGCCGCCGGTGAGGTTCGCCGTCGTCGTCTCGACGACACCGAGGTCGGTGCCGAGGATCGCCCGACCCGTCGACGTGAGGAGCAGGCTGTCGAGCGGGATGTCGGGCAGGTTGCCGCTGACGTCGGTCCACGTCGCCACGGCGTTGCCCGCGGCGTCCTTGGCTCCGGTGACCGTGGCCTTCCAGAGGTGACCCGACCCGGCCAGGTCGCTGCCCGGACCGTCGGTCCAGTTGCGCGAGTAGCCGCCGAAGAGGACGTAGGTGCTCTTCGCGTCGTTCGGCACCGGGGTGACCCCCGTGATCATCCGCAGCGGGACGCCGGTCATGGCGACCTGCTGGTAGCTCCCGTTGGCGTTGGTCATCAGGCCCCGGTTGAAGCTGGAGCCCGGGTTGCAGGCCCCGCACCACCCGTCCCAGACGATGCCGCCCTTGCTGACCAGCGCCGTCGAGGAGTGCCCGGCGCCGGTGTCGGCGGCCTTGGTCCAGTCGGCGCCGCTCGTGCTGGCCCACGTCTTGGTGTTGGTCCAGATGTACTGGCCGCCGGCCACCCAGAGGTCCGGGTTGGTCTGGTCGGCGGAGAACGGCGCGATGAACCGCGGGCCGGGGTCGGCCGGGGCGATGGTGATGACCGCCCCGTCGGACGACGGGCTGCCGTCGGCGACACCGCAGGTGTTGGTGAGCTGCAGCGTCAGGTTGACGTACTCACCGACGGCCCGGCACCCGTTCTGCGGGTCGACGAGCTCGATGCCACCGTCACCGCCGAGCGGGGACACCATGGTGCCGCCGTTCTTCGGGTCGAGCAGCGAGACGCCGTTGTCCTGCAGGCCACCCCAGACGTTGACCCCGCCGCTGGCGTTCTTGCCGACGCCGACGGAGTAGTACTGCAGGGTGTTGAGCTGGCCGGACTTCGAGAGCGAGGTCCAGCTGTTGGCGGTCCGGCTCACCGGCCGGGTGTAGAGGCCGCCGTCGTTGCCGACGTAGGCAGTGCTGCCGCTGGGGTCGAACGCGATGGCGTGCTGGTCGGAGTGCAGGACGTTGCCGTCGCACGTGTTGTTCGCGTCGAGGTAGGACCAGCAGGAGAAGCCGAAGTCCCAGTAGCGCCCGGTGGTCTGCCAGGTGGCGCCACCGTTCCACGACTCGTAGACCTCCTCGAGGCCGAGGTAGACGTGCTGCGCGTTGTGGGGGTCGACGCCGAGGAACTGGTTGTACCAGGCCTGGACGCCCGGCTGGTAGCCGCCACCGATCCGCTGCTTGCGCTCCGCCGACCCGCTCTGGGCGAGCTTCTGGGAGTTGGCGATGAGGGCGTACGGGCCGGCCGCGTCACCGCTGCGGGAGACGAACACGCCGCCCAGGGCGCTCGCCGCGCCGGAGTTCAGCGCCTGCGGCGACTCGAGGACGACGTAGAGCTGCGAGCCGTCCTTGGAGTACTGGAGGGTGGCGTTGCCGATGTCCTTGGGGTTGATCGCGCCGTTGCGGTTGATCTTGGCCCAGGTGCTGCCGCCGTCCTTGCTCAGGTAGAAGCCGTTGTAGGCCGCACCACTGCGCCACGCGACGTTGGCCAGGATGACCTTGCCGCCGGTGTTGGGCTGCACGACGACGTCATTGGCGATGTCGCGGTAGCTCGCGTCGACGTCCGCGCAGGACAGCATGCCAGCGGCGCAGGGGGCGAGGACGCGGGTCCAGGCCGTGGTGGCCGAGCCCGTCAACGAGTGCATGTAGAGGCCGCGGGAGGCGGCGACGAAGACTCAGTCGTTCTCGGCGTCGAGGCGGATCCGGCGGATGATCTGGCTGTCGAGCTCGGTGCCGCCGATCTTGTTGCCGGTGCCGGCGGCGAACGTGCCCGTGTCGGGCGAGGCCAGGCGGTACACGCCCGCGCCGACGTAGGTCGACGAGCCGGTGTTGCCGTCACCCGTGGCCACCCAGAGGGCGCCGTCGGGAGCGATCTCCATGCTCCCGATCGACTGGGTGGGCAGCGCGTCGGCGATGGGGGTCCACGTCGTGCCGTTGTTGCACGAGCGCTTGACGCCGCCCATGCCTGCGCCCGCGAACGAGCACGTCGCGTCGACCGCGACGGCCTCGATGCGGCCGGACACGTAGCCGGCGCCGCCGCTGCTGTTGGAGGCGCCCGGGTCGCGGTAGTTCGGGTCGTCGGCGTTGTAGGGCTTGTTCGTCACGGAGGACCAGGTGGCAGCGCTCGCGGGGAGGCTCGAGAGGGAGCCGTAGGCCGCGGCGTACGCGCCGGGGGCCACCAGGCCGGTCGGGGCGGTGCGGGCGTCGGCGAACTGGTCGAGCGACTCCATCAGCTCGCCGGCCTCGTCACCGGCGTCGTTGACACGGCCGCCACCGCCGTGGGAGCCGGTGTCCGGCATGGCGATGCTGGGGGAGGCCGCCAGTGGGGTGGCGACCGCGACCGCGGCCACGGCCAGGGCCGCGAGGGTGAGGCGCACGGGTCGGCGCCCTCGGGGGACAAGGGTCATACGGGATCCTCCTCGGACCCGTCGACACAGCGGTCGGCCGCGCGACGGGGGTCGATGGAAACGCAGAAGAGCGACCTCCCCCGACGAGAAACGGCCCGAAGCGTGTGCGAGCGTACGTTCAGGTGGCGCCAAGATCGAGGCGCTCAACCTGGGAAAACCCTGACAGTCCTAGGGTTCCCCGTATGCCTCCCCCCGCGCGCTGGCCGGTCGTCGTCTTCGACCTCGACGGCACCCTCGTCGACACGATCGGGCTCATCGTCGCCTCCTACCAGCACGCGTTCACGACCGTGCTGGGGCGTGAGGAGGACGAGGCCATGATCCGCTCGTGGATCGGCCAGCCCCTGATCCGGGGCTTCCGGGCCATCGACGCCGAGCACGCCGACGAGCTGCTCAGCACCTACCTCGCCTGGAACCACGTCAATACCGAGCGGCTCATCCGCCGGTATGCGGGCATCGACGTCCTGCTCGCCGACCTCACCGCGGCGGGGGTGCGGGTCGCCGCCGCCACGTCGAAGCTGCGGGGGCCGGCGCAGGAGGCCGTGCGGCTGACCGGGCTCACGGCGTACCTCGACGTGCTCGTCACCATGGAGGACACCGACGCCCACAAGCCCGACCCTGCGCCGTTGCTGCTGGCGGTCGACCGGCTCGGCTCCGGAGCGGAAGAAGCGGTCTACGTCGGCGACGCCGTCGTCGACGTGCGCGCGGCCCGCAACGCCGGCATGGCGGCGGTCGGCGTCACCTGGGGGGCCGGCACCCGCGACGACGTCGTGGGCTCGGCGCCCGACGTCGTGGCCGACACCGTCGACGAGCTACGGGCGGCCCTCCTCGGCTGAGGGCCCCGGTCGCGCGTGCGGTGTATCGGGAGGCACCCCGCCCCCTCCTGACCGGCATGACTGCCCCCCAGCCCTCCCCGGTCTCCCAGCCCTCCCCGTCGGACACCCACTACGACGCCATCGTCTACGGCTCCGGCGCGGCCGGGCTCACCTGCGCCCTCACCCTCGCCCAGCAGGGCGCGAAGGTCGGCCTCCTGGAGAAGAACGCCCACGTCGGCGGTTACGCGCACGGCGACGGGGAGCAGGGCTTCTACTGGGACCACGGCGGCCACATCCTGCTGGCCTACCGGCTCGGTATGCAGCCGCGCGAGGTCTTCGAGCGGCTCGGCATCAGCCGGCGGATCCCGATGGTGCCGGACCGGCAGGACTTCCAGTGCGTGTTCCCCGACGAGCGGATGGAGCTGCCGGCCGACCTCACCGTGGCCGCCGAGGTGCTCGGGGACCGCTTCCCGCACGAGCGGCGGGGCATCGCGGCCGTGTTCCTCGCCATGGAGCAGATGGTCGTCGACCTCGACAAGGTCGTGCCGTCGTTCCGCGTGGCCGACCGGCCGGGCCGCGGCAAGGCGATCGACCGGCTGCTCGTGCAGTTCCAGCGCCCCTGGCTGAGCGACGCCCTCAACCCCATCGCCCAGAAGCTGCGCTTCCCGGGGCACACCCTGCTGAAGTACCAGAACAAGACCCTGACCGACCTCCTCGACGAGCACATGACCGACCCGCTCGCCAAGGCCTACGTCTCGCAGCTCTGCGTCGGCATCGGCACGCCGCCCGGCAAGCTCTCCGCCGCCATCGCCGGTGTCTTCCTGACCCACGCCCTGCGCACGATGTGGATGCCCCAGGGCGGGTTCGGCGCGCTGGCCGAGATGCTCCGCACGATGTACCTCGAGGCCGGTGGCGTCGTCGTCACCGAGGCCGAGGTGAAGCGGGTGACCCTGCGCGGCGGTCACGCCCGCGGCGTCGAGACGACCGACGGGCGCCGGTTCACGGCCCAGGCGGTCGTCTGCGCGTCGGACGCCCGGCGCCTCTACCTCGAGCACCTGCCCAAGGCCGCCGTACCGGCCACGCTCCGGCAGCGCCTGCCCCTGTTGCCCACGACCCCGTCGTTCTTCCAGGTGCAGCTCGGGATCGACCTCGACCTCACGCCCTACCGCGACGAGATCAAGCGCCTCAACTTCATCTACGACGGCCACGACATCGACGAGGCGCTCGCGCAGTTCCCCGCGGGCAACGTCTCCAAGGCGGCCTACTACCTCTACGTCGCGACGTTCCACCAGCCCGACCTGGCTCCGCCCGGGATGCACTCGATCAAGCTCGAGTGCCCGACGACCCTCGTCTCCGGCGACATCGACTGGGAGCGCGACAAGGAGTGGATCGCCGACGAGTTCATCCGGCGCACCGAGGCGGTCATCCCCAACCTGCGCGAGCACATCGTCGTGCGCCGGGTGCGGACCCCCCTCGACATGGTGCGCGACACCGGCAACGCCGACGGCGCCTTCGCCGGCTGGGCCCTGGTGCCGCAGATGCTCTCGCGGCAGCGGCCCCCGCAGCGCACGGTCGTGCCCGGCCTCTACGCCGCGGGGCAGTGGACCACGCCGAACGCCGGACTGCCCTGGGTCATGGTCTCGGGCTACAACACGGCCGGCATGGTGCTGCGCGACGCCCTGGGCCGCGAGGAGTGGCAGGACTACGCCGGACCCGAGGCCGCCGCCACCGCCACCCCCACTGCCACCCCCACTGCCACCGCCACGACGGCGACGACCGACGCGTACGCTGCTGCATAGACTCCGCGCGTGCATCGCTTCGACCGGCCCCTGTCCCCGGCCGACGTTGACGCCGTGCTCGCGTATGCCGCCGACCGGCTGAGCCTCGACCCGGTGCCGCTCGACGGCCCACTGAGCGACGCGGAGCTGAGCGAAGAGGCCGGGGTCACCATCACCCCCGGCGGCCTGGGGACGGCTCGGGCCCTCGACGTCTTCGCCGAGGTGCTCGCCCCGTCGTGCCTCTCGACCGACCACCCGCGCTACCTCTCGTTCATCCCCTGCGCCCCGACGCAGGAGGCGGCCGCGTTCGACGTCGTCGTGGGCGCCTCGTCGATCTACGGCGGCTCCTGGCTGGAGGGGTCGGGCGCCGTGCACGCCGAGAACGAGGCGCTGCGCTGGATCGCCGACCTGGCCGGCCTCCCGCCCGAGGCCGGCGGGGTCTTCGTCAGCGGGGGCACGGTCGGCAACCTGTCGGCGCTCGTCGCCGCGCGGCATACCGCCCGGCGGGCCGCCGTCGAGCGCAGCAGCGACATCCGGCCCTGGCGGGTGGCCGCCACCTACGGCGCCCACTCGTCGGTGCAGTCGGCGTGCGACGTCATGGACGCCGAGCTCGTCGAGGTGCCGGCCGACGACCGCTGGCGCCTGACCGGAGCCAACCTGCGACGGGTGCTGGAGGAGAACGACCCCCGCACGTTCTTCGCGGTCGTCGCCACCGCGGGCACGACCAACTTCGGCATCATCGACGACCTCGCCTCGGTGGCCGACGTCTGTGCCGAGCTCGGCGTCTGGTTCCACGTCGACGGCGCTTACGGGGGAGCGGCGCTCGCCGCTCCGTCGGTGCGCGACCGGTTCGCCGGGGTGGAGCGCGCCGACTCGTTCATCGTCGACCCGCACAAGTGGCTCTTCGCGCCCTTCGACTGCTGCGCGCTGCTCTACCGCGACCCCGCTCTCGCCCGCGCGGCGCATACCCAGCACGCGGGCTACCTCGACGTGCTCACCGAAGCCGCTGAGTGGAACCCCACCGACTACGCCATCGGCCTGAGCCGCCGGGCGCGGGGTCTGCCGCTGTGGTTCTCGCTCGCGGTGCACGGCACCGAGGCGTATGCCCGGGCGGTCGAGCGCACCCTCGAGGTCGCCCGCTTCGCCGAGGCGGAGATCACGCGCCGCGAGCACCTCGAGCTGCTGCGGGAGCGCGACCTGTCGGTCATGGTGTTCCGTCGGGTGGGCTGGGCGCCGGACGACTACCGCGCGTGGTCGGACCGGCTGCTCGCCGAGGAGCTGGCGTTCGTCGTGCCCACCACCCACGACGGTGAGACGGTCACCCGGTTCGCCGTCGTCAACCCCCTGACGACCGAGGACGACATCCGGGCCATCCTCGACACGATGATCTGAGGGGCCTCGCGGATGAATGACAGCCGTGTCATTCCGCTCTATAGTGGGCCCACCATGGACGCGCAGCGACACGACGACGCCGATCGCCGGGACAGCGCCCTGGCCTCCCGGGACCGCGAGATCCTCGCGTTCGAACGGCAGTGGTGGAAGTACGCCGGGGCCAAGGAGCAGGCCATCAAGGAGCTCTTCGACATGAGCGCCACGCGGTACTACCAGGTGCTCAACGCCCTCATCGACACCCCCGAGGCGCTCGAGGCCGACCCCATGCTCGTCAAGCGGCTGCGCCGGCTCCGGGCCTCGCGCCAGCGCGCTCGGAGCGCGCGTCGGCTCGGTATCAACGTCTGACAGTCTGAGCCGGTGCGCCCCGGCCCCACGAACAGCCTGACCGACGTCGCCGGCCTGCGGGTCGGTCACGCCACGCGCCGCGAGGCCGGTTGGCTGACCGGTACGACCGTGGTGCTGACGCCCCCCGGCGGCTCGGTCTGCGGGGTCGACGTGCGCGGCGGCGGCCCCGGCACCCGGGAGACCGACGCCCTGCACCCGCACAACCTCGTCGACCGGGTCGACGCCGTCATGCTCGGCGGCGGGAGCGCCATGGGCCTGGCCGCCGCCGACGGGATCGTCGCCGCGCTGCTGGCCGAGGGACGCGGCTGGCCGGCCGGCGACGAGGGCGAGGTGGTCCCCATCGTGCCCGGCGCCATCCTCTTCGACCTCGGTCGCGGCGGCCGGTGGGCCAGCTACCCGGGCCCCGACGAGGGCGCGGCCGCCTACCGCGCGGCGACCGACGGGCCGGTGCAGCAGGGGGTCCTCGGGGCGGCCACCGGCGCGCGCTCCAGCGTCCTCAAAGGGGGGATCGGCACGGCGAGCGTCGTGCTCGACAGCGGGATCACCGTCGCCGCCCTCGTGGCGGTGAACTCGGCCGGCTCGCCGGTCGACCCGCGCACGGGGGAGCTGTGGGCCGTCCGCCACGGCCTGGAGGGCGAGTTCGACCACGTCCGACGGCCGTCGGAGAGCGACGCCGAGGCCCACCGTGACGAGATCGACCCGCGCCGGGCGGCCAACCTCAACCCCGGCCAGGCGACGACGCTCGGCGTCATCGCCACCGACGCCACCCTCAGCAAGTCGCAGTGCCAGAAGATCGCCGGGCTCGGCCACGACGGGCTGGCCCGGGCCATCAACCCGGTGCACACGATGGTCGACGGCGACACGCTCTTCACGCTGTCCACCGGAGACCTCCCGGAGCCCGACCTCACCGGGCTGTTCCTGCTCATGCAGGCCGCCGGCGACTGCGTGACCCGGGCCATCGCGCACGGGCTCCTCGCGGCGGAGTCGGTCGACGGCACGGCGCACGGCGGCGCGGCGATCCGCTCCTACCGCGACACCTTCCCCTCGGCCGTCCGCTCCTGACGGGACCGGCCTACGCCCGGCCGGCCCACTGCGGGTCGCGGCCCATCCAGCCGACCAGGCGGTCGTAGGCCGGGGCGTCGGGTGCGACGTCCACCACGGCGCCGAAGGGGACGGGGCCGCCCCGGGGCTCGGCCGGCAGGAACCGGCGCACCGGCTCCAGGGTGGCGGCCGCGAGGGCGTCGTCGAGGTCGTCACGCCGCCCGAGGGCCATGGCCAGGTCCCAGCCGTGCACGGCGACCTCGGAGACGTAGGCGAACACGGCCTGGCGGCCGGGGAAGTCGCCCGCCGGGTGGTGGAACGTGCGGTCGAGCACGCCGTCCTCGGCCATCGCCGCGTCCAGGTCGACCCGGGCCTGCTTCCAGGCCTGCCCCCAGCCGTCGTCGGGGACGTCGTCGACGAGGGACGGGACCTCGAAGGGGTGCCCGCCGCGGGCGATGTGGACGACGCGGCGCTCGACGGCGACGAGGTGGCCGAGCAGCGTGCGCACGTCGTAGTCGGCGCACGGGGTGGGGCCGTCGACGTCGTCGGGAGCGACGGCGTCGACCAGCCGGCCGCACTGGTCGAGGGTCGAGGCGAAGAGGGGGCGGGGGTCCGGTGTCGTGGTCATGGGTCCAGGATGTCGAGGTAAACCTGACACGTCCTGTCATGTTTTCTGACAGTCTCGAGGGATGCGCGCCGACCGGCTCCTCCAGCTCCTCTTCCTGCTCCGGCGGCACGGCCGGCTGCCGGCCCGGCGCCTCGCCGAGCTGCTCGAGGTGTCGGAACGCACCGTGCTGCGCGACATGGAGGCCCTGTCGGCGGCCGGCGTCCCGGTCTACATGGAGCGGGGGCGCTCCGGTGGGTGCGTGCTCGTGGAGGGCTACACGACGGACGCGAGCGGGCTGACGTCCGGCGAGGCGCAGGCCCTCTTCGCCTGGACGTCGCGGGCGCAGGTCTCCGACCTCGGGCTGGGCTCGGAGCTCGCCGCCGCGCTCACCAAGCTGGCCGCCACCGTGCCGCAGCCCACGCTGGAGCGCGCCGACGCGCTGGCCTCGGTGCTCGTCGTCGACCGCCGCCGCTGGTTCGCCGCGGCCGAGGAGGTGCCCCTGCTGCCGGTGCTCCGCGATGCGGCGGTCAGCCGGAAACGGGTGCGGCTGGCCTACCGGTCGGCGTCGCAGGAGCAGGCGACGCAGCGCACCGTCGACCCCTACGGCCTCGTCGAGAACGCCGGCCGCTGGTACCTCGTCGCCGCCCACCGCGGTCAGGTGCGCAGCTACCGGGTCTCGCGGATCGCGTCGGCGGCGCGGCTGGAGGAGGACGCCCGGCTGCCCGAGGGCCTCGACCTGCAGGCCGAGTGGGAGAGGATGCGGGTGGCGTTCGAGGCGGAGATGGCTCCGGTGGAGATGCGGGTGGCCGTCGACCCGACGGTGCTGGACGCCTTCCGGATGGTCGCCCTCGGCCAGTCGGCGTCCGGAAAACCGCCGCGGCCGGACGGCGTGGTGGCGCAGGGCTCCGCGGAGTGGCCCGTGCTCGTCGTCACCGCCCGCGCGGCCCGGCCCGCGGCGGCCCTGGTGCTCGGGTTCGGCGGACAGGTGCGCCTGCTCGCGCCCGACGACCTGCGCCACGATGTGGTCACCCGCGCCCGAGCCACGCTGGAGATGCACACGATGGACGGGTGACGTCCGCACCCCGCGACACCTACACCCACGGCCACCACGAGTCCGTCCTGCGCTCGCACCAGTGGCGCACGGCGGCCAACTCCGCGGCCTACCTCCTCCCGCACCTCACGCCGGGTATGCGCGTGCTCGACATCGGGTGCGGCCCTGGCACCATCACCCTCGACCTCGCCGGCCACGTCGCCCCGGGACCCGTCGTCGGGATCGACGTCGTGCCCGAGCCGCTCGAGGTCGCGCGGGCCGAGGCCACGGCCCGGGGGGACGCCACCACGACCTTCGCCCTCGGCGACGTCTACGCGCTGGACGCCGCCGACGGGGCGTTCGACGTGGTGCACGCCCACCAGGTGCTCCAGCACCTCAGCGACCCCGTGGCCGCGCTGCGCGAGATGCGGCGGGTCTGCCGCCCCGGGGGCTTGGTCGCCGGGCGCGACGCCGACTACGCGGCGATGACCTGGTACCCCGCCGACGAGCGGCTCGACGCGTGGCTCGCGCTCTACGAGGAGATCGCCCGGGGCAACGACGCCGAGCCCGACGCCGCCCGGCACCTGCTGGCGTGGGCGCATACCGCGGGGTTCGAGGACGTCACCTGCTCGGCGAGCACCTGGTGCTTCGCCTCGGCCGACGAGCGCGCCTGGTGGGGCGGTCTGTGGGCCGACCGGGTGACCTCGTCGGCGCTCGCCGAGCAGGCCCTGGCCCGCGGGCTGGCCACCCCGGAGCGGCTGGCCGAGCTGAGCCAGGCGTGGCGCGACTGGGCGGCCCACCCCGACGGCTGGTTCGCCGTCGTCAACGGCGAGATCCTCGCCCGCGCCTGACCACGGGTCGGTAGTGCGCGACCGAGCCGTCCGGATCACGGCTCCGTCCGGTCAGGAGTGCAGGAAGCGGTCTTCCACCTCGTCGTGGAAGAACCGCCGGGCGCGGCCCAGCTCATGGTCGACGGCGTCCGCCGACTTCGGGCCCAGCCGGTAGCTCGCCTCCGTCCACCTGGTGCCGCGGACGGCCGCCATCCGCAGGTGGGTGGGTGGGTGGCTCGCGTCGGCCCGGAGCCGGCTCGCCGCGTCGATCCGCCTCAGCCGCTCGACCTCGAGGTCGGGTAGTCCACCCAGCGCGGTCAGCGCCTCCCACGGCGGCTCACCCGGCGTACGGCCGCAGCCACCGGCGTCGTCCAACCGCGGCTCGACAGGCTGGACCCGAGCAGCTCGTAGGCCGCACGGTTACCGGCGACTCGCGCGGCGGCCTGGTCGGCGGCGTACTCGCGGCGCCGCCGAGCCGCCGCATCGAGAACGCCCATGAACGCCAGGGTGCCTAGAGCCGGCAGGGCGAGGGCGCGCTGGACGAGGGCACCGAGCCACTCGGTGGGCCGGCCGGGTGCCACCGGGCCCCAGGCCCCGCGGGCGACGACGAGGTCGTTCATTCCGGCGATGTCGTACGCCGCGGGCCAGAGCAGGCGCACGGTGCCGGCGAGCAGGTTCTGCGCCGTGGTCGTGATGGCGAGAAGCAGCGGGGAGCGGCCGGTGAGGTGGAGACCTCATGACCGAGCAGGGCGACCCGGTGGTCCCACGACAGCCTCGTCCAGAGGACCAGGCCGATCGTCAGCTCAGGACGTCGACCCAGGGGCCGCAACCGAACCGATGCGTTGTCGCCGGCGTCGACCCGGATACGTGCGGCCGCGGGGGCGCCGACCAGGTCGGCCACCGAGTCGACGAGGGCGTAGAGGGCCGGCGCCTCGGCCCGCTCCAGCAGCAGGGCGCCGTCGTCCGGGGTCCGCAGGCCGAGAAGGAGGAACACGACCACCAGGGCACCCAGTGCGGCCCCGGGCCCGTGCCAGAAGCCGGACCCGCGCAGGGTCCACCACGCCACTCCCGCGCCAAGGGCCAGGAAGCCCAGCAGCACGAGGACGCACAGGACCAGGGTGAGCCCCTCGGAGCGGGGGCGCCGTCCCGTGCGGGGGGCGTCGGCAGGGTCGGCGTGAAGCCGCTCGGCCGCCTTCGTGGTCATCCGGTCGATCCAGCCTTCGCACCACGCGGCGAACCGTGGCCCGCACGGAACGGCGAGACCGCAGGCGGGACACGTGGTCCGGTCGGGGTAGTCGACGTCCCTGCCTGCCACGGTGGGCGAGGCTAGCCGGTCGCCGGGGACGACCGGGGCACTTCAGGCGGAACCGGACCGACGTCGACGCCCCCTGGACGTCCTGGAAGGCGTGCCCGAGCCTCTCGCCGGCCTCGAGCTCCCGCTGTGGAAGGGTGGGCTCATGACCGCCGCGTGGAGCACCCCCGAGCAGCTCGCCGCCGCCCAGGCGACCATCGCCGCGTCGATCGACGGGTGGCAGCCCCCGGCCGTGTTCGCCGTCGGGCTCACCTCGGCGACGTCCTCGGCGGAGGTCGAGTTCCCGCACGTCAACGTCGGCACGGGCCTGCTCCCGGCCGCGGTGCTGGCCAAGACCATCGGGTACGCCAGCGGGACGGCCACGCATACCCTCTCGGTCGCCGAGCTGACCCACGCCGTCAACGGCCTGTCCCCGGCCGAGGCCTGCACCACGGTCGAGCACCCCAACCTGGCGGCCTGGCGCGAGATGCTGCACGAGGTCGAGAGCAACCCCTACCGCAGCATCGTCGCCGTGTTCATCGGCGACCTCGACGACCCGGTGTCGTCGGAGGCCGACGGGTCGCTGCGCACCCAGCTGCCCGGGTGACGGCCCCAGCCGCCTGCGTCTTCTGCCGGATCGTCGCGGGCGAGATCCCGGCGACGGTGGTGCTCGACGAGCCCGAGCTGCTCGGCTTCCTCGATACCCGGCCGGTCTTCAAGGGCCACGTGCTGCTGGTGCCCAAGGCCCATCTCGGCACCCTGCTCGACCTGCCCGCCCGCCTGCGCGACCCGCTCCTCGGGGCCACCCAGCGCCTGGCCGCCGCGGCCGTCGACGGCCTCGGCGCCCAGGGCACCTTCGTGGCCACCAACAACGTCGTCAGCCAGTCGGTGCCCCACCTGCACGTGCACGTCGTCCCGCGCACCAAGGGCGACGGGCTGCGCGGGTTCTTCTGGCCGCGCACGACGTACGCCTCCGACGACGAGGCCGCGGGGTATGCCGCCCGCCTCGCGGCCGCGCTGGCTCCGCCCGCCCCGGCCCGCTAGCGCTGCTTGCCGCGCCAGGCGAGGCTGCGGTCGTTGAGCCGGCGTACCAGCGGGTCACCCTCGTCGAGCATCCGCTGCGCGACGTCCACCGCCTGCTGTAGCCGCGCGTCGTCGAGCTGGGCAAAGGCGGGGGAGCGGCGGCGGTCGAGCACGTCGTACCAGCAGCCACCCACCGCGACGTCGAGGACGATGCGGCCGAAGCAGTGGTCCTGCCTAGCGACCCAGCCCTCACTGCGGGCGCGCTCCGGCAGGTCGCCCAGGACGAGCCGGCGGTAGCGCGCGAGCAGCTCGTCACGGTCGTGAGACGCCGTCATCCGTGAGGTAACAGCTGGGCGTAGCCCCGCGCGAAGGCGTCGGCCAGCCGGTCGAGCGGCTGGGTCAGGCGCGCGTCCGGCTCCCGCTGTGCGTCCTCCAGCGGGATGCCGGCCGCGTGCCGCTCGCGGACGACCGCGACCACGGCGGCGAGGTCGTCGCGCTGGCGGGCGACGAAGGCGGCGTCCACAGTGCGCCCGTGGCCGGGGACGACGAGCTCGCTCGTGGAGAGCGCGCCCGCGTGGGCATCGAGGGTGCCGGGCCAGTCGAGCGGCCAGGAGTCGCCGCCCAGGGCCGGGGGCGCGGACTCCTCGACGAGGTCGCCGAGGAACGTCACCGCGGCGTCGGGCACGTGGACGGCGATGTCCCCGTCGGTGTGGCCGCGGCCGCGATGGCGCAGTAGCACCCGCCGGTCACCAAGGTCCAGCTCAGCATCGGTGCGGAACGTGACGTCGGGTCCGCGGGGTGTCGTCTCCAGCAGGTCGAGGAGGTCCTGCGCCGTGTATCCCAGCTCGGGGTCGTCACCCGGGTCGGCCCGCACCAGGGCCTTGAACCGTTCGGCGTCGGCGACGTAGGTCTCGGCCACCCGCTCGTGGGCCTGCACCACGGCGCCCGGGAACGCCCCGTTGCCGAAGGTGTGGTCGAAGTGCACGTGCGTGTTGACGACCGTCGTCACCGGGATCCCGAGCCCGAGGAGCGAGATGTCGGCGACGACCTCGTGGCCCTGCACGGTGCTGCTGCGGGTGTCGACGACGAGCGCACCCGCCGACCCGACGACGAGCCCGACGGTGACGTCCCACTGCGGGTAGCGCGCGACGAACACGCGGTCGGCGACCTCGACGAAGGGGCTGTCCGAGGGCTTCCGGCGAGGCGGCGGCATACCAGGGAGTGTGTCAGCCGGGGCTGACGCCCCGAGTGCTCAGCGAGGTGGATCGCACCCCCTGGAGGGGGTGCGATCCACCTCGCTGATGGTTACTTGATGGTGAAGGTCTGCTCAGGCGTCGTGGTCGTGCCGCGGATCGAGTAGATGTAGGGGGTGTTGGGCATCAGGCCGATGTCGGTGAACGTCGTGCCGGTGACCGTGGCGATGCGGACGCCCGAGCGCAGGACGTCGTAGCTCGCGCCCGGCGTCCCGTCCCACGCCAGCGTGAGGCTGGAGGACGTCTGTCCGGCGAGGCGCAGGTTGGACGGCGTGCCCGGGCCGGCGGACGTCGGGCTCGTGGACGAGGTGCTGGTCGGCGAGGTGGGCGACGTCGTCGGTGAGGCGGGCGGGCACACGGTGGCGGTCACCGTCGTCGTCACCGTGACGGTGGACGTCACGGTCACGGTCGGGGTGGAGCCCGGAGTCGTGGGGCTGGAGGTCGCGCTCGTCGGCGTCGTCGTCGGTGTCCCGGTCGTGGTGCTGGTGGTCGGGGTGGGCGTCCCGCCCGAGCCGGCCTTGCTCGAGACCGAGAAGTAGTCGACGAGCAGCGGCACCCCGCTCTTCGTCGCGGCCGTGGGGCCGCCGCCGGTCTTGTCGGCCAGCCCGCCGCCCATGGCGATGTCCATGACGAGGAAGTACCCGTGGTTGGTCGCGGCGGTCCAGACGTCCGCGGGCATGTCCGTCGCGCGCACCGTGTGGTAGTTCACGCCGTCGATGTACCAGCGCATCTCCTGCGGCGACGTGCTCTGGTCCCACTCGATGGCATACGTGTGGAAGGAGGTCTTGAAGCTGGAGAGGCCGAGGCTGACCGCCGTGCGCTCCCCGCTGCTCTTGCCGTCGGGCTCGTTGCAGACCCCGCCCCAGGTGCCGCAGTGGAACGTGCCCCAGTTGGAGTCGTGGCCGTTGGCCGTCTCGAGGATGTCGGCCTCGCCGATGGACGGCCAGTTGGTGGCGCCGACGCCACGGGCCGGCGCGCCGAGCATCCACAGGGCCGGCCAGATGCCGCCGGCCTCGGCGCCGCTGACGTCCGGCTGCTTCGCGGAGACCTCGACCTTGAGGACGCCGCCGGGCGGGGGCTGGAAGTCGGTGCGCACGGTCTCCAGCCGGGCCGAGCTCCAGTGCCCGTCGGCCTCGCGGATGGCCCGGATCGCGGCATGGCCGGCCCCGTCGGTGGAGGCGTTCGCGGGGCTGTCGGTGTCGACCTCGACCTCGCCGGTGCCCCAGTTCGGCGCGCCGCCGGGGTAGCTCGTGCCGAGCTGCGGCGTCCAGTTGGCCGGGTCCAGCCGCTGACCGGCCGGCCCGTTGAACTGGTCGCTCCAGACGGGGGTCCAGTCGCTCGAGGCCGCTTGGCTGGGGACGGAGTGCCACGTGAGCGCGGCGACCACGGCGGCGACGGGGAGGACGGCGAGCAGCCGGAGGGGACGGGTCATCGAGATCCTGCTTTCTGGGGCCATGTCGACGCTGACTGGTCAGAGCGCGACGACGGGACCTCGGACGAGGTCCATCGCGCTGAGCGGTGCTCACGGCGGCACGGGTGCTCGCCGGTGTCGGGCGGGCGGTGCCGGGTGCGACCCGGTCCGCGGAGCGGGGATGGCCAGTTCCGGCCGGTATGGCGATGGTTGTCGTCCGGTCGCGGACTGTCAATGCACCTGACCGAACGCTGACCGTCTTGACCTCGTGGCGACCGGAACCGGGGGAACGAGGAGACGGGCGGCCCGTCGTCGCCCGACCGACAGGCACCACGCCAGACGCCCACGGCGACACGCCGCGGCATACGCCCGACCCGCCGGTATGCCGGTGCCCGGGGATGGCGAGTGCCTGTCGTTCGGACGGGTGGTGGGGTTTGCACTCTCCCCCCCAGAGTGCCAATAATGGCGTTAGCACTCTCGACCTGAGAGTGACAACTCGACCACCTGGGCGAGGCTCGGCGAGCGCACGCGAACATGGGCGTGCGGGGCCCGGACCGTCCGTCGCGGGCGCCCCCGTGGTCTCCACATCGATTCGCGTGGGAGGAACCACCCGAATGGCCAAGATCATCGCATTCGATGAAGAGGCACGCCGCGGTCTCGAGCGGGGAATGAACATCCTCGCCGACGCCGTCAAGGTGACGCTCGGCCCCAAGGGCCGCAACGTCGTCCTCGAGAAGAAATGGGGTGCCCCCACGATCACCAACGACGGTGTCAGCATCGCCAAGGAGATCGAGCTCGAGGACCCCTACGAGAAGATCGGCGCCGAGCTGGTCAAGGAGGTCGCCAAGAAGACCGACGACGTCGCCGGTGACGGCACGACGACGGCCACGGTGATCGCCCAGGCCATGGTGCGCGAGGGTCTGCGCAACGTCGCGGCCGGCGCCAACCCGATGGCGCTCAAGCGCGGCATCGAGAAGGCCGTCCAGGCCGTGTCCGACGAGCTGCTCGCGGGCGCCACCGAGATCGAGACGCGCGAGCAGATCGCCGCCACCGCCTCCATCTCCGCCGCCGACGAGCAGATCGGCGAGCTCATCGCCGAGGCGATGGACAAGGTCGGCAAGGAAGGCGTCATCACCGTCGAGGACTCCAACACCATGGGCCTCGAGCTGGAGCTGACGGAGGGGATGCGGTTCGACAAGGGCTACATCTCGCACTACTTCGTCACCGACACCGAGCGCATGGAGACCGTCCTCGACGACGCCTACGTGCTCGTGGTCAACAGCAAGATCTCGTCGGTCAAGGACCTCCTGCCGATCCTCGAGAAGGTCATGCAGAGCGGCAAGCCGCTGCTGATCATCGCCGAGGACATCGACGGTGAGGCGCTGGCGACCCTGGTCGTCAACAAGATCCGGGGCACCTTCAAGTCGGTCGCCGTCAAGGCTCCCGGCTTCGGTGACCGTCGCAAGGCCATGCTCGGCGACATCGCCATCCTCACCGGTGGTCAGGTCGTCTCCGAGGAGGTCGGTCTCAAGCTCGAGAACGCCGACCTCGACCTGCTGGGCCGCGCGCGCAAGGTCGTCGTCACCAAGGACGACACGACCATCGTCGAGGACCAGGAGGACCGGTCCGCGATCGAGGGCCGGATCAGCCAGATCAAGGCGGAGATCGAGAAGTCGGACTCCGACTACGACCGCGAGAAGCTCCAGGAGCGCCTCGCCAAGCTCGCCGGCGGCGTCGCCGTCATCAAGGCGGGCGCGGCCACCGAGGTCGAGCTCAAGGAGCGCAAGCACCGCATCGAGGACGCCGTGCGCAACGCCAAGGCGGCCGTCGAAGAGGGCATCGTCGCCGGTGGTGGCGTCGCGCTCATCCAGGCCGTCAAGACGGTCTTCGAGAAGCTCGACCTCCAGGGTGACGAGGCCACCGGCGCGAACATCGTTCGCGTCGCGGCCGAGGCTCCGCTGAAGCAGATCGCCATCAACGCCGGCCTCGAGGGCGGCGTCGTGGCGGAGAAGGTCCGCGGGCTCGACAAGGGTTGGGGTCTCAACGCCTCGACCGGCGAGTACGTCGACATGCTCAAGGCCGGCATCAACGACCCGGTCAAGGTGACCCGGTCGGCGCTGCAGAACGCCGCGAGCATCGCCGCGCTCTTCCTCACGACCGAGGCCGTCATCGCCGACAAGCCGGAGAAGGCCGCTCCGGCCATGCCCGGTGGCGACGGCGGCATGGGCGGCATGGACTTCTGAGTCCAGCAGCCTGACCGCGAAGCGGCTCCCCGGGACTCCCGGGGGGCCGCTTCCGTCGTCGGGGCCCGCCCGGAAGCCGCCTCGACCGACCGGCTGCTGCGTCACACTGAAGGCCACCACGACGCCCCTGGGGGTGGCCATGCCGGAGCCCGACGTCACCGGGTCGCCTGCGCCGTCGCGCGAGGCGCCGCCGTCCGCGGGCACACCGCCGGCGGTCGTGGCCCAGCTGCTGGCGACCGAGCACTGGAGCCTGCTGGCGACCCGCGGCACGATGTGGTCGGAGGTGATGAGCCGGATCACCATCCACCTGACGGTGGCCTCCGCCTCCCTCGTCGTCCTCGCCCTCGTCGCGCAGGCGAGCGGCTTCGGGACCCCGTTCACGGTGCTCGCCATCGGTCTGGCCGCAGCGGTGCTCGGGCTCGGCACCCTGACCCAGCTGCGGGTCATCCTGGCCAGCACCGAGGACGCGAGCCTCGTCGTCGCGATGAACCGGCTCCGCGCGGCCTACGTCGATCTCGCTCCGGAGGTGGCCCCCTACCTCGTCACGTCCACGCGGGTCGACCGCGCCGGGCTCATGCAGACCTACACCCTGGGCCAGCCGCGCAGCCAGCTCGCGCACATCGCCGGGAGCACGTCGCTGTTCATGGGCGCCGTCAGCACCCTCGTCGCCGGGACCTTGGGGGCTCTCGTCGCGTATGCGGCCGACGCCCCGGTGGCCCTCCGGGTCGTCGTGGGCACGGTCGCGGCCCTGGCGTACCTCGGCGTGTTCCTGGAGATCGGGCGGCGGTCGTTCGGGTCGGCCCGGTTCCCGCACGCCGACCCCACCTGACCCGACCGTCGACGAGCCCCGGCGGCCCGCACGCCGGTCAGTGCGCGAACATCCCGCGCACGCCCTCCTCGGTCTCCTGGTAGGTGCCGCTCGCCCGCGAGGTGAGGCTCGCGATCTGGGCGAGGTCGGCGCGCACCCGGTCCTGGAGCGCTGCCCACTCGCCGACGAGCCCCTGGAACTGGGCGGCCGCCGTGCCGGTCCACGACCCTTCGAGGGAGGTCAGCCGGGCGTGCATGGCGCTCACCGACCCCTCGATCTCCGCGGCGATGGCGGACATGTCGGAGGCGGCGGCCTGGATGCGCTCGGTGTCGACGGTGAACATGGCGGTCCTTTCGATGAGGTGATGCCACGACGCTAGGCACTCGCGCCGACCGCCCCCCGCCGTTGTCCACAGGCCCGCTAGCGTGAGCGGCGATGACCATCTGGATCGACCAGCCGATCTGGCCCCGCCACGGCACCGTCTTCGCGCACCTCGTCAGCGACGCCTCCTACGACGAGCTCCACGCCTTCGCCTCGCGGGCTGGTCTGCACCCGCGCTCCCACCACGGCGACCACTACGACGTGCCGCAGGAGCGCTACGCCCAGGCCGTCGCGGCCGGCGCGACCGAGACCTCCGGCGCCGACGTCGTGCGCCGGCTCCTGGCCAGCGGGCTGCGGCTGCGCAAGCGCCAGGGCGACCGGCCGGTGACGCGCATACCGGCGCTGACCTTCCCCGACGGCACCCGGGCCGCGGTCGACCTGCTGCTGTCCGACCGGCCCATCACCACGCCGGGGGTCTTCGCGGCGATGGTGTTCGTTCAGGACGCCGACGACCGCTTCGCCGTGGTGCACTCGCCCCGCCGCGACGCCTGGGGGTCGCCGGGCGGGTGGCTCGAACCGGGGGAGTCGGCGCTCGAGGCGGCCGTGCGGGAGGTGCAGGAGGAGACGGGACTGGTCCTGCCGCCCGACGACCTCGAGGTATGCGCGTACGAGCGGTTCGAGGTCGACGGTGAGGTGCGCGGCCGCTGGCCCACGGGTCGCGGCTACCTGCAGGTGTACCGGACCCGGCTCGCCACGGCCGGTCCGGCGATGAGGCTTGGCACCGATGACGTCGACGACGTGGACGGCTGGCGGTGGGTCGACCCGGACGCCTTCGAGGCGCTGTGCGGCGGCGAGTTCTGGTGGCCGCTCGTGCCGAGCCTGTTCGGGCCGCGCGTCGGACCCGTGTCGTAGCGTTCGGCCATGGTGCAGCGCGCGGCGATCGGGATGTGCTTCGACCGGACCTTCCCCGGGTCGGCGGTGACCGAGCTCGCGCGGCGGCTGGACGACGGTGGCGCCGACGAGCTGTGGCTCATCGAGGACTGCTTCTTCACGACCGCTCCGCCGCTGGCCGCTGCCGCCCTCGCGGTGACCGACCGGCTCACCGTGGGGCTGGGCATCCTGCCGGCCGTCGCGCGCACGGCTGCGGTCACGGCCATGGAGATCGCGACGCTCGCGAGCATCGCCCCCGGCCGGGTCGTCGGCGGCATCGGCCACGGCATCCAGTCGTGGATGGAGCAGATGGGCGTGCGCCCCGCGTCGCCGCTGACGACGCTCGGCGAGGTGATGGATGCCGTCCGCCGGCTGCTGCGCGGCGAGGAGGTGACCGTGGACGGGCGCACGGTCCACCTCGACCACGTGCGTCTCGAGCACGTGCCCGACCCGGTGCCGCCCGTGCTGGCCGGCGTCAGGGGACCGAAGTCCGTCGCGCTGGCCGGACGGGTCGCCGACGGCGTCGTGCTGGCCGGGTTCTGCACTCCGGAGTACGCCGCCTGGGCGCGGGAGACGGCGGCGGCCGGACCCGACTTCCAGGTCGCCTGCTTCGCCTCCGCCGCGATCGCGCCCGACGCGCGCACGGCCTACACGGCCATGGCGCCGCAGGTCCTCGACGCCCTCCGGACCGCCGAGGGCACCGGTATGCGGCACCTGCCGTTCCACGACGAGCTCGCCGAGCTGGCCCGCCGGGGAGGGGTCGACGCGGTGGCCGGGATGCCCCGTGAGTGGTGGGTGCGCCTCGGTCCCATCGGTACCCGCGACGACGCCGCCGAGCACCTGGCGCTGATGGAGGCGGCGGGCGCCACGTCGCTGGCCCTCTTCCCGACGCCCGATCTCGAGGTCGCCCGGCGCCTCGTCGACGACGTGGTGGCGCTCGCGGCGCGCTGACGTCAGCCCAGCCGGGCCAGCTCGCGCGCGAGGTTGGCCCGGGCCGGACCCTCCCACTCCCTCCGCGCGAACGGCGTGAGGTAGAGACCGTCCCCGCCCACGAGGCCGGTGAGGATCGCGAAGCGGGCCGGGCGGAAGACGGCGTCCGGCACCGACGCATACTCGTCGCGTACCTGGGCGCAGTACTCGTCGAACCGCGCCTCGTCGGCGGCGAGGATCCACAGGTCGGCGTCGTGGAACGCCCGCTGCACGGCGTCGCCGTCCGCGGCCCCGTGGTCGGCGGTCATCCGGACGAGGTCGTCGACGGTGCGCACGTCAGCGGGGTCGAGGCCGAGCTCGGTGAGCCGGTCGCGCGCCAGCTCGGCGCTGGCCGCCTCGTTCGCTCCCGGCGGCGCGGCCGCCTCGTTCGCTCCCGGCGGCGCGGCCGGGTCGTAGACCGCGTCGTGCAGCCACCCGGCGACGCGGGCGAGCACCGCGTCGGGCTCGCTCACCTCGCCGGCGTCGGTGAGGTCCTCCAGCGCCCAGAACACCTCCACGAGGTGCTGGGTGCCGTGGTAGCGCCGGTGCGGCTCGGTCCACCGACGCAGCAGGTCGGCGCCCACGGTCGCCACGGCCTCGGGGTCGGCGTCGGGGGCCAGCACGGCGAGGTCACGGGTCCACCACGCGATGAGAGCCGGCACAGCGGCAGTGTGCCTCACCTCTGCTGCTCCCGGTCGAGGTCATTCGCTGGCAGATATGGCTTTACCGAAAGCGGCGCGCGGCGGTTCTACGAGAAGAAGCGCTTCATCTCCCCAGCACGGCGCTGGGCCTGGTCGGCGTACTCGTCGCCATCGGGGCGACCGCCGGTGCCAGCGGGGCTCAGCGAGCGTCGGTAGCTCCCGTGGTGTCAGCGGCACCAGTGTCGTCGACCACTGCGACGGACGCTTCGAGAGCGCCAGCGGACGTCAAGGCGGCAGGGGACGCGAAGGCCGCGGCAGAGGCCAAGGCCGCCCAGGACGCCAAAGCGCCGCGGATGCGAAGGCGGTGGCGGACGCGAAGGTCGCTGCCCCGGCGCCGGCAGCACCGGCGCCGCTCGAAGAAGAGGACGGGCCGGACCACTCGGCTGGCTCGAACCGCCGAAACGGCCTTCGTGACCGAAATATCCCTGCTCGCGCCAGTCGACCGGGCCCGCTGACCAGGGGTATGCCGCGAGCGTCAGGCGAGCTCGGCGGGGAGGTCCTGGGCGTGGACGACGGTGAGGGCGGAGACCGCCCGGGTGAGGACGACGTAGAGGCGGCGCAGCCCCGTGCGCACGTCGGGCTCGTCGGCGGCGATCGCCGCCGGCTCGACGACGACGACCCGGTCGAACTCGAGGCCCTTGGCCACCTTCGCCGGGACGACGTCGACCTGGTGCTCGACGTCGCCGTGGTCGCTGCCGAGCACGCCGTGCTCGATCCCGGCCAGCGTGAGGGCCGCCGAGACCGCGTCCACCGAGGCCGCGGGGGCGATGACGCCCACCGAGCCGGGCTCCTCTGCCATCCGCGCGACGACGGCCGCCACGTGGGCCGTGAGGTCCGCCGCCGCGACCCGGTCGAGGTCGAGCCGCCCCGGGTTGTCGCGCACCGAGACCGGCACGCCGAGCCCCGGAGCCATCGACGGCAGGAGCCGCGCGGCGAAGTCGATGACGAGGGCCGGCACCCGGAACCCCCGGTCGAGCACCTCGAGGTGGCCGTCCGGCTTGCCGAGGTGCGTCAGCGAGGTCGCCCACGAGTCGGTCGCCCAGGGAGTGGTGCCCTGCGCGATGTCGCCGAGCACGGTCGCCGACCCCGTGGAGCATCGCCGCCCGACCGCGCGCAGCTGCATCGGCGAGAGGTCCTGGGCCTCGTCGAGCACGACATGGCCGAGGCTCGGCTCGCGGTCGAGCAGGTCGGCGACCTCGTCGACGAGGACGGCGTCGGCTGCCGACCAGCGCGCCGAGCCCTTGCTCCGCGGCGGCTTCTCCCACAGCAGGGTCTGCTGCTCGTCGGCGGTCAGCACGCCGTCGGCGCTCGCCGCCAGGGCCTCGGGGGAGGACAGCAGGTCGAACACCACCTGCCGGGGGTCGAGCCTCGGCCACAGGGTCGCGACGTAGGCGCGCACCGGGGCCGACCGGGCGACGGCGTCCTGTACCCGGTCGTCGGGCGAGTCGCCGCTGCGCTCCATGGCCAGGAGGACGTGGTGCGCGAGCCGCTGCGGCAGCACCTGCCGGGCCGCCTCGTAGCGGATCGACCGCGCCCGCAGCTCGTCGAGCACCTCGACGACGTCGGTGGCCGGGACGCGCCACTTGTACGCGCCACGCGGCACCACGAGCGCCTCGGTGGCCCGGCCCACGCGCGACCACACCGCCCGGCGCAGCACCTCGGCCAGCCGGGCGTCGCCCTTGAGGACGGCGACCGCGGTGGGGTCGGTCCCGCGCACGACGACACCGGAGGCGACGAGGTCCTCGGCGGTCGTATGCCGTACCTCCACCTCCCCGAGCGCGGGCAGCACCGCGCCGATGTGGTCGAGGAACGCCCGGTTGGGGCCGACGACGAGCACGCCGGAGCGGGCCAGGCGGTCGCGGAACGCGTACAGCAGCCAGGCCGCCCGGTGCAGGCCCACCGCGGTCTTGCCGGTGCCGGGCGCGCCCTGCACGCATACCGTCGTCGCGGCGTCGGCCCGCACGATCTCGTCCTGCTCCGGCTGGATGGTGGCCACGATGTCGCGCATCGGCCCTACGCGCGGCCGTTCGATCTCGTCGGCCAGGATCCGGCTGCGGCCGCCGTCCCGGTGGTCGCCGGGCTCGGGAGCCAGCAGGTGCTCGTCCTCGTAGGCGGTGAGCCGGCCGTGGTCGACCCCGAACCGCCGGCGGCGGCGGACCCCCATGGGCCGTGCGGGCGAGGCCCGGTAGAACGCCCCGGACAGGTCGGCGCGCCAGTCGATGACGACGGGGTCGCCGCGCTCGTCGTTGACGTGGCGCCGCCCGATATACCACCGCTCCTGCCCGTGCTCGGGGTGCTCGAGGTCGAGCCGCCCGAAGAAGAGGGCGGTCGTTGGGTCGTCGACGAGCTGCTCGGCCCGGCGGTGCAGGGAGTGGGCGAGGAACTCCGACGAGACCCGGTCGCCGCCGGCCGCCTGGATCCCCAGGGTGTGCTCGCGCATCCGGGCGAGCTCGTGCCGGGCGGCGGCCAGGTAGGCCTGCTCGCGCGACAGCTCGCCCTGAGGGTGCTCGGGCATGAAGAAGGGCCTTCCACAGGGTGGCGCTGCTCAGGGGAAGCGCGCCAATGTACCTGTGGAAGGCCCTTCGTGGGTAACCGGTGCGCGCCAACCAGGAAGGCGCGCCGGCTACCTCACCCCTAGCCGGGACGGGCGGCCAGGGTGATCTTGATGTCCTGCTTCTGCGAGCCGCGGATCACCGAGAGGGTGACCGTGTCGCCGACCTTGTGCTCGTGGATCGTCGCGACGAGCGCCTCCGAGGAGTCGATCGGCTGGCCGTCGATGGCGATGACCGCGTCGTTGGCCTGGAGCCCGGCCGTGGCCGCCGGCGTCCCCGCCGAGACCGCCTTGACCAGCGCGGCCTGCCGCTTCGAGCTGCCATCGGTCACCGTGGTGTCGGCGGCGCTGACCCCGATGTAGGCGTGCTGCGCGGTGCCGCTGGCGATGAGCTGGTCGGCGATGGACTTGGCCTCGTTGACCGGGATCGCGAAGCCGATGCCGATGCTGCCGCTCTGGCCGCCCGACGACGAGCCGAGCGAGGCGATCGAGCTGTTGATGCCGATCAGCTTGCCGTCGGCCGTGACGAGGGCGCCACCGGAGTTGCCGGGGTTGATCGCGGCGGACGTCTGGATGGCGTTGGTGACGACGGCGTCGGCCGCGGTCTGGGTGTTCTGGCCCTGCTGGCTCTCGGCCGCCGACGTCGTTACCGGCCGGTTGAGGGCGCTGACGATGCCCGTGGTGACGGTGCCGGAGAGACCCAGCGGGTTGCCGACGGCCATGACCGGCTGGCCCACCGTGAGCGCCGACGAGTCACCGATGCCGATCGGTGTGAGGTCCGAGGGCGGGTTGCTCAGCTGGAGGACGGCGAGGTCGGTGGACGGGTCGGTGCCGACGATCGTGGCGTCGTAGGTGCGGCCGTCGTTGAGGGACACGCTGATGGTGGCCCCCGTGCCGGCGCCGGTGGCGACGTGGTTGTTGGTGAGGATGTGCCCCTTGGCGTCGATGACGACGCCCGAGCCCTGACCCTCGCCCGTGCGGCCGGTGACGGTGATGGAGACGACGCTCGGGGCGACCGCCTTGGCCGTGGCGGTCCAGTCCGGCGCGGTGGCGCTGCCCTGCACCACCTGCGGGGCCGTGGAGCCGGAGCCCTGCGTGGTGGACGAGGTGGTGGCGGCGGCCGGGGAGGCCGGGCTCGTGGCTCGCGTCGCGGCATACGTGCCACCGCTGGCGAGGGCCGCGGCGAGGATGGCGACGGCGGTCAGCTGACCGATCCCGCGGTTCGGCTTGGCCTTCGGGGCGGGAGCCGGGGTGACGGGCGGGTACGCGTCGTGCCCGCCACCGCCCTGGCCCGCACCGGGTGCGCCGGGGGTGCCGTACCAGGACGTCGTGGGGGCGCCGGTCGCCGGCTGGTCGGGGGTGCCGAAACCGTAGCCGCCGCGCGAGTAGCCGGAGTCGGGGGCCGTCGTGGTCTGGCCCCGCTGCTCCGACTCGCCGTACCACTGGGGTACGGGCGTGGTCGGCGGGTTCCGGGTGAGCTCCGGGTGGGTCTCCTGCTGCGTCATGCTGTCTTCCTCTTCCCCTGCGCTGGTTGCGTTGTCCACCACTACACCGGCGCCTCGTCAACGCGGGCTGAGGTCGAACTGTGCGCGCGCTGTGGGAGTTGGAGCACGAACGTCGCCCCGCCTCCGGGGGTCTGAGCGACCCCGACCTTGCCCTGGTGGGCGGTGACGATGGCGGCCACGATGGCCAGTCCCAGACCGGTGCCACCGGTGCCGCCGGACCCGCGCCGGCTGCGCGACGGGTCCTCCCGGTAGAACCGCTCGAAGACCCGGCGGGCCTTGGCCGGGTCGATGCCCTCGCCGTGGTCGCGCACCTCGAGGGCGGCCGTGCCATCGGGGAGCCGGCCCACCGCGATCTCGACCGGGCTGCCGGCCGGGGTGTGGTGCAGGGCGTTGGAGAGCAGGTTGGTGACCACCTGGCGCAGCCGCTGCTCGTCGCCGGACGCGTGCACCGGACCGAGCGGCCCGTTGAGCCCGACGAGCCGGATGTGCCGGTCGGGCTGCAGCACCCGGGCGTCCTGCACCGCGTCGCCGCCGAGCACCGCGAGGTCGACGTCGTCGATGACGAGGGGTCGCTCGCCCTCGAGACGGGCCAGGACGAGGAGGTCCTCGACGAGCCCCGACATGCGGGACGCCTCGCTCTCGATCCGGCCGAAGGCACCGGTGACGTCCTCGGGCCGGCTGACGGCGCCCTGCCGGTAGAGCTCGGCGTAGCCCCGCACCGTGGCCAGCGGGGTGCGGAGCTCGTGGGAGGCGTCGGCAACGAACTGTCGCATCCGTTGCTCGCTCGCCTCGCGGACGGCGAACGACTGCTCGATCTGGGCCAGCATCGCGTTGAGCGACCGGGACAGCGACGCGACCTCGTCGCGGGTGTCGGGCTCCGGGACGCGCTGGGACAGGTCGCCGGCTGCGATGGCCGCCGCCGTGTCCTCGATCCGCGTCAGCGGGCCGAAGGCGCGCCGGACGGCATACCAGCCCAGGGCCATCGCCGCGGCCAGCACGAGCAGGCCGATAAGCGCGGCGTACGCGAGGACGCTGCTGAGCGTCTCCTCCATCTGCCGCAGGGGCACGGCCACGACGTAGATGGCGTCGCCGCGCTGGTTGAGCCCGGCGATGGCCCGCCACTTCAGCTCGGCGTCGTCGGCGTCCTGGGAGTTGACGGTGAAGGGCCGGCCGGCGGTGACGATGGGGTCGCGGCTGGTCAGCGGGGGGATGCGCGGGGCGGCGTCGGGTTCGGTCGCCGCCTCCGCGACCTGGATCGCCCCGCTGCCGTCCGGGCGGGAGAACCGCACCGTGAAGTTCGGCTGGATGGTCTGGGCGCCGCCGCTGTCGTAGGCGACCGCCGCGGCGATCTCGCCGTAGGTGCGCAGCTCCTCGTCGGTGCGGTCGAGCAGGTAGGAGCGCATGAGCACGGTGACGATGAGGCTCGACGCCGCGAGCGCCAGGGCGAGCAGGACGGCGACGACCGTGAGCAGGCGCACCCGCAACGGCATACCGGTGATGCTGCTGCGCACCGATCGCAGCAGCCGGACCGCCCGTTCGCTCACGCGACCGGCGTACCCGGGGGGAGCCGGAGCACGTAGCCGACGCCGCGCTTGGTGTGGATCAGCGACGGCTCCTCGGTGTCGACCTTGCGGCGCAGGTAGGAGATATAGGACTCGACGATGCCGGACTCGCCCCGGAAGTCGTAGTCCCAGACGTGGTCGAGGATCTGCGCCTTGGACAGCACCCGGTTGGGGTTGAGCATGAGGTAGCGCAGCAGCTTGAACTCGGTGGGCGAGACCTCGATGACCCGGCCGGCGCGACGCACCTCGTGGGAGTCGTCGTCAAGCTCAAGGTCGTGGAAGGTGAGCGTCGCGGCGCTGGACTCGTCGCCGCGGGTGCGGCGCAGGACGGCGCGGATGCGGGCGATGACCTCCTCGAGGCTGAACGGCTTGGTGACGTAGTCGTCGCCGCCGACGGTCAGGCCCTTGATCTTGTCGTCGACCGAGTCGCGCGCGGTGACGAAGACGATGGGCAGCTGCCGCCCCGACTCGCGCAGCCGACGGGTCACCTCGAAGCCGTCCATGTCGGGGAGCATGACGTCGAGCACGACCAGGTCGGGGCTCTTGTCGGACGCGCTCGTGATGGCCGACCGGCCGTCGCTGGCGACGGAGACGTCGAACCCGGCGAACCTCAGCGAGGTGGCCAGCAGCTCACGGATGTTGGGCTCGTCCTCGACGACGAGCAGGGAGGCCTCGGCCACGGCGGGTTCGGTAAGTGCGGTCACGATGAGGAGTCTCAGCCCCGTTCCTGGACGTTCGCTGTGAGTGCGCTGTAAGCGTACGCCCGGGTTGGGTGGTCACAGCTTTATCGGGTCACCCGATAAACCCTCGCTTCGCTGGGGAACATTTCTCCAGCGAAGCGCCCCTTTATCGGGTGACCCGATAAAGCTGGGTCAGACGGTGAGGTCGTCGGCGTCGACGATCCGGTAGGCGTACCCCTGCTCGGCGAGGAAGCGCTGGCGGTGGGCGGCGAACTCGGCGTCGACGGTGTCGCGGGCGACCACCGTGTAGAAGTGCGCGGTGCGGCCGTCGCCCTTGGGGCGCAGCACCCGGCCGAGGCGCTGGGCCTCCTCCTGGCGCGAGCCGAACGTGCCCGACACCTGGATCGCGACCGACGCCTCGGGCAGGTCGATGGAGAAGTTGGCCACCTTGCTGACGACGAGCAGCTGCACCTCGCCGACCCGGAACTGCTGGTAGAGCTTCTGCCGCTCGGCCACCGACGTCTCGCCGGTGATGATGGGGGCGCCCAGCCGCTCGGCCAGGGCGTCGAGCTGGTCGAGGTACTGGCCGATGACGAGCGTCGGCTCGCCGCGGTGCCGCTCGACGAGCTGCTGCACGACGGGGTCCTTGGCGTCGCTGCACGACGCGAGCCGGTAGCGCTCGTCGGGCTCGGACATGGCGTACGCCATCCGCTGGCCGTCGGGGAGCGAGACCCGCACCTCGACGCAGTCGGCCGGCGCGATGTAGCCCTGCGCCTCGATGTCCTTCCACGGCGCGTCGTAGCGCTTCGGCCCGATGAGGGAGAAGACGTCGCCCTCGCGGCCGTCCTCGCGCACCAGCGTCGCGGTGAGGCCGAGCCGGCGCCGGGCCTGGAGGTCGGCCGTCATCCGGAAGATCGGGGCCGGCAGCAGGTGCACCTCGTCGTAGAGGATGAGACCCCAGTCGCGGGCGTCGAGCAGGTCGAGGTGCGTGTAGACGCCCTTCCGGCGAGTCGTCAGCACCTGGTAGGTCGCGATGGTGACCGGGCGGATCTCCTTGCGGGCGCCCGAGTACTCGCCGATCTCGTCCTCGGTGAGCGTCGTGCGCCGCAGCAGCTCGTCCTTCCACTGCCGGGCGCTGACCGTGTTGGTGACGAGGATCAGCGTGGTGGCGCTCGCCGCGGCCATGGCCCCCGCACCGACCAGCGTCTTGCCTGCACCACAGGGGAGGACGACGACGCCCGACCCGCCGTCCCAGAAGCCGTCGACCGCCTGTTGCTGGTAGGGCCGCAGCGACCAGGTGCTCGTGTCGAGCGCGATCGGGTGCGCCTCGCCGTCGACGTAGCCCGCGAGGTCCTCGGCGGGCCAGCCGACCTTGAGCAGCTCCTGCTTGAGGTGCCCGCGCTCCGAGGGGTGCACGGCCACGGTGAGGTCGTCGAGGCGAGCGCCCAGCAGCGGCTGGATCTTGCGGTGCCGCAAGATCTCCTCCAGCACCGGCCGGTCGTTGGTGCGCAGGGTCAGACCGTGGGTCGGGTCCTTCTCCAGCGTCAGCCGCCCGTAGCGCGCCATGGTGTCGGCGACGTCGATGAGCAGGGCCTGCGGCACGGCGTAGCGGCTGTGCGTGAGCAGCGCGTTGACCACCGACTCGGCGTCGTGGCCGGCGGCCCGGGCGTTCCAGAGGCCGAGCGGCGTCACCCGGTAGGTGTGCACGTGCTCGGGGGCGCGCTCGAGCTCGGCGAAGGGGGCGATGGCGCGCCGCGCCTCCTCGGCTCCCGGGTGGTCGACCTCGAGGAGGAGGGTCTTGTCGCTCTGGACGATGAGGGGGCCGTCGGTCATGGTCTGTGGTCCAACGGCCTGCGGCGGGGGGTTGTTCCGGACCTCACTGGTTGCCGAGCGCCCACACGTAGAACCAGATGAGCAGGGGGACGCCCACGGCGAAGTTGACGGCGTAGACGATCCAGCCGGTCATGGTCAGCTTCCGGCCCGCAGCCGGGTCGCCGGCGTGGCGGCGCCAGGCGACCGCGGCCACGATGGCGCTCGGGATGCCGATGATGCCGGTGGCGATGAGCGAGATGGCACTGACGACGAGCAGCACGACGGTGGACACCGGGAAGCGCGCCGTCGCCGTGGGCGCGTACCCGGCATACCCCTGGCCCGGAGCGCCCGGCTGGTAGGCGGGCTGGTAGGTCTGCTGGTACGCGGGGGGTGGGGCCTGCTGGTACGCCGGTGGCGGCGCCTGTTGGTACGCCGGGTAGGCGGGCGGGGGCTGGGCGACCCCGTAGGGCTGGCCGGTCGGCGGGGGGTAGGCCATCGGCGGGGCCTGTGGCTGCGGCGAAGCCAGCGGCTGGGTCTGGGGCTGCGGCTGCGCCTGGGGTCCCGGCGGCCACTGGCCCGCTCCGGGGGGCGCGCCGAAGGCGCCCTCGGCGGGGTGCTGGCCGGAGTCGCTCACCGGGTCACGGTACCGTCCCGGCCGCCGCGGAGCCCGCCGTCGCGGCCCTGCGAGAATGACGTGGCTCACCGAAGGAGGCAGGGCGATGAGGACACCGCAGGTGGAGGCCCAGGCCGGGCTCCCCCCACGGGTGACGATCTACGAGGTCGGCCCGCGCGACGGCCTGCAGAACGAGAAGGCGCACGTCCCCACGGCCGTCAAGGCCGAGTTCGTCCGCCGCCTCCTCACCGCCGGCCTGTCCACGGTGGAGACCACCTCGTTCGTGCCGGCGGCCTGGATCCCGCAGCTGGGCGACGCCGAGGAGCTGCTCGCCCTGCTGGGCGAGGACGGCCGCGGCCCCGGCCGTCCGGTGCTCGTGCCCAACGAGCGGGGCCTCGACCGGGCGCTCGCCGCGGGCGTACAGGCGGTCGCGGTGTTCGGGAGCGCGACGGAGACGTTCGCGCAGCGCAACCTCGGGCGCAGCGTCGACGCCTCGCTCGAGATGTTCGGTCCCGTGGTCGCCCGGGCCCGCGAGGCAGGGCTGTGGGTGCGCGGCTACGTCTCGATGTGCTTCGGCGACCCCTGGGAGGGCGAGGTGCCCGTCGCGCAGGTCGTCGATGTGGCTGGGCGGCTCATGGACCTCGGGCTCGACCAGCTCTGCCTCGCCGACACGATCGGCACGGGCACCCCCGGTCACGTCCACCGGCTGCTGGAAGCGTTGGGAGACAAAGGGATCGGCGTCGACCGGCTAGCGGTGCACTTCCACGACACCTACGGCCAGGCCCTGGCCAACAGCCTCGCCGCAATCGCCGACGGGGTGACCACGGTGGACGCCTCGGCCGGCGGTCTTGGCGGCTGCCCGTATGCCAAGAGCGCCACCGGCAACCTCGCCACCGAGGACCTCGTGTGGGCCCTACGGGGCGCCGGCGTCGAGACCGGCGTCGACCTCGAGGCGCTCGTCGCGACCAGCGTGTGGATGGCCGCTCAGCTGGGGCGGCCGTCGCCCTCGCGCGTCGTGTCGGCGCTCGCCACGCCCTGAGCGGGCGGCTCCGCCGGAGTGTCGCCCGCGCCGGCCACCCCGGTGATCCGGTGCACGGAAAAACCGCGCTCGCTGCCCGACTCGGCCACCCGCCCCCAGGCCCGGCCGGCCTCGACCCGGGTGGGGTAGAAGAGGTGCCGCTCCGTGCGGCCCGTCATGTCGGCATACCCGATCCAGACGCCGTAGCGCTCGGCCGCGGCGTCGCGCAGCGCGGCCAGGGTGACGGTGGGGTCGGTGGCGACGACGGTCGGGCGCACGTCCTCACCCGAGGCCGACCGCGCGGTCTGCTCGGCGGCTCGCAGGCCGCGCACGAGGCTGGCGGCGAAGGTGGGGTCGACGACGCTGGTCCGCGGCGGCGAGGCGCCGCGGCGCAGTGCGGCCCGGCGGCGGGTGGCCACCGACACGACGACCGACCCGTCGGCCCGTTCCTGCACGGGTGAGTAGCCGGCGTCACGCATCGCCTCGAGCAGGCCCTCGGGGTCGGCCCCCGACACGAGCACGGTGGGCGCGATGCGGCGCAGCAGCAGCGAGGCCAGCGACCGCTCGGCCAGCAGCGACTCGAGCACCGACTCGTCGTCGCTGCGCACGTAGGAGCCCGCCCGGCCGACCTTGGTCTGGCCGTGACGGCGAGCGACGTCGCGCACGAGGTACTCCAGCGGCTGCGGCATACCGGTGCGGCTCGCCGAACGCAGCGCCTCGAGCACCTCGTCGGCCGTCCATCCCGAGTCGAGCGCCCGGCGCACGGAGGCCGGGGTGAACCGGTGCACGGTGGCCCCGCCCCGCGACTCCACGTCGGCGACCAGCCGCATCAGCTGCGCGAGCTCGCCGTGGAGCGGCCCGGGGGCGATGGCCGTGAGGTCGGCCTGCACGAGGATGTGGTCGACCGGGTCGGGGAGCTGCGCGGCCATCTGGGTGGCGAGCTCCTCGTCACTGCCCTCCTCGGCCAGCACCCGTCCGGCACTCGAGAGGGCGCCGCGTCCGGTGACGCCGAGCCACTCGGCCTCGCGCAGGACGGCGGCGACCGCGTCGGCGAGCCGGGCGGGGTTGCGCAGCGGGCGACGCCAGCGGAGCCGCTCGATGACCCCCGCCTCCGTCGTCGCCTGCCCGGGCGGCAGGGCGGCCAGCTCGGCCAGCACGTCGGCCCGGATCGAGCGGATGGGCGGCCAGTGCACGTCCGGACCGAGGGCGTTGGCGGCGGCGCCCGCCGTGCGCTGGCCGACGAGCTGGGCGGCACGGGTCGAGGTCAGCCAGCGCGACGCCAGGCGGGCCCACCGGGCGCCCGAGGGGTCGCCGAGCCACTCGTCGGCGAGCGGGGTGGGGGCCCAGACGGGCACCAGCTCGCCGTCGTCCGCGACGAGCCCGCCGGTATGCATGAGCTCGAGCAGCCAGGCCGCGCGGGCGGGGTCGATGTCGAGGCCCTGGCTGAGGCGACGCAGGTCGCGGACGGCCAGCCCCCCGGCGCGCAGGACGCGCGGCGGCGCGGGACCCCAGCGCTGGACGACCTCCTCGACGAGGTCGAGCAGGTCGCTGACCGCTCCGCCCGCAGCGTCGTCGACCAGGCCCACCCCGATCTCGGCGCCGACCGGCGCGGGAGGGGTCAGGGCCCGGGTCTCGTGGAGCCGGCCTTCGCGGAGCCGTAGCGCGACCTCGCGCGACAGCACGACCCGGGACTCGCCCTCACCACGATGCCGCTCGATGCCGGGCGTCAGCGCGTGGAGCAGCCGGTGCTCGAGCAGCCAGCGCACGCCGTCGGACCCCGGGGCGTCGCGGTTGACCACCCCGATCGGCGGGCCCCAGGTCAGGCGGTCCAGCACGGCCCGGGCCGCGGCCGGCGCCTCGTCGAGCAGCGCCGCCACCCGCTCCGCGGACACCGGCGGCACCCCGATCTCCACGAACGACGGACCCAGCCCCGCCGGGGCGGCGCCGAGGATCTCGGGCACGGTGCGCACCGCATACACGCCGTCGGCCGCGCGCCACACGAGCGCGCGGGCCCAGAGCCGTTCGACGTACTCCGAGACGTCCACCCCGCCCATCAGCGCGTCGACCGCCTCGGGTCGGGCCGCATCTCCGGCGACGACGACCGCCTCGAGCACCTGGAGGTGGCCGAGGTCCAGGGCCTCGATGCACCGCTGCACGCTCGCGCGGGTGGCCGCCCGGGCCGCGAGCGAGGTGAGATCGGACGGTGCGGGGCGGGCGAGGTCGGGGCGGGCGAGGACGAGCGCGGTCAGCTGCGCGTCGCTGCGGCCCCGGATGTCGTCGGCCAGGCTCCTCGCCCCGAGGGCGGTCGCGGGAGCGGTGGTCATGCCGCCACGGTAGACGCCACGGGTGGGGAGTGCTCCGGGCGGATCTGCGCCCTCCCGGCTCCCGAACGGCGATCCCGTCATAGGTTGGGCCCCGTGACGACCGAGGTGAGCGAGCGCTCGCGGCCGACGGGCGCCCAGTGGACGGTGCGCCGCGGCGGTGACGAGCTCGTCGTCGTCGAGGTGGGCGGCGGCATCCGCAGCTACTCCCGGGGCGGGGTCGACGTCGTGGCGGGCTACCGCACCGACGAGATGTCGGTGGCCGGGCGCGGGCAGCAGCTCATCCCGTGGCCCAACCGGCTGCGCGACGGCCGCTTCTCGTTCGACGGCACCGAGCGGCAGCTGGCCCTCACCGAGCCGGCCAAGCACAACGCCTCCCACGGGCTGGTGCGGTGGGCCGCCTGGGACCTGCTCGACCAGACCTCGTCGTCCGTCACGGTCGGCTACCGGCTGCACCCCCAGCCCGGGTGGGCCTGGGTGCTCGACCTCACCACCCTGTACGCGCTGGGCGACGACGGCCTCACCGTGACGACGACGGCCCACAACGTCGGCGACACCGACGCCCCCTACGGCTACGGCGCCCATCCCTACCTGTCCATCGAGGGCACCGCGGTCGCCGACGTCACACTGCAGGTGCCCGCCTCCGACTACCTGGAGGTCGACCCCGACCGGCTCCTCCCGGTGGCCACCCACCCGGTCGACGGCACGGCCTACGACTTCCGCGAGCCGCGACCCATCGGCGACCTCGCCCTCGACACCGCCTTCACCGGCCTGACCCGCGACGGCGACGGCCGGTGGGCCGTGACCCTGAGCGGCCTCGAGACCGGAGCGGTATGCCTGTGGGGCGACGAGGCGTACGCGTGGACGCAGGTGTTCACCGGCCGCGCCCACCCGCACACCGAGGGCTCCACGGGCATCGCCGTCGAGCCCATGACCTGCCCTCCGGACGCGTTCAGCTCGGGCACCGACCTCGTCGTGCTCCGGCCGGAGCAGTCGCACACCGGGTCGTGGGGGATCCGTCCCGCCTGATCCACTGCATCCCCGGCCGTCCCGCGCATCCGCTCGGGGAGAAAGCGGTTGCCGCACGCCGGTAGGCTGGGGCGTTGCCGTGCGGGACGTCGCGCAGCGGCAATCGACGAACGCAACAGGACAGGGGAGGCCCCGTGCCCACCGGCAAGGTCAAGTGGTACGACACGGAGAAGGGCTTCGGCTTCCTCTCCGACGACGACGGCGGCGACGTGTTCCTGCACGCCAACGCGCTGCCCGAGGGCATCACGACGCTCAAGGGCGGCACCCGGGTCGAGTTCGGCATCGTCGAGGGACGCCGGGGCGCCCAGGCGCTCTCCGTGCGCGTCCTCGACCCCGCGCCGTCCATCGTCGCCACCAAGCGCGCGGCCAGCCGCAAGCCGGCCGACGAGATGGTCGTCGTCGTCGAGGACCTCATGAAGGTGCTCGACGGGGTGTCGGCCACGCTGCGCCGCGGTCACTACCCCGACAAGGGTCAGACCACCAACATCGCCCGCGTGCTGCGCCGGGTCGCCGAGGACCTCGAGGGCTGACATGGCTGACGTCAAGACCGACTCCACCCTCCGCGCCGCGGTCGAACAGGCCCGGGCCGCACTCGACGGGATCGCCGAGCGCGGCACCGTCGGCGACCACCTCGAGATGGTCATGGACGGTGAGCGCGTCGCGACGCACTACTTCGCCTGCCTCGCCACCGGCTACCTCGGGTGGCGCTGGTCCGTGAGCGTCGCCCGGGCGCCGCGCCAGAAGGAGGCGACGGTCTGCGAGACCGAGCTCGTGCCCGGCGCGGGTGCCGTCCTGTCGCCGGAGTGGCTCCCGTATGCGCAGCGCCTGGCTCCCGGCGACCTCAGCGCCGGCGACGTGCTCCCCTTCCGGGCCGACGACCCGCTGCTCGAGCAGGGCTTCGAGGCGACCGGTGACGAGGACGTCGACCAGGTCGGCTTCGTCGAGCTCGGGCTCGGCCGGCCGCGCGTGCTGTCCCGCGAGGGCCGCGAGGAGGCCGCCCAGCGCTGGTACGACGGCTCCCACGGGCCCACCGCCGACGTCGCGCAGCAGGCCCAGGACCACTGCACGACCTGCGGCTACTTCGTGCCGATGGCGGGCGCCCTCCGGGCCGTGTTCGGCGTCTGCGCCAACGCGTGGTCCCCGTCCGACGGCGCGGTCGTCAGCCTCGACCACGGCTGCGGCGCGCACAGCGAGACCGACGTGCGCCCCGACGACGCAGCCCGCCACGGGGCGCCGATCGTCGACGAGCTGGCGGTCGACGTCCTCGTCTGAGGCGCGGTCACCAGGGTCGGTCCGGTTGAGGCGGGTCAGGCCTCGGCGGCGTTGCCGCGGCCGCGGCGCACGTACGCATACCCGGCGAGGCCCAGTGCGAAGCCGGTGACGCAGCACCACGGCCACCACGAGCGGTCGCCCTCGTGCAGCGCCGGCACGAGGACCACGGCGAGCAGCGCCACCAGCCAGAGGCCGAGCCCGACCTCGATGACCCGCGCCATCGGCACGGGCAGCGGCTCCAGGGGGGCCCGACCCGCGCCGTCCGGCTGCTCCGCGCTCACCGTCCCAGCCTAGGCACCCCGCGGCGGTTCGACGTCACGCCGGATCGAGCCGGCACTACCGTCGGCGCCATGGCGAAGACGACCACCGCACCCCGCCGCCCGATCGAGCCGGAGCCGGCCTTCTCGGTCGACCGGTTCTTCGCCATCACCGCCCGCGGGTCCACCGTGGGCCGTGAGCTGCGCGGGGGCCTCGTCACCTTCTTCACGATGGCCTACATCGTCGTCCTCAACCCGCTCATCATCGGAACGCAGGCCGACAGCACCGGCGGCTTCCTCGGCGGCGGTGACATCGGCCGCGCGAAGCTCCTCGTCGCGGCGGGCACCGCCCTGGTCGCGGGCGTGATGACCATCCTCATGGGCCTCGTCGCGAACTACCCGCTCGCCCTGGCCACCGGCCTCGGGCTCAACGCCTTCGTGGCGTTCGGCATCGCCAAGCTGCCGCAGATGACGTGGGCCGACGCGATGGGGCTCGTCGTCATGGAGGGCATCATCATCACCGTCCTCGTCCTCACGGGGTTCCGGACGGCGGTCCTGCGGGCGGTGCCGGCCCAGCTGAAGACGGCGATCTCGGTAGGCATCGGGCTCTTCATCACCTTCATCGGCCTGGTCGACGCGGGCTTCGTGCGCAAGCCGGCCGGACCCACCCCGGTCGAGCTCGGCGTCGGCGGCTTCCTCAACGGCTGGCCGACCGTCGTGTTCGTCGTCGGCCTGCTGGCCATCATCGCCATGATGCTGCGCCGCATCCGGGGGGCGATCCTCTACGGCATCGTCGGCGCCACCGTGCTCGCCGTCGTGCTCGAGCTGGTCTTCCACATCGGCAGCCAGAGCGACGCGACCGGCAAGGTCGTCAACCCCACGGGCTGGGGCCTCAACGTGCCCGCGCTGCCTTCGAAGGTCGTCGACATCCCCGACTTCGGCCTGCTGGGGCAGTTCAGCCTGCTCGGGTCGTTCAGCAAGATCGGTGTCGTCGCGGCGGTGCTGCTCGTCTTCACGCTGATGCTCGCCGACTTCTTCGACACGATGGGCACGATGGTCGCCATCGGCGCCGAGGCCGGGCTGCTCGACAAGAACGGCAACCCGCCCAACGCCGAGCGCATCCTCGTCGTCGACTCCTTGGCCGCCGTCGCGGGCGGGGTGGGCAGCGTCAGCAGCAACACGGCCTACATCGAGTCCGCCTCCGGCGTGGGGGAGGGCGCGCGTACCGGCCTGGCGGCGGTGACGACGGGGGTGCTCTTCCTGCTCGCGACGTTCCTGGCCCCGCTCGTGGCGGTCGTGCCCTACGAGGCGGCCACCCCGGCCCTCGTCGTCGTCGGGTTCCTCATGATGCAGCAGGTCAAGGGCATCGACTGGGACGACCTCGAGATCGCCATCCCCGCCTTCCTCACCATCGTGCTCATGCCCTTCACGTACTCGATCACCGCCGGCATCGGCGCCGGGTTCGTCACCTACGTGTTCATCAAGCTGGTGCGCGGGAAGACGCGGGTCATCCACCCGCTCATGTGGCTGGTGGCAGCCCTCTTCATCGTCTACTTCGCGATCGACCCGCTCAAGAGCCTGCTGCACGTCTCCTGACCTCGGCGGTCGGGGTCTCACTGGGTGACCCCAAAGTCGTTAGCACAGGTAATGAGTTAGGCTAACGAGTGATGGAGACCCGCACCGCCCTCACCAGCCAGCAGCTCACCCACATGGCGACCGACCTGCGTCTCGCCTGTATGCGCATCAGCCGCCGGGTGCGCTTCGAGTCCAGCCACGACGTAGCCCCGCACCAGTTCTCGGTGCTGTGCCGCCTCGAGGAGACGCCGCGCACTCCCGGCGAGCTCGCCGACATCGAGCGGGTGGCCAAGCCGAGCATGACCCGCACGGTCGGTGCCCTCGTCGAGCGCGGCCTCGTGCTGCGCCAGCCCGACCCCACCGACGGGCGCCAGGTCATCCTCTCGATCACCGACGAGGGACGCCGTTCGGTGCGGGCCATCCGGCGCAAGCGCGACGCGTGGATGGCCAGCCGGGTGGTGAGGCTGACGGCGGAGGAACAGGACGTCCTCGTGCGGGCCACGGCGATCCTCGCCAAGGTGGCCGGCGAGTGAGCCCCACCTTCTCGTCCCTGCGCGTCCGCAACTACCGGATCTACGCCACCGGCTCCCTCGTCTCCAACGTCGGCACCTGGATGGGCCGGGTCGGCCAGGACTGGCTCGTCCTCACCCAGCTGACCAACCACTCCGCCGGGGCGCTGGGCATCGTCACGGGGCTACAGTTCCTGCCGTTCCTCCTGCTCGCACCGTTCGCCGGGATGGTCGCCGACCGCTTCAGCAAGCGGCGCATCCTCTTCGCCACCCAGTCGTTCCTCGGGGTGTCGGCGCTGGTCCTGGCCGCGCTGACCCTGAGCGGACACGTGCAGCTGTGGCAGGTCTACGTCATCGCGTTCCTGCAGGGCGTGGCGACCGCGCTCGACAACCCGGCGCGACAGAGCTTCGTCTCCGAGATGGTGCCCCAGGACTCGCTGACCAACGCCGTCGCCCTCAACAGCGCCTCCTTCAACCTCGGCCGCCTCGTCGGCCCCGGGGTCGCCGGCCTGGTCATCGCCGCCTTCGGCACCGGCTGGGCGCTCGCGGTCAACGGGCTCTCGTTCGCCTTCGTCCTCGCGTCCCTGCTGACGATGCGGGGTGGGGAGCTGACGCCGGCTCCCCGGGCGCGGGGGAAGGGGCAGATCCGCCAGGGCCTGGCCTACGTGCGCAGTCGCCCCGACATCATGCTGGTGATGGGGCTGGTCTTCGTGCTGGGCACGTTCGGGATGAACTTCCAGATCACCACCGCCCTCATGGCCACGACCGAGTTCCACCGTGGGCCCTCGGAGTACGGACTGCTCGGGTCGATCATGGCCGTCGGGTCGCTCGGTGGCGCCCTGCTCGCCGCCCGGCGCCGGTCACCGCGGCTGCGGGTCATGCTCGTCGCACTCAGCGGGTTCACCGTGTCGACCGCGCTCGGCGCGCTCGCGCCCACCTACGCGCTCTTCGCCCTCGCCCTGGTGCCGATGGGGCTCTGCGCGCTCACCGCGATGACGACCGCCAACGCGATGGTGCAGACGTCCGTCGACCCGCAGATGCGCGGCCGGGTCATGGCGCTCTACATGGCCGTCTTCATGGGGGGGACGCCCGTCGGCGCGCCGATCATCGGCTGGGTGGGTGAGGCGTTCGGGGCCCGGTGGACCATCGGCCTCGGCTCGCTCGCGGTGGGCCTGTCGGTGGTGGCGGTCGCCGTGCTGCTCGCCCGGCGCGAGAATGTGCAGGTGAGCTTCGCGTCGCACCGCCGTCCTCGGTTCCGCGTGCGCATCGACCCGGTGGAGGCCACGAACACACCGGCCCCGCAGGCCGTCCGGTGAACGTCCGGTTCCGCCAGCGCGTGACCTTCGCCGCGCTGGCCCTGCTCGTCCTCGTCGCCGTCGTCGCGGCCCTGGTGAACCGCTGAGCCCTCGGGCGCCCCGCCCGCCTCGGGCTCAGCCCAGGCGGTCGACGACGTGCTCGATGCAGGCCGTGAGGGCCGAGACGTCGTCGGGCTCCACGGCCGGGAACATCCCTACGCGCAGCTGGTTGCGACCGAGCTTGCGGTAGGGCTCCACGTCGACGACCCCGTTGGCCCGCAGCGTCTTCGCGACGGCGGCGGCGTCGACCGCGTCGTCGAAGTCGATGGTGCCGACGACGAGGCTGCGCGCGCTGGGCTCCGCGACGAAGGGCGTCGTGTATGCCGTGCGCTCGGCCCACGCGTACAGGCGGCTGCTGCTGTCGGTGGTGCGCTTCACCGCCCAGTCGAGGCCGCCCTGGTCGTTGATCCAGCGCACCTGGTCGGCGAGCAGCGCGAGGGTGCCGACCGCGGGCGTGTTGTAGGTCTGGTTCAGCCGGCTGTTGGAGACGGCGGTCGGCAGGCTGAAGAAGTCGGGCACCCACCGGCCGCTGGCCGCGATCTCGTCGACCCGGGCGAGGGCGGCGGGGGAGAAGGCGGCCAGCCACAGGCCGCCGTCGGCCGCGAAGCACTTCTGCGGGCCGAAATAGTAGACGTCGGTCTCGGCGACGTCGACCGGCAGGCCGCCCGCACCGGAGGTCGCGTCGACGAGGACCAGGGCCCCGTCGTCGGCGCCGTCGACCCGGCGCACGGGGGCCATGACTCCGGTCGAGGTCTCGTTGTGCGGCCACGCATACACGTCGACCCCGGCCTCGGCCGTCGGTGACGCGAGCCGGCCCGCCTCGGCCTTGATGACCGTGGAGTCGCCGAGGAACGGGGCGCCCTGGGTGACCGAGCCGAACTTGGCCGAGAACTCACCGAAGCTGAGGTGCTGGGCCCGCTCGCGCACGAGACCGAACGCCGCGATGTCCCAGAACGCCGTCGACCCACCGTTGCCCAGGACGATCTCGTAGCCCTCAGGCAGCGAGAACAGGGTGCTCAGGCCGTCGCGGACGTCGCCGACGAGCTGCCGCACGGGGGCCTGCCGGTGGGAGGTGCCGAGCACGGTGGTGCCGAGGGACGCGAGATAGGCGACCTGCTCGGGCCGCACCTTGCTGGGCCCGCAGCCGAACCGGCCGTCCTGCGGGAGGAGGTCGGCGGGGATGGTCACCGGGCTCGTGCCTGTCGGGCTGGTGGTCGTGTCGCTCACTGAGTTCACCTTCGGGGGTCACCGTTGTCGGCAGCAGGGCGCTCCCATGAAACCAAAGGCCGGTCGACAGCCGGCGCGGGGGTCCGTCTCGTGGACGGGGAACACCGGGGGAGGATGCTGCGTTAGTGCGTGTGTAATCATGTAATGACTGTAACGAAAGGAGTCACCATTAACACCACACCACAGGACTCGCCCGACCACGGGCACGACCACGAGCACGGTCACGAGCACGGTCACGAGCACGGTCACGAGCACGGCAAGCGCCGTGAGGGTCGTGAGGGACGCGGCCCGCGCGGCGGCGGCCGACGTGGCCCGGGCGGCCCGTTCGGAGGCGGTGGCCCGTTCGGTCCGGGAGGTCCGTTCGGTCCCGGCTTCGGCCCGGGCTTCGGTCCCGGGTTCGGACCGCGCGGCCGCGGCCGTCGGGGCGGCCCGTTCGGACGTCCGGGGGGCTGGCAGCAGGCCGACCTCCCGTCGACCGACGACGCCCAGGACTGGTTCACCGGGCGCCTGCCCTCCGGCTGGTTCACCGGCTCGCCGTCCGTGAGCGTCGACCGCGAGGAGATCATCGTCAGCGGTGAGCTGCCGCCGGTCGACAGCGCGGCCGGAGCCGAGGGCCAGTCGTCCCAGGCGGCGGCCGAGGGCCGGATCAGCCGCTGGCGCGAGGAGACCCGCGACGAGCGGATCGCCATCGCCCTCGAGGCGGAGCAGCGGTACGGCCGCAAGGTCGCGTGGGGGGCGAGCATCGGGGACTACTCCGACCTGTTCACCCACCAGGCGATCCCGGTCATGACCCGGCTGCGCCAGCCGCAGCGCCAGGTACTCGACACCCTCGTCGACTCCGGCGTCGCCCGGTCCCGCTCCGAGGCGCTCGCGTGGGCCGTCACCCTGGTCGGTCAGCACGCCGACGAGTGGCTCACCGAGCTGCGCGACGCCATGGCCGAGGTCGACAAGCTGCGCTCCGAGGGTCCGCAGGTCTGACCGTCCGCGAACGAGGTATGCCGGGTCGCCGCCCCCTGCGCGACGACCCGGCATACGCGCGTCCGAAGACGCTTGCGCCACCCCTCCCGCGGCGATCCCGATCCCTGTTCGTGACCGCCGCGGCCCCTTGACCGCGGTTTCCCCTCCGCGGCAATACCTATGTTTCCGCCTCCGCCCACGCCTGCGGGTCGGCCGACCGGGCGACCGCGGGGATGACCTCCGTGTCCCCCGATCGGTGGACGAGCCGTCCTGGCAGGATCGGGCGGGTGCCCAGCGCCCTCGACGACTTCTCCGCGGCCGATGGTCCCGTGGCGCCGGAGGGCGTCTACGACGAGCTGCGGTTCACGGGTGACGACCTGCTGCAGGCCCAGGCGTCGGGGGCCCGCTTCCTCGACTGCGGGCTCGACGGAGCCGACGTCACCGAGGCCCGCTTCGACGCCACCCGGTGGACCGAGTGCCGCCTGCACCGCGTCCACGGCGTCGGCACGCAGCTCGTCGACGCGGCCCTGCTCGACTGCGAGGTGAGCGAGCCCCGGCTCGGGGCCGTCGCGGCCTACGGCTCGACCTGGCGCCGGGTCACGTTCCGCGGCGGGAAGGTCGACTTCCTCAACCTGCGCGGGGCGACCCTGCGGGAGGTGTGGTTCGTCGACTGCGTGCTGGTCGAGCCCGACTTCGCGAGCGCCACGCTGACCGACGTCACCTTCGACGGGTGCACGCTCACCGGCGCCCAGTGGAGCAACGCCACGCTGGCGAAGGTCGACCTCTCCGGTGCGCGGCTGGTCGCTCCGCTCGGGTTGACCAGCCTGCGCGGCGCGACCATCAGCCGCCTCCAGCTCCTCGAGCTCGCCGACGCCTTCGCCGACCAGCTCGGCATCCGCGTCGCGGACTGAGGGGACTGAGGGGACCGAGCGGACCGAGCGGTCAGTCCGCGGTCTCCTTGGGGTGACGCCGAGGGAGGTGGACCTTCGAGGCCGCGCTGCGGCGGGCGGCGCCGGCGCGCTCGCGCGGGGTGGGGAACTCCTCGGGTGGGCGGCGACGAGCGAGGTCGACGTGCTCGACGAGGTCGGCGAGCGGGAGGCCGGTGTCGGGGTACTGCGCCACCGGCTGGTCACCGCTGAAGACGACCCAGACCGACTGCTCGCCGTGGACGACCGGCAGCACCGAGCCGTCCTTGAGCGACGCGGCCTTGGTCACCGCGAGCCGCTTGTGGCGCGACGCCTCGACGTGGCTCTTCGCGTACTCCGTGACGGGGCCGCGGGCCTCCTTGACGACGGCCGCGATCGCCGGCGTGTACTTGATGCCCTGCCGGACGATCTTCACCACACCCATGCGTCCTCCTTCGGACTTCACGGCCACCTTAACCTTGGGGCACCTACCCCGAGGGAGCCCCATGAGCAGCGTCCATCGCGTCGACTACACCGGCGACGGACTGAGCGAGGACGACCTCGCCCCCACGCCCTGGCAGCAGGCGCGACGCTGGGTCGACGAGGCCGACGCCCGGGGCCGCGACGGCGACGACGTGCCGGAGCCCCGAGCCCTGAGCGTCGCGACGGTCGACGCCTCCGGAGCGCCCAACGTGCGGACCGTCCTCATGCGCTTCTTCGACGAGCGAGGCCCGGGGTTCGTCACCAGCGTCGACTCCACCAAGGGCGTGGAGCTCGCCCAGAACCCGCACATCGCGGCCGCGTTGACGTGGCCCTCGATGTTCCGCTCCATCCGGTTCCGCGGGGTGGCCGAGCCGCTCGACGACGCCGAGGTGCAGGAGTACTGGTCGACGCGCCCCTGGGGCTCGCGGATCAGCGCCTGGGCCTCGCGGCAGTCGGAACCGGCCTCGGGTCGGCAGCAGCTCGAGGACGCCGTCGAGCGGTATGCCGCGCAGTTCCCCGACCACGGGAACCCGGACGACGTGCCCCTGCCGGAGTTCTGGAGCGGCTACCGGGTGCGGTGCCGCGAGGTGGAGTTCTGGGGCGGGCGCCGGAACCGGCTGCACGACCGCCTCGTCTTCAGCGCCGTGGGGTCCGGCGGCGGCGCAGCGGCCCAGGACGTCGAGCAACGCCCGAGCCTGGACGACCCGGCCGCCTGGACGGTCTTCCGCCGCCAGCCCTGACGGGAGGTGGGCATGGAACAGCCCGTGGGCTACCGGGTCCGCCGTCGCCGTCGGGAGATGTTCTCCCGGGACGGGGTGGAGAGCCGGCTGCACGCTGGACGGGGCGTGTGTACCCACGGGCTGCAGCGACTGCTGGTGTTGCGATCGCACGTCCGGAGCTGACCGAAGGATGGTCAGCGGAACGCCCGCGCTATCGCGCAGTCACCTCACGTGTCCGATACGAATGCACTATCTGACCACCTCCCTTCTCGTGTCCTTGGACGGTAAGCCGAGATCGGCCGTCGCGCAACGGCTTAGCCGCCCGGCGGACACCTGACGGACAGCCGGAGCCACCGGCCCCCTCGCGGCGTCGGGGGCGCTGCCTACAGTGGCGAGGTGGTCGAGACGGTCCGGAGCCTGCGCGCGATCGCGCTCCCGGCCTACGGACCGACCGCGCTGGGCTCCATCGGCACCGGTGCGGTCCTGCCGGTCGTCGTCCTCTCGGCCCGGGCCATGGGGGCCGAGGTCAGCCTGGCGGCGTTCCTGCTGTCGCTCACCTGGATCGCCCAGCTCGCGGGTGACCTCCCCGCCGGCGCCATCGCCGGCCGGATCGGGGAGCGGGCCGCGCTCCTCGTGGCGTGCGGGGTGGAGGCCCTCGGCATGGTGGGGTGCGCGCTCGCCCCGAACCTGTGGGTGCTCGGCGGGTCGCTGTGCCTCCTGGGCGCCTCGGCGAGCCTGTTCGGGCTGGCGCGCCAGGCGTACCTCACCGACGCGGTGCCCGTGCACCTGCGCGCTCGCGCCCTGTCGACCCTCGGCGGCGTCGGCCGGATCGGCATCTTCGTCGGGCCCTTCGTCGGCGCCCTCGTCGTCAGCCGCTGGGGCATCTCCGCGGCCTACCTGGTGGGGTTCGTCTCCTCGGTCGCCGCCCTCGTCCTGGTGCTCCTCGTGCCCGACATCACCGCCGAGCACCGCCGAGCCGAGGCCGGTATGCCGCGCCGCTCGGTCGCGGCGGTCCTGGGCGAGCACCGGCGCACCCTCCTCACCCTCGGCGTGGGGGCGTTGTTCATCGCCGGGGCCCGCGCCTGCCGCCTCGCGCTCGTCCCGCTCTTCGCCGAGTCCATCGCGCTGGACGCCGCGCACACGAGTCTCGTCGTCGGCATCGCCGGCGCCGTCGACATGCTGCTCTTCTACCCCGCCGGCGGGGTCATGGACCGGTTCGGGCGGCTCTGGGTCGCGCTGCCGAGCATGGTCGTCCTCGCCGTGGGTCTGGCCCTGCTGCCGCTCGCGCACTCGTTCGCGACGCTCACGGCCGTGGCGGCGGTGCTGGGTCTCGGCAACGGCATCGGGGCGGGGCTGGTGATGACCCTCGGCGCCGACGCGGCCCCGTTCGAGGCCCGGGTGCAGTTCCTCGGCGGCTGGCGGCTGATGGCCGATCTCGGCAACGCCGCCGGGCCGGCGATCGTCGGCGCCATCACGCTGGTCGCCCCGCTCGGGGTCGCCGCCGTGGCGATGGGCGTGGCGGCACTGGGCGGCGCCGGCTGGCTGCGGCTCTGGGTCCCGCGCTTCGACCCGGTGTCGCGCGGCCGCTCGCGGGAAGCGCCCGGTGAGGCCGGCGCGACACCCGGGGGCCCGTCATCCGGATGACAGGATGACGGGGTGACCGACCTCATCGACACCACGGAGATGTACCTGAAGACCATCTTCGAGCTCGACGAGGAAGGCATCCCGCCGCTGCGGGCCCGCATCGCCGAGCGGCTCGGTCACTCCGGACCCACGGTGTCGCAGACCATCGCCCGGATGGAGCGGGACGGCCTCATCCACCTCGCCGACGACCGGCGGCTGGAGTTCACGCCCACCGGCCGCGTCCTCGCCACCCGCGTCATGCGCAAGCACCGCCTGGCCGAGCGCCTCCTCGTCGACGTCATCGGCCTGGAGTGGGAGTTCGTGCACGACGAGGCCTGCCGGTGGGAGCACGTCATGAGCGAGCGCGTCGAGCGCAAGATCCTCGCCCTCCTCGCCGACCACCACGACTCCCCCTACGGCAACCCGATCCCCGGCCTCGACGAGCTGGGGGAGCAGCCCGGGGAGGACTTCCGGGCGGGGGTCTCGACGCTGACCGAGCTGGCCGGCACCGAACCCCGGCTCGTCCGGGTCCGCCGCATCGGGGAGCCGGTGCAGGTCGACCACGAGGCGCTGGCGCTGCTCACCGTGGCCGGCCTCCTGCCCGGCGAACGGGTGCTCGTGCGTCGCCGCGAGGACCGGATCGTCGCCGTGCGTGAGGGTGCCGCGGAGGCGACGGGGGTCTCCCTGCCGGAGAGCGTCGCGCTGCACGTCTTCGCGGCGATCGTGTGACGCCGTGCGGCCACCGCGCTGACCTGCGCCAACGCGACGAACTTGACACGGCGCAGAGGGTGCTGTAGCCGTTTCTTGGCGGTTCTGTGACCTTGGCGTGACTTTTGCCGGACACCTGCGCTAGCCTTTGCCGCACTTGGTCTCCCTTGGGCCGAGGTCGTGGTGGGGATCGCCTAGTCCTGTCATCCCATCGCGAACTGGAACTCACCACATATGACAGGAGCGGGGGAACCAATCCTTCGGTCGTCGCGAGACGACCTCGGGGTGAAGTTCCCTGAGCCGGAGTTCGTTCCGGCTCAACGGAACCGGGTGAACGACCATCTCCCACCCGAACCCGACAGCTCACCTCGTAGGCGTCCGAGAGGTCAATTCGTGGCTCGTACTCACGTCGGGCGCCACCGCGCACCCGGGTTCTCCCCGCTGAACGAGATCGCCGACATCGCGTCGAAGACGGCCTCGCCGGCGGTCAAGGTCTCGGCCGTCGCCGTCGCCTCCGGTGGCCTTCTGGCCTCCTTCGCGCTGCCGGCATCGGCAGCCCCGTCCGCGGAGGGCTCCCCGGTCGCGGCCGGAGCCGTCTCCACCGCCCCCCAGATCGCCTCCCAGACCGTCGCGGTCGCCGCTCCGGCGGTCGAGACCTCGGCGGCCCCCAGCTTCGGCGTCGTCGGCTTCACGGCCACGGCGGCGGCGCAGCAGGCCCCCGCCGCCCTCGAGATCACGATGATCGAGGCGCCCGCCCCGGCGGCGGCTCCCGAGGCGACGCCGGCCCGCGCCTCGCGCACGACGCTCCGCACCACGCCCGTGGCAGCCACCCCCACGGTCGCGGCGGCGCCGAAGGCGGCTCCGGCCACCGCTGCCCCCGCGGCGCCTGCGCCGACCGGCGGCATCCTCGGCATCGCGGCCGGCCTGACCGGCATCCCCTACGTCTGGGGTGGCACGACGACCAGTGGGTTCGACTGCTCGGGCTTCACCGGCTACGTCTACGCCCGAGCCGGCATCTCCATCCCGCGCACGGCCGAGGCCCAGCGCGCGGCGTCGACGAAGGTCTCCAACCCCGCCCCGGGTGACCTGGTCTTCTTCGGCATCCCCGCCTTCCACGTCGCGATCTACGCCGGCAACGGCCAGATCTACGAGGCGTCCAAGCCGGGTCGGCCCACGGGCCTGCACACGATCTGGTCGACGAACGTGACCTACGGTCGTTTCTGACGTCACCCGGCTCCGCTGCGGCGGACTCAGGCTGACTCTGACTGACTCAGGCTGACTCAGGCTCGGCCCCTCGCCTTCGGGCGGGGGGCCGTTCCGTGTCAGGATGGTCGCGATGAGCTCGACCGACGCCCCGACCACCGGCCCCACCCCCGCTCCGAACGCCGGCGCGACCCCGCTGGGCCTCGCGCCGGCGCGGCCGATCGTCGTGGACGTCTGGGCCGATGTCGTCTGCCCCTGGTGCTACATCGCCAAGGCCCGACTCCGGAGGGCCGTCGACAGCTGGGACCGCCCCCACGAGGTGCTCGTGCGCCACCGGGCCTTCGAGCTCGACCCCGGTATGCCGCGCGGCGGGCGGGGTCCCGTGGCGGCCTACCTGGGGGAGAGGTACGGCGGGGGCGACGCCGCCGGGCTCGCCATGACGCAGCGGTCCACCCAGGTGGCGGCGCAGGACGGCCTCCAGCTCGACCAGGGCCGGGCCCGGACCGCGAACACCTACGACGCCCACCGGCTCATCGCCCTGGCTCGGGAGATGGGCGGGCCCGGTCTGGAGGACGCCGCGCTGGAGCGGATGTTCTCGGCCCACTTCAGCGAGGGCCTCGCCCTCGACGACCACGACACCCTGCTGCGCTGCGCAGCCGAGGCCGGGATGGACGAGCGACGGGTCGCCTCGGTGCTCGCCGACGACACCTACGGCGACGTCGTGCGCGCCGACGAGCGGGCCGCCCGCGAGCTGGGGGCGTCGGGGGTCCCGTTCGCCGTGGCCAACGACCGCGTCTCGGTCAGCGGCGCCCAGCCCGTGGAGGTCTTCCTCGAGCTGCTCCGGGTCGCCGCGGAGCCGGAGCCCGAGGGGGCCTGACCGTCGCCGAGGGCCCCCTCGCGACGCCTACTCCTCGATGACGCTGAGGATGTTGCCGGCCGGGTCGGTGAACCAGGCGATGAGCGGGCCGCCGCCCCGGAAGACGCCCAGGTCGTCGGTCTGCGCCGGGGTGCCCTCGTAGTGCTCGAACCGCACCCCGCGCTCGGTCAGCGCCTGCACGGTGGCGGCCACGTCGGCGACGGGGAAGTTGAGGATCGTGTAGGTCGCCGGCGTGTGGTCGGGCTTGGGGTAGGCGATGACGTCGCGCCCGCCGGCCAGGTGCAGGCGCAGGATGCCGTTCTCCTCGCCGACGTCGAGCCCGAGCGTGTCGGTGTAGAACGCCCTGGCGGCGTCGACGTCCGACACGGCGAAGCCGCTGAACGCCTTGGAGTCTCGCAACATCGGTGGTCCCTTCGTCGTCGGTGCTCGGCCCGGGACGGCCCGAGCTCGGACTGAGCCGCCGTCAGCCGGTGGCGGCTCGCCCGGGGTGTCCCAGCCACTCGTCGACCAGCCGGGCCACCTCCCCAGGAGTCTCCAGCATCGGGGTGTGCCCGATGCCCGGAAGGACCACGACGGTCCAGTGGGGGTGCTCGGCCCCTGCGGCGCGGGCCGCCTCGACGGGCACCAGGCGGTCGCGGTCGCCGTGGACGAGCAGCACGGGGGCCGTGACCGATGCCATCGCCGCCCGGAGCCGGCCGCGCCGGCCGAGGCTGCGCAGGATCGAGCGGGCGGCCTCGAGGTAGGACGCGTCGGCGTCCGCCACGTGGCGGCGCCGGTGGGCCAGGAGGGCCACGCCCGCCGCGAGGACCTGTGGGTCGGCCCGGGTGGGGTCGGCGAAGCACAGGGTGGTGGTGTCGCGCACGCGTCGCTCGTCGCTCATGCGCGTGCTGATGCTGCGGGTGAACAGCTCGCCCACGCGCGGGATCCGGTAGAGGAGGAAGGTGCCGGCCACCCGACGGTCCATCGCGCGCCGTCGGGTGGGGAGGGCGGGGTCGAGCAGCACGAGCCGGTCGACGAGCTCGGGGTGCGCGGACGCCAGGAGGATCGCCACGAGGCCACCCATCGAGTTGCCGACGAGGACGCACGGCCGGCCCACCACCTCCCGCAGGAACCCCTCGAGCAGCTCGGCGTTGTCGTCCACCGAGGCGGCCCGCCCACCACCGGCGGTGAGGCCGAAGCCCGCGAGGTCGAGCGCATACACCCGTCGGCGTCCGCGCAGGAGAGGGGCGAGCAGCACCCAGTTGAGGTGGGATCCGCCGAGCCCGTGGACGAGCACCACCGGAGCCTCCGCCACGTCCGGCCCGGGGCCGCCGAAGTCGACGTAGTGCACCGGGGCGGCGACGCCGGCGAGGGGCACGAGATGGCCCTCGCCGCCCCACGCTCGCGCGATGGACAGCGGTGGCGCGTCGCCCTGCTCGACGTGGGTCACGGGCGCAGCCTAGGTGGCGGGGCTGACGACGACCCCGGTGAGCGCGCCTGCCGGATCTGCGGGCACCGGGCTCCTACGCTCGAGATGTCCGTCACCACCACCACGTCGATGGGTGCTGTCATGGCTGGGAAGTTCGAGCTGTACAAGGACAAGTCGGGCAAGTTCCGGTTCCGCCTCAAGGCCAGCAACGGCCAGGTCGTCGCCGTGGGCGAGGCCTACGAGAGCAAGGCCAGTGCGCTGAAGGGGATCGAGTCGGTGAAGAAGAACGCCGTCGGCGCCACCACCGACGACCAGACCGGCTGACCCGGCGAACACGGCAGACCCGGCTGACCCGGCTGGGCAGCCGGGTCGCCACGTCACCGGCAGGTATCGGAATGCTCACGTTCGCGAACTCTGGGTTAACTGCGTGCGCAGGCCCAGGACGATGCCTCACGCTGGTGTGGTGAGGATCGAGCTGCAGCTGGACGACGAGGGAGCCACCCTCGCCGTCGACGGTCGGCCCGTGGCGGCGCACCCGCGGCTGAGCTGGCTGGACGGCCTCGGCCGCCACCACCCGCTGGTCTGGCTGCGGGGCGAGCGGATGTACGACGTCGAGCTCTGGCTCGGTGGGGTGTTCGTCGGCTACGTGCCCGGGCGCACCGGTGACGTCGAGGCCGCCTACGAGGACGCGGAGCGCCGCAGCGCCTGAACGGTCAGGGGGCGCCGCGCCAGTGCTCGATGCGGTGGTGGTCGGGGCTGAAGCCGTGCTGCACGCCCCAGATCACGGCCTGGGTGCGGCTGCCCGCTCCGATCTTGCGGTAGATCGCCCGGATGTAGGACTTGACCGTGTTGGGGCTGAGGTAGGTGTGCGCCGCGACGTCGGCGTTGCTGAGGCCCTGGGTGATGAGGGCGAGGATCTCCGACTCCCGGTCGGTCAGGCCCTCCCCCCGACCCGGCCAGTCGAGGCCGTTGGCGCTCCCCGTGCGGTGGGGCGCCTCGCTGACGACGACTTCCCCGGCGTGCACCGCCTCCAGGGCGGCCACGAGCTCACGCGCCGGCAACGCCTTGGACAGGTAGCCGTGCACGCCCTGCTTACGGGCCATGGCGACGAGGTCGGGGTGGAAGTTCCAGGTGTAGACGACGACGTGGCGGGCGTGGGGGTTGCGCACGAGGACGCCGATCTCGTGGTGGTCGGACTCCGGCTGGGCGAAGGAGTCGTAGAGCACGATGTCGACGTCGTCCGCGACGGGCTCGTTCGTGTCGATCTCGGCCACGACGACCCGGTCGCGGTACTGGTCGAGGATCTTGGCCAGCCCCATGACGACGACGTCGTAGTCGTCGACGAGGGCGACGGTGATGGGCGCCCCGGGGGAGCTCGGGGCTGACGGCACCCCTCGACCGTAGACCCCCCTAGGGGTGTGGTGCATCCGCCCTAGGGGTGTGAGAGTCGGAGAGCACCAGCAGCAGGCCTCCGCCTCCGCGGGTACGCCCGGGGTCGCCGTTCGAGCGCGGCGATACCGGGGCGAGCAGTACCCGCGGAGGGCGGCTCAGCCGGCTGGTCAGCCGTGTCAGGCCTGAGGGCCGAGGGGGTCGGGCACGACGGCGCCGTTCTCGGTCAGGGTGTCGGTGACGACGCGGATCGCGTTGAGGGCCCTGGGGAACCCGACGTACTGCACCGTGTGGATGACCGTCTCGATGATCTCGGTCGGGGTGCAGCCCACGTTGAGGGCGCCACGGGTATGCCCGCGCAGCTGGGGTTCGAGGCCGCCCATCGCGACGAGCACGGCGATGGTCAGCAGCTCGCGCTGGGCCAGGCTCAGGCCGGGACGGCTGTAGATGTCGCCGAAGTTGAACTCGATGCCGTATCGCGCGAGGTCCTGGGCGAGGCCGGTCTGCATGGCGACCAGCCCGTCCGACTTCCCCTCGCCGTAGACCTCGTCGAACCTCGCCTTGCCCCGCGCCAACCGGTCGGTCATGGGTCGTGCCTTTCAGATCGAGTGGCCGCCGTCGAGCGGCAGGATGACACCGGTGATGTTCTCGGCCGCCGCCGAGGCGAGGAACACCACGGTCTCGGCCAGGTGCTCCGGGCGGCCGAGCAGCCGGGTGGGGATCTGCGCCAGCAGGGCCTCGCGCCGCTCCGGGGTGTCCCGGTCGCGGCCGGGGGTCGCCTGGGCACCCGGGGCCAGGGCGTTCACGGTGACGCCCATCTCGGCCACCTCGATGGCCAGCGCCTTGGTGAGGCCGACGACCCCCGCCTTGGCGGTGGCGTACGCCGTCGCGTGGCGCACGAGCCGGCCGCCGCTGAGGGCCGCGACCGAGGCGATGCTGATGATCCGGCCGTGCCGCTGATCGAGCATGGACGGCAGCACGGCGCGCGTGACGTTGAAGACCGAGTTGAGGTTGCGGTCCATCTGCGTCATCCACGTCTCGTGGGTCATCTCGTGGAAGGGCGCCACGACCCCGCCACCGGCGCCGTTGAGCAGGATGTCGACGCCGCCCCACGCCGCGACGACTTCGCCGAGCCCGTCCTGCACGGCGTCGAAGTCGGTGAGGTCGGCCACGACCGACCAGGTGCGCCGGCCCGCGGCGGCGACCTCGGCCGCGGTGTCGGCCAGGCCTGCCGCGTTGAGGTCGACGCCCACGACGTCGGCCCCCTCGGCCGCGAGGGCGAGGGCGATGACCCGGCCCAGGGCTCCCGCCGCCCCGGTGACGACGGCGCGCTGGCCTTCGAGCCTCATCTGGTGGTCCTCCGGTCGGCGGTGACGTGAGTGTGCGGCCTGCCCCGCCCCGCCGGGGGCCGGGCCGGCCGCGGGTCGATTCTGACCCACGGATTGAAACGTGTCAATAGAGCCTTTCCGCGGTGGCGGTGACGAGGCGTCACTGGGTACGGTCGGGGCTGAAACGTCTCAACCCCATCGTCGAGAGAGCCGCCCTCGTGTCTGCCGTCCCGCCCGGGTCCGTCGTCCTCGGGGCGTCGTCGTCCCCCGGGCGAGCGACCACCCCCGACCTCGCCTACGTCGAGGACCCGTCGCCCGGGCAGGGGCGCCGCCCGCCTCGCGCCTACGCGTACTCCGACGCCCGATGCCTGGATCTCGGTGGGACCTGGCGGTTCCGGCTGACACCTACGGCCGCGGGATCGGGCCCGGGGTTCGTCGCCGACGGCTTCGACGACGCCGACTGGGATGCGCTGCGGGTCCCGTCGCACTGGGTGCTCGAACCGGTCACCCCGCTCGGTGCCGACTCCGCCCGCTCCCTGCGCGGCACGCCGGACGGACCGATCTACACGAACACCGCGTTCCCCATCCCCGTCGACCCTCCGCACGTCCCCACACAGAACCCCACGGGCGACCACCGGCTGGTCTTCGACGTGCCCGACGACTGGCGGCTCGCCGGCTCGGTGCTGCGGTTCCTCGGCGTCGACTCCTGCGCCAAGGTCTGGCTCAACGGCGAGGAGCTGGGCCACTCCACCGGCAGCCGGCTGACGTTCGAGCTCCCGGTCGGCCCGATGCTCCGCCGGAGGGGCAACGTCCTCGCCGTCCGCGTCCACCGGTGGTCGAGCGGCACCTACCTCGAGGACCAGGACATGTGGTGGCTACCCGGCATCTTCCGCGACGTGGAGCTCCTGGAGCGCCCGGCGGGCGCCATCGACGACCACCACGTGCACGCGTCCTACGACCACACGCGAGGGCTGGGCACACTGCGCGTGGACGCCACGACCGCAGGGCTCGTCGATGTTCCGGAGCTCGGAATCGTCGGTCTGGCAACGGGTTCCACCGTGTCGGTAACCGTCCGGCCGTGGAGTGCCGAACGCCCCACGCTGTACGCCGGCACGCTCCGGTCGGTCACGGACGACCCCGCCGACGCCGAGACGGTGACCCTCGCCCTCGGCTTCCGCACCGTGTCCATCGAGGAGGGCCGGCTGCTCGTCAACGGGTCGCCGGTGTTCTTCCGCGGTGTCAACCGGCACGACCACGACCCGGACCGAGGCCGGGCGGTCGACGTCGCGACGATGCGCCGCGACCTCGTGCTCATGAAGCAGCACAACGTCAACGCCCTGAGGACGAGCCACTATCCGCCGCATCCCGAGCTGCTGAGGCTGTGCGACGAGCTCGGGCTGTGGGTCGTGGAGGAGTGCGACCTCGAGACCCACGGCTTCGTCTACACCGACTGGGAGGACAACCCGCCCGCCGACCCCCGGTGGTACGACGCGATGCTCGACCGGGCCCGGCGCATGGTGGAGAGCGACAAGAACCACCCCAGCGTCGTCGTCTGGTCGCTCGGCAACGAGAGCGACGCCGGCGAGGGTTTCGGCGTGATGGGGCGGTGGATCCGTGAGCGTGACCCCAGCCGGCCCATCCACTACGAGCGCGACCCCAGCTATCGCCACTCCGACTTCTACAGCGTCATGTACCCCGACCAGGAGCGCCTCGGAGCCATCGCCCGTCGCGAGGAACCGGCGCCCGACGGGGTCGTTCCCGGTTCCCCCGACGACGTGCGCCGTCGCGGCCTGCCCTTCCTCCTCTGCGAGTACGCCCACGCGATGGGCAACGGGCCCGGCTCCCTGGCCGACTACCAGCGCATCCTGGAGTCCTCCGACCGCGTCTGCGGGGCGTTCGTCTGGGAGTGGATCGACCACGGGCTGCGTCAGCACGACGCCGAGGGACGCGCCTTCTTCATGCACGGGGGCGACGTCGACCTCCGGCCCACCGGCGGGCGGTTCTGTCTCGACGGCCTCGTCCTCCCCGACCGCACACCGTCACCGGGGCTGACCGAGCTCAAGGCGGCCATCGCGCCCCTCGAGCTCCACCTGACCCCCGACACCTCCCCGCCGACCATGACCGTGCGTAACAAGCACGATGTGGTCGGGGTCGACCACCTGCGGTTCACCTGGGCGGTCGAGGACGACGGCGTGGTCACGGCCGAGGGCGATGTCGACGTGCCGCCCGTCGCGGCCCGGGGGAGCGTGACCGTGGAGCTGCCGCCCGATGCCGCCGACGCGGTGGCCGCACCGGGAGCCGACGCCGAGCGGTGGGTGACCGTCCGCGCGACGCTGCGCAACGACGCGCCCTGGGCGGAGGCCGGTCACCTCGTCGCGGCCGGCCAGGGCCGCGTGCCGGCCCGAGCCGCGAGCCGCCCACCTATGTCTGAGGGGAAGCTGTTGCAGCACAACGGAACCCTCCGGCTCGGCCCGGCGACCTTCGACGGGAGCACGGGGCGGCTGGCCGGGTTGGGCGACGTGGCGATCGACGGTCCCGTCGTCGACGTCAGCCGTGCGCCCACCGAGAACGACCGCGGCCAGGGCCCCCGCAACAACGTCGCAGCGGCCTGGCTGGCCGTCGGGCTGGAACGGCTCGTCCACCGCACCGACGACGTCGCCGTCGAGGACGACCGCCTCGTCGTCCGCGGGCGCAGTGCACCGGCGGCGCAGGGGCTCGGGCTGAGGTGGGTGATGACGTGGAGCCTCGTTGGCCTCGGCGGTACCGAGGGTCTGGCCCTCGCGGTCGAGGTCGACCCGGAGGGCCCGTGGGGGCACACGCCGGTCGGCGGGCACAGCGTCACCCTCCCGCGTCTCGGGTTGCGGCTGGGGCTCCCGGCGGCGTACGCCCGGGCCACGTGGTTCGGTCGCGGCCCGGGGGAGTCCTACCGCGACTCCTGGACGGGGGCGCTGGTGGGTCGGTACGCCCGCGACGTCGACGCGATGCAGACGCCCTACGTCGTGCCGCAGGAGAACGGCAACCACGTCGACACCCGTTGGCTGGAGCTCGCGGGCGAGGGCGTGCCGACCCTGCGGGCCGCCGGGCTCGACCCGGAGGTGCCGTTCGACTTCACGGTGCGCCGCTGGACGAGCGAGGCGCTGATGCGGGCGCGGCGGACCCACGACCTGAAGGACTCGGGTCGGGTCTGGCTCAACCTCGACCTCGGCCAGCAGGGCGTCGGCAGCGCCTCGTGCGGACCGGCGCTCCCCGATCGCTACCGGATGCCGCCGAGACCGGCCGCCTTCGAGTTCGTCCTGTCGACCGGATGATCAGGGTCGGCCGGTCTCCGGGGTGTACTCGTCGCGCCACGAGTGCTCGGGCCGGTAGCCGATGTGCTCGCGGGCGCGCGCGATCGACATGAGGGGCTCGAACTCGCCCAGCTCGTGACGCAGGGGTACACCCGGGAAGTGCTGCGCCACCAGCGCGTTCGTCGGCACGGCGCTTCCCGAGTCGGCCGCCGCGATGTCGAGGACGTCGTAGCCGGGGCGGGCCGTCGACAGGGCCCGTGACACCGCCTGGGCGCCGTCACGGGCGTCGACGTAGGTGAAGAGCAGGTCGCGCCGGTAGGCCGGGTCGGTCGCGCGCACGAACCCCGCATACTCGCCCGGGGCGACGACGTTGGTGAACCGCAGCGCGGTGATGCTCATGCCGGGCGCCCAGCCCGCCAGCTGCGCCGCGACGGCCTCCTCGGCCACCTTGCCCAGGGCGTACGTGTTGCCGGCCCGGGTCACGTCCTCGTCGACCGGCAGGTAGGGCGGGGGCTCGGTGAAGGGGAAGCCCATGGCCGTGATGCTCGACGCGAGCACGATGGTGCGCACCCCCACCCGTACCGCCGCGTGCAGCACGTTGAACGACACGATGACGTTGTGGTGGAACGTCGTCGCGTCGGGGACGAGTCCGTTGACCGGGATGGCGGCGAGGTGGACGACGGCGTCGACACCCGAGTGGCGGGCGGTCACCCCGTGCAGCGCGTCGAGCACCTGGCCGTAGTCGCGGAGATCGACCGTCGTGAACCCCGGGCCCTGGGCGCCGACGCGGTCGAAGCCGATGACCTCGTGGCCCTCCGCGCGGAGCCGCTCTACGGTGGCGGAGCCCAGCTTGCCGGAGCACCCGGTGACGGCGACGCGCATACCGGAACCTTTCAGCGAGAGGGGAAGTCGGCGGGGAGGGGGGCGGCGGCCACGTCGTGCCCCGCGGCATCCTCGGGGGACGCGTGCAGGTGCCCCGTGCGCCCCCCGGCGGGGTGCCCTGTCTCGGTGAAGAAGCCCCGCAGGTCCTCGTAGACCTCGAGGACGTCGTGGTCGTCACCGGCCCGCGTCAGCACGATGTCACCGGCCTGCACGTAGTGCTCCGACCCGTCGGTGAGGATCTTCGCCTTCCCCGTCGCGATGAACCAGATCTCGTGGTCGTCGTGGTGGTGGCGGTCGAAGCGACCGCCCGCCACCGGGACTGCGAACCGGCCGATCGCCGCGACCTGACACCAGTCGGGCCGGGTCTGGGGGCCCACCCACGACCCCGGCGCGAGGACGGGCATCAGGTCGACTGGCTCCACGACGACGCGACCCCGGGCTCCAGGATGCGGGCGTCGGGGAGGCCGTCCAGGCCGGTCTCGGCGCCGCCGGGGGTGTAGACGACGAGGAGACGCAGGGGGCGCCAGCCGGTGTTGTGGGTCGAGTGCAGCGTGTTCTTCGGGATGTAGACCGCGTCGCCCTCACGGATGGGGAACGCCTCGGCGCCCTCGCCGACGGTCTGGCTGCCCTCACCGGAGACCACGTAGATGACCTCCTCCTCGCCCGGGTGCACGTGCGGGTCGTGGCCACGGCCCGGGTAGATGACGACCTCGCCCGTGGTGAGACCGATGCCGGGGTCGAGGTTGGGCGTGACGAGCCACTTGATGGTGCCCCAGTCGAACACCCGGGTGGGGACGGAGCTCTGGTCGTGCATGGCCGTGGGGGTCTGCTGGGTCATCGTGGTCCTTCGGTTGGTCGGTGGGCTGTCGGCGTCCGCTCAGTCAAGCGGGATCGCCTTGAACTGCTCGATCTGGGCCTTGATAGCCCGTTCGGTGGGGAGGCGCTCGGCCGAGGAGGCGCCGAAGAACCCCGCGACTCCGGTCGTGTGCGCGAGCACGTATGCGGCGTCGTCCGGCTCGGCGATCGGCCCGCCGTGACACAGCACGATGACGTCGGGGTTCACCGCGACGGCCGCGTCGCGCATCTCCTGCACCCGGCCCACGCAGTCCTCCAGCGAGAGCGCGGTCTGCGCGCCGATCGTGCCGGCCGTCGTCAGCCCCATGTGCGGCACGAGCACGTCGGCGTCCGCCTCCGTCATCGCCACCGTGGACTCGACGTCGAAGACGTAAGGGGCCGTGAGCAGGTCGAGCCCGGCTGCGACCCGGATCATCTCGACCTCCAGGTCGAAGCCCATCCCCGTCTCCTCGAGGTTCTGCCGGAAGACGCCGTCGATGAGCCCGACCGTGGGGAAGTTCTGCACCCCGGCGAAGCCCATCGTCTTGAGCTCGTCGAGGAACCGGTCCATCATCCGGAAGGGGTCGGTGCCGTTGACCCCGGCGAGCACCGGGGTGTCGCGGACGATGGGCAGCACCTCGCGGCTCATCTCCACGACGACCTGGTTGGCGTCGCCGTAGGCCAGCAGCCCCGAGAGCGAGCCCCGGCCGGCCATCCGGTAGCGCCCGGAGTTGTAGATGATGATGAGGTCGACGCCTCCGGCCTCGGCCGACTTGGCCGAGATCCCCGTGCCGGCACCGGCGCCGATGACCGGGCGACCCGCCGCGATGGTGGCGCGCAGCCGGGCCAGGGCGGTCGTGCGGTCCATCTCAGGCCTCCCGGGCGGCGGTGATCAGCGCGTGCAGCGCGTCGGCCGACCGACGGGCGAGCCGGGCGTCGTTGATGTTCGCATCGTCCTCGACCACCGTGACGGCCGACCCGGCGACCCCGGCGAGCACCGCGTCGAAGAGGGCCCGGTCGGCGGCCGGGTCGTGGAACGCCTGGCCCTCGGCGTCGAGCAGGGAGACCCCGCCCCGGGGCACGACGAGGACCGTCGGCCCGGTGGCGGCCGCGAGCTTGGCCCCGACCCGCCGGCCGAGCTCGGCATTCTCCTCGGCCGTGGTGCGCATCAGCGTCACGGTCGGGTTGTGCACGAAGAGCTGCCGGCCCGCGAAGGCGTCGGGCACGGTGGCCTCGGGCCCGAAGTTGACCATGTCGAGGGCGCCGAGGCTCACGACCTGAGGTATGCCGCTCGCCCCGGCGGCGGTGAGCCGCTCGGGCCCGGCGGTGAGGACGCCGCCCACGAGGTCGTCGGCCAGCTCGGTGGTCGTCAGGTCGAGCACCCCGGCGAGCATGCCGGAGCGGGCCAACGTCTCGAGGGCCCGTCCCCCCGAACCGGTGGCGTGGAACACCAGCACCTCGTAGCCCAGCTCGTCGAGGCGCTCGCGGGCGGCGTCGACGGCGGGCGTGGTCACCCCGAACATCGAGGCGGCGACGAGCGGTCGCTCGTCGGTAGCGCCCTCGCCGGCGCCCTCGGCCGCCCCGCGTCGGCGGGTGTGCTCCCGGGCCATGCCGGCGATCCCGGCGGCGGCGTTGCCGAGCACCGAGCGCGACAGCCGGTTGATCCCGGCGATGTCGACGACGGAGTACATCATCGTGACGTCGGAGGCGCCCACGTAGGGCGAGACGTCACCCGAGGCCATCGTCGACACGATGAGCTTCGGCAGGCCGATCGGGAGGTCGCGCACCGCCCGGGCGGCGATCGACGACCCGCCGCTGCCACCGAGGGCGAGCACCCCGTCCAGGCTGCCGGCCGCGGCCAGCTCGGCCAGCACTGCGGCGGCGCCCTCACCCATCGCCGTCACGGCCGCGCCGCGGTCACCGCCGCCGGCGAGGTCGTCGAGGTTCCGGCCCGCCGCGGCCGCGACCCGCGACTGCTCGATGTCGGGCGTGCTCCCGAAGCCCTCCGGCGGGCGGACCCCGGCGTCCACCACCACGGTCTCGACCCCCAGGCCACTCAGCCGGTCGGCGATCCAGCGGTACTCGGCGCCCTTGGTGTCGAGGGTGCCCACCAGGGCGACCCGTGCTCGCGTGGTCATCGTCGACCCACGTCCTCTCGTTGACGGTCAGACAGGTGCTCGGGCCGCCAGCCTCCGGCAGGGCGACGTGAACGGCATCTTCTCCAACCATTTGAAACGTGTCAATATGAGGTCCGTCGTTGCATCTCACCCGACCCTCCGGAGAACCTCCTGTGACCCTGACGTCCGTCGTCGTGTCGGCCCCGACCTTCGAGCACCACCGCGAGCCCCTGGGGATCGGGGAGGCCGCGCCGCGGCTGTCGTGGAAGACCGAGGCCCCCGCCGGGTGGGTGCAGGCGGCCTACGAGGTGCGCCTGGAGGGTGACGGCCCCGACCCGCGCGCCGCGGGTTCGGTGACCTCGGTGGGCTCGGCGAAGTCGGTGCTCGTGCCGTGGCCGGGGGCGCCGCTCGTCTCGCGGCAGCGGGTGACGGCCCGGGTGCGCGTCACGGGCGACGACGGCTCGGCGTCGGAGTGGAGCGCCCCGGCGACGGTGGAGGCCGGCCTGCTGGAGCCGCAGGACTGGCGGGCGCGTCCCGTGCACGCCGGATGGCCGGAGGACCCCGACTCCGACACCCGCCGCCCTCCGCTGGTACGACGCGACCTCCTGGTGCGCGAGGGACTGCAGCGGGCGCGGGTGTACGCCACCGCGCACGGCGTGCTCGAGCTGGAGATCGACGGTCGCCGGGTCGGCGACGACGTGATGGCGCCGGGCTGGACGGCCTACCAGCACCGGCTGCGCTACCGCACCTACGACGTCACCGACCGGCTGGCTCCGGGCGCCCACGCGATCGGCGCGTGGCTCGGCGACGGCTGGTACCGCGGGCGGCTCGGCTGGAACGGGGGCTTCCGCAACCTCTACGGCAGCGACCTCTCGCTCATCGCCCAGATCGAGCTGACCTACGCCGACGGCACCGTCGACGTCGTGGCGACCGACGCCGACTGGCGCGCCGCGCCGAGCCCCATCCTGCATACGGGCAACTACGACGGCGAGACCTACGACGCACGTCTCGAGCCCGAGGGCTGGTCGAGCCCCGGGTTCGACGACGGCGACTGGACCCCGGTCGTCGTCAGAGAGCGCGACCCCGCCACCCTCGTCGCGCCCGACGGGCCGCCGGTGCGGTGCACGCAGGAGCTGCGTCCGGTGGCGGTGGTCCGCACCCCCAGCGGCCGTCAGGTGCTGGACTTCGGCCAGAACCTGGTGGGACGCCTACGGATCCGGGTCTCGGGGCCGCGAGGGAGGGAGGTGGTGATCCGCACCGCGGAGGTGATGCAGGAGGGCGAGATCTACACCCGGCCGCTGCGCAGCGCGAGGTCCACCGACGCCTACACGCTGGCCGGACGCGATCGCGAGGAGTGGGAGCCGCGGTTCACGTTCCACGGGTTCCGCTACGCCGAGGTGTCGGGCTGGCCCGGCGACCTGGAGGCGGCCGTGGCGGCCGGTGACCTCGTGGCCCGGGTGCTGCACACCGACATGGAGCGCACCGGCTGGTTCGGCTGCTCCGACCCGCTCGTGGAGCGGCTGCACGAGAACGTGGTCTGGAGCATGCGCGGCAACTTCCTCGACATCCCCACCGACTGCCCGCAGCGCGACGAACGGGTCGGCTGGACCGGTGACCTCCAGGTCTTCGCCCCGACGGCGTCGTTCCTCTACGACGTCTCGGGGATGCTGTCCGGCTGGCTCAAGGACGTCGCGCTCGAGCAGCTGCCCGACGGCACCGTGCCCTGGTACGTCCCGGTGATCCCGGCGCACCACATGTGGACGCCGATCCGACCGGGGGCGGTGTGGGGTGACGTCGCCGTCTTGACCCCGTGGACCCTGTTCGACCGGTTCGGCGACGTCGAGGTCCTGCGCCGCCAGTTCGACAGCGCTCGCCGCTGGGTCGACCTCGTCGGACGCCTCGCCGGCCCGGACCGTCTGTGGGACAGCGGTTTCCAGCTCGGCGACTGGCTCGACCCCGCCGCCCCGCCCCACGACCCGGCCGACGCCCGCACCGACCGCTACCTCGTCGCGACCGCCTACTTCGCCTGGTCCGCCGACCGGCTCTCCGCCACCGCCCACGTCCTCGGCCGCGCCGACGACGCCCGCCGGTACGCCCGTCTGGCCGCCGAGGTCCGGGCGGCCTTCGTGGGCCGCTACGTCGGCGCCGACGGGGTGCTGACGAGCGACGCGCAGACGGCCTACGCGCTGGCCATCGCCTTCGACCTGCTGCCACCGGAGCTGCGGGTCCGGGCGGGCCAGAGGCTGGCCGAGCTCGTCGAGGAATCCGGCCACCGGATCGCGACCGGGTTCGCCGGCACCCCGGCAGTGTCCGACGCGCTCAGCCGCACGGGACACGTCGACGCCGCCTACGACCTCCTGCTGGAGACGCAGGCCCCCTCGTGGCTCTACGCCGTCACCCAGGGCGCCACGACGATCTGGGAGCGGTGGGACAGCCTGCTGCCCGACGGCACGGTGAACTCGGGCTCGATGACCTCCTTCAACCACTACGCCCTCGGAGCCGTCGCCGACTGGCTGCACCGGGTGGTGGCCGGTCTCGCCCCGGGCGCACCCGGCTACCGGGAGATCCTCGTCCGGCCCCGACCCGGCGGCGGCCTGACGTCGGCCTCCGCGGAGCACGAGACGCCCTACGGCCGGGCGCGGGTCGCCTGGGAGCTCGTGGCCGACCGGCTCGTCGTCGACGTCACCGTGCCCACCGGGGCCACGGCCCGGGTCGACCTCCCCGGTATGCAGGTACAGCCGGTCGCGAGCGGGGCGCACCGCTTCGAGGTCAGCTGGGTGCGGGAGCCCCTGTCGACTCTCGCACGATGAGCTCGGGCCGGAAGAGCACCCGTTCGTGTAGTCGGCCGGCGGCGCCACCCTCCGACTCCGCGAGCAGGAGGTCGACCGCCCGGTAGCCGATCAGGGAGGCCGGCTGCCGGATCGAGCTCAACGGGACGATGGTGGCGGCCGCGAAGTCGATGTCGTCGTAGCCGATCAGGGCGACGTCCTCCGGCACCCGCAGGTCGCGCTGCACGAGGAGGGCCATGAGGATGCCGACGGCGAGGAGGTCGTTCGCGGCGAAGATCGCGTCGGGGCGGTCCCGCACCGGCCGGTTGGTGACCAGGCGGCTCGCCGCCCGCCCCGACAGCACGGTGAGGGCGTCGGTCTCGATGACCTCCAGCGTCACGCCCGGGGCTTCGGCCACGGCCTGGCGGGCCCCGGCGAGACGGTCCACCACCTGCCGGATCGTCGTCGGACCGCCGATGAAGCAGATCCGGCGCCGACCCGTCGCGATGAGGTGGCGCACGGCGAGCCGGCCGCCCACGACGTCGTCGACGGCCACGGATGAGAAGCTGTGGTCGGGCGTCTCCCGGTCGACCAGGACCACGGGAGTTCCGTTGCGCTGCATGCGTTCCAGCCGGGGAATGTCCTCCTCGACGGGGGAGAGGAGCACGCCGCTGACCCGCTGCTCCTCGAAGAGGTCGAGGTAGGCCCGCTCCCGGACGGGGTTCTCCTGGCTGTTGCCGAGCAGGATGGTCATCCCCACCTCCGCGGCCCGGTCCTCCGCCCCGCGAGCGACGTCGGTGAAGAAGGGGTTGCGCACGTCGAGGACGATGAGGCCGATGCTGCGGCTGCGGCCGGCCCGCAGCTGGCGGGCGGCGTCGTTGCGCACGAAGCCCAGCGAGTGGATGGCGTCGAGCACGCGCTGGGCGGTGGCCGGGGCCACCTTGTCGGGCCGATTGAGCACGTTGGAGACGGTGCCCACCGACACCGACGCCGCCAGGGCGACGTCGCGGACACTGACCGTCATGGGCTGCCCTCCCCGAGCTGAGCGTTCGCGGTCCAGAACGCCGGCAGGTGGAGCCGCACCGACGCCGGGCCGACCTCGACGCGCAGGGTCGTCCCGCGCGGGGTGAGGTTGGCCGCGAGCACGCGGACCCCGGCCTCCGAGCGGGCCCCGAGCACCCAGACGTCGTCCGGTGCGCCGTCGTCGTCGGGCACGAGCAGGCTCTGGCCCTGGAGGGCCGACAGGTCGTCGAGCGCCGCGGCGACCGGGAACGCCGAGCCGTCGCGGTCGACCACCCCACGCGGGCCCCAGGTCTCCGCATACGTGACGCTGGCGGCCCCTCCGGCGGCGACGGCAGCGGCGCTGGCCAGCAGCCAGGCCGCCGCCGCGGGCGCCGCCTGCCGCGGGTCCGTCGCCAGGGGCACCAGGTGGGCGCCGTACCCCTGCGAGAGGTCGGCCGCCGCATCCGGCCGTGGCACCACCGACGGGTTGTAGCGGGGGCGCAGCGTCACCGGGCCGACGTGCACCGGCCGGCCGCCCGCGGTGGTCACGGCCTGCGCGGTGACCAGACGCTGCATCGCCACGGAGGCGACGACCTGTCGCGCGTCGGTGGCGTGCACCTGGGGCGTCATGCTGAAGCACAGCGCCGGCAGGTCACGAGGCAGCCGGTCGTGGTGCCGGTTGAGCTCGGTGAAGTCTGAACGCGCCCCTCCGTAGAGCCGGTCCCGGGGGATGCCGGCGCGGTCGGCGGCCTCCACGAGCGCCGCCCACAGGTCGGGCTCGGTCATCTGGGTCCGCGCCGAGTGGGCGGTCAGCCGCAGGACACCCGCGGGGTCGAGCGCGCGGACGACCCGGGTCACGTCGTCGGGGGCGTCGGCGACGACCTTGACGTCCAGGGGGCGCCCTGCGGCCTCCTCGCGCGCGCGCCGCAGCGCTGCGGGCCAGGTGTCGCTCGCCGCGTCGAGCTCGACCAGCAGGAAGGCGGCGGGGGGGCCGGACGCGGGCCCGCGCCCGGGGGCCGTCGACGCGCCCAGCCCGACCGCGGGCACCGGACGACCCGCGTCGACGAGCCGGACGCGCCCCGGCTCCGTGGGTCTGGAGCGCGTGAGGCCGGCCACGACCGCGCTGGGTGCGGCGGTGCAGGTGAGCGTCATCGACTGCCGGATGCGCTCGCCGGCTCCGACCCGCACCGGGTAGGGGAGCGCGAGGGGGGTGCTGTAGGTCTTGAACGACGCATCGGTCCAGTTCCGCTGGTCCTCCATCTCGAAGGTGTCGCCCTCGAGCCGCATGGCACAGGCGACGTCCCCGGTACGCCAGGCGAGGCCGGCGATCCCGACCGCCGGCTGGTGGGGGGCGACGGTGGTGGGGAAGGCGGCCCGGGTCGTGCTCCCGTCCGGTGCCGTCACCTCGAGTGCGGAGCCGGCGACATCGGCCGGGTGCAGCACGACCAGCCCGATCCGCGCGCGGTCGAACGGCCGCCGGGCCTCGAGGTCGAGGCGGACGGTCAGCCGGCCCTCCGCGGCCTCGAGGGCCAGCTCGCCCTCCAGCTCGGCACCGAAGCCGGCGAAGCGCAGAGCGAGGGTGAGCCCCGCGTCATGCCCGGTGCGGCCGAGCACGGTCGCGGGCACGGTGTTCCACACGGCGTCGCGCACGACCGCCCGCACGGCGAGCAGCACCGGCTGACCGGCATACGTCACGTCGGTGAGGTCGTCACCCCGCACCGCCACCGACCACAGGCCGACCGACCACGTGTCGGGGGCCGGCTCGGCACGACCCCAGGGCGCGGTCGCGGCGGCGCCGGCCGGGGCTGCTCCGCCCATGAGCGCACGCTCCGTCCTTGCTGGTGCCCCCGCCACCTCCTACAGTGGCCTTGAAACGATTCATACCAGAACGGAGCCCTCGTGGTCGAGCAGACCCTCGTCGTCAGCTTCCCCCCGGGGCCGATGCGGGAGGCCGTCGGCGCCCTCCCGGCGGGGGTCGAGGTCGTCGAGTGGGACCTGGACGGTCCCGCTCCGCGCCCGGAGATCGACCTCGTCGTGCGTCCCTCCGTGCGGGGGCTCGAACCGCTGCGCTGGCTCAGCACCGTGCGCGCCCGCGTGGTCCAGAGCCCGGCCGTGGGCTACGACGGGGTGGCCGGCGTGCTGCCGGCGGGTCACGCGCTGGCCAACGCCGCCGGGGTGCACGAGGCGTCGACGGCCGAGCTCGCCGTCGCGCTGGTGCTCGCCGCCCAGCGCGGGGTGCCCGACTACGTGCGCGCGGCGGCCGAGGGCCGGTGGGCCACGGCCGTCTCGCCCGGCCTGCTGGGGCGCACGGTCCTGCTCCTGGGGGTCGGCGGCATCGGGAGCGAGGTCGCGGCCCGGCTGCGGCCGTTCGGGTGCGACCTGGTGCTCGTCGGGCGCACCGCTCGCGACGGCGTCCACGGGGCCGACGAGCTGCCGGCGCTCCTGCCTCGGGCCGACGTCGTGGTGGTGTCCGTCCGCCTCGACCCCACGACGGTCGGGCTCGTCAATGCTGCGTTCCTCGCCCGGATGGCCCCGGGCGCCCTCATCGTCAACGTCGCCCGGGGCGCGGTGGTCGACACGCCGGCGCTGCTCGCGGAGGTCGGGTCGGGCCGGCTGCGAGCGGCGCTCGACGTGACGGACCCGGAGCCGTTGCCCCCGGACCACCCGTTGTGGAGCCTGCCCAACGTGCTCGTGACACCGCACGTGGCCGGCGCGACGCCCGAGGCTCCCGACCGCCTGGCGCAGCTCGTGCGGGCGCAGATCGACCGGCTGGTGGCCGGCCAGGAGCCGCTTAACGTGGTCGTCCGCACGTGACCACGCGCCTCCCGGCGCGTGGATGACGGCTCCCGGTGAGCCTCGGTCACGGGTCGGTGACGGCCGTTGACACGATTCAAAAGGCGATGTTAGGCTCCGGCCAGCATCAGATTGAGACGATTCAATCGAAGGAGGTTCAGCGGTGAACAGTCCGGAGCAGGCCCCTCTCGTCGGCATCCAGGTCGGCGCGATCTCCTTCGTCGACGAGGGTGTCGAGGGCGTGCTCGACAGCGTGCAGGAGCGCGCCGGCGTCAACGCCCTGTTCATCGCGACGCAGGCCTTCGACCGCGGGCTCGCCGGGCGACAGGTGACGTGGCGGCCGGCTCCCGACCATGGGCCCGCCGACCTCACCGACGTCCACCGGGGCGGGTCCTTCGTCACCCAGCACGAGGAGCTCTACCGCGGCACCGTGCTCGGCCCGCACCGCGCGGCCGACGCCGAGGTGGCCGGGTTCGACGTCCTCGCCGAGGTCATCCCCGCGGCGGCCGCACGCGGCGTGCGGGTCTACTCCTTCATGCTCGAGAACACCCACTCCGGCCTGACCCGTGACGTGCCCGGCTGGCCCAAGGTGCTCCAGGTCGACGCCCACGGCCGGGCCGACGCCTACGCCTGCCTGCGCAACCCCGACTACCAGGCCTGGTGGCTTTCCCTCGTGGAGGACCAGGTGCGGACGTACCCGCTCGACGGGCTCATGTGGGGGTCCGAGCGCCAGGGTCCGCTGGACAACGCGCTCTCCGACGGCGGGTTCGCCCGCACCGGGACGCCGTACTGCTTCTGCGAGCACTGCCTCGTCGCGGGCGCCCGGGCCGGGATCGACGTCCGGAGGGCCCGGGAGGGCTACCTCGCCCTGGACGCGCTGATGCTCGACGAGGCGCCGGACGTCCCGGTGGGCGACAGCTCCTTCGTCCGCTTCCTACGGCTGCTCGGGCGCTATCCCGAGATCGTCGCGTGGGACAGCCTCTGGCAGGAGGGGTACGACTCCCTCCAGGCCCGGATCTACGGCACCGTGAAGTTCCTCGCTCCGCAGGTGCAGGTCGGCTGGCACGTGTGGCACCACAGCTCGTTCTCGCCGTTCTACCGGGCCCAGGTCGACCTCGACGCGATGGCGGCCTACTCCGACTTCGTCAAGCCTGTCGTCTACAACGTCTGTGCGGGCTACCGCCTGCACCACTACATCGGCACCGTCGGCCGGCGGCTGTTCCGCGGGGTCAGCGAGCAGGTCATCCTCGACCTGTTCACGTCGACCCTCGGCTACGACGAGAAGGTCTGCTACGAGGACCTCCCCACGGTCGGGCTGTCGAGCGACTACGTCGAGCGGGAGACCCGCCGAACCGTGGCCGCCCTGAAGGGCCGGGCCCACACCTACCCCGGGCTCGAGATCAACGTGCCCACCCCCGAGCACGTACGCCAGGGCACGCCGCAGGACACCCGGGCGGCGGTCGCAGCCGCCCTCGACGGCGGCGCCGACGGCCTCATCCTGTCGCGCAAGTACTCCGAGATGCAGTTGGACAACCTCTCCGCCGTCGGTCACGAGCTGCGTGACCGGGGCCTCGTCGGCGCCTGAGGCGCACGACCGCTCACCGTCCCCACCCCTACGGGCACCGTTCCCCAGCCCGCCTTCCCCCAGCACGTCCCCGCCCCAACCCGAGAACAAAGGAGTACGAGGGTGACTCGTCACAACCGCGCCATCAGCAAGCTCGCCGCCCTGACCGCTGCCTGCGCCGTGCCGGTCGTCCTGGCCGCCTGCAGCGGCAGCGCCGGCACGGGCACCACCGCCGGCGGAGCGTCCACCGGCGGCGGCGTCAACGCCACCGACACGGCGAAGGAGTTCTCCGTGCTGCTCACGACGGAGAACTCGCAGACGCCGGCGATCTTCAAGGCCCTGGCCGCCGGAGCGTGCAAGGCGCAGAACGACGCCCTGCCGCTCAAGATCGACCAGACCCCGAGCGCGAACATGCAGCAGAAGATCCAGCTGCTCGCCGGGCAGGACGCCCTGCCGGTGATGTTCGCGGCCGGCACCTCGCTCATCGCCCCCGGTGGCGACCTCGACAAGGCGGGCCAGTCCCTCAACATCAAGCAGGCGCTCACCGACGTCGGCGCGTACGACCAGGTCACCGCCTCGGCCGCGTCGACGGTGGACAAGCTCTACAGCGGCGGCTTCCCCACGCTGCCGCTGCAGTCCAACATCGAGGGCATCTTCTACAACAAGAAGATCCTCGCCGACAACGGCATCACGCCGCCGGCGACGATGACCGAGCTGACGGCGGCGGCGGCCAAGCTCAAGGCCGCCGGGGTCACCCCCATCACCGCGTCGGGCAAGACCGGCTGGACCATCAGCCGGTGGGTCGGCGCGCTGCTCTTCCGATCTCTCGGCCCCGACGCGATGGCCGACATCAAGAGCGGCAAGGCCAAGCTGACCGACCCGGCCTACGTGGCGGCGGCGCAGCAGCTGCAGGACCTCGGCAAGGCCGGCTACTTCAGCGACGGCGTCACCAACATCGACTACGACACCGAGTTCTCGCAGATGCTCAACGGCAAGGCCGCCATGATGTACATGGGCAGCTGGTTCCTCGCCCAGGTCAACGACCCCAAGCTCAACAAGGTCGGTGACCAGATCGGCTTCATGCCGTTCCCCGCCGTCGACGGCGGCAAGGGGTCGACCAAGGACGTCCCGGCCAACGTCGGTTCTCCGAACGCCATGTCCAAGAAGCTGTTCGGCCCCAAGGTCGGCGCGTGGCTCAAGTGCATCGTCACCAACTACGGCACCGCCTCGCTCAAGGACCAGGGCTCCTTCTCCGGGCTCAAGGTCAACACCCCGGTGGAGGCGCTGCCGCCCCTCACCAAGCAGATCCAGGACACCATCAGCTCGACGACGTCGAGCGTGCTGTGGTTCGAGGCCCTGTTCAACCAGAAGGCCAACACGGACGCCAGCAACAACGCGGCGCCCCTGCTGACCGGCAACATGTCGGCGCAGGACTACATGGCCAAGCTGCAGGCGGACCTCGACGCGAAGTGAGGGTCCCCCTCACCGGCGGCGACACGGGCCCGGCCCGGGTCGCCGCCGCAGCCGGTCGGATGAGCCGGACCAATGACGCATACCCCAGGGTGGTGAAGGCATGAACTACGTGCTCGGCAACAAGCGGGCCATCGCGGTCTTCCTCGCGCCCGCGCTGCTCGTCTACGTCGGCGTGATGATCGTGCCGATCGTCTGGTCGTTCGTCTACGCCTTCTTCAAGGGCAGCCCGATCCTCGGGTTCGAGCCGAACGGGCTGGCGAACTTCACCAAGCTGTTCAGCGACGACGTCGTGCGCAGCGCGACGGTCTTCACCATCCAGTACGCGATCGTCATCACCATCGGCCAGATCATCCTGGGCTACCTCTTCGCCCTGCTCTACGTCTTCGTGCTGCGCCGTTCGTCGACCGTCGTGCGCACGCTGGTGTTCTTCCCGGTGGTCCTGCCGACCGTTGCCGTCAGCCTGCTGTTCAGCCGGATGTTCCAGGTCGCCCCGCAGGTGGGCCCGGTCAACGCGCTCCTCGGACTGGTCGGCATCGCGCCCGTCGACTGGTTCGACAGCGGGGCGCACGCGTTCGTCGTCATCGTCGTCATGGACCTCTGGCGCACGATGGGCTTCTACGCGGTGCTCCTGTACGCCGGGCTGATCGAGATCCCCGAGGAGGTCATCGAGTCGGCCCGGCTCGACGGCGCCGCCGGCTGGAAGCTCGTGCGGCACATCGTGCTTCCGATGTCCATGCCCGTGCTCCTGTCGTCGCTGATCTTCAGCCTCAACTCCGCGTTCAAGGTGTTCGACTCGATCCTCGCGTTGAACAACGGTGGACCGGGCACGGCCACGACCCCGCTGAACCTCTACATGTTCCAGACGTCGTTCATCTACAGCGACTACGGCTACGGCAGCACCATCGCGCTGCTCATCACCGTGCTCTGCCTGTCGGTGACGCTGATGGTGTTCCGTTCCTCCCGCCGCGACCTGAGCAAGGCCTGACGCCATGACCGTGATCGACCAGATCGACGACTCCGTCCTGCCGGCCACCCGCACCCCGGCCCGCCGGCCTCGCCGCCCCGTGGGGCAGGTCGGCCGGCGCACCCTCGTCAAGGTGATGCTCGGGCTCATCCTGCTGGTGGAGCTCTACCCCCTCTTCTGGATCCTGGCCAGCTCGTTCAAGACCCAGGACGAGTTCCTCACCCAGCCGCTCTGGTCGCTGCCCTCGATGTTCAACTGGGACAACTACGTCCAGGCCTGGACGGTGGGCAACCTCGGCCGCAACACCGTGAACAGCCTCATCGTCACGATCCCCTCGATGATCATCATCCTCGTCCTCGGCAGCGCCGCGGCGTTCGCGCTTGAGGTGATGATCTGGCGGGGCCGGAACTCGGTGCTGCTGTTCGTCATCGGCGGCATCATGGCCCCGATCCAGATCATCTTGCTGCCGCTCTTCACGATCTACTTCAAGACCGGGCTGTCCAACAGCTACTGGCCGATGATCATCACCTACGTCGGCCACGGCCTGCCGCTCGCGGTCTTCCTCATGGCGACCTACTTCCGCTCGGTGCCCCGAGAGCTGTTCGAGGCGCTCGCCCTCGACGGCGGCGGCCCCTACCGGGCGTTCTTCACCGTGGGGCTCCCGCTCGTGCGCAACGGGCTCTTCACGGTGGCGCTGCTGCTCTTCTTCTCCATCTGGAACGACCTGCTCATCGCGTTGACCTTCAACGTCACCGACGAGTTCTCGACGATCCAGGTGGGGTTGCTGCACTTCAACGACGAGTTCGGGTCGGTGGCCTACGGGCCCTTGTTCGCCGCGATCAGCCTGACGGTGTTCGGCACCCTGGCGGTCTACCTGTCCATCAACCAGCAGGTGATGCGGGGCCTGACCGCGGGCTCGGTCAAGGGATGAGCTCCCCGCTCGTCGTCGACGCGCATACGCACCTCTGGGCCCGTTGGCCCTACCAGCCCGAGGTGCCCGACCCCCAGACCCGCGGCGGCGTCCTCAACCTCCTCCTGGAGATGGACGGCGCCGGGGTCGCCCACGCGCTGGTCGTCGCGGCCGGAATCCCCGGCGCGGAGTCCAACAACGACGAGGTGGCCGCGATGGTGGCGGCGCACCCCGCCCGGCTGTCGATGGTCGCCGACGTCGACAGCACGTTCGGCCCCGCGTACCACGCACCCGGCGCCGCTGACCGGCTGCGGTCGGTCGTGGACCGGTGTGCGCCGCAGGGGGTCTCGCACTACCTCGGGCTGGACGACGACGGATGGCTCGGGTCGGACGAGGGGGAGTCATTCCTGGCCGTCGCCGAGGCGGCGGGGCTCGTCCTCAACCTCGCGGCGCGCCCGGTGTGGGCGGCGTCCATCCGTGGTGCCGCGCGCCGGCATCCGGGGCTGACCATCCTCGTCAACCACCTCGGTCTCGTCATGCTCCACTCGGGCGGCCAGGACGACGCACTGCGCCTGGTCCTCGACCCCGAGCCGCTGCCCAACCTCCTGGTCAAGGTCTCCGGCTGGCAGTACGGAACCGCCGAGCCGTGGGCCTACCCGTATGCCGCCCGCCTCGAGGTCGTCCGCAGGTTCGCCGAGAGCTGGGGTGTCGACCGGATGGTGTGGGGCTCGGACTGGCCCAGCATCCTGCCGCACCACACCTACCGGCAGGCGTCGCGGCTGCTGGCGGAGCAGACCACGTTCCTCAGCGCGGCCGACCTCGAGCGCGTCATGGGCGGCACCCTGGCCCGAGTCCTGCGGCTGACCGAGCGGGTGTCGGCGTGACTGTCGGCGTTGACCCGGTGCCGACCCGGCCGAGGGTGGGCTTCGCGATGACGGCAGCGGCTCGCCGGCGCTACGTCTTCGCGGCGTCCGTGGCGCGGCTGGAGGAGGTCGCGGACGTCGTCCACCTCGATCTCGAGGGCCCCGACCGGATGGCCGGCCCCCCACCCACCGACGAAGCCACGGTGGGCCGCCTGCGCTCCTTCGTGGCGGACCTCGACGCGCTGGTGGTCAGCTACGGCTCCCCCCGCGTCACGGCCGACATCCTCGACGCTGCGCCCCGGCTGAGGCTCGTGGGCGACACCCACGGCGACCGGTTCGCCGACCGGGTGGACGTGGCCGCCGCCGAGGCCCGGGGGGTGGTCGTCGTCGACACGACGAACGGCTCGTCCGACCCGGTCGCCGAGTGGGCCCTGGCCCTGGCGCTGGTCGGGCTGCGCAACGCCGGGTCGTTCTTCCGTCGCCTGGTGGCGGGGGAGGTGCTGTGGGAGGACCGCACGCCCCTGATCTCCGACCCGGGCTACCTCCGGGGTGAGCTGACCGGCAAGACCGTCGGTCTCGTCGCCCTGGGGCACGTCGGCCGCCGGCTCGTGGAGCTGCTGGCGCCCTTCCGTGTGCACGTCCTCGCCCACGACCCGGGCGCGCCCGAGGTGCTGGCCGACGCGTACGGCATCGACCTCACCTCGCTCGAGAACGTCCTCACCCGGTCGGACGTCGTCGTCTGTCTCGTCCCCCTGACCGCCGGGACGCGCGGGCTGCTCGGTCGGGCGGAGATCGAGTCGATGCGTCCGGGAACGGTGTTCGTCAACGTCTCCCGCGGGCCGGTGGTCGACACCGCCGCGCTGACCGACCGGCTGCAGCGCGGTGACATCGTCGCCTGCCTCGACGTCGTCGACCCGGAGCCGCTGGCCGCCGACTCACCGCTGCGGGCGATGCCGAACGTCTTCCTCTCACCGCACATCGCCGGGGTCACGGCCGACGCCGAGCCCCGGTTCGTCGACCTCATGGTCGACGAGGTCCTTCGTATGCTGGCGGGGCATCGTCCGCGGCACCGGTTGCGACCGCGCGACCCGCAGCTCACCCCCGACTCGACGACGAACGGCCAGGAAGGCGCGTGACGTGGACACTCTGAAGCCCGAGGTGCTGGAGCGACTCGCCGAGCAGGAGATCGAGCTGCCCTCGTGGGCGTTCGGGAACTCCGGTACCCGGTTCAAGGTGTTCACGCAGCGAGGCGTGCCGCGCGACCCGTTCGAGAAGATCGCCGACGCGGCCCAGGTGCACGCGCTGACCGGCCTGGCGCCCCGGGTCGCCCTGCACATCCCGTGGGACAAGGTCGACGACTACGCCGCCCTCAAGGCCCACGCGAGGGGGCTCGGCGTCGAGCTGGGCACGGTCAACTCGAACACCTTCCAGGACGACGAGTACATGCTCGGCTCGCTGACCCATGCCGACAAGACCGTCCGCCAGCGGGCGATCGACCACCACATCGAGTGCATCGGCATCATGGACGAGACGGGATCGGCCGACCTCAAGATCTGGCTGGCCGACGGGACGAACTACCCCGGCCAGGGCGACATCCGCTCGCGCCAGGAGTGGCTGCTCGAGTCGCTGCACCAGATCTACGAGCACCTGGCCCCACAGCAGCGGATGGTGCTGGAGTACAAGTTCTTCGAGCCGGCGTTCTACCACACGGACGTTCCCGACTGGGGTACGTCGTTCGCCCACGTGAGCGAGCTGGGCGACCAGGCCTTCGTCTGCCTCGACACCGGGCACCACGCCCCGGGGACCAACATCGAGTTCATCGTCGCGCAGCTGCTGCGCCTGGGGAAGCTCGGGTCGTTCGACTTCAACAGCCGCTTCTACGCCGACGACGACCTCATCGTCGGCGCGGCCGACCCCTTCCAGCTGTTCCGCATCCTCTACGAGGTCATCCGCGGCGGTGGCTACGGCCGCGACTCCGGGGTGGCGTTCATGCTCGACCAGTGCCACAACGTGGAGCGCAAGATTCCCGGCCAGATCCGTTCGGTGCTCAACGTGCAGGAGATGACGGCCCGGGCGCTGCTCGTCGACCGCGACGCGCTGAGGCAGGCCCAGAACGCGGGAGATGTGCTGGGCGCGAACGGGATCCTCATGGACGCCTTCTACACCGACGTCCGTCCCGGCCTTGCCGCCTGGCGCGAGTCCCGCGGGCTCCCCGCAGACCCGATGCGCGCCTACGCCGACTCCGGCTACCAGCAGCAGATCGAGGACGACCGCGTCGGCGGCCACCAGGCCGGCTGGGGCGCCTGACCGTGCACGGCGACGGGCGTTGGTCCCAGGTCTGGCGCTCCGTGGGCATCAGGCGGCGACCAACGCCCCCTGATGTGCACACGAGCTGAGCCTCGGTGTCTCCGCGGTCGTCGCCCGTCCACGTAGGATCGCGCCCGTGGTCACGGGGGACGAGCCGCCGCTGATCACCCGCGTGCGCCCGACGCGGCAGTCCGTGCGGCGCTGGCTCGTCTCGCGTCCCGTCCGGCAGTACCTCTACGCCGCGTTCGCCCTGGTCCTCCTGGCCACCGGACTGTTCGGAGGCCTCGGCAAGGTCGAGCCCCGGGAGCAGCCCCTCACCGTCGGGGCGAGCCTCGCCGCTGCCCCGCTCACCGTCGTCGCGTCGCGCGCCAGCACGACGAGCGACCTCGGCTCGGTGGGGAAGTCGGAGCGCGGCCGGTTCGTCAGCATCGTCGGCACGGTGCACAACGACACCGACGCCACGGTCGGTCTCGACGTCCTGCGCGCGGTGGTGAGGCTGACCGGCGTGCCCGACGTCTTCCAGGCCTCCAGCGGCTCCGCCGTGGGGATGAGTGACACCGCCCGCCAGTGGGGTGTCTACGTCGTGGCCGACAGCACCCTCCTGACCAGCGTCGGCCCGGGCCTGACCTACGAGGTCGTCTGGATCTACGAGCAGAAGGCCACGGCCCCGCCGCCCGCCACGGTCGGGGTCACCGTCCAGGCGCACACCCTGCGCGCCAACACGGTGGACCAGCAGCTGCAGTGGCTCGATGCGGCCGCCGTCGCGACGGGGACCCTTCCGCTCAAGGTGGTGCCACCCGCATGAGCCGGAGGCAGCATGCGCTCACGTGGGTCCTCGTGCTCGTCGGTCTCGCCGTCACCCAGGTGCTGCAGAGCCACACGCCCGCTCCGGACGACGCATCACGCCCCTACGAGCGCACCGTAGCCGTCGGCGAGGTCGCCGCCCTCCGTGCAGGCGACCTCGTCGTCACCGGACTGCGCGGTGGCACCTCGGCGGTCGTCGCCCCTGGCTCGGGGTTCGTGACCCCCGGTGTGGTCGTGGTCGCCGACCTGACGTGGACCCCCCGAACGACGACGGCGGCGCTGCGCGCCGGCCAGGTCGAGGGGTCGGACGGACGCAGCTGGTCGTTCGGCGCGCGCGGGTCACGCGGCGGAATCGCCTGTCAGAGCAGCATTCCCGGGATCACCGTGGTGTGTGCGGTGCTCGTGGAGCTGCCGGTCGACGCCCTTCAGGGAGCCACGCTGCACCTGCGGGCCGATGCCGACGACCGCTTCGACACCGAGGCGGTCGTCACTCTCGGTGTCACCGCTGACCAGGCAGCCGTCTGGTCCACGGCGACCGCTCCCGTCAAGGTCGAGGCACCCCATCCGGCCGGGCTGAAGCCGTGACCGGCTGGTGGCGGCGGAACCGCCTCGCCCTCGTGCTCGTGCCCGTGGCTCTCGCCCTCGCCGCGGCGGGGAACGCCTCCCGGCTCGATGACTACTGGTGGTCGCGCGACCTGCACCAGGCCGTACGGCCCGGCGACGGTGGGGTGGCAGCGGTACGCACCGAGTACGACGACGGCACCCTCCAGTACCCCGTCAGCGCCGACGTCTCGCTGACATCGGTCACCCGGGTCTCGTCGGTCACGGTCGACGGTCGGTCACGGCCCGTCACCCTGCCCGACGACAGCGCCCTGTGGCAGGTGGTCATGCACTGGGCCGCCGACCCGTCCACGGTGCTGTCGGGCTGCCAGATCGGCATCCAGGGCGTCGACGGCCGGTTCTGGGAGAAGCCCTACCCCGACCTGCTCGACGCCGGGTCGACGACGCTGCCCTTCTCGCCCTGCGTCCCCGACGACACCCCCGGGCCCCAGGTCAAGCTCGACCTGAGCGGCGTGCAGCCGGCCAAGGCGGGGGAGGAGCGGCCGGCCGCCTACGACGTCACCGTCTACGTGGTGACCGCCGCCGACGCGGTGCCGGCCGAGGTGCGGGTCTGGTGGCTGCCGCCGCTGTATGCGTCGCTGCCGGTCAGGCGCTGACCACCGGCTGCTCCAGCCGCCTCCTGCCGACCCACGACCCGGTCGACGGTCGCGGCGACGAGGACGATGAGGATCACGGTGTAGACGCCCCTCGTGACGACGCTGACCCACGGGGCGAAGGCCAGCCCGGTGTCCAGCGACCGGGGCCCGACGACGAGGCGCAGGACCTCAGCCGTCGCATACTCCGCGTACCGAGCCAGGAAGAAGACGAGACAGAACAGCACGATGAGCAGGGCGCCGGAGGCCACGAGCAACCGCAGCGCGTCGCCCAGGTCTCCGAAGCGGCCCTTCAGGTCCCCACGTCGGTCGTGACCTTGCGGGCCGGGGCGGGCAGGGTGCGCAGGCGGGTGCGGGCCTGCTCCACACGGGAGCCCCAGCGGCCGGGCGGGCGCAGGCCGAGCGGCTTCCGTTCCAGGGTGCGACCGAACACGACGGCTCCGATCACGAGCCACGCGACCGGGACCAGGAGCACGTCGGTGAAGGACGCATACAGCCCGTACGCCGCGTCGAGGGCTGCGCGCAGCGGCGCTCCGAGCACTCCCATGGAGGTGACGAGGGCGTCGACGTGGTCGGTCACCCAGTGCACCGCGACGCGGTCGGCGACCCAGTCGCGGATCGCGGTCTTGCCCTGGTCGAAGGAGCTGGCGACGGAGAAGAGCCAGAAGACCTCGACGTAGCCCGCGGCGATGGCGAACGCGACGTGCCGGTCGGGCAGGCCCAGCCGGTTGAGCACCCGGCGGATGGCGAGCGTGACGAGGATGACGACCACCAGGGCCGCCGTGGACGACACGATGAGCGCGCGGTCGGGGTTGACGCTGCCCCCGTGGAAGATCGTGGAGCTCCCGAAGATCTCGTCGACGACCGCGGCGTTCGTGAAGGCCTGCCGGTCCTCCTGCAGGTAGCCCTGGGTGGAGTAGAGCGTGAGGAACGGGATGAGCAGGCTGGCGACGAGGGCCAGCTGCCCGGAGAACCGGCCAGGATCGCGTGACCCTCGGGACGAGAACGTCGCGTGCCGCAGGGAGGGTGCGAGCCGGCGCAGCATGAGGATCAGCGCGAGCAGGGACGCGATGGGGGCCAGCGGCAGGATGAACCCGGCGATGGTCTCGTGCTGGCGGCTCACCACCACCGCGAGCCAGAGCGCCGCGCCGTGAGCCGCGGCCCCGAGCAGGTAGATGGCCAGCAGCCACGGCCAGTGGCTGCCGAGCAACCGGGCACCGCCGACGAGCACGTCGACGACGTCGTCGCGCAGCCCCCGCAGCCCACCCACGCCGGGAGCCTAACCGGGGGAGCGCCCCGGGCGAGCCCGACGGGTCAGGAATCGAGAAGCCCGGGCTCCGGCGTCGGGGCTAGCGTGGCGGGCATGGACATCGAGATCCACTACGCGTTTCTCCCGCACGACGACCCGGACGCGTCCCTGGCGTTCTACCGCGACGGTCTGGGGTTCGAGGTGCGCAACGACGTGGGGTATGCCGGGATGCGCTGGGTCACGGTCGGCCCGGCCGGCGGTGGCGGGACCTCGATCGTCCTGCACCCGCCGGCCGCCGACCCTGGCATCACCGACGACGAGCGACGGACCATCGCCGACATGATGGCCAAGGGCACCTACGGCATCATCGCGCTGGCGACCGCCGACCTCCAGGGCGTCTTCGACCGGCTGTCGTCCAGCGGCGCCGAGGTGGTGCAGGAGCCGATGGACCAGCCCTACGGCGTGCGCGACTGCGCGTTCCGCGACCCGGCGGGCAACCTGGTCCGCATCAACCAGGTCGACGCCGGCTAGGTCGGCCCCGCGAGCCCACGGACCGTCAGGGCGCGGAGGCGGCCCACCCCGTGAGGCCGACGATGCGGCATACGAGGACGCGGTGGAACGGCCGGTCGGCGTACTGCGGCACGGCGCGGGCCAGGCGGTCGGCGAGGGCGTCGACGACCTCCGGCGGTGGCTCCGGTTCGTGGTGCAGCTCGGCGCGCACCCACCACAGCCGCGACCAGTCCTGCGTCTCCCAGTGCTCGATGAGCAGCGTGCCGCGCGGGTCGGCCTCGAGGTTGTCCTCGCGCATGAGCCGGTCGGAGGACTTGGGCTTGACCTTGTCGATGGGCACCCCGAGGTACCCGTCGTCGGTGACCGCGTAGACGACGGGCTGCGGGTCGGGCCCGCGCCTCGGGTGCATGGTGCAGAGGACGCCGTGGACCTCGGCCGCGAGCCGCTCCCGGGCCTGGTCCTCGGTGAGCCTCATCAGCTGGCGTTGACCTTCGGCATGATCTCCTCGGTGAGCCGCTTGAGGTCGTCGAGCGTCTTCGACGGTCGGGCACGTCGCGGAACGGCGGCCACAGCAGCGGCATGGTCATGCCGGCCTCCTTGTAGCGCTTGAGCATGTCCTCGATCTGCTGGGCGTTGCCGACGAGCAGGTTGGAGCCCTTGCCCGCCGGGCGTCTGGTCGATCTTGCTCGTCGGTGATGACGAACCAGATCATGCTGCACATGTCGAAGCCGTCGGGGAAGCCGCGGCCGAGCTCGTCCAGCTCGCGCTCCATCTCGCCCTTCCAGCGCTTGATGTCCTCGGGCGAGTCCTGGATGCCGATCCAGCCCTGCAGGCCGTACTTCGCGATGCGCTTGGCCGAGCGGTCCGGGTCCTTGAGGCCGGAGAAGTAGATCGGCGGGCCGGGCTTCTGCAGCGGCTTGTGGCCGAAGCCGCAGAGCTCGAAGTCGGCGAACTCGCCGTGGTACTCGAACAGCTCGTTCGTCCCAGATGCCCTGCATGATCTCGATCGTCTCGCGCACGTGGGCGTGCCGGCGCGGGAACAGGTGCGGAACGCTGGCCGCGGCGAACTCCTCGGGCATCCAGCCCGACCCGACGCCGACGTTGAGCCGGCCGCTGGAGAGGTGGTCCTGGGTGGCGAGCTCGGCGGCGAGCACGCCCGGCGAGCGGTACGGGCGTGTCGATGATGCTCATGCCGATACGGACCTTGGTGGTCTTCGCGGCCAGCCACGGGATCAGCGTCATGCCCTGGAACCACTTGCCCCGCGCGATGACCGGCATCTGCGGCGGGAAGTCGGTCATCATGCCGAACGGGAACTGCAGCTCGGCGCGGTCGGAGGCCTCGGGCACGATGATCCGGTCGAGGGTCCAGACCGAGTCGAAGTCGAGGTCCTCGGCGCGGGCGGTGAGGTCCTCGAGCTCCTTGACGGTCACCTCGTCGCGGAAGTTCGGGAGGTACAGCGCGAGCTTCATCGGTCGGCTCCTCGGGTGGGTCTGCGGTGGGCTGCCGCCAGCGTTCTCGGCGTCACCTCAACAGGGGGTCGCCGTTGTCTCAACGGACGCTCAACGGCCGGGCCAGGGCCTGTCGCGACCGGGCGGGGCACCTCTACGGTCGGCGCATGACCACGACTGAGGTCTCGGACGACGACGTCCTCTGGCGCCCGACCGCGGAGCGCATCGAGGCGTCCGCGCTGCGCGCCTACCTGGACTGGCTGGAGGAGCGCGAAGGGCGGCCGTTCCCCGACCACGACGCGCTCTGGGCCTGGTCGGTGGAGGACCTCGACCGGTTCTGGGTCTCGATCGTCGACTACTTCGAGGTCGAGTTCTCCGCAGCCGTGGACGCAGGTGCGCACGAGCCGACCCCATGCCGCACACCCGCTGGTTCCCGGGCGCCCGGCTCAACTGGGCCGAGCACGCGCTGCGCCGCGGGAGCCGACGACGACACCGCGCTGGTGTGCGTCCGGGAGGGCGGGCAGCCGGCCCGCGAGATCACGTTCGGCGCAGCTGCGCCGGTCGGTGGCCGCGGCTCGCGGCGTGGCTGCGGCGCGGCGGGCGTCCGTCCCGGGCGACCGGGTCGCGGCCTACCTGCCCAACACCGAGCACGCCGTGATCGGCGTGCCTCGCCGCGGCGGCCGTCGGCGCGGTGTGGGCCTGCTGCTCGCCCGACTTCGGCGCCGAGGGCACGATCGGTCGGCTCGCCCAGCTCGAGCCCGCCGTGCTGATCGCGGCCGACGGCTACCACTGGAACGGCAAGGACGTCGACCGCAGCGACGTCGTCGACCAGCTGCGCGCACGGCCTGCCGACGCTGCGGCACGTCGTCCACGTCCCCTACGCCTTCCCCGACCGGCCGGCCCCGGAGGGCGCGACGACGTGGGACGAGCTGCTCGCCGGCGACGCGCCGCTGGTCTTCGACCAGGTCGAGTTCTCCCACCCGCTGTGGGTGCTGTTCACCTCCGGCACGACCGGACTGCCCGAAGGGTCTCGTGCACAGCCACGGGCGGGATCGCCCTCGAGGGCGCCAAGTGGGCCGGGCTCTACTGCGGCCTGCGACCCGGCGAGCGGATGTTCACCTACACCTCCACCGGGTGGGCGCTGTGGAACATGCAGCTCGGCGCGCTGCGCCAGGGTGCGAGCATCGTTCTGTACGAAGGCAGTCCGGGCTTCCCGGCCGGTGCGGTCTGGGAGGTCGCGAGCCCGCACCGGCGCCGACTCGATGCTGCATGGGCGCGGCGGTCATCACCGCGTCGGCGGCGTCGGGGGTGTCACCCCGCGACGACCTGCACCTCGACCTGAGCCGGCTGCGGCACCTCATCGTCAGCGGGTCGGCGCTGCCACCGAGCGGCTACCACTGGGTGATGGAGCACGTCAGGAGCCCCGACGGACGGGCTGCGGATCGACTCGACCAGTGGCGGCACCGACATCTCCGGCGCGTTCGTCGGCGCCAACGAGTACACCCCGGTGCGTGGCGGGGCGGATCGGCGGCCGCCTGGCCGGGGTGGACGCGCGGCGTGGGACGACGACGGCCACCCGGTGGTCGACACCGTCGGCGACCTCGTCGTCACCCAGCCCATGCCGTCGATGCCGGTCTACCTGTGGAACGACCCGGGACGCCGAGCGCTACACCGAGTCCTACTTCGACACCTGGCCCGGCGTGTGGCGCCACGGGGACTGGGTCACGTTCCACGCCGACGGCAGCGTCACCGTGCACGGCCGGTCGGACTCGACCCTCAACCGCCAGGGCGTCCGGCTCGGCAGCAGCGACTTCTACGACGTCCTCGAGACGATGCCCGAGATCGCCGAGACGCCTCGTCATCGGGGTCGACCAGCCCGACGACGGCTACTGGCTGGGCCTGTTCGTCGTGCCGGCGCCGGGGCACACGCTCGACGACGACCTGAAGCAGCGCATCGTCACCACCCTGCGCACCCGGCTCACGCCGCGCCACGTGCCCGGACGAGATCGTCGAGGCCCCCGCCGTGCCGCACACGCTCAGCGGCAAGAAGCTCGAGGTGCCCATCAAGAAGATGCTGCGCGGGACCCCGTTGGCCAAGGCCGCCAACATCGCGTCGGTCGACGACCCGGACGCCCTGCGCTGGTACGAGCGGTTCGCGGCCGACCGGTTCGGCATCGAGAGCTGAGAGACACGAAGGCCGGTATGCGTCTCGGTGCCACGCTCGTCCACCTCGGCGACGCGCCCCCGTTCCGCGTCGCCCCCTGGGCGGAGCGGTTGGTGGCGGCGGGCTTCGAGTCGCTGTGGACCCCGCACCTCGTCGGCCGGGGCACGCTGGTGCCCGACCCGTTCACCACCCTGGCGACGGCCGCGGCCGCGACCCAGGACGTCGCGCTGGGAACGGCCACCGTGCAGCTGCCGCTCCTGCACCCGGTCGACGTGGCCCACCGGGTGCTCAGCCTCATGGCGGAGTGCGGCGACCGGCTGACCCTCGGCGTCAGCCCCGGGTCGACCGAGGCCGACTACCTCGCGCTCGACCGGGAGTATGCCGCCCGCTTCCGCACCTTCCGCCGGCACGCCGACCGGCTCCGGGTGCTGCTCACGGACGGCCGGGACGAGGATGCCGAGCTGGCACCCGCCCCGGCCCGGCGGCCCGACCTCCTCCTCGGCTCGTGGGGGGCCGGGGTCGAGCGCGCCGCGCGGGAGTTCGACGGCTGGCTGGCCTCGGGGTACCGCAGCGCTCCCGACGACATCGTGGCGGCCCACGAGCGCTATAGGGCCGCGGGAGGCCGGCGGGCCGTCGTGTGCACGATCCCCGTGGTCGACGAGGACGCGCTCGGCGCCACGGCCGTCACCCTGCGCCGATATGCCGACGAGGGCTTCGACGACGCGGTCGTGCTGCTCGCGCCCGACGGGCCGCCACCCGAGCGGGTGCGAGCGCTCTTCCCCTGACAAACGCTCGCATCGGCGCGAGGCGGCAGGTACGGTCGCACTCACAGGGGGGGGTCCTACGGCTGCACGATGTCGTCGGCCGGGCCCCTGCCGGGTAGGAGCACGCATGGTCGCGAGCGCGGTGACGGACGTCCGTCCCTCGCTGCTGGTCGTCGACGACGACAGCCGGGTGCGCACCGTGGTCGGCTGGCAGTTCGAGGCCGAGGGATACGACGTCATCGAGGCGGCCGACGGCAACGCCGCGTGGCAGGGCATCCTCGAGCACCGTCCCGACCTCATCGTGCTCGACCTCTCCCTGCCGGGGATGTCGGGGCTCGACCTGCTCCGGCGGCTGCGGGCCGCGGGGGACCCGACGCCGGTCGTCGTCCTCTCCGGGCGCAGCGGCGAGGGCGACCGGATCGTCGGGCTCGACCTCGGCGCCGACGACTACCTCGTCAAGCCCTTCTCCCCGGGCGAGCTCGCGGCCCGGGTGCGCTCGGTGCTGCGGCGCACGAGCGGGAACCCGATCCCGCCTCTGTCTCCGACCGCGACCCCGTCCGACGTTCCGACCACGAGCCTGCGGGTGGACCCCCGGACGCGCGAGGTCGAGCTCGACGGTCGGCCGGTGCCGCTCACGGCCAGGGAGTTCGACCTGCTGGCCTTCCTCGTCGCCCATCCCCGGCAGGTCTTCACCCGCGCCCAGCTGATCGAGCAGGTCTGGTCGAGCTCGCACGGCTGGCAGAGCGAGGCGACGGTCACCGAGCACATCCACCGGCTGCGCCACAAGGTGGGGGCGGAGCACCTCGTCACGGTGCGCGGCGTCGGCTACCGGTCGGGGCCGTGACGGCGCTGGCGGTGGGGGTCGACCAGGCGGACGCCGTCGAGCTGCTCACCCGACAGACCGAGATCCTCGAGCAGATCGCCTGCGGCACACCGCTCGCCGGCGTGCTCACCGGCATCGCGCGCACGCTGGAGGACCTGGTGCCCGGCTGCTCGTGCTCGGTGCTGCTGCTGGACCGTGACGCCGCGACCCTGCGGCACGGCGCCGCGCCGTCGCTGCCCGCCGAGTACTCCGCGACCATCGACGGCATGGGGATCGGCGCCGACGCCGGTTCCTGCGGTACCGCGGCCTACACCGGCAGCCCCGTCGTCGTCGCCGACATCCGCACCGACCCGCGCTGGGTGCGCTACCGGGCCCTGGCCGACCGGTTCGGCCTTCGGGCCTGCTGGTCGACCCCGATCCGCGGCCGCGACGGCGTCTGCGGCACGTTCGCCGTCTACCACGCCAGCCCCCACCTGCCGTCGCCGCGTGAGGAGCACCTCGTCGAGCGGCTGACGCACCTGGCCTCGGTGGCCATCGACCACGACGCGGTGATCGGCGCGCTCGCAGCGAGCGAGGAGCGGTTCCGCCGTGCGTTCGACGACAACGCGGTGGGCATGGCGCTGACCACGCCCGACGGGGTGGTCACCCGGGTCAACCGGGCGATGCGGGCCATGATGGGCGGGGCCGCGACGGCCCTGGTCGGGCGGGGTCTCGACGAGGTCGTCGTCCCGCGGGGGTCGCGGCCGGTCTGCGCGCGCCACGAGGAGTACGAGGCGACGGCCCGCACGGCCGACGGTCGGCTCCTCGACCTGGTCGTGGCCGTGTCGCCGATCCTGGACGCCACCGGCATACCGCGGGCCCTGTCGGTGAACGTCCTCGACGTCACCGGCCAGCGGGCGGCCGAGCGCGACCGGCGCCGGCGGGCGGAGGCCGAGCTGGCCCGGGCGGCGGCCGAGTCGGCCAACCGCGCCAAGAGCGACTTCGTCTCGGCCCTCGGCCACGAGCTGCGCACCCCGCTGCAGGCCATCACCGGGTTCACCGAGCTGCTGGGCACGCTGGACCTCGACGCCGACCGGCGGGCGGCGGCGCTGCGGCACATCACCGCGGCGGCCGACCACATCCTCTCGATGGTGGGGGAGGTGCTCGACGTCGCGCGGATCGAGGCGCGCTCGCTGCCCCTCGCGCTGGGAGAGGTGGCGCTCGGGCCGGTGGTGGCGGACGTGCTCGACATGGTCGGGCCGCTGGCGTCGGCGGAGCGGGTCACGCTGCATACCTCGGCCGGGTCGGCGCCGGTCGGCGTGTATGCCGACGAACGCCGGGTGCGGCAGGTGCTGCTCAACCTCGTGACCAACGCCATCCGCTACAACCGGTCGGGCGGGTCGGCGACCGTCGGGTGGTCGGTGGCGGACGGGCAGGTCGTGCTGACCGTCGGCGACACCGGACCGGGCATCGCGGCCGAGCTGCTCGACCGGTTGTTCATCCCGTTCGACCGCTTGGGGCGCGACTCCGACGAGGGCATCGGTCTCGGCCTTCCGCTCGCGCGGGGCCTGACCGAGGCCATGGGGGGCGGTCTCGAGGTGCGGAGCGAGGTGGGCGCGGGGACGACCGTGTCGGTGAGCCTGACCGCCGTCCTCGGACCGAGGTCGTAGCGGGCGATGCGCGAATTTCGCTGGTGGTGCCCCCGGGCAGAATCGAACTGCCGACACCCGCTTTAGGAGAGCGGTGCTCTATCCCCTGAGCTACGAGGGCGGAACCGGTGAGGCGCCGTGGAGAGGGTAGCCGACGCATACCGGCCGAGGGGCGACGCGACCCCCGGCGAGCATGCCCGGGGGTCGCGTCCGGCCGCGGTCAGGCGCGGTCGAGCTGGGCCATCTCGTCGTCGGTCAGGGTGACGTCAGCCGCCTGCGCGGAGGCCTGGATGGTCTCGGGGCGCGACGAGCCGGGGATCGGGATGACGACGGGCGAGGTCTGGAGCATCCAGGCGAGGGTCACCTGCTGGGGGCTGACCCCGTGCGCGTCCGCGACCTGCTGGAACGCGGCATACGTCGAGCCGAGGTCGGAGGCCTTGGAGATGCCACCGAGCGGCGACCACGGCAGGAAGGCGATGCCGAGCTCGTCGCACAGGTCGAGCTCGGGCTTCGAGCTGCGGTAGGCCGGCGAGTACTGGTTCTGCACGCTCACCAGCCGGCCGCCGAGCACCTCCTGGGCCTCGCGGATCTGCGCCGGGTCGGCGTTGGAGATGCCGGCCATCCGGATCTTGCCCGCGTCGAGCAGGTCGCGGATCGCGCCGACCGACTCGGCGTAGGGGACCTTGGGGTCGGGGCGGTGCAGCTGGTAGAGGCCGATCGCCTCGACGCCGAGGTGCTGGAGGGAGGCGTCGCAGGCCTCGCGCAGGTGCTGCGGCGAGGAGTCGATGGTCCAGGAGCCGTCGCCGGGGCGCAGGTGGCCGCCCTTGGTCGCGACGAGGACCTGGTCGCTGTCGCCGCTCCAGGAGCGGAGGGCCTCGGCGATGAGGGACTCGTTGTGGCCGACCTCGTCGGCGTTGAGGTGGTAGGCGTCGGCGGTGTCGATGAAGGTGACCCCCGCGTCGAGGGCGGCGTGGATCGTCGCGAGCGAGCGCTCGCGGTCGGGGCGGCCCTCGATGGACATCGGCATGCCGCCGAGGCCGATCGCGGAGACGGACGTGGTTCCGATGGTGCGTGTCTGCATACCGGCGACCGTACCCAGGAGGGCTGAACCCCACGCACCGGGCGGGTTAGCCTCGGACCATGACCTGGGGCGGTATCGGCGAGATCTTCAACCCCGGCCAACGGCACATGGACGAGGAGCTGGCCAGCAAGCGGGTCGAGGCGCAGGTCCCGGGCGACGCGGGCCGTCCGAACCGGGTGGACCTCGACGCCGGCATCGTCCGGATCACCCGTCCTGCCGCCACCGGCGACCACCGCCCCGCCCCGGCCGACCCCGGACCCGACTGGTCCGCACGCGTCCCACCCGGACTCGATCTGGCCGCCCTCGCGCGTCGGCTGGTCAGCGTCGACGGCGTCGTCGGCGTGGTCCTCGGCGGGAGCCGGGCCCGCGGCGCGCACCACGAGGGGTCGGACGTCGACCTCGGCCTCTACTACCGCGGCGACCTCGACGTGGCCGCGCTCGCCGCGATCGCCCGTGACTTCGGTGGGCCGGAGGCCGAGATCACGCGGCCGGGGGAGTGGGGCCCGTGGGTCGACGGCGGCGGCTGGCTCGTCGTCGACGGCGTCCACGTCGACTGGCTCTACCGCGACGTCGACCGCGTGCAGGAGGTGTGGACCCGCGCGCACCGCGGCACCTACGACTGGAACACGCAGGCCGGACACCCGTTGGGCGTGCCGGACTTCGCCTACGTCGGTGAGCTGGCCCTGGCCGTCGTGCTCGCCGATCCGGAGGGCGAGCTGGCCGGTATGCGTGAGGCGTTCGTCTACCCCGACGCGCTCGCGACGGCACTGGTCAAGAACTTGTGGGAGGCCGAGTTCCTCGTCACCGTCGCCGGCAAGGCGACGAGCCGGGGCGACACGGCATACGTCGCGCTGTGTCTGAGCCGCGCCCTGCTCCTGTGCGCGCACGCGCTGCACGGACACGACCGGCGGTGGCTCGTCAACGAGAAGGGCGCCATCGCCGCTGCGGGCGAGCTGCCCTCTGCGCCAGGGGGTTTCGCGGGCCGGTCGCAGGAGGTGCTGGGGGCGTTGGGGACCGGTGGATCCGACCTCGACGACGCCGTCGCGCGGGCGCGCGCCATCGTGGAGGATGTGGGCCGCGCCTGCGGAGAGGACGGAGACCGACCATGAACGAGCGGGACCTCGAGCTGCTGACGCGATGCGTCGACCTCGCCGAGGAGGCGCTGGACGCCGGTGACGAGCCGTTCGGGTCGGTGCTCGTCGACGCCGACGGCACGGTGCGCCGCGAGGACCGCAACCGCACCGCGGCCGGTGACCAGACCCGGCACCCTGAGTTCGAGCTGGCCCGCTGGGCCGCCGAGCACCTCACGCCGCAGGAACGGGCGGGGGCCTCGGTCTACACCTCGGGCGAGCACTGCCCCATGTGCTCCGCCGCCCACGCGTGGGTCGGGCTGCGCCGCATCGTCTACGCGACGTCGTCGGAGCAGCTCACGCAGTGGCGGGCGGCGCTCGGTGCGCCCGCCTCGGCCGTGAACCCGTTGCCCGTCAACGCGATCGCCCCGCACGTCGTTGTCGAGGGACCGGCTCCGGAGCTGGCCGACCGGGTGCACGACCTGCACCGCCGGGTGGCGGCGCGGGGTACCTCCGGGTGATCTGTCCGGTTGGTTCGTGCGGCGGGCGTACGGAATTCGTGACGGTTCAGAGCACGAACGGGGAGGGGCGGCGCGGGGCTAGCGGTGACCGGTGCGGAGGACGAGCTCGAGCTCGAAGCGCACCTGGGGGTCGTTGAGCCCGGCGCCGAAGAGCTCGCGCAGCTGGGTGACCCGGTAGCCCACGGTCTGTGGGTGGATGCTCAGCTCCTCGGCCACGAGTGACCGCTGGCCCCAGTGGCGGAGCCAGGAGGCGAGGGTCTCGGCCAGCTTCTCCCGCTGCGCCGGCCGGAGCCCGTCGAGCGGGGCCAGCCGCGACTCGGCGAGGTCGTCGAGGGCCTGCGACTCGGCGCCGAGCACCAGCTCGGCCAGGTGCTCCGCCACCCAGAACGCCTCCGGACCCCGCTGCGGGGTCGACCCGTCGAGCGTCGTCGCCGCGAGGGTGGCCAGCCGCAGCGAGTCGGGGATGCGCCGCCAGTCGCGCGCCGGGCCGACGACGGCCCGCCGCCCCTCCAGCGCCAGCTCCAGCTCGACCCGGTCCCGTGCCGAGCGGGGCGCGGGCACCAGGGCGACGGCGTCGGTGGCCCGCGCCATGGTCAGCGCCCTCGACCCCAGCCGGAACCGCAGCCCCGACGCATCGTCGAGCGGCATGGTCACGGCCACGAGCAGGGGCGGCAGCACCCAGCCCGCCGCGGCGGCGGCCGCCTGCGCGGCGACGTCGTCGGCCTGGCCGTGAAGCAGCAGCTCGAGCAGCTCGACCCGCCGCCGGTCCATCTCCCCGGCCCGCTCCGACTGTTCGAACGCGAACCCCTCCGCGCTCGCCGCCGACAGCTCCTCGATGTAGGCCAGCACCGACTCGCCCAGCGCCACCAGGGCTTCGGTGTCGAGCCCCGCCGCGATGGCCCCCTCCGACATCCGGCGCAGCGTTACGCGCGCGCCGGCCCGGTAGGCCGCGAGCAGCCCCTCCAGCGTGCGGCCCTGCCGGACCTCGCCGCGTCCGAGCGCGGCATACACGCGTCGGCTGTCGGCCCGCAGCGCCGGCTCGCGGGTGCCGGGCAGCTCCAGGAAGCGTCCGAGCGCGACCTCGACGCCCTGCCGCACCGCGTCGCCGAACCGTCCCTCGAGGGGGCGGGCGTACGCCGGGACGGCCACGGCCACCGCGGCGATGACCTCGGCCACGACGTCGGGCAGACTGGGACGCAGGGCGTCACTGACTTGTACGGGAACAGTGAACCAAGGGGGGTCTGAAGCGGCTGTCAGCATGCTGTGGGCCGGTTTCTTGTCGTGTCGCGATAGTTTCGGCCCTCACATCGTATGCCGGACCAGCAGCCCCGACCAGCCCCCCGCTGCGACGATGGAGGTATGAGCCGGATCCGTCCCCTGAGCGCCATGGCGTCGGTCTTCACGACCCCGCGCGCGCCCGAGGACTTCCTCTGGCTCGTCAACCCGCTCAGCTCGGCGCGCCAGCTGCGGGGCGTCGTCACCGCGGTCGTGCCGGAGACCGCCGACTCGGCCACCATCCACTTCCGGCCCGGCCGGGGCTGGAAGGCCCACCAGGCCGGGCAGTACGCGCGGATCGGCGTGGAGATCGACGGCGTCCGCCACTGGCGCTCGTACTCGCTCACCACCGCGGGCGGCGAGGACCCGGCCATCACCGTGACCATCGCCGGCCCCGTGTCGGAGGCGCTGGTCCGGGGTACTCGTGTGGGTGATGTCCTCTTCCTCGCGCCCCCGCAGGGCGACTTCGTGCTGCCGGAGCACCCACGGCCCCTGCTCATGCTCACCGCCGGCAGCGGACTGACGCCGGTGATGTCGATGCTGCGCACGCTGGTGCGGCGCCGTGCCGACGCCGACGTGGTGCTCGTGCACTCCTCGCGCACCCTCGAGGACGCCCTCTTCCGCGCCGAGCTGCAGACCCTGGGCGAGCAGCACCCCGGCTTGCGGGTCGTCCACTGGGTGACCGGTGAGCGGGGTCGCCTCGACCTCGGCTCCACCGCCGACCTCGACGCGACCGTGCCCGACTGGCGCAGCCGCGCCGCCTACGTCTGCGGACCGGCCGGCATGCTCGACGCCGCGACCGACCTGTGGCACGCCTCCGACATGCCCGGCCAGCTCACCGTCGAGCGGTTCGCCCCCGTCGTGCTCGAAGGAGCCGGCGGCGAAGGCGGCCTCGTGACCTTCGAGACGTCCGACCTGGAAGTCGACGTCGACGGTTCGACGTCGCTCCTCGAAGCCGGCGAAGAGGCCGGCGTCCTGATGCCCAGCGGCTGCCGCATGGGGATCTGCCACAGCTGCGTCACCCCGCTGCTCGCCGGGAAGGTCCGCGACCTGCGGACCGGCGAGGTGCACGGCGACGAGGGCCAGCTCATCCAGACCTGTGTCTCCGCTGCCGCGGGGCCCGTCCACCTCGAGATCTGAGGAGCACCACCCCATGACCGCACTGACCACCACCGCCCTGATGCGCTCGGCCCCGGCCTCCGCGCCGACCGCCCCCACCGCTCCGGCGCCGGCCGCGCGCCGCCGCTCGGTGCTCGCCGCCGAGGGCCACCCCGCCGTGCGGCCGCCGGCCGCAGCCCACCTCACCGACGCCGACGTGGCCCGGCTGGGCCGCGAGCTCGACGCCATCCGCGACGCGATCATCGCCGACCGCGGGGCCAAGGACGCGGCCTACATCCGCCGGGTCATCCGGGCGCAGCGCAGCCTCGAGCTCGGCGGTCGCGCCGCCCTCGTCTTCGCGTCCCTGCCGCCCGCCTGGGTGGCCGGCGTGGCCATGCTCTCGGTGGCCAAGATCCTCGAGAACATGGAGATCGGGCACAACGTCCTGCACGGCCAGTGGGACTGGATGCGCGACCCCGACATCCACTCGACGACGTGGGAGTGGGACTTCGTCACGCCCGCCGCGTCGTGGCAGCACACCCACAACGACCTGCACCACACGTGGACCAACGTCATCGGCAAGGACCGCGACGTGGGCTACAACATCCTGCGGATGGACCCCAAGCAGGAGTGGAAGCCCTGGAACCTCGGCAACCCGCTCTACAACGCCATGCTGGCGCCGGTGTTCGAGTGGGGCATCGCCGTCTACGACCTCGAGCTGCAGGACGTCGCCGAGGGCAAGAAGTCCAAGACCGAGCTGCGCCGCGACCTCAAGGCCATGGGCCGCAAGGTGGCCACCCAGTTCGCCAAGGACTACGTCGCCACCCCGGCCGTCGCGGCGCTCACCGGCTCGTTCGTGCCTGCGCTCCTCGGCACGTTGACCGCCAACGCGATCCGCAACGTCTGGGCCCACGCGGTGATCTTCTGCGGCCACTTCCCCGAGGGCACCGACACCTTCACGGAGGAGATGATCGAGGGCGAGACCCGCGGCGACTGGTACGTGCGCCAGATGATGGGCTCGGCCAACATCTCCGGCAGCAAGGCCATGCACCTGATGACCGGCAACCTCTCGCACCAGATCGAGCACCACCTCTTCCCCGACCTGCCGAGCAACCGGTACGCCGAGGTTGCCGTGCAGGTCCGCGAGATCTGCGAGCGCTACGGCCTGCCGTACACGACGGGTCCGCTGTGGAAGCAGGTCGGCTCCACGTGGGGCAAGATCTTCCGCCTCGCCCTGCCGGACCGGAAGCCGGGTCGCTCCGCCTGAGTTCGTTAGCCTCTCGGGGTGAGCCCCGCCCCGTTCGAGCGTGACGCGTCCCGCGCGCCGGAGCGCGTGGCCGCGGTGTCGGCGGCGCTCGCCGAGTGGCGCCGGCAGCTGACGGCGGTCGGCGGCCCGAACACTCTGCTGTGGTCGGTGGAGCCCTCCGACGCCGCCCTCGACCTCACCACCGCGCATCCGGGCGGGGTCTCCATGCTCCTCGCGGGGCGGCCGACCCGGCTCTCCGACCTGGTGCGCGAACGCGCCGCCTTCGCCGAGGCGCGCGCCCGCGCCGCCGAGATCCGCACGCGGTCGGTGGAGCTGCACGCCCAGCGGGGCCTGCACACCCAGTTCCTCGTCGCCGGGCTCGCCACCTGGGACCACCCCGGTGCCGCCCGCGCCCCGCTGGCCCCGGTGCTGCTGAGGGCCTGCACTCTGCGGCCCACCGACGTGCAGGCGAGCGACTACGACGTGGTCCTCGCCGACGAGGTCGAGGTCAACCCGGTGCTCACGCAGTACCTGCGCAGCGCCGCCCACCTCGACATCGACACCGTCTCCCTCGCCGAGATGTCCCTCATCGGGCAGGGGCTCACGCGGGGGTTCGACCCCTACCCCGTGTATGCCGCCCTGGGTCGCCTCTGCGCGGGGCTGCCCGGCTTCACGGTCACCCCGAGGGTGCTCGTCGGCACCTACCCGCACGGGAAGCTGGCCATGGTCAGCGACCTGGCCGACCTCGCGCGGCCCGAGCACACCGACCGGCTCGCCGGGCATGCCGTGCTCTCCGCGCTGGCGGAGGCGAGGGAGGCTGAGCAGGCCGGGGAGTCCGACGCGGACCGGCCCCTCCCGACCGCCGACGTCGTCGAGGCGGCCCCCGACGTCGACCCCGACCCCGACCCCACGGGCGAGCGGCTGGTCCTCGACGCCGACGCGGCCCAGGGGAGCGTCGTCGAGGCGGTGCTGCGCGGCCGTGACGTCGTCGTGCACGCGCCCCCCGGCACGGGCACGACCCAGACCGTCGCCAACCTCGTCGCCGCGCTCGCGGGGCAGGGCAGCACCGTCCTGCTGCTGTCGGAGCACCGCTCGGAGATCGAGGACGTGCGCGACCGCCTGGCCGGCGTGGGACTGGACGAGCTGCTGTTCGACGCGGCCGACACGCTCGTCGACCACCGCGAGACGCTGAGGCGGGCCGCCGCGCTGCTCGACCCGTCATCCGACGGCGGGTCCGAGGCGGACGACCAGGGCCGGGGTCGCGGCGCCGGCCGGGCCGCGGTCGACGACCGGCTGCGCTCCGAGCGCGACACCCTGCGCGACCACGTCGCGGCGCTGCACGAGGTGCGGGTGCCGTGGGGCGTGACCATGCACGAGGCCCAGTGCGCCATCGCCGAGCTGGGCGCCCGCACCCCGCCACCGGCGTCGCGGGTCCGCATCCGTGGGGCGGCGCTCGCCCGGCTGTCGAGGCAGCGGCTCGACGAGATGTCGGCCGAGCTCACCGGTGCGGCGGACCGTGGGGCCTGGGCGGCCGGGGAGGCGGGCGACCCCTGGTACGGCGCCCGGATCTCCACGCCGCAGGACGCGTCGCGCGCGCAGGAGATCGTCGACCGCCTCGCGGGTGGCGGGTTCGCCACACAGTCCGCGCTGCTCGACGAGATCCTCGCCGAGTCGTCGCTGCCGCCGGCCCGCACCGTCGACGACTGGCGTACGGCGCTCGCGACGATGAGCGGCGTGCGCGACACCCTCGAGGTGTTCCGCCCGGAGATCTTCGACATCCCGCTCGACGAGCACGTCGCCGCCACGGGGTCGCGCGAGTACCGGACGCAGCACGGCATCGAGCTCAGCGCGTGGAACCGGTCGCGGGTACGCCGGCTGGCCACCCGGCTGCTGCGACCGGGCCGGCCGCCCCAGGACCTGCACGCCGAGCTGATCCGGGCCCGCACCGAGCGCACGGCGTGGCACGCGCTCGTGGGCGCGGGCGGCCGCCCGGAGATCTCGCCCCGGCTCGACGAGGCGCAGGAGGCCTACGACCGGCTGGACGCCGACCTCACGTGGCTCGGTGAGCGGCTCGCCCCGACCGCCGCGGGCGGCGACCTGCACGCCGCGCCCGTCACCGGCCTCCGCGAGCGGCTGGCCGCGCTCGCCGCGCGGCCCGAGCGGCTGGCCGTGCTGCCCCAGGTGGTCCCCGTCCTCGACGAGCTCCGGGCCGCGGGGATGGGCGAGGTCGTCGACGACTTCGCCGACCGCGGGGTGCGCGCGCAGGAGGTCACTCCGGAGCTCGCCCACCTGTGGTGGGTGTCGATCGCGCAGCACGTCGCCGACTCCGACCGCCGCTACGGGCACCACGACGGCACCGGGCTGCGGCAGGCCGCCCACGACTTCGCGCACGCCGACCGCGACCACCTGCGGGTCACCGCCCAGCGGGTCAGCCGTGAGGTGGCGTCCCGGCGCGAGGACGCGGCGCGCTCGGGCCGGTACCACGTCACCACTCTGCGGGGCGAGATCGACAAGCGGAGCCGCCCCAGCGCGCTGCGCCCCGTCGTCGAGGCGTCCCACGACCTGCTCCTCGGTCTCGCCCCCTGCTGGGCGATGAGCCCGCTGCTCGTGGCCGAGTCGCTGCCGCCGGGGGCGTGGTTCGACGTCGTCGTCGTGGTCGGTGCGGGTTCGTCGACCACGGCCGCAGTGGTGAGCGGGCTGTCCCGGGGGCGCCAGGTCGTCGTCGTCGGCGACCCGCACGTGGGCGGCCCGCGGCCGTTCGCCGTCGGGACGGGCACCAGCGTCGCCGACGACGAGCCGGTGGACGGCTCCCTGCTCGACGACCTCGCCGGGCTGCTCCCGGTGCACCGCCTCGGGTGGGCGCACGCCTACGCCGACGAGCGGCTGGTCGCCCTCGCTAGCCGGTCGGCGTACGCCGGTGCGCTCACGACGATCCCGCACCCGGTGCTCGCGGCCCCGCTGTCGCTCGAGCTCGTCGACGGCCGCGCGGCGGTGGAGCCCGGGCACGAGTCCACCATCGACAGCACCGACGCCGAGGTGCACCGGGTCGTCGATCTCGTCCTGCAGCACGCACGGACCTCCCCGCAGGAGACGCTCGCGGTCGTCACGCTGACCGAGCGGCACGCCGAACGCATCCGGGCGGCGTTTGCCGAGGCCGTGTCCGGGCTGGAGGCGCCCGCCGACGAGGAGGCACTGCGGTTCCTCGACATCGAGAACCGGCGACCCGTGCAGGTGGTCGCCATGGGGTCGGCCGTGGGCCTGGCCCGCGACGCGGTGATCCTCGCCGTGGGCTACGGCCGGACGACCTACGGCCGCGTGCTCTACCGGTTCCCCGCTCTCTCGGCACCGGGCGCCGACCGTTCGCTCGCCACCGCGCTGACCGCGGCCCGCCGGCGGCTCACGGTCGTCTCCTCCATCGCCCCCGACGACCTCGACCCGGAACGGCTGCGCGACGGCGGTCTCGTCCTGCGCGACCTGCTGCTCCTGGCCGCACCGCAGGCGCCCGAGGCAGCGCCGCCCGAGGGGACGGTCGCCGCCGGAACACCCGACCCGCTGCTCACCGACCTGGGTATGCGGCTGCGGCGCGAGGGGCTCGTCGTGGCCGAGCGCTACGGCATCGGCCCGCGCACGGTCGACCTCGCCGTCACGGACCGGCACAGCCCCGGCCGCTGGCTCGTCGCCGTCGAGGGCGACGGACCGGCGTACGCCGCGTGGCCCGGCACCCGCGAGCGGGACCGGCTGTGGCCGCAGGAGCTCGAGCGCCGCGGCTGGACCCACCTGCGCGTCTGGAGCACCGACCTCTACCGCGACCCGGCCCGCGAGGTGGCCCGGGTCATCGCCGCCGTCCGGGAGGCCGCGCATCCGGTGCCCGAGACCGGGCCCGAGACCGAGCCCGAGTCCGACCGCGGGCCGGAGACCGTGGCGCCGGAGTCGACTCCGGACCGGCGCCGAGGTCCCCGGCGGGCGAGCTCGGGCCCCACCGGCCCGGCTGAACCGTCCGCCGACTCGGCGCCCCTCATCGACCCCACCCCCGACGACACCGACGCGGGCTGGGGTGAGCCCGGTGACGGCGACCAGCACGAGCGCTGGCTCCAGGAGCAGCGCCCACCGCACTGGGACTGACCGACCGGCCACCTAGGCTGGCCGGCGAGGAGGTATGCCGATGGTCCCGATGTCGTCGTCCGCGACGTTCGCCCCGAGCCTGGTCGAGCTGACCACCCGGCGGCTGCGCGACGAGATCCTCAGCGGCGCCTACGCCCCCGGTGAGCGCCTCATCGAGGAGCAGATCTGCCGGCGGTTCTCGATCAGCCAGTCGCCGGTGCGCGAGTCGCTGCGGCTGCTCGCCCAGCAGGGGCTCGTCGACCACCTCCCGCGCCGCGGCGTGCGGGTGGCCGTGTGGTCGGAGGAGGACGTGCGCCAGCTCTTCGAGCTGCGCACCCTGCTCGAGCGGCACGCGATCCGCTCCGCCCTGCCGCTCGCGGCCACCCCGGGCACCGACCCGCTGGCCTCCGTGCGCCACCATCTGCAGCGGATGGCCGACGCGCAGGACCACGACGACCAGCTGGCGAAGGACGACGCGCACCGCGACTTCCACGCCGCGATCGTCGCCCTCGCCGGCAACCGCCAGCTCGACCTCCTCTACGAGCCCCTCATGCTCAAGCTGCAGCGCCCGATGGCGGTGAACCTCCGATCGGAGGCGGCCCAGCTAGGAGCCGACGAGGGGCTGCGCCGCCACCACGACCTGGTCGTCGCGCTCGAGACCAACGACCCCGACGTGGTGATCGCCGCCCTCGAACAGCACGGCGGACAGCGGTTCCTCACGCCGGTGCCGGCCTGGGCGGGTCAGGACGAGAGCCGCGGGTGACGCGGGCGTAGCGCAGTGTTAACGCCGGGGAAACCCATCCTGGCGGCCCGTTTCTCGATAATCGAGGAATGACGACGCGGAGCACCGACCACGCCGGCGGGCCGACTCCCGGCCCCACGGTGAGCGAGCTGCTCGCGGCATACCGGTCCGGCGAGCGCCGTCCCACCGAGGTCGTCGAGGCCGTGCTGGCGCGGATCGCCGACCGGGGCGAGGACGGCACGTGGATCAGCGTCGTCGAGCGGGGCGCCCTGCTGGCCCGCGCCCGGGAGCTCGAGGAGCACGTCGACCCGGCCGGCGCCCCGCTCTACGGGATCCCGTTCGGGGTCAAGGACAGCATCGACGTCGCCGGGGAGCCGACGACCCTCGCCTGCCCCGAGTACGCCTACGTCGCGACGACCACGGCGCCCGTGGTGCAGCGTCTGCTCGCGGCCGGCGCCATCTACGTGGGCAAGACCAACCTCGACCAGTTCGCCACCGGCCTCAACGGCACGCGCACGCCCTACCCGACGCCCCGCAGCGTCTACGGCGGCGACCTCATCTCCGGCGGGTCGAGCTCGGGCTCGACCCTGGCCGTCGCGACGGGGGAGGTGCCGTTCACGGTCGCCACCGACACCGCCGGGTCGGGACGGGTCCCGCCGGCCCTCAACGGGGTCGTCGGGTTCAAGCCCAGCCGCGGCCTGATCAGCACCGTGGGCCTGGTGCCGGCGTGCCGGTCGCTCGACTGCATCAGCCTCGTCGGCGCGAGCGTGACCGACCTGGCCGCGGTCTTCGACGTGGTGGCCGCCGTCGACCCGCGCGACCCCTACAGCCGGCTGCGGCGCCGCGAGGCGGCCGACCCGTTGACCGTGCGCGTGGGGCTGCCCGACGCCGACGAGCTGGAGTTCTTCGGCGACGAGCCGATGCGCCAGGCGCACCTCGCGGCCCGGACCCGCGTGGCCGCCGCCGGGCGGACGGTCGGCGTGCCGTTCGGCCCGTTCCTCGCCGCCGGCGAGCTGCTCTACCAGGGGCCCTGGGTGGCCGAGCGGCTCACCGAGTTCGGCGGCTTCCTCGCCGAGCACCGCGACGCCGTGCTGCCCGTGGTCCGCGACATCCTCGAGAGTGGCGCCCGCTACACCGCCGTCGACGTCTTCGCCGCGGAGCACCGGCTGGGCGAGCTGCGGGCGCAGGTCGCCGAGCTGTGGCGCGAGATGGACGTCCTCGTCCTGCCGGCCGTCGGCACCACCTTCACCACGGCCCAGGTGCTCGCCGACCCCATCGCCACGAACACCGCCCTCGGTCACTACACGCACTTCGGCAACCTGCTCGACCTCTGCGCCGCCGTGGTCCCGGCGGGCCTCACGAGCGACGGCCGCCCCGCGGCCCTCATGGTGCTCGGACCCGCGCTCGCCGACGACCGGGTGCTCGCCTTCGCCAGCCTGCTCACCGGTGCGCGGGACACCGCGCCCGTCGCCCCCACCTCGGGCACCGACGAGCCGCGCACCACGCTCGTCGTCGTCGGCCACCACCTGGAGGGTCAGCCCCGCAACGGCGACCTCGCCGACAACGGGGGCTACCTCCTCGCCCGCACCACCACCTCGTCGGACTACCGCCTGCTCAAGGTCGGCGTCGACGCACCCGTGCCGGCCCTGGTGCCGGCACCGTCCGGGGGGCTGGCCATCGAGGTCGAGTCGTGGTCCGTCCCCTCGTCCGCGTTGGCGCTCATCCTCACCAACGCCTCGCCCTCGGTATGCCTCGGCAAGGTCACCCTCGCCGACGGCAGCGTCGAGATCGGCTTCGTGGCCGGCCCGTCCGTGCCGCACCACCCCGACGTCAGCGACATCACCGACCACGGCGGGTGGCGGGACTACCTCGCCGCGCAGGCCGCGGCCCGCTGACGCCGACCTGCTCGTCTTCGCCCCACCGCCCCCGCCGTACCGGCATACCCAGGAGGCCGCCATGCCCACGGAACCCGAGACCGGAACCTCCCCAGAGCTCGTCTCAGAGCTCGTCATCGACGCCCGCCCCTCGCCGTTCGTGGCGACCGTGGCGACGACGGCGCTCGTCGTCATCGACATGCAGCGGGACTTCCTCCTGCCCGGGGGGTTCGGCGAGAGCCTCGGCAACGACGTCGCGCTGCTGCAACGCGTGGTCGAGCCGCTCGCGGCCGTCCTCGAGGCGGCCCGCGGCGTCGGGATGACGGTCATCCACACCCGGGAAGGGCACCTGCCCGACCTGTCCGACTGCCCGCCCGCCAAGCTCAACCGGGGCCGGCCCTCCCAGCGCATCGGCGACCCGGGCCCTCTCGGCCGCATCCTCGTGCGCGGCGAGTACGGCCACGACATCGTCGACGAGCTCGCCCCCCTCCCCGGGGAGCTGGTCGTCGACAAGCCGGGCAAGGGCGCGTTCTACGCGACCGAGCTCCAGTCCGTCCTGGACCAGGCGGGCATCACCCATCTGCTCGTCACGGGGGTTACGACCGAGGTATGCGTGCACACCACCGTGCGCGAGGCCAACGACCGCGGCTACGAGGCCCTCGTGCTCTCCGACTGCGTCGGGTCCTACTTCCCGGAGTTCCAGCGCGTGGGCCTCGACATGGTCGCGGCCCAGGGCGGGATCTTCGGCTGGGTGGCGGACTCGTCGGCCCTGCTCACCGCACTGCCCACGCCGGCACTCGCCGGCTGACCTGCTGAGGCTTCGAAGGAGCCATCATGAGCCTGCTTCGTTCCCGGTCGGCGCTGCCGACCGAAGGGCCCGCCGAAGGGCCCGGCGACGGACCCGCCGGGGGTCCGCCCCTCAACCTGCCGATGTGGACCCGGGGGGAGACCAACGCCTTCTTCGGCCTCGGGTTTAACATCCTCGTCAACGTGCTCACGCTGACCTCGCTGCTCATCTTCGTCGTCAAGATCCCGACGGCCGACGTTCTGGGCACCGTGCTCCCGGCGCTGGGCATCGCCATGCTCGTCGGCAACATCTACTACACGGTGCTCGCCCGGCGGCTGGCCCGCCGGGAGAACCGGTCCGACGTCACCGCGCTGCCCTACGGGCCGAGCGTCCCGCATATGTTCATCGTCGTCTTCGTCATCATGCTGCCCATCTACCTGGCCACCAAGGACCCCGTGCGGGCGTGGGAGGCCGGGCTGGCGTGGGCGTTCGTCATCGGGGTGATCGTGCTCATCGGGGCGTTCATCGGGCCGTTCATCCGCAGGATCACGCCGCGGGCCGCGATGCTCGGCACCCTGGCCGGCATCTCGCTGACCTTCATCTCGATGCGTCCGGCGGGCCAGATCTGGGCGGCGGCCTGGATCGGGCTGCCCGTGCTCGGCATCATCCTCGTCGGGTTCTTCACCAACATCCGCCTGCCCGGCGGCATCCCGGTCGGCCTCGCGGCCCTGCTCGTCGGCACCGCCATCGGCTGGATCGGCGGGTTCATGTCGGTGCCCGACGTCACGGCGTCGGTCAAGGAGATCGCGCTGGCCGTGCCGAGCCTGCACATCGACATGCTGGCCCACGGGTTGGGAGGGCTGGCCCCGCTGTTGGCGACCGCGATCCCGTTGGGCGTTTACAACTTCGCCGAGGCGATGAGCAACGTCGAGAGCGCAGCGGCTGCGGGTGACAGCTACAACCTGCGCAGCGTGCTGCTGGCCGACGGGTCCGGCGCCATCATCGGGGCCGCGCTCGGCTCGCCGTTCCCGCCGGCGGTCTACATCGGCCACCCCGGCTGGAAGGGATCCGGCGGGCGGGGCAGCTACTCGATGGCCAGCGGGATCTTCATCGCCCTGCTGTGCTTCCTCGGTCTGTTCGGGGTGCTCGCCACGCTGCTGCCGATCCCGGCGATCGTGCCGATCCTGCTCTACATCGGCCTGCTCATCGGTGCCCAGGCGTTCCAGTCGGTGCCGCAGGTGCAGGCGGCCGCCGTCGTCGCGGCGATCCTGCCCAACCTCGCCTCGTGGGGCACCGGGCTGATCGACAACGCCCTCGCCGCCGCGGGCACCAGTGCCGGCCAGGTCGGCGATGCGGCGCTCACGAACGCCGGCCTGGTCTACCAGGGGCTGAAGATCATGGGCGAGGGCGCGGTGCTCGCCGGCATGGTGCTGGGCTCCATCGTCGCATTCGTCCTCACCCGACGGTTCTTCAGCGCGGCGGCCGCGGCCCTGCTCGGTGCCGCGCTCAGCTGGATCGGGCTGATCCACGCCAGCGAGGTGGCCTGGGCCGCGCAGCCGCCGGTCGCCCTCGGGTATGCGTTCCTCGCCGTGGTCCTCGCGGCGTTCGCCCTGCACCACCAGCGGCAGGGCTCGCAGACCCCCGAGGGCCTGGAGAGCACCGACCCGGTCGACCACGCCGAACCGGTCACGGCCGGGGCCTGACCCCAGCCGGATCCTCAGCCTGATCCACGGCCTGACGGGGGCCTGGTCAGGGGACGTCGCACCGGGGCCGGATGGCAGGGGGCCGTCCGGCCCCGGTGCTTCGTCCGTAGGAGGTCAGTCGATCGGGCGCGCCGGCGGGGTCGTCGGGCCACCGTCACCGGGGGGGCCCGTCACGGTCGTGCTGGCGCCACCGAGCAGGTCACGGATCTGCTGGAGCAGGATGACCTCCTCCGACGGTGCCTCGGGCTCCGGCTCCGCACCCTGCTTGCGCATCGCGGCCAGCCGGTTCATCGGCGTGATGATGACGAAGTAGACCGCCGCGGCCACGAAGAGGAAGTTGAGGATGGCCTGGAGCACGGAGCCGATGGAGAACTGGGCGTTGTTGATCGTGAAGCTGAGGACACCGCTGATGTCGGGCTTGCCGAAGATCGCGGCGATGAGCGGGTTGATGATGTTGTCGACCAGCGCCTTGACGATGGCGCCGAAGGCAGCACCGATGACGACCGCGACAGCGAGGTCGACGACGTTGCCTCGCATGAGGAAGTCCTTGAATCCCTTGAGCACGGTGGTTCCTTCCGGTCCGTGGAGCCTGGCACGGCTTTAGCCGGCGCTTTCGAGGGTAGTCGCCCCAGGTTTCGCCCGGGTGACGTCGAAGCCCCCGGCGTCACCGGTGCAGGGCGATGACGAAGCCGGTCGACGTCGGGGCGCCCACGGCGGCGGCGTACGCCTTGGCCTCGGCGGGGGTCAGGGCCAGCAGCAGGCGAGCGCCGGCCGGCCCGGAGGAGCCCAGCACCGTGGTGGCGGCGAGGTCGGTGGACAGCACGGGCGCGGAGGCGGCCACCGTCTCGCCCGATCCGGCGACCAGCACCGAGACGAGGTCGGCCGGTCGGAGGCTGGCGGCCAGTCCGACGTCGCCCACCGGCACGCTGACGGCCAGGGAGCCGGCCGCCAGCCCGGTGAGAGCCCCGACGCCACGGAACCGGGCCGGCGTCAGCACCTCCCCGGCCATGACCGGACCGCTCAGGACCCGCCCGACGGCGAAGTCAGCGGAGGTCAGCGAGGCGGCCGGCCGGTAGGCCTCGGGGCGCCGGTCGACGCGCACGTCGGCCGCCGAGAGGGTCTCGCCCAGCCCGACGTCGCGGGCGGCGACGAGGACCGGCACCCCCGGGTCGGGAGCCTTCGGCAGCAGGGCCGACGCGACGAGCCACAGTGCGGTCGCGGCCAGGAGCGCGCTGACCACCCGGGCGGCGAGGGTGCGCCGCCACCGCCCGCGTCGCGAGAGGGGCCGGCGCGCCGGACGGACGGCGTGCTCCAGCCGGCCCGCCCGAACGCGACGGCCCGCCGGGCTCACGTCGGGCTCACGTCGGGAGGGGGAACGGGAGCGTCAACCCGTCGAGTGCGCGCCGACAGCCACAGCTCGCGGTGGCGTCGGGCTCGCTCACGGGCATGAGGGCGACGGCCTGCTCGAGCACGGACTTCAGCCGGTCGACGTTGTCCGCGAAGACCTGGAGCACCTCCTCGTGGGTGACGCCGGACTCGCCGTCGACCCCGGCGTCGAGGTCGGTGACCAGGGCGATCGTCGTGAAGCACATCGCCAGCTCCCTGGCGATCGCCGCCTCGGGCATACCGGTCATGCCGACGACGGTCCACCCGGCCTGCTGGTGCCAGAGGCTCTCGGCGCGCGAGGAGAAGCGTGGGCCGTTGACGACGACGAGCGTGCCCGCGTCCTCGACGGTGAGGCCCGAGTCGCGTGCGACGCGGGTGACGACGGCCCTCCCCCGGGGACAGTAGGGCTCGGCGAACCCCACGTGCACGACCGTGCCGACCTCGTCGTAGACGGTGTGGGCCCGGCCCCATGTGCGGTCGACCACCTGGTCGGGGACCACCACGGTGCCGGGGCCGAGCTCCCGACGCAGGGAGCCCACGGCGCACGGGGCGAGCACCTGGCGTACGCCAAGGGAGCGCAGGGCCCAGAGGTTGGCCCGGTAGGGGACGCGGTGCGGCGGGAAGCGGTGGTCCTCGCCGTGCCGCGCGACGAAGGCCACGCGCCGCCCGTGCAGCTCGCCGACGACGAGGTCGCCGCTGGGGTCGCCGAACGGCGTGCTCACCCGCACCCGCTCGGCGTCGTCGAGGAAGGCGTAGAACCCTGACCCGCCGATGACGCCGATCTCGGCCCGGGGCTGCTCACGTGTGGTCATGGCGCCGACCCTATGCAGCGCGTGGACCGACGAGGGATCCGCGGGGGTCGCTTGTGGACGACGGGACCGGACGGTCAGGGGATGGGGACGACGGGCCGCAGGGTCCTGCCGTGGCCCCTCCCGGACGCACCGGACTCAGTTGTTCCCGGGTTGCAGCCCGATCGACCGGGCAGACCGGCCACCATCCGAGTCCGGTCGGGAGAGGAGGGTGCGGGCCCCCGCATGCGCCGGGGCCGGGTCAGCGCGGTCAGCGCGGTCAGCGCGCGGCGGCCTTGGCGGTGCTCGTCGTACCGGAGGACGACCCCGACGTCCCGGACGAGCCCGACGCCGCCGCCGGGGCGGGAGTGCTCTTCTCGGTGCCGGTCTTCTCGCTGCTCTTCTTCTCGGAGCCCTTGTCGGAGCCCTTGTCCGAGCCCTTGTCGGAGCCCTTGTCGGAGCCCTTGTCTGAGCCCTTCTCGGACCCCTTCGACCCGTTGGGGCCGGCCGCGCGGGAGTCGTTGCGGTAGAACCCGGACCCCTTGAAGCTCACGCCGATCGAGGTGTAGACCTTGCGCAGCCGTCCTTCGCACTCGGGGCAGGTGGTCAGTGCGTCATCGCTGAACTTCTGCACGGCGTCGAACGCGTGGCCGCATTCGGTGCAGGCGTACGCATACGTCGGCACGGAGGTCTCCTCGTGGATCGGGGGTGGAGCGCCCTGGTCTGGCTCAGTCAGGCGCGCGCAGTCTACGTCGGGAACGACGCGGGCCCCGAATCCCTTCCCATCACGCCCAGCCGGCGAGGCGTCCGCCGGAGTCCACGGCCTTGATCCGCTGCTCCGCCTTGTCGCGCACGGTCTGCGTGCTCACGACGAGCAGCTGGTCGTGGTGCTTGAGCACCGTGCGGCCGTCGGGGACGAAGCCCTTGCCCTCGCGCACCACGAGTGTGACGTTGGCTCCGGGCGGCAGCCGCAGCTCGAAGACCTCCACCCCGTGCAGCCGCGAACGGTCGCCGATCGTCACCTGGATGACCTCGGCGCCCATCGACTCCAGCGGCGTCGTCTCGAGGTCGAGGTCGAGCTGCTGCACCGACTCGGTGAGCCCGAGCCGCCGCGCGACCCAGGGCAGGGTCGGGGCCTGGATCAGGGTGAAGATGACGACGAGCACGAAGACGAGGTCGAAGATCCACTCGGCCCCCGCGGTGCCCGCCGTGGCCGGCACGGTCGCGAGGACGACGGGCACCGCGCCGCGCAGCCCCGCCCACGACAGGAACGCCTGGTCGCGCAGGGGGATCCGGAACGGCGTCAGCGCCACGAGCACCGAGAGGGGCCGGGCCACGAGCAGCAGCACCAGCCCGATGACGATCGCGGGGACCACGCGCTCGAGGAGCCGGTCGGGCGACGCCAGCAGCCCTAGGAGCACGAAGAGGCCGATCTGCGCGATCGTGCCGAGCGCGGACGCGAAGCCGTGCACGGCCGCCCGGTGCGGCAGCCGCACGTTGCCGAGCACCAGCGCCGAGAGGTAGGCCGCGATGAACCCGGACGTATGCACCGTGGCGGCGAGCGCGTACGCCAGCACCGTCAGGGCGATCACCCCGATCGAGAACAGCGCCGACGACGCCCCGGCCACCCGGCGCAGCAGCCACCCGCCGGCCCAGCCCACGCCGAGCCCGATGGCCGACCCGCCGACGAGCTCCGCCACGGCGAGCACGAGGAGGAACCACCACGGATGCTGCTCGGCGTCGGGCACGGTGGCGCTCGCCAGCGCTACGACGAGGATGACGACGGGGGCGTCGTTGAAGCCCGACTCGGCCTCCAGCATCCCGGCGAGGCGCCTCGGGAGGGGCACGGTGCGCAGCACGGAGAAGACCGCCGCCGCGTCGGTCGAGCTGAGGATCGCCCCGATGAGCAGCGCCACGGTCCAGTCCAGCTGCAGGACGAAGCGGGCCGCCACGGCGACCACGGCCACCGAGACGACGACCCCGACCGTCGACAGCACGGCGGCGGGGGCGACCGCCGACCTGATGCTTGAGTACTTCGTCGTGAGCCCGCCCTCGGCGAGGATCAGCACGAGCGCCGCATACCCCAGGACCTGCGTGAGCTCCTCGGAGTCGAAGGTGATGCCCAGGCCCGACTCACCGAGCGCGAGCCCGATGGCGAGGAAGACGAGCAGCGACGGCAGCCCCGACCGCACCGACAGGCGCACGGCGGCCACGGCGACGAGGAGCACGGCGGAGCCGATGAGGAGGGAGAGCGTCAGGTCGCCCAGCAGGTACTCGGTGGGGAGCGCGCCGAGCCGGGTCACCGCACCCCTCCTGCCTGGTTTCGATCGCATCACCGTCAGCAGGGCGGGGCGTCGCCTGGCCCGAGGTGCCGCCGGGGTGTCCTAGTCTCGCAGGGTGGGGCGAGCCAGGGTCGTGAGGCGGGTCGGTTTGGGACTCCTGCTTCTCGTCACGCTCCTCGTCGTGGCGGTGGCGGTCGTCGCGACCGGTCTCGTGCGCCAGTCCTGGCCCCAGACGACCGGCGAGATCCGGCTCAACGGGCTCGGTGGCCGGGTCGAGGTGATCCGCGACGCGCGCGGCATCCCGCAGATCTACGCGGACTCGCCTGACGACCTGTTCCGCGCGCAGGGCTTCGTGGCCGCGCAGGACCGGTTCTTCGAGATGGACTTCCGGCGGCACGTCACGGCCGGCCGGCTGTCGGAGCTCGTCGGGTCGGGCGGCCTCGAGACCGACAAGGTCGTGCGCACCCTCGGCTGGCGCGCCACCGCGGAGAAGGAGCTCGGACTGCTCGCCCCGACGACGCGGGCCTACCTCAACGCCTACGCCGACGGCGTCAACGACTACATCGGCCGGGCCTCGACCCCCAGCGACATGGGGCTGGAGTATGCCGTCCTGGCCCGCCAGGTGCCGGGCTACACCGTGGAGCGGTGGAGCGCCGTCGACTCCCTGGCCTGGCTCAAGGCCATGGGCTGGGACCTCATCAGCAACTACGGCGACGAGCTGACCCGGGCCCGGCTGGGCACCATCATGTCGCCCGACCGGCTGGCCGTGCTCTACCCCGACTACGCCGTCGCGGCCCACCCGCCGATCCTGGCCGGCGACGAGTGGACTCCCGGCTCGGCACCCGCCGCGTCGGCGGTGCCCCCGGCCCTGGCCACCGACACCACCCTCCCCGCACCCGTCACCCCGCCCGCACCGGCCTCCCCGACGGCCGGCACGACGGCGGCGCTGTTCGCGGGCGTCCAGCAGGCGCTGGAGAACGTGCCCGCGCTGCTCGGGCGCGGCGACGACGTCGGGTCCAACGCCTGGGTCGTCGCGGGCTCGAAGTCGACGACGGGCAAGCCCCTGCTCGCCAACGACCCGCACCTCGCGACATCGGTCCCCGGCATCTGGTACCAGACCGGCCTGCACTGCCGCGCCGTGACGTCGGCCTGCCCGTTCGACGTCTCCGGCTTCACGTTCTCCGGCATGCCGGGGGTCGTCATCGGGCACAACGACTCCATCGCCTGGGGCTTCACTAACCTCGCGCCCGACGTCTCCGACTTCTACCTCGAGAAGGTCACCGACGGCACCTACCTGCGCGACGGGCAGCAGGCGCCGCTCGAGGTCTCGACCGAGACGATCAAGGTGGCCGGCGGCAACGACGTCAAGCTCACGGTGCGCAAGACCGTCCACGGGCCGATCGTCTCCGACGTGGTCGACTCGGTGGGCCGCGTGGGCCGCAACGCGCTGGTGCGGCTGGTGCCCCAGCAGGACACGTATGCCGTGTCGCTCGCCTGGACGGGCCTCGTGCCCAACACCACCGCCGACTCGATCTTCGCCCTCAACACGGCCAAGGACTTCACGCAGTTCCGGGCCGCCGCAGCGAAGTTCGCGGTGCCCGCGCAGAACCTCGTCTACGCCGACACCGCCGGACACATCGGCTACCAGGCGCCGGGGATGATCCCGATCCGCTCGACGTCGGTGCCCAACACGCCCCCGGGCTACTGGCCGGCGCCCGGCTGGGACAGCCAGTACGACTGGAAGGGCTTCGTCCCCTTCGACCAGCTGCCGTGGACCTACGACCCGCCCGAGGGGATGATCGTCACCGCCAACAACCAGGTGACGGCGGCGACGGGTCCGACCGTGCCGTACCTCACCACCGACTGGGACTACGGCTGGCGCAGCTCGCGCATCGAGACGCTCCTGAAGCAGACCGACAAGGTCTCCCCGGAGCGGATGTCGCAGATCCAGAACGACACCTACAACTCGTTCGCGCCCACGCTCGTGCAGGCGCTGCTGCAGATCGACCTCTCGGGTGACGAGTTCACCCAGCAGGCCCAGCAGCTGCTCGGCGACTGGGACTTCACCCAGCCCGCCGAGAAGGGCAAGGCCTCGGTGCGGGCGTCGTACTACAACGCGGTGTGGATGCGGGTCGTCGAGTACACCTTCAACGACGAGCTGCCGCAGGACCTCCAGGCCGACGGCGGCGGCCGCTACATGGCGGCGATGCTCACCCTGCTCAAGGACCCGACGAACGGCTGGTGGGACGACCGCCGGACGCCGGGGCTCGTGGAGTCGCGCGACGAGATCCTCCGCAAGGCGCTGGTGCAGGCCCGCCTCGACCTCGCCAAGCACCTGGGCAAGGACCCGGTGACCTGGACCTGGGGCGAGCTGCACACGCTGACCATCAAGAACCAGGTGCTGGGTGGCGACGGCGTGCCGCAGCTGGTGCAGAAGCTGTTCAACCGTGGGCCCATCCCGCTCGGCGGCGGTCCGTCCATCGTCAACGCCAACGGCTGGAACGCCGCGTCGGGCACGTTCGAGGTCTCCCGGGGTCCGTCGATGCGGATGGTCGTCAACCTCGGCAACCTCGACGCCTCCACCTGGGTCAACCAGACCGGGGCGAGCGGTCACCCGTACTCCGCGCACTACACCGACCAGCTCGACGCCTGGGCCGGCTCCGAGACGTTCCCCTGGCCGGCCAGCCGGACCGCCGTGGACGAGGCGACGTCGGAGACGCTCCTGCTCACCCCTCGGGGCGCAGGCTGACCCACCCTCGGCCGGGGGTGACCACGGCGTCGACGCGCACATCGTGCGCGTCGACGGGCACGGTGTCGGCGGGGAGCAGCTCGTCGTCGTGCACCAGGGCGACCACCAGCGCGCGGGCGGACCGCCGCGGGAGCGCCCGGTCGTAGGAGCCGCCGCCCTGCCCCAGGCGGTGGCCGGAGAGGTCGACCGCGAGCGCCGGCACGACGACGACGGCCGCGCCTCCCACGGCGTCGAGGCCGAGGGTGTCGACGCCCGGAGCCCCGGCCACCCGCCAGTCGAGGTCGCGGTCGCCGAGCGTGAGGGGCACGACGACCTCGTACCCCAGCGTCGTCAGCCGGTCGATGACCACGTCGGTGGGCGGCTCGGTGGGCCGGGCCTCGTAGGCGGCGACGCGGCATACCCCGGGTCCGAGGTGGCGCTGGAGCCCGGAGACGACCGCGTCGGCGAGCAGCCCGGCCCGGGTATGCCGCTCGCCCGGCGGCTCGTCGTCGGCCCGGGCGCGGCGGCGCTCGCGCACCCCCCGGCGCAGGTCGGCCTTGGCCGTGGACGTCGCCTCGGCGGTCACCCGGCTCATCGTAAGGTGGCCGCATGACGGCTGAGGGGCTGGCAGAGGCACGACGTCGCATGACCGACCACGGTGAGCACGAGCGCTCGATCCGGGCCTTCGAGCGGAGCTACGCCGAGCTGGAGCAGGTGCTCGAGACCGGGTCCGGGGGCACCGTCGCGGAGTCGAGCATCGACCCCCTGACCGACGTGCCGTCGCTGGAGGAGTACCGGCCCAGCGCCGAGGCGATGACGGCCGCGCTGCGCCAGGTGGCCATGGTCAAGCTCAACGGCGGACTGGGCACGTCGATGGGCGTCACCGGCCCGAAGTCGGCGCTGGTCGTCAAGGACGGCCTGACCTTCCTCGACGTCATCGCCGGCCAGACCCTCGCCCTCCGCCAGCACCACGGCATCGAGCTGCCGCTCGTGCTCATGAACTCGTTCCGCACCCGCGACGCGTCGCTCGCCCTGCTCGAGCGCTATCCCGACCTCCCCGTCGACGGGCTGCCGCTCGACTTCCTCCAGAGCGCGGAGCCGAAGCTGCGGGCCGACGACCTCGCGCCCGTCGACTGGCCGGCCGACCCCCAGCTGGAGTGGTGCCCGCCCGGGCACGGCGACGTCTACCTCGCCCTGGCCAACAGCGGTCTGCTGAACGCCTTGCTGGACAAGGGTTTCCGCTACGTCTTCCTGTCGAACGCCGACAACCTCGGCGCGACCTGCGACCCCCGCATCGTGGCCTGGATGGTCGAGCACGACGTGCCCTACCTCGCCGAGGTGTGCGACCGCACGGTCAACGATCGCAAGGGCGGCCATCTCGCTGTGCGCAAGAGCGATGGCCACCTGGTGCTGCGCGACAGCGCGATGGTGGCGCCCGGCGACGAGGAGCACTTCCAGGACATCAGCCGCCACACGACGTTCCACGCCAACAACCTTTGGGTCGACCTCGGCGTCGTCGACCGGCTGCTGCGCGAGAGCGACGGCCGCGGGGAGGCGGGCATCGGCCTGCCGATCATCGTCAACCGCAAGACGGTCGACCCCTCCGACTCCTCCTCCACCGAGGTCATCCAGATCGAGACGGCCATGGGCGCGGCGATCGAGCGCATCGAGGGCGCTCGCGCGATCCACGTGCCCCGCTCGCGTTTCCGTCCCGTCAAGACGACCAACGAGCTGCTCCTCGTGCGCTCCGACATCTTCGAGCTCGACGACGACTCGATGGTGGTCTCCACGATCGACCACGCCGACCCCTACGTCGACCTCGACGGGAAGCACTACAAGCTCGTGCCCGACTTCGAGACGCGGTTCCCGCAGGGCGTGCCGTCGATGCGCGAGGCGCGCTCGCTGCGGGTGCGCGGCGACGTGACGTTCGGCGCCCACGTCGTCTGCGTCGGCGACGTCACGGTCGACGCGGCCGACGGCGGGTCGGTTCCGGACGGTACGACGCTCGGCTCGGCGGGCTGAGGTGCGCAGTCTCGAGGAGCATCGCGACGCGGTGCTGTCGGCGGTGTCCCCGCTGCCGCTCGTCCGCCTCCCTATCGCGGACTGCCTCGGTCTGGTGCTCGGCGAGGACGTGCGCTCCCGGGTCGACCTGCCGGGCTTCGACAACTCGGCGATGGACGGGTATGCCGTGCGGGCGGCCGACGTCGCCGCAGCCGACCCCGGCGTGCCGGGTTCGGCGGTGACCCTGCCGGTGGTGCACGAGGTGGCCGCGGGCGGGGTGGCCACCCGGGCGCTCGGGCCGGGGGAGGCGATCCGGATCATGACCGGCGCCATGCTGCCCGACGGCGCCGACGCCGTGGTCAAGGTGGAGGACACCGACGGCGGCACGCAGACGGTCGTGATCCGGGCGGGTGTGCCGGCCGGCACCTCGCTCCGCCCGCGGGGCGAGGACGTGCAGACCGACGACCTCGTCCTGCACGCCGGGATGGCCGTCGACGCCCGCCGGATGGCCCTGCTGGCGGCCACCGGCCACGGTGACGCCCTCGTGCGACCGCGACCCCGCGTCGCCGTCGTCTCGACCGGCGCCGAGCTGGTGCCGCCCGGACAGCCGCTGCGACCCGGCCAGATCCACGAGTCGAACTCCTACATGCTGGAGGCGGCGATCATGGCGTGCGGGGCCGTGCCGCTGCGGCAGCCGACCGTCGACGACGACCCCGCCGCCCTCCTCGAGGTCATCCGCACGCTGGCCGGTGAGGTCGACGCGATCGTCACCTCGGGCGGCGTGAGCATGGGCGCCTACGACGTCGTCAAGGAGTCGCTGCGCGACCACGGCGTCGACTTCGTCCAGGTGGCCATGCAGCCGGGGAAGCCGCAGGGCTTCGGCGCCGTCGGCGACCGGGCGGTGCCGCTGTTCGCGCTCCCCGGCAACCCCGTCTCCTCCTACGTGTCGTTCGAGGTCTTCGTGCGCCCCGCGCTCCGCCGGATGATGGGGCTGGAGCCCGCCCTGCGGCCGTCGTCGCGCGCGCGGCTGCTGCACCCGCTCTCCTCGCCGCCCGGGCGCACCCAGGTCGCCCGGGCCGTGGCCACGCACGACGACGACGGCTGGCTGGTCGACCCGGTCTGGGGCCAGGCCTCGCACTTCGTCGCCGACCTGGCGCGCGCCAACGCCCTGCTCGTCATCCCCCCGGAGACGACCCGGGCGGAGGCGGGCGAGACCGTGGAGATGTGGCTCCTCGACGACGTCGGGGGCAGGATGGCGCCATGACGCGCGGCGCGAGCGACAGCGCCTCCGGCCTGACCCACGTGCGGGCCGACGGCTCGGCGCACATGGTCGACGTGAGCGCCAAGGCGGTGACCGCGCGCGAGGCCTCCGCCCGGGGGCGGGTGCTGCTCTCGGAGGCCGCCGTCGGTGCCCTGCGCTCCGGGGCCGTCCCCAAGGGCGACGCCCTCGCCGTGGCCCGGATCGCCGCCATCCAGGCGGTCAAGCGCACCCCCGAGCTCATCCCGCTCGCCCACCCGGTGGCCGTGCACGCCGTCACGGTCGACCTCACGGTGGCCGACGACGGGGTCGACCTCGTCGCCACGGTGCGCACCGCCGACCGCACGGGCATCGAGATGGAGGCGCTCACCGCGGTATGCGTCGGGGCGCTCGCGCTGGTCGACATGGTCAAGGCGGTCGACAAGCACGCCCGCATCACGGACGTCCGGGTGACGGCCAAGTCAGGGGGCCGATCCGGCGACTGGAGTGAGTCGACGGAGGTGGCGTCGTGACCCGCCGGGCCGTCGTCGTCTGCGCGTCGACGCGCGCCGCGACCGGGGTCTACGAGGACCGGACCGGTCCGCTCATCGTGACGGCGTTGCGGGAGTGGGGTTTCGAGGTCGGCGACCCCGTCGTGGTCCCCGACGGCGAACCGGTCTCCGACGCCCTGCGCGAGGCGATCGCCGCGGGGGTCGACGTCGTCCTCACGACGGGCGGCACCGGCATCTCGCCCACTGACGCGACCCCGGAGATGACGGCTCGCCACCTCGACCGGCAGCTGCCCGGCATCGCCGAGGCGATCCGGGCCGCGGGCGTCGCCAAGGGGGTGCCCACGGCGATGCTGTCGCGCGGGCTCGCCGGCGCCGCGCGGCATACCCTCATCGTCAACCTGCCCGGGTCGACCGGCGGGGTGAAGGACGCCCTGGCCCTGCTCGCCGACGTGGTGCCCCACGCGGTCGACCAGCTGGCTGGAGGCGACCACCGGTGATGGAGCGGCCGGTGCAGGAGTGGCCGGTGGCGCTCTCGTCGCACGACGGGAGGCGTCCGACGCTGGTCCTGCGCGCTCTGCGGCAGCACGACCGCGCGGAGTGGGACCGCGTGCGCGGTGACAACGCGCACTACGTGGGGCAGTGGGAGCCGACCGCCCCCGACGGTGTAGGTCGTCGGATCACGTTCCGGCAGTACGTGCGCAGTCTCGACAAGGAGGCCCGCGCGGGCCGGATCGTGCCCTTCGCCCTCGAGGTCGACGGCCGGCTGGCCGGACAGATGCACCTCTTCGGCATCGTGCAGGGCTCGCTGCTGTCGGGCGCCGCGGGCTACTGGGTGGCCGAGCGCTGGGCCGGTCAGGGCGTCGCGACCCGGTCGCTGGCGATGCTGTGCGACTACGCGTTCGAGACCCTGCGCATGCACCGCGTCGAGGTGAACATCCGACCCGAGAACGTCGCGTCGCTGCGCGTCGTCGAGCACCTGCGCTTCCGCGACGAGGGCGTGCGCGAGCGCTACCTCCACATCAACGGCGGCTGGCGCGACCATCGCACCTTCGCCCTGACGGCCGACGAGCTCGGTGGCCGGCGCGTGCTCGACCGGTGGACGGCGGCGCGGTCCGGCTCGTAAGGGCCCTCGTCACACCCGTCACACACGGCACATCAGCGACACACCGTTATCGGTACGAGACCGAAGGCGCACCACGGCTTACCGTCGGAGTCGTGCAGCCCAGCAGCCTCATCTTCTTCGTGATCGTGGCGATCTGGGTGGCCTACCTCATCCAGCACTGGGTGCGGCGTCGCGAACACCTCGCCACCGCCCGCTCGGTCGACCGGTTCAGCGAGGCGATGCGAGTGCTCGAGCGACGCACCCCCCTCCCGACCACGATGCTCGCCGGAGCGACCCCGCCGCCCTCCGCGACGTCGCACGCGGCGTCGGTCGTCCGGGCCGCCGTCAGCTCCCCGCTGCGGGCCCGCCACGGAGCCACCGGAGTCTCGGGCTCGGGCCAGCCCGCCGGGCCGGTGCACGCCGTGCCGCCGATCGAGCTCGTACCGCACCGCACGACGACCGAGGTCGTACTGCGCCGGGCGCGCGGCGTGTTCTTCCTCGCCGCCCTCGTAGCCGTGCCCGCCACGCTCGTCCTGTCGGTCGCGCACATCCTCAAGTGGCTGAGCCTCGCCCTGGCCGTCGCGGCCCTCCTCGTCGCCGTCGCGTGGCTGCGGCTCTCGGCGGTGCAGGAGCAGAAGGCGCGCCACGCCCGCCGCGCCGAGCTGCGCCGGCTCGACCGGCTGCGCTCGGGCGACGTCGCGCCTCTCGCGCCCCTCGCCCGGCCGGTCCGGCCCCGCACCGCGGAGACCGTGGCGGCTCCCGCCCCTGCCGTCCCCGTCGTCCCTGTCGCCCCGGAGGCGGTCGCCCCCGCGCGCGTGCCCGAGGTCGAGCGCGAGGTCGACCCCGGCGCCTGGCAGCCGGTGCCCGTGCCCCCGCCGACCTACACGCTGAAGGAACCGGCCTACCGCCCCGAGCCGGCGCTGCGGCCCGTGCCCATCGAGGTCGAGGACGACGAGATCGAGGTCATGGCCACGTTGCCCGGTCGCCGGGTCGTGGGTCACTGAGCGTTCCGGACCGCTGAGCCCTGCGCGTTCGGGGCTGAGGCCCGGTTCTCCGAACCGATGAGTCCGGCGACCTCGGCGGGTCTATCGTCTCGACCCATCAGGGGTCAGCAGCGTGATCCGTCGACTCACCGGGAGCCCTCATGACCCAGCGACTCAACCCCTACCTCAGCTTCGGCACCGACGCTGCCGAGGCGATGGCGTTCTACCAGAGCGTGTTCGGTGGTGCGCTGACCACGAGCCTGTTCAAGGAGTACGGCACCGAGGGCGCCGACGGCGACCTCGTCATGCACTCCCAGCTCGAGACCGACGCCGGCTTCACCCTGATGGGCGCCGACACCCCGTCGTTCATGGAGCGCAAGACCGGGTCGGGCATCGTCGTCAGCCTGAGCGGCGACGAGTCCGAGGCCCTGCACGCATACTGGGACAAGCTGACCGACGGCGCCACCGTGTCGACCCCGCTCGAGAAGCAGATGTGGGGCGACGAGTTCGGCCAGCTCACCGACCGCTACGGCGTCGACTGGCTCATCAACATCGGGTCGCCGCAGGCCTGACCCCCGGCCCGGCCGGCGCTGCCCGCAGCCCGGGTCAGTCCGCGGCGATGGGCTCGGGCTCGGCCGCGGTCTCGTCGTGCTCGTCGGCGTCATGGCCGAACAGGTGCTCGGCGACCGCCTTGACCACCGCGAGGGTCGGCACGGCCACGAGCGTGCCGACGATGCCGGCGAGGATCGCTCCCGTGGCGATGGCCAGGATGACGCCGAGCGGATGGATGCGCACGGAGCGGCCGAGGATGAACGGCTGCAGCACGTGCGACTCCAGCTGCTGCACGCCGATGACGACCGCGAGCATGATCAGCGCCGTCACGGGCCCGTGGGCCACGAGGGCGATGAGCACCGCCACCGCGCCGCTGAGCAGGGCGCCGACGATGGGGATGAACGAGAGCAGGAAGACGAGCACCCCGATCGCGAGCGCGAACGGCACCTGGAGGATCAGCGCGCCCGCGGTGATGCCTACGGCGTCGACCCCGGCCACGAGCACCGTGGCCCGCGTGTAGGCGGTCAGCTGGCCCCAGGCGACGCCGCCCGAGGAGTCGACCCGGTCGCGCGCGACCCGCGGGAAGAGCTGGACGACCCAGCCCCAGATCCGCGGGCCGTCGTAGAGGAAGAAGAACAGCGAGAACAGGGCGATGAACGTGCCGGCCACGAAGTGCCCGGCGGTCACGCCCGCCTTGCTGAGCGACGACCCGAGGTTCGCGCTGGAGAGGTAGGCCTTGAGCTCGTCGAGGTACTGGCCGAACTGGGTGTCGGTGATGCCCAGACTGGTGCGGATCCAGTCACGGATCTGGGCGATGCCCGTGCCGACCTGGTCCGACATCGAGTCGAAGCCCCCGCTGATCTGGGTGGCCACGAGGGTGAGCAGGGCGGCGATGACGACGATGGTGCCGAGCACGGTGACGCCGGCGGCCGCCCCGCGCGGCATGACGCGGGACAGGCGCTGGTGGACCGACGACAGCAGCGCCGTCAGCAGGACGCCGACGACGAGCGGGATGACGACCTCCGACAGGAAGCCCATCAGGTAGAGGAACGCGATCAGCCCCACCGCGATGGCGAGCAGCCGCCAGGACCACTCGCTGGCCGCCCGCACCAGGGGCGGGACGCTGGTGCGGCGCGGGGCATCCGGTTGAGGCGGCATACGGGCGAGCGTAGGCGAGGCCCCGGCGCGGACGCGGGGGCGGTGCGCGTGGTGTTAGAGTTTCGGTCGCATCAAGGGGCTGTGGCGCAGTTGGTAGCGCGTCTCGTTCGCAATGAGAAGGCCCGGGGTTCGAATCCCCGCAGCTCCACCCCTGAAGCCCCGTCCCGACCCGAGTCACGCCGGTCGAGTCGGGTCTTCGTCGTGGGCCGGCCGGACTCCTATATACCCCCCATGGGTATGATCGCCCATGATGAGCGGGGCGCGGTGACGATGGCGCGCATCGAGCTCGCCTCGGGGCAGGACGGCGACGTGAAGCAGCTCGCGCAGCGCACCGTCGACACCCAGACGGTGGAGATCGCCACCATGACGACGCTGCCGGCGACCGTCGGAGGCTGATCGTCAGGGCGTGGGTCCGGATTCCCCCATGCTCCGGTCAAGAATGGGACAAGTCTGGCGGATCCGGCCTCGGCGTCGCCGATCCTTGTTCCACGGACGCCGCCCCCCCGCGGACGTTCCCGTCGTCGCTAGCACCCTCGCGCAGACCTCCCACCCGCGCGAGGCCCGGCCGCCGGAGGCCACCGCAGGCGACTGGCGCTCAGGTGTGTCGGGGGGCCCGCTATCTGCGAGTGGGCCCCCCGACCCCGCGGCATACAGACGTGGGCGAAGGCGAGAGCCGGGCGGTCCGGCCGTGGACCGGACGTAAGAGCAGCCCCGGCGGAACGTCGTGGCGCCGCCCGCTCGGGGGTCCGGGCGGCGCCACGACACCCACTCCATCGGCGGGAGCGCCCAGGTCGTTACACGTCGGGTCGCGCCGGCCCGCTCAGCGGTCGGCGACCGCTGACTCGACGAGCAGGCCCGCCCCGATCCCGAACATCCACACGTCCTTGCTGACGGCCATCCCCGCCGGCGTCGGCCACACGCTGCCGGGCTCGTGCATGGAGGACGTGCGGAGGTACATGGTGAGGAGCGCGCCGGAGAACCCGGTCAGCGCGGCGCCGGCGACCCGGTTGGGAACGACGGGCACGAGGAGCAGGGCGCCGGTGAGGATCTCGCCGACGGAGAGCGCCTTGAGGAACGTGGCCGGAGGGACGTCCTTGAGGAACGGGAACGCCCCGGCCGCCGCACCGTGCACGTACTCCGCCTGCTGCTGGCCGCCGCTCCACTTCCCGAGGCCGCTGTGCAGGATGAACGCACCGGTGGCGAGGCGCTGGGGGGAGTGCGTGAGGGCGCTGCGCAGGTTCATGAGGGCGGGCTCCTGAGGGTTCGTTGAACGGGCAACTTTCCCGTCCATCGAAGCACGGTGGCTCAGGTCGCGCGCGGTGAGGTCGCCAGCTGGATGAGGTTGCCGCAGGTGTCGTCGACGACGAGGGTCGTCACGGGCCCCATCGGCGTCGGCGGCTGGGTCACCCGTGCCCCCTTGGCGAGCAGCGACGCATACGTGGCGTCGATGTCGTCGACCCCGAACGAGGTGGCGGGGATCCCGTCGGCCCGGATGGCCGCGGCGAACGCCTTGGCCGCCGGGTGGTCGTCGGGCTCGAGCAGCAGCCGCGTGCCGTCGGGGTCGTCGGGGGAGACGACCGTGAGCCACCGGTACTGCCCGAGCGGGACGTCGTCCTTGACGAGGAACCCGAGGACGTCGGTGTAGAACGCGACCGCTCTGTCCTGGTCGTCGACGAAGACGCTGGCCGTGGTGATACGGGGCATGTCCGCTCCTCTCGCGGTGCAGCGTAGTGCGGCACGGCCGCGTCCGGTGGGTACACGCCCCTCCGGGCCTTTCTCATCACGTGCGGAGAAGTAAGAGGACAACTCCGACATCGGGCCGCGACAGCTCAGCACGTGATGAGAAGTGGGGCCGGAGCTGGGGCCAGACCGGGTGACGGACCGAGTGACGGACCAGGGGTCCTGGGGTCAGATCCAGCTGGGGAACCACATGTGCGCGCTCCAGAACGAGTACGGCACGACCTGGGCGGTGTAGATCGGGTAGAAGAACGCGAAGAGCAGGATCGCCGAGACGACGAACAGGCCGGTGACGCCGAGGCCGATCTTGCGGCGCAGGGCAGAGGCTGCGGGACCGCCGATGCCGAGGCCCAGCACGTAGACCACCGCGAGGACGACGTAGGGCACGAAGGCGACGGCGTAGAAGGAGTAGATCGTGCGGTCGCCCAGCAGGAACCACGGCACGTAGCCGCCCATGAAGCCGCCGAGGATCGCCCCCGCCCGCCAGTCGCGCCGCAGCGCCCACATGAAGAGCAGGACGAAGACGGCGAGGGTCGCCCCCCACCACACCGTCGGCGTGCCGATCGAGCTGATGGCCTTGGAGCAGGTGTCGACCAGGCACCCCTGCTCGCCGTTCTTCGGCCCCTCGTAGAAGAAGGAGGTCGGCCGGCCCTGGACAAGCCACGACCACGGGTTGGTCTTGTAGGGGTGGTCGGACGTGAGGTGGGTGTGGAACTCGAGGATCTGGGCGTGGTAGTTCCACCACGACCGCACCGCCCCCGGGACCCAGCCGAAGCCGGGCTCCGCCGGGTGCGTGTCGGCCCAGGTGCGGTTGTAGCCGATGGACGTCGCGAACCAGCCCCACCAGCTGAGGCAGTAGACGACGACGCTCGTCACCGCCATCCACACCAGGGCCAGCGGGGTGTCCTTGACCAGCCACGCCGTACGCCAGCGCTCGACGCCCGCTGCACGCCGGGCGCCCATGTCCCACAGCACGGTCATCAGCCCGAAGACGACGAGGAAGTACGCCCCCGACCACTTGGTCCCGCAGGCCAGCCCCATGCATACCCCGGCCGCCAGGCGGTAGGGCCGCCAGCCGAGCGAGGGACCGTAGCGGCCGAAGCGGGCCCTCTCCGCACGGGTGAGGCCCGCCAGCCGCCGGGCGAGCAGGGCGCGGGACGCGTCGCGGTCGATCAGCAGGAAGCAGAACGCCGCGAACGCCCAGAACATGACGATGAGGTCGAGCAGACCGGTGCGCGAGTGGACGAAGTGGTGGCCCTCGAAGGCCAGGAGCAGGGCGGCGACGGTGCCGAGCAGGGACGACCGGAACAGGCGACGGCCCGCGCGCCCGATCATGAGGATCGACAGGGTGCCCATCACGCAGATGGCGAACCGCCAGCCGAACGAGCTGTCGATGCCGAAGATCTGCTCGCCCCAGCCGATCAGCCACTTGCCGACCGGGGGGTGCACGACGAGGTCGCCGGTCGTCGGGTCGTAGACCTGGAGCACGCGGCCGGCCGTGAAGTTCTGGTCGATCTGCTTGGCCTCGTTGAGCACGGGGTCGTTGCGCATCTCGACCCCGAACAGGATCATCGACCAGCCCTGCTTGACGTAGTACGTCTCGTCGAAGACCAGCTGATGCGGGTCGCCGAGGTTCCAGAAGCGCAGGACGCCGCCGACCGCCATGGCGAAGAGCGGGCCGAGCCAGCCGAGCAGCCGCTGGCCGCGGGTCACGTCGATCGGGCTCCCGAGCAGGCGCGCGCGCAGCTGCCCCTCGGTCTCCACGGGGTGCATCGTATGCAGCCGGCCTAGGCCTGCCGCTCAGGTCACGGCGCCGGTCGTGTCGGAGGGGGCCGGGTCGGGTCGCTCGCAGCCACCTGACCGCGGCTACCCCAGCGCGGTGACCAGCTCGTCGGCGACCCAGCGGGCGACGCCCTCCGGGTAGGGGGCGGAGAGCCCGAGGATGACGTGGTCGAAGCCGGCACCGACCGCGGCAGCGATGGCGGCGCGCGTCGTCCCGGGCTGCGCGTAGTCGACCGGCAGGTAGATCGAGCGGCTGATGAGGCGGGGGTCGCGGTCGATGTCGGTGCAGTAGCGGTCGAGGAGGGCGCTGCGCTGGACGGCGTCGTCGAGGTCGCCGCCGGGGATGTTCCACACGTCAGCGTGCCGGGCCACCACTTTGAGCAGCGCGCTCGAGCGGCCGCCGATGACGATGGGCGGGTGCGGACGTTGCACCGGCTTGGGGTTGCCGAAGGCCCCGGTGAGGTGGATCTGCTCGCCGGCGAAGGAGAACGGCTCCGTCTCGGTCCAGAGGCGCCTGATCACCGTGAGCGCCTCGTCGAGGTGGGCGACGGATTCGGAGAACGAGTCGTAGGCCAGTCCGTGGGCGTCGTACTCGCGCCGGGCCATCGGCACGCTGGGGCGCGACCCGGCACCGATGCCGAAGTCGAGGCGGCCGCCGGAGACGACGTCGACCGTGGCGGCGATCTTGGCCAGCAGGGCCGGGGGCCGGAACCGGTTGCTGGTGACGAGGAGCCCCACGCGCAGGCGCCGCGTCTCAGCGGCCAGCGCGGACAGCAGCGTCCAGCCCTCGAAGGTCGGCCCGTCGGGATCGCCGAAGATCGGCATGAGGTGGTCGTAGAGCCAGGCGTGCTCGATCTCGGGGATCGCGTCGGCCTCGAGCCACACCCGCCGGATGTCGGCGTAGGCGACCTGCGACGGCGCGGTCATAATCCCGAAGCGGGTGGGGCGGTCGGTCATGGTGATCCTTCGGGTCTGGCATGCTGAGGTATGCGGAGCGATGTTCCGTTACGCATCATGTGGAACCATGTTCCGTTTGTCAACCCCGCCGAGGACGTCCCCGTGGTCGAAGCCGTCGCCGGATTCGAATCCGTACCCGGCTCCCCCGCACCGGGCCGGCGCGCCGACGCCCGGCGCAACGCCGCGGCCCTGCTCGACGCGGCCGCGGCGGCGTTCGTCGCCTCGGGCGTCGACGCCCCGGTGCGCGACATCGCCGCGCGTGCGGGGGTCGGCGTGGGCACCGTCTACCGGCACTTCCCGACCCGGGCCGACCTCGTCGTCGCCGTCTACCGGCACCAGGTCGAGGCGTGCGCTGCGGCCGGACCGGCGCTGCTCGCCGAGCACGACGCCTACGACGCCCTCCGGCGCTGGGTCGACCTGTTCGTCGACTTCCTCGTCACCAAACGCGGGCTGGCCCAGGCGCTGCAGTCCGACGACGCCGCCTTCGGGGCGCTGCACACGTGGTTCCTCGAGACGCTCCGCCCGGTCGTCGAGGACCTCGTCGCGGCCGCGGTGGCCTCCGGCGAGATCCGGCCGGTCGACGCCTACGCCCTCATGCGCGGGATCGGCAACCTCTGCATCGGCTCCGGCGACCCGGCCTATGACGCGCGTCCCCTCGTGCACCTCCTCGTCGCCGGGCTCCGTGCGACCTGAGACCCGCACGGCCGACCGGGTCACGGACCCGATGCCGGACGGTCAGTCGTGCGCCGCGCCCTCGTGCCCGGCGTGGGCCGCGGCCTCGAACTGGATGGTCGAGTGCTCGACGGCGAACTCGTCGGCTAGGGAGTGCTGCAGGGCGTCGAGCAGCCGCGGCAGGTGGCCGTCGAGGAAGCACGACTCGTCGACGACGACGTGGGCCGTCAGCACCGGGAGGCCCGTGGCGACCTGGCTGACGTGCAGGTCGTGCACCTCGTGGACGTGGTCGTCCGCGAGCAGCCGGGCGCGCACCACCGCGAGGTCGATGCCCTTCGGCGTGGCCTCCATGAGCACGTCGACGCTCTCGCGCAGCAGCCCGATGGTGCGCGGGATGATGAGGGCGCCGATGACGAGCGAGGCGACCGCGTCGGCGCGCAGCCACCCGGTGAGGGCGATGACCCCCGCCGCGACGAGGACGGCGACCGAGCCGAGGGCGTCGTTGACGACCTCGAGGAAGGCGGCCTTCATGTTGAGGTTGCTGTCGCGGGCGGAGGCGAGGACCGAGATCGAGACGGCGTTGCCGGCCAGACCGACGAGGCCGAAGACGACCATCGCGCCGGAGGCGACCTCGGGCGGCTCGAACAGCCGGCGGAACCCCTCGATAAGGACGAAGCCGCCCACGGCGAGCAGCACCGCGGCCTGGGCGGCCGCCGCGAGCACCTCCGCGCGGCGGTAGCCCCAGGTGCGCTGGGCCGTCGCCGGGCGCCGGGCCAGCGTGGCGGCGAACCACGCCAGCGTGAGGCCGGCGACGTCGGTGAGCATGTGCCCGGCGTCGGCCAGCAGGGCCAGGCTGCCCGAGACCACGGCGCCGACGACCTCGACGGCCAGGACCACGGTGGTGATGGCGATGACGATGCCGAGGCGACTGCGGTGGCCGCCCGACACGGCGGGGTCGGCCGGTCCGTGTGCGTGTCCGGAGCCCATCAAGTCCTCCTCATCGCAGCCAGCTGATGTGGTCCTTGGCGAGCGTGTAGCCGACGAACGCCACGATGTCGAGGATCGTGTGCGCGACGACGAGCGGCCCGACGCGGCGCCAGCGCAGGTAGACCAGGGAGAAGACGACCCCCATGACGGCGTTGCCGACGAAGGCGCCGAAGCCCTGGTAGAGGTGGTACGACCCGCGCAGGAGCGCCGAGCCGGCCACGACCAGCGGTGTGCGCAAACCCATCTGCCGCAGCCGGGTCATGAGGTAGCCGACGACGACGACCTCCTCCAGAGCGGCGTTCTGCACCGCGGCGAGGACGAGCACCGGGATGGTCCACCAGGCGCCGGAGAGGTTGGCTGCGGCCACCTGGGTGTTGATGTTCAGCGCCTTGGCGGCGACGTAGAGTCCCAGCCCCGGGATGCCGATGAGGGCGGCCAGCGCCACGCCACCCCCGAGGTCGAACCCCGGCCGGCGCCGGTCGAGACCGAGGAAGCGCGAGGCGGCATACGGGGCGTCGAACGCCGGCGGCTCGACCCGACGCAGCAGGTAGAGCGCGAGGGCGACGGGCACGAGCCCGAGCCCGATGCCCGCGAGCTGGTACGCCAGGTCGAGGTAGGGCCGGTCGGGCGTCACCGAGTTGTTCAGCGACGACGTCTGCTGGTTGAGAGCGACCTGCTTGGTGAGCCGGTCGATGATGGCCAGCACGGCGTAGATCGCCGAGGAGCCCAGCGACAGCCCGAGGACGACGAGCGCCTCCCGGCCGAGCCCGGCGCGCCGCTCCCGGGGAACCGGCAGCACCGGCGTCGCGTCGACCGCCGCGGCGGTGACCCCCCCGACCCCAGTGGCGCTCACGAGGCGACTGTATGCCGCAGAGCCGGCTCAGTCCGTGGGTGTCGCCGCCGCCGGACGCCAGGGCTTCAGCCACGGTGTCTCGGGCCAGCCCTCGGCCGCCGCGAGCAGCTCGTACATCGTGGCGCCGTCGAGGTGCTCGCGGACGATGTCGGCGTGGCCGGCGTGCCGGGCGATCTCCTCGAGGATGTGGAAGAGGACCCACCGCACCGACCAGGCGTCGACGTCCTTCGGGAACCACGGGGCGTCGCGGGGGACCGGCACCGGGGCGTCGAGGTCGAGGGACGCGTCGAGCGCGGCGGCCTCGGTGTCGGCGGCCTGGGCGTCGAACGCCGCGAGCACGTCGGCGATGGTCTGACCCGTGGCGTCCCAGTCGGCGCCGTACTCCGCGGCGCGGTCCGCGGTCGGCCGGCCGTCGGTGTCGAGGCCGCCGGCCCCGGCGCGGGCCCGCTCCAGCCAGGTGCGCTCCATGTGGGTCACGTGCTTGACGAGGCCGGCGATGGTGATGGCGCTGCGCGACGGTGCGGCGTGGGCCTGCTCGTCGGTGAGGCCGAAGGCGGCGTTGCGGATGCCGTCGTGCTGCTGGCGCAGGAACACGCTGAGCGCCTCGCGCTCGGTGGCGACGGGCGGTGGGGTTCCGGGCATGGTGGCTCCTTCTCTCGTGGCGGGTCGACACCCAGCGTGACAGTCGTTGCGGTCAGTTCCCGGCCGGAAGCGGCGTCGAGCCGGGTCAGCTGAGGACGTCCTTGCGCTGGAACGTCCGGTAGCCGAGACCGACGAACAGCACGGTGTAGAACAGCGACCACAGCACCCCGTGGCGCATCGAGGTCCAGTCCACCTGTGGCGCGAACGCGTCGAACCAGGCCCGCGAGTAGTACATCGGCAGGCCGTTGCGCCAGCCGCCCAGCGTCTCGATCTGGCTGAGGATCGACGACACGATCGTCACCATGACGGCCCCGCCCACGGCGGCCAGCGGCGCGTCGGTGCGCACGCTCAGCCAGAACGCGATCGCGCCGACCTGGAGCAGGAAGACGATGAGGTAGAGCACGATGACGCCGAACCGCGGCAGCATGTCCGACCACTCGAGCACCCCGCCGGCGGGGTTGGTGAAGGGCGCCCAGCCGTAGGCGACGCCCCCGACGAGCAGGGACCACAGGGTGAGCAGCACCACCGCGACGGCCATCGTGGCCAGGGCGACGACGAGCTTGCTGGTGAGCAGGCGGGCGCGGGGCACCGGCGCCACGAGCAGGTAGCGCAGCGTCGACCAGGACGCCTCGGACGGCACCGCGTCGCCGACGAAGAGCGCGGCCAGCACGACGAGCAGGAACGAGGCCGACGCCGACAGCGCGAAGACCGCGAAGTTGGCCGCCCCGGCCTTGGCCAGCCCGACCAGCGAGCCGCCCGTCGCGCTGCCCGTGCCTCCGATGGCGAACGCGACGACGAGGATGACGGGCAGCGCGAGCAGGAGCACGAACGACCACAGGGTGCGGCGGCGGCCGAGCTGGCGCCGCACCTCCGACCGCCAGGACAGGGGCCGGTGGGCGTCGGGCCGGCTGGCTGTGTGGGCGTCGGGCTGGTCGGTGGCTTCGGCCCGGGTGGTCTCGCTCATCGCGCCCTCACCTGCCGGAGGCGGTCGGTGAGCGACCGCGGGCCCGTGTCGTCGCCGGCTCCCGCCGCCGCCCCCTGCGCGTCGGCGATGACGCCGAGGAATACGTCCTCGAGGTGCCTGCGGCTCGTCACCCCCACGATGTCGACGCCGGTCTCGGCGACGGCGCGCACGACGTCGGCGCGTGGGAGGTCGGCGGTGATGACGACCTTGGGCTCCACGGGGTCCTCCTCGACGTCGACCTCGGTGATGCCCTCGACCGCCGCGAGCCGGCGCCGCAGCAAGGGGACGTCGCTGCCCGGACCGAGGAGCACGACCGTGGTGTCGGCGCTGTCGACGAGCTCGGCCACGGTGCCGCTCGTGACGACCCGGCCGGCGTGCATGACGATGACGTGGGAGCAGGTCAGCTCCACCTCGGCCAGCAGGTGGCTGGAGACGACGACGGTGCGGCCCGTCGACGCATACCGGTGCAGGATCGGGCGCATCGCCGCGATCTGGGGCGGGTCGAGGCCGTTGGTGGGCTCGTCGAGCACGAGCACGTCGGGCAGGCCGAGCATGGCCTGGGCGATGCCGAGGCGCTGCTTCATGCCGTGGCTGTAGGAGCGCACGGGGCGGTCCACGGCGCCGCCGAGGGCGGCCACCTCGAGGACGTCGTCGTAGGCCGCGTCGGCTGCGGGGCGCCCGGTCGCGGCCCAGTAGGCGTGCAGGTTCTGCAGCCCGGTGAGGTGGGGCAGGAAGCCCGGACCTTCGATGAGGGCGCCCACGCGGGCCAGCACGGGAGCGCCGGCGTCGATCGGGCGGCCCAGCACGTGCACGGTGCCCGAGTCGGGCCGGATCAGGCCCATGACCATCCGCAGCGTGGTGGTCTTGCCGGCGCCGTTGGGGCCGAGCAGGCCCACCACCTGGCCGCGTTCGGCCCGCCATGAGACGTCGTCGACGGCGCGGTGGCCGTCGCGGTAGGTCTTGACGAGGTGCGAGACGACGAGGGGGACGTCGGCCAGCTCGGGCCGGTAAGGGTGCTCGCGACGGCGGCGACGGCGCCACCACCAGGAGGCGAGCAGGGCGAGGAGGACGACGCCGGTGGCGATGGCCACCCCGATCGACTCGGCGTCGGCGTCGGACTCGGCCGAGAGGGTGGTACCGGCCACGGTCGGGAGGACGAGCCCGGTGGCGTCGACCGCGAGGCGGTCGGCCCGGGCGGCCCGCGGACCGGCATACGCCGAGTCGGTGGCGGTGACGAGCAGGCGCAGGGCGCTGCCGGCCTCGAACGTCCAGGTGGCGGCGGGCAGGTCGATGTCGACCGTCGTCGGCTGGCCGGGCGTGGTCGGCACCGTGACCGGCGCGACGAGCCGCCGGGGGAACGTCGCCACACCGGCGGTCACCTGCCACAGGCTGAGGTAGAGCGTGCTCGACGCCGCGCTGGAGGTCACGGTGAGGCGCACGCGCGGCGCCCCGACGATGCGGGTCTGCTGCGCCAGCACGGCGGAGTCGAACGCGACCGACTGGCCGGGCAGGGCGGCGAGGGAGTAGGTCGGCAGCGTGGTCGCGAGGAGGCCGGCTCCGCCCGGTATGCCGGTGATCGCGGCGGGCTCGCCGCCCGGCGGGGCGAGGAGCGAGGTGGGGCCGACCGGCAGCAGCGGGACGTTCGACGTCGTCGCCGACCCCGCGTAGGCGTCCGTCTGCAGCAGCGGGGCGACGCGCTGACGGCGGGGCACGGGGGCGGCGTAGACGAAGGCGGGCAGCGGTATCCCGGCAGCGGCCGGTGCGGCACCGTCGGTGGGGAGGTAGTGGACGAGCCAGGTGCGCACCGACTCCTCGTCGGAGGCGGCGGTGGTGCTGGGCCCGTCGTGGCCGCCGTCCATCCAGCGCACCGCGACGGGCGTGCCCTGGGCGGCGAGCGCCCGCGCGGTGGCGTCGGCCTGGGCGATGCCGAAGAGCGAGTCGGCCATCCCCTGCACGAGGTAGGTGGGGGCCTTGAGGCCGCCGATGACCGCCGCCGGGCTGTGCGCGCGCAGCAGGTCGAGCAGCTCGGGGGAGGGGGTGCCCGACTCGGAGACGGCGAGGAACAGCCGGCAGACGGTGGGGTCGAACCGGCCGCAGACGGGGTTGGTCGTCGCTGCCCCCGCCGGTGCTGTCGTCGACCCGGCGGCACGTGCGGCGCCGGCGTTGGCGGACTGGAAGAACGTCGACGCCCACAGCTGCTTGAACGGTCCGGGCGTCGCGATCGGGCTGAGCGCGGCCGGGGTCGAGGGGGCGGCGCCGGTCGTGGCCTGCTGGGGGAAGAAGGCCTGGGCGAGGTCGTTCCACGTGATGGAGGCCGCGACGGCGTCGACCCGGCGGTCGGTCGCGCCGAGCATCAGCGCGAGCGCGCCGCCGTAGGACCCGCCGACGACCCCCACCCGGGGGTCGCCGGGCGCGTCGAGCCGCACCTCGGGGCGGGTGGCGAGCAGGTCGACGAGCACCCTGGCGTCGGTCACCTCGAAGGCCGGGTCGTCGAGGTGGATCCGGCCGCCGGACCCCGCGAAGCCGCGCGCCGACCAGGTGAGCACGACGTAGCCGCGCCGCTGCAGCTCGTGGGCCTGGTCGGTGAGGTCGGCCTTGCTGCCGCCGAACCCGTGCGCGAGGAGGACGGCGGGGTGCGGTCCGCTCGTGGCGGGGGTGAAGAGCGTGGCGTCGAGGGTGACCGCGGTGCCGTCGGGCTCGGCCCCGACCGGCACGGTCAGCGTCTGCTCGGCACCGTCGGCCGAGGACGTCGGGGCGGTGGTGTCGGCGCGGGCCGGGCCGGTAGGCGACGCGCCCAGGGTGGCGACGAGCACCGCCAGGGCGGCGACCCGCATACGGCGCCTGGACGCTCGCATCCGGCGCCCGGGGGCCCACGCGCTCATGCGCGACCCTAACCCGGGCGGCTTCCTGGCCGTGGGCTGCTCCTTTCCACCGCGTCCCGCGCCGACCGACACGACCCGGTCGACTGGCCGGAAGGGGCGCAAACCGCTCGGATGTCGGTTTCGTCACCTCTCGGGCCGGTCGACCGGGGCCGGTATGCGCGTCAGCGCACCGCCGGCTCGGCCGGCCGCACCCCCTCGTGCAGGTCGATCCCCTTGGTCTCGGGGAGGCTGAGGATGGTCAGCGCGGAGACGACCATGAGGGCGATCGCGTAGAACGGGAACACGCCCGTCGACTGGAAGTGCTCCGCCATCCAGGCCTGGATGAGCGGCGCCGTCCCGCCGAACAGGGCGATGGCGATCGAGTAGGGGAACCCGAACCCCGCCGCGCGGATGTGGGTGGGGAACATCTCCGCATACATCGCCGGTCCGATCGAGGCGACCGCCGCGATGACGGCCAGCATGACGCTCATCGACACGATGAGCTGCCAGGCGGCGTCCTTGAGCAGGGCGTTCATCGGGATGTAGAGCACGGCGGCCCCGACGAGGGCCGAGAGGAGCACCGGCTTGCGACCGACCCGGTCGGACAGCCGGCCCCACAGCGGCAGGCAGACGAGGAACACGACGTTGCCGACCACGCCCGCCCACAGGGCCGAGGTGGGGTCGATCTTGAGCGTCGTCTGGGCGTAGGCGGGGGCGTTGATGGCCCAGACGTAGTAGATGACGGTGAACCCCATGGTCATCCCGATGACCTGGGCCGCCTGCTTGCGGTGCTCGCCGAGCGAGGCCCACAGGCCGCGGCCGGCGCCCTTCGCCTCCACGTCCTGCGTGAACACCTCGGTCTCGGTCATGCTGCGGCGCAGCACGAGGGCGTACAGCCCGGCGGCGGCGCCGACGAGGAACGGCACCCGCCAGCCCCAGGCGTTCATGGCGTCCTTGCTGAGCGTCGTCGTCAGCAGCGCGGCGAGCAGCAGCCCCGAGAGGTTGCCGACGGTGCCGGAGAAGTAGATCCAGCTCGACCAGAGGCCGCGGCGCTCCGGCGGCGCCTTCTCCGACAGGTAGGTCTGGGCCGCCGGCAGCTCGCCGCCGTGGGCGAGCCCCTGAAGCAGCCGCGCGACGAGGAGCAGGAGCGAGGCCCCGACCCCGATCGAGTCGAAGGTGGGGGTCACGCCGATGAGCAGGCTCCCCACCGAGGCCAGGCCGACCGACATCATCAGGCTCACCTTGCGGCCGCGCCGGTCGGCGATGCGCCCGAAGAGCAGACCGCCGAGGGGACGTGCGAGGAAGCCGACCGCGAAGACGGCGAGGGTGGAGAGCAGCGCCGAGGTCGGGTCGGCCTTGGAGAACATGTGCGACGCGATGAACGCGGTCAGCGTCGAGTAGATGCCCCAGTCGTACCACTCCAGGGCGTTGCCGATCCCGGTGCCAGCAAAGGACTTTCGGGTGGTCTTGCGGTCGTCCGGCGTGGTCGTGACGGATGCCATGTCCAGGTGTTCCTCTCTCGGGGGGTGGAGGTGCCCTGCGGTGTGCCTCTAGCGGTTGACGTCCTGGTGGAGCCGTTCGAGGGCGAGCGCGGCATACAGCGCCGCCCCGTCGGCGAGCACCCCGTCGTCGAAGACGGCGCGGGGCGAGTGGTTGAACTCGGCGGTCGCGAGGTCGGCCCCGACGGGTGCGGCGCCGAGCCCCACGAAGGTGCCGGGCACCTGCTGGAGGACGAAGGAGAAGTCCTCGGAGCCGGCGATCGGGCGGGCCCACCGGGTGTGCCGCCCGTCGAACAGCCGCTCGACGACGCCGGCGGCAAAGTCCGTCTCGTCGGCGTCGTTGACCGTGACGGGGTACTCCTGCGTGTACTGCGCGTCCACCGTCAGACCGTGGGCGGCGGCGATGCCGCGGACGACCCGCGGCAGTACCTCGGCCACGCGTGCCCGCTGGGCGTCGGAGAACGTGCGCACCGTCGCGTCGAAGAACGCCTCGTCGGGGATGACGTTGCGCTTGGTGCCGGCCCGCAGCAGCCCGACGGTGACGACGACGGGGTCCTGCGCGTCGAACGAGCGGGTCACCGCGCTCTGCAGCGCCAGCACCATCTCGGCGACTGCCGGCACCGGGTCGAGCGCGGCGTGGGGCGACGACCCGTGGCCGCCCCGGCCGCGCACCGTGACGGCGAACCCGTCGGAGGCGGCGAGCATCGGCCCGGGCTTGGTGACGAAGGTGCCGTGGGGGGCCAGGGTCGAGAAGACGTGCATGCCGTAGGCCGCGTCGACCGTGCGGCCGGCGGCGTCCAGGACGCCCTCCTCGATCATGATGCGGGCCCCGCCGTAGCCCTCCTCGCCCGGCTGGAACATGAGGACGACGTCGCCCGGCAGCTCGTCGCGGCGGGCGTCGAGCAGGCGCGCGGCGCCGACGAGCATGGCCGTGTGCAGGTCGTGGCCGCAGGCGTGCATGGCGCCGTCGACCTCGGAGCGGTAGCCCACGGCGGCCAGCTCCTGCACCGGCAGCGCGTCCATGTCGGCGCGCAGGAGGACGGTCGGCCGTGCGCCGCTTCCGCCTCCGCTGCCGCGCAGCACGGCCGTCACCGACGAGGTGCGGGTGCCGGTCGAGATCTCGAGCTGCAGCCCGTCGAGGGCCGCGAGGACCCGTTCCTGCGTGCGGGGGAGGTCGAGCCCCACCTCCGGCTGGCGATGCATCTCGCGACGGAACCGCGTCAGGTCGTCGTGGATCTGGGCGGCGTCGCCGGGCAGGGTGTCGATGCCTGGGGCGGTCGGGGTCACGGGGTTCCTCACGGGAGGGTGCGCTGCGAACCCGATCCACCCTAGGGCGGTTCGTCCGATTCGCCACCGGGCGCGGCGGCCATCCGCCCCGCGGCTGACAGGATGCCGGGGTGAGCTCCACGGTGGCGACCGGCACGCTCGTCCTGGCGGCGACGCCGATCGGGCACCCGCGGGACGCGTCGCCGCGGTTGGCCGACGAGCTGCGCCGCGCCGACGTCGTGGCCGCCGAGGACACCCGCCGGCTGCGTCGCCTGACCGGCGACCTCCAGGTGGAGCCGACCGGCCGGCTGGTCAGCTATCACGAGCACAACGAGGCGGCCAAGACCTCCGACCTCGTGACCCGGCTGCTGGCCGGCGACCGCGTCGTCCTCGTCACCGACGCCGGTATGCCGTCGGTGTCCGACCCGGGGTACCGGCTCGTCCTCGCCTGCGTCCAGGCCGGCATACCGGTCACGTGCGTCCCCGGTCCGAGCGCGGTGCTCATGGCGCTGGCCGTCTCCGGTCTGCCGGTCGACCGGTTCTGCTTCGAGGGCTTCCTGCCCCGCAAGGGCGGCGAGCGCACCCGCGCCCTCGAGCAGCTGGCCGACGAGCGACGCACCATCGTGTTCTTCGAGGCCCCCCACCGGCTGGGCGCGACCCTGGCGTCGATGGCGGCGGTCTTCGGTACCGACCGCCCGGCCGCGGTCTGCCGCGAGCTGACGAAGACCTACGAGGAGGTCCGCCGGGGCGGGCTCGCCGAGCTGGCGGAGTGGGCGCAGGAGGGGGTCCGGGGCGAGATCACCGTCGTCGTGGCCGGCGCGAGCGCCTCCGCGGCGCAGGTGCCCGACGTGCTCCCCGCCCTGCTGGCGCGGGTGGCCGCGGGCGAACGGCTCAAGGACGTCTGCGCCGACGTCGCGGCGGCGACCGGCCTGTCGAAGAAGGCGCTCTACGACGCGGCCGTGGCGGCGCGTGGCTCCGGCGCCGGCCGGACGCCCCCGCCGGGGACGGGCCGGCGATGAGCGACCCGGACGCCCCCCGGCTGCGGCAGCCGGCCCACCTCGTGAGCCCCCGCGCGAAGCTGCTCTGGCTCATCGAGGGGTCGGTGGTCGTGCTCCTGCTCCTGGCGTTGCAGGCCGGCTGGTGGTTCCTCGACGGGCGAGGGTCGCGCACCCCCCACCTCGTCGTCGGCGCCGTCTGGCTGGTGCTCGGCGGCGCCTACCTCGCCGTCATGCCGGTGTGGCGCTACCGCGTGCACCGGTGGGAGACCACGACGACGGCGGTCTACACACAGACGGGCTGGTTCGACCAGGAGCGGCGGATCGCCCCGGTGAGCCGGGTGCAGACCGTCGACCTCTCCCGCGGACCGGTGGCACAGCTCTTGGGCCTCGCCAGCGTCACCGTGACCACGGCGTCGGCCGCCGGACCCCTGAAGATCCACGGCCTCGACCTCGACGTCGCCCACCGGCTCGTCGAGGAGCTCACCGCCCTGACGGTGGCCGAGCCGGGCGACGCCACGTGACCGACGACCCGTCGGCGGGCATCGAGGGCATCGAGGGCATCGAGGGCCCGGAGCGCGCCGAGGTAGAGCCCGCGCTCGCCGACCTCGAGACCGACCGGTGGCGGCGCCTCGACCCGCGGATGCTCCTCGTGCACCTCGAGCAGGAGCCGATCCGGTTCCTGCCGGTGCTCGTCGGGGTCCTCTTCCTCGGCCGCAGCGCCAACGGCGGGGACGAGGCGTGGCGTTACCTCGCCATCCCCGCGGTGCTGGCCGTCGGTCTCCTGCGCTACCTCACCACCCGCTACCGCATCGGCAACGGACAGATCGAGCTGCGAAAAGGCCTGCTGAACAAGCAGATTCTCGCCACGCCGGCCGACCGCGTGCGCACCGTCGACGTCACCTCGCCCCCGATCCACCGCATCCTGGGCCTGGCCAAGGTCGAGCTGGGCACCGCCGGCGCCGGGCACGACCGCATCGTCCTCGACGCCCTCCGGGTGGCCGACGCGCGCCGCCTGCGCGAGGAGCTGATCCACCTCCGGTCGGTCACGCATCCGGGCGCCGACGAGGCGCCGGTCGACGCCCCACCGGGCGAGCAGCCCCACGAGACCACCCTCTTGCGGCTCGACCCGCGGTGGGTCCGGTACGCCCCGGTGACGATGACCGGGGTCGTGTCGGCCTTGGCCCTCTTTGGGTTCGCGAACCAGTACCTCACCCGCCTGCTCGAGCGCGGAGTGGTCGAGGACGCCGTCGACCGGATCGGCGACTACCCCTGGTGGGTCGACTCGCTCGTCGGCTTCCTGGCCGTCGCCGTGCTCGTGACGGTGCTGGCGGTCATCGGCTACGCCCTGCAGTTCTGGGGCTTCCGCCTGACCCGGCACCCCGGCGGCACCCTGCACGTCACTCGGGGCCTGTTCACCAGCCGGGAGTCGAGCATCGAGGAGAAGCGGATCCGCGGGCTCGAGGTCGGGGAGCCGCTGGGGCTGCGCCTGGTCGGCGGCGGGCGGCTGCAGGTCGTGACGACGGGCGTCAGCCGGCACGAGGACCGCCGCGGCACCACCTGGCTCGTCCCGCCGGCCCCCCGGGCTGTCGTCCACGGGGTGGCGGCGGCCGTCCTGCACGACGAGGAGGCGCTGGACGGACCGCTGACCCCGCACGGCGTGTCGGCCCGGCGCCGCCGCTGGATCCGGGCCTTCGTACCGTCGCTGCTCGTGCTGCTCGCCGTGCTCGTGCCGACTCTCGTCTGGCACTGGCCGGTGGGCCTGGCGGTGGCGGCGTTCACGCCGTTGCTCGCCGCACCGCTGCTGGCGCGCGACCGGTATGCCGGGCTCGGCCACCGGCTGACGTCGGCCCATCTCGTGGTCCGGTCGGGCTCTCTCGTGCGCCGCCGCGACATCCTCCAGCGCACGGGGATCATCGGCTGGACCGTCTCCTCGACGTGGTTCCAGCGCCGGGCGGGGCTGGCCCACCTCGTCGCGACGACGGCGGCCGGGAAGCAGCACTACACCGCCTACGACATCCCGGTCGGCGCGGCGGTCGCCCTCGCGCACGAGGTCGACCCCGACCTGCTGGACCAGTTCCTCGCCCACTGACTTTCCACTGACTGCCCACTTACTGCCCACTTACTGCCCACTGACCGGCTACCGAAAGGCATACCTGTGTGGGACAAGCGCCCCGACATGGTCGTCCACGAGCAGGACCCCTACAACGCCGAGCCCCCTCCGGCCGCGCTCGCCGGCCACGCGCTGACGACGGCCGACACGTTCTACAGCCGCAACCACGGAGGGGTCCCGCACGTCTCGGCGTCGGCCTGGCGGCTGCGCGTCGACGGGCTGGTGGCCACGCCGCTGGAGCTCACGCTCGACGACCTCCGGCGTCGCTTCGCCGAGCAGCATGTCACGGCGACGCTGCAGTGCGCGGGAGCGCGACGCGCGGCGATGGACGCGGTGCGGCCGATCCCGGGTGAGGCGCTCTGGGGGCCGACCGCGACCTCGACCGCGGCCTGGACCGGGGTCCGCCTGGCCGACGTGCTCGCCGCCGCAGGTGTCGCGGACACCGCCGCCCACGTGGCCTTCTGGGCTCCGGACGTCGCCCTCGAGGCGAGGCCGCCCCAGGAGTTCGGCGGGTCGATCCCGCTGGCCAAGGCCCAGGCGGGCGAGGTGCTGCTGGCGTGGGCGATGAACGGCGAGCCACTGCCCGCCGTGCACGGCGGGCCGGTGCGGGTGGTCGTGCCGGGCTACATCGGGGCCCGTAGCGTCAAGTGGGTCGACCGGGTGACGGTGCAGGCGGAGCCGTCGACGAGCTGGTTCCAGGCGGTGGTCTACCGGCTGCTGCCCGCCGACGTCGACCCCGCGACCGCGGCCCCGGGCACCGGCTACCCCCTGGGTCAGGTCGCCCTCAACTCCGACGTCCTCAGCCCGGCCGACGGCGCGCAGGTGCCCGCCGGCCCCACGACCCTGCAGGGGTATGCGTTCGCCGGCGGCGACCGGTCGGTCGCCCGCGTGGACGTCTCGGTCGACGGCGGGACGACGTGGGTGCAGGCCGACCTCGAGCCGCCGGCCGGGCCGTGGACCTGGTCGCTGTGGTCGACGACGGCGGAGCTCCAGCCGGGTGTGGCGGAGGTCGTCGTGCGCGCGTGGGACGACACGGCCGCGTGCCAGCCCGAGTCGGCGGCGAGCCTCTGGAACCCCAAGGGCTACGTCAACAACGCCTGGGGTCGCATCCGGCTGCAGGTCGGGGGCGCCGCCTGACGCCGCGGGCGTGGGGAAACCCGATGGCGACGCGGCCTAGGCTGACCGCATGGCTCATGTCCTGTCCGCCGTCGCCTGGCCGTACGCCAACGGCCCGCGCCACATCGGCCACGTGGCCGGGTTCGGTGTGCCCTCCGACGTCTTCAGCCGCTACATGCGGATGGCCGGACACGACGTGCTCATGGTCAGTGGCACCGACGAGCACGGCACCCCGATCCTCGTCGAGGCCGACCGGCAGGGCGTGACCGCGCGCGAGCTGGCCGACCGCTACAACCGGGTCATCGCCGAGGACCTCACCGCGCTCGGGCTCGCCTACGACCTGTTCACCCGCACGACGACGCTCAACCACTACGCCGTGGCGCAGGAGCTGTTCACCGGTGACTGGCGCAACGGCTACATGGTCGAGCAGACGACCCGCGGCGCCATCAGCCCGTCGACCGGACGCACCCTGCCGGACCGCTACATCGAGGGCACCTGCCCGATCTGCGGCTACGGCCAGGCCCGCGGCGACCAGTGCGACAACTGCGGGAACCAGCTCGACGCCACCGAGCTCATCGACCCGCGGTCCAAGATCAACGGCGAGGTGCCCGCCTTCGTCGAGACCCAGCACTTCTTCCTCGACCTGCCCGCCCTCGCGGTGGCGATCGGGGAGTGGCTCGACGGCCGCGAGGCCACCGGCACGTGGCGGTCCTCGGTGCTCAACTTCTCCAAGGGGCTGCTCGAGGAGGTCCGCCCGCGGGCCATGACCCGCGACCTCGACTGGGGCATACCGGTCCCGATCGAGGGCTGGCGCGAGCAGCCCACCAAGCGGTTCTACGTGTGGTTCGACGCGGTCGTCGGCTACCTCTCGGCCTCGATCGAGTGGGCCCGCCGCACCGGGGAGCCGGACCGCTGGCGGGAGTGGTGGAACGACCCGGAGGCCCGGTCGTACTACTTCCAGGGCAAGGACAACATCACCTTCCACGCCCTCATCTGGCCCGCCGAGCTGCTCGCGTATGCCGGTCGCGGAGACAAGGGCGGGACTCCGGGGGAGTACGGCGTGCTCAACCTGCCGACCGAGGTCGTCGCGTCGCAGTACCTGACGATGGGCACCGACCAGTTCTCCACGTCTCGGGGCCACGTCGTCCTCGTGCGGGACGTGCTGCGGGACTACGGGCCGGACCCATTGCGGTACTTCATCTGCGCGGCGGGTCCGGAGACCCAGGACGCCGAGTTCACGTGGGCGGCGTTCGTGCAGCGCAACAACTCCGAGCTCGTCGCGGGCTGGGGCAACCTCGTCAACCGCACCGCGACGATGATCCACAAGCAGTTCGGCGAGATCCCTGCGGCCGGACCGCTGGAGCCGATCGACGAGGACCTGCTCGCGGCGGTACGCGGCGGGTTCGCCACCGTCGGTGGGCTGCTCGAGCGGCAACGGGTGCGCGCCGCGACCGCCGAGGCGATGCGGTTGGTCGGTGAGTCCAACGCGTACGTCAGCCGGACCGAGCCGTTCCGGCTCAAGGGCGACGACCAGCGCGAGCGGCTGGGCACGATCCTGCACGTGCTGGCCCAGGTGGTGAGCGACCTCAACGTCATGCTGTCGCCGTTCCTGCCCCACAGCGCCAACGCGATCCACCGGGTGCTCGGCGGCGAGGGGGACCTCGTGCCGATGCCCCGGCTGGAGGAGGTCGACGACCTCGACGGCGGCCCGGGCTACCCGGTCATCACCGGCGACTACACGCAGACGCCGCCGTGGGCGTCGCGGGCGGTCGTGCCCGGCACGCCGATCGGGAAGCCGGCTCCGGTGTTCCGCAAGTTCGACCCGCCGGGTCCGGTCGGGTGAGCCCGCACCGCTCCTCGTCGAGCGAGGCCCCGCCGGCCCCCCCGCCCCTGCCGATCCCGGTCGTGGACAACCACGTCCACCTCGACATCGCCCGCGACGGGGAGGCGGCGCCCACGGTCGCCGAGGCGGTCAGGGCGGCGGCCGCGGTGGGTGTGACCCGCCTCGTGCAGGTCGGGTGCGACCTGCCGGGAGCCCGGTTCACGGTCGCCGCCATCGACGAGCACTCTGCGCTTCTCGGTGGGATCGCGTTGCATCCCAACGAGATTCCGGGGCTGTCCCGTTCGGGGGCGTTGCCCGACGCGCTGGCAGAGATCGAGACGCTCGTGGCCCACTCGCGGGTGCGCGCCGTCGGCGAGACGGGGCTCGACTACTTCCGCACCGGGCCCGACGGCGTCCCCGCCCAGCAGGAGGCCTTCCGCTGGCACATCGACCTCGCCAAGCGCACGGGCAAGGCGCTGCAGATCCACGACCGTGACGCCCACGCCGACGTCCTGCGCATCCTCGACGAGGAGGGCGCTCCGACGCATACGGTGCTGCACTGCTTCTCGGGCGACCAGGCGTTCGCGCGGGCCGCGGTCGACCGGGGGCTCATGCTGTCGTTCGCCGGCACGGTGACGTTCAAGAACGCCAAGGGCCTGCGCGACGCGCTCGCGGTGACGCCGCTCGACCGGCTGCTCGTGGAGACCGACGCGCCCTACCTGACCCCCAGCCCGCACCGGGGGGCGACCAACGCGTCCTACCTCGTGCCCCTGACCGTGCGGGCCATGGCCGACGTCCTCACCGTCGACACGCCCACCCTCTGCGCCGCGCTGAGCGCCAACTCCGAACGCGTCTACGGCTCCTGGGCCTGACCCGGGAGTCGACCCGTTTATCGGGTCACCCGATAAACGGGCGCTTCGCTGGAGAACGGTTGTCCAGCGAAGCGTGCCTTTATCGGGTGACCCGATAAAGTGAGGCGCCCCTTACGCCCCCTGTGTCACCGTCGTCACATCGGCCACGCGGTCGTTACCAAAATTTGACCTTTGGGTGTCGAGTCCGCGACAGTTGACGCCGTTGGCCGGGGGTGAGCTCCCGGACCGGCGTCCGCTGGGGGCCGCATCAGGGAACGGAGACGTTCCGGGGCCCCCTTTCGCGTATGCCGCGTCCCTGCTCCGTTCCGGGAAGAACCAGGTTTGGAGAACAGTGATCTCAGGGATCTCGCGCCCCCTCTCGCGGCCCGTCCGCTGGGCCGCCCAGGGCGGAGCGGTGGCCCTCGTGGCCGTCGGCGCGCTGACGATGTCGCAGTACGACAAGGCCGTCACGCTGTCGCTCGACGGCAGCACCCAGTCCGTGCACGTCTTCGGCAGCACGGTCGGCGACCTGCTGGCCAAGGAGAACGTCGCCGTCGGGGCGCACGACCTCGTGCAGCCCGCCGCCGATGCCGCCCTGCGCGACGGTGACACCGTCGTCGTGCGCTACGGCCGCAAGCTGACGGTGACCATCGACGGCAAGACCACCGACTATTACACGACGGCCTCGACGGTCGACGCGGCCCTGGCCGAGCTCGGCATCCGCGCCGACGCGGCCCGCCTGTCCGTGTCGCGGTCCGAGCCCCTCGGCCGCGCCGGTCTTGCGCTCAGCATCACCACCCCCAAGACCGTGAACGTCGCAGTCGACGGCGGCACGAAGTCGGTGGCCTCGATCGGCACCACCGTGGCCGACGCCCTGCAGCAGCTCGAGGTCACCGTCGGTGCCCTCGACCGCGTCTCCCCCGCCCCCGACACGGCGATCGCCGACGGGATGACGGTGACGGTCAACCGGGTCGAGAAGAAGACGGCCACCGAGGACCAGGCCATCGCCTTCAAGGTCACCAGCCAGGACGACGCCACGCTGGTCAAGGGCACGAAGAAGACGACCACGGCCGGGGTCGCGGGCCAGCAGACGCTGAGCTTCGACGAGGTCTGGGTCGACGGGAAGCTCGAGTCCCGCACCCAGACGGGCACGCAGGTGACGGCGAACCCCGTCGACCAGGTGGTCGCCGTGGGCACCAAGGCGCCCACGCCGCCCGCTCCTGCCCCCGTCAAGGCCGCCGCCCCCGCGGCGACCGCCACGGCTCCGGCCCCGCCGCCGTCGGCCGGCAACACGTCCGGCGCCGGGATCAACACGGCCAACGCCGCGATGTGGGACCGGATCGCGCAGTGCGAGTCCGGCGGCAACTGGGCCATCAACACCGGGAACGGCTACTACGGCGGACTGCAGTTCGACGCCGGCACGTGGAACTCCTACAACCACGGCGACTTCGCCTCGCGCGCTGACCTCGCGACCCGGGAGCAGCAGATCACCGTGGCCAACCGGCTGTATGCCGTCTCGGGCCTGGGGCCCTGGGGCTGCCGCGGCGCGGCCTGACCGGCCTGGAGCCGAGAGCGACCGGAGCCGGGTGGCGTCACGCCACCCGGCTCCGTGCTGTCCGGCCCGCGCCGGCTGGCTAGGGTCGAGCCATGGACGACGAGCCCGAGGGGCGTGACCCCTCGGGCCTGTTGGGTGCGGCCCGCATCCGCGCGCTCGCCACCGAGCTCGGCGTGCGGCCGACCAAGCAGTGGGGCCAGAACTTCGTCGTCGACGCCAACACGGTGCGGCGCATCGTGCGGCTGGCGCAGGTCGGACTCGACGACGTCGTGCTCGAGGTCGGACCGGGTCTCGGCTCGCTGACGCTGGCCCTCCTCGGCCAGGTGCGGCACGTCACCGCGGTCGAGGTCGACCCGGTGCTGGCCCGCGCCCTGCCGGCCACCGTCGCCAAGCTCCAGCCCGCGCATACCGACCGCCTCACCGTGCTGCTCGAGGACGCCCTGCGCGTGACCGCGCTGCCCGACCCGCAGCCGACCGCGCTCGTGGCGAACCTGCCCTACAACGTGTCGGTGCCCGTCGTCCTCTCCCTGCTGGAGCACTTGCCGACGCTGCGCCGCGTGCTCGTCATGGTGCAGCTGGAGGTGGCCGAGCGCCTGGCCGCGCCCCCCGGCTCGCGCACCTACGGGGTGCCCAGCGTCAAGGCCGCCTGGTATGCCGATGTGCGGCTGGCGGGCACGGTGCCCCGCGGGGTGTTCTGGCCACAGCCCAACGTCGACTCCGGCCTCGTCGCGATGACCCGACGGCCGCCCCCGGCGACGCCGGCGACACGGGCGGAGGTCTTCGCGTGCGTGGACGCGGCGTTCGCCCAGCGCCGCAAGACCCTGCGGGCCGCGCTCGCGGGCTGGGCGGGCGGCGCGGACGGCGCGGAGGCCGCACTGCGCGCGGCGGGGGTGGACCCCTCCACCCGCGGCGAGCGCCTCGACGTCGCCGCGTTCGCCGCCGTCGCCGCCGCCCGGGAGGCCGGAGCCGCTGCCCTAGGGTGAGGCGGTGACCTCAGCACCGACGACGCGCCGGTCCGTGACCGTCCGCGTCCCCGCCAAGGTCAACCTCGAGCTCAAGGTCGGGCCGCGGCGTCGCGACGGCTACCACGAGCTGTCGACGGTCTACATGGCGGTCGGCCTCCACGACGAGGTCACCGTGGTGCCGTCCGACGACTGGTCAGTGCTCGTCACCGGGCCGTACGCCGACCGGGTGCCGCGCGACGAGACGAACCTCGCGCTGCGGGCCGCGCGGGCGCTCGGCGCCCAGGTCGGCATCGACGACCCGGTGTCGGTGCTCATCCACAAGGAGATCCCCGTTGCCGGCGGCATGGCCGGGGGTTCGGCCGACGCCGCCGGGGCCCTCCTCGCCTGCGACCACCTCTGGGGGCTGGGCCTGCCGCGCGACGACCTGCTCGAGACGGCCGCCGACCTCGGCAGCGACGTCCCCTTCGTGCTCACCGGCGGTATCGCCGTGGGTTCGGGCCGGGGCGAGCGCCTCGCTCCCGTGCTGGCCCGCGGCACCTACCACTGGGTGCTCGCCGTCAGCCCCACCGGTCTGTCGACCCCCGCGGTGTACGCGGAGTGCGACCGCCTCCGCGGCGACACCGCGGTGCCCACCCCGGAGCCGTCGACCGAGATGATGACGGCGCTGCGCTCCGGCGACGTGCGCGCCCTGGGCGCCGCGCTCACCAACGACCTGGGCGACGCGGCACTGTCGATGCAGCCGGGTCTCGGCGAGGTCCTGGTGGCGGGGCTGGAGTACGGCGCGGTCGGCGGCATCGTCAGCGGCTCGGGCCCGACCGTGGCCTTCCTCACCGACTCTCCCGAGGCGGCCCTCGACCTCTGCGTCTCCCTGACCGCGTCGGGCGTCGCCGGTGAGGTGCGCCGGGCGAAGGGCCCGGTCCACGGCGCCCAGGTCGTGCCGGGCCCGCCGGCGCGCGGCTGACCCCCACCGACTCGACCGGACGCGCATCCGTCATGGCCAACCTCATCGCCCTCGAACGGGCGACGCTCGTCTTCGGCACGACCAGCGTCCTCGACACGCTCTCGACCGGCGTCGGGACGAGCCAGCGGATCGGCGTCGTCGGCCGCAACGGTGGCGGGAAGTCGACCCTGCTGCGCGTGCTGGCGGGCGAGCAGCCGGTCGACTCCGGACGGGTCACCCGCGCCGGCGGCATCACCATCGGCCTGCTCAGCCAGGTCGACACTCTCGACCCGGTGTGGACCGTGCGCGAGGCGGTGGTCGGCGACATCCCCGAGCACGTGTGGGCCGGTGACTCCCGGATCCGCGACGTGCTGACCGGGCTCCTCGGCGGCATCGACGCGGCGTCGGTGGGCGGGATGGAGGCCGTCGTCGGGCCGCTCTCGGGTGGGGAGCGGCGGCGGCTGGCCCTCGCGCGGCTGCTCGTCCTCGACCCCGACGTGCTCATGCTCGACGAGCCGACCAACCACCTCGACGTCGAGGGCGTCGCGTGGCTGGCCGACCACCTCGTCACCCGGCGCACCCGGACCGACAGCGCGCTCGTGGCCATCACCCACGACCGGTGGTTCCTCGACGCCGTCGCCACCCAGACGTGGGAGGTCGTCGGCGGCACCGTGAACACCTACGAGGGGGGCTACGCGGCCTACGTCCTCGCCCGGGCCGAGCGCGGCCGGATCGCCGCCGTCGTGGCCGACCGCCGCGACAACCTCCTGCGCAAGGAGCTCGCGTGGCTGCGGCGCGGGCCGCCGGCCCGCACGAGCAAGCCGCGGTTCCGGATCGACGCCGCCAACGCCCTCATCGAGGACGAGCCGCCGCCGCGCGACGACGTCGAGCTGGTGCGGTTCGCCACGACCCGGCTCGGCAAGGACGTGGTCGACCTCGTCGACGCCACCGTCGAGCTGGGCGGCCGGCGCCTCCTCGACCGGGTCACCTGGCGTCTCGCGCCGGGGGAGCGGGTGGGGATCGTCGGGGTCAACGGCGCGGGGAAGTCGACGCTGCTGCGGGCGATCACCGGCGAGCAGCCCCTCGACTCCGGCACCCGCCGGGCCGGCAAGACCGTCGTCATCGGCTTCCTCACCCAGGAGGTGCGCGAGCTCGAGCGGTATGCCGCGTGGCGGGTCATCGAGGCGGTCGAGGACGTGCGGTCGGTCACCATGCTCGGCGGCAAGGAGGTGACCGCCTCGCAGCTGGCCACCCGGCTCGGCTTCACCGGCGGGCGGCAGCAGACCCGGGTGGGCGACCTCTCCGGAGGGGAGCGGCGCCGCCTCCAGCTGTTGCGCCTGCTCATGACCGAGCCGAACGTGCTCATCCTCGACGAGCCCACCAACGACCTCGACATCGACACCCTCACCTCGCTGGAGGACGTGCTCGACGGCTGGGCGGGCACCCTCATCGTCGTCTCCCACGACCGCTACCTGCTCGAGCGTGTCGCCGACCGCCAGCTGGCCCTGCTCGGCGACGGCGCCCTGCGCGAGATGCCGGGAGGCGTCGAGCAGTACCTCCAGCTCCTCGCCGCCTACCAGCCCGGCGCCCCTACTCCCGTCGCCCCTTCTCCCGGTCGTGCTCCGGACAGCACCGAGCTCCGTCCCCCCGACGCACGAACCGATGCGGGCGGGGCCGTGCCGAACGCGGCGGAGGTGCGGGAGGCCCGCAAGGAGATGAGCCGGATCGAGCGGCGGCTGGCCCGGCTCGCCCAGGAGGAGCAGCAGCTGCATACCGAGCTCGTCGCCCGCGCCGCCGAGCACGCGGCGGTGCTGGAGCTCGACACCCGGCTGCGGGCGCTCATCGACGAGCGCGACGAGCTCGAGCTGGCCTGGCTCACCGCGGCGGAGACGGCGGGCTGACCGCCGGCTCTGCGAGCCGGCGTCCGAGGTCGGCGAGCAGGCCCTCGCACCAACGGATCCGACCCTCCTCGAAGGTGATCCCCCACTCGAGCGTGGCCCGGGACGTCACCTCGGGGCCCCACTCCTGCGTCGCCGGGTCGTCGTCGGTGCGGTGCGTGAGGAACTCGGCGAGGGTGCGGCGGTGGTGCTCCCGCAGCGCCTCGACGACCCCGACGGCCTCGGCCGGGCTGAGCGTGTAGAGCAGGTAGACGCGCAGCAGGATCTCGCGCTCGTCCACGTCGGGCGTCGTGGCCAGCAGCCACGCGCGCAGGGTGCGGCGACCGGCCGCGGTCACCCGGTAGCGCTTGGTGTCCCGCGGGCCCGCGCCGGCGACGACGGTGTGCCGCAGCAACCCGTCCGCCTCGAGCCGGGCCAGCTCCGGGTAGATCTGGCTGTGCCCCGCCGACCAGAAGTAGCCCACCGGCCGGCGCAGGCGGCGGGCGAGGTCGTAGCCCGTGGCCGGGCGGCCCGCGAGGAGGCCGAGCAGGGTGTGGCCCAACGTCGACGTCATGGACCCCGACTGTACGTCTATGTCACTATCGACATATGTCAGTCAGACGACGCCGGTATGCCGCCCTGCTCGCCCTGGTGCTGCTGGCCGCCTGCGGCGCGCCGGGACCCACGACGGGCACTGCATCGACCACGGCCCTAGCGCCTCTGACGGCCGCGACAGCCACCGTTGCGCCGACCACCGCGACCGGCACGCCGACGACCGCGATGGGCCGGCGGTGCGGCGGCCCCGACGCCGAGACGACGTCCGACACCGTCGCGGGGCCGGCCGGCGAGCGCCTCAGCACGGTCACGGTGGGGAGCGGGCCGAGGGTGGCGCTGCTGCTGCACCAGACCGACCGCGTGGCGTCGTGCGGCTGGTGGCGGTTCGCCAACCGCCTGGCCGACCAGGGCGTCCGTGCGGTGCTGCTCGACTTCTGCGACTACGGGTCGTCGACGTGCGGCACCACCTGGGCCGGCGACTACCCCGACCAGGTCGTGCGCACCGTGGCCCGGCTGCGCGACACGGGCGCCACCCGCGTGACGGTCGTCGGGGCGTCCCTCGGCGGCACGGTGGCCGCGGTCAGTGCCGTCACGGCGCGGGCGGACGCCGTGGTCGACCTGAGCGGCTTCGGGTTCGGCCCCCTGACGACCGGCCCCGCCCTCGCCGCGCTCACCGTGCCGGTGCTGGGGGCGGGGTCGCACGACGAGGAGTCCGACAGCCAGAAGCTGCAGGCGGAGGTGCTCGCTGCGGCCGGCCCGGTCAAGCGGTTCCTCTGGGACACCTCGGGCCACGGCGTGTCGCTGGTGCTCGACGGCCCCACCCGCGACGCGCCGACCTCGGCCATCGGTCGGGCCGTCATCGGCTGGGTCAAGGGCGACTACACCGCCTGACCCCCGCCCCCGGTCACGCGTCGAACGGCTCCAAGAGGCCCCGCAGCAGGGTGGCCAGGTCGTGGCGCTGCGCCTCCGGGAGCCGGGACAACAGGTCGCGCTCGCGGCGCAGCAGGTCGACGAGGGCGCCGTCGACGGCCTCCCGACCGGTGTCGGTGAGGGCCACGATGACGCCGCGCCGGTCGTCGGGGTCGGGGCTGCGCGAGACGAACCCCCGCGCCGCGAGCCGGTCGACCCGGTTGGTCATGGTGCCCGACGTGACGAGGGTCTGGGTCACGAGCTGGCCCGGCGACAGCTGGTAGGGCGCCCCGGACCGGCGCAGCGCCGACAGCACGTCGAACTCCCAGAGCTCGAGGCCGCGTTCGGCGAAGGCCGCTCCGCGGGCGAGGTCGAGGTGGCGGGCCAGGCGCGAGATCCGAGAGAGGACGAGCAGCGGGGAGGCGTCGAGGTCGGGGCGCTCGCGGGCCCACGCGGCGACGATGCGGTCGACCTCGTCCTCGGACGGGGACGCGGGGCTCAGCACCTTGCCGAGTCTAGCCGCCGTCAAGTATCTTGACGTCAAGACAAATCGAGGGAGCGCACATGGCCTGGGACCCCGCGCAGTACGCGTTGTTCGCCACCCACCGGGGCCGGCCGTTCGCCGACCTCCTCGCCCGGGTAGGCGCGCCGGACCCGCGGGTCGTCGTCGACCTCGGTTGCGGCGACGGTCCGCTGACGCTGGGTCTCGCGGCCCGGTGGCCCGACGCGCGGATCGTCGGGGTCGACTCCTCCCCGCAGATGCTGGCCGCCGCCCGCGACCTCGACACCGAGGGCCGCGTGGAGTGGGTGGAGGCGCGGGCGCAGGACTGGGGCCCGGCCGACGTCGGCGCTCCGGTGGACGTGCTCGTCAGCAACGCGGCCCTGCAGTGGGTGCCCGACCACCTGCGCCTCATCCCGTCCTGGGTCGAGCAGCTCGCTCCCAGCGGCTGGTTCGCCATGCAGGTGCCCAACAACTTCGCGGCGCCGTCGCACGCGCTGATGCGCGAGGTCGCGGCCCGCCACCCCCGGGCCGACGACCTCCTCCCGGTCCTCCGGCGGGCGCTGGGCGTCGCCGCCCCCGAGGCATACCTTGCAGTGCTCGCCGACCTGGGACGGGAGCCCGACGTCTGGGTCACGGAGTACCAGCATGTCCTCGACCCCTCGGGCTCCCAACGCTCCCCGGTGCTCGAGTGGGTGCGCGGCACGGGGCTGCGGCCGGTGCTCGACGTGCTCACCGACGAGGCGGAGCGTGCGGCGTTCCTCGACGCCTACACCGCGGAGCTCGACGGGGCCTACCCCCGGCGGCCCTGGGGCGTGGTGCTCGGGTTCAGCCGCATCTTCGCCGTGGCCCAACGGCCCGGCTGACCGTCAGCCGCCGAGCCGCGGCTTGGCCTCCAGACCGCTCAGACCGTTCCACGCGAGGTTCACGAGGTGCGCCGCGACGTCGGCCTTCTTGAACCGGCGGGAGTCCAGCCACCACTGCCCGGTGAGGGCGACCATGCCGACGAGCATCTGCGCATAGAGGGGTGCCGTCTTGGGGTCGAGCTTGCGCGAGCGGAACTCGGCGGCGAGGAGGTGCTCGACCTGGCTCGCGACGTCGCTGATGAGGCTCGCGAACGACCCCGTGGACTGTCCGGCGGGCGAGTCGCGCACGAGGATCCGGAAGCCGTCGGTCGACCCTTCCACGTAGTCGAGCAGGGCCAGGGCGGCGGCCTCGAGCAGGCCCCGCGACGTCGACTCGGCGCTCAGGGCATCGGTGATGCCGTCGAGCAGGGTGCGGATCTCGCGGTCGACGACCACGGCATACAGGCCCTCCTTGCCCCCGAAGTGTTCGTAGACCACCGGTTTGGAGACCTTGGCGCTGGCCGCGATCTCCTCCACGCTCGTGCCCTCGAACCCCTTCTCGGCGAACAGCTTCCGCCCCACCTCGAGCAGCTGCTCCCGGCGCTGGGGGCCGGTCATCCGCGACCGGCCGCGGCCGCTCTCCCGGGACCCCTCACGCGCGCTCATGCCCGCATTGTGCCGTGGCGGCTACCGTGAGCACGTGCAGCAGGGGCGTCGGCGGAGGGCACGCGGGTATGCCGCGTCGCGGGCGACCGTGCTCACCATCGCGCTGGCCGCGGCGCTCGCGCTGGCCGCCTGCGGCAGCGAGCAGGCGGCCCTGGTGAACGCCCCGACGACCGCCGCGGCCGTCACCGCGCCGCCGGCGACCGGCACCGCGACGGACCCGCCGCTCTTCGTCGCCCCCAGCACCACCGCCGTCGGCACCGGCCCGACGCTCGAGGTGACCGCCGTTCCGGCTCCCGCGGCGGCCGCGACGACCCGCGCCGCGGGGTCCGCGAAGGCCGCCGCCACCGTCACCGCCGGCCCCACCAGTGCCCCCAAGGCCTCCGCCCCGGCGGCTGCCCCGGCGCCGAGCGGCGGCCTGCGGATCGTCCCCGCGCTCATCCCCTACCCCGCCTCCCGGCTGGCCGAGATGGCGGCGTACTCGCTGCGGCACTCGGGGTCGAACACCGCCCAGCTCGACCCGACGGTGATCGTGCTGCACTACACGGCCGGCGGCACCTGGTCGTCGACCCGGGACAGCTTCGCCGCCGACGTCGCCAACCTCGGCGAGCTGCCCAACGTCTGCGCACACTTCGTCGTCGACCAGGACGGCACCGTCTACCAGCTCGTGCCGACGAGCATCCGCTGCCGCCACACGATCGGGCTCAACGACGTGGCCATCGGCATCGAGATGGTGCAGGCGGCGGGCTCCGGCCCCACATGGGCCGACCAGCAGATCCTCGACCGGCCGGCCCAGGTGGGCGCCGCGCTCGCTCTGGTCCGGAGCCTGCAGGCGCAGTACGCCATCGGCACGGGCAACGTCATCGGCCACGCGATGGCCAACGCCGCGCCGCAGTTCCACGACCTCCTGGGCTGGCACAACGACCACGGCGACTGGCAGGCGGCCGACGTCGCCGTCTTCCGCTCGCGGCTGTGAGCCCGCTGACGGCGGTCCACTAGCCTTCTCGGGTCGTTCCCCGGTTGGTCTGCTGGCAGGGCCCGCCTGACTTTGAATCAGGATTAGCGACGATGGTTCGATTCCATCCCGGGGAGCCACTGGCTCTCCCCGGCGCGACGGCCGCCGGATGGAGCGGTGCGGGCGCCGCGGATAGCATGGCTCCCGGCCCTGGACGTCTCGCGGGCCGGCGGCCGTGCGCCGTGCGCCCACCAGCCCTGGGAGTCCCACCCCTGTGAGCACCCTCCGTCCGGCCGCCGTCGTGGTCCTCGCCGCCGGTGAGGGCACGCGGATGCGGTCCCGGCTCCCCAAGGTCCTGCACACGATCGGCGGCCGTTCCCTCATCGAGCACGCCGTGTCGGCGGCCCGGGGGACCCATCCGCATCACCTCGTGGTCGTCGTCCGGGCCCAGCGCGACCGGGTCGCCGAGCACGTGGCGGAGCTCGACCCCGACGTCGTCGTCGCCGACCAGGACGAGGTGCCCGGCACCGGCCGCGCCGTCGAGTGCGGCCTCGCCGCGCTGCCGGCCGACCTCGCCGGCACGGTGCTCGTCACCTACGGCGACGTCCCGCTGCTCACCGCCGAGACCCTCGACGGCCTGATCGAGGCGCATACCGCCGCGGCGTCCGCGGTCACCGTCATCACCGCCACCGTGCCCGACCCCACCGGCTACGGCCGGGTCGTCCGCGACGCCGACGGCGGCGTCGCCGCGCTGGTCGAGCACCGCGACGCCACCCCCGAGCAGCGGCGGATCGACGAGGTCAACTCCGGCCTGTACGCGTTCGACCTCGCCGTCCTGCGCGCCGTGCTGCCCCGCGTCGGCAGCGCCAACGCCCAGGGCGAGCGCTACCTCACGGACGTCGTCGCCCTCGCCCGGGCCGACGGCCTCACGGTGCGCGCCCACCAGGTCGCCGACCTCTGGCAGACCGAGGGCGTCAACGACAAGGTGCAGCTCGCCCGGCTCGGCGCCGAGCTCAACCGGCGCACCGTCGAGCGGGCCATGCGCGACGGCGCCATCGTCGTCGACCCGGCCACCACCTGGATCGACGCCGCGGTGACGATCGGCCCCGACACCGTGGTGCACCCCAACACCCAGATCCACGGCGCCACGAGCATCGGCGCCGACTGCGTCATCGGCCCCGACACGACCCTCACCGACGTCGAGGTCGGCGACGGCGCGAGTGTCGTGCGCACCCAGGCGCTGCTGGCCGTCGTCGGGCCGGGCGCCACGGTGGGGCCGTTCTCCTACCTGCGCCCCGGCACCGAGCTCGGCGCCGGCGGCAAGATCGGCGGCTTCGTCGAGACGAAGAACGCCCGGATCGCGGCGGGGGCCAAGGTGCCCCACCTCACGTACGCCGGTGACGTCACCGTGGGGGAGCGGGCCAACATCGGCGCGGGCACGATCTTCGCCAACTACGACGGCGTCGCCAAGCACCACACCACCGTGGGCGCCGACAGCTTCGTCGGCAGCAACTCCGTGATCGTGGCCCCCGTGACCATCGCCGACGACGCCTACGTCGCCGCCGGCTCCGCCGTCACGCAGGACGTGCCCTCCGGGGCGCTCGCGGTGGCCCGCGGCCGCCAGCGCAACGTCGACGGCTGGGTGGCCCGCCACCGCAACCGGAACGCGGCCGCGGAGCCGGCAGACCCGCATACCGAGGACCCGCCAACCGAGGACCCGACCGTCGAAGGCGGCGCCACGTGACCGGCATCATCAAGACCACCCAGAAGAACCTCATGGTGTTCTCGGGTCGCGCCCACCCCGAGCTGGCCGACGACGTCGCCCACGCGCTGGGCACCGGGCTGGTCCCGACGAGCGCCTACGACTTCGCCAACGGCGAGATCTACGTGCGCTACGAGGAGTCGGTGCGGGGGTCCGACGCCTTCGTCATCCAGAGCCACACCTCGCCGATCAACCACTGGATCATGGAGCACCTGATCATGGTCGACGCGCTGAAGCGGGCGTCGGCCAAGCGGATCACCGTGGTGCTGCCCTTCTACGGCTACGCCCGGCAGGACAAGAAGCACCGCGGTCGCGAGCCCATCTCGGCCCGGCTCATGGCCGACATGTTCAAGACCGCCGGGGCCGACCGGCTCATGGCCGTCGACCTGCATCAGGCCCAGATCCAGGGCTTCTTCGACGGCCCCGTCGACCACCTCATGGCGCAGCCGATCCTCAGCGACTACGTGCAGGAGCGCTACGGCGACCAGCAGCTCACCGTCGTCTCCCCGGACGCCGGGCGGATCAAGGTGGCCGAGGAGTGGTCGCGGCGGCTCGGCGGCGCCCCGCTCGCGTTCATCCACAAGACCCGCGACATCAACCGCCCCAACGAGGTCACCGCCAACCGCGTCGTCGGTCAGGTCAAGGACCGCATCTGCATCCTCGTCGACGACATGATCGACACCGCCGGCACCATCACCAAGGCGGCCGACGCGATCATGGCCGAGGGGGCGGCCGGCGTGGTCATCGTCGCCACCCACGCGATCCTCTCCGGCCCCGCCGTCGACCGGCTGAAGAACTGCATGGCCGTGGAGGTCATCGTCACCAACACCCTGCCGATCTCGCCCGACCGGGAGTTCGACAAGCTCACGGTGCTCTCGATCGCACCACTCATCAGCCGGGCCATCCGCGAGGTGTTCGAGGACGGCTCGGTCACGAGCCTCTTCGACGGCAAGGCCTGACGGGTCAGGCCCTCGACCGGCGGGCCCGGTACGCGGCGACGTTGGCCCGGTTGCCGCAGCCGCCGTCGCAGAAGCGCCGCGACCGGTTCTTCGACAGGTCGACGAGCACGTCGTCGCAGTCGGGCGCGTCGCACTCCTTGAGCCGGTCGAGCTCTCCGGCGCGGATGACGTCCACCACGGCCATCGCCGCCTCGACGGCCATCCGGGTGGCGAGCGGCGCATCCGGCGGGGTCGCGTGCAGGTGGTAGTCCCAGGCGTCGTGCCGCACCAGCTGGGGCAGGGCGTGGCCGTCGCGCAGCAGCGCGTTGACCGCGTCCACCGCCCCGTGCTCGTCGTGGAACCACAGCTCGCGCAGCCGTGGTCGCAGGGCCCGGACGAGGGTGAGCTCGCGGGCACGGGCCACCTCGCCGACCGCCCGGTCGCCGGTCCAGGCCCAGGACGCCACGAACGCGTCGAGCTCGTCGGGCGTCGTCAGCCGGTCGACGTCGTCGTCGCCCGGCACCGAGCCGGCCATGGTGTTGACCAGCGCCACCGCGCCCTGGAGGCTGACCTCCGTGTCATGGGTGAACAGCATGTTGACTCCTGACGCGGATCGCCCGTAGTGTCACGAGTGTACGGCGTTTGACTCCTGACGCCGACTCCCGCCACGACCGAGGTGACCCGATGTCCGCCCCCACGCCCACCACGCAGGTCACCGCCGCCCGGCCCACCGTCCACCCGGCCCGCCGGGCCCGGCTGGGGCTGCTCGCCGCCGTCCTTTCCGCGGCCGCGTTCGGCACCTCGGGCCCGTTCGCCAAGGCCCTGCTGTTGGGCGGCTGGACCAGTGGCGCCATCGTGCTGCTGCGCATCGGCGGCGCCGCGCTGGTGCTCGCGGTGCCCGCGGCCCTCGCCCTGCGCGGGCGCTGGTCGCTCGTGCCCCGCAATCTCGGCGTCGTCCTCGTCTTCGGCCTCGTCGCGGTGGCCGGCTGCCAGGTCGCCTACTTCAACGCCATCGGCTCCCTCCCCGTCGGCGTCGCCCTGCTGCTGGAGTACTCCGGCACCGTGCTCGTCGTGCTGTGGCTCTGGCTCACCACCCGCCGGGCCCCGTCCCGGACGACCCTCGTCGGCGCCCTCGTCGCCCTCGCCGGCCTGGCCCTCGTCCTCGACGTCACCGGACAGGCCCCACCCCAGCTCAGTGGCGTGCTGTGGGGCCTGGTCGCCGCGGTGGGCCTTGCCGCATACTTCGTCTCGTCCTCCTCGCGTCCGCATGCGGGTGAGGAGCTCCCCCCGGTGGCCCTGGCCGCCCTCGGGATGGCCGTCGGGGCCGTCGCCCTCGCCCTCGCGGGTCTCGCCGGGCTGCTCCCCATGCGCTACGCCACCGCCGATGTCACCGTCGCGGGACACGCGCTGCCCTGGTGGCTCCCGGTGGCCGAGCTCGCCGTCGTGGCGGCTGCCCTGGCCTACCTGCTGGGCACCCTCGCCGTCCGGCGCCTCGGGGCCACCGTGTCGTCCTTCGTCGGGCTGAGTGAGGTGCTGTTCGCCATCGTCTTCGCCTGGCTCCTTCTCGGGGAGCTGCCCCGGCCGGTGCAGCTGGCCGGCGGGGTGCTCGTCGTGGTCGGCGTCGTCGTCGTGCGACTGGGGGAGTCCCGCTCCGCGGCCTGAGGCGGCGAGCCGGGCGGCCTCGCGGACCGAGGGATTTCCCGTATGCCGCCCCCTCGCCTACGATTGACCGGTTGCCTCGGCGAGGGACGGAGCACGGACGACAGCGATGTCGCGCGTGCCGACGTCCGTGATCGACAAGGCGGCCGACCGACATGACTCGGACGGTCTCCGCGTCCGCGCTGCGCCCCGCGTCGAGGCCCCGCACCAGGCCCTATGCCTTCGTTCCACCCGGCCCCTGCTCGCGCTCGAGGCCACCCGACGTCAGGAGAACCCCCACATGTCCGAGACCAAGCTCGTCGCCGAGACCCGCACCCAGTTCGGCAAGGGTGCGGCGCGCAAGATCCGTCGCGACAACAAGATCCCCGCCGTGCTCTACGGCCACGGCACCGAGCCCGTGCACATCACCCTGCCGGGCCACGACACGATGATGGCGCTCAAGACCGCCAACGCCCTGATCGACATCATCATCGACGGCAAGAGCCAGCTGGCCCTCGCCAAGGACGTGCAGCGTGACCCGATCAAGCCGGTCATCGAGCACGTCGACCTCGTCGTCGTCCGCCGGGGCGAGAAGGTCACCGTCGACGTGTCCGTCACCACCGAGGGCGAGGCCGCTCCCGAGACCGTCGTCACCGTCGACTCCCAGACGCTGCAGCTGCTCGTGCTCGCCACGAACATCCCCGAGCACGTGGTCGTCTCCGTCGAGGGCCTGGAGGCCGGCACCCAGGTGCTCGCGTCCCAGGTCGAGCTGCCCGAGGGTGCCGAGCTGGTCACCGACGGGGAGACCCTCGTCGTCAACGTGACGCAGCAGATCTCCGCGGAGGCCCTCGAGGCCGAGCTCGCCGAGGCCGAGGCCGAGGCCGGCATCGAGCACGAGGCCCCCGAGGGCGAATCAGAGGAGGGCGCCGAGGGCGCCGAGGGCGACACCGCCGACGGCGAGAGCGACCCCGAGGGCAAGGCCTCCGACGAGTCCTGACCGTACGCCCGGCGACCCCAGCCGTACGGGGTCGCCGTGGCTGGTCGTCGGCCTGGGCAACCCCGGACCGGCGTATGCCGGGAACCGGCACAACGTCGGGGCGATGGTCGTGCGCGAGCTGGCGTCGCGGCACGGGGGCGGCGCCTTCAAGGCGCACCGCTCCCGCGCCACCGTCAGCGAGGTACGGGCCGGAACGGCGCCGTCCGGCGCCCCCGGCCCCAAGCTCGTCCTCGCGGTGCCGAGCACCTACATGAACGAGTCGGGCGGCCCGGTCGCCGGACTGCTGAAGTACTTCTCGGTCGACCTCGAGCGGCTGGTCGTCGTCCACGACGAGCTCGACATCCCCGCGGGTGCGGTGCGCGTCAAGAAGGGCGGTGGCGAGGGCGGCCACAACGGCCTGCGCTCGGTCTCGGCGTCCCTCGGCACCAGGGACTACCTGCGCGTGCGGGTCGGCATCGGGCGACCGCCGGGCCGGATGGACCCCGCCGACTTCGTGCTCCGCGACTTCAACGGCACCGAACGCGCCGAGCTGCCCTTCCTTCTCGACACCGCTGCCGATGTGGCCGAGTCGCTCGTGAGCATCGGCCTGCTCGAGACGCAGCAGCGCTTCCACGCGCCGTAAACGGTCGCGTGCTCACCCCTTATGTCGGTTTAGCGTTGATACGCCGATATCAACCAATTACCCGAAGTGTAGGGATGGCGGGTTGTCGCTTTTGGTCTCCTGTGAGCTGATCTTCCGTTATCTCCTAGGCCGAATGGGTGATTTCTCGACGAATACCCGCGTTCCGAGAATAGCTCTGCACCTCGTCATTTAGGCTTTGCAAAGGGCACCACCGGGAAATGGTGCGTGGAACGCAATGTGGGGACTATCGGGCTACGGCCCGCACGTCCTGGGGGAGCGGGTTATGGGGATCATCTTTGTGTGCCATCGACCACGGTGTGGCGGTGGGCGTCGTGGCTGACATCTCGGTGATCGGGACGGGCTACCTGGGCGCCGTGCACGCGGCATGCATGGCGGAGCTGGGTCACCACGTCGTTGCTGTCGACAACGACGAGGGCAAGATCGCGTTGCTGGCCCGCGGGGAGTCACCCATCTTCGAGCCGGGTCTGCAGGATCTGCTTCGTCGCGGACTTGCCTCAGGTCGACTGGTCTTCACGACCGACTTCGCCCTGGTCGCGACCTGTGAGGTGCACTTCGTCTGCGTCGGCACTCCTCAGTTGCCGGGGGGGCATGGCGCTGACACCAGCTTCGTCTTCAAGGCCGTCCGCAGCCTCCTGCCGTATGCGGTCCCGGGCTCGCTCATCGTCGGGAAGTCCACCGTGCCGGTAGGAACCGCGACGGCTCTGAAGGAGACGATCACGAGGGAGAGTCCGCACTCGGGCTCGGTCCGGCTCGCGTGGAACCCCGAGTTCCTCCGCGAGGGATTTGCTGTGAGTGACACCATGCGACCGGATCGCCTGGTCTACGGGCTCGACGGACCCCTTGCCCCCTGGGACGCCAAGGTGCTCGACGAGGTGTACGCCACGGCGCTGGCGAGCGGTACTCCGCGGCTGGTGACGAACTTTCCGACGGCCGAACTGGCCAAGGTGGCCGCAAACGCCTTCCTCGCGACCAAGATCTCGTTCATCAATGCGATCGCGGACGTGTGCGACGCCTCCGGCGCAGATGTGGTTCAGCTGGCCGACGCGATGGGGCACGACGCGCGGATCGGACGCCAGTTCCTCAACGCGGGTGTCGGTTTCGGGGGTGGATGCCTTCCGAAGGACATCCGCGGCTTCAGGGCGCGTGCCGAGGAACTGGGCGCCGACTCAGTCGTTCGGCTGATGCGCGACGTCGACGACATCAATCTCGCACGCCGGGCCACGGTCGTCGACCACGCTCGAGAAGCGTGTGGCGGGAGTCTCGCCGGCGCTCGCGTGGCCGTCCTTGGTGTCGCCTTCAAACCGAACAGCGACGACATCCGTGACTCGCCGGCCTTGGACATCGCGATCCGCATCATGCGCGAGGGCGGCAGCGTCACGGTTCACGATCCGAAGGCGATGGCGGTCGCGTCGATGTCTCACCCTGAGCTAGCCTTCGGTGAGACGGTCGAGGATGCCTGCACAGACGCTGACGTCGTGCTCCATCTGACGGAGTGGATGGACTACCGGGAGATCAACCCTGAGACGCTGGCCAAGGTGGTGGGCCAAAAACGCTTGATCGATGGGCGCAATGCGTTGGACCGCGAGTACTGGGAGGAGTCTGGCTGGTCGGTTCGCACCCTTGGCCGCGGCTGAGCGACGGTGGTCACGAGGGCGACGTCCCCGCATCTTCGGGGCTGAGGCGACCCTCGGTCTCCCGATACCGCTCTCCGGTCGTGGGACACGTCCATACGCGGTCCCCGGCTTCGACCAACGGGACGCCTGCTCTGCCGACCCAGCGCAAGCGCCGAGCCGGCACCCCGGCCACCAGGGCGAAGTCCGGGACGTCATGGACGACCACGGAGCCGGCCGCCACCAAGGCCCACCGGCCGATGGTCACCGGGGCCACGCACACTGCACGGGCTCCGATCGACGAGCCCTCACGACAGACAACGCCGACCTGTTCCCAGTCGTCGCCCCCCTTGAGAACCCCGTCGGCCGTGACCGCCCGAGGGTAGCTGTCGTTGGTGAAGACGACAGCGGGACCGACGAACACCCCGTCCTCAAGGACGGCCGGCTCGTAGACCAAGGCGTAGTTCTGCAGCTTGCAACGATCGCCGATCACCACCCCTGGCCCCACGTAGGCCCCGCGGCCGATGATGCAGCCGCGACCGACCAAGGCATTCTCGCGGATCTGCGCAAGGTGCCAGACCCTCGTGCCCAAGCCGATCACGGCGTCAGAGGACACGTCCGCGCTCGGTTCGATGTGCTCAGCCAAGGTCATCACTCGTCACTCTCGTGCGGCCGGGCGGTCAGGATGGGATCTCGAAGGAGGCTGGCAGGCCACTTACGATAGTGCCCATGCCTGACACCGGAAGCGACGGCGGGCCGTTGCTGCTGGTCGCGGCCGGGGGTCTCGCCCGTGAGGCAGCCGCAGCTGCGCGGGCGGCCGGGCAACGCGTGGTCGGTTGCCTTGACGACGACCCGTCCCGCCGAGGGACGAACGCTGGGCCCGACCTGCGAGTCCTGGCCACGGTCGACGAGGTCGGTGCCTTCTCGGAGGCGCGGGTGGTCATCTGCGCTGGCAGAGGTCGGACCCGAAGAACGTTGGCAGAGCGGCTGTCCGAGCATGGAGTCGGAGATGAGCGTCTCGGGACGATCGTTCACCCGTCAGTGCACCTCCCGCTGGACTCCCGGATAGGGGCCGGGTCGATCCTTCTGGCCGGTGTCGTGCTCACCGCCGCGGTCTCGCTGGGCAACCATGTCGTCTGCATGCCGAACGTGGTGCTGACCCACGACTGTCGGGTGGACGACTACGGGACCGTCTGTGCGGGTGTTGCCCTCGGGGGAGGCGTGACCATTGGCTCCGCCGCCTACCTGGGCATGGCGGCCTCGGTCCGCGAGGGCTGCCGGGTCGGAGCGGACGCGGTCGTCGGCATGGGCGCCGTGGTCCTGACCGACGTGCCGGAGGGGGAGGTGTGGGCGGGTGTTCCGGCCCGACGGCTGAACCCGTCCTAGCGAACGACGGCGGGCGACCAGGCCTTCGGAACCAGGATGCTAGGCGCTCCCGTGCCGTCGGCGTTGACCACCCATACGTTCGACTCGCCAGCCTCGGTGCCCTCCGCCGGCACCCCGTAGAGAAGCCGCGAGTTGTCCAGCCATTCGACCTGGTCGTCGACGCTACGAGCCTCGCTCAGCTGAGTCTCGCGGCCGGTCGCCAGGTCGAGGACGGTGAGCCGCCAGTCACCCCGGGCCCGGTCCCCCCGCTTCTTGTAGGCGACTCTGGTCCCGTCAGGGGACAGCGATGGACATTCCGCGTCAGAGCGGACCGTCTCTACGGTGCGCTGCAAGAGGCTGCCCCTCGCCAGGTGGGTCGTTCCGGCGAACGCGACCGTGACGTAGAAGTGGTCGTCGTCGCCGGCAAAGGTCACGCCCCAGAAGTTCCGGTCGGACGGCGCGATCTGCGTGTCTTGATCGATGAGCCGAAAGTCCTCGAGATCCTGGCTGCTACCGCTCGTCAGGTGAGTCACCACGGTCCGAGTCGAGAAGTTCGTCGCTGCGTATGAGTCGCCGGCGACGAAGCTCGTCGTCGCGGAGAGCGTCCCGTCATCCGACAGGCGCGCGCGACTCGGACTCCCGGTCAAGGGGATGGCCCGTGTCGCTCCCGTCGCGTCGGTCACCACCTTGGCGGAGTACGTCGTCGCGATGCCGCGCTCCGACGACAGGCACAGGGTTTGGGTCACCGTCGCGAAGACCCGGTCGCACGCCAACGTCGTGAAGCCCCGAGGTCCGCCCGGATCGCTGAGCGGGACTACCGAGACGAACCCGTACTCGGCCCCGATCGCACTGTTGCGGAACACGATCCGCGGTTGTGAAGCAACGGCCGCAAGAGGGATGGACGGCTGGCTCGCCGCCGACGCCTGCTGATCTTGCTGCTGCGCGCGAGAGACGCCGAGGAAGACTGCCGTGCCGAGGATGAGGAGTGTCGCCAAGACCGCGACGGCAGCGGCCCGCGGCCGAGATGGCGAGGCCGAAAGACCATCAGTCACGCGGCGACCTGTCCGACCGAGCGCTCGCCCTCAGGGGCGAGTCCACGCAGGAGCCACCATGCGAGCGGAACGGCGGCCGCCAGCAGCCCGGCGAAGAGGGCGACCGCGACCCCCCGTCCGACGACAGTCCAGAGCACACCGAAAATGAGCGCGGAGATGAACCGAGCGGACGCGACGACTGTCTGCGTCGTCGCGATGCCGACCGCGCGCAGGGAGGCGGGCGCGACCGTCGACGTCAGGGCGGCAAGGACACCATCCGTCGCGGCGTAGAAGGCTCCCAGCAACACGAGGCAGCCCACGGTGGACAGGACCCCAAAGGCAGGCCCGGCGACACAGACGTAGGCCGCGGCTAGTAGGAGATGGCCGCCGACCAGGACGTGTCGTCGACCAACCCGGTCGGAGAGTCGGCCGAACGGCACGGCGAGCAGGAAGTACACGATGTTGGTGCCGACAAAGAGGAGGGGGAACCACGTCGCGGCGAAGTCGTCGCGCTGCTGCAGCGACAGGTACAGGAAGCCATCACTGATGGCCAGCACGCTCAAGAGCGCCGCGACGGCGGCCAGACGTCCTAGGCCCGCGCGGCGGAGAATCCGCACTGACGGACGCGCCAGCTGACGAGGGGTCTCGCCCGCCGAGCGTCGGGGCCGGAGGTCCGGCACCAGGAGCGCTAGAACCACTAGACCCAGCAGGGCGGCCGCAGACGAGGCGACGAAGACCCCCGTGTAGTTGCCGGGGACGTACCAGAGGATGCCGAAGGCGAGCAGCGGACCGACGGCAGCGCCGAAGGTGTCCAACGCCCGGTGGACGCCGAATGCTCGTCCCAGGTCGTGTGCGGGCGTGGATGCGGCGATCATCGCATCGCGGGGCCCGGTCCGGATCCCCTTGCCCAGTCGGTCGATGGTGATGACGGAGGTGAGAGCGACAAAGCCGTGGAGGGGGATGAGGAGCAGCTTCGTCACCGCCGACAGGCCGTACCCGAGGAAGGCCACCCACTTGGGGCGGTCCGCATGGTCCGCCAACCAGCCGCCCAGGATGCGAACGAGGGCGCTGACGCCCTGGTAGAGACCGTCGATGAACCCGTACGCCAACGGTGACAGTCCCAGGACGGCCGTCAGGTAGACGGGGAGGATCGCCGCCACCGACTCGGACGACACATCCGTGAGGAGACTGACGCACCCCAGCAACAGGACGGTCGAGGAGACGCGACGGGCGCGGGTGGGCTTGAGCGTGGCTGGCGCTGCGACGGGCGCGCCGGGAGCCCGACCCACGTCAGCCTGGCCGTGCGCCACGGGCTGCGGGCGCTCAGAGATGTACATGCGCCTGGTCCCCCACCTTGGCCGCCGATCTGACGTGGCCAGAATAGAAGGGAGACCTGCGTCGCGTCCTTGGTTTCGCGCGGTAGAACGGCAGGAACCGGACAATATGGCACAGCCATTCTTTAAACCGACCTTTTGGCGCGCAGGAATGGCCCAAACGCATCATGGTCGAACCTGATCCAGGCGCATACTGTCAGTCACTGGAGATGCAGCTGGATGGTTGGGAGCCGTTCAGATCCCTGCACCTTCGACAGCACGTGGGAATGGGCGGGGACCAATTCGGGGCACCGTCGGCATGGGTCTCGTTCTCATGCCCGCGAGGCACCCCCACGTGTGTGACTGAGCGAGTGGCCGAACGGCTGATCGTGGTAATCGGCTGGACGCGGTGTTGATGGGGGAAGTGTGATGGTGACTGAATGGATCCGGCATCGACGGCGTGGTGCCGTCGTGGCGATCGTAGGCATGCTGTGCGCGCTGGGTGCCGCCGTGGTGTCGGCGCCGGCGGCTCAGGCCGCAGACCCGTGTGCGACCGGCAACGCCGTCGCGTGCGAGAACAGCAAGCCGGGCAACCCTCAGTCCGAGTGGGACATCACCGGATCCGGTGATGACACCATCCAAGGTTTCGCCACGACCATGAGCGTCCAGCCCGGCGGCACCGTCAAGTTCAAGGTCAAGGCCGCGGGGACCTACTCGGTCGACGTCTACAGGCTGGGCTACTACGCCGGGCTCGGCGCGCGGCGTCAGGCGCCGACGTGGTCGGTCTCGAACCCCGTGCAACAACCGGCATGCGCCACCGATGCCTTCACCCAGAACTTCGACTGCGGTACCTGGGCGGTCTCGACCCAGTGGACCGTGCCCAGCAGCGCGGTGTCCGGCGTGTATGTGGCCAAGGTGACGATGGGCACTAACTCCAGCCAGATCACCTTCGTCGTCCGAGATGACTCGAGTCACTCCGGTGTCATCTTCAAGACCTCCGACGCGACCTGGCAGGCCTACAACGCCTATGGTGGAGCGGACTTCTACACCGCACCGTCCGCCAAGACCCAGACGCAGGCGCGGGCGTTCAAGATCAGCTACAACCGGCCGCTCGCCACGCGAGGGGCGCAAGCGGGACGGGACTTCGTCTTCAGCAACGAGTACCCGACCCTGCGCTTCCTCGAGCGCAACGGGGTCGACGTGTCCTACACCTCGGATATCGACGTGTCCACCGCTGCGACAACCCTGACCAACCACAAGGCGTTCCTGTCGGTGGGCCACGACGAGTACTGGACCCTGCCCGAGCGCAACGCCGTGACCGCGGCGCGCGATGCAGGCGTCAACCTCATGTTCCTCTCCGGCAACGAGGCGTACTGGCACACCCGCCTCGAGCCGAGCATCGACGGGACGAGCACCCCGAACCGCACCATCGTCTGCTACAAGGACAGCTGGGAGTCGACGAAGCTGGATCCCAGCGCCGAGGGAACCCCGACCTGGCGCGATCCGGCCTACGGGACGCCCAACGGGAGCAACCCGGAGAACGGGCTGACCGGAACGCTGTACATGTCCAACAACACCGACTTGGCGATCACCGTGTCGGCAAAGGAGGGCAAGTCCCGCCTCTGGCGCGGCACCTCGCTGGCGAGCCTGCCCGCCGGAGCCAGCGCATCGCTCGCACCGCACTCCGTGGGGTACGAGTCGGACGAAGACCTCGACAACGGCTCGCGCCCAGCCGGGTTGATGACGCTGTCGACGACGACCGGCCCGACGCAGCAGTACGTCCAGAACCCCGCCGGCACGACCGTCGCGCCAGGCACGACGACCCACAACCTCACGCTCTACCGCGCGGCCAGCGGGGCACTCGTGTTCGGAGCGGGCACAGTCCAGTGGGGCTGGGGTCTCGACCAGACGCACGACGGCGACAACTCGAACCCGGCCGACAGCCGGATGCAGCAGGCCACCCTCAACATGCTGGCTGATATGGGCGTCCAACCGACGACGCTGATGGCCGGCCTGGTCACACCGAGCCAGACCACCGACACGACCGCACCGACGGTGACGGTGACCAGCCCGTCCTCTGGCGCCTCGCTGCAGAACGGGGCCCCCGTTACCGTGAGCGGCACCGCGTCCGACGCGGGGGTCGTGACGACCGTCGAGGTCTCGCTCGACGGCGGGTCGGCGTACCACCGCGCGACCGGGACGACGAGCTGGACCTACACCGGCGTCCTGTCAGGTGTCGGCGCGTCCTCCATCCGGGTGCGGGCGAACGACGACAGCGCGAACCTCAGCGCTCCAGCCACACTCCCGGTGACGGTCTCCTGCCCATGCTCGCTTTTCGGTTCGACCACGCCCGGCACCGCCGCGGCGGCCGACACGTCGGCCGTCGAGCTCGGTGTGTCGTTCGTCCCCGCCGCCGACGGGTTCGTCTCGGCGATCAGGTTCTACAAGGGGTCGGGCAACACCGGCAGCCACATCGGCACGCTCTGGACCTCGAGCGGACAGGCGTTGGCGTCGGGGACCTTCACGAACGAGACCGCAACGGGCTGGCAGACGATGACGCTGGGCACCGCCGTGCCGGTCACCGCCGGCGCCCGCTACATCGCCTCCTACTGGGCGCCCAACGGCCACTACGCCGCCGACAGCAACTTCTTCACGACGGCGGACTTCCACGCGCCGCCGCTCACCGCACCAGGCCGGCCCTCGGGCGTCTCTAACGGGGTCTACAACACGAGCCGGGGCTTCCCCACCCAGAGCTATGGAGACACTAACTACTACGTCGACGTCCTCTACACGCGCGACGACACGACGCCGCCGACCGTAACGGTGCAGTCACCACTGCCCGGATCGACGAGCGTTGCGCGCACCGCGCAGCCGGCGGCCACTTTCGCCGGTACGGTCGATCCCGCCAGCGTGATGATGAGTCTCAAGGACGCGAACGGTGTTTCGGTCCCGGGCAGCGCAGCCTTCGACGCCCCCTCACGCACCGTGCGGTTCGCCCCGGCGTCGCCGATGGCCTACGGCGCTTCGTACACCGTGACCGTGACGGCGACGAGTTCGACCGGAGTGCCCATGAGCGCACCGTCGACGTGGTCGTTTACGATCTCGAACAGCGATCCGGTACCCGGCGCCTGCCCGTGCAGCATCTGGCCGGACTCTGCCGTGCCCGCCACTGCCAGCGTCTCGGACACCGGCAGCGTGGAGGTCGGGGTCAAGCTCACGGCCGAGGTCGACGGGCAGGTCCAGGCGGTCCGCTTCTACAAGGGCCAGCAGAACGTCGGCACCCACACTGGGTCGGTTTGGACGGCGGAGGGCACCCTGCTCGGCTCGGTCACCTTCACCAACGAGTCGACGACGGGGTGGCAGATCGCGTACTTCAGCAACCCGGTAAGTGTCGTCGCCGGCCGGACCTACATCGTGTCCTACAGGGCGCCAAACGGCGGGTACGCCGTGACCACCAACGGACTGGCCGCGGCCGTGGACTCACCGCCGCTGCACACCGTATCGAACGGGGGGGTGTACAACTACGGCAACGGCGCGCCCTTGAGCACGTCGCCGGCCAACTACTGGGTCGACCTCGTGTTCGTAGCCACCGACGCGGCCCCAGCCGTCTCGGCCACGTCACCCGGCGCTTCGGCCACCAACGTCAACATCGGCGCGAGGCCATCGGCGACGTTCGCGACCCAGATCATGTCAGGCTCGGCGCAGCTCGGGGTCCGGGACGCCAACGGAGCCGCCGTTTCCGGCACCACCGCGTACGTCGCCGCCACGCGAACAATCACCTTCTCGCCCGCCCAGCCACTTGCCGCCGGCGTCGCCTATACAGCGACAGTCAGCGGCGCGGCGGCGCTGTCGGGCAACCTCATGTCGCCGTTCACCTGGTCGTTCACAACTGCGGGTGCGGCCGTATGTCCGTGCTCCCTCTTCGAGAGCTCGGCGCTGCCCGGCATGGCCGACTCGGGCGACGGGTCCGGTGTCGAAGTGGGGGTGGCATTCACCCCGTCGGTCGTCGGTTACGTCACGAGTCTGCGCTTCTACAAGAGCGCCCTCAACGTGGGAACGCATTCCGGCAGTATCTGGTCCGCAGGAGGCCTCCGGCTCGCCACGGGGACGTTCACTGGCGAGACCGGGACCGGGTGGCAGACGCTGACCTTCTCCTCGCCGGTCCAGCTGACCGCCGGCACAAGATACATCGCCTCGTACTACGCCCCGAGCGGGCACTACGCAGCCACCAGCCAGTTCTTTGCGAGCGGATGGACGAACGGACCACTGACCGTGAGCGCTCCGAGTGGCCTGTACGGCTACGGAGCCTCGTCCGGCTTCCCGGTCGACACCTACGGGGCAGCGAACTACTGGGTCGACGTCGCCTTCTCACCGGGAACCGCAGCCGACACCACACCCCCGACTGTGACCAGCATCAGCCCACTCGACCGGGCGACGAGCCAGCCGTGGAACGGTGTGGTCACCGCACGCTTCTCCGAGCCCGTGGTCCCGGGCTCGGTGTCGTTCGGCCTGACGCCGACTGGGGGCACGGCCGTGGCCGGCACGACCAGCTACGACGCGGCGTCGCAGACGGCGACCTTCAGCGCCTCATCGGCCCTCGGTCGAGGCGTCACCTTTGCCGCCTCGGTGTCGGCGACCGACATCGCGGGCAACGCCATGGCGGCCCCGACCTCGTGGACCTTCACCACCGCTGTGCCTGACCCCACCCCTGGCGTGTGCCCCTGCAGCGTCTGGACGGACAGCACCACGCCCGTCACGCTGACCGACCCGGACTCGGTGTCGATCGAGCTCGGGACCAGCTTCACCGCCGACACGGCCGGCCAGATCCGCGGTGTGCGGTTCTACAAGGGTCCGCAGAACACGGGGACGCACACGGTGTCCCTGTGGGCCCCGGACGGCACCCGCCTCGCGACGGCGTCGGCGATCAATGAGTCGAGTACCGGCTGGCAGACGGCGTCCTTCTCGTCCCCGGTCGACATCGTGGCGGGCACGGCATACGTCGTGTCGTACCTCGCCCCGGTCGGCCGCTATTCGTCAACCGCCTACGCCCTCCAGTCGCCTGTGGACAGCCCGCCCCTGCACACCACTTCGAGCGGAGGTCGCTACCTCTACGGCAGCGGATACCCGGCCAACACGTCGACCGCCAGCTACATGGTCGACCCGGTCTTCGTCCCCGCGGGCACTCCGCCCGCAGCGGACACCACACCGCCAGCCGTCTCCGCAGTGAATGTCACGACGTCCGGCTCGACCGCCACCGTCACGTGGACCACGGACGAGGCCTCGTCCAGCTCGGTGGCCTATGGCACCTCGACTGCCCTGGGTCAGACGGCCACCGGCGTGGGGGGGACGTCGCACTCGGTGACCCTGACCGGTCTGACCAGCGGGGCGACGTACTCCTACCGGGTCACGTCCGCGGACGCGGCCGGGAACGCGACGACCTCCCCGGCGACCTCGACCTCACCGGCGACCTTCGTCGCGGCCGACACCGTCGCCCCGGTGGTCTCGAACGTCGCGGTCGCCAACGCGGGCTCGACCGCCACCGTCACGTGGACCACGGACGAGGCCTCGTCCAGCTCGGTGGCCTATGGCACCTCGACTGCCCTGGGTCAGACGGCCACCGGCGTGGCGGGGACGTCGCACTCGGTGACCCTGACCGGTCTGACCAGCGGGGCGACGTACTCCTACCGGGTCACGTCCGCGGACGCGGCCGGGAACGCGACGACCTCCCCGGCGACCTCGACCTCACCGGCGACCTTCGTCGCGGCCGACACCGTCGCCCCTGTGGTCAGCGGCGTTGCGGCGGCCGGCTCGGGCACCACCGCGACGGTCACCTGGACGACGGACGAGTCTGCGAGTTCCGTGGTGCAGTACGGCACGACGGCGACCTCCCTGACCTCGACGGCCAACGGTGCAGCAGGCGCAGCGCACAGCGTCATGCTGACCGGGTTGACCGTCAACACGCGGTATTACTACCGCGTGACGTCGGCCGACCCGGCGGGCAACGCGACGACATCGCCGTCCACCAGCGCGGCGGCGGCCCAGTATGCGCCGACGGTCCAGCCGGTCAGCCGGACGAGCGTCGCCGACTTCTCGAGCGGGGCGGGAGGGTACGTCGCTGACTCAGCGGGGGGCGAGATCCTCTCCAGCCCGACCCTCGGGGCCGAGTTCACCAGTGGCGCAATCGGGGGAACACTTCCGTCCACCCTCTTCTCCACGGCTCTGGTCAGCGGCGGGACGACCGTCATCGCTAACAACGTCGCCACGGTGAGCGGTGCTCAGGTCACGTCAACGGCGACATTCGGCACCGGGAACACCGTCGCGCTGAGTGCCAATCTCGCGACGAACAACTCGGTCGGTTGGGTCTCGACGGTGGCCGGAAGCACGGCGGTCACGGCGATGTTCAGTCTGAGCGCGGCTGGATTGCTGACCGCCGTCGTCAACGACGGGGGGTCGAACGTCACCACCACCGCAGTCCCGGGAACGTTCGCTGGCGTGTCTCACGAGTTCCGGGTGGACTTCAGCAACCAGACCATGACGTTCTTCGTGGACGGCACTCAGGTGGCGACGTCACCCTTCGCCTCCGCCGCCCCCCTGCGCGTCATGGCCAACGACACCACCCGCGACGCCACGTCGCTCGTCGTCGACTGGGTGCGCGCCGGTGCGTATGCAGCGTCATCCACCTACGTGTCGTCCGTGATCGACGCGGGGGCGACGGTGGGCTGGGACACGCTCACGCGCAACGTCACGGCCCCGGCTGGCACGACGGTGACCATTCAGGTTCGATCAGGTCCGAACGCGACTCCGGGGTCGTCCTGGACGGGGTGGACGACCGTCTCGGCGACGACGAACAGCATCACCCGTTCAGCGCGATACCTCCAGTTCCGAGTCCTATCGACGACAACAGGCGCCAGATTTGTTAGTTCGGCCACCAACAGCATCCAGATCGGCTTCCATGTTCTCTGAGAGCGACTGCTGAAGTGACGTTTGGTCAATTCTGGGTCGTGGGGGCCTGGCGGGGGAAGGGCAAGCGAGTATGACGCTGCGCGCAGCGGTTGTGGGTGCTGGGTACTGGGGACCGAATCTTGCGAGGAACTTCCGTGCGAGCTCCTCGTGGGAGCTCGCGGCGGTCTGCGACCTCGACGAGGGAAGGGCCCGCAAGGTCGTGGGTGACACATCCCATGTTGATGTCGAGACGTCGTTGCCGCGGCTGCTGGCCCGCGACGACATCGACGCGGTGGCCATCGCCACACCGGCGAACACCCATCGACCGATCGCGATGGCCGCCCTGGCTGCCGGCAAGCATGTCCTGGTCGAGAAGCCGTTGGCCTCGTCCCGGGCGGAGGCGCAGGAGATGGTGAACGAGGCGCGGCTTCGTGGGCTGGTCCTCATGTGCGACCACACATACGTCTACACCCCGGTCGTCCAGCGCATTCGGCGGATCGTCGCGTCCGGTGAGCTGGGGGAGATTCTGTTCGTCGACTCGGTCCGGATCAACCTCGGTCTGGTGCAGCCGGACGTCGACGTCATCTGGGACCTCGCGCCGCACGATCTGTCCATCTTCGACGCGATCCTGCCGGGGGGCTTCACCCCCACGTCCGTGGCCGCGCACGGGGCCGACCCGATCGGCGCGGGCCGCGCCTGCATCGGGTACCTGTCGATGCCGCTGCCGGGCGGGGCGATCGCGCACGTCCATGTCAACTGGCTGAGCCCAACCAAGATCAGGCAGATGGTCGTGGGCGGCAGTCGGCGCACGCTGGTGTGGGACGACCTGAACCCCCAGCAGCGGCTCAGCGTCTACGACCGCGGGGTCGACCTCGACCACAGCTCGCGCACCGAGGATCTAGCCGACCGTCGTGCGGCCGGGATCTCCTACCGGCTCGGTGATATGTACGCCCCCTCGCTTCCCGAGGGTGAGGCCCTGGGCGCCATGGTCGACGAGTTCGCCGACGCGGTCATCCTCGGCCGAGCGCCGTTGACCGACGGCGAAGCGGGTCTACGGGTACTCGACGTGCTCGAGGCGGCCACCGCGAGCCTGGCCGACTCCGGTCGAATGGTCAGCCTGTCCCGCACCCCTATGGAGGTTGTTAGATGAGCAGTCTTCGAGGAGCCCGGGTGCTCGTCACGGGCGGAGCGGGGACCATCGGTTCGACCATCGTCGATCAGCTGCTGGACGCCGGGGTAGAGCACGTGGATGTGCTCGACAACCTGGTGCGGGGGCGTCGGGAGAACCTCGCCGACGCCCTGCCAAGCGGAAAGGTCACGCTCGTGGAAGGTGACCTGCGGGACCGCGACCTCGTGCACGACATGACCAGGTCAGCCGACATCGTCTTCCACCAGGCCGCCATCCGCATCACCCAGTGCGCCGAACAGCCGCGGCTGGCCCTCGAGGTCCTTGTCGACGGCACCTTCACCGTTCTCGAGGCGGCGGCCGAGCACCACGTCGACAAGCTCGTCCTGGCGTCGTCCGCGTCGGTGTACGGCCTTGCGGAGCAGTTCCCGACCGGCGAGCGCCACCATCACCACAACAACGACACCTTCTACGGGGCCGCCAAGTCCTTCAACGAAGGCATGGCGCGCAGCTTCCGGGCGATGTCGGGGCTGGACTACGTGGCCTTGAGATACTTCAACGTCTACGGCCCGCGGATGGACGTGCACGGTCTCTACACCGAGGTCCTCGTCCGCTGGATGGAGCGTGTCTCGGACGGGCACGCGCCGCTAATCTTCGGCGACGGAGCGCAGACGATGGACTTCGTCTACACCGTGGACATCGCACGGGCGAACATCCTCGCGGCGCAGTCCGAGGTCCGTGAGGGGGTCTACAACGTCGCCAGCGCCGAGGAGACGTCGCTGCTCGGTCTCGCCGAGGCGCTGTTGCGCGCGATGAACTCCGACGTGGGGGTGGAACACGGCCCCGAGCGTGCGGTCAACGGTGTCACCCGCCGACTGGCCGACGTCTCGGCCGCCCGCCGCGACCTGGGCTGGGAGGCGACGACCCACCTGGAGGACGGCCTGCGCGAGCTGGTCGAATGGTGGCGTCCCCAGCGGGCCGAGGTCGCTGCCGGGCGTGCGCTCGCGGGTGCGCCCTCGTGAACCGGATCAACGTCATGCAGCCTTGGATGGGTGCGGAGGAGATCGCTGCCGTCACGGCCGTCATCGAGTCCGGCTGGGTGGCCCAGGGGCCCAAGGTCGCCGAGTTCGAGACCGCCTTCGCGGCCCGGATGCAGGCGGAGCACGCGGTCGCGGTGTCGAGCTGCACCACGGCTCTGCACCTTGCCCTTGTCGTCTCCGGGGTCGGACCGGGGGACGAGGTGGTCGTCCCGTCCTTCTCGTTCATCGCCACGGCGAACGCTGTCGCCTACGTCGGGGCGGTTCCGGTGTTCTGCGACATCGACGCCGGGACCGGCAACGTCACGGCTGACACGGTCAAGGGCGCGCTCTCGACTCGGACCCGAGCGGTCATCGCCGTCGACCAAGGTGGTGTCCCCCTCGATCTCGGCCCGCTGCGCGATCTGTGCGACCCCCTCGGGATCGTGGTGGTCGAGGACGCAGCCTGCGCAGCCGGGTCGACCACCGCCGGCCGCCCGGTCGGCGCTGGAGCTGAGATCGCTGCCTGGTCGTTCCACCCCCGCAAGATCCTCACGACCGGCGAGGGCGGCATGATCACCTCGAGCCGGCTCGACTGGGCCGACCGGGCCCGGACGCTAAGGGAGCACGCGATGAGCGTGTCGGCGGCGGAGAGGCACCGAAGTGTCCTCCCGCCGGCCGAGGAGTACACGGAAGTCGGGTTCAACTACCGGATGACCGACCTGCAGGCGGCGATCGGCCTCGTGCAGCTGGATCGCCTCGACGCGGTCGTCGAACGCCGTCGCCAGCTGGCCGCGCGCTATCGAGCCGCCTTCGAGGACATCCGCGGCTTGCGGTGCGTCGACGACCCGGACCACGGCACGACCAACGTGCAGTCGTTCTGGGTCGAGGTCGGCGACTCCTATCCCCTCTCCCGCGAGGGACTGCTGGAGGCGCTCTCCGAGCAGGGCATCTCGGCGCGTCGGGGAATCATGGCGGCTCACCGGCAACCCGCGTACTCCGGTCGTGCCCATTCGGCGCTGCCGGTGACCGAGCGGCTCACCGACAACACGCTCATCCTGCCGATCTTCCACCAGATGACCGATGACCAGCACCAGAGGGTGGTCGACGCCGTGAGGCGACCTGTCGACGACCGCGGGTGACCTGATGCGCCTCTGCGTCTACCCGCACGACCTCGGGATCGGTGGGAGTCAGCTCAACGCGATCGACCTGGCGGCTGCCGTTCGTGACCTCGGCCACGAGGTCGTGGTCTTCGGGCGGCCGGGGCCGCTTGAGGCCCGGATCGCGGAACGTGGTCTCGAGTTCGTCGCCGCACCCGAGTCGCACGTGCGTCCTGGTCCGACGGTCGTTCGGGCCCTGCGTCGCCTGGTGCACGATCGTGGGATCGACATCGTGCACGGCTACGAGTGGCCCCCCATCATCGACGCCTCCTGCGCCGTCCTTGGAACGCCGGCGGTGACGGTGTCCACAGTGATGTCCATGGCGGTCGCGCCCTTCATCCCCCGGGGGCTACCCCTTGTCGTCGGGACGCACGCCATCGCCGAGCGCGAACGGCGCAGCGGCCGCACGCGGGTGCACGTCATTGAACCGCCGGTCGACCTGGCGACTGATAACCCGGACCTTCTCTCGGACACCGGGCCGTTCCGCGCTTCGGTGGGCGCCGACCCGGACGCTGTGCTCGTCGTCATGGTCGGCCGGCTGACACACGAGCTCAAGCTCGAAGGACTGCTGACGGCAATCGACACGGTCCCGTCTCTGGGCGAACGGGTTCAGCTCGTCATCGTCGGTGACGGGCCTGCTCGCGACACGGTTCACGCTGCTGCGGCGGACGCCAACGCCCGCCACGGCCGCCGCGCCGTCCTGCTCCCCGGCGCCATGGAGGACCCCCGGCTCGCTTACGCGGCGGCCGACATCGTTCTCGGTATGGGCGGGTCAGCGCTCCGAGCGCTGTGCTTCGCCAAGCCGCTTGTCGTCCAGGGCGAGCGGGGATTCTGGGAGACGCTCACCCCTGAGACGGTCGAACCATTCCTCCGCGAAGGCTGGTACGGCCTCGGGGACTCGCCTGAGCACGGCGCGGCCCGGTTGCGGACCTCCCTCAGCGCACTCAGCGACGACGAGCGGCGGCGACGCGAGCTGGGCGCCTACGGACGGGCGTTGGTCGAAGAGCGGTTCGGCCTCGGGACAGCAGCAGCTATCCAGGTCGACGTTTACGAGCGGGCGATCAGCTCGCCGACGGGTCCGACCGGGGTCGTCGAGACGGCCCGATGCGCCGTGTCATACGTCGGCCACGGCGTCGGGCGCAAGATCCGCCGCCGGGTGCAACCCGGCCGGACCGACGACTTCAATATGCAATCTCGGCTGATGCCCACCGCGGCGACAGGGTCGACGCTGCGTCAACCCGACCTGTTCAGAAAGTAGAGACATCGTGACGTCCGACCGCATTCCTCTCGTCGACCTCAAGGCCCAGATCGCCGAGCTGGGGACGGCTCTCGAGGACGACCTGAGACGGGTCATCTCCTCGGCCGGGTTCATCGGAGGCCCCGAGGTCGATGCCTTCGAGGCCGAGTACGCCGACCTGGTCGGGGTCGAGCACTGCGTCGGCGTCGCCAACGGCACCGACGCCGTCGAGCTTGCCCTCCGGGCGGTCGGCGTGACCGCCGAGCACGAGGTCGTCCTGCCGGCGAACACCTTCATCGCCAGTGCCGAGGCCATCGCTCGGATCGGGGCACGGCCGGTGCTCGTGGACGTCGAACCGGACACGCTTCTCATGGATCCGGACCGGGTCACCGCGGCCCTGACCCCGCGTACTCGAGTTGTCCTGCCGGTTCACCTTTACGGGCAGCTGGCCAAAGTCCACGAGCTTCGTGCCGCCATCGGTGGCCGGGACGTGGCCGTCGTGGAGGATGCCGCCCAGTCTCAGGGCGCGGCTTCGGGCGGGCGGGTGTCCGGGGACCTGGGCGACATCGCGGCGACCAGCTTCTACCCCGGCAAGAACCTCGGTGCGGCAGGCGACGCCGGCGCGGTGACGACGCCGGACGCGACGCTTGCTCGGCGGGTGCGCCTGATGGCCAACCACGGAAGTCCCTCGAAGTATGTGCATGACGTTGTCGGCTGGAACTCCCGCCTCGACGCCGTGCAGGCGGTCGTCCTGCGCCACAAGCTGCGCCGGTTGACCTTCTGGAATGAGCGTCGGCGCGAGCTGGCCGAGCGGTACACCCGCCTCATCAACGAGGTCGTCCCAGAGGTGCGCACGCCCTCCGTGGCCGAGCCGGCTGCTCACGTGTGGCACCTGTACGTCGTCCAGACGGCCGAGCGCGACCGGGTGCTCAAGCACCTCCATGACACCGGTGTCGACGCGGCGATCCACTACCCGACGCCGATCCATCTCACGGGGGCGTTCGCCTTCCTCGGCTATCGCGCCGGCGACTTCCCGGTCACCGAGCAGGCAGCTGGCCGGCTCCTGTCGCTGCCGATCCACCCTCACCTGACCGATACGCAGCAGGACCGGGTCGTCAAGAGCCTGGCCGACGCGACGTCGTCCGCTCGCTGACCCGGGCGCAACCCCGTGACCGACCGCCCCGTCGCATCCAACGTCCAGCCTGCCGAGCCTGGTGACGCCACCGGCGACCGGGCCCTGGGCCGTGACGTCGGCGTCGGCCTCAGCTGGAGCCTGCTGAACAACGTTGTCGGTCGACTAGGCAACTTTCTGACCGGCATCATCGTGATCCGGCACATCGCCCACGAGGAGTACGGCGTCTTCGCCGTCGGGCTGGTTGTGCTCACTGTCCTCCTGAGCATGAACGAGCTGGGCGTCAGCGTTGCGGTCGTCCAGCACCGGGGCCGGGTCCAGGAGATCGCGCCGACGGTGATGAGCTTGTCCATCCTGTCGAGCGCAGCACTGTCGGTGGCCGGCTTCTTCGCGGCTCCTGCGGCCGCAGCGGCCATGGGAAGCCCGGAGGCCGCAGGTCTCATCCGACTGCTCCTCGTCGGGGTGGCTCTCGACGGCATCGCCTCGGTGCCCAATGCGCTCCTCACCCGGCTGTTCCGTCAGAGGACACGGCTGCTGATCGATCTGGCCGCGTTCCTCATCGGAACGCCGGTCACGATCGGACTGGCCCTCACTGGCCACGGCGCCTGGAGCCTCGGATGGGGAGCCGTCGTCGGGAACGCCGTCGCCGCCGTTCTTGCCCTCGCCCTGTCTCCCGTCAGGGTGTGGCCGGGATGGGACCCGAGCGTCGTTCCCGGTCTCCTTCGGTTCGGGCTGCCGCTCGCCGGCGCGAGCCTGCTGTCTCTGTCGATTCTCAATGTGGACTTCGTCGTCGTGGGACACGTTCTCGGTCCCGAGGAGCTCGGCCTCTACCTCCTGGCGTTCAACCTCTGTTCCTGGCCCATCACCGTGGTCACCTCGGCGATCCGGCGCGTCGCCATCGCACTGTTCGCGCGGCTGGCAGAGCACGCCGACGACGGTGGGCGTCAAGCTTTCGGCCGCGTTTTCGCCCTCGTGCTCGCGCTCGCCGCCCCCATGTGTTTGCTGCTCGCCGGTTACGGCACACCGCTGGTCACCGCGCTGTACGGCGAGCGGTGGGCTCCGGCTGCCGTCGTCCTGGCCCCTCTCGCAGTCTTCAGTCTCGGCCGAGTCGCCGTTGAGGTGACATACGACTTCTTTGCCGGATCGGGCCGCACCGTCTCAACGGTCTGGTTGCACGTAGTCTGGCTGGCGGCCTTGGTGCCCGCGCTGACCGTCGGCGCCCGGCTGGATGGCATCGAGGGTGTTGCCATCGGTCACGCCGTCGTCACGGCAGTGGTCGTCGGGTCAGCCCTCGTCGTCCTGCTGAGGCGTTCCGGCATTCACGGGCGAGACATCGCGCGCCGGTTGCTCGTAGTGGGCGTCGGCGTGTTGGCCATGTGGGCTGTCGTCCTGGTCACTCAACATCTCCCGCTCTCGCCACTGGCGGCCATGCTTGTCGGTTCGCCCCTGGCGCTAGGCGCCTACCTGGTCTGCCTGCGACCCCTGCGCGCCGACGTGCTCGATCTCTGGGAGCTTCGGTCTGCCCAGGACCCCGCGGACAGCGTCGGCGACGGACGACCAGAAGCGGTGAGTGAGGAAGGGCTGCTCGAGGACCTGCGAGAAGCCCCATGAACCAGGGAGCGACAGCCGCGCGATAACGGTGGCCGTGACCATGCCGGCCAAGAGGTCCACCCAGAAGTACTGCTCGTCCGCCCACACCGAGAGATCGCGCCACAGATGCCCACCAGTAAGGCACCCTGGTGCATGACGTTGTGGAGCCGGTGGAATGCCGGGCTCGTCACCGCTGGGAGGTAGCCGCCGATGACTGCAGCGCTCGCCAGGCCGGCGAGCGTCATCGCGCCGAGGCTTCGCCGCATCGACAGGCTCCACGGGAAGAGGAAGTGGATCCGCCACTCAACGGCGATCGCCCAGAGTGCCCCGTTGGTTCTCGGGGCTCTGATGAGATCCTGCAGAAGGGAGGCCGTGCACCAGGACGCCCGTGAGGCAGACGAGATCGCTGGTCACCAAGCCTGTGTTCCCGCCCAAGACGAGCACGGAGATGGTCAGTGCCGTCCACCACGGGGGGGAGGATGCGCCATCCGCGACGCTGGATGAACGTGAGGACCGACCCCACGTTGCCAACCCCGATGTGCGGTCCGATGGCCAGCCGGAGACGACGATGAAAATGCTGACGCCAGGTGCCCGTAGACCAACCAGCCACGGCTGCCGGAGCGGGGCATGGTCCGTATACGCCGGCCAAATCTTGACGTGGATGTGGTGCACAAACAACGTCGCGAGCTGACGCCCGCACGCCATCCAGGTGGTCGAGTCTCAAGTGCGGGTTGGACAGAACGGGCTTATTCGCAAGCATGTGCGATCCCCCTGCCGTCGGCGGCCGTGAACCCCCTGGCGACCGCGAATCTCGTCCCCCCGGTAATGGTTGGGCTTAGTGAGGGGTGGGGCGTGGTCTGCCAAAACCTCCGCGAACACACGAGGTCTCCCCCCATAACGGGCGAACACGAGATCACCGCCCCAGGTGCTTGAGTCCCAGGAGTCGGGCCATATCCCGCGTTCGTTCGGACCAGTCGTGGCGCCGGGCGAATGCCTGAGCACGCTCGACGAAGTCGGGGGGGCGAGGCGACGTGAGAAGCTCAGAGGTCGCTCGAGCGAAGTCCTCGGCATCAGCGGCGATCGTCACGAGTTCGGTCGCGAGCCCCCGTGCCGCGGGCAGATCTGTCGTGACAACCGGTCGGCCCGCCGCGAGGTACTCGAGAGTTTTGAGCGGAAAGGAGGAGCGGTTGAACGGGGTATCCGTATATGGCGTGATTCCTACGTCGATCACGCTGAGGTACGAGGGAAGCTCGGAGAAGGGCTTGGGTCCGGCCCATTGGACGTTGGGGAGCGCCAACAGGCGGTCAAGGCGCTGAATGTGGAATGTTGACTGGCGTGGCCCCACGAGCAGGAGCGCGTGACCCGATCGAGCCAGCGCCTCCAGGAGGTCGAGATCGATGCGGTCCGACAGATGACCGACAAAGCCGGCGATGGGTCGTTTGAGCCGGACATCCACGGGTGGCGGCGCCCGGTCCAGATGGGCATAGTGCCCGGCATCGCAACCGTTCGCGATCACGGTCACGTCGTGGCCGCGGGCGCGCCACCGTTGTGCCAGTTCCTCTGAGACGGTCACGATGGCGGTTGATTTGCGCAACTGGTCTCTCTCCCTGCGCGCCAACCACGAGGGGGACAGGCCCATGAGTTCGCCGGCGGAAGCGAAGTCGTCCGTACCCCACAGGACGGACTGCCGCTCGCGACACGCCCCGAAGACGTCGTCGAGAGATCCTGCGATCACGGCTTCGACATCTCCTCCGAGTCGGTGGGCCGCCCATCGCATCCAGACGCGGGTCACCTCCAGCGCGACCCGACGGAGGCCAGGACGGCTCACTCCCGGCGGAGCAATCGGCGTCAGACGATGGAGATGTGGACCTAGCCGCCGGAGACCGGGCCGCGTGGCAGATCGAGCCAAGGAAGGACGCCGAAGGGGAGTCAAGACGGAGATGGGGGGATCGACGAAGAGGACGTCCGCGTAGGCCGTGAGCCTTTCCGCGAGGTGTCGATCAGAGAGCCGAGGGCCGTCCCAGGACGTACCGGAGCAGATGACCACCAGCGGCGCCCGCTCATCGGGTCGGATGATGTGCGACTGCCTACTCACTCAAGCCTCCCCGGGGGATCATCTCGACCCTGGGGACAGCATCCTTCGGAGCGAAAGGCTGCAACCGTCTCAGGATGTGCACCAGCACCCACCCCGCGACCAGCGCTACCAGGAAACTGGCGACCAGCGCACGCGAAGATCGCGCTTTGATCAGGAATGCAGGGTTCGTGGTCACTGAGCTCAGCTGGATGCGCTCCGTGTCGGGAACACCAATCGTGGACTGCAGATTCGAGAGGTCTTGTGCCAAAGCCGACTTGACCGCCCTCAGGCCCTCCTCTGCACTCGCTGCGGAGGGTGATCTCACCACTATGTTGAGGACGGCTCCGCCGGTGCCGAATCGATCGGTTCCTGCCATGAGACTGCCATCGCCGATCGCGACATCGAAATTTTCAACTCCTTGAGCACGCAGTCGCTGCCTGGCGTCGTCACTCTCGATGACGTCGTGAATGAGGCTGGCGGCCGTGCTCGCCCGACCGACACGAGAGAAGGGCGCGGCTGTCACCGATGACGGGGGGTCGAGGATGACGCTTCCCGTCGCGTCGTACTCGGTCGGACTCACCGCGACCCGGAACACGCCTCCAGCCGCGACCGCGCAGAAGAGAACTGCGGTCAGCGTGCGACCGCGCACGGTGAGGCGAGATGTCTGCAGCATCTGGCCGCTCGTCTGCAACGCGTACATGGCACCCGAACAACCGATCAGGACGAAAAGCAGCCCCGCACACATCGAGAACCCCAACAGGTCGAAAGCGAAGGCGTTGACAGCTAGGACGGCGATGGCGGCGACGAGAGACTGTCGGAGGTCACGGCTCTCGCTTGACCTGTCTTTGGCGCGGCACCGGGCGGTCACGATGATGGCACCCGCAAACAGGCTGATGACCGCCGCGAGGCCCACGACGCCAGTCTCGACCAACAGACCCAAGTAGGCGTTGTCCAACGTCCGGTAGAGGCTGGGGATGAAGGTTCCGAATCCTCTCCCGAATACAGGCGTCTGCTCGACGTAACGGAGCACCGGCCCGTAGTCGTCGCTACGGCCCCCCACGCTCGGGTCGGTCGAAGCGTTGAGGAAAAGGCCGCGGAAGGTGCCGATCAGACCAGGAACCACCACTGACAGTCCAACCACCCCGACACCGATGAACAACAGCACGCGGCGCTTGAAATGATGAGGCCAGGTGAAGAACATCACCGCCAGCGCGACGGCGAATCCGATGATTCCACTTCTGGCAACCGACAGGGGCAGAGCTCCCGCCATCAGGAAGACCGCGACCCACAACCGCCGCCGGACCGACGGGTCGCTGGCGTAACGCGCATAGTGAACCGCAAGGGGCAAGAGAGTCGCCAGCACGACACCGAACTCGATCGGATGTGATGCGGTACCGGTCACTCTTCTGAACGTGGACCGCTGGATGATCTCGCCGAAGGCCCCGTTAGCCGTGAGTCCGGGGATGTGGATGACGTGTGCGAGATCGAGGTTGAAGAAGAACTGCAGGATGCCCAGCGCAGCGATCAAAGCGCCGCCGGCGATGATCCTGCGCAGAAGGGTGTCCAGAGCGGCTTTGCTGCGGACACCGTCCGCAATGACGAGGGCGATGCCCAGCCACCCGCACAAGCTCAGAAGGCCTCGGTCAGCCGAGCTCACCTCCGCATCGGTCGCCACCGGGCGGGACATGCCGAACAGGTAGGACAGCACGATCGCCATCGCGAACCCGAGCAGCAGCCACTTCACCGGGTTGGAGTAACGAGGCGACGTCCTCGCTGCGATGGCGCCACCGACCCACCACAGAAGCATGGCGGCCGCTAGAAGGCCGGCTGGCGTTCCCGCCGCTCCCAATGCTGCGACCACGAGCTCGCTGGGAATCGCGACCAAAAGCACCACATAGACGGTGAGTGCAGGAAGCACACTCAGCTCCCGTGGCGAGGAGGCCGAGCGGGCCGCAGTGCTCACCGCCCGCTACGGCGACTCATCGGCGGTGGGTCCTGGCTGGCCCCCGCCATCACCCGAAGATCGGGGAAGGGGTTGAGTTCGCCCGCAGGGCGTTCCGGCCTGGCGTCGAGTACCTGATCCGTGACGGGATCCGATGAAGAGCTCGCATCAGGATGTGAGGGCCGCACCCTCGGTGGTGTCACCCCATCAGCGTGAGGCACCGTCGGCATGGCCTGATTCTCGCTGATCTCCGCACCTTGACGTCGCACCGTTCCGCGACGCAACGCCTGAGCACGTCGTTCCAGCAGAAGTATGCCGAGGAGAAGAGCGGCGAGGAGGCTTCCGCCCACCAGGACCGCCAGCTGGATCTGCACCTTGCGGATGGTGGTGACCTGGCTGGTCGAAGTAAGAACAACACTCGAAACCCGCAGGTCGTCCGGGACCTTGCGGTCATCCTGGAGCGCCTTCAAACGAGTGGCGATCGTCGTGACGATCGCGTCCCGGGTGCTCTGGGCTGTGTCCGCCGACGTTCCCGTCGCCGTGATCAAGAGGACCGGTCCCGCATTCTCAGTGAGGTCGGGCAGGACGGTGTACTTCGCGGTGTAGCCGGCACTGGCCAACGTGCGAGCCGTGTCGTCGTCCGACACCGCCAACTGGACGACGGAGGCGACGACGGCGACGGAGCCACCCAACGACAGGAGCGGGTTGGTGGGACCTACGACCCCCGGCTGAGTGACGGAGGGCACCAGAAGAACGGAGGCCTGACTCTGTTGGTCAGGATGCATCACCACAAAGGTGCCAGCTCCAGCGAACACCGACAACAGGACTGCGGCGAGCACCCAAGGGAGCCTCACCGCCAACATACGTGCCGCGTTTCCCAGCAACGAACATCCCTTTTTGGCGTCGAGTTCGCACGAGCCCTATAAGGATAGGTCATGCACGCTGACGCTCACGCCGCATTCTGACCAACCGGGCCGGTGCTCGGTTGGGTCAGCGTGGGGTGAGCACGTTCTCGAACACGTCCAGGGTCTGACTTGCCGCCCGTCCCCAGGTGTAGAACTGGCGTCGCTGCTCCGCGGTGTCGAGACACGAGGCGTAGAGCCCGTCGTCCTCCAGCGCGGAGGTGATGACCTCGGCGAGCTCCTCCGGGTCGTTGGTCGAGATGAGACGACCGGCGCTCTGGTCGATGATCTCCGGCATGGCGCACGCGCGTCGTCCGATACACGGCAAACCTCGTGACAGGGCTTCCACGAAGGCGATGCCGAACCCCTCGAACCGTGATGGCATCACGAAGAGGTCATGCGTGTCATAGAGCTGAGCGGCGCGCTGGCGCGTCACCGGCCCCAGGAACTCCACCCCCGGCTGCCGGGCGTTCGCAGGACAGTGTCGTGGTCCCGCAATCGTCAACGAAATGCGTGATCCAGGGCGAGAGCGCAGTTGTGCGTAGGCAGACAGGACCTGATCGCCGGCTTTGGTGTCGAAGTCGCGGCCGATGAACAGCAGTCGCCGCGCAGGTCCGTGACGTCGCCGGGGAGGAGACCCCAGGTCTCCGACCGGGGAGTTGACACCGGGCGGGACCACATGGATGCGGTCAGGTGGCACCCCGGCTCTAGCCAAGGAGTCGGCGAGCCATCGGCTCATCGCGATGATGCCCGCCGACTCTCCGTAGACGGCCAGTTGACGGTCGTTGAGCCTGACGAGATCAGAGTGGGTCAAGGTACGGAAATGGGGCACGCTGCGCTGGGCCTGGTAGACCTCGAGCAGGAGGGAGTACGAAAGATCTTGATAGATCAGGGACGGCGTCTTTGTCACGCCGAGATCCCCGATCTGGAGAAGCCCGTCAACCCGGGCGCTATCGGCGATCCGAGTCAGGCGGCGCTCGATCAGGCCCAGAGCCAGCCGTGAGTGCCGCCACTGGCTGCGGAACCCGTCTGAGTAGTGACGGACGCCGACCAGCCGTAGCGCCTCGCGGGTCGCGCGAGGGAGAGTCACGTCGAGATCATCCACCGCAGCCCGCGATGCCAGAGCCGCCAAGAGGTGGTGAGGTGTCCCAGACCAGGTTGCGGTTCGAGACGATCCCCAGTGGCAGGCAAACCCGATCCTGGGTGGCACAGTCCCCCCGTGCGTGCGGCTTCGTGGCGCCGCGGGTGGGCGGCTTGTGGGTCTAAGGATGCCGCACCGCCGGTGGTGGGTGGGCTGGTTGTGGTTAGGGCGTGATCGGGGCGCCGGTGTTAGACCACGTGTTGCCGCTCCAGGTGTTGCCGATGCCGTCGAGGAAGTTCGCTCCATTGACACCTCCGTCGACGGGGCCGACGGATCCGCAGCGGGGGTAGAACTGGGTGCCGAACACGTTGTTGATGATGCTGATGTGGTGGTTCGGCTGGTCGTGGCCCTTGGTGTAGGAGGGGTAGATGCAGTATCCGCCGCCCGCGATGAGGTTCCGGTCGACGACCCAGTACGAGTTGGGGGTTCCCTCGGGGAAGATCGCGATGGGCGTGGTCTGAACGTCAGGAACCTCGATGGTGTTGTGGCGAAGGGTGACGTTGGCGGTGCCGCCGTTGGCGATGACACCGTCGATGTGGTCTTGTCCGGAGATGTTGACCAGACCGGCGATGTAGGACTCCTCGATGGTCACCGGTCCGTTGCTGGAGAAGTGGACCCCGGATGTGACGTTGTGGATGTTGACGCGGGTCAAGGTGACGTTCATGCCGTAGATGAGTAGACCGTAGTCCGCGCCGCCGTTGCTGCCCGCGGGCCGGGTGATCTCGGTGTCAACGACCTGCAGACCGGAGACATCGGGCGCCCGGGACGTCGACTGTTGCACCACCATGTTGCCGGGGTCGTCGGGCGATGACCCGGCGCAGCTCACCCGGGAGTTGCTGATCGTGACGTTGTTGGCGTTGATCTGAAGGCAGCCTCGCACGTCCTTGCCGTCGATGACCGTGCCGTCGACCGTGATGGTCAACGGTCCGGTGTACGGCGACAACGACACACCCGTGTGCTGCCAACCCGTGGACGCCGCGGAAGGAAACCCCCCCGACGACCCCGACCCCCCCGACAACGCCGACCCCCCCGACGACCCCGACGACCCCGACACCGACGGAGCCCCTGTCGACGACGAGGGTGGCGTGAGGCGAGTCGACCGGGTCAACACCAGATAGCCCAAGATGGCCACCACCACGGCGACTGTCGCCGGCCAGAAGATGAGCAGTTGTCGCCGTGACATCGCTGTGACCTGCCAGTCCGCGTGCGTGGTGCCGCAGGTGAGCGGCGTGGTGGTTCAAGGATGCCGTACGAGCTGGTGGTGGGTGGGCTGGTTGGGCTTAGGGCGTCACCGGGACGCCGGTATTCGCCCCGTGTGGGGTTTACTCCTCGATGGTCACCGGTCCGTTGCTGGAGAAGTGGACCCCGGATGTGACGTTGTGGATGTTGACGCGGGTCAAGGTGACGTTCATGCCGTAGATGAGTAGACCGTAGTCCGCGCCGCCGTTGCTGCCCGCGGGCCGGGTGATCTCGGTGTCAACGACCTGCAGACCGGAGACATCGGGCGCCCGGGACGTCGACTGTTGCACCACCATGTTGCCGGGGTCGTCGGGCGATGACCCGGCGCAGCTCACCCGGGAGTTGCTGATCGTGACGTTGTTGGCGTTGATCTGAAGGCAGCCTCGCACGTCCTTGCCGTCGATGACCGTGCCGTCGACCGTGATGGTCAACGGTCCGGTGTACGGCGACAACGACACACCCGTGTGCTGCCAACCCGTGGACGCCGCGGAAGGAAACCCCCCCGACGACCCCGACCCCCCCGACGACCCGAGATCGTCGGCGGAGAAGGGGTGCGACCTCGTTGACGTTGAGGGCGACGACGTTCCCTCAGCAGGTGGCGGGGGAGCCGTCGTCGAAGACGTTGCCCGTGAATCGGAACCCGTCAGTTCCGTTGTAAGGCGAGGAGTTCGACGACGCGCACGGTCCGTACTGTGAAGACCCCTTGACGAAGGTGTTGCCGCGGACGTCGTAGAACACCCCCGAGCCCGTTAGGGCGTCATATAGGGAGACAGTGAAGTTCCCGCCCGCGAGGCGGCTGTTCGTCACTGTGACGACGGTGCCGCGTCCCGGGTTGTCGGCGAGGAAGATGGCCGCATTACCGAGGTCGGTCGAGTTGACGGCCCGCGAGTCGATGGTGTTGTGGTTGAGGGTGATCTTGCCGACTGCGCCCGGGTCGTAGAACTGTGCCGCGTCCAGGTGTGCGCCCGGATAGAAACACGTCCGGTCCAGGAGCGAGTCGCTGATCGTGGTGTCACCTCCGCCGGTGAGGCGCACCAGGTCGTCGCCGACGCCGTGGTGCAGGTGAACGGCGGTCAACGCAACCGGCCCGGTGACCATCTGGTAGTCCGCTGTCCCGGACGGGCACGCATCGGGGCCGATGTCCAGGTGTGAGCCGGTGAGCCGATACCCGTTCGTGGCGACGCGGCCGATGATGCGGGTATTGGTGACGGTGGAGTCACAGCTGAGAACGAGGTCCCCGTTGATGAGGCGGCGGTCAACGGTCCCACAGACGTTCCCGGTCCCGGCGGTTAGCGTTGTCCCAGCTGGAACGCCGGTGTTGGTCGCGTCAGGGAACGCGCCGACCGGTGCCGTGCTCGCTGTCGTTGTCGTCGGGGCGCTGGTCGGCGTGCCGGTGGACGACGGGGGCGGGGTGGTCACCGTAACCGTGGCAGGAGAAGTCGCGGTCGTCCTGCTCGTCGTGGGGGTGATCGGCGGCGTGGAGGTCGTCGACGGGGTCGGCCGGGTCGTGGTTGTGCTCGGGGGTGCCGTGGGGACGGTCCCACCACTCAGAAGAGGCTCGACGTAGTAGGACGAGTCGTGCCACGTCGATCGCGGGAACCCGCCCTGGCCATACGCAAAGACTCCAGCTGTACCGGTGATGGGGGGCAGGCTGAGCGTCTTTCCGCCGGAGAAAGCACCCTCGATCTGCGCGTAGTGGCCATGTGGTGCAAGGTAGGAAACGACATAACGTGCGTTGGCGTCGATGGTGACCGGTCGCGCGAACTGGGCGCTCTGCCAGCCCTGAGCCGACTCGCCAGCGAACGTTGTCTTGGCGAGGGCGCGCCCGTCTCCCGCCCAGAGCGTGCCAACGTGCGTGCCGGTGTTTCCTTGCGGCTTGTAGAACCGGAGACCGGTGACGGTACCGGCCTGACTGCTGTTGAACACCATCCCGACCTCGACGGAGCTGGAGTCCCCGTCATCGGTTGGGGTCACGATCGGGGTGGCTTGCGGCCCGGTGCCGGTCAATGCTGCCGAGACCCCCGTTCCTAGGCCGACGACTCCTGACAGCGCTCCCAGGCAGATGACCATGCCCAACAGAAGCGGCCGCCAGCCTCGCCTGAGTCTGAGCGTGTGGATGCTGGGTTTGGTCGACGTGTTCATGGCCAGGCTCCATACCGGGGGTAAGGCCGATCCGTGATGACCCGTCCGGGTCGTTCGAATCGCCAAGGCGAACAGATGCAGTAGCCCCTGCAGTACCGGCTGGGAGGACCCCAGGCGGACGTAACCTAACCGAGACCTTGTGACTAGTCAATTTGGACTAGTCCATCGGCTTTATTTACCTAATTTCACCATATTACGGGCGCGTCAGGTCGCGTTCCGGTGAGTGATCCGCCATGGTCGTGCGGTGGTCGCCCCTAGGGTGATCACATGTCCCCGCCAAGGAGCGTTCAGGGCGGTGACGTCCGGCCCGGCTCATGGGTGTGGACATGGCGTTCCTCGCTCGGTCCTGTCGGAAGGCGACGAGTCCGCCGTATCGTGGACCCGGTTCTCGCGCCCTGGGGTTCCGTGCAGTCCGGCTCCTCGCGGTCCCATGTTGCGCTGACGATCGACGACGGGCCGGATCCAACCGTCACGGCGGAGCTGCTCGACCTCATGCGCACGGTGGACGTTCACGCCTCCTGGTTCCTGCTGAGCGCGCGAGCCGAGCAGTACCCCCACCTCGTTCGCCGCATGGTGGACGAGGGTCACGAAGTGGCTCTGCACGGCCTCGACCATCGACGGGTGAGCACGATGTCGACGGACGAGGCGTATGCGTACCTCGAGTCCGCCAGGGACCGCCTGGCCTCCGTGGCGCAGCGGCCCGTGACGCGGTACCGGCCGCCCTACGGGTCGCAGTCCCTCGCGAGCTACCGCGCGGCCACACGGCTCGGCCTCGAGGTCGTCGTGTGGAGTGCCGACGGCCAGGACTGGGTGGACCGGCCGGCCACGACCGTCGCCGCGGAGGCCTCGGCGGCGACCGAGCCGGGAGGCATCCTGCTGCTGCACGAACGTCTCGAGCCCGACCCGCTGCGGGGCAGCCCGGTCACAACGTTCGATCGGGCCGCCATGGTGCGGGAGGTGCACGCCCTCATGGCTGCTCGCGGCCTGACCTTGTGCTCGGTGGCCGAGCTCGAGGCACGGGGCCGGCTGAGGAAGACGGCGTGGTTCCGCCCGTGACGCCAGCATCGCCGGTGCGCGTGGCCGTGGTCGTGGTCACCTACCAGAGCGAGCGAGAGATCGGGGACTGTCTCGTCTCCCTCCGGGGAGCCGCCGACGGGGTCGAGGTGGCGTCGGTCGTCGTCGTGGACAACGCCTCCACGGACGGGACTCTGGCCAGGGCCAGTGCGGCGATGCCGGAGGCGCTCATCGTGGCGGACGAGCAGAATCGTGGGTACGCCGCTGCCATCAACGTCGGTCGGTCTCGGTCCGCACCGCACGACGCCCTCCTGGTTCTCAACCCGGACACGGTGGCGATGCCGGGTCTTCTGTCCGGCTTGGCGAAGGCCGCCATGGGCCCCCCGCAGGGACTCGCCGTGCCCCGCATCACCGACGCTGACGGCAACCTATCGCTGAGCCTGCGGCGGTACCCGACGGTCGGCTCAGCGGTGGCGGAGGCCGTCCTGGGCGGCAGGAGGGCCGGCCGTTGGGGCGTCGGAGAGATCGTCGCCGACCCGCGACGGTACGAGGTCGAACATGCCGTCGACTGGGCCACCGGAGCTGCGGTGATGATGTCGTGGGACAGCTGGGACCGTCTCGGTGGATGGGATGAGTCGTTCTTCCTCTACAGCGAGGAGACCGAGCTCATGGCCCGGGCGTCGGCGATGGGGATCCGCGTCCTGTTCGTCCCTGACGCGGTCTGCCACCATGTCGGTGGCGCGTCAGGACACGGCCCTGACCTGTGGTCGCTTCTGATCACCAACAAGGTGCGCCTCTTCTCCCGGACCCATGGCGCGCTGAGCAGCGCCGCCTTCCGCGCCGCCGTCTTCGCCGGTCAGGCTGTCCGCGGTGTCGCCGGTGACGCGGGGTCCAGGCGAGCGGCCGCCTCTCTGCTGCGTCCACGTCCCCGCGGCGGCCCGCAGCCGAGGGGGCTGAGCTCCTAGGGGTTTCGGCTGCTCTCGTCGCGCAGCCAGGTGGAGTCGTTCCGGCGAGCGCGGGCGGCGGCCCGGGCGAGCGCCGTCACACCGAGGAAGACCGCCGCACTCGGGAGGAGCGACGGGTCGGCGCGGACCACCGACGCGATGTCGCGGATGCCGGTGGCGGGCGGGGAGGTGGCCACGACGCGGGCGAGCTGGGTGTTGCCCTGCGCCGCCCGGACCCGCCGCCGCACGAGGTCGACCGTCGATCTCGGCCCCCGAACCACAGACGTCGTGTCAGGAACGATCCGTCTCTCCGGAGGGGAGAAGCGGGAGTGGACGTAGAGGTCGTCGCCCATCACCTCGGGCCGCAGCGCGATCCGTGAGTAACCGGCCTCGCTGACGCCCACGACCCCGCGACCGTAGAGACCCGTGCGCACCGAAGGGAGCCGTTCCCACAACCGGTAGTAGGCGCGTACCGTCCTCGAGCTGTCCTGCAGGCTGAGGCTTCGCTCGGGAGCCACGGCCATGGCGCCGGCCTCGAGAACCGCCGCCATCGCGTGGATGTCGTCCGCGCTCACGACGACGTCGGCATCGACGTAGAAACGCGGGAAACCCGCCGACGCCGCGTCGCCCACCAGCAGTGCGCCGTGCTTGGACCCCTCGGGCAAGGACAGGACGCGGGGCTGGCTGGGGTGGTCCCTCGCCACGCTCTCGGTGTCATCCGTGCACCCGTTGCAGACCACGACGACCTCGAGGCCGTGCTCCGCTCCGCCCAGCGCGTCGAGCAGCCTGCCCACCACGGCGGCTTCGTTGTACGCGGGGATCACGACGCTGATGACGGCTGGCGCTCGGGGGGCGGAATCCTGGCTCTCGTCCGACTCGCGCCGGCGCCGTGCAGCGCCCTCGGGCCCAGCGGATGCCACGACGACATCGTAGACGCCGACGGACCGCCTCACTGATCGATCGGCCATGTGACGGCGCACGCGAGAATGCCCCAAAGACCACGTTCCGCCCATGCCCGCCGGTCATGATGGGGGGGCTGGACGGGAGACAGCACAGAGCCGCCATGGAGGAGAACCGCGTGACACCGCCCCGTGAGTCTGTGGCGCACGTGCTGATCATCGTGCAGAACCTGCCTGTGCCCCTCGACCGACGGGTGTGGCTCGAGGCCCAGGCGCTGCGGGCCTCCGGCTACGAGGTCAGCGTGATCTGCCCCAAGGGGCCGGGGGATCCGCCGCGCCAGGTCATCGACGGGGTGTACATCTACAAGTACTCCCCGGCCCGGGAGGCGACGGGTTTCGCGGGGTTCGCGTGGGAGTTCGGGTACAGCTGGGTGCGCACCGCCGCCCTCTCGCTGGCGGTCTGGCACCGAGAGCATTTCGACGTCATCCAGGCCTGCAACCCCCCGGACACGTACTGGCTCCTGGCCCGGCTCTGGCGCTGGCGCGGCGTGGCCTTCGTGTTCGACCAGCACGACCTCAACCCCGAGCTCTTCATCTCTCGCTTCGGTCTTCCCGAGGGGGCGCCGGCCCGCCTGCAGCTGGGAGCCCTCCGGTGGCTCGAGCGGCGTACGTACGGCGCCGCTCACCGCGTCATCTCCACGAACGAGTCCTACCGACGGGTGGCGCTCCAGCGCGGCGGCCTCCCACCCGAGCAGGTGGGGGTCGTCCGCAGCGGTCCCGACACTCTTCGCATGCGTCCGATCACCCCACGCGGCGACGGATGGCGCGGTGGCTCGGCCCTGTTGGCCTATCTCGGCGTCATGGGCCCGCAGGACAACGTCGACGTGCTCCTGGATCTCATGGAGCTGCTCTTGGTGCGTGGCCGTACCGACGTCCGGATGGCGCTGATGGGGTTCGGCGACTGTCTCGACGAGCTGCGAGCCGATGCGACGCGGCGGGGCCTCGACCCGTGGGTCGAGTTCCCCGGCCGTGTAGGACCGGCCGAGATCGCCGAATACCTGAGCGCAGCGGACATCGGGCTGTCGCCGGACCGTCGGACACCGCTCAACGACGCCTCGACCATGAACAAGACCATGGAGTACATGGCGTACGGGCTGCCCACGGTGACGTTCGATCTGACGGAGACCCGCGTCTCCGCCGGCGAGGCGGCTCTGTACGTCGCCGACGGCGACATCGAGGGCTTCGCGGACGCCGTCGAGTCCCTGCTGGACGACCCGGACCTGCGCGTCCGGCTGGGTCTGGCCGCTCGGTCACGAGTGGTCGAACATCTCGACTGGCGGCCACAGTCCGTGACCTACGTGTCGACGTTCGACTCGGTCGTCGGCTACGAGAGGGTCACTCCTCCCGACGTCGTGCCGGTGGCGGCGGCCCCGCCTGGAACAACGTCGGTCGACCTGGACGACCAGGCGGCGTTCCTCGGCTTCCTGCGCACCCGCGGGCGCCCCGAGCGCACGTCACATGCACCGTCGCCCTCGCAGAGCTGACCCGCTCACGGCTCTCGTCAGCACTCTCGGAGAGAGTGATGAGGGCGGGGACCAGACACCGTTGGCCATCACGTCTGCTGTCGTTGGCGCGGCGGTGCGCCACGGCATCGAAGGATGGGTGCACCGACGCGCCCGGCTCGACGGCGTGGCCAGCACGCGGCTGACGCACGCCGCGCACGCCGCCACGGCGAGGCATCTGCGCGCGGTGGCGGATCTCGCGCTCATCGACGGCGCCCTGGGCCGGGCCGACGTGCCCTACCTCGTGGTGAAGGGCCCGGCGTTGGTGCGGCTGCACGGGGACGACTCGGCGCTGCGCTCCTACATTGACGTCGACATCCTGGTCCCGCGGACGGATGTGCTGGCAGCGGTCGCCGGGCTGGAGGAAGCCGGGTTCCGGCTCGTGGACGCGAACTGGCCGTTGCTCGCCCGGGCGTCCGTGCACGAGCTGCGCATCATGTCTCCGGCCGGCGGCGCTGTCGACCTGCACTGGGCGCTGGGGCCCGGGCCCGTGGAGGGCGATCTCTCGCCCCCCTTCGCGCGGCTGGCCTCGAGGTCGAGAGAGCTGAAGCTCCCTGACGTCACGTGCCGGACGCTCGGTGCTGCCGACACCGTGGTCCATCTGTGCGTGCACGCGGCTGCGGCCGGCGGACATCGGCTGCTGTGGCTGGCCGACATCCGGGCGGCAGTGAAGGACGCCCGCTCCACGCTGGGTCCCCGTGCCGACCAGGCCCTCGCCGACTGTGCCGCAGACTGGCACGCGCGGCCGGCCGTGGCCTTGATGGTGGGCAGGAGCCGCCGAGTGCTCGGTGGAGCGGCTGAGCGCCCCATGCACTTCGCCCGGCAGCCGTCCGGATGGCGCCTCTGGACGACGGTCGTCGACCGCTTCTCTCCCCCGGTGCGGTGGGACGCCGGCCCCAGCGTCTCGAGGCTGATGGCGAAGTCGTGCCGGGCCGGGACGATGTCGAGCCTGTCTGCGGCCGTGGGGAAGTGCTGGGCCTGGTGGTCCACCGGCCGGGAGGCGCCGCCCACCCCCGACGCGCTCCTGGACCCGGAGAACCCGTCGTCGGCCCTCTACCCGGTCGGCGGTCGCGATGCCGCGCTCGCCTTCATGGCCGACGTCAGTGCGACGCACCGTGGCCCAGGCTGACGTCGCCGACTCCGGAAGCTCCTCCCAGTGCGTCGCGCAGGAGGGACCCGCCGCAGGATGGCGAGTGGTAGGTCAACCGAGCCGACGAGGTGTTCTCGACAAGCCGGCCGATCCGCCACCAGGCGCGCTCGGCGGTCCAGCCCTGACCGGCCGGTCCTCCTGAGCCGGAGAGCCCGCGGGTGTTCAGGAGGTTGGCGAGGAGCCGGGCGATCACCTCTGAGCGATCAGCAGGGGTGATGCCACAGCTCTCGTGCGACGCGACCCGGGTCGAGACGAGGAGCAGGCGTGGCACGAGCGGGATGGCCGGGCCGGCTGTCCGGCCGAGGAGGGAGGGGGCCATCCACCGCTCCGTGTCCTCCGGCTCTGTGTCCTCCGGCCCCAGCTCGGGCGCCGGGAGGTCCAGCAGGGCTCGGCTACGGCCGGAGAGGCCGAGGGGCCTCGGGTGCGGCCAGATGAGGTGGTCCTCCGGTGCGAGGCAGGCGGCTTCGTCCGACACCAGCGCCAACCCTTGCTGCATCGCGGCAGCGACGAGGGTGCTCTTCCCGGAACCGGAGCGACCCGGCACGATCGCGACGCCCCCGGGGCCGGAGATCGCCCCGGCGTGAACGAGGAGGCAAGCGGTGCTGTCGAGTAGTGCCCGGTCCACGGCTCCCAGCACCAGCGCTGCGGCCCGGACGGCGGATTCGGGCAGAGCGATACCGTCCAGGCGGACCGTCGATCCCACACGATCAAGCACGAGCCGCGCTCGTTCGGTCCGTTTGACGGATCGCAGGAGCAAAGGCCCGCCGACGTCGACGACCAGGCGACTGACCCCGACAGGGAGGTGATCCACGCCCGTCAGAACCGCGGTCGCCCCGGCACCACCGAAATGCAGATCGGTCACGGTGACCTGGTGACGAGTGCGCCCGCCGAGGAGAGCTCCGAGAGGGTGTTCCGCACGTCGTCCTCGATGTCCATCTCGGTCACTCCGTAGAGCCTGGCCAAGGCTTGCACCACGTCGTCGACCGTGCAGTCGCCGTCCGCCAGTTCCCATACTTGCCGAGCGGTGCGGTTGAGCGCATAGGCGACGCCCGTCGCCGCGTCAAAAAGGGACAACTCGTCGCCCAGGGTCATCTCGCGCACGGTCTTGGCGTGATACCCGACACGATCTGACATGGTCTACCCATCGCTGAAAAGATGCGGTGGCGAGACGACACCCGCCGCCGGTGTGGCTGGTCAATTCGGGGCGAAGACGGACAAGTCGATCGGCGTTCTCCGTTCCCTCCAGCCACCGATGGAATGACAGGTTACCTTTAAGCAGACAGGGCCTCGGAACGGGAACCGCACGTCTCTGTGAACCGATCTCGACGCAGGGGGGAACCAACGTATGCCTGACAATGCTGGACCGACGCGGGGCTTCAGCCGACGCACCGCCCTCCGTGTGGCGGGTGGAGCCGGGGCCTTGTGGATTGTGCCCATCGTGAACGTCGTGTCTATGGAGACCGCCTCCGCCGCCTCTGCCCCACCGTCTCGGGTGCAGCCCGGCGTCACCCCGGTCGCTCAGGCCGGCGCGCCCATCAGCGCGGGAGGAGCGACCCTTCCGAACACGGGTAGCGGCGACGCGGCAGCAGCCCTGGCCGTCGGCCTAGGTGCCATCGCTATAGGCGGCGGAGTTGCCGTGGCGGCGAACAGGTTCACCCGAACAGTTGGCGAAAGCAGCTCCGACCCAGACGTCTGAGGATGCGAGCGGCGACCCACCGACCGCGAGTCGACAGGTCTGGCCGATCGCTGCTTGGGTTAGCAGCAGTGAGCCCTAGTTGCGGACCGCTGGGGCCTACTGGCGCGGCCCCGGCCTCCTCCCCGCGTTCGCCTCCACCCCGGTGGGCAGTGACCTCGCTGCCACGGTCGACGCCCAGGCGTTACGGCGAACGGGCGGTCGGTCACGTCGGCCGTCGCGATCTCCGCCCGCGGAGCCAAAAGCGCTACAGAACGAGCCGTCGGCCGCGGTGGACCCTCGGCATACGAGCAATATCCTGGAGGGCTCCAGCGACTACTGCATTGTGGAAAGGCCGGTGGCATGTCGACCGGCTCCTACCGCAGCACGACCTCCGGCTCGTCGTGGGCGGACAGCGTGCTTGCCCGGTTGCCCGACGGACACCTCACCCGAGGGCCTGGCCAGCCCACCGGACCGCCCCCCAGAACGGCTCGGTCTGGGCCGCGACCTACGACCAGGAGGCCGCGCACTACGTGGGTACCGTTATCGTCAGCAGTGGTAATCCCGCCCTCAACGGGCGGTTCCACGACAAGACGGCGATCGAGGTCGCCCACGGTGTGCGGAGCCACGACCAGAGCAACGTGTCTGCCGCGTAGAGCGTCTTCCAGGGGGTCGGTGGCAGCAACTTCGATGATTTTGTGTGCCGCACCGACCGCGGCGCCATCATCAACCAGCCGATGAAGCTGTCGACCCGCTCCAAAACGTGCAGTTCGCCGACATCGCTGTGACGAGGAACGGCACGGTCTAGGTCGCGTACCGGCGGTCGGAGAGCAACCGCGGCCACTCGGAGAACAGCGTCGAATACGTCGTCTCGACCGACGGCGGGCGCGGCTTCACCAAGCCGGCGACGGCCCTAGCGTTCGAGCCGTTCAAGGCGGCCGACTCGGCCGGTGACCCCGTCGCGACGGCTTAGACCCACGACCAGGCCGCCGAGCACGCCAACGGCCCCGAGTCCGAGGCCCCCCAGGCGTCGGTCGGCGTCAGCAGGGACGGCAGCTCCGGTCCGCTGCCCTGCCTGAGTGGGTTCGTGTTCTTCCGCCACGACGGCCAGCCGAGGATCACCGCCGACCCCACGGGGACGACGCTGCGGATCGGTGAGGGCGGCATCTTCTCCTCCAGCCCCAGCGGTCTGGGCGAGACCTAGACCACGCAGAGGCTGCTTGCGCCGACGGCCCGAGGTCACCAGTTCCTGTCCGAGATCAACGCGGAGGGGGGCTGCCTCCACGGGGTCCGGCACAAACAGCCAAGACGACCGCGCGTACAGCATGCAGACCCGCCTGGCAACAACGGTGCGGTGCGCGAGTCGCGGCTCCGCGACAGCCGTGCCCGCGCTGGACGCGGACGCCACGTCCTCGAACACCGAGGGGCCACCTGGGCGGCGGGTGACGACCCTACGTGTCGTCAGTGGGCGCGTTCGCCTACGACACCAGGACCGACACCAGTCAGGTCGTCGGTGGCGGACCCTCGGTACGTCGGGGAGACCGGCTTACACGACGAGCAGTGCCGTCAGCAGCTGCCGGACGGCACGTTTGGGGCCGACAGCTGCCCCAACGCCGGTGGGTTTGACCGGGACATCTACGGGTCGCGACTACCGGCTGGCCTCGTCCGCCGCGGACCAGCATCGGCGCCGCCCATGAGGGGGCGGCGCCGCTGCTGGCGCTGTCAGCGGCCGGACCTAAACTGGTGGGCGCACCCGGCGCCGTCCTCGGCGTTGGGCGTTCGTGCTGCCGCCTCGACCCCTCGTGGCGCCAGCCGCACCGCCGAGCCCCCAGATGTGGACGTTGATGAGCCTCACGCCCGACCTACCTCCGACCGAGGCCGACTGCCGCCTGCGCCCCCTCGTCGCCTTTTGGAGCCACAGCCCGGGTCTCGACGCGGTGGTGGAGGCCGCTCGCACCAGGCTGCCCTTCGTCGACGTCGCGGTGAGCGGCGGGGCCCGGTCGCTCGTCGCGGCGGCGCTGGCCGGCCGGCCCGCTGCGAACGCGTCCACCCCGCCCGCGCCCGTGCTCGTCGTCACCGCCACGACGCGTGAGGCCGACGACCTCGCCGAAGCCCTGAGCTGCCTGCTGCCGGCCGACCGCGTGGCGACGTTCCCCAGCTGGGAGACGCTGCCCCACGAGCGGCTGAGCCCCCGGAGCGACACCGTGGGCCGCCGCCTCGCCGTGCTCCGCCGCCTGACCCACCCCGACCCGGCCGACGCGGCCTACGGTCCGCTGTCCGTCGTGGTCGCCCCCGTGCGGGCGGTCATGCAGCCGTTGGCCAAGGGCCTGGGCGACCTGGTGCCGGTGGCCCTCAAGCCCGGCGACGAGCGTCCGCTCGAGGAGGTCGTCGAGGCGCTGGCCGCGGCGGCCTACTCCCGCACCGACCTCGTCGAGCGCCGTGGGGAGTTCGCCGTGCGCGGCGGCATCCTCGACGTCTTCCCGCCCACCGAGGAGCACCCGCTGCGGGTGGAGTTCTGGGGCGACACGGTCGAGGAGGTGCGGTGGTTCAAGGTCGCCGACCAGCGCAGCCTCGAGCTGGCCCAGCACGGCCTGTGGGCGCCGCCGTGCCGTGAGCTGCTGCTCACCGACGCCGTCCGCGAGCGGGCCCGTCGGCTGGCCGCCGAGCTGCCCGGCGTGGGCGACATGCTGGCCAAGGTGGCCGAGGGCATCGCCGTCGAGGGCATGGAGTCCCTGGCGCCGGCGCTGCTGCACGACGCCGGCGAGACCGGCGGCATGGAGTCGGTGCTCGACCTGCTGCCGCCGCGGTCGCTCGTCGTGCTCGTCGACCCCGAGCGGATCCGGTCCCGGGCCCACGACCTCGTCGCCACGAGTGCCGAGTTCCTCGAGGCCAGCTGGGTCGGGGCGGCGGCGGGCAGCGCGGTCCCCGTCGACCTGCAGAGCCTGCTGGGCACCGCCTCGTTCTGGACCATCGCCCAGGTGCGCGAGCACGCCCGGTCGATCGACCTGCCGTGGTGGTCGCTGACCGGCTTCGCGAGCGACCAGGAGCTGGCCGACCTCGCCGGACCCGGCGCGCCCGGTGACCGCGACGTCATCGAGCTGGTCAACCTCGGCACCACCGACGTCGAGCCGTTCCGCGGCGACACGGAGGCGGCGGTGGGCCAGCTGCGCACGTGGGTGGCCGACGGCTGGCGGGTCGTCGTCGTCACCGACGGCGCGGGTCTGGCCCGGCGCGTGCACGAGGTGCTGGGGGAGCACGACGTGGCCGCCACGCTCGACCCCCTCACCGACGACATCGCCCCCGGGCTCGTGCACGTCACGACCGGCTCCCTGGGTCGCGGCTTCGTCGACGCGTCGCAGCGGCTGGCCGTCGTCACGGAGACCGACCTCACCGGGCAGCCCGGGTCGACGGGCACCAAGGACATGCGCAAGATGCCGTCGCGGCGGCGCAACCAGGTCGACCCGCTGCAGCTGCGGCCCGGCGACTACGTCGTCCACGAGCAGCACGGCGTCGGCCGCTTCGTCGAGATGGTGCAGCGCACCATCCAGGGCGCCACCCGCGAGTACCTCGTCATCGAGTACGCGTCGTCGAAGCGCGGACAGCCCGCCGACCGGCTGTTCGTGCCCACCGACCAGCTCGACCAGATCACCAAGTACGTCGGCGGGGAGGCACCATCCCTCAACAAGCTCGGCGGCTCCGACTGGCACAAGACCAAGGCGCGAGCGCGGCGCTACGTCAAGCAGATCGCCGCCGACCTCATCCGCCTCTACAGCGCCCGGATGGCCACCGTCGGCCACGCCTTCGGGCCCGACACCCCCTGGCAGCGTGAGCTCGAGGACGCCTTCGCCTACGTCGAGACCCCCGACCAGCTCTCGTCGATCGACGAGGTCAAGGCCGACATGGAGAAGCAGGTCCCCATGGACCGGCTCATCTGCGGCGACGTCGGCTACGGCAAGACCGAGATCGCCGTGCGGGCGGCGTTCAAGGCCATCCAGGACGGCAAGCAGGTCGCGATCCTCGTGCCGACGACCCTGCTCGTCACGCAGCACTTCAACACCTTCTCCGAGCGGTACGCCCCGTTCCCGGTGACCGTGCGCGCGCTCAGCCGGTTCCAGAGCGACAAGGAGTCCAAGGCGGTGCTCGCCGGCCTCGCCGACGGCAGCATCGACGTCGTCATCGGCACCCACCGGCTGCTCAGCGCGGAGGTGGCCGTTCAAGGACCTCGGCCTCGTCGTCGTCGACGAGGAGCAGCGCTTCGGCGTCGAGCACAAGGAGCAGCTCAAGACCATGCGCACGGCGGTCGACGTGCTGGCGATGTCGGCCACGCCGATCCCGCGCACGCTCGAGATGGCGGTCACGGGCATCCGCGAGATGTCCACGCTCGCCACGCCGCCCGAGGAGCGGCACCCCGTGCTCACCTACGTCGGGGGCTACGAGGAGAAGCAGATCACCGCCGCCCTCCGGCGCGAGCTGCTGCGCGAGGGCCAGGTCTTCTTCGTGCACAACAAGGTCAGCTCCATCGAGAAGGCAGCGGGCCGGCTGCGCGAGCTCGTCCCCGAGGCCCGGATCGCCACGGCCCACGGCCAGATGGGCGAGCACAAGCTCGAGCAGGTCGTCCTCGACTTCTGGGAGAAGCGGTTCGACGTGCTCGTCTGCACGACGATCGTCGAGACCGGGCTCGACATCTCCAACGCCAACACCCTGATCGTCGAGCGTGCCGACGTCATGGGCCTCAGCCAGCTGCACCAGCTCCGCGGACGGGTGGGTCGCGGCCGCGAGCGCGCCTACGCATACTTCATGTACCCCCCGGAGAAGCCGCTGACCGAGACGGCGCACGACCGGCTCATGACCATCGCCAGCCACACCGATCTCGGAGCCGGCATGCAGATCGCCATGAAGGACCTCGAGATCCGCGGCGCCGGCAACCTGCTCGGCGGCGAGCAGTCGGGCCACATCGAGGGCGTCGGCTTCGACCTCTACGTGCGGCTCGTGGGCGAGGCGGTCGCCGACTTCAAGGGCGACGACTCGGCCGCGCAGTTCGCGGAGATCAAGATCGAGCTCCCCGTCGACGCGCACCTGCCGCACGAGTACATCCCCGGCGAGCGGCTGCGGCTCGAGGCGTACAAGAAGCTGGCCGCCGTCGTCGACGAGGCCGCGGTCGTCGAGATCGAGGCCGAGCTGCGCGACCGCTACGGCCCGCCGCCGGAGCCGGTGCTCAACCTCTTCGAGGTCGCCCGGCTGCGCACGGTCGCGCGGTCGGCGGGCATCGCCGACATCGCCGTGCAGGGCACGACGGTGCGCTTCGGGCCCGTGGCGCTGCGCGAGAGCCAGCAGCTGCGGCTGCAGCGGCTCTACCCGGGCACGATCGTCAAGGAGGCGCTCGGCACGGTGCTCGTGCCGAAGCCGATGACGGCCCGGGTCGCGGGCCAGCCGCTGCGCGACGAGGCGGTCCTGCGGTGGGCGACCCAGCTCATCCGGGCCGTCCTGCTCGACGGGATCGGCGACGCCGCCCGGGTCGCGGCAGCCACGGGCGCCCGCTAGGGCAGAATGGGCCCGCTCGTTGCGCTCGAGCGCCCCCGAGGTCCCTCGGTGGGCTCTTCCGGAACAGACAGAGGTATGCCGGTGCGTCCGAACCCGTCGTCGTCGCCCCGCACGCTCCGGGTGCCGATGGGGCCGAGGGTCTCGCGTCGGTCGCGCCGGGTCGGGCTCCTCGCCGCCGTGGCCGCGCTGCTCGCCCTGGCGTTGGCCGGGTGCTCGACGTTCGCCAAGGGCAGCACCGCGGCCTTCGTCAACGGGCAGTCGATCAGCAAGAGCGAGGTCGCCGACGTGACGAAGCAGTACAACGACACGCTCTCGACCTCGGCGCAGGACCGGCTGCAGGAGCCGCAGACCCTCGGCCTGCTCATCCTCGCCCCGTTCGTGCTCAACCAGGCCAAGGCCTCCGGCAGCTGGGTCCCCGACGAGCGCTACAACGCCGCGCTCGCCAAGGTGCCCGACCCGCTGCCCGGCACCAAGGACCTCGTCGGGGTGTCCATCGCCCTGCAGCCCGGCATCCTCACGGACGCCGACGTCACGGCCATCGTCGACGGGCTGAAGAAGGCCAACGTGCAGCTCGACCCGCGCTACGGCACGTTCGACCCCAGCACCGGCGGCTTCCTGGCCCCCGACAACAACTGGATCCGCCCCACCGCGACGCCCGCTCCCGGCGGCGCTCCGACTCCGGCCCCCACCGCCACGGCCACCGCCACCGCCACGCGACGGGCCCGGCGACCACCGCCCCGTGACCCGAGCCCATGACTGACGCTCCCGCATGACGGGACGCCTGACCCTGCTGCTCAGCAGCCCCCGGATCGTGCCCGGCGTGCTCAGCCGGGAGGCGTGGCGGGCGCTCGACAGCGCCGACGCCGTGCTCGGCCGCGCCGACGAGCCGCAGGTCGTGGCGGTCGTCGACGCGGGGCTGGTCGTCGAGATCGAGCCCGAGCCCGAGGGGTCCTGGACCGCGGCGACCGCGGGCCTGGGCCGGCGGCTCGTCGACCGCGCCGCCGCCGGTGCCGAGCTCGTGTGGGTCGTCTCCTCCGACGGCGACCCCGGGCTGACCGACGCCGTCGCCGCCGAGGTGTCCCGGCGCCAGGAGGCGCCCGAGGTGGAGGTCGTGCTGGGCTCGCACGACGCCCCCGGCGCCCGGCTGCTCGACCTCGTCGCCGTCATGGACCGGCTGAGGTCTCCGGGCGGCTGCCCCTGGGACGCCGAGCAGACGCATACGAGCCTCGTGCCGTTCCTCCTCGAGGAGGCGTACGAGGCGGCCGAGGCGCTGGAGTCCGGCGACCGCGACCACATCGTCGAGGAGCTCGGCGACGTGCTCCTGCAGGTGGTGTTCCACGCCCGGGTGGGCGAGGAGGACCCCGCCGCGCCGTTCGACGTCGACGACGTCGCCGCGGCGATCGTCGCCAAGCTGGTGCGCCGCCACCCCCACGTGTTCGCCGACGGGGCGGCGTCGACGCCGTCGCGAGGTGGAGACGAGCTGGGAGGCGATCAAGACCGCCGAGCGGGCGGGGACGGCCGCCGAGGGCGCCGGCCTCCTGCACGGCATCCCCGCCGGTATGCCGGTGCTCGCCCGGGCGACCAAGGTCGTCTCGCGCGTGCGGCGGGCGGGCCGGGAGGACCTGCTCACCGAGGCGGGCGCGGGCGACGAGCCGGGTGCTCGGCTCCTCGCGCTGGTGACCGAGCTGACCGCCTCGGGCGTCGACCCGGACGCGGCGCTGAGGGCGTCGCTGCGTGGTCTCGTGGAGCGGGTCGCTCCGCCGGTCGAACCGGCCTGACGACTACGCTGACGACCAACGTCCGCTCCCCGGGACGGCGAGCGGACGACGCTCGTCGCCGCCCGGACCCCACCGTCAGATTGGAGCCCATCGTGGCCAGCATCGAGGCCGTCGGAGCCCGCGAGATCCTCGACTCGCGCGGCAACCCCACCGTGGAGGTCGAGGTCGCCCTCGACGACGGCACCATCGCCCGCGCGGCCGTGCCGTCCGGGGCGTCCACCGGCGCCTTCGAGGCCTCGGAGCGCCGCGACGGCGACGCCGCGCGCTACCTGCGGCAAGGGCGTCGCCGGTGCGGTCGACGCCGTGCTCGACGACATCCACCCGCGGCTGGTGGGGTTCGACGCCAGCGAGCAGCGGCTGATCGACGCCGAGATGATCCGGCTCGACGCCTCGAAGAACAAGGAGAACCTCGGCGCCAACGCGATCCTCGGCGTCTCCCTGGCGGTGGCGCGGGCGGCGGCCGACTCGGCCGGTCTGCCCCTCTTCCGCTACGTCGGCGGCCCCAACGCCCACGTGCTGCCGGTGCCGATGATGAACATCATCAACGGCGGGTCGCACGCCGACTCCAACGTCGACATCCAGGAGTTCATGATCGCGCCGATCGGGGCGCCGTCGTTCAGCGAGGCCCTGCGCTGGGGCGCGGAGGTCTACCACGCGCTCAAGTCGGTGCTGAAGGCCCGCGGCCTGTCCACCGGTCTCGGTGACGAGGGCGGGTTCGCGCCCAACCTCGAGTCCAACCGCGCCGCGCTCGACCTCATCCTCGTGGCGATCGAGAAGGCGGGCTACACCGCGGGCACCGACATCGCGCTGGCGCTGGACGTGGCCGCGTCGCGAGTTCCACGGCGACGACGGGTATGCGTTCGAGGGCACGACGAAGTCGTCCGACGAGCTCATCGACTACTACGCCGGCCTGCTCGACGACTACCCGCTGGTCTCCATCGAGGACCCCCTCGACGAGGAGGACTGGGACGGCTGGAAGGCGATGACCGACCGGCTCGGCTCCCGGGTGCAGATCGTCGGTGACGACCTCTTCGTCACCAACCCCGAGCGGCTGCAGCGGGGCATCTCCAGCGGCACGGCCAACGCGCTGCTGGTCAAGGTCAACCAGATCGGCTCGCTCACCGAGACCCTCGACGCCGTCTCCCTGGCCCAGCGCAACGGCTACCGCTGCATGATGAGCCACCGGTCCGGCGAGACCGAGGACACGACGATCGCCGACCTGGCCGTGGCCACGAACTGCGGCCAGATCAAGAGCGGCGCGCCGGCCCGGTCGGAGCGGGTGGCCAAGTACAACCAGCTGCTGCGCATCGAGGAGGAGCTCGACGACGCCGCGGTCTACGCCGGCGCCGGCGCCTTCCCCCGCTTCACGCCGGCGCCCGCTCGGGCCGCGGGCAGCGACCCGGTCGCGGAGGACGACGCGGCGGCTGAGCACGGCTCCGACGGCGCTCCGGCGATCCGGCGGATCCGAAGCCTCCGACGCCCCGGCGACGGAGACCGACGGCCGGTCTGACGGCCTTCGGGGACCGGGTGACCAGGTAGGCGTACGCGACGGATGACGGGGGAGGTGCGGGGCCGATGAGCGGGCCGTCGAGGACGGGTGGCAGCGGCCGCCCCACCAGCCGCGCCGCGTCGGCGACCCCCACGGGCCGGGCGGGAACCCCGACCGGGACGACCGGTCGGAGCTCGGGCCAGTCCGGGCGCACGGCCGGCGGACCCCGGCCCGGCGCCGGGTCCAGGCCGCGCACGACGGGTCCGGCGCGCTCGTCGGCGGGCCGCGGTGGCGCGTCCCGGCCGGCGTCGGCCGCCCGGGGTCACGCCCCTGTCCCGCCCCCCGACCGGCCGTCCACGGTGTGGGTGCGCGGCGCCGTCCTCGTGACGATCCTCGTCGTCCTCGCCGTGACCCTCGCGCCCACCGCCCGGTCGCTGCTCCGGCAGCGGGGTGACCTGGTCGCGTTGCAGGAGAAGGTCGTCCAGCAACAGCAGAGCGTCGCCGACCTGCAGCGGGAGCAGGCGCGGTGGGCCGACCCGGCCTACGTCGAGCAGCAGGCGCGCGAGCGGCTCAAGTTCGTCAAGGTGGGCGACCGCTCCTACACGGTCATCGACCCCGCCACCGAGCTGCCGAAGCCGCCGTCGTCCGCGGTGGTGGCGGCGCCCAAGGCCGATGCGAACGCCCCGTGGTACGGCCAGGTCTGGCAGTCGGTGCGGCTCGCCGACCAGCCCACCGCCGGCATGGCCCCCGTCCCCGACAAGTGACCGGGGTCAGCGCCCACGACCTGGCGGCCGCGTCCCGCCAGCGCGGCCGGACGATGCGCGGCGTCGTCGAGGTCGCCCACCGCTGCGCGTGCGGGGAGCCCGACGTCGTGCGGACGGCGCCCCGGCTGCCCGACGGGACGCCGTTCCCGACGAGCTACTACGCCACCTGTCCCCGGCTGACCGGGCTGGTCAGCACGCTGGAGACCCAGGGGGTGATGCGCGAGATGGAGGCGCGTCTCTCCACCGATCCCGTTCTGGCGGAGGGCTATCGGCGGGCGCACGAGGACTACCTCGCGCGCCGGAGCGAGCTGGGCGACGTCGAGGAGGTCGCTGGCGATCTCGGCCGGGGGGATGCCCGACCGCGTCAAGTGCCTGCACGTGCTCGTCGCCCACTCGCTCGCGCGCGGCCCCGGCGTCAACCCCCTCGGTGACGAGGCGCTGGCGCTCCTCGGCGACTGGTGGACGCCCACCAGCTGCGCCTCCGAGGCCCGGGCCGACGAGTCGGCGGACTCCCGTGGCTGACCTCGTCCGCGTCGGCGCCGTCGACTGCGGAACGAACTCGATCCGCCTCCTGGTCGCCGACGTCGACCGGCATACCGGGGCGTTGACCGACGTCCTGCGCCGCATGGAGGTGGTCCGGCTCGGCTACGGCGTCGACCGCACGGGCCGGATCGACCCCGAGGCGATGGCGCGGACGCTGGCCATGGCCCGCGAGTATGCCGGCCAGTGTCAGGGTCTCGGGGTGGCCGCCGTGCGGTTCGTGGCGACGTCGGCGTCGAGGGACGCGGCCAACGCGGGCGAGTTCGTGGCGGGGGTGCAGGAGGCGTTCGCCGCGTTCGGCACGACGCCGGAGGTCGTGTCCGGTGTCGAGGAGGCCGCGCTGTCGTTCCGCGGGGCGACGGGCGACGTCGCGGCCGCCGGGATCGACGGGCCCTACCTCGTCGTCGACCTCGGCGGTGGGTCGACGGAGTTCGTGCGGGGGACGCGGTCGGTGGAGGCGTCACGGTCGGTCGACATCGGCTGTGTGCGGATGACCGAGCGCCACCTGCACTCCGACCCTCCGACGGCCGCCGAGATCGCGGCCGCGACGGCGGACATCGAGGCGGCGCTGGCGGACGCGCTGGCCGTCGTCGACGTCTCGGACGTCCGGGCGCTCGTCGGGCTGGCCGGGAGCGTCACGACGGTCACCGCGCGGGCCTGGTCGCTCCCCGCCTACGACCCCCATCGCATCCACCTTGCGGTCACCCCGGCCGTGCGGATGCGGACGGCCGCCCGCGAGCTGCTGGCCATGACGCGATCGCAACGGGCGGCCCTGCCCTTCATGCATCCCGGCCGGGTCGACGTCATCGGCGCCGGTGCTCTGGTGTGGGACCTCGTCATCAGTGCGGTGCAGGAGCGGTCCGGTCGGGGCGACGCGTTGACCGTGGTGTCGAGCGAGCACGACATCCTCGACGGCATCGCCCTCGGGGTGGCCGAGGCGGCCGCACCCTGACCGGTGTGGTCGGTCAGTTGTCCACACCCCTCGACCGCGTTCGGTCCTGCTGAATGACGCTGTGGATAAACGGGATTGAGCGAGTTGGGCTGTCGGTGGTCGGGTCTAGGTTCGACTCATGGACGACGGGACGTGGGGGTGCGGCGACGAGCTGGTCGCGCTGCTGTCGCGCGTCTCGGAGGTGTTGGTGGACCTGCCGGTGTCGGTGTGCCGGCTGACCGGTGCGGAGCTGGATGCGGTGGTGGGGGCGGTGGACCGGCTGGCCGCGGTGGCGGCGGCGGGGCGGTTCACGCTCGCGGCGGAGGCCGACGCGCGGGGTGAGGTGGAGGCGTCTTCGCCGGGACGCTGCGGGGATGGGTGGCCGACCGGTGTCCGGCGGTGGACGCCCGGGAGGTGGGGGTGGTGGCGAAGGCGGTGCCGAGCTGGACGTGCCGCCGCTGGAGCCGGCGCGGGCGGCGGTGCGGCGGGTCGCCTGTCGGTCGCGGCAGGGGCTGTGGTGGCGTCGGAGATGGCGCAGCTGCGGCCGTTGCTGGAGGCGGGGGCGGAGGGGCCGGTGCTGGCCGGGCTGGTGGAGATCGGCGTCGCGCACGGGTGTGCGGGGGTGCGGGGGCTGCGGCCGGCGTTGCTCGCCCGGTACGGGCTCGGCGTGGTGATCCAGGAGGAGCAGGACCGGCGGGCCGGGCTGACCCAGCTGTCGTGTGGGCATGACATCGGTGGGGGGATCACGGAGTACCGGATGCGGCTGACCCCGGAGTCCCGCGCCGTCGTCGAGGCTGCTCTCAACGCCTTGACCCGGCCCGCCGTGGTGGACGGGGTGCCGTGACCCGCGGACGGTGGAGCAGCGCCGCGGTGACGCCCTCGTCGAGGTGTGCCGCCGCGCCGTGGCCCTCACCGACGCCGGCGCTGGCGGTGTCTCCGGCCGGGGTGAAGGCGACCGTGCTGGTGACGATGTCGATGGACGACCTGCGCACGCTGCGCCGGCCCGGAACCCTCGTCGGCGGCGTTGACGGCGGAACAGTGCTTGGGGCCGGAGACGGTGCGGAAGCTGGCCTGCGACGGCGCTCTCGTCCCGGCGGTCCTCGGCGGTGACGGTGAGGTGCTGCACCTGGGGCGGACCCGGCGGCTGTTCACCTCCGCGCAGGTCCGGGCGCTGTGGCTACGGGACCGGCACTGCACGTTCCCCGGCTGCACCATCCCGGCGACCTGGGCCGACGCCCACCACATCCGCCACTGGGCCGACGGCGGACCGACCGACCTACACCAACGCCGCCCTGCTGTGCGGACGACACCACACCGTCGTCCACCGCGACCGCCTCACCGCAGCGTTGACGTCGACAGGGGTCGAATGGGACCGCATCCCCGGCAGCTACGACCGCGCCCCGCCTGACGCCCGGGCCGCCTGACGGCGGGGGACGGCCTAGGAGACGGCCAGCCGGTGCGCGGTCCTCAGCGGGAGCCGAGGTCGATGCCGAAGGCGGCCGGGTCGAGTGGGGGGCCCACCAGGGTGCTGCCGTGCCGGGCCGCGGCGTCGGCCAGCCGGGGGATGTCGGGGGCCTGAGGGGCGGGAAGCCCGGCGGAGGAAGCGGGCACCCCGACCTCGGTGAGGAACGACTCGAAGCCGCCCGGTGTCGTCAGCTGGAGGATGCGGCCCGCCTCGATGACGATGAAAGTGTGGGGCACCCCGCGGGGGAGCCAGGTGAAGCTCCCGGGCCCGGCCTCCCAGGCCTGCTCTCCACACTCGATGTGCAGGGCGCCGTCGATGACGAAGAACGCCTCGTCCTCGACCTCGTGTCGATGCCGCGGTGGACCGAAGCCCGCCGGCGACTCCTGCACGGCCAGGGTGAGCCGCCCGCCGCTGAGGTTGCTGTCGGCGAGCACGGTCATCCGCGTCCCGAGGAACCACCAGGCGTCACCGGCGCCCGCCGCCACGTGCACGCCGACGTCCTGAACGGTCATGGTGGGCCTCATGCCTCGCGTCGGGGTGCAGCCGGTGTGGGCGAGCCTAGGACCGCGCCCCGCTGTGCTCATCGGAATCCGGCGATTCGCCGGCCCCGTGATGGATCCACTGCCGGCCGACGCACCCGCGCACCAGGGTCTCCGCTAAGGCTGCGTGGCCAACCCCGCCTCGATCGCGGCGATGATCTTGGGCCGCAGCTCAGCGGCCGAGATCACCTCGTCGACCGACCCGACCTCCACCGCGCGGTGGATGTTGTGCTTCGCGTCGAACTCCGAGGCCACCTGCCCGAGCTTCTCCGAGCGCACCGACTGCCGCACCTCGGCGGCGGCGGCGTTGAGTGCGGCCCGCTCGGCCGGGCTCGCCGTCGATGCGGCGTGCTCGGCCTCCTTGACCCGCGGGTCGGCCTGGGTGCGGGCGTCGACGTCGCCGGCGAACACCACTGCTGCGGCCGGGGCGCCGCCGATGACCGAGGCGTACGAACCCTCGACCGCGAGGACCGTCATCCGCGGGTTGAGCGCCTTGGAGAAGACGACGAACGCCCCACCGTGGTAGCGCGAGATGACCGCGAAGACGATCGGCCCGTCGAAGTTGACGATGGCCCGGCCGATCTCCGCGCCGTACTCCAGCTGGAGCCCGCGCATCGAGTCGGGTGAGCCGTCGAAGCCCGACAGGTTCGCCAGCACCACCAACGGCCGGTTGCCGCTGGCCGCGTTGATCGCCCGCGCCGCCTTCTTCGACGACCGGGGGAACAGGGTGCCCGAGGTGTAGACGTCAGGGCCGTCGGTGGGTGGGAAGCCGCGGCGCGGCACCGACTTGCTCTCGATCCCCAGCAGCAGCACCGGATAGCCGCCGAGGTGCGCGTCCTGGACGACCGCGGTCTCGGCGTCGGCCATGCCCGCCCAGCGCTCCAGCGTGGGGTGGTCCTGGTCGGCGACCGCCCGCATGAGGGTGCGGATGTCGAACGCCTTCTTGCGGTCGGGGTTGGTCGCCGACGAGAAGATGTCGCCGACCGTCGTGAAGTCACTGCCGACCAGCTCGTGGGGGTACGGCGTGACGTCGCGGTCGACCGGGTCGGTCGTCGGCGCGCGGCGCGGCCCGGTCTCGCCCGGAGCGACGTAGGTGTGGTCGTAGTGGGCCATGAGGATGCCCAGCGCAGCGCCGAGATCGGGCGCCCAGTACTGCGCCTGCCCGTTCGGCCCCATCACGCGGTCGTAGCCGCCGATCCCGAAGTTGTCCTCAGCGGACACGCCGCCGGAGAAGTCGAGCGACTGCTTGCCGGTCAGCACCATGGCGCTGTCCGGCGTCATGACGAGGATGCCCTTGGTGTGCATGAGCATCGTCGCCTCGGCGTTCCAGTACGGCTGTGCCCCCACGTTGATGCCGGCGACGACGATGTTGATCTCGTGCCCCGCCTGGGTGAACTCGATGATCCGCTTGAGGCCGCGGGCGACCCAGTCCATGTTCTCGGTGCCGGAGTCCATCGAGATCCGGGCCCCCGCAGACAGCGCGTACCACTCGACCGGTACCTGCATCTCCTCGGCGAGGTCGAGGGCGGCGACGATGCGCGTGCACTCGGCCTCGGAGACCGCGCCCAGGGCTCGCGTCGGGTCGCCGCTCAGGACGACGCGGCGAACACCGTCGGGATACAGAGGAGTTCGCGTCGTGACGACGCCCACGATGATGCCCGCCCGGTTCAGGCCCGGCGCCCGGTCGGCCGGGACCAGCCGGCCCGTGTCGTCGAGGTCGTACTCGACCGACGACCCCCGGGCCCGGCCACGAGGTCCTGCATCTCGTAGGGGTAGACGGTGCCGCGACGGCGAGCGCGGAGCACCTTCTGCTGGTAGTCGTCGATCGGCTTGAGCATGTCGCGGGACGGCAGCCCGACGTGCGAGGTCACGCCCGACCCCGCCTGGTAGAAGAACCGGGCCGAGATGGGGGTGACGGTGCCGTTCGGCCCCGCGACCCGGCCGTCGGCGCGGATCTCCTCGATGCCGGCGCCGGCGGTGAGGGGGGCGATGCTGTTCTGCAGGGCGGTCAGCTGGTCGACCTCGGCCTCGATGACCGGCCACACGTGCAGCCACACGTGGTTCATGTCGAGCCGGGCACCCTGGACCCCCCGGGACGCCCGCGCCCGGCGGATCGCCTCGAGGCAGTTGGAGATCGCGCGCTCGACGTGGGGCAGCGAGGTCACCTGGCCCTGCTCGTCGCGCACCACGCTGAGCTGGCGCACCTGGGCGAGTGCGATGAGCCGCTGGTCGGCCGGGTTCTCCCGTGCCACAGCGAGATACAGCAGGACGTCCTCGGGCGCCTCGAGCCGCTTCAGGGTGAACTGACGCAGCCGCCAGAGGTTGAGCCGGCGCCCCACCATGGGGTGCACACCGCGCACCAGGTCGTCTTCCACGACGCCGCCGTCGTCGGTGGGACGGAAGGTGAAGTAGGCCGGGGCGCGTCCCACGCCTGCGCCGACGGCGATGGCGATCCGCCGCACCCGTGCGGCGACGTCGAGCCGCTGCACCAGCTCGCGGAGAGCGGCCGACGCCTCGTCGGGACCGGCCGGCTCCTCGGGCCAGGACAGGTAGAGGTCGACGACCGACTCCTGCCCGGCCGCCGCGGCCTCGACCTGGCGAGTCACGGCGTCGACGAGGGCGCTGCCGGGCACCAGCTCCGACACCGAGCCGACCGTGGTCACGAGGTGCGTCGGCCGGTCGTCGAGCAGGTAGTCGGCGACGGCGAAGGGCCGCCCGTCGACGGACGTCGACCGGAGCCCGGACAGCTCGTACTCCCGGTAGTGCCGACGCACCAGCACCTCGAGCATCGGCTCGGCCTCCGGCATACCGCGGTCGAGCCGGTCGAGGAGGAACCGCACGATCTGCTCGGGGATGGCGGCGAGCGCGTCGATCCGCTCGGCCCGGTCGGGGGCCGAGGGGTTGTCGGCCAGGAGCTCGACCTGGTCGCGCACCGACGCCAGCACGGCCGCCCGCTCCGCGTCGACGAGGGGCTGGTCGAACCAGCGGAACCGCACGCTGCGGGCGAGGTCGCCGATGATGGGGAACCGCAGCTGCGTCGCGAGGACGAGGCGGTCGAGCACCTCGCGGGCGGTCGTGGCGAGGGCGGGGTCGGCCGGGCACGGCTCACTGATCCACCGCTGCAGCAGGGCCATGACCAGCTGCACGTCGGGCGCCGACCGCTGCTGCGCCAGGAAGATCCGGAACACCGCGTCGTCGAGCTCGCGGCTGCGGTCGAGCGAGTCGACGCCGTAGTGGCGCAGCACCCGCATGAGGCGGCCCTTGAACTCCTCCGGCAGCGCCCCCCGCTCGATGTCGAGCGTCTGCAGGTAGGTGTGGAACCGCTCGCGCGGCGAGTGCACGCGGTTCTCGACGTGCTGGTCCTCGCCCAGGGGCCGGTTGCGGCTCAGCTCGGCGAAGTCGGCGAACAGCGACAGCAGGGCGACCTCGCGGTCGACCGGGATGGCCCCCTCGTCGGCGAGGGTCTCGCGCGCCGCGAGGTATGCCGCCAGCGTGCGGCCCTCGTCGCCGGGGTCGAGGTCGTAGCCGAGCAGCATGCCCGACAGGTCGGTCAGCTCGGCGGCCGCCTCCGTGGCGGCGGAGCGCGCGACCTGCGGGGTCGGCAGCTCGAGGTCGGCCGGCGGCTCGTCGCTGCCCGCGCCGGCGTCCGGGAGCGCCTCCGCGTCCTCCTCGGGCAACGGCTCCAGCCGCACGAGGGGCGCACCGGTCTCGACCTGGCTGCCCGTGGAGACGAGCAGCTCCTTGACCGTCGCCGCGAACGGCGCCGGCAGGACGGTCTCCATCTTCATGCTCTCCAGCACGAGCACGGGGGCGCCCGCAGCCACGGTGCCGCCGACCGGGACGGGCGTCGCGACGACGAGGGCCGGTGCAGGAGAACGCATCACGCCACCCTCGTCGCGGCTCACGCGGTGGGTGGTGCCGTCGACCTCCACAAGGTGCACCGGCCCGTGCGTGGCCGTGACCAGGCGGTAGCGGGACCCCTCGAGGACGAGCCGGCTGGCGTACTCGTCGATCCGCTCGAGCTCGGCGTCGAGCGGCTCGGCGCCGTCGATGACGACGCGGAAGCGCTGGGGGCCGACGCGGGTGACGAGCACCTGGTGCACCTCGCCGCGCAGCTTGAGGTCGACGGCCCGGCCGATCTTGTGCTGCACCTGCGGGCGGCCGCCGCGGGCGGTCTCCAGCAGCCGCGCGACCTCCACCTGCTCGCCGTCCTCGTAGGCCTCGATGCCGGCCGCGACGAGCGCGACGCCGGAGTGGTGCGCGGAGGCCAGGCGGCCCTCGCTGCGCACCCGGTCGATCCACCCGGTGTCGGCGGAGCCGTCGACGACCTCGGGCTGGTCGAGCAGGTCGAGGATGAAGCTCTTGTTGGTGGCGCCGCCCTCGATGACGACGGTCGTCTCGCCGACCGCGCGGCGCAGCCGGGCCAGCGCCTCGTCGCGGTCACGGCCGGAGGCGATGATCTTGGCGATCATCGAGTCGAAGTCGGCGGGGATCGTGTCGCCCTCGCCGACCCCGGTGTCGACGCGGATGCCCGGGCCCGCAGGGAGCGCCAGCAGGGCGATGCGGCCCGGTGCCGGGGCGAAGTCGCGGTCGGGGTCCTCGGCGTTGAGGCGGGCCTCGACCGCGTGACCGCGCTCGGCCGGCGGATCGCCCTCGAGACGGCCACCGCCGGCGACGTGGATCTGGAGCTTGACCAGGTCGGTGCCCGTCGTCACCTCGGTGATCGGGTGCTCCACCTGGAGCCGGGTGTTGACCTCGAGGAACGCGAAGTAGCGCCCCTGCGGGTGGTAGAGGAACTCCACCGTGCCGGCCCCGGCGTACCCGACCGCGAGGGCCAGCCGCTCCGCACTGGCCTTGAGCTCGGCGGTCTGCTCCGGCGAGAGCACGGGCGACGCGGACTCCTCGATGACCTTCTGGTTGCGCCGCTGCACGGAGCAGTCGCGCACACCGAGGGCCCAGGCGGTGCCTTGCCCGTCGGCGATGACCTGCACCTCCACGTGCCGCGCACCGGTGACGAGGCTCTCCAGGAAGAGCACCCCGCTGCCGAACGCGCGCTGCGCCTCGTCGCGGGTGCGTGCGAACGCGTCGGCCATGTCCGCGTCGGAGCGGATGACCCGGATGCCCCGCCCGCCGCCGCCTGCGGTCGCCTTGAGCATGACCGGGTAGCCGATCTCCGCGGCCTTGGCCTGCGCGGCCTCGAGGCTCTCGACCGGCCCGCGGCTCCAGGGGGCGACCGGGACGCCGACCTCCTCGGCCAGGAGCTTGGAGCCGATCTTGTCGCCGAGGCGGCGCATGGCCTCGGGGCTCGGACCGATGAACGTCACCCCGATGCGGGCGCACACCTCCGCGAACGCCGGGTCCTCGGCGACGAAGCCCCAGCCCACCCATACGGCGTCGGCGCCCGTCTCGAGGAGCGCCTTCTCCAGCAGCGCGTGGTCGAGGTAGGGCCGCGCCGAGGCCGGACCGAGGTTGTAGGCGATGTCGGCCTCGCGCACGAACATCGCGCGCCGCTCGCCCTCGGTGTGCAGGGCGACGACCTGGATGGGGGTGCCCTGCCCCGGAGGCAGCGCTGCGTTGAGGTCGCGCACGGCGTGGATCAACCGCATCGCCGCCTCGCCCCGGTTGACGACGGCGATGCGCGTGAACGTCACCGGTGCCTCCTTGCGCCTCGACGTGCTGGTCATCACCGGAGAATCTTTCACACCCGGTGCCTACTATCGAGTCAACCCGCGACCCCCGGCGGGCGGAGCCGTGGCAGCATGCCGCCATGTCCGAGGTGGTGCTGCTCCCGCACCCCGTGACGCGTCAGCCGTTCGCCTCGCCCGTGCCCCCCGGCACCGGTTGGCCGGGGGACCCCGCCGACGCCGACACCCCGCAGGCGCGCTCCGCGTCGCAGGTCCGTCGGCTGGCCGCGTCGGCCGGCTCCGTCGAGCAGCTCTCCGCCCGCGTCTCGGTCTGCCGGGCCTGCCCGCGGCTCGTGGCGTGGCGGGAGTCCGTCGCGACCACGGGGAAGCGGGCCGCCTTCGCCGACCAGCCCTACTGGGGCCGGCCGGGGCCGTCGTTCGGCGACCCCGAGGCGGCGGTCGTCGTCGTCGGCCTGGCGCCCGCGGCGAACGGCACCAACCGCACCGGCCGGATGTTCACCGGCGACCGCAGCGGCGACTGGCTGTATGCCGCCCTGCACCGCGCCGGGTACGCCAGCCAGCCGACGAGCGTCGCCGCCGGCGACGGGCTGCGGCTGACCGGCCTGCGCATCGTCGCCGCTGTGCGGTGCGCTCCGCCGGCCAACCAACCGACGCCGGCCGAGCGGGACGCCTGCGGTGCGTGGGTCGACCGTGACCTCGAGCTGTCGGCGCCGATCCTGCGGTCCCTGCTCGCCCTGGGCGGCATCGCCTGGGACGCCACCCTGGCCAGTGCCCGCCGGCTCGGCTGGGCCGTGCCGGTGCCCAAGGCACGGTTCGGGCACGGCGCGGAGGTCACCCTGGTGACGGCCGCCGGCCGGCCGGTACGCCTCGTCGGCAGCTACCACGTCAGCCAGCAGAACACCTTCACGGGCCGCCTGACCGAGCCGATGCTGGACGCCGTCATCGCCCGGCTGTAGCCCCGAACACGCCCTGCTGGCCCCATGTTGGCCTCGTGTATCGGCCCCGATCGGGGCCGTCGGAGTGGACGGGAGGTGACAATCCGCCACGTTGTCAGACACGAACGTGTGACATTTCCACCACGTCTCCGTGTCGTCTTGCGGATCCCCGGGGAGGGGAACACAGTGCTCCCATGCGCCGAACCATCGTTGTCGCGGCCTCCGGCCTCGCACCCCTCGCACTCGTCCTCGCTGCCTGCTCGGGCAACGGCCCCGCCTCCACGGGCGGTGCGTCCGCCGGGGGGACGGCCGCCGTCCGGCTCCGGCGGCGGGGGCACCATCACCGTCGCCGCGAGCGACGACACCAACATCCAGGAGCTGTTCCAGCAGACCCTGATCCCGGACTTCCAGGCGGCCAACCCCGGCACCACGGTGAAGCTGACCTACGACCTCCACGGCACCAACGACCAGGCCAACTTCGCCAAGCTGGCCGCCGCGAGCCAGCAGGGCCGCGACCCGGCCATGGACGTCACGGCGAGCTTCGTGCCCAAGGCGGCCAAGGCCGGGCTGCTCGTCACCGACGTGAGCAAGGTCAGCAACCTCAACGGCGTCGACAGCAAGATCGTCGCGGCCGGCGGCCCGGGCGCGGTGCCCTACCGAGCCTCCTCGGTGCTGCTGGCCTACAACCCCGACAAGGTCACGAACCCCCCGAAGACGCTCGACGAGCTGCTCGCGTGGATCAAGGCCAACCCCGGCCGGTTCACCTACAACTCGCCGAAGACCGGCGGCTCGGGCGGCGCCTTCGTCACCACGGTGCTCGACAGCAAGGTGCCGCAGGCCGACCGCGACCAGATGACGACGGCCTACAAGAAGGAGCTCGAGAAGGACTGGGACCCGGGCTGGCAGACCCTCGCCGGCCTCAACCAGTACGTCTTCCAGAAGGGCGTCTACCCCAACGGGAACAACCAGACGCTCCAGCTGCTCTCCTCGGGCCAGATCGACATGGCCCCGGTGTGGTCCGACCAGTTCATCTCCGGTCAGGCGTCGGGGACGATCCCGAAGACGATGAAGGTCCAGCAGATCACGAACCCGTCCTTCACCGGTGGCGCGTCCTACCTCGGTGTCGTCAAGGGCTCGAAGAACCAGGACCTCGCCATGACGTTCGTCAACTTCATCCTCCAGCCCGACGAGCAGGCGAAGATCGCCGACAAGATCGCCGGGTACCCCGCCATCCCGCTGAGCAAGCTCGCGCCCGAGGTGCAGGCGAAGTTCAAGGACGCCGACACCCAGAACCTGCGGCCCGGCTACTTCTCCGACCACGCCACGGACATCAACAACCTCTGGGACCAGAACGTCCCGGGCAAGTGACGGTCCGGTTGTGAAGACCACCCTGCGACACCGGCTGGGTGGGCTGGCGCTGGCCAGCCCACCCCTGCTGCTCGTCGCGGTCTTCGTCGGGTTCCCCATCGTCACGGCGGTGGCCTACAGCCTCGGGCACATCGGCGGCCTCAACGCCACCGTGGCCGCCATCGCGAGCGACCAGCAGACGGTCGACTCCTGGTGGAAGGTCACCTTCGGCGCCTACACGCAGCTGTTCGCCGACCCGCGGTTCCAGCGTGACTTCACCGTCACGGTCCTCGTGACGCTGGCCACGACGGTCATCGTCGTCTTCCTCGCCTGGGGGATCGCGCTCTACGTGCGGCTGTCCGACTCGTGGATCTCGCGGGTGCTGTCGGCGCTCGCCGTCATCCCCATGTTCATCCCCGTCGTCATCGCGTCGTGGGCCATCCTCACCTTCTACGCGGCCGACGGGTTCCTCCGCTCGGTCGCCGCGCAGGTGGGGCTCGAGGCGCCGGTGTGGGGCTACTCGATCACCGCCGTGCTCATCGGCCTCGTCTGGACCCACCTGCCGTTCGCCACCCTCATGGTGGTCTCCGGTGTGCAGGGGGTGCCCGACGCGCTCATCGAGGCGGCCCGCGACGCCGGGGCGTCGGTCCCGGTGACCGTGCTGCGCGTCATCGCGCCGCTCGCCCTCGTGCCCACCGTCATCGCCGGCACCTTCACGGCGATCGGCACCCTCGGGGCCTTCACCGTGCCGTACTTCACCGGGCCCAACGCCCCCAAGATGCTGGGGGTCGACATGGCCGACTACTTCCAGGCCTTCAACCTGCCGCAGTCGTCGGTGGTCATGGCCGTCGTCGTCTTCGTCGTCGCCTCCGGCTTCGGCGCGGTCTACGTCTGGGCCAACTACCGCGCGGCGGCCACGACGGGTCGGGTGTGAGATGACGACGCTCCCCACCCTCCCCGCCGCCACCCAGGCCGGACCCGACCGGGCGACGACCACCGCGGCCCCCGTCGAGCGCTCGGCGGGCTCCGGCGGCGGGTCCAGCCGGTGGGTCGGCCGCACGCTGAGCACGTTGTTCGTCATCGTGCTGGCGGTGTTCATCCTCGGGCCCTTGATGTGGCTGGGGATCCGCGCCTTCGCCACGAGCTGGACCTACCCCAACCTCGCCCCCGACGGCTGGACCCTGCAGTGGTGGTCCTCGGTCTTCGCCGACCCCAACCTCAAGAGCTCCGTCGTCCTGTCGTTCCAGTTCGCCCTGACGACGATGATCGTGTCGGCGGTGCTGTGCCTGCCCGCGGCGTATGCCTTCGCGCGCTTCGACTTCCCCGGACGCCGGTTCTTCCTCATCGGCCTGTTCGCCACCAACGCCTTCCCCAAGATGGGCCTGTTCGTCGCGCTCGCGTCGCTGTTCTACGCGTTCAACCTCATGTCGACGTTCGTCGGGGTGGTCATCGTGCACGTGCTCGGCACGGTCGTGTTCATGACGTGGATCCCGGCCGCCGCGTTCGCCGCGGTGCCGCGGTCGTACGAGGAGGCCGCCCGCGACGCCGGGGCCAGCCGCTTCAGGGTGCTCCGCAGGATCACCCTCCCGCTGGCGCTCCCGGGCATCACCGTCGCGCTGATCATGTCGTTCCTCGCGTCGTTCGACGAGGCGCAGGGCACCTACCTGGTCGGCAACCCGGAGTTCATCACCATGCCCACCCAGATGTACTCGCTCGTCCTCAACTACCCGCCCCAGGTGGCCGCGGTCTTCTCGATCATGCTGGCCATCCCCTCCGCCGTCCTGCTCCTGCTCGTGCGCAAGCACGTCATGGGCGGGCAGCTCGCCGAAGGGTTCCAGATCCGATGACCTCCGCCAGCGTGACCAGCCCGACCACCACCCGGTCGCGTGCCCCCGAGCGGACGGGGGCGGGCGCCTCCGACGCCGGCGGACTGACCCTGCGCGGTGTCCACAAGGTGCTCGGCGGACGAGCGATCGTCGACAACCTCGACCTCGTCGTCGAGAAGGGCGAGCTGGTCTGCCTGCTCGGCCCCTCCGGCTGCGGCAAGACGACGACGCTGCGCATGGTGGCCGGGTTCCTCGAGCCCGACGAGGGCGCGATCCTCATCGAGGGCACCGACGTGACCGCCATGCCTCCGGAGCGTCGCCCGACGGCGATGGTGTTCCAGAACTACGCCCTGTGGCCGCACATGTCGGTGTTCGACAACATCGCCTTCGGCCTCAAGCTGCGCAAGCTGCCCGGCAGCGAGATCAAGGACCGGGTGGGCCACGTGCTCGAGCTGGTCGGCCTGACCCACCACACCAACGCCCGGCCGGCCCGCATCTCCGGTGGCGAGCAGCAGCGGGTGGCGCTGGCCCGGGCCCTCGTGCAGGAGCCCAAGGTGCTGCTGCTCGACGAGCCCCTCTCCAACCTCGACGCCAAGCTGCGGGTGCGGGTCCGCGAGGACATCCGCGAGATCCAGCAACGGCTCGGCATGACGACGGTCGTCGTCACCCACGACCAGGACGAGGCCCTCTCGATCTCCGACCGGGTCGCCGTGATGAACGGCGGGAAGATCGAGCAGTACGCCGCGCCGGTCGAGCTCTACCGCTCACCGGCGACGACGTTCGTCGGGGGCTTCGTCGGCGCGACCAACGCGCTCACCGGCACCATCCGGCACGAGGGCGGACAGACCTGGGCGGTGCTCGGCGACGTCCGCGTGCCGGTCGACTCGACCAACCTCGACGAGGGCCAGTCGTCGGCCGAGGGCGACACGGTCTCCGTGCGACCGGAGGACGTCGTCGTCACCGCGGCCGGGCGTGACGGCGGGTCGAGGGGGCCCGGCGCGGAGGCCGAGCTCGGCCGGGTCATCCCCCGCGGGCACTTCACCGAGGTCGTCGTCCGGCTGGGGGGCCAGGGCTCCGACGGGGCCCGGGACGACGACGCGACCACGGTGCGGGCCTACGTCGACGCCGGGGCCGTCGGTGCGGAGGGCGAGCGTCACACCGTGCGGTTCCGGCGGGCGCTGGTCTACCGCGACGGCGTGCTCCTCTGACCCGCCGTGCGTGACCCTCTCGCCGGCCGCCTCGACCGGCCCCTCGCCATCGCGCACCGTGGCGACCCGATCCCGTTGCGCGAGAACACGGTCGACGCCATCGGCTCCGCCGTCTCGCTCGGTGCGGACATCGTCGAGATCGACGTCAAGACCACGCAGGACGGCGTATGCGTCGTGCTGCACGACGACTCGCTCGTGCGGCTCTGGGGCGTGGACCGCGACATCCGCACGATGACCGCCGCCGAGGTGGCCGCCGTGGGGGAGGGCACCCAGCGCATACCGACGCTCGACGACGTGCTCGCCCGGTTCACCGGCACCGAGTCCGCGGTCATGGTCGACATGGACAGCGGGGAGTGGGCGCCGGCGGCGTGGGAGACGACCCGGCGCGCGGTCGACGCCGGGGTCGTGCGGCCCACCCAGGTGGTCTGGTGCGGTCACGTCGAGGGGATGCGGCAGGTGCGGGCGGCGGACGCGGACGCCCGGATCTTCCTGTCCTGGGGCGAGGCCGCCGTCGACGGTCCGCCGTCGGACGAGCTGGTGCTGACGCTGCGCCCCGAGGCGTTCAACCCCTACTGGCGGGTGCTCGACCTGGGCGGCCGGGAATGGGCCGCCGAGCACGGCCTGCCGGTGTCGTGCTGGACGGTCGACGACCCCGCCGTGATGCGGCGTCTCGTCGCCGAGGGCGTGGACGCCATGATCAGCAACGACATCCGCGCGCTGATCACCGTCCTGCGCGACGCCCAGGAGGAGTCGGCGTGACCGGGCTCGATCCCGGCTCCGACCTCGACCTGGAGCGGGCGCGCGCGGTGGCGATCCGGGCGGCCGAGATCGCCGTCGCGGTGCTCCGGTCCACCCCGCTCGGCGACGTGCGCACCAAGGCCCACGCCGCCGACGTCGTCACCGACGTCGACACCGCCACCGAGCGGGCCGTGCGCGAGCACCTCGCGCAGGCGTACCCCGACCATCAGGTGGTCGGGGAGGAGTATGGCGGCCAGGCCGACGCCGGCCCTACCTGGTACTGCGACCCGGTGGACGGCACGACCAACCTCGCGTCGCGGCTGCCGTGGACGTCCTTCTCGCTGTCGCTCGCGGTGGGGCACGAGCCGCTCGTCGGAGTCGTCGCCGACCCGTGGCGGGGCGAGATCCTGCACGCGGTGCGGGGTGGCGGCGCCTGGCGTCGCACGCCGGGCGGCGGGGCCGAGGAGCCCGTGCACGCGGCGGCTACGGACCGGCTGGAGGGCGGGGTCGTCATGAGCGAGTGGGCCGCCCACGTGCCCTTCCCCGGCCAGCTGGCCCTGCTCGCGGCCCTGGGCCATCGGCACTGCACGATGCGGGTGATGGGATCCGGGACCCTGTCGGTGGCCAGCGTGGCCGCCGGTCGCGCCGCCGGCGCGGTGATCGGCGACTTCCACGCGGAGGACCACCTCGCGGCCCTGCTCATCGGCCACGAGTCCGGGGCGGTGCTGCGCGGCCTCAGCGGTGGGCCGGACGGGGACGGACTCTGGCCGGCGCCGGGGCCGTTCGTCCTTGCCGCCCCAGGGGTAGCCGACGTGCTGGCGGGGCTGGTGCGAGAGGCCTGCGCAGTACGCTGACCGCCGTGGACAACGCCCCGGCCCTGCTCGCCGTGACCGTGCTCGGCGACGACCGCCCCGGCATCGTCGCCGACGTCACCCGGGCCCTCGCCGGGCTCGGGTGCAACCTCGAGGACTCGACGATGACGCTGCTGCGCGGCCATTTCGTCATGGTCGTGCTGGCGCGCACCGGCCACACCCCCGACGAGGTGAGCACCGCCCTGGACGGGCTGCGGTCCGACGGTGGGCTGGCCGTGGACGTCCGCCGACTGCCCGAGCACGGTGGGCAGGGACGGCCCGGGTCGAGCTACGCCCTGCGTGTGCACGGCGCCGACCGTCCGGGCATCGTCGCCGCGATGACCGGGGTGGTGCTCGCCCACGGGGGCAACATCGTCGACCTCGGCACCCGGCTGGGTGACGGCACCTACGTGCTCGTGACCGAGCTCGTCCTGCCCGAGGGCTCGTCGGTCGACGCGCTCGAGGAGGACCTGGGCGCCGTCGCCCGCGAGATCGGCGTCGACTTCCACGTCTCGGCCGTCGACGACGACCTGCTGTGAGCGACGCCGCCGTCCGGCCCTGGCGGATGCCGGACCTGCCGCCCGGGCGTGTGCTCACAGTGGTGCGGACCCCGGACCCGGTGCTCGGGACGCCCGGTGAGCGGGTCGACCCGGCGGCGCCCGAGGTCGTTCAGCTGGCGGCCGATCTCTTGACGACGCAGGCGGTCTCGCCCGGCTGCGTAGGGCTGGCGGCCCAGCAGGTGGGCGTGGCCCGGCTCGTCTTCAGCGTCGACGTGTCGGCGCACCCGAAGACGCGGACCAGCCACGGTCGGTTCGTCCTGTGCAACGCGACGGTCGTCGCGGCGAGCCGACGCGAGCGGGGCCGCGAGGGGTGCATGTCGGTGCCCGACTTCACCGGCGACGTCGCCCGGCCCCGTCGCGTCACCGTCCGGGGCCAGCTCCCGGTCACCGGTGAATGGGTCGAGCTCGAGACCGACGCTTTCGAGGCCGTCGCCCTCCAGCACGAGATCGACCACACGGCGGGCCTGATCTTCCTCGACCGGGTCGCCGGGCCGCAGGCCGTACACCCCCGGCAGACCTACCTCTGACACCGGGCGTTCGCGCATACAGTGGTGCCGCCCCCGTGGCCCAACCGGCAGAGGCAGGCGACTTAAAATCGCTTCAGTGCGAGTTCGAACCTCGTCGGGGGCACTGGTTCCGGCTTGGCGTTCGCTTGGAGCGCCGGACTCCGATGGTCATCGGGCCGGCCCGCGACGACAAGCCGGCGCCAAGCGCCCTGGGCCAGAGTCTGGGCAACGGACGACATCACCGTCGCGTCGTTCCCGCCGACACCGGACCAGGAGCCAGAGATCCATGACCAGCACGACCGCCACCAGCACGACCACACTCACCGCCGACCTCGACCGGCTGGCCGACCGCCTGACCGGGCGCGTCCTGCTCGCCGGCACCGACGCGTACGCTGCCGCCGCCACCCCGTGGAACGTCGCGGTGCGCAGCAGCCACCTGGCCGCCGTCGAGGTCGCCGACGCCGCGGATGTCGCCACCGTCGTCCGGTTCGCCGCGGAGACCGGCCTCGAGGTCGCGGTACAGGCCACGGGTCACGGGGCCTACGCCACCGACCGCCCGTCGCTGCTCGTCCTCACCCACCGCCTCGACGAGGTGACCGTCGACGCGCAGGCACGCAGCGTGCGGGTCGGTGCCGGCGTGCAGTGGTCGGCCGTCATCGCGGCCGCGGCGCCGCACGGCCTGGCCGGTCTCGCCGGCTCGGCGCCGAACGTCGGCGTCGTCGGCTACGTGAGCGGCGGGGGCCACGGGCCGCTGAGCCGCACGTTCGGCTGGGCCTGCGACCGGGTGACGGCCTTCGACGTCGTCACCGGCGACGGCGAGCAGCGACGGGCCACGCCCACCGAGAACGTCGCCCTCTACTGGGGTCTGCGCGGCGGCAAGGGGGCACTCGGCGTCGTCACCGCGCTCGAGATGGACCTCGTGCCCCTGGCCGAGATGTACGCCGGCTGCCTCTACTTCGACGGGGCCGACGCGCCCGCCGTGCTGCGGGCCTGGGCGCAGTGGGCACCGAGCCTGCCCGCCGCGGGCAACACGTCGCTCGCCGTCCTGCGCCTGCCGGACCTGCCGTCCGTGCCGCCGCCCCTGGCCGGGCGCACGACCGTGGCCGTCCGGTACGCGTGGGTCGGTGACGCCGCCGAGGGCGAGGCCGCGGTGGCGCCGATGGCCGACGTGGCGCCGGTGGTCTTCGGGGTCTCGGGGTCATGCCCTACGCGGCGATCGGCATGATCCACGCCGACCCCGCCGACCCGATGCCGAGCTACGAGGGGCGGGCCTGCTGCACGCCCTCCCCAAGGAGGCCGTCGAGACCCTGCTGTCGCTCGTCGGCCCGGACGCCGCCTGCCCGCAGCTCGTCGTCGAGCTGCGCCTGCTCGGCGAGGCACTCGCGGCCGAGCCGGAGCACGCCGCCGCGCTGTGTCACCGCACGGCGGCGTTCACCCTGCTGACCATCGGGATCGCCGTCCCGCCGGTGATCGACGTCACGGTTGCGCACAGCCAGGCGGTGCTCACGGCGATGCTGCCCTGGAGCATCGACGGAGGTCTGCCGAACTTCGCGCCCACCGCCGACCCGGCCGAGATGGCGCGCAAGTACGACGGCGCCACCTTCGCGCGGCTGGGCTCGCTCTCGGCGACGTACGACCCGCACGAGGTGCTCGTCGCCGCGGCGCCGTTCCGGAAGGGGTGATCCGGCCGGCCCGAGCCGGCCCTGTTCGTCCCTCGGTTGTTGCAGGATGAGCCGGTGCTCGACTTCGCGCTGTTGGGGCCGCTCGCGGTGAGCCGGGACGGGGAGCCCGTGCCCCTCGGGCCGCCCAAACAGCGCGCCGTGCTCGCGGTGCTCCTGCTCGAGGCGGGGCGGGTCGTGTCGACCGACCGGATCGTCGACACGGTCTGGGGTGACGACGTGCCGCCCAGCGTGCTGAGCAGCCTCCAGGCCTACGTCTCCAACCTGCGCCGGCTCCTGCGGGACGACGAGCGCGCCACGTCGCCCCTGGCCCGGCAGCGCCCCGGCTACCGGTGCGACGTGCCGCCCGAGGCCACGGACCTCGGCCGGTTCGGGGCGCTGGCCGAGGCGGCCCAGGCCGCGGTCGCCGCCCGGGACTGGGAGACGGCGGCCCGCACCGCCGACGAGGCCCTGCGGCTCTGGCGCGGCCCGCTGCTGGCCGACCTCGTCGACGAGGAGTGGGTGCGCGTCGCCGCCATCGGGGTGGAGGAGCAGCGGGACGGCGTGCCACCAGACCCTCGTCACCGCCCTCCTCGGCCTGGGCCGGCCGGCCGAGGCGGTCGTCCTCTCCACCCGGCTCGTCGGTGACCGGCCGTTGGACGAGCGGGCGTGCTGGCTCCATGCGCTCGCCCTCTATCGGGCCGGGCGCGCTCCCGAGGCCCTCTCGGCACTGCGGACCCACGCCCGACGGCTGGACGACGACCTCGGACTCGACCCCGGCCCGGCCCTGCGGGACCTCGAAGGGGCGATGCTGCGCCAGGAGGCCGAGCTCGACCTCTGGCCCGCGGCGTCGGCGAGCGACGTGCCGGGGGTCGTCGAACCCGACCGCCCGGCTCCCTCCGGGCCCGCGGGCCCTGCGGATCCAGGAGGAGCAGGCGGCCCCGAGCCCGGTCCCCGACGCCGGCTCGTCGGCCGCGACCGCGAGCTCGCCGCCCTCGACGCGGTGCTCGTGCCGGGGGCGACCGGGTGGGTCGTGCTCGAGGGGGCCGCCGGGATGGGCAAGTCCCGGCTCGCGCAGGAGTGCGTCGACCGGTGGGCCGCCCGGGGTGGCGAGGTCGTCCGGAGCGGCTGCCCCGACGACGAGAGCATCCCTGCGTGGTGGCCGATGCGGCAGGTGCTGCGTGACCTCGGTATGGACCCCGACGCGGTGCTCGTGCCACCGAGTGGCACCGACATCGACGCCGCCCGGTACGCCACGTACGAGCGGGTCCGGGACCTCCTGCTCCGGGCCGCGGACCGGCGGCCACTCCTGCTGTTCCTCGACGACGTGCACTGGGCCGACGCCACCTCCCTCGGCTTCCTCACGCTGCTGGCCGAGTCCCGACCCGTGCCCGGTCTCGTCGTCCTGCTCACCACCCGGCCGGTGACCGGTGCTCCCGCCGTGGCCCGGTTGCTCGTGGCGGCCGCCCGGGCCACCGGGGGCGCCCACGTCGGCGTGCCCCCGCTCGCCCGGGCCGAGGTCGCGGCGCTCGCGCACCAGGTGAGCGACGGGGCCGTCGACGCGGCGGAGGCGGCGACGCTCGCCGAGCGCACGGGCGGGAACCCCTTCTTCGTCACGGAGTACGCCCGGCTGCCCCCCGAGGTGCGCCATGGCGGGGGTGTGCCGGGGGCGATCCGCTCGGTGCTCGAGCAGCGGCTTGACGGCGTGGATCCCGAGGTGCTGCAGGTGCTGAGAACGGCCGCCGTCATCGGACACGCCCTCGACGTCGACCTGCTCGAGCGGGTCACCCGGATGTCCCGCGACGACCTGGCCGACCTCCTCGACGACGCGGCCGACGAGCACATCATCGTCGCGGGCGCCTCCGGCGGCTACGAGTTCGTGCACGCCCTCATGCGCGAGCACGTCGCCGACGGGCTGGCGGGCCTGCGGCGCCAGCGTCTGCACCTGCGGGTGGCGGCGGAGCTCGCGGGGCGCCCGGGTTCCGACGCCCTGGTCCGCCGGGCCGCGCACCTCGTCGCGGCGCTGCCCCTCGGGGACCCGGCCGAGACCGTGGCCGCCTGCCGGGCCGCCGCGCTCGACGCCGAGAGCCGCTGGCAGTCCGACGACGCCGCGAGCTGGTGGGGCAGCGCCATCGCCGCGGTGGACCTGCTCCCCGACGACCAGCAGGGTGGCCGGGACGAGCTCGTGGCCGCCCAGGTCTTCGCCCTGGCCCGGGCCGGCCGGGGCGAGACGGCGGTCACCGTCGTCGACGCGGCCCTCGAGGCCGCGATGCGCGCCGGTCGGCTGGCCGCCACCGGCCCGATCGCGGGGTCGCTGCTGCGCTCGGCGGGGGCCTGGCCGTGGGCGGTCTACCCGGGGGAGGACCCGGTCGGCGAGGCTCTGAGACGCCGGCTCTTCGCCCTCGAGCGCCTCGTCCGCGACGACCCCGCCTCGCACGTGCGGGTGCTGGCGACCTTGGCCACGGGCAGCGTCTACGACCCCGACGGCCGCGTGCCCGACCGGCTGAGCGCGACCGCCCTCGCGGAGGCGGAGGCGTTGGGGGACCCGGACGTCCTCGCCGACGCGCTCCTCGGCCGCGCGCTCGCGTTCTCCGGCATCGCCGAACGCGCCCAGGAGTCCGTCGTCCTGCTCGAACGCCTCGCCGCGCTACCGCATACCCTCCACCGCCTCGACGCCGTGCTCTGCGACAACCTCGGCACCCTGGCCCTGATGTCGCTCGGCCGCATCAGGGAGGCGAGCGAGCGGGTCCGGTCGGGCATCGTCGGCAGCGAGCTGCTGCGGCTGCCGGTGAGCCGGGCCCAGCTGCGGTGGATCTCGGCGGAGCTGACGCAGTGGCGGGGGGGCGACCTCGACCAGGCGGAGGTCGAGCTGCGCCGCGGGTTCGCCCTGCACCGGGAGACCGAGCTCTACCAGAGCGGGGTGCGGGAGCTCTCCGTCCTCGCGCTCGCCTGGGACCGGGGCGTCATCGCCGACGTCGACCTGGAGGTCCACCAGCCGGCGCTCCGGTGGATCACCGTCCTCATCGCCGCCGCCCGCGACGAGCCGGGGGCCCGCGACGCCCTGCGCGCGGAGGCCGAGCGGGAGGAGCCGCCGATCTGGACCACCCACGGCCGGCTGACCCTCATCGCCCACGTCGCCTGCGACCTCGGGATGGCCGACCTCGCCGAACCGCTCCTGCGCCGGCTCGAGCCGCTCGGTGGCCTCGTGGCCAACCTGGGCCAGGTCGGCAACCTCGGACCCATCGCCCTGGCCCTGACCCGCCTCGCGATCCTCGCCGGCGACCACGAGCGGGCCCGCGCCCACCTCGCCGTCGCCACGGCGATCGCCACCGAGGGCGAGGCGAGCCGGCACCTCCTACGCTGCCGGGTGCTCGCCGCTCGCCTCGACGGGGCTCACGGCTCCGACGGGGCCGACGACGCCGACGACGCCCGGGCGAGGCGCTCGCGCAGGCCGAGGCGCACCGACGGCCACTCGGCGTCGATGACCGAGTAGACGACGACGTCGCGCCGGGTGCCGTCACGCCACAGGTCCTGGTTGCGCAGCACACCGTCCTGCTTGGCGCCGAGGGCCTCGATCGCCCGCCGAGACCGGCGGTTGTGCCAGTGGGTACGGAACTCCACCGCGACACAGTCGAGGTCCTCGAAGGCCCGGGTCAGCATGAGGAGCTTGGCCTCGGGGTTGATGCTCGTGCGCTGCGCGCTGACGGCGAGCCACGTCGACCCGATCTCGAGCCGTCGGTGGTCGGCCCGCACGTTCATGTACGTCGTCATCCCCACCGCGAGGCCGGTCTGCGCGTCGACCACGGCCCAGGGGACCATCGTCCCGGCGGCGTTCTGCGCGAGCCGCCGGTCGATCTCTGCGGCCATCTCGTCGGGGGCGGGGATGCGGGTCACCCAGAGGCGCCACAGGTCCCCTTCGGCCACCGCGTCGGCCAGGGCGGCGGCGTGGCCCGGGGCCAGCGGCTCGAGGACGACGTGCTCACCCCGCAGGGTCGGGACCTCCATGAACGACTCGGCCGAGGTCACGGTTCCACCCTAAAGCGGCGGCACCACGGCCTACGGGAACTATTGCGCCGACTCACTCGCCCTATCCTGTGTAGAGGCGTCCGGACGGGGGCGCCGGAGCGTCTCTTGGAGGACTCATGGCCGGAAACAACCCGGTGTTCGCGCAGGTCAACAAGCAGATCCGCGAGGGGTATGCCGGTTTCGGGCCTCAGCAGCGCGGCGCCCAGGGCGGCGGCTTCCCGCAGGGCCAGGGTGCCGTGCAGGACCGCGCGACCCAGAGCATGACGCAGGACCAGCTCGAGCACCTCTACCAGCAGCCGCCGGCCGGCCCCGTGCAGACGGGTCGCCTGACCCTCGACGACGTCGTCATGAAGACGCTCGGCCTGTTCGCCATCGTGCTCGTCCTGGCCGCCGGGTCGTGGGTCCTCACCCGCGAGAGCCCTGGCCTGCTGCTGCCCGTGTGGCTCGGCGGGATGATCCTCGGTCTCGTCGTCGGGCTGGTCATCGCGTTCAAGAAGACGGTCAGCGTGCCGCTCATCGTCCTCTACGCCGCGCTGGAGGGCGCCTTCCTCGGTGCGTTCAGCCAGGTCATGGAGCAGCGCTACCACGGCATCGTGGCCACCGCCGTCATCGCGACCCTCTGCACGTTCACGGGCATGCTCGCGGGCTACAAGTTCGGGATCATCAAGGTCACGAGCCGCAGCCGCAAGATCTTCGGGATGGCCATCCTCGGCTACCTGCTGTTCAGCGTGGTCAACGTCGTGGCCCTGATGTTCGGGTGGACCTCGGGCTGGGGCTTCGGCGGCAGCGGCATGCTCGGGCTGGCGATCTCGGTGCTCGGCGTCGGCCTCGCGTCGTACTCCCTGGCGCTGGACTTCGACAACATCGACCAGGCGGTCCGCGCGCAGCTGCCGGAGAAGTACTCCTGGCTGCTCGCCCACGGCCTCATCGTGTCGCTGGTCTGGCTCTACCTGGAGATCCTGCGTCTCCTGGCCCGCGCCCGCGACTGACATCGCAGACGTGACCCCGGGCTCGAGCCCGGTGGGGACCGAGCTCCGGCGCGTGGTCGAGCGGTGGCACCAGCTGCCCCTCGACCGCGCGCTGTCGCGTCTGCCGGCCGTGCGCGAACTGGTGCAGTCCCTCGCGGACACGGTCGCCGACGCCGAGAGCCGCGCGCTATGCGCAGTGCCCGACCTCGGGCCCGCGGTCGTGATGGACCAGCTTCAGGTGATGGTGCACGACGTCACAGCGCTCGGCGACGCGCGCACGACGTATACCGTCGCCGAGCGGCTGACCCGCCTGCGCCGAGAGCTCTGACCAGGAGGTCAGGAGAGTCGCTCGTAGATGATGGCCATGCCCTGGCCACCGCCGACGCACATCGTCTCGAGTCCGAAGGTGCCGTCGCGCTCCTGGAGGCCGTGGAGCAGCGTGGTCGTGATCCGCGCGCCGGTCGAGCCGAAGGGGTGGCCGAGGGCGATCGCGCCGCCGTTGACGTTGAGCCGCTCGGGGTCCATGCCCAGGGCGTCGGCGCTGGGGAGCACCTGAGCGGCGAAGGCCTCGTTGATCTCGTAGAGGTCCATGTCGCCGATGCCCATGCCGGCGCGGGCCAGCGCCTGCTTCGACGCCTCGACCGGGCCGAGGCCCATGATCTCGGGCGAGAGCGCGGAGACACCCGTGGCGACGACCCGGGCGAGCGGGGTCAGCCCGAGCTGAGCGGCCTTGGTGTCGCTCATGACGATGACCGCGGCGGCCCCGTCGTTGAGGGGGCAGCAGTTGCCCGCCGTCACCGTGCCGTTCTCGCGGAAGACGGGGTTGAGCGCCGAGATGCCCTCGAGGGTGACGCCGGCGCGGGGGCCGTCGTCCTTGGTCACCACGGTGCCGTCGGCGAGGGTGATCGGGGCGATCTCGCGCTCGAAGAACCCGTTGGCGATGGCCTTCTCGGCGCGGTTCTGGCTGGTGACGCCCCATTCGTCCTGGCGGGCGCGGGAGATGCCGAGCGACGTGGCGACGTTCTCGGCGGTCTGGCCCATGGCGATGTAGATGTCGGGCAGCAGCCCGTCGGCGCGCGGGTCGTGCCACGTCTCGTTGCTCTTCGCGGTGGCCGCGGTGCGCGCCATGGCGTCGGCGAAGACGGGGTTCGTGGCGTCGGAGTCCGCGGCGCCTGCGCCGGCGAAGTTCGTGTACTGCGAGACGCACTCGACGCCGCCCGAGACGAAGGCGTCGCCCTCGCCGGCCTTGATCGCGTGGTACGCCATGCGGGTGGTCTGCACGCTCGACGCGCAGAACCGGTTGACCGTCGCCCCCGGCAGGGTGTCGTAGCCCGCGAGCACGGCGACGACGCGGGCGAGGTTGGCGCCGTGCCGGCCGGACGGCTCGGCGCAGCCCCAGTAGAGGTCGTCGAGGTCGGCGGCGGTGAGGCCGGGCACCTTCGCGAGCGCGGCGCGCAGCACCTGCACCGACAGGTCGTCCGGGCGGATGTCCTTCAGCGACCCCTTGAAGGCGCGGCCGATGGGGCTGCGGGCGGTCGAGACGATGACGGCGTCGGTCACGGCGGTCCTCCTTGACGCGCGGTGAGCGCTCGCTCACCTGGTGGCCCACGATGGTATGCCGTGGGCGCCTCGCGCGTCCGCGGGGCCGGATGTGCCCTACGTCTCCCGGCCGGCCTCGGTGGCGGTGCTGCGTGGACCCGGCCTCGGGAGTGGAGTCAGGAGTGGAGGCGGGGAACGGGCGGCGGACGCGGTGGACGACGACGGCCCACCGGCCGAGCCGCCCCCGGGACTGCCCGCCGACCCGGGTGGGGGCGACCTCGGTGCCGGGGTCGCGGACCGCCCGGGTCGCCGCGCGGGAGACGGGAGCGACCCGCTCGCCCCGGCCGCGGTCGAGGCCGAGCACGATGTCCTCGTCGAACAGGCCGAGCGCCGAGCAGAGGGTGGGCAGCAGCGCCGCGGCGGCCCGGGCATACCCCGCGGGTGAGGGGTGGAACCGGTCGGAGCTGAACATCTCGGTGGGGCGCTGCGAGAACTCGGGACCCAGCAGGTCGCCCAGCGACACGGTGTGGCCGCCGGCCTCGACGACGGTCACGGTCTGGGCGGCGGCGAGGTCGCGGCTCCACCGGCGGGCGAGGGCGCGCAGGGGCTGGGCGATGGGCTGGACGGCCCCGAGGTCGGGGCAGGTGCCGACGACCACGACGGCGCCGGCGTCGCGCAGCCGGGTGACGGCGGCCTCGAGGTGGCGCACGGCGATCGACTTGTCGATCCGGTGCGTGACGTCGTTGGCGCCGATGAGCAGGACGGCCGCGTCGGGCCGTCCGACGCCGTCGAGGACGTTGGCCACCTGCCGCCCGAGGTCGGCGGAGACGGCTCCGACGACGGCACCGTTGGTGAGGCGTACCCGTCGGCCCGCGAAGGCCGAGACGCCCACGGCCAGGATGGCGCCGATGGTCTGCCCGCCGTCCTCGGTGCCGAGGCCGGCGGCGCTGCTGTCGCCCAGGACGACGAGCTCGAGCGGCCGGCCGGGCCCCGCGCCGTAGACGCCGTCGTGCGGCCGGCGCGGTCTCGTTCACCTCGCCGACCGCCCGCCGGGCGAGCACCGCCTCGGCCTTGATCAGGCCGTAGCCGAGGACGCCGAGCGCCCCGATGCCGGCGACGCCGAAGCCGCCGCCGTAGGCAGCCGCCTGCGCGATCCGCCGCGCTCGCCGCGCCCGTCCCATCGCCCCTCCCACACCCTGCTCGACCAGTGCGCCGCTCCCCAACGGCGTCAGCCTCCACGCTACGTCGTCGGGGTGTTGCGGGAACCGCGAGGGTGCGGACCGGACCATCGTCATGTCGGGAGGAGGCAGGATGGACCCCGTGAAGTACGCCGAGCACATCGCCGACCTGGTCGGGAACACGCCCCTCGTCAAGCTGTCCACGGTGACGGAGGGGATCGCCTGCACCGTGCTGGCCAAGATCGAGTACCTCAACCCGGGCGGGTCCGTGAAGGACCGGATCGCGCTGCGGATGGTCGACGCGGCCGAGGCGTCCGGCGAGCTCAAGCCCGGCGGCACCATCGTCGAGCCGACGTCGGGCAACACCGGTGTGGGGCTGGCCCTCGTCGCCCAGCGGCGCGGCTACGCCTGCGTCTTCGTCTGCCCCGACAAGGTCAGCCAGGACAAGATGGACGTGCTCAAGGCGTACGGCGCGCGGGTCGTGGTCTGCCCCACCGCCGTCGCGCCGGACCACCCCGACTCCTACTACTCGGTCTCCGACCGGCTGGTGCGCGAGATCGACGGCGCGTGGAAGCCCAACCAGTACGCCAACCCCATGGGTCCGCTGAGCCACTACGAGACGACCGGCCCGGAGATCTGGGCCGACACCGACCACCGGGTGACCCACTTCGTCACGGGAGTCGGCACCGGAGGCACGATCAGCGGCTGCGGGCGCTACCTCAAGGAGGTCTCCGACGGGGCGGTCCGCATCATCGGCGCCGACCCCGAGGGCTCGGTCTACTCGGGCGGCACCGGCCGGCCCTACCTCGTCGAGGGGGTGGGCGAGGACTTCTGGCCCGCCGCCTACGACCCGTCCGTGGTCGACGAGGTCATCGCCGTCTCCGACGCCGACTCGTTCGCCATGACCCGCCGGCTGGCCAAGGAGGAGGGGCTGCTCGTCGGCGGCTCCTGCGGGATGGCCGTCGTCGCGGCCCTGCGCGCGGCTCGCGACCTGCCCGCCGACGCCGTCGTCGTCGTCCTGCTGCCCGACTCCGGCCGCGGCTACATGTCGAAGATCTTCAACGACGACTGGATGGCGTCCTACGGGTTCCTCAACGCCGACGGCGAGACGACGGTCGGCGACGTGCTGCGCAGCAAGAAGGGCGAGCTGCCGGCCCTCGTCCACACCCATCCCGGCGAGACGATCCGCACGGCCATCGGCATCCTGCGCGAGTACGGCGTCTCGCAGATGCCCGTCGTCAACGCCGAGCCTCCGGTCATGTCCGGTGAGGTCGCCGGCGCGGTGAGCGAGCGGGCCCTCCTCGAGCTGCTGTTCACCGGCAAGGCCCACCTCGCCGACTCCGTGGGCAGCCACATGGAGCCGGGGCTGCCGCTCGTGGGGTCGGGCGAGAAGGTCAGCGTCGCGCGGCACGAGCTCGAGACGGGCGACGCGATCCTCGTCGTCGACGGCGGCAAGCCCGTCGGCGTCCTCACCCGGGCCGACCTGCTCGGCTTCCTCAGCGACTGACCCCACCGGATCCCGCCCCACCCACGAGATCCCCGCTCCACCCCCGGTATGCCGTGGGTCGGGCGGGGATCTCGTGGGTCAGGCGATGCGGCGGGCCATCGAGGGGTCGGGCGGTCCGGCGAGGTCGGGGTGGAAGATCGACGCGAGGGCTTCGACGCCGTCGACGAGCCGCGGGCCGGGCCGCGCGAACGACGCGTTGGCGTCGACCGCCCACACCGGAACGCCCTCCGGCAGAACGCCCTCCGCGATGAGCCGCTCGGCCTCGGCGCAGGCCCCGTCGAGGTGGAAGCCGCAGGGTGCGACGACGACCACCTCGGGCTCCCCGGTGAGCGCCTCGGGCCAGGTCGTGCGGAAGGACTTCGCCCCCGGCGTACCGATGACGTTGGCCCCGCCCGCCCGCGTGACCATCTCCGGCACCCAGTGCCCCGGCGCGAACGGCGGATCGGTCCACTCGAGGACGAGCGCCCGGGGGCGGGGGCGGCCCGCCACGACGGCGCCCACGGCGGCGAGGCGCTCGCGCAGACCGTGGACGAGGTGCTCGGCGGCCTCGGCGCGCCCGCTCGAGCGGCCCAGGGTGACGACGGACTCGAGCACCGCGTCGAGCGTGTGCGGGTCGATGGTCAGCACGTCGGCTCGGCAGCCGAGGTGGCGCAGGGCGTCGTCGACGACCGACACGTCGACGGCGCAGACGGCACAGAGGTCCTGGGTGACGACGAGGTCGGCGTCCAGGTCGGAGAGGGCGCCCTCGTCGAGGTGGTACAGGTCCTCGCCGGCCCGCATCCGCTGCGTCACGACCCGGTCGATATCGGCGGCGTCCAGCCCCTCGGGCAGCGCCGAGGTGGAGACGATGCGCCGGGTGCGGGCCTCGGCCGGGAAGTCGCACTCGAAGGTCACCCCGACGACGTCGTCGCCCGCGCCCACGGCGAAGAGGATCTCGGTGGTGGACGGCAGGAGGGAGACGATGCGCACCTGGCGAGCCTAGGCGGAGCGCTTGGGCCCGCCGAGCGTCAGGTCGTCGCGGTGGCGATCGCGGTACCGCTGCGGGTGTGCACCTGCACCTGGGCGATGTCGGCTGACTTCATCCAGCACGCCGCCGTCAGGGTGGCCCGGCCCGTCGGGGTGCCGGTCCAGCTGGCCACGTCGTAGGCGTGTCCCTGCTTGTCGGTGACGGACAGGTAGAGGACCTGGCCGGCGGGCAGGCTCGTGCCGCGCAGGTCGAGCTGGGTGCCCCAGGTGCGCGTGACCAGGTCGACCTCGACGGCGGGAGCCGGGCTGCCGTCCGGCACCGCCGCGGCCGCCGACGCCACGAGGGGGCGCGTCGGGGGAGCGTTGACACGGCTGAGCAGCGGACCCACCCCCGCGCCGAGGCCGCCCGCGAGCACGGCGAGCACGGCGGCGGCAGCGGCGAGCCGCCACCGACGCCGGCGGCGGTCGGCCCGCACCCGGTCGAGGAGACGGGTGGGGACGAGGACCGGGGGCTGCGCCCGGGCCGTGTCCGGCATACCGGCCGGGGTGAGCCCCGCGTCGACGCGCTCGGGCTCGACGATGTCGAGCAGGGCCGGCAGCCCGGAGAGCTGGGCGCTCTCGCGCTGGCAGGTGGCGCAGTGCCGAAGGTGCCGGGTGAAGGCCTGGTGGTCGTCGGCGTCGAGCCCGCCCAGGACGAACGCCCCGAGCAGCAGGTGGACCTGCTCGTGCTCCCGCTCGGTCTCACGGCCGGCGCCGGGTCGCGTGGTCACTGCGTCACTCCCATCTCGTCGAGGATCACGCGCAGCGAGCGCACGGCGTAGAACGCGCGTGACTTCACGGTGCCCACAGGTATGCCGAGGCGCACCGCCGCCTCCGCGACGCCGAGGCGCTGGTAGTAGAGGGCGACGACGACGGCGCGGTGGTCGGGCTGCAGCCGGGCCAGGGCGTCCTCGACGAGGATCTGGTCGAGCGCATGGTCGATCTCGACCTCGGGGTTCGGCACGCGGGGGTCGAGGCGGGCCCGGGAGTCGTCGTCGCGGTCGGCGGAGACCTCGACGACGCGGCGCCCGGCGGCGCGGTGCATGTCGACGAGGAGGTTGCGGGCGGTCTGGAGCAGGTAGGCCCGCATGCTCGTCACCTCCGGCGCCTGCCTCCAGACGCGCAGGATGACCTCCTGCACGACGTCCTCGGCCCGGGTGGGGTCGACGATGCTGCGGCCCACGAACCGGCGCAGCAGGGGAGCGTGCTCGCGGTAGATGTCGGCGACCACCGCCTCGTCGAGCGGCATACCTCCCCCTTCCACGCGTCCCGTCAGTCTGCCTCGAACGCCGCGCCGAAGCACGACATCCGCCGGGGGAGACGTCGTGCGGGGCCGCTCGGTTCACTGAACCGCGCCGCCGGGCACCGCGTCTACCCGGACGCCAGCAGCGTCGTCGAAGGAGCCCCCATGTCACGGTCTCGAGCCATCTCCCACCTCGCCCTCGTCGGGGTGATCGCCCTCGGCGTCACCGCGTGCGGGTCCACGACGGACGCGTCGACCCCGGCCGCGCCGGCCGCCGGCTCCAGCACGGCCGCTGCCTCGACCGCGGCCTCCAGCACCCTCGCCCTCGCCTCCACGAGCCTCGGCCAGGTCGTCGTCGACGCCAGCGGCCGCACGCTCTACATGTTCGGCAAGGACACCGCCGGCTCGGGCAAGAGCGCCTGCACCGGGGGCTGCGTCACCGCGTGGCCGCCCGTGCTGGCGACCGGCGCCCCGACCGCCACCGGCGTGACCGGAACCCTCGGCACGATCGACACCCCGGACGGCAAGAAGCAGGTGACGCTCAACGGTTGGCCGCTCTACACCTACGCCAAGGACGCCAAGGCCGGCGACACGACGGGCCAGGGCGTGGGGCAGGTCTGGTACGTCGTGGACAAGACGGGGACGCCGGTCAAGGAGACGGGCAGCACGACCACCGGCTACTGACCGCTGCCACCACCACCGGCCGGTATGCCTACCCTGGCCCGATGGGGGAGGCAGCCGGTCCGCGGCCGTTCCGGCGCGGCGTGCAGTCGGTCGAGCTGCAGCTCGACGCGGCGGGCGACGCCCTCGTCGTCGGCCTGTGGCACCGGCTCGTCGAGGCCGGGCTCCCGTCGCAGGCCCGCCATCCCTCCCCGACCAACAGACCGCACATCACCCTCGTCGCGGTGCCCGACCTGCCCGCCGGGGCCGACGCGGCGCTGGGGGGCGTCGTCGCCGGCCGGCTCCCGGTCGAGGGCTGCTGGGGAGAGGTCGTGCTCTTCGGCGCCGGGCCGTGGACCGTGGTCTGGCGGGTCCTGCCGTCGACCGCGATGTCCGAGCTGCAGGCGCGGGTCGCCACGGTGTGCGCCGTGCCGGAGGACAGCCTCACGGCGCCGCACAGGTGGACGGCGCACATCACCCTGGCCCGCCGGGTGACCGAGGCCGACCGGCCCGCGGTGCTCGAGCTCCTCGCCGACCAGACGCGGACCGAGATCGGCCGGCCGGTGTCGGCCCCGGTCGTGCGCCGCTGGGACGCCGTGGCCCGGCGGGAGTGGGTGGTGGGCGCCCCCGAGCACCCGCCCGCTCAGGCCTGACCGGTGCGGCGCAGGACGCTCTGGAACCAGTCGACGCCGGTGTCGAACGCCTTGCCGCCGGCGATCCGGTCGAACTCGATGGTGCGCAGCTCGTCGCCGCGCTCCTCGTCCTGACCGACGACGCCGGAGACGCCGGACCGCGCGGCGTCGACGGCGACGTCGACCATGGCGCGGATGAGGGTGCGGTCGGCCTCGTTGGCCGGGGCCGACCGGGAGAAGTACCCGCTCTTCTGCACCATCGTCTTCTCCGCGCCGATGCGCTCGGCGAACTGCTGGGCGAACCACGCCCCGGGGTTGACCTGGTCGAGCTTGACGTGGCCGAACGGGTCGCGCGGGACGTCCTCGCCGGCGGCCTCGAGGGCGGCGACGATCTCGGGGACCCCGGCGCCCTCGGACAGGAAGATGTTGACGCAGCCGATGTCGTCCATCACGGCGCGCAGCCGGGTGGCCTCGGCGTCCATGTCGATGGCGACCTCGGGCACGTAGACGGCGTGGATGTCCCACCGCTCGGGGGTGAGGCCGATCGAGGGCACCCACTGCCGGCCGGCGTGCCACTCCTGGTAGTGCGCCGCCGCGGCGCCGGTCAGCCAGCCGCAGCCGCGGCCCATGACCTCGTGGATGATGAGCATCCGCGGGTTGGCGCCGTGCTCGGCGAGCACGTTCTGGGCGAAGCGGGAGGCCTGCTCGGCCGCGGTCCACGCGCCGAGCGACTGCTTGACGGGGATGACGTCGTTGTCGATGGTCTTGGGCAGGCCGACGACGGTGAGGTCGTAGTCGCGCTCGTGCAGGAACCGGGCGAGGTCGGCGGCGGTGGTGTTGGTGTCGTCGCCGCCGATGGTGTGGAGGACGTCGATGCCGTCGGCCCGCAGCCGTTCGGCGGCCACCTCGAGGGGGTCCTGGCCCTCCTGGATGAGGCCGCGCTTGACGAGGTCGGCGGTGTTGGTCAGCTTGACCCGGCTGTTGCCGATGGGGCTGCCGCCGTACTCCTGCAGCACCGGGGCGAAGGCCCGGGCGGCCGCGTCGACGACGACGGAGGTGCCGGTGAGCACGCCGTGGTAGCCGTGGCGGTAGGCGATGATCTCGACGTCGGGCAGCTCGGCGGTGTAGCGCTCGATGAGGGCCCCGACCGCGGAGGACAGGCAGGGGGCGTACCCGCCGGCGGTGAGCAGGGCGACGCGCTTCAGAGGGGTGGGCTCAGGCATACGCCGCAGCCTAGGACGGAGCGCCGGCCCGCCTACGGTGGACACCATGGGTGAGATCGCCTGCCGTGCCGAGGGTCCCGACGACGAGGAGGCCGTCGGCGACGTCGTGCGGCGGGCCTTCGAGGACCACGCCGGGGTCGACGTGCTCGTGGCCGACCTGCGCGCCTCGGACGCCTGGCTCGGGCTCTCCTTCGTCGCCACGGTGGACGGCGGGGTCGTGGCGCACGTCGCGTTCACACGGAGCCGGCTCGACGCACCTGCCGTGCTCGTCGACGTCCTCGTGCTGAGCCCGCTGTCCGTGGCTCCCGAGCACCAGGGCCGCGGGATCGGCACCGCCCTCGTGCGGTATGCGCTCCGGCAGCTGGGCGGGCGGCCGGAGCCGCTGGTCTTCCTCGAGGGATCGCCGCAGTACTACGCGCGGTTCGGCTTCGTGGCCGGCTCCTCGATGGGGTTCCGTCGGCCGTCGCTGCGCATCCCCGAAGCGGCGTTCCAGGTGCTGCCACTGCGCGCGGACGACGGCTCGTGGTCGGGGACGCTCGTCTACCACCGCGCTTTCTGGGACCACGACGCGGTCGGCCTCAGGGACGGCTGACGTCAGCCCTTGATCGCCGGATGGCCGGAGTTGTGGTGCTGCACGACCTCGCGGGCGACCTCGGCCAGCTTGATGTTCATGTCCTGCGACGCCTTGCGCAGCATGCCGAAGGCGACCGTGTCGGACACCTTGTGAAAGGCCATGAGCAGGCCGATCGCCTTGCCGATCTCCCGGTTGCTCTCCAGGCCTTGCGCCAGGGTGCGGGCTTCCTCGCGGTGGTAGAGCTGGCTGACCGCCACCGACGCGAAGGAGGCCAGGATGATCGCCTGGTCGGCGGACCGGCCGACGATGCCGCCCACCTCGTCGGAGAAGAGGTTGAGCGCCCCGACCTTCTGCTCGCCGGCGATGATGCGGAAGCCCGCGGCCGAACGCACCGGAGTGTGCCGCACCACCTCGCGAGCGAAGTCCGGCCAGTGGGCGTGCGGTTCGCTGAGGTCGTCCTCGAACTGCGGGGCATCCTCGAGGATGGCGTCGAGGCATGGACCCTGGCGATGCAGCTGCTCGAGCTTGTCGATGACGCGGGCGACCTCGTCGGTGGAGGCCACCGTCTCGAACCCGCCGTTGCGCTTGCGGACCATGATGCTGGCGTGGTGGCAGCCGTCCACGACCTCGACGGCCAACCGGATGATCGACGCGTAGATCTCCTCGGCCGTCTCCGAGGCGTAGACGACGCGGGCCAGTGAGTAGAAGGCCTCGGCGGTGGGTGACGGCGGCTCGAGGTCGGATACCGTCGCCGCCTCCTCCAGGGCTGTTTCGGGAGAGTCGGCGGGGGAGGTGTCCATGGGCTCACTCTCTCGTCAGGAGGTCCGCCGATGGCGGGACTCGGCTCGGGGGGACGTCGCCGTCATTGTCGCAGACCGTCGATCGTGGTCTTCGCCCTCTCCGGTTCGATAGGGTCGGCACGGCTCGTCGCGTCGGGGGCGTGACGCACCGCTGAGGTCTCTCAGGCTTCAGCTCGACCTTCGAGAACGCGAGACACACATGATCGTCCTGGGAGTCATCCTTCTCCTGATCGGGCTCTTCGCCAACATCTCCATCCTCACCACCATCGGCATCATCCTGCTGGTCGTCGGCCTCGTCCTCGTCCTGCTCGGGGCGACGGGTCGGGCGGTCGGTGGCCGGAAGTACTGGTACTAGACGCCACCCCGCCGGCGCTCACTCGCGTCGGTCGTCACGCAGAAGATCCGGGTCGCCCACGGCGGCCCGGATCTTCTGGTTGTCGCCCCGTCGGGCGCGGCGTGGTCTGGAGGGGTCAGGCGGCGTCGCCCATCGACGTCTCCAACCGCGTGCGCAGCCGGCCGAGGGTGGAGCGCAGGATCCGCGACACCTGCATCTGGCTGACGCCGATGTGCTCGGCGATCTCCGACTGGGTAAGCGACTCGACGAACCGCAGCCGCAGCACGGTGCGCTCGCGCTCGCCGAGGTCACGCAGGGCGGCGCTGAGCCACTCGGTCTCGTCGAGGGCGGTGAACGGGTCGTCCGCGGAGTCCACGGCGAGGTCGGGGCGGTGCTCGGTCGTGACCGGGGTGTCGAGGGACACGGCGTGGAAGCTCGACGAGGCCTCCCGCGCGGCCCGGACCTGGGTCTCCTCCACGCCGAGCGCGGTGGCGATCTCCAGCGGGGTGGGCCGACGGTGCAGCTGCTGCTCGAGGTCCTTCTCGGCGTCCCGGAGCCGGGCTCCGAGCTCCTGAAGGCGCCGCGGCGGCCGGACCATCCAGCCCGTGTCGCGGAAGTGGCGCTTGATCTCTCCGGAGATGGTCGGTGCGGCGAAACCGGCGAACGACTGCCCGAGGGCCGGCCGGTAGCGCCGGACCGCCTTGACCAGCCCGAGCCGCGCGACCTGGATCAGGTCGTCGCGCTCGATGCCCCGGCCCAGGTAGCGGCTGGCGATGCCGTCGGCCAGGCCGAGGTTCAGCAGGACCACGGTGTCGGTGTCGGCGCTGCCGAGGGGGGAGCCGTCGCTCACGTGGCTGAGCAGGCGCTCGGTGCGCTCGCGGGCGAGGTCGATGGCCGAGACGGCGGGAGCCGCCGGGACCCCGACCATCGGCGTCGGGGGCGCCAGGGTGGGAATCGGTGCCCCAAGGGGATGAGGTGCGCGCCGACGTCGCGGTGAGGGGCTGGGGTGAGCCGCTCGGACGGGGGGCATGCCCATGGCGATCGAGGTCATCGGTGGCTCCTGGGGGTGTGAAACACAAGCTCCCGTGGCGCCACTGCTGGACCAGTAGTCCCATACGACCACCTGGCCGCCCCCCTGGCAAGCCCTGAGGGGAACGGACCTGTCCGCATGGCTGTGACTCATGTCACTGCTCTGTCCCGGAATTGTTCAGGGTCTGTTCATAGTGCGAACGGATCAGTTCCTGAAACGGGTCAGGCGGGCAGGGCGTCTGCTGGCGGCTCCCAGGTTTGTCGAGGGGGGCCCGGGGTAGGTTCTCCCGCACGTGGGTCCGGGACGTCGTCGTCTCGTCGGCTCTCCCCGGAGGTCCACGCCGTCGCAAGACGTCGTCGAAAGGAAACCCGATGGGACTGTTGGACAAGGCCAAGAACGAGGGCGAGATCGCCAAGGGCAAGGTCAAGGAGGGCGTCGGCGACGCCACGGACAACGACCGCATGGAGGCCGAGGGTCAGGCCGACCAGACGTCCGGTAACACCAAGCAGGTCGGCGAGAAGATCAAGGACGTCTTCCGCGACTGATCGCGTCGTCGATGCGCGCGGCCCGGTCCCCCCGTTTACCAGCGGGGACCGGGCCGTCTGCTGTCCCGGCGCGCGCCAGTGTGCGCAGCAGGTCGGCGGCCACGCTCACGGCGATCGTGGCGGGCTCCTTGCCGCCTCCGAGGTCAGCGAGCCCGATCGGGGTCGTGATGCGGGTGAGCGCCTCGGCGCTGTGCCCCTCCTCCTGCAGGCGCCGCTCGAACCGGCGCCACTTCGCGGAGGAGCCGATGAGGCCGATGCTGCCGAGGTGCGTGCAGCGCAGGGCCACGTCGCACAGGGCGATGTCCTCGGCGTGGTCGTGGGTCAGCACGAGGACGTGGGTGCCCGGCGGCACCTGGCCGAGGACGAGCTCCGGTACCGGCGCGTGATGGCGGTGGACGCGCGCCACGGGGTCGGCCAGGACCGGGGCGAGGGCGGCGTCGCTGACGTGGCCGGCGCGTGAGTCGACCAGGTGCAGCTCGAGGTCGTGCCGGGCCAGGATGCGCGCGAGCTCGAGCCCCACGTGCCCGAGGCCGAAGAGCGCCACGGCGGGGACGACGGCGAGCGGCTCGAGCAGGACGCTCACCTCACCGCCGCAGCACTGCACCCCGTGCTCGGTGGGGGCCCGGTCGCTGAGGGAGAACGACATCAGCTCGGGTATGCCGGTGCCGGCCGTGAGCAGCGCGCGGGCCCGGTCCACGGCGGTCGCCTCGAGGTTCCCGCCGCCGATGCTCTCCCAGGTCGCGTCGGCGGCCACGACCATCTTCGCGCCCGCGTCGCGCGGCGCGTGGCCGCGCACCGTGACGAGGGTGACGAGCACACCGGCCCGGCGCTCGCGGCGCAGCCGCTCCACGGCGTCGACCCAGCTCATCCCCGGCCCCCCTCAGGCCCGCGCCGGGACCGGACGCTCGTAGCGCTCCGACGTCGGGTGGGCGGGGTGCGCGTCGCCGTCGGGCTGGTCGGGGACCACCCCGGGGGACCCCTCGACGACGTGACCCTGCTCCGTGCCGCGCCGGGCCTGCTCGAGCGCCCAGTAGACCGCCTCGGGGGTCGCGGGCGACGCGAGGTCGACGCTGGTGCCGGACGGCCCGAACGCGGCGGCCGCCTCCCGCAGTGCCTCGCGCACCGAGAAGGCGAGCATGAGCGGCGGTTCGCCGACGGCCTTGGCGCCGTAGACGGCGCCGTCCTCGTGCGCCTGCTCGAGCAGGGCGACGTTGAACACCTCGGGCATCTCCGAGAAGCTCGGCAGCTTGTAGGTGCTCGCCGCCTGGGTGGCCAGCCGTCCCCGGGTCGGGCGGTCGCTCTCGTCCCAGCGCAGGTCCTCGAGGGTCAGCCAGCCGGCGCCCTGCACGAACCCGCCCTCGACCTGGCCGATGTCGACCAGGGGAGAGAGGCTGTCGCCCACGTCGTGCACGATGTCGACGCGTCGCGTGCGGTAGGCGCCGGTGTACCCGTCCACCTCCACCTCCGTGGCGGCGACGCCGTAGGCGAAGTACTTGAACGGCTCGCCCTGCATGGTGCTCGAGTCCCAGTGCAGGCCCTCGGTGCGGTAGTAGCCGGCCGCGAAGAGCTGCACCCGGCGGAAGTAGGCCGTCCGCACCAGCTCGGCCCACGGGATCCGGTCGCTCGTGTAGGCGACCCCGCGCGCCTCGCCGTTCTCGATGCGCACGTCGTGGGGCGAGATGCCCAGCGACTGGGCAGCGACCTCGAGCAGCCGGGCCTTGATCTGGTCGCAGGCGTTCTTGACCGCCCCGCCGTTGAGGTCGGCGCCCGAGCTGGCCGCCGTGGCCGACGTGTTGGGCACCTTGTCGGTACGCGTGGGGGCGAGACGCACGGTGCCGAGCGGCACGCCCAGGGTCGTCGCCGCCACCTGGAGCATCTTCGTGTGCAGGCCCTGACCCATCTCGGTGCCGCCGTGGTTGATGAGGACGGAGCCGTCCTTGTAGACGTGCACCAGCGCGCCGGCCTGGTTGAACGCGGTGAGGTTGAAGGAGATCCCGAACTTCACGGGGGTGATGCCGATGGCCCGCTTGACGTCGTCGTGGGCCGCGTTGAACCGCGCGACCTCCTCGAGGCGGCGCGCGACGTCGCCGGTCTCGACGACCTGGTCCCACGCCGCGGCCGCCCGCTCGGGGTGGCGCACCGGCTGGCCGTAGGGCGTCGCCTGGCCGGAGATGTAGAAGTTGCGCCGCCGCAGGGTGGGCGCGTCGAGGCCGAGCAGCGGGGCGCACCGGCCGAGGATGTCCTCGATGACGATCATGCCCTGCGGCCCGCCGAACCCACGGAACGCCGTCTGCGACGTCTTGTGCGTCTTGGCGATGCGCCCGTTCACCCGCACGTGGGGGATCCAGTAGGCGTTGTCGATGTGGCAGAGCGCCCGCGCGAGAACGGGTTCCGAGAGGTCGAGGCTCCAGCCGCCGTCGGAGGTGAGGGTCGCGTCGAGCGCGACGAGCCGCCCGTCGGCGTCGAACCCGACCCGCCACTCGGTGTGGAACCCGTGCCGCTTCCCCGACATCGTCATGTCCATCGTGCGGTTGAGCCGCAGCCGCACCGGACGGCCGGTGAGCGTGGCGCCGAGGGCCGCGATCGCGGCATACCCGTGGGGCTGCATCTCCTTGCCGCCGAAGCCGCCGCCCATCCGCAGGCACTGCACGGTGACGGCGTGGCTGTGCAGCCCGAGCACGTGCGCGACGATCTCCTGCGTCTCCGACGGGTGCTGGGTGCTGCTCTGCACGAAGATCTGGCCGTTCTCGTCGACGAGGGCCAGGGCGCAGTGGGTCTCGAGGTAGAAGTGCTCCTGGCCGGCGAACTCCAGCTCGCCCGAGAAGACGTGATCCGCGGCCGCGAAGCCGGCGTCGACGTCACCGCGCTCCATCCGGGGCTGTCCGCCCTGGAAGCTCTGCGCGGCGATGGCCTCACGGACCGTGACGAGCGAGGGCAGCGGCTCCGCCTCCACCACCACGGCGAGCGCACCGAGGCGGGCTGCCTCGAGCGTCTCGCCGAGCACCCAGGCGACGGGGTGTCCGTAGATACATGACCTCGTCGGGGAAGAGAGGCTCGTCGTGCTTGATGCCGGCGTCGTTCACGCCGGGCACGTCGGCGGCGGTGAGCACCCGGACGACCCCGGGCACCGTCAGGGCCGGGCGCGACGTCGAGGCGGGTCACCCGGGCGTGCGCCGTCATCACCTGCACCGGCCAGGCGTGCAGGCAGTCCTTGGTGCGCCCGACGAGGTCGTCGGTGTAGAGCGCCTCCCCGGTGACGTGGAGGGCGGCACTCTCGTGCGGGATCGCCTTTCCGACAATGGGGTTCGCCGGTCGCTCGGAGAGTGCGCTCATGCGTCCGCCGTCCTGTCGCTGCGGGTGTGTTCGGCGTGGAGCTTGAGCAGGGCGGTGCCGAGCATCGCCGTGCGGAACGCGGCGCTGGCCCGGTGGTCGTCGAGCGGAGTGCCCTCCGCGCGCAGGACGGCCGCCGCCTCGCGCACGGTGGCGCGGTCCCACGGGCCGGCCCTCCAGGGCCTGCTCGGTGGCCAGCGCGCGGATCGGGGTGGCGGCCACGCCGCCGAGGCCGATGCGCGCCGTGGCCACCTGGCCGTCGACGACGTCGAGGCAGAAGGCGACGGCCACGCTGGAGATGTCGTCGAAGCGGCGCTTGGCGATCTTGTGGAACGCCGTGGTCCCGGCCAGCGGCAGGGGGATCCGCACGGCCCGGATGAGCTCGTCGGGGCGGCGCACGCTCGTGCGGTAGCCCGTGAAGTAGTCGACCAGCGCCACCTCGCGCTCGCCCTCCGACGGAGGCCAGGACGCAGCGACGCCTCCAGCGCCAGGAGCGCGGGCGGGGTGTCACCGATCGGGGAGCCGGTGCCGAGGTTGCCGCCGAGGGTCGCGCCGTTGCGGATGAGCCGCGAGGCGAACTGCGGAAAGACGTGGTCCAGCAACGGGACCCGACCGTCGAGGCGATGCTCGATCTCGGTGAGGGTGAGCGCGGCGCCGAGCACGATGCTGTCCGGCGTGGACCTCGAGGGTGCGCAGCTCCGGCAGCCGGTCGATGGCGATGGCGAAGGCGGCGCGGACGCCGCGGATGTTGACCTCCACGCCCCAGTCGGTGGACCCGGCCACGAGCACGGCGCCCGGGTGGTCCGCCATGCAGCGCGGTCGCCTCGGCCAGCGTTGCGGGACGGGCGAACTCGCCGTCGGCGGCGCTGACCCGGGTGCGCCGCGCCGGCGGCGGCGCGGCCTCGAGGCGGGTGGCGAGCGGGTCGTCCGCGGGCGGCATACCGAGGGCGTAGGCGGCGTCGCGGATGGGCCGGTACCCGGTGCACCGACAGAGGTTGCCGCTGAGGGCGTGCAGGTCGAACCCGTTGGCGCCGTGCTCGGGTGCCGGCGATGCGTCGGGCGCAGCGGCCGGCGCCGGTAGTACTCCGCGGCCATGCTGCAGACGAAACCCGGTGTGCAGTAACCGCACTGCGAGCCGCCGCGCACCGCCATCTCGTGCTGCACGGGGTGCAGGTCGCGTCGAGGTGCCGAGCCCCTCGGCGGTGACGACCTCCTGCCCGTCGAGCTCGCGGCCGGGACGAGGCAGGCGTTGATCGGCCGTCCACTGGGTGCGCCGCGCGGCCCGTCCTGTCGTGTCGGTCGGCTGACATCGTCGAAGGCCGGGCGGGCCACGAGCACCGAGCACGCTCCGCACTCGCCCTCGGCGCAGCCCTCCTTGGCCCCCGTGAGCCCGGTGTCGCGCAGCCAGGCGAGCGCGGTCGTGTTGGCCGCCACGCCGGCGAGGGAGCACGGCCGGCCGTTGACGGTGACGCTCGGGACGTCGGGGGACGCCGCGGTCCCTTCTGGTGGTGGACGTGGTGGTCGTGGTCATGGAGTCTCCTGTCGCGCGGCCATCGGCTCGATCATCCGCTGCCCGAGGGTCACGACGCCACCCCGGCGCGCGAGAGCAGGGCGCGGGTCGCGCGGGCCGACCGCTGCGCGAGGTCGTCCGCGTCGACGCCGACCAGCCGGTCGTCCCGGACCACGGCGCGGCCCGCGACGAGGAGGAGGTCGCAGGGGTGGGCGGTCGCCGAGGACGAGCCCGGCCACCGGGTCGACGATGCCGGCGTGGGCGAGGCCGTCGAGCCGCCACACCGCGAGGTCGGCCTGCTTGCCGACCTCGACCGAGCCGATCTGGTCGTCCCAGCCGAGCACCCGGGCGCCGCCGATGGTGGCGACCTCCAGGGCGTCGCGCACGGTGAGCGCCTGCGGCCCTCCGGTGGCGCGGGCGAACAGGAGCGCGTGCCGGGCCTCCTCGAGCAGCGAGCTCGACCTCGTTGGAGGCGGCGCCGTCCACCCCGAGCCCCACGGGGACCCCGGCGTCGCGCAGGGCTCGCACGCGGGCGATGCCGGCGCCCAGGCGGGCGTTCGACGACGGGCAGTGCGCGACCCCGGTGCCCGTTGCCGCCATCGACCGGACCGCGTCGTCGTCGAGATGGATGCCGTGGCCGAACCACACGTCGGTGCCGAGCCACCCCAGCGACTCCATGTAGTCGACCGGCCCGCAGCCGAACCGCTCACGGCAGTAGTCGTCCTCGTCGAGCGTCTCGGCCAGGTGGGTGTGCAGCCGCACGCCGCGGTCGCGGGCCAGCGCGGCCGACTCCGTGAGCAGCGTGTCGGTGACCGAGAACGGCGAGCAGGGCGCGATCGCGACCCGCAGCATCGACGTCGGGCGCCGGCGTCGTGGTACCGGTCGATCGCCGTCGGCGCTGGCGGCGCAGGATCGCGTCGATGCCCTCGACGACGTGGTCGGGCGGGAGGCCACCGTCCGAGCGGCCGAGGTCCATCGAGCCGCGGGTCGGCATGAACCGCAGCCCGACCGCTCGCGCGGCCTCGATCTCCGCGCCGAGCAGGTCTCCGCCGTCGGCCGGGAAGACGTAGTGGTGGTCCATCGAGGTCGTGCACCCGGTCAGCGCCAGCCGGGCCAGCCCGCGCGGTGGCCGCCGCCGCGACCGACTCCTCGTCGAGGCACCCCCAGACGGGGTAGAGCTCGGTGAGCCACTGGAAGAGCGTGGCGTCGACCGCCAGCCCGCGGGTGACCCACTGGTAGAGGTGGTGGTGGGTGTTGACGAGGCCCGGGGTGACCACGCAGCCGCGGGCGTCGACGACCTCGGCCCCCGCGGTGTCCGGTGGCGGCGCCGCCGCCCACGGCGGTCACCCGTCCGTCCTCGACGACGACGTAGCCCTCGCGGTGCTCGGTGCGCAGCGCGTCCATGGTCACGACGACGCCGCCCGTGATGACGGTGCGCCCGCTCACGGGAGCACGGTCTCGAGCCGCAGCAGGGCGATCTCCCGCAGCTGCGCGACGGTCTCGCGCGCGCTCGTCCGGCGTCGGAGCCCGTGAGCCGCCGCTGCAGCTCGCCGAGGATCTCGTCGGCCGACCGGCCCGCGGCGCGGATGAGGAAGACCCGGCCGAACCGCTGCTCGTAGGCCGCGTTGCCGGCCGCGAGCCGGGCCGCCACGTCGTGGTCGGCCGGGTCGACCCCGGCCTGCTCCCGGCGCGAGTGCTCCACCGCGTGGCCGGCGCCGGGCCGCTCGCCGATCCGCGGGTGGCCGCCGAGGGCCTCGTCCAGCTCGGCGTCGGAGAGCTCGGCGGCCGCCCGCTCGGCGGCCGCGCGCAGGGCCGGCCACGCGGCATACGGGCGCCCGGCGACGACCTGCTCGGCCCAGCGGCGCACTCCGAGGCAGCCGTGCGCCAGCGGCGTACGCCTCGTCGTGGCTCATCGCGTCGAAGGCGGGCACGTCGGGGGTGCGTCATCGGCGGCGCGCGCTGTGGATCGGGTTGGCGTCGGCGACGAGGTCGTCGAACCGGTGGCCGGCGATCCGCGAGATCTCGATCAGCGCCGTGGCGTGCTCCTGCGCCGGGGAGTTCTCGAGGCGCTCGCGACCCTCGGCCAGGACCTGGTCGAAGGACTGCCGGTCGCGCACCGAGACGACAGCGGGAAGCCGAACCGCTCGCGGTAGGCGCGAGGTGAGCGCGCCCAGCTCCTCGTGCTCCTGGTCGCGCAGGATGGTCAGGCCGAGGCTGGCCTGGTCGGCCACCGAGCTCGTCGCCGCTCATGCCGGAGGCGACGGCCTCGGAGCCGAGGTCGGGGTAGGCGGCGATGAGCTCCTGCTCCTGCTCCTGCGACGACGGAGAACAGCGCCTCCTGGAAGGCCCGGCGCAGGTCGGGGGTGTCGGCGAACGGCCGCCGGTCCAGGCGCTGCTCGACCACCCAGGACGGGCCCTGGAAGAGTCGAGCCGAAGGTCGCGACGAACTCCTCCCGGCTCATCGCGTTGACCTGGTCGAGGCGCACCGACGCCGCCCGGGCGAGCCCGCGACGGCCGGGCCGTAGCCCTTGCCGACGTGGTGGAAGACGCAGGTTGAGGACGATCGCGGTGAGGCTGCCCAGGGTGATGCCGCTGCCGAAGATGATCTGGGCCCAGCTCGGGCACCGCCTTGGCGACGTCGGGCTGCGCGGTGACGTAGCATGGCCAGCCCGACGGCTGGTCGCGACGATGACGACGTTGCGGTGGTCGTGGAAGTCGACCCGCGACGAGGGTCTGGAAGCCGACGACGGCCACGGTGGCGAACATCGCCAGCGCCGCGCCGCCGAGCACCGGGTGCGGGATGCCGGCGACGATCGCGCCGGCCTTGGGGATCAGGCCGATGAGGATCATGATCACGCCGGCCGTGGCGACGACGTAGCGGCTCTTGCACCCGGGTCAGCCGCACGAGGCCGACGTTCTCGGCGAAGCAGGTGTAGGGGAAGGAGTTGAAGACGCCGCCGATGACGGTGGCCAGGCCGTCGGCGCGCAGGGCGCGGGCGATGTCCTCGCGGCCGACCCGCTTCTCGACGATCTCGCCGGTGGCGAAGACGTCGCCGGTGGTCTCGACCGCGGTGATCAGCATGACGACGACCATCGAGATGATCGCGGCCGACCGAGAACTTCGGCGATGCCGAAGTAGAACGGCGTGGTCACGCCGAACCACGACGGACTGCGCCGACGCGAGTCGAAGTGCGCGTCGCCGAGGGCCCAGGCGACGAGCGGTGCCGACGACGAGGCCGACCAGCACGGCGACGGTGGCCATGAAGCCCCGGAAGACCCGCTGGATGACGACGATGAGGACCAGCGTGCCGAGGGCGTAGGCGAGGTTGCGACCGCTCGTCGGGTCGAGGGTCGGCCCGCGCCGCCCGACGGCGTCCGGCGGCCGCGACCGGCAGCAGCGCGATGCCGATGATGGTGATGACCGAGCCGGTGACGACCGGCGGGAAGAACCGGATGAGCCGGCTGAAGTACGGCGCCACGAAGAAGGTGAACGAGGCCCGGCGACGATGACGGCGCCGTAGATGACGAGCAGCCCGTCGGTGCCGCCGCCGGCCGCCAGCGCCGATGGCGATCATCGGCGACACGGCGGTGAACGTCACGCCCTGCAGCAGCGGCAGCCGGACCCCGATCTTCCAGAACCCGACCGACTGGATGATCGAGGCGATGCCGCAGGTGAACAGGTCGGCGTTGATCAGGTGGATCAGCTGCTCGGTCGTCAGGCCGATCGCGCTGGCCAGCAGGATCGGCACGATGACGGCGCCGGCGTAGAACGCGAGGACGTGCTGGAAGCCGTAGACGGCCAGCTTCGGGACGGGCAGCACCTCGTCGACGGGGTGCGGGGCGGCGACCCGGCGGGGGGTCTCGACGGCGGGAGCGGTCATGGCACACCTGGTCCTGGAGAGGAGGGTCCGGCTGGCGCGAACTACCACGATGCGGAAGCCGACTTGCGAATGACGGAACTTTAGACGTGACGTGGGTCACTGTCAACGGTTTGTTGAATTCTCGTCCGACGGGCGCGCAGACCGGCGCTAAGGCCGCTCAGGCCGAGGTGCTCGCCTCGCGGTTCAGGTAGTTGTACACGGTGAACCGGGTGACGCCGAGGGCCTCGGCCACCGTCTCCGCCGACCGGCGCATCGCGAACGCCCCCCGCTCCTCGAGCAGCCGGACGGCCCGCTGCTTCCCGGCCCGGGGCAAGGTCGCCAGGGGTCCGCCCAGCTCGCGCTCGACCTCGCCGATGAGCCGGGCCAGGCCGTCGGAGAGGTCGGCGCCGTCGCTGCGCCGGTCGGCCGGGAGCCGGACATGGATCGTCGGGCCGCCCGGCCAGCCGACGGCGACGTCGTCGGGGCGCACCTCCTCGCCCGCGACGACGTGACCGGCGACGCGGCGCAGCAGGGGGGCGAGCGCCTCGGCCAAGTCGTCGGCGGTCGTCACCAGCTCGCCCCGACCTGCTCGACCTGCTCGACCTGCAGAGTGACGCGGGTCGCCCCGGACGCCAGTGCCTCACGCAGGACGTCGGCGAGCACCGGGAGCACGACCTGGCTGTCGCCCTCCACCGCCGTGCCGAACGGCCCGAGGTCGGCGTCGAGGCCCGATGCCGTGAGCACCGCGGCCGAGCGGGTCACGTGCGCGGGTGGGCTGCCCTCCCCGGCGAACGGCTCGGTCGTGAACTCGGCGCGCACCCGCATACGGGGAACGGTAGACCTGGCACGATCGAGCGGTGGAGCGCCGCCCGCTGGTGACCGCCGACCAGGCCGCCGACCTGCTCGGCGTGCGGCTGCAGACGGTGTACGCGTACGTCAGCCGGGGCCTGTTGACCCGCACCCACGGGCTCAACGAGGCCGGGCACCGCGTCTCCCATTTCGTCCTCGACGAGGTGCTGCGCCTGGCCGCCGAGCGGACGCGGGTGCGCACGGGCTCGCTCGAGGTGCTCGTCGAGAGCGACGTGACGTTGCTCGACCCGAAGGGCAGCCTGTCGCTGCGCGGCCACGACGCGGTGGCGCTGACCGCGCGCCCCTTCGAGGACGTGGCCGAGCTGCTGTGGTCGGCGGACGCCGTGCTGCGTGACCATGACCCGGCCCTCTGGAACCTCGGGGCCGGCGCCCGAGCCGCGGCCGCGCAGGTGGCTGCCGCCCTGCCCGACGGGGTGACCGACCTCGACCGGGTGCGGGTGGCGGTGGTCGCCCTGGCCGCCCTCGACGGTGATCGTGGGGTGCTGTCTCGAGAGCACGTCGCCGTCGTCGGCCGTACCGTGCTGCTCGGCGCACTGGCGGCGATCCCGGTGCGCCAGAACGACGTCGGCGCCCGTGAGTTCGAGACCCGCCTGTGGCCACGGCTGACCGACCGGCCGGCGACCGCCGAGGGTCTCGAGGCGCTGCGGGCCGCACTGGACCTGCTCGTCGACCACGAGCTGGCGGCCTCGACGATGGCCGTACGAGTGGCCGCGGGCACCGGCACCGACCCCTACCTCATGGTGCTCACCGGGCTCGGAGCCCTCGGCGGTCCTCTCCACGGCCGGAGCAGCCTCGACGCCGAGGACCTGCTCACCGCGGTGCGCTCACGCGGGGTCGCGGCCCTGGACGCGTACGCCGGCCGGCCGGTGCCGGGGTTCGGCCACGCGGTCTACCTCGACGCCGACCCCCGGGCCGAGGCCCTGCTCGACCGGGTGTCGCGGCTCGACCCGCGCGGCTGGCCGGCGGTCGAGGCGCTGCTGCTGGCGGTGAGCCGGCGCGACGGGCTGAGCCCCAACGTCGACCTCGCGCTCGCGGCGCTGGTGCAGGCGGCCGGCCTCGCGCCCGGCGCCGGGGAGACGGTCTTCGGGCTCAGCCGCGTCGTGGGCTGGCTCGCGCACGGCCTGGAGGAGGCGCCGCAGGGGCTGCGCTTCCGCGGCCGGGCCGTCTACCGGGGTGGGGTGGGCGAGTCAGGTGGCGGCAGTGAGGTCAGCCGCGGTCCGCGAGAGCCGGGACCGGCTGCGGCGGTGGGGGACCGGCATACCGGGCACTCGGCCGGATGATCTTGCGGTCGCGGGCCTGTTCGAGGATGTGGGCCGACCAGCCCATGGCGCGACTGACCGCGAAGGTCGGGGTGAACATCTCGCGGGGCACGCCGCACTCGGTCATGACGACTCCGGCGTAGAACTCGACGTTGGCCCGCAGGGTGCGGTCCGGGCGGCCGGCGTCGAGCGCCGCGTCGATGGCGGCCTCGGCGGCGACGGCCAGCTCGGCCAGCGGGCCGCCCAGCCCCTGCGCCGTCTCCTTGAGCAGCTCGGAGCGGGGGTCCTTGCCGCGGTAGATCGCATGGCCGAAGCCCATGATCCGTCGGCCGGCGGCGAGCTGCTCGTCGGCCCAGGGCCGCGCGTTCTCGGGGGTCCCGATCTCGTCGAGGGCGTCGAGCGCCCGGCTGGGGGCGCCGCCGTGGAGCGGGCCGGACAGGGCGCCGAGGGCGGCGACGACACAGGCCGCGACGTCGGCGCCGGTGGAGGCGACGACCCGGGCGGTGAACGTGGAGGCGTTGAAGCCGTGGTCGACGGTGAGGCAGAGGTAGCGCTCCAGGGCGCGGACGTGCTCAGGCGTCGGCTCGACCCCGGTGGTCATCCAGAGGTGGTTGGCGGTGTGGCCGAGGTCGGCGCGGGGGGCGAGGGGTTCGAGGCCTTGGCTGCGCCGGTAGGCGGCGGCGGTGAGCACCGGGACCTGGGCGGCGACCCGCACGGCGTCGCGCTCCCGCTCCTCGTCGGACAGGTCCCACACCGGCTGGAGGTCGAGGGCCCCGCCGAGCGCCGAGAGCGCGGTGCGCAGCCCGGTCAGCGGCGCGGTGCCCGCCGGGGTGGCCGCCGCCACGGCGTCGAGCTGGGCCTGGACGCCTCGCGGCAGTCGCTGGGCCTCGCTCACCGCGCCTCGGAAGGCGGCCAGCTCGGCGGCGTTCGGCAGCGATCCGCGCAGGAGCAGGTGCCAGACCTCCTCGATCGTGCAGGAGCGGGCCAGCTCGACGGCGTCGTACTGGCGGTAGTGGTAGAACCCCTCGGCCCCGCGGACGTCGCTGAGGCCGGTGGTCGCGACGATGACGCCGGCCAGGCCGGGAGGGGCGACGAGCGGCGGGTTCGGCGCGGTGGCAACGGTGCTCATGCGCCTACGGTCCGCCGGAGCCCGGTCAGGGGTCAACGTTGACGGCGTCAATCTGGTTCACCACGCGCGGCAGCGGGGAGTTCGCGTCTCAGGTCCGGGACCGAGCCTCGCCCGTCACTTCGGCGGTAGCGACGACGCGTACCGGACGCCGATGGCGGTCCAGCGCGCGAGGTCGGCGTCGCGCGTGATGCCGGGCTCGTCGACGCGCAGCCAGCCGTCCATCTCCTTGCCGCGCATGACCATCCGCCCGGCGTGCGGGCTGGGCGGCCAGCTCGTCGGACTGCTCCGGAGGCACCCGGAGCATGATGCCGCCCTGCCCGCTCGCGGCCACGGCCATGTGGCCGCCGACGAGGAACGCGAGCCCCCCGAACATCCGCATCTCCCGCACCCCGTCGACGTCCTGCAGGGCGGTGCGCAGCCGGTTCGCGAGCTCTTCGTCGTAGGCCATGGGTCGAGCATGGCGCACACCCCCGACAGGGGTTGCGGAAAAGGCTTGGCCGTTACCCAGGTCGACGAGACGCTGGGCGAGCTGCTCGAGGGGTCGTCCTGCATTCGTTCGAGCCGGTGCCCGGCGACGAGGGTGAGTCGTGCGCGAGCCCGCAGCCGGCGAGCTGGAGGCGGTGGCGGCGTTGCGGCGCGTCTACGACCTCGGCGACGACCCGCATACGGCCCGCACCTTCTCCCGCGACGCGGCTGAGCGCCGACCCGGTCAGCCCTTCGGCGGGAGCACGTCCTGCTGCGCCGGGACCTCGTCCTGGCGCAGCAGCCCCACCGGGCAGGTCATCCCGTTGGGGCCGTGGTTGCAGTAGCCGCCGGGGTTCTTGGCCAGGTAGCCCTGGTGGTAGTCCTCGGCGATGTAGAACGGGCCCGCATCGTCGGCGGAGCGGATCTCCGTCGTGATCTCGCCGTACCCGTTGTCGGTGAGCACCTTCTGGAACGCGTCGCGGGTCGCGATGGCGGCGCGCTCCTGCTCCGGCGTCGTCCAGTAGATCGCCGAGCGGTAGGTCGTGCCCACGTCGTTGCCCTGGCGGTTGGCCGTCGTCGAGTCGTGGTTCTCCCAGAACTCCTTGAGCAGCAGCTCGGGCGAGGTGCGCTCGGGGTCGTAGACCACGCGGACCGCCTCGGCGTGCCCGGTGCGCCCGGTGCACGTCTCCTCGTAGGTGGGGTTCGGGGTGTAGCCGCCCATGTAGCCGACCGCGGTCGTGATGACGCCGGGCTGCTTCCAGAAGATCCGCTCGACGCCCCAGAAGCACCCCATCGCGACGTAGAGGGTCTCGCTCCCGTCGGGGAACGGCCCGTCGATCGGCGTACCGAGGACGACGTGCGTGGGGTCCACCTGGTGGGGCGTGGAGCGCCCGGGGAGGGCGTCCTCGCGGGAGGGCATGGTCGACTTCCTACCGAGTCCGAAGATCACGCCTCATTGTCCCACGGGGCTCCGGGCGACCTACGGGCCAGCGGTTACGGGCCGCTGACGCCGTGGTAGACCGTGCGCATGCTCGTGCTCGAGGGTGCTGTGGCCGTGCTGCGCGACGAGGGGACCGTCGACACCGGTCCGGTGGGCCTGGACGGCGGCCGCGTGGTCGCCGGCGGCCTCCGCGGCAGGGGCTTACGAGACGCTCGACGTGTCCGGATGCGTCGTGACCCCGGGTCTGGTCAACGCCCACCACCACCTGCTGCAGACGGCCTTCCGGACGTTGCCGGGGACGCGGGGCGTGCCGATGCGCGACTGGCTGCCGCAGATGGCGCAGGCGTATGCGTCGGTCGGGGTGACGCCGGCCACCGCCGGGGTGGCGGCGCGGGTCGGGCTCGCGGAGTCGCTGCTGTGCGGGGTGACGACCGTGGCCGACCACCACCTGACCTGGCCGGCCGGGCTGGGGGTCGACGACACGGTGGCCATCGCACGGGCGACGGCGGAGGCGGCGCGTCAGCTCGGGGCGCGGCTCGTGTTCGTACGGGGGAGCGCTCGCGACGACCCGGGGTGGGCGGCGGAGAGCGCCGATGCGGTGGCGGAGGCACTGGCGCCTGCCGTCGGGGGGCTCACGGACGACGGGATGCTGCAGGTCGCGGTGGGTCCCGCGGGGGTGCACAGCGACTCGCCCGAGACGTTCGCCCGGCTGGGCGAGGTCGGCCCGACGCCGGGGGCTGCGGCGCCGCACGCAGGCCAACGAGCAGGTCGACGTCGAGGTCGCGGCGGAGCGGTACGGCGCCCGGCCGCTCGCGCTGCTCGAGGACTGGGGCTGGCTCGGGACGGACGTCACGCTGGCGCACCTGTGCGAGGTGACCGACGCCGAGATCGAGCGGGTGGCGGCGACGGGCACGTCGGCCACGCACGCGCCGGGGTGTGACGTGCCCATGGGCTGGGGGGTCGCGCCGGTGGCCCGGCTGATCGAGGCCGGGGTACGCGTCGGGCTCGGGACGAGTGGCGGCGGCAGCAACGACGCCGGTCACCTGCTGGCGGACGCCCGGCTGGCGATGCAGGTGTCGGGTCTGGTCGGGCCGCAGCTGCCCGCGCTGACGGTGCTTGGGGATGGCGACCGGTGGGGGAGCGGCCGGTCTGGGCCGCGACGACCTCGGACACCTGCGGGTGGGCGCTCGCGCCGACCTCTGCGTGTGGGACGTGTCGGGGGTGGCCGACGCGGGGGTGGCCGACCCCGTGGCCGGCCTGCTGTGGGCCGCTCCCGGACGGCGACCGCGGCACGTCGTCGTGGACGGCGTCGTCGTCGTGCGCGACTACCGTGCTGGTCACCGCCGACGAGAGGCGCTGGCCGGCGAGATGCATACCCTGCTGGGCCGAGCCGCCGGCTGACCCGCCCCCTCGACCCCGCCTCGACGCGTACTGGACACGCTCGACGCGTGCCGGACCCGAACGGCCTCGAATTCACCCAATAGGAGTGGCGGGCACGTTTTTCCACATGAGGAGCGCTGAGCCCGGATTTCCGTGACCTGCGCTCCTGGTGTTCGGGCGCACCCCAGAAAACCGACTCCGCCGCTCCTATTGGGCGTGGGGAGCATTGGGCGTGGGGAGCGTCGGACATTTGGGAGCGTCCACCGTCAGGTCAGAGGTCGAGGACCAGCTTCGGGCCGGCGGCGCGGGAGACGCAGACCATCATCGTCAGGCTGTCGGCCTGCTCGGCGGGGGTCAGGACCGAGTCGCGGTGCTCGACCTCGCCCTCGAGGACGGGCGTCTCGCAGCTGCCGCACGTGCCGCGCCGGCAGGACGAGGGCACGAGCACCCCGGCGTCGTCGAGGACGTCGAGGATGCTGCGCTCCGGCGGCACTGTGACCGTCTCGCCGCGCAGGGCCAGCTCGACCTCGAACGGCTCGGTCCAGACCGGCGCCCCGAACTCGCGGGCCACGAAGTGCTCGCTGTGCACGCGGCCCTCGGGCCAGCCCTGCGTCAGGGCGTCGAGCTCCTCCATCAGCCGCAGCGGGCCCGCAGGCGTACACCTGGGCGTCGTCGGGCAGCCCGGCCAGCACCGACGGCAGGTCGAGCCGGGCGCCCTCGTCGGCGGCATACAGGGTGACGCGGTCGGGGTCGAGGGCGAGCAGCTCGTCGGCGAACGCCATCGACCGGCGCGACCGCCCGGCGTAGTGCAGCCGCCAGTCGAGACCGGCCCGCGCAGCCGCCTCGACCATCACCCGGATCGGCGTGATCCCGATGCCCCCCGCGACGAACACCGCCACGGGGGTGGTCTGCGGGTCGAACCCGAAGTGGTTACGTGGCCCGCGGACCCGCACCCGGTCGCCCACCGCGATCCGCTCGTGGGCCGCGACCGACCCACCGCGTCCGGCGTCCTCCCTCAGCACGGCCACCCGCCACCGGGACCGGTCCGTCGGGTCGCCGCAGAGGGAGTACTGGCGCTCGGTGTCGGGGGCGACGCGGACGTCGATGTGCGACCCCGGCGTCCAGGCGGGCAGGTCGCGGCCGTTCGGGGCGACGAGGTCGAAGGCCACGACGCCGTCGGCGAGCGGGGTGCGGGTCGCCACGACGAGGTCGCGCTCGACATCGGAGAAGAAGCTCATGCGGGGCTCCACGGAGGACTCGGCTGGGCTAGGTTCGCGCTCGGACGACGGGCACGGGACGATGTCGCTACGACACGCGCCCGACCTGGTAACACGGGCCGTCCTCGCGCGTTACACGCCCGACACGAGCCCGTTCTACGGTCGCTCGCAGCGAGGTTAGCAACCCTGGTTCGCACCACCCGACCACCGACCGACCACCGACCGACCGACCACCGACCGACAGGAGGCCCGTGGCTCCAGCACGACCGGTGACCCGGCTCCTCGGCGCCACCCTGGCCGACGGGCGGGTGGTCGACGTCACCCTCCGTGGCGACCGGGTCGAGACCGTGACCCCTAGCCGCCCCGACGGACGACGGGCATCAGGGGACACCCCCGACCGGCGACGACGTGCTCGACCTGCGCGGCTACGTCCTGCTGCCCGCCCCGGCCGAGCCCCACGCGCACCTCGACAAGGCCCTGTCGTGGGAGGTCATCCAACCGCCGATGGGCGACCTCGGCCTCGCCATCGCCTCCTGGCGCGTCTTCGCGGCGACGACGACGCAGGAGGAGGTCGAGGGCCGGGCCCAGGCCGCCGCGCTGCTCGCCCTCAGCCACGGTACGACCGCCCTGCGCACCCACGTCGACGTGCTGGCGGGGGATGACCCGCTGCGCGGCGTGCGGGCCCTTGTCGCCGTGCGCGAGCGCCTGCGCGACCTCATGGACATCGAGCTCGTGGCGCTGGCCGGCCCGGAGACCCCCGACGTCGCGGTGGAGGCCGCGCTCGACGCCGGGGTCGACCTCGTCGGCGGCGCCTGCCACCTCGCGCTCGACGAGGACGCCGACCTCGACCGGCTGCTGTCGATCGCGCAGCGCTACGGCGTGGGCGTCGACCTCCACGTCGACGAGAGCCTCGTCCACGGCACGACGATGCGCCGCTTCGCCGACCGCACCCTGGGCTGGTCGGTCAACCGCACCGCCAGCCACTGCGTCCGCCTCGGCGCCTACGAGGCGGTCGAGCGCGACGAGATCATCGGCGCCCTGCTGCGGTCGGGCATCGGCGTCGTCGCCAACCCGATCACCAACCTCTACCTGCAGGGCTGGGACCACGAGCACCTGACGCCCCGCGGCCTGGCCCCGCTGCGCGCGCTCCTCGACGCCGGGGTGCTCACCGCCGCCGGGGCCGACAACATCCGCGACCCGTTCAACCCCATGGGGCGCGGCGACACGCTCGAGACGGCGATGCTCGCCGTCGTCGCGGGGCACCTCACCATCGACGAGGCGTACGCCGCGGTGTCGACGGGCGCCCGCCGCGTCATGGGCCTGCCCGAGGCCGGGGTGGTCGTCGGCGCCCGCGCGGAGCTGATGGCCGTGCGCGGCGCGTCGCTGGCCGAGGTCGTGGCCGCCGCCCCGGCCGACCGGCTCGTCGTGCACGCCGGGCGGCTCGTCGCCTCCACCACGACCACCCGCACCCTCGCCGACCTCGCCGACCCGGCCGACCCCTCCTCGACGACCCTGGACAGCCCCGACCTCGAAGGAGTGATGGCGTGAGCATCATGACCGGAACGCGCCCCGCGTCGAGCGGCACCGACACGACGCTGCTGCGGTTCGAGGACGTCGAGATGACGTTCCCGGGCGGCACGACCGCCCTGTCGGGGGTCGACCTGACCATCGACCGCGGCCAGTTCGTCACCGTGGTCGGCCCGTCGGGCTGCGGGAAGTCGACGCTGCTGCGGATCGCCTCGGGGCTGGAGAAGGTGTCGTCGGGCACGGCGACGCTGCGCACCGACCACATCGGCTACGTCTTCCAGGACGCCACCCTCCTGCCCTGGCGCGACGTGCGCCGCAACGTCGAGCTGCTCGCCGAGCTCAAGGGCGTGCCGCGGGCGGAGCGCACCCAGCGGGCCGCCGACGCCATCGCCCTCGTCGGCCTCGACGGGTTCGAGAAGCACCTGCCGCGCCAGCTCTCCGGCGGTATGCGGATGCGCACCTCGCTGGCCCGCTCGCTGACGATGCAGCCCGAGCTGTTCCTCTTCGACGAGCCGTTCGGCGCCCTCGACGAGATCACCCGCGAACGCCTCAACGACGAGCTGCTCAAGCTGTTCGTCGAGAAGGGCTTCGCCGGCCTCTTCATCACCCACTCGGTCGCCGAGGCGGTCTACCTCTCGACCCAGGTGGTCGTCATGTCCGGCCGGCCGGGGCGCGTCGTCGAGCGCTTCGACGTGCCGTTCGACATGCCGCGTGACCCGGACATCCGCTTCACCCCCGAGTACGCCGCCCTCGTCGGCGAGGTCTCGCACGCCCTGCGGGAAGGACACCACTGATGAGCCTCTCCGCCCCCTCCGCGGCCTCGGAGACCGCGCCGCCGGCCACCGCCGCGACGCCGGTCGACACCTCGCCCACGCCCGGCTCGGCCGCCCCTACGACGGGCCTGCGCCGTGGGCGCCCGCGATGGGTGCGCACGTTCTGGCAGCCCCTGCTCGTCCTCGTCGCCCTCGTGGGCCTCTGGTACGCCGCGGCCTACTACTACGACCAGGTGCAGCAGCTGGGCTACCTCGTGCCCTACCCCCACCTCGTCCTGCAGGCGCTCTTCGTCGACGCCAACAGCCGAGCCACGATCCTCACGGCGCTCATGAACTCGGCCATGGTGGCCCTGACCGGGCTCGTCATCGCCGTCGTCCTCGGGGTCGCCTGGGCGGTGCTGATGTCGCAGGCCAAGTGGGTCGAGCGCTCGCTCTTCCCGTATGCCGTGATCCTCCAGTGCGTGCCGGTCCTCGCGCTGGTGCCGCTCATCGGCATGCTCTTCGGCTTCGACTTCTCGGCCCGCGTCATCGTCACGGTGATGATCGCGCTGTTCCCCATGGTGGCCAACACCCTGTTCGGGCTGCAGTCGGCCGACCGGGCCCAGCGCGAGCTGTTCCAGCTGCAGGGGGCCAGCCGGTTCACCCGGCTCGTCAAGCTGCCAGTTCCCGGCCGCCCTGCCGTCGATCTTCCTCGGCCTGCGCAACTCCGCCGGCCTGTCGGTCATCGGCGCGATCGTCGGCGACCAGTTCTTCCAGCGCGGCACGCCGGGCATCGGGGTCGCGATCCAGATCTACGCCTCCCGCCTCTCGGGGCCCGAGCTCTACGCCGCGATCCTCACCGCCGCCCTGTTCGGCGTGGGCGTCTTCCTCCTGTTCGGCCTGCTCACCCGGCTCGCCGTCGGTCGCTGGTACGACCTCGGCTGACCCGGCACCCACCCGACCCCCACCTCCGCCACGCCTCGATCCCGCCCTGCCCCGACCCCCGCTAGGAGCACCATGTCCCGCCTGCGCACCTGCACCACCGCGACCGTCTCGGTCACGGCGGCCCTCGCCCTGGCCGCCTGCGGCGGCGCCGCCACCTCCGGATCCGGGGGCGCAGCCGGCGGCGCCGGCGCCACGGCCGCGTCCGGTGGCGTCAACCTCGCCGACGTCTGCCCGGCCACCGTCGTCATCCAGACCGACTGGAACCCGGAGGCCGACCACGGCCACGCCTACCAGCTCGTCGGTCCGAACCCGTCGATCGACTCCGGCAAGAAGTCGGTGACCGGCGACCTCTACTCCAAGGGCCAGCCCACCGGCGTCAAGGTCGAGGTGCGCGCGGGTGGCCCGGCGATCGGCTTCCAGAGCGTCAGCTCCACGATGTACGCCGACAAGAGCATCATGCTCGGCTACGTCACGACCGACGAGGGCATCTCGAACTCGAGCAAGCTGCCCACCACCGCGGTCTTCGCCGAGAACGACATCTCGCCGCAGATGATCATGTGGGACCCGTCGGTCTACCCCAACGTCACCGACATCAAGAGCCTCGGCACCGCCCTCAAGGCCAACAGCGGCGTGATCCGCTACTTCAAGAGCGCCGCCTACATGGACTACCTCATCGGGTCCGGGATCCTCGACAAGTCGGTCACCGACGGCGGCTACGACGGCACCCCGGCCCAGTTCGTCGCGGCCAAGGGCAAGGACGGCCAGCAGGGCTTCGGCACGGCCGAGCCCTACATCTACAAGAACGAGGTCAAGGCCTGGGGTAAGGACGTGAAGTTCCAGCTGATCTACGACACCGGCTACCCCGTCTACCCCGAGGCCATGGCCGTGCGCACCGCCGACCTCGACAAGAACGCCGCCTGCCTCAAGAAGCTGGTGCCGGTGCTGCAGCAGGCCGACGTCGACTACATCAAGAGCCCCGACACGACCAACCAGCTCATCGTCGACCTCGTCACGAAGTACAACAACGGCTGGGTCTACAGCAAGGGCGTCGCCGACTTCGCGGTCAAGCAGATGAAGGACCTCGGGATCGCCAAGAACGGTCCCAGCGGCTACGTCGGCGAGATGGCCACCGAGCGCATCCAGAAGGTCATCGACATCGACACCCCGATCTTCACCGCCCAGAACGCCGCGCCCAAGTCGGGCCTCAAGGCGGCCGACCTCTTCACCAACGCCTACCTGGACAAGAGCATCAAGTTCTGATGACGACGCAGACCGTGGGCACGCGGCCGGACGTCGACGCCCTGGAGGCCGAGCTGAGCACCCTGCTCGGCCCCCGGGGCGTCACCGCCGACCTGCGGATGCGCGAACGCGCCTCCGTCGACGGGGCGCGGATGTCGCCGCTCATCAGCGAGCTGCTGCCGCTGGGGCTCGCCGACCTCGTCGCCTTCCCGACGACGGCCGAGCAGGTCGGTCTCGTCGTCGAGGCGGCGGTGCGCCACGGGGTCGCCGTGACCCCGCGGGGCAAGGGCACCGGCAACTACGGCCAGGGCATCCCCATGCCGGGTGGGCTCGTCCTCGACCTGTCGCGCTGCCGGCGGGTCGTCGAGGTCGGCGACGGCTGGGTCACCGCCGAGGCGGGCGCCACGATGGTCATGATCGAGGAGGCGGCCCGGGCCACGGGCCAGCAGCTGTGGATGTACCCCTCGACGGTGCAGTCGACCATCGGCGGCTTCCTCAGCGGCGGCTCGGGGGGCACCGGCTCGATCGCCCACGGCGCCAACCACATGGGCTTCGTCCTCGCCCTCGACATCGTCCACGCCGACGGCTCGGCCGACCTCGTGCACGTGGAGGGCGACCAGGCCCAGCAGTACGTGCACAACTACGGCACGGCCGGCCTCATCGCCCGGGCCACGGTGCGCCTCGAGCCCCTGCAGGAGTGGCGCGGCCTGTACGCCAGCTTCCCCGACTTCCCGGCCGCGCTGTCCGTGCTCCGGCAGATCGGGACGGTCGACCCGCTGCCGCGGCTCGTCTCGGCCGACCCGCCCGAGATCGTCGCCACCCTGCCTGACGACCCGGCATACGGCACGGGGCTGGCCTCGATGCGCGGCATCGTCGACGCCGCCACCGTGGCCGAGGTGACGGCGCTCGTGGAGAGCGCGGGCGGGCGCGTGGAGGACGTGCGCGAGGGGCCGCAGGTGCCCATCCGGATCAGCATGCTCAGCTACAACCACCCCATCGAGTGGCTGCAGAAGAGCGCGCCCGGCATCTACTTCCACGTCGAGGTGGGCGGCGACGCCCTCGTCGAGCGCTACGCGGAGGTCATGCAGGTCTGGCCCGACTCGGCGCTGCACATCGAGGCCGCCCACACCGTGCCGATCGGCATGCTCGCCGCTCCCTACGTGAGCCCGGAGCACGTCGCGGCCGGCATCGCCGCGCTCGGCGACCTCGGGGTCGGCGTGCACAACCCGCACCAGTGGAACGTCGACTTCGAGCTGGCCCGCACCGTCGAGCTCGCCCGCACCACCGACCCCCGGGGCCTGCTCAACCCCGGCAAGCTCAACCCGGAGTACGGCGGGCCCACGAAGGGGGCGATCCGATGACGGGCACGCGGCTGCTCACCGAGCTGTCCGGGCCGGCCATCGCCGCGCGCCTCACCGCCGAGTCGGTCATCGTCCTGCCCACCGGGTCGGTCGAGCACCACGGACCGCACCTGCCGGTCATCACCGACGCCCTCGTCGCCGAGGCGGTCGCCACCGCCGCGGTGGACCGGGCGGCGGGCGAGGGCCTCGACGTCTGGCGGCTGCCGACCATCACCTACGCCAAGAGCGACGAGCACTTCTGGGCGCCGGGCACGATGTGGCTGCGGGCGTCCACGCTGCTCGAGACCCTCGTCGACCTCGGCCGCTCGGTGGCGACGACGCCGGCGCGCACGATCGTCTTCCTCAACGGCCACGGCGGCAACACCGCGCTGCTGCAGGTGGCCAACCGCGAGCTGCGGCGCCGGTTCGGGCTGCGGACGTTCACCATGCCGGCGGGGCGCCAGGGCGCCGGCCGGGGCGTCGACGGCGAGCCGGACGAGCTCGGCCTCGGCATCCACGCCGGCTGGGCCGAGACCTCGACGGTCATGCACCTGCGGCCCGACCTCGTCGACCTGTCGCTGGGGGAGCGCAACGTGCCGCAGGAGGTCGCCGCCTCCGAGCTGCTGGGGTTCCACAGCAAGCCGGTGACCTTCGGGTGGCTGTCCGACGACTTCGGCCCGTCGGGCGTCATCGGCGACCCGACCGGGTCGACCGCCGAGGCCGGGGCCCGGATCTTCGCCGGCCACGTCGACTTCGCCACCGCGTGCCTCCACGAGATCGCCGCCTTCCCCCTCGGCCCCCGAGACCCCTCGCCGGAGGGCTGAGTGCGTGACGGGACGGGGACGGGGACGGAATCCGGGGTGGTGCGGAGCGCGAACCGGGCGGAGGACCCGTTCGCGGGGGCTCAGCAGCTCGCCCGAGGTGCTCGGCGGTGACGTCGACCGGGCGCCGGCCGACCCGATGGTCCTGGCCGCCGCGTGGGCCGGCGACGCGGCATACCGCGCGCCGTTGGAGTCCGTGCTGGCCACCGTGGGCCCCGACGGCGCACCCGAGGCCCGCACCGTGCTCGTCTCCCGGCTCGACGACGACGGCTTCCACGTCAACACCCAGGCCGGCAGCGCCAAGGCGCTCGCGCTGGAGGCGACCCCCAAGGCGGCCCTCGTGGTGCGCTTCGCCGAGTGGGGACGGCAGCTGAGCGTGCAGGCCGATGTCGTGCCGCAGACGCCGGAGCAGGCGGCGGCGGTCTACCGCGAGCGCAGCCCCTACCTGCGCACCCTGGCCTGGCTCAACGACGCGGAGTACGCCGCGCTGCCGGCCGAGGAGCGCGAGCGGCGGTGGGCGGCCTTCGACCTCGACGGCGCCGGCGCGCTGCCGCCGAAGGCGTGGACCGGTTTCGTGCTGCGACCGTGGCGGCTCGTCTTCTGGGCGACGTCGACGACGATGGCCTCGCGGCGCCTGGAGTACGTCCGGGACGGCGAGGCGGCCTCGGGCTGGCGTCGCTCGCTGCTGCCGGGGTGACCAGCGGGGGCCGTTAGCCTTCGCCCATGACCTCCGCCACCGGTTCCGCCCAGGGGCACGGGTTCGCCACCCGCGCCATCCACGCCGGACAGGACCCCGACCCCGCCACCGGCGCCGTCGTCACCCCGATCTACCAGGTGTCGACCTACAAGCAGGACGGCGTCGGCGGGCTGCGCGGCGGCTACGAGTACTCGCGCTCGGCCAACCCCACCCGGACCGCGCTCGAGGAGTGCCTCGCCGCGCTCGAGGGCGGCAGCCGCGGGTATGCGTTCGCCAGCGGCCTGGCCGGGCAGGACACCGTCGTGCGCGCCCTCATGCGTCCCGGCGACCACGCGGTGGTGCCCTCCGACGCCTACGGCGGCACCTACCGCTACTTCAACCAGGTGGCCAAGCCGGCCGGCATCGAGCACTCGATCGCGCCCGTCGCCGACGTCGACGCGGTGCGCGCCGCGATCCGCCCCGGCGTCACCAAGGTCGTCTGGGTCGAGACCCCGACCAACCCGCTGCTGGGCATCGCCGACATCGCCGCCATCGCCGAGGTCGCCCACGCCGAGGGCGCCGTGCTCGTCGTCGACAACACCTTCGCGACGAGCTACCTCCAGACCCCGCTGGCGCTGGGCGCCGACGTCGTCACGCACTCGACGACGAAGTACGCCGGCGGGCACAGCGACGTGGTCGGCGGGGCCGTGGTCGTCGCGCACGACGTCGCGGTGCGTGAGCTCGCCGATGCAGCCGATCGGATCGCGTTCCACCAGAACGCGATCGGCGGGATCGCCGGGCCGTTCGACGCCTGGCTGGTGCTGCGCGGGTCTCAAGACGCTGGCGCTGCGGATGGAGCAGCACTGCACCAACGCCGAGCGGGTCGTCGAGCACCTGGTCGGCCACCCCGCCGTGGAGAAGGTCTACTACCCGGGCCTCGCGGAGCACCCCGGCCACGAGGTGGCGGCCCGGCAGATGAAGCGCTTCGGCGGCATGGTCTCGGTGCTGCTGCGCGGTGGCGAGCGGGCGGCCGCCGACGTCTGCGGCGCCACGACCGTGTGGACCCTCGGCGAGTCCCTCGGCGGCGTGGAGTCGCTCATCGAGCACCCCGCCCGGATGACCCACGCCTCGGTCGCCGGCACGCCGCTGGAGGTGCCGCGCAACCTCGTGCGCCTGTCGGTGGGCATCGAGGACGCCGACGACCTCATCGACGACCTCGACGCCGCCCTCAGCGCCCACGGCTGACCGGCGACACGCCGGCGACTGGGGCCGTAGGGTCCCGGGGTGCTGTGCGTCGACGTCGGGTCCACCTTCACCAAGGTGTGCCTGGTCTCGGACGACGGTGAGCTGCTGGGACGGCCCAGGCGCCGACCACCCTCGACGGCGACGTCATGGACGGCGTCCGCGCGGCCGCGGCCACCCTGGGCGTGGCGCCGGACGCGCATACCCTCGCCTGCTCCAGCGCGGGCGGCGGGCTGCGGCTGGCCGTCGTCGGCTACGAGCGGCAGGTCACGGCGGAGGCGGGACGTCGGGTGGGGCTCAGCGCGGGCGCCCGGGTGGTGCACGTGGCGGCGGGACCGCTCGACGCGGAGGGTAGCCGGGCCCTGGCCGCCGCCGCCCCCGACCTCGTCCTGCTCGTGGGCGGCACCGACGGCGGGAACGCCGACGTCCTGCGCCACAACGCCGACGCGCTCGCGGCCCTGGCGCTCGGGCGTGCCGGTCGTCGTCGCCGGCAACGTCGAGGCCCGCGCCGACGTCGTGGCCGCCCTCCGGCGCGCCCACCAGCCGGTGCAGGCGCGCCGACAACGTGGTGCCGCGCATCGGCGTCATCGCCCCGCAGGGTGCGCGGGCGGCGATCCGGGCGGCGTTCCTCGAGCACGTCATCGGCGGCAAGCATCTGTCGGCCGACCCGCTCTTCACCCGGGTCGTCCGGGCGCCCACGCCCGACGCGGTGCTGCGCGGCGTGGAGGTCGTCGCCGAGGTGCTCGACCTCGACGTCCTCGTCGTCGACGTCGGCGGGGCGACGACCGACGTCTACTCCGTCGTCCGTCCCGAGGGCGAGGACGCCACCCTGCGCCGGGAGGTGGTGGCCCCGCTCTGGCACGCCCGCACCGTCGAGGGCGACCTGGGCATGCGCTGGAACGCCGACGGCGTGCTCGACGCCGCGGGGCTGGAGGGGCTCGCGGTCGGGCCGGAGCTGTCGGCGTATGCGCGCGCCGTCACCGCCGAGCCGGGCCGGCTGCCCGCGACGCCGTGACGAGGAGGCCCTCGACCTCGAGCTGGCCCGGCTGGCGGCGCTGGTCGCCGTGCGGCGGCACGGGCGACCCGCCGGGCCGGGTGAGGCGCCGCGGCCGCTCGGTGCGGTCGGCCTGGTGCTGGGCTCGGGCGGCGTGCTGCGGCACACCGACCCGGAGCGGGCGCGCGCCGTGGTGGGGGCGGTGGCCGCCGACCACGCCGGCGGCTGGCGGGTGCCCCGGTCGGCGCGCGCGGGGGTCGACGCGGCATACCTGCTCTTCGCCGTGGGTCTGCTCGCGGAGACGCGGCCTCGGGCGGCGCGGCGTCTGGCCCTCACGTTGGCTGAGTAGCCTTCGAGCATGTCAGCGTCGGCCGCCCTGCCCGTCACCATCGACGACATCCGGGCCGCCGAGAAGCTGCTCGACGGGGTCGTGCGACCGACGCCGCTGGAGTACTCCCGAGCGCTCAGCGAGCGGGTGGGCAGCGAGGTCTACCTCAAGTGCGAGAACCTCCAGCGCGCGGGCTCGTTCAAGATCCGGGGCGCCTACACGCGGATGGCCCGGCTGAGCGCCGAGGAGAAGGCCCGGGGCGTCGTCGCCGCCAGCGCGGGCAACCACGCCCAGGGCGTGGCGCTCGCCGCCCAGCTGCTCGGCCTGAAGGCCAAGGTCTACATGCCCCACGGCGCGCCGATGCCCAAGATCTCGGCGACCAAGGCCTACGGCGCCCAGGTGGAGCTGCACGGCCAGACCGTCGACGACTGCCTCGTCGCCGCGCACGCGTGGTCGGCGCAGACCGGGGCGGTGCTCATCCACCCCTTCGACCACCCCGACATCGTGGCGGGGCAGGGTACCTGCGGCCTCGAGATCCTCGACCAGTGCCCCGACGTGCGCACGGTCGTCGTCAGCGCCGGGGGCGGGGGCCTCCTCGCCGGGATCGCCGCCGCCGTCCGCGCGCAGCGCCCCGACGTGCGGATCGTGGGCGTGCAGGCCGAGCAGGCGGCCGCGTACCCCGCGTCCCTCGCGGCGGGCCACCCCGTTCCGCTCGAGCGGATGTCGACCATGGCCGACGGCATCGCGGTGGGCCGCCCGGGCGTCGTCCCGTTCGCCATGGTGGAGGAGCTCGTCGACGAGATCCTCACGGTGAGCGAGGCCAGCCTGTCGCGGGCGCTGCTGTTCCTGCTGGAGCGGGCCAAGCTCGTCGTCGAGCCGGCCGGGGCCGCTGCCGTGGCCGCCCTGCTCGAGCAGCCCCGCCACCTGGAGGGACCGGTCGTCGCCGTGCTCTCCGGCGGCAACATCGACCCGCTGCTCATGCTGCGGATCATCCGGCACGGCATGGTCGCGGCCGGGCGCTACCTGACCTTCGCGGTGCAGGTGCCCGACCGACCCGGGTCGCTGGCGCGGCTGCTGGCCGACCTCGCGGCGTCGGACGCCAACGTCATCGAGGTGCGTCACCACCGCAGCACGTCGAGCCTCACCGTCGACGAGTGCGAGATCGCCGTCGAGGTCGAGACGAAGGGCCCCGAGCACCGTGAGGAGGTGCTCGAGGCCCTGCGGCGCGACGGCTACCGGGTGGTGTTCCGGTAGGAGCCGATCAGCCCGTGAAGGGGGCCGCCTTGAGGATGGTGACCTCGACCTTCTTGCCGTTCGGGGTCTCGTAGGTGGCGCTGACGCCGACCTTCTTGCCGTTGATGGCCTTGCCGAGCGGCGACTGCTCCGAGAAGACCTCGGGGCCGTTGTCGTCCTTGATCTCGCGGTGGCCGAGCAGGAAGGTCTCCTCGTCGCCGAACATCCGCACCGTGATGAGCATGCCGGGCGTGACGATGCCGCTGTCCTTGGGCGTCTCGCCGACCTTGGCGTTCTCGAGCAGCTGGGTCAGCTGGCGGATGCGGGCCTCCATCTTGCCCTGCTCCTCCTTGGCGGCGTGGTAGCCGCCGTTCTCCTTGAGGTCGCCCTCCTCGCGCGCGGCCTCGATGCGCTTGGCGATCTCGGAGCGCCCCTCGCCGGAGAGGTGCGTGAGCTCGCCCGTGAGCCGGTCGAAGGCTTCCTGGGTGAGAAAGCCCGGGGTGGGGGCGGTCGCCTGGTCGGTCACGTCATGCTCCTTGGATTGCGTATGCCTAAGCAAAGGGTCTGGACCTCAACGGTCCAGACCCGGTGATGCTCGAGGCGAAAACACCAAGGATACCCACCTCGGCTGCTCCGATGCACCGGAGCGGCCGCCGAGACGGGCGTTCCGCCGTCCGCCGGCACCGTTCGCGCAGGCCCGCCCCGACCCCGAGAGCAGGGGCGGTCGTGACAGCCTGGAGCCATGGCGACGCGCGAGGTCGAGGTCGACCTGGACGGGGTGCGGGTCGTGGGGGTCGAGCCCGACGGGCGCCCGCGCGGGACCGCCCTGTGGCTGACCCACCTGGGGGGCTCCGCCGAGCAGACCCGCCCGATGCTGGAGCGGCTCGCCGCCCGGGGGTTCGTGGCCGCCAGCTTCGACCCGCCGGGCACGGGGCCCGGGGCGAGGGGGACCCGTGGGAGATGGCCGGCGGGGTGCTCGCGGCGTTCCGCCGGCGGATGTGGCCGCTGCTGGGCCGCACCGTCCTGGAGTCCCTCCGGGTGAGGGACTGGCTGGCGGCGAGCTACGGGGACGTCGACCTCGTGGTCGCCGGCGGGGTCTCCATGGGCGGCGACGTCGCGGTCGCGCTGGCCGGGCTGGACGCGCGGGTCTCCCGGGTGGCGGCGCTCGTGGCGACCCCCGACTGGACCCGCCCCGGCATGCGGCAGCTCGACGACCCGGACACGGTGCTCGACCAGGGTGACGCCGACGCGTACGCCCGCTTCTTCTACGAGGCGCTCGACCCGATGACGCACCTCGAGCGCTACGACCGCGCGCTCGAGGTGCTCTTCCTCGTGGGCGGGGACGACCACCACGTTCCGACCGGCAACGCGGAGGCGTTCCGGGACGCCCTGGCGGCGCGGTCGGCGCCGCTCGCACGCGTGCGTGTGGAGGTCGGGCCCGGCCTCGACCACCTCGGTGCCGCCCGGGACGAGCGTGCTCTACGCCGCGGCGCTGGACTTCCTGACCCGCTGACCCGCTGACCCGCTGACCCGCTGAGCCGCTGACCGTCAGCCGGAGCGGACGCAGTCCTGGACGACGCCCGTGACGGCCCGGGTCGTCGTGCGCACGGTGCTCTCCTGGTGCACCACCTGGTCGCCGGTGGCCGGGATCGGCACCGCGGCGCTGCCGACGGCGGTGAAGTGGCCGTCCATGGCGCGGATCGTGCACGTGACGGCGACACCCGGCGGCCGGGAGACGTCGAACGAGACGGTGACGCTGGTGTCGTCGACGACCTTGTAGCCCACCGTCGTGGCGCTGATCCGCTGCGACTCGTTGCGCAGCGTCCACCAGCCGATGAGCACGGCGGCCACCAGTCCCACCACGCCGCCCGCGACGGCCCAGGCGAGCCGGCGCCGGTCGGTGCCGGGCGGGATGCGCAGGCGGCCGCGTCCGGTGGCGGAGGTGTCGGACGGCGATGACATGATGGCTCACCGTAGAGCGACGGCGACGTCCCCGTCCGACCGGGGACCCCGGGGCGAGCCCGGTGAGCAGGATCGTCGAGAAGGACAGGTGGACCGGTGGCACCCCGAGGGTTGCGGCTCATGACCGTGCACGCGCACCCCGACGACGAGTCGAGCAAGGGCGCCGCGACGATGGCCAAGTACGTCCGCGAGGGCCAGGAGGTCATGGTCGTCTCGTGCACGGGAGGCGAGCGCGGCGACATCCTCAACCCGCGCCTCAAGGACGACGCGCACATCCTGCGCGACATCACCCAGGTGCGGCGCGACGAGATGCGCGCGGCCCAGGAGATCGTCGGGTTCGACCACACCTGGCTGGGGTTCGTCGACTCCGGGCTGCCCGAGGGCGACCCGCTGCCGCCCCTGCCCGACGGGTGCTTCGCCCTCGAGCCGCTCGACGTGACGACCGAGGCGCTCGTGCGGGTCATCCGCGAGGTGCGCCCGCACGTGCTGGTCACCTACGACGAGACCGGCGGCTACCCGCACCCCGACCACGTCAACACCCACATCGTGTCGCTGTCGGCGTTCGCGGCGGCCGGCGACCCCGACGCCTACCCCCACGCGGGCCCGGCCTGGCGCCCGCCGAAGCTGTACTACCTGCGCACGACCACCAAGGGCCGGCTCGAGGCCCTGCACCGGCTCATGCTCGACCGGGGCGTCGAGTCGCACTATGGCGAGTGGCTGGAGAAGTGGGAGCGCCCCGACGTCACGGTGACGACCCGGGTCGAGTGCAGCGAGTACTTCCCGATCCGCGACCAGGCCCTGCTCGCGCACGCCACCCAGGTCGACCCCGACGGCACGTGGTTCCACACCCCGATGGACATCCAGCGCGAGGCGTGGCCCACCGAGGACTACGAGCTCGTGACGTCCCTCGTGCCCCTCATGGAGGGTGAGGACGACCTGTTCTCCGGGCTCGGTTCGGTGGCGGAGGCCGACGCGCTGGGGCTCGACCTCACGCGTACGCCGGTGCGTGACACCCGCCCGGCCTCGCCGGACGACGCCGTGGCCCTGCTGCGCAGCACGGCGGGCTGATGGACACCCCTCCGAGCACCGTCGGGCCGGGCATCGGCGCCTTCATCGCCTTCTTCGTGCTCGCGCTGTGCCTGTGGCTGCTCATGCGCAACATGAACGGCCGGATGCGCCGGATGGCCTACCGGGAGCAGCAGCGGGTGGCCGACCTCGAGGCGGCCGAGGCGCAGAAGGCCGCGTCTGCGGCCCCGGGGACGCCGGGGACAGGCACGAAGCGTCGCAAGCGGTCGGCCGAGAAGCCGGTTCCGCAGGCGGAGCACCCTCGGACGAAGGCGCCTCGGACGGAGCCGCCTCAGGCGGAGCCGGACGAGCCCACGCCGTAGACGGCGAGCGACGCCGCGACGTAGTGGGCCGCGAAGGCCAGCACGGTGAACGCGTGGAAGACCTCGTGGAACCCGAACCAGCGCGGTGACGGGTTCGGGCGCTTGGTGCCGTAGACGACGGCGCCGAGCGTGTAGAGCAGGCCGCCGGCGGCGATGAGCGAGACGATGGCCGGCCCGCCGACGTGGAGCATCGGCCCGAAGTAGAAGACGGCCACCCACCCGAGGGCGACGTAGATCGGCGTGTAGAGCCAGCGGGGCGCGCCCACCCAGAGCACCCGGAAGAGCACGCCGCCGACGGCGCCGCCCCAGACGATGAGCAGCAGGGTGCGGGCCTGGTCCCACGGCAGCAGCGTGACGGCGAAGGGGGTGTAGCTGCCGGCGATGATGAGGAAGATGTTGGAGTGGTCGAGGCGCTTGAGCACGCCGGAGACCCGCGCCGACCACGTGCCGCGGTGGTAGACCGCCGAGGTGCCGAAGAGCAGGGCGGCGGTGATGGTGAACACGACGGCGCTGACCCGGGCCTTGCCCTCCGGCGCGAGCGCGATGAGCACGATGCCGGCCGCCAGGGCCAGGGGGAACGTGCCGGCGTGCAGCCAGCCGCGCAACCGGGGCTTGACGACGGCCACGAGGTCCTCGACCGCGTCGGAGGGGAGGGGCGTAGCGGGCATACGGCAACTGTAACCTACGGAACCGTAGGTTACGGGACCGTAGGTTGTGAGGGTGGCCACACGCGCTCCGGGATTCGGGGGGTCGACGGGGGTAGCGTGGGCCCGTGCCCCTCACCGACGTGCTCTACGGCGCGTACGAGCGACGGCTGGCCAAGCAGATCGCCCGGGAGGACGTCCCCCGGCACGTCGGGGTCATGCTCGACGGCAACCGGCGCTGGGCGCGCGAGAACGGCTTCGAGACGGTCGACGGGCACCAGGCCGGCGCCGACAAGATCAAGCACCTGCTCCAGTGGTGCGAGCAGGCCGGGGTCGAGGTGGTCACCCTGTGGCTGCTGTCGACCGACAACCTCAGCCGCAGCCCCGACGAGATCGTGCCGCTGCTGAAGATCATCGAGACCGCGGTGGCCGACCTCGCCATCGAGGGGCGGTGGCGCCTGCACCCCATCGGCGCCCTCGACCTGCTCCCGGCCGAGACTGCGCAGAGCCTCAAGGCGTCGGCCGAGGCGACCCGCTCGATCGAGGGCATGCACGTCAACGTCGCGGTCGGCTACGGCGGGCGGCGCGAGATCGCCGACGCCGTGCGCTCCCTCATCCACGAGCACGCCGCCCACGGCACGCCGGTCGACCAGATCGCCGACTCGATCACCGTGGAGCAGATCGAGGCCCACCTCTACACCAAGGGCCAGCCCGACCCCGACCTCGTCATCCGCACCTCGGGGGAGCAGCGGCTCGGCGGCTTCCTGCTGTGGCAGAGCGCGAAGTCGGAGTTCTACTTCTGCGAGGCGTACTGGCCCGACTTCCGGCACGTCGACTTCCTGCGGGCCCTGCGCTCGTACGCCGACCGCGAGCGCCGCTTCGGCCGCTGACCGGCCGGTCGGCATACCCGATGTTTCCGGCGGGTGAACGCGGGTGAACTCTGGCGACACACCGGGCCGGTCGCCGCGCCGGCGGCGTGGTGCGGTCGTACCGTCGAGGTTGACGGCGGGCATCCTGCTCGTCGTTCGGGAGGCCCGATCCATGGAGCGACTCAAGCTCCGACCGGAGGGCCGGTCCCGGTTCCTCCGCTCGAGGAGGGCCCGGTTCCGGAACACCGTTCGCGAGTAGCCCGCGCACCCGCGCGTGCACCAAGGAGTCGGTCTTGGCCACCACCAGCACCTCTGCCCGCCGTGCCCCGCACACGACATACGTCCTCGACACGTCGGTGCTCCTGTCCGACCCGAAGGCGATGCTGCGCTTCAAGGAGCACGAGGTCGTCCTGCCCGTCGTCGTGGTGACCGAGCTCGAGGCCAAACGCCACCACCCGGAGCTGGGCTACTTCGCCCGCCAGGCCCTGCGCCTGCTCGACGACCTGCGGATCAGCGAGGGCCGGCTCGACAAGCCGGTGCCGGTCGGCGACGACGGCGGCACCCTGCGCGTGGAGCTCAACCACACCGACCCGATGGGGCTGCCCGCCGGGTTCCGGCTGGGCGACAACGACACCCGCATCCTCGCCGTGGCCAAGAACCTGGCCAACGAGGGGTTCGACGTGACCGTGGTCAGCAAGGACCTGCCGATGCGGGTCAAGGCGTCGGCCGTGGGCCTCGACGCCCAGGAGTACCGCGCCGAGCTCGCCGTGGACTCCGGCTGGACCGGCATGACCGAGCTCGAGGTCACCGTGCAGGAGCTCGACGCGCTCTACGAGCACGGCCGCGTCGAGCACCCGGCCGCGGCCGAGCTGCCCTGCCACACCGGTCTCGTCCTGCTCTCGCCGCGGGGAAGCGGTCTGGGGCGGGTCGGCGCCGACAAGCAGATCCGGCTGGTGCGCGGCGACCGCGACGCGTTCGGCCTGCACGGCCGCTCGGCCGAGCAGCGGATCGCCCTCGACCTCCTGCTCGACCCCGACGTGGGCATCGTCAGCCTCGGCGGCCGCGCCGGCACCGGCAAGTCCGCGCTCGCCCTCTGCGCCGGGCTCGAGGCGGTCATGGAGCGCCGGCAGCACCGCAAGGTCATCGTCTTCCGGCCCCTGTATGCCGTGGGCGGCCAGGACCTGGGGTACCTCCCCGGCAGCGAGCAGGAGAAGATGGGTCCCTGGGGCCAGGCGGTCTTCGACACCCTCGGGGCGCTGGTCTCGACCGAGGTCGTCGAGGAGATCCTCGACCGGGGGATGCTCGAGGTGCTCCCGCTGACCCACATCCGCGGCCGGTCCCTGCACGACGCGTTCGTCGTCGTCGACGAGGCCCAGTCGCTGGAGCGCAACGTCCTGCTCACCGTGCTGTCGCGCATCGGCCAGAACTCCAAGGTCGTCATGACCCACGACGTCGCCCAGCGCGACAACCTGCGGGTCGGGCGGCACGACGGCGTCGCCGCGGTGATCGAGGCGATGAAGGGCCACCCCCTCTTCGCCCACGTCACCCTCACCCGCAGCGAGCGCAGCCCCATCGCGGCCCTGGTCACCGACCTCCTGGAGGGCCTCGAACCCTGACCCGCCGCGAGACCGATTTGGTCTGATGGACGACCTCTGGCACCGTGGCCCGCGAAAAGGTCTCGATTCGGTCACGGTGAGGGTTTGGTCATGTCTCGGTATGCGGGTCGCCATCGCGACGTCCCCGCGGGGGTCGCTCCTGCGCCCGCCTCTGCACCCGACTCTGTGCGTGCCTCTGTGTATGCCCTCGGCCCGGGTCAGGCACCGCCTTCGAGCCGGAGCCGGCGTACGCCGTCGACGGCCCGCCGGGTGGTGCGCGTCGTCGGTGGCGCGACGGCGGTCGCGCTGCTCGGGGTGGGGGCGGTGTCCTCGACGTCGCTCGCCCGGGTGGGTTCCGCGAGCCTGGGCAGCACCTCGGCGGCCATGACGCTGCCGGTCGACGCGCCCGCAGGTGACGATGGCGTCCTTCGGCTACCAGGGCGACCTGGCCGACCTCACCGACCAGCGGGTCGACGCCGGTCGGGCCTCCAACCTCATGGCCTCCGCCTCGGTGGACGCGGCCAAGCAGGCCCAGCGCCAGGCGGCCGAGAAGGCCGCGGCGGACGCCGCCGCCGCTAGGCCGCCGCCGCCGCCCAGGCCGCGGCTCAGGCAGCGCAGGCGGCTCAAGCCGCGCAGGCTGCTCAGGCCGCGCAGGCCGCCGCCGACGCTGCGGCCGCCGAGGCGGCCCGCCAGGCCGCCGCCCAGCAGGCCGCCCGCGACGCGCAGCGCACCGCCGACCCCCGCTCGGCCGCCAAGGCGATGCTCGCCGACTTCGGCTGGTCGGCGTCGCAGTTCAGCTGCCTCGACTCGCTCTGGACCAAGGAGAGCGGCTGGAACCCCCTGGCGACGAACAGCTCGTCCGGGGCCTACGGCATCCCGCAGTCGCTGCCCGGCCTCCAAGATGGCCAGCGCCGGCGCCGACTACCGCACCAACGCGGTCACCCAGATCACGTGGGGCCTGACCTACATCAAGGGCTCCTACGGCAGCCCGTGCAGCGCGTGGGCGCACTCGCAGGCCGTCAACTGGTACTGAGCGACCCGCCCTACAGCTTGCGCAGCCGCACCCGCTCCACACCGTGGTGCGCGCCCTTGACGAGCACGAGCGTCGCCCGTGACCGGGTGGGCAGGATGTTCTCGGTGAGGTTGGGGCCGTTGATCTCGCGCCAGATGCGGGAGGCGGTGCTGCGCGCCTGGTCGTCGGTGAGCGCGGCATACCGGTGGAAGAACGAGTCGGGATCGGCGAACGCCGTCTCCCGCAGCCGCAGGAAGCGCTCGACGTACCACCGCTCGACGTCGTCGGCGTGGGCGTCGACGTAGACCGAGAAGTCGAAGTAGTCGTTGACGGCGACGCCCATCGTGCCGTCCCACCGGGCGCCGGGCGGCTGGAGCACGTTGAGGCCCTCGACGATGAGCACGTCGGGGCGGTGCACCACGACCTGCTCGTCGGGGACGATGTCGTAGGTCAGGTGCGAGTACACCGGCGCGGTGACCGTCGGCACGCCCGGACTTCACCGCCGCGACGAACCGCATGAGGGCCCGGCGGTCGTAGGACTCGGGGAAGCCCTTGCGGGTGAGCAGGCCCCGGCGTTCGAGCTCGGCGTTCGGGTAGAGGAACCCGTCGGTCGTGACCAGCTCCACGCGGGGCGTGTCGGGCCAGCGCGACAGCAGCTCGCGCAGGATGCGCGACGTCGTCGACTTGCCGACGGCCACCGAGCCGGCCACCCCGATGACGAACGGCGTGCGTGGCGGCGTCTCGCCGAGGAACTCGCTGGTGACGTCGTGCAGGCCGCCGACGGCCCCGACGTAGTAGTTCAGCAGGCGCGACAGGGGCAGGTAGACCTCCTCGACCTCGTTGAGGTCGAGGCGCTCGCCGAGGCCGCGGATCCGCGCCAGGTCGTCGGCCGACAGGCTGAGCGGGTGGTTCTCGCGCAGCCGGGACCACGCCGCGCGGTCGAGGTCGACGTAGGGCGACGGCACGCCGGCAGGTTCGTCGGACGTCTCGGCGAGCGGCTCCAGCGACACCCGGCACATTGTGCTGTATGCGTGGCCGGGCCGGGTGGCGGTCGGGCCACGACGCGCGCGGCTAGGCTTCGCGCCATGTGCGGCATCGTCGGATACGTCGGCCCTCACGTCGACGGCACGGCGCTCGCCGTCGTCATGGAGGGGCTGGCCCGCCTGGAGTACCGGGGGTACGACTCGGCGGGGGTCGCCCTCATCGAGGGGCTGAGAGGGCTGACGGGGCCGACGGCACCAGCCGGATCGCCTCCGAGAAGCGGGCCGGCAAGCTCGGCAACCTGCGCGACGCCCTCGCCGCCCACCCGTTGCCCCCCTCGAGCACCGGCATCGGGCATACCCGCTGGGCGACCCACGGCGGCCCCACCGACCACAACGCCCACCCCCACCTCGGGGGCGAGGACGGCCGGCTGGCGCTGATCCACAACGGCATCATCGAGAACTTCCACAGCCTGAAGGCCAAGCTCGTCGACGACGGCGTCCACTTCTCCTCGGAGACCGACACCGAGGTCGCGGCGCACCTCGTGGCCCGCGCGTACGACGAGACCCACGACCTCACCGAGGCGATGCGGATCGTCGTCGGCGACCTCGACGGCGCGTTCACCCTGCTCGCCGTGCACGCCGACGCGCCCGGGGTGGTCGTCGGGGCGCGGCGCAACAGCCCGCTGGTCGTCGGGCTCGGCGAGGGCGAGAACTTCCTGGGCTCCGACGTGGCCGCCTTCATCGGGCACACCCGCGAGGCGCTCGAGCTGGGGCAGGACCAGATCGTCACCATCACGCCCGACGCGGTCTCGGTCATCGGCTTCGACGGCCGGCCCGCCGAGGCCACGCCGTTCCACGTCGACTGGGACGCAGCCGCCGCCGAGAAGGGCGGCTACCCGAACTTCATGACCAAGGAGATCCACGAGCAGCCGCACGCGGTGGCCGACACGCTCCTCGGGCGCACCGACGAGTCCGGCCGCCTCGTGCTCGACGAGGTGCGCATCTCCGAGAGCGCCCTCCAGGGCGTCGACAAGATCGTCGTCGTCGCGTGCGGCACGGCGGCGTACGCGGGGATGGTGGCCAAGTACGCCATCGAGCACTGGACCCGGATCCCCGTCGAGGTCGAGCTGGCCCACGAGTTCCGCTACCGCGACCCGGTCATCGACCAGCACACCCTCGTCGTCTCGATCAGCCAGAGCGGCGAGACCATGGACACCCTCATGGCGGTCAAGCACGCCCGCGAGCTCGGGGCGCTGACCATCTCGATCTGCAACACCCACGGCTCGACCATCCCGCGCGAGTCCGACGCCGTGCTCTACACGCACGCCGGCCCGGAGATCGCCGTCGCCTCCACCAAGGCGTTCCTCGCCCAGATCACGGCGACCTACATCCTCGGCCTCTACCTCGCGCAGCTGCACGGCGGCGACCACGCCGACCGGGCCCGCGAGGTCATGGCCGAGCTGCACGGCATACCCGACAAGATCCAGACGGTGCTCGACTCGATGGACCGGGTGCGCGAGATCGCCCGGTTCATGGCCGACACGCGGGCCGTGCTCTTCCTCGGCCGTCACGTCGGCTACCCGGTGGCCCTCGAGGGCGCGCTGAAGCTCAAGGAGCTGGCCTACATCCACGCCGAGGGCTTCGCCGCCGGGGAGCTCAAGCACGGCCCGATCGCCCTCATCGAGCCCGGCCAGCCGGTCTTCGTCATCGTGCCGTCACCGTCGTCGGCCCACGGGCTGCACGGCAAGGTCGTCTCCAACATCCAGGAGATCCGGGCCCGCGGGGCGCGCACCATCGTCGTCGCCGAGGAGGGCGACGAGGACGTCGTGCCGTTCGCCGACGAGGTCATCCGGGTGCCGGCGTGCTCGCCCCTCCTCGCGCCGCTGCTCACCGTGGTGCCGCTGCAGGTGTTCGCCTGCGAGCTGGCCTCCGCCAAGGGTCTCGACGTCGACCAGCCGCGCAACCTCGCCAAGTCGGTCACCGTCGAGTGAGGGCGGATGAGGGGCTTCCGGCCGCGGCTGGGCCGCGCATGATCGTCGGCGTGGGCATCGACGTCGTCGACATCGCGCGCTTCCAGGCGACGCTGGAGCGCACCCCCGCGCTGCGGGAGCGGCTGTTCACCGCCACCGAGCGCGGGCTGGGCATCGCCTCGCTCGCCGCCCGGTTCGCCGCCAAGGAGGCGACGGCCAAGTCGCTGGGCGCGCCGGCCGGCCTGCACTGGACCGACGCCTGGGTGGTCAGCGACGCCGACGGCCGTCCCGTCCTGCACGTGGCCGGGTCCGTGGCCGAGCGGGCCGCCGTCCTCGGGGTGGGCTCGTTCCACGTGTCCCTGTCCCATGACGCCGGCATCGCGTCGGCCGTCGTCGTCGCGGAACGGTGAGGTGAGCGCGTGATCGAGGCGTATGCCGTCGCGGACGTCCGTGCGGCCGAGGCGGCGGCCATGGCCGGGCTGCCCGACGGCGAGCTCATGGCCCGCGCCGCCGCGGGGCTGGCGGCCGTCGTCGCCGCCCGGCTCCAGGAGCGCGACGGCACCCGGGTCGTCGCGCTGGTCGGCGCGGGCAACAACGGCGGCGACGCCCTGTATGCGCTCGCCGACCTCGCCGCCCGCGGCGTCACGACCGCGGCGGTGCACCTGCCCACGGCCCACGAGGGCGGCCTCGACGCGGCCCGGGTGGCGGGTGTCGCCCTCGTCGACGGCACGGCGCCCGGCTGGGCCGACCTCGTGGGCGAGGCCGACGTCGTCGTCGACGGCATCCTCGGCATCGGCGGCCGCCCGGGTCTCTCGGGCGACCCCCTCGCCTGGACCGATGCCGTGCCCGAGGACGCGTGGGTCGTCGCGGTCGACCTGCCCAGCGGGGCCGACCCGGCGGGCGAGACGGCGGTGGCCGACGCGGTGTTCGCCGACGAGACCGTCACCTTCGGGATCGCCAAGCCGGTGCACCTCATGCCCGGCACCGAGGCGGCCGTGGGCCGGCTCACCGTGATCGACATCGGGCTCGAGGCCGCGGTGCGCGAGGGGGCGTACCGGCCGGTCGTCGAGCGGCTGACCTTCGACGACGTGCGGCGCCTGTGGCCGGTGCCGGACGCGACGTCCGACAAGTACTCCCGGGGCGTCGTCGGCATCGTGGCCGGGACGCCCACCTACCCCGGCGCCGCCGTGCTCAGCGTGCTGGGCTGCCTGGGCGCCGGCCCGGGGATGGTGCGCTACCTCGGCCACCCCGACGTGCAGTGGCTCGTGCACCAGGCCGCCCCGGAGGTCGTCACCGCGCCGGGCCGGGTGCAGGCCTGGGTGCTGGGCTCCGGCTTCGACCCCAGCAGCCGGGCCAAGGGGGTGGCCGAGCAGCGCCGGCACGTGCTCGACGCCCTCGCGAGCGACGAGCCCGCGGTCGTCGACGCCGGCGCCCTCGAGCTGCTCGAGCACCGCGACGCCCCCACCCTCCTGACGCCTCACGCCGGCGAGCTGGCCCGGCTGCTCTCGCGCCTGCGCGGCGAGGAGGTCACCCGGGCCGAGGTGTCGGCCGCCCCGCTGGCCCACGCCCGTGACGCCGCCGAGCGCACCGGCTGCACCGTGCTGCTCAAGGGCGCCCACACCCTCGTCGTCTCGCCCGACCGCTCGCGGCCGGTGCGCAGCCAGGCCGACGCGCCCGCCTGGGTCGGCACCGCCGGCGCCGGCGACGTGCTCGGCGGCCTGCTCGGCACCCTGCTCGCGGCCGGGCTCGACCCCCTCGACGCGGGCGCTCTCGGCGCCCTGGTCCACGGCGTGGCCGCCGACGAGGCCAACCCCGGCGGCCCGGTGCGCATCTCCGAGGTCGCCCGACGCATACCGGCGACCGTCGCCGGCCTGCTGCGGTATGCCTGAGCGGCGCCGGCTCGTCGGCCGCGATCCCCCCGGGGGCCCCGGGGGCGGCGGTCGTGGACCTCGACGCCATCGCCGGCAACGTGCGGTCGCTGCGCGAGCGGGCGTCGGGCGCCGAGGTGCTCGCGGTGGTCAAGGCCGACGCCTACGGGCACGGGCTGGTGCCCGCCGCCCGAGCCGCGCAGGCGGGCGGGGCGACGTGGCTGGGAACGGCCCAGCAGTCGGAGGCGGTGGCGCTGCGCGACGCGGGGGTCACCGGGCGGCTGTTCACCTGGCTGCACGTGCCCGGCGTCGACTTCGGCGCCGCCCTGAGCCGCGGCATCGACGTCTCGGCGTCGGCGCCGTGGGCGCTGGACGGCCATCGCGGCGGCGGCCCGCACCCTCGGGCAGCCGGCGCGGGTGCACCTCAAGGTCGACAGCGGGCTAGGGCGCAACGGCGCCTACGGGACGGGGTTCACCGACCTCGTCGCCGCCGCGCGCCGGCTGGAGGCCGAGGGGGTCGTCCGGGTCGTCGGGGTGTGGTCGCACCTCGCCTGCGCCGACGAGCCCGGGCACCCGTCCATCGCGCGGCAGCAGGAGGTCTTCACGTCGGCGGTACGCGTGGCGGAGGCCGCGGGGTGCCGCCTCGAGGTGCGCCACCTGGCCAACTCGGCCGCCACGCTCACCGCGCCGCAGACCCATTTCGACCTCGTCCGCCCCGGTATCGCCTGCTACGGGCTGAGCCCGGTGCCGCAGGTCGGGGGGCCCGAGGCCTACGGCCTGACCCCGGCCATGACCCTCGTGGCCCGTCTGGCCCTGGTCAAGCGGGTGCCGGCCGGGCTCGGCGTCTCCTACGGCCACCACTACACGACCCCCACCGACACCGTGCTGGGGCTCGTGCCGCTGGGGTACGCCGACGGCATCCCGCGGCACGCGTCCGGCACGGGACCGCTGTCCGTGGGCGGGCGTCCCTACACCGTGGCCGGGCGGGTCTGCATGGACCAGGTCGTCGTCGACCTCGGCCCCGACAGCCCGGCGCAGGCCGGCGACGAGGTGACCCTCTTCGGCCCCGACCCCGCCGGGCCGACCGCCCAGGGGTGGGCGGACGCCGCGGGCACGATCGGCTATGAGATCGTGACGCGGATCGGGCCGCGGGTGCCCAGGGTGTACGTCGGAGGAGATGCGTGAGCTCGAGTCGAGGTGGCCTCATCGGCCTCGGGATCGGCGTCGGCGTGGCCGGGGCGGCTGCGGCGGCGGGCCTGGTGGCCGACCGCGTGCACCGCCGGCGGGCCGATGCGCTCGAGACCGGCGCGAGCCTGGTCGAGACGCCGAGCCGCACCCTGACGGTGACGGCCACCGACGGCGTCGCGCTGCACGTCGAGGTCGACGAGCCCGCCGACCACCACGACGAGATCGACGAGAACGGGCTGGTGCGGCCCACGGTCGTGCTGTCCCACGGATACTGCCTGACCTCCGAGTGCTGGGTCTTCCAGCGGCGCTACCTGCGATGGGCGGGCTACCGCGTCGTCGTCTGGGACCAGCGGGGGCACGGCCGCTCCGGCCGCGGCGACCCCGCCGCCTCCACCATCGCCCAGCTCGGCGAGGACCTCGCGGCGGTCATCGCGGCGGTCGCTCCCGGACGGCCCGCTCGCGCTCGTCGGCCACTCCATGGGCGGCATGACGACGATGGCCCTCGGCACCCTGCACCCCGACCTCGTCCGCGACCGCGTGGTCGCGCTCGGGCTGCATCTCCACCTCGGCGGGGGGTATGCCGCTCGCTTCGGGCGACTTCGCGGCCACGGCCGGCCGGCTGCTCCTCGAACGCCTCGGCCCGAGGGTGGCGGGGCTGTTCGAGACCCGTCCGGAGGTCCTGCGCTCCCTCCTGTCGGCCAACTCCGAGCTGGCCGAGTTCCTCGTCGAGCGCTACTCGTTCGCCTCGCCGGTGCCCCGGTCGGTGGTCCGCCTCACCGCCAAGATGCTCCTCGGCACCAACCTCACGGTGATGTCGTCCTTCACCCCGGCCTTCATCGACTACGACCAGACCGGCGGCCTCGCCGCGTACAGCGGCTGCGAGACCCTCGTCTTCAACGGCGAGCAGGACATCCTCACGCCGCCCGAGCACAGCGAGGCGATCGTCCGGGCCCTCCCGGGCGCGCAGCACGTCATCGTCCGCGACGCCGGGCACGTGATCATGCTCGAGCACCCCGACCTGCTCAACCAGCAGCTCGACGCCCTCGTGGGCCGGGCGTCCACCCGTGAGGCGGAGGACATCCCGGCCGAGACCGTGCCGCGGGTGCGCCGGGTCGTCACCGACGTCGACAAGAAGCGCCGGATCGAGAAGGGTATGCAGCGCAAGGAGCGGACGCCGGCCGCGAAGGCCCGGCGCCCCAAGGCCTCGTGACGCCCGCCTCCCGCGTCGTCGACCTGCCCACGGCGGAGGCGACCCAGGACCTCGGCCGCCGCCTCGGCCGTGCGCTGCGGGCGGGCGACCTCGTCGTGCTCACCGGTGACCTCGGCGCCGGCAAGACGACGCTGACGCAGGGACTCGGCGAGGGGCTCGGGGTGCGCGGACCGGTGACGTCGCCCACCTTCGTCATCGCCCGCGTCCACCCGTCGCTCGTGGGCGGGCCGGCCCTCGTGCACGTGGACGCCTACCGGCTGGGCGGGGCGGTGGAGCTCGACGACCTCGACCTCGACGCCGACGTCGCCGACAGCGTCACCGTCGTCGAGTGGGGCCACGGGGTCGCCGAACGCCTCGCCGACGCCTACCTCGAGGTCGTCCTCGCCGTCGACGAGGGGGAGCGGCGCACCGCGACCCTGACCGGCGCCGGCGAGCGCTGGCAGGGCCTCGCGGTCTGAGCCGCGCGGGCTCGGTAGCCTTCCGGCGTGCTCCTCCTCGCCATCGACACCGCGACGACGGCGATCACCGTGGCCGTCCACGACGGGTCGCGGGTGCTCGCGGAGGTGACCACGCTCGACGCGCGCGGCCACGCCGAGCACCTCGCGCCGGGGGTCACGCGGGCGCTGGCCGACGCCGGGCGCGGAGGTGGGCGACCTCACCGACCTCGTCTGCGGGCTCGGTCCCGGGCCGTTCACCGGACTGCGGGTCGGCATCGTCACGGCCCGCACCCTCGCGCTCGCGACCGGGGCCGCCCTGCACGGGGTCTGCAGCCTCGACGCCCTGGCCCACGAGGCGTACGCGTCCGGCGCTGGGGGAGAGCTGCTGGTCGCCACCGACGCGCGGCGCAAGGAGGTCTACTGGGCGCGGTATGCCGTGGGGCCCGACCGGCCTGCCGGTGCGCCTCGACGGGCCGCACGTCGCCCGGGCCGCCGACCTGCCCGTCGACGTGGCTGCCCTGCCGGCGGTGGGGCGGGGCCCGGGGCTGTACCCCGACGCGTTCGGCGCCGCGCACGGCCTACCGCTCGACGTCTCGGCCGGGTGGCTCGCCGACCTCGCCGCCCGCCGCCTGGCCGCCGGCGACCCGGTCGACGAGCACGAGCCGTTCTACCTGCGGCGACCCGACGCGGTGCCGTCGGTGCCGACGCGTCGGTGTCACTGAGCCGGCCACGGGACCCGGGCATGAGCGCGCTCCGGGAGATGACGTGGCGCGACATCCCGCGCCTGGCCGCGCTGGAGACCGAGCTCTTCGCCGACGACGCCTGGAGCGAGGCGACCTGGTGGGCCGAGCTGGCCGGCCGGCCGCGGCGGGAGTACGTCGTGCTGGAGGGGGACGCGGGCATCGAGGGCTACGCCGGGGTCGACCACGGCGGCGACGTCGCCGACATCATGACGGTGGCCGTCGCGCCGGCCCGCCGCGGACGCGGCGACGGCGACCGGCTCGTCGACACGCTCCTGGAGCGGGCGCGGGCGCGGGGCGCCGACGCCGCGATCCTCGAGGTGCGGGCGGACAACCCGGCCGCGCGCGGGCTCTACCGGCGGCACGGCTTCGAGGAGATCTCGGTGCGCCGGCGCTACTACCAGCCGGGGGACGTCGACGCCGTCGTCATGCGCCGCACCTCGAGACCGAGGAGGGGCAGCGATGACCGCCGTGCCACGGCCCGCGACGACGGGCCCCTCGTCCTCGGCATCGAGACGTCGTGCGACGAGACCGGCGTGGGCATCGTGCGCGGCGGCACGCTGCTCGTCGACGCGGTGGCCAGCAGCGTCGAGGAGCACGCCCGGTTCGGCGGGGTCGTGCCCGAGGTCGCGAGCCGCGCCCACCTCGAGGCGATGGTGCCGACCATCGAGCGCGCGTGCCGGGAGTCCGGGGTGCGGCTCGCCGATCTCGACGCGGTCGCCGTGACGGCGGGGCCCGGCCTGGCCGGCGCGCTCCTCGTCGGGGTCGCCGCCGCCAAGGCGCTCGCGGTCGGCCTCGGCAAGCCGCTCTACGGGGTCAACCATCTGGCGTCCCACGTGGCCGTCGACGTCGTCGAGCACGGCCCCCTGCCCGAGCCGTGCCTGGCCCTGCTCGTGTCCGGCGGCCACTCGTCGCTGCTGCTGGTGCCCGACGTCACCGCCGACATCCACCCGCTCGGTGCCACGATCGACGACGCCGCGGGCGAGGCGTTCGACAAGGTGGCGCGGGTGCTCGGGCTGCCGTTCCCGGGTGGGCCCTACATCGACCGCGCGGCGCGGTCCGGCTCGGCCGTGGCCATCGACTTCCCGCGCGGGCTGACGGCGAGCAAGGACCTGGAGCGTCACCGCTTCGACTTCTCCTTCTCCGGGCTGAAGACCGCGGTGTCGCGGTGGGTGCGGCTGCGCGAGCAGTCGGGCGAGCCGGTGCCGGTGGAGGACGTCGCGGCCAGCTTCCAGGAGGCGGTCGTCGACGTGCTGACCCGCAAGGCGGTCGCCGCCTGTCCGCGCCGAAGGGGTCGACGACCTCCTGATCGGCGGCGGCGTCGCGGCGAACTCCCGCCTGCGGGCCCTGGCCGCCGAGCGGTGCGAGGCGGGCGGCATCCGCCTGCGGGTGCCGCGCCCGGGCCTCTGCACCGACAACGGCGCCATGGTCGCGGCCCTCGGGGCGCAGATGGTGGCCCGCGGGGTCGCGCCGTCCGCCCTCGACCTGCCCGCCGACTCCTCGATGCCGGTCACCCTCGTCCGGGCCTGACCCCGCTGGCGTGGTCCCTCGGGGGCGGTCCCGGCCCCGAGGGACGTCAGGACCATCGTCATACCGTGGTCGACCCCCGCTGCATACGGTCGAACCATGATGAGCGCGCGGTCCCGTGGTCGGAGCCCGGTCCGGTACGGCGTGGGTGCCGTCGTCGTCCTGCACGGCCTGCTGCACCTCCTCGGGGCCGCGAAGGGGCTGGGCTGGTCCACCGTGGGCTCACTGACGCAGCCGATCGGCCGGGTGACCGGTGGGGTCTGGCTGGTCGTGGCGGTCCTGGTGGTCCTCGCGGGGCTCCTCCTCGCCCTCGCGACCCGCGGGTGGTGGCTCGTCTGCGCCGTGGCCGCCGTCGCCTCTCAGGCGGTGATCGCGACGTCCTGGACCGACGCCCGGGCGGGCACCGTGGTCAACGTGGTCCTGGTGGGCGCCGCGGTCTACGGCTGGGCGTCGCAGGGCCCGCGCAGCCTCGGCCGTGAGTACGGCCGACGCGTGTCGGCGGCCCTCGCCTCACCCGCCGCGCCGCCGACCGGCGCAGGACCGGTCGTGACCGAATGCGACCTCGCGCCCCTCCCGGCCTCGGTGGCCGCCTACGTGCGACGCACCGGCGCGTTGGGCCGGCCCGGGGTCACCAGCCTCAGCGCCCGCATCCACGGACGCATCCGCGCCAGGCGACCTCGACCTGGATGCCGTTCAGGGGAGAGCAGGTGAACACCGTACGGACCGGGGTCCTGCCGCCTGTTCTCGATGGACGCCCGGCTGCACGGCATACCGGTCGACGTCCTCCACGTCTTCGTCGGCGCCGCCGCCACCATGCGGGTCAGAGCCGCCTCACTCCTCCCGATGGTCGACGCGGCCGGCCGGAGATGGACCGCGCAGAGACCGTCACGATCTTCAACGACCTCTGCGTCCTCGCCCCCGCGGCCCTCGTCGACGCCGACGTCGCGTGGACGGTGCTCGGTCCCGACCTCGTCCACGCCCGCTTCACCCGCGGGGCGCAGACCATCGGCGCCGACCTCCGCTTCGACGACCACGACGAGCTGGTGGACTTCGTCTCCGACGACCGGATGGCGGGCTCGAGCGACGGCCGGACCTTCACCCCGCGGCGGTGGTCCACGCCGCCTCACCGACTACCGCATGGTGCACGGGCGCTGGCTGGCCGCCCACGGTGACGCGCGCTGGGGAGGCCCCGACCCACAGGAGACGTTCACCTACCTCGAGCTCGCCGTCGACGACATCGAGTACAACCTTGCGCCGACGGCATAGCCCCCCGCGCGACGGCGAACTACCCGAAAGGGACGACTTCCCGCTGATCCCCTCGCGGAGCCGAGAAGGTTTCGTCGCGCACCTATGCTGGGAAGCGCGGCCGCTCGCCAGGCAGGACTCCGAGACGGGACGGCTGCGCCGACACCTCGAGGAGGTCACCGTGCCCGGGGAACCTCCTGCGGGAGACCGGTTGCTGCGACCGGCTGAGGTCGCCGCGATGCTGTACGTCGACCCCAAGACCGTGACCCGCTGGGCCCTGGAGGGCAAGGTCGCGTCCGTCCGGACGCCGGGCGGCCACCACCGCTTCTTCCACGCCGAGATCGCCGCACTCCTGGCGGGCGGTGAGGAGCCCGACGGGACGACCGACCGGCGCCGGTGACGGCTTTGCCCGCGACGGCACACGAGCTGGCCGGCGCCGCCGCGGCCGTCGTCGCCGAAGCGGTCGCGGTCGCGCTCGAGGCGCAGGCCGCGGCGACCGCGCAGGAGGTGGTCGACCTGGCCGACGCCGTGCTGCTCGCCGCCCGCTCGGCGGCCGAGGCCGCCCAGGTGGCCCGCGGCGCCCGCATCGCCGCCGCCGAGCTGGCCGCTGCGGAGCTGATGGCCAACGCCGCCCGCGCGGCGGCCGCGATGCAGGTGCGCACCGACGCGGCCGCGGCATACCGGTCCGAAGCGGCGACGCTCGCGGCGGCGGTCGTGGCCTCGGCAGCCGGGACCGGCGATCAGCGGCAGGCGGACCGGGCGGCGGTGCAGCTGGCCACGGTCGTGCGGGCCGGGGCCATCGCGGCGACCGGCGAGGCGGTGACCCAGGCCGCCGTGGTGGCCGACGCGGTCGCGGAGGCGGCGGCGATCGTCGCCCGCAGCGTCGCCGCTGCTGATCTCGAGTTCGAGACGGAGCTCGCGCGGACGGCCGCCTCGCTCCAGGCCACGGCGGACGCGGCTGCGCGTCAGGTGGCCTTCGTCAGCGAGGCGCGGGCCAGCGGCGCTGCGCTCGTGGCCCGCGAGGCCGCGGAGGCGGTCCGAGCCCTTGACCGGGGGCCGGACCCCGCCGACGCACACCGCCTCGGAGCTGCGCAGCGAGATCGGTACCAACCGCTGGGCCCACGGCCCAGGGTCACGTGACCGTCGAGGGCTGCTGGATGGTGTCGGCGCTGTCTCGCGGGGAGTGGTGGGCAACGTGAGCGCCGAGACGCAGGACCGGCTGGCGGCCGACCCCGGAGCCCCCGTTCCCGTGGACCTCGGGGCCGAGGTCAACGCAGCGAGCAGCGGCACGGACCTGCACCCGCCCTTCCGGTCCGGTGAGAGTCATGTGCTCCGGGTGCACTCATCGACCTCATCCGCGCGGACAACCGTGCACTCCTGGCGAGCGTCGCGCCGCGGCGGGTTCCGCCACGGCCCGACCTGGAGCGCTTGACGGACCGGGCGCGGCGACGCGGCCTGATCCTGCGCACCGGTCCGACGTCGTAGGGCGGGGGACCCACCCGGGTCGGCTCCGACCCATCCGAACGGAGTGCGCGGCTACCGGCGGTCGGGGCCGGTCTCTACCTGGCCGTCGGTCATGGCGAGCCGGTCGTCGCGTGATGCTTCGCGGTCGCCCTTGGCGTGTCGTCGGTCTCCCGCGGCGTGTCGACGTTCAGGCCAGGTAGGCACCGTAGTCGCTCGCCGGGTCCAGCATCTCAGCCAGGTCAGCGTCGTTGCTGCGCTTCTCGGCCGCGGTGTCGCGGAGGTCGGAGACGGCGTCCCGCTGGTCGGCGGCAGCCAGGGAGGTCTCGACTGCGTCGGTCCGCTCGGCCCGCGTGCTCTCCTGGCTCACCACGGCGGCCTCGCGGAGCGCGACGGCGGCCTCGCGGAGCGCGACGGCGGCCTCGCGACGTTCCAGGTCGGCCTCGGGCGATGCGGACAAGGCCCCGGGTCTCCGGTCGTCCGAGCTCATGAGAAGAGTGAACCACCGACCGAGCCCGACCGCGCCCGCCCGAGCCCGACCGAGCCCGCCCGAGCCGGTCCGTCGGGTGCACACGGGACGTTCGACCCTGGGTACCGGTCGCCAGCCCACTCACCCTTGGGGCGTGGTCGTCAACCGGAGCCGTCGACCTGACCATCATCGGAAGCACCGGGCTCGGCGGTTGACGGTGTGGACGCGCGCCCACCCGTTGGCGGCCTTCGTGCTGCTGTCCTACGTCCTCTCTTGGGGCTACTGGTTGCCGCTGGTCCTCACGGGTCAGGTCGTGGGGCTCGGCTCGTCCGTGAGCCAGTTCCCGGGCCTGCTCGGTCCGGTCATTGCGGCGTTCGTCGTCACGGCAGTCGCGGAGGGACGAACGGGCGTTGGTGAGCTGGCGCGGCGGGTGGTGCGGTGGCGAGTGCCCTTGCGCTGGTGGCTGTTCGCCGTAGGGAGCCCGCTGGTTCTCGTCGGGACAGCCCTGGCCGTGATGGCGGTCGGCCCCGGACTGCCTGACTGCGGGACTTCGGCCGGATGGCGGGCCTCCCGCAGTGGGGCGTCCGGTTCGTCTGGCTCATGTTCGTGCTCGTCAACGGGCTCGGTGAAGAGAGCGGCTGGCGTGGCTACGCACTGGCACAGCTGCGCCAGCGCCATGGCACCCTGACGGCAAGCCTGCTGCTGGTGCCGATCTGGGCGGGGTGGCACCTCCCGCTGTTCTTCCTGCTGCAGAGCTATCGCGACCTCGGGCCTATCGGCCTCCCGGGCTTCCTGATCGGCCTGGCCTGCGGCTCCATCGTGCTCGCCTGGTTGTACGAGTCCGCCTCCGGGAGCGTCCTCATCGCGGCGGTGTGGCACGGCACCTACAACCTGACCGTGGCCACCGCGGCCGGGACCGGGACGGTGGCGGCGGTCGTCAGCACCGGGGTGATGGCCTGCGCCGCGGTCGTTGCCTGGCGGAGTCGAGGCAACGCGGCCGTAGCTACGTCCGCAGCCGCAGCCGCAGCCGCACCCTCAGCCGCAGCGGCGACGCCGCGGCGGATCTTGAGGTCGAGCACCCGCTTCACGGCGGCGTCGACCTGGGCGGCGAAGGCCGGATCGGCGCCGGCGCGTCCCACGAGGGCGTCGGCCATCGCGGGCACGGTGGCGGGCAGGCCGGTGAGGACGATGTCGCCGCCCGCCGCCACGAACTGGGTCGCCCGGTCGCCGACCGGCACGTCCGCCACGGCCGCCGCACCCCCGACGTCGTCGCTGATGACGACCCCCGAGAAGCCGAGACGCTCGCGCAGCACCCCCGTGACGACCGCCCGCGAGAAGACCGCGCGGTGGTCGGGGTCGATCCTCGGGTAGAGCGCCGACGAGACGAGCACGAGGTCGGCCCCCGCCGCGATGCCGGCGCGGAACGGCTGCACGTAGGCGTCGTCGGCGGTCATCGTCGTGTCGGTCGTCCCGCTCGCCGTGAGGTCGGTGTTGCCGGTGACGCGGCCGAGGCCCGGGAAGTGCTTGAGGGTGGCGCTGACCCCGGCCCCCTGGAGGCCACCGACCGCCGCCTCCACGGCCGCGGTGACCGTGGCGGGGTCGTGGCCGTACTCACGGTCCAAGGCCCCGATCGGCGCGTTCCGGGGCGCGAAGGAGACGCTCACCGTGTCGGCCACGGGCGCGAGGGCCACGCTGACGCCGACGGTATGCAGCTGGGCGCCGACGGTCGCCGAGGTCCGGGCGACGACGGCGGGGGAGCGGCCCTGGTCCAGGGCCGAGGGGGTCGAGGTGAACCCGGCGCCCTTGAGGTGCTGCACCTGGCCGCCCTCCTGGTCGGCCGCGACCAGCGCGCCGATCCCGGCGTCCGCGTCGCGGGCTCCCGCCTGCCAGCGTTGTACGGCGGCGGAGACGGAGGCGGCCCCGTTCCAGGTGCCGAGGAGCGCGACGCCGCCGACGTGCTGGTCGCGCAGCACGCCGTCGAGGGCGCTCGCCGGGCCGGCCGCCTGGGCGCCGACCATGAGGAGCTGACCGACCTTCTGCTGCGGCGACAGCCCCGCGGCGAGCCGGTCGGCGCAGGTCGCGGCGGGCGGGGTGGCGTGGTCGACGTGGTCGTCGTGCTGGTGGGCCCGGCCGGGGTGGTCGTCATCGGCGGCGGGGTCGCGGCGGTCACGACAGGGCCCGTCGAGCCCGACGAGGGGGCGGGCGCGGGGCCGCCGGAGCAGGCGGCCACGAGGGCCAGGGCCGCCGCCAGGGCCGACGCCACGCCTACCGCTGCGCGCGGTCGCCGGGCCCCCATGGACCTGACGCTACCGAGCCCACCGACGTCGCGGATCTGCGCCGACCCTCCGTATGCTCCCCGCCATGCCCCGGCCGGTCGTGCTCGACGTCGACACCGGGCTCGACGACGCCTGCGCGATCCTCCTGGCCGCCCGCCACCGCGACCTCGACCTGCTGGCCGTCACGTGCGTCGGCGGCAACGCCCCGCTCGCCGATGTGGTGCGCAACACCCTGACCGTGCTCGACGCCGCCGGACGCCCCGACGTCCTCGTTGCGGTCGGCGCCGACCGGCCCCTGCTCGAACGCCCGGTGCACGCCCGGCACGTGCACGGCGAGGACGGGATGGGCGACCTCGGCGGCGCGACCTCGACGCGCCGGCCCGACCCGAGGCCGGCCGTGGAGCTGCTCCGGGACGTGTTCCTCGGGTCGGCCGAGCCGGTCACCCTCGTCACCCTCGCGCCGCTCACCAACATCGCGCTGCTGCTGCGCACCTACCCCGAGGCGGCCCGCGGGATCGGCGAGATCGTCGTCATGGGCGGCGCCGTCGACGTCGGCAACGCCACGGCGTCGGCCGAGTTCAACGTGTTCCACGACCCCGAGGCCGCGGCCGTCGCCTTCGACGCCGCCGCCCACCTCGGGATCCCGCTCACCCTCTACGGCCTCGACGTGTTCTACGACCCCACGGTCACGCTCGACCAGGCCCGCGCCCTCGTGGCGGCCGACGACCCCGCGACCCGTCTCGCCGGCCGCCTCATCGAGGTGCAGTGCCACCGGTTCGGCACCCCGGCGGCCACCATCGGCGACGCCGGGGCGGTCTGTGCCGTGGTCGACCGCGCCGCGTTGCGCACCGAGCGGCTGCCCTTGCGGGTGGAGCTCGGCGGCACCTGGTCGCGCGGGCGTACCGTCGTCGACCGGCGCAGCTGGGACGGCGACATGAGCCACGACCCCCACGGCGTCTCGCCGGTGCTCGTCGACGTCGGTCTCGAGGTCGACGGCCCCCGGTATGCGGCCCTGTGGCTGGAGACGGTCGGGCCGAGCCGGCCCGGCGACGACGCCGGAGGGGCGACGGCCTGATGGGCCGGGTCGTCGTCGTCGGGGCGGTCTATGTCTGGGTGCGGGCCCACGTCGAGGCGCTCCCCGAGGCGGGTGGGACGGTGACCGCGATGCGGGCCCTGCGCACCGTGGGCGGTCGCGGGGTGACCAAGGCCCTGCTCGCCCGACGGGCCGGCGCCGAGGTCGTCATGGTCGGCGCCGTCGGTGACGACCACGACGGCGCGTGGTGCGCTGCGCAGCTCGTCGACCTGCGGATCGAGGCCCGCCTGCGCCGGGTGCCCGGCGCGATGACCGGTCTCGCCGTCGGCGCGCACCTTCCCGACGGGAGGACGTCGACCATCCTCATGCCGGACCACTCCTCGGACGTCGCCTACCTCGTGCGCGACGCCCTGGCCGACCTCCGGCCCGACGACGTCGTCCTGGTGGACCTCGACAACGCCCACGACGTCGTGGGCGCCGTGGTCTCCGCCGCCGACCGACGGGAGGCCCGGGTCGTGCTGAGTGCGTCGCCGTACGCCCCCGTGCCGGTGCCGGCCCTGGAGGCGTGCGCGCCCTGTGTGCGTCGACGAGCGCGACGCGGCCGCCCTCGCCGACACCGGCGCGCTGCCCCGCTCCCTGTGCGTGGTCTTCGGCGGGGCGGGGGCCGTGTGGGACGGGCTGCGGGTCCAGCGTCGGAGCGCAGCCCGGGCGGTCGCGGTCATGGAGGACGTCCTCGCCGGCCCGACCTCCGACGTCGACCGCTTCAGCGCGGCGCTGGCGGCGGCGCTGGCGAACGACCCGGAGCCCGAGCCGGCCCTGCGCCGCGCCGTGCTCGCCCTCGGCGACGGGTCGGGGCGCTGATCGGTCGTCAGCGCGGTCAGGCGGGGTCGACCACCAGGGCGTACGCCTGCCCGGCCACCCGGGTCAGCACCAGGGTCGCCTCGCCGTCCCCGGACAGCCGCAGCTGACGACGGACCACGTCGGGATCCAGGGACACCCCGCGCTTCTTGATCGTCAGCCGCCCGACACTGCGGTCGCGCAGCCAGCCGCGCACCGCCTTGACGTTCCACGGCAGGGCCTCGCGCACCGCGTACCGGTGGGCCCACGGCACGTCGACCGCCCGGTCGCTGCTCACGTAGCCCACACCCGCCGACAGCTCGGCGCCGTCGACCTCGCGGGCCAGGGCCCCGGTCAGTCCCGGCGCGGATGACCGCCCGGTCGGGCTCGTAGAGCAGCCGGCTCCACCGGCTCGCCCCGCTCCAGGGCCGGACGCGCGCCCGCGGCGTCGGCCTCGCTGAGGGTGACCGCCTCGGCGTCGGGGCGCAGCACCATCGCCGTGCGTCCCGCGGTCGTGACCAGCGGACCCCACCAGACGGCGCACTCCACGACGTCGCCGTGCCACGAGACCCACTGCGCCTCGGCGCCGTCGGGGACGGCCTGGTGGGGGAACCCGGGCGCGAGCTTGGCGCCGGTCGCCGGCACGGCCGCGGCATACCGCAGCACCTCGGACCACGACGGCGAGATGCCGTCGAGCGAGAACACCCGCCGCGTGCGGCCGGTGATGTCGGCTGCCCCCCGCACGCGGCGCGCCGGGTCGAGCCAGAGGCCGGTATGCCTCCGCGCCTCGCCCGCGGGGAGCGCGACGTCCTCGGCTCGCGCGTGGGTGACGACCGCGTCGGGCCAGTGCCGCAGGTTGACGGCGGCCACGACCGCGGTCACCGCGTCGGCGTCGACCGCCTGCACGCCGAGGTCGAGGCCGGCGAAGGCCATGGCGTCGGCGCCGATCCCGCAGCCGAGGTCGTGCACGAGCCGCACCTCGGCGCGCAGGTAGCGGCCGGCGTGCCGGGCGGCGACCGGCAGCCGGGTCGCCTGCTCCAGGCCATCGGGGGTGAAGAGCATCTGGTCGGCGAAGGCGCCCAGCTTGTCCCGCGCCCGCGCCCGCAGCATCGACTGGGTGAGCGCCGCCGCGACCAGCTCGGGGGCGTACCCCGCCGCGCGCAGCCGGGTCTGCAGGGCCAGCTCGCCGGCCGCGTCGTACGGCGGCAGCGACGCGAGGAGGTTCCATCCCTCGCCGTCCACGAGGAGGGCGATCGCGTCGAGGTCCACGCCGCATCCTCCCAGCAGGAGGGCCGCGGCCGGTCGGCGCTGGCACTCGACTTGACCGAGTGCTAACGACCTACCTAGATTTGGGGGCGTTGGCACTCTCCACCTGGAAGTGCTAACCGCTCGGCGGGTCGACCCCCGCGACGGCGGTCCCCGAGCAGCCCAGACATTCATCTCGACAATCCCGAAGGGGAGGTCAACATCGTGTCGGTTTCCATCAAGCCGCTCGAAGACCGCATCGTGGTCAAGTCCCTCGAGGCCGAGCAGACCACGGCTTCCGGCCTGGTCATCCCGGACACCGCCAAGGAGAAGCCCCAGGAGGGCGAGGTCCTGGCCGTCGGTCCGGGTCGCATCGACGACAAGGGCAACCGCGTGCCGCTCGACATCACCGTCGGCGACCGCGTGATCTACAGCAAGTACGGCGGCACCGAGGTCAAGCACCAGGGCACCGAGTACCTCATCCTCAGCGCCCGCGACGTCCTCGCCGTGGTCGGCTGACGCTGCCGCTCGACGCCTCACCTCGTATGCCGGGTGCTCGCCTGCTCGGCGCGCCCCGGCATACCTGTTCCGCCCTGTTCCACCCTGTTCGACCGGTTTTCCCCGAAGCATCGACTGAAGAAGGACGTTCATGCCCAAGACGCTGGAGTTCGACGACTCCGCACGCAAGTCGCTGGAGCGCGGCGTTGACGCGCTCGCCAACGCGGTCAAGGTGACGCTCGGCCCCAAGGGCCGCAACGTCGTCATCGACAAGAAGTGGGGCGCGCCGACGATCACCAACGACGGTGTGACCATCGCCAAGGAGATCGAGCTCGAGGACCCGTACGAGAACCTCGGCGCGCAGCTCGCCAAGGAGGTCGCGACCAAGACCAACGACGTCGCCGGTGACGGCACGACGACGGCCACGGTGCTCGCCCAGGCGATGGTCAAGGAAGGCCTGCGCAACGTCGCGGCCGGCGCGGCCCCCGCCGCCCTCAAGCGCGGGATGGACAAGGCCGTGCAGGCCGTCAACGACCGCCTGCTCGAGAACGCCCGCGAGGTCGACGGCACCGCCGAGGTCGCCTCGGTGGCCACCCTCTCCGCCCAGGACGAGACCATCGGCAAGACCATCGCCGAGGCCTTCGACAAGGTGGGCAAGGACGGCGTCATCTCCGTCGAGGAGTCCTCCACGACGGCGACCGAGCTCGAGTTCACCGAGGGGATGCAGTTCGACAAGGGCTACATCTCGGCGTACTTCGTCACCGACACCGAGCGCATGGAGGCCGTCCTCGAGGACGCCTACATCCTCATCCACCAGGGCAAGATCTCCTCGATCCAGGACCTGCTCCCGGTGCTCGAGAAGGTCGTCCAGTCGGGCAAGCCGCTGCTCATCGTGGCCGAGGACGTCGACGGCGAGGCCCTCTCGACGCTCGTCGTCAACAAGATCCGGGGCACGTTCAACGTCGCCGCGGTGAAGGCTCCGGGCTTCGGCGACCGCCGCAAGGCGATGCTGCAGGACCTCGCCATCCTCACCGGCGGCCAGGTCATCGCCGAGGAGGTCGGCCTCAAGCTCGAGGGCGCCGGTCTCGACCTCATGGGCCAGGCCCGCCGCATCGTCGTGACCAAGGACAACACCACGATCATCGACGGGCTCGGCGAGAAGGCCGACGTCGACGGTCGGGTGGCGCAGATCAAGTCCGAGATCGAGCGCACCGACTCCGACTGGGACCGCGAGAAGCTGCAGGAGCGCCTCGCCAAGCTCGCCGGCGGCGTCTGCGTCATCAAGGTCGGCGCGCACACCGAGGTGGAGCTCAAGGAGAAGAAGCACCGCATCGAGGACGCCATCTCGGCGACCCGCGCGGCCATCGAGGAGGGCATCGTCGCCGGTGGCGGCTCGGCCCTCATCCAGGCCGTGTCGGCGATCGGCGACCTCAAGCTCGAGGGCGACGAGGCCACCGGTGCCGCGATCGTCCGCAAGGCCGCGGCCGAGCCGCTGCGCTGGATCGCCGAGAACGCGGGCGTCCAGGGCTACGTCGTGACCTCGAAGGTCGCGGAGCTGCCCATGGGCCACGGCTTCAACGCGGCGACCGGCGAGTACGGCGACCTCATGGCCGCCGGTGTCATCGACCCGGTCAAGGTCACCCGCTCGGCGCTGCGCAACGCGGCGTCGATCGCCTCCATGATCCTCACCACGGACACCCTGATCGTGGAGAAGAAGGAGCAGGAGGAGGCCCCCGCCGGAGGCGGACACGGCCACGGGCACGGTCACTGACCGAGCGCTCTCGCTCCACCCAGCACGAGAAGGGCCGCTCCCCACGGGGGGCGGCCCTTCTCGTATGCCGGTTCAGGACGGGTAGAGGCCCGCAGGCCCACGCAGGCCTCAGGAGGCGGCGAGCCCCGAGGCGACGGCGGCGGGACGACGAAGCGCATACGCCGCCTCCCGCTCGTCCTCGGTCATGCCGCCCCAGACGCCGTAGGGCTCGCGCACCTGCAGGGCGTGGGCGCGGCACTGGACCAGCACCGGACACGTCTCGCAGACGGCCTTCGCCGCCGCGTCACGGTTGCGCCGAGCCGGGCCGCGCTCACCCTCGGGGTGGAAGAACACCTCGGGGTTGCCGCCGCGACACAGGCCCTGGATCTGCCAGTCCCACAGGTCGGCCACCGGTCCGGGAAGCCGGGAGATCTCTGCCATGTCTTCTCCGTTGTCGTGCGCTCGCGGTGACGTCGTCGACGATGTCGACGTCGTGCCCGGTTGCGCGGTCGGCCGGCGTCGGACCCCCGAGAGGCGGCCCGGCCCGGCGGCGTGCCCGAGTCCTCACGGATGTACCCCGCCCGCCGGGAGTTCAGACGTCACGGATCGGTCACGGTTTGCTGGGCCGAGCTCGCTCGGGTTGCGCCATCTGCGCCCCTGCGCAAGGCGGCCCCGGTAGGGTTCGACCCGGCAAGGTCGGGTGGTTGGACCGACGATGGGCTCGACCGGGGGTGTGGTGAGCACGGCGGTGTCGCGGGCGGGCCGGAGGTCTCCATCGTCCGTGCCGCGGGAGCAGACGGCTCCGGCGGCGGCGGAGCGCTCGGCCGACCTGTCCACGCCTCGGACGGCGCCCGTAACGCCGGGCATCCGGCGGTCGATGGACGACACGGACCCTCAGCGCAGTCTGCGGGATCTCGCCGCCCTCGCGCAGCGCGACGGCGGTGACGCGGCCGAGGCTCTCATGGGGAGGGTCCGGCAGCTGGCCGTGCGGTACGCGCGGGCCCGGCTGGGCCGTTTCGGAGCCGAGGACGTCGCCCAGGACGTCGCGCAGGAGGTGTGCATGGCCGTTCACACCGGGCTGCGCACCTACGACGACCGCGGACTCCCGTTCGAGGCGTTCGTCTACTCCATCGCCGCCCACAAGACCGCCGACGCCCAGCGCCTGCTCATCCGCGCACCCGAGGCCGTCGCCGACGTGCCGGACGTCGTCGACCTCACGGCCGGGCCCGAGGCCGCTGCCGTCGTCCGCGACCAGGCCTCGCGGGCCATGGCCCTGATCCGTACGCTTCCGCAGCAGCAGCAGGAGATCCTCACCCTGCGCGTCGCGGTGGGGATGTCGACGGAGGAGACCGCCGCTGCCCTGGGGATGACGACCGGAGCCATCCGGGTCGCCCAGCACCGCGCGCTCACCAAGCTGCGGGTGCTGCTCGCCGCGGCCGAGGAGGTGGCCTCGTGAAGCACACCCCCCTCAGCCAGGTGCTCGCCGACGACCTGCTCCTCGACCGGATCGGCGCCCGCCTCGACACCGATGACCAGCTCGGCTCCCTCCTGCTGTCGCTGGCCCACCACGTGGACGCGCCCGTCAGCCGGCCCTCCGTGCGGGGGCGTCGGCGCCGCAACCACCGCGCGCTCACCGTGCTCGCCGCCCTCGGTATCGCCGTGTCCGGTGCCACCGTCGCCGCGGCGATCGAGTCCGCGCCCGACGCCCCGGCCACGGCCGGGGGCTCGGCGCACACCCGGTTCCTGCCCCAGGCACTCCAGGCGCTGGGCCTGCCCTTCGCGGGCCCGGGTCTGGCGCAGGGTCGGGTGCTCCCCTCGCCGCCGGGCGCGGACGCGTCGTTCCGGCCGTACGCCCTGACCTCCACCGGGCTGCCGGCGTCGCTCATGCTCGACACCCGCGGCTCCGCTTCGGGCCCGGGCGGTTCGGGCACGGCCGGCGAGCAGCAGGTCGGCGGGACGTCAGCCGCGGCGGCGTCATCGGCGTCGTCGGGGTCGTCGGCCACGTCGGGATCGTCGTCGTCCTCAGGCTCGTCTGCGCTGTCCCCGGCATCCGCGTCACCCGCCTCCCCGCCTCAGCCGGTCCGTCAGGCGGTCGGGCCCTCGGGTCCTCCGCGAGCAACCCCGCATCCACCACCGGAGCCACCTCGGGCGACGGCGGTGAGCAGGAGGCATCGGGCGCCCCCAAGAACGGCGCGACGAAGACGCCGGCCGCCAAGAGCCAGAACGGCGAGTCGGCGTCCGAACCCACCGGTTCGACGCATACGCCGACGAGCAGCCCCACCTCGGCGCCGACGGGGGGCAACGCGTTCGCCGGCACCGGCAACGCCGGCCAGGGGACGAGCCACGCGGCGACGCCGGCGACACCCGGCTCGTCGGGGACGCCGGCCATCCCGGCGACCCCCGCCCGGCGCTCCGCGACGACGCCTCCCGGGCAGGGCGGTGGCAACGCGCAGGGGTCGAACGGGGTGGCCAAGGGGAAGGTGGTCGACCCGAGCACCCCCACGGTGCCCGCTCCGGTGGCCACCACGGCCGCATCGGCGACCCCGACCGGGCCGTAGAATCGGGGCATGAACACCGGTCCGTCCGCCGTGTCCGACGAGATGCCGCTGGTGGCGCCGCTGGGCCTGACCTACGACGACGTCCTGCTGCTGCCGGGCGAGACCGACGTCATCCCCAGCGAGGTCGACACGACCACCCGGCTCACCCGCGACATCTCCCTCCGGGTGCCGCTCGTCTCGAGCGCCATGGACACCGTCACCGAGTCGCGGATGGCCATCGCCATGGCCCGGCAGGGCGGTATCGGGGTGCTGCACCGCAACCTCGCCATCGACGACCAGGCCTACCAGGTCGACCTCGTCAAGCGGACGCAGACGGGGATGATCTCCAACCCCGTGACGATCGGAGCCGACGCGACGCTGGAGGACCTCGACGAGAAGTGCGGCCAGTACCGCGTCTCCGGCCTGCCCGTCGTCGACGCCGACAACCGGCTTCTCGGCATCATCACCAACCGCGACCTGCGCTTCACCCCCGTCGCCGAGTGGGCCACGACCAAGGTCGACGAGGTGATGACGCCGATGCCGCTCGTCACGGCCCCCGTCGGCATCAGCCGTGACGACGCGACCGCCCTGCTGCGGCAGCACAAGCGCGAGCGGCTGCCCATCGTCGACGGCTCCGGCCGACTGGCCGGGCTCATCACGGTCAAGGACTTCGTCAAGTCCGAGCAGTTCCCGCACGCCAGCAAGGACGGCCACGGCCGGCTCCTCGTCGCCGCGGCGGTCGGCTACTTCGGCGACGCCTGGGAGCGGGCCACCACGCTGGTCGACGCCGGGGTCGACGTGCTCGTCCCCGACGTCGCGAACGGCCACGCCCGGCTCATGCTCGAGATGATCCGCCGGCTGAAGTCCGACCCCGCAACCCGGCACGTCCAGGTGCTGGCCGGCAACATCGCCACCCGCGAGGGCGCCCAGGCGCTCGTCGACGCCGGTGCCGACGGCGTCAAGGTCGGGGTCGGCCCCGGCTCGATCTGCACCACGCGCGTCGTCGCCGGCGTCGGCGTCCCCCAGGTCACGGCCATCCACGAGGCCGCCCGCGCGGCGCGGCCCGCGGGCGTCCCGGTGGTCGGTGACGGCGGCCTGCAGTACTCCGGCGACATCGCCAAGGCCCTCGTGGCCGGTGCCGAGACGGTGATGATCGGGTCCCTCTTCGCCGGCTGCGAGGAGTCGCCGGGCGAGCTCGTGCTCGTGGGCGGCAAGCAGTTCAAGGCCTACCGAGGCATGGGCTCCCTGGGGGCGATGGCCTCGCGGGGCAAGAAGTCGTTCTCCCGCGACCGCTACTTCCAGGCCGACGTCACGAGCGACGACAAGATCGTGCCCGAGGGCATCGAGGGCCAGGTCGCCTACCGCGGTCCGGTCTCGGCGGTCGCCCACCAGCTCATCGGCGGCCTGCACCAGTCGATGTTCTACGTCGGCGCCCGCACCATCCCCGAGCTCCGCGAGCGCGGCCGGTTCGTGCGCATCACCGCCGCCGGGCTCAAGGAGAGCCACCCCCACGACATCCAGTCCATCGTCGAGGCCCCCAACTACAGCGCCCGCTGACCCGGTGCCCACCTCGTGCTGACGGCGCAGGCGCTCAGCCTCTTCGCCGTCCCGGAGGTCGACCGCGAATCCCTGCGGTATGCCGCGGAGCGCGCCCACGACGACCCCCGGCTCGCCGAGTGGGTCGCCGAGGCGGCCGAGACCGTCCGCGCCGCCGTCGGACGCCCGTCGCCGCCTCCCGCACTGCCGGTCCGGTCGGGACTGACGCTGGCTCCGGTCGACGGGGAGCCGGTCGATGGGGAGCCGGTCGAAGGTCGGCGACCGCGACCCCGCGGCATACCTCCCGGTCCTGGCGTTCGCCGACGCCCTGCCCGCCACGCTGGCGTGGGCGCAGGAGCGGGGCGTCCCGCCGTCGGTGGTGGCCGCGACCCTGGCCGACGTGGGCCGGATGATGACCCGCAACCGACAGTGGGAGGGGCGGCCGGGCCTCGGCGACGAGCTCGCCGGGTGGCTGACCCGGCACCTCGTCGGGTCGATCCTGCAGGTGGGCCGGCTCCAGCACGAGCGCGCCGACGCGGGGCCGCGCACCGGGGTGTGGCTGCGGGAGGACGGCGCGCCCTACGTCGCCGGTGACGTGTGCGTCAACCTCCACATCCCCGAGACCGGCCCGCTGCGCCCGGACGCCGTGGGGGAGTCGCTGCGGGCCGGACGGACGTTGCTGCGCCGCCGGTTCCCGGAGGAGCGGCTGCGGGTGCGGTTCTGCGTCTCGTGGCTGCTCGACCCCCAGCTCGCGGAGTACCTGCCCGAGGGGTCCAACATCCGCGCCTTCCAGGAGCTCTTCCGCATCGGCCCGGCCAAGGACGACGACGGCGACGTCTCGGTGCGCAAGTTCGTCTTCGGCAACACCGCGGCCCCGGTCGGCGAGCTGCCGCAGCGCACCGCGCTGGAACGAGCGGCGGTCGCCCACTGGCAGGCCGGACGCCACTGGCGGGTGCACGTCGGCCGCATCGACGAGACCCGGGCTGAGTCTGACGTAGGAGGGTTTGCGGCCTGGGGGGCCACACCCTGCTCGTCTCAGTCGGTCGTCAGTCCGCACGCGTCGTCATGCTGCCGATCACCCGGTCGACGGCGATCTCGACCACCACGCGCAGGGGGTTGGGGCGCGGCGTCCGGTAGCGGGCGGCGTACCGGGCCTCGGCGTCGGCCACGGCGGCGGGGTCGTCGAGGATCCGGGCCGGGCCCTCCAGCGTGAGCCACCACCGGCCGTCGACCTGGCAGACCGCGGCCCGGCTGCCGGCGGCGACGTGGCGCACCTTGCGGCTGGGGCGGCTGGTGATGATGCGGGCGACCCGCTGCTCGGGGTCCCACGTGAACCCGACGGGGACGACGTGCGGGGTCCCGTCGGCGCGCAGGGTGGTGAGGGTCGCCAGGTGGCGCACCCGCAGGAACTCCAGGGCGGCGGGGGAGAGGTCGGCGGGGTCGAGGGCCACGAGGAGCAGTCTCTCGCGGCGGCCCGCGGGTGCGGACGTGCGGGTGGGTAGCCTGGACGCGGAGGTGCGCCGATGCTCGTCGATGTCGTGAGCGAGGTCGTCATCGACCGACCGGTGGACGTCGTGTCGGCGTATGCCGTCGACCCGGGGAACGCCCCCGCCTGGTACGCCAACATCGCCTCCGTCGACTGGGAGACGCCGCCGCCTGTGGCGCTCGGCTCGAGGCTGGCCTTCGTGGCCCGGTTCCTGGGCCGGCGGCTGGCGTACACCTACGAGGTCGTCGAGCTCGTGCCCCACCGGCGACTCGTCATGCGGACCGCGCAGGGACCGTTCCCCATGGAGACGACGTACGCCTGGGAGCCCGAGGGCGACGGGCGCACCCGGATGTCGCTGCGCAACCGGGGGGAGCCGTCGGGGTTCTCTCGCGTGGCAGGCCCGATGATGACGCGCGCGATGAGCCGGGCGAACGCGAAGGACCTGGCGCGGCTGAAGGCGCTGCTCGAGGGCGGCACCACGGCGCCCCGGTAGGCTCGCGCGGTGCTCGCAACCGGCGCTATCCGCCTCCTCAGGCCCACCGACCGATGACCGAGATCGAGATCGGGCGGGGCAAACGCGGTCGCCGCGCGTACTCCTTCGACGACATCGCGGTGGTGCCGTCGCGGCGGACGCGCGACCCCGAGGAGGTCTCGGTCTCCTGGCAGATCGACGCGTACCACTTCACCATCCCCGTCATCGCGGCTCCGATGGACTCGGTGATGTCGCCGCAGAGCGCCATCGCCCTCGGCCGGCTCGGGGGTCTCCCGGTGCTCGACCTCGAAGGGCTGTGGACCCGGTACGAGGACCCCGAGCCCTACCTCGAGGAGATCGCGGGCCTCGACCCGGCTCGCGCCACGGGTCGGATGCAGCAGATCTACGCCGAGGAGATCAAGCCCGAGCTCATCGCCGAGCGGCTGCGCGAGGTCCGCCAGGCGGGGGTCATCGTCGCCGGGGCGCTCAGCCCGCAGCGCACCCAGCAGCACTGGAAGACCGTCGTCGACGCGGGCTGCGACCTCTTCGTCATCCGCGGCACGACGGTCAGCGCCGAGCACGTCAGCGGGCGGGCGGAGCCGCTCAACCTCAAGCGGTTCATCTACGAGCTCGACATCCCCGTCATCGTCGGCGGCGCGGCCTCCTACACCGCGGCCCTGCACCTCATGCGCACCGGTGCGGCGGGGGTGCTGGTCGGCTTCGGCGGCGGCGCGGCGCATACGACCCGCCTCACGCTCGGGATCCACGCCCCCATGGCGTCGGCCATCGCCGACGTGGCGGCGGCCCGGCGTGACTACCTCGACGAGTCGGGCGGGCGCTACGTGCACGTCATCGCCGACGGTGGGGTCGGCACGTCCGGCGACATCGTCAAGGCGATCGCCTGCGGCGCGGACGCCGTGATGCTCGGTGCGGCGCTCGCCCGCGCGTCCGACGCCCCCGGCCAGGGGTTCCATTGGGGTCCGGAGGCGCACCACGGGGCGCTGCCGCGGGGCGAGCGGGTCGAGGTCGGAGCCACCGCGCCGCTGGAGGAGGTCCTCTTCGGGCCCGGTCGCGTGGCCGACGGCACGACGAACGTCATCGGCGCCCTGCGCCGGGCCATGGCGACGACCGGCTACTCCGACGTCAAGGAGTTCCAGCGCGTGGAGGTCGTCGTCGCGCCGTACATGCGCGGCTGAGCAGCCGAGCAGCTGGAACGCCGACCGGACCCCGCTCCGGGGGCGGCCCACCGGACCGCCCGGCCCCTGTGACCGTTGGTCCCGTGTCGTCCGATGTGCCGCCGCCCGCCCCCCCATGAGGAGGGAAGGGCCAGACGGTGAGGTGCGGCTCTTCCCACCCGGGACAACGAGACGGCGGCCTGGAGGTTACGGGCCTACGTCAGGAAGGTCTTCCAGCCGTTCTGGGGCGCCGAGCCCGTCGGCAGGGTGCGCAGCTTCGCGAGCACCGCGGGGTCCTGCGCGTCGAGGTAGTCGCACAGCTGCCGGAACGACACGAGGCGGGCGTCCGGGTAGCTGGCGATCTTGCGCATGACCTGCTCGACGGCGGTCATGTAGATGCCGCCGTTCCAGTCCTCGAAGTGGTTGCCGATGATGAGCGGCGCACGGTTGCCGTCGTACGACCGCTTGAAGCCGGCGAGGTAGGAGTCGACGGCCTCCTGCTGCCACATCGGGCGCTTGGCCGGGTCGCCGTTGGTGGTCTTCGACTGGTTGAACATCATGTTGTAGTCCATCGACATGACCTGCCCCTTGTGTCCGACGAAGGGGATGGACTGTAGGTCGAGGGCCCAGAGCTTGCCGGCCTTGCTGGGCCACATCTGGATGCCGTTGGAGCTCGAGTCGTAGCGCCAGTTCAGGTCGTTCGCGGCGGTGCGCAGGTTGGCCGACCCCTCGAGGCAGGGCGTCCGCGCGCCGATGAGCTCCTTGGTGTAGTCGAACGGCAGCGGGGGGAGGTCGGTGAAGCCGGTGTTGGTCTTCCAGTTCTGGACGAAGCTCTTCGCCTGGGTGATCTCGTCCTTCCACTGGTCGGGGGTCCAGGAGCTGACCCCGCCCGCCCCGCAGAAGTGACCGTTGAAGTGGGTGCCGATCTCGTGGCCCTCGAGCCAGGCCTTGCCGATGCCGTCGATCGTCGCGTGGACCGACTCGTCGGACAGGAACGGGATGGACGACGACCCGGCCGGGCGCCCCGGCGGCTTGTAGATCGTGCGCTTGGAGTTGGGCACGAAGTAGAGGCCGGAGAGGAACAGCGTCATCGACCCGCCCAGCTCCTGCGAGAGCCCTCGGAACCGGCTGAGCAGTGGGTTCTTGACGCTCTCCCCGGCGCCGTCCCAGGAGATGACGACGAACTGCGGGGGCGTGTCACCCGCCTTGAGCTTCTCGATCTTGGGCTGGTGGGGCTGGGGCCCGGAGTCGCGCCAGGACCCGTCGCTCCCCGGCGCGGCCTCTGCGGAGGGGGTGGCCGACCCCGATGTCGTGGTCGTGCCGGGCGCGCTCGACGAGCCGGCCGAGCCGGAGGTGCCGGTGGCGCCCGAACCGGCCGAGGGGGTGCGGTTCTCGACGAGGTGGTCGCAGGCCGCGAGGGCGGCGGCGGCGCTCACCCCCAGCCCTCCGGTCAGCAGTCGACGGCGGCTGAGATCGGACACCTGAGATTCCCCTGACGTTGTCGGCCGGTCTCCTGCCCCGGCCCACCGTCCGTCCAGACGGCACATCGAGCCTAAGGCATCTCCGGCTGCAGGAGCCGGGAGGCGCTGCCGTACGACCCTGCACGTTGACCCAGGGTTCCCAGGGCGCCGGCTGTGCAAAGCCGGCTCTCCGGGGCCTCAGCGGGCCGGCGCGGGCTCGCTGGGCTCGTCGCGCCAGGAGCGCCACAGTGCGGCATACGCCCCGCCCGAGGCGATGAGCTCGTCGTGGGTGCCGATCTCGCTGATGAGCCCGCCGTCGACCACCGCCACCCGGTCGGCGTCGTGCGCCGTGTGCAGCCGGTGGGCGATGGCGACCACCGTGCGCCCCGAGACGACGGCGGCCAGCGACCGCTCCAGGTGCCGCGCGGCCCGCGGGTCGAGCAGCGAGGTCGCCTCGTCGAGCACGAGGGTATGCGGGTCGGCCAGCACGAGCCGGGCGAGCGCCAGCTGCTGGGCCTGGGCCTCGGTCAGGGCGTGGCCGCCGCTGCCGACCCGGGTGTCGAGCCCCTCGGGCAGCGCGAGGGCCCACGGGAGGGCGTCGACGGCATCGAGCGTCTCGCGCAGGGTCTCGCGGGAGGCGTCGGGGCGGGCCAGCAGCAGGTTGTCGGCCAGGGTGCCGACGAAGACGTGGTGCTCCTGGGTCACGAGTGCGACCTCCCCCCGCAGCCGGTCGAGCTCGAGGTCGACGAGCCGGACCCCACCGACGTCGACCCGCCCGGTACGCGGGCCGTCGATGCCGGCCATGAGCCGGCCCAGCGTGGACTTGCCCGCTCCCGACGGGCCGACGATGGCCAGTCGCTCGCCCGGGCGCAGGTCGAGCGACACGCCCTTGAGCACGTCGCGACCGGAGCGGTACGCATACCTGACGTCGTCGACCTCGAGCCGACCGTCGCGTGGCTTCTCGCCGGTGGCGGTGCGGTCGGGCGGCACGTCGGCGATGCCGATGACGCGGGCGAGCGAGGTGGCGCCGACCTGGATCTCGTCGAGCCACATGAGCAGCTCGTCGAGCGGCATGGCCAGCGCCTGCACGTAGAGCGCGACCGCCGTGACGGTGCCGACGCTCGCCTGCCCGGACGCGACGAGGAACCCGCCCCACAGGAGCGTGACGGCAACGGGCAGGAGGTAGGCGATCTCGACCTGGGGGAACCACCACATGCGCAGCCGCAGGGTGTAGGTCTCCGCGGCGAAGGCGTCGGCGAGCGCCCCGTCGATCCGGGCCTTGCGCCGGGCGCCGAGCCGCAGCGCGTCGACGGTGCGCGCGCCGTCGACGGTCTCGGTGATGACGCCGTTCATCACGGCGTAGGTGGCCCGCTCGCGCAGGTAGCCGTCGGGGGCGTAGCGCAGGTACCACTTCGTCGAGAACCACAGGATCGGAGCCCCGACGAAGATGGGCAGCGCGACGAGCCATCCGGTGACGAGCGCGGCCGCCGCGGTGATGACGACGGTGACGACGGCGACGAAGATCGACGGGATGCCGAACCGGGCGACGTGCGAGAGCGCCTCGACGTCGTTGGTCGTGCGCGAGACGAGGTCGCCGGTGCCGGCCCGCTCGACCGTCGACAGCGGCAGCGAGACGACCCGGTCCATGAACTGCTCGCGCAGCTCGGCGAAGATGTCCTCGCCCATCCGGAACGCTGCGCGCCGCGCCACCCACGTGAGCCCGGTCTGCGCGACGACGGAGGCGGCCAGCAGCACCGCGAGGCGGTCGACCGTCTCCAGGAGGCCGTGCTGGGTGACCGTGTCGACGAGCAGCCCGACGACCCGGGGCGCGACGAGGGCGGCCACTGCGGCGAGCGCGTGCAGCCCGATGACGAGGCTCAGCTGACGGCGGTGCCGCCGCATGAGATCGGCGGTGTAGGTGCGCACCGTGGGCATCTCCGCGACCGGCAGCGTGGTGCGGGTCGGCGGGGTCATGAGGAACGCCATCAGTCCTCCCCTCTGACGACGACGGCCCGGTAGGCCGGTTGGGTACGCATGAGCTCGCGGTGGGTGCCGCGGGCGGCGACGACGCCGTCGGTGAGGAAGAGGACCTGGTCGGCGTGGTCGAGCAGCAGCGGGCTGGCGGTCATCACGGCGGTCGTGCGACCGCGGCGGGCGGCGGCGAGGCGGCCGGCGACCCGGGCCTCGGTATGCGCGTCGACGGCGCTGGTGGGCTCCACCAGGACGAGGGTCTCGGCGTCGGTGAGCAGGGCGCGGGTGAGGGTGAGCCGCTGGCGCTGGCCGCCGGAGAACGACCGGCCGCGCTCCTCCACCTCGCTGTCGAGCCCGTCGGCCAGCGCCTCGAGCACGTCCTCGCCGCTGGCGACGGCCAGCGTGTCGAGGATGGTGGCGTCGTCATGGCGGCCCCAGGGGTCGAGCTCCTCGCGCAGGGTGCCGGTGAAGAGGCGCGGGTCGGTCTCGCTGACGACGACCCGGCGCCGGACCGTCTCCAGGGGCAGGTCGAGCAGGGTCGTGCCGCCCAGCCGCACCCCGGCGGCGTCCGGCCCGAACCGGCCCAGGCGGTCGGCGAGGGCGGCGGAGTCCTCCGGGCGCGCGGAGACGACGGCGGTGAGCAGGCCCGGCTCGATGACGACGCCGCTGCGCTCGTCGACCAGGGGGACGGCGAGGGGCGGCTCGGGTGCGAGCCGTGACGCGTCGGGGTGGTCACGGTGGTCGGGGCGCACCGCGAGGATGCGGATGATCTTGCGCGCGCCGATGTGGGCCCGGGTGAAGCGGTCGACGAACTCGGTCGCCGTGCGCAGCGGCAGCACGAGGAACGCCGAGTAGCCGTAGAAGGCGACGAGCTCGCCGACGCTGATCTCGCCGCGGAGGGCGTAGCGGGCGCCGAGCCAGGTGACGACGAGGACGAAGATCCCGGGGAGCAGGACCTGCGCGGCGTCGAGGGCGGCCTGTACCCCCGCCACGTGGTAGCCGACGCGGCGCACCTCCTGGGACTGACCGGCATACCGGCGCAGGAAGGTCTGCTCGCCGCCGATGCCGCGCAGCACCCGCAGGCCCGCCACGGTGTCGGCGCCGAGGCCGATGAGGCGCCCGGACTCCTCGCGCTGGTGGGCCTGCCGGCGCTGGAGCGGCCGCACGATGAAGGTCAGCAGGCCGACGAGCACGGGCACGCCGACGAGGACGACGACCCCGAGCGTGCGCGAGGTGTTGAGGAGCACGACGGCGACGACGACGTAGCTGACCACCGCCCCCACCATGCGGGCGAACACGTCGTAGAGGCCGCCGAGGCGCATGGCGTCGGACGCGACGACGGCGACGACGTCACCGGTGGGGGTCGTGCGGGTGAGGGACTCGCCGACGTCGGCGCTGTGCCAGCCGACGAGCTGCACCGAGCGGAACGTGGCCCGCAGCCAGTTGTGCACGGCGAAGTAGTGGCGGGCCGTGCCGGCGACGGCGCTGACGATCCCGAGGACCAGCAGGACGCCGCACCACAACAGCAGGGTGCGGGTGTCGCCGGCGACGATGCCGCCGTCGATGGCGCGGCTCATGGCCGCGGGGAAGAACGCCTGCGTCACCATCCACAGCACGCCGAACACGGTGGCCACCGCGAGCGTGCGCCACTGTCCCCGTCCCACCCAGCCCAGAAGTCGCATGGGGCCGCGCAGATCCGGGGTGCCGGGATGCTCGTAGGGAAGTCGCACGTGGAGCCACGGTACGCGTCGGGTCCGACACCGCCCACCGGTTTTCGCGGTGGGCGCACCCGCCTCGTACCCTGGTGGGGCCGGCCTGCTCGCCCGCGCGTCGACGCGCGGTGCGGCCCAGGATGCGCTCCGTGCCGGTGTTCCGATCTTCTTCTGCTGCAACAGGACTCGTCATGTCTCAGGCCTCTGCGCCGTCGCTCGTCTCGCCCCGCACGCCCCACGGCAGCGGGGCCGCCCTCGTCGCGGTCGGTGCGCTGTTCGCCATGAACGGAGTCGTCATCGGCGGGTATGCCGGGGTGCTCCCCGCGCTGCGGTCCCGGCTCGGCGTCGACGCCGGCACCATCGCCGTCCTGCTGTTCAGCGTGGGCGTCGCGGCGGTACTGGCGATGCAGGTCGCGGGACGGCTCGCCGACCGCATCGGCGCTCGGCGGGTGGTGCTGGCGGCCATGCCGCTCATGGCCGCCGGGGCCGTCGTGCTCGGACTGGCCCCGTCGTTGCCGGTGGCCGTGGCCGGCGGAGTGCTGATCGGCCTCGGCAACGGGGCGACCGACGTCGCCATGAACGCGCTGGGCGTCGTCGTCGAGAAGGCGCGTCCGGTTCCTGTGATGAGCCGGTTCCACGCGTTCTGGAGCATCGGGTCGTTCGTCGGGGCGGCCGTCGTCCTGCTGACGGCGGCCCTGGTCGGTGACTCCGCTGAGGGGTCGGAGGGTTCGGTGGTCGCCCCGGCCATGCTCGCCGTGGCCGCGCTCAGCCTGGTGGCGTTCACCGTCGTCGTACGGCGCGTCCCCGAGACCGAGCGCGTCGCCCCGGCCGCGGACGGCTCCACGGCGCCGATCCCCCGGGTGGCCTGGCTGCTCGGGGCGATGGCGGTCTGCTTCGGCCTCATGGAGGGCACCGCCTACGACTGGTCGTCCCTGCACGTCACCGACGTCGCCGGGGTCGACCCGGGCATCGGGTCGGTGGCCGTCGTCACCGTCACCGCCTTCATGGTGGGGATGCGGCTCGTCGGCGACGCCGCCGTGGCCCGGTTCGGGCACCGTCCGGTCGTGCAGGTGGGCTCGCTCGTGGCCGCGGTCGGCTATGCCGTCACCGCCTTCCTCACCCCGCTGCCCGTGATCCTCGCCGGCTGGGCGCTGGTCGGTCTGGGCGTGGCGATGATCGCGCCCCAGATCTACGCGACGGCCGGGCACCTCGGCGGCGGCCGGATGCTCGCGGTCGTGGTGACGTTCGGGTATGCCGCCTTCCTCGCCGGCCCGGCCGTGCTCGGCTGGCTCGTGCACACCGTCGGGGTGCAGCACGCGATGCTGCTTCCCTTCGTGCTCGCGTTCGTGCTCGTCGTCATCACCCGGTGGATGCCCGCGATCGACCGCAGCGCCGCCTGACCCCTTGGCAGGCGGTCCGTCCCGATGGCTCAGACGGGGGGGTTGCTGTAGAAGAAGGAGAACGTGGCGTTGGGCCCGCACACCGCTCCCGTCGCGCTCACCAGGCGGTAGGTGACGGTGACCTGCCCCGAGGCGGAGCCGCTGCTGCTCCGCGTGAGGGTGATGTCGAGGATGGTGCGGGTGATCTGGAAGCTGGCCAGCGGGCCGGTGAACGAAACGCCACTGAGGGAGATGATGTCGATCGTCGGCGTGTTGACGATGCTGCCGAACGTCAGTTCCACCGAGGTGCTCGACTTGCTCGTCTGAATGCCGGCATCGGCCGAGAGGAGCACGGGGCAGCCGCTGATGCTCGCGGCGACCGCGGGGACGGGAGGTTTCGGTAGAAACTAGCAGGAAACGGACGGATACCGTCAGCGGGTCACGCGACCGTTCCCGGCCGGCACCGACAGCCGACCGTCCGCGACGGCAGACCGACCCACTGGCGCACCGACGCCGAGCCCCGAACGTCGCCCTATTCGGGTCAGCGGTCCTGCGGTGTCCAGCTCACAGCGTCCTGGGGCCCGGAGGGTGCCGGGCGGGTGGCCGCCTCGGCGTCGCCGCGCGAGATCGACAGCACTCGCCCGCAGGCGGTGCACTCGTCGAGGTACGTGGCCTTGCCGAGCGTGAGGAGGGGGACGAAGAAGAGGCTCAGCTTCCGCCGCGAGATCGTCACGTCGTGCCGGGCGTGCTGGCCGCACCGCTCACACGTATAGGCGGGTGCGGCCATCAGCCGCACGACGTCCTTGATCCCCATGATGAGCAACACATCGAAGGGGTACCCGGTGTGCACACCGGGAAACGCGCCGGCGAGATGTTGCGGTGGGGCAGCACTGAAGATCCACAGATCTTCATGTCGCACGTCATGTCGCATCTGGGGTCGCGATCACGACAGCGAGTGCGACATGACGCGCGACATGACCGTCGGCTCGCGACATCCGGCCGGGTGGCGGCCCGCCTAGCCCGTCGCCTGCGAGGCGGCCCGGCGCACGGCCGCGACCGACCGCTCGACGTCGGACTCGTCGGTCGACCAGTTGCTCACCGAGATCCGCAGTACCGCCCGCCCGCGCCACCGCGAGCCGGACATCCACGCCCCGCCGTCCTCGACGAGGCGGGCCGCGACGGCCTGGGTGCGCGCGTCGTCGCCGAACCCCACGCATACCTGCGTGAAGCCGACGTCGTTGAGGACCTCGGCCCCCGGCACGGCGCGGATGCCGTCCGCCAGCTCGCTCGCCCGGGTCGCCAGCCGCTCGACCAGGGCGGCGACCCCGGACCGGCCGAGGCTGCGCAGCACCGCGTAGACGGGGACGCCGCGCGCCCGGCGGGAGAGCTCAGGGGTCTTCTCGTAGGGGCTGCCCGGGCCGCTGTCGTCGGTGACGAGGTAGCTGGCGTGCACGCCGAAGGCCGCGCGCATGGCCGCGGGGTCACGCACCACGGCGACGCCGCAGTCGTAGGGCGTACTGAGCGTCTTGTGGGCGTCGGTGGCCCAGGAGTCGGCGGTCTCGACGCCCGCCGTGAGGTGGCGCAGCCGGGGGCTGGCCGCCGCCCAGAGCCCGAAGGCGCCGTCGACGTGCACCCACGCCCCCCGCTCGTGCGCGGCCGCGATGGCCCCGGCGAACGGGTCGAACGCCCCCGAGTGCACGTTGCCGGCCTGCAGGGCGACGATCACCGGCTCGCCCGACGGCACCGCGGCCAGGGCCCGCGCCAGGGCGTCCAGCCGGATCCGGCCCTGGTCGTCGGCCTCGACCGGGGTCGGTGCGCCGAGCCCGAGGTAGCGCAGCGCGAGGTCGACGGTGTCGTGCCGCTCCTCCCCGACGAGGACGTGTATGCGTGGGGCGCCGGTGAGGCCGTCGCGGTGCACGTCCCAGCCGACCCGGGCGAGCACGGTGTGGCGAGCGGCGGCCAGTCCGGTGAAGTTGGCCATCGTCGCGCCGGTCACGAACCCCACGTCGCTGCCGGCGGGCAGCCCGAGGAGGTCGAGGAGCCAGGCGCCCGCCGCCTCCTCGAGGGCGGCGACGGCCGGCGTCGCGGGACGCATACCGGCGTTCTGGTCCCACGCGCTGACCAGCCAGTCCGCGGCCAGGGCGGCCGGCTGCGTACCGCCCATGACCCACCCGAAGAACCGGCCGGAGCCGATCGCCATCAGGCCGGGCTCGGCGGAGGCGAGCAGGTCCACGACCGCGGCCGGGTCGTCCCCCTGCTCGGCCAGCGGGCCTCCGAGGCGGGCGAGCAGGTGGTCGGCGTCCTCGGTGGGCCCGATGCGGCGGGTGTCGAGCGAGCCGATCCAGGCCAGGGCGTGGGCGTGCGCGCGGTCGAGGGCCGCTGCGTAGTCGTCGGGCCGTGCGCTCACGGATCGACCGTAGACCGCGGTCAGAAGGTGACGTAGGTGTTCCGGGCGATGAAGAAGCCCTTCTTGGTCGCCGTGTCGATGCACGTCATGCCGAACTCCTTGCTCAGGCACTGGTACGGCGACCCCGACATCGCGGCGATCGTGCCGTACTGCAGCACCACGGCGCCGACCTGGTAGATCGAGTCGGTGTTGCAGATGGGCTTCGGGGCGTCGCCGCTCCACTCGACCCGGCCGATGTCCTTGGCGCCCGCGTCGCCGGCCGGGCAGAGGTCGGCCGGCGCCGCGATGCGCCCGTCCTTGACCTCGCAGCCGGCGGGGACGTCGCCGCTGGTGCTGATCGAGCAGAAGATGTTGCCGGTGGGGCTGGTGAAGAACCGCTGGGCGTTCGCGTCGACCTTGGCCGCGGCGAACTGCCGCGACGCCTCGTCGTAGGTCGCGGGGGGCTTGTCGGCGGCCGTGGTCGTGGTGGTGCTGGGGGTCGTCGTGCTGCTCGAGGCCGTGGTCGGCGCGGCCGACGGCGTGACCGTCACGGTCGTCGTGCGGGGGGTCACCGGCTGGTCGCTCGAGCCGCAGCCGGCCAGCGCGAACACGGTCGCGGCAGCGGCCAGCACCGGCAGTCGGTAGGAGGGGGAGGGCGTCAACACGCCCCACAGGGTGCCACAGCCCCCTCCACCACGGCCGGGCTCGAGGTCCTCGTCGCTTAGCCTGGAGGGGTGCTCCGGACCGTGCTCAAGCCCCGCTGGCTGGGGCTGCTCGGGGTGCTCGTCGTGCTGCTCGTCGCCTTCACCGTGCTGGGTCTGTGGCAGCTCAGCGTCGCCCGCGACGACGCCCGCCGCGAGGCGGTCGCGGCGGCGCCGCGCCAGGCCCCGGTACCCGCTGCAGGACGTGCTCGGCCCGCACGCGGCGTTCCCCGCCGAGGCGTCCGGGCGCCCGGTCACGGCCACGGGCAAGTACGACCCGTCCGGCCAGGTGCTGGTCGCCGACCGGCGCCTCGACGGCGTCACCGGCTGGTGGGTCGTCACCCCCCTCGTCGTCGACGGGTCGACGGCCCGGCTGGCGGTGCTGCGGGGGTTCGTGACGAGCGCCGCGGGCACCGGTCCGGCCCCCGCCGATGTGGGGGAGGTCACCGTCTCGGGCACGCTGGCGCCGGGGGAGTCGCCCGCGTCGAGCGCGGCCGCCCTCCCGCCCGGGCAGCTCGGGTCGGTCGACCTGGCCCGCCTCGTCAACGTCTGGCCGGGGGAGATCTACAACGCGTTCGTCTTCGCGACGGCGGAGAGTCCCGACGCCACCGTCGGTATGCAGCGGGTGCCGCCACCGCCGGTGCCCACCGGATTCACCCTGCGCAACGGCGCATACGCCCTGCAGTGGTGGGTCTTCGGGGCGTTCGCCGCCTGGATGTGGTGGAGGATGGTGCGAGACGACTACCGCCGAGACCGAGCCGCGAGCGTCGGCCCCCCCACTCAGCCAGCCGGAGCGACGACGTGAGCACCTACCCCACCACCATGGCCAAGCCCCGGCAGATCCGGCAGGCCCTGACGTTCTACCGGGTCATGGCCGTGATCGCCGGCATCGCCCTCTTCGTGCTCATCGCGGCGATGGTGGTCAAGTACGGCCCGGCCAAGGACGCCGCGTTCAGCACGGTGTGGAGCCCGATCCACGGCCTCATCTACCTCGTCTACGCCGGGTCGATCGCCAACCTCGGCTTCAAGTCGGCCTGGGGGCTCAAGCGGATCGTCCTCAACCTGCTCACGGGCTTCGTCCCGATCCTGCCGTTCGTCGCGGAGCGCCGCGTGACCGCCTCGACGCAGGCCCTGCTCAGCCGGGTCTACCTCGCCGGCGACGGGTCCACCGGCCGATAGGCTGGTCGCGTGCCGGACCAGACCAACGAGGCGCTCCAGGCCCGACCCGTCCTCGTCGTCGACTACGGCGCGCAGTACGCCCAGCTGATCGCTCGGCGCGTCCGTGAGGCCAAGGTCTACAGCGAGGTCGTGCCCCACACGCTGCCGGTCGCGCAGCTGCTCGCCCGCAACCCCGCCGCCGTGATCCTCTCCGGCGGCCCGTCCAGCGTGTACGCCGACGGCGCGCCGCCCCTCGACCCGGCCCTGCTCGACGCCGGGATTCCCGTGTTCGGCATGTGCTACGGCTTCCAGGCCATGGCCCAGTCCCTCGGCGGCACCGTGGCCCACACCGGCACGGGCGAGTACGGGCATACCCCGGCGGTCGTGTCCGACAGCGGCTCGACCCTCTTCCGCGACCAGCCGGCCGAGCAGTCGGTCTGGATGTCGCACGGCGACTCGGTCACCGCCGCGCCCGACGGTATGCGCGTGACCGCCTCGACCGCGGGCGCGCCGGTCGCCGCCTTCGAGGACGACGAGCGCCGCCTCTACGGCGTGCAGTGGCACCCGGAGGTCATGCACACCGAGCAGGGCCAGCGCGTGCTGGAGAACTTCCTGCGCGACGGCGCCGGCCTCGCCGCCGACTGGACGCCCGCCAACGTCGTCGACGAGCTCGTCGAGCGGGTGCGCGCCGAGGTCGGCGACGCCCGGGTGCTGTGCGGGCTGTCCGGCGGCGTCGACTCGTCGGTGGCGGCTGCGCTCGTGCAGCGGGCGGTCGGCGACCAGCTGACCTGCGTGTTCGTCGACCACGGGCTGCTGCGCGAGGGTGAGGCCGAGCAGGTCGAGAAGGACTTCGTCGCGGCGACCGGGGTGAACCTCGTCGTCGTCGACGCGCGGGCGCAGTTCCTCGCGGCGCTCGCGGGCGTCTCGGACCCCGAGGCGAAGCGCAAGGCGATCGGCGCCCAGTTCATCCGGGTCTTCGAGCAGGCCGCGCGCGACGTCGTGGGCTCCGCCGACGCCGACGGCCACCCGGTCGAGTTCCTGGTGCAGGGAACGCTCTACCCCGACGTCGTCGAGTCCGGCGGCGGTGAGGGCGCGGCCAACATCAAGTCGCACCACAACGTGGGCGGGCTGCCGGAGGACCTCAAGTTCACGCTCGTCGAGCCGCTGCGGGCGCTGTTCAAGGACGAGGTGCGGCAGGTCGGGCTGGAGCTCGGCGTGCCCGAGGAGATCGTGTGGCGTCAGCCGTTCCCGGGGCCGGGGCTCGGCATCCGGATCGTCGGCGAGGTCACGGCCGAGCGCCTCGACATCCTGCGCCGCGCCGACGCGATCGCCCGTGCGGAGCTGTCGGCGGCGGGCCTCGACCGTGAGATCTGGCAGTGCCCGGTGGTGCTCCTGGCCGACGTGCGGTCGGTGGGCGTGCAGGGCGACGGGCGCACGTACGGGCATCCGGTCGTGCTGCGCCCGGTGTCGTCGGAGGACGCGATGACCGCCGACTGGACCCGCGTCCCCTACGACGTGCTGGCCCGGATCTCGACGCGCATCACCAACGAGGTGCGCGAGGTCAACCGGGTCGTGCTCGACGTGACGAGCAAGCCCCCCGGCACCATCGAGTGGGAGTAGCCGCCCGCCTCCGACGGATCTGCGTGGGGCGCACCGATCTGCCGCGCGCGCATGGCTATCCAGCGTCATACCGCGGATCCGTCGTCCACAGGGTGTGGCCGTCTCGTCCCGTCGTCCACCGCGTCTCACCGTGCCCTTCCTCGTCGGCGACGTCGTCGACACGCTGACCCGATGGACGACTTCCTCCCCCTCCTCCTGGCCCGCAACGACGACGTCGTCAGCGGCCGCGAGCTGACCGAGTGCGGCCTCGACGGGCATACCGTGCGGACTCTGCTCCGACGTGGTGACCTCGTGCGGGTGCGGTCCGGGGCCTTCGTGGGCGGGGACGCCTGGAGCGCCGCCGACGCCGCCGGGCGTCACGTCCTCGCCGCCCGGGCCATCACTCGCCGACTCGACGGGTATGCCGTGTCGCACATCACCACTGTGGCGCTGTGGGCGCTGCCGGTGCTGGCTGACGACCTCGGGCCGGTGGACGTGTGTCATATCGGCAGCGGTCAGAGCCGGTCGGCCGGAGGGCTGCGCGTCCATCCGGCCGTCCCACCGGATGTCGTGGTCCGCCGGCATGGCGTGCCTGTGGTGCGGGCCGAGGTGGCGGTGCTCCAGACGGCGCGGCAGTCGCTGAGGGCGGGGCGGGTCGCCGCCGACGCCGCCCTGCGCCAGGGGTTGCCGCGCGAGCGACTGGCCGCCGAGGCGGGTCGCCGCCGCTACGGACCCCGCGCGAGCCTGGTCCTCTCTTTGGCCAGCGCCCTCTCCGAGTCACCCGGGGAGTCGTGGACGCGGCTCGTCCTCGCCGGGCTCGGCATCGAGGCGGAGCAGCAGGCCGAGATCCGCGGCCCGGACGGTCGTTTCGTCGCGCGCGTCGACTTCCTCGTCCGCGGCGAGAAGCTGGTCATCGAGTTCGACGGGGCGATGAAGTACGACGGCCTCGAGGGGCGTCGGGCCCTGGTCAGCGAGAAGCGCCGGGAGGACGAGCTGCGGTCGCTCGGCTACCGGGTGGTCCGGCTCACCTGGGCCGACCTCGCCGACCCCGGTCGGGTGCTGGCGCTGCTGCGCCGAGGCGTCCACCAGCGCACCTCCGGGCCGTCCGCGTACGGATCGGCGTCGTGACGATGGCTATCCAGCGTCACGACGCCGATCGGTGCTCGCTGCGCGGATCCGTGCGTGGCAGCGGTCAGGCGGGGGTGATCCGGATGATGCGGCGGGGCGTTCCCGTGCTGCGCTTCACGGAGCGGACGACCTTCTCGACGGCCATGACGAGGCGGTACTGGGTGCCGTACTTGGCGGCGAAGAGGTGCTCCACGGCGGCGTGGGCGTGGTCACCGGGGTCGACGGTCGCGGTGCCCGACACGGTGGGCGCGCCGTCCTCGACGGTGCCTCGGCGGCTCGAGGGCCGCAGCTCCACCCGCGGGGTATGCCGCAGCCGCTTCAGCTTGCCGCTGCCCGCCGGGGTGGTGACGAGGATGGCGCCACCGTCGGCCACGACCCACACGGGGGTCGGCACCGCCGCACCCGTCTTGCGGAACGTCGTCAGCTGGACGAAGTCCTCCGCGGCGACCCGCCGCCAGGTCTCCTCGGCGGACGCGGTGGCGGGCGGTTAAGAGGAGGCGGCGGGCTCGGACGACGGCGTGGCGGGGGAGGAGGACACCCGCGGAGCGTAACCCGCAGCGTCAGCGGGGGTCGCGCCGCGCAGCCCGTAGGGTTGGCGCGTGCTGAGGACCACCGCCGCGATCGTGGCGGGCAAGGCCGCCCGGGCCGCAGCCCGCATCCGGGGCGGCGGCGGGTCGGCGATGCCCGGGCTGGTGGCCGAGCGGATCGACCCGGCGTTCCTCACCCACGCGCTGGCGGGCGTCCGCGGCGGGATCGTCGTCGTCACGGGCACCAACGGCAAGACGACGACGACGAAGATGCTCGCCGCCATCCTGCGGGCCCACGGGCAAGCGCGTCTTCACCAACCCCACGGGCAGCAACTTCACCCGCGGCGTCATCTCCTCCATGCTCGGCTCCCTGCCGCTGTCGGGCCGCCTCGACGCCGACATCGCCGTGCTCGAGCTCGACGAGTGGCACGCCCTGCAGTTCGCCCGCGTCGTGACGCCCACGCACGCGCTGCTGCTCAACGTCGCCCGCGACCAGCTCGACCGGTTCGCCGAGATCGACACGACGGCCAAGCTCCTGGCCACCCTCGCCACGCAGACCAGCACCGGCGTCGTCCTCAACCGCGACGACGCCTTCGTCTCCCGGATCCGCTCCCAGGTCGCCGACGGCGTCGACGTGCGGTGGTTCGGCATCGACCCCGCCGTCGCCGACGACCTGCCGCCGCTGCACGAGGCCGACGTGCGGGGCGGGGAGCCGGTGGCCGTGCCCGACCCCACCGAGCGACGACGGGATGCTCCACCCCGACGACGCGCGCACGTTCCGGGTCGACCTGGGGCCCCACACCGTCGGGCCGGTCACCCTGCACCAGCGCGGGCTGGCCGCGATGATCAACGCGACGGCAGCGGTCACGACGGCGCGGCTCGTCCTCGGCGACGGGTTCTCGCCCGTGGCGACCATGGAGGCCCTGCGCACGGTGCGCCCGCCGTTCGGCCGCGGCGAGGTCATCGACGCGGGCGGGTCCCCGCTGGAGCTGGTGCTCGTCAAGAACCCGGCCGGCTTCACCGTGGCCCTCGGCACCTACCTCTCGGAGCCGGTGACGACGATGGTCGCCATCAACGACGACTACGCCGACGGGCAGGACGTGTCCTGGCTCTACGACGTCAGCTTCGAGTCGTTGCGGGAGAACGGTGTTGCCCTCACGTCGGGCGTCCGCGCCTACGACATGGCTCTGCGCCTCGACTACGACGACGTCGCCGTCGCGTGCGGTGGAGCCCGACCTCGCCCTCGCGCTGGACCGGCTGCTCGCGGAACACCCCGACGAGCCGCGCCGGATCTTCTGCACCTACACCGCGATGATGAGGCTGAGACGGCTGCTGGCGGCGCGCTACGGGCTGGCCGGCTTCGGAGAGGAGAGCGCATGACGAGCAAGGGGCTCATCAACCTCGTGCACCTCTACCCGCGCGAGATGTCGATCTACGGAGACCTCGGCAACACCCGCTGCCTCGCGTCGCGGATCCGCCGCCACGGCTACGAGGTACGCGTGCACGACCACCACCCGGGGTCGACCCTGCCCGACGAGCCGCACCTGTTCATGGGCGGCGGCGGGCAGGACTCGGGCCAGAGCCGCGTCGAGGAGGACCTCGCGGTCATCGCCGACCGGCTCCACGGGCTGGCGGGCGACGGCGTGCCGATGATCATGATCTGCGGGATGTACCAGCTGTTCGGCAACGCCTTCATCACCGTCGAGGGTCAGGAGCTGCCCGGCCTCGGCATCCTCGACGTGACGACGCGCGGCAACCCGACGCGGATGATCGGCGGGATCGTGCTCGACACCGGGTTCGGTGAGGTCGTCGGCTTCGAGAACCATTCCGGCGCAACGGTGCTCGGGTCGGGGCAGGCGCCGTTCGGCACCGTGCGGGCCGGTCACGGCAACAACGGCACCGACCGCACCGAGGGCGCGGTGACCGGGCACGTCATCGGCTCCTACCTCCACGGGCCGATCCTCCCGGCCAACCCCCGCGTCGCCGACCACCTCATCGCGCGGGCCGCGGAGCTGGCCACCGGCCGGCCCTTCGAACCGGCCGACGTCGACGACGCCCTGGCCGACCAGGCGCGGTCGCGGCAGGTCCGCCGGCTCGTCGCGGCCTGACCGTGGAGAGCACCTACGCCTCCCGGGTCGACCTGCTCGACACCGTGTATGCCGCGGTCACGGCGGTGGTCTCCGGCCTCGACGAGCCCGGTTTCACCCGCCGGACCGGCACCGCCGCGTGGGACGTGCGCACCCTGCTGTTCCACCAGCTGTGCGACGCGCAGCGGGCGCTCATCGTCCTCACGACCGACGAGCCCGGCCCGGCCGACACCGACGCGGTGACCTACTGGTCGGCGTGGTCCCCGGGCAGCCCCGGGGCCGACGCCCACGCGCGCTACGCGACCCGGGCCGCGGCCGCCTACGGGCGCCCGTCCGGCCTGGTCCACCAGTGGGACGACACGGCGTCGGCTGCGGTACGCGCGGCGAGACGCCATGCGGGACAAGGGTTCGTGGCCACCCAGGGCCACGTCCTCGAGGTCGGCGACTTCGTGCACACCCTCGTTGTCGAGGCGGTCGTCCACCACCTCGACCTCACCGTGGAGGTGCCGTCGCCACCGCTCCCGCCCGAGGCGTACGCCGCCGTCACCGACGTGCTGGCCGGGCTGCACGGCCGTCCGCTGCCAGACGCCTGGGACGCCCAGGAGGCGATCCGCAAGGGCACCGCGCGGGAGGCGCTCACCGCCACCGACCGGCTGGCGTTGGGCGACCGGGTCGACCGGTTCCCCCTGTTCGGCTGAGCGGCGGCTGAGCGGCGGAGCGGCCGCCCACCGAGCCGCCAGGCGCGGCATACTCGCTGGATGGGTTGGCGACGACCCGCGGCGGACACTGGCGAGACCCTCGACCCGGTCGAGGCGGCTCTCGCCGCCACGCCGCGGGCCGGCTTCCTGCCGCGCAGCCAGCAGGCGTACGCCGACGTCGACCGGGCGCTGCCGATCGGGTACGGGCAGACCAACAGCCAGCCGGCGACCGTCCGCGCCATGCTGCACGCCCTGCGGGTGGAGCCGGGGATGCGGGTGCTCGACGTCGGTGCGGGGTCGGGCTGGACGACGGCGCTCCTGGCCCACCTCGTGGGGCCGGAGGGCACGGTGGTCGGGGTGGAGCGGATCCCGCCCCTGACCGAGGAGGGGGCGGCGGCGGTCCGGCGCACGGGGCGGTCCTGGGCCGCGGTGCGGCAGGCCGACCCGGAGCGGTTGGGCGCCCCGGACGACGCGCCCTTCGACCGGATCCTCGTCTCGGCGCAGGGCGACGAGGTGCCGGCCGAGCTCGTCGAGCAGCTCGCCGACGACGGGGTCATGGTGCTGCCGGTGGGTGGCCGGCTGCTGCGCGTGGGGCGCGACGGCCGCCGCGACGACCTCGGCGGCTACCTCTTCGTCCCGCTGGTGACCGGCCCGCAAACCGGTTGATCGCCGTCGCCCGCCGGGGTTGGGTGGGCGGATGACGTCGCCCTCCGCCCCGGTCACGGTGGGGCCCGCCACCGACCCCCAGCGCTACCTCGCCACCGAGGACCTCGTCTGGTTCGAGGAGCGCTCGGCGGCCCCGGTGGACCGTCAGCTGGCGGTCGTGCCGGCCGACCGGCGGTTCGCGGCGGAGGTCGAGGGGGCCGACGCCCACAGCTACCCGGGGATCTACGGGGTCTACCCGCTGGACCTTCTCCTCCCGGCGTCCCCCGAGCGGGGCTGCGCGCTCCGTCGCCGCGGCCGGGCTGACGTGGGTCGGCGTGCACCCGGACCACCGGCGCCGCGGGGTGCTGAGCGCCATGCTGCGCCACCACCTCGAGCAGGTGCGCGACGACCCGGCCACCGCGGTGTCGGTGCTGCACGCGAGCGAGGTGTCGATCTACGGGCGCTTCGGCTACGGCCCCGCCTCGGTCGAGCTGCAGGTCGAGCTGGGCAGCGGCACGACGCTCACCGCGCCCGGGCTCGACGAGGCCGCCGCCGAGGTGAGCACCCACCTCGTGGAGGGCACCCGCGACGGGGTGGCGGAGCGCGTGCGGGAGGTCCACCGCCGGTATGCCGGTCCCGGGGAGGTCGTCCTGCACCCCGAGTTCTACCGCCGCACCCTCGTCTGGCCGGCGGAGCAGCTGCGCGACCGGGAGCCGCCGCACGTCCTCTTCGCGCGGCAGGACGGTCAGGACGTCGGGCTGGTCGTCGTGCGCCGAGCCCCGACGTGGGAGCGCGGACGGCACGCCGGTCGGATCGACGTCGGCTGTCTGACGGGAACCCCCGCGGCCCAGCTGGCGCTGCTGCGCCGCGTCGTGGCCTTCGACCTCGTCACCACCGCTGTCGTCCGCAGGGTGGGCCCGGACCACCCGCTGCTGCTGTGGGTCGGGGGTCCGCGGGGCGCGGCCGACGTCGGCACCTTCGACAGCCTCTGGGTGCGCCTCGTCGACCTGCCCGCCGCCCTGAAGGCCCGCGCCTGGTCGGCGCCCTGCGACGTCGTCGTCGAGGTCGTCGACACCTACGCCCCCTGGAACGCGGGGGTCTGGCGGCTGCGCGCCGACGCGTCGGGCGCCGCCGAGGTCGAGCGGACGACCGCCGACGCCGACCTGCGGATGCCGGTGCAGGCGCTGGGGTCGGCCTACCTGGGCGGGGGCAACCTCGTCGCGCAGCAGGTGGCAGGGCTCGTCGAGGAGCGCCGCCGCGGGGCGACGGCCGAGCTCTGGCGCGCCATGCGTACCCCCGTGGCCCCGACCGCCGCGTTCGGCTTCTGAGGGGCTCAGGCGGTGCGGTCGGGCGGGGCCGTCTTCGGGCTGAGCCACCAGCCGACCCAGCCGAGCAGCCCGAGGGGCACCTCGAGGAAGTGCACGTAGAGCGAGTAGAGGACGACGCCGGCCGTGGCCTGCGCGGGGTTGGCGCCCCACCCGACGAGCAGCGCGGCGACGCCGGTCTCCGAGACGCCCACGCCCGCCCGGCGTCACGGTCACCGACGTGAGCAGCCGGCTCAGGGCGAACGCGAAGAACATGTAGGGGAACGAGAACTGCACGCCGACGGTGTTGAGGCAGAACCAGAACAGCAGGTAGTTCATCCCGAAGAAGCCGATGAGCCCGAACGTCATCGAGATCCAGCCGTGCCGCACGACGGCGATCGTCTGGTGGCGCTGGTCCATGATGTGCTGGCTGAGGCTCGGCTCGGCGTGCCGCACGAACGGCAGGAAGCGCAGCACCCGCTGCAGCCAGACCCCGATCCGCTGCGCGGCCGTCTCCGAGGCGAGCACGGTGATGAACAGCCCGAGGATGGCGACGCCCCCCACCGCGCCGACGCCGGCCGCGCGCATCACCGCGGGGTTGAGGTCGGCGGCGAAGAAGAGCATGAGCGCGATGCCGAGGATCGGCAGCAGCAGCCGGGCCATGATGTTCCAGACCCCGGTGACGATGAGCGACGTCGAGATCGCCCGCCGCGTGAACCCCCACGACCGCAGCTGCTTGTAGGTGGCCGCCGCTCCGGCCGCCCCGCCCGCGGGCAGCAGGTTGCCGACCGCCGACCCCGACACGTTGACGATGAACGCCTTGACGTGCGGCAGGCGCGGCAGCGACCCGGTGAACGTGAAGGTGTAGAGCCACAGCCCGAAGACCATGAGCAGGAACAGCCCCAGCGCGGTGCTGACCGGTATGCCGCGCAGCACCGCCCACACCTCGCCCCAGGTCGTGTGGGCGAAGTGCGGCAGCGCCCAGCCGAGGAGGCCGACCGCCAGCCCCAGACCGACGACGACCTGGAGCACGCGGACCCCGGTGACCGTCGGGGGCCTGGGGACCTCCGGCTCGGGCAGCGGCGTGCCGTCGGGGGCGACGTCGGTCTCGTAGACCTCGCTGTCAGGCGAAGACGTCATGAGCCACCCCCTGGCCGGGCGCGCGGGCGGCGTCGACGTACCACTCGCGGCCGAAGACGAGGTCGAAGAGCGGACGCGGTATGCGCAGGAACGCGGCCAGCGTGCGGTCGGCGCCACCGTCGGCGCTGGCCTGCGACGCGTGGGCGCGCATCGCGGCCCGCTTCTGCGCGGCATACCGGCGTACCGAGATCCGGTGGGTGACCGACGCGCTCGGGCTGTAGGCGCGCTCGAAGCTCGTGGGGTCGAACTCGGGCGGGAACCGGTAGAGGCGGCCGGCCAGCCGGACCGCCCGCACCATGAGGTCGCGCGGCACGGTGGCCTGGAGGACCTTCGGGGTGCCGGCGATCTCGGCCGCGCGGGCCCCGACCTCGTGCACCTTGACGTGGTCGCGGTGGCCGTAGCCGCCGTTGGCGTCGTAGGTGAGGAGCACGTCGGGCTCCTCCTCCCGCAGGATCGTCGCGAGCCGCTGCGCCGCCTCCTCGGGGTCGGCGCGCACGAAGCGCACCCGGCCCGGCGGGTCGGGGAGGGTCTCGGGCCCGAGGCCGCTGTCGGCATACCCGAGGGTCTCGACGCGCGCCGTGCCGAGCGCCGTGGCGCTGGCCTGCAGCTCGGCCATCCGCACGGAGCCGAGCGAGGTGTCCGACGCTCCGACGTACTCGCTCGCGGCCAGGCCCAGCCCGCCGTCGGTGGCGACGACGAGCACCACGCGATGCCCCTCGGCCGCGGCTCGCGCCATCGTCCCGGAGGTGAGCAGCGCCTCGTCGTCAGGGTGGGCGTGAAAGGCCACCAGTGTGCGTCCCATGTGGTGGACATTGTGTCGCATGACATCCTTCCTGCCGTGAAGATCGCCCTCCTGTCGGACTGCTACCTGCCCCGGCTGGGCGGCATCGAGGTGCAGACCCACGACCTGGCGGCCCAGCTGGTGGCCCGGGGGCACGAGGTGGCGGTCTTCACGGCGACGCCGGGCAGCCACGGTGAGCGGTACGGGCGGGTCGAGGTGGTGGACGGCGTCCCCGTGCACCGGATGGCGCTGCGGCTGCCGTGGGACCTGCCCGTCAACCCCTTGGCGCCGCGGGCCATGCGGGAGCGGCTGGCGGGGTTCGACGTCGCCCACGTGATGATGGGGGTGGTCAGCCCGTTCGCCGTCGACGCGGCGTTCCTCACCACGCGGATGGGGCTGCCGACGGCCATGACCTGGCACTGCATGCTCGACCGGTTCGCGCCGGTCGTGTCGGCGCTGGGCGTCGTGCGCCGGTGGGCCGGGGCCGGGATGGCGATGAGCGCGGTGTCCGACGTCGCTGCCCAGCCGCTGCGAGGGGTGCTCGGGGCGGCCGGCGAGGTGCACGTGCTGCCGAACGGGATCGACGTGGCCGCGTGGCGGCCGACCGACGGTGTGGGGCGGCCCGACGACGGGGTGGTCCGGTTCGTCACGGCGATGCGCCTGGCCGCCCGCAAGCGGCCGGTGCCGATGCTGCGGGTGCTGCGGCGGGTGCGCGACCTCGTGCCCGCCGACGTGCCGCTGCACCTCGAGATCCTCGGCGACGGACCCGACCGGGGGAGCGTCGAGCGCTACCTCGCCGAGCACGGGATGCAGGGCTGGGTGAGCCTGCCCGGGCGGGTGCCGCGTACGTCGCTGCGGGACCGGTATGCGGCGGCCGACGTCTACCTCTCCCCGGCCCGGCTCGAGTCGTTCGGGATCGCGGCCCTCGAGGCGCGTACGGCGGGGCTGCCGGTCGTCGCGCCGGAGGGCTCGGGCGTGGGCGAGTTCGTGCGTGACGGGGTCAACGGCTACCTCACGGCCGACGACGAGGCGATGGCGGCGGCGCTGGCCCGGCTCGCCACGGACGGCGCGCTGCGGGAGCGGATGCGGGCCTACAACCTCGGGCAGCCGCCCGCCCAGGACTGGCCGCGGGTCGCCGACCTCGCCGAGGCGGAGTACGCCCGGGCCCTCGGCGCCGCGGTGCGCGCGTGACGTCCGGCGGCGGCACGTCCGGACCCGGCACGGTGGTGGTCGTCGTCGCGGGGTGACGCGACGGGGCGGAGCAGGCGCGGTTCGACCTGGCACACGGCGCGGACCCGGAGGAGATCCTGGCCGCCGCGGGGCTCGTCGGGGCGCAGCTGGTCGCCGTCGGCGGGCGTACCGAGCCGCACGTCGTCGAGCTGCGCTACCGGGTGGAGGGGGCCGGGTCGGAGGGGGTGGGCGGGTCGTCCGGCGTCGTGCGCCGCGCCGTCGTCAGCGACGCCGACCTGCACCGCGAGCCGGACGAGGAGGCGTACGTCTTCCAGCGGGTGGCCGTCTACGCCGTGCTGCGCAGCCACCGGGGCCTGCTGCTGACGCAGATGTCGGACCGCACCAACGCCCGGGGGAGCTGGGGCCTGGCCGGCGGCGGCCTCGACGCCGGCGAGGAGCCGGAGGCGGCGCTGCACCGGGAGGTGTGGGAGGAGTCCGGCCAGCGGGTGGACCGCCTGGAGCCGTGGCGGGTGACGACGAGCCACTGGGTGGGCCGCGCGCCGTCGGGCCGGCTGGAGGACTTCCACGCCGTGCGGGTCGTCTACGCGGCGTGGTGCGCGGAGCCGACCGACCCGGTGGTGCACGACGTCGGCGGCACGACCCAGGCGTCGGCGTGGTTCGCCCCGCGCGAGCTGGAGGGCCTCCCGCTCGTCACGAGCTGGTCCGGCCTGCTCGCCGACCTCCCCGGCTGACAGGAGGCGGGGTCAGCGACGGCGGGCGAGGATGCCGACCACGCCCACCGCGGCGCAGGCGAGGCCGCCGATGACGAGCACGCTCGGGCCCAGGTCGGTGAGCTGGGTGGCCTGGAACCCCGCCAGCTGGTTGGCCGCGACCCCCGCCGCCACGAGGACGAAGAACACCCCGAGGACGACGAGCCCCCAGTTCGGTCCGGAGGGCGGCGGGAGGTAGGTGACCTCGGGACGCGCGGCCGGGGCGGGTGCCGGCGTGGGCGTGGGCTCGGGCTCCGGGGTCTGCGCGGGGGCCGCCTCTGTGGCCGGCACCGGGGCGTCCTGCGGCATGGTCGGGTCGGACATCACGGCACCTCGACGATCGTGACCTCGCCGGCGCCGACGACGATCTCCAGCGGGACGCGGGTGGGTCCGGACCCGACGCTCACGCTCGTGGACTCCGAGACCCCGGCCCGGTTGTGGTACTGCTGGCTGCCGTTCGCGCCCTTCACCGTGAGCTGGCCCAGGTGCACGGTGGAGCTGACCACGGCGGTGTACCCGGAGGGGACGCGGACCGTGAGGTCGCCGGCCCCGATCTCGACGCGCACCGGCCGGTCGGCGGGAGCGTCGGCGAGCGAGAGCGTCGCCTCGCCCGCGGTGAGGGTGAAGCCGCCCGCGGGGGGAGCGGACGCGAGCCAGGTGCGCTCGCCGAAGCCGCCGCCCGGCACGTGGGGCAGGCTCGTGCCGAGCACCGTGAGCCCGGCGAGGGCGGCCACGAGGACGACGCTGAACCCGGCGCGGCGGCCGGCGAGCCCGACGACGACGAGGGCGAGACCGGCGCCGGCCAGGGCGAAGGCGCCGCCGATGAGCTCGGGGGAGCCCGACCACGAGCGGTCGGCCGCCAGCAGCGATCCGGCGCCGTAGCCCGCGACCGCGAGACCGGCCGTCAGCAGAAGGGCGAGCAGCCCGCCCCGCGGGCGGTTGCGGGTGACGACCCGGGGGGCCGTGACGACCGGCCCGGACCGGCCCGGTCCGAGGGGGTGGGGAGCCGGGGCCGCGGACGGGGACGGAGGACGGGGCAGCGGGTGCACTGGACGGGGGCATGGCGGTGGTGGGGCACGGCCGCAGCGGCGGGCGCCGCGGCATACGGTGCGGACTCCGTCACGGGGCGGGGCTCGGCGGCTCCCACGAGGTGGTCGACCTTGCGGCGCAGGTCCTCGGCCATCTGGTCGGGGGTCCGGCCGGCGCGCGACGACGAGACGGCCCACCAGCCCAGCGCGCCGACGGGCAGGAGGACGAGCCAGAGCCACCACCGGTCGACGACGTCGCTGACGACGACGATGCCGATGAGCACGAGCAGCACGATGCCCCAGCCGTGCCCGTGCAGCGCCTCCTCGGCGAGGATCCGGCCGTCGCGGTCGGGCATGAGCGCCCACGCGACGAGGTAGGCGAGACCGCCGATGCCGCCGACGAAGAGCAGGACGATGAGCACGCCGCGGACGACGAGCGGGTCGATGCGCAGCCGGTCGGCGATGCCCGAGCAGACGCCGGCGAGCCACCGGTCGTCGCGGTTGCGGTGCAGCCCGAGACCTCTGAGCGAGGCGAACGCCCCGTCGAGCGAGGCGCGCGCCCCGGCCGGGGGCGACGTCGTGTGGTCGGCCATGGCCCCATCGTGGCGGCGCGCGGGACCACCCGGCCATGAGGGTCGACCCTGACGTGACCCTGACGGCACCCCGAGCGGAGGGTCCGACGCGGCCGGGATGGGTCAGGATGGAGGCGTGCCGGATCCGCAGCCCGCTCCGCAGGCCCCGCCGACGGCCCCGCGACCCACGCTCTACCGCTCGTCGGGCGACCGCTGGATCGCCGGGGTCTGCGGCGGCATCGCCGAGCACCTCGGCATCAGCTCCGCGCTGGTGCGGCTGCTCATGCTCCTGGCCGTCGTCGCGGGGCCGGGGATCGTCCTCTACGGCTTCTTCTGGGTGATGACCCGGCCGGACACGCGGGCGCGGGAGGGCATCGCCGCGCCCCGTCCGCGCCGCCCGCTGACCCGCAACCAGCTCCTGCTCGTCATCGGCGCCGCGGGACTCGTCATCGGGCTCGGCTGGGGCGGGCCGGCCGGCCAGATGGGCCGGCACCTCGGCTTCCTCATCCCGGTCGTCGCCGTCGCGGCCGGCGTCTTCCTCGCCTGGTCGCAGCTCGACGCGGCCGACCGGGGGCGCGGGGCGGGTCGCTCGCGCCGCGGCCGGCTCGTCGCCCTGGCCCGGCCGCTCGTCGGGGTCGCGCTGGCCACCGCGGGGGTCGTCGCGCTCGCCACCCAGGGCCAGGGCTTCGACGTCGTGCTCACCAGCGCGCTCGCCGCGGTGGCCGTGCTCGTCGGGGCCGCCGTCATCGCCGCCCCCTGGGTCGTGCGGATGTGGCAGGGCCTCCAGTCGGAGCAGGCCGAACGCATCCGGGCCACCGAGCGCGCCGACATCGCCGCCCACCTGCACGACTCCGTGCTGCAGACGCTCGCCCTCGTGCAGCGGCGCGCCGACGACCCGGCCACGGTCGTGCGCCTGGCCCGCTCGCAGGAGCGCGAGCTGCGCGCCTGGCTCTACGGCGAGGAGCGCAACACCACCGACAGCCTCGTCTCCGCGGTCACCGCCGCCGCCCACGAGGTGGAGGACGAGCACGCGACGCCGATCGAGGTGGTCGCCACCGGTGACCGGCCGCTCGACGACGGTGGCCGCGCACTGGTCAAGGCGGCCCGCGAGGCGATGCTCAACGCGGTACGCCACGGGGCGCCGCCGGTGTCGGTCTACGTCGAGGTCGGCGCCCAGGGCGTCGAGGCGTTCGTGCGCGACCACGGCGCCGGCTTCGACCTCGGCGCCATCGGCGACGACCGGCTGGGCGTCCGCCAGTCGATCCTCGGCCGGATGCAGCGCCACGGCGGAGCAGCGCGGATCCGCCGGCTCGAGGCCGGCACCGAGGTCGAGCTGACCCTGCCGCCGCTGGCCGCCTCGCCGCATACCGAGCCGCAACCGAGCCGCACGCCGAACCGCATGCCGAACCGCATACCGAAGCGCCGTCTCCCGATCCGGCCCGGCCCGCCACCCCCGCCCAGCACCCCGTAGGAGGGCGACCCGCGTGACTCCGGCCCCGCACACCCCCATCCGGCTCGTGCTCGTCGACGACCACCGGATGTTCCGCTCCGGGGTCAAGACCGAGCTCGACCCGGCCACCACGCAGGTCGTCGGCGAGGCGCCCGACGTCGACACGGCGGTCAAGGTCATCAAGGAGACCCGCCCCGACGTCGTCCTGCTCGACGTGCACCTGCCCGGCGGCAACGGCAACGGCGGCGTCGACGTGCTGTCGGCCACGCGCGGGGCCACCTCCGAGGCGGGCCAGCCGGTGCGCTTCCTCGCGCTGTCGGTGTCGGACGCCGCCGAGGACGTCATCGCCGTCATCCGCGCCGGCGCTCGCGGCTACGTGACCAAGACGATCAGCGGCAACGACCTCATGACGGCGGTACGCCGGGTGGCCGACGGCGACGCGGTGTTCAGCCCGCGGCTGGCCGGGTTCGTGCTCGACGCGTTCGGGGCGACCGCGGGGGAGATCGCCGAGATCGACGAGGAGCTCGACCGGCTGTCGGCCCGGGAGCGCGAGGTCATGCGCCTCATCGCGCGCGGCTACCAGTACAAGGAGGTGGCCAAGGAGCTGTTCATCTCGGTGAAGACGGTCGAGACCCACGTCTCGTCGGTGCTGCGCAAGCTCCAGCTGTCGTCGCGGCACGAGCTCACCGCCTGGGCGATGGGCCGCCGCCTCCTCTGACCCTCGACCCGGTTCAGGCCTGGGCGGCGTACGAGGCGGCGAGGCGGTCGAAGCCCTCGGCCAGGGACACCTCGGGACGCCAGGCCAACGCCTCCCGGGTATGCCGCTGGTCGAACCAGTGCGCGGTGGCCAGCTGCTCCGCCAGGAACCGGGTCACCGGCGGCGTGCCCGTCTGCGACGTCGCCGCCCAGATCCCCTCGACGAGCCCACCGGCCACCCACGCTGCCCCGAACGGCACCCGCCCGCGGGGTCCGGGCACCCCCGCCGCCGCACAGATCCGACCGACGACCTCGGCCACCGGCCGCGGCTCGCCGTTGGACACGACGAACGCCTCGCCGTGCACGCGACCGCACGCCGCCAGGGCCGCGACGAGAGCCGCTGCGGCGTTGTCGACGTAGGTCGTGTCGATGAGCGCGGCCCCCGACCCCACCAGCACGAGCCGCCGCGCTCGGGCCCGCGCGACGACCCGCTCCACGAGCTGGGTGTCGCCGGGCCCCCACACCAGGTGCGGGCGCACCGCGACCACGGCCAGCCCGTCGCCGTCGGCGGCCAGGGCCGCGCGCTCGGCCAGCGCCTTGGACCGCGCATACGCACCCCGCGCCCGCGCCGGGTCGGCCGGGCCCGCGCCCACCCCGGTCAGCGCCCGGCCGTGATGCGCCACCGAGGGGGACGACACGTACACCAGCCGGGGTATGCCGGCGGCGCGGCAGGCGGCGACGACGGCCCGGGTGCCGCCCACGTTGGTGCGCTGGTAGTCGGCCCACCGCCCGGTGACGTCGACCTTGGCGGCGAGGTGGAGCACGGCGTCCTGCCCCTGGGCGGCCACGCGCACGACCGCGGCGTCCGCGACGTCGCCCAGCACCTCACGGCAGGGCAGCCCGGCCGGTCGGCGCTGCAGCACGGTGACCTCGTCGCCCTGCGCCAGCAGGCGCCGCACCGTCGACCCGGCCGAGCAGGCTGGTGCCGCCCGTCACCAGCACCTTCACGGGCGCCCGCCCCGCCCGGCCAGCACCGCCGCCGCCCGCTCGGCCAGGAGGGTCCGGTCGACCTTGGACGCGTGGCGGATGTCGACCGGCAGCCGGTCGGCGACGAGCACCGCGGCCACGGGTACGCCGGCCGCCGCCCGCACCGCGTCGGCCAGCGGAGCGCTCGCCACCCGCAGGCGGGAGGACCGCCGCTTCGCGGCCGCCCGCTCCACGACGACGACCGCCACCACCTGAGCCCCCGCCGGGCCGACCCCGACGACCGCGGCCCCCGCCACGTCCGAGCAGCGCCTCCACCCGCAGCTCGACGCCCACCGGCGTCACGGGCCCCTCGGCGGTGGTGACGACGTGCACCAGGCGGCCCTCGACCCACAGCCGGCCGTCGGCGTCCAGGTGGCCGACGTCGCCGGTGCGGTGCCAGCCAGGGTCGCGCGAGCCGGCGCGCTCGGTGGCCCACAGCGCGTCGTAGCGCTCCTTCACGTGGCCGGCGCGCACGACGACCTCGCCGGTGACGCCAGGTGTCTCGACCAGTGGCCCGTCGGCCCGGCCCGCGTCGGACAGCGGGCTGACCCGCACCTGCACCCCGGGGAGGGGGCGGCCGACGCATACGCCCTCGCCCTGGCCGGCCGCCGCGATCTCGTCGCGGCTCACGTCGGTGACCGGAAGGGCCTCGGTCATGCCGTAGGGGGTGTGCATCTCCGCCGCCGGCAGCACCGCGCCGACCGCGTCGAGCAGGGCGAGGGGCACGGGAGCGCCGGCGGACACGAGCAGGCGGGGGCGCCCGAGCGCCGTCCGCTGCGCCGCGGTCACCCGCTCGGCGCTGGCCACGACCCCCCGCAGGGCCGCGGGGGCGGCGAAGACGACGGTCGCGTCGACCGCGGCGACGGCGTCGGCCAGGGTGGCGGCGGTCAGCTCCTGGGGGCGGGTGACGTCGATGTCGGGCACCGCCGTGGCGACGCCGAGTCCCGGCCCGAGCAGGGCGAAGGGGGCGAACGCCGCGACGAGCCGGTCGTCGGCGGTGATCCCGTAGGTCGAGCGGATGAGCTCGAGCTGCGCGACGACCTGGGCGTGCCGGTAGACCACGCCCTTGGCCGGCCCGGTCGAGCCGGAGGTGAAGACCACGGCGCACTCGGCGTCGGGCGAGGGCTCGGCGGGGGCAGCCAGTCGCCGGCCGCGCGCGGTGAGCGAGTCGGTGGTGAGCGAGGCGCCGAGCAGGCGGGTCCGGGCGCTACCGGCACCCACGGCCACCAGCACGCCGGGCAGCCCCATCGCCCGCGCGGCCGCGAGGCCCGGGGCCGCGCCCACGACCGCGTCGACCGCGGCGCTGCGCAGGGCCCGCCGCATCCCGGCCAGGCCGAGCCCCTGGTCGGCGACGACGACCACGCCGCCGGCGCGCCACACCGCGTAGGCGGTGGCGGTGAGCTCCGGCGACGGCGGCACGAGCAGGGCCACCCGGTCGCCGGGCGCCAGGCCCGCGTCGACGAGCCCGGCGGCGAGGTCGTCGACGCGGCGGGCGAGCGCCGCCCAGGTCACCGTCGACCCGCCCACGGTGACGACCGCAGGGGACTCGTCGGCCGACCGCTCGGCGAGCGCCGACCACAGCGTCCGGCCGGACCGCGCGGGCAGCGCCTCGGGTCGGACCTCGGGCCGGACGAGCCGGGCGTCCCAGGTCGCCCACCCACTGCGCCACGGCGGCGGCGTAGGCCGGGGCGTCCTCGGTGACCAGGTGCGACGCGCCCTCGTAGCGGTGCAGCGCCGCCTGGGGCAGCCGGTCGCGCAGGTCGGCGAGGTAGCGCTCGCCGAACACCGGGTCGCGCGGCCCCCACAGCAGCAGCGCGGGCACGTCGAGCCCGCGGATCCCCTCCGCGATGTCGGCGAGCGCCGCCGCCGACGGGTGGTCGGGCGTGAACGGGATGTCGGCCACGAAGTCGCCCACGGCCTGGCGGCGCGCGGCCGAGCCGTAGGGCAGGGCCAGCGCCCGGCGGACGTCGGCCGGTAGGGCCGGACGCGACAGCAGGCCGGTGGCGCGGACGAAGGTCGGCGTGCGCACGCATACCGAGTCGCGCAGCGCGTCGGCGTGGGCCAGCCGGATGAGCACCGGCCCGCGGTCGTCGTCGCCGAGGGCTACAGCGGTGTTGGTGAGCACCACACCGCGCAGCTGCGCCCGGTGGGCGAGGGCCCAGCCGAGCGAGATCGCGCCGCCCCAGTCGTGGCCGACGGTGACCACCGGCCCGTCGAGCCCCATGGCCTCGGTGAGCCGGCCGAGGTCGGCGACCCGCTCGGCCACGGTGCGCGGAGCGTCGAGCCGTTGCGAGTAGCCCATGCCCAGGTGGTCGACCGCGACGACCCGCCACCCCGCGGGCGGGTCGGCCAGCAGGCGGCGCCAGAGGTAGGACCAGGTGGGGTTGCCGTGCACGCACAGCAGGGTGCCGAGGGCCGGGCTGCCCGCGGGCTCCCCGGTGTCGAGGACGTGCCAGGTATGCCGCGTACCCGGCGCGTCGCCGGACCCGCCGGGCACGGTCACGAGACGCGACCACGCGGGGTCGAGGCCGGGCAGTCCCGGCGGGGGGCGCCGGGCCGCGGCCTCGTCGACGCCTCGGGTCACCAGAGGATCTCGAGGCACGAGGCGTTGAGCCCCGACCCGATGCCCATGAGCAGCACCCGGTCGCCGTCCTCCAGCCGGTCGGCCTCGGCGGCGAGCGTGATCGGCACCGAGGCGGGGCCGATGTTGCCCCACATCGGGAAGGTACGCGGCACGAGGGTGGGGTCGATGCCGATCCGCCGGCACAGGGCGTCGGTGTGCACCTGCGAGATCTGGTGGATGACGTAGCGGCTCATCCCGTCGGCCCAGTCGAAGTCCTCGGCGGCGTCGCGCCACAGGTCGGCGGAGAGCTCGAGCCCGGCGTCGAGCAGGCCCTTGAGGTCGGTGTACATCACGTCGTTGTCGCCGATGCACAGCTCGTGGTGCTGGGTCGCGGCCCGCGTCGTCGAGCCGATGAGCCGGTGGCCCTCGGGGTGGCGGTCGGCCGGCGCCGAGCACCATGGCGACCGCGCCCGAGCCCAGCGTCAGTGCCGCGAACTCGCGCATGACGTCCTTCGAGGTCGTCCCTGGCTCGTTGAGGCGGGCGATGGTGTTCTCCTGCACGACACGGGAGTCCTCGCCGTCGACGACGAGGGCGTACTCGACCACCCCGGCGTCGATCATGGCGCCGGCCAGCTCCATGCCGTTGACGAAGCCGAGGCAGGCGTTGGTGACGTCGAAGTTCTGGCACGACGTCGGCAGCCCCAGCCCGTGGTGCACCGAGACCGCGGTCGACGGCTCGAGGTAGGCCCGGCTCACCGACGTGTTGACCATGAGGCCGATCCGGGCCGGGTCGACCCCCGCCTCGCCGATGGCCTTGGCCCCGGCGGCCACGGCGCCGTCGACGAAGGTGTAGCCCTCCGGCCACCAGCGCCGTTCCTTGATGCCGACCAGTCGTTCGAGCATGCCGGCGCGCATCCCGACCCGCTGGTAGGTCTCGGCGAGGCGCTCGTCGAAGGCGTCGGAGGTCACGACCTGGGACGCCTCGACCGCGCCCAGGGCGAGCACCGCCGTGTTGGTGAACCGGTGCGTGGCGTTGCCGCTCATGAGGGATCCCTGTCGTCAGGCGGCCGGGTCGGCCAGGGCGTGATCAGTGCATTCTCCCTGTACCCGGCCGCGATGGCCGCCATCCGCCCGACGGGCATACCGTCACCGGCCCGTCACCTGACCCGGCACGACGACGCCACCCACGACCGCGAGCCGGTGCTCGCGCACCGCGAGGTCGACGGCGCGGCCGATCCGGTCGCGGCCGGCCGGGGTCAGGCGGGGGCTGCCGAACCGCCGGAACGTCTCCTTGGCCAGCTCTTCCGGCGTGATGCCCATGGCGTGCCGCGCGATGTGCGTGGCGGCGTTGGCGATCTCGCGCAGCGCCACGTCGTCGAGCGGCCGGTCCTTGAGCGGCCCGGTGGTGCGCCGGTAGCCCTCCCAGCGCAGGGGGTCGCGGTGCGGCGGCCAGACGAAGGCCTCCTCGGCGTCGCGCCGCAGGTCGCCGGGCACCGTGCGGGCCACCTGCGCGATGCGGTCGTCGAGCACCCGGGACAGCCCGTGGGCGTGGGCGACGAGCCGGGCCAGCCGGGGCACGCTCACGGGGCCCTCGGTGTCGACGACGGCGCGGATGAGGGTCTGCACCTCGGCGGCGTGCCGCCCGTGCGGCAGCCCGTCGAGCGCACTGCGACGACCGACGACGTCGCTGACGAAGGGGACGAACGCCTCCTCGACCTCCGGGCGCACGTCGTCGAGGCCGATGGGGTCGGCGGCGGGTGCGGTGCGGTATGCGCGTCGCGCCGCCGGGATGGGGGCGTCCTGGACGTCCTGGGCCGGCGACCCCGCCGTCGCCGTCCTGCGGACCCGGGCTCGTGGTCACCACCCGCTCGCGCACCCGCACGGGCAGGGCCTGCGCCCGGCGGGTGGCCTCGGTCACCTCACGCACCACCGCGTCGCGGTCGGCGAGCCAGGCGGGCAGCCAGACCCGGGCGACGGCGGGCCAGCCCATGATCCGTTCGAGGACCACCACCGGCAGGGCGTCGCGGTCGCTCGTCGTCCGGCGCTCGGCCCAGGCGGGGGAGTCGAGCAGCACGGCGAGCGCGGGCGGCTGGCCGGGCATACCGACGGCGAGGTCGACCTGGAAGTCCGACAGCCCCACGGCCGTGGCGACCTCGAGGCCGGTGGTGCGCAGGGCGGCGGCGAGGTCGTCGCGGTGCCGGTCGACGGCGCCCCGCCGTCCGGTGGCGGCCGCCGCGACCCCGCCGGTGGACCCGCCGGTGAACCCGTCGCGAGCCAGCTCGAGGTAGCGGCGCAGGTCACGGATGCCCACCGACGACGTCTCCTCGACGCGCAGGTCCTCCGGGTCGAAGGAGGAGAACACCATGACCCGGCGCCGGGCCCGGGTCACGGCGACGTTGAGCCGCCGCTCGCCGCCCGCGCGGTTGAGCGGGCCGAAGTTCAGCGGCAGCACGCCGGCGTCGTTGGCCGAGAAGCCGGTCGAGAAGAGGATGACGTCGCGCTCGTCGCCCTGCACGTTCTCGAGGTTCTTGACGAACAGGCCGTCCTGCTTGGCGGCGATCGACTCGCGGATCCCCGGGGCGTCGCTGTCCCAGAGCATCGACTCGACGAGCGCCCGCTGCTGGAGGTTGAACGTCACGACCCCGATCGAGCGCTCCCGCGCCTGCCAGCGGCGCAGCACCTCGGCGACGACGGCCGCCGCCTCGACGGGGTTGGTGCGCAGCATCCCCTTCTGGCTCGCGGTCGCCGACCGGACGAACGTGCCGGGCACCCGGGTGAGGCTGAGGCCGGTGTCGTGGTGACCGGCGGCCGCCGACGCGTGGGCCGGGAAGCTGGAGAGGCGGCCCTCGTAGTAGGTGGCGTTGGAGAACGCGATGAGGGACTCGTCCTGGCTGCGGTAGTGCCACGACAGCCAGAGCCGCCCCACGCCGGCGTGCACGGCCTCGGTGAGGATGCTCTCCTCGTCGGGCACGACGTGGAACTCCGACTCGGCCGCGCTCCCGCCGTCGCCGTCGGGCGACTCGTGCGACAGGTCGCCGAAGGACGACGGCGGCATCTGCTTGGAGTCGCCCGCGATGACGGCCGCGTCGGCCCGGCCCAGGGCGCCGACCGCGTCGGCCACGGTGATCTGCGAGGCCTCGTCGAACACGACGAGGTCGAACGTCATCGCGCCGGGCGGGACGAAGCGGGCCAGCGAGTCCGGGCTCACGAGCACGCAGGGCGTGATGGCGCCGATGACCTCGCCGTACTCCTCGACCAGCCGCCGCACGCTCAGCCCGCCCCGGGTGCGCCCGATCTCGCGCTCGAGCGCGCCGACCTTGCCGAAGAACGCGCCCGGCCGGAACGGCCGGCGGTCGACCAGGGCCGCGGGCAGGGCGGTGGCGAGGGCGCCGCGCAGGCGGTCGGAGGCGGCGACGAACCGGGCCACCGACCGGTCGTGGCGCTCGGCCTCGAAGGTGTCGAACCCGCCGGCGTCCCAGCGCTCGGCCACCGAGGCCGACGCCAGCCCGCGGTCGAGGGCGGCGGCGGCGTCGTCGGGGGCGACCGCGCCGGTCAGCAGCAGCCAGCGGGCCTCGGCGAGGGTCTGCGCGAGGGGAGCGAGCGCGTCGCTGGCCTCGGCCCACCGGCCCAGCGCCGCGGCCCGGGGTCGGTCGGCCGCCCGGCCGGGAGCGGTCGCCTGCCAGGTCGACAGCAGGCCCCGCCCGCGCGAGAAGCGGTCCTGGTCGCCGGGTTCGGCACCGGTCGGCTCCAGGACGGCGGTCAGGGCGCGGGCGGCCTCGTCGACCGCCCGGTGCTCCTCGGGGGCGAGCGGTGACGCATACCGGCGCACGGCGATGATGCCGTCGGCCAGGGCGGCCGGCAGGGAGGCGAGCAGGTCGCGGTCGCGCTCGACGGGCGCGACGGTGTCGGTGAGCGCCTGCCAGCCGGTCTCGGTGAGCGGGTTGGTCGAGGGGTCGAGGCCCTTGACGCCGGGCAGCCCCCGCCAGCCGTCGACGAGGGTGCGCACCTGCTGCGCGAGGGCGGTGACCTGCTCGACCACCGCGACGAGCTCGCCGGGCGGCACCGTCGCCCCCGGACGCAGGTGGGCCAGCACCGGGGCCCCCGCGCGCACCAGCCGGCCCTTGCGGCCGATGAAGAACGACGACGTCGCCGCCCGCAGGTCCTGGCGGACGGGGTCGAGGTCGACCCCGACCACCGCCGGGTCGAACCGCGCGAAGGTCGCCCGCGCCTCCCGCTGCAGGTCGCCGGTGCGCCCCCAGAGCTCCTCGCGCGCGCTGCGCCACCGGTCGCTCCGGGCCTCCACGGCGACGGCCGGGTCGGTGGCGTCCGCCGACAGCAGCCACCCCGCTGCGGCGAGGTCGGGTGCGGTCGTCGCGCCCTCGAGCACCTCCCGCGCCGTACCGGTCAGGCCGGGAAGGGCCAGCGCCCGGTCGACGGCGCGGTCGGCGGCGTCGACCGCGGCCCACAGGGACGTCAGGTCGGCGGGCCGCCGGGTGGCGAACCCCCAGATGGGCGTCTCGGCGTGCGGCAGGGAGGCCAGCGCCGGCACCGCCTCGGCCACCGCCCGGCGCAGCGCGACGTCGAGCCCCGCGGTCTCGCCCTCGGCGACGGCGCTCTCCGGCACCGGCAGGGCGGGGCCGTCGCCGCGGGCCAGCTGCTGTCCGCGGGCGGTGTAGAGGGTGAGCCCCGCGCCGTTGGCCCGGTGCAGCCGACCGGCATACGCCTCGAGCACGGCCCCGGCCGCGGCGACGTCCTGCGCGGCCATCCGGTAGCCCTCGGTGTCGGGCTGCGCCCGGTGGGCCAGCGCCGCCCGCAGCCGGGCCCGGACCTCCGCCGGCCGCGCCCCCTCGTCGTGCAGGTCGAGGGCGAAGGGCAGCAGCCCGACCTCGCCCAGCCGGTGCCGGACCACGTCGAGCGCGGCGCCCTTCTCCGCGACGAAGAGGACCCGCCTGCCCTGGGCCATCTGGTCGGCGAGGATCCCGGTGATGGTCTGCGACTTGCCGGTGCCGGGCGGCCCCTCCAGCACGAGGGTCCGACCCGCCCGCGCGGCCGCGATGGCCTCGGCCTGCGAGCCGTCCGCCGGCACCGGGGCGCTCGCGACGACGTCGTCGAGGTCGACATCGCCGAGGTCGGGTGGCTGTCCGCCGGAGAAGCTGTCGGTGGGGGTGAGGGCCAGGTGGCGCACGAGCGGCCGCTCGAGGAAGCGCTCCCAGTGCTGGTCGAGGTCGCGCCACAGCAGGTAGCCGGTGAAGCCGATGATGGCCAGCCGCGCCTCGCTCTCGACCCGGAACGGCAGCCCCGACGCGGCGATCGCCTCGCGCACGAGGCGGACGACCGCGTCGACGTCGACGTGCTCACCGTGCCCGTCGGCTCCTGGAGTCGTCGGCAGCTCGTCGAGCCCCGGCACGTGGAACCCGAACTCCAGGCGCAGCTTCTCCATGAGGCTGCGGTTGAGCGTGACGGCGCCCGACTCGTCGAACGCCACCCGGAAGGGCATGACGACGCCCTTGATCTCGACCGGCGCCAGCAGCAGCGGGGCGCTCAGCTCGCGGTCGCCCAGCTGCCAGTCGAGCCGGCCGAGGGTGACGTAGAGCGGGTTGGCGCCGGTCTCCTGGATCGTCGTGCGGGCCCGGTAGCGCAGCCGGGCCATCGCCGCCTTGTGGGCGTCGCCGGGGTAGCCCGAGTAGATCGTGGCGCGGCTGGCCAGCATGCTCCGCAGCACGTCGCCGGGCAGGGCGTAGGCGTCGCGCCCCCGGTCGGCGGCGACGGCGCCGGCCAGGTCGTCGACCGCCCGCACCGAGACGGTGCGCCCCTCCTGGAGCAGGCCGGCGAGCAGGCCCAGCTGCTCGCTCGGCGTCACCAGCGGCGCCTGCGTCATCGGCCCGTTCATCGAGAGCAGGCGGTTGCGCAGGGTGAGGTCGAGCAGGGCGTTCTTCCACGCCTGCACCCGGGGCGGCGGTGGTGGCCGGTCGTCGCGGCGGGAGGGGGCGGGCCCGGCCGGTATGCCGGCGGCCGCGGGCATACCGCGCGGGCCGGCCGGCTCGTCCGCGAAGGCCGTTGCCGCCGGCTGGTATTCGACGACCTCGACCACACCGTCGCCGCGCACCCGCCGGGCCGGGAGCGGCAGCACGCGCATGAGCCGGGCCATCCCCACGTCGACGACGCCGAGCAGGTCGGAGCTGCCGCCGAGGAAGTACCCGTCGAGCGGCGCCTGCGCAGCGCGCCGGAACAGGTCCTTGGGCGGCCGGCGCTCGCGGGTGACCATCGTCGTCTCGACCACGCCCATGAGCCGCAGGTCCACGGCGTTGGCCGCCGGGGCCACCTGCAGGCTGGCGGCGTCGGGCAGGCCCTGCTCGCGGCGGCGCCAGTAGCCGAGGAACGCGTGACCTCGGGCGACCCACAGCACCGGGCTGATGCCCACGTGCTCGAGGCACGCGGCGAGGAGCACGGTCGTGTCGAGACAGGTGCCCACCCGGTGCTCCACGACGTCGCCCGGCGTGCGCACCTTCTGCCCGTAGCCCCAGCTCGGCGGCGGCTCGGCGTAGTAGACGTCGAGCTCGTGCACCGCGCCGAACACCGACGTCGACGATGGCGTCGACGCGCTCCGGGGACACGTGCGCCACCTGGAGGGAGCCGCTCCGCGTGCGGTCGGCGAGCAGGGCCGCCGCCCGGCCGACCAGCGGCCCCACCGCCGGGTGGTTGGGCTGCACGAACGACGCCAGCAGCTCCAGCGAGAGCACCGGCGCGTCGGGGTCGAGGGACCACTGACGGGCGGCCAGCACGCGTACCGGGGTATGCGTCGTCGCCAGCTCGCGACCCTCCCCGCGGCGAGGCTGACGGTGACGACGATCCGGCCGTCGTCATCTCCTCCTCTTCTGCACCAGCTCGGAGCGGCGGCGATCATCGGCCCCTGGATCGCGGCACCCCGGGAGCCGCGCATCGCCAGGGCCATGGTCTGGGGTGCGCGGGCGCAGCTCGTCACCGGGCTCGTGCTCGTCGGGCTCCACGAGATGAGCACCGACCCGGCCGAGAAGCTGAACCACGTCAAGATCGGCGTCAAGCTCCTCGTCGCCATCGCCTGCGTCGCCTGCGCCGAGATCGCCCGCGGGCGGCAGGCGCAGGCCGCGGCTGGAGAGGTCCAGCCGGAGGGTGAGGGGAGGACGGGTGTCACCACCGCGCTCGCGACCGTGCCGGCGGCCGGGTCACGCGGACGACGCGCTCCTCGCGTGCTGACCTCGACGCGGTCCTCTGGACTGAGCCGTCGACCTCGGGGCGCCGGTGGCGGCCGGCAGGGTGACGACGACCCGGTGCAGGAAGCCGATGCCGCCGTGCGCCATGGCGTAGCTGACGATCGGTGCGGCCACGACCTCGAGCATCGGCGGCGCGCCGGTGCCGCCCGGCCGGAGGTCGTCCATGGGTCGCGAGCCTAGGCGAGCCCGGTCTCCGGGCGGTGGTGACCGCTCGTGTCGGTGACGGCGACCACCCAGGGCCGCAGGGAGACCAACGGAGGCAACATAACGCACATATCACCCACCGGAGTCGAAATCGCCCACGTCGGCGGCGGGGGGTGTGGTTCTGGCTTTCCGCCACGGGGTCGATCTCCGCCGATCCGTGCCGTGGGACGGGGCAGAGGCGATGCCCTCCTCGCCGTCCCCGTGGCGGGCCGAAGACCTGGGCCGACACCGAATCCGTTGTCCAGCAGCGATTTCGGGGTTTGGGGGAGGTACCGAGTGGGTGCCGTCGTGGTAGAATCGAACATCAGTTCGAAGGGGGGGCGCGCGGTGACGCACGGTCGACGGAGCAATGAGCCGAGAGGCGGCGTGGACGTCCTTGCCGAGATGCCACCCGACGTCCGCGCGGCCCTGGGGCGGCTCCTCCGCGCCGAGGTCGGCCCCGGGCAGTGTGCGGTGGCGGAGGCGGCCTGGGGAGACCGGCCGCTGGCCGAGGCGGCCGGCCGTTGGGTGGCCGACGAGCTGGTGGTCGTCGAGGCCGCGGAGCGGGTCAAGGCGTGGGCCGACGCGCAGGCGCTGGCGGCGCTGGCTCGGCTGCACGAGGCGACCGGGCTGGTGGTGGAGGAGAACGCCGCATCGACGGCCTTCTACGCCGCTGGCGCCGTCGACCGGGCCGCGGTGGTGAGCGAGACGATGACGGCCGCCGTCGACGAGGTCGCGCTGGCCACAGGGCTTCCCGTGGCGGCGGTGTCGGGGCGGGTCCAGCTGGCGCTGGACGCGACCCACGACCAGCGCTGTGCCCCGATGGTGGCCGCGTTGGCCCGCGGTGAGGTGTCGCTCGACCGGGCCGTCCGCGCGCATACGGCGGCTGCAGGGCCTCGACCCCGAGGTCGCGCGGGCCGTCTGCGCCCGACTGCTCGAGCCGGGCCGCGACGGCACGGTGCGCTCGCACCGCTGGTTCGTCCGCGAGGTGCGCCGTCAGGCGGCGCTCCACACCGCCGACGAGGCGCAGGCCCGGGTCGACGCGATGGCCCGTCGGGACACGTACGGATGGCTGGAGAGCAACGGCACGGGCGCCGTACGCATCACCGGAGAGGGCGGCCGCGTGACCGCCGCCCTCGACCGGGTCGACGACCTCGCCCGGGCCTCGCGCCAGGCCGGCGACCCTCGCACCCTCGCCCAGCTGCGGTCCGACTTCGCGCTGGATCTGTTGCTGTTCGGGTGGATCGACGTCGACCAGCTGCCCGAGGACGCGCCGGAGACGACGCGGAGGTCGTTCGTCGGGCAGCCGCCCGTCGCGCATACGACGCTCGTCGTCTCGCTGACCACGCTGCTGGGGTTGGACGAGCAGCCGGGGGAGCTGGTCGGGCACGGGTTCGTCTCCGCCACCCAGGCCCGCCAGCTCGCCTGCGTCGCCGGATCCACGTGGCGCCGGCTGGTCGTCGACCCCGCCGACGGCACGGCGCTGGAGCTGTCGACCACCCGCTACCGGCCCACCGCGGCGATGGCCGAGCAGGTCGCCGCGCTCGACGGCATCTGTCAGTCGCCCGGTTGCACGGTCCCCGCGAGCCGGTGCGACCTCGACCACTCCCGACCCTGGCCGTCCGGCGACACGACGACCGCCAACCTCCGCTCGCGGCACCGACGACACCACAACCACCGCACCCGACGCACCTGGACGACCCAGGACCACGACGACGGTTCGACCCGCTGGCGCACCGTCGGCGGTCGGGAGTACCTGAGCTACCGGTACCCCTACGACGACCCGTTCAGCAGACCGGTCAGCGAGGTCGAGGTGGAGCGCGCCGAGCCCGACCTCCCGCCGTTCTGAGATCCAGCCGTTGCGGTAGAGCTCCTCCGGCGCCGTCACGACGACATGTCGCGGGACCTGGTCTTGCTCCGCGGAGATGGTTCAGTTCCTCATAGCCGCCGGCCCTGCTCGCGCTGCGAAGCCGTCGTCGACCCGGCGGGTGGACATCGCCGATGCTCGGATCCCCCACTGCCGTCACCCCAGTGACAAGCGTTTGACGTACAGGATCAGGTCGTCTCCGTCCGCCCACCAGTCCGGCACGGTGGCGGTTCGGCGGTAGCCGCGGCTGTCGTAGAAGGCCCGGGCGCCTCGAAACTGGTCGGTGCCGGAGGTCCGAACGGCGAGGAGCCGGGCACCTCCCCCGGAAAGGATCTCCTCGACGTGCCTCACGAGCTCCCGGCCGAGACCGGCCCGCTGACGGTTGGGGTCGACAGCGAGCATGGCCAGGTCCCACACGCCGTCCGCGGCCTCCTCATGGCGGCAGAGGACGACGCCGACGATGCCGCCATCGTGGGTGCTCACCACGCAGACGGAGCCGGCATCGTCGTCATTCGGAAACGCGCCAGCCCCCGGGGTCAGCTCATTCTCGAGAAACCCGACCTCGGCACCCGTGAACAGGCCCGCGGCCACGACGAGGGCCTGGACCGCGGCGAGGTCGGCTGACTGGAAGGCCCTCAGCACCACCGGATCGTGCCTGGACCAGGAGGATCTCAGCAACCTGGTTTCACCGCGGACGGCGCGCAAGCCCAGGGCAGGGGCGTCGCGACGCGGCCCAGACAGCGCGCGAGCGGCCACGTGGGTCGCCCGGGGACCGGCCACGTCGCCTCCACCCCGGGCGAGTCCGGCTGCAGCACGTCGCCTCCCGGCCTAGGAAGGAGAGGATCGAATCTATACGGATAAACCACCCGCTGCGGTCGCCAAACCGGCAAGATCGGGGCAATCGCGTCAAATCAGGAACTTCGGGCATGGCCCAGAAGGCTCGGTGGTGGTTGTGCAGCTGATGGCACCTCTCGGTCGGCACCACGGTACGCGTGGGGGGTCCTGGCTGGTCGGCGCCGCCGCCGCATCGGTGGTCCTCGCCGCTGGCGTCTCGGGTGGGATGGCCGCATCAGCATCGGCTGCTGCCCCCTGTGGCAATGGCGGATCAAGCGTGTTTCTCGCCAGCGCGAGCTGCTCCTACACCCAGCCAGGCGCCGACTCGTTCACGGTGCCTGACGGAGTCACCTCCGTCACCTTCACCGTCGAGGGCGCCCATGGCGGTGGCGGTGCGGGAGCAGGCGGCGGCAGCGGCAACGTCGGGGGGGCCGGCGGCACGGTGCGGACGACCGTCGCGGTGACCCCCGGTGCGACGTATCAGATCAATGTCGGCCAGGGCGGCGGCGTCATGAGCGGCGGTGGCGCCCCCGACGGCGGCGTCGGCGCTGATGGCGGCACCAGTGCCTCCGTCAGCAGGGGTGGCACCGGCGGGGGCGGCAGGGGCGGCGGGGCGTCAGATGTCCGTACCGGCGGGTACACCCTCACCGACCGGATCATCGTCGCTGGTGGCGGTGGAGGCGGCGGCGGCAACGGTGGCGCCGGCAATGGTAACGGTGGTGGTAACGGCGGCCACGGAGGTACGACCGGTACTGCCGGCTTCGACCCCGCCGCCGGCAACGACGGCACCGACGGCGCCCAGGGTCCGGACTCGGACAACAACAACGGCGGAGGCAAGGGCCTCGGTAGCAATACCGTTGCCGGTGGTCTGGGCGGCTCCGCCGGTGTCGGCGGCAAGACGGGCGGCTTCCTGTACGACGGTGGCCCTGGGGCCGGCGGCAGCAGTGGCTCCGCCGACCTCGGCGGCAACGGCGGCAGCGGCGGCGGCTCCACTGAAGGCGGCGGAGGCGGCGGTGGCGGCGGCGGCGGCGGCTACTACGGCGGCGGAGGGGGCGGAGGCGGAGGTAGCGCCGCCGCCGGTGGCGGCATCGGGTTCTCCCTCATCGGCGGCGGCGCCGGCGGAGGCGGCGGTGCTGGCAGCAGTCACAGCGCCACCACCGCTACCTACGGAACCAGCGCGCTGGCCGGCAACGGCAGGGTGTCGATCGAGTACACCAAGAAGCTGGCCACGACGACGACGGTGAGCTCCAGCGGCAGCCCATCGACGGTAGGGCAGTCGGTGACCTACATCGCGGTAGTGCCGGCGACGGTCGTCAACCCGTTCACCGGTCAACCGCTCCTCCCGACCGGCACCGTGACGTTCACCGACAACGGTGCGCCGATCGGTACGAGCTCTCTACAGAGCAACGGCGGTGGTCAGAGTGTGGCGTTCCTGCAGCAGACGCCCACCAGTGTTGGGACGCATACCATCGCCGCGACCTACAGCGGTGATGCCACCTTTGCGAGCAGCACTGGGACGTTCAACCAGGTGATCACGCCTGCGCAGGTGGCGACGACGACGACGGTGACCGCGGTGGCGACGGTGGGGCCGGGTGACCCGGTCTCCGGTCAGTCCGTGACGCTGACCGCCACGGTGGCCGCGAACGCTCCAGGCGGCGGGACTCCTACCGGCACCGTGACCTTCACGAACGGCACCACAACATTGGGTTCAGCCGCTCTGGACGCGTCGGGCAAGGCGTCCATCACGACGACTGCTCTCACGGTCGGCAGCCCGACGATCACCGCGACGTACGGCGGAGACAGCAACGACAAGAGCAGCAGCGGGACGACGTCGTTGACGGTGGCTCAGGCATCCACCACCACCACGGTGGTGGCGGCGGTGACGGCCGGGCAGGGCAATCCGGTCTCCGGTCAGTCCGTGACCCTGAACGCCACCGTGGCGGTGAATGCTCCAGGCGGCGGGACTCCCACCGGCACGGTGAGCTTCACCAGCGGCACGACGACGTTGGGTTCAGCCACCCTGGATGCGTCGGGCAAGGCGTCCATCATCACGACTGCTCTCACGGCCGGCAGCCCGACCATCACCGCGACGTACAGCGGAGACACCAACGATGCGACCAGCAGCGGGACGACGTCGTTGACGGTGGCTCAGGCATCCACCACCACCACGGTGGCGGCGGCGGCGACGGCCGGGCAGGGCAATCCGGTATCCGGTCAGTCGGTAACACTGACTGCCACCGTGGCGGCCAATGCTCCAGCCAGCGGGACTCCCACCGGCACAGTGACGTTCACCAACGGCACCACCACGTTGGGCACAGCCACCCTGGACGGCTCCGGCAAAGCATCCATCACCACGACTGCTCTGACGACCGGTACCCCCACGATCACCGCGGCCTACAACGGGGACAGCAACGACGCCACCAGCAGCGGAACAACATCCCTGAAGGTGGATCAAGCAGCGACCACCACCACGGTCACCGCAGCGGCGACGTCGGGAACGGGTGACCCGGTCTCCGGTCAGTCCGTGACCCTGACGGCCACCGTGACGGCGAATGCTCCAGGGAGCGGAACTCCCACCGGCACAGTGACCTTCACCAGCGGCACCACCACCTTGGGTTCAGTCGCTCTGGATACGTCGGGCAAGGCATCCATCACCACGACTGCTCTGACGACCGGTACCCCCACGATCACCGCGACCTACAACGGGGACAGCAACGACATCGCCAGCAGCGGGACGACGTCCCTGAAGGTCGGTCAGGCTGCGACGACGACCACGGTGACCGCGGCGCCGAACCCGTCGACGTTCGGGGAGCAGGTGACGTTCACCGCGACCGTCGGCACCGTGGCACCCGGTACGGGAACTCCCACCGGCAGGGTGAGCTTCCTCGACGGTGACGCCGTGTTGGGGAGTGGCACGCTGAACAGCTCGGGGGTGGCGACCTTCACGACGTCGTCCTTGGGCGTCGGTAGCCACAGCATCACGGCGTCCTACGGCGGAGCCACCAGCTTCACGAGCAGCTCCAGTACCGCTGTGGACCAGATCGTCAATCCGTTGCTGACTCTGAGCTCGAGCACGCCAGCGAACTCCGTAGCCGTGGGACAGAAGGTCACGTACACCGCCACTGTTGCCGGCGGGTCGGGGACGCCGACGGGGACGGTGACCTTCAAGGACAACGGCAAGGCCATGGGCGGACCGGTAGCCGTCGACGCTTCTGGCAACGCCACCAGCCCTCCGGTGTCCTACACCGCGACCGGTGACCACACCATCACGGCTACCTATACCGGCAGCGGCACCTATGCCGGTAGAACGAGTACAGCCACCCTGGTCGAGCACGTGGCCAAGGCCGATGTGAAGGTGGCGCTCGTTGCCTCGCCCACGTCGCAGACCTCGGGCGGCACCGTCACCTACACCCTGACGGTGACCAACGCCGGACCCACCACCGCCTACGGCGTCCAAGCCGGCATGTCCTTGCCGGCCGGGGCCAGGGCGACCAGCACGGTCGTCAGCAGTAGCCCGGCGGCATCTGGCAGCACAGCCTTTCCCGGCCAGCCCTTCCAGATCACCGGGTTGAGCTGGAACGTCGGTGACCTGGCCAGCGGGGCCAGCAGCACATACACCGTGGTGGTCACCGTCACCGGCTCCAAGGGCGCCAGGCTCGCCACCCAGGCAGTAGCCGGCCCGGCGAACCTGCTCACCGACCCCAACCTCGTCAACAACGTCAGCCTGACCACCCAACCGACAAGCACGGTCACCATCAAGTGACCCATCAGCGGTACGGACAACACCACAGGCCCCGCGAACAACCGCTGGTCGCCGGCGTCTGACCGGCCCAACGACGGTGTCCGGGTGGGTTCGTCGGGATGTCGCAGCCGTCTCGTCGTCCTCGACCGGTCGGATTGACCAGCGGCACGGCTCGCCGCCAGCGACACCGGGTGGCCAGGATCCAGGATGGCGACACCATCCACCGATCCCCACGACGACCCGGGAGCAGCCACCGTGCCAACGGTCATCGAGCATCGGAAGCGCCCGAGGCAGGCGGCCGTAGCGGCCTGGGTCGGTAGCGCTCTGGAGTACTACGACTTCTTCGTCTACGGCACCGTCGCCGCCCTGGTCTTCCCAGCGGTGTTCTTCGACCAGAGCGACCCCACCACGGCCACCCTCGCCTCGCTCGCCAGCTTCGGCGTCGCGTACATCGCCCGTCCCGTCGGCTCCTTCGTCATGGGCCACATCGGCGACAAGGTGGGCCGCAAGAGCGTCATGGTCGGCACCCTGCTGCTGATGGGCTCGTCCACCTTCCTCATCGGCTGCCTGCCGACCTACAGCTCCATCGGCATCTGGGCCCCCGTGCTGTTGGTGCTGCTGCGGGTACTGCAGGGGCTGTCCGCGTCCGGCGAGCAGGCGGGCGCGATCTCCATGTCCTTCGAGCACGCCCCTGACGACCGTCGCGGCTACTACACGAGCTGGACGCTGAGTGGCACCTTCGGCGGCCAGGTCATCGCTCCGGCCGTCGTCCTTCCCCTCTCCGCCCTGCTGACCGACGAGCAGCTGCAGACCTGGGGCTGGCGCATCCCGTTCCTGCTCAGCGCCGTGGTGGTCGTCGTCGGCTACCTCATCCGCCGGTCCCTCGACGAGACGCCCGCGTTCCAGGCCGAAGCGGACGAGGGCACCGTGCCGACCGTGCCCCTGACGATCCTCTTCCGCACCCACTGGCGCGGTGTGGTGCGGGTGTTCTTCGCCGCCTTCCTGGCCGCCGTGGGCACCCTGTTCAGCGTCTTCGGGCTCGCCTTCGCCACCGGCAGCGTCTACGGCAACGGGGTCAGCCAGACCAGCATGCTCTGGCTCGCGATCGTCTCGAACCTCGTCGCCGTCCTCACCATCCCCCTGTTCGCCGCGCTGTCCGACCGCGTGGGCCGCAAGCAGATCTACGTCTACGGGAGCCTGGGCTGCGCGGTGTCCCTCTCGCTGTTCTTCTGGTCCATCACCACCAGCAGCATCGGGCTGATCTTCGTCACCGGTGTCCTGTTCAACAGCGTGTTCTACGCCATGACCAACGCCGTCTGGCCGGCCACCTACGCCGAGATCTTCCCCACCAGGGTGCGGCTCTCGGGCATGGCCATCGGCACGCAGTTCGGCTTCGCGCTGGCCGGTTTCAGCCCCACCATCGCCGCAGCGATCGCGGGCGGCTCCGACGCGGGTTGGGTCGCGGTCGCCGTCCTCGTATGCGTCATCTGCCTCATCTCCGCGACCGCGGTCGCCCTCGGCCGGGAGACGCACACCACGCCGATGGACGAGCTGGGGACGACATCGTGGCCGGCAACACGGCGAACCCGGTTCCTCCGCCGCGCATCGTGATCGGGGGGGTTCCTCCTACCGCCGCCGGCCGCCGAACTGGCTGGACCCGGCCTACGATCCATGGATGGTGGTCTCGGTCGACCTGCAGACGGTGAGCGGCCGGACGTTGGCCGCGGTGCGGCGCAGCGTCCCTCCTGGCGAGGTTGGCTCCGCGTGGGGTCCGGCGGTCGGCTTGGTGTGGGACTTCCTTCGCACCCAACCGGGGCTGTGGAAGGGCGGCCACAACGTCTTCGTCTACCACCACGCGATCGAACCGAGTGCCCCGTTGCTGTGCGACTTCGGGGTCGAGGTCACTCGCCCCTTCGACGCTGCGGGCGAGGTGTTCGCCACCGAGACGCCCACGGGTGAAGCGGTCGTCGCGGTCTACCGCGGACCGTACGACGGCCTGCACGAGGCGTACGACGCGGTCGACACCTGGATGGCCGCCCACGCCAGGAGGTCGGGCGGCCACTCCTGGGAGATCTACGGAGACCCGACCCCGGAGCCGGCCGACACGGTGACGACGGTCCTGCACCTCCTCCGCTGACCGGCTCAGCCAGCCGGCCAAGCTCTGGTCATCGGGGGGCAGGGCGGGGACCATGTGAGCATGCAGGAGATGGGTCTGCGGGAGTCCTACGAGGCGATCATCCGCGCCGTCGCGGCGGAGGACCTGGCCGCGCTCGATGGCCTCATCGACGAAGGGGTGACGGACCACAACGCCGTCCCGGGGCAGGCCCCCGGCCTGGCCGGCATCAGGTTCTGGGTGACGACGATGCACGAGGCGTTCGGCGACCTCGTGGGCGTGGTCGAGGACACCGTCGTCGAAGGTGACAAGGTCGCGGCTCGGGTGACCTGGCACGGGACGCACCGCGGCGACTTCGTCGGCATCGCGGGGACCGGCCTGCCGGTGACCCTGCAGTCCGTCCAGATCCTCCGGTTCGCGAACGGGTCGGTCACCGACTGGTGGGGGACGCCCGACATCTTCGGGGTCCTGCGCCAGATCGGTGCGTCCGTCGTCCCCCCGGGGTCGCCGTGAGAGGACATCGCCCACGCGCGGACCGGCTCGCTACGCGTCGACCGAGGCCGCCTGGCTGACGCGCGCTCGGGGTCAACGTGCCGGCCGCGGCCCCACGGACCGGAGCACCTGCGTGACGCCGTCGACGGCGACCCGGGCGTCGGCGGGCAGCCCGTAGAGGATGGTCGACGAGCGGGTCGTCTGCCACGGCATCCCGACGAACCGCAGCCCCGGGTGCCCGGCCGCGGCCCCGCTCTCCAGCACCGGCCAACCCCGGGCGTCGAGCACCGGCGAGGGCAGCCACGAGAAGTCCCCGCCGAAGCCCGTGCACCAGATGACCGTGGCGATCCCCTCGGCGTCGAGGTCGAGCACCGGCCGGTCGGCCACCGCCACCGGCCCACGCCCCGGGTCCGGCACCGCCGGCTCCACGTCCAGCCCTCGGGCGGCGATGTACTCGTCGGCCAGCAGCTCCATGTCGAGGGCCACCTGGTCGGCATACCGCACCGTCTCCTCGACGTCCCCCGTGAAGTGCAGCCGCGCGCCGGTCACGCCGGTGAGCCGCCCGAGCAGCTGCACGCCGAGGCGGCCCAGCAGGGGGAGCCCGAGGTCCTGTCCGTCGGGACCGATGAGCGGGGTGGCGACCCGCGCCGACGCCGGGTCGGCCAGGTCGGTCAGCTTCTGGTCCCAGAAGCCGCTGTCGACGTGCCAGTCGAGCAGCGCCCGGCCGCGGTAGTGCGCCCGGTAGCGCCCGACCCGGCTCGTGGAGAACCACACCTCGCGGCCCGACCCGACGAGGTCGTGGGCGATCTGGGCCCCCGACTGGCCGCCGCCGACGACGAGCACCGGGCCTGCGGGCAGCGCTGCGGCACTGCGGTATTCGGCCGCGTGCAGCGAGGTGACGTGGGGCGGCAGATCGGCGGAGAGTGCCGGCAGGAGGGGCCGGTTCTTCGGTCCGCTCGCGACGACGACCGTGCGCGTGGTGATCTCGTCGTCGGGGGTCGTCACCCGGAAGGCCTCGCCGTCGACCTGCAAGGACGTCACGGGCGTATGCGTGCGCACCGGCAGGTCCGCGGCCCGCGCGGTGAGCCGGTCGACCGTCTCCTGCCGCGTCGAGTACTCGTCGGGGGCGACGTCGCCCAGCAGGCCGTTCATCGACCCGGGGGTGTTGAGCGCGAACGCATCCCACCGCTGGGTCGACCAGGTGTGGCCCACCTCGCCCCGTTCGAGGACGACGTGCTCCACCCCGGCGTCGCGCAGCGCCCGGCTCGCGGTGACCCCGGCCGTTCCGGCCCCGACGACGACGCAGTCCACAGTCACGAGGACACCATGCCAAACCCACCCCGCGAAAAGGGCCGCATCAGGGGATGAGCAGCACCTTGCCGGTCGTCGCCCGACCCTCGAGGGCGTCGTAGGCCGCAGCCGCCTCGCTGAGCGGGTAGCGCGCCCCGATCGCGACCGTGAGGTCGCCGGCGGCCACCGCGCCGAGGACGTCGGCCGTGCGCCACTCCAGCTCCTCGCGGGTGAGCAGGTAGTGGACCATCGTCGGGCGGGTGAGGAAGAGCGAGCCGCTGGAGTTGAGCCGCTGGATGTCGAACGGCGGCACCTGGCCGCTCGCCCCGCCGAAGAGCACCATCATCCCGCGCGGGCGCAGCGAGGCCAGCGACGCGTCGAAGGTCGACTTGCCCACGCCGTCGTAGACCACGTGCACGCCCTGGCCGCCGTTCAGCTCGCGCACCCGGTCCGACAGCTGCGCCAGGTCGTCCAGCTGCGAGTAGTCGACGACGTGGTCGGCGCCGAGCGCCTCGCCGATGGCGACCTTCTCGGCGGAGCCGGCCGTGCCGATGAGCGTGGCGCCCTTGGCCTTGACCATCTGCACGAGCAGCTGGCCCACCCCGCCGGCCACCGCGTGGGCGAGCACCGTGTCGCCCGGCTGCACCGCATACGTCGAGTTCACGAGGTAGTGCGCGGTGATGCCCTGGAGCATGGCCGCGGCGGCGGTCTCGAGGTCGACCCCGTCGGGCACGGCGACGACCTTGTCGGCCGGCAGGGTGACGTAGCCCGCTCCGCTGCCGGGGCCCTGGCACCACGCGACCCGGTCCCCGACAGCGAGGTCGACGCCCTCGCCGACCGACTCGACGGTGCCCGACCCCTCGGCGCCGAGCACGAAGGGCGTGGCCATGGGGTAGACGCCCTGGCGCTGGTAGATCTCGATGAAGTTGACGCCCATCGCCGCGACCTGCACCCGCACCTGGCCGGGTCCGGGCGGCGCGACCTCGCGGTCCTCGACGACCAGGACGTCGCTGGCGCCCGTGCGGGAGACGACGAGGGACGGGGTGCGCAGGGTCTCGGTGGCCATGGCCACCACCCTAGGAGGCCCGCCTGGACATAACGCCACCTAGGGATGTCCATAACGCGAGATGATGGATCAATCCGCTTGCCCCGAGGCCACCGAGCCTGGTGTCCTCGTGTCATGTCCTCCTCCGCGACGCGAATGCGCACGGGTCGGCCGGCCTCCCCGGCGACCTCGTGGCGTGTCGGCCGTGTCCGCGGTGAGGCCCGCTGTTGTCGCTGGTCACCGTCCTCCCGCTGACCCAGACCCTCCCGACACCAGCCCGCCGGTGCCCACCACCCCGGCCCCGAACCACCTGGACCCGCCATGACTGCTTCCTTCACGCATCTCGACACCCCGCCCGCCCGCCCCACCGTGTCGCTCGCCGAGCTGCGGCGCACCGTGCGGCGCTACGCCCTCAACCCCAACCTCGCCGCCCTGCTCCCCGAGACCGGCGAACGCGCCTGGGCCCGCCTGGCCGGCGACGCCCGCACCGACGTGTGGCTCATCTCCTGGCCGGAGGGGTCGCAGACCGGCTGGCACGACCACGGCGACGCGGCGGGAGCGTTCGCCGTCGCGTCCGGCGCGGTCGTCGAGCTGACCTGGGCCCTCGGGGCCGTGCAGCACCGCCGGCTCATCGAGGGCGACAGCCGCGCCTTCGGGCGCGACCACGTGCACAACGTGCTCGGCGCCGGGCCCGGCCGCGCCCTCACCGTCCACGCCTACGCGCCCGGCCTCGTCTCCATGGGGGAGTTCGAGCTCGCCGCGGAGGGCCCGGTCCGGCTCACGACGAGCCGCAGCAACGCGGACGGAGGGTCCTGGTGACCACGCTCGCCGCCCTCACGGCCTGGGAGACCAGCCTGTTCTCGGCCCCCAGACGCCCGGCCTCCCGGCCCGCCACAGCCGGCCCCTCCGGCGCGGCCACGGTCGACGACCTCGTCGACGAGGCCCGTTCGACCTACGAGCGGATCTCGGCCCGGGCGGCATACCAGCTCGTGCTCTTCCGGCGGGCGGTGCTCGTCGACATCCGGCCGGAGGCCCAGCGCCGGGCCGAGGGGGAGGTGCACCCCGCGCTCGACCCCGTCGTCGTCGAGCGCAACGTGCTGGAGTGGCGGCTCGACCCGCGCGGCAGCGCCCGGCTGCCCTGGGCGACGGAGCAGGCGCGCGTGCTCGTGCTGTGCCAGGAGGGGTATGCCAGCTCGCTCGCCGCTGCGTCGCTGGTGCGGCTCGGGGTGCGGGCCACCGACGTGACCGGAGGCCTGCGGGCGTGGCGCGAGGCGGGGCTCCCCCTCGCGACCTGACTCGGCCCGACCCGCCCTCCGGGGGGACTCTCCGCTCGGTGGTCGGTCGGGTCGTGTCGCCCGCCGGACGTAGGCTTGCGCGCGAGATGAGCACCCTTTTCGACGACCTCGACCTGCCGACGCCGGCCCGCCCGTCCTCCGCCGGAGACGTCGACGAGCGGGGGATCCCGCTGTGGGCGACGGGTGACGGACCGGCCCCCGACCCGGTCTCGGCGCGGGGTCCGGCCGACGCCGACGGGCGCCTGCACGACCCCGAGGAGCTGCTCGCCGGGCTCAACCCGCAGCAGCGCGAGGCCGTCGTCCACCACGGCCCGCCGCTGCTCATCGTCGCCGGGGCGGGCTCGGGCAAGACGCGGGTCCTCACCCACCGCATCGCCCACCTGCTGGCCGCCCGCAACGTCCAGCCCGGCCAGGTGCTCGCCATCACCTTCACCAACAAGGCCGCCGGCGAGATGAAGGAGCGGGTCGCCGACCTCATCGGCCCGCGGGCCAAGGCCATGTGGGTCATGACGTTCCACTCCGCGTGCGTGCGCATCCTGCGCAAGGAGGCCACGAGGCTCGGCCTGAAGTCGACCTTCTCGATCTACGACGCCGCCGACAGCCAGCGCCTGATGACCATGGTGCTGCGCGACCTCGACCTCGACCCGAAGCGCTACCAGCCGCGGGCGTTCTCCCACGCCGTCAGCAACCTCAAGAACGACCTCGTCGACGAGGAGTCGTATGCCGCCCGGGTCGGCTCCGACGACTCGCCGGCGGCCGCGGGCAGCACCCACCAGGAGCGGATGGTCTCCCAGGCCTACACGGCCTACCAGCGGCGGCTCCGGCAGGCCAACGCCATGGACTTCGACGACCTCATCATGACGACCGTCCATCTGCTGCAAGCGTTCCCGGACGCCGCCGAGCACTACCGTCGCCGGTTCCGCCACATCCTCGTCGACGAGTACCAGGACACCAACGTCGCGCAGTACCAGCTGGTCAAGGAGCTCGTCGGGCCCGTCCTGCCGGCCGATGCCCCGGCCCACGCGGTGCCTCCGGGCGAGCTGTGCGTCGTCGGCGACGCCGACCAGTCCATCTACGCGTTCCGGGGCGCGACGATCCGCAACATCGTCGAGTTCGAGGAGGACTACCCCCAGGCGCGCACCATCCTCCTGGAGCAGAACTACCGGTCGACCCAGACGATCCTGCGGGCGGCCAACGCGGTCATCGCCCGCAACGAGAAGCGCCGGGCCAAGAACCTCTGGACCGACAGCGGCGACGGCGTGCAGATCGTCGGCTACGTCGGCGACAGCGAGCACGACGAGGCCGCCTTCGTGGCCAAGCAGATCGACCACCTCGGCGACACCGAGGGCGTCAAGCCCAAGGACGTCGCGATCTTCTACCGCACCAACGCCCAGTCCCGGGCGTTCGAGGAGGTGCTCGTCCGGGTCGGGATGCCCTACAAGGTCGTCGGCGGCACCCGGTTCTACGAGCGCAAGGAGATCAAGGACGCCCTGGCCTACCTGCGCGTCGTCTCCAACCCGGCCGACACGGTCAACCTGCGCCGCATCATCAACGTGCCCAAGCGGGGCATCGGCGAGCGGGCCGAGGCCTGTGTCGCCCAGCTCGCCGACCGCGAGCAGATCCCGTTCGTGGCCGCGCTCGGCCGGGCCGCCGACGCGCCGGGCATCGCCACCCGGTCGGTGACCGCCATCGAGGCGTTCACCGGGCTGCTGGAGTCGCTGCGCCAGGTCTGGGAGAGCGGCTCCGGGGTGGCCGGGCTGATCGAGGCCGTCGTGGAGCAGAGCGGCTACCTGCGCGAGCTGCGGGCGAGCATCGACCCGCAGGACGAGACCCGCGTCGAGAACCTCGCCGAGCTCGTCGAGGTCGCGCGGGAGTTCGACGACGAGCGCATCGAGACCGGTGAGGTCGTCAGCCTCGAGGACTTCCTCGAGCGGGTCTCCCTGGTGGCCGACGCCGACCAGATCCCCACGGGTGCCCCCGGCGCCGACGCCGGCGTCGTCACCCTGATGACGCTGCACACGGCCAAGGGCCTCGAGTTCCCGGTCGTCTTCCTCACCGGGATGGAGGACGGCACCTTCCCGCACATGCGCTCGCTCGGCGAGCCGCTCGAGCTCGAGGAGGAGCGCCGGCTGGCCTACGTCGGCATCACCCGGGCCCGCGAGCGGCTCTACCTGTCGCGGGCGGCCGTCCGGTCGGCGTGGGGCGCTCCGCAGTACCACCCGGCCTCGCGGTTCCTCGACGAGATCCCGCCCGACCTCGTCCGGTGGGACCGGCTGGAGTCGGCCATCGACCAGGCCCGGGCCGGACGCCGGATGGGCGGCTCGGCCATGGAGTCGCTCTCCCAGCGCCGCGACCTGGCGCGGGCGTCGTCCAAGCCGGCCATCTCCCTGTCCGTCGGCGACCGGGTCACCCACGACTCGTTCGGTCTCGGCACGGTCGTCCGCGTGGAGGGCGAGGGCGACAAGACGATGGCCCACGTCGACTTCGGCAGCGAGGGCGTCAAGCGCCTGCTGCTGCGCTACGCCCCCGTCACCAAGCTCTGACCCGGACGGCACGCTGACCGCGGCCCCGCCCGGTGTGGTCAGGGGGTGCTGCTCAGGGGGTGCTGGTCAGGGCCCGTCCGGCGATCGCGTCGCGCACCGCTGCCTCGACGACGTCGGGGCGTTCGAGCTGGACGTAGTGGGTGGTCTCGGGGACGGCGACGAACCGCGACCGGGGCACCGCCTGCAGGTAGGCCGCGGCCGCCAGCGGCATCTGGGTCGGCACCTCCAGCAGGTCGCGTTGCTGGTCGAGAGGCAGCTGGCTCAGGTCGGGGGTGAGTGTCGCCGCGAGGTAGGTCACGGGGACGCTGGGCAGCGGGCCGGCCGCGTCGATCTGGTCGAAGATCCGCAGGACGTCCCACCGCTCGTTGACGTAGCCCGCGACGAGGGACGGTCCCGGGCTCGCCGCGCCGGGGAACGGGTTCGCCGCGCGCGCGGGCGAGAGGTAGGTCGGGAGGTTGGGGGTCGGCGGGTCCACGAGCACCAGCCCGGCGACCTGCTCGGGGTACGTCCGGGCGTACAGCAGGGAGAGCACCCCGCCGAGGGAGTGTCCGACGAGCACGTACGGCGGGCTGACGTGGGCGGCCGACAGCAGGGTATGCAGGTCGGCGACGGCCGCCGACCCGTCGCCCGCCGCGGTCGAGGCGACCGCGGTGCCCCGGGCCGCCTGGTACTGGTCGGGCGAGGTCGCGGACACCCGGGTGCCGTTCCGGGGGAGGGTGACGACGTAGGAGCCGGGGCGGTCGTAGCTGCAGACGCGCGTGAACCCCGCCACCCGGTCGACGACCGACGGGGGGCGGGCCTCGGTGACCTGCCAGATGTCGGCGGCGTTCCCGAGCCCCGGGACGAGGACGACGGTGGGGCTCCCGCTGCCGTGACACTCGAGGAGATCGTGCGACCGCCGCCCACGTCGACCGGCCGGGCGATGTCCGCAGCCGCCGAGGTCGTGGTCGTGGTCGCGAGGGAGTCCGGTGGGGAGGGCCCCGGGGACGAGCAGGCGAGCAGAGCGCCGACCGACAGCACCGACAGCACGGACAGCGCCGACAGCACGGACATCGCCGACCGCTTGAAGCGCATGGACAGCACTGGCCGGACCGGCATAGCCGCCACGGTAGGGGTCGAGCCGACCCTGGGGGAGAGCAGTCCTCCTCACCCCAGGCGCCGGTCAGGGCATGATCCCCTTGGCCGTCAGCCACGGGACGGGGGAGACGGGCGTGCCGTTCCCCGGGTGGATCTCGACGTGCAGGTGGGGGCCGGTCGAGTGGCCGGTGTTGCCCGACAGCGAGACCTGCTCGCCCGGGGTGACCGTCTCGCCCTGGGCGACGAGGAGCTTGCTGTTGTGGGCGAACCAGGAGACGGTGCCGTCCCAGTACTGGATCTCGAGCTTGTTGCCGTAGCCGCCCTCCCAGCCGGCGAAGATCACGGTGCCGCCCGAGAGCGCCCGCACCGGCGTGCCGACGGGCACCGCGAAGTCCTGGCCGGGGTGCATGGCGCCCCAGCGCATCCCGAAGCCGGACGTCAGCTGGAACCCGGAGTCCGGGCCGATCGGCGCGACCCAGGCGTGGGCGGCGGCCTTGGCGTCCGACGCGGCCTGAGCGGCGGCGGCGGCCTGCGCGTCCGCGGCGGCCTTGGCGTCCGCGGTGGCCTTGGCGTCCGCCGTGGCCTTCGCCTCGGCGTCGGCCTGGGCCTTCGCGGCGGACTCGGGGGCGACCGGGCTCGCCGCGTCGGCGGTCACGCCGTCGGGCAGGGCGTCGGTGGCACTGCCGGTGGTGCTGCCGCTGGTGGTGCCGGACGTGCCGGAGCGGGCGGCGCTGCGCGAGGTGCGGTCCTGGTCGAGGCGATCGACGATGTCAGCGGTGCCGGCGGTACCGATGGTGCCGGCGGTCGCGCCGGCGCTGGGCAGGATCCCGGTCGTGACGTTCTGCGCCGCGGCCTGGCCCAGACCGGTCGCGGTCAGCGACCCTCCGAGGTGCGCTCCGGTCGCCGTCAGCGCCAGGGTGGCGGCGGCGGCCGTCGGCAGCAGGAAGCCCGGGCGGCTGAGCTTGGGGAGGCTCGAGCGCGGGGTCCGGGAGCGGGCGGGGCGGGAAGCGGCGACGGCGCGGTGGCGGCCCGCCGGGGCGCGATGGCGCCCTCGGTAGAGGTCGTCAGACAAGTGGGGGTTTCCTTGACGGCAGACAGGGGTAAGGGGGGATGGCCCTAGACGGTAGCGTGACCATTTCGTTATCGACAAATCCCCGCCACGGTCTGGACGGCGTGAGGTCGCGGCCCGGACGCGCTCAGGTCGCGACGCGACGCCGCCCCGCGAAGGGTGCGGCGCCGGGGGTCACCGTGGTGCCGTCGGCGTCGAGATGGGCCAGCGCGGTGGAGATCCCGTGCACCACCGACTGCATGATCGGCAGGCTCATGTGGCCGACCCCGTGCATCTCCACGTTGGTGACGTTGAGGTCGGCGTGCTCCAGGGCTGCGGTGCGCTGCGGGAACATCAGCTGGTCGATGTCGGACCAGTAGCAGAGGAACCGCGTACGACAGGCACGCACCGGTCCGGCCAGCTCCTGCATGAGGGGGCTGCCCGGCCGCAGCTGCCGGGTGAGCACGCTGGGCCACCCGTAGGCCAGGTAGGTCCCCTGGTGGGGGCTGCCGAGGGTGACCAGGGTGTGCACGCGCTCGTCACCACCGAGCCGCGTCACGTAGTAGCGGGCGATGAGGCCGCCCATGCTGTGGCCGACGACGTGGATGCGCTCGTAGCCCGTCTCCGCGACGATCGCCTCCACCTCCTGCGCCAGCTGGACGGCGGCGGTGCGGATGTCACCGGTGAGGATCGAGTAGTTCATCGTCGTGACCCGGCCGAACCCCCGGCGGCGCAGCCCGAGGCGGAGCAGCGTGAACACCGACCGGTTGTCGGCCATCCCGTGCAGCAGCAGGATCGGCGTGCCCGCGGCCTCGAGGTTGGAGATGACGAGACCACGCTGCACCGGTCCGAGGTGCTCGATGCGGTAGCCGTGGGTGATGTCTCGGGCCCGGGCCCCGACGAGCCCGAGCGGGTAGATGGCCAGGTGGGTGCCGAGCCACAGCGCCTCCACCGCGGCCCCGGCCAGGCCGGTGGGCGTGGCCAGTGCGCCGGCGGTCTCGCCGAGGATGCCGCCCGCCTCGGCGACGGCGGCGGCCAGGGGGGCGACGGGCGCGGCCACGGACCGGGCCGCCGTGCGGGCCACGCCGGCGAGCCGGCCCTCGGCCCCGAGCAGTGCCGCCGCCGCCGACCGGGCCCGACGCGTACAGGCGCCCGGTGAGCGGCCACCGGCCGAGTCGTCCCGGCCGGAGGGCCCGCTGGGCGCGAGGTGGCCAGGCGGCGGTGTCATGGTGCCGTGACGATAACCCGCCCGACCCCCTTCGGTACGCTGCGATCATGAGTGACTCCGCCGCGGCGACGATGCCGCCCGCCCACGCCCCCGACGGTCCGGCCGCACAGGACGACGGCACGGGGACGCAGGCAGGCACGGGGACGCCGATCCGCGTGGTCGTGGCCAAGCCGGGTCTGGACGGGCACGACCGCGGGGCGAAGGTCGTCGCCCGGGCCCTGCGCGACGCGGGCATGGAGGTCATCTACACCGGGCTGCACCAGACGCCGGAGCAGATCGTCGAGGCCGCGATCCAGGAGGACGCCGACGCGGTCGGCCTCTCCATCCTGTCGGGGGCCCACATGACCCTGTTCAAGAAGGTCGTCGAGCTCCTGCACGCGCGGGACGCGGCCGACATCGTCGTCTTCGGCGGCGGCATCATCCCCGAGGACGACATCCCCGAGCTCACTGCGCTCGGTGTCGCCACCGTCTTCACCCCGGGCGCGACGACGACCGAGATCGTCTCCTGGGTGCGTGCGAACGTCGACCCCGACCGCTGAGTCGCCTGGGGGGTGCACCGACGGGTGTCCCACCCACTGAGACGGCATAGGCCTCCAACCAGGCGAAACGCGTCGGAACTACCCTGAACGGGCCGGTAAACGCTCAGCCAACGTTAAAGACTTGGCAAAGTCGATGGCCCGCTGTCACCCGCAGGGCGGAGGATTGCCGTACGGAACAACGCGTCACCCCCCCAAGCCGCGGTGCTCCGAGTCGATGGCGGACAGGGTCGGATCCCCGCTTTCCCGCAGCGGGCGCGATCCGGGCACCACTCGTGGTGGGCCGGGAGCGAGAGCCCCGGCATGACCGCGTCATCGGCGACCGAATGGTTGTGGGGCCGCCGAGGGGCTGCGGCCCCACAACCAGGTCGGCCGTGCGGGCGATCTGCGCGCCCTGACGGATACCTGACGGTCACTCAAGCAGATGTCCTAGAGTCCCGGCCCGTGTTGCCCCTCATTGACCCCGGGCTGCCGTGGCACCTTTCGGCCAGCCGGCGCCGGCTGGCCGGTTCTGTCCTGCGGGTCCTGGCCGGGCTGGCGCTCGGCGTCGCCGCGACCGCCGCCTGCACGAGCGCGCCCACGCCAGCCGCCCCGGCGGTCACCGGCCCACCGACCTCCAGCACGTCGACCACCACGTCGGCGCCCCCAGCGCCCCCGTCGACGACGAGCGCTCCCGCGCCCCCCACGCCTCCGAGCACTCCGGCGCTGGCCTCCCTGACGCCCGGCACCATGCTCGCGGTGAAGATCGACAACACCGCGGGCTCCCGGCCCCGGCTCGGCGTCGACCACGCGGGCGCGGTCTACGTCGAACCGGTCGAGGGCGGCCTGACCCGCGTCATGGCCGTCTTCTCCTCCGCGGCGCCCGGAGGACTGCCGGCCGAGGTCGGGCCGATCCGCAGCGCCCGGGAGTCCGACGTGACGCTGCTGGCCAGCTGGGGCCACATCGCCCTGGCCTACTCCGGCGGCTCCGCCTTCACCCGCTCGGTCGTCGACGCGGCCGACCTGGCCACGCTCTCCCTCGACGCGTCCTCCCGGGGCTACCGCCGGGCCGGCGACCGGACGGCTCCCTACAACGTCATCGGCAACACCGCGACCCTGCTCGCCCGCGCCGGCACCGGGCCCACGCCGAGCGACCCCGGGTTCCGGTTCGGGCCGCCCTCGGCCGGCGGGACGCCCGCCACCTCGGTGTCGACCTCCTGGCCCGCGGCCTCGGTGCGGCTCGACTGGGATGCCGGCAGCCGCACCTACCTCGTCACGACCGACGGCCGGCCGGACGTCGACGCCGACGGGGCCCGGCACGCCGCCGCGACGGTCGTGGTGCAGCAGGTGCCGACCCACCTCAGCGACAACCGCGACGTCAACGGAGCCCAGACGCCCGTGCTGGACCTCGTGGGCCAGGGACCGGCCGTCGTCCTGCGCGACGGCCAGCAGTGGACGGGCCAGTGGTCGCGCCCGCAGGCGAGCGCGCCCACCGCCTTCACCGCGAACGGGCAGCCGGTCGCCATGGCCTCCGGTCCCGTCTGGGTGCTGCTCGTCCCCGCGGGCCAGGCCGTCACCGTCCGCTGACCGTCCCCCGATAGAGTCGGCGCGCCGGACCCGCGTCACCGACGCGACGTCCCGGCTGGACGACCGATGTGGCGACGAGTTCCGACGATGGGATGGCCGGCGTGGACCTGTTCGAGTACCAGGCACGAGACATGTTCGAGGCCCACGGCGTACCCGTGCTGGCCGGGGTGGTGGCCGACACCGCCGAGGCCGTACGCGCGGCGGCCGAGGAGATCGGCCCCAGGAGCGGCGGGGTGGTCGTCGTCAAGGCCCAGGTCAAGACCGGTGGCCGCGGCAAGGCCGGCGGCGTCAAGGTGGCCAAGACCCCCGACGAGGCACAGGCGGCCGGCGAGGCGATCCTCGGCATGGACATCAAGGGCCACACCGTGCACCGGGTCATGGTCGCCCAGGGCGCCTCGATCGCCGAGGAGTACTACTTCTCGGTGCTGCTCGACCGGGCCAACCGCACCTACCTCGCCATGTGCTCCAAGGAGGGCGGCATGGAGATCGAGGAGCTGGCGGTCGAGCGCCCGGAGGCGCTGGCGCGCATACCGGTCGACCCCAACACCGGCATCGACGCCGCCAAGGCCCGCGAGATCGTCGACGCGGCCGGCTTCGACGAGGCCGACAAGGGCACCATCGCCGAGGTCATCCAGCGGCTGTGGGACGTCTACCGCGAGGAGGACGCCACGCTCGTGGAGGTCAACCCGCTGGTCAAGACGTCCGACGGCTCCATCGTGGCCCTCGACGGCAAGGTCACCCTCGACGAGAACGCCGGCTTCCGCCACGAGGACCACGCGGCCCTCGAGGATGCCGCCTCGGCCGACCCCCTCGAGGCGGCGGCCAAGGCCAAGAACCTCAACTACGTCAAGCTCGACGGCGACGTCGGCATCATCGGCAACGGCGCCGGGCTGGTCATGTCGACCCTCGACGTCGTCGCGTATGCCGGTCAGGACCTCGCCGCCGCGGCCGGCGGCGACACGGTGGCGCCCAGCCCCGCGAACTTCCTCGACATCGGCGGTGGCGCCTCCGCGGAGGTGATGGCCAACGGCCTGCACATCATCCTCGGCGACCCGCAGGTGAAGTCGGTGTTCGTCAACGTCTTCGGCGGCATCACCGCCTGCGACGCGGTGGCCAACGGCATCGTGGGGGCGCTGGACGCCCTCGGCGACGAGGCCACCAAGCCCCTCGTCGTGCGCCTCGACGGCAACAACGTCGAGGAGGGCCGCCGGATCCTCGCCGAGCGCGCCCACCCCCTCGTCACCGTGGAAGACACCATGGACGGCGCGGCCCGCAAGGCCGCCGAGCTCGCAGCAGCGAAGTAGAAGGAGCGTTCCGCGACATGGCGATCTTCCTGACCAAGGACTCCAAGGTCATCGTGCAGGGCATGACCGGCTCCGAGGGGATGAAGCACACGACCCGGATGCTCGCCTCGGGCACCCAGGTGGTGGGTGGCGTCAACCCGCGCAAGGCCGGCCAGAGCGTCGACTTCCCGGAGGGGGTCACCGTGCCGGTGTTCGGCAGCGTGGCCGACGCCGTCGAGCAGACCGGGGCCGACGTCTCCGTCGTCTTCGTGCCCCCGCCGTTCGCCAAGGCGGCCGTCGTCGAGGCGGTCGACGCGGGCGTACCGCTCGTCGTCGTCATCACCGAGGGCATCCCGGTCAAGGACACCGCGGAGTTCTTCGCCTACGCGCAGAGCAAGGGCGGAACCCGCATCATCGGCCCGAACTGCCCCGGTCTGATCAGCCCCGGACAGTCCAACGCCGGCATCATCCCCGCCAACATCGCCGGCCCGGGACGCATCGGCCTGGTCTCCAAGTCCGGCACGCTGACCTACCAGATGATGTACGAGCTGCGGGACTTCGGCTTCTCCTCCGGCGTCGGCATCGGCGGCGACCCGGTCATCGGCACGACGCACATCGACTGCCTCGAGGCGTTCGAGAACGACCCCGAGACCGACGCCATCGTCATGATCGGCGAGATCGGCGGCGACGCCGAGGAGCGCGCGGCGGCCTACATCAAGGACCACGTGACCAAGCCGGTCGTCGGCTACGTCGCCGGCTTCACCGCGCCCGAGGGCAAGACCATGGGCCACGCCGGCGCCATCGTCTCCGGCTCCTCCGGCACGGCCGCCGCCAAGAAGGAGGCCCTCGAGGCCGCCGGGGTCAAGGTCGGCAAGACGCCGTCGGAGACCGCCGCCCTCATGCGCGAGGTCATGCAGGGCCTCTCCGCCTGACCTCCCACTGGCCCCACGTTTATCGGGTGACCCGATAAACGTGCACTTCGCTGGACAACGGTTCTCCAGCGAACCGTCCCTTTATCGGGTCACCCGATAAAGGGACGGCCACCTCGGCGTGCCCCCACGGTCATCGGCGGCGGCCAGCGGGGACGATGGGGCGGTCATGACGCTCCTCGACTCGATCCGCGACCGCGCCCGTGCTCCGCTGGCCCCTCGGGGCGGCCCGACCGACCCGGACCTGGCCCCCTGGTGGCAGTCGCCGGCCGCCGGCGCGCTCGCCGCGGCCACGTCGTGGCTCGTGCTCGCCCTGCCCGCCCTCGTCGTCTGGGTGGCCACCGCGCATACGACCGTCGGCTGGGGCCAGGCCCTCGGGGTCGCCGGTGCGGGCTGGTTCCTCGCGCACGGCACCGCCGTGCAGGTCGACGCCGTCTCGCTGTCCGTCGCCCCCCTGGGCGTCACCCTGCTCGCGCTCGCCGTCACCGTGCGGGCGGCCCGGCGCCTCCTCGACGCCACCGAGCGCACGGCGCCGGGCACGACCTGGCCGCTGCTGCTGGTGCGCCGCGTCGGACCGGGCTTCGTCGGCGGGTATGCCGCGTTCGCCGCCCTCGTGTGGCTGCTCACCCTCGCGGGTCCGGCCCGCCCGAGCCTCGCCGGCACGGTCGCCGTCCTCGGCGTGCCGGTCGGCGCGCTGCTGTGGACGCTGCTCACCCGGCACGTCGACGGCGAGAGCGCCGGGCCCTTCACCACCCTGCTCGGCCGGCTGCCCCGCTGGCTGCCCCGGGCGCTGCGCGCGGGAGTGACCGGGGTCTGGGCGCTCCTGCTCCTCGGCGCCCTCCTCGTCGCCGTCATGGTCGTGGCCCGCTGGTCCACGGTCTCCGGCCTGCACGCGGCCGTGGCCGCCGACGCCGTGGGCGCCGTGGTCCTCACCGTGGCCCAGGTGGCGCTGCTGCCCGACCTGGCGGTCTGGGCGCTGGCGTTCCTCGCCGGCCCGGGCTTCCAGATCGCCGACGGCTCGAGCATCACCCTGGCCGGCGCGCACCCCGGGCTCATGCCCCTCATCCCCGTCCTCGGCGCGCTCCCCTCCGACGGGACGTGGTCGCGGTGGCTGCTGCTGGCCCTGGCCGCGCCCGCCCTCGTGGGGGCGCTCGTAGGCTGGCTGGCGTGCCGCTCCCTCGCCCGCCTCTCGAGCTGGCGCACGAAGCTGGCGGCGGCCGTCGCGGCGGCGAGCACGGCGGCGGTTCTCACGACCGGCCTGGCCCTGCTGGGCTCGGGCTCGGTGGGCGTCGACCGGCTGCGCGACGTCGGCACCCAGCCGGCCCTGTTCGGCCTCGCGCTGATGGGCGAGCTGCTGCTCGGCGCGGCCGGCTCGGTGCTCGCGGCCCAGCTGCGGCTGCGGCTGCGCCACCGGTGATGGCCTGCCCCGGCCGGGCCCCGCCCGTGAGGGCCGTGGTCGTCGGCGGCGGCATCGTCGGCCTGGCCACCGCCCGGGCCCTGGCCCAGCGGGGCGACGCGGTCACGGTGCTGGAGAAGGAGCCGCGCATCGGCACCCACCAGACCGGCCGCAACTCGGGCGTCATCCACTCCGGCCTCTACTACGCCCCCGGCAGCCTCAAGGCCACGCTCGCCGTGCGCGGAGCCGCCTCGATGACCGCGTACGCCCGCGCGCACGGCGTCCTCGTCGAGACCACCGGCAAGCTCGTCGTCGCGACCACGCGCTCGGAGGTCCCGGGACTCCACGCGCTCGCCGACCGAGCCGCCGCCAACGGCGTGCCCGCCCGGCTGCTCAGCCCGGCGGAGGCGGCGGCCTACGAGCCCTACGTCGCGTGCGTGGAGGCCCTGCGCGTCGAGACCACCGGCATCGTCGACTACCCCGGCGTATGCCGCGCGCTCGCCGCCGACGTGGTGGGTGCCGGGGGCGTCGTGCGCCACGGGGCGGCGCTGGCCGGGGTGACCCCCACGGCGGCCGGGCGTCCGCTCCGGGTGCGGCTCGAGGGCGGGGAGATGCTGGAGGCCGACGTGCTGGTCGCCTGCGCGGGGCTCCAGGCCGACCTCGTGGCGCGGGCGTGCGGCGTGGAGCCGCAGGCGCGGATCGTGCCGTTCCGGGGGGAGTACATGGAGCTCGTCGGGCACCGTGAGCACCTCGTGCGCGGCCTGGTCTATCCCGTGCCGGACCCGCGGTTCCCCTTCCTCGGCGTCCACCTGACCCGCACCGTGCACGGCGGCGTGCACGCCGGCCCCAACGCGGTCCTGGCGCTGCGCCGCGAGGGCTACACGTGGCGCGACGTCGACCTCGGGGAGCTGCGCGACGCCCTCGGCTGGCCGGGCCTGTGGCGGCTCGGCCGGGGCAACCTCGTCCCGGGCGCCCGCGAGGTGGTCCGGTCCCTCTCCCGCGCCGCCTTCGCCCGCAGCGTCGCCCGGCTGGTCCCTGGCATCACCGCCGCCGACCTCGTGCCCGCGCCCGCCGGGGTGCGCGCCCAGGCACTGCGCCGTGACGGCACCCTCGTCGACGACTTCCTCGTGCAGACCGCGCCCCGCCAGGTGCACGTCCTCAACGCGCCCTCGCCGGCGGCGACCGCGGCCTTGGAGATCGCCGACCACCTCGTGCGTGAGGTGGACGGGGTCAGAACTCGGTGAGGGACCCCAGGAGGCTGCGCTGGCGCTGCTGGTTGCAGACCGCCTGCGCCGTGCTCGTGTTGGCCCCGGTCATGCAGTCCTCGTAGGCCTTCTGCGGGCCGTAGAAGACGACCTGCGTCACCGCGCCGACGAGCAGCAGGCCCGACAGGCCCAGGGCGATCGCGGGGCCGAACCGGGTGAACGCGGTCGCCGGGACCTTCGACAGTCGCCGGATCTCGCGCACCGACGCGAAGACCGCCACGCCGAGCGGCACGATGACGATGGCCCGCTGGGGGAGCGGCAGCCCTCCGCCCATGAGGATGAGGAGGAACAACGCGGCGATGGTCAGCGAGTAGCGCCCCCGGCGCTGGATCTCCTCGCGGCTGACCTGCTTGCTCGCCTGCCCCGCCACTGTCGCCTCTTCCCGGTCCCTGGTCCGCCCGCCATCATCGCCCATGGCGCTCCTCCACCCCAACGTCCTGGGGTCGCGCCACGTCCCCACCGGGGCTGGGTAGTGTTGGGGAACGTGACGGCCTCCCGCGAAGCAGGCGCGATCGTCGTCCTCGTCTCGGGCGCGGGCACGCTGCTGCAGGCTCTGCTCGACGCGGCGGCCGACCCCGCCTACGGCGTGACCGTCGCCGCGGTGGGCGCCGACCGCGAGGGCACCGAGGGGCTCGCGCGGGCCGAGCGGGCGGGCATACCGACGTTCGTATGCCGCGTCGCCGACCACCCCGACCGGGCCGCCTGGGACGTCGCCCTGGCCGATGCCGTCGCCGCCTACGAGCCCGCGCTGGTCGTCTCGGCCGGGTTCCTCAAGCTGGTCGGACCCGGTTTCCTCGCGCGCTTCGGCGGCCGCTACGTCAACAGCCACAACGCCCTGCTGCCGGCCTTCCCCGGCATCCACGGCCCCCGCGACGCACTGGCCTACGGCGTCAAGCTCGCCGGTGCCACGCTCTTCGTCGTCGACGAGGGCGTCGACACCGGCGCCATCGTGGCCCAGGTCGCCGTGCCCGTCCTCGACGACGACACCGTCGACACGCTCACCGAGCGCATCAAACAGGCCGAGCGCCCCCAGCTCGTCGAGGTCGTGGGCCGCATGGTCCGCGACGGCTTCACCGTCACCGATCGGAAGGTCACCATCCCGTGAGCAGCCCCACCTCCGACGACGGGTCCGACGCGGGCCGCCGCCCCCTGCGCCGAGCCCTCGTCTCGGTCTACGACAAGACCGGGCTCGACGTCCTGGCGAGCGCCCTGCACGCGGCCGGCGTCGCCGTGGTGTCGACCGGGTCGACCGCGAAGACCATTGCCGCGCAAGGGATCCCGGTGACCGCGGTCGAGGACCTCACCGGGTTCCCCGAGTGCCTCGACGGCCGGGTCAAGACGCTGCACCCGAAGGTGCACGCAGGCATCCTCGCGGACACGCGCAACCCCGAGCACCTGCGCCAGCTCGACGAGCTCGGGGTCGAGGCGTTCGACCTCGTCGTCTCCAACCTCTACCCCTTCCGCGACACCGTGGCCTCGGGGGCCTCCCCCGAGGAGTGCATCGAGCAGATCGACATCGGCGGCCCGTCGATGGTGCGCGCGGCGGCCAAGAACCACGCCAGCGTCGCCATCGTCACCAGCCCCGACGCGTACCCGCAGGTGCTCGACGCCCTCGGCGCCGGGGGCTTCACCCTGGCCCAGCGGCAGCGGCTCGCCGCCGAGGCGTTCGTGCACACGGCGAGCTACGACGTCGCCGTGGCCAGCTGGATGGGCAACGTCGTCGCCGACACGAGCGACGGCACCGGCTTCCCGGCCTGGACGGGCGCGACGTGGGACAAGGCGGAGGTGCTCCGCTACGGCGAGAACCCGCACCAGCGGGCCGCGCTCTACCGCCACTGGCGGCCCGGGCATCGCGCACGCCGAGCAGCTGCACGGAAAAGCCATGTCCTACAACAACTTCGTCGACGCCGACGCCGCCGTACGGGCCGCCAACGACCACGGCGACCAGCCCACGGTGGCGATCATCAAGCACGCCAACCCGTGCGGCATCGCCGTGGCCGGCGACCTCGTCACCGCCTACGAGCGCGCCCATGCGTGCGACCCGCAGTCGGCCTACGGCGGCATCATCGCCACCAACCAGACGGTGACCGCGGCCCTCGTCGAGAAGACCAAGGGCGTGTTCACCGAGGTGATCGTCGCGCCGGCGTTCGACGACGACGCCCTCGAGCTGCTGCGCGCCCGCAAGAACGTGCGGGTGCTGCGGCTGCCCGCCGACATGGCCCGCTTCCGCGACCCCATCGAGGTGCGGCCGATCAGCGGCGGCATCCTCGTGCAGTCGGTCGACCGGGTCGACGCCGTCGTCCGCGACGACGCCGGCGAGGTCACCGGCGGCGACGGGCCCGAGCACTGGCGGCTGGTCACGGGGGAGCCCGCCGATGCGGCCACCCTGGCCGACCTCGCCTTCGCCTGGCGGGCCATCCGCGCCGTCAAGTCCAACGCGATCCTCCTGGCCCGCGACGGCGCGGCGGTGGGGGTCGGGATGGGCCAGGTCAACCGGGTCGACTCCTGTCGCCTGGCCGTCTCCCGCGCGGGTGCCGAGCGCGCCGCCGGGTCGGTCGCCGCCTCCGACGCGTTCTTCCCGTTCGCCGACGGCCTCGAGATCCTCCTCGAGGCGGGTGTGCGCGCCGTCGTCTCGCCCGGGGGCTCGATCCGCGACGACGCGATCGTCGAGGCGGCCGAGCGGGCCGGGGCGACGCTGTACTTCACGGGCACCCGGCACTTCTTCCACTGATGTCGGCGCGCACCGGGTGGTCCCTGCTCACCCTCCTGTCCGGTGCCTTCCTGGCCGTGCAGGCCCGGATGAACGGCGAGCTCGCCACCGCGTTCGGCCACGGGCTCGACGCGGCGATCTGGAGCTTCGGCTCGGGACTGCTCCTCCTGTGCCTCCTGCTGGCGCTGGTGCCGTCGATGCGGGCCGGCTTCCGGTCGGTGCGCGAGGCGCTGCGCGACCGCCGGCTGCGGTGGTGGCAGTGCATCGGCGGCACCGTCGGCGGGCTCTACGTCTTCACCCAGGCGTATGCCGTGCCATTGGCCGGCGTCGCGCTCTTCACCATCGCCGTGGTCGGGGCGCAGACGATCAGCGCCGTCGGCGTCGACCGCTTCGGCATCGGCCCGGCGGGCCGGGTGGCGGTGTCGTGGCCGCGTGTGCTCGCCGCCCTGCTCGCCGTCGTGGGCGTCGTCATCTCCGTCGGCGACCGGGTGCGCGGCACCGGGGGCCTCGGGGGACCGTCGTCCTGCCGGTGGTCCTCGCCGCCCTCGCGGGCGCCGCCATGACGGTGCAGCAGGGGATCAACGGCCGGGTCACGGTGGCCGCCGGACAGCCGCTGACGACCACGTGGCTCAACTTCGCCTTCGGCAGCGCCGTCCTGTGGCTCATCGCCATCCCCGCGTCGCGGGGGAGCGCGTTCGGGGTGCCGGCCAGCCTCGCCGTGCCCTGGTGGGCGTGGTTCGGGGGGATCCTCGGCGTCGGGATCATCGCCGTCGGGGCGATCTCGGTACGCCACCTCGGGGTGCTGCTCGTCAGCCTGCTCATGCTCGCCGGCCAGCTGCTCGCTGCCGTCCTGCTCGACCTCGTCGACGCCTCGACCCGCGGCCACATCACGCCCGTGGCGATCCTGGGCCTGCTCGTCACCCTGGCCGCCGCCGTGCTGGCCGGGCTGGCGGCCCGGCGGCGACCGCATACGGCGGACGAGGCCGATCGGGACCGCGATGCCCGCGTGGCAGGATAGGCGCCCGTGACCGCACGGATCCTCGACGGCCAGGCGACTCTCGCGTCGATCAAGCGGGAGCTGCGTGACCGCATCGCCGCCCTCGCCGAGGTCGGCGTCGTGCCCGGCCTCGGTACCGTGCTCGTCGGCGACGACCCGGGCAGCCGGTGGTACGTCGGGGCCAAGCACCGCGACAGCGCCGAGCTCGGCATCAACAGCATCCGGCGCGACCTGCCGGCCACCGCCTCGCAGGCCGAGGTCGAGGCGGTCATCGACGAGCTCAACGCCGACCCGGCTGCACCGGGTTCCTCGTGCAGCAGCCCACCGGCCTCGACGAGATGGCCCTGCTGTCGCGCGTCGACCCCGAGAAGGACATCGACGGGCTGCACCCGATGAACCTCGGCTGGCTGGTGCTGGGCAAGCCCGCCCCGCTGCCGTGCACGCCGATGGGGTGCATCGAGCTGCTGCGGCGCCACGACGTGCCCATCGCCGGGGCCCACGTCGTCATCATCGGGCGCGGGCTCACCGTGGGTCGCCCGCTCGGCCTGATCCTCACGCGCAAGTCGGAGAACGCCACCGTCACCCTGTGCCACACCGGAACCCGCGACCTCGCCGCCGCGGTCCGCGAGGCCGACATCGTCGTGGCGGCCGCCGGCGTACCCGGCATGGTCACCGCCGACATGGTCAAGCCCGGCGCCGCCGTCCTCGACGTCGGGGTCTCCAAGGTCGACGGGAAGACCGCCGGCGACGTCGCCGCCGACGTGGCGGAGGTCGCCGGCTGGGTCAGCCCCAACCCCGGCGGCGTCGGGCCGATGACCCGCGCCATGCTGCTGACCAACGTCGTCGCCGCCGCCGAACGGCAGGCTGGCCTGCGGTGAGGCTCGCGCCGCTGCGGCGACTCGGGCTGTGGTGGGTGCTCGGGGGGTTCGCGCTGGCGGGCCTCGGCCTCGTCGTCCTCGGCGGCCGCCTGCGGGTCGGCGGCTTCGTCATCGGCGTCGGGCTGCTCGTCACGGCCGTGCTGCGCGTCGTCGTGCCCGAGCCCCACGGCGGCGGCATCGAGGTGCGCTCGCGCATCCGCGACGTCGTCACCCTCGTGCTCGCCGCGGTGCTGGTCTTCGGCGCGTTCTTCCTCGTCCGCACGTGCGGACCGGCCGACGGCCAGATCGGCGGCGGCCGCGCCGCCAGCTGCGGCCCCTAGCGCGGCGCACCGACCGGCTGGCTGGTGTCCGGTTCGTCCCACCGGGGCCAGCCAGAACCGGACTCGCGCCCGCCGGTCGGGCCCGGTGGGCTGGCAGGAGCACTCGCATACCGGACATCCGCCCGGTATGCCGGGTGTCGAGCCAGTCGACCCGGCTCGGCTCAGGTCCTGCGGACCGACCGGCTGGCTGGTGTCCGGTTCGTCGCGCCGGGCCAGCCAGAACCGGACTCGCGCCCGCCGGTCGGGCCCGGTGGGCTGGCCTGGAGCACCGGCATACCGGACAACCGCCGGTATGCCGGGTGTCGAGCCAGTCGACCCGGCCCGGCTGGGCCTCAGATCAGGCCGAGCTCCTTCACGGCGTCGCGCTCCTCGACGAGCTCGGCGACGGTCGTGTCGATCCGGGTCTGGGAGAACGCATTGACGTCGAGCCCCTGCACGATCGACCAGCGGCCGCCCGACACGGTCACCGGGAACGAGGAGATGAGGCCCTCGGGCACGCCGTAGGAGCCGTCGGAGCACACCGCCATCGACACCCAGTCACCCTCGGCGGTGCCCTGCGCCCAGGTGCGGGCGTGGTCGATGGTCGCCGAGGCGGCGCTGGCGGCCGACGACGAGCCGCGCGCCGCGATGATGGCGGCGCCCCGCTTGGCGACGGTGGGGATGAACGTGTCGGCGAGCCACTGCTCGTCGTCCACGGCCTCGGCAGCGTTCCGGCCGCCGACCTCCGCGTGGAAGATGTCGGGGTACTGCGTGGCGGAGTGGTTGCCCCAGATGGTCATCCGACGGATCTCGGTGACCGGCACCTGCAGCTTGGCGGCGAGCTGGGAGATGGCCCGGTTGTGGTCGAGCCGGGTCAGGGCCGAGAACTGCTCGCGCGGGATGTCGGGGGCGTTGCTCATGGCGATGAGCGCGTTGGTGTTGGCCGGGTTGCCCGTGACGAGCACGTGGACGTCGTCGGCGGCCACCTCGTTGAGGGCCTGGCCCTGCGGCTTGAAGATGCCCCCGTTGGCCTCGAGCAGGTCGCCGCGCTCCATGCCCGGACCGCGCGGCCGCGCGCCGACGAGCAGGGCGTGGTTGACGCCGTCGAAGACCTTGCGCGGGTCGTCACCGATCTCGACCTTGGCGAGGGTGGGGAACGCGCAGTCGTCGAGCTCCATGACGACGCCCTCGAGCGTCTTCAGCGCCGGGGTGATCTCCAGCAGCCTCAGCTCGATCGGGGTGTCCTTGCCCAGCAGGTCGCCGTTGGCGAGGCGGAACAGCAGGCTGTAGCCGATCTGGCCCGCGGCGCCGGTGACGGCGACCTTGACGGGCTGGCGGGTCGTGCGGGTGGCGGCTGCGGTGTCGGTCACGCCCAGGGACGCTACCAGCCGGTATGCCGGTGCGCCCCTGCGGTGGCCCCGTCCGGTCAGTCCCGCGGTGGCTGCGGCCGGGCGCGCCTCGGCGACGACCTCGCCGGGGTTGGTGTCGCCGCCGACGTCGAGGTTGCTGCGGTCGATGCCGGTGATCGCCTCGAACGACCAGCCGGCGATGACCGCCCCGACGATGGGCGCGACGACGAAGAGCCACACCTGGCCCGGGGCGCCGTTGCCGTTGAAGAACGCGACCCCCAGCGAGCGCGCCGGGTTGACCGAGGTGTTGTCGATGGGGATGGAGATGAGGTGGATCAGCGTCAGGGTCAGACCCGATGGCGAGGGGCGCGAACCCGGTCGGCGCGTGGCTCGTGGTCACCCCGAGGATGACGAAGACGAAGAAGGCGGTGAGCAGCACCTCGACGAGCAGCGCCGCGACCAGGCTGAAGCCGCCGGGGGAGTGCTCCCCGTAGCCGTTGGCGGCGAGCTTGCCGGCCACCCCGGCGCTGCCGTTGACGCTCTTGGCCAGGCCCCACAGGACGGCGCCCGCCAGGAACGCCCCGACCAGCTGCGCGGCGATGTAGGCGCCCAGGTCGCGCACGTTGTCGAACCGGCGGGCCGCCCACATGCCGATGGTCACCGCGGGGTTGAAGTGCGCCCCCGAGACGTGCCCCACCGCATACGCCATCGTCACCACCGAGAGCCCGAAGGCCAGCGAGACCCCGAGCAGGCCGACACCGAGCTGCGAGGACGGGGTGGTGAGCCCGGTGGGGGTGAAGAACGACGACCCGAAGATCGCCGTCCCGCAGCCGGCGAACACGAGCCAGAAGGTCCCGAGGAGCTCCGCGCCGAGGCGCTTGCGGAGGGGCGGTGTCGTCATGGGCGAAATCTAGCGGAGCCGCAGGCCCGAGACCTCAGGCGGATTTATCTTGACGTCAAGATATAGATATGCTGCCCGTGACGTCCCGACGAGAGCAGGAGCCGCCCCATGAGCCGCATCATCTACACGCTCACCGACGAGGCGCCCCTCCTCGCCACCTACTCGTTCCTCCCGGTGGTGCAGGCGTACGCGTCGGCCGCGGGCGTCGAGGTGGAGACCCGCGACATCTCCCTGTCCGGCCGCATCATCGCGGCGTTCTCCGACGTGCTGCCCGAGGACCAGGCCACGTCCGACGCCCTGGCCGAGCTGGGCGAGCTGGCCACGACGCCCGAGGCCAACATCATCAAGCTGCCGAACGTCTCCGCGTCCGTACCCCAGCTCAAGGCGGCCGTGGCCGAGCTGCGGGGCCAGGGCGTGGCCGTCCCCGCCTACCCCGACGAGCCGTCCACCGACGAAGAGCGCGACACCCGCGCGCGGTACGACAAGGTCAAGGGCAGCGCCGTCAACCCCGTTCTGCGCGAAGGCAACTCCGACCGCAGGGCCCCCGCGTCGGTCAAGAGCTTCGCCCGCAAGCACCCCCACTCGATGGGCGCGTGGAGCCCCGACTCCAAGACCAACGTGGCGACGATGGAGTTCGACGACTTCCGCCGCAACGAGAAGTCGGTCGTCGTCGAGGCCGACGGCACGGTCGACATCCGGCTCCAGCCGGCCGACGGCGGCGAGGCCGTGGTCCTGCGCGCAGGCGTGCCCGTGACCGCGAGCGAGATCCTCGACGCCACGGTGATGCGGGCGGAGGCGCTCGACACGTTCGTCGTCGAGCAGCTGGCGCGCGCCCAGGCCGAGGATGTCCTCTTCTCGGTGCACCTCAAGGCGACGATGATGAAGGTCTCCGACCCCGTCATCTTCGGTCACGTCGTCCGGGCCTACTTCGATGACGTCTTCGCGCAGTACGGCGACGAGCTCACCCGCGCCGGGCTCGACGGCAGCAACGGCCTCGGGGCCATCCTGACGGGCCTCTCCGGCCTCGAGCACGGGGAGGAGATCACGGCGGCGATCCAGCAGCGCCTCGCCGACGGCCCGCGCCTGGCGATGGTCGACTCCGACCGCGGCATCACCAACCTGCACGTCCCGAGCGACGTCATCGTCGACGCGTCGATGCCGGCGATGATCCGCAGCTCCGGGCACATGTGGGGCGCCGACGGCCAGGAGCACGACACCCTCGCGGTCATCCCCGACTCCTCGTATGCGCCGATCTACCAGGTCGTCATCGACGACTGTCGCGCCCACGGCGCCTTCGACCCCCGCACGATGGGGTCGGTGCCGAACGTCGGCCTCATGGCGCAGAAGGCCGAGGAGTACGGCAGCCACGACAAGACCTTCGTCATCGACCGCGCCGGCACCGTGCAGGTCGTCGGCGCCGACGACACCGTGCTCATCGAGCACGAGGTGCAGAAGGGGGACATCTGGCGCGCCTGCCAGACCAAGGACGCGGCCGTCCGCGACTGGGTCAAGCTGGCCGTCACGCGGGCGCGGGCCAGCGGCAGCCCCGCGGTCTTCTGGCTCGACGCCTACCGGGCCCACGACGCGCAGCTCATCGGCAAGGTCAACGACTACCTGGCCGAGCACGACACCGACGGCCTCGACATCCAGGTGACGTCACCGGTGCACGCCATGGAGATCTCGCTCGAGCGGATCCGCCGCGGCGAGGACACCATCTCGGTCACCGGCAACGTGCTGCGCGACTACCTCACCGACCTCTTCCCGATCCTCGAGCTCGGCACGAGCGCCAAGATGCTCTCCGTCGTACCGCTGATGAACGGCGGCGGCCTGTTCGAGACCGGCGCCGGCGGCTCGGCGCCGAAGCACGTGCAGCAGCTCGTGCAGGAGAACCACCTGCGCTGGGACAGCCTGGGCGAGTTCATGGCGCTGGCCGAGTCGTTCCGGCACCTCTCGGACTCCACCGGCAACCGGGGCGCGGCGGTCCTGGCCAAGAGCCTCGACCTGGCGACCGGCCGGCTGCTCGACGAGAACAAGTCGCCCAGCCGCCGGGTCGGCCAGATCGACAACCGCGGCAGCCACCTCTACCTCGCCCTCTACTGGGCCCAGGAGCTGGCCCGGCAGACCACCGACCCCGACCTCGCGGCGCGGTTCGTGCCTCTGGCCGAGCGCCTGGAGACGGACGTCGACGCCATCGAGCGGGAGCTGCTGGCCGTGCAGGGCCACTCGGTCGACCTCGGCGGCTACTACCGCCCCGACCCCGCGAAGGCCGACCGGGTCATGCGCCCGTCGCCGCGCTTCACGGAGGCGCTCGAGCTGGTCGCCGCCCCTGAGACGGCTCACGAGCTGGGCGTCTGAGGGCCGCGGGCGACGCCAACACCTAGGGTGGCGCCCGTGGGACTCGACGTGTCGGCACAGGTTCGCTACGCCTTCCTCCTGGCCCGGCTGAGGGAGCGCCTCGACCCTCCGGCGCGCATCCTCGAGCTCGGAGCGGCTCCCGGCGACCAGATCGCCGGCCTGGCCGACCAGGGCTACCGCACGACCGCCGTCGACATCGGGATCGCCTCCGACGACTGGGCCGACGGGACCCCGGGGCGGATGGTCCAGCTCTTCGCCGAGCACGGGGTGGACTACGTCGAGTGGGACCTCGAGCAGGTCCCCTACCCGCTGGAGGACGCCTCGTTCGACGGGGTCGTCTTCACCGAGGTGTTCGAGCACCTGCGCGACTTCCCGGTGCGCTCGCTGGAGGAGACCGTGCGGGTGCTGCGCCCCGGCGGCCTGCTCTTCTTCTCAACGCCGAACGCGGCTTACGTGCGCAACCGCGTCGACCTGCTGCTGGGCCGCTCGGTCTACACGCCCCTGCCCGACTGGATCGCCGGGGTCCCGCACGCACGGCACGCCCGTGAGTACCTGTTCTCGGAGATCGACGAGGTGATGCAGCGGGTCGGTCTCGACGTCGTCTACCGCACCAGCCGGCACTTCCACCTCGACGGGGGCTCGGGGCCCAAGCGGGTCGCGAAGCGGGCGCTCAACGAGCTGGCCCGGCGGCGACCGACGATGGGACCTCAGATCGTCATGGTCGCCCAGCGTCCGCCGGGCTGAGTCTGGCGCGACGGGCCTCGTTCGGCACCTGCGCCAGCACCTCGGCCAGCACGTCGGCCAGCACGGCCGCGCTGGCGTCCCAGCTGAAGCGCTCCGCGTTGGTATGCCCGTGCCCCCGCAGCCCGTCGGCCAGGACCGGGTCGCGGAGCACCCGCTCCACCGCGGCCGCCACGTCGTCGGGTCGGGTCGGGTCGACGAGCAGCGCCCCGAGGCCGGCGACCTCGGGGAGGCTCGCCCGGTCGGAGGCGACGACCGGGCAGCCCGCCCTCTGGGCCTCGACGACCGGCAGCCCGAACCCCTCGTACAGGGAGGGGAAGACCAGCACCCCGGCGTGGGCGTACAGCCACGACACCTCGGCGTCGGTCAGCCGGCCCAGGCGGTGGACGGCGGCCCCGGCCGCGGTGGGCCCGTCGTCCGGCGACCCGTCGCCGCCACCGAAGACCTGCTGGCTCCCGCCGCCGCCGACGACGACGACCTCGACGCCCCGGCGTGCGACGGCGGCCGCCACGGGGGCGATGTTCTTGTGGGCGGCGGCCGGCCCCACCATCAGCGCGAACGGTGCGTCCGGGACGCCGGCCGGTCGCACGGGGGTCTCGCCCGCGGCGACGTGCCCGACCCCGTTGGGCACGACGACGAAGAGGTGCAGGTCGGCGTGCAGCACGTCGGCCAGCTCGTCGCGGCTGAAGGCCGACACCGTGACGATCCGGGACGCGCGCCGGGCCACCGCGCGGTACATGAGGCGGTACCACGTGGCGAACGCCCGGCTGTAGGTGTGGGGCAGCCGGAAGGGGGTGGCGTCGTGCATGGTCACGACCTGGCGGCGGGCCAGCACCGGAGCAGGGCCGCCGAGACTGAGCAGGAGCTCGCGCCGGGCGGCGAGCGGGAGCGCCAGCTGCTCGAAGGCCATGCCGCGCAGCCGCGACCGGCGGGTCTCGACCTGCGCGGCCAGCCAGTCCGGGACGACCGCGTCGGCGGGCACGTGGAGCACGGGGCGACCGGGCAGCAGGGGGACCAGGTGTCGGGTCATCTCCCGGGCATACCGCTGGGTGCCGGTCAGCTCCTGCGCCAGCCACTTGCCGTTGAGCCCGAGGCGGCGGCTCACCCGGTGTAGGAGTCGAGCTGGTCCTGCGCGATGGCCTGCCCCATGGCCGTCATCTTGGCCACGTCCACCACGTCGACGTCGCCGGCCGCGTTGTTCGCGAACCCGCTGAACGGCGCGGTGATGAAGCGGACGTTGCTCCCGCGGATGTTGCGCATCGACAGGCCCAGCTGCTGCATCTGCCCGAGGTCGAGGTCCTGGTCGACGGTGAGGTTGGTCGTCGTCGCGTAGACGAGGTTGCTCAGCTTCGCCGGGTTGGTGAGCGTGTCCGAGGACAGCATCTTGAGCATGAGCGACTTGAGGAACTCCTGCTGGCGCTGCCCACGGGAGATGTCGCCCTGGCTCAGCTGGTAGCGGGCGCGCACGAACTGCAGCGCCGTGGCGCCGTCCATGTGCATCGTCGTCCCGCCGATGAACTTCACGCTGTCCTGGCTGCTCGACTCCGCGACGTAGACGTCGACCCCTCCGACGGCGTCGGTCATGGCCTTGAACCCCTCGAAGCCGATCTTCGCCACGTGGTCGATGTGGGCGCCGGTCAGGGCCTGCAGCGTGTTGACGAGCAGCGGTGCCCCGCCGAAGGCGAAGGAGGCGTTGATCTTGTTCTTGCCGTAGCCCGGGATGTCGACGTAGAGGTCGCGCGGGAAGTGGATGAAGGTGATGTTGTGCCGGTCCTCGGGCACGTGCACCATCATGATGACGTCGGAGCGGGCCCCGGAACGGTCGGGCCCGGCGTCCGAGCCGATGAGCAGGAAGTTCATCCCCTTGCCGGTGACGGCGGTCGCCCCGGGGGTCGGCGCCGCAGCGGGGTTGCCCTTCAGCTGGTCCGGCGTCAGGGCCGGGAGCAGGTCCTCCTTCTGCACGTTGGAGGTCACCATGTGACCGAGGTATGCCGCGTACCCACCGACCGCGACGATGGGCACGGCGAGCAACAAGATCGCCGCGACCAGCACCCAGAAGCGCCGACTGTGGCGACGGGCATTGCCCCCGGGGGGGCCGTCGTCATCCTGGGTCAAATCCTCGTCGGGGGCTGTACCGGACAGCCGCCGGAGGTCGTCCAGGTCCGTCACGGCCAACAGTCTAGGCAGGGGGGATGGCCCGTTCGGACCCTTTCCGACGATGCCGGGGGTACAAGGCGCGATGCTATGCGAAGATCCGCAGGTCGGACTGGAACTCGGGTCGCCCCGTGGGGGTGGGGGCTCGGCGGGGCATCGCGGTTCGTGGCGCCCTTGGATGGGGTCCGACTGGCATGCGGGAGGGTGGTCGTGATGTTGAGCAGCGCAATGGGGTTCGTCGTCTGGTTGTCCATCGGTCTGGTGGCCCTGGTCGCCGGAGCCTTGGCCATCCACTGGTCGTCTCGAGGACGGCAGCAAATGTTACGGAACCGAACGCCTCTCGACGGTCGGACGCCTGACATTCTCTCCCAGTGACCATCGCGCTTGGGCGACCGACGACCCGCTCGAGCAGCGGCATCGATCGGTACACCCTGCGCATCGCCATCACGGATGTCCTCGTCGTCGTCTGGGCGGTGGTGGGTGCCCAGATCGTGCGGTTCGGCGCTGACACCTCTGATGCGGCGCAGACGTCCGGCATCGGCCTGGACTACGCCGTGGTCTCCGTCGTCCTCATCGCGCTGTGGATGGCCGCGCTACGGCTGCACAACGCGTACGACCCGCGCCTGTTCGGCCACGGCCCCGAGGAGTACCGGGCCGTTGCCGCCGCAACGGTACGCCTGTTCGCGGCGATCGCCATCGTCAGCTACCTCCTCAAGCTCGAGCTGGCCCGCGGCTTCTTGCTCATCGCGCTGCCGTTCGGTCTCGTCGGACTCTTCCTCAGCCGCTGGCTATGGCGACGGTGGCTGGGTCTGCAACGATCGGAGGGCCGCCTCTGTGACGCCATGCTCGTCGTGGGGGACCGCGACCACCTCACCAGCCTCGTGGCCGCGCTCGGCACCGTGCCGCAAGCAGGGTTCCGGGTGGTCGGGGCCTGCTGCTCCGATGGCACCGACCCGATCGGCAAGGTCCCCGTGGTCGGCAGCGAGCTCGAGGCCGCCGACGTGGCCGACCGCCTGGGCGTCGATGTCGTCGCCTGCTCCGGCTCGTGGCGTCTGGGCTCGGAGGGGCTGCGACGGCTCGGCTGGGACCTCGAGGGCACCGGGATCGGGCTGGTGTTGGCGCCGGGGATGACCCAGGTGGCCGGGCCGCGCATCCTCACCCGCCCGGTCGCCGGGCTGCCGTTGTTGCACGTCGAGGCACCGACGTTCACGGGTCCGAAGCGAGCGCTGAAGACGGGCTTCGACGTCACCGGGGCCATGATCATCGGGATCGTGCTCAGCCCGCTGCTGGTGGTCGTCGCACTGTTGGTGCGGGGGGACGGGGGACCAGCGTTCTACCGCCAGCAGCGGGTCGGGATGGGCGGCGAGCCGTTCTTGATGTGGAAGTTCCGCTCCATGGTCCCGGGCGCCGACCGCCTCCCTCGCCCGGAGGTGCATGAGGGCGCCGGCCCGATGTTCAAGCAGCAGAGTGACCCCCGCATCACCTCGCTGGGTCGGTTCATTCGCCGCACCAGCATCGACGAGCTTCCCCAGCTGTGGAACGTGCTGCGGGGCGACATGAGCCTCGTCGGACCGCGCCCGCCCCTGGCTTCGGAGGTGGAGCAGTACGAGCGGGACGTCCATCGCCGGCTGTTGGTCAAGCCCGGGATGACCGGACTGTGGCAGGTGAGCGGACGCAGCGACCTCAGTTGGGAGGACTCCGTACGCCTCGACCTGTACTACGTCGAGAATTGGAACCTCGTCGAGGACCTGAAGATCATGTGGCGCACCGTGCTGACCGTCCTCAAACGGGAAGGCGCCTACTAAGGGGCCCCGAGTCGTCTTCCGTCGTCGGCGGTCCCGATAGTGAGAGCTCGGCGACGGCGGCTCGCAGCGCCGCGTGAAAGACCGGCTCCGAGAACCGCGCTGCGTGCGCGATGATTCGCGTCGACGACCACACCCGGTGGCGCTGCTCGAGCACTGTGGCGCGAATCGCTGCGGGGGTGGCTGTAAGGAAGAAGGACCCGGTGACGCCGGGCATCACGGTGTCGAGGTAACCACCAGCGCCCAGGGCGAGGGTCGGCTTGCCGTAGGCCGCCGCCTCCAGGGGGGTCAGCCCGTAGTCCTCGAGGCTGGGTGCGACGAGCGCGAGGCTGTGCGCATACGTCCAGTGAAGCTCCGGGTCGGTCAGGTCCGACACGAGCCGGACGTTGTGCGGCAAGTGCCTCTCGAGCGTGCGTCGAAGGGGGCCGCTACCCACGACGACGAGGCGCTCGCCGAGGCCGCGGAACGCCTCGATGACGGTGCCGACATTCTTGTAAGGGAGCAGCCGGGAGACGACGAGGTAGTAGCCGTCCTCGGCCCAGTCCACGAGGCTGGGCACGGGCGCCTGGTCCGCGTCGGCGTCGATGGCGTGCGGCGCGGGAAGGACCACGGCCTCTATGCCGTACGTCTCCATCATGCGGTCGCGGACGACGCGGGAGTTCGCGAAGTAGAGGTCTGCGGTCACCGCGTGGCGCCGGTCCCAGCGACGCAGCCACGGCGAGAGGAGGGTGAGGGCCCAGCCTCCGGCCGACCGGAATCGCCCGCCCCCGAGGTAGGCCTCGGTCTGGTAGAGCCAGCGCGCCGGGGCGTGGCAGTAGACGATGCGCTGTCCGGTGGCGGCGAAGCCATGGGCCCAGCCGCTCGTGGACGTCACCACGACGTCCTCCCGGATGCGGAGGGTCCGCGACGCGAAGGGCAGGAAGGGGAGCGATGCGCGGTGGTTCCGGCGCAACGGCGCGACGCGGCTGAGCCCCGAGGTGACGATGCGGGCGTTGCGGAACTCAGGGTAGGTCGTGTCCGGTTCGTAGAGGGTCGTATAGATGGTGGCGTCCGGGAACGCGCGGTGCATGGCGAGCACGACTCGTTCGGCTCCGCCGCGCTGCGTGAGGTAGTCGTGCGCGATGGCCACCGAGGGCCATTGCCGTCCGGGCCGACTCTCTACGACATCGGTTACGACGCTTGCCATCGCCCTCGCCCGGTCGTCCCAGCTGGGCACGTCGAGCGTGCGGGACGAGGCCTTCGTGACCGACGCCCCGGTCTCGATGGCCTCCATGACCGCAGCGGCGAACGCCGACGCCGGACGCACCGTCACCAGCGGGTCGTCGCTGTCTCGGAACCCGGCCACGGGTGTGCTGACGACGGGCCGGCTGGCGGCACGATACTCGTAGAGCTTGATGGGGTCGAGGCTGTCGGTGAAGGCGCTGACGACATGGGGCACGAGCAGGACGTCAGCATGGATGAGATAGCGCGGGACGTCACGGTGGTCCCGTGCGCCGAGCAGGACCACTCCCGCGCGCTCGAGCTCCGCGCGCTCAGCCGACCCGAGGTGGACCGGCCCGACCACCGCCAGGGTGGCGCGTCCGGCCAGCTCCCGGGCGGTGGCGACGCATACCTCGAGGTCGACCCGGTCCGGGTGCACCGTGCCCACGTAGAGAGCGACCCGGCCTTCGGGCAGGTCGGTGGGGCGCTCACCGCCCTCGGCGTATGCCGCGAGGTCGACAGCGTTGGGCACCAACGAGATGGCCGCGGTGCCCCGTTGCCCGGTCTTGCTCTCGAGGAGGGCGGGGGAGCAGACGACGACGTGGGCGCAGCGAGTGAGCAGCAGGCTCTCGTCGCGCAGCAGACGCTCGTGCTCGGCGGCGGTGTGGTCCGCGTGGAGCCAGTCGTCCGTGATGTCGTAGAGGGCCCGCCACCCGGTGCGCCCCAGCAAGGTTGCTGCCGCCGGGTCGTTGACCCACAGGACGGGGTCGTCGAAGCCCGCCCGCCGGGCGGCCCGGACGACGCTCGTGGCCAGCCGGTCGTCGGCTCCGCGGTCGAGCTTGCGAGGGAGCACCTTGGTGGGCTGGAACAGCAACAGGCGGCCGTTCGAGACGTTCGGGGATGGCGGGGCCTGAGCGCAGCCCTCGACCTCGCCTGGGCCGTCGCCGGCTCCGCAGCGCGTGGACCGGGTCGGCGGGGGGCTCGACGAACAGCACGCGCAGGTCGGGGTCGTCCCGCAGCAGCCGCGACACGAGGTGCTGGTTCCGCCGCCACACGCCATCCCACGCCTCGAGCGAGGCGACGACGAGGTCGGTCACCGCAGCACCCTCCTGTACACCGCGTCCGTGGCCCGCTCCTGGGTCTCGAGCGTGAAGCGGCTCCGCTGGAGCTGTTGCTGCGCGGTGGCGAGAGAGCCACGGCGCTCGGCGTCCTCGGCCAGAGCGGACAGCACGTCCGCGGCCGCCGCGACGTCACCAGGCGGGTACAGGGCGGCGTGCTCGAGGCGGCCGACCGTCTCCAGATGCCCACCCCCTCCTGCGGCCACGACAGGCAGGCCGGCGGCCATGGCCTCGAGCACGCTAAGCCCGTAGGCCTCGTCGGGTCGGGGGGCCAGGAAGATCCCGGCCCGGGCCATCAGGCCCGCGACGTCGCCCTGCTGACCGAGGAAGCGGGTCTGACCGGCGATCCCCAGCCGAGCCGCGAGCCGGACGAGCTGGTCGTGCTCGGCTCCCGTGCCAGCGACGTCCAGGGACCAGCCCGCCGAGGCCAGGCCCGACGCGGCGAAGACTTGCAGGGCCAGGTCCGCGCGCTTCTCCCGCTCCAGCCGCTGGGCGAGCAGGACCGTGCGACCACGGCTGCGGAGGCCACTCTCGTCGGGTCCGTTGCGGACCCCCGCGTGGACGACCACGCTGTCGCCCTCGAGGGCAGTCGGCCGCGTAGTGGCTGACGGCGATCTGCCGGGCCATCCGGCGGGCGGCCCACCGTCCGACCAGTCGCGCCGGAGGGGTGCTCCCTCGTCGCTCGGCGAAGTGCCGTGTCGTGACGACGGCCGCGCTGGTGCCGATCGCCCCCACCGCCCCGGCGACCTCCGAGGCGGTCATGTGCACGTGCACGACGTCCGCGCGGGTCGCGAAGGCCCGGGCGTGCTGGGTGGCCCGGACCAGCGTCGGTGCCGGGAGGTGCCGCACGTCGGGGCGCTCGATGGCGGCGACCATGGGTCCGGTCGCTCCGCCGACGACCACCACCTGCTTCCCGGCATCGTGCTGGGCGGCCGCCAGGAGGGCGACGTGCCGCTCCACGCCGGCGAACCGGTCGGAACTGATGACGTGCAGGACCCTCACGCCGGACCACCGACCGAGCCGGGTATGCCGGGTGACCTCTCGGTCACCGCGCCGCCACCGGCTCGGGACGGCACGACCGGCTCACGCCCAGGGGTGGCGTGCACCTCCGCCTGGGCCGCGGCGTGACGCGTGGCCTCGCCGAGGCATACCCCGGCGATGAGGAACGGCACCGAGACCTGGGCCGCCACCCAGAAGAGGTCGAACTGGGCCTGTACGAAGCGACTGAGCACGACGCCGAGGGCCAACGTGCCGTACACGGGGGGCAGCCGCCACAGGACGACGAGGGACCCCCATGACAGCGCGAGGAAGGCGGCCAGACCGAGCAGTCCGGCCGTGGTCAGCACCTCGATCTCCGCGTTCGGCGGCTGGAACCGGCTGGAGAAGCGGTCGGTGTACCACCAGCGCAGACCCGCGCCGAAGATCGGGTCGGTGAGCCAGACCTCGACGGAGTCCTGGAACCAGCTGATCCGCTGGAACAGCGAGTTGAACTGGTTCCCCGACTGCACCTGGTCGCGGACCATCGTCGCGACGAGCGCGAGCCCGCCGATCCCCGCGAACACGATGACCTTCGAGCGCTTCCGGGTGTCGTCCGACCGCAGCACGACCACGGCCAGGGCGACCGCCAGGCCGATGATGGCCTGCCGCGACTGCGTGAAGATCATGCCGCCCACGCACAGGCCGAAGACGGCGAGCGCCAGCAGCCGCGGCCACCGCATCCAGGTGGGATGGACGTACGCGACCAGCGCCGCGATCCCGAGGATGGTGCCGGCGTAGTTCTTGTGCATGGAGAACGGGAACGTCGGGAACACCGGAGCGAAGCCGGAAGGCAGGGCCAGGACGCCCTGGGCGATGGTCGACGCGGCGATGACCGAGGCGGCGAGCAGGAGGAGCGTCAGCGCCACGCTGCCCCTGCCCGGAGCGCCCCAGCGCCCAGCCGACGATGAGCGCCCCCCCGGTGAGGAACCCGGCGTGGAACCACTCGACGGCGTTGGCCGTGAACGGGTTGGCGATGACCGTGAAGAGGGTGCAGGCCTGGTAGAGCGCCACGAGCCATAGCAGCGTGCGCATCGGGGGGCTGAACGGGCGGGGTCCGAGGACCACGGCCGGCCAGAACGCCCCGAAGAGGACGACGTCCGAGATGGAGAGGTCGAGCCCGCCCGCGCCGACCCGCGTGACGACGAGCAAGACGGGAACCGTCAGGAGCGGGATGACGGTGGGGTCGGCCAGGGTGAGGCCGACCAGCAGCACGGCCACGGCGACCAGGCCGGCGATGATCGGCTGGTCGGGGATGAGCCGACCGACGCTCAGCAACAGCGCCAGGAGGCTGACGACACCGACCGTCCACCCGACGGCGGGGCCGAACCGGGCCCGCAGGGCGCTCATCGGCGGCGTCCCGTGACGACGGTCGTCCCGATAGGGCGCCTCGACCCGGGACGGGCCCGCGAGGTAGGTGTGCAGTCGCTCTCGGGCCGCGTCCTGCCGCGGTCCGCGCAGCGCGAGGCTCCGGGCCGCCGAGCCGGTGACCTGGGCCGCCCGCAGGGTCTGCCAGCCGAGGCGGCCGAAGTGCTTGCGCGCGTACGCCTCCTGCGAGGCGTGGAAGTGGGCTTCCCGCCGCTGGGGGTCAGAGCTCGTCCCCCCGCCGGCGTGCATGGCCGTCGCCGACTCGACGACGGCGTGCCGCCAGCCGAGCAGGCCGGCGCGGTAGGCCCAGTCGGTCTCCTCGGCGTAGAGGAAGAACCGCTCGTCGAGGGGGCCCACGTGCTCCAGTGCCTCGGCCCTGAGCATGAGGACCGACCCGATGACGAACTCCGTCGACGCGGCGCCCAACCGGCCGAGGCCGAGTGCCTCGCGCCACGCCCGAGCGGGGGTCGGGAAGGGCCAGCCGACGCGGGCCGGCTGCCCGTCAGCGTCGACCTGCGCGGGGGCGACGCTGGCCAGCCGGGGGTCGCCGCGGAGCACCCGGTGGAGCTCGGCGACGTCGGCGGGGCCGATGACGGCGTCGGGGTTGAGCAGCAGCACGTCGGCACCGGGCCGGAGCCGGTCGGCGAGGGCCAGGTTGACGCCCGCGGCGAAGCCGAGGTTGCCGCCGGCGTCGAGGTAGCGCACCGACCGCTGGGCGCAGATGCTGCGGACCTCCGTGGAGGCCGAGTTGTCGACGACCGTGCACGGCAGCCCGTCGAGGGGCGCCAGGGCCTGCCTCAGGTGGTCCGGCGAGCCGTAGGCGACGACGACGACCTCGAGGTCCGTTGGTCGCGGACCCGACCCGGTGAGCGGCGCGCGCGTAGAGGTCGACGTAGCGCCGGGCGACGACGGCCCAGTCGCACGAGCGGGCCCAGTCGAACCCGTCGGCCGTCAGGCGCGCGGCCAGCGGGGCGTCGGTGAGCACGCGGGTCAGGGCGGCGGCCAGGGCCGGCGCGTCGCCGGGGGGCACGAGCAGGCCGACGTCGCCGACGACGTCCGGCAGCGCCCCGCTGGCCGACGCGACGACCGGCGTCCCGGCCGCCATGGCCTCCACGGCGACGCGCCCGAACTGCTCCATCCACGAGTCGGTCGTCAGTGACGGCACCGCGAGCACGTCCACGCTGCGGTAGAACGCGGTGAGCGCGTCCCCGGTCAGCGAGCCCACGAAGTCGACCCTGCCGGCGAGGTCGTCCTCCCTGCTGCGGGCGCGCAGCGCGGCCTCCGCGGGACCGGCTCCAGCCAGCCTGAGGCGGGCCTCCGGCATGGCGGCCACCGCGTCCAGCAGTACGGCGACACCCTTGTGGTCGGCCAGGCGACCGGCATACCCGACGACCCGGCCGGGCGACCGCCGGACGCCGACCTCGGCGGGGACGTCGACTCCCAGAGGGATCACGTCCGGTCGGCCCGGGAACCCGCGTCGCTGGAGGATCGCGCCGGCCTCGACGTTGCACACGCTGACCCCACCGGCCCCGCGCAGCACGCGCCGCTGGAGCAGCCGGAACGGGGCGGGGAGCCGCTTCTCGAGGTTCTGGGCCGAGTAGACGACGTAGGGCGCCCGCTGGCGACGCAGCGCGCGCAGCGCGAGGATCTCGGCCGTGGCCAGCGCGAAGGGCTCCTCGTGCAGGTCCAGGAGATCCCAGCTCTGGCCCAGCAGCCGCCATAACGGCCGCGGGTCGTAGAGGAAGAGGGCGGGGTGCGAACCGATGGTCCGCGATGCCCTCGACTGCCTCGTCCGGCAGCGGTTCGAGCCGAACCGGCGCACCCGCTTCGTCCCACACGTCGGCGGAGACCAGGTGCAGGTCGACCCCGAGAGCGGCGATGGCGCGCTCACGGTGGCGCCAGTCGCCGACGACCCCGCTGTGCGAGATCCGCAGGACGCGCAAGAGCTAGCTCCTTCGAGGGCTGGAGTGACGACCTGAGCGTACGGGGATCCGGGCGCCGGCGCTCGACCGGGAGGTTCCGGTTCGGGCCGGTACGCCTCGGATGCATGTGGGAGGATGTCGTGTCCTCGTTGTACCCCCTCGCAGGAGACGTGACTGTGCAGTTCCGGGAGTTCCTGGTCGTCCTCCGCGCCCGCTGGAGGACGATCGCCGCCTGCACCCTCATCGTGCTGGGGGCGGTGGCGGCCTACACGCTGACCCAGACCCCCACGTACACGGCGTCGGCGCGGGTCTACTTCTCGGCCACCGGGGGATCCCAGGAGAAGGTGGCCCAGCAGGGCACCTACATCATCACGAGCCAGGACCTCAACACCTACATCGAGGTGCTGCACTCGCCGGCTGTGCTCGACCCTCTGCATGCCGAGCTGGGCCTCCCGGCCGGTGCGCCGCTGAACATCAGCGCATCGGTGCCGCCCCAGGCGTCGGTGCTCGACATCACGGCGTCCGACGGCACGTCCGCCGGGGCTGCGCGCATCGCCAACGCCGTGGGTCCGCAGCTGGCTCGCGTGGCCGCGAAGTTCTCGCCGCTGCTCGCCAGCGCCGGTCAAACCGTGGAGACCACGTCCATCACGCCGGCGTCGGCGCCTGACGCCCCGACGTCACCGAACGTGCGACGCAACCTGGCCTTGGGACTGTTGGCCGGGCTGGTCATCGGCATCGGGATCGCCTTCGCCCGGCATGCCCTCGACACGAAGGTACGCTCCGAGGCCGACGTCAAGGCGCTGTCCGACCGCCCGATGCTCGCGGCCCTTCCCTTGGACAGGGGCGGCAAGGGCAAGCCGCTAACGATGATCACCGACCCCCACGGGATGCACGCCGAGGCCATCCGGCGGCTGCGCACCAACCTGCTGTTCGTTGACGTCACAACGGGGAAGCACTCCTTCGTCGTCACCTCGGCGATGCCGAGCGAGGGTAAGACGACGACCATCATCAACCTGGCTATGGCGCTCGCCGACTCCGGTGGCCGTGTGCTGCTCGTCGACGGTGACCTGCGCAACCCATCAGTGGCCAAGTCCATGGGGTTGGAGGGCGGGGTGGGGCTCACGACCATCCTCCTCGGGGCGGCCGGCGTCGACGACGTCATCCAGCAGTGGCGAGACACCAGCCTCTACGTGCTCCCTGCGGGTCAGATCCCCCCGAACCCCAGCGAGATCCTGGGCTCCGAGCCCATGGAGACCCTCTTCGACCACCTCACCAAGGAGTTCGACTACGTCCTCGTCGACAGCCCTCCGGTGCTGCCCGTCATCGACGCCGTCGTCATCAACAAGCTTGTGGGTGGTCTCCTCTTCGTCGTCGCGGTCGACCGCACGCGCAAGCGGGACGTCCAGTCGGCCATCAAGTCTCTGTCGACCATCGGGGTCACCGCCGCCGGCTTCGCCCTCAACATGGTCTCGACGGGGCCGAGCGACCCGTACCGCTATGGCTACTACCGCAACGAGGGCTCGGCCACGTCCCGCATGGACCTTCGCGCAGCCAAGAGCAGCCGCGACAAGAACAAGAAGAGCAAGGCCCGAGCCAACGTCTGAGTCCGTGGAGAGGTGACCTCTACGTCTCCTCGAGCAGACCCCGCTTCACGAGCTCGACGATGAATGCCTCCACGTCGTCGCGGATCGCTTCCGCGGTCATGCCCACCGCGTCGGCGAGCCGGGCGGCGACGTCGTCCTTTGGTTCGTGCCCCCTATCGTTCACTGCCTCGGTGTAGATGAGGGCGCCCGTACCCCGAAGGACCACAAGGGACCCACTGGGGAGGTGGGACAGGTAGAGGGTGTCCGATCCCCCGTCTGGGTCCCCCGCCGAACCGGGCACCATCGCCACGTCACGCGGACGGCGGTAGGTGCCGGTCACAGGCGGCTCCGGGCCGTCCGCCGGGCCCTCGCCGCGCGCAGCTCCTCGGTCAGGCCGCGCGCCGGCCGGGCGAAGAACTCCCGCGCGATCTCGCGTCGTGTCGGCCGACGCCACAGGGTCATCTGCAGGTGGTCGACGTTGACCAGAGGGGCACGCAGCACCAGCACAAGGGCCTCCCGCCACGTGGGGGCGGCCCGGATCCGGGCCCACCACTCCTCGATGCGGGTACCGCCCCGCGACGCGACTCGCCACAGGGCGTATTCGGGGTGCCCCCGGTAGGCTTCCAGGCCGCCCACTGCGGCGGCGAAGCCTAGGCCAGCGTCCAGACGCTGGACGAGGTCGACGATTGCTGCGCGTTGGCTCTCGGTGGCTTTACGCCACACCGTGTTGACGTCGAGCTGGGCGCGTCCACCCGGGGAGCGGGCTGCGTGAAGCAGCAAGATCAGCGCTTGGGCCGGCGGGCTGGGCACTGCGCACGACAGGCCGGCGATGTCTCGCTCATGACGATCGGCCCACAGCTGCGTGAAGCTTGTATGCGGATCGCTGCCCAGACCCGGGAACTCGCGGTGGATGTCGGCCCACCCGAACTGTACATGGCGCAGGGTCGCCGCATGCTCGAAGGCGGACCCGTTGCGGAAGGATGTCGCCACGGTCCATCCCGCCGCGACGAGGGCGGTCACGAGCCGGTCTGCGTGGGCCGCTGGGACCAGCACGTCGGCATCCGTCCCCTCGCGACCTGGGTAGCGCATATTCTCGTCGAGAGCAGGACCTTTGATGTGCAGCAGTGGTATGTGGTGGATGTTAACTACCCACTGCAAGTGTGCATGTGCGATCTGTGTCCGCACCGTGACTGGGACGTCTGTGTGCTTGGACTCCAGTTCTGGTGTCAGCACCGACGCGTCGCGCGAACTCGACCCCAGACGGCACGACACGGCTGGACCAGGAACTCACGAACCCAACAACTCAACGCGAGCCGGCGCGCCCTAGCAACTGGCCAGGTTGATCGAAGCGGCCTGAGAAGCACCGCCCGGGCTTGACGTCACCGACGCAGAAACAGATCCGCCGGCAACAGTCGGCAGATTGACTTTGAAGGTCGCTACCCCCTTCTTGTCGGTCGTTACGACTATGGTCAGGGTCCCCGAGGTCTGCGAGCCCAGTTTGACCTGAGTAATAGTGTAGGACGTGTTAGGAGTGCCTGAGACTGTGAATTGATAGTCGTTGTGACCGTTGTCACCGTTCTGGCCCTTGTCGCAAACCGCCGTCACTTTCAGGGTGTTCGACGCCGCAAACGCTGGAGCCGCGGTGGCTACGACGACGACGGGCACCGCCCAGACGCCCCCCGCTAGGACAGTGCGTCTGGGGAAGGAGCCGCCCCGCTGGGCGGTCTCAGAAGCATGATTCACGGGATTCTCCGACTGGAAGGGGACGGGAGGGACGTCAGCACGGGTGCTGCAACGGGACGTCATCGTCCACGTGAGACCCTACTCGATCCACAGGTCCATGGGACGCGTCACGATGCAGCCGTCTTCAGGGATCTGCTCAGAGCGGATGGGCTTACGGGGCGGTTGGGGTGACTGGGTACAGTTTCGATGCCCGGAGCCACCGTGATCAGTTCCATACAAGCGCAGTTGCCCGAGTCAGAAGGCCCACGCCGCAACAGAGGACGGCAGGACGGCAGCATCTCAGATGGCATATCAGCTGTTTTGCCACGGGACCACGCTGTCCGTCGAGTTGCCCTCCAGCACCTGTGCCAGACCCACGGGGCGCTCTTGAACAAGGGCGCCGGCGGAGACCAGGTCGCCGATGGCTTTGGCCACCAGGTCTTCCGCGGAGGGGTGTGCACCATGAATGGTGACGACATGGGCGACCAGTTCGTCGATCGTGACCCCCTCCTGGACCCCACCCCAGATCGCTGCCCCGATGCCTCTCAGGTGCATAGGCACATCGTCGATAAGTAGGAGAACCTCGTCGTCAACCTGGATCGCATCCTGGCACAGGCCAGTTCGCAAACGTCCGTCGCGCCAGGGGATGGGTAGTGTCGTGGGTGGCTCGATGCTTCGCCATTCATCCCTATGTGGCTCGTCCCCGACGGCCATCAGCTCAAGCAGCATCGGTTCTGCGTCGCCAATCTCCGAGTAGGTCAGGCGGAGGCACCCCCCTCCGGCGACGAGGGCTCTGGCCAATCGCTCGAGAGGGCGGGGGAGCCGAGGCAGGCCCGAGGTCTGGGGGATGACGTCAAGCAGTGCGTCAATGAGTGGGATGGGGGTAAGTCGGGGCTCGACCCGTTCCGTTCGGCGATCGAGAACGACGACGCGGCGCAGACGAAGCCGCTGGGGGCACGGTTGCAGACCAAGCTCGTCTGGGCCGCGCTGCACCTTCCCGCGCGGAAAGGCTGCCCCGGCGACCAACGACAACGGTTTGGTGTAGGGGTCAACCACAAGGTCGTTGTCAACGACCACGGTCTCGTCGCTGACGTAACGGAATGCCGACTGGGCCAGGGTTAGTGCCGCCGTCGTCTTGCCCGTCCCAGAGGGAGCAACTAATGCCAGGACCCCTCCGTCGTCGGTACTAAGCCCACACGCGTGAAACATCAATCTTGATCCAACAAGTCGTTGGATCAGCCCGACCGTAAGGGCCGAAGCCAACTGGTAGTAAGCATCTTCGGCATTTTCCGAGTTTTGGATCGTCATTGCGAGCTCGTTGTTGTCTTCGCCTGGAGGGACCCCCCCCTCGACAAGGCATCGCGACCAGTCGCGCCGTACGCGCTCGGCGCTTTCCTCGGCGGGACAGGTGATGGTTGCGCGTAAGCCAGCTACCTGTAATGCAACATGGATGAGGGGCACGGACCCATCAGATCAGACCACGGCGCCGGTGACGGCGATGGGCGGGTAAGGCTAGAGTTCACCAGGGAACGCGCCGCGCCGCGCTCGCTGGGTGCGATCGGTATCAACGCAGAGTGAGTGGCAGCGCCTGGCTGACACCATCGACCGCCACTTGAGGTGGCCGGAGAGGATCTCCGGTGTCCTACGCCGTCCTGTTCGTGTGCACCGGCAACGTCTGCCGCTCGCCCGCCGCGGAGCGACTGCTGCGGCAGACCGTTAAAGGTCATGACGTCGAGGTCACGAGCGCCGGCACGGGAGCCCTGGTCGGCGAGCCCGTGAGCCCTCCCATGGTGGACCTGCTCCGAGACCACGGCGCGGACCCGGATGGGTTTTCGGCGCGACAGCTGACCGCGCCCATCGTGCGCGCGGCCGACGTCGTCATCACCATGACGCACGCCCACCGCACCGAGGTGGTCACCATCTCCCCGGCCGCAGTCCAGCGCACGTTCGTGCTCGGCGAGCTGGCCGCAATGCTCCGCCAGGTCGACGACGAGGCGATCATGCAGAGGACCGGCCCCGACGCCACTTTGGCGGACCGGATGACGGCGGCTTTCGTGTTGGCGAAACACCACGTCGAGCCCGGCCAGGACCTCGGTGGAGACGTTGACGACCCCTACGGGCGTTCGAAGCAGGTGTATGCGCGCAGCTTCGACCAGATCGTCGACAGCCTCGGCCCGCTACAGCGCCTCGGCACCGCTTAGCCCTGGGCTCCGCCTCGTGACCAGTGACGCCCCCCCGGCCCGCGGCCGGCCGCCCGTGCGCGCGCTCGCGGCTGGGCTGATGTTCGGGTGCCTCCTCGGATTCGTAGCGCTATACCTCGTTGCCGACCACACCGCCCCGGGGCAACGGGCGGACGAGCTCGCCTTCCGCACCATCTACTCATTGGTGCCTTCGGGCTGGCCGGTGCACGTGGCTGCGTTCCTTGCTCGCGAGGCCGTCATCGCGGTGCTCCCCGCGGCCGCCGTCATCGGGGGCCTCGCCGCCTTGGCGAGGCGGCGCTGGCGGCCGGTCGTCCGGGCGTGCGTCACGGTAGCCGGCTCGGTGGCAGCAACGCCCTACCTGCGCGACGAGGTGTTGACGCGGCAACCGTTCACGCAGGAAGGGTTACCCCTGAACTCCCTGCCCTCCACGCACGCCTCGGCCGCGGCCGCCCTGGTCGTGGCCGTGGTCCTGCTCTGGCCGCGGGTCCGGCCGTGGTGGCTCGCGAACGCCGCCTGGGTGGTCCTCGGGCTTGTCGCGCTCGGCAACATCGTCGGGCAGGCCCACCGGCCGAGCGACGTGGCCGGCTCGTTCCTCCTCGTCCTCGGTCTCACCGCCGGCACCTACGCGCTCACGGGAGTCCCCGCCGCCCGTGGCGCCCGCAAACCCCGTGACCGTTAGAGTCCCTCGGGTGCCGACGAACGCGCGCGCCCTGGCGTTCTACCTGCCTCAGTACTTCCCCATCCCCGAGAACGACGCGTGGTGGGGTCCCGGGTTCACCGAGTGGACCAACGTCGCCAAGGCCCGGCCGCTCTTCCCCGGTCACCGACAGCCCACCCTGCCCTCCGAACTCGGCTTCTACGACCTCCGCGTCCCGGAGACCCGAGCCGCCCAGGCCGCCCTCGCCCAGGCGTACGGCGTCGAGGGTTTCGTCTACTGGCACTACTGGTTCGGGCACGGCGACCGCATCCTCGACCGGCCGTTCCGCGAGGTGCGTGACTCGGGGGAGCCCGACCTCCCCTTCTGCTTGGCCTGGGCCAACCAGTCGTGGACCGGGATCTGGCACGGCGCGCAGGACCGCGTCCTCAAGCAGCAGCACTACCCCGGCGTCGAGGACGACCAGGCCCACTTCGACGAGCTGCTCCCCGCCTTCACCGACCCTCGCTACCTCACCGTCGACGGTCGTCCGATCTTCTACGTGTTCCGGCCCGAGGAGCTGCCCGACGCCGCGGGGTTCGTCGAGCGGTGGCAGGGCATGGCGCGCTCAGCGGGGCTGCCGGGGCTTTATCTCGTAGCGGAGATGAGCGACCTGCTCGGCCGTGGCGTGAAGTATGCGTCGGCGCTGCAGGACGGGTTCGACACCGGGGTCTACATGCGCTTGCCCGCCGAGATCACCCCCAGGGCCGTGCTGCGCATGCGCGCGCTGCGCAAGACGATGCGTGGGGGACCCGAGATCTACACCTACTCGGACTCGGTGATGGCGCAGGCCCAGACAGGGTCCGGGCATCCAGCCCTGCGTCTACCCGAACTGGGACAACACCCCGCGGTCGGGTCGAGGGGGCCTGGCCCTCGTCGGGGCCACGCCCGAGAAGTTCCGGCGCAACGTCGCCGACGCGGTCGAGACCATCCGCGACCGTCCGGCGCAGGAGCGGCTGCTCTGGGTCAAGTCGTGGAACGAGTGGGCCGAGGGCAACCACCTCGAACCCGACGCGAGGGACGGCCGGGCCTGGCTCGAGGCCCTGCGGGACGGGATGGCGCGAGGGTGGCTGACGGCGCGGAGCGCCGGTTGCGGATCGCGATGATCTCCTACTACCTGCCGAGCGGTAGCAAGATCGGCGTGGGCTACCAGGTGCACGAGCTCGCCACCGAGCTGGTCCGGCGCGGTCACGAGGTGGACGTCTTCAGCGACTGCCCGCCGGTCGAGGGCGCCGTCTACGGCCATCACCACGTGCACCTGAGCGGGTCGATGCGCACGTTCCGGTTCGCGACCGAGCTGAGGAAGGTCGACCTGTCGGGGTACGACGTCCTGCATGCTCACGGAGACGACTACTGGTTGTGGCGCCGACGCGTCCCGGTGCACGTGCGCACCATCCACGGCTCGTGCTTCGAGGAAGCCCTGACGATCCGCGGGGCCAAGGAGAAGGCCCGGATGGTGGCGCTGGGGCTCACGGAGGTGCTGGCCAGCCTCGTGGCCGACACCACGGTCGTGGTGTCGCCGGCGACCCGACGGTGGCTGCCGTGGGTGCGGACCGTCGTCCCCAACGGGGTTGACACCAGCCGTTTCTACCCCGATGAGTCGCAGCGGTCGGCGCACCCCACGGTCCTCTTCGTCGGCACGTGGGGTGGACGCAAGCGCGGCGCAGCCCTGGCCGAGGCGTTCCAGCGGGACGTGCTGCCGGAGGTGCCGGGCGCGGAGCTGCGCATGGTGACGCAGGACGCTCCGGCTGACCCTGGCGCCGGGATCACCGTTCTCGGTCGGCTCGACGACGGGGAGCTGGCCCGCGAGTACCGCGCGGCCTGGGTGTTCTGCCTGCCCTCGTCCTACGAGGGCTTCGGGATTCCGTACGCGGAGGCCATGGCCAGCGGTACGCCCGTGGTGGCGACACCCAACCCAGGCGCGCGGTACGTGCTCGACGACGGCCGGGCCGGTGAGCTCGCCGAGCTCGACCACCTCGGCCCGGTCCTCGCGCGCATCCTGGGCGACCCGCGGACGAGGCACGGCATGCGGGCAGCAGGTCGCCAGCGCTCGCGGAGCTTCTCGCTCGCTACGGTCGTCGAGGCCTACGAATCGCTTTACCGCGGAGGTTGCTCGTGACCGCGTACGACCAGACCTTCTTCGAGTCCGTGAACGACGCGGGATCCGGCTCTGCCGAAGTAGTCGTCCCCTTGGTCGTCCAGATGCTTAAGCCGTCTCCGGTCGTCGACGTCGGGTGCGGCACCGGTATCAAGTCAGTACGAGGACTGTTCACCAATGCCCAAGGGAAGGACATATGATGAGGCGGGCTCTTTCAAAGGCTGTACAACGGGGTCTAGCAAACCGAGGTCTGTGGCTCCGCCGATCAGTCCCCGTCGACGACGTGAGAGCCCTGATCGAGCGGCTGCGCCCTGTCACGACGCAGTATCCGCTGATCTTGTTAGGCCCGGCGGGAGACGGGGGCTATCTGGTCCCCGATGCGTTGGATGGAATCGGCGCTTGCTTCTCCCCGGGGTGGCCGACAACAGTGCCTTCGAGCATGACTGTATCGAGCGGGGAATGTATGTGTTCATGGCGGACAACTCCGTCGATGCGGCAAGCCTCGGTGACGACGCCGACCCGCAACGCCACACCTTTGTCAAGAAGTTCATTGGTCCCGTTGACGATGACCGGTTCATGACGATGGAGTCGTGGGTGGCGTCGAGCGGTATCCAGGACTCCGACGATCTAATGCTCCAGATGGACATCGAGGGCGCAGAGTTCCTGGCCATCCTCACGACGCCCGACTCGCTTCTCGCTCGGTTCAGGATCATGGTTCTCGAGGTCCATGAGCTGGATCAGCTGTGGGACGAGAACTTCTTCCGTTTCGTGAGTCCCGCCTTCGACAAGCTGCTCCGCAACCACCTCTGCGTTCACCTCCATCCCAACGGCAGTGGAGGTATCGACGAGCGCCAGGGAGTTGAAATCCCTCGGGTCATCGAGATGACATTCATGCGCCGCGACTGCGCCGTGGTCGATGGATATGCGGAGACTTTCCCGCACCCTCTGGACCATGACAATGGGCTCGGGCGGAACGTCCCCCTACCCAGCTCGTGGTACCTGGCACCTTCAGGTGTTCGACCTCGACGACCGTCGTAGCTCGGCAGCCTCGAGCATCTCTCCATACAGAGCCGCGACCGCGGCGACTCCCAAGACCCGCTGGGTGGACTCGACGCGTGTGACAACACCGGACGCGTCCGGCCACAGCCCGAGCACAGAGCTAAGATCATCTGCCAAGGAGCTCGACAGCGTCAGCAGGGATTGGGCAGCCAGCTCACGGGCGCCGCTACGGCCATCATCGGTAAGGACGAGGCAGCCTCGCGAGAGCGCCCAGCAGAGTGGCCCGCTGGCGGCACACGCGTTGTCGTGGCGCTCCCCCACGGGGCGAACGACGAGGAAAGCCCGGTCGAACTGTCGAAGAAGCCCCTCTTCATCTTCATGTCCCGTGAACTCGACCACCCTCCGAGAATCGGCGGTGAGGAGTCGTTCGATCTCTTCTCGCGTCTGCGGGTCGGTGCTGCCGACGACTAGCCGCCACTCCGCTGACGTGCGGTCCGCCTCGCGATGCACGACATCAGCTAAAGAGGCCACGACTGCGGGTTCCGACACGTAGCCGGGAACGAAGACTCGACGCTCCTTGGCTGCTGGTTCGGTGCGGTCGACGACATGAGGTAGTGAAACTGCCGCGTCGGCCCGCTGTCGCAGCTGCTCCGCGCCGTCCTCGGTGAGGGCAATGGCGATGTCGCACCGAGCCAGCAGGCGGCGCTCGAGGCGACGCCCGACGGTCGTCGACATGAGCTTCGCAAGGCGTCGAGCGGGACGTCGTTCCAGCTCAGCGAAGAGCATGGGCCAACCAACCAGGGAAGGCATGTCATGGCAGGTCAGGACGAGTAGCGCGCGACGAGGTCCGACGGTGAGGGCCCAGGCGAGATAGAACTGGTGAAGCGCTCGGCCGCTCAGCTCCACGTGCACGATGTCGAGGTCACGAAGCCGTGGCCCCAAGCCGGTGATGAGGCCGTGCGCCGCGCTGCGAAGGGTTTGAGCCGCTCGCGGGCTTACCGGGGCAGTGACGCGAGACACGCTGCCGAACTCCCGCAGGACGAGGTCGAAAATTGACGCGTAGAGTCCGACGCCACTGCCGGAGGGCGGGAACACCGAGACGTGGGCGATCCGGCGAGGCTGTGGCTCCGTCGCCGGTGCCCGGACTCGTGCGACCTCCACTGTGACACTATTTCACGGTGTCGAACGAGCTGAGGGACGTCGCGCGCGAGGATCAGCCGCGGTCCGCACTGCGATGGAGACCGCGACGCTCGACGGCCGAGCTCATACACAATCGCGTCCTCACCCATATCCCCTGGAACAATCTAAGGCTGAAGTACCTGCGGGTGCTTGGGCTGCAGGCGGGTCGTCATACCTACCTCTTCGGTGGCTCGGAAGTGATCGCGCCTGAGAACATCGAGATTGCCGGTAACTGCCACATCGGACGGTTTTGCCAGATCGACGGGCGCGGTGGGATCCGCATCGGTCGGAACGTCGTCATCGCCAGCCATGCGCTTCTGATCACCGCAGACCACGACCCCCAGGCCCCTGGTTTTCCGGGTCGCCTCGGTCCGATCGTCATCAACGACCGCGCCTGGCTGGGCAGTCGCGTCACCGTCCTTAGAGGGGTGACGATCGGTATGGGCGCCGTCGTGGCCGCTGGTGCCGTGGTGACGTCGGACGTCGCCCCGTGGACGATGGTGGCCGGCGTGCCGGCCCGCCCCGTGGGCTCCAGATCCGAGACACAGACCTACGAGATCGACTACGGTCCCGACTTCTACTAGTTCGGTCGATCAGCGGGCCGTGCCGACGCAGCGTGTCCACCCGATCGTCGGCTGCGACCCTGCGCGCTGGACTGGTGAGCGGTAGTCACACACCGGCCTGACGGACCGGACCCGGCCGCAGCCGTGTCACCATGACCGCATGACGACTGGCTCCGCAGGCAGCGCGGACGCCGAGCCCACCGCTCTGAACCGGGGCGACCTGCAGCATCGTGCCGTCCGCGGCGTGATGTGGACCCTGATTCAAGTGTTCGTCTCGTTGCCGGTGGGATTCGCGGTGAACATCGTCATTGCGCGGGTCTTGGGCGCGGTCGGCTACGGGCGTTTGGCCTTCCTCACGGCTGCCATGGAGGTTGCGAGTGGTGTGGTGGCCCTCGGCGTGACACCGGCGCTCGTGCAGTTCGGCTCGAAGGCCCACGCGGCGGGCCGGCGCGCCGACGTGCGTCGGCTGCTGTCGCAAGCGCAAGGATTTCGACTGCTCGTCGTCGCTCCCATCCTCAGCCTGTTCGTCGTCGTCGTCGCCCGTACCGACCTCGTGATCGTTGTGCTGGTCGTGGCCTTCGGGGTCTTGCTGCCAGCCGCGTTGGACGGCGCTCCAGCCTGCCTCGGCATCGAGAACAAGACAGCGGCAGGAGCCCGGGTGGTTCTCGTCAGTGCTCTGCTGACCCAGGCGGCCGTCCTGCTGGTGGCGCTGTCCCTGGCGACGGCCGATGCCATCTGGGCCGCCCGTCTGGTACTGACGGCGTGTGTCGTCGCCCTTGCTCTGGTGCCAGTCGCCGCGGACTATCGACGAGCCATCCTGAGGCCCCGTCTCCCGCGCGGCATGCCCTCCGGCTTCTGGCGATTCGCCATCCCGACCGGGCTTGCCTCCATCATCTCCACGCTCGTCCTGTCCAGGAGCGAGATCTTCATCCTGACCTGGTTCTCGATGCCGGCCGCTGCCGGCGCCTTCGCCCTGGCCTTCGGCCTCGCTGGCCACCTCTTCGCCCCGGCCCAGGCCATCATCGGTCCTCTCGTTCCGGCGGTGTCCGGGTTGCACGAGATCGACGCCGAGGCGGTCGGCCCGGCGTTCCGGCGAACCCTGCGCGCGGGATCCACCATCGTCGCCGGTCTGACGGCCACGGCGTTACCGGCGCTCGCTCTGCTGGTTCCACTCATCTACGGCAGCGCGTACGCGTCCGCATCGCCGCTGGTCGTCGTTCTCGGCCTGGCTGGTGGATGCCTCGTCGTCGCCGCACCCGTCATGGCGTTCACGATGGCCCGGCTGTCCGCCACTCAGGTGCTCCTTGCCAGTGGTGTCGCGTTGGGCGTCGACCTTGTGCTCGCCGTCGCCCTCGTCCCGTCTCTGGGGGTTTGGGGAGCGGTGCTGGCCAACGTGGGCGGCAGCGCGACACAGCTCGGGCTGCTGCTGCGAGGCGAGCTGACTGCACTCCACCTGTCGTGGCGTACAGCGGCGCGCGACGCTGCCCCGCTCGCCGTCGGCGTTGTGGTTTGCCTCGCGACATGGAGTGTTTTCGGTCGCCTGGTGGGCCAACCTTTGTCGGCCGCCGCACTATCGGCGATCACGGGGCTCGTGCTTCTCGTTGTGGGTATGAGAGTTGGTCGCGTGGGCTTGACCAAACCGGATGCCGACGCCCTCCGCACTCATCTGCCCAGGCTTGTGGCCGGGGTGGCTTCCTGGCCCATGGCCTGCCTCACGATCAAGAGTGCACGATGATGAAGAACGGCGGCTGACGAACAACGCAGAGACGACGACGGAGCGTTGTTGGACGTTGACGCCCTCAGTGCGGGTATGGGCGCGGTGAGGCAAGCGACGCCTCGCGGCTCGTGGGCGACGCCCAGGTCACCCATGACCCGCATGGGGTATTCGCGAACCTAGTGGCGGGAGATCCACCAGGGCGCCGCTGCTCCACGGGAGTCGTCGCGGACCCGAGTAGCCAGCCACACCCCGAGGAGGGTCCCCCCAGGACGGCTATGGGCGCCCGCACGGGGCGGGCCGTTCGGGACTGATACGAACACGGTGGTGGGGGAAGGCACCCGACGGCCCCGTCGGTGGACGGCAGGTACCGTATGCGTCGCACCCAGGTCAGGGTGGGACCTCGGGCCGGACCGGGTGATCGAGAGGACGAGGATGGAACGGCGCAAGCGGCTTGCCGCCACGCTGGGCCTTGTCGCCCTCGTCCTGCTCGACGTGGTGCTGGTGTTCGCCGCACTGCGCCTCTTCGGGCGTGGGTCGCCGACGACGGAGCCGTCAGCGCTGGCCGTCACCACGGCGGCACCCGACTCCGCCACCACGGCGTCTGCGCCGCCGAGCGGCGTCCGCCTCGGCCGCGACCGGGTCGGCGCGGCCGTCTGTCGGCGTCGGCGTCGGCGTCGACCACGGCGCCGGTCCGGCGGCCGCTCCGGCCACGCCCGTGACGCGCGTCATCACGGCCGTGGACGGCACCACCGCCTGGCGGGCGACCACGGGCTCCTGCCTGGCGTCGGGGGCGGCGCTGTCGTTCAGCTCCAACGGGGGCCGCACCTGGCAGAACGCCAAGACGCCCTACCCGGTGGTGACGAGGATCCAGCCGACGGATGCCAGCCGCGCGTTCGTCGTCGGAGGCGACCCCAACTGCGTCATGGGGGTGCGCACGACGGTCGACGGCGGCACGACCTGGACCGGGACCGGACCGGGCAACCTCTCCGAGACGCTGGCGCGCGACATCAAGGACCCCACCAAGGTCCGCGCCCCCGGGGGGCGCACGGTCGCCCCCTGCGGCACCCTGCCGTCGTCGACCTCGCCCGGAACTCGGCCACGGGGGCGCAGGCCCTGTGCTCCGACGGGTCGATCCGCGGCACGACCGACGACGGCCGCACCTGGCCGCAGGCCGGCCAGGTGTCGGGGGCGTTCGCCCTCGACAGCCGCGTCGTCGACGGCACCGTGACGGCCTACGTGGCCTCCCAGCGCGCGGGGTGCGCGGGCGTGGCCCTCAGCGCGGTGGCGAACGGTGCGGGCGAGGACCTCGGCTGCGCCGCGACCGGTACGACCCTTCCCGGTCAGGTCGCGCTCTCGGCGCCGGCCGCGGATGCCGGATGGCTGCTGGTCGGGTCGGACACGTGGCGGTCCATCGACGGGCTGGCCACCTGGACCCGCGCCGGATGAGTGACGCTGGGGCACACTGACGCCATGACCGACCGCAAGCCCGTCGAGTGCTGGCTGACCGACATGGACGGCGTCCTCGTCCACGAGGAGCAGGCGATCCCCGGAGCCGCCGACTTCATCGGCCGGCTCGTCGCCCTGGAGCGGCGGTTCCTCGTCCTCACGAACAACTCGATCTACACCCCGCGCGACCTCCGGGCCCGGCTGTCCCGCAGCGGCATCCTCATCCCGGAGGAGGTCATCTGGACCTCGGCGCTCGCGACGGCGGCCTTCCTCGCCGACCAGCGTCCGGGCGGCACCGCATACGCCGTGGGGGAGGCGGGGCTGACCACCGCCCTGCACGAGGTGGGCTACACGCTGACGGAGCGCGACCCCGACTACGTCGTGCTGGGCGAGAACCGGACGCTGTCGTTCGAGTCGATCACCAAGGCGATCCGGCTCATCGACGACGGGGCCCGCTTCATCGCCACCAACCCCGACCCGTCGGGTCCGTCGAAGGACGGTCTGATGCCGGCCACCGGCTCGGTCGCCGCGCTCATCACCAAGGCCACCGGGCGCCACCCCTACTTCATCGGCAAGCCCAACCCGCTGATGATGCGCACCGCGCTGAACCGGATCGACGCCCACTCCGAGACCACGGTGATGATCGGCGACCGGATGGACACCGACGTCATCAGCGGGCTCGAGGCCGGTCTGCGGACCGTGCTCGTGCTCACCGGGTCGACGCAGCGCGAGCAGGTCGAGACCTACCCCTACCGCCCGACCCGCATCGTCGACTCGATCGCCGACGTCGTCCCCCTGGTCGACGAGCTCAGCCGCCGCTGACCGCCGACGCCCGCGTCAGCGTCGGACGTCGGGCACCAGTGCACGCCGAGCCCGCCCGAGCGTCGAGAGGACGCCGAGGCGTTCTGCGGCGCGCATCACCGCAGGGTGCTTCAGCCGCGTGACCATCACGGGCGCCAGGTCCCCTCGAAGCCACTGGTCCATCCCGACAGGGTTGGGCCGGTTCAGGTCGCTCGGCCGCGTGTTCACACCCTTGACGATGGCGACGATGTTGTGTCGGGCCCGCACCTCCAGCACGGAGGTGTCGAAGGCATCAGGCTGGACGCGGGGCAGCTTGAGCTCCGCGTGGTTGAGTCCGTCGAGCCGACGCTTGACCATCGCCATTGGTGTGCCGTGCGCTCCCCGCCGGAACCGCCCACCCCACATCGGCCAGTACGACGTGCCGATGTCCTCGATGACGTAGAGGCCACCCTCCGGCAGCGTCGGGAAGAGCAGTTCGAAGCTACGCAGGGTCAACGCCGAGATGTGACTGGCGTCGTCGATGACGATGTCGAACGGGCCGTGCTCGGTCACCAGCCTTTCCAGCAGCCCCGCATCGTCCTGACCGCCTTGGACGACGGTGACGCGCTCGGTCGCCACACCGCTCTTGTCATAGAGGTCCAGACCCACGACGTGACACAACGGGAAGTAGTCCCGCCACATCCGCAGTGACGCGCCTCCGTGGGCCGGGTCGTCGGGTCGGTCGAAACCGCCCACACCCAGCTCGAGGATGCGTACGGGCTCGTTCCTCCTGCTCGAGAAAAGGTCCTCGTAGAACGCGCAGTACCCGTGATCGGACTTGTCCGAACCGTGTGTGCGGGCCAGGTCGTCGAGCTCTCCGGGCAAGGTCGCTCCTCTGGTGGCGAAAGCGGGCCCTCATGCTAGTCGCCGACCGATCGGCCACGGTCCCAGACGGCGGGCCTGGTTACGATGAGCCGGCCAGGGAGGGCTGCGGCCGCCGAATGCGGACGACACGAGGAATGAATGGCCCGCCCCACGAGTGACGCCGACGTCCCGGCCTACTGGCGTGCTCTGGGGCTGCCGGGTCTCGCCGACATCCACGTGCACTTCCTACCGCCGTCGGTCCTGGCCAAGGTGTGGGCCTACTTCGACGCGGCCGAGACGAACTACGGGATGCCGTGGCCGGTGCACTACCGCGGCGACGAGGCCGAGCGGCTCGACACCGTGCGGCGGCTCGGCCTGCGTGCCGTCCCGTCGCTCACCTACCCCCACCGCCCCGGTATGGCGCGCTGGCTCAACGACTGGTGCACCGACTTCGCCGAACGGGTCCCCGACGCCGTGCACTCGGCGACCTTCTTCCCCGAGCCGAGTGTCGACGCCGACGTCCGGGACGCGCTGGCGGCGGGGGCTCGGCTCTTCAAGGTGCACGTGCAGGTCGGAGTGTTCAGCCCGGTCGACCCGCTGCTCGAGCCCGCGTGGACGCAGCTCGAGCGGGCACAGGTCCCCATCGTCATCCACGCCGGCTCGGCGCCGCGGGCGGGGGAGCACACCGGCCCGGGCCCGGTCCGTGAGCTGCTGCGGCGGCACCCCCACCTCGTCCTCGTGGTGGCCCATCTGGGCATGAACGAGTACCACGCGTTCGCCGACCTCGCCGAGGAGTACGACGGTGTCCACCTGGACACGACGATGGTCGGGACGGCCTTCACCGAGCGATTCGCGCCCGTTGCCCGACGACTACGTCCCGCGGCTCGGCGACCTCCAGGACAAGGTCGTCCTCGGCGCCGACTTCCCCAACATCCCCTACCCGTATGCCGAGCAGATTGCGGGCTCTTCGGATTTAAGCGTGGGTGGGTGGTCGTCGGTAGGGGCGGTTGCCTGATGCGGCGAGCAGGATTCTGAGGCGGTAGTGCTCGAAGGTGCGGAAGCCGTGGGCGAGGCGGCGGGTCTTCTCGATGATCAGGTTGACGGCCTCGGTGCCGCCGTTGGAGATGCGGTGGGTCTCGAACCGGGCCAGGACGTGGCTGCGCCACGTCTTCAACGTCCGACCGAGGCGGGCGACCTCGGGGATCGGGCACTCGTGGAATGAGCCGATGACCTGCTCAGCGATGGCCCGTCCGGCGGACGGGGTGTCGGCCTGGTACATCGAGCGGAGCTGCTGGTAGGCGTGCCAGGCGACGGTGACCTCGAAGCCGGGGTCGCCGGCGGCCAGGCAGGTGTTGAGCTTGGCGACTTGCTTCTCTGTGAGGTGCTCCCGTCCGCGGCGGAGTAGCCCGCGGATCTTGTACAGCGGGTCGTCTTTGTGACCGCGCCGGCTCAGGGTGTTCTGCTGCACGCGGCGGCGCACTTCGTCGACGACCTGGGTGCCGAGCTTCACGACATGGAAGGCGTCGAGGACCGCGACGGCGTCGGGCAGCTCGTCGCGGATCGCGTTCGCGTAGCCCCGGAACGGGTCGAGGGAGGCGTGCTTCACCCCGGACACGAACGCCGGGTCCTGGTCCTTGAGCCAGCCGGCGTAGGCGGTTCCGGTGCGGCCGGGGACGACGTCGAGGAGCCGAGCGTGTAGCTGCCCGTGGGCGTCTCGGGTCAGGTCGACCATCCCGGTGACGGCCCGCTGGGCGTCTCCGACCCGGGATGGCCGCCAGATGTGTTCGTCCACACCGAGGACTTCCACGCCGTCGAGGCGGGTCGGGTCGGCCAGCCGCCGGATGGCCTCGGCCTCGACCGCGTCCCAGCAGGTGTGCCAGTCCACCCCCAGGTGGCGGGCCAGCGCCGAGACGGTGGTGTCATCGAACGTCAACGCATCCGTCGCCCAAGAAGCCGCCCGGGACGTGACCTTCGCCCGCGGCGGAACCAGGTCATGCCGCTCGGTGAACACCTTCACCAGACACACCGGTTCGCGGCACCGCCACAACCGGGCCAGCCACACCAGCCGCACCGGGACCCCGAAACACGGAGCGTCCGCGACCACCCGTCGCCGGCGCCCGTGGCCGACCGCGACGACCCCGCACGACGGGCAGCCGCCGACGTCAGCGTCGGACTCGATGGTCAGGACGACCTGGTCCGGCTGCCGGTCGACGGTCAGGACATGCATGCCTGGCACGTCGAACAACAGGTCGGTGCGAGGGCACCAGGACGCGCTCGAGGCGCACGTAGAGTGATCCACGTCGAGGCCTTCTCTTCGATCAACTGCTTGGTCGCTGTTGATCCTGAAGGCCTCGACACCTTCATCCCCGGACCGCCACGCCGCCCCAGATCAGTGGTCACCCACGCTTAGATCCGAAGAGCCAGATTGCGGCCCTCGACCGCATAGCCCAGTGGGGGGAACTCGGCGAGGACTGGCTACGGAAGATCCTGTGGCACAACGGCACACGCGTCATGGGGCTGTGGACGTCGCCTTCCGTCCCGGATGCCCATGGTCGTGTTGAGCTGTCATCGGAACAGAAAAGCGAGGCCGCTCACCTCCGCCGCTGACCTGGCCAACCAGACGTCGGCGATACCGAAGACCATAACCGTAGCCAGCCAGACCATCCGCGTCGTTGAGGAACGCGTCGAAGCCGCAAAGAGGACAGCGACGACGGGGGCGACATGAAACGCAAGACGAGGCGCGCCGTTGAGCACCGCGAAGGAGAAACCCACCCACCCGAGTATCGTGAAGACCAAGCTCCATACTGCGAAGAGCCGAGCGGGATCATCGAATGGAGGGGTCAACCGCGACCTGTGCCTGATGGCGAGGGCGAGGATAGACGCGGCGCTCAGCGCGGCCAGGACCACTGCCGCGATTCTCAGGGGGGCGGGGCTCCGCAGGACGTTCCTAAAGTACTCCACGGGTACATAGACGTACGAAACGATGTTCCCGAGCCAGGCCACCAAGTCACCCGGGCTCTGCCACATCAGTCGGGGAAAGGTGATCCCCAGCCGGGAGATCCCGTTGGCCCCGGTGAGATCTCCGTACAGCCAGAGATTTCGCAGGAACCACCAACCACTCGTGGCGATGACCCCTCCCACCGCCGCCACGGCCCACTGCGCCCTTCGACGTAGTGGCGCCCCATGAGCGAGATAAGCCAGGCCCAACGCGGGAAGGAGCGCGAGAGCGACGACCTTGGTGAGGACGGCCAACCCGATCAACACCCCGAGTCCCACGTGCCGGAGAACGGACGATTCCGCAGCCGCGAGGAGGCGCATACCGACCACCAACGAGACAGCGATCAGAATGAAGCAGAGATAGTCGTTCTGGATCGAGGCGCCAACGATGATCAGGAGCGGCGTGGTGCAGATGAGTACTGACGCCCTTGTGGACACCTTCCGGTCCTGCCTCATCTCGCGCGCGATCAAGTAGGTGAGGATGACCAGCATGGGCATGAGGAGAACTCCGGCGAGACGGAGGATCACTGGTGCGTTTGTCTGGCCAGGGCCGCCAGTGACGTCGACGACCGCGGCCGCCAGGACGTAATAGATTGGCCCCATCTGCGCCTCGTAAGAAACGCCGGGGTCCCCGAGTTCAGGCATGCGATGCTGGCTGGCATACATCACGACGTTCGACCAATGCGCTGGCTCGTCGTAGGGAAGTCCAAGCGGCACTGCGAGCGCGAACCAACCACCCAGAACCAAGGCTGCAACGGCTGACGCCGAGACGCCCCAGAATCTTCGCATGCGGGGATGCTAGCCAGCAGCGGAGGCGTAGTAGCGCACGTCGGCGTGGAACACGACCACCACAAGAGCGGTGATCCTTGTCAGGCCGTCAAGTCCGCACCGATGAGTTCTCACTACTGGTGGCTCAGCGTTCGCGCACGGCTGGCGCTGAGGCGGTGACCGCGAACGGGGACGGCTCCGTCAGCCGGGCGTCCCGGAACGCGGCGAGCACGGCGTCGGCGACGTGGTCGACCTGGTCGGCCCGCACCAGGGCGATGGCCGATCCGCCAAAGCCGCCCCCGGTCATTCGCGCCCCCAGCGCTCCCGCACCGACGGCCGCGTCGGTCACGAGGTCCAGCTCGCGGCAGGACACCTCATAGTCGTCGCGCAGAGATCCGTGGGAGGCGAGGAAGAGGCGTCCCACCTCGTCGAAGTCTTTCTGCCGCAAGGCATCGACGCAGGAGCGCACCCGGTTAATCTCGGTCACCACGTGGCGCACTCGCGCCCGCATCACGTCGTCGTCGAGCCGGGGCAGCACCTCGTTGAGGGCATCCGGGTCGACCTCCCGCAGCGCTGCCACCCCGAGACGGGAAGCGGCCTGCTCGCAGGTCCTGCGTCGCTGGGCGTACTGGCCGTCGACCAGGGCGTGCTCGGCCCGGGTGTCGACGACGAGCAGCACCAGACCGGCGGCCTCCAGGTCCACCGGCACCTGCTCCACGGTGCCGGACCGGCAGTCCAGCAGGACGGCGTGGCCAGCCATCGCCCGCAGCGAGGCGGCCTGGTCCATTCCCCCCGTCGGGGCTCCGGCGATCTCGTTCTCGGCGCGCTGGCACACCGCAGCCGCCCGGGCCCGCCCCGCATCGTCGGCGAGCAGCCCGAGCTCGAGCAGGTCGGAGAGAGCCGCGATGAGGCTGCACTCCAGGGCCGCCGAACTGGAGAGCCCCGCCCCCACAGGGACGTCGCTCGCGACGGCGACCTCGACCCCGGGGATGTCGACGCCGTCGCGTCGCAGGGCCCACACAACGCCGGCGAGGTATGCCGCCCAGCCCCGCGGCGTGCCCGGCGCGATGTCGTCCACGGCGACCTCTACGACGCCGCCGGAGGCGCCGGTCGATATCGCTCGGAAGCGGCCGTCGTCGGTAAGGCGCACGGCGGCGTACGTCCGCTGGGGCAGGGCGATCGGCAGCACGAGTCCCCCGTTGTAGTCGGTGTGCTCGCCTATGAGATTGACTCGACCAGGGGCGGACCAGATCCCCTGAGAGGCCCCCCCAAACGCGCGCTCGAAGAGGAGAGTGAGGGGTTCCACATCATTAGCCTGCCATAGACCAAGCCGGGCCCAGTCGATCCGGTTCCGTCCCTGAGGGGGACCTGGATGCCCCAACGTGGACGGGACCGCGCATCTCGCGGGTTGGCCTTACAGTTCGGGCATGGCTGCATGGCGAAGCGCGAGCAAATCCTTCTTTGGACCCGCCGCAACCTATGTATGGTCCGCGGTCATCCTCGTTGCCGCCCTGTACACACACCTCATCAACCGAGGGGGCTGGGTATATCACCTTGATCTAGACGACTACCTTCATGCGGCTCGGTCTTGGGTCATCGGGGAGGGGCTCTATGGTGTTGTATGGACCATAGGGCCTTCAAGCGCACCGATGACATTCAACTACCCACCATTCGCTGCGGTCATGATGCGTCCCCTAGCGTGGGCATCTTATCCGGTCGCAAGCACCATCTTCACGTTGGCCTCCCTCGTCGCGCTGTGGGTCGCGATGTTCTGCGTCGCGCATACAGCCCGCTTGAGGCGGAGACCGGCGATCCTTGTGGCTACAGCGGCGGCCGCTCTCGGGTCCTTTGCCGTTCCCGTCTGGTCCAATTTGAACCTAGGACAAATCAACCTTGTGTTGATGGCAGTTGCCATCGTGGATATAACTGCTCCGTGGGCCCGCTGGCCCCGCGGGTTACTGATCGGAATAGCGGGTGCAATTAAACTCACCCCTCTTGGCCTGGTCGTCTACTTCATCCTCAAGAAGGACTGGCGCGCTCTGGCGACGGCTCTCGTCACCATGTTATTGGCGACGGGCCTCGCTTGGCTTGCCGATCCAGCTACGAGCCGGCAGTACTGGGAGAACTTTCTAAATGTGAAGGAGTCGGTCAGCGTTCTGGGCGCCGTGGAATGTCTCCCTGGCCGGGGTTGCAGAGAGAATCCCCATTGCATCCTTGCGAAGTCCCTCACTGGTCGTTGCCATCCTGGGTACCACAGCCCTCGCCGTGGTCGCGGCAAGGAATCAGCTCCGCCATGGGAATCCATTCAGCGCTGCTCTCGCCATTGCCTTATTGGTGCAGTACGTCTCGCCGGTCTCCTGGTTTCACCATTGGGTCTGGGCCGCGCCAGTCCTTCTCGCTCTTGTGCTCGCTTCTCGCGGGGGCGACCCAGTGTGGACAAGTTTGACGGGGCTGAGCTTCGTCGTGCTCTTCAGCTCGCTGCTGAGTTCTGTACCTGGAATGTGGATGCTCTTATTACCCTGGGGGCTCACGGTCCTCTTCGCGATGGCCGTTCGGCCCTTACCGCTAAATGTGGCCCCGACTCGCAATCTCGGAGGCTCTCCATCGCTGGACCATCGCCGTTAAACCGTGGAGGCTCCGGCGCGGAGGGATCTTGTTGCACGAGCGCGCCACTCACCTATATGGGTGTGCCCCACGCGCCGACCGCGATGGCGCGAGGGAATTCAACGTCGGGCCACGCGGCGGCGACGTCGTCGGCGGGCACCGGACCAGCCTGCCACAATGCCACCCATGTCCTTCGCGGCCTCCGCCTCCGACGTGACGGTGGTCGGGGTCTCGATCCCCGTTCCCGCGCCGTTCGGCGAGGAGCTGCAGTCGCGACGGGCGTCCTACGACGACCCGCTGGCCCGGGTGACGCCCGCGCACATCACGCTGCTGGGCCCGACCGAGGTGGTCGGCCAGGACCTCGGCGAGCTGGAGCGCCACCTGGCCACCGCGGCCGCCGACGTGCAGCCGTTCGTCGTCGTGCTCCGCGGCACCGGCACCTTCCGCCCCCTCTCCGACGTCGTCTTCGTCCAGGTCGCCCGCGGGATCTCGGGGTGCGAGCAGCTCGAGCTGGGCATCCGCAAGGGCCGGTGGGGCACCCAGCTCGCCTTCCCCTACCACCCGCACGTCACCGTCGCCCACGACGTCGCCGAGGCTCAGCTCGACCGGGCGTTCGACGAGCTCGCGCAGTACGTCGCCACGTTCGAGGTGCGCAGCTTCCACCTCTACGTGCAGGACGACGGGGGGGTCTGGGTCCCCTTCCGGGAGTTCCCCCTGGGCGGGGAGCTCGCATGAAGCAGCTGTGGGCCCGGATCCAGCGGCTCAAGCCCTACCGGGCCAACGAGCGCTACAACGAGGTGCGGGGCAACCTGCTGTCCGCCGGCATCGCCTACTACGCCTTCTTCTCGATCTTCCCCGCGGTCGCCATCGCCGCCGTGGTCTTCGGCTTCGTCCTGCGCGGCCGGCCGGAGCTGCTCGCCAGCGTGGGCTCGGCCCTCAACGACGCGTTGCCCGGCTTCGTCCAGACCACCGCGAACCCCACCGGCCTGATCCGCCTCCAGGCCCCGGCCCTGTCGCTGCTGACCATCGGCGGGATCGTCGCCGCGGTGAGCCTGGTGCTCGCGGCGGCCGGCTGGATCGGCTCGTTCCGCGACGGCATCCGGGGGAGCCTCGGCGCCGAGGGGTCGCCGGGCAACCTCCTCACCGACCGGCTGCGTGACCTGGGGGTGTTCGCGGCGCTCGGCCTGGCGTTCCTGCTCTCCGCCGGCCTCACCAGCCTGCTCGGGGCGGCGTCCGGCTGGGTGGCCGACCACGTGGGGCTCGGGGACCACACGCTCGTCGTGCGCGTGCTCGGGCTCCTCGTCGGGTATGCCATCGACGTCGCCGTGCTCGTGCTGCTGCTGCGCGTCCTGTCCGGCCTCGCGCTGCCGTGGCCGGTCGTGCGCCAGGCCGCCCTGGTCGGCGGGTTCGGCCTCTCCGTCGTCAAGTTCTTCGGGGTCGAGCTCATCTCGGCGTCGACCCGCAACCCGCTGCTGGGCTCCGTGGCCCTCGTCATCGGCCTGCTGTTCTGGCTCAACCTCATCGCGCGGCTCGTGCTCCTGTCGGCCTGCTGGGCCTACCTCGACATCGCCGCCGACGCCGCCGGCGAGGAGGTCCTCGCCGGGGTCGAGGACGCCTACGCCGACGCCGTCGACGCGCCGGCCGCAACCGGGACCCGAGGCTCCGAAGAGGCCGCTACCCCCGGTGCGGGTCATCCCCCCGGCGGGTGCCGCCGACGGGGTCGTCGACCCGTACTCGTCCCGGCAGCGCGACCGCGCGTCCCTGGCCGCGGGCGTCGTCCTCGGAGCCGGCGCCGTCCTCAGCGCGCTTCCGGTCGTCAGCGCACTGCGCCGCCGCCGCCGCTGAGCAGCGGCAGGCAGCCGGGACGACCGACCGAGGTCAACGACTGCGACGGACCCGCGCCCGCCGCAGCACCAGGCCCGCCAGGACGAGGACGGCCAGCACCACGTAGGTGACCGGGCTGCGCGCGGCGTCGCGGGCTGAGGAGATCAGCTGCGGGCCGGGGTTGCCACCTGCACCGTCACCCGACCGGGCGGCGGCGAGGGCGGGCACGGTGTTGGACGTCGACCCCGTCGGGAGCGGCTCCTCGGGCGCCGCGGAGGGCGACGGGGTGCCGGCGGTGGTGGGAGCGGGAGTGCCGCCCAGCTCCGGGGGCTTGGGGGCGCCGTCGACGAGCCGGCCTATGGGGGTCACGGCGTTCGCGTTGGCGAACGCCCAGTCGAGCAGGGCCGCGCTCGGCTGCCAGCTCGGGACCACCGTGCCGCCCATCTGCGTCACGAGGAACGTCCGCCCGCCCCGCGTCGCCGCGCCGATGAAGGTGTGCCGGGCCCCGGTCGTGTAGCCGTTCTTGATCCCGATGGTGCCCGGGTACTTGTCGAGGAGCGTGTTGTGGTTCTGGATGGCGAAGGGCGCATAGGTCTTGCCGTTGCGGTCCGTGCCGCCCGGGAACGTGTAGTCCTTGGTGACCGCGTAGCTGCGGTAGGCGGGCAGCTTCATCACGGCCCGCCCGAACAGCGCGAGGTCGTAGGCGCTGGACCGTTGCTGGTCGGCGTCCAGACCCGACGGGTCGACGGCGATGGTGTCCCACGCCCCCAGCCGCGCGGCCGTGGCGTTCATGGCGGCGATGGTCTTGTCCCGGCCCCCGTAGGCGTCGGCGAGCGCATACGCCGTGTCGTTGCCACTCATGAGCACCAGCCCGTGGAACAGGTCGGTGACCGAGTAGGTGGCGCCGGAGACCATGCCCACCCGGGTGCCGTCGGCGGTGACCTCGGAGTCCGTGGCGGTGACCTTCGAGGTCGGGTCGAGCGCCGGCAGGACGACCAGCGAGGTGAGCGTCTTCAGCGTGCTTGCCGGAGGGAGCCAGGCGTGAGGGTTCTTCGCGGCGATGACGGCGCCACTGTCCATGTCGGCGATGACGTAGGAGGTGTCGGTCACCACCGGGGGGTCGGGCACCGACGCCGGCTTGTCGACGATGACCCCGGCGGCGGCGAGCTTCGCCCCTCCGACCGTGTGGTCCGGTGCGACCACGGGGGCGGGGAAGGGGGTCGGCGGCACGACCACGCATGTCGACTGCACCGTGCTCCCGTCCGGGAGCGCGCTCGCCGACGGGTTGGGCTTGGGGGTCTTGCCCGGCGTCGGGGGCTGGGTGACGAGGGTCGGCCCCTGACCCGGGGGGCAGCTCGTCGTCGGAGCCGGTGCCGGTGCGGGGGTCGTGTCGGAGGGCAGTGCGCGCGCGGACGTCGACGAGCCGAGGACCAGGGCCAGGCCGGCGAGAGTGGTCACGACGGGTGCGCGAAGGGCTGAGACCGGTCCCCAGGGACGGGTCATCGGGCGCGTCGTCGACATGACCGGGGCAGCGTACGACATCGTTCTCGGCAAACGCCGTGAGAAGACCCGGGGCTAGACTCCGACGCGGCGCCAGCCCTCAGAGGAGTCGACGATGACACAGGCGGATCGATGACACAGGCGGATCTCGACCCACGGGCGACGGGGTCCCCTGAGGGCGTGGGTGCGCCCGGTCGGGCGCGCATCGCCGCGCGCACGCTGCGCACCGACCGCTGGTGGTTCGAGCCGGCGCTGACCTTCACGCTGCTGACCCTGTGGCTCCTGTATGCGCTGGTGCGCACGGCCTCGCAGCGGGCCTACTTCGTGGAGGAGTACCACTACCTCTCGCCGTTCTCGTCCCCGTGCGTCTCCGCCTCGTGCATACCGGCGGCCCGCGACTTCGGCACCTGGTTCGGGGAGTTCCCGCCGTTCGTGCCCTTCGCCCTGCTCGTGCTGCCGTTCCTGCTGGGCTTCCGGCTGACCTGCTACTACTACCGCAAGGCCTACTACCGGGCGTTCTGGCTCTCGCCGCCGGCCTGCGCGGTGGCCGAGCCGCACGCGAAGTACACCGGTGAGACGCGGTTCCCGCTGGTCATGCAGAACATCCACCGCTACTTCTTCTACGCGGCGATCGTCGTCTCGCTGGTGAACACCTTCGACGCGCTCAAGGCGTTCCACGGCCGCGACGGCGGGTTCGGCATCGGGCTCGGCACGCTCGTCATGGTGGCCAACGTCGTTCTCCTGTGGGCCTACACCGCCTCCTGCCACTCCTGCCGCCACCTCATCGGGGGCCGGCTCAAGCACTTCTCCGCGCATCCGGTGCGCTACCGGCTCTGGACCCAGGTGTCCAGGCTGAACGCCCGGCACATGCAGCTGGCGTGGACCACGCTGGCGAGCCTCGTCGTGACCGACGCCTACATCGGCCTCGTCTCGGCGGGGTACCTGAGCGACCTGAGACTGGTGAACTGATGGCGGCCGACACCACGCAGATCGAGCACTTCGACTACGACGTCCTCGTCATCGGGGCCGGAGGCGCCGGCCTGCGCGCCGCGATCGCCGCCCGCGAGGCCGGGATGCGCACGGCGGTGATCTGCAAGTCCCTCTTCGGCAAGGCGCACACCGTCATGGCCGAGGGCGGCATCGCCGCGAGCATGGGCAACGTCAACAGCAACGACAGCTGGCAGGTGCACTTCCGCGACACGATGCGCGGGGGCAAGTTCCTCAACTCGTGGCGGATGGCCGAGCTGCACGCCAAGGAGGCCCCCGACCGGGTCTGGGAGCTCGAGACCTACGGCGCGCTCTTCGACCGGACGCCCGACGGGCGGATCAGCCAGCGCAACTTCGGTGGCCACGAGTACCCCCGGCTCGCCCACGTCGGCGACCGCACCGGCCTCGAGCTGATCCGCACCATGCAGCAGAAGATCGTCTCGCTGCAGCAGGACGACCAGCGCGAGACCGGCGACTACGAGGCGCGGCTCAAGGTCTTCGCCGAGTGCACCGTCACCGAGCTGCTGTGCGACGAGTCCGGCGCCGTGGCGGGGGCGTTCGGCTACTGGCGCGAGTCGGGCCGGTTCGTCCGGTTCACTGCTCCCGCCGTGGTGCTGGCGACCGGCGGCATCGGCAAGTCGTTCAAGGTGACCTCCAACTCGTGGGAGTACACCGGTGACGGCCACGCGCTCGCGCTGCGCGCCGGGTCGACGCTCATCAACATGGAGTTCGTCCAGTTCCACCCCACGGGCATGGTCTGGCCGCCCTCGGTCAAGGGGATCCTCGTCACCGAGTCGGTGCGCGGCGACGGCGGGGTCCTGAAGAACTCCGAGGGCAAGCGGTTCATGTTCGACTACGTGCCCGAGGTCTTCCGCGGCCAGTATGCGGAGACGGAGGAGGAGGGCGACCGCTGGTACACCGACGCCGACAACAACAAGCGCCCGCCCGAGCTGCTGCCTCGTGACGAGGTGGCCCGGGCCATCAACTCCGAGGTCAAGGCCGGCCGCGGCTCCCCGCACGGCGGCGTCTTCCTCGACATCGCGTCCCGGCGGCCTGCGGCCGAGATCATGAAGCGGCTGCCCTCGATGCACCACCAGTTCAAGGAGCTGGCCGACGTCGACATCACCGCGGAGCCCATGGAGGTCGGTCCGACCTGCCACTACGTCATGGGTGGGGTGGAGGTCGTGCCCGACACCGGCGCGGCCGCCCGGGTGCCGGGGCTGTTCGCGGCCGGTGAGGTCTCCGGCGGCATGCACGGGTCCAACCGGCTCGGCGGCAACTCCCTGTCCGACCTGCTGGTCTTCGGCAACCGCGCGGGCCTCGGCGCCGCGGCCTACGTCTCCGGTCTGGGCGAGACCCGGCCCACCGTGGGGCAGGAGGTCGTCGACGCCGCGGCCGCCGACGCGCTGCGGCCGTTCGAGCTCGAGGGGGGCGAGAACCCCTACACGCTCCACCATGAGCTGCAGCAGACGATGAACGACCTCGTCGGCATCATCCGCAAGGAGGCCGAGATGACCGAGGCGCTGGCCAAGATCGACGAGCTCAAGGAGCGGGCGCAGCACCTGAGCGTCGAGGGGGACCGCCGGTTCAACCCGGGATGGCACCTCGCGCTCGACCTGCGCAACATGCTGCTCGTCAGCGAGTGCGTGGCGCGGGCCGCGTTGATCCGGCAGGAGAGTCGTGGCGGGCACACCCGGGACGACTACCCGGCGATGGACCCGTCGTGGCGCCAGAAGCTGCTCGTCTGCTCGGGCACCGGAGACGGCCCGGTCAAGGTGGAGGAGGAGCTCGTGCCGCCCATGCGCGAGGACCTCATCGCCCTGTTCAAGCGCGACGAGCTGAAGAAGTACCTCACCGAGCAGGAGCTGGCCGGCGTGCCGACAGAGGAGTCCCGATGAGCTACGACGCGAGGTTCCGGGTGTGGCGCGGTGACGAGTCCGGCGGCGAGCTGCGGGACTTCACGGTCGAGGTCAACGAGGGCGAGGTCGTGCTCGACATCATCCACCGGCTCCAGGCGACCCAGGCCGGCGACCTGGCGGTGCGCTGGAACTGCAAGGCGGGCAAGTGCGGCTCGTGCAGCGCCGAGGTCAACGGCCGACCGCGGCTGATGTGCATGACCCGGATGTCGACCTACGCCGAGGACGAGACGATCACCGTCACGCCGCTGCGCGGGTTCCCGGTGACCAAGGACCTGGTCGCCGACGTGACCTACAACTACGACAAGGCCCGGCAGATCCCGGCGTTCGCGCCACCGGTGGGCGTGGCGCCGGGGGAGTACCGGATGCAGCAGGTCGACGTGGAGCGCTCGCAGGAGTTCCGCAAGTGCATCGAGTGCTTCCTCTGCCAGAACACCTGCCACGTCTCGCGCGACCACGAGAACAACAAGGAAGCGTTCGCGGGACCGCGGTTCTTCATCCGGGCGGCCGAGCTCGACATGCACCCGCTGGACGCGCGCGACGACCGGGCGAGCTTCGCCCGCGACACCCAGGGCCTGGGGATGTGCAACATCACCAAGTGCTGCACCGACGTCTGCCCGGAGCACATCAAGATCACCGACAACGCGATCATCCCCATGAAGGAGCGCGTCGTCGACCGGAAGTACGACCCGCTGACCTGGCTGGGGTCGAAGATCGGCCGCCGACCGAAGGGGTAGGCGGCCCCGGTCGGGTCAGCGGTGGTGGCGGATCGCCGTCCGCAGGTCCTTGTTGAGCCAGGAGATGACGTCCATCGGGATCTCCTTGGGGCACGCGGCCGCGCACTCGCCGATGTTCGTGCAGCCGCCGAAGCCCTCGGCGTCGTGCTGGTTGACCATCGACACGACGCGGGCCTCGCGCTCGGGCTGACCCTGGGGGAGCAGGCCGAGGTGGTTGACCTTGGCGCCCATGAAGAGCATCCCGGAGGCGTTGGGACAGGCCGCAACGCACGCGCCGCAGCCGATGCACGCCGCGGACGAGAACGCCTTGTCGACGTTCTCCTTCGGGATGAGCACGGCCTGCGCGTCGGGGGCCGCACCGGTGTTGACCGAGACGAACCCGCCCGCCTGGATGATCCGGTCGAAGGCGGAGCGGTCGACGACGAGGTCCTTGAGCACCGGGAACGCGTCGGCGCGCCACGGCTCGATGGTGATCGTCTCGCCGTCCTCGAACGAGCGCATGTGCAGCTGGCAGGTCGTCGTCCGCAGCGGACCGTGCGCGCTGCCGTTGATCATCAGCCCGCACATGCCGCAGATGCCCTCGCGGCAGTCGCTGTCGAACGCCACCGGCTCGTCACCGGCGAGCATGAGCCGCTCGTTGAGGACGTCGAGCATCTCGAGGAACGACATGTCGGGCGAGATGTCGGGCACCTCGTAGGTGACCAGCCCGCCGTCCGCCTCGGCGTTCTTCTGGCGCCAGATCCTGACGGTGACCTTCACTTGTAGCTCCGTTGCTTCAGCTCGACGTACTCGTACGAGAGGTTCTCCTTGTGGAGCACCGGCGTGAGCCGGGCCTCGCCGCTGCTGTCCTGGCCGTACTCCCACGCCGCGACGTACGCATACTCGTCGTCGTTGCGCAGGGCCTCGCCGTCCTCGGTCTGGCTCTCCTGGCGGAAGTGACCGCCGCACGACTCGCGCCGGTGCAGGGCGTCGATGCACATCAGCTCGCCGAGCTCGAGGAAGTCGGCGACGCGCCCGGCCTTCTCGAGGCTCTGGTTGAGCTCGTCACCCGTACCGAGGACGCGCACGTTGCGCCAGAACTCGTCGCGCAGGCCGCGGATGAGGTCGACGGCCTTGGGCAGGCCCTCCTCGGACCGCTCCATGCCGCAGTACTCCCACATGATCTGGCCGAGCTCGCGGTGGAACGAGTCGACGGTGCGCTCGCCGTTGATCGACAGCAGCGTGTCGATCTGGCGCGTGACCGCCTCCTGGGCCGCGACGACCTCGGGTGCGTCGGGGGCGACCACGGGATAGGGCCCCTGGGCGAGGTACTCGCGGATCGTGTTGGGCAGGACGAAGTAGCCGTCGGCCAGGCCCTGCATGAGCGCCGAGGCGCCCAGCCGGTTGGCGCCGTGGTCGGAGAAGTTGGCCTCGCCGGTGACGAACAGGCCGGGGATCGTCGACTGCAGGTCGTAGTCGACCCAGAGCCCGCCCATCGTGTAGTGCACGGCCGGGTAGATCCGCATCGGGACCTCGTAGGGGTTCTCCCCGGTGATCTGCGCATACATGTCGAGGAGGTTGCCGTACTTCTCGGCGACGGCCTCCTGGCTCATCCGCTTCAGCGCGTCGGTGAAGTCGAGGTAGACGCCCCGGCGGAAGTCGCCGACCTGCGGGCCCACGCCACGCCCCTCGTCGCAGACGTTCTTGGCCTGCCGCGAGGCGATGTCGCGGGGCACGAGGTTGCCGAACGAGGGGTAGATCCGCTCCAGGTAGTAGTCGCGGTCCTCCTCGGGGATGTCGCGCGGGTCCTTCTCGCAGTCGTCGCGGTTCTTCGGCACCCAGATGCGGCCGTCGTTGCGCAGCGACTCGCTCATCAGGGTCAGCTTGCTCTGGTGCTCGCCGGCGACGGGGATGCAGGTGGGGTGGATCTGCGTGAAGCAGGGGTTGCCGAAGTAGGCGCCCTTCTTGTGCGCCCGCCAGGTGGCCGAGACGTTGCAGCCCATGGCGTTGGTGGAGAGGAAGAAGACGTTGCCGTAGCCGCCGCTGGCCAGGACGACCGCGTCGGCGAGGTGGGTCTCGATCTCACCGGTGACCATGTCGCGGACGACGACGCCACGCGCCCGGCCGTCGACGACGACGAGGTCGAGCATCTCGTGCCGGGTATGCATCTGCAGGGCGCCCGCGGCGATCTGACGCTCCAGGGCCTGGTACGCGCCGATGAGCAGCTGCTGCCCCGTCTGGCCCCGCGCGTAGAAGGTGCGGGAGACCTGCACCCCGCCGAACGAGCGGTTGTCGAGCAGGCCGCCGTACTCGCGGGCGAAGGGCACGCCCTGGGCGACGCACTGGTCGATGATGTTGGCGCTGACCTCGGCCAGCCGGTAGACGTTGGACTCCCGCGAGCGGAAGTCGCCGCCCTTCACGGTGTCGTAGAACAGCCGGTAGACCGAGTCGCCGTCGGCCTTGTAGTTCTTGGCCGCGTTGATGCCGCCCTGGGCCGCGATCGAGTGGGCCCGGCGGGGGGAGTCCTGGTAGCAGAACGAGGTGACCTGGTAGCCGGCCTCGGCCAGGGTGGCTCCGGCGGAGGCGCCGGCCAGACCGGTGCCGACGATGATGACGCTCAGCTTGCGCCGGTTGGCCGGGTTGACGAGCTTGGCCTCGAACTTGCGCTTGTTCCAGCGGTCCTCGATGGCGCCGCTCGGAGCCCGGGTGTCGACGAGCGGCTCACCCGTGCGGTAGAGCCCGGTGGCGGTCCCGATGTCGGGCAGGGTCGCGTTGGCCGGCTTCTCGGTGTCGGCGGTCGCCTCGACGGAGGTGTGGTCGTCGGTCATGGTGACGGGCTTCCTACTTGACGATGCCGAAGAGGACGGACAGAGGGACCAGCGCGAAGCCGATCGACACGACCGCGGCGATGGTGATGCCGATGCGGTTGGCGAGCACCCGCGACCGCGCCGAGTTGGTCCACCCGAGGGTCTGGCTCGCACTCCACACCCCGTGGCGCAGGTGCATGGCCAGCGCGCCCAGGGCGAGCAGGTAGATGACGACGACCCACCAGACCTGGAAGCCGGCGACGAGCCGCTGGAACGGGTTGTCGAAGTCGCCGTTCACGCGGATGGTGTTCGTCGTGAACTGCAGCAGGTGGAAGACGAGGAACAGCAGCAGCGTCACCCCGCCCCAGCGCATGAAGCGCGCGGAGAGGGTGGTCGCGGCGGCCTTCTTCACGGCGTACTTGGTGGTGCGGGCGCCCTGAGCGCGGCTCCAGAGGTAGAACGCCGAGTAGACGTGGGCCACGAGCGCGCCGATGAGCAGCAGCCGCATGATCCAGAGGAAGCCGCCGTCGGGGAGGATCGGGTCGCCCAGCACGCGGAGGTGGTGGGAGTAGTCGTTGAACGCCTGCGCGCCGGCGAACGCCTTGAGGTTGCCGTACATGTGGGCGATCACGTAGAAGACGAAGAACGCGCCGGTCACCGCCATGACGAGCTTCATGGCGATGGTCGTGCGGCGGGCCGACAGCGATGACGGCGAGAGGGTGGAGGTGGCCACCTCCAGAATCTACTGCGGGGCCGCGGCGCCACCGACCCCTCAGGCGGCCGTACGGGTGTGCCCTTCGTCTCGTTTGCCGGCGGGCCCGGTCGCTACCCTTCCCCTCCATGACCGACGCGACGCCGCCGCCCATCGACGGCTTCTGGGCCGTCATCCCCGCCGGTGGGGCCGGGACCCGGCTCTGGCCGCTGTCCCGGCGCTCCTCGCCCAAGTTCCTCCACGACCTCACCGGCACCGGACGCACCCTGCTCGAGGGCACGTGGGACCGGCTGGCGCCGCTCAGTGGCGGCCGGGTCGTCGTCGTCACGGGCGCAGCTGCACGCCGAGGCGGTGCGGGCCCAGCTGCCCGACCTCGACCCCGCCGACGTCGTGGCGGAGCCCAGCCCGCGCGACTCCATGCCGGCCATCGGCCTGGCGGCGGCGATCGTCGAGCGGCGCGACCCCGACGCGGTAGTGGGGTCGTTCGCCGCCGACCACGTCATCCGGCACCTCGACGAGTTCCGGGAGGCGGTCACCGAGGCCGTGGCCGTGGCGCGGGCGGGGCGCATCGTCACCATCGGCATCACGCCCACCGCCCCGTCGACCGCCTTCGGCTACATCCGCGAGGGCCGCCCGCTCGGGGTGCCGGGTGCGCAGCGCGCCCGGGCAGTGGCGTCGTTCGTCGAGAAGCCGGACGAGTCGACCGCCCGCCAGTACCTCGCCAAGGGCGGCTACTGGTGGAACGCGGGGATGTTCGTCGCGAAGGCGTCCGTCCTCCTCGACACCCTCGCGCGCTACCACCCGGAGCTGGCCGCGGGACTGCGCGAGATCGCCGCCGACCCCTCCCGGCTCGAGCACGCCTGGGGCGACCTGGAGAAGATCGCCATCGACCACGCGATCGCCGAGCCGGCCGCGGCCGACGGTCTCGTCGCCGTCGTGCCCGCGACCTTCTCGTGGGACGACGTCGGCGACTTCGCGTCGCTGGCCTCCCTGGTCGACCCCGCCTCGCGGTCGGGGGACCTCACCGTCATCGGTGACCCGGCGGACGTCCTCGGCATCGGGTCGACGGGTCTGGTGGCGGCCCGCAGCGGCCGCACCGTGGCGGTCGTCGGGCTGCAGGACGTCGTCGTCATCGACACCCCCGACGCGCTGCTCGTCGTCAGCCGCGACCGGGCGCAGGACGTCAAGGCGGTCGTCGACCGACTCAAGGAGTCCGGCCGCGCCGACCTCACGTAGAGACGCTCACGCTCAGCCGATGTCGCGGCGGCGGAACGCGACGCCGGCCCCGGCGACGAGGGCGAGGCCGATCGCCAGCAGCACGACCATCGGCGCGGCCACGACCCCCGACCCCGGGAGCACGACCGCGTGCACGAAGGGGGAGACGTCGACCACCGGTCGGGGGAGGTCGAACAACGGCCCGAACTCGCCGACGACGACGAACAGAGTGAGCAGGGCCCACGCCACGTAGACGATGCGGGGCGCGGAGCCGAACACCGCCAGGGCGAGCCCGACGCATACCCAGACCGGCGGGACCGTCGCCAGCACGCTCGGCAGCAGGTGGCCCAACGCGGCCCCGAACCCGCCGTAGAGCGTGGCCGTGCCGATCGAGAGGGCGATCCCGAGCAGCACCATGAGTCCCGCGCTGCCGGCGAGCGCGACGACGCCGTGGCTCGCGAGCACCTCGAGACGACGCGTGCGGGTGGCCAGGACCTGCTCGGTGTGCTGGTCGGTCTCCTCGCCCCGCAGCCGCAGGGCGGCCGAGATCCCGTACGCCGCGGCGCCCACCGCGAGGAACTGCACCTCGGTCGACACGAAGGTGTCGGTCAGGGAGCCGGCGTCGCCCCCGAGCCGGCGCAGCAGGTCCTGCATCTGGGCGCTCGACGCGAGGGTGGCCACGCTGCCGGCGACGCCGCCGAGCACCACCCCCACCACGGCGTAGGCGACGAGCCAGCCCCCCAGGCCGGCGCGCTGCAACCGCCACGCGAGCGCATACGGCGAGCGCAGCGACGGTGCCGCGCCGGCCGGTCCGGGCCGGCTGGGCAGCAGCCCCGAGCCGAGGTCGCGGCGGGCCCGCAGCGCGAAGGCGAGGGCGACGAGCGCGACGGACGCCACCAGCGGGACGACCACGACGACGAAGCGGTCGGCGCCGAACGGCTCGAGCCGCTCGGCCCAGCCCAGGGGTGAGAGCCACGTCAGCACCCCGTTGCCGGCGGTGTCGCCGACCGCCCGCACGAGGTAGGCGAGGCCCAGCGCGCCGAACGCCCAGGCCCCGCAGCCGCGGGTCGTGCTCGTCAGCTGCGCGGCGACGGCGGTGACCCCGGTGAAGACGAGTCCCACACCGCCCCAGGCCAGCCCGAAGGCCATCGACCCGCGCACCCCCAGCCCGGCCGCGACCAGGCTGGCCGCGGCGAGCGCGCTGGTGAGGACGACCGTGGCCGCGGTGAGCAGGACGGCAGCGGTGAGGGGAGCGCGGCGGCCCACGGCCCCGGCCCCCGACGAGCTCCGTGCGCCCGGCCTCCTCCTCGGTGCGGGTGTGCCGGCGCACGAGCACGATCGCCAGCACCGCGACGCCGACGGCGCCGAGCAGCAGGGTCTTGAAGACCGCGAACGAGTCGGGGTTGTCGGGGTTGGCGACGGGGCCGTACATCCCGACGATCGCGGGGCTGGCGAGCAGGGCCCGGGCGGCGTCGACGGCGTCCTGGCCCTGGTAGAGGTCGACCGTGCTCTTGGCCGACCCTCCGGCGAGCGCGACCAGGCCCAGGACGCTCAGCGGGATCGACCAGCCGGTCGCGGCGCAGGGCCAGGGCGAGGAGGGGGCGGGTACCGGCATACGGGGTCATGCGGTCCGGTACTCCTTCATGAACACCTGCTCGAGCGTCGGGGGCTGGCAGGTGAGCGACTGGATGCCGAGGCCCTGCAGGCGCGACAGCACGTCGCCGACCCGGGCGGTGTCGACCGCGAAGGTCAGCCGGGAGCCGAGGGCGACGAGGTCGACGACGCCCTCGATCCCTTGCAGGAGAGCCGGATCCGGTGCGGTGGCGAGGGTGACGTCGACCGTCGTGCGGCTGAGGTGTCGCATGTCGGCCAGCGCGCCGGTCTCGACGGTGCGGCCGGCGCGGATGATGCTCACGTGGTCGGCCAGGGCCTCGACCTCGCTGAGGATGTGGCTCGAGAGCAGGACGGTGCGGCCCTCGCGGCGGGCGTCCTGGACCGCGTCGCGGAACACCGCCTCCATGAGCGGGTCCAGCCCGGACGTGGGCTCGTCGAGCAGGAGCAGCTCGACGTCGGACGCGAGCGCGGCGACGAGGGCGACCTTCTGCCGGTTGCCCTTGGAGTAGGCCCGTCCCTTCTTGGTGGGGTCGAGCTCGAACCGGTCGACCAGCTGGTCGCGCCTGGCGGCGGAGGTGCCGCCGCGCAGACGGATGAGGAGGTCGATCACCTCGCCGCCGGTGAGGTTGGGCCAGAGGGTCACGTCGCCCGGGACGTAGGCGAGGCGGCGGTGCAGGTCGGGCGCGTCCCGCCACGGGTCACCCCCGAGGAGGGTGGCCTCGCCGGAGTCGGCGCGCACCAGGCCGAGCAGGATGCGGATGGTCGTCGACTTGCCGGAGCCGTTGGGGCCGAGGAAGCCGTGGACCTGTCCCTGGCCGACCTCGAGGTCGAGGCCGTCGAGGGCGAGGGCGGGGCCGAAGGACTTGCGCAGGCCCCGGACGAGGATGGCGCTCATGGGGCTGATCGTACGCTTCCTTCAGAAGATTCTGAATGTATATGCTGGGTCCTGTGACTGAGGTGCGGGACTTCGTCGAGCGCCTGGGCTCGGCCCTCACCGACGCCGGTATGCCGCGGCTGCCGTCCCGGGCGTTCGCGGCCCTGCTCGCCGACGACGACGGGCGGATGACGTCGTCCGAGCTGGCGGCCGCGCTGGACGTCAGCCCGGCCTCGGTGTCGAGCGCGGTGACCTACCTCGCGCGGGTGCACCTCCTGCACCGGGAGCGGGAGGCCGGCACCCGCCGCGACGTCTACGTCGTGCGCGACGACGCCTGGCACGACGCGATGATCAACAGCCGGCTGGTCTACCTGCCGATCCTGGCCGCGATCGGGTCCGGGGTGGCCGCGGTCGGCGGCGCGTCGACGGCCGCGGGGGCGCGGCTGGCCCTGTCGGTGGAGTTCCTCGAGTTCCTCACCGAGGAGATGGAGGCGGTCGGCCGCCGCTGGGAGCAGCGCCGCCGCGCCTGACGCCGGACCCTTTCGACTGGCGCGAACCCGGGATCAGGCCGTCTTGACCGGTTTGTCGGCCCTGCGGCCAGTCGACCGGGCCCGGGCCGGCTGGTCGACCAGGGACTGAAGGACGGCCTTCACGTACTCCGGGTCGAACATGACCTGCTCCCAGGTGAAGCGGACGACCCGCCACCGGTCCACGACGAGGGCGTTGTAGCGCCGGCAGTCGCGGTCGAACGCCTTCCGCCCGCTGTGGAACGTCCAGCTCTCCGCCTCGACGACCAGACGCAGCAGCTCGTCGGCGAGGTCGACGCGGGCGTAGAAGCCCGGGCCCCGCACCTCGAACTGAGGTTGGAGCCGCAGCCCACGGACCTCTAGCGCGATGGCCCGCAGCACCGACTCGAAGGGGTTGGCCGATCGGGCGTCGGCGGCGCGGGCGACGGCCAGCACCCGGTCGCGGCTGCGTCGGGGGAGGGCCAGCGCGGCGAGCTGCACCTCGCGCGGCTTCAGTCCGTCGCGCCACGACGAGTCGAAGACGGCGAGCGCCTCGTCGAAGGGCAGGTCCAGACAGCAGTCGATGACGGTGCGGACCGGGCTCGTGACCCAGCCGTCGCACGACCTCGTCAGCACCCAGGTCGCGCCAGTGGGCTGTGACCGCGGTACGCCGCTCGGCCGCCAGCTTGCGGTGCCTGGGCACCGTGACGTGGGGGTGGGTGGGCACCGTCTTGACCGCCCAGCCCCAGTGAAGAGCAGCGGAGCTGTGGGACGCCACCCCGGTCAGGCGCGACGCGGCGACCCGCGTCGCGTCGGTGAGCGGCAAGGCATACCGTCCGTGGCCCGTGCGCACGATGCGGCCCTCACGAACGGCCCGTCTCAGCCGGCGCCGGGAGACGGCGCGCACCAGCTGGCGGCGGCGGGCGACGCCACCCAGCCGGTGCAGCGCAGCCTCGACGTCGTCCATCGACCCACTCTGGTCCGGCCGCGTTCTCAGCCTCGGTCGTTGTCCACAGGTCCCTTTCGACTGGCCCGAACCGCCCGTATCACCCGAAGTCCGGTATGCCGTGGCTCGGGCCAGTCGACCCGGCCCGGACCCGGGCCGACGGCCCTGAGTAGCATCCGCAGCATGTCCGACGGCGCGCGCTCCGAGTCCGACCTGCCTCTGCGCGGGACCTACGACGCCGAGGACCTGGCGGGGTTCGACCCGGCGACGCAGCTCGGCGAGCCCGGGGCGTACCCGTTCACCCGCGGCGTCTACCCGTCGATGTACACCGGGCGGCCGTGGACGATGCGCCAGTACGCCGGGTTCGGCACCGCGAAGGAGTCCAACGAGCGCTACCACCAGCTGGTCGCCGCGGGCACCGGCGGCCTGAGCGTCGCCTTCGACCTGCCCACCCAGATGGGCTACGACAGCGACGAGGCCATCGCGCACGGCGAGGTCGGCAAGGTCGGGGTGGCCATCGACTCCGTCGACGACATGCGGGTCCTCTTCGACGGGCTGCCGCTGGGCGACCTGTCGACGTCGATGACGATCAACGCCCCCGGCGCCGTCCTGCTGCTGCTCTACCAGCTGGTCGCCGAGGAGCAGGGCATCTCCGCCGACCGGCTGACCGGCACGATCCAGAACGACGTGCTCAAGGAGTACATCGCGCGCGGCACCTACATCTACCCGCCGCAGGAGTCGCTGCGCCTCGTCTCCGACGTCTTCGCCTACTGCCAGAACGAGATCCCGCGCTGGAACACGATCTCCATCTCCGGCTACCACATGGCCGAGGCGGGGGCGACGCCCGTGCAGGAGGTCGCGTTCACCCTCGCCAACGCCAAGGCGTACGTCGAGGCCGCGCAGGCGGCCGGGCTCGACGTCGACGAGTTCGCGCCCCGCCTGTCCTTCTTCTTCGTCGCCCGCACCACGCTGCTGGAGGAGATCGCGAAGTTCCGGGCGGCCCGTCGGATCTGGGCCCGGATCATGCGCGACGAGTTCGGCGCGAAGAACCCGAAGTCGCAGATGCTGCGGTTCCACACCCAGACCGCCGGCGTGCAGCTCACCGCGCAGCAGCCGGAGGTCAACCTCGTCCGGGTCGCCCTCCAGGGGCTCGGCGCGGTGCTCGGCGGCACGCAGAGCCTGCACACCAACAGCTACGACGAGGCCATCGCCCTGCCCACCCAGAAGGCCGCGCGCCTGGCCCTGCGCACCCAGCAGGTCATCGCCTACGAGACCGACGTGACCAAGACCGTCGACCCGTTCGCCGGCTCCTACGCGATGGAGTCGATGACCGACGACATGGAGCGCGCCGTCCTCGAGCTGATGCAGTCGGTCGAGGACAAGGGGGGTGCGGTCGCCGCCATCGAGCAGGGCTTCCAGAAGAGCGAGATCGAGCGCAGCGCCTACCGGATCGCGCTCGAGATCGACAACAAGGAGCGCACGGTCGTCGGGCTCAACCGCTTCACGGTCGACACCGAGGAGCCCTACGAGCCGCTGCGGGTCAACCCCCTCATCGAGCAGGAGCAGGTGGCCCGGCTCGCGACCCTGCGGGCCGAGCGCGACAACGAGGCGGTCACGGCGGCGCTGACCGCGCTCAAGACCGCAGCGGCCGGCACCGACAACGTCCTCTACCCGATGAAGGAGGCGCTGCGTCTGCGGGCCACCGGGGGCGAGGTCGCCCACGCGCTGCGTGAGGTCTGGGGCACCTACGTGCCCCGCGACGCCTTCTAGCGTCAGGGCCGCGCGCCCTCCCGACCCGCGGCGGCGCTGCCGAGCGCGACCCCGCGCTCGAGGCACTCCTGCGGCTCGGCGCCGGCCGTCCACGCGGCCAGGACCCCCGCGTCGAACGCGTCGCCGCACCCCGTGGCGTCCCCGCCGGAGACGGCCGGAGCCGCGACCGCCCAGGTATGCGTGGAGCTGAGCCAGCGCGCCCCCTGCGCGCCCGCGGAGACGGCCACCTCCCGGGCCGCGTCCAGCATCGGCAGGTCACCGCCCAGCGCCGCGGCCTCGGGAGCGTTGGGCAGGAGCAGGTCGACCCCGCGCACCCAGGCCAGGAAGGTGTCGGCGCCGACCGTGTCGAGGTGGCTGGCCGCCTGGGGGTCGACCGACGTCGTCCACCCCGACCGCCGGGCCTCGTCGAGGGCGGCGAGGCCGGCCGGCCGCGAGCGCGCGTCGAGCAGGACGAAGCCGCTCAGGTGCAGGTGCGGGCGGGCGTCCGGGTCGAGACCGCCGGCCTCCGCCGCGGCCCGGGCCGCACCGTCGAGGTCGAGGTCGGCCGGCGACAGGGCGGCGTTGGCGCCCCGGTCGGGGAGCATCGTGCGCCCGTCGGGCTCGACCACGACCACGACGACGCAGGTGCTGAGCTCGGGGTCGGTGACGAACCGGCAGACGACGCCGGCGGCCTCCAGCGGGCGGCGCGCGGCCCGGGCCGCGTCGTCGTCGCCGACGCGGCTGACGAGGGCGACCGGTATGCCGGACGCGGCCAGCCAGGCGGCGGTGTTGCCGCCCGCGCCACCGGGCACCAGACGCGTACGGCTCGGGGTGTCGTCACCGCGGGCGACCGGGCCGTCGGGGCGGACGAGCACGTCGAGCCCCACGTCGCCCACGACGACCACCGGCCGCTGCACCTCGCGGGCCGGCGGACGACATGCCGGGAGCGTAGCCGCGCCCGGCGAGCGGGCCGCGGCGGTTGGGTAACGTGGGAGGTCACCATGGACCCCCTGCTCCCCGTCCTCCACGTCACCATCGACGAGCTCGACCCCGAGCTCGTCGTGCTGCGTCGGGACCTGCACGCCCACCCCGAGCTGTCCCGGCTGGAGGCCGCACCAGCCGGCGTGGTCGCCGACCGCCTGCGCGCAGGCCGGGCTGAGCCGCACGACGCTCGACGGCAGCGGGGTCATCGCCGACCTCGGCGCCGCGCGACCCGACCCGCCGGGTGGCCCTGCGCGCCGACCTCGACGCGCTCCCGGTCGCCCGAGCGCACCGGCCTGCCGTGGGCCTCGACCGTGCGAGGGCGTCGCCCACGCCTGCGGGCACGACCTGCACACCACCGTCGTGCTCGGCGCGGGTCTGGCGCTGGCCACCCAGCAGCAGGCGCTCGCCGACGCGGCATCGCCGTGCGGCTGCATCTTCCAGCCGGCCGAGGAGGTCATCCCCGGAGGCGCCCACGAGGTGATCGAGGGCGGCTGGCTCGACGGCGTCGACGAGGTCTTCGCCCTGCACTGCGACCCGGGCCTCGACGTCGGCGAGGTCGGCCTCCTCGTCGGACCCATCACCGCCGCCGCCGACAGCGTCGAGGTCACCCTCAGGGGCCACGGCGGGCACACCTCGCGGCCCCACCTGACCCAGGACCTCACCTACGCGCTGGCCAAGGTCGTCACCGACGTGCCCGCCGCCCTCTCGCGGCGGCTCGACCCGCGGGCCGGTGCGGCGCTGGTGTGGGGGAGCGTCCACGCCGGGGGCGCCCCGAACGTCATCCCGTCGACGGGGACGGCCAGCGGCACCCTGCGGATGCTCGACGCCGGCCTCTGGCAGGAGGTGGGGCCGCTGCGTGCAGGAGCTCGTCGACGCCGTGGTGGCCCCGTACGCCGTCACGGCGGAGCTGCGCTACACCCCGGGCGTGCCGCCGGTGGTCAACGCCGCCGCGTCGGTCGACGCGCTGCGCGACGGGGCCCGGCGGCCGGGGTCGCCCGGACGACGACGGTGCAGTCCCTCGGCGGCGAGGACTTCGCGTGGTACCTCGCCGAGGTGCCCGGGGCCATGGGCCGCCTCGGCACCCGCACGCCGGGCGGGCCGACCTACGACCTGCACCAGGGCGACCTCGTCATCGACGAGCGGGCGATCGGCTGTGGCGCGAAGGTGCTGGTGGGCGCGGTGCTGGACGCCGGCGGCGTCAGCCCGGCCCGGCTCGACGTTCCGACTCGGTAACGTTCGCCGCCCCTGCCCGGTCTTCCGGCCGGAAGGGGCCTGGCGCGGCGATATCTTCCTACTCGACCGCGTGGACCACCGTCCCTGCGGTCAGAGCCTCTCGACCGCAGAGTGCCTTCGGAGCAGTGCCCCTCAAAGGAGACCCCCTTGCGTCAGGCGATCAAGTTTGCGGCGGGCCTGTCGGCCGCCGCCGTGGCGTTGGCCGCATGTGGCAGCAGCAGCACCGGCACGGGAACCGGCGGCGGCGGAGCGGTGCGGCGACCTCGGGCGGCTCCGGCGGCTCGGGCGGCCTCAAGGTCGGCATGGCCTACGACGTGGGCGGGCGCGGTGACCAGTCCTTCAACGACGCGGCGGCGGCCGGTCTCGACAAGGCCGTCAAGGAGCTCGGCGTCAGCGCGAAGGAGGCGGCGGCGGTCAACGGCGAGGCCGAGTCGGCCCGCCAGGAGCGCCTGCAGCAGCTCATCGACGCCGGCTACACCAACATCGTCGCCGTCGGGCTTCGCCTACGCGAAGTCGGTCGGCACGGCCGCCAAGGCCAACCCGAGCGTCAAGTTCGCCATCGTCGACGACGCGTCGCCGGACTCGGCGGGCGCCAACGTCGACCAGATCACCTTCGCCGAGAACCAGGGCTCCTTCCTCGTCGGTGCGGCCGCGGCCCTGAAGTCCAAGGCCAACCACATCGGCTTCGTCGGCGGCGTCAACACCGACCTCATCAAGAAGTTCCAGGCGGGCTACGAGGCCGGCGCCAAGGCGGTCAACCCCAACATCGTCATCGACGTCAAGTACCTCACCCAGCCCCCGGACTTCTCCGGCTTCTCCTCGGTCGACAAGGGCAAGGCGGCCGCCGAGGGCATGTACCAGGGCGGGGCGGACATCGTCTACCACGCGGCCGGCGGCTCCGGCGGTGGCGTCTTCACGGCGGCGAAGGCGGCCGGCAAGCTCGCCATCGGCGTCGACTCCGACCAGGCCCTGACGGCCCCGGCCGACGTGCGCGACGTCATCCTCACCTCGATGATCAAGAAGGTCGACGTCGGCGTCTACGACTTCATCAACTCGGTCAAGAGCGGCACCTTCAAGGCCGGCAACAAGGTCTTCGACCTCAAGGCGGGCGGCGTCGACTACTCGACGACCGGCGGCAAGGTCGACGACATCAAGACCAAGCTCGACGACTACAAGGCGCAGATCATCGCCGGCACGATCACCGTCCCGAGCAAGTGAGCCGCTGACGACGCGTCGTCACGTCGCCCGAGGGGGCCCAGCCGCACGCATCCCGTGCCGGGTGGGCCCCCTCCTGCCATAGGTTGACCACACCGACGCCCGTCGAGCACCCGAGGAGAACGTCATCGACTCCGTCAAGGACCGGACCGAGGCGACCCAGGCGACCGGGGGGAGTGTCCCGGCCGTCGAGCTGCACGGCATCACCAAGCGGTTCCCCGGCGTCGTCGCCAACAAGGACATCGAGATCACGGTCAGGCGCGGCACCGTGCACGCGATCGTCGGCGAGAACGGCGCCGGCAAGTCGACGCTGATGAAGATCCTCTACGGCGTGCAGCAGCCCGACGAGGGCACCATCGCCATCGACGGGACGACCCGGTCGCTGCGCAGCCCGACCGACGCCATCAACGCCGGCATCGGCATGGTGTTCCAGCACTTCATGCTCGCCGACAACCTCACCGTGCTCGAGAACGTCGTGCTGGGGGCCGAGAAGCTGCCACGGCATCGGCGACGACGCCCGCCGGGCCATCGCCGAGATCTCGGCGAGCTACGGGCTGGGCGTCGACCCCGACGACCTCGTCGCCGACCTCGGGGTCGGCCAGCGGCAGCGGGTCGAGATCCTCAAGGTGCTCTACCGCGGCGCCCACATCCTCATCCTCGACGAGCCCACCGCGGTGCTCGTGCCCCAGGAGGTCGGCGAGCTGTTCGACAACCTGCGCGAGCTGAAGTCCGAGGGCCTCACGGTCATCTTCATCTCCCACAAGCTCGACGAGGTGCTGTCGGTCGCCGACGAGATCACCGTCATCCGCCGGGGCACCACGGTGCGCAGCAACGTCGACCCGCACACGGTGAACGCCCGCCAGCTGGCCGAGCTCATGGTCGGCTCCGAGCTGCCGTCCCCGAGCACCGAGGAGTCGACCGTCACCGACCGCACGGTGCTCGACATCCAGCACGTCACCGTCGAGGGGGCGCGGGGCAACCGGCGCATCCTCGACGACGTCTCCCTCACCATCCACGCCGGCGAGGTGGTCGGCATCGCCGGGGTCGAGGGCAACGGCCAGGCCGAGCTGGTCGAGGTCGTCATGGGTATGCGCGACCCGTCCAGCGGGGTCATCACGCTGGACGGCGTCGACATCTCCGACTGGCAGGTCCGGGAGATCCGGGAGGCGGGGGTCGGGTACATCCCCGAGGACCGGCACCGCCACGGCATGCTGCTCGACGCCCCGCTGTGGGAGAACGTCATCCTCGGCCACCAGACCCAGGACCCCAACGTGCGCCGCGGAGGCCTCGTCGACGCCAAGGCGGCCAAGGCCGACACCGAGCGCATCGTCAAGGAGTACGACGTGCGCACCCCGTCGATCCTCGTCACCGCCGCCTCCCTCTCCGGAGGCAACCAGCAGAAGCTCATCATCGGCCGCGAGATGGCGCACCACCCGAAGGTGCTGCTGGCCGCGCACCCCACCCGCGGGGTCGACGTCGGCGCCCAGGCCGCCATCTGGGACCACATCAAGCAGGCCCGGCGCGACGGTCTGGCCGTCCTGCTCATCTCGGCCGACCTGGAGGAGCTCGTGGGTCTCTCCGACACCGTCCGGGTCATCCTGCGCGGCGCCCTCAGCGGCGCCTTCGACCCCGACACCGTGACGCGCGAGGAGCTGGGCGCCGCGATGACCGGGGCCGGGCCCGGCGCCGGTGCCGCGACCGACGAGGGGGTGCAGTGATGCGCGTCGACCCGCGCCGGGTCGCGCTGGGGCTGGCGGCGCCCCTGCTGGCCATCGTCGTCGCCTTCGTCGTCACCTCGGTGATCCTCTTCGTCGCCAAGGACCCCGTGGCCGACGTGTGGAGCCAGCTGGTCAAGGTGCCGCTGCCCCGGCAGATCATCGCGATCGTCAACGCCGGCACCGTCTACTACCTGTCGGCGATCGCCGTGGCCGTCGGGTTCCGGATGAACCTCTTCAACATCGGCGTCGACGGGCAGTACCGCGTCGCCGCGTTCGCGGCCGCGGTCTTCGCCGGACAGGCCTGGCTGCCCGGCCCGCTCAACATCGTCGTCTCCCTGCTCGTCGCCATGGCCGCGGGCGGCCTCTGGGCCGGGATCGCCGGGCTGCTCAAGGTGACCCGCGGGGTGAGCGAGGTCATCTCGACGATCATGCTCAACGCCATCGCCACCTTCCTCGTGTCGTTCCTGCTCAGCAAGGCGGCGGCCCGGGTCGAGGGCAGCAACGCGGTCAGCACCAAGCCGATGCCCGAGTCCTCCCGGGTGCCGGGCATCTCGCTCGACGGGATCATCGCCACCCCCAACAAGGTCTACGGGCTCGTCGTGCTGGCCATCGTCGTCGGCGTCCTCTACTGGTTCGTGCTCGGCAAGACCCGGTTCGGGTTCGACCTGCGCGCCACCGGCCGGTCCGAGACCGCGGCGGTCGCGAGCGGCGTCAAGGTCAAGCGGATGGTCCTCACCTCGATGGTGATCTCCGGCGCGGCCGCGGGCCTGGTCGGTATGCCGCTGCTCTTCGGCCAGGACTACGCCTACGGCGACACGTTCCAGTCGGGCCTCGGGTTCGCCGGCATCGCCATCGCGCTGCTCGGCCGCAACAACCCGATCGGCATCGCCTTCGCGGCGCTCCTGTGGGCCTACCTCGACGCCCAGGCCAACGGGCTGCAGATCAACGCCGGGGTGTCCGACCGGCTGGTCCTCGTCATCCAGGGCGTCATCGTGCTCTCCGTCGTCATCGCCTACGAGATCGTGAGACGCGCCGGGGTCGCGATGGAGCAGCGCCGGGTCGCCTCCCAGCTGGCGGCCGCCTCGGCCACCCACCGAGAAGGAAGGGGCCGCGGCATGAGCGACGCCGGTCTCACCCTCGACGCGGGCGTCCAGGCCCCCCCGCCGCGCACCCGGCGGCGCCCCCGCTGGTTCTGGTTCGCTCTCGTCGGCGGCCTCTTCGTCGTCCTCGCCACGGTGCGCGTCGTCACCGGCGCCGACGACATCGACTCCTCCGGAGCGCTCATGGCGGCCGTCGGCCTCGCCATGCCCATCGGGCTGGCCGGGCTCGGCGGCCTCTGGAGCGAGCGCGCCGGCGTCGTCAACATCGGCCTCGAGGGGATGATGATCCTCGGCACGTGGGGTGGGGCCTTCTTCGGCTTCCACTTCGGGCCCTGGGTCGGCATCCTCGGCGCGGTGCTGCTCGGCGTCATCGGGGGCGCGATCCATGCCGTCGCCACCGTGATCTTCGGCGTCGACCACATCGTCTCCGGTGTCGCGATCAACCTGCTGGGCGCGGGTGCCGGTGCCTACCTCGCGGTGCGCACGTTCACCAACCTGCCGGGCGGCGGACCGACGCAGTCGCCGCCGCTGCAGCAGCTGCCGTTCATCAGCGTCCCGGGCTTCTCCGACACGCTGGGCTCCATCGAGAAGGACCAGTGGTGGATCGTCGCCGACCTCGCGGCGGTCCTGCGCGCCCTGACGACGAACCTCAACGTGCTCACCATCATCGCCGTCGGTCTGCTGGTGCTCTCGTGGTGGGTGCTCTGGAAGACCCCCTTCGGCCTGCGGCTGCGGTCGTGCGGCGAGGCTCCGCAGGCCGCGGAGACGTTGGGCATCAACGTGATCCGCTACAAGTTCCTCGCGGTGCTCATCTCCGGGGGGCTGGCTGGGCTGGCCGGCGGGTTCCTCGTGCTCGTCGCGTCGAACCTCTACCGCGAGGGCCAGACGGGCGGGCGCGGCTACATCGGCCTCGCGGCGATGATCTTCGGCAACTGGCGGCCGGGCGGTCTCGCGAGCGGCGCCGCGCTGTTCGGCTACGCCGACGCCGTGCAGCTGCGCGGCGGCGGCGACGTGGTCCGGGCCTACCTCCTGCCGTTCGCCATCGGCCTCGTCGCCTGGGGCGTCTGGCAGCTCGTGCGGCGCCGGCAGGGCAAGCCGGTCGTCGGGGTCCTGCGGATCGTCCTCGGGGTCGGGGCGTTCCTGTGGTTCTTCCTCACGACGCAGGTGCCCAACGAGTTCACCGGCATGACGCCCTACGTCGCGACCCTGCTCGTGCTCGCCTTCGCGTCGCAACGCCTGCGACCGCCGGCCGCCGACGGGCAGATCTACCGCAAGGGCGAGGCGTCATGACCGACTGGCCGGCCTTGCAGCAGGCCGCGGTCGAGGCGATGCGGCACGCATACGCGCCGTACTCGCACTTCCCCGTCGGGGTGGCCGGACTCGTCGACGACGGGCGCGTGGTCACGGGCTGCAACGTCGAGAACGCCGCCTACGGCGTGGCCCTGTGCGCCGAGTGCGGCATGGTCTCGCAGCTGCACATCACGGGCGGCGGCCGGCTCACCGCCGTGGTGTGCGTCGGCGGCGACGGCGAGCTGCTCATGCCGTGCGGCCGCTGCCGACAGCTGCTGTGGGAGAACGGCGGGCCCGGCTGCCGCCTGCTCACCCCCGAGGGCGAGCTGCCGATGGGCGCGGTGCTGCCGCAGGCCTTCGGCGCCGACGACCTCGACGCCGCGGCTCAGCGCGCGACGAGGTAGCCCTCGGCGTCGACCGTCACCGGGATCGGGTCGCTGATCTCGAACCCGTCGCCGCCCTTCGGCTCGAGGTTGCGGAAGCCGATGATCGCCGAGCGCCCGTCGCGCAGCCGCACGACGGGCGCGGCGAAGAGGTCGGGCTCGGGGGTGAACGGCCGGGCCCGGCGCATGTCCCACGGCCCCAGTGCCCCGGGCGAGGGCACCGACCAGGTGCAGAACTCGCCGGACTCGGCGACCCGCTGAGCCGTCATCTCCTGGGGATGGCAGGTGAAGGCGAGGACCGGGCGGCCGTCGACGACGGTGCTCTGGAGGACCTCGAGCTGGCCGAACCCGGCGCCCGGCGCACAGAGCGGCCCTACACCGTTCGCTCTCGGAGAACCGGTGCGCGTCGCGTCCGGGCGCGCGGGGGATCGGCCATGATGACGGGATGAGCGAGCCCTTCGACACCGTCGACGTCATCACGACCAAGCGTGACCGCGGAGAGCTCAGCGACGGCCAGATCGACTGGGTCGTCGACGCCTACACCCGCGGCTACGTCGCCGACGAGCAGATGTCGGCCCTGGCGATGGCCATCCTGCTCAACGGGATGACCCGCCGGGAGATCTCCCGCTGGACGTCCGCGATGATCGCGTCGGGGGAGCGGATGAGCTTCTCCGGGCTGTCGCGGCCCACCGCCGACAAGCACTCCACCGGCGGGGTCGGCGACAAGATCACGCTGCCGCTGGCGCCGCTCGTCGCCGCCTGCGGCGTCGCCGTGCCCCAGCTCAGCGGGCGGGGGCTCGGCCACACCGGCGGCACGCTCGACAAGCTCGAGTCGATCCGCGGCTGGCGCGCCGACGTCGACCACGACGCGATGATGCGCCAGCTCGACGACGTCGGCGCCGTCATCTGCGCGGCCGGTGCCGGCCTCGCGCCCGGCGGACAAGAAGCTCTACGCGCTGCGCGACGTCACCGGCACGGTGGAGGCCATCCCGCTCATCGCCAGCTCGATCATGAGCAAGAAGATCGCCGAGGGCACCGGCGCCCTGGTCCTCGACGTCAAGGTGGGGTCCGGCGCGTTCATGAAGGACGTCGACCAGGCCCGCGAGCTCGCCGAGACGATGGTCGCGCTCGGCACCGACGCCGGCGTGAGGACCGTGGCCCTGCTCACCAACATGGAGACACCGCTCGGCCTCACCGCCGGCAACGCCCTCGAGGTGCGCGAGTCGGTGGAGGTGCTCGCCGGCGGCGGACCCGAGGACGTCGTCGAGCTCACCCTGACGCTGGCGCGCGAGATGCTGTCGGCGGCCGGGCACGAGGACGTCGACCCGGCGGCGGCGCTCGCCGACGGCCGGGCCATGGACGTCTGGCGGCGGATGATCTCGGCCCAGGGGGGCGACCCCGACGCCCCGCTGCCCACCGCGCGGGAGACCCACGAGGTGCTCGTGCCGGCGGACGGGGTGCTGACCCAGCTCGACGCGTACCGGGTGGGCGTCGCCGCCTGGCGCCTCGGTGCCGGCCGGGCGCGCAAGGAGGACCCGGTGCAGGCCGGCGCGGGCATCGAGCTGCACGCCAAGCCCGGCGCCTCCGTGCGCGGCGGCGAGCGGCTCATGACGCTGCACACCGACGAGCCGGAGCGGTTCGCGCGCGCGCTCGAAGCGCTGGAGGGCGCCGTCTTCATCGCGCCGGAGGGCTCGCGCCCCGCCCTGCTGCCGCTGGTCATCGACCGGGTGGGCTGAGGCCCGGACGGGCCTGCGCGCGACCGGCCTAAGGTGGTCGGCATGCCTCAGCTCATCAGCGCTCCCACCCGGATCCCCGTGCCTGGCGGCAAGGTGATCGACGAGTACGTGGGTGCGGTCACCACCCCGACCACGCCCCTCGAGGGCTCGGTCTCGGTGGCGCACATGGTCGCTCCGCCGGGTTGGTCGGAGCCGTTCCAGACACCGCAGTTCGGGGAGGTCACGTTGGTGCTCAAGGGCACCGTGCGGGTCGACCACGCCGGCGGGGTGCTGGAGGTGGGCGCCGGTCAGGCGGTCATGACCGGCGCCGGCGAGCGGATCCGCTACTCCACCGGTGACGACGGCGCCGAGTACGTCGCGGTCTGCCTGCCCGCCTTCACCCCCGACGCCGCCCACCGCGATGACGACTGACCTCGCCTCGCCCGAGGTCGTGCGCGCGGTCCCCAAGGTCCTGCTGCACGACCACCTCGACGGCGGCCTGCGTCCGCAGACGATCATCGAGCTCGCGACCGGCGACCCCGAGGTCGACCCCCCCGCCGCCGACGCCGCCGGGCTCGCCCGGTGGTTCCGTGACAACGCGGACTCCGGCTCCCTCGTGCGTTACCTCGAGACCTTCGACCAGACGCTGTCGGTGATGCAGACCGAGGCGGGCCTGTTCCGGGTCGCTTCCGAGGCGGCGCAGGACCTCGCCGCCGACGGGGTGGTCTACGCCGAGAGCCGGTATGCGCCCGAGCAGCACCTCACCCGCGGGCTCACCCTCGAGCAGGTGGTCGAGGCGGTGAACGCCGGCTTCCGAGAAGGGGAACGGCTGGCCGCCGAGGCGGGGACGCCGATCCGGGTCACGTCCCTGCTGACGGCGATGCGGCACGCGGCCAACAGCCGGGAGATCGCCGAGCTGGCGGTCGCCTACCGCGACGACGGTGTGGCCGGGTTCGACATCGCCGGGGCCGAGGCGGGCTACCCGCCCACGCGCCACCTCGCCGCGTTCGAGTACCTGCGCCGCGAGAGCGCCCACTTCACCATCCACGCCGGCGAGGCGTTCGGGCTCAAGAGCATCTGGGAGGCCATCCAGTGGTGCGGGGCCGACCGGCTCGGCCACGGCGTGCGCATCATCGACGACATCACGGTGGAGGGGGTCCCGTTCCCCGAGTGGCTCGACCGGGCCGCAGCCGACGGGCTGACGTCCCTGGCCGACGTCGACCTCGACACCGTCTACCTCGGCCTGCTCGCCGCCTACGTGCGCGACGCCCGGATCCCGCTGGAGATGGCGCCGAGCAGCAACCTGCAGACCGGGGCCGCCCGCTCCATCGGGCTGCATCCGATCTCGCTGCTCAAGCGGCTGCGGTTCCGGGTCACCCTCAACACCGACAACCGGCTCATGAGCGAGACCTCGATGTCGAAGGAGGCCCACCTGCTCATGACCGAGGCGGGGTGGACGTTGGAGGACCTGCGGTGGGTCACCATCAACGCCATGAAGTCGGCGTTCGTCGCCTTCGACCAGCGGCTCGTCCTCATCGACGGCACGATCAAGCCGGGCTACGCGGCGTACGGCATCGGCTCCTGAGCCCGACGCCCGAGGCGTCTACGTGAGCCGGTCGGGCACGGTCAGCCGGCGGCGCAGGGCGGAGTCGCGGGCCAGGCGCTCGCCGTCGCGGCGTCGCCGGTCGGCGAGGATCGCCGCGAGGACGTACTCGGGGTGGCTGCCCGGGGGTGGGGGCGGCGCGACGTAGAGGCTCATCTCGGCGAAGAGCCGCCGGCCCATCTCCTCGCGCGAGGCCGGGGTCATCGTCGGCGCGGCCGGCAGGAAGGTGCGCACGGCCATGGCGAGGTCGTCGGGCAGCTGGGTGATGTCGGCGCTCATCGCCCACGAGGCGAGGTGCGGCGGCATCGCGACGGGCGGCGGCAGCTGGGCCGTCACCCGGTCGCGGACGACGTAGGTGCCCGCGACGACGTCGCCGAGCCGCTTGCCCTTCTTGCTGACCAGCGAGGAGATGATGGCCGGCACGCCCCAGAGCAGGTAGACCTCGACGACGCCGAGCAGCCCGCGGGTCAGCGCGTGCCGGAACGTGATCGGGCCCGCGTCGTCGCGCACCGTGCGCAGGCCGGTGGCCATCTTGCCGAGGCTGCGGCCCCGGGTCAGCGTCTCCATGGTGATCGGGTAGCCCAGCCAGGCCACGAGGAAGCAGACGAGCAGCGTCGCCGCGATGAGGGCGTCGTCGAGCTGGCGCGACAGGGCGGCGCCGGCCGAGACCAGCGTGAACGTCACGACCCAGACGATCGTGTAGTCGAGGAAGCCGGAGAGCATGCGGCTGCCCGATCGAGGCCGGTGGCAGGTCGAGGGCGACGGCGTCGCCGGTGACGAAGTCGTCGTCGCCCACCCCGACGGTCGCGCTGCTCACCGGGTCATCGTAGGTCGGGAAGGCGGCCGTCGGGGTTCGACCCAGCGCCTACAGTGACGGCGTGGACCTGGATGCCTACGTGCTCGCCCACCAGCACGAGTGGGCGCGTCTGCACGAGCTGTCGTCCAAGCGCGGCCGGCTATCCGGGGCGGAGGGCGACGAGCTGCTCGACCTCTACCAGCGGGTCGGCACGCACCTGTCGGAGATCCGTACGCGCTCGCCGGAGCCGACCCTGGTGGCTCACCTGTCGTCGCTGCTCGCCACGGCGCGGCTGCGCTCCGCCGGCACGCGCACGCTCAGCATCGACGACGTGACCGGGTTCTTCACCGACACCTTCCCGGCGGCGCTCTACCGGTCGCGCCGCTGGTGGCTCTGGACCATGGCCGTCAACGTCGTCGTGGCCTGGGTCATCGGCTGGTGGTTCGTCGCGAACCCGCAGCGTCGAGTCGTCGCTGATGTCGCCGCAGGAGGTCGACCAGCTCGTCAACAGCGACTTCGCGAGCTACTACAGCGAGTATGCCGCCGGCAGCTTCGCCTTCAAGGTCTGGACCAACAACGCCTGGGTCGCGGCGCTCTGCATCGCGCTCGGGGTGCTCGGGCGTGCCGGTGATCGCGTTGCTGCTCAACAACATCCTCAACGTGGCCCTCATCGGGGGCCTGATGTGGGCGCACGACCGCGCCAGCCTGTTCTTCGGGCTGATCCTGCCGCACGGGATGCTCGAGCTGACGGCCGTGTTCGTCGCGGCCGGCGTCGGGCTGCGGCTGTTCTGGTCGTGGATCGAACCCGGACCCCGCCGGCGGCTCGACGCCGTCGCGCAGGAGGGGCGGGCCGCGATGTCGGTGGCGCTGGGGCTCGTCGTGGTCCTGCTCGTCAGCGGCATCATCGAGGCCTTCGTCACCCCGTCGCCGCTGCCCACGTGGGCGCGCATCACGATCGGTGTCGTGGCGTGGGCCGGCTTCCTGGCGTACGTCTTCACCCTGGGCCGCTGGGCGGTCCGCCGCGGGCGCACCGGCGACGTCGACGCGCGCGACGCCGGAGACCTGGCTCCGGTCGTCGGTTAGCCCGTCGACCGGCTGAGCGCGCTAGACGAGCCGCTCGACATCCTGCCGGGCGAGCGTGAGGATCGCGTCGGCTACCTGCACCAGCGCGGCCTGCTGGGGGCCGGTGGCGGCGAGCAGCTCGGTCATGTTCACGGTGTCGACGCAGACCTGGGCGGCGGCCACCTCGACGAAGTCCGCGTACTGGCGCTGGTCGGAAGCCGCCATCTCGCCCCAGATGCGGGCCTCCGCCGGAAGCCGGGCCTGCCAGCGCAGGAGTGCATGGCCGCCGTGGACCGCGATGTAGCCCAGGCGGTCGGTCGACCGGCCGAGGAGGTCCATCACGGCGTCGAAGCCCTGCTCGCTCGATGCGAGGTTGGCCTCCGCCTGGTCCAGCTCGACGCGCAGCTGCTCGTCCTGGAGGCGGCTGCGACGAGCCAGCCAGAGCAGGGTGGTCGCGGCGAAGAGGGGTGACGCGGCGGTGGCCAGCAGGCCGGCCAGCAGCGCCCTGTCGGCGACGCCGTTGCCGCCGTGGTGCGCGGCGCCGCCACCGAGCAGTGACCGGGTGACCCGCGCGGTCGCCACCGCCGGGCGCTCGACGCGAGCGGTCGGTGGCGCGGGGTCGAGGATGGCGGTCGCGACGACGGCGTCGTAGGCGGACTCCGGGTCGGTCTCGGCGTGGGCGGCCATGGCAGACATGGCGGCGGCTCCGGAGCCCAGGGCGGCGGCGAGACCCTGGATGACCACCTGGCGGCGCAGCGCCGCCTCGTCGCCCGGACCGGGCTCGGTGCGGTCGGACGGCAGCCAGGAAGGCGTGGTGGGCAGGTCCCGGATGGTCTGGGACGTCTCGACCAGGGCCAGGAAGAACCCGTCCCGGGCATGGTCGTGAGCGGCGTTGAAGGCCAGGGCCTTGGCGGCCGCCTCGGTGTGCCGCCGTTCAAACCCGGTCTGGATGCGGCGCATCCGCTCCCGGGTGGACTCCCCGCTCGGGGTCGCTGCGGCGGGGGCGGTCGCCGAGTCTGTGGCGTCCGAGGCCGGGGGAGAGGCCGGGGGAGACGCCGGGGTGGCCCCAAGGGACCGTTGCGCGACCCGGGACTCCAGCTCGCGCACCGTCACCCCGAGCGCGGTCGCGATCCCCTCCAAGCGGCGGGGTCCGGGACGCGTGACACCGTTCTCGATGCGCGACATGGAGACGCCGGCGCCGGTGCGGTACCCCGCCTGACGCCCCAGCTCCTCCTGGCTGAGCCGGGGGGCACGCGCCTCACGCAGCTCCCGGATCACCTGGCCCAGGCCGGGCCGCGAGGAGCTCATGACGCTCAACTTAGCATGCAAGCAAGGCGAGAGATCGACTTAGCAACTTCGTGTTGACTAACTTGCTAAGTGGTCGTAGCGTGAACGCACCAGGGGTGATGAACATCCCTCCGACGGTGGGAGACACCGATGGCCCGGATCAACATCAACGAGTTCAGCGGTCAGGCCGGCGGGGTGGCTTACCGGGTCAACCAGGTGCGCACCGACCCCGCCGTGGTCAAGGCGGCGCAGGACGCCTGGGGCGACGTCCGGGACGCCAGCCGTTCCTGCAGCGTGCTCGCTCGCGAGGCGAACGCCGCATGGCAGCGCTCGCGGACGACCCCGCCGCAGTCGGGTGCGTACCACGCGGCGCGTCCGGTGACCCCGGCGCAGGACCGGCCCGCCTACCCCGCGGCGTCCTGAACCGCAGACCGGTCACTCCTCGGGGCGAGGGCCTCGAGCCCCTCGCCCCGAGGAGTCCTAGAACGTCAAAGCAGTCCTTGGCTCTTCAGCAGCAGGTAGTGGTCGGCGAGGCGTGGCGGTAGGTCCTCCGGGCTGGCGTCGATGACGGTGACCCCGAGGCGCCCGAGCAGGGCCGCGGTGCGCTCGCGCAGCTCGATCGTGCGCTCGGCGGCGGCCGCGTCGTAGGCGTGGGCGGTGGTGTCGCGCTGGGCGGCCATCTGCGCGAGGGCCGGGTCGGCGACCGAGGCGAGCACGACCCGGTGGTGCGTCGTCAGCGACGCGAGGGTGGGCGAGCAGGGACTCCTCGATGGCTGCGGGCTCCAGAGCCGTGAGCAGGACGACGAGCGCGCGCCGGCGTGTGGTGTCGGGGATGGCGGTGGCGAGGGTCGGCCAGGACGCCTCGAGCAGGGCCGGCTCCAGCGGGGCCATGGCCCGCACCAGGTCCCCGAGCAGCGTGGTGCGGCTCGCACCGGTCACCCGCGCCCGGACCCAGCGGTCGCCGGCCACGAAGTCAACACGGTCCCCGGCCCGGGAGGCCAGCGCCGCCAGCAGCAGGGCGGCGTCCATCTCGCTGTCGAGGCGGGGCATGTCACCCACCCGGCCCGCGGAGGTCCGCGAGGTATCCAGTACGAGGATGACCCGGCGGTCTCGTTCGGGTTGCCAGGTGCGGACGACCACGTGCTCGCGCCGCGCCGTGGCCCGCCAGTCGATGGAGCGCACGTCGTCGCCCTCGACGTAGTCGCGCAGCGAGTCGAACTCCGTGCCCTGCCCGCGGACGCGGACGGCGGAGCGGCCGTCGAGCTGGCGCAGGGTGGCGAGCCGTGAGGGTAAGTGCTTTCGGCTCGTGAACGGCGGCAGCGCCCGCACCCCGCCACCCACGGCGAACGAGCGCTGGCGGGCCGCGACCCGCAGCGGGCCGAAGCTGCGCACGGTGACCCGGTCGGCGGGTCGGTCGCCGCGCCGGGTCGGATGCAGCGCGGTGGTGACGCGGCGGCGCTCACCCCCGGGCAGGGCGAGCCGGTGCCGGTCGCCCGTGGCCCCGGCCGAGGGCGGCCACGCGTCACGCAGCATCCCGCGGACGCGTCGTCGCGAGGTGTTCGTCACGAGGAGCGAGGTCGTCGTCGCCCCACCGAGGCGCACCTGCTCGACCGGCTCGCGCCGGATGTCGAGCCGGGTCGGGCTCACCGCGAGGAGCAGGTCGACCACGGCGACGAGCACGCACAGCCCGACCCACAGCAGCACCATCTCCCGGGTCGGCTGCACGACCACGGCCACCAGGCCCAGGAGCAGCAGCAGGGGGAAGCGTCCGCTCACCGCCACGAGGTCACCACCATGAGGTCACCGACACGGGGTCACGCGGCCGGAGCGGACGCGGGTATGCGGCATACCGGCCTCAGCGGGGCACCGGGACGGACCCGACGGCGCTGGCGAGGACCGACCCGACGCTGACGCCCTCCAGCTCGGCCTCGGGACGGAGCGCGAGCCGGTGGACGAGCGTCGCGTGGGCGAGGGCCTTGACGTCGTCGGGCGTGACGAAGGTGCGCCCGTTCATCCACGCCCACGCCCGCGACGTCGCCAGCAGGGCCGTGGCTCCGCGTGGGCTGACACCCAGGGACAGGGACGGCGCCGAACGGGTGGCTCGGGCGATGTCGACGATGTAGCCCACGACCTCGGGGGCGATGGTCACCGCCTGCACCGCGCGGGCGCCGGCCGCGAGGTCGTCCGGGCCGGCCACCGCACGGATCCCGGCGGCGTCGAGGTCGCGCGGGTCGAAGCCGCTGGCGTGACGGCGCACCACCTCCAGCTCGTCCTCGCGGGGCGGGAGCGGCAGCACCACCTTGAGCAGGAACCGGTCGAGCTGGGCCTCCGGGAGCGGGTAGGTGCCCTCGTACTCGACGGGGTTCTGGGTCGCGGCGACGAGGAAGGGCTGGGGCAGCGGGCGGGGCACCCCTTCCACCGACACCTGACGCTCCTCCATCGCCTCGAGCAGCGACGCCTGGGTCTTCGGGGGGGTGCGGTTGATCTCGTCGGCGAGCAGCAGGTTGGTGAAGACCGGCCCCTCGCGGAAGTCGAAGCGAGACGTGCTGGCGTCGTAGATCAGCGAGCCGGTGATGTCACCGGGCATGAGGTCGGGCGTGAACTGCACGCGCTTGGTGTCGATGGCGAGCGCCTTGGCCAGGGCGCGCACGAGGAGCGTCTTGGCGACGCCCGGCACCCCCTCGAGCAGGACGTGGCCCCGGGTGAGCAGGCAGATGATGACCCCGGAGACCGCGGCGTCCTGGCCGACCACGGCCTTGCCCACCTCGCGGCGGACGGCGAGCAGCGCCTCGCGGGCCCGATCGGAACCGTCGGAGCCGTCGGAACGGCGGCCGCCTCACGGGGTCGGCTCGAGGTCCTGCTCGAGGTCCCGCGGGGCCTCGGTGGGTCGGGTCAGCGGTTCGCTCATGGGCGGCGTACTTCCTTCTCGAGGTCGGCGAGCTCGACGGCGAGCCCCAACAGGTGGTCGTCCTGGGTGGGTGGCGGGCCGTAGAGCAGGGCACCCACCTCGTCGAGGCGGCGCCCGGAGGCGGCGGCCACGGCGCTGACGAGGGCGTGGTCGGCCGGCCCCGAGCCGGTGGGGCGCGGCATACCGAAGTAGTCGGCGAGGCGCTTCTGGGTCGCCTGCTGCAGCACCAGGCTGGCGCGCGAGGCGTCGCGGGCGCGGCGGTAGAGCCGGCCGCGGCTCTCGGTGGTCTCGGCGGCGCGCACGACGACGGGCAGGGGCTCCGGCACGAGGCGCCCGAGGCGCCGCCCTCGCCAGAGCACCACGCCCGCGAACGCGACGGCGCCCAGGGCGAGCCCGGGGCCGATCCAGCGGGGGACCAGAGCCGCTGATCCCGTGCTCTCGCCCGGGGTGTCGAGGCGCGACGGGACGTACCAGACGAGGCGGCCGGAGTGGCCCAGCATCCGCAGGGCGATGGCAGCGTCGGAGGCCTGGGTGACCTGGTTGTTGCTGAGGGCCGTCGTGCTGCCGAGCAGCACGAGCGGGGGCGGTCTGGGCGGTGCGCGGCATGCTGACGTAGACCGAGGAGGACTCGTGGGTGAAGCACGACCCCACGGCCCCGGGCGCCTGGAACTCGCTGTCGCTGCGGGACAGGGTCTCGCCGTCACGCACGTCGCCGGAGCACCGGGTGGCCGTGAGGTCGGCCTCGGGGCGGCGCACCTGCGTGACCCCGACCGCCGGGCTGAGCTCACGCAGGACGGCCCGTGTCGGCGAGACGACGACGAGCCGCTCGGCCTCGCGGGTGAGCCGGGCCAGCTCTCGGCTCGTCGTCGGGGACAGCTCACTGGTGCGCGCCACCAGGACCGTGGTGTCGCGGTCCACTCCGGCCTTGGCGAGCTCGGCCTGGCCCCGTACGACGTCGACGCGGACGCCCTGCTGCTCCAGGACCCGGGCCACCGCCTGCGCTCCGGTGGCCGTCGGGTTGCGCGGGTCGAGGGCCGCGGTGGAGGTGGGGCCGGGTCCCGTGGCGACGAACAGCAGCGCGACGAGCACGACGGCGACGGCCAGCCCGGCCCACAGGATCCTGCGCCGGCGACCGGGCCGGTGACCGCTGGCCTCCGGAGCCGGTAGCGAGCCGGGAGTCGGCTCGGCCGCTGACCGCGACCACAGGTCGAGGGTCACGGCCCCACCCCGGTCATCCAGACCGACGGCGCGTCGGTCTCGGCGCTGCGCACGGGTGGTGGGGGGTCGTCGCGCCGGTCAGGGAGCGGGTCGGGACGCCGTGAGCACCGGGCGGGCGGTACGCAGCGCCTCGTCGGTGCTGCGGGCCGCCAGCGCGTCGTCGCGGGTCGCGCGCGCGTCGCCGTAGGCCACGGCGTCGAAGCGGTCGATGGTGCGGTCGACGGCCGCGACATGCGTGGGGAAGACGACGGCCAGTGCGGCGCCCACCTCGTGCGCGGTCATCGACGGCGCGTCGGGCAGCAGCGTGCGCCGCTCCGCGTCGCGGGCGATGGCCCGGGTCCACGCGAGCACGGCGTCGTCGTACCGGCCGTCGCGCAGGGCGGACTCGGCCAGCGCGCGCAGCTGTTCGGCCGTGAGCACCGTGTCGCCCAGCAGGGCGGGGCGCCGGGTGACCGCGCGGCTCTCCACCCGGACGCGTGTGAGCACGCCGCCGAGAGCGGCCACCAGCAGGACGACGACGAGGGTGATGACCACGGGAGGAAGGCTGACCCCCCGGTGCCCTGGGTGCCCTGCAGGTCGGCGAGACGCTCGAGCACCCAGTCCATGACCTGCTGGAACAGGGACCGGGTGTCCTGGTACTCGCTGCGGGCCAGCTCGTCGCTCAGCCACTGTCGGGCCTGGTCGGTGGACGGGTCGAGGTCGGAGGGCAGGCGCATCAGCCACCTCCGCCGGACGTACGGCGGGCGGCGCGCTGCAGGACGAGGTCGAAGCCCTCGGTGCGCATCCGCTGGTCGACGTAGAGCAGGGCCGTCGCCCCGGCGGCGAACGGGACGACGACGGCAGCCGAGAGCAGCGTGGCGACGGCCAGCCCGAGTGAGGAGACCAGACCCTCGAGCGACGGGCTGAGTGAGACCAGCGCGACGATCAGCGACGAGAGAGCGATGAGCGGCAGCTGCACGACCCAGAACACGAGCGTGGCCAGCATGCCCACGACCAGCAGACGCAGCAGGCACCGCCAGAACGCCTTGCGGGTCAGGGCCCAGCTGCGGGTGAGCGCATGCACCGGCCCACGTCGTTCCAGCACGACCGCGGCCCCGGCCAGTGCGAGGCGGGCCGTGAGCAGCACCGCCCAAGCAGCCACCGCGGGTCCGCCGACGAGGCCGACCAGCACCGCGGCGAGGGTCGAGTCGGTCGCCGCCGCGAGCGAGAGCAGGAGCACGAGGAGCAGCACCGGTACGGCATACGCCAGCGTCAGCAGCGCCGCGAGTCCGACGAGGGCCCAGAACCGCGGCCGGACAGCTCTCCACATCTCGCTCAGCCCCGGGCGTCGGCCGAGCGCCGCCTCCCCGACGGAGTACGACATCGCGCCGGCCAGCACGAGCGAGGCGAAGCCGACCCCGAACGTCAGCATCAGCGCGACGAACGCGCCCTGGTCGACCACCCTCTGCACCCCCAGGTCGGCGTACCACGACCCTCGCGCCCCGGCGGCGGCCAGGAGGATCGCCGGTACCGCCGCCACGGCCAGCACGATGACGCTCGCGCCCAGCACCGCGGCGGGGTTGCGGCGGATGTGCTTGACGGCGCCGTCGACGAGGTCGCCCAGCGACATCGGCCGCAGCGAGATGATGCCGGGCTTGTGGCTGGTCGTCAGCAGGACCCGTTGCGGGCCACCGCCGCCGAACCCGCCGTATGCGGGGGGTGTCGAGGCGATGCCGCCCGGGGGGAGGTAGGTGGGTGGGCGGTGGCGCGTCTCGTCGAGGGGCGCCCCGGGGGGTGGCCCGAAGCCGCTCACGGCGTACCCCGCCGCGCTGCCCCTGCCTGCACTGCTCGACCCCTGCCGTCGCGGACTGTCGTGTGCGCCGAAGGTATCAGCGGGCATCAGCCCGCCGGTCGCGGCCGGACCGGCTACGCGCGGTCCGGAGCGCCGGCGATGGCGTCCTGGAACCAGACCTTGAGGCGCTGCGCCGGCACGCGGTAGCGCTGCTCTCGCAGCTCCGTCCGTTCCTGCTTGTGGGGGCGGTCGGCATACCGGTGGCGGGCCCAGATGGACGCGGGGCGGGCCAGGCGGATCGCGCCCACCAGCAACAGGATCGGGATGAAGAGGCCGATGAGCCCGGTCCAGGTCTTGCCCTTGGCCAGGGTGACCGCGGCCAGGGAGAAGTTGACGACGATGACGATGATGAGTCCCGTGACGTAGAGGTCGCCGAGCTCCCGCAGCCCGGCGAGGTCGTCGACAGCAGGGACGCCCCCCAGGAGGATCAGCCCGGTCACCGCGCTGGCGACGAAGACGGCGTCGACCGAGAGCCGGCCCGCCTCGGACCAGTAGACGTCGTCGAGGTGGAGGATCATCGCGAACTCGTCGAGGACGAGCGCGGTGCCGATGCCAAAGGCCGACGCGCACAAGGCCGGCCAGACCACCGGGTCGTGGGGCACGGCGAGACCGGCCACGCCGCCGACGACCATCGTCACGGTGCCGAACACCACGTGGTGGATGTGCAGCCCGCCCGGGGTGATGTTGCCCGGCCACCAGCTCACCTGGGCGCGGATCATGCGTACCGAGAAGCGGATGAAGACGAAGGTCAGCAGGAACAGGACGAAGAAGCAGAACAGCGGGAGCCGGCCCGGTTCGAGGATGGCGTCGTCGAACCAGGTGCGCATGCGGTCAGTCTCCGGGGCGGCCGACCCCGACGCAACCGACTCAGGCCGGACGGGCGGGGTTCCGGCGGCCCACGGCCCGCTCGACCTCCTTCGGGGTGGCGGCCACGGCTCCGAGCAGCGCCATCCGCTCGACGACCGAGGGCTCCTCGCGGCAGAGGGCGAGGCCCCGGCGCACGAGGACCATCGGCGGCTTCCGGCGCTCGCTGAGGTCGCGCGCGAGCCGGCGTCCGAAGGTGACCCAGCGTTGGTGGCAGACGCACCAGGCCGAGTGCAGGAGGCCCTCCTCGCGCAGCCGAGCGACGATCTCGGCGGCGAAGATGCCCTCGGCGACGACGAGGTCGCTCCGCGACCGCCGTGACCGTCGAGGTGCCGACCGCCGCCGACCGCCCGATGTCGTAGGTCGGCACCTCCACCCGGCCCGCCGCCGACGAGCTGACGCAGGGCGGCGACGGCGGCGTCGGCGTCCCAGGACGCCGGGTCGTCCCAGTCGACGAGCCGGGTGCCGCCGAGCGTGCGGGTCGGCAGGGCGGGGTCGTCGCCGTCGCGGTAGAAGTCGTCGAGCCGGACGACCGGCCATCCGTACGCCTTGTGCAGGCGCCCGGCGAGGCGCGACTTCCCGGCGCCGGACGGGCCGGCGAGCACGACCACGCGCCCGTCCCGGTGGGAGAGGCGGGTCACCGGCCCTTGGGGTGCCAGACGGTCTTGGTCTCCAGGTAGGCGCGGACGCGCCGCAGGTCGGGGGTCACCGACCAGTCCGGCTCGACGGCGCTCGCGCCCCGGCCGCCCGGCCGCACGACGCGCTTGACGGTGTCGGCGGCAGCGGCCTCGAGGTCGCCCCAGACGACGCCGGGGGCGTCGGCGGCACCGGTCAGGTCGATCGCGTTGACGTCGGCGTGCGACGCGAGCCAGGGCGCGATCTCGGCGGCCCGGCCGGTGAGCACGTTGACGACGCCGCCCGGCACGTCGCTCGTCGCCATCGCCTCGGCGAGGGTGACGGCGGGCAGCGGGCGCTCGGCTGCTGGTGACGACGACGGCGGTGTTGCCGGACACGATCACCGGCGCCACCACGCTGACGAGCCCGAGGAGCGACGAGCCCTGGGGGGCCAGCACGGCGACCACGCCGGTGGGCTCGCGGCGCGGAGATGTCGAAGTACGGGCCGGCGACGGGGTTGAGGCCCCCCGAGCACCTGGGCCAGCTTGTCGGTCCACCCGGCATACCAGACCCACCGGTCGATGGCCGCGGCCACCGAGGCGCGCGCCCGGGCGGGCGTGAGCCCCTCGGCCGCGGCGACGTCGGCCGCGAACTGGTCGAACCGTCCCTCCATGACCTCGGCCACGCGGTAGAGCACCTGGCCCCGGTTGTACGCCGTGGCACCCGACCAGCCGGGGAACGCGGCGCGGGCGGCGACGACGGCGTCGCGGGCGTCCTTGCGCGACGCCATCGAGACGTTGGCGAGGAAACGGCCCTTGGCGTCGAGCGGCCTCGTAGGAGCGGCCGGACTCGCTGCGGGGGAACTTCCCGCCGATGTAGAGCTTGTAGGTCTTGCGGACCTCGAGCCGGGCCGGAGCGGCGGTGGGGGTCATGCCGGCTCCTCCGTCGTGACGTAGGCCTCGAGCCCGTGGCGGCCGCCCTCACGGCCGTAGCCGGACTCCTTGAACCCACCGAACGGCGAGGTCGGGTCGAGCTGGTTGAACGTGTTGGCCCAGACGACGCCGGCGCGCAGCTGGTCGGCCATCCACAGGATCCGCGAACCCTTCTCGGACCACACCCCCGCCGACAGCCCGTAGGGCGTGTTGTTGGCCTTGGCGACCGCCTCCTGAGGCGTGCGGAACGTCAGCACCGAGAGCACCGGGCCGAACACCTCCTCCTGCGCGATCCGGCTCGACTGCGACGACGTCGGTGAACACCGTTGGCGGGAACCAGAACCCGCGCTCCGGCAGCTCGCACGGCGGGCTCCAGCGGGTGGCGCCCTCGGCCTCCGCGATCCCCGACAGCTCGCGGATCCGGTCCAGCTGGGCCGCCGAGTTGATCGCGCCGAGGTCGGTGTTCTTGTCCAGCGGGTCGCCGACGCGCAGGGTGGTCAGGCGGCGCTTGAGCTTGCGCACCACCTCGTCGTGCACGTTCTCCTGCACCAGCAGCCGCGACCCGGCGCAGCACACGTGGCCCTGGTTGAAGAAGATGCCGGTGACGATGCCCTCGACGGCCTGGTCGATGGCCGCGTCGTCGAACACGATGTTCGCGGCCTTGCCGCCGAGCTCGAGCGTGGCCCGCACCCGTGTGCCGGCGATGGTGCGCGCGATCGCCTTGCCGACCTCGGTCGACCCGGTGAACGCGACCTTGTCGATGCCGGGGTGGCCAACGAGCGCCTGGCCGGTCGGGCCGGCGCCGGTGACGATGTTGACGACACCCGGGGGCAGGTCGGCCTGCTGGCACACCTCGGCGAAGAGCAGGGCGGTCAGCGGCGTGGTCTCGGCCGGCTTGAGCACCACGGTGTTGCCGCAGGCCAGGGCGGGCGCGATCTTCCACGCCAGCATGAGCAGCGGGAAGTTCCAGGGGATGACCTGGCCGACGACTCCGACGGGGCGCGGCGGCGGGCTGCCCGCGGGGGCGAGCCCGGCATACTCCAGCTTGTCGGCCCACCCCGCGTGGTAGAAGAAGTGCGCCGCCGCGAGGGGCACGTCGACGTCGCGGGACTCCTTGATGGGCTTGCCGTTGTCGAGGGTCTCGAGCACCGCGAACTCCCGGGCCCGCTCCTGGAGCAGCCGGGCGATGCGGAAGAGGTACTTGCCGCGGTCGGCGCCGGACATCCGGCCCCACACGCCCCGGTATGCCGCCCGCGCGGCCTTGACGGCGCGGTCGACGTCGGCGTCGGTGGCCTCGGTGATGTCGGCGAGGACCTCCTCGGTGGCCGGGCTGATCGTCTTGAAGCTCGCGTCACCGGACGAGTCGACGAAGGCACCGTCGATGAACAGGCCGTAGGAGGAGTGGATGTCGACGACCGACCGTGACTCCGGGGCCGGTGCGTACTCGAAGACAGGCATGGCAGCGGTACCTCGGGATCTCGTCAGTCGATGGTGACGTAGTCGGGGCCGGAGTAGGCCCCGGTGCGCAGCTTCTGGCGCTGCAGGAGCAGGTCGTTGAGCAGGCTCGACGCGCCGAATCGGAACCAGTCGGGGTGCATCCACGCGTCGCCCGCGACCTCGTTGACCATGACGAGGTACTTGAGGGCGTCCTTGCTCGTGCGGATGCCGCCGGCCGGCTTGACCCCCACCTGGGTGCCGGTGGTCTCCTGCCAGTCGCGTACTGCCTCCAGCATGACGAGCGTCACGGGGAGGGTCGCTGCGGGCGTCACCTTGCCGGTGGACGTCTTGATGAAGTCGCCGCCGGCCAGCATCGACAGGTGCGACGCGCGACGCACGTTGTCGTACGTGACCAGCTCGCCGGTCTCCATGATGACCTTGAGGTGCGCGTCGGGGCCGTCGGTGCGCCGGCAGGCCTCCTTGACCGCGACGATCTGCTCGAACACGGTCCGGTAGTCGCCGGACAGGAACGCCCCGCGGTCGATGACCATGTCGATCTCGTCGGCTCCGGCGGCCACCGCGTCCCGCGTGTCGGCGAGCTTGACCGCCAGGCTCGCGCGTCCGGAGGGGAAGGCGGTGGCGACGGCGGCGACGTGGATCCCGCTGTCTCCCAACGCGTCCTTGGCGGTCGCCACCATGTCGCCGTAGACGCAGATCGCGGCGGGGCGGGGGGTGCTCGGGTCGCCGGGGTCGGGCACGAGCGCCTTGCCGCACAGCGAGCGCACCTTGCCCGGGGTGTCGGCGCCCTCGAGGGTGGTGAGGTCGATCATGGAGATGGCCATGTCGATCGCCCACGCCTTGGCGGTGGTCTTGATCGAGCGGGTCCCGAGCGCCGCGGTGCGGGCCTCGCACCCGACCTGGTCGACCCCGGGAAGGCCATGCAGCCAGGTGGTCAGCGCCCGGTTGGTGAGGCGGCCGACGCCCAGGATGTCGCGGGCCCGCTCCTCGACGCCGACGACGGTAGTCACCGCAGGAGTGTAGTGGGGCCCCGGGTGACCCGTCTCATCGTGCGAGAATGAGGGCTACCCCGCAACGATGATCCGGAGCTGCCTGGCATGGCCCGTCCGACCACCGCACCCGCGGCCCTCCGCACGCTCAGACAGCGTGGGTCGGTGGCCATGGGCATCGTCGCCATGGTCCTCAGTGGGGGGATGGCGGTCCTGTCGGTCGTCAGCGGCCAGGCGTCGGTCCTGTTCGTCAGCAGCATGCTGCTGGTCTGCGCCGCGTCGTGGCTGCTCTTCGTCCGGCCCTGCGTCGTCATCACCATGGCGGGGGTCGAGCTGCACAACCCCTTCCGGCGCACCGAGATCCCGTGGTCGAAGGTCGACGACGTCGCCGCCCGCTGGAACCTCGAGGTGTGGTCGGGCGAGCGGTCGTACGCCGCGTGGGCGATCGCCTCCCACATCGAGCGCCCGCAGACGGGGGGCCTGTTCGCCATGGGCCGGCTCGGCTCGCAGGCGGCCAGCGACGCCGACGCCGCACCGAAGCCCAACGGGGGCGCCACCGTGGGCAGCGCCTCGCGCCTCATCGAGGACGCGATGGGCGAGTATGCCGACCTGGTCGCCGACGGTGACTCCGCGGCCGCGGCCGGTCAGGGTGAGCTGACCCGCCGGTGGCAGGTCCTCGACCTCGCGCTCGTCGGCGTTCCGGCCATCCTCATCCTCGTCGGGCTCCTCGTCTAGCAGCTCGTCGGGCCGTCCTCTGGGTGGCTGGAGCCGGACCGCCGGGTCGCAGCGGAGGCGAAGCCCAGCCACGAGTGGCGGTTGCCCGCCCAGCACCACCCGACCTTGGGTGCGTCGCGGTTCGGCGCCCCGTCCCGCCCGGTGCCGTTGCTGATCCAGATGGCGGGAGTCCTGGCGTCGAGCCTGCCGGTGGGCTTTCTCAGGCGCGATCCGATGGTCATGAAGCAGTGGTTCCGCTCGAGGACCCCCGGCTGCTGCAGCACCCAGAAGATCCCCTCGCCCGAGACGGTGAGGTGGCGTCCTCCCGCAGACCGAGGATCGCCGGAAGGGCCTCGTCGGGGCTCCAGCCGGCCATGGAGTCGCCGCGGTCGAGGTGGGTGACGACGGTAGACCTGCGACGAGGGGAGCGCCGGCTTCGCGGATCGGAACGAAGCGCGTCGAGATCGCTCATGTCGACGACGACGAAACTTCTTCCCCCGTGCTCGAGCAGGGGCGCCAGCGTGGAGGCGGGGGCGCGGTCGGGGTGGACGACGAGCAGGCCGTCCTCCCCTGGGGCGGCGTGCCGCGGCCCGGATCTCGGCCGGGTCCAGTGCGGCCAGCCGATTCGGGGCGGCCATCCGGGCGGCTCGGCGAGGAGCTGGGACGGCTCCAGGAAGAGCGTGGACGCCGAGGTCGAGCAACCGCTCGGCCTGGTCCACCGGGCTGGGAAGCCCGACGACGGAGCTGGGCGTGGGGGTGGCTGTGGGGGTGGGCATGGCATTGACGTGCGGGCACAGATGGGCCTCCGGAGGGGCTTCGCGCGGGTGTCGCCGTCTAACGCCGGGCGGTCAGCCGTCGTTCCGTAGCGGAAGCGGAACGCGCGACTTCCACTGTTGGACAACGAGATTGGGTGTGGGCAAGCCTTGTGCTATCTACGTTGCTCAGATATAATCGAACACATGTTCGAAGTAGCCGTGCCGACGACGACCCACCAGTTGGTGGCGCTCGTCGACACGGTCGGGCGCGTGGAGGGGCAGGTCTCCGATGCCGAACGCATCGACCAGCTGACGGCCCTCGAACGGATCAAGTCGGCGTGCGCGGCTGCGCAAGCCCGGATCACCGTGGACTTCGCCGACTCGCAGGAGACCGTTGCCGCCGCCTGGCGCGAGCGCGCTCGAACGGCAGCCGAGGGCAATGACTGGGAGGGCTGGCGGGCGGCCCGGGAACAGGCTCGGCAGGCGACGGTGACGGACGTAACCAAGGGGGTCGGCCGCCGGGTCCGCCGTCCGGGGGAGGCAATGGGCGTCGCCGGACAGGTCGCCCTAGCCCGCCAGGAGCCACCGTCCCGGGGGTCCCGCCACCTCGGGGTCGCCCTGGCCCTGGTGCGCCAGATGCCGCACACCTTGGCCGCGTTGGAGTCGGGTCGGCTGAGCGAGTGGCGGGCCACACTCGTCGTGCGCGAGACCGCGATGCTCACCGGCGACCAGCGCACCGCCGTGGACACAGAGCTCGCTGAGGCGCTGGGCGACGAGCTGGGGCTCCTCGGCGACCGTGAGCTGGTGCGGCGGGTGCAGGCCATCAGCTACCGCATCGACGCGGAGTCCGTCCTTGCTCGGTCCCGGGCCGCTGAGAACCGCCGTCACGTCTCCATCCGTCCGGCTCCCGACACGATGGCCTACGTCACGGCCCTGCTGCCGGTCGCGCAGGGCGTCGCAGTGCACGCTGCGCTCACCGCGGCCGCTGCCGCGGCGCGGGCGGCCGGTGACGAGCGCAGCAAGGGCCAGGTCATGGCCGACACGTTCGCAGACCGGATCACCGGACGGTCGCCGGCCGAGGGTCCGTCGGTCGAGGTGCAGGTGGTCATGACCGACCGCGCGCTCCTGGACGGCGACGACACCCCCGCCTACGTGCCCGGCTACGGCACCGTCCCGGCCGGGTGGGCGCGCCACCTCGTGGGCGCGGTGGGCGAGGAAGCCGAGGGGTCGGTCTGGGTGCGCCGCCTGTTCACCCACCCGGCCGACGGCACGCTCGTCGCCATGGACTCCCGACGCCGCGTCTTCGACGGCGCGTTGCGCCGCTTCCTCGTCGCTCGCGACGTCACCTGCCGCACACCGTGGTGCGACGCACCCATCCGGCACGTCGACCACGTCACCCCGCATGCGGGCGGGGGAGCGACGACAACCACCAACGCGCAAGGACTCTGCGTCCGCTGCAACCTCCGCAAGGAGCTGCCAGGCTGGTCCGCCCGCGCGTCCGGCACCCCGCCGGACGCGCCGGACCTGTCCTCCGAGTCGATGGGCGCCGCATCTCGTGGAGACCACGACCCCGACCGGACACGCTTACCGCGCCACGGCGCCTCCGGTGCTGCCGGGGACCCAGGACCTGCACGCGGTGACGCTGGAACGGCTGCGGCGGATGTTCGCCGCCTGACCCGATCCGGTCAGAGCGCCGTGAGCTGCTCCATCGCGGTATGCATGGTGGCCAGGCGTTCGGCGGCGACCTCACGCTCCACCGCGAGCCGATCGCTGCCGTCCACCGGCTCGACCGCCTCGAGGTAGACCTTGATCTTCGGCTCCGTGCCCGAGGGGCGCACGATGACCCGCGACCCGTCGCCGAGGAGCCACCGCACCCCGTCGGTCGGCGGCAGCCCACCGTCACCCGCCGCCAGGTCGTCGGCGCGGACCACCCGCACCCGGCCCACCTCCGCCGGCGGCGACGACCGCAGCCGCTCCATGACCGGAGGGATCTCCGACAGATCGGTGACCCGTACGGAGAAGGAGTCGGTCGCGTGCACACCATGGGCGACCGCGAGCTCGTCGAGCACGTCGAGCACGGTGCGCCCCCGGGCCTTGAGCCCGGCGGCCATCTCCGCAAGGAACAGCGCCGCGCTGACCCCGTCCTTGTCGCGCACGACCTGCGGGGCGACGCAGTAGCCCAGCGCCTCCTCGTAGCCGTACGCGAGCCCGGGCACCCGGCCGATCCACTTGAAACCCGTCAGGGTCTCCTCGTGCCGGATCCCCGCGGCTGCCGCCATCGCCGCCAGCAGCCGGGACGAGACGATGGAGCATGCGAACACGGCGTCCGGGGCGACGCCACGGGCGAGGACGTGCGCACCGAGCAGTGCACCGACCTCGTCACCGCGCAGCATCCGCCAGCGGCCGTCGTCGAGAACCGCTGCGGCACAACGGTCGGCGTCCGGGTCGTTGGCGATGACGAGGTCCGGATGCACCTCGCGGGCCACGTCTAGCGCGGCGTCGATCGCCCCGGCCTCCTCAGGGTTGGGAAAGACCACGGTGGGGAAGTCGGGGTCCGGATCCGCTTGAGCGGCAACGGGAAACGGCGCCGGGAACCCAGCCAGCTCGAACACGCGGCGCACCGTCTCGTTGCCGACCCCGTGCAACGAGGTATGCACGACGCTCAGGTCGCGCGGTCCGTCCGGCGGCGCGAGAGCGGCGACGCGACGCGCATATTCCTCCTCCACCTCGTCGTCGAGGGTCTCCCATCCGTCGTCGGCCAGGGCGAGGTCGGCCACCGAGCTCACGGCCGCGATGTGCGCCGCGATCTGGGCGTCGGTCGGCGGCACGATCTGGCTGCCGTCGCCGAGGTAGACCTTGTACCCGTTGTCCTGCGCCGGGTTGTGGCTGGCCGTGACCATCACCCCGGCGTCGGCCCCGAGATGACGGATCGCGAACGCCAGCACCGGGGTCGGCAGGGGATGGGGCAACACCGACGCGCGACCGCCCGCCCCGACGATGACGGCCGGGCCGTGTCGCGCGCGAAGTCGTCGGACCGGTGCCGGGCGTCGAACCCGACGACGACCATGGGCTCGGCGATGGCGCACTCGCTCTGGAGGTAGGCGGTGAGGCCGGCCGCCGCTCGCAGGACGACGGCCCGGTTCATCCGGTGAGGACCGGCGCCGAGCGCACCCCGCAACCCCGCCGTCCCGAACTCCAGCAGGCCGGAGAACCGGTCCTCGAGGTCGGCCACCGCTTGGTCGTCGCCGCCGTCTGCCGCCGCCAGCACCGTCCTCAGCTCCGCCCGGGTGAGCGGGTCGGGGTCGTCGGCGAGCCAGGCGGTGACGCTCGCGCGCAGGGAGCCGGGCAGCGTCACGCGACGATCCGGGTGACCACGTCGGCGAGCAGCCGACCGCACCGGGCCGCGGCGGCCTGGCCGGCCTCGAGGACCTCCTGGTGCGACAACGGCTGGTCGGAGATGCCGGCGGCGAGGTTGGTGACCAGCGAGATACCCAGCACCTCGAGCCCTACATGCCGGGCGGCGATGGCCTCCAGCGTCGTCGACATGCCGACGAGGTCGCCGCCGATCCGCTTGGCCATCTGCACCTCGGCCGGCGTCTCGTAGTGGGGGCCGGGGAACTGCACGTAGACCCCCTCGTCGAGCGACGGGTCCACGTCGTGGGCGATCCGCCGCAGCCGGGGTCGAGTAGAGGTCGGTGAGGTCGACGAACGTCGGCCCCTCGAGCGGCGAGACGGCAGTGAGGTTGATGTGGTCGCGGATCAGCACCGGCGTGCCCGGACGCCAGCCGGGGTTCAGCCCGCCGCAGCCGTTGGTGAGCACGATGGTCGAGCAGCCGGCCTGGCTCGCGGTACGCACCGCGTGCACGACCGACCGCACGCCGCGGCCCTCGTAGTAGTGGGTCCGCGTGCCGTAGACCAGGGCCCGCTTCCCGGTGTCACCGATGGCGACCGACCGCATACTGCCGGTGTGCCCGGCCACCGCCGCGGCGTGGAAACCCGGCACGTCGGCGTTGTCGACCGTGGCGAGGGTCGGGCCGATGAGGTCGCCCGTCTGACCCCAGCCGGAGCCGAGGACGAGGGCGATGTCGTGGGTCGGTGCGCCCGTGCGCTCGGCGATGACGGTGGCGGCGGCCCGCGCGACGTCGAAGGGGTCGGTGCCCGGGTCGTTGAGGTCCACGCTCACGCACGCACCCTAGTGCGCACCGGCGACCCGCGAGCCGATGGTTGGATGGGGCGGTGATGGGGAAGACCACGTCCGTCGTCATCCTCGGTGGCGGCCCGGGCGGCTACGAGGCGGCACTGGTCGCGGCCCGGCTCGGGGCGTCGGTCACCGTCGTCGACCGCGACGGCCTGGGCGGGGCGTGCGTCCTCACCGACTGCGTGCCCAGCAAGACGCTCATCTCGACCGCCGGCTTCATCGCGAACCGGGCCACGGCGCAGGACATCGGGGTGGGCGCTGCCGGAGGCCTCCGTCGACCTGGCGCTGGCCAACCGCCGCATCCTCGACCTGGCCGGCGCCCAGAGCGCAGACATCGCCGCTCGGCTCACCGGCGACGGCGTGCGGATCATCCAGGGCACCGGCACGCTGGTCGCCTCGGGCCGGGTGCGGGCGACGACAACGGACGGCGCCACCGAGGACCTCGATGCCGAGGTGGTGCTCGTGGCGACGGGCGCGACGCCGCGCACCATGCCGACCGCCCAGCCCGACGGCGAGCGCATCCTCACGTGGCAGCAGATCTACGCGCTGCCCGCGCTGCCCGAGCATCTCGTCGTCGTGGGCTCAGGCGTCACCGGGGCCGAGCTGGCCCACGCCTACGTCGGACTCGGCGCCGAGGTCACGCTCGTCTCCTCCCGCGACCGCGTGCTCCCCGGTGAGGACGCCGATGCCGCCGCCGTCATCGAGGAGGTGTTCCGGCGCGACGGGATGCACGTGCTGGGGCGCTCGCGGATGGCCGGGGTCGAGCGCACCGCCGACGGCGTGAAGGTCACGCTCGTCGACGGCCGCGTCGTCGAGGGGTCCCACGCGCTGCTGGCCGTCGGGTCCATCCCTCAGACCGCCGGACTCAGCCTGGTGGAGAACGGGATCCAGCTCACCGAGTCGGGCCACATCGAGGTCGACGGCGTCTCCCGCACCTCGGTGCGGGGGGTGTATGCCGCGGGCGACTGCACCGGTGTGCTGCCCCTCGCATCCGTGGCCGCGATGCAGGGCCGGATCGCCGTGTGGCACGCGCTCGGCGACGCCGTGGCCCCGCTGCGGCTCGACGTGGTCAGCGCGAACGTGTTCACGTCCCCCGAGATCGCGACCGTCGGCATCACGCAGGACGACGTCGACTCGGGGCGCGCGCTGGCGCGAGCGGTGACACTGCCGCTGGCGACCAACCCGCGGGCCAAGATGGACCGCTTCACCGACGGGTTCGTCAAGGTCTTCGCCCAGCAGGGGAGTGGCACCGTGCTCGGCGGCGTCGTCGTCGCGCCGCGGGCGTCGGAGCTCATCTACCCCGTCACCGTGGCCGTGCAGAACCACCTGACGGTGGACCAGCTGTCGAGCACCTTCACCGTCTACCCGTCGATGTCGGGCTCGATCGCCGAGGCGGCCCGCCGGCTCCACTGAGATCCGACGGTCCGGGCGGTCCGGGCCGGCGTCAGACCTCGTCGCCCCGGCGCAGGTCCGGGTCGGTGTCGCGGGTGAACCCGTCCTCCTCCGCCAGCCCCTCCCGCTCCCACCGTTCGCGGCGGCGGCGGGACAGGGTGCGGCGCAGCCACTGGTAGGCGGGCCAGCCCACTGCCAGGACGAGGAACACCAGCAGGAGGTTCGTCACCGAGAACCCCGTGCCGGCCGGGGCCGGGTCAGCGGTGAGAAGGGTGAGCACGTCCCATCGTAGGTCGGGTGCCCGGGCTAGGGTCGGTCGCATGGCCAACCAAGGACTCTTCGACCAGGTCAAGGACTTCCTGCTGGGGCACCCGGAGGCGCCGGGAGCCATGGAGACCCTGCCGGCGCCCGACCCGGACCTCGAGGTGGCGCCCGAGCCGCTGCCCGAGCCGCCCTCCGAGCCGCCGTCTGCGCAGGACTAGCCGGCCGAAGCGCTCTCGGCGTCCTTGATCTCGGCGAGCACGGTGCCCGCCGTTACGGTGGCGCCGATCTCGGCGCTGAGGCCCGTGACGACGCCGGCCTTGTGGGCGGTGATCGGCTGTTCCATCTTCATCGCCTCAAGGACGACGACGGTCTGGCCCTGCTCGACCTGCTGCCCCTCCTCGACCGTGACCTTGACGATGGTGCCCTGCATCGGGGCGGTGAGAGCGTCGCCGGACGCGGCCGACGAGGACGACCCGCCACCGGAGCGCCGGGGCGCCTTCTTGCGGGCGCCGGCACCCCCGCCGCCGCCCATCCCGCCGAGGTCGGCCGGGAGGACGACCTCCAGGCGCTTACCGCCCACCTCGACGACGACCCGCCGGCGCTGGTCGGGTTCGGCCGCGTCGGCCGGCCCACCGGCATACGCCTCGATGGTGTTGTCGAACTCGGTCTCGATCCACCGGGTGTGCACGGTAAAGGGCGCGTCGGCGTCCGCCGGTGCGAAGGCCGGGTCGCTGACGACCGCGCGGTGGAACGGGAGCACCGTCGGCATCCCGTCGACGACGAACTCCTCCAGCGCGCGACGGGCCCGCTCGAGCGCCTGCTGCCGGGTGCGGCCGGTCACGATCAGCTTGGCCAGCATGGAGTCGAAGGCGCCGCCGACGACATCGCCCGCGACGACGCCGGAGTCGACGCGCACTCCCGGGCCCGACGGGGGAGCGAAGCGGGTCACGGTGCCGGGGGCCGGCAGGAAGCCGCGCCCGGCGTCCTCACCGTTGATGCGGAACTCGATCGAGTGGGCGTGCGGCTGCGGGTCGTCGTAGCCGAGGGCCTCACCGTCGGCGATGCGGAACTGCTCCCGCACGAGGTCGATGCCGGTGACCTCCTCGCTCACCGGGTGCTCCACCTGTAGGCGGGTGTTGACCTCGAGGAACGAGATGTCGCCCTGCGGCCCGACGAGGAACTCGCACGTGCCGGCGCCGACGTAGCCCGCCTCCGACAGGATCGCCTTCGACGCCCGCACCAGCTCGGTGTGCTGCTCCTCGGTGAGGAAGGGCGCCGGCGCCTCTTCGACGAGCTTCTGGTTGCGGCGCTGCAGCGAGCAGTCGCGGGTCGACACGACGACGACGTTGCCGTGCTGGTCGGCCAGGCACTGGGTCTCGACGTGACGGGGGTGGTCGAGGAACCGCTCGACGAAGCACTCACCGCGGCCGAACGCCGTGACCGCCTCGCGGACGGCTGACTCGAACAGGTCGGGGATCTCCTCGAGCGTGCGGGCGACCTTGAGTCCCCGGCCGCCGCCGCCGTAGGCCGCCTTGATGGCGACGGGCAGCCCGTACTCCTGCGCGAAGGCGACGACCTCGTCGGGTCCGTCCACGGGTTCCGCGGTGCCGGGTACCAGAGGGGCGCCGGCCTTGGTCGCGATGTGCCGGGCCTTGACCTTGTCGCCGAGGGCGTCGATCGCCGCCGGGCCGGGGCCGATCCAGGTGAGGCCGGCGTCGATGACCGCCTGGGCGAACCCGGCGTTCTCGGCGAGGAAGCCGTAGCCCGGGTGCACGGCATCGGCCCCGGAGCGCCGCGCGACGTCGAGCAGCTTGTCGACGACGAGGTAGCTGTCACCGGGCGTGGAGCCACCGAGGGCGTAGGCCTCGTCGGCCACGGTCACGTGGAGGGCGTCGCGGTCGGGGTCGGCATAGACCGCGACCGACCCGAGTCCGGCGTCCGTGCAGGCACGCGCGATGCGGACCGCGATCTCCCCGCGGTTGGCGATCAGCACCTTCGAGATCGGCATGGCCGGAGCCTAGCCGTACGCGTTTCGCGCTCAGCCCACGACCTTGTCGAGGGTGATCGGCAGGTCGGTGACCCGGCGGCCGGTGGCGTCGTGGACCGCGTTCGCCACGGCGGCGCCGACTCCGGTGATGCCCACCTCTCCGGCGCCGAGTACCCCGGCGGGCATCGACGGGTCGGGGTCGTCGAGCAGGTGGACCTCGATGTCGGGCACGTCGGCGTGCACCGGCACGTGGTAGTCCGCGAGGCTCGGCCCCATGATGCGGCCCGTCCGCGGGTCGATCAGCGTCTCCTCCATCAGCGCGAGGCCGAGGCCCATGACGATGCCGCCCCGCAGCTGGCTGGCGGCCGTCTTGGCGTTGAGCACGCGGCCGATGTCGAACGCCGCCACCCACCGGGCCACTCGCACCTCGCCGGTGTCGGGGTCGACACGCACCTCGCAGAAGTGCGCGCCCGACGCCGCCCGCACCCAGCGGCGCTGGTCGCGCAGGAACCCGGCGATGAACCGCAGCTGTTGCGCGGTCGCCCCGATCCCGGTGTCGGACCCGACACTGACCTCGACGTGGTCGCGACCGGACCGGGCCAGGGTCTGGGCCGGGGTCTCGCCAGCCAACGGATCCCATTTCGCGATGCGGCGGCGGATCCGGCGGCCGGCCTCCTCGATGCTGGCGGCGATGCTCGCTGACTGGGCCGACCCGCCGGCGCCCGGCGCGACGGGCAGCGCCGTGTCGCCGTACTCCACCCGCACGGCGTCGAGCGGCACCCGGAGGGCGTCGGCCACGAGCTGCGACTGCACGGTGGCCGTGCCCATCCCCAGCTCGTGGAAGCCGCAGCGAAGGAGCGCCGTGCCGTCGGCGTCGAGCCGCAGCGTGAGGTTGGCCGGGAACACCCAGGCCGGGTGGTAGGCCACGGCCATGCCGTAGCCGACGAGCCGGCCCTCGTCGTCGCGCCGGGGTGTGTCGGCTCCCGGACCGGGGTGGCGGTCGGCCCAGCCGAAGGCCCGGGCCCCGTCCTCGACGACGCGCGCGACGCGACGGTGCGAGAACGCGCGGCCGTGCAGGGGGGAGCGCTCCGGCTCGTTGCGCAGCCGCAGCTCGACGGGGTCGAGACCGAGGTCGTGGGCCAGCTGGTCCATCGCGCTCTCCAGCGCGAACGACCCGATGGCCTCGCCCGGCGCCCGCATCGCGGTGTTCGGCAGAAGGTCGAGCTCGACGACCGACGACCGCAGAGCGATGTGCTCGGCGGCGTACAGCTCGCCCGAGGAGGCGACGACCTGCTCCATCGCCCCTCCGACCGGGGAGCTGCGCACCGTCGACTCGTGCACGAGTGCGGTGAGCCGGCCGTCGGCTGTTGCTCCGAGCGCGACCCGCTGGGCCGACGGGGTCCGCCCACCCACGGTGCGGTAGACCGCCTCCCGGCTGAGGGCCATCCGCACCGGACGGCCGGTGACCCGGGCGGCCATGACGGTGAGCAGCGTGCCCGACCACAGGCTGCCCTTGCCGCCGAACCCGCCGCCCACGAACGGGGCTCGCACCGTCACGTGGTCGAGGGGCACGCCGAAGCGCAGCGCGAGGTGCTTGCGGAACCAGTCGATGTTCTGGGCGGCGTCCCAGACGGTGACGTGGTCGCCGTCCCAGGCCGCTGTCGTCGCGTGCGGCTCCATCGCGTTGTGGCTGTGCGTCGGCGTCGTGAACCGCAGGTCCACCCGGTATGCCGCAGCCGCGAGCGCCGCGTCGGCGTCGCCCTTGGTGCCGCCCATGGTCGGCATCCCCAGCGACTGTTTGACCGGCTCGGCCCGCGCGAGCTCGTCCGCGAACGAGACGTGGGCCGGCTCGGTCGCGTAGTCGACCTCGACCAGCCCGGCGGCGTACTGCGCGGCCTCCAGGGTCTCGGCCACGACGACGGCCACCGGCTGTCCGTCGTAGTGCACCTCGTCGGTGTTGAGGTAGGCCACCCGGGTGCCGGCCACCATGGTGCTGAGGTCGAGCAGGCTCGGGCGCGACGGCGCGGACTTGAGCCGCGGGGCGTTGTGGTGGGTGACCACCGCGACGACCCCCGGGTGCGCCTCGGCGCGGGCGACGTCGAGGCGGGTGATGCGGCCCCGGGCCACGGTCGCGTGGACGAGGACGCCGTGGGTGACGTCGGGGACCTGGTACTCGCCCGAGAAGGTCGCCGCCCCGGTCGCCTTCGCCCTCCCGTCGACCCGGTCGACCGGGCGGCCGACCCATGGCGCATCGCGACCGGCAGGCCCTCGACCCCGCCCCTCCGCCGGCCCCTCAGCCGGCGTGGTGTGCGGTCGTGTGGGTGCCGTCGTCATGCCGTCACCTGCTCGTCGCGCAGCCGCGCCAGCACCGACGTCACGGTCCTGGCGGCGAGGTCCACCTTGAACCCGTTGCCCGGCAGCGGTTCTGCGGGGGCGAGCTCGGCCTGAGCCGCCTCGCGCAGCACGTCGTCGGTGGGCTCGCGGCCCACGAGGAGCGACTCGGCCATCGTCGCGCGCCACGGCACGGGGGCGACCCCCCCGAGGGCCACACGGACGCTGCTCACCCGCCCGTCCTCCACGCGCAGGAGTGCGGCGACCGAGACCAGCGCGAAGGCGTACGACGCCCGGTCGCGCACCTTGCGGTAGCGGGAGGCAGCCCCGAGGAGAGGTGGCGGCAGGGTCACGGCGGTCACCAGCTCGCCCGGCCGCAGGGTGGTCTCCTGCTCCGGGGTCGCCCCCGGCAGCCGGTAGAGGTCGGCGAGCGCGACCCGCCGGGCGCCGTCGACTCCGGCGATCTCGACCTCTGCGTCGAGGGCCGCCAGGGCGACCGCCATGTCGCTCGGGTGGACGGCCACGCAGTGCTCGCTCCCGCCCAGGACCGCGGCATACCGGGTGAGCCCCTCACGGGCCGAGCACCCGGTGCCGGGGTCGCGCTTGTTGCACGCGGTGGTGAGGTCGGTGAAGTAGGGGCACCGGGTGCGCTGCAGGAGGTTGCCCCCCACCGTGGCCATCGACCGCAGCTGGCCGGACGCTCCGGCGAGGAGCGCCTGGGCAAGGACGGGGTAGTGGGCCCGGACGACGGGGTGGTGGGCGAGGTCGGCGTTGGTCACCGCCGCTCCGATGTGCAAGCCACCGTCGCGCTCCTGCACGTCGGTGAGCGGCAGGCCCGTGACGTCGACGAGCCAGTCGGGGGTCTCGACGCCGCGCCGGACGAGGTCGACGAGGTTGGTGCCGCCCCCGAGGAAGCGGGCCGACGGGCGCTCCGCCACGAGCGTGAGCGCCTCGCCGATCTCGCGGGGCCGGTCGTAGCCGAAGGGCCTCATGCCGAGATCTCCTGGTCCGCGACGACGGACTCGATGGCGTCGACGATGCCGTTGTACGCCCCGCAGCGACACAGGTTCCCGCTCATCCGCTCGCGGATCTCCCTGCGGGACAGCGGTGGTGACGACGAGACGTCGTCGCTGACGATGCTGGAGGCGCCGTCACGGTGCTCGGCGAGCATGCCGACGGCCGAGCAGATCTGGCCGGGGGTGCAGTAGCCGCACTGGAGGCCGTCGAAGTGCACAAACGCCTCCTGCAGGGCGTGCGGTCCCACGCCTTCGATGGTCGTCACCGCGCGGCCGTCGTACTGCACGGCCAGGGCGAGGCAGGAGACGATGCGGCGCCCGTCGACGAGCACGGTGCACGCCCCGCAGGCCCCCTGGTTGCAGCCCTTCTTCGTGCCGGTGAGGTGCAGGTGCTCGCGCAGCGCGTCGAGCAGGCTGGTGCGCGGCTCGAGGTCGAGGGTCGTGGCGACCCCGTTGACGACCAGGCGGACGGGTCGTGGGGCGACGGTGGGGTGGTCGGTCATCAGTGCTCCCGATTAACGCACGACGTTCTCTTCTGAGGCGCTACGCTAACGCAACGACATTGCGGTATCAAGGGGTGGAGGAGGGTGGATGAGCGAGACCTTCGTGCGGGCGCGGCGGCCGGAGCACAAGCAGCAGCGCCGCGACGCCATCCTCGACGCGGCGCGCGACCTCGCGCTCGAGCGGGGGGTGCGCGCCGTCACGCTGGGTGACCTCGCGGTGGCGGTGGGGCTGGCCAAGTCCAACGTCGTGCGCTACTTCGGCACCCGGGAGGAGATCTTCGTCGAGCTCTGCAGCCAGGAGGGTCTGCGCCTGCGCGACGCGCTCGGGCCCCGGCTCGCCGACGTCACGCAGGAGACGCTGCCGGGCGTGCTGGCCGGGACGCTCATGGAGCACGAGCTGTTCTGTGAGCTGCTGAGCCAGCTGACGACGCACCTCGAGCACCACGTCTCGTTCGCGGCCGCCGAGCGCCTCAAGGTCACCTCCGCGGCCATCATCGGCGAGCTCGCCCAGGACCTCGCCCGCCGTCCGGTGGGGCTCGACGTCGAGCGGGCGGCCCTCCTGCTGAGCGCCACGTCGCAGATCGGGGCCGGCCTCTGGTCGGCGTCGCGTCCGTCGGAGGTGGTGCTGGACGTGTACGCGGCCCATCCCGAGATCGTGCCGGCGGGCGCGCCGCACGCAGCCCTCGAGCGGCTCGTCGCCGCGCTGGCCACCGGCCTCCGCGCGGAGGCGCCGGCGAGCACGGAGTGGGCGCAGCGGCATACGGTGAAGGCATGAGCACCGTTCCCACCGTCGACCTGACCACCCCCACCGGCCCCGTGCCGATCCCGCAGCTCGGCTTCGGCGTCTGGCAGGTGCCGCAGGACGAGGTCGCCCCTGCCGTCACCAAGGCCCTCGAGGTCGGCTACCGGCACGTCGACACCGCGGCGATGTACGAGAACGAGAGCGGTGTCGGCCAGGCCGTGCACGACAGCGGCCTCGGCGACAACGTCTGGGTCACGAGCAAGCTCAACAACAACGCCCACGGGTTCGACGCGGCCACCAAGGCGTTCGAGGTGTCGGCGGGCAAGCTGCGGCGAGACACGGTCGACCTCTACCTCATCCACTGGCCGCTGCCGAAGCTGGGCCAGTACGCCGAGGCGTGGAAGGCGCTCCAGGCCCTGCGCGACGACGGCCGGATCACCACGATCGGGGTCTGCAACTTCCAGGTCGCCCACCTGCAGCGCCTCTTCGACGAGACGGGCGAGTACCCCGCCATCAACCAGATCGAGCTGCATCCGTTCCTCGTGCAGCAGGAGCTGCGCGACTTCCACGCCGAGCACGGCATCGTCACCGAGGCGTGGAGCCCCCTGGCCTCAGGGTCGCTGGGCGTCTTTGACGACGAGACCATCGTCGCGGTGGCCAAGGCCCACGACGTCACCCCGGCCCAGGCGGTGCTGCGCTGGCACCTCGACATCGGCAACGTCGTCATCCCCAAGTCGGTCACGCCCAGCCGCATCGAGGAGAACTTCGGCCTGTTCGGGTTCCAGCTCACCGACGATGAGGTCGCGCGCATCTCTGGCCTCGACCGTCACGAGCGCACGGGCCCCGACCCCGACCAGTTCAACCCCGGTGTCTGACGGGGTCGACCTCGGCCGGGCCATGTCCTACGGCGACTACCTCGCCCTGGACGAGCTGCTCGGCGCCCAGCACCCGCGCAGCGTGCCGCTCCAGCACGACGAGCTCCTGTTCATCGTGCAGCACCAGACCTCGGAGCTGTGGCTCAAGCTGATGCTGCACGAGCTGCGTTCCGCGAGAGCGCTGCTCGCCTCCGACGAGCTGCCTCCGGCCCTCAAGCGGCTGGCCCGGGTCAAGCGGATCCAGGAGGTGCTCGTCGTGCAGTGGGACGTGCTGGCGACGCTCACCCCGAGCGAGTACACGCTGATCCGGCCGTTCCTGGCGACCAGCTCGGGGTTCCAGTCGTGGCAGTACCGCGCGGTGGAGTTCCTGCTCGGCAACAAGAACGCCGACATGGTGCGGGTCTTCGACCGCGAGCCGGCGGCCCACGCGCTGCTCGACGGCTTGCTGCACGAACCGAGCCTCTACGACGAGTTCCTGCGCTACCTCGCCCGGCACGGGTATGCGGTGCCGGCCGAGCTGCTCGACCGCGACTGGACCCAGCCGCACACCCATGACGACCGGCTGGTGTCACTGTTCGGCGCGGTGTACGCCGCCCCGGCCGACCATTGGGGCGTCTACGAGACGTGCGAGGAGCTCGTCGACCTCGAGGACAACATGCAGCTGTGGCGGTTCCGCCATCTCCGGGTGGTGCAGCGGACGATCGGCCAGCAGCGCGGCACCGGGGGGTCGAGTGGCGTCGACTTCCTGCGTCGCGCGCTCGACCAGACCTTCTTCCCCGAGCTCTACGCGGTGCGCAGCGAGATCGGCCGCTGACCGTGGGCCTCCCCTTTATCGGGTGACCCGATAAACGCGCGCTTCGCTGGAGAACGGTTCCCCAGCGAAGCGCCCCTTTATCGGGTCACCCGATAAAGGGGAGATCACCGGTAGCGTCCCAGCATGGACGAGGTCGCAGGGTGCCCGGTGCGCAAGCTCGTCCCGCCGGGGGAGTCCACGGACGGGCCGGATCTCGAACGGGTCGCGGGCGGACCCGGCCCCCGCGTCGTCGTGCGTTCCTTCGCCCTGGCCCGGCAGGTCCTGCGGGACGAGGACGGCTTCCACCAGGCCGGTTTCGGCGCCGACACGGTGCTGGAGAACGCGTCGCGGATCCGACCGCCGATCCTCTACCTCGAGGGGCCGGACCACCGGTCGCAGCGTCGGGCCGCCGCCCGCTTCTTCACGCCGAAGGCCGTCGAGGAGTACCGCCCGATGATGGAGGAGCTGAGCGACCGCCTGGTCGGCGAGCTGCGCATCGACCGGCCGGTCGACCTGAGCGAGCTGTCCCTGCGGATGGCGGTCGAGGTCGCCGCCCGTGTGGTCGGCCTGACGAGCTCGTCGCTGCGCGGCATGACCCGCCGGCTCGACACGTTCTTCGAGGGCGACCCCCTGGCCTCCCGGTTCTCGCTGAAGGGGCTGCCGCAGCTCGTGCGGGCGCAGACGGCCCGGTGGCGCTTCTACTGGCTCGACGTGAAGCCGGCCATCCGGGCGCGACGTCGGCAGCCGCAGGAGGACGTCATCACCCAGGTGCTGGAGAGGGGCTTCCGCGACCTCGACGTCCTCACCGAGTGCGTGACCTACGGCGCCGCCGGGATGGTGACGACCCGCGAGCTCATCACCGTGGGCGCGTGGCACCTCCTCGACGACCCCGAGCTGGCCCGTCGCTTCCGCGGCGGCGACCGCGCGGAGCGTACGCAGATCCTGAACGAGACGCTCCGCCTCGAACCGGTCGTCGGACACCTCCTGCGGCGAGCCACGCGGGCGACCACCCTCCACGGCGAGGACGCGACGGTGGAGGTGGAGCCGGGCGACCTCGTCGACCTCGACCTGCGCGCGGCCAACGCGGACCCGCGGGCCGTCGGTGAGGAGCCGCTCGGGCTGTGCCCCGACCGTCACGTCGGCACGGGGGTCCCGGCCTCGGCGCTGAGCCTCGGCGACGGTCACCATCGCTGCCCCGGCGGCCCGATCGGCCTCATGGAGGCGGAGGTGTTCCTGGCCGCACTGTTCAGCCGGGAGATCGTCGCTGACGGCCCGCCCCGCGTGCGCTGGAACCCCGTCACCCTGGGCTACGACCTCGACGGCCTTCTGCTCCGGCTCGCGCCGCCTCGGTCAGCAACGGTCACGACAGCGTCGCGAGGCGCACCTGTCGCTTGATCCGGCTCAGCATGGCCACCATCCCGCGCAGCCGTAGCGGCGAGACCGCGTCGGCCAGCCCGAACCGGTAGGGCGCGTCGTCCGGCACGGCCAGCACCTCGGCGGCGCCCAGGCCGTCGAGCCCCTCGTGCAGGATGCCGGCGAAACCGCGGGTGGTCGGTGACTCGGCCGGGGCGTGGAAGAACAGCCGCACCGGGCGCGGTCCTTCGTCGCCGACCTCCACGCGGAGGAAGAGCGGCGACTGGCACTCGTCGACCCGTTCGAGCAGCTCGTCGTGGCCGGCATACCGGTCCGGGAGGGCGGGTAGCTCGTCACTGAACTCGAGCAGCAGCTGCAGCTTCTCCGGCGACGACGCGGCGGCGAAGTCGTCGGCGATCTCGGCGAGCGTCGGGGGCAGCGGGGCAGCCGCGGTGGAGTCGCTCACGGCTACTTCTCGATGGGCACGCGCACGGCGTTGCCCCATTCGGTCCAGGAGCCGTCGTAGTTGCGGACGCGGTCGAAGCCGAGCAGGTGGGTGAGGACGAACCAGGTATGCGAGGAGCGCTCACCGATGCGGCAGTAGGCGACGACGTCGGCGTCGGGGGTCAGGCCCGCCTCGCCGAGGTAGAGCGCCTCGAGCTCGGCCCGCGGCTTGAACGTGCCGTCGGCGTCAGCCGCCCTGGCCCACGGCACCGACTTCGCGCCGGGGATGTGACCGCCCCGGACGGCCCCCTCCTGGGGGTAGTCGGGCATGTGGAGCAGCTCGCCGGAGAACTCGCCGGGGGAGCGGACGTCGACGAGCGGCTTCCCCAGGTGGGCCAGGACGTCGTCCTTGAACGCCCGGATCGGGGCGTCGTCGCGCTCCACGACCGGGTAGACGACCGGGGTCGTGGACGGCACGTCCCGGGTCAGGTCGCGGCCCTCTGCGACCCACTTCGCGCGGCCACCGTCGACCAGGCGGATGTCCTGGTGGCCGAACAGGCTGAACACCCAGAGGGCGTAGGCCGCCCACCAGTTGCTCTTGTCGCCGTAGATCACCACGGTCGTGTCGCGGCCGATGCCGCGGGCGCCCATGACCTCGGCGAACCGGGTGCCGTCGACGTAGTCGCGCGTGAGCGGGTCGTTGAGGTCGAGGTGCCAGTCGACCTTGACCGCGCCGGGAATGTGGCCGGTGTCGTAGAGCAGGACGTCCTCGTCGGACTCGACCAGAGCGATCCCCCCGGGAGCCCCGACCCGACCCGCTGCGACCTGCTCGGCAAGCCACTCCGTCGAGACGAGACGCTCGGGGTGCGCGTACTGGGAGAAGTCCTTGTCACTCACCGCCCCATCGTGTCACGCACGGTTCCAGCGCCCCGTCACGGGTTCACCATCGCGTACAGGTCCTTGAGGGAGCCGTACCCCCGCGCGCAGACCAGGTCCTGACGGGCGTCCCGGCAGCTGCGCTGTTCCTGCTCCTCCAGGGCCTCGTTCATGGTCTCGATGCTGTGGTCGGACAGGGTCCATCCGAGGGGCACGGCCACCGAGGGTGCGGTGGTTCCGTGGACGACCACCACGGGGTACGGCCGCCGGCCCTCGATCGCGCGGACGGCGTCGTCGCACCGGGCGGCCGCGGTGCCGGCGCAGGCGGCCGGGTCCACGAGCGACGTAGTCGTCATCAGGCCCGCAGCCCGCTGCAGCAGGGTGGGCGGCGCGGACTGCTGGTCGGCGGCCCGGCCCTTGCCGACGATGGGGACCATCGGGTCCTCCACCTCCGTGGTCGCGCGCGGCCGGAGGTCGGTGCCGGGATGGTTGTCGAGGTAGACGAGCACCGGCACGACCAACGTCGGCGTCGGGGAGGTGCGCAGCTGCTCGGCGTTGGCTTGGCGCACCAGTGGGAGCCAGGCGGAGGACAGGTCGACGATGGTGCCGATCCCGGTGTTCTCGGCGTAGGCGCCGTCGATGAGCTGGTCGTGGCCGTCGACGCCGCCGCAGGGCCCGATGACCCCGGCCGGAGTGATGTAGGCGAAGCGGCTGGAGAACATGGCGGCGGTGCTCGACTTCACCGGGCCGACGCAGTGCTGCCCGGCACCGGCAGCCGACTCGGGGTACGCCCCGAAGAGGTCGATGGAGCCAGGGACCGGCTGGTCGGTGGCCGCGCAGTCGGTGCCCGGGGGGACCGGGCCGAGGTCGAGCTGGCTGACGAGAACCCGGCACCCGGTGCCGAGGGACGTCGAGTTGAGGACCAGTGGACCGGTGGGGTGCGCCTGCGCTCCACCTGACCCGAGGAACGATGTGGCCAACGCGGGCGACTGGGTCTGCCACACCGCCTCCATAAGGGCGGCCCGGTCGGCCCACCCGGTGTTGCCGGTCGCATCAAGCTCGGCCATCGCTTCGGACTCACCGAGGGGTGGGGCCGGGACTCCGGTGGCCGGGTACACGAGGTCGCGGACGAGGGCGCCCACCGAGGCGACCGCCAGGGCGGTCTGGTCGGCGATGGCCTTGACCTGGTCCGCGCCGCGACCGGGCGGGGCGTTGCGCGCGATGGTGAGCCCGACCGCGCCGCCGCTGGCACCGCTGGAGAGCAGGCCGCTGGCCGCGGCGCAGCCACCGGGCGTGTGGGTGACGATCCGGTCGAGGGCCGCCGAGGTCCAGTAGGTGGCGCGGATCCCACCTCCGGCGGCGGCATACAGGAACATCGGTCGCACGGTGAAGGCGCCCGACCGCACGGAGCATCCCGGAGCCGCCGACCAGGCCGCGAACGTCTCGGCAACGGTGGCGCGCGGGGGCGAGGCGGGGGCGTCCACGAGGTTGCGGGTGCCGTGGATGGTGGCATCCCCACCCCACACCCCGCCCAGCGCCACGGCTCCGACGAGCAACGCCGTCAACGGAGCCGTCCGTAGGCGCGTCCGCCAGAGCACGTCGGGAGCGCCGCCGTCCTGCGCGATGACCATGAGCGAGCCGAGGACGAGGGAGAACGAGGCCAGACCGAGCAGTACGCAGGCGAGGACACCGGCGCCGACCACCCACAGCGGGAACACGTTCAGGACCAGGAAGACGGCCAGCCAGAAGAGGAGCATCCCCACGCTGAGCCGCTGGACGAGGGCGGACCGACCGCCCGTGCGGGGGTCCCCGCCCACGGTCAGCACCCTGCCGAACGGGCTGTCCGAGCTCGTCAGCGCCCGCACGAGCCGCGCCCCGAGCGCCCAAGAACCCACGGCCCCAGCCGTGCCCAGCACCACGAGGGTCACCGCCAGCCACCAGTCGGAGAGGCTCTCGTCGGGGCCCGACAGCGGTCCGAGGGCGACCACCGGGGTGAACGAGCGCACCAGCGCCAGGCCGCCGATGACCAGGGGGAGCACGGCCAGGACGTCACCGGTGCGGGTGAACACCGGGATGTCCGCCGGCTCGAACGACGGGCGCGCTGGACGCGGCCCGGCCCAGTGCTGCCGACGGGCCACCCGGCTGAGCACCGCCACCGCGACGGGGACGGAGACGAACGCCATGAGCCACAGCCAGTTGACGCCCCGGAAGCGGTCGAGCGCCGCACCCAGCAGCACGAGAGCCGGCCCGAGCCAGTAGATCCACAGGACGGGGGCGGGGCGTCGGTCTCCAGCCCCGTTGTCAGCGGTCCCGAGGCCGAGGGCCACGACCCGCGCGAAGTCGCTGCGGAGCCGGCCGATGACGAACAGGCCGCTGCTCAAGGCGAGCAGGGCGACCAGGGCGGCGGTCCCGTGCCACAGGCCGATCCAGCCGTCGATCCACCGTCGCTGCACGTCGGGGAGCTCGTCCAGCAGGTTGAGCCCGGAGGCCAGGGCCAGCAGGGCGATCGGGACGAGCGGCAGCACCGAGAAGCGGTGGAGGAGGAGTGCCCGCCCCAGATGCCGCAGGTACGCGCGCCACCTCCTCCCGCTGTCGCTGGCGCCGACCAGGCGCCGAAGGACCACCACCGTCACGATGAGCGCCGCCACCCACGTGGCCTCGGTCAGGAGGCGGATGACGTAGGCCCACCCGTCCGCATACGGGGTCGGGCGGCCGTAGGTCGCCGCGGCGAGGTTCTGGAGCAGGCTCAACACCACCAGGGCGAGAACCGGACGGCGCCAGCCGGAGCCCCAGCCGATGAGCCGGCTGAGGAGCCGCGCACAGCACAGGATGAAGACCGTGTGGCAGACCAGGTAGGCGAGCAGCCACACCCCGATGTGGCCCTGGTCGTTGGCGAAGCTGGGGACGGTCCACCCCGAGATGTTGAGCAGACCCCCCGGGCCCAGCAGGGTCGCGAACGGCCAGGCGCGGCCCTGCTCGTCGAGCACCTCGCCGGCCAGCCGGTCGACCTCCGACATGGCCATGTAGGCGGTCAGCAGCAGCCCGACGACCGCGGCCCCTCCCGTGCGCACCCGGGTCTCGGAGGCCGTGTCGGGTGAGGCCGAAATGTCCGTCTCGCTCGTCACGTGCGACAGCATTCCCGATGGGGCAGCGTGGTCAGGGGATCCGGTCGAGATCCGCCCGGCAGGACGCCTCGAAGCCGTCGAGCTCCGTGAGCGCGTCGTCGAGGTCACGCCGGCGCTGTCGAGGTCGACGCGGCGCTCGTCGATCTGGGCGAGGACGTACTGGAGCTGCGAGCGCCGGCCGCGGGGCGCGTCGTAGAGGTCGATGATCGTGCGGATCTCCTCCAGCGGGAACCCCAGCCGCTTGCCGCGCAGGATCAGGGCGAGCCGGGTGCGGTCGCGCCGGTGGTAGACGCGCGTCGTGCCTCGGCGCTCCGGGGAGATGAGGCGCAGCTCCTCGTAGTGGCGCACGGTGCGGTGGGTGACCCCGAACTCGTCGGCCACCTCGGCGATCGTCCACGTCCGCTGCTCGGCGACGGTGTCCGCTCGGGTTGCCATGGTCCGCAGTGTGCTTTACCTTTACGTCAACGTCAAGCACAATCCCGCGCGACGTGGTCAGGACGAGAGGCAACCCCCATGTTCGAGCTGAGCAAGGAGCACGAGGACTTCCGCATGGTCGTCCGCGACTTCGCCGAGAGCGAGGTCGCCCCGCACATCGAGCAGTGGGACCGCGACGCGCACTTCCCCACCGAGCTCGTGCCGAAGATGGGCGACCTCGGCCTCTTCGGCCTCACCGCGCCGGAGGAGTACGGCGGGGCGGACGCCGACTTCATGAGCCTCGTCGTCGCGATCGAGGAGCTCGGCCGGGTCGACCAGTCGGTCGGCATCACCCTCTCGGCGGGCGTCGGCCTGGGCATCAACCCGATCCTCAGCTACGGCACCGACGCGCAGAAGGAGCGCTGGCTGCCCGACCTCGTCGCCGGCCGCGCCCTGGCCGGCTTCGGCCTGACCGAGCCCGGTGCCGGGTCGGACGCCGGGGCCACGCGCACCAAGGCCGTGCGCGACGGGCAGCGAGTGGGTCGTCAACGGCGCCAAGGCGTTCATCACCAACTCCGGCACCGACCTCACCTCGGTGGTCACGGTCACCGCGCGCACGGGCTCGAACGACGACGGCACCCCGAAGATCAGCGCCGTCCTCGTCCCCGCCGGCACACCCGGGTTCACCGTCGACCCGGCCTACCGCAAGCTCGGCTGGCACGTCTCCGACACCCACGGCCTGACCTTCCAGGACTGCCGCGTGCCGGCCGACCACCTGCTCGGCGAGGAGGGGGCGGGGTTCAAGCAGTTCCTCAAGACCCTCGACGACGGCCGCATCGCCATCAGCGCGCTCGCCGTCGGCTGCGCCCAGGCGTGCCTGGAGCTGTCGACGGAGTATGCGAAGACGCGCCAGGCGTTCGGCCGCGCCGATCGGCGCCAACCAGGGCATCTCGTTCCAGGTCGCCGACCTCGCCGTCATGGTCGAGGCCGCCCGCACCCTCACCTACAAGGCGGCCTGGCTCAAGGACGAGCTGCACGCCGGCCGCCGCTCCGTCGCCGAGGTCAAGCAGGCCGCCGCCGTCGCCAAGCTCTACTCCACCGAGGCCGCCGTAAGCGCCACCCGCATCGCCACCCAGGTCTTCGGCGGCAACGGCTTCATGGAGGAGTACCCCGTGGCCCGGTTCTACCGCGACGCCAAGATCCTCGAGATCGGGGAGGGCACGTCCGAGGTGCAGCGCATGGTCATCGCCCGCGGTCTGGGCCTGCCGGCATGACCGGCGGCGGGGCGGGGTACGAGCCCGACCCCCGGGTCGGCGACGTCCGCGCCCGGCTGGCCCAGGCGTACGAGGCCACCGAGAAGCTGTCCGACGCGGCCCGGGCCAAGCTGGACAAGCAGCACAAGATCCACGTCCGCGAACGCATCGCCCTGCTCTTCGACGAGGGGTCGTTCGTCGAGGACGGCCGGTACGCCAACGCGACCGCGAGCGGGCTGCCCGCCGACGGCGTGGTCACCGGCCGCGGCACGGTCGACGGCCGGCCGGCCATCGTCGTGGCCAACGACCCGACCGTGAAGGCCGGCTCGTGGGGTGCGCGCACCGTCGAGAAGATCGTGCGCGCCACCGAGACCGCGCTGCGCGAGGAGCTGCCGGTCTTCTGGTTCGTCGACTCCGCCGGCGCCCGCATCACCGACCAGGTCGAGATGTTCCCCGGCCGCCGCGGCGCCGGACACATCTTCCACAACCAGGTCGCCCTGTCGGGCCGGGTGCCGCAGGTCTGCTGCCTCTTCGGGCCGAGCGCCGCCGGCGGCGCCTACATCCCCAGCTTCTGCGACATCGTCGTCATGGTCGAGGGCAACGCCTCGATGTACCTCGGCAGCCCGCGGATGGCCGAGATGGTCGTCGGCGAGAAGGTCACGCTGGAGGAGATGGGCGGCGCGCGGATGCACTGCACCGTCTCCGGGTGCGGCGACCTGCTCGTGGCCGACGACGTCGAGGCCATCGAGGTCGCCAAGCTCTACTTCTCCTACCTGCCCGGCTCGTGGCGCGAGACCCCGCCGGTCTTCGACGCCGAGCCGCCGGCCCGGGCCCTGACCCGCGACGTCGTGCCCGAGCGCGAGTCGGTGCCGTTCGACGTGCACGAGGTCATCGACGGCCTGGTCGACGACGGCTCGTTCTTCGAGATCAAGCCGCTCTTCGCCGCCGAGCTCGTCGTCGGCCTCGGCCGGATGGGCGGCGAGACCGTGGGGTTCCTCGCCAACAACTCGATGGTCAAGGGCGGCGTGCTCTTCAGCGACAGCGCCGACAAGGCGGCCCGGTTCATCTGGCTGTGCGACGCGTTCGGCATCCCGCTCGTCTACCTCGCCGACGTCCCCGGCTTCATGATCGGCTCCGAGGTCGAGCGCGGCGGCATCATCCGGCACGGCGCCAAGATGGTCTCCGCCGTGGCGTCGGCCACCGTGCCGCAGGTGTGCGTCGTCGTCCGCAAGGCCTACGGCGCGGGCCTGTACGCCATGGGCGGGCCGGGGTTCGCTCCCGACGCGACGCTGGCCCTGCCCACGGCCCGGATCGCCGTCATGGGTCCGGAGGCCGCCGTCAACGCGGTCTACGCCAACCGGATCGCCGAGATCGAGGCGACCGACGGGCGTGGAGGCGCGCGACGCCTTCGTGGCGCGGATGCGGCGCGGAGTACGAGCAGGACGTCGACCTCGAGCGGCTGGCCTCCGACCTCGTGCTCGACGGCGTCGTCGAGGCCGACGAGCTGCGCGAGGAGCTGCTGCACCGGCTGCGCTACGCCGCCCGCCGCGACCGGCACTTCACCGAGCGCCGGCGCGGCATCCCCCCGGTCTGACCGTCCGGCAGACGCCCGTGGCTGCCGGACTGCCGTTCTGCGGAGGCTGACCTACCCTTGACGTCGAGCACCCGGCATACCGAGCCGGGTGTGCCCCGCCCGATGCCCAGACGAACCGAGGTGTGCCCTGACCAGCGTCCTGACCGCCGAGCGCACGGCCGCCCCGGAGCCGGAGCCCTCGTCGGTGCGGGTGTCGGCCGCCGCCCCGTGGTGGCGCCGGTTCGAGATCTGGTTCCCGCTGGCCGTCTTCGCGGCGACCCGGCTGTTCACCGTCGTCGTCGTGCTGATCTGCCAGCGGTCACAGATCGCCCTGCCCGCGCCCAACGGCATCCTGCGGATCATGTTCCCCACCGACGCGGCGCCCGGCTACTGGGTCGTGATGGGCAACTGGGACGGCCAGTGGTACCAGCAGATCGCCACGACCGGCTATCCCGACCCCCTGCCGCTCGACGACACCGGGGCGGTCGACATGAACGCCTGGGCGTTCTTCCCGCTCTACCCCCTGCTCGTCGGCGCCGTCATGAAGCTGACCGGGGGCGACTTCTTCGTGGTCGGCGGGATCACGGCCATGGTGATCGGGGCGGTGGCCATGGTGCTGCTCTTCCGCCTCGTCGACCGGGCGGTGGGCCGGTGGGAGGCGATCGTCGCGGTCGTGGGCGTGTGCACGTTCGTCAGCGCCCCGATCCTCCAGGCCACCTACACCGAGTCGCTGGCCCTGCTGCTCGTCGTCCTGTCGCTCCTGCTCATCCGGGCCCGCCGCTACTGGTGGGTCGCCGTCGTGCTCGTGGCCCTCGCCCTCACCCGCAACGTCGTCGTGGCGATGGTGCCGGTGCTCATGGCCCACGCGTTCGTCCGCTGGCGGGCCGAGCGGGGCGCCTTCCCGGTGCGCGACCGCATCCTGCTGGGGGCCCTCGCGGTCGAGGCGGGGGCCCTCACCGGGCTGTGGCCCGCGGTCATCGCGCTGGGCACCGGCAACCCGACCGGATACGCCCAAACCATGGAGGCGTGGAAGGTCGGCACCGACATCAAGCTGTCGAGCTGGTGGAACTACCTGGGCTTCGCCTACGGCGCCATCGGCCCGTTCCTCGGTGTCGCGGTGGTGCTGTTCTTCGCCTGGTTCATGCTCACCAAGCGCTCCTGGCGGTGGGGGCCGGAGCTGTGGGGCTGGACCGGCGCCTACCCGGCATACCAGATGATCGTCACCAACACCGGGCCGTCACGGCTGCGCTACGCGATCCTCGCGTTCGGGTTCACGCTGTTCATCGCCTGGTTCCTCCGGCTGCGCTGGTGGCGCCGGTATGCCGTGTGGGGGCTCGTGGCGGTCGGCGCTCCTCGGGCTGGGGCAGCAGGTCTGGTACGTGCAGAACTACCTCGTCGTCAGCCATCTCGACGGGCCGATCTACTTCCCGTAGACCCCGACGACGTCGAACCAGCCCACGCCGACCTCGAGCAGTAGCTCGCGCAGCAGGGGCAGGGAGAGGCCGACCACGTTGTGGTGGTCGCCCTCGATGCGCTCCACGAACGCGCCGCCCAGGCCATCCACCGTGAACGCCCCGGCCACGGCGAGCGGCTCACCGGTGGCGACGTAGGCGTCGATCTCGTCGTCGGTGACGTCGACGAAGTGGACCGTGGTCGAGGCGGTCGCCCCGAGGGTGGCGGACGTCCCGCCGTCGGCGTCGTCGCGCTCGTCGCGCAGCCAGTGGCCGGAGTGCAGGACGCCGACGCGCCCGCGCATCCGGCGCCAGCGGTCGCGAGCCTCCTGGGCGTCGGCGGGCTTGCCGTGCACCTCGCCGTCGAGCTCCAGCACCGAGTCGCACCCGAGGACCAGGGCTGAGGTGGTCACGTCGGCGGCCACCGCCTCGCACTTGGCGCGGGCCAGGAGCAGGGCCACGTCGGCCGGCTCGAGGGGGCCGAACCGCTCCGTGGCCTCGGCGACGGCGGCGTCCTCGTCGACGTCGCTGACGACGACCGTCGGCTCCACCCCGACGGCCCGCAGGGTGGCGAGGCGGGCGGGGGAGGCGCTGGCGAGGACGAGATGGACGGAAGCAGGCGACGGCACCGCGCGATCGTATGCGCCTCCGCTTGGTTGGGCGGTCGGCCCACCCGAGAGCGGGTCGGCTCACCCTGCACGGTGGGCCGACTCCGACAACGGTGATTCAACTCCGAGCCTGTGGATGACGGGCCGGCGGAACCGGGTGCCTTCGCGATGCTGGCCCCGTGGACGAATGGCTGCTCGTGGGTGACCGCCACGGCATCGCCAGCACGGCCGACCTCGCGCGAGCGGGTCTGCGGCCGAGCGAGATCGCCGCCTTGGTCGCCGCCCACCGGCTCACCCCACTGGTGCGTGGCTGGTTCTCCGTGCGGGCTCCGACGACGCCTGAGGAGCGACACGCGCTGACCACCCGAGCCCTGCTCCGAGCGCGGCCAGGGCAGGCGGTGGCCGGCCATCACAGCGCGCTCATCGTCCTGGGGTTGCCGACCTACCGGGCGGACCTGAACCAGGTACGCCTGTCGCGTCGGACCCCGGGACCGACCCGGCAACGGGCCGGGTACCGCGTGGGCCGCGCCGTCCCGATCGACGCGCAGCTCACCGACACGGTCGTGCCCGCCGTGGCGGTGGTTCAGCACGGGCTGACGAGCGGCCCCCTGTCGGCCCTCGTCGCCGCTGACGCCGCGTTGCATCGGGGTGCCGTGACGAGGGACGACCTCGACGATGCCCTCGACTGGGCGCGCTATCACCCGAACTCAGCGGCGGTGAAGCGGTTCCTGGCCTTGACCGACGGTCGCCGGGAGTCCCCGGGAGAGACCCGACTGGCTCACGTCCTCCACCTCATGGGCCTGCCCGCCACGCCCCAGGCGAAGATCACCGCACCAGGCTTCACGGCATACGTCGATCTCCTCCTCGACGGGGAGGACGTTGTGCTCGAGTTCGACGGCCAGGTGAAGTACAGCCGCTCCGCCGACGAGCCCGATCCGTTCGGACACCGGCGCAGCCCTCAACAGGTCCTGTGGGCTGAGAAGCAGCGTGAGGACCGCATACGGGAGCTCGGCTTCGAGGTGGTCCGGGTCACCTGGGCGGACCTCGAGGACCCCGTCGCTCTGGCGCAGCGCATCCGGGCGGCTATCGAGCGCTCCCGTCGTCGTCGGGTCTGACCAGCCAGGTCGACACCGGTCAGCGAGGGTCGGCTCATCGTGCACGGTGAGCCAACCCGGACCGGCGTGAGCCGACCCGGCGGACGCTCAGCCGAGGAGCTCGTCGACGTAGCACCAGCGCCAGGCCTCGCCGGGCTCGAAGCTGCGCATCACCGGGTGCTGGGTGGCTTGGTAGTGCTTCGTGGCGTGGTTGCCGATGGAGCTGTCGCAGCAGCCGACGTTGCCGCAGCCCAGGCACATCCGCAGGTTGACCCACACGAGGCCCTCACGCAGGCAGTCGGCGCAGCCCTCGGGCGTCTGCGGGCGGGCCTTCGCGGGGGCGTCCTGCAGGTGCTCGCAGTCGCCGCGCTGGGCCTCCGGGGTGGTGATGACGCGCTCGTTGTAGCGCTCGTCGCGGTTGTCGGCGATCGTGAGCATCGACTCCTCGAGGTCGAGGGTGTTCATCACCTGGTCGAGCACCTCGTGGTCGACGGTGCCCGTGTCGCGCACCCGGAGCACCTCCTCCCGTTCCTTCTCGAGCATCTTCCGGCGCAGGCGTCGGTACGCCTCGTTGGGGCTCGGCTGGTCGTCGCGGGTCTCGCCGAGGCGCTCCCAGGCCAGGTGGGTCCGGCGCTGGCCGACGGCGCGCAGCTGGTCGACGATCTGCGGCGGCGTGTTCTCGTCGGACAGGCGGTCCAGCTCCTCGTTGCCCTTGGCGGTGGCCCGCTCGAGCACCGACGCCTGTTGCAGGGCGTCCTCGCGCGGGTCGGGCCCGCGGACGTCGAGCGCCCGCGCGAGAGCGGGCAGGCTGAGGCCCTGGATGAGCAGCGTGCCGACCACGACGGCCAGCGCCACGAAGACGAGCACCTCGCGGTAGGGCGCGTCCTCGGGGATGAGCAGCACGGCGGCCAGGGTGACCACCCCGCGCATACCGGACCAGGAGAGCACGGCGGCGTTGCGGTAGAACGCGTCGGGGCGGCGCAGGCCCGGGGTGAGCTGGAGCACGACGCCGAAGGCCATGATCCAGATCGGCCGCAGCAGGACGACGGTCGCGAAGACCGCCACCGCCAGGAGGATGGCCCGCGGGAGCCCGAGGGACGAGCCGATGACCTTCTCTACGATGAGGTGGGTCTGGAGGCCGATGACGAGGAAGACGGCGTTCTCCAGCAGGTACTGGATCGTGGTCCAGTTGATCCGCTCGGCGAGCCGGGACTGCGCGGTCTGCACGAGGGCCGCCTTGTGGCCCAGCAGCACGCCGGCGATGACGACGGCGAGGACGCCCGACGCGTGGATGAGCTCGGCCGGGCAGGTAGGCGATCCACGGGGCCATGAACGACAGGGCGGTGTCAGTGGTCGTGTCCTGGATGCGGCGGCGCACCCGGATCAGCACCCAGGCCACGACCAGCCCGACGGCGATGCCGCCGACCGACTCCCGCACGAACTCGATGCCCACGTCGAGGGCGGTGACCGACCCGCCGATGGCGACGATCGCCGTGCGCAGGATGGTGATGGCGGTGGCGTCGTTGAACAGCGACTCGCCCTCGAGGATGGTGACGACGCGTCGTGGAAGCCCGATCCGGCGGGCCACGGCTGTAGCGGCGACGGCGTCGGGAGGCGCGACCACCGCTCCCAGGGCGATCGCGGCGGAGAACGGTATGCCGATGAGCCACCAGGTGACCAGGCCCACTCCGGCGGCGGTGAAGACGACGAGGCCGACCGACAACAGGCCGATGACGTTCTTGTTGGCCCCGAGGTCGACGAGCGAGGTGCGGATGGCCGTCGCGTAGAGCAGCGGCGGGAGGATCCCCAGCAGGATGAGCTCGGGCCCGACCGTCACCTCCGGGATGGCGGGCACGAACGACATGAGGATGCCGACGGCCGTGAGGACCAGGGGCGCGGAGGCGCCGTAGCGGCGGGCGAGGGCCGAGACGCCGACGACGACGGCGACCACCGCGAGCAGGGTGAGGGCGACGGGCACGCGCCGATTCTGTCAGGGTCGGCGCGCGCCCCTCTCCGTATGCCCGGTCAGCCCGGGCGGCGGGCGGCGGCCTCCGGCTCCTGGACGGTCTCAGGAGCCGCGCGCAGGACGAGCGTGATGACGGCGGCGGCGATCATCGTGCCGCCGACCACCCAGAGTCCGGCCTTCTGGTTGCCGGTCAGGTCGGCGAGCCAGCCGGTGATGTAGGGCGCCGCGAACCCGGAGAGGTTGCCGACCGAGTTGATGAGCGCGATCCCGCTGGCCGCCGCCGCCCCGGTGAGGAACGTCGTGGGGAGGGCCCAGAAGCTGGGCAGGAAGGCCATGATGCCGATCGCGCAGACGCTGACGGCGACCATCGCCGCGATGGGGCTGCCGAGGTAGAGCGTGATGGGGATGGCGATGCCGCCGAGGATGAGCGGACCGGCGACGTGCCAGACCCGCTCCTTGGTGCGGTCGCCGTGGCGGGCCCACACGATCATCGCCACGGCCCCGAGGACGTAGGGGATCGCGTTGATGAACCCGCGCTCGACGATGCCGTAGGTGGTGCCGTACTGCTGCTCGAAGCCCTTGATGATCGTCGGCAGGAAGAACCCGAGGGCGTACAGCCCGTAGACGCCGCCGAAGTAGACGAACGCGAGGGCCCACACCCGCGGGCGGGTCAGCGAGTCGCGCACCGAGGTGTGGTAGCGGGACGCCTTGGACGACTCGTCCTCGTCCATGGCCGTGACCAGCGCCGCCCGCTCGTCGTCGGGCAGCCAGTGGGCGTCCTTGGGCCGGTCGGTCAGGTAGAACCAGCAGATGACGCCGAAGATGACGGCCGGGATGCCCTCGAAGAGGAACATCGTGCGCCAGCCCTCGAGGCCGAAGATGCCATGGCCCGCCGAGATGATGAGCGAGGAGACCGGGGCGCCGATGGCCGAGGACATCGGGATGGCCAGCATGAAGAGCGCGACGATGCGGGTGCGGTCCTTCTGCGGGAACCAGTACGTGAGGTACAGGATGATGCCGGGGAAGAAGCCGGCCTCCGCGATGCCGAGGATGAAGCGCAGCGCATACAGCCAGCCGGCGTTGGGCACCCACGTCATGGCCGTGGCGACGATGCCCCACGAGACCATGATCCGCGCGATCCAGCGGCGCGCACCGAACCGGTGCAGCGCCATGTTGCTCGGCACCTCGAGCAGCAGGTAGCCGATGAAGAACAGCCCCGACGCGAGCCCGAACATCGTCTGCGAGAGGCCGAGGTCGGTGTTCATGCCGTTCGGCCCGGCGAACGAGATGTTGGTCCGGTCGAGGTAGTTGATGAAGTAGAGGATGCCCAGGAACCAGATGAGGCGTTTCGCCGCCTTGGACGACGCTCTCGACAGGGGTGTCCCGGCGGTGGCCGCGTCGGGCTCGGTTCGGTGTTCCGTGGTCATGGTCACGCTCCCTTGGGTGACTGAGCTACCGGCTGGTGCCCGATCCGGCCTCTCGACCGTAGGGCATCGACGCCTCAGAGGGTTCCCAGCACGGCTCGGCGCAGGGTGTCGAGCGGCACGCCCCCGACGTCGAGGGCCCGACGGTGGAAGGCCTTGAGGTCGAACGCGTCGCCGTCGCGCTGCGCAACCTCGTCGCGCAGCGACAGCCAGAGGCGCTCGCCGATCTTGTACGACGGGGCCTGCCCCGGCCAGCCGAGGTAGCGGTCGAGCTCGAACCGCAGCCACGCCTCGCCCTGGTTGGCGTGGGCCGTGAGGAACGCCCACGCCTTGTCATACGTCCATTCGCCCCCGCCGACCTCGGCCGGCGCCTCGAACCCGCAGTGCACCCCGATGTCGATGACGACGCGGGTGGCCCGCAGCGACTGGCCGTCGAGCCAGCCCATCCGGTGACCGGGGTCCTCCATGTAGCCCAGCTCGGCCATGAGCCGCTCCGCGTAGAGCGCCCAGCCCTCGCCGTGCCCGGACGTCCAGGCGTCGAGCCGGCGCCACCGGTTGAGCAGCTCCGACCGGAAGACGGTCTGCCCTACCTGGAGATGATGCCCCGGGACCCCCTCGTGGTAGACGGTCGTCAGCTCCTTCCAGGTGCCGAACTCGGTGATGCCCTTGGGCACCGACCACCACATCCGGCCCGGTCGGCTGAAGTCGCTGCTCGGCTGGGTGTAGTAGATGCCGCCCTGCTCGGTGGGCGCGATCATGCACTCGATGCGCCGCACCGGCTCGGGGATGTCGAAGTGGACGTCGACGAGCTCGGCGATGGCCTCGTCGGCCTTGCCCTGCATCCACGCCTTGAGGGCCGCCTTCCCCTCGAGGCGGTAGGCGGGGTCGGCCTCCAGCAGGGCGACCGCCTCCTGCACCGTGGCCCCGGGGCGGATCCGCTCCGCGACCTCCAGCATCTGCGCGTCCAGCCTCGCGCACTCCTCCAGGCCCCAGCGGTAGGTCTCCTCGAGGTCGACGGTGGCGCCCACGAAGTAGCGCGACATCAGCGCATACCGCTCGATGCCGCACGCGTCGGCCTCCGGGGCGACGTCGAGGAGCTCGCGGCGCAGGAACGCGGCCAGCCCCCGGTATGCGTCGGCCGCCGCGCTCGCGGCGCGGGCCAGCTCGAGCGTGCGGTCGGCCCCGCCGATGGTCGCGAAGTAGCCGTCGTCGGTGGTCAGGTCCGTGCTCTGGGCGATGCCCTGCTCTACCTGACGTCGGGGCGCGACGTGGCCGGCCGCCTTCCCGGCCAGCAGCGACTCCTGGTACTGCCCGACGGCCGTGGCGGATCTTGGCCATCCGCGTCGCGAACGTCGCCCAGTCGGCCTCGGACTCCTGCGGCATGAGGTCGAAGACGTCGCGGATCTCCTGCAGCGGCGAGGCGATGACGTTGAGCGACATCTCCTCCAGGCCGGCGGCGTGGATCTCCTCGGCCAGCTCCAGCCGGTCGCGGAGCGCCGCCACCGTCACGCGGTCGACGTCGTCGACGGGGGTGGCCGCGGCGAGGGCCGCGAGGGTACGCACGCGCAGCGCGGAGCGGGCGGCCAGACCCGCGGGGGAGAAGTCGTCGAGGTCGTCGTCGTGGCCCGGGACGCCGACCGACGTCGCCATGATGGGGCTCAGCTCGACGGCCGCGGCGAAGTAGTCCTCCGCGACCCGGTCGACGTCGGTCTGGGGGCGGGCGGGGTTGCCGTTCGTCTCGTCAGTCACGCCCGCGAACGTATACCCGCCCCCCGACGACGGGTGGGGTCAGCGGGCCTGGCTCACGCTGCTCATGTTGAATCCCTCGACGCGCACCGGGGGCATGGAGGTGCGCGTGAAGTAGTCGCCCCACTCGCGCGGGTAGCAGCGCTCGCTGACCCCCACCTCGGTGATGCGCTCGAGGACGTCGAGCGGCGACTCGTTCCACCGGTAGTTGTTCACCGCCCCGACGACCTCGCCCCCTTCGACGAGGAAGACGCCGTCACGCGTGAGGCCGGTCATGAGCATCGTCTGCGGGTCGACGATCCGGATGTACCACATCGTCGAGAGCAGGAGCCCCCGCTCGGTGGAGGCGACGAGGTCGTCGAGACCGGCGGTCGCTCCCGGTGCCGAGACGACGAGGTTGTCACCCGGCTGGCGCACGACGGTGTCGCGACCCGCGGCGGCCGAGGCGGCGGCATACGCCCGAGAGCCGTTGAGCGACACCAGCTCTCCGCTCCGGATGAAGTCCTGGCGGGCCAGGGGGAGGCCGTTGTCGTAGACCGAGGTGTCGGAGGTGGAGGCCCGGGCGACGACGAAAGGCGCGGACTCGATGCCGGTATGCGTGGGGTCGCTGTAGACGTCGATCGGCAGCCGGGCGATGCGGTCGCCGATCCGGGAGCCTCCCGTGCGGCGGGCGAAGGCGGAGCGCCCGTCGTCGGCCGCCTTGGCCTCGGCGAGCCAGTAGGCGTAGATGACGAGGTCGGCGAGCGCCGTCGGCGGCAGGATCGTCTCGTAGCGTCCGGCGGGGAGGTCGACCGACCGCTGCGACCAGGCGAGCCGCTTCGTCAGCTCGGCATCCGCGGCCCTGACGTCGGCCTCCGACGGGTCGCGCAGCGTGAAGCCGAGGTAGCTCGACGCCGTCCAGTCGGCGTTCTTGGCGTTCATCTCCAGCCGGCCGGTGGGCTGCACGTGGCGCAGCCGCAGTCCGGCGGACGAGCCGAGGTAGACCGAGTCGACGACCTGCTCGGCGAAGCCGAAGTGCTGGCGGTCCGCACCCGAGTCGCGCAGCACCGCACCGAGATCCGCGGCCAGGCCGGCGAACGCGCCGATGCTCGTGGGTTCCGGCTCGAGGTCGAAGGACGACCCGGAGCCGGCCTGCTCCGGCGTGACGAGGGGCGCGGCGTCGGAACCCGGCTCGGCCTGGCGGGCGGCGGCCTCGGCGGCGGCGACCAGCTCGCGCACGTCGGCGAGGTCGGTCACCGCGCGGTCGACCACCCCGGACGCGGTGCCCTGCCCCGACGGGGTCGTCGCGACGACGGTCATCGACCGCGACGACATCTCGCCGTTCGTCGTCATGGAGCTGTTGGCCCAGCGCAGGTTGGCCTCGGACCGGTCGGTGACGATGACCACCGTGCCGTCGGTCGTGGCCGCCGACAGTGCGGCCTCGACGAGCTGCTGCGGGGTCGCGGTGGAAACGCGGCCGGCCATCAGTGACCCGCCTCCTGCACGGTGTTGAGGATGCGGACGCCGCGGAACAGGGCGGCCGGGGAGCCGTGGCTGGCCGGCGAAACCTGCCCGGGCTGGGCCTTGCCGCAGTTGAAGGTGCCGCCGCGGTAGACCGTCTCTGGCCCGCCCACCGCCTCCATCGAGCGCCAGAAGTCGGTCGTCGTCGCCTGGTAGGCCACGTCGCGCAGCTGCCCGGTGAGCCGGCCCTGCTCGATGCGGAAGAACCGCTGCCCCGTGAACTGGAAGTTGTAGCGCTGCATGTCGATCGACCACGAGTTGTCGCCGACGATGTAGATGCCGTCCTCCACCTGGGCCACGAGGTCGTCGACGGTGCCGCCCTCGGGCTCGGACTGCAGGCTGACGTTGACCATCCGCTGCACCGGTACGTGGCGGGCGCTGTCGGCGTACGCGGCTCCGTTGCTGCGGCCGAGGTCCTTGAGCGCGGCCATGGCCCGGTCGGTCTGGTAGCCCACGAGGATGCCGTCCTTGACGATGTCCCAGTGCTGGCCGGCGACCCCCTCGTCGTCCCAGCCGACCGTGGCCAGCCCCCACTCGCTGTCGCGGTCGCCGGTGACGTTCATGACGGGCGACCCGTACTGGAACGTGCCGAGCTTGTCGAAGGTGGCGAACGACGTTCCGGCGTATGCGGCTTCGTAGCCCAGCACCCGGTCGAGCTCGGTGGCGTGGCCGATGGACTCATGGATGGTGAGGAAGAGGTTGCTGCCGTCGATGACGAGGTCGTAGTCGCCGGCGCGCACCGAGGGGGCCTTGACCTTCGCGGCGAGCAGCTCGGGCAGCTCGGCGACCTCGCGATCGAGACCAGCGCGGTCCGAGCGGACGTACTCCCAGCCCGCGGCCGCCGGAGGGGCCAGGGTGCGCATCGACTCGAACGCGCCGGTGGAGCGGTCGACGGTCGTCGCCGTCAGCTCGGGCTCGACGCGTACCCGCGTCTGCGTCGTCGTCGTGCCGGCCGAGTCGGCGTAGTAGACGTTCTCGCGCACCGCCTGGACCTGGGCGTGGGTGAAGCCCACCCCGTCGCCGGCGCGGAGCCGCTCGGAGAGGTCGACGAGGGCCGCCACCTTGTCGGCGTCGGGCACGGTGAACGGGTCGATCTCGTAGGGGGAGGACCACCGGCGCTCGCCGTAGGCGGGCTCGTCGGCGAGCACGACCCGCTCGGTGGAGAGGGGCCGCGCGACCTGGGCCACGGCGACCGCACGCTCGGCCAGCCGCCTCGCCTCCTCCGGCGTGAGCGCCGGCCCCGCGGCGAAGCCCCAGGCCCCGTCGTGCACCACGCGCACCGAGAGCCCGACGTCGTCGGAGGTCACGGACGTCTCGAGGTCGAGGTCGCGCAGGGCGAGCAGCTGGTGACGGGTCGAGACGACCCGCAGCGCGGCATACGTCGTGCCGAGCTCGCGGGCTCGGGTCAGGGCGGCGTCGGCGAGGGTGGACAGGGGCAGAGCGAGGAACTCCGGGGTCACTCCGGGCATGCGCAGCAACCTACCCGGCCGCCCACTCGATGCGGTGGTCGTACATCCACGCCGTGCTCCGGTCGGTCACGGCGAACCGGAAGACGAACCGCAGGGCCGCGTCGCTCAACGGCCGCAAGAGGGCCGGCGGGGTCTTGGCGCTGCTGCTGCGCGCTCCCGCCGCCACGATCCGCTCCACCCTCGTGCGCCGGGCCTCCTCGTAGGCGGCCAGCGCGCTCGGCACCCCCGCACCGTCGCGCAGGCACAGGGCGAGCACCACACCGTCCTCCATGGCCATCGACGCCCCCTGCCCTGAGGAGGGCGCGGGCGCGTGGGCGGCGTCGCCGATGACGACCATCCGATCGCGGCGCCAGCGCGGCACGTGGCCGAGGTCGAAGGTGTTGTCGCCGGCCAGCTCGAGCTCCCCCTCCGTGATGAGGCGTTCGGCCGGCCCGGCGTCGCGCGCGAAGAGCGCCGCGAGGTGCGCCGTCCACTTGGAGCCGGTCGTGGCCTGCCGCTCCTGGGCGGTGATCTCCGGCCGGGGCTCGTTGACGAACCACACGACGTCGCCGTCGGGAGTGGGGATGAACCCGAAGAAGGCGTCGCGCCCGAAGACGAACCGCCAGGCCTCGGGCTCCGCTCCCGACCAGGCCGCTGCACCACGGGTGATCCCGCCGAAGTTGGCCAGGCCGACGTAGCGGGCGCCGGGCGCGTCGGGGTCGACCCACGCGCGCACCGCCGAGCGCACGCCGTCGGCCCCCACGAGCACGTCGGCCCGCTCGGACCGTCCTTCGGCGAAGGTGACGGTGACCCCGCCGTCCCCTTCGACGGCGCCCACGACCCGGCTGGCATGGTGCACCTCGATGCCGCGGCGCCGGCACTCGCCCACCAACGCCCCCGTGAGCCGGCTGCGCTTCATCGTCAGGGCCGGGGTGCCGTCGTCGAGCGGGCGCCCCAGCGGAAGGCGGCCCAGCTCGCGCCCCGTGCTGCCGACCATGACGTTGGTGCGGGTCGGGAACGCGACGGCGCGTACGGCGTCGAGCGCGTCGACCGCGGCCAGGGCGTCGAGCCCGTTCGGCGCGACGGTGAGGTAGGACCCCACCTCGCGGTCCGGCTCGGGGTAGGCCTCGTGCACGACCACGTCGAGGTCCGCCCGGTGGGCGGCGAGGGCCGCCACCGATCCCGCGACCCCGGCTCCGACGACCAGCATCGTCATGTTGCTACCCTTTCTCACGACTTCGGTGTATCTCTAATTTCGAGAGATACGACAATCGAGAGAGTATGCCTGTGTCGACGACGCGTCAATCCCTGGTCGCCCAGCTCGGTCGCGCCATGCAGGCGTACCAGCGCAGCACCCAGGCGTTCGACGACCAGGTCGGCCGCCGCCTGGGGCTGAACCCCACCGACCTGCGCTGCCTCGACTGGCTCGTCGACGAGGACCGGTCGGCCCGGGAGCTCGCGGAGGCGACGGGTCTCTCGTCAGCGGCGACGACCGCGATGATCGACCGGCTCGAGGCCCGGGGGTTCGTGCGGCGCACGCGGGGGGACGCCGATCGCCGCAAGGTCATCGTGTCGATGACGCCGGAGGGGAGGGCGCGGACCGACGAGTTCTACCTGCCGCTGGTCATGGAGGGCATGGGCATCCTCGACCGGCTCACGATGGCCGAGCTGCGCAGCATGGTGAGCCACCTGGTGGCGATCCGGGACCTGACCGACCGGCACCGCCGTCAGCTGGCGGAGCCGGGTTCCCCGTCGGGGCCGCCGGCGGGCCGCTCGTAACGGCCGAAGACGGCGGCCGCCGCCTCACCGAACGCGGAGGGGACTCCGGCGGCGGCGAAGGTGCGGGCGATCTCCCGCATCTCCGCCTCCCAGCGCCAGCCCTTGTTCCGGGCCGACGCTTCGGCGGCGTCGAGGCGGGCGGCGAGCTCCGGCAGCGAGGTCGCCCACTCGGCCCGGAGCACGTCCTCCACGTCGAGGGCGCGGGCGGCGTCTCGCGTGGCGACCAGCAGCGCCGCGCTGATCTTGGTCCAGGCGGCGTAGGTCATCTTGGTGGCCGAGGCCGCGAAGGGACTGGCGTCGACGACGACTGGCTCGAGGCGTCCGTCGAAGAAGGTCCGGGCCACGTCGTGGGCGCCGTCGCCGGAGAGGTAGAGGCGGGTCGTGCCGGGTCGGTGCGGGGGTGGGCCGATGATCCCTCCGTCGACGTAGGCCGCGCCGGCGGCGGCGACGACCGTGGCGACCTTGCGCGCGGTGTCGGGGCTCAGGGCGTTGGCGTCGACGTAGGTCCCTGAGAACCGTTGCTGTGCCACGAGTTCCGCCACGTCGACGGCGGCACCCGGCGGGCAGACCGACAGGACGAGGTCGACGCCCTCGAGGTCGTCGACCGCGCGCATACCGGCGGCTGCGGCACGGGCGCGCGTGTGAGCACTGCGTCCCGCCGGGAGCCAGACCACCTCCATGCCCACCTCGACCAGGGCGGCGCCGACGGCGGCGCCCATCTCGCCGGGATGGAGGACGGCCACGACGGTCATGTCGGCAACCTAGCCCGGGCCTTCGGCCTGGGGGTCAGGCGGCAAGCAGGGCGGCCCACCGGCGCTCGAGGGGGCTCGCCTCGTCCACTGCCCGTTCTGCGGGCTCGTCACCCGGTAGCAGCGGGGGTGCAGTGGACGAGTAGGTGTGGCCGGTGGGGGTGGTGAGCAGCACCGTCGGCGGCGAGCCGACGGCCGCGTCCACCGACCGAGCCGACCAGCCGTTCTGCGCCTTGACGAGGTTGCACCGGATGCACAGGCCCTGACCGTTGGACGCACTCGTCGGGCCGCCGTCCGCGTGGTCCTCGACGTGGTCGACGTGACGGACGGGCGCGTCGCACCAGGGCGTGCGGCAGGTGACGTCGCGCGCGACGAGGTAGGCGCGCAGGCCGCCGTCGAACAGCCTCCGGGCGGAGTCCATCGAGACGAGCGACCCGTCGTCGGGGTGGGTGTAGAGCCGGCGTAGCCAGACGTCCGCCTCCGAGCGCTCTCGGTTGCCGTCCACGCCAGCCAGACGTCGGGCCCAGGGGGCAGGCACCGTGCCGTAGCCCGGGATGTGCGCGGGCGTCTCGTCACCGGCCAGCAGGGTGCGGTCGGTCATGACGACCTGGACCTCCACCGCGACCGCGTCGGCGCTCGCCTCCCCGGTGAGCCGTTCGACGAGGGTGTCGGCCATGACCTGGCCCTTGCCCCGTGGATCACCCGCGGCGCGGGCGGAGTCGGCGGCGCGGGTGAGAGCGGCGAACGCCGCGACGCCCTGAGCGACGGGCAGCAGGGCGGTGAGGTAGGTCATCGTGTCGGGCGCCGGCCGCAGCGACACGTGGCGGTCGGACTCCGCCTGGCGGGCCCGCCGCACCACGGACTCGGCGTCGACCCGGTAGCAGACGGCCCGCACGCGGCGCACGATCTCGCGATCACCGAGCCCGCCCAGCTCGTGCGACCAGCGGTCGGCGAGCTCAGAGTCCACCACCCGCCGCTGCTCGGGGGTGAGCACCGCGGTCTCCTGCACCAGGAGGTCGGCTCGACGTTCGGTGAGCTCGCCGGACGTCAACGCCGCCAACGCGTTCGGCAGGTCGTGGACGAGGGCCAGCGCGGTGCGCACCGCGCGGCTGCCTTGGCTCGGTGACGCCCGCCGGGCCAGGGCGACCTGCGCCTGCACCCCGATGTCGGCAACCCGTCGGCGGCGGGCCCGTGACGGTGCCGACGTGCCGTCCGACAGGGAGACCGCCCGCGCCGCATCGCGCTCCGCCCGCCACGTCTCGAAGTCCCCGGCCTCGGCCGCCGCGCGGGCTCGCACCTCGGCCTGCTCGGCCACCCGCGCCTGGCTCTCGACGAGGTCCACGGTGAGGCGGGCCTGCGCCGCGGCGGCGACGGCCTTGAGCCGCTCCAGGAGGCCGATCCGGTCGATGCGCTCGGCATCGTCCCGGGCGGCCGCCGGCCGACCCAGGACGTCGAGGAGGGCGTGCAGCTCCGCTGCCCCCACCGTCCCTGCGTCCTCGAACATGGGTTCGATTCTACCCTTGAAGACATTTGGTTTCAAGGGCGAAAGTGTTGCGGGACAACCCGATCAGCGTGGGAGAGCGGACGCGCGCCATGCTCCGGGGGATCGGCCGTACGCCGGCGCGCGCAGACGTGCGGCCGGTGCTGACCACCCGCGCCGGGGTGCCGCTGCCGCCTCGAGGGAAGTGCTGCCGAGGGCCCCGAGAACCGCGACGAGCGCGGCGATCTCCTCGGGAGTGGCGTCTCCGCGGACGACACGGAGCACGGGCTCGAAAGGCTCGGTACCCGCGGTCACAATGGAATGTTCCCGTGCTTCTTGGGCGGGAGGGTCTCCCGCTTCGTCCTCAGCGCGCGCAGCGCCCGGGTCACGTTCATCCGGGTGTTGGACGGCGAGATGACGGTGTCGACGTAGCCGCGCTCCGCGGCGATGTAGGGGTTGGCCAGGTGCTCCTCGTACTCGCGGACGAAGGCCTGCCGGATCTCCTCGACGTTGCCCCCTTCCGCGTCGGCCGCGGCGATCTCCTTGCGGTAGAGGATGTTCACGGCGCCCTGGGCCCCCATGACGGCGATCTGCGCCGTCGGCCAGGCGAGGTTGATGTCGGCGCCGAGGTGCTTGCTGCCCATCACGTCGTACGCGCCGCCGTAGGCCTTGCGCGTGATGACGGTGACGAGCGGCACCGTCGCCTCCGCGTACGCGTACAGGAGCTTGGCGCCCCGGCGGATAATGCCGTCCCACTCCTGGTCGGTTCCAGGCAGGAAGCCCGGAACGTCGACGAACGTCAGCACCGGCACGTTGAACGCGTCGCAGGTGCGCACGAACCGGGCCGCCTTCTCGGACGCGTCGATGTCGAGGCAGCCGGCGAGCTGGAGCGGCTGGTTCGCGACGATCCCCACCGGCATACCGTCGACCCGCGCGAAGCCCGTGATGATGTTGGGGGCGAACAGCGGCTGTACGTCGAGGAACTCGCCGTCGTCGACGACGTGGGTGACGACCTCGCGCATGTCGTAGGGCTGGTTCGGGCTGTCGGGGATCGCGGTGTCGAGCCAGCGGTCGTCGTCAGTCACCTCGAGGTCGCCCCCGGTGGGGGAGTCGTAGGCCGGTGGCTCCTCGAGGTTGTTCGACGGCAGGTAGGAGAGCAGCGCCTTGACATAGTCGACGGCGTCCTGCTCGTCGCTGCCCATGTAGTGGGCGACCCCGCTCTTGGTGTTGTGGGTGCGCGCCCCACCGAGGTCCTCCATGGTCACGACCTCGCCCGTGACCGTCTTGATGACGTCGGGCCCGGTGATGAACATGTGCGAGGTCTGGTCGACCATCACAGTGAAGTCGGTGATGGCGGGGGAGTAGACGGCCCCCCCGGCGCACGGGCCGAGCACGAGTGAGATCTGGGGGATGACCCCGGAGGCGTGGACGTTGCGGCGGAAGATCTCCGCGTAGAGACCGAGAGCGACGACGCCCTCCTGGATGCGCGCCCCGCCGGAGTCGTTGAGGCCGATGACCGGGCAGCCGACCTTCATGGCGAAGTCCATGACCTTGCAGATCTTCTCGCCGAAGACCTCGCCGAGGGAGCCGCCGAAGACGGTGAAGTCCTGTGCGAAGACGGCGACCGTGCGGCCGTCGACCTGGCCGTAGCCGGTGACCACGCCGTCGCCGTAGGGCCGGTTCTTGTCCTGCCCGAACGCGGTGCTGCGGTGCCGGGCGTACTTGTCCATCTCGATGAAGGTGCCCTCGTCCAGCAGCATCTCGAGGCGCTCGCGAGCGGTCTTCTTCCCCCGCGCGTGCTGCTTCTCGACGGCCCGCTCGGAGCCCGCGTGGGCGACCTCGGCCACCCGCCGCTTCAGGTCGGCGATCTTCCCCGCCGTCGTCGTGAGGTCGGGAGCGTCAGGGGTGTCAGGGGTGTCAGGGGTGTCGGAGACGTCAGTGGCGGCGACAGCGGACATGCAGCGGAGCCTAGCCTTGCGCCTCATGACCCCGACCCTCGATCCGGACGCCCTGCGTGCGGCGCTGCTCACACCCGGCGGTGCGTGGGAGACGGTCGAGCACCACCGGACCATCGGTTCGACCAACCGTCGGGCCGCCGAGCTCGGGCGGCCGTGGCGGGTCGTCGTGGCCGACCACCAGAGCGAGGGCCGTGGGCGGCTCGCGCGCCGGTGGGAGGCGCCACCGGGGTCGTCCGTCGCGATCTCCGCGACCGTGCCCGCGCCCGGGGCCGGCACGGGCTGGCTGCCGCTGACCGCCGGCCTCGCGGTGGTCGAGGCCGTGGAGTCGGTCGCGGGTCTCACGGCGGAGCTGAAGTGGCCCAACGACGTGCTCCTGCCCGCCGACGCTGGGCGCAAGGTGTGCGGTGTCCTCTGCGAGCTGGTGACGTCCGGGAGCCGGCCGTTCGCGGTCGTCGGGGCCGGGATCAACGTGAGCCAGACCCGCGACGAGCTGCCCGTGCCCACGGCCACCTCGCTGGCCCTCGCGGGGGCCGCCGACGTCGACCCGACGGCCCTGGTGGTCGCCTACCTCGGCCTCCTCACCGCGCGCCTGGGCGAGCCGACCGCCCGCGTGCGAGAGGCATACCGACGCCGTTGCACCACGATCGGCCGGGCCGTCGCGCTCACCCTGCCCGACGGTCGGACCCTCACGGGCGAGGCCGTGGGCGTCGACGACGACGGCCGGCTCGTCGTCGACGGGCCCGACGGCCGGATCGCCTGGGCGGCCGGCGACGTGGTGCACACGCGGCCGCACCGGTTGGCATGATGCACGCATGAGCGAGATCTCACCGGCCGGCGCGGGCCGCCACGGTGAGATCCAGGCCATCGGCGACCTCGAGGAGGTCACCGCGACCCTCCTCGGCCACCCCCTCGACCTGACCCGTCGGGACGTCAGTGCGGCGGCCCAGGTCAGCCTGCGCAGCGCCCGGTCGTTCTGGCAGGCGCTCGGCTTCCCCCTCGTCAACACCGACGAGGCGCTCTTCACGCGCGCCGACGTCGACGCCCTGCAGGTCGTCGCCGGGCTGGTGCGCGACGGCGACCTCGACGAGTCGACGGCCCTGCAGCTGACCCGGGCGTTCGCGCGGACGGCCGACCGGCTGGCGTCGTGGCAGGTGCAGCTGGTGGCCGAGGCGGTGGAGGCCGAGCGCGACCGGATCGCCGACGTCGACGCCGACCCCTCCTCCGCGGCGACGGCCCAGGCGACGGCGCGCTTCCTCGTGCGGGTCGCCGACGACCTCGAACCGCTGCTCCTCTACGCCTGGCGCCGCCATCTCGCCGACGCGGTCTCCCGGCTGCTGACCGACGCCGAGCCGGAGACCGCCCACGAGGGCATCTACCGGCACATCGGCTTCGCCGACCTCGTCGCCTTCAGCACCCTGGTGCGCAAGTCCACCGAACGCGAGCTGGCCATGGTCGTGCAGCGGTTCGAGGCGCTGAGCGCCGACATCGTCACCGCCCACGGCGGCCGCATCGTCAAGACCGTCGGCGACGAGATCCTCTTCTCCAACCGCCACGCCGGGCCGGCGGCGGCCACGGCCCTCGACCTCGACGAGGCCATCGCCCGCGACCCCGTTCTCCCCGACGTGCGGGTCGGGCTCGCGGCGGGCCGGGTCATCCCCCGTCTCGGCGACGTCTTCGGCACCACGGTCAACCGGGCGGCCCGGCTCACTTCCATCGCCCAGCCCCACACCGTGCTCGTCGACGGCACCGTGGCGGAGGCGCTCAAGGACATCTCAGGCTTCGACCTCACGGCCCTGCGCCCGCGCTCGATGCGCGGGGTCGGCAAGGTCGAGCCCTACCTCCTCGTCCGGGCCGGGACGGCCGTGCGGCCCCGGACCCGACCGTCTCAGCCGTCCCCGCCGACCTCGCAGGAGCCCGCGTGAGCACCGCCCCCCTCGCCCCCCTCGTCCGAGTCGAGCGCTCCGCCGACGGCCACGTCGCCGAGATCGTCCTCGACCGCCCCGACGCCCTCAACGCCGTCTCCACCGAGATGGCGGGAGCCGTCGCCGCGGCGGCGGCGGAGGTGGCGGCCGACGTCGCCGTGCGCTGCGTCGTGCTCCGGTCGAGCCAGGACCGGGCGTTCTGCGTCGGCGCCGACCTCAAGGAGCGCAACACCCTCTCCGACGCGCAGCTCGTGGCCCAGCGCCCCGGCAACCGGGCGGCCTACGGCGGCATCCTCGACCTCCCCATGCCGGTGGTCGTCGCCGTGGAGGGGTATGCGCTGGGCGGCGGGTTCGAGCTGGCGCTCGCCGGCGACCTCGTCGTGGCGGGGGAGGGCGCCACGGTCGGGCTCCCCGAGGTCTCGGTGGGCGTCATCCCCGGCGGCGGGGGCACCCAGCTGCTGACCCGACGGGTGGGCTGGTCGCGGGCGGCCTCGCTGGTCTTCACGGCCCGGCGGCTCACCGCCGCCGAGGCGTACGCCCTGGGGTGCCTCGACGAGGTGGTGCCCACCGGCTCGGCGACGGCCCGCGCCCGGGAGATCGCCGGGGGCATCGCCGCCCACTCCCCGGTGGCCCTGCGGCAGGCGAAGCGTGCCATGCGGCTCGGTGCCGACGTCGACCTGAGGGCCGGGCTGGAGATCGAGGACGCCTGCTGGAGGGCCACCGCCTTCAGCGCGGACCGGGCCGAAGGGGTGGCGGCATTCGTCACGAAGCGGACACCTCAGTGGCCGGGAGCCTGATCCCCTAGCATCACAGGAGTGACGCGTGTGCTGCTGGCTGAGGACGATCCGGCCATCTCCGAACCCTTGGCCCGCGCTCTGCGCCGGGAGGGCTACGACGTCGACGTCCGGGGTGACGGCCGGACCGCGCTCGAAGGCGCCCGCGAGAACCCCGACCTCGTCGTGCTCGACCTGGGCCTGCCGTTCATCGACGGGCTCGAGGTGTGCCGCCGGATGCGCGCGATGGGCAAGACCGTGCCCGTGCTCATCCTCACGGCGCGGGCCGACGAGGTCGACACCGTCGTCGGGCTCGACGCCGGCGCCGACGACTACGTCACCAAGCCGTTCCGGCTTGCCGAGCTGCTGGCCCGGGTGCGGGCCCTGCTCCGGCGCAACCCCTCGGACGCCGCGCCGACGAGCGACCAGCTGCGCATCGACCCCGACGGCCGGCGGGCGTGGTTCCAGGACCACGAGATGCAGCTGACGGCCAAGGAGTTCGACCTCCTGCGGGTGCTCGTGCGCGAGCAGGGCAAGGTCGTCTCGCGCGAGCAGCTCATGCGGGAGATCTGGGAGACGGCCTGGTTCGGCTCCACGAAGACGCTCGACATGCACATCAGCGTGCTGCGCCGGAAGCTCGGCGACGACGCGACCCAGCCGCGCTACATCTCGACCGTGCGTGGCGTGGGCTTCCGGTTCGAGCGACCCGACAGCTGAGCAGGGCCCGGTATGCGTCGCGAGGTCCTGCGCGCCACGGCCTACGCCGTCGCGGCCGGCCTGCTCGGCGTACTCATCCCCGTCCTCGCGATCTGGCTCTGGCTCTTCACGCAGCACCCTGACACCGTCGACGACTGGCTGGACACCCCGCCGCTCGACCGGGGCCTGACCATCCTGGGTCTGGGCGCCCTCCTCGCCGTCCTCATCGCGGCGGTGTCCGTCGCCGTGGCGGCGTACCTCTCGCGCCGGGTCGTCACCCCGATGTCGCAGCTCGTCGAGGCGGCCGAGCAGCTCGGGGAGGGCAAGACGCGGATCCCGCCGATCCGATCGGGCATCGCCGAGGTCGACCGGGTCTCGGCCGTCCTCACCCGCAGCGCCCAGCAGGTGACGAAGTCGCTGGCGGCGGAGCGCGAGTTCGCCTCCGACGCCTCGCACCAGCTGCGCACACCGCTCACCGCCCTGCTCATGCGCCTGGAGGAGATCTCGGCGTCCGACGACCCGGTGGTCGTCCACGAGGAGGCCGGCATCGCCATGGAGCAGGTCGAGCGGCTGACGCGGGTGGTCGACGACCTGCTCATGCGCAGCCGCCGGGGCAACGACGCTCCGCGCCCCGAGGTGAGCCTCGACTCCGTGATCGCGGCGCTCCAGCGCGAGTGGCAGCCCGCCTTCGAGCAGGCCCGACGCAGCGTCCGCGTGCACGGCGAGCGCGGTCTCGTCGTCAAGTCGACGCCTGTGGCCCTCAGCCAGGTGCTGAGCACGCTGCTGGAGAACTCGCTGGTCCACGGCCGCGGCACGGTCGAGATGCACGCCCGCCGCAGCGGCCCGTCGGTCGTCGTCGAGGTCAGCGACCAGGGCGACGGGGTGCCCGCGGCGATCGCGCCCCACATCTTCGAGCGGTCGGTCAGCAGCGGCCGGGGCAACAGCACCGGTTTGGGCCTGGCTCTCGCCCGCGACCTCGCGGAGTCCAACGGCGGCCGGCTCGACCTGGTGTCGGCCCAGCCGGTGCGCTTCGCCCTGTTCCTCTCCGAGGCCGAGCAGCGCTGAGCGCACTAGCTCAGGGGGCGGCGGGACCCCGGTCGGTCTCCACCGCACGGGCGTCGGTGCCCGGGTCCGCTCCGTCGTCGGCGCCGTGGACGCCGGCCTCGGCCAGGCCCTCGGGCTCCGGGTCGCCGGGGTGCTCACCGGCGAAGACGACCTGCCGGTAGGCCCAGAACCGGAAGATCGTCGCGAGCCCGATGCCGATGATGGTGTTGAGGTTCACCGCGCCGCGCGAGGTGAGGTTGAGCCCGTCGTGGGTGAAGTTCAGCCACAGGGTGGAGATGGCCAGGCCGACCCCGTTGACGGCGAAGAACAGCAGCGCCTCGTGGTGGGCGGGCCGGTTGCGGCGGTGCCGGAACGTCCACATCCGGTTCCCGACCCACGCGACGAGGGTGGCCGCCGCTCCGGAGATGATCTTGGACGTCGTCAGGTGACCGGCCAGCGGGCCGTAGAACAGCAGGTTGAAGCCGCCGAAGTCGATGACGAACCCGACCGCTCCGATGACGCCGAACTTGGCCAGCTCGCGCCAGAAGAGGCTGACGAGGCCCTGGAGCCGTCCGACGAGGGTATGCGGGCGGTCCTCGGTCACGGGAGCACTGTACCGACGGCTGCTGCGGGCACCCGTCAGACCGGTCCGGCGCGCGGACTACGCTTCCGTCCCGTGACCGCCACCCGGGAGGCGCCCGCCGACGGGGCGGGTCGCTCCGCACCGCGCCCGAGGCGCACGCCCGGCGGTTTCCCGGTGGTCGGCGTCGTGGGCGGAGGGCAGCTGGCCCGGATGATGCAGGGCCCGGCCATCGAGCTCGGCGTGCAGCTGGCCGTGCTCGCCGAGTCGCCGGACGCGGCCGCTGCGCTCGTCATCCCCGCCGCCCCGGTGGGCGAGCACACCGACGTCGAGACGGTGCGGGCCTTCGCCCGCGACTGCGACGTCGTCACCTTCGACCACGAGCACGTCCCCGCGGCGGTCCTCGACGCCCTCCGGGCCGACGGCGTGAGCCTGCACCCCTCACCGGAGGCGCTGCACTTCGCCCAGGACAAGCTGGCGATGCGCGACCGGCTCGGGGCCCTGGGCGTCCCCGGCCCGCGGTGGGTGGCGGCGCGCACCGAGGCGGAGGTCGAGGCCTTCGCGGAGGTCGTGGGCTGGCCCCTCGTGGCGAAGACCCCTCGGGGCGGCTACGACGGCAAGGGCGTACGCGTGGTGTTGGCCGCCGCCGACCTCGCCGACTGGCTCGAGCAGGTCGGGAGCCCCGGGCCGCTGGAGCAGGGCGTGCTGCTCGAGGAGCGGGTCGCCTTCACGCGGGAGCTGGCCGTCCTCGTCGCCCGTAGCCCCTCCGGCCAGGCCGCGGCGTGGCCGGTGGTCGAGACGGTGCAGACCGACGGCATCTGCACCGAGGTGCTCGCGCCGGCGCCGGGGCTCGACCCGGCTCTCGCCGCCGCGGCGACCGCCACGGCGCTGCGGGTCGCGGGGGAGCTCGGCGTCACCGGGGTCATGGCGGTCGAGCTGTTCGAGGTGGCGCCGTCCTCCGCGGAGGGGGCCGCGGCCTACCTCGTCAACGAGCTGGCCATGCGCCCCCACAACAGCGGCCATTGGTCGATGGACGGGGCGGTGACGGGACAGTTCGAGCAGCACCTGCGTGCCGTGCTCGACCTGCCGCTGGGCAGTCCCACCACCCGCTCCGCCTGGACGGCGATGGCCAACGTGCTCGGTGGCGAGCACGACGAGCTCTACAGCGCCTACCGGCACGTCATGGCCCGCGACCCGGGGGTCAAGGTGCACCTCTACGGCAAGGGGGTGCGCCCCGGCCGCAAGATCGGGCACGTCAACGTGTCGTCCGGCTCGCTGGAGGACGCCCGCGCCCGGGCCACCCACGCGGCGGGCTACCTCGCCGGAGCCATCGATGAGTGAGGGCCCCGCCGTGGTCGTCGGCGTGGTCATGGGCAGTGACAGCGACTGGCCCGTCATGGAGCAGGCGGCGGTCGCGCTGCGCGAGATGGGGATCGGCTACGAGGCCGACGTCGTCTCCGCCCACCGGATGCCCGACGCGATGATCGCCTACGGCCGGGACGCAGCCGACCGCGGCCTGCGGGTGATCGTCGCGGGAGCGGGGGGTGCCGCCCACCTACCGGGGATGCTCGCCGCCGTCACGCCGCTGCCGGTCATCGGCGTGCCGGTGCCGCTCAAGCACCTCGACGGGATGGACTCCCTGCTCTCCATCGTGCAGATGCCGGCCGGCGTGCCGGTGGCGACGGTGTCGATCGGTGGCGCGCGCAACGCTGGGCTGCTGGCCGCCCGCATCCTCGGTGCCGGTGAGGGCGCCGAGGCGGCCCGCATCCGCGCCGCGATGGTGGCGTTCCAGGCCGAGCTGCACGCCGTGGCCAGCGCGAAGGGCCGTGCGCTGCGCGACCGGGACGCCTCCGGCCGCTGAGACCAGGGGGCCTCGGTCAGCCCACGATGGCGCCGGCGCCGTCGCCGGGCTGGAGCCGGGGGTACTCGATCCGCGGGCAGGTGTCCATGACGACCGCCAGCCCGGCACGCCGGGCCCTGGTGGCCGCGGCCTCGTCGACGACACCGAGCTGCATCCACACCGCGGCGATGCCGAGCCGGCCCTTCTCGGCGATGACCTCGTCGACGACGGCACCGACCTTCTGCGAGTTGACGAAGCAGTCGACCACGTCGACGGCCCGGTCGTCGGGCACGTCGGCGAGCCGGGCGTACCCGGTGGCCCCGAGCACGGTCTCGGCTGACGGGTGCACGGGGACGATGCGCATACCCAGCTCGGCCTTGAGGAACTGGGCGATGCCGTAGGCGGTGCGGCCCCGGTTGGTCGACAACCCCACCACCGCCCACGTCGCCGGCGTGAGCAAGAGGTCGCGCACGACGACCGGGTCGTTGTCGTACCTCGTCATCTCGCCATCCTGGCACCCGAGAGCACTTGGCGGCACCGGCCGCCCCGGGGCGCGGGGTGCAGGGGCCGGTGACATGATGCGAGAGGCCCACCTCACGGGCCGTGCACTCGTGCATCCGTACCCCCCGTACGTCGACGACGAAAAGGTGACCCATGAGATTCGGCATGTTCGTCCCGCAGGGCTGGCGCATGGACCTCGCCGGCATCGAGCCCGCCCAGCACTGGAACACGATGCTGGGGCTGGCCAAGCGGCTCGACGGCAACGACGACTGGGAGTCGCTCTGGGTCTACGACCACTTCCACACGGTGCCCGAGCCGACCCAGGACGCCACCCACGAGGCGTGGTCGCTCATGGCGGCGTATGCCGCGGCGACCAGCCGGGTGCGCCTCGGCCAGATGTGCACGTGCATGTCCTACCGCAACCCCGCCTACCTGGCGAAGGTCGCCGCGACGATCGACGTCATCTCCGGGGGCCGGGTCGAGATGGGCATCGGCGGCGGCTGGTACGAGCACGAGTGGCGGGCCTACGGCTACGGCTTCCCGAGCGCTGGCGAGCGCCTCGGCCGCCTGCGCGACGGCGTCGAGATCTTCCGCCAGATGTGGACCACGGGCGGCGCCACGCACCACGGCAAGTACTACACGGTCGACGGCGCCATCGGGCAGCCGCGGCCGCTACAGGGCACGACCGTCAAGGGCTCGGAGGCGAACGGCATCCCCATGTGGGTGGCCGGTGGCGGCGAGAAGGTCACGCTGAAGATCGCGGCGGAGTACGCCGACTACACGAACTTCGACGGGTCGCCCGAGGGCTTCGCGGCCAAGAGCGCCATCCTCGAGGGGCACTGCCAGACGGTCGGCCGCGACTACGGCTCCATCGTGCGCAGCGCCAACTACAACGTGTTCATCGGCGAGAACCAGAAGGAGGTCGACGACCGCATCGCGTGGGTCGGCGACCACCTGCGCAAGGCCGGGATCTCCGAGGCCGTGGTCGAGGGTCAGGTCAACGGCGCCAAGACCGGACCCGCCGTGGGCACGCCGGAGCAGATCGTCGAGTCCCTCCAGGCCCTGGAGAGGCTCGGGATGACCTACGCCATCACGAACTTCGCCGAGGCGGCCTACGACACCTCCGGCATCGAGCTGTTCGAGAAGCAGGTCATGCCCCACCTGCGCGGGTCCAGCGCCTGATGGGCTGGTCGGCTGCTGACATCCCGTCCCAGGAGGGCCGGGTCGTCGTCGTGACCGGTGCCAACAGCGGCATCGGTCTGGAGGCGGCCAAGGTGTTGACCCGCAAGGGTGCTCACGTCATCATGGCGTGCCGCAACCTCGAGAAGGCCCAGCGGGCGCGGGTCGAGGTGGGCGGGTCGGCCGAGGTCCGCCACCTCGACACCGCGTCCCTCGAGTCGGTGCGTACGTTCGCGGCCGGCCTCGAGGGGCGGGTGGACGTGCTCGTCAACAACGCCGGCATCATGGCCGTGCCGCGGGGTCGGTCGGTCGACGGCTTCGAGCTGCAGCTGGCCACGAACTTCCTCGGCCACTTCGCCCTGACCGGCCTGCTCCTGCCCCGGATCACCGACCGGGTCGTCACCCTGTCGTCGATGATGCACCGCTTCGGGCACGTCGACCTGCGCGACCCGGGGTTCGACCGGCGGCGCTACCGGCCGTGGGCGGCCTACGGCCAGAGCAAGCTCGCCGACCTCATGTTCGCCTACGAGCTGCAGCGGCGGCTGCTCCTCGCGGGCTCGCGCGGTGCGGTCGGTGGCGGCCCACCCCGGGTACGCCTCGACCAACCTGCAGTCGCACCTCGGCGGGCCCTCGGGCTCGTGGGCGAAGCGGGCGCAGGACGCGATGGCCGGCCGCAGGATCTTCATCCAGACGGCCGCCGACGGCGCGCTCCCGACGCTGTACGCCGCGACCGCGCCCGACCTGCCCGGTGGCGCGTACGTGGGGCCGGGTGGGCCGTTCGAGTCGACGGGGCTGCCCACGATCGTCGGGTCGTCCAAGGCGTCACGCGACCTCGACGTGCAGCGCGGCCTGTGGGACCTCGGCGTCCGGCTGACCGGCGTCGACCCGGGGCTCCCGGACCACGCCACGGCGGCCTGACCCCCGAACGCGCCCGCCTCGTGAGACGGCTCCGGGGGCGGAGCTTTATCGGGTGACCCGATAAACGTGCGCTTCGCTGGAGAACGGTTCCCTGGTGAAGCGTCCCTTTATCGGGTGACCCGATAAAGGAGGGGCGCATGAGGTGTGGTCTGACCCACGGTCCGCCCCTGGCGCACATACCCAGCGGTAACCTGTGGCCCGTGAGCACCGGGAACCCGTCCTTCGACCTCTTCCAGCCGTCCGAGGAGCACGAGGCCGTGCGCGAGGCCGTGCGCGCCATCAGCCAGGACAAGATCGCGCCGTATGCGGCCCAGGTCGACGAGGACGCCCGCTACCCGCAGGAGGCGCACGACGCCCTCGTGGCCAGCGACTTCTTCGCGCCCCACGTGCCCGAGGCCTACGACGGCGTGGGCGCCGACGCGCTCGCGGTCTGCATCGTCATCGAGGAGGTCGCCCGGGTCTGCGCGTCCAGCTCGCTCATCCCGGCGGTCAACAAGCTCGGGTCGATGCCGGTCATCCTCGCCGGGTCGGAGGAGCTGAAGCAGCGATACCTCACCCCGCTCGCCCGCGGCGAGGCGGCGTTCTCCTACGGACTCTCCGAGCGCGAGGCCGGCTCGGACACCGCGGCCATGAAGACCCGCGCACGCCGCGACGGCGACGACTGGGTGCTCAACGGCCAGAAGTCGTGGATCACCAACGCCGGTGTCTCGCAGTACTACACGGTGCTCGCGGTCACCGACCCCGACGGCCGGCGCGGCGCCAACATCAGCGCCTTCGTGGTCGACAAGGACGACGCGGGGTTCACCTTCGGCGAGAAGGAGCGCAAGCTCGGCATCAAGGGCAGCCCCACGCGTGAGCTGCACTTCGACGACGTGCGCCTCCCCGGCGACCGGATCATCGGGGCGGAGGGCGAGGGGCTGAAGATCGCCCTCCGCACCCTCGACCACACCCGGATCACCATCGGTGCGCAGGCGGTCGGCATCGCCCAGGGGGCGCTGGACTCCGCGGTCGACTACGTCAAGGAGCGCCGCCAGTTCGGCAAGGCGGTCGCCGAGTTCCAAGGCATCCAGTTCATGCTCGCCGACATGGCGATGACCCTCGAGGCGGCCCGGCAGATGGTCTACGTCGCCGCCGCCAAGTCGGAGCGTGGCGACAAGGACCTCGCCTTCTTCGGGGCGGCGGCCAAGTGCTTCGCCAGCGACGTGGCCATGCAGATCACCACCGACGCCGTGCAGCTGCTCGGCGGGGCGGGCTACGTCAAGGACTTCCCGGTGGAGCGGATGATGCGCGACGCCAAGATCACGCAGATCTACGAGGGCACCAACCAGATCCAGCGCGTCGTCATGGCCCGCCAGCTGCTGAACCGCTAGTTGCCCGTCGTCCCCGCCGGGGGGACGCTGAGCGGCTGGTCGTTCTGGATCGCCGCGAAGAGGGCCTTGGCCTGGTTGCTGTTCCACTTCACGGCCACGCCGGCGTTGGAGGTCTGGTAGCTGGCCGTCTCGATGGGCACGACGAGGGACAGGGTGTCGCCGCTGTCGACGCCGCGCAGCGCCTGGAAGATCTTCGCGGCGTCAGCCAGCTGGGTGGTGCGGCCGACCTGCAGCCCGCTCGCGGCCGCGTCGGCGAACGCCTTGTAGCGCCAGGGGATCAGTACGGTCGACGGGGTGGCGGCCTTCTTCAGGACCGCCCCGAGGAACTGCCGCTGGCGCTCGGCGCGACCGATGTCGCCCCGGGGGTCGGACTTGCGGGCCCGCACGTAGCCCAGGGCGGTCGGGCCGTCGAGGGTCTGGCAGCCCTTCTTGAGGTCGATGGCCGCGTCCTGGTCGTTCATGTCGAAGGGCACGCAGACGTCGACGCCCCCGAGGCTGTCGACGACGTTGGCGAAGCCCGCGAAGCCGATCTCGAGGTAGCCGTCGAGGTAGATGCCGGTGTTCTGCTCGATGGTCTGGGTGAGCAGCTTGGCGCCACCGAAGGCGAAGGCCGCGTTGATCTTGTTGCTGCCGTGCCCTGGGATCGGCACGTAGGAGTCACGGGGGATCGAGACGAGCGAGGCCTTGCCGCCGCTGCTGGGGACGTGCACGAGGATGATCGAGTCCGTGCGTTGCCCGATGTCGCCCCCACCGCCGTTGAGCTGCTGCTGCTGCGCGGGCGTGAGCCCCTCGCGGCCGTCCGACCCGACGAGCAGGTAGGTGGCGCCGGGGCCGTCGGCGGGCCGGGTGCCGGCCGGGGCGTTGTCGACCCGGGTGACGCTGCCCCAGGCGTTGAAGGGCACCCACACGAGGAAGGCGAGCCAGAGCACGACGACCAGCAGGACGGCGACGAGCACGGTACGCGTGAGGCGGCGCCGGCGCGTCCGCCGCGGTGAGGGGCCCGCAGGACGGGGGCGGGCCGGCCCTCGGGGGCGAGCGGGGACGGCGGGCTGCCGGTCCGGCGCGGGAGCCGGACCCGGTTCCGCGTGTCGACGACGTAGGAGCCGTGGTCGTCCCGGACCGGCCGGAGCCCGTCGTCAGCGACGTCCCACTCGGGGTCGCGGGGGTGGTTGGGGCTCATACGGGGTCCTCGGGCGTGCGTCGGCATGGACGTGCCATGGTGGCACGAGCGGCTGCGTCGAGCCCGCATCCGGCGAGCCACGGCGACTCTGGGCGTCGCATGTGGGGAGACCACACGGCGGCTGGGACGGCCTGGCCGCAGGGCCCACCGAACGCCTCGCCCGGCCCCGCTAGAGTCCCGACCCATGGACAAAGTGGTCTCCTCCGCGGTCGCGGCCATCGAGGGCATCTCCGACGGGATGTCGCTGTCAGTGGGCGGGTTCGGGCTGTGCGGCATCCCCAGCGTGCTCATCGCCGCGATCCACGACGCGGGGGTGACCGACCTCGAGGCCATTTCCAACAACTGCGGCATCGACGACTGGGGCCTCGGGATCCTGCTGCGCGACAAGCGGATCCGACGGATGGTCGCCTCTTACGTCGGTGAGAACAAGGAGTTCGCCCGCCAGTACCTCTCGGGCGAGCTGGAGGTGGAGCTGACCCCGCAGGGCACGCTGGCCGAGCGGCTGCGGGCCGGCGGGTCCGGCATACCGGCGTTCTTCACCGCGACCGGCGTCGGCACCCAGATCGCGGAGGGTGGCCTGCCGTGGCGGTATGCCGCGGACGGCTCGGTCGCCGTGGCGTCGCCGCCGAAGGAGACCCGCGAGATCGAGTGGATGGGCGAGACCAAGGCCTTCGTGCTGGAGCCGGCGATCGTGGCGGACTTCGGGCTGGTGCGCGCCTGGAAGGGCGACCGCCACGGCAACCTCGTCTTCAACCAGTCGGCCCGCAACTTCAACCCGCTCGCCGCCATGGCGGGGCGGGTCACCGTGGCCGAGGTCGAGGAGCTGGTCGAGCCGGGTGACCTCGACCCCGACCAGGTCCACCTGCCCGGGATCTACGTGCAGCGCGTGCTGCCGCTCACCCCGGATCAGGCCGCCGACAAGCGCATCGAGCGCCGCACCGTCCGCCCCGCGAACCAGGAGGCCTGACCGATGCCCCTCACGAGAGAGCAGATGGCGGCCCGCGCGGCGGCCGAGCTGAGCGACGGCTCCTACGTCAACCTCGGGATCGGCCTGCCGACGCTGGTGCCGAACTACGTGCCCGACGACGTCGAGATCGTCCTCCAGTCGGAGAACGGCATCCTCGGCGTCGGCGCCTACCCCGTCGAGGGCACCGAGGACGCCGACCTCATCAACGCCGGCAAGGAGACCGTGACCCTGCGCAGGGGGGCGTCGTTCTTCGACTCCGCGATGTCGTTCGGCATGATCCGGGGTGGCAAGGTCGACGCCGCGATCCTCGGGGCCATGCAGGTGTCCGAGGCCGGCGACATCGCCAACTGGATGATCCCCGGCAAGATGGTCAAGGGGATGGGCGGCGCGATGGACCTCGTCCACGGGGCGAAGCACGTCATCGTCCTCATGGAGCACGTGGCGCGGGACGGCTCCTACAAGATCGTCAAGGAGTGCTCGCTGCCCTACACCGGGCGCGGAGTGGTCCAGCGGATCATCACCGACCTCGCCGTCATCGACGTCACGCCGGAGGGGCTCGTGCTGCGCGAGCTCGCCGAGGGCGTCACCGAGGCCGAGGTGCGCGAGAAGACGGAGCCGGACCTGCGCGTCGAGCTCGCCTGAGTCCCTCCGAGGTTCCCGCGAGGTTCGGGCGGGCCTCAGGCGAGGTCGACGGTCACGCTCTCGGACGCGAGGCGGGCGGTCTGGTCGGACTCCGGCTCGCGCACCAGCACGACCGACCCGTCGGCGGCCCACGCCGAGAGGGCGGCGACGAGCGCGTCGCCCAGCCGGTCGGGCACCCGCACCCGCGGAGCGGTCCCCCAGGCCGGCGTCGGCTCGACGACCCGCCCGTAGGCCGTGGCCGCACCGTCGGCCAGCAGCGCCGGGGTCTCGTCGTCGGGCTCCTCCCACGGCGAGAACAGGTCGCCGTAGCCCGCCAGGTCGTGCGCCTCGTCGACGGTGTCGGCCGGCGTGGCGGGGTTGCCGCGGGCGAGCATGGGCAGGGTGACGAGCACGGCGAGTCCGGCGCCCTCGGCCACCTCCCCGGCGACCTGCGGGTCGTTCGTGACGACGACGTCCGCCGTCCGGGCGTCCGGCCCGAGGACGAGGGTGGACCCCACCGACCAGGTGGCGAGCGCCCAGTAGAACGCGCGCCAGTGGGCGGGGAGGTCGAGGCCGACGGTCGTCGCGGGCGCGCCGTCGAGGTCGTCCTGCAGCAGGTTGGCCGCCTTGGCGACCCAGTTGGCCAGGACCCGTCCGGACAGCTCGATGCGCTCACCCCGGGTGGGCCCGGCGGCGTCGTCGTAGAAGGTCAGCCGGGGACGGGTGCCGTCCGCGGCGACGAGGGAGGCGAGCAGGTCGGCCGGGAGCGTCACCGCCCGAGGCTAGCCGGGTGGCGTCCCCGGGCCGCCGAGGTGTTGCGGCTAGGCTCCGAGGCATGCGGGGTCGAGCCGGATCTGCAGGACCTCCGCGGACGAGACCCGCCCTGACCCAGCCCGAGAACGCGCCGTCATCGGCCGCGCTGCGCTTGGCCGTCGTCGGGCCGATCCACCCCGGCGCGGGCCCGCTGGCCGCCCACACCGTGCGCCTCGCGCAGCAGCTCACCGACGCAGGGCACGACGTCACCCTCGTGTCGTGGTCGCCCGAGCCGAGCGAGCAGGCCGCCGAGGGCGCGGGGCCGGCACCCTTCCCCCGCACCGTGCGGTCCCTCGCCCGCAACCGCCCCGACACCTGGGTGCGCACCGGCCGTCGGCTGCGCGCGTACGACACCGTCGTGCTCGTGCACACCGGCGCGGAGGCGGCGCTGCTGCACCTCGCGCTCCTGCGGGCCGCGGGCGTCGCCCGGGGGAGCGGGACCGGGGACCCGGCGGCCGCGACGACCGTGACGCCGCCCCGGGCCGTGCTCGTCGGCGACGAGGTGCTGCCCGCCCGCTCCGGCGCGTCGCACCGCACCCTCGTCGCCACCTTGCTCCGCACGGTGGACGGGGTGCTGCTGCACCGCGTGGACCAGGCCGAGGTCGCCGTCGCGCTGGGGGCGCCCCGCGTGTATGCCGTCGCCGACCCCGGACCCGTGAACGGGCCGGCGGACGCCCACGAGGCCGACCCCGCGTACCCCTTCGTGCTCGCCGGCGACGACCCCGACCTCAGCGCGCCGTGGGCGGCCTACCTCGGCGCCGTCGAGGCGCTGGCCGCCCCTCCGGTGACCGCGACCGACCCGACCGGCCCGACCGGCCCGACCGACCTGACGTCGCCGACGGGGCGTGTCTCCGGCGCGGTGCGGGCCCTCGCCGACGCGCGCCGAGCGGCCGACCTCGCGGCCCGGGCGTTCGTCGCCTCGCGCCGTCGGGTCGAGCTGACCCGCGCCGACCTCCCCGACTGGCTCCTGGCCACCGACGTCCTCGACGACGGGTGGCGCGCGGAGGAGGCCCGCGACGAGGCCCGGCGGCTCGGGCTGCCGCGCAGCCGGGACGCCGTCTCCGCGTGGGCCGCCCTGGGCGCGCTCGCGGCGGTGGTACGTGTGGCCGACGACGGGCGTCACGCCGCGGTGGTCGTCGACGAGTCCGGGGCGTCGTCGCCGCTCAGCCGGTGGCTGCGCGCCTGCGGGTTCGCCCCCGTGGACCTCGGCCTCACCACCGAGGAGGCGGGCTACGACGTGCTCGAGGTGGACGCCGCCTCGCTCGACGTCGTGGCCCGGGTGCACCCCGGCGGCTGCGACGCCGCCGACGTCGACGAGGCAGTCGCGCAGGCGGCCTGGGCGCTGCGTCCCGGCGGCCTGCTCGTCCTCACCCTCCCGCTCGGACGGCCGGGGACGGACGGCGCCCTCGGTCCCGCCGACGTGCGCGCCGTCGTCGCCCGCGCCCACGACTACGGCTTCGTGCTGGTCGGCGACCTCGACGGCGAGGTGGGGCGGTCGATGCGGTCGGCCTCGCGGGCCGCCGACGCGACGTCGGCCCGGGTGGCCGGAGCGGCCTACGGGCTCGTGCGCCTCACCCTGCGCCGGCGCTGAGGTGAGCCGTTCCCGCGCTCTAGCGGTGGCGCGCGTCGTCGTGGCCGTCGCCGTGGTGGGCGCCCTCGTCTGGGGCGTCGCGCGCAGCTGGTCGGAGATCAGCCAGGACCTCCAGCGGGTCAGCGTGGGCGCGCTCCTCGTCTCCGTCGTGCCCGCGGCGCTCGGCACCTGGCTCACCATGCTCGGGTGGCGGGTGATCCTCGCCGACCTGGGCTCGCCCCTGCACGTCGCCCCGGCCGCCGGGGTGTGGTTCGTCGGCCAGCTCGGCAAGTACCTGCCGGGGTCGGTGTGGACGGTGCTCGTGCAGGCCGACATGGCCGCCCGGCTCGAGGTGCCACGACGGCGGACGGGGGTCGCCGGCCTCGTGACCATCGGCCTTTCCGTGCTCACCGGGGTGCTCGTCGGCATACCGGCCCTGCCCCTGCTGCTGCAGCGCCCGGGGGGCGGCAGCCTCGGCTGGCTGCTGCTGGGTTTGCCCGTGCTGGCCCTGCTGTTCTGGCCCGCGCTGCTCAACCGCCTGGTCGCGGTCGGCCTGCGCGTGCTGCGGCAGGCGCCGCTGGAGGACCGCCTCTCCGGACGCGCCGTCGTCACGGCCGTGCTGCTCTACGTCGTGGCGTGGCTCTGCTTCGGGGTGCACGTGCTGGTGCTCGCGCAGGCGGTGGGCGGGGGGTCGGCCGGGGGCACGCTGACGCTGGCGTCGCTGACCGGCTTCGGGCTGTCGGGAGCGATGTCGATGCTCACGGTGATCCTGCCCGCGGGGCTCGGGGCCCGCGAGGGCCTGCTCACCCTCGTGCTCGCGTCGGCCCTGCCGGTGCCGGCCGCGACGGCGGTCGCCATCCTGTCGCGCTTCGTCGTGACGCTGGTCGACGTCGCCGCGGCCGCTGCGGGCTGGGGGTATGCGCGCCGGCACCACCTCGTCGCCTCTCACGCCGAGCTGGAGGCCGAGCCCGACGCCGGGGCGGTCGTCCCCCTCCCGGGCGACGACCGCTGACCGGTCAGGCGCCCTGCGGCTCCGGGCTGTCGGTGCGGGGGTACGACGTGACGAAGCTCTGCACGGCCTCGCCGGACAGCTGACCGCAGATCATCCGGTGGCCGGCCTGCGCCTTCACCGCGCCGGACGTGGGGTCGGTCGTGGCCGACCAGTGGCTCAGCGCGAAGCTCTTGCCGGCGGGCAGCGTGCCGTAGGCCTCGGGGAGCGGCGCGACGATGAACTTGGCCTGCGAGGGCGCGAGCTTGTTGGCCAGCCCGGCGATCTCCTTGAGCTGGTCGGCGGCCGAGGTGGCGACGCTGGGGGCGTACCACAGGACCGTGTAGCCGTGCTCGAGGTTGTGCACAAGGGTCTCGACGGCCGGGCTGTCGCTCGTGGAGTAGAACTGCCGCCCGTCGAGCACCGGCTGCACGAAGTGCGGCCCGCTCGTGGGGGGGACGGTGGAGTAGGTGATCTTCGTGACGGAGGGCTGGTTGGTGCCCGCGCCCTGGTGGTCGGAGTTGCCGGTGGCCGGGTCGGTGGTCACCGGGTCGCACGACGCGGACGCCATCGGCACGCCGACCGTGGCGATGAGGGCGTCCGGCTGGTTCTTCCGGGCGTCGAGGATGCCGTAGGTGATGACCCCGCCGAGCAGCACGACCAGCGCCCCGCAGGCGCCGACGATCATGAGCATCGTGCGCCGCTCGCGGCTCTTCTGCGCCTTCTGCACCTGCGCGACGCGGGCCTTGCGGGCGGCCGGGTCGGGACGCTGCGGCCGGGCCGAGGTCGCGGTGCCGGACGGCTGAGGGGTCTTCGCGGTCGAGCTGGTCGGGGGTTTCCTGGCCACGGTGTCCTTCTCGGGCGGCGCGCGGTGAGCGGGCGTCGGGGTGCGGGGCGGTGTTCCGGAGGAACGGCCGCGGTCCAGTGTAGGTTCCGGCCCGGGCACCGGCCGTCGGTGCCGTAGGTGAGACTGGCCGGGTGAGCCTGCCCGAGCCGTCGTCCGACTGGACGCAGCGCTCGCGGGTGTGGCGCTCCGCCCGGCCCGTCGCGGTCGGGGCGATCCTGTCGCCCTTCCGGCGCGGCGGCGGCGACCCGACCTACCTGCGGCGCCCCGACGGTGCGGTGGCCCGCGGGATCCGCACACCCGCCGGTCCGGCCACGCTCGAGGTCGCGGCCCGGCCGGGCGACGCCGAGGTCGTGGGCCGCGCGTGGGGACCGGGCGCGGAGTGGGCGCTCGACGGCATACCCGAGCTGCTGGGGGAGGGCGACGACGCGGCCGGGTTCGTCACGCACCACGACCCGGTGGCCCTGGCCGTGCGGCGCTTCCCCGGCTGGCGGGTGCCGCGGTCACGGCTCGTCGTCGAGGCGATGGTCCCGGCCGTCATCGAGCAGAAGGTCACCGGTAAGGAGGCGTTCGCCGGGTACCGCCAGCTCGTGCGCCGGTTCGGCGAGCCCGCTCCCGGACCGTATGCCGCGGTGGGGCTACGCGTACCGCCCGCCCCGGCGGTGTGGGCCCGCGTGCCCTCGTGGGAGTTCCTCAAGGCGTCGGTCGACCACGCGCGGTCCAGCACGCTGGTCGGCGCGGTGCGGGTGGCCGGCCGGCTCGACCAGAGCGCCGAGCTGCCCCTGGCGGCGGCCCACGCCCGGATGCGGTCGCTGCCCGGGGTGGGGGTGTGGACCGCCGCCGAGGTGGCGCAGCGGGCGCTGGGCGACCCCGACTCGGTCAGCTTCGGCGACTACCACGTGGCCCGCAGCATCACGTGGGCGCTACTCGGGGAGGAGCACGGCGACGACGTCCTGGCCGAGCTGCTCGAGCCGTATGCCGGGCACCGCTACCGCGTGCAGCGGCTCCTCGAGCTCTCGGGGCTGCACCACCCGCGGCGGGGCCCCCGGATGTCGCTGCACACCCACCTGCCCCGCTGAGGGGGCTGGCTCAGCGTCGGGAGAGGGTGACCCGGACGCTCTGCGGGGTGCGCTCGCCCGGCTCGGCGACCGCGGCGTCGTACCCCTCGCCCCAGAGGGCCACCGCGACGCGGGCCACGGCCATGCCCACCTCGACGGGGTCGGGTCCGGTGACCACGACATGGTCGTCGCCGACGTCGACGCCCACGCTCTCCAGGTCGTGCACGGCCACCGCGACGGCCCGCCCGACGGCGACCGACGGCGGCTCGGGGGCGACGTCCATGATCCCGAACCGGCTCGCGAGCGCCGAGCCGGGCTCGACCCCGAGCGCCGCGCGCACGGCCTCGACGTGGCCGAGCGCGAACCAGTCGCCCGGCCCGGTGCGCACGAGCGACCGGGCCCCGGTGTCGGCTCCGTCCGGCGTCGCGTCGAGGACGAGCGCGTCGAGCCCGCGGACGAGCGCGACGGGAACGCCGTCGGCCTTACCCTTGACGAGGTCGGCGGCCGACGCGATCTCGTCGGCGAGCGCCCGCACCGTCACCCCGAGCTCGCGGCCGTCGGCGTCGACGCCGCCGCGCAGGTCGTCGGCGACCGCGAGGCCGGCCGCCCCCAGCGCGAAGTCGACCTGACCCGCCCGCCACGGTCGCCCGGCCGTGTCGCTGAGCACGACGCCGAGCCGGGTGGTGCTCGAGCCCGCCATGAGCTCGGCCCGCAGCGCGCGGCATACGGCGTCGGGGTCGTGCGGCAGGAGCAGCACGTGCTCCGAGTGGCCCGTGTTGGAGGCGTCGACCCCCGCTGCGGCCATCACCGGCCCGGCGGCGGACTGCGCCACCTGCGTGAGCCGGCCGTCGGTGCGGCGCTCCGCCACCACCCGGACGGTCTCGGCGACGATGGCCGCCTCCCGGTCGGGCGCGGTCAGTCCGGCGGCCTTGGACGCCACTTTGCTCGACACAACGAGGACGTCACCGTCGGCCAGGGTCAGCCCCAGCCGGGAGAGCGCAGTGAGCAGGAGGTCGGCGAGGTCGTCGCCGGCCGCGACCTCCGGCAGTCCCGTGACCGGGACGACGGTCAGCGTCACGCGCGGACGCGGGCGGCCAGCCGGGTCCCGAGGTCGACCGCGGCACCGGCGATGTCGGCGGTCGCCTCGACGCTGGACATGAGCAGGGGGCGGGCCTCGACGGTGAGGCGGCCGGTCGGGCCGGGTGCCGCGTCGCCCTCCGACACGAGCCAGCCGTCGAGGAAGTCCTCGTAGAGGCCGGCCACCGCCTGGCTCGTCGACGCGACGCCGATGGCCGCGAGGCAGGCGTCGGCGTGACCGCGGACCGGACGCCCGGCGATGAGCGGAGAGACGCCGACGACCGGAGCGCGTGAGCCCCGCAGGGCGTCGCGCACACCGGGCACGCCGAGGATGATCCCGATCGACACGACGGGGTTGCTCGGCGGCAGCAGCACGAGGTCGGCGGTACGGATCGCCTCGAGCACCCCGGGGGCGGGGGTGGCGCGGTCCATGCCCGCCACGACGAACCGGCGGGCCGGCACGGCGGCGCGCATCCGCACCCACCACTCCTGGAAGTGCACGGCCCGCTCGCCGCCCGACCCGTCCTCGGCGTCGATGACGACGTGCGTCTCGACGGGGGTGTCGGTCATCGGCAGAAGGGTCACGCCACGCTCGGGCAGGCCCCACCGCTCGGCGAGCCGCGCCGTCACGGCCGACAGCGACTGGCCCTGACCGAGCCACATCGAGCGCGCCACGTGGGTGCCGACGTCGTGGTCGCCCAGCCCGAACCACTGGGGCTGCACGCCGTAGGCCGCGAGCTCGCCCTGCACCGCGTGGGTCTCGCCCTCGCGGCCCCAGCCCTGGGCCTCGTCGACGCCCTCGCCGAGGGTGTAGAGCACCGTGTCGAGGTCGGGGCAGACTCGCAGGCCGAACAGCGTGATGTCGTCTCCGGTGTTGCCGACCACGGTGACGGTGGAGCCCTGCAGGTGCGGCGTGCGAGCGATGTGGGCGAGCAGGCCGCGCAGGAAGCGGGCTCCGCCCACCCCACCGGCGAGGGCGGTGATGTGCATGGCGAGAGTCTGTCAGGGGCGGGTGGGCGGGCGCCGCCGGGGCCCGGCCGGCGTCGGACCGGGCCATACCCGCTGCGGCGCGTGTCGGCGAATCGCCGCGCGATATCACTCCACGGCTTGACTTATGACCAATGACACGCGTGTAATTTCATCACTGTTCTTCGGGGCGTCGATCGGGGCGTCAGGACGACACGTATCGTGTGCGGGCTATTTGGGTCGAGGAGGCGCCATGCACGAGGTTCAGCTGGTCATGTTGAGCACCATCGGACAGGACGACGAGGACGCGTCGACGTGGCAGGAGCGGTCGCTCTGCGCGCAGACCGACCCTGAGGCGTTCTTCCCCGAGAAGGGGGGGTCGACGCGAGAGGCCAAGAAGGTCTGCGTCGGGTGCGAGGTGCGCTCGGAGTGCCTGGAGTATGCCCTGGCGCACGACGAGCGGTTCGGCATCTGGGGTGGCCTGTCGGAGCGAGAGCGGCGCAAGCTGAAGAAGCGCGCCGTCTGACGACGGCGCCGGCCTACCCTGACTCGTGACGACGACGCTCGCGCCGCCCCACGCTGTGCCCCCAGACTCCTCCACCGACACCGACGGTCGGACCGCGCCAACCCCCCGGGTGGGCGCGGTGCCTCGCGTTGTCGCGGTGCTCGTGAGCGACGGTATGCCGGGCGCCCCCCGGGTCGGGTCAGCGTCGCCGTCATCCTCCGGGACGGGCGGGCGGGCGCCTCGGTACGGCGAGGTGCTCGACGCGCTCGCGGCGCAGTCCCGGCCGCCGGACACCCTGCTCGTCGTCGTCCCCGCCGACGGGTCCGAGCAGGGCGCGGCGGCCCTGGCCCACGCGGCCCTGCGCGCGGCGGTCGCCGACGTCCGGATCGTCACCGCGCCCGGCCGCTACGACCTGTCGACCGCCCTGCGGCTCGCCGTCGCCGAGGCCGACGCGCCCCGACCCAGCGCGCCAGCCGAGCGCAGCGACCCCGCCGAGGCCGCCGAGGCCGTCGAGAAGACCGAGCCCACCGAGCTGGCCGAGGGGACTGAGACCACCGAGCCGGTCGAACCGGTCGCTCCCACCCCGCCCCCCGGCGCGGCCGCCGCCGGCCGCCCGGACTGGCTCTGGGTCCTCGACGACACCACCGCCCCCGCGCCGACCGCGCTGGCCCGCCTCGTCGGTGCCGTGCGCCGCTCGCCCAGCGTGGGCCTGGCCGGTCCCAAGGTCGTGCAGTGGACCGACCCCCGGCGCCTGGTCGAGCTGGGGCGCCAGGTCACCCGCAGCGGCCGGCGGATCGACGCGCCCGGCTACGGCGACGCCGACCAGGGCCAGTACGACACCCGCACCGACGTCCTCGCCGTCGGCACCACGGGCCTCCTGGTGCGTCGGGACGTGTACGCCGCGCTGGGGGGCATCGACCCCGCGTTCCTCTCCGCCGGCGGCGACCTCGACCTCGGCTGGCGGGCCCAGCTCGCCGGACACCGCGTCATCGTCGTGCCGTCCGCCGTGGTCCGTCACGAGCGCACCACGCCGGCCGACCGCGTGCTCGCGCGCCGCCGCCAGGAGCGCCGGGCGGCTCGGCGGGTCGCCCTGACCCGCTGCTCCCTGCTCGTCCTGCCGTTCCTCGCCGTCTGGATCCTCGTCAGCAGCATCGCGTCGGCGGCCGGTCTCCTGCTGCTCAAGCGGCCGCAGCACGCGTGGTCCGAGCTCACCGACCTCGGGGCGCTGTTCCGGCCGGTCGGCTCGGTCGGCGCCCGGTGGCGGTTCCGTCGCGCCAAGAAGGTCCGCCGCCGTGACCTCGCCGGGCTGTTCGTCACCCCGGGAGCCGCCGTCGGGCATACCTGGGACCGGGTGCAGGAAGCCGTCACCCCCGAGCACGACCGCACCCGGCCCGCCGCGGCCGCGGGCGACGCCGAGGCCGCAGAGACCGGTCCGGTCGCCGAGGAGGCGGAGTCGCTCAGCGGGCTGCCGCCGTCGCTGCCGCAGCGCATCGTCACGCACCCGGGGTTCCTCGCCGTGCTCGTCTGCGCCGTGCTGTCGGCGCTGACCTTCCGTACCGCCCTCACCCAGGGCGTCCTCGACGCCCGGGGCGCCGGCCTGGTCGGGGGCGAGCTCAACGCCCTCTCCACCGACTCCGACGGGCTGTGGCACCTGTTCCGCGACGCCTGGCACGGGGCCGGGTTCGGCAACGGTCTCGACGTCTCGCCGGCGGTCGGCGTGCTCGCCGCCCTGACCTGGCTCGTCGAGCGCGTCCCCTACGTCACGGGGGGCCGCTCCCCGGCCGGCGTCACCTTCGCCTGGCTCCTGCTCGCGGCCATGCCGCTCAGCGCCGTCAGCGCCTACCTCGCCGCCCGGGTCGCCACGCGCGCCCGGTGGGGCCGCGGGTTCGTCGCCCTGGCCTGGGGCACCAGCGGCGTCCTCGTCGCCGGCCTGACCCAGGGCCGGCTCTCCATGGTGGTCGCCCACCTCCTGCTGCCGCTGGTCGTCGCCGGGTTCGCCACGGCGATGAAGCGGCACGGCACGTGGACCGCGACGTTCGCCGCGGCCCTGGCGGCCGGCATCCTCGGGGCGTTCGTCCCGGTGCTGCTCGCCGTCGTCGTCGTCGCCGGCCTGCTCGCCCTGATCGTGGCCCCCGGCGTCACGCGCCGGCTGCGCGGGCTGGTGCTCGCCGCCGTCCCCGTGGGGCTGCTCGGGCCGTGGGTCCTCCGTTTCGTCGACGACCCTCGCCTGCTGCTCACCGGCTCCGGCCTGGTCGACGTCGGCGGCGACTCCACCCCCACCTGGCAGCTGGTGCTCGGGCAGCCCGACGGCGGGCGGCGCCTGCTCGGGCTCGTCTTCGTGCCCCTGCTCGTCGCGGCGGTCGTCGCGCTGGCGCGGCGCAGCGGAGGACGTCCGCGGGGCGCAGCGCTCACCGCCCTGGCCCTGGCCGCGCTGGCCGGCCTGGCCGTGGCCTTCGCCTCCGAACGGGTGGAGGTGGGCCAGGCCGTCGGCGACACCGGGGCGCTGACCCTGGCCACCCTCTGGACCGGGGTGGGCCTCGACCTCTACGTCGCCGCGGTGCTCGGCATCCTGCTCACGGGCTGGCACGGCCTCACCCACGTGCTCGGCGAACGGCGTTGGGGCTGGCGGCGGTTCGTCGCCGGGGGCGTGGTCGCCGTACTCAGCGCCGGGGTGCTGGCCGGCGGTGCCCTCTCCGCCTGGGCCGGATCCGGTGCCCTGCGGATCGGCGACAACGCGCTGCCGGCGGTGGCCGTCGACCAGGCCGACGGTCCCGACGGCAACCGGCTCGTCGTGCTGACGCCGGCCGACGACCACCTCGACTACACCGTCATCGGCAACGAGCCCGGCCAGCTGATGCGCGACGTCCAGCGCGTCACCGACGTCACCGACCCGGGCCTCGCCCCGGTGCTCGGAGCCGTCGCCTCCGGGACCACCGCCGGCGGACTGGGGGAGTCCCTGGCCGACCTCGGCGTCGGGTTCGTCTCGCTGCGGGCCGGAGCCGACAACCCCATCGCCCGCACCCTCGACGGCGCGCAAGGCCTCACCCGGCTCGGCTCCACCGGTGACCAGGTCCTGTGGCGGGTGGTGGCGCGCCCGTCGAGCGTGGCCGCCGACGTGCCCGTCCCGCCCGCGCGGGTGCGGCTCGACGACGCCGCGGGCGCCCCGCTCCAGGCGCTCGCCGTCCGTGGCCCGCACGGCGCCGTCGCGCAGGACCTGTCGGTGGGAGCCGCCGGCCGCCGCGTGGTCTTCGCCGAGGCGCCCGAATGGGCCGACCACGCCGTGGTCACCTTCGACGGCCGCCCACTCACGGCGGTCTCCTCGTCGGGCACGCCCACCTACGCGCTCCCGGCCACCGCCGGCCGGCTCGAGTCCGACCTGCCCCCCGCGCATACGCGCTGGTTCCTCGCGCAGCTCGCGCTGCTGGCCGTCGTCGTCTTCCTCGCCATCCCCTTCGGCACCCGACGCTCCAGGCGGCTCACATGACCTCGGCGCTGTGGGGGATCGGCCGGGCCGTCGTGGTCGTGGCGGCCGGGGTCGGCATCACGTACGCGGCGACCGAGCTCCCGGGCACGGTGAGCCTCACGCCGGCGGTGGAGAAAGCCGCGCTGCAGCCGACCGCGCTGACGCCGGTCACGACCACCAGCATCGACTGCCCCGGCCCCGAGACCGAGGGCCTGCAAGGGGTGCCGCCGGTCGCCGGCACCACCACCGTGTATGCCGCCAGCGCACCCTCCGAGGCGCTCCAGGGCGTCGACGTCGGCACCGGTCAGGGCAGCGTGTCCCTGGCGTCGGTGCCCGCGGGCACGGCCCTGGGCCAGAGCGACAAGCGGGGCACCCTCGTCGTGGGCGCCCTCACCGGGGCGAGCGTCGGTCTCGTCACCGCCACCGGGTCGCTGGCTCCCGGGCTGGCCGCCCTGCAGACGACCGTCTCGACCGACGGCGACGACCGGGCCGGGGTCGCCGCGCCGTGCGCCGCCGCGAAGGCCGACCTCTGGCTCGTGGCCGGCGGCGGCGGCAGCACCCGTCGCGAGCGGGTCGTGCTCACGAACCCGGGCGCCAACACCGTCTCGGCCGACGTCACCGTCCGCGGCGGCACCGGGCTCCTGCCGTCGACCAACGGCCGCAACATCTCGGTGCCGCCGCGCGGCCGGGCCAGCCTGTTCGTCGACGCCCTGGTCGGGCCGGAGAACACGCCGGTCGTGCACGTCGTCGCCACCGGCGGGGTGCTCAACGCCGTGCTGGAGGACAGCTGGATCGACGGGGCCACCGGCCGTGGCGCCGACGACGCGAGCCCGACGGCCGACCCGGCCAACGAGCAGGTGATCCCGGCGGTGTTCCTCGACGGTCCCGGACGGCTGCGGGTGGCGGTCCCGGGCGCCGACGAGACCGTGGTGCAGGCCCGTGCCCTCACCGAGAACGGCCCGGTGGCGCTGCCCGGAGACGGCGTCGTCCGCGTGCCCGGCGGCGCCGTGCGCGACATCGACCTCGGCTCGGTGCCCGAAGGGTGCCTACGCCATCCAGCTGCGCGCCGACCACCCGGTCGTGGGCGGGGTCATGGTCGAGCGCCGTCCGACGGGGGCCGCCCAGTCGGACTTCGGCTGGACCACCTCGACCTCCCCCGTGTCCGCGGTCGCCGGCACGCCGCTCCCCCCCGGCGCCCGCGCCACCCTCATGATCGTCTCCACCGGGGAGGCGTCCAGCGCCTCCGTGCACACGGTCGCGGAGTCGGGGGCCGTGGAGACCAAGACCTACTCCCTCGTCGCCGACAGCACGACGACGGTCGACCTCGCCGGAGCGCGGCAGGTGTGGGTGCACCGCACGGCGGGGACCATACGCGCCGGGGTCGCCCTCGACCTCGCCCCCAACGACCCTCAGCCCCTGTTCACCCTTGTACCGCTCGACCCGGCCGTGGTCACCTCCACGCGGGTGCCGGTACGCCAGGTCCCCGGCTGACCGACCGGCCCGGAGCCCGGGGTCGTACGGCGGTCAGTCCTCGTCGTCGAACCCGGACTCGCCGTAGCCCGGGTCGAGCTGCTCCGGTGACACCCCGAGCATGGCGGCGACCTGCTCGGTGACGACGTCGGCCACGAGCAGGGCGAGCTCGCGCTGACCCTGCGTCCGCGTCTCCACCGGCCGGCGGTAGATGACGATCCGGGCGGGCTCGCGGCCCTGGGCCCCGAAGAGCCGCCCCAACGGCACCTCGGCGTGCTCCCACGGCGCCGGGTCCGAGGGCGGCACGTCCTCGACGCCGAACTCCACGGCGGGGAAAGGCTTGCCCCACGACTCCTCCAGCCGCGTCGCCGCCTCGATGACCAGCTCGTCGAAGCGCTCCGAACGGGTCGCCATGGCCGGCACCGCGGGCCAGGCCAGCGGACCGCGGGGACCGCGACCGCGCCGGTCCCGCCGCCGCGACCGGCGCACGGCCGTCGCCCGAGCCCCCTCGAGGTCGCTCCACGTCACCTCGCCACTCTAACGAGGCGGGTGGACCTCGCGGCGCGGCGCGGCGACCGCCGCCGACCCCGCGGCATACAGTCCGGATGTGGGAATGTCGCGCCAGTGCTCCAAGACCGGGTGCTCCGGACCCGCGGTCGCGACCCTCACCTACGTCTACCGCGACTCCACCGCCGTGCTGGGCCCGCTGGCGACGTACGCCGAGCCGCACACGTACGACCTGTGCGCCCGGCACGCCGAACGCCTCACCGCACCGCGCGGGTGGGAGGTCGTCCGCCTCGGCGGCGAGTATGCGCCGGTCGCCCCCTCCACCGACGACCTCCTGGCCCTGGCCAACGCCGTACGCGAGGCCGGCCGCCCCCGCACCGCCCCGGGGCCCGACCACGCCGCTCGCGAGGCCGCCACCGGGGCGGTCGAGACCGGTCGTCGCGGACACCTGCGCGTCCTGCGCGACTCCTGACGCAGCCTTGCGCCCTCCGGGGCACTGAGGCGTCTCCGATAGCCTCCTGCCTCGTGACTCCACGCGTGCTCGCCGACTTCATCAAGGCCTACGACGTGCGCGGAGTGGTCCCCGACCAGCTCGACGACGAGGTGGCCCGCGCGATCGGTGCGGCGTTCGCCGAGGTCGTCGCCGGGCCCGAAGGTGCGTCCGGTGTCGTCATCGGGCACGACATGCGGCCGAGCTCGCCCTCGTTGAGCCGGGCGTTCGCCGAGGGCGTGGCGGCGGCCGGCATCGACGTGACCCTGATCGGCCTGTGCTCCACCGATGGGCTCTACTACGCCAGCGGCGCGCTGGACCAACCCGGAGCGATGTTCACCGCCAGCCACAACCCCGCCCAGTACAACGGGATCAAGATGTGCCGCGCCGGCGCGCGGCCGGTAGGGCAGGACAGTGGCCTGATCGACATCCGCGACCTCGCGCAGAAGGCGCTCGACGACCCGGGTGCGGCGAAGCCGGAGGCCGCCACCGCCGGGACGATCACCGAGCGCGACCTGCTCCCGGACTACGCGCGGTTCCTGCGCACCCTCGTCGACCTGCGGGGCAACCGGCACCTCAAGGTCGTCGTCGACGCCGGTAACGGGATGGGCGGGCACACCGTCCCGGCTGTGCTCGGCACCGACGGGGGCCTGGAGCCGCTGCCGCTGGAGGTCGTGCCGCTGTACTTCGAGCTCGACGGCACCTTCCCCAACCACGAGGCGAACCCGCTCGAGCCGGAGAACCTGCGCGACCTGCAGAAGGCGGTCGTCGAGCACGGAGCCGACATCGGGCTGGCGTTCGACGGCGACGCCGACCGCTGCTTCGTCATCGACGAGCACGGCGACCCGGTGAGCCCGAGCGCGATCACCGCCCTCGTCGCCGTGCGCGAGATCGACCGCGTCGTCGCCTCAGGCACCGCCGCCACCGACGTCAAGGTCGTCCACAACGTCATCACCTCCCACGCCGTGCCGGAGATCATCCGCGAGCACGGCGCCCAGCCGGTGCGCACGCGGGTCGGACACTCGTTCATCAAGGCCGAGATGGCCAAGGCCCACGCGGTCTTCGGCGGGGAGCACTCCGCCCACTACTACTTCCGCGACTTCTGGTTCGCCGACACCGGCATGCTCGCCGCGCTGCACGTGCTGGCCGCGCTCGGCGAGGCGACCGTGCCGCTGTCGGAGCTCGGCCGTGACTACGAGCGGTATGCCGCCTCGGGCGAGATCAACTCGCGGGTCACCGACGTGCCGGCGGCCGTCGCCCGCGTCCGGGAGTGGGCCGAGGCCCACGGGAGCCCGGAGTACGACGAGCTGGACGGCCTCACCGTGACCTTCACGGACGCCCCGATGCGCTGGTTCAACGTCCGCGCGTCCAACACCGAGCCGCTGCTGCGGCTCAACGTCGAGGCCGCCGACCGTGACACGATGGAGACGGTCCGCGACCAGGTGCTCGCCTGCATCCGGGCCACGACGCAAGGAGAGGGCTCATGACCGAGACCACCCCCAAGCTGGAGCCGTGGCTGCGCGACATCCTGCGCTGCCCGGTCTGCCACGGCGAGCTGCGCGACGCCACCGGCCCCACGCATCCCGAGCTGCAGTGCACCAACGAGGAGTGCGGCCGCGCATACCGGATCGACGGTGGGGTGCCCGTCCTCCTGCCGGACGAGGCCCGGTCGACCCGCGACTGACGACACCGCGATGCCCTACCTGGACGAGGCCGTCCTCGACAGCGAGCAGGCGCTCGCGGCGCTGGACTCCCAGCGGACCCTGAGGTCCCTGGCCACGGCGGGAGCGCAGGTGCGCCACGCGGTCGACCTGGCGTCCGAGGCGCGCCTCGAGCGGCTGACCGGCGGCCAACGTCCGCGGTCGGTGCTCGTGGCGGCCCTCGGCGGGTCCGCCGTCGTCGCCGAGGTGCTGGAGCTGCTCGCCGAGCCCGGGTCACCGGTGCCGGTGCAGACCCGCCGCAACCTGCCTCTGCCCGGGTGGGTGGGGGCGCTCGACCTCGTCGTCGCGGTGTCGCAGTCCGGCCGGGCCGCAGGGCCGCTGGCGCTGGCCGCGGAGGCGGCCCGGCGAGGGGCGGCACTGCTCACGGTCGGCGCTCCGGACTCACCGCTGGCCGCCGTGTGCGCCCAGGCCCGCGGCATCCACATCGACGTCCCCGCCACGACGACCTCCTCCCGCACCTCGTTGTGGGCGATGCTCACCCCGGTCATCCTCGCCGCGCACGCCCTCGACATGGTCGACGCCGGTCCCGAGGTCATGGCCCGCGTCGCCGACCGGCTAGACCACCAGGCCGAGGTCTTCCGGCCCGGATCGGAGACCTTCGTCAACCCGGCGAAGTCGCTCGCGATGGAGCTCGCCGAGGGCGTACCGGTCGTGCTCGGTGACGGACCCCTGACCGGGGTCGCCGCAGCCCGCGCGGCCGGCATGCTGGCCCGCACGGCGCGGACGCCGGCCACCTGGGGCGAGCTGCCCGACGCCGCCTCGCAGGTCGTCGCGTGCTTCGACGGGCCCTTCTCCGACGCTGGCGCCGCGGCGGGAGCCGGTATGCCGCGCGGCGGCGACGACATCTTCGCCGACCCCTTCCTCGACGGGCCTCCGGCGCCCAAGCTACGTCTGCTTCTGCTGCGCGACAACGCCTCAGACGTCGTCGACGCCACCGCGGTCGCCCTGGCCGACGCGGTCGCCGCGACGGCGCGACAGGCGGGCGTCCGGGTGAGCGAGCACACCGCCGAGCCGGGTCACCCGCTCGAGCGTCTGGCCGGACACGTCGCGCTGACCGACTTCGCCGCCACCTACCTCGCGCTCGGGCTGGGGCTGGACCCGAGCCTGTCCCCGTCGGTTGCCGACCTGCGCGACTTCACAAGGGAGTAGGCGGGGGTCCGTACCGGCGGGCCGTCCTGAAACCGGATGCTGAACGTGCCTGCGGGGACATGGGTGTGTCGGGTCAGATGACGAGGTCGAGAGACCGCGACGCCGGCAGCAACAGGAGATGCGCGGCGTCGAGCAGGATCTTCGACCTTCGCAGGCCACTTCCGACGACGACATCTCCCGCCGACAGCACGGCCTCGTCGACGAGCAGTGGCCATTCGGGCGGCAGCCCGATGGGCGTGATTCCGCCGTACTCCATGCCAGTGAGAGCGACCGCCCCGTCCATAGGGGCAAACGAGCACTTCCTCACATCGAGCGCCTTGCGGATCGCACCGTTGACGTCGGCCCGCATGGTCGCGAGTACCACCACCGCGGCGTAGCGGATCTCTCCCCCTCTGCGTCCTGCGACCACCACACAGTTAGCCGAGCTCTCGGGTGCCACGTCGTAGGCCACGCAGAAGGCCGCGGTGTCAGCCAGGGCCGGGTCGATGGGAGCGACTTGGGCGCTCGGCACCAGCTCGGCCCGGGCCGCGACGGTTGCTGCAACCAGGTCGAGGCGGTCGCGGAGAGACTGCCATTCGAGACTTCCCTGAGCACTGGGCACCCGAGGACGCTAACGCACCCGGCTGCCCCCTCAAGGGTCCCCGGGCTGGGGGGTCGGAAGCGTGGAGACAGCGACGGGCACGACGCTTCGCTCCAGGCTGGGCTGGTACACCGACGGGCTGAGAACGTCTCCCGTCACGGTGTTCGGCTCTGGCAGGTGGGCTCCATACAGGAACGTTGACACCACTCACCCCCTCCTCGTCCACGCCGACGTGGCCCTCGGGCGCCGGCTGTTGGCGGTCTTCGGGGTGATCTGGTCGCTGATGCAGGCACTATCAGGACGTGCGCGGCCGCAGAGGTCCGAACCCCACCCCGGGTGACCGAACGGCGGACTCCGGCAGATCCGGCGTCGGAACGCCACCGACTACGCTGCTCGCGTGTCGACAGTGGGTGGGACCAAGGCGATCGTGGCGGCATTGGCGGCCAACCTCGGCATCGCCGTCACCAAGTTCGTCGCATTCCTGCTGACGGGATCCAGCTCGATGCTGGCCGAGTCGGTGCACTCGGTGGCCGACTCCGGCAACCAGGGGCTGCTCCTGCTGGGCGGTCGGCGGGCCAAGAAGCAGGCCACACCCGAGCATCCCTTCGGCTACGGGCGAGAGCGCTACTTCTGGGGTTTCGTGGTCTCGATCGTCCTCTTCACCGTCGGGGGCCTGTTCGCGCTCTACGAGGCCTTCCACAAGTTCCAGCACCCCGAGCCCATCGAGGGCACCTGGTGGTGGGTGCCGCTCGCTGTCCTCGGGTTGTCCATCGGGCTCGAGAGCTACTCCTTCCGCACGGCGATTCACGAATCGAACCAGGTGCGTGGGAAGCGGTCGTGGCCGGCCTTCATCCGCACGGCCAAGGCCCCCGAGCTTCCCGTCGTGCTCCTCGAGGACTTCGCTGCGCTGGTCGGGCTCGTCTTCGCCCTTGTCGGGGTGGGGCTGACGCTCGTGACCGGGAACGGCATCTGGGACGCCGTGGGCACGGGCCTCATCGGGCTTCTGCTGGTGGCCGTCGCTCTGGTGCTCTCCGTCGAGATGAAGTCGCTGCTGCTCGGTGAGTCGGCCAGCGCGGACCACGTCCGGGCGGTCGAGGCCGCGTTGAGCGGGAGCGACGGCATCGACCGGGTCATCCACATGCGAACTCTGCACGTCGGCCCCGAGGAGCTGCTGGTCGCGGCCAAGGTGGCGGTCTCGACGACCGACACGGCCGACGAGATCGCCGACGCCATCAACCGCGCCGAGCTGTCGGCCCGTCAAGCTCTGCCGGAGCTGACCTTGCTGATGTACCTGGAGCCCGACCTCGACCGCGGGGCAGCGAAGGAGCCGTCGTGGGAGGGCGGGACCGCCAACGCCTAGAGCGTCATGACGGGCCCGTCGTGAGGTTCTCCCCGTATGCATTGTGCGATGGACGAAGAGCGCCGTCAGGATCTGGCCCCGCGCGACCACCGCGTAGCGTGAGGCTCATGGAAGACCCGATAATCCGCCAGCACATCTCCGCCCTCGTCGCCGAGGAGCACGCCTTGCGCGAACGGCTCGCGGAGGGGGACATTTCGCTCGACGAGGAGCACACGCGGCTCAAGGAGCTCGAGACTGAGCTGGACCAGTGCTGGGACCTGCTGCGGCAGCGCGACGCGAGGCGGGAGTTCGGCGAGGACCCGGACTCGGCACAGGTCCGGTCACCGCGCATGGTGGAGGGCTATCAGGGTTGACGCCCACACCCACGGGTCCGAGCCGTCGAGGCCGGTACACTGGGTTCCAGCCGGCGTGGGTGATACCCCACGAGACCTTTGTCCACAGCGCCCAGATGGGCTACGCCGGGTCCGCACACCCTTCAGCCTCAAGGAAGATTTGTCATGTCCTTCGACTACAAGGTTGCCGACCTGGGCCTCGCCGAGGCCGGCCGTCACCAGCTCCGACTCGCCGAGCACGAGATGCCCGGTCTGATGGCCCTGCGCGAGGAGTACGGCTCCACGCAGCCCCTCAAGGGCGCCCGCATCGCGGGATCCCTCCACATGACCGTCCAGACGGCGGTCCTCATCGAGACCCTCACCGCTCTCGGGGCTGAGGTCCGCTGGGCCTCCTGCAATATCTACTCCACCCAGGACGAGGCGGCCGCCGCGGTCGTCGTCGGCCCGAACGGGACCCCCGAGGCTCCTCGGGGCGTCCCGGTCTTCGCCTGGAAGGGGGAGTCCCTTCCCGAGTACTGGTGGTGCACCGACCAGATCCTCACCTGGGCGGCCGACGACTCCGGGTCCACCGGCCCGAACATGATCCTCGACGACGGCGGCGACGCCACGATGCTCGTCCACAAGGGTCGTGAGTGGGAGACCGCCGGACAGGTGCCCTCCACCACCGAGGAGGACTCCGAGGAATTCGCCGTCTTCAAGGACCTCGTCCGCGCGACCATCGCGGCCGACCCCCGGAAGTGGACGACGGTGTCTGAGGGCATCAAGGGCGTCACCGAGGAGACCACCACCGGGGTGCACCGGCTGTACCAGCTGGCGGAGACCGGGGACCTGCTGTTCCCCGCGATCAACGTCAACGACTCGGTTACCAAGAGCAAGTTCGACAACAAGTACGGCTGCCGCCACTCGCTGATCGACGGCCTCAACCGGGCCACCGACGTGCTCATCGGCGGCAAGGTCGCCGTCGTTCTCGGCTACGGCGACGTGGGCAAGGGCTGCGCCGAGTCGCTGCGCGGCCAGGGCGCTCGCGTCATCGTCACCGAGGTCGACCCCATCTGCGCGCTGCAGGCCGCGATGGAAGGCTTCCAGGTCGCCACCCTCGAAGACGTCGTCGAGTCCGCGGACATCTTCATCACGTGCACCGGCTGCTTCGACGTCATCACCGCCGAGCAGATGTCGCGGATGAAGAACAAGGCCATCGTCGCCAACATCGGGCACTTCGACAACGAGATCGACATGGCGGGTCTGGCCAAGCTGCCCGGGGTCGTCAAGACCCAGATCAAGCCGCAGGTCCACGAGTGGACGTTCGCGTCGGGCACCTCGATCATCGTCCTGTCCGAGGGCCGTCTGATGAACCTCGGCAACGCCACCGGCCATCCGAGCTTCGTCATGAGCAACTCGTTCTCCAACCAGACGATCGCCCAGATCGAGCTCTTCACCAAGACCGGCGACTACGAGAAGCAGGTCTACGTCCTGCCCAAGCACCTCGACGAGAAGGTGGCCCGACTGCACCTCGAGGCCCTCGGAGTCCACCTCACCGAGCTCAGCAAGGGCCAGGCCGAGTACCTCGGCGTCGACGTCGCAGGCCCCTACAAGCCGGAGCACTACCGCTACTAGAGCGCACCACCATGAGGTACGAGTGCCAAGGCGTGTGCCGCCCGCTCTGAGGAGCTGGGCGGCACACGCTGGCCGGGCGGCTCACCCGGGGGGCTGGGGCAGATCCTGACCAGCGCCGGCCGTCAGGCCGTTGGCCTGGCCGCCACGATGGTGGCCGTGGGTGTGTGCTGTGTTGCTCGGACCCGCGTCGACCAAGCGGCATACCTCGACTTCGTGTCGGGCATCCACGGCAGCGACAGCCCTCCGCTCGACCGGGCGCGATCGTCGTGGTCCGGGGCGGAGGACGCGCTGACGCTCTGGTGGCTGCGGACGCTCGGTTCGGGCCGCCACACTCCGTCGAAGGCTGGTCGATCTCCTTGCGTGTGGGATGATCCGGCCAGGGACGGCTGGACAGCCGGTACGAACGGAAGGGGCCACCGGGGTGAAGGGTCGCGTACTGGTCGTCGACGACGACCTCGCGCTCGCGGAGATGCTGAGCATCGTGCTGCGACAGGAAGGGCTCGACGTCTCGCACGTCGCCGACGGGTCGTCGGCGGTGGCCGCGTTCCGTGACTACCGGCCCGACCTCGTGCTGCTCGACGTCATGCTGCCCGGTCTCGACGGCATGGAGGTATGCCGACGCATCCGTGCCGAGTCGGGCATCCCCATCGTCATGCTCACCGCACGCACCGACACCGTCGACATCGTGGTCGGGCTCGAGTCGGGCGCTGACGACTACATCATGAAGCCGTTCAAGCCCCAGGAGCTCATCGCGCGGGTGCGAGCGCGCCTGCGCCGCGGCGACGAGCCGGAGCCGGAGAAGCTCGAGATCGGCGACCTCCAGATCGACGTCGCCGGCCACTCGGTCAAGCGACAGGGCGCCGCCCTCTCGCTGACCCCGCTGGAGTTCGACCTCCTCGTCGCCCTGGCCCGCAAGCCCTGGCAGGTCTTCACGCGCGAAGTCCTGCTCGAGCAGGTCTGGGGCTACCGGCACGCCGGAGACACCCGCCTGGTCAACGTGCACGTGCAGCGCCTGCGCAGCAAGGTCGAGAGGGACCCCGAGCACCCCGAGATCGTCGTCACGGTGCGCGGCGTCGGCTACAAGGCGGGACCGTCCTGAGGGGCGCAGCCGGATGAGCCTGTCGTGAACCCATGGTGAGCCCCGCGTGACCGAGGGGGCCGTCGCCCCACCGGCTCGGTCACCCGAACCCGAGATGACCACCTGGGCCCGGATCGACGCCTACGCGCGCCGATCGGCGACGTATGCCAGGCGGGCCGCCCGCACCGGTGCCGGCTGGCTGCGCCACCGGTGGCGCCGGTCGCTGCAGTTCCGCGTCGTCGCGGTCACCATGGTGCTGGGCACCCTGGTGCTGGCCCTCGTCGGTTCCTACCTCTACCAGCGGGTCGCAGCCGGCCTCGCCGAGGACCGGCGCGTCACGGCGTCGGCCGAGGTCGTGCTCCTGGCCAGCCGGGTGCAGCAGCAGTTCGACGGCACCGACAAGGTCTTGACCGCCGACGACCTCGTGGGCTCGGCCAAGAACTTCGTCCAGGACGCCGCGGGCACCGAGCGCAGCCGCTACGTCATCCTCATCCGCGGCGACAACGCGGCCACGCAGGGCGACGTGTTGCCACCCGTCCAGTCGGGCGAGGTCGGTCCGACCGCGGTGCCCGAGGACCTGCGCCGCAAGGTGGCCGACAACCCCACGGTGCAGCAGATGCAGATCGTGCAGGTCAAGCTGACGGGGGAGGCCGACGCCGTCCCCTCGTGGGTCATCGGCCAGCAGGTGGCGGTGCCCCGGGCGGGCAGCTACGGGCTGTACTTCGTCTACCCGATGACCCGCGAGCGCGACACCCTCGCGCTCGTCGGACGCTTCCTGCTCCTCGGCGGCGTCGCCCTGATGCTGCTCCTGGGGGGCATCTCCTACGTCGTCACCCGCCTCGTCGTCCGGCCGGTGCGGCGAGCTGCGTTGGTCGCCCAGCGCTTCGCGTCGGGGGCGCTGGGGGAGCGGATGCCGGCCCGTGGCGAGGACGACATCGCGACCCTGGCGACCTCGTTCAACGAGATGGCGGCCAGCCTCCAGCAGCAGATCGGCCAGCTGGAGAACCTCTCCCGGTTCCAACAGCGGTTCGTCTCCGACGTGTCCCACGAGCTGCGCACCCCGCTGACGACGATCCGCATGGCGGGCGACCTCATCCACGACTCGCGGTCCGACTTCGACCCGGCGGTGTCGCGGTCGGCCGAGCTGCTGCACAACGAACTCGACCGGTTCGAGGCGCTGCTGTCCGACCTGCTCGAGATCAGCCGCTTCGACGCGGGGGCCGCCATCCTCGACGTGGAGCCCACCGACGTGCGCGCCACGGTGGCCCGAGTGGTCGACTCCACGTCCACGCTGGCCGAGCGCAAGAGCACCCGTGTGACGGTGGAGGAGCCCGATGATCCGTGCGTGGCGGAGATCGACGCGCGCCGCGTGGAGCGGATCCTGCGCAATCTGCTTGTCAACGCCATCGAGCACGGCGAGAGCCGCCCCATCGTGGTCCGGGTGGGGAAGGACGAGGATGCGGTGGCGGTGTCCGTGCGCGACAACGGGATCGGACTGCGCCCCGGTGAGTCGGCCATGGCCTTCAACCGGTTCTGGCGGGCCGACCCGGCTCGGGCCCGCACCACCGGCGGCACCGGGCTCGGTCTGGCCATCTCGTTGGAGGACGCCCGGCTGCACAACGGGTGGCTCCAGGCTTGGGGGGCACCCGGCGAGGGGTCCTGCTTCCGGCTCACGCTGCCCCGCCAGGCGGGGGCCGCCCTCGAGTCGTCGCCCCTTCCGCTGAACCCCATCCTCGCCGACCTCGGGGTGGCGCGTCCGGCCGAACCGGAGACGACCATCCTGCAGCGCATCCGGCCGCCCGGTGAGCGGGTCCCGACGTCCTCGCGGAAGACCCCGTGAGACGCGTTCACGCCCGGTCCGCAGAGGGAGCACCGGCCTACCGGCCGCGAACGCTCCTCGCGCTCCTGACGGGGTTGGTATGCGCCGCACTGCTGGCCTCGTGCGGACTGCCACGGAGCAGTGACGTGGTCGACGGCCGACGGGTCGGGGAGAACGTCGCGCCGCGGGCCCGGATCGTCGTCGACCCGCCCGCCGTGGGGGCCTCGCAGGACGTCATCGCTCGCGACTTCATCCGGTCGGGGGCGGGGTTCCAGGACGTCGGCGACGACCAGCAGGTCGTCGGCCGGTCGTTCCTGGCCCCCGGATCGGTGGACCTCTGGCGACCCACGGCGATGACGACGACCGTCTTCGACTCCCGCACGGCCCTGACCATCGAGCATCTCCCGTCCGAACAGGTGCGGCTCACGGTGGGGGCCGTGGCGAGCATCGACGAGAACGGCCATTACCGCGAGCTGGCCCCCGGCACCACCGCATCGGTGGTCTTCACGATGACCAAGGTGGAGGGCGAGTGGCGAATCACGTTGCCCGACGCGGGGTTCGGGCTGTGGCTCAACACCGACGACTTCGACCGGGTCTTCGGCGCTTACGACGTCAACTACATCCGCACCGACCAGCGTGAGCTGGTGCCCGACGTGCGATGGTTCCCCACCGGGCCCCGCCTCGTGACTGCTCTGGCCCGGGCCCAGCTCGCCGCGGTGCCCGCATACCTGTCCGGCGTCGTCGACACCGCCATCCCGGCCGGGACGCGGCTGGCCGTCGACGCCGTCAACGTCGACCAGGGCGGGGTGGCGACGGTGACGCTCACCAACAGTGCCCAGACCATCGACCCTGCGCGCCGTCGCCCGATGTGGGCCCAGTTCCTCGCCACCCTCTCGCAGGCCCCGTCGGTGAACGGGATCTCCATCGAGGTGCAGGGGATCGGGAAGATCCCGGTCTCGAACCTCCCCTCGGCCGTGTCGTCCCTCGTCGACCTCGGCTACACCCATCTCACCGCCGACCCGGCCACAACGGGGCTGCTGCGCACCAAGGACGTCGTCGAGCGGATCAACCCCCAGACGCTCGACGAGAGCAACCCGGTGCCACCGGCCAAGTCGTCCCGGTCGTCGACCGACCTGCCGAGGATCCCGGAGACCTACGTCCAGCTGGCGCTCTCCCGCGACGGCAACGACATCGCCGGAGTGTCAGGGAGCCGCACCGAGCTGGCCCATTGGCGCAACGCCACCGGTTCCACCGCACCTGCGTTCGGATCGGCGCTGACCAACCCGGTGTATGCGTCGGACGGCCGCCTGTGGATCGGTGGGACTGCCCAGGGGGCCGCGCACCTGTGGACCTTCGACGCGGCGGCCGCGACCCTGACGGCCCCCACCGTGGTGAAGGCCGCATGGCTCGACACGCGACAGATCGTCAACCTGTCGGTCTCGCCCGACGGCACCCGCGCGGCGGTGCTGTCGAAGCTCGCGAACGGCACGGACTATCGCCTGGACGTGGCCGGCATCGTGCGCGACAGTGCCGGGCTGCCCGTGTCGCTGGCCGAGCCCTACCGGCAGGGGGAGCCGCTCACCCAGTTCGTCGACGTCATATGGATCGACGAGATGAGCCTCGTCGTCCTGGCCAAGGCGACGAGCACCGACCCGCTGCGCCCCTTCCGGGTGGACGTCGGTCAGGGAGTGGGCCTACGGCGGGTGGGCCAGCTCGACCTGGACCAGACCCTCATCCGCGAAGTGCCCGACGCGGTGAGCATCACCTCACGCGGCGGAGTGCGCGGCCTCATCGTCAATACCCCCAAGGGTGTCCTAGTGCGGGCCGGTAACGCGTGGTCGGAACAGACGGGCGTGACCGAGATCGTGGTCGGCGGGACCTGAAACTCCCCATATGGCCGATTTCGGCTCGTCCGTTCGGCCGACGTGGGTGTGGCCGAACTGCGCCGCGAGGGTGACGTCACGGTTGATGTCTCAACCGCTTCCGGGCGGGACCCTTGTGGAAGCAGGCGACAGAGAGCCGTGCCTACACCCGCATCTCAGTCAGGATCCGACATGCTCAAGGCCCTCACCACCATCCAGACCCGCATCGCCACCCGTGACCGCGGCGCCACTGCCGTCGAGTACGGCCTCCTTGTGGCGCTCATCGCGGCCGTCATCGTGGTGGTCGTCGGTACTCTTGGCGGCAGGGTCGGCACGGCACGCTGCACGGTCAACGACAACCTCTGATGTCGACCGCAGGCCGGCGTAGTGGTGCCCCTTCGTGCGCGACGTGACCACGAGCACGGGACGCCGAAATCGACAGGATCGCCTCGTACGGGCCTCGCGGCGCCTTGGGTGTGCTCCGGTACGCAGGTAGGCCGCTCAGAACGTCGACGGCGCACTTCTGCCGGTGGTGCGGTCCGTTGAGGGCACCACCGCTGACGGGTTCCCCGTCCCCGTTCGGAGATCCAGGCGCAGAGAACCTGGGCCAGGTTCTCGGCCTGCGAGAGGGCTGGTCCGCCTTGGCGAAAATTCACGACAAGAGTTTGTCGTGAGCGACGGCAGCGATCTACGTGGGTGGCCCGGTCATGATTTGACGAAACCGAACTTGATGGCGGCCATGACGGCGCTCGCGCGGTTGTGAGCGCCGAGCTTGGAGTACAGCTTGGCGATGTGCGTTTTGACCGTCGACTCGCTCATGTACAGGCGCTTGGCCATGCCGGCGACCGAGTCACCCACGGCCAGGCGCTCGAGGACCTCCACTTCACGGGAGGTGAGGTTCGGACGCACCTGGCGCGACCGGTGCCGCAACGCGTCGGCCAGCCCGACTGCTGCGAAGGAGTCCGGCGCCGACGCCGCCCGCCGCACCATGGTGAGCACCTCCTCCGAGGAAGACGTCTTCAGCACCAGTGAGGAGGCGCCGGCATCGAGGGCTCCGAGCAGGGTGTCGTCGTCGTTGTGCATCGTCAGCACCACGATGCCCATCGTTGGCCGCTTAGCGCGGACGATGGCGACAAGGTCTAGACCGGAGCCGTCGCCGAGAGACACGTCCACCACCATGACATCGGCTTCGACGACGTCGGCCATCCGCGTGCCCTCCGCCAGGCTCGAGGCCTCGCCGATGACGTCGAGACCCCCGTCGCGCAGGAGGTGAGCCACGCCGTCGCGGACCAGAGGGTGGTCGTCGACGAGCAGGACGGTGACGACGTCGGATCCCAGTGGGGCGGAAGTCGTGGCTTCGAAGCTTTCCCTCAGACGGTTCATAATGGTTGTGGGAACCTTTCGTCGAGTTCCGCTGCAGATTTGGGGACAGTGGGGAGGTGCACCAAGACCTCCGTCCCGGACGCCGACGACGCGATGGTGACGTGCGCCCCGAGCGAGGCTGGGAGGTGGGCCAACATCTCCTGTTCGTTGAGGCGGGTGGCTCCGGATTGCCGCAGGACGAGATCGGCGCCCGGAGCCTGGGTGCGCACCGAGACGTCCAGCTCCGTCGCTCCACCGCGCCGGGCGTCGGCCAAGAAGTCGAGGACGATACGATAGAGCCCGGTTTCCACGTGCGCCGGCAGCCGGAACGAGGACTCCGACAGGCGGAGTGTGATAGCGGCGCCGCTGGCCGCGCCGAAGACCTGCAGCTGGGACGTCACCGCAGCGCCCAGGCCTCCTTCCGGGCGGACGGTCAGGCGCAGGTCGCCGATGTGCGAACGGACGTCGGCGAGGATCCGGCTGACCTCGGCTCGCAGCACTACCGCCTCGGTGCGCATCTCCTCGTCGGGCAGGCGTTTGAGCCTGTCGACTCGGAAGCCGAGGGCTACCAGTTCCTGTGCAATCCCGTCGTGGATCTGACGGGCCAGCCGCTCGCGCTCCTCGATACCGGCCCGTTCCCGCAGCCCGCTGAAGGCGAGCGCTACGGCGACGAGACCTTGATGCTTTCGGACCACGGAACTGACAGCCGCCAGGTAGTCCTCGGGGAGCATCGTGCTGAGAAGGACATCACTCACCACAACGCCGATCTGACGGTCCTGGGTGTCCCGTACGGGGACAGCCGCTAGCGTGCGCCCGTCGCTCTGCTGTCCTACACCAGCCCGCGTGTCGAACCAGGCTTTGCCCAACACGCCATCGTCCTCGCGCGGATCCGGCCACGGGACCCGAAGCGAGCCGCGCAGCGCCAGGGGTACCGCCCGCTCGCGCGGTGCGCCGATCAGCACGGCGGAGCGCCCACGGGCCCCGGCGGCGGGGAGTGCGTCGAGGAGGTGTTCGGCACTAGTGGCGGGGTCGAATCCCCCCTGCAGCTCGGAGGCCAACGTTTCCAGGCGGGCGAGTAGCCAGGCGGCCTCGTTCGTGCGGGCCTCGTCTTGTTCTAGGTCCGGCGCCAACCGTTTGGCCCACAGGGCGGCAACGGCCAGGGTTACTGACAGGGCCAACCACACCAGGAGAGACCTGGGCTCGAGGTCCGACGTGGAACCGGCAGTCACCACCCAAGCGACAACCGCGGGAAGAAGGAAGGCAGCGAAGGACGCAGCCGCGGCTCTCCGGCCCCACGTCTCCCCTGCCCGAAAGAGGGGAATGACGACGAGGGGGAGACCACCTGCGCCGGCGGTGAGGGCCAGCCCGGCTACCGTGGCGGCCGCGATGGTGATCGTCAGGGCGAGGAACCGGCGGTCGCGCAGACCCAGGGGCGCGGCGGCGAGCACGGCGCCAGTAGCGAGGTCAGCCCCGATGATCAAGAGGGCCCACGGCAGGACATTGAACGAGCTGCCGTGGAGCGCGTTGACCAGGAGGGCGATGATCGCCACGGCGACGCGCAGGCGCGTGCCGGTGGACAGCACCCTGCCACTGCCCATGGGCTGCCGTTCCTCTCGGGGGGACGGCCCGCGTCCGGGCCGCATCGGCCCCATGCTTCAGCACTGGCCCCGCGCTCCGGGCCGATTGCTGTCCGACTGGCCCAAAATGGTCCAAACGGACCATCGTCCACAGGTTGTGGCCGGCTCGTCCCACCGTCCACAGCCCCCGGAGCGGGCCGGTCGCTCCGTGACCGGCGGTCGCAGGCTGGCCGTATGCCACTTCTCGCCGCGGTCTCCCGGAGTGCCCGAGCCCTGCTCGACCTCGCGCTGCCGGACGTGTGTGCGGCCTGCGACCGGCCACCGGGTCCGCTCTGCCCCGGTTGTGAGGCCGCTCTCTGGTCGGAGGTGTTCGAGCGCCCCCGCCGGTGCACGCCCGACCCCGCGCCTCCCGGGCTGCCCCCGGTGGTGGCGGTCGGTCCCTACGCCGGGGTGCTGCGCCGGCTGGTGAGCGCCTACAAGGACGACGAGCGGCGTGACCTGCGGCCCCTGCTCGCCCGCCTGCTGTCGCTCTCGCTGGCCGGTCCGGTCGGGACTCTCCCCACGGTGGTCGTCCCGATGCCGTCGTCACGCGCGGCCGTACGCCGACGCGGCGACGACCCGGTGCGGGACCTGGCCCGCGCCGCGACGCGTCTCGCCGCCGACGGGCCGGTGCGCCCACGCGCGTCCGTCGCGCCGGCCCTCAGGCCGGTCCGCCGGCTCGCCGACCAGTCGCGGCTCGACCGGCGGCAACGGGCCCGCAACCTCGCCGGTGCGTATGCCGTGGCCCCCCGGTGGGCGGGCGCGCTCGCGGGATCGCGGGTGGTGCTGGTCGACGACGTCGTCACCACCGGGTCCACCCTGGCGGAGGCCGCGCGGGCCGTGCGTGCGGCCGGCGGTCACGTCGTGGGCGCGGCCACGCTCGCCGCGACGAGCCGCCGCACCGGGCCCCTCGGCGCAACCGCCTCGTCAACCGACCGACATACCGGCAGCCGTAGCCCCCCGGGAGGCGAAGGGTTACGGTCGTGACACATAGTCCGACGTGATCGCGGATGGGAGGTGGGTGCCCGGTGCCGCGGGCCTGCCCCGCCCGAGTCGTCTCGAACCCCGACCGCGAGGAGAAGTACGTGGACATCGTCGTCACCGGCCGTCACACCCAAGTCACGGAGCGTTTCCGCGAACACCTCGAGGAGAAGCTCGCCAAGGTGCCACAGCTGCACCCCAAGGTGTCGCGCGTCGACGTCGTCATCACCCATGAGAAGGCGGTCCGCGACTGCGAGGCGGTGGAGATCACCTGCCACGCGAAGGGCCCGGTCATCCGGGCGGAAGCCTGCACGAACGACGTCTACACCGCGCTGGACGCGGCCCTGGAGAAGCTCTACGAGCGGCTGCGGCGAGCCAGTGACCGCAAGCGGGTGGCCCGGGCCGGGCGTCGGGTCCCCGAGTCCGTCAGCCACGCCACCGGCCGGACGACCGACGGGTCGACGGCGGGCGCGGGAGCGGTCGCCGGTGCGGACGGTCAGGGTCCGACCGACGACGGTCCCTCGCCGAGCGGGGCGTTCGGCGCGGTGGGCGAGTCGCCGATCGAGGTGCGCGAGAAGGTGCACGCCAGCGCGCCGATGACCCTGGAGGACGCGCTCAACCAGATGGAGCTGGTCGGCCACGACTTCTACCTCTTCCACGACGTCGACACCGCCCAGCCGAGCGTGGTCTACCGGCGCCGCGGATGGTCCTACGGGGTCCTGCACCTCAAGGTGGACAGCGCCTGACAAATCGGTCGCTCGCCCGGCTCCCGGACCGTGCAATGATGCGGCCATGGCGACGGGGACAGGGTCCGACGAGCACGACGACACCGGCGAACCGATCCGCGTCCTGGTCGCTGACGACCACGTCCTCTTCCGGCGCGGCCTCGAGATGGTGCTGCACGCCGAGGGCGACATCGAGGTGGTCGGCGAGGCCGGCGACGGGGTCGAGGCGCTGCGCCGCGCGGAAGAGCTGCTGCCCGACGTCATCCTCATGGACGTGCGGATGCCGAAGCAGTCGGGCATCGAGGCCTGCCTCGCCATCAAGGAGCAGGTCCCCTCGACGCGCATCATCATGCTGACGATCAGCGACGAGGAGACCGACCTGTTCGAGGCGATCCGGGCGGGGGCCAACGGCTACCTCCTCAAGGACGTGCCGGGCGAGGAGATCGCCGACGGCATCCGGGCGGTCCACACCGGTCACTCGCTCATCTCCCCGTCGATGGCCTCGAAGCTGCTGGCGGAGTTCGCCCAGATCAGCCGGCGCGAGGAGGAGCTGCCCAACCCGCACGCGCCCAAGTTGACCCTGCGGGAGGTCGAGGTGCTCAAGCTCGTCGCCCGCGGGCTCGGCAACCGCGACATCGGCCAGCAGCTCTTCATCTCGGAGAACACCGTGAAGAACCACGTGCGCAACATTCTCGAGAAGCTGCAGCTGCACACCCGGATGGAGGCGGCGATGTACGCCGTGCGGCAGAACATCATCGACCCGCGCCAGGCTTGACCACCCGTCCTCTCGCGACCCGTGGCGCCGTCCGGCGCCTCAGCCTGGCTCAGGCGCGCCGGATCGCCATCGCGGCGCAGGGTTTCGCCGATCCCCGGCCGGAGCCGTGGGGCGCGACGACCCGCCACGTGCAGCGGGTGGTCGACCGGGTCGGTGTCGTGCAGATCGACAGCGTCAACGTCGTGGCCCGCAGCCACTACCTGCCCTTCCTCGCCCGGCTGGGTCCCTACGACACGGCGCTCCTGGACCGTGCGACCAACGCGTCCCCACGCCGGCTCGTGGAGTCGTGGGGGCACATGGCCAGCCTCGTGCCGCCGTCGACCTGGCCCCTGCTCGACTTCCGGATGCGCCGCGCCGGCGACGATGCGTGGGGCGGCTACGCCCGGGTGCAGCAGGACCACCCCGGTCTCGTGGACGCCGTCCTCGACGAGGTGTCGGTCCGAGGACCGCTCACGTCCCGCGAGGTCGAGCGGGCGCTCGCGCACGACCAGCCCCGCCGCACCGACCACTGGGGCTGGAACTGGTCGGCGGCCAAGACCGTGCTGGAGTACCTCTTCCGCGCGGGTCTCGTCACCTCCGCCGGCCGCACCTCCCAGTTCGAGCGCCGGTATGCGTCGATCGCCGCCGTGGCGCCGCGCTCACCGGCCGACGTGCGCGAGCAGTGGCTCGACCCGACCACGCGCCCGACCGACGAGGATGCCGTGCTCGAGCTGGTGCGGATCGCCGCCCGGGCGCACGGCGTCGGCACCTTGCTCTGCCTGCGTGACTACTTCCGGCTCCCCGCGGCTCTGGCTCTCCCGGCCGTCGCGCGGCTCGTGGCGGACGGCGAGCTCGAACCCGTGGAGATCACCGGCTGGCCCAAGCCGGCCTGGCTGCATACCGGCGCCCGCGTCCCCCGGTCGATGCACGCCGAGGCCCTCCTGAGCCCGTTCGACTCCCTCGTCTGGCAGCGCGAGCGCACCGAGGCGCTCTACGACCTGCGCTACCGCATCGAGATCTACACGCCGGTCGAGAGACGGGTGCACGGCTACTACGTGCTGCCGTTCCTCTTCGGCGACACGCTCGTCGCGCGCTGCGACCTCAAGGCCGACCGGTCGGCCGGCATCCTTCGCGTGCACCAGGTGACCTGGCAGCCGGGCGCCCCGCCCGAGGCCCGACCGGCGCTCGCGCGACATCTCGAGGAGATGGCCGACTGGCTCGGGCTCGACCAGTGCACGGTGGGAGCCGTGGCGGGGTGACCTCCGTGGCCGCGGTGGTGCCGGCCTACGCGCCGGACGCCGACCTCGTCGACCTGGTCGCCGACCTCGTCCCTCAGGTCGACCTGGTGGTCGTCGTCGATGATGGCAGCCCGGGTCTCGCATCGGTCGCTCGGTGGGACGCCTGCCGGGCCGCGGGGGCGAGCGTCGTCACGCACCAGGCGAACCGCGGGATCGCGGCCGCCCTCAACACCGGGCTGCGAGAGGCACTGAGCGATGGCTCGGTCGACGCCGTCCTCACCCTCGACCAGGACTCCCGGGTGCCACCGGGGTTCGTTGCCGCGCTGGTCGGGCGGTGGACGGCGGCCGACGACGCCGGGGTGCAGGTCGGCCTCGTCGCTCCCGAGCACGTCACCGGGCTGCCGGCCCAACGGGACGGACGGCCCCCGATCCAGTCTGGCCAGCTTGTCCCGGTGGACACGTTCACCCGCGTCGGGGGCTTCGACGAGAGCCTGTTCATCGACGGCGTCGACGACGACTTCGCGCTGCGGTGCCTCGACGCAGGGCTGGCGGTGCTCGTGGTGCCGGGCCTCTCCCTCGGCCACCGGCTCGGGGCGGGCCAGCGGCTGAGGCTGGCCGGGCGCGACGTGACGATCACCCGGTCGGCGCCGTTCCGGTCGTACTACCTCGCGCGCAACCGGGCCGTCCTCGTGCAGCGGTATGCGCGTCGGCATCCCGGGTGGGCGGGCGGCCAGGTCCTGGGCCTGGGCCGGCACGTGGCCCTGATGCTGCTCCTCGCTCCGGACCGGCGAACGCGTGGTGTGGAGGTCTGGCGCGGGCTGCGCGACGCGGCCACCGGACGCAGCGGCCCCCGACGTCCGTGAGACGGGACAGGTGCTGGTCACGAGATTGTCGCGTCAGAGGTGTCCTGCGTTACGTGTGATGTCTAGGCTGGCGGCTTCCGACCTGGAGGTTGCCTGATGACCGTCGTCCGCGCCGCGCTCGTCCAGACCACATGGACCGGTGACAAGGAGTCGATGATCGACGCGCACGAGCAGTACGCGCGGGACGCCGCCGCCCAGGGGGCCCAGGTCATCTGCTTCCAGGAGCTCTTCTACGGGCCGTACTTCTGCCAGGTGCAGGACAAGCAGTTCTACGAGTACGCGGAGGCGGTGCCGGGCCCGACGACCGAGCGGTTCCAGGCGCTGGCCAAGGAGCTCGGCATGGTCATGGTGCTGCCGGTCTACGAGCGGGAGGACCCGTTCCTCTACAACACGGCGGCCATCGTCGACGCCGACGGCAGCTACCTCGGCAAGTACCGCAAGCAGCACATCCCGCACGTCGGCGGGTTCTGGGAGAAGTTCTACTTCCGCCCGGGCAACGGGGGCTATCCCGTTTTCGACACGGCGGTCGGCAAGGTCGGCATCTACATCTGCTACGACCGCCACTTCCCCGAGGGCTGGCGGGCCCTCGGGCTCAACGGCGCCCAGATCGTCTTCAACCCCAGCGCCACGAGCCGCGGCCTGAGCGAGTACCTCTGGCGGATCGAGCAGCCCGCTGCCGCCGTCGCCAACGAGTACTACGTCGGCGCCATCAACCGGGTGGGCATCGAGGAGCTCGGCGACGACGACTTCTACGGCCAGTCCTACTTCGTCGACCCCGAGGGCAACTACGTCGGCGAGAAGGGCGACCCGCACAAGCCGGAGCTCGTCGTGCGCGACCTCGACCTCGACCTCATCCAGACCGTGCGCGAGCGGTGGGCCTTCTACCGCGACCGCCGGCCCGACGCCTACGACGACCTGGTCCGTCCGTGAGCACCACCCTCATCCGCGGCGGCACCGTCGTCTCGGCCACGGGGCGGGTGCAGGCCGACGTCCTCGTCGACGGCGAGAAGGTGGTGGCACTCGTCGCGCCCGGCAGCAACGCTCTCGGCACCGACCTCGCATCCACCGCCGACACGGTCATCGACGCGACCGGCAAGTACGTCATCCCGGGCGCCGTCGACTGCCACACCCACATGGAGCTGCCCTTCGGCGGCACGGCGGCGTCCGACACCTTCGAGACCGGCACGATCGCCGCCGCCTGGGGCGGGACGACGACGATCGTCGACTTCGCCGTGCAGCGCACGGGAGAGCGCGTGCAGGACGGGCTGGCCGCCTGGCACGAGAAGGCCGCCGGCAACTGTGCCGTCGACTACGGCTTCCACCAGATCCTCGGTGGGGTCGACGACGACGCGCTCAAGGCCATGGACGAGCTGGTCGCCGACGGGATCACGAGCTTCAAGCTCTTCATGGCCTATCCGGGCGTCTTCTACTCCGACGACGGCCAGATCCTGCGGGCCATGCAGAAGGCGCGCGAGAACGGCGCCATGATCATGATGCACGCCGAGAACGGCATGGCCATCGACGTCCTCGTCGCCCAGGCACTGGCTCGCGGTGAGACCGACCCCGTCAACCATGGGCTCACCCGGCCGTGGGAGACCGAGGAGGAGGCCACCCACCGGGCGATCATGCTGGCCCGGCTCACCGGGGCGCCCCTCTACATCGTGCACATGAGCGCCAAGCAGGCCGTGGCGACCCTGGCGAAGGCCCGGGACGACGGCTACAACGTCTTCGGCGAGACCTGCCCGCAGTACCTCTACCTGTCCCTCGAGGAGCAGCTCGGAGCGCCGGGGTTCGAGGGCGCGAAGTGGGTGTGCAGCACGCCGCTGCGGGCCCGCGAGGAGGGCCACCAGGACGAGCTGTGGCGCTACCTGCGCACCGGCGACATCTCCGTGGTCAGCACCGACCACTGCCCGTTCTGCATGAAGGAGCAGAAGGAGCTCGGCCTCGGCGACTTCTCCAAGATCCCCAACGGGATCGGCTCGGTCGAGCACCGTCTCGACCTGCTCTACCAGGGCGTCGTCACCGGCGAGATCACCCTCGAGCGGTGGGTCGAGCTCTGCTCCACGACCCCGGCCCGCATGTTCGGCCTGTACGGCCGCAAGGGCGTCATCGAGCCGGGCGCGGACGCCGACATCGTCGTCTACGACCCCCACGGGCATACCAGCATCGGCGTGGGCAAGACCCACCACATGAACATGGACCACTCCGCGTGGGAGGGCTTCGAGATTGACGGACACGTCGACACCGTGCTGTCGCGCGGGCGGGTCCTGGTGCAGGACAAAGCGTTCCACGGCTCCAAGGGTCACGGGCAGTACCTCCGCCGCGACCTCTCGCAGTACCTCCACTAGGCCCCGGGGAAGAGACCCAGATGGACCTTGGCGTCGTCCTGCAGTGCAACCCCCCGGCGTCCCGGGTCGTCGAGCTCTGCCGCCAGGCCGAGCACTACGGCTTCTCGCACGCCTGGACGTTCGACTCCCACCTGCTGTGGGAGGAGCCCTACGTCATCTACAGCGCGATCCTCGCGGCCACCCGCAACATCGTCGTCGGGCCGATGGTCACCAACCCGGCCACCCGGGACTGGACCGTGACGGCCTCGACGTACGCGACGCTCAACGAGATGTACGGCAACCGCACCGTATGCGGCATCGGCCGCGGCGACTCCGCCGTGCGGGTGACCAACGGCCGCCCCTCCACCGTGGCCGAGCTGCGCGAGTCGATCGGGGTCATCCGCGGCCTCGCCAACGGCGAGGAGGTCGACTACAAGGGCAGCCGGCTGCGGCTGCCGTGGAGCCGGCGGTCGTCGCTCGAGGTGTGGGTGGCGGCCTACGGCCCCCGCGTGCTCCAAATGACCGGTGAGGTCGCCGACGGGTTCATCCTCCAGCTGGCCGACCTGTCCATCGCCGAGTGGAGCATCGCGGCGGTGCGCCAGGCGGCGGCCGACGCGGGACGCGACCCCGACGCGGTGACGATCTGCGTGGCCGCACCGGCCTACGTCACCGACGGCAGCGAGGCGGGTCGCGCCCACGCCTACGACCAGTGCCGGTGGTTCGGCGGGATGGTGGGCAACCACGTGGCCGACATCGTCGGCCGCTACGGCGCTGACGGCGCATCCGTGCCTACTGCACTCACCGACTACATCAAGGACCGCGAGGGCTACGACTACAACGAGCACGGCCGGGCGGGCAACTCGCATACCGCGTTCGTGCCCGACGAGATCGTCGACCGGTTCTGCGTGATCGGCACCGTGGCCGAGCACATCGAGAAGCTGAAGCGGCTCAGGGCCCTCGGGGTGGACCAGTTCGCGGTCTACCTCCAGCACGACCAGCAGGACGAGACGCTGCGCACCTACGGACAGAAGGTCGTCCCCGCTCTCGCGGACCACGTGCGGGCCAAGTCGTGAGACCGGCCGGCCGCCCCGAGGTGGAGACCTCCGGCGGCCGGGTCAGGGGCATCGAGGTCGACGGGGTCCGGGTGTTCAGGGGCCTGCCGTATGCCGCCTCGACGGCGGGGGTGGGGCGCTTCCGTCCGCCGGCCCCCGTCGTGCCGTGGGTGGGTACGCGTGAGGCCGCCGACTTCGGGCCCTCCGCGCCCCAGGTGCCCGCGCTCCCCGACCCGCTCTTCGACTGGTACGGCGCCATCGAGCCGACGAGCGAGGACTGCCTGTCGCTCAACGTCGTCACCCCCGGGACCGACGACGCACGACGACCGGTGCTGATGTGGATCCACGGGGGAGCCTGGGCCGGCGGCGCCGGGTCGGCACCCGGCTGGGACGGGACGCGGCTGGCGCGCGACGGGGACGTGGTCGTCGTCACGGTCAACCACCGGCTGACCGCATTCGGCTACCTGGCGCTCGACCCGGACGACGAACGGTTCGCCGACGCCGGGAACGCCGGGCTGCTCGACCTCGTCGCCGCGCTGCGGTGGGTGCGCGAGAACGCCGAGGCCTTCGGCGGCGACCCCGACTGCGTGACGATCGCGGGGCAGTCCGGTGGAGCGGCCAAGGTCAGTGCGCTCATGGCCATGCCCGCCGCGGGCGGGCTCTTCCACCGCGCCGTCGCCCAGAGCTGCTCCGGCAGCCTGCGGGTCGCGGAGCCGGACGAGGGCCACCGGATGGCCTTCGGGCTGGCCCGGCAGCTGGGCCTCTCGCGCGCCGACGGCCCTGCGCTGCAAGCCGTGCCGATGGAGCGGATGGTCGGGGCACTCGCGGGCACGACGCGGTCGTTCCGCCCGGTCCTGGACGGGCGCACCCTCGTCCGCCACCCCTTCGACCCGTCGGCCCCGACGATGTCGTCGGACGTCCCCCTCCTCATCGGCACCGCTGCGGACGAGTCGACGCTCTTCCTCGCCGCCGACATGCGCAACTTCAGCCTGGACCTCGGCCAGGTCCGCCGCCGGCTGACGCGCTTCCTCGGAGTGGGTCCGGCCCACACCGACCGCATCCTCGAGGCCTACCGGGGCGACCGCGCTACAGCGTCGCCGAGCGACCTCCTCGCCGCCGTCACCACGGACCAGCACTACACGCGCAACACCCTGAAGCAGGCTGCGCTGCAGGCGGATACGGCGTCGGCGCCGACGTATGCGTACCGGTTCGACTGGCGTACGCCGGTGCGCGGCGGCGTGCTCGGCACCCCGCACACCGCGGAGGTGCCGTTCGTCCACGGGACGACCGAGGCCGCGGCTGGGCTGATCGGCCGTGAGCCCGACCTCGAGCCGATGACGCGCACCGTCATGGCCACGTGGGTCGCCTTCGCCCGCACCGGCGACCCGAACAACCCGCACCTTCCGTCGTGGCCCCGCTACGACTCCACCGGTCGGAGCACGATGCTGCTCGACCTCGAGAGCTCCGTCGCCCACGACCCCGGCGGGGCGGCGCGGTCGGCGCTCGACGACGTGCCGCCGTTCGAGTACAGCCGGCCCGTGAGCTACCCGCTGCCGTAGCCGGGCCTGTGATCAGCCGGGACGGGGGTCGGACGCGAGCAGCTCGAAGAAGGCGCCGTCGGTGAGGTCCCCCTGGCCGTTGCGCCACGCCTGCCGGTCGTCGCCCCAGTGCCGGAACCCGGCCGCGGACAGGACGCGCTGCGACGCGGCGTTGTCGGCGACGGTGCCCGCGTGGAGGCGGGTCAGGCCGAGGCCGCCCTCCGCCCGGGGGCTGAAGGCGTGGTCGATGACGGTCGGTAGCACCTCGCGGAGCACGCCGCGACCGCGTGCGGTCGGGTGCAGCCAGTAGCCGATCTCGGCCTGGAACCCGTCGGGCCCGGGGTCGAGGTGAAAGACGGTCACGTTGCCCAGGGCGTGGTCGGTGTCGCGGTCGGCGACGCACCAGTCCACGCCGGTGCCCGCCTCGGCGAACGAGCGGTGCCGGGCCAGCCACGCGGCATACGTGGCCCGGTCCGGTTGGGCGGCCGCCGGCATGAAGCGCAGGCTGGCGGCGTCGGGGCCCTCGTCGTCGGCGGGGACGTCGTCGTCGCGCCACTCCCGCAGCCGGAAGCGCGGCGTCTCGAGCTCCGGTAGGCGTAAGGGCTCGACCCGCTGGGCGTCGCGGTCGTCGGTGGCCAGGACGTCGAACAGCAGCTCGTCGTGCACCGGTCCCGTCAACGAGCCCTCGGCCCGCATCGACGCGCGGCTCGTGCCGACGAGCGCGAAGCCGGCCCGCCGCAGCACCCGGGCCGAGGCCACGTTGTGCACCGAGCAGCCGGCCGACAGGGCGTGCAGGCCCAGGCCGCCCTCCGTCAGCGGCCGGAACGACCACGGCACCACCAGCTCCAGCGCCCGGCTCGCCGCGCCGCGGCCGCGGGCCCTCTCGAACAGCCAGTAGCCGAGGACCGCGGTGCCGGCGAAGAGGGGGACGTCGAGCCGGTGCAGGTCGAGCCCGCCGAGCAGCTCGTCGGTCTCGGCGTCGGCGATGGCGAGGGCTACCGCGCTGCCGGTCGCCTCGCCGGTGCGGCGCCGCAGCAGCCACTCCGGGAAGGCGTCGCGCACGGGGAGGACGGACGAGAAGCGCGCGGTCAGGGGGTCGTGGCTCTCGGGGAAGGCGGCGACGTCGTCGTCACGGAAGGGACGGATCCGGATGCCGTCGCCCTCGAGCACCGGGGCGAAGAGCCAGCGCCCCCGTGGCTCCATGAGGTCACCGGGCCGAAGGTGCCCGGACCACACCTCGACCACCCGGTCGTGGCGGGTGGCCACCGTGGGTCCGCCCAGGACGAACCCGCACCGCCAGGCGACCTTGCGCGACCCGAAGTTGCCGACCTGGGCGTGCCACAGGATGACGATGGCGCCCTGGTCGAAGGCGTGACGGGCGGCCAGCCGCACGGCCCGGGTCATGACGCCGCGACCGCGGGCGGCCGGGTGCGCGGCGAAGGCGATCTCGACCGCGCCCCCACCCCGAGGCTGGTGCGAGACCAGTCCGGCGAAGCGGCCCTGGTGCTCGATGGCCCAACCGCAGCGGGACTCCTCCTGCCACTCCTGCGGGCTGCGCTCGATGAACTCACGCCCGTCGGCGTCCTCGTAGGGCTCCGGTACGAAGGTCCACCGGGCGGTGTCAGGGTCGCGGCTCTGCTCGACCACCGCATCGAGGTCGTCCAGGGTGAGCGCCCGCAGGGTGACGACCCCGTCGGTGAGGGTCGGGATATCGGCGGGGAGGACCGGCGCGTCAGGCATACCGGCCACTCCAGCGCACCCGGGAGGCGCGTGCAACGTCATTGCGTCCAGGTCCACGGAGCGGCCACGGAACCTGGGTCGGCCGTCGGGCCGTTGGGCTGGGTGCACACGAGCGGCTAATCTGAGGCCGTGCTCCGCGTGCTCACGCGGAGGTCCCGCGTGTCCTCGAACCAGCAGGAGAAACCAGCGTGCCCAAGGTCTTCGAAAAGCTGCTGCGTGCCGGAGAGGGCCGCGTCATCAAGCGGCTCGAGGGGATCGCGGCGCAGGTCAACGCGCTCGAGAGCGACTTCGACAAGCTCACCGACGAGGAGCTGCGCGAGGAGACCGACGTCTTCCGCAAGCGCCTGGCCGACGGCGAGAGCATCGACGACCTGCTGCCGGAGGCATTCGCCGCGGTCCGTGAGGCCTCCAAGCGCACCATCGGCAAGCGGCACTTCGACGTGCAGATCATGGGTGGGGCGGCCCTGCACATGGGCAACGTCGCCGAGATGAAGACCGGTGAGGGCAAGACCCTGGTGGCCACGCTGCCGTCCTACCTCAACGCCCTGACGGGCAAGGGCGTACACGTCGTCACCGTCAACGACTACCTGGCGGAGTACCAGTCCGAGCTGATGGGCCGCGTCCACCGTGCCCTCGGCCTCGAGACCGGCTGCATCCTCTCGCCGATGACCCCGGCCCAGCGGCGCGTCGAGTACGGCAAGGACATCACCTACGGCACCAACAACGAGTTCGGCTTCGACTACCTGCGCGACAACATGGCCTGGAGCCCCGAGGAGCTCGTGCAGCGCGGCCACCACTTCGCCATCGTCGACGAGGTCGACTCGATCCTCATCGACGAGGCCCGCACCCCGCTCATCATCAGCGGCCCGGCCGACCAGGCGACCAAGTGGTACGTCGAGTTCGCGAAGATCGTCAAGCGGCTCGATCGGGGCGAGCTCGAGTCCGGCGAGGGCGACTACGAGGTCGACGAGAAGAAGCGCACCGTCGGCGTGCTCGAGGCCGGTATCGAGAAGGTCGAGGACCTGCTCGGCATCGACAACCTCTACGAGTCGGTCAACACCCCGCTCATCGGTTACCTCAACAACGCCCTCAAGGCGAAGGAGCTGTTCAAGCGGGACAAGGACTACGTCAACATTGACGGCGAGATCCTCATCGTCGACGAGCACACCGGCCGCATGCTCGCCGGGCGCCGCTACAACGAGGGGATGCACCAGGCCATCGAGGCCAAGGAGGGCGTCGAGATCCAGAACGAGAACCAGACCCTCGCCACGATCACCCTTCAGAACTTCTTCCGGATGTACTCCACGCTCTCCGGTATGACCGGCACGGCCCAGACCGAGGCCGCGGAGCTCAACTCGATCTACAAGCTCGGGGTCGTCAGCATCCCGACGAACATGCCGATGCTCCGGATGGACCAGGCCGACCTCGTCTACCGCACCGAGGAGGCGAAGTACGCCGCGGTGGTCGACGACATCGCCGAGCGCAACGAGGCCGGTCAGCCCGTGCTCGTCGGCACCATCAGCGTCGAGAAGAGCGAGTACCTCTCCCAGCAGCTGCGCAAGCGGGGCGTCACCCACGAGGTCCTCAACGCCAAGCAGCACGCGCGGGAGGCGTCGATCGTCGCCGACGCGGGCCGCAAGGGCGCCGTCACCGTCGCGACCAACATGGCCGGGCGCGGCACCGACATCATGCTCGGGGGCAACCCCGAGTTCCGGGCGGTGGAGGCGCTGCGGCGTCGGGGCCTCGACCCGCAGGACACCCCTGAGGAGTACGAGGAGGCCTGGGACGCCGCCCTGACCGCGGCCGAGGAAGCGGTGCGGGCCGAGCATGACGAGGTCAAGGGCCTCGGCGGCCTCTACGTCCTCGGCACCGAGCGGCACGAGTCGCGGCGCATCGACAACCAGCTACGCGGGCGGTCGGGCCGTCAGGGTGACCCGGGGGAGTCGCGGTTCTACCTCTCCCTGCAGGACCACCTCATGCGGCTGTTCAACGCGGCCATGGTCGACCGGTTCATGACGACGGCGCGGATGGAGGACGAGGTCCCCATCGAGTCCAAGATGGTGTCCCGGTCGATCCAGAGCGCCCAGAGCCAGGTCGAGGCGCAGAACTACGAGATCCGCAAGAACGTCCTGAAGTACGACGACGTGCTCAACCGCCAGCGCCAGGTCGTCTACGACGAGCGCCGCCGCGTCCTCGAGGGCGAGGACATGGAGGAGCAGATCCGCCTCTTCGTCAACGACGTCATCGCGGGCTACGTCACGGCAGCGACGGCCGAGGGGTATGCCGGGGACTGGGACCTCGAGCAGCTCTGGACCGCGATGCGCACCCTCTACCCCGTCTCGATCACGATCGAGGAGCTGGCTGACGAGGCCGGCAGCCGCAGCGCGATCACCCCGGAGCTGCTGCGGGAGGCGCTCACGTCCGACGCCCACCACGCCTACGACGCGCGGGAGGAGGCGCTGGGCGCCGAGGTCATGCGCGAGGTGGAGCGGCGGGTCGTCATGTCGGTGCTCGACCGGAAGTGGCGCGAACACCTCTACGAGATGGACTACCTGCAAGAGGGGATCGGCCTGCGCGCCATGGCGCAGCGTGACCCGCTCGTGGAGTACCAGCGCGAGGGGTTCCTGCTCTTCGAGGCGATGATGGAGGGCATCAAGGAGGAGTCGGTCGGGTACCTCTTCAACGTGGACGTGCAGGTCGACTCCCCGCCCTCCGCCCCGCCCGAGCCGCAGCAGCCGATGTCGGTCAGCGAGATGCTGGGCAGCCTCTCCACGGCTCCGGACGCGCCCGTGGACGACGGGGCCGGCCAGCCTGCGCTCGCCGGCGCGGGTGCGAACGGCGCCGGGTCGAACGGCGCAGCGTCGAACGGCGCAGGGTCGAACGGCGCCCAGCGCTCGACTCCGCAGGACGCCTCGGCGGCGCCGCGGTCGCCGGCGTTCACCGCGAAGGGCCTCCAGGGGCCGACCACGCGGCAGCTGCACTACACGGCGCCGAGTGACGACGGCGGGCTCGAGGAGCGCAACGTGACCGACGTCGGGGCCGGAGCGAACGGCACGTCGAACGGCACCGCGTCGGACCAGGCCGACGGCAACCGGTCAGAGCGTCGGTCGTCGAAGAAGGCCCGCCGGCGCGGTAGGTGAGCGCGAGCGGGTGACCCGGGTCAGCCGACGACGAGGTCGGTGACCACCCACCGGTGGTCGACGCCGGCCAGCCGCATCGCGAGCGCCCGGACCCGGTCGGGGTGGACGACGACGACCGCGACCTCCACCACCCCGTCGCCGACGTCGTGCACGCGTACCCGTCGCACGACGGGCCGTCGCCCGTGCTGCAGACCGCGGCGGGCCGCCACGAGCGCGCGGCGGGCGAGGACGGCATACACCTCGGGGCTGGTCCAGCGGATGACCTGCGGTGCGGGCCGCGCCCCCACCATGACCTCGACGAGGGCCTGAGCCAGCTGCGGGGCGAAGCGCTCGGGGTCGGGCAGCTCGCTCGAGCGGGACCGCTGACGGTCGAAGTAGCGGTCGTCGTCGGGCGTGTAGTCGATCGCCAGCGCGTCCTGGACGTAGGGCGACTCGGTGGTGCGCAGCTCGTCGACGTCGATGATGGGTGGGTCGGTGTCGGGGATCGGCAGGACGCGCAGGCGCGGGTAGGTCGTCACGGGGTCGCTCCCTTGCTCGCTGACGGGCCCGCTGACGGGATCGCTGACGGGATCGCCGACGGTGGGGTGAGCACCTGGCCGACGACGATGAGGTCGGGGTCGGCGCCGATGACGCCGCGGTTCGCGGCGTACCAGCGCGGCCATTCGCGGGCGATGGCAGAGGTGGTGGCGCCCGGACCGAGGTGACGGGCGGCGATGCCCCACAGGGTGTCTCCGCGACCGACGCGCACGGCACCGGTGGCGGCGTCGGCGGTGGCGGCGGAGGCTGCCTCCATGGCCGCGGCGCGGCTCGACGCCGGACCGAGGGGGCCCAGGCTGGGCGCGGGGCGCGGCTTCGCGGTGGGGTCGGCCTGGGTGGGCGTCGCGGTCCGCGTCTCGGCAGGGGTCGGGGTGGTGACGCTGAACGCGGGGTCGGGTGCGCGGTCGGTGACGGCGAAGGACGGGTCGGGCGCCGGCGCGAGGGTCGTTGCGGTGGCGACGGGTCGGGGCGACGGGGTGTCGGCGTGGGCGGCGACCGGGAGCCCGGCCAGCAGCGCTCCCCCGAGGGCGACGGCGACGCCGCGCCGCACCAGGTCCGGGGCCCATCGGTCGGCGACGGCACCGGCCGTCCGGCCGAGTGCGCCGGGCGCGGCCGCGAGCGTCGTCGCGAGGACGGTCAGGCCGAGCCAGACCGTCACCGTGAGCCCGAGGGCGACGGCGAGGACCACGAGCAGGTCGGTCGGAGTGGGCGGGGCGTCACCGGTCACGGCCGTCAGGGCGTCGGCACCCGCGACCCAGAACAGGCGGGCGGCCAGGGCGGTGAGCAGCACCGTGAGCACCGCGAGGGCAACGACCCGGCCGAGGGAGATGGTGCCGTGACCCGATCTACGGGTGGTGGCGTGGGACATCACGGCTCCTTACATACGTGCGTTTGCCTATGTTTGAGAATCCTTGACTAACGTGGGTTACGTTGTCAAGCGTCGACGGTATGCTCAGTCGCGTGCGGTGGGAACGGCTCTTCGACGACCTCGAGGCGCAGCTCGGCGCCGACGCCTCGCGTGAGCTGGCCGCCGAGGTCGCCGACCGCACCCGCCGGGAGCGGGCGCTCCTCGGGCTCTCGGAGCGGCTCACCGCCGTGCTCGACGGGCCGACGATCGAGCTGCGGATCGCTGGCCTCGGCACGGTGCGGGGCGTCGTGTCGGGGTCCGGGCCGGAGTGGGTCCTGCTCGACCAGCGGCCTCACACGCCGATGGGCTCCGGCCGCGGGCCCGGGCCCGACCGGCCCGTGCTGGTGCCCACGACGGCCATCCGGGCGGTGGTGGGGCTGGCGGGCGCGCGACCGAGCGGTGCGGTGGCGCGGGCGTTCGGTCTGGGCGCAGCGCTACGGGCGGTGAGCCGCGACCGGGCCGTCGTGGACCTCGTCGACATCGAGGGCACGGTCGTCACCGGCACCATCGACGCGGTCGCTCAGGACCTGGTCGAGATCGCCGAGCACCCGGGCGACGTGCCGCGCCGGTCCGAGAACGTGCTGCGCGTGGTGGCCGTGCCCTTCCTCGCGCTGGCGGCGGTACGGCGACGATGACCGGCGAGGGCTGGCGACCTCAAGACTCGCCGGTCACTCGCCGGTCATCGTGCCTGCGTCAGCCGTCACGGTCGACGGCTTCCCCCCCAAGGGGTCGTGGGGCGAACCGGGTCAGGCGAGGTCGTCCGTACCCGTGCCGAAGGGATGGGCGGCGACGAACTGCTTCGTCTCCGTGTACATCCGCTGGATGTAGTTCTCCAGCTCGGTGGTCTCGACGCGCCACTGGCCGCGACCGCCGACCTTGATGGCGGGCAGCTCTCCGGACCGGACCAGGGCGTAGGCCTGAGCCGAGGAGATGTTGAGGATCTCGGAGACCTCGGTGAGCTGGAGGAAGCGTTGGGTGGACATGGTCAGGTTCCTCGCTTCAGGTGTTGCGGGAGGGGAGGGATGGGAAGCGTTCAGGCCGTGCGTCGAACGAATGTCATCGTTCTTTACTATCTCTTTACTGTACGACATCGGTCCCCTGCCGTGACCATGCTCCCACAAGCACCCCGGCCGCGAGATGGTTCTCCACAGGGCTGCGCGCACAGTGGTCTCTCGGCAGGCAGTCGGCCATGATGGGACGCGGGCGGCCGCAGGGGACGCGGGCCCACGGAAACGGAGGGTGCCGGAGTGTGCCTGGGGTGACAGGGGGACGACGTGGCTGAACTGCCCGAACCGACGGCTCAACGGCTGCAGCGGCCCTCGTGGCGCAACACCCGGCTGCTGGTCGGCGTGGTCCTCATCCTGCTCGGGACGGTGCTGGGAGCCAAGGTCGTGGCGAGCGCCGACGACACCGTCCCCATGTATGCCGCCTCGGCGGCCATCCGCCCCGGGGACCACCTCACGAGCGACAACCTGCGCCGCGTCGACGTGCAGCTCGGCGCCGAGTCGGCCCGGTACCTCTCCGCCCGCACCGTCGTCGCCGACGACAGCTACGCCCTGCGCGACATCCCCGAGGGCGAGCTGGTCCCGGTCGGGGCCGTGGGTGGGCGCAGCGCCGTGTCCGTGCAGGCGGTCACGGTGGAGGTCGACGCGAACTCGGCGCGCGGGCTCCCGGCCAACGCCACGGTCGACGTGTGGGTCAGCCCCCGCGACCTGCAGTCCACCCAGGAGCGCTACCTCGACGCCACCCTGTCACTCCAGCGGGTCAGTGTGACCCCGGTGACCCAGGACTCGGGGCGCTTCGGGGCGTCCAGCTCGACGATGGCGGTGCAGCTCCGGGTCCCGCGCGACAAGGTGGCCGAGGTCATCGGGGCGGTCGACAAGCAGGCGCGGTTCACGTTGGTGCCGGTGCCCGGGCAGGGCTCGTGACCGGCGTCCTCACGGCCCTCGGCAACCCGTGGGAGAGCCGGGTCGCGACCCTGCTCGAGGGGTCGCGGGTGGTGCAGATTGTCCGGCGCTGCGCCGACCTCGCCGACCTCGTGGCGACGGCGTCGGCCGGGCTGGGGTCCGTGGCGCTGGTCTCCGTCGACCTGCGGGGTCTCGACCTCTCCACGGTCGCCCAGCTGCGCCAGCTCGGGCTGGCCGTCGTGGGCGTCGCCACCTCCGACGACGAGGGCGTCGAACGCCGGCTGCGCCAGCTGGGGGTCGCCCGGGTCGTCCCGGGAGGCGCCGACCTGGCGATGTTCGAGGCCGCGCTCACCGCCGACGTCACCGACCGCGAGGCCGGTGGGCGAGCGGGCGCGGGCCCGGGCGAGGACACGCGTGGGGGCGCCGACGGTGACGCGTCCGCCGAGACCCTGCGCCGGCTCGACCCCGACCGGCCGCCCAGTCCGACCGGCGCGTCCGGCGGGGCGCCCGGCGGCGCTGGGGGCGTCGCCGCGCGTGCGGAGGGCACCGTGGCCCCGGACGCCGAGCCCGGGCGGATCGTGGCCGTCTGGGGTCCGACCGGCGCTCCGGGCCGCACCACGGTCGCCGTGACCCTGGCGACCGAGCTGGCGGCGCTCGGCGTCCCGACCGTGCTCGTCGACGCCGACACCTACGGCGGGTCCGTCGCTCAGGCGCTGTCCTTCCTCGACGAGGCGCCCGGCATCGCCGCGGCCACCCGGGCGGCCGACCAGGGCACCCTCGACCTGCCGCTCCTGGCCCGGCTCGCCCCTATGGCCGCACCCGGGCTGCGGGTCGTCACCGGCATACCCAAGGCGGAGCGGTGGACCGAGATCCGGGCCGCCGCCCTCGAGCGGGTGCTCACGCTGGCCCGCCGACTGGGTCAGGTGGTGGTGGTCGACTGCGGGTTCAGCCTCGAGGACGACGAGGAGCTGAGCTACGACACCATGGCCCCCCGGCGCAACGCCGCCACGCTCACCACGCTCTCGCTCGCCGACGAGGTCGTCGCGGTCGGCGGCTGCGACCCGGTGAGCCTCCAGCGCCTCGTCCGGGGCCTGCAGGAGCTCGGCGGGGTGAGCGGGCCGCGACCGGTGGTCGTCGTCAACCGGGTGCGGGCGGGAGCCGTGGGCGCCCGGCCGGAGACGCGGGTGGCCGAGGCGCTGGCGCGCTTCGCCGGCGTCGACGACGTCGTCTTCGTGCCGGACGACCCGGCAGCGCTCGACGCCGCCCTGCTCGAGGGCCGCTCGCTGGCCGAGTGCGCTCCGCAGTCGCCGGTGCGCGCAGCCGTCCGCGGACTGGCCGCCCGGGTGGCGGGCGTGGCCGTCCCGCACGGCCGGCGCGGTCGCCGCCTGCTCCACCGCTGACGGCGCGCCGTCAGCTGCTGAAGAGCAGGGAGAGCCCCCCGACCGTGTAGCCGACCATGAGCACCATGACCGGCACCTGCCCGAGGACCGCCGCGCGGCGGGGGAGGATGCGGACGGAGCGTTCGTGGGCGACCACCACGCCGAGCACGTGCCCGAGGACGATCGCCCCGGCCTGCACGACCGCCACGAGCGTCGGCTGGATGAGGGCGCCCCAGCCGCCGGTGCCCGCGGTGCCCAGCCAGTCGGCTCCGGTTCCCAGCGGGTCGCTGAGCAGGCCCAGGGTCCGGGGGCCCTGGAACATCAGCAGCGACCAGTAGTGGGCGACGAGGTAGCCCGCGGCGATGGGCAGCAGCGACGGGGCGAGCTCGGCCGCGGTCCCCCGCACCGGGACGCCGGACACCAGCGCAGAGAGGGCCGCGGCGGCGGACAGGGCACCGGCGACGAGGAGGACGACGGCGACGAGGGTGGCCGTGCGGACCAGGTCGGGCGCCGGCGTGGACTGGACCCACCCGGCATACCGGATGTCGGCCGAGAGGCTGTCGTAGGCCGTCCCGCCGAGCGTGACCGAGAGCGTCGCGAGCAGACCCCGGCGCGGCTCGATCACCGCCGGTCCCTGCACCGGCGAGCGCAGCACCAGGCGGCCGTCGGGGCGCCGGCCCAGCGGCGCGAGCCGTCCGTAGAGGAGGGACAGCACCTCGAACGGGTCGCCCTCCCGGAACCAGCGGTCCCCGAGGACGAGTGCGCCCATCAGGCTGACGAGGACGAACAGCACCACGGCGAGCCGCAGCACCGGCAGGGTCGTGCGGTCGGGGGCGACGAGCTCGAGCCAGGTGAACGCGAGCAGGCCGGCCGCTGCGGGCCAGTAGCCCGGTCGGACGCCGGTGAGGCTGGTCTCGGGGGAGATCCGGGCCAGTGCAGCCACCCCGCGGTGCAGCCGGCGCACGGGGTTGAGCGTCGGCCAGACCGGGCCGAGCAGCAGGGAGAGGAAGGGCATTCCGACCCAGAGCCAGACGTAGACGACGTAGGGGACCGGGTTGTTGGCGTCGTCCGACCCGGCGACCAGGGCCAGCAGGACGTAGGCTGTGAAGAGCAGGGCGAGCGTGCCGAGGCCCCCACGGAACCACCGTGCGTCGACGATGCGCTGGACGGCCGCAGGGACCGGGCGGCCGCCGTCGGGGGTGAACCGCGGCTCCCGCCAGAGGAACGCGAGTCCGGCGAAGGACGCGACCAGGGCCAGCGCCGCGCCGACCATGAGCGCCGTGAACGGAAGCGGCAGGTCCTGTCGGCTCCCGACGCCGTGCGCGGGCACCATGACCGGCAGGCTCGTGGCGAGGGCGTGCAGCGTCACCCGAGCACCGCGGTCATGTCAGCGGACGGCGACGGTGAGCAGCGTCAGCGCCGGGTGGTGCGTCTCCACCTCGTAGACGCCGGGGTCCTTGCCGGTCAGCGTGACCGTGGCGGCGACGCCGGCCTTGAGCTCGACCTCCACCTCGAACCCGTGGGCGTGCAGCTCGTCGTCGTGGTCGCTCGTGACGACGAGCGTGAGGGTCTGACCGACCGGGAGGTCGACCTGGGCCGGGGCGGGGTCGACCCGCGAGCCGGTCACCGTCACCGCCAGGGTGCGCCCCGACGGGGCAGCGGTGGTCGGGCTGGTGCTCGCCGGGCTGGTGCTGGTCGGGCTGACGGCACTGGTGGTCGACGACGCGCTGGGTGTCGCCGAGCTGGTCGTCGCCGCGGGAGTGGGGGTCGGGCTCGTCCCGCACCCGGCCAGGGCCAGTGCCGCCCCGACCGCCGCCGCGGCCACCACGCCCGACCGTCCGGCCGGACGCCGACGCCGTCCTGAATGTCGTCCCCCGTGTCGTCCCTCCACGCCGCCATCGTAGGAAGGTCGCGGTCTGCAACGATGGGCGGGTGTCCGACCGGCTGAGCTCCCTGGACTCGTCGCTGCTCTACCTCGAGGAACCGACGACGATGATGCACGTCGGCTCCGTCATGGTCTTCACCCAGGCCGCACCCGACGAGTTCGGCTACGAGGAGCTCGTCGCGCTGATCTCCCGGCGCATCGCCCACCTGCCCCGCTACCGGCAGAAGGTGCGGGAGGTGCCCGGCCGGCTCGCCAACCCGGTCTGGGTCGACGACGAGACCTTCGACATCACCTACCACGTGCGCCAGTCGGCCCTGCCCAAGCCGGGCACGGACGAGCAGCTCGAGGAGTTCGTGGCCCGCATCCAGCAGCGCCCGCTGGACCGGGCGCATCCGCTGTGGGAGGCCTACCTCGTCGAAGGTCTGGAGCACGGCCGGTTCGCCGTCGTCACCAAAACCCACCATGCGCTCGTCGACGGGGCCGTGGCCCTCGACATCGCCCAGCTCGTCGTGCGCGAGGACCGCTCCGTCGAGGAGGAGGTCGTCGACACGTGGCGGCCCCGGCGCGAGCCCAGCGACGTGCAGCTGCTCGCCGGGGCGCTCACCGACGCGGTGTTCATGCCGGGGCAGGCCATCGACTCGGTGCGCGAGGGCCTCGACGAGGCCAAGGACGCCGCGGGCCGGATCCTGCACGGCCTCGGCTCCCTCGTCTCGACCGTCGCCCGCGGCGCCGCCCGCCCCGCGCCCACCTCGCCGCTCAACGTGGAGATCGGGCTGGCCCGCCGGTTCGTCATGGTCGGCACCGACCTCGACGACTACCGCAAGGTGCGCTCGCGGCTCGCGCGGGGCGCGTACGCCGACGACGTGAGCATCAACGACGTCGTCCTCGCGACCATCGCCGGGGCGTTCCGCTCGTGGCTGCTCACCCGCGGCGAGCCCGTCCACCCCAGCTCGGTCGTCCGCGCGATGGTGCCGGTCAGCATCGAGTCCGGTTCGGGGTCGTCGGCCGCCGCCCACCGGCTCACCGCCTGCTTCGTCGACCTGCCCGTCGGCGAGCCCGGCGCCTCGATGCGACTGCACCAGATCGCGTTCTCGATGCGCCAGCAGATGGAGGGCGGTCAGGCGATGAGCGCCGAGCGGCTGGTCGGTCTCGCCGGCTTCGCGCCGCCCACGCTGCACTCCCTGGGGGCCCGGCTCGGCAACGCGATGTCGAAGCGGCTGTTCAACGTCGTCGTCACCAACGTGCCCGGGCCACAGACGACGTTGTATGCCGGTGACGCGGCGATGCTCTCGACCTACCCGGTGATCCCGCTCGCCAAGGGCCAGGCCCTGGCCATCGGGCTGACGTCCTACGACGGCGGCGTCTTCTTCGGCCTCAACGGCGACCGCAACGCCATGCCCGACCTCGAGGTCATCGGGCAGTGCATCGTCGACGCCCTGGCCGAGCTGACCGAGGGACGCGAGTCCTCGTGACCCGTCGGGGCCTCGTCCTCGGTGGCGGGGGAGTGCTCGGCGCCGCCTGGATGGTCGGCGCCCTCACGGCCCTGGAGGACCACCTCGGGGTCGACGTGCGCTCGTTCGACCAGCTGGTCGGCACATCGGCCGGCTCCGTCGTCGGCACGCTGCTCGCCGCCGGGGTCAGCGTGGCCGAGCTGCGCACCCACCAGATGGAGGGCGCGGTCGACCACGGCCGGCTGGCGGGCTTCGAGTGGGATTACGAGGACAGCACCGGCGGTGACCGACCTCCCGCCCCGAAGGCCGGGTTCGGCTCGACCGTGCTGCTGCGCAAGGGGCTCCGCGAGCTGCGGCAGCTGCCGCCGATGGCCGTTCTCGCGGCGCTCCTGCCCGAGGGGCGTGGCCGGCTCGACAGCGTCGGTGCGCTCGTGCGCCACGTCGTCGGCGACGGCTGGGTGGAACGCGACGGGCTCACCGTCGTCGCCCTCGACTACGACCTCGGCGCGCGCGTCGCCTTCGGCCGCTCCTCCGCTCCGGGCGCACCGGCGGCCGACGCGGTCATGGCCTCCTGCGCGATCCCCGGGTGGTACCAGCCCGTCGCCATCGACGACCGCCGCTACATCGACGGCGGCACATGGTCGTCCACCAACATCGACCTCATGGCCGGCCTCGGGCTGGACGAGGTCTACGTCCTGGCGCCGCAGGCGTCGTTCGACCTCGACGCCCCCAAGGAGCTCGTCACCCGCCTGGAGCGTCAGTGGCGCGCCCGGGTCACCGCCAAGGCGCTGAGAGAGCTGGCGGTCGTGCACGCCGAGGGCACCGAGGTGACGATCATCGGTCCCGGCCGCGAGGACCTCGAGGCCATCGGCGGCAACCTCATGGACGTCGGCCGGCGCCCGCGGGTCATGGAGACCTCGCTGCGCACCTCGCTCGCCGCACTCGACGACCCCGGGCCCGCCCCGGGTGCCCCCGACCTCAGCGCCCTCGGTGGGGGCGCCGAGCTGCGGGAGGTCGAGCGGGCCGAGGACGCCGTGGCCGAGACCGCCGAGACCGCGGAGACCGCTGAGACCGCCGACCGCGCCAGGGAAGGGTGACCGCCCGTGCAGAGACGCATCTACCTCCCCCTCTCCGCCGAGGGACTGCGCCGGTTGGGGGCTGAGGGGGACCTCCCGCCGGCCCCCTTCACCGCCTACGCCGTGACCGACGACCTGCGCCGCGAGCACCCCGCGAGAGACGAGGAGGAGCTGGAGTACCTTGCGTTCACCGACGCCGACGCCGCCGCCTCGGCCGACTCCACGACCGCGGGTGAGGTGCGGCTCCTCGCGGCCGCCGACGTCGACGAGGCCGCCGTGACCGAGCTGCTCGAGGCCGGCCGTGCCGTGTCCGCCGTCCGCGTCTCGACCGCCGTACCCCGCCGGCACGTCGTCTCCTTCCACGTCGCCGAGCCCGCCCAGGGAGCGGACGGGGACCTCCCGGCATACGCCTGGTACGACGCCACCGAGCTCGACGTCGTCCTCGACCTGCTGACCTGACGACTCCTCGCGCAGCACGCTCCCTCAGCCGAGGGCGACGTGGAGGACCTTCTCGTTGCTGTTGTCGGCGATGCTGTCCTTGTCGCCGGTGGTCGAGGTGGTGAGCCACAGGCCGCCGTCGGGCGCCGGCTCCACGGTGCGCAGCCGCCCGTAGGTGCCCGTGAAGTAGGCCTGCACGCCGGTGAGGCTCGTCCCGCTGATGACCTCGCGGTACATCCGGGCGCCGCGCTCGCAGGCGACGTAGAGGACGTCACGGACGATGGCGATGCCGGAGCACGAGCCCTCCGACGTGGGGTACGTCTGCTTGGGCGCGATGTAACCGGCCGTGCCGCACGTCCCGGTGGTCCCCTCGCACGCCGGCCAGCCGTAGTTGCCGCCCTTGGTGATGAGGTTGGTCTCGTCCATGACCGAGTTGCCGAACTCCTGCTCCCACAGCCGGCCCTGCGAGTCGAAGGCCAGGCCCTGCGGGTTGCGGTGGCCGTAGCTCCAGACGTAGGTGCCGTACGGGTTGTCGCTCGGCACGGAGCCGTCGGGGTTGAGCCGCAGGATCTTGCCGTTGAGGCTGCCGAGGTCCTGGGCGTTGGCACCGTTCTGTGCGTCTCCGGTGCTCGCGTAGAGCTTGCCGTCGGGCCCGAAGCGCAGCCGCCCCCCGTTGTGGAACGTGTTGCGCAGGATGCCGGAGAGCAGCACCTGCTCGCTGGCGGTGGCGAGCTGCGTGGTCGCGCCCGAGCCGGTGACCTGGAAGCGGACGACCCGGTTGTCGCTCGGGGAGGTATGCATGACGTAGAGCCAGTGGTCGGTGGCGAACGACGGCGAGATCGCCAGCCCCATGAGCCCGCCCTCGCCGTTGGTGCCGGAGACGTTGGGGACCGTGCCGACGGTGGTCTTGGCCCCGGTGGCCGGGTCGAGCCGGACGATGGTCTGGGCGTCGCGGCGGCTGTAGAGCACCGACCCGTCCGGCAGCGTCAGGAGCCCCCACGGGATGTCGGTGTCCGTGGCCACCTGGGTGACGCCGCACACCGAGGTGCCGCACGCGGCCGCGGTGGTCACCGTCACGGCGGTGCTCGGCGCCCAGCTGTTGCCGGCCGCGTCGCGGGCCGTCACGGCATACCGGTATGTCGTGCTGCCGGCCAGGCCGCTGTCGACGAACGTCGTGTTGGGCGGCACGGTCGCGGTGCCTGTGACCGACCCGACCTTGGTGTCGTCGCGGAACACGTCGTAGGCGCGCACGCCCACGTTGTCGGTGGCGGCCGTCCAGGTGAGGGTCACGGTGGTCCCCGACGCCGAGCCGCTCAGGCCCGTCGGAGTCGACGGGGCTGTGGTGTCGGTCTGGCAGGCCGGCGGCGTGATGGAGACCGGTGTACTGCCCTGCGAGACGTTGCCCGCGGCGTCGCGCGACTGCACGTAGAGGCCCCACGTCACCCCGGGCGAGACCGTGAGCGTGGCGGAGAGCGTCGAGCCGGAGACGGTGGTCATCAGCTGGCCGTCGTGGAAGACGTCGTAGGCGGTCACGCCGACGTTGTCGGTGGCGGCGTTCCAGGCGAAGACGACGGAGCTGCACGTCAGCCCGCTCACGCGCGGGTTGGCCGGGGTGCTCGGCGGCGTGGTGTCGGCGGCGAACGTCGTGCACCACTTCTGGTTGCCACCGCCGTGGCACCCCCACGTCTGGACGTAGGCACCGGGAGAGGTGCTCCCCCCCGTGACGTCGAGGCAGAGACCGGACTGGACGCCGGTGATCGACCCGTCGGCGTTGACCTTCCACTTCTGGTTGGCCCCACCACTGCAGGAGTAGATCTGGACCACCCCGCCCGAGGTGGCCCGACCTCCGGCCACCTCGAGGCACCGGGTGCCCCCGAAGACGCGGAGCTCGCCGGCGGCGGTGAGCGTCCAGGCCTGGTTCGTCTGGTTGTTGCAGGTCCACACGATCACCCGGGTCCTGAGGGCGGTGGAGTTGCCGGTCACGTCGAGGCAGAGACCGGACGCGACCCCGACGATCGGCGTCCCGGTGGCGGCCCGGGCCGGCGCGCTCATCGCGACGAGCGCCGCCGCCGCCAAGAGCAGGGCGACCCCACCCGCGACGACCCGGCCGCGCAGCGAGGGTCGCCGCCGCCGGGCTGTGTGGTCCATGGTCGATGCGGTGCCGGCTGTGCCCATCAGTGCCCCCGAGGTCTGGACAAACTAGGGCAAACCAACCCCGCGCCGAGGGTCCGCGTCAAGGGGGCTGGCGATCCGCGTCGTCGGGCGCCCGGTCGACGGGCGCTGACGTCAGCCGGCGAGCTGCTTGGCCACCCAGGGGTCGACGACGGCGTGGAAGTCGTCGGCACGGTCGCGCCGGACGCAGTGGCCGGCCTTGCGGACCGCCTCGATCTCGACCAGGGGGTTGGCCACGGCCTGGAGGCGGGCGAGCAGGTCGCCGGTCCAGATGGCACCCGCGGTTCCGGTGACGAGGAGGGCGGGCACCGCGATGGCGGCCGTGACCTGCTCCCAGGGCGTCCGCACCGTGATCGACGGCTGCCCCAGCATCTCCAGGTCGGTCTGCTGCTTGGCCTCGAGCCACGGCTTGAACTCGGCCTTGGGCCACTTCGGGTGGTCGCGCTTGCCCTGCTTCATGGCGTGCTGCGGATGGGCGTTGGTCTCGCGGCCCTCGGCCACCCGCCGACGCGCCCCCTCGGCCTCGTCGGCGTCGGGGTAGCGGCCGGCGCCGAGGGCGGGGTCCTCCAGGACGACGGCGCGCACGAGGTCGGGACGGGTGCCGGCCAGCGCGGCCGCCGTGCCCCCACCCATCGAGTGTCCGACGAGCACCGGGCGCGTGATCCCCTCCTGTGCCAGCTGTTCGAGCACCTCCACCAGGTCGGCGAGGTGGACCTTCCCGACGCCGTGGCGCAGCTCGTCCGGGGTGAAGCGGTCGGACTCGCCGTGGCCCCGGGCGTCCCAGGTGACCACCCGGTAGTCGCCCGACCACCGGCGTACGGCGTCGGGCCAGCACCGGCCGGAATCGGTGAGGCCGTGCAGGAGGACGAGCGTCGGCGCCTCCCCGTCACTGCGTCCGAACCGGTGGACGGTGGGTGGCTCCTCCCTCGGGGGGAGCTCCTCGCTGCGCTGGGCGGAGGGCATACGTGAAACCATAGGGGCCGCTGCGCCGCCCGCGTGCACGATGAGGAGCCGCCCCGATGGACGCCGTCACCCAGGTCCCCCGTCCGGCCAACGAGACCGTTCTCGAGTATGCGCCGGGGAGCCCCGAGCGCGCTGCCCTCCAGCTGGCGCTGGCCGAGGTCGGGGGCGAACGCCGCGAGCTGCCCCACACCATCGCCGGGCGTCGGGTCATGGGCGGCGGCAAGCGCTTCGACGTGCGCCAGCCCCACGCCCACCGCAAGGTGCTGGGCACCCTCAAGAACGCCACGGTGGGCGACGCGCGAGCGGCCGTGGACGCGGCCAAGGCCGCTGGTCCCGGCTGGCGGGCGCTGTCGTTCGACGACCGCGCCGCGATCCTGCTCAAGGCGGCCGAGCTGCTCTCGGGGCCGTGGCGGGCCCGGCTCAACGCCGCGACCATGCTCGGGCAGAGCAAGACGTGCTACCAGGCCGAGATCGACGCCGCGTGCGAGCTCATCGACTTCTGGCGGATCAACGTCGGCTTCGCGCGCGAGATCCTCGCCGAGCAGCCGCCGCTCAACGCCAAGGGCGTCTGGAACCGCACCGACCACCGCCCGCTCGAGGGGTTCGTCTACGCCATCACGCCGTTCAACTTCACGGCCATCGCGGGCAACCTGCCGACCGCGCCGGCGCTCATGGGCAACACGGTGGTGTGGAAGCCCTCGCCCACCCAGGGCCTGGCGGCGCAGGTCACCATGGAGCTGCTCGAGGCCGCGGGACTGCCCCCGGGCGTCATCAACCTCGTCACCGGCGACGGGCTCAACGTCTCCAAGGTCGCCCTGGCCGACCCCGACCTCGCGGGCATCCACTTCACCGGCTCGACGGCCACCTTCCAGCACCTGTGGAGCGAGGTCGGCGCCAACCTGCCCCGCTACCGCTCCTACCCGCGGCTCGTCGGCGAGACCGGCGGCAAGGACTTCGTGCTGGCCCACCCCTCGGCCGACCCCGACGTCCTGCGCACGGCGTTGGTCCGGGGGGCGTTCGAGTACCAGGGCCAGAAGTGCTCCGCCGCGTCACGCGCCTACGTCCCCGCGTCGCTCTGGAAGCAGATCAAGGACGACCTCGTCGACATCACCAACGGCCTGCCGCAGGGCGACGTCACCGACTTCGGCAACTTCATGGGCGCCGTCATCGACGACCGGTCGTTCGCCAAGAACGCCGCGGCGATCGACCGGGTCAAGGACGCCGCAAAGGTGAAGGTGATCGCCGGGGGCACCTACGACGACTCGGTCGGCTGGTTCGTCCGTCCGACCGTGCTGGAGTCGAGCGATCCCACCGACGAGTCGTTCCGCACCGAGTACTTCGGGCCGATCCTGTCGGTACACGTCTACCCCGACGCGCGCTACGACGCGACGCTCGAGCAGATGGAGTCGTTCTCGCCGTATGCGCTGACCGGCTCGATCATCGCCCAGGACCGGGTGGCCATCGCCGACGCGACGCAGCGGCTGCGCTTCGCCGCCGGCAACTTCTACGTCAACGACAAGCCGACCGGCGCCGTGGTCGGGCAGCAGCCGTTCGGCGGCGGCCGCGCGTCCGGCACCAACGACAAGGCGGGGGCGGCCCAGAACCTCCTGCGCTGGACGAGCGCCCGGTCGATCAAGGAGACCTTCGTGCCGGCCACGTCGCACGCCTACCCGCACATGGGCTGAGCCCGCTCGACTTCGGCGAAACCGCCTCCACCCGGGCTCGTTCGTTGGTCTCATTGGGGACCATGACGCGCCGCCTCCAGCCCCACCGCCGTGGCCCCTCCCGCACCGTCCTGCTCGCCACCGCGGTGGCAGCGGTGACCGGCCTCACCGTCGCCGCCTGCAGCGCGGCTCCCGACGCCCCCGCCGGGCGAGCGCTGCCCAGCGGCGCCCGCGACATCATCGCGTCGGCGCCCTACGCCCACGGGGCCTGGAACTACGACGTCGTCGACCTCGAGCGCGGCAGGACGCTCTACGCCCAGAACGAGAACGAGATGCAGTTCCTCGGCTCGACGACCAAGCTGTTCACGGTCGGCAGCTACTACGACACCGTCGGCGCCGACGCGACGCTCGAGACCCCGGTCTACACGAGCGGCGCGAACCTCGTCCTCGTGGGCTCCGGGGACTTCATCCTCGGCAGCCGTGGCGTGCTTCAGGGCGAGCTGCAGTTCACCGACCCCGACCACGTGTACGCGTACGCCTCGCCCCTGGTGAAGCCGGTCGCGGCCAACCCCCTCGCGGGCCTCGACCGCCTGGCCGCCCAGGTCAAGGCCCACGGGATCACGTCGGTGAGCGGCGACGTCCTCGTCGACGACCGCCTGTTCGAGGCGTACCAGACCAAGGAGGGGGTGCTCACCTCGGTCATGGTCAACGACAACCTGATCGACATCCTCGTCACCCCGGGTGCGGCGGCCGGTCAGCCCGTGGCCATAAGCACGATCCCGACCACCGGCTACTTCAGGGTCGTCAACCACGCGACGACGAGCGCGTCCGGTGGTGCGTCCACCGTGTCGGCGACGCTGGCGGCGGACCGCACCGTGACCATTACGGGGCAGCTGCCCCTGGGCTCGCCGCAGCAGGACCTGGCGCAGTTCGCCCCGAGCCCCGCGGGGTACGCCCGGGCCCTGTTCATCGAGGCGCTGCGGCGCGCGGGCGTCAGCGTGGCGGCCGACGTCAACGCCCCGACGGGTACCCTGCCGGCCCGCGGCAGCTACCCCGCCGCGAGCAAGGTGGCCGCCCTCACGTCACCGCCCGCCAAGGTCCTCACGCGGCTGGTCACGAAGATCAGCCACAACCGTGGGTCCGAGACGCTCATGTGCCTGCTCGCCCTGCGGGCTGGCTCCACCCAGTGCGAGGACGGGCTGGCCACCATCCTCGGCACGGTGGTCAAGGCCGGGCTCGACCCGGCGACGGTGGCGCTCTACGACGGGGAGGGCTCCGACCCGTCGTCGGCCACGTCGGCGGCGATGATCCAGTGGCTGACCTGGCTGCGCGCCCAGCCGTTCGGCGCCGAGCTGCGGTCCGGTCTGCCGGACATCAACCACGACGGGAGCATCCTCGTCAAGAGCGGCCTCAGCGCCCGGCCCGAGTTCGGGCCCCAGCCGGCCCTGTTCGTCGCCGCAGGACAGGCGGGCTACATCAGGACGGCCAAGGGCAAGGACGTCGCCGTCGCGCTCTACGCCCTCAACGCCCGGTATGCGTCGGTCGCCGACGGTCTGCTCAAGGACCTGCCCGCGACGGAACAGGTGCTGCGGGAGATCCAGAAGGCGAACTAGCCCGCCGTCTCCGTCGGGTCCGACGGGTCCGTCGGCAGGGTCAGCGGGCCAGCCAGGCCTCGCCGACCTCCTGCTCCTTCTCGACGGCGCTGCGGATGGGGCCCTCGGCGGCCTTCTCGATCTTGCCGCCGAGCAGCGGGATCTTGGCCTTGAGGTCGCCGTCGATGTCGACGCGGCTGCCGCGCTCGGTGGGGCTGAGCCGCAGGGTGCCGTTCATGCCGATGGGGGCGTCGCCGATGGCGATGTGGATGGTGCCGGTGCGCGACCCGTCGACCGACGCCCGGCTCCAGACGATGGTCTCGGTGACGCGGACCTTGGGCCCGATCATCGACTTCGCGAAGTCGGGGAACCCGTCGGTCGGCAGGACGCGGGCGGTGACGATCTCGGTCTGGTCGCCCTTGGGGGTCACCGACTCGGTGTGCGACAGCGCGTGGGTGGCCTCGCACTTCGCCGCCTGGAAGGCCGGGTCGGCCATCATGGCGAAGACGTCCTTCGGGCTGGCGGCGTACTCGTACGACGTCGTGATCCTCATGCCGTCACCGTATCCAACGCCGGGCCACCGCCTGTTCAGGCCGGGGAGCGCATACGGGCGTTCGACGCGGCTGCGGCCAGGATGCCGGTGCTCTCCGTCATGGCCCGGCCGGCGAGCCCTCGGGCGCGGCCGAGCCGGCTGGCGAGCCGGTCGGCCTGCTGCTGCAGCGCCGGCTGGGCCCGGTGGCGCTGCTGGGCGAGCTCGGTGGTGAGCACTCCCCAGGGCTCGACGACCCGCAGCCCCTGCAGCTCGAGGCCGGCGTCGGTGGCCGCCCCCTCGAGGCGCCGGATGTCTTCGCCCAGCTCGGCGAGCTCCTGCGCATACCGCTGCAGGGCCGCCCCGCCCGCGTCGAGCCGATCGACGACGGCCTCGAGCAGCCGGAGGTCGGCCTCCACCCGGTCGAGCACCGTCGGTGCCGCTCCCGTACGCCGCAGGTCGGCCGACCGCTCGTACAGCTCGTCGCGCAGTACGAGGAGCCGTGCCGCCGCGGACCGCATCGACCCGCCGAGCTGCGAGCACGAGCCCGGATCGCCGGTCACGCCGTCGATCACCGCCGACCTCCGACCGGCCCGCCGAGCTCGAGCAGGGTGCGCCCGACGCTCTGCTCGAGGGCGCGCAGTGCGTCGGCGGCCTGCTCGACGAGGTCGTCGACGGCACGCCCCGTGAGCGGGTCGCCGGTGTCGGGCAGGGAGCCGAGCAGGTCGTCGGCCTCGGCCCGCGCCGCGCTGCGGACCGCGTCGAGGATCCGCACGAGACCGTCGCGGCGCGGTCCGTCGGGCAGCCCGGCCGACGTCGTCACCCCGCCATTCTAGGAAGTCCGCGCGCGGCCCCCTCAGGTTCTCCACCGGTCCGGGCCGGACGCGCCCGGCGTGGGGTCCCGGTCGGGAGTCGGCGGCGTAGGCCGGGCGATAGGGTCGAAGCGGCACTCGACGAGGCGTGCCGGCAGTCACCCAGTAAGGAACCTCACGGCCATGTCGGCGGCACTCGAGCAGTCACGCATCCAGCAGCTCCACGCGGCGGCCGCGGCGGCCGGCTCGGCACCCGGCGGTCCCGGTGGCCCGGGTGGCGCGGGCGTGCTGGCCGGCGAGGGGGTCGACGAGGTCGAGGCGTTCCTGCGCCACTTCTTCCGCCACGTCGCCCTCGAGGACCTGCTTGCTCGCGAGCCGGTCGACCTGCTGGGCGCCGCGCTCGCCGAGCGCGAGCTGGCCCACGAGCGCGCGGTCGGCACCGCGAACGTCTCGGTGCGCAACCCCGGCGCGGACGACGCCGGGTGGAGCAGCGGTCGCACGATCGTCCAGGTCGTCACCGACGACATGCCCTTCCTCGTCGACTCGGTGACCGGAGAGCTCGACCGGCTCGGCCGCACCGTGAACCTCGTGGTGCACCCGCAGCTGGTCGTGCGCCGCGACGCCGTCGGCACCCTCGAGGCCGTGCTCGACGTCGAGGCCCCCACGGGCGAGTTCGGCGTCGTCGTCGAGTCGTGGATGCATCTCGAGATCGACCGGGTCGCCACGCAGGCGGAGTGCGACGAGATCGCCGCCGCCCTCCGGGACGTGCTGGGCAACGTCCGCGACGCGGTGCAGGACTGGGCCAAGATGCGCGAGCACTGCTCCGAGATCGCCGCGGAGCTGCGCGACGCCCCGCCGGCCGGGGTCGACGCCGACGAGGTGCGCTCCACCGCCCGCTTCCTGGGCTGGCTGTCCTCGAACCACTTCACGTTCCTCGGCTACCGCGAGTACACGCTCACCCCCGGGGGCCAGGAGGCACACGGGTCCGATGTGCTCGAGGGCGTGAGCGGCACCGGCCTGGGCATCCTGCGCTACGACCGGCCGGGCTCCGCGTCGTTCGCGCGGCTCAGCCCGCAGGCGCAGGCCAAGGCGCGGGACCACCGGCTGCTCATCATCACCAAGGCGAACTCCCGTTCCACCGTGCACCGTTCGACCTACCTCGACTACATCGGCGTCAAGCAGTTCGACGAGCGCGGCCAGGTCGTGGGCGAGCGCCGCTTCCTCGGGCTGTTCGCGTCGAGCGCCTACGCCGAGTCGATCCTCAACATCCCGATCCTCGACGACCGGGTGCGGCTGCTGCTCGACCGCGCCGGGTTCACGCCCGACAGCCACTCCGGCAAGGACCTCGTGCAGGTGCTGGAGAACTACCCGCGCGACGAGATCTTCCAGACCGACCCCGACGAGCTGCTCGACGTCGCCACCGCGGTGCTGCACCTCCAGGAGCGGCGCAAGACCCGGATGTTCCTGCGCGACGACGTCTACGGGCGGTTCGTCTCGTGCCTCGTCTACCTCCCGCGCGACCGCTACACCACAGGCGTACGCCTGAAGATGGAAGAGATCCTGCGGCGCGCCTTCGCGTCCGACACCGTCGACTACACGACGCGCATCTCCGACTCGGTGCTCGCCCGGCTGCACTTCACGGTGCGGATGCCGCGGGGACAGGCGATCCCCGAGGTGGACGTCGCCGCCCTGGAGCGCGACATCGTCGAGGCGACCCGCACCTGGGACGAGGACCTCGTCGAGGCGCTGCGGGCCGACGTGGGCGACGAGGCCGGGGCGCGCCTGGTCGGCTTCTACGGCAAGGCCTTCCCCGAGGCGTACAAGGAGGACGTCGAGCCGCGGGTCGCGGTCACCGACATCCGCCGGATCGAGATGCTCGAGTCGGACGACGCCGTCGAGGTGGACCTGCACGAGGAGCCCGGCAGCCCGGCAGCCGAACGTCGGCTCAAGCTCTACCGGCGCGGGCGGCTGTCCCTCACCCGGGTGCTGCCCCTCTTCACCGACCTCGGGGTCGAGGTCACCGACGAGCGGCCCTACCAGATCGTGCGCAGCGACGGGGTGCGCGTCTTCGTCTACGACTTCGGGCTGCGAGCGCCCGGCGACGGCGACTGGGGGACCGACGACGCCGACCGCGACGGGCGCCGGCTCCGGTTCCAGAACGCCGTCCGCGCGGTCTGGGGCGGCGCGGCCGAGTCCGACGGGTTCAACGCCCTCGTCCTGCGGGCCGGGCTGACCTGGCGCCAGGTCGTCATCCTGCGGATGGTCGCGAAGTACCTGCGGCAGACCCGCTCCACGTTCTCGCAGGAGTACGTCGAGACCGCGCTGGTGGGCAACGCCGCCATCGCGCGGCAGCTCGTCGAGCTGTTCGAGACGCGGTTCGACCCCACCCGCTTCGACGGTAAGGCCGGCCCCGAGCGCGCCGCGGCCGAGGCCGTCATCGTCGACGCCGTGCACACCGCCCTCGACGCGGTGCAGAGCCTCGACCAGGACCGGATCATCCGTGCCCTGCTGGGGGTCGTCACGGCCGGCCTGCGCACGAGCTTCTACCAGTCCGACCCCACCGGCGGCCCGAGGCCCTACGTCAGCCTCAAGCTCGACCCCAAGCGGGTGCCCGACCTGCCCGCCCCGCGGCCGATGTTCGAGATCTGGGTCTACGGTCCGCGGGTCGAGGGCGTCCACCTGCGCTTCGGCAAGGTGGCCCGCGGCGGCCTGCGCTGGAGCGACCGGCGCGAGGACTTCCGCACCGAGATCCTCGGGCTGGTCAAGGCCCAGATGGTCAAGAACGCCGTCATCGTGCCGACCGGCAGCAAGGGCGGGTTCTACGCCAAGCAGCTGCCCGATCCCACGGTCGACCGCGACGCGTGGCTGGCCGAGGGGATCGCGTCCTACCGGCTGTTCATCTCCGGTCTGCTCGACCTCACCGACAACCTCGTCGCCGGCGAGGCCGTGCCGCCCGCCGACGTGGTGCGCCACGACGCCGACGACACCTACCTCGTCGTGGCCGCCGACAAGGGCACGGCGACGTTCTCCGACATCGCCAACGCCCGGGCGCAGGACTACGGGTTCTGGCTCGACGACGCGTTCGCCTCCGGCGGCTCGGCCGGCTACGACCACAAGGTCATGGGCATCACCGCCCGTGGGGCGTGGGAGTCGGTCAAGCGGCACTTCCGCGAGATGGACGTCGACACCCAGACCCAGGACTTCACCGTCGTGGGCGTGGGTGACATGTCCGGCGACGTGTTCGGCAACGGCATGCTGCTCTCCGAGCACATCCGGCTCGTGGCGGCGTTCGACCACCGGCACGTCTTCGTCGACCCCACGCCCGACGCCGCGACGTCGTATGCGGAGCGGCGCCGCCTCTTCGACCTGCCCCGCTCGTCGTGGGCCGACTACGACGTCTCGCTCATCAGCGCCGGCGGCGGGGTCTTCGACCGGGCGGCCAAGTCGGTGCCCGTATCGCCGGAGATGGCGACGGCCCTCGGACTGCCGAAGGGCACGACGTCGACCACCCCCGCCGAGCTGATGAAGGCGATCCTCCTCGCGCCGGTCGACCTGCTGTGGAACGGCGGGATCGGCACCTACGTCAAGGCGTCGACGGAGAACAACGCCGAGATCGGCGACCGGGCCAACGACGCGATCCGGGTCGACGGGAACGCGTTGCGCAGCAAGGTCGTCGGCGAGGGCGGCAACCTCGGGTGCTCCCAGCTGGGGCGCATCGAGGCGGCGCTGGCCGGCGTCCGCATCAACACGGACGCGATCGACAACTCCGCGGGGGTCGACACCAGCGACCACGAGGTCAACATCAAGATCCTGCTCACCAGCCTCACCCGGGAGGGCGAGATGACGCTGGAGCAGCGCAACACCCTCCTGCAGTCGATGACCGACGAGGTCGCCCACCAGGTGCTGCGCGACAACTACGAGCAGAACGTCCTGCTCGGCAACGCCCGCGCCCAGCAGCTGTCCATGCTGCGGGTGCACCAGCGGCTCATCCATTGGCTGGAGGAGCGCGGCGACCTCGACCGGGCGCTGGAGTTCCTCCCGTCCGACGCCGAGATCGGCAAGCGCCATGCCGCCCGTCTCGGGCTGACGTCGCCGGAGTTCTCCGTGCTCGTCGCCTACGCCAAGCTCGCCCTCAAGGAGGACCTGCTCCCCACCGGCCTGCCCGACGACCCGTGGTTCCAGCAGACCCTCACCGCCTACTTTCCCGCCCCGATCCGGGAGCGGTATGCCGCCCAGCTCGCCTCCCACCCGCTGCGCCGCGAGATCGTCACCAACGCCGTGGTCAACTCGCTCGTCAACCGCGGCGGCATCACCTTCGCGTTCCGGGCCGTGGAGGAGACCGGCGCCACCCCCGAGGAGGTCGCCCGCGCGTTCGTCGTGTGCCGCGAGGTCTTCGGGCTGTCGGACTTCGTCGCGAGCGTCGAGGCGCTGGACAACGTCGTGTCCACGAAGACGCAGACGGCGCTCTACCTCGAGTTTCGGCGCCTGCTCGACCGGGCGGCGCGCTGGTTCCTCACCGCCCGCCCCACCGGCATCGACATCGTGGCCGAGGTCGACCGGTTCCGGGGCCCCGTCGCGCAGTTCGCTCCGCGCATACCGCAGCTCCTGCAGGGTGGGGAGCGCAAGCGGCTCGAGCGGCGCGGCAAGGAGCTGGAGAAGCTGGGGGCGCCCCACGAGATGGCGCTGCGGGCCGCGACGCTGCTCGACCTCTACTCCCTGCTCGACGTCGTCGACCTGGCCCACGACCTGCAGCGTCCGGTCGAGGAGGTCGCGGGCGTCTACTACTACGCGTCGGAGAAGTTCGGGATCGACGCGATGCTGACCCGCGTCACCCAGCTGCCGCGGGACGACCGTTGGGATGCGCTCGCCCGCGGAGCCATGCGCGACGACCTCTACGCGGTGCTCGAGTCCCTCACCCGCTCGGTGCTCCTCGTCGGGGCGGACGGCACGCCGGCCCAGCGGTTCGAGCACTGGGCGGAGGCCAACCGCGAGGCGCTCACTCGCGCGCGCACGGCGCTGCAGGGCATCGAGCGGCTCGACACGGCGGGCATCGCGGCGCTGTCGGTGGCCCTGCGCACGTTGCGCGGGGTGCTGCGCAGCGGTCAGGCGGTCCCCGGACGCTGACCGCTCGCGTCCCGAGAAGGCCGGATAGGGTCGACGCGTGCCCACGCTCGCCGAGCTCCTCCACGAGCACGCCGAGCTGACGCCCCCGGACGTCGAGTGGCTCCACCTGCTGGTCGGCGACTGGCAGCTGCTGTCCGACCTGTCGTTCGCCGACCTCGTGCTGTGGGTGCGCCTCTCCCCGGTGCAGTGGCAGGCGGTGGCGCACGTCCGCCCGACCACCGGCCAGATGGTCTTCTTCGAGGACCAGGTCGGGGTCAAGGCCACGCGCGCGCGGGCCGAGATCCTCGAGCAGGCGTATGCGGAGCGCCGGATCGTGCGCGACCGCGACACCGAGTGGGGTGACGACCTGCCCGTACGCGAGGAGTCCCTCCCCGTCGTGCGCCGCGGCCGGGCGATCGCCGTCATCACACGGCATACCAACCTGTCGATGATGCGCACCCCCAGCCGGCTCGAGCTGACCTACCTCGCCACGGCCGACGCCCTCTCGCGGATGGTCGCGGCGGGGGAGTTCCCGAACTCGTCGGCGCCCACCGGCCTGCGCCGGGGCGCTCCGCGCGCCGGGGACGGCGTGGTGCGGCTCGACTACGACGGGGTCATCACCTACGCCAGCCCCAACGCCGTCTCCGCCATCCACCGCCTGGGCTGGCCGGGCGACGTCATCGGCGGCTCCATGTCGCAGATCGTCACCGCCACCCTGCGGGACGCCTCACCCGTCGACGAGGGGCTGCCCCTCGTGCTCACCGGGCGTCAGCCGTGGCGCACCGAGGTGGGCAGCCAGGGGGCGATCATCTCCATGCGGGCCATCCCGCTCACCGAGGCGGGGCAGCGGTTCGGCGCGCTGCTGCTGCTGCGCGACGTCAGCGAGCTGCGCCGCCGGGAGCAGGAGCTGCTCACCAAGGACGCGACCATCCGCGAGATCCACCACCGGGTCAAGAACAACCTGCAGTCAGTCGCGGCGCTATTGCGGCTCCAGGCCCGGCGCACCGACGACGAGCAGTCCAAGGCAGCGCTGCGGGAGGCCGAGCGCCGGGTCGGCACCATCGCCCTCGTGCACGAGACGCTCAGCAAGGGGTTCGACGAGACGGTCGACTTCGACGAGGTCGCCGAGCAGGGCTTCCGGGCGGTCGCCGAGGTGGCCGCCTACGACAAGCGCATCGAGCGGGCTCGCACCGGCGACTCGTTCGGCCGGCTGCGCGCCGAGGACGCCACCTCGCTGGCCATGATCCTCAGCGAGCTCGTACAGAACGCCATCGAGCACGGCTACCCGGGCGACCAGGGGGGTCGGGTCGCCGTGGACGTCCGCCGCACCCCGGGGGAGGCGGGCGCCGCGGACGACCTGACCGTCACGATCACCGATGACGGCGTCGGGATGACCGAAGGCCGACGTCCGGGGTCGGGTCTGGGCACCCAGATCGTCCAGTCTCTGGTTCAGGACCTGCGCGGCACGATCCGGTGGACCCACGCCGAACCGCACGGCACGCAGGTCACCTTCACCGCCGTGCTGCGCCCGCTGGCCCCGTAGGGTCAGCCGGCGCGGCGGGCCCGGGCGTTGCGGCGCTTGAGCGCGCGGCGCTCGTCCTCGGAAAGGCCACCCCAGACTCCGGCGTCCTGACCGGACTCGAGCGCCCACTTGAGGCAGGTGTCGACCACCTCGCACCGACGGCAGACGGCCTTCGCCTCCTCGATCTGCAGGATCGCGGGGCCGGTGTTCCCGATGGGGAAGAACAGCTCCGGGTCCTCGTCGAGGCAGGCAGCGCGGTCGCGCCAGTCCATGTGGATCGTGCTCCTTGTCGTGCTCTGACCCGCGCTCTGAGGCTGCGGGCGGGAAGCGGGAAGGGGTCCCGAGGTCGAAGGGGCGCTGCTGCGGGGGTACGGCCGGCGGGTGCCGGGGGTCGTGGTGTGGTTGGGGCGGGTGGTGCTCGTCGTCATCAAGGGTCCGTGTCGTTGCTGGGTCGTCGCTGGGAAGTCGGCGACGCGCCTGGTCGTCCGACCCACCGGAGCCGGTCCGGATGGGGTCTTCGTCGTGCTGCGGGTCCAGGCTCGGTGGGTGACGAGACGGCGACGCTGCTGCCTCGTCCTGGGTGTGCGGTGGGTCATCGGGCGGTCATGCGGGCTCGAAGCGGGGGCTTCGCACCCTGGTCGGGCCGGTTCCCGATCATGGATCGGGACGGTCGGCTCGACTCCACGGGAAACGCGGGGCGCCTCGGCGATGTTCCACGGCCGTCTTACAGTCTGACGGCTGCGCCTGAGAAGGGCAACCATTTCGACGTCGAAATACCTGGGGGCACCCTCCGAGGCCCGGAACCGGTGCTCGCTAGGCTGGCGGATCGTGACCCAGACCACCCCCGGCGGCGCCGCCCGCACCGGCCGAGCCGGCGGCTGGTCCAGGGCGGCGGCCCTGGTGGCCGCGGTGCACGTCGTCCTGCTGTTGGGCGTCGCCGGCTTCTACGGTCTCGAGCTCTCTCGCGGGGAGGGCAGCAGCACGACGAACGTCGTCCTGTCGCTCGGCCTCATCGTCGCCTTCGCCCTGCTGCTGGCGCTGCTGGCCCGGGTGTGGTGGACGGGCTCGACGCGGGCGGTGGTGCCCACGGTGGTGTGGAACGCCCTGCTGGTGCCCGTCGTCATCGCCCTCTACGGGGCCGAGGACCGCCTCGTCGCCAGCGCCCTGCTGGCGCTCGTGCTCGCGGGGCTGGTGACGGCGGTGACCGCCGCCCGCCGGTCCCGCCGCCCCGCCACCCCCTAGCGCGACTCGACGACGGCCCGGATCCGCCCGGCGGCGTCGGCGAGGATCGCGGCGATCTGACGGCTCTGGTCGGCCGTGAGCCGTCCCCGCCGCCAGGTACGGCGGACGTCGGAGCGCAGACCCTCGACGGCACGCTCCAGGTCGACGGCTGCGCCGTGGTCCGCGGCGCCCCAGCCGGCGTCGTGTCCGCCGGCGGGGACGGCCGTGGCCCGGGCCTCACGGGCGGCGTCACGCAGCTCGGCCCGCAGGTCGCTCGACTGGTGCTGGACGCGCGCGCGGACCTCTTCCGCCAGCTGCCGCACCGACTGCTCGAGGTCGGCGCGCAGGTCCTGCACGTCGCCGGCGCGGGCCCGCACCTCGGCCCGTCCCGCCTCGGTGATGCGGTAGGTGGCCTTGCGGCCCTCGTCGGACCGCTCGACGAGGCCCTCCTCCTCGAGCTTGGCCAGGCGCGGGTAGACCGTGCCGGCGCTGGGCGAGTAGAGCCCGTTGAAGCGCTGCTCCAGGCCCTGGATCACCTCGTAGCCGTGCCGGGGCCCCTCGTCGAGCACGCTCAGCAGGTAGAGGCGCAGCTGGCCGTGGGCGAAGACGGGGCTCACTTCGGGCCCTCCGTCCCACCGGTCGCCGGCGGCTCGTACGCCTCGGGCGGGCTGTCCTGCGGCGTCACGGGAGGGGTGGCGGGGCGGTCCTGACGGTCCTGCCGGTCCTGGGGCCCGGTCGCGTGCAGCACGACCACGCTGCCGGAGACCGCGTTCGCGGTGACCTTCAGGGCGCCGTCGCCCTCCTTGAGCCGCCCTCCGCCGCCGAACGGGCGGCCGCCGAACCCGTGGCCGCCCAGCCCGCGGGACGCGTCGGAGCGCAGGGTACGACCGTCCACGACGACCTGGCCGGTCGCCGTATGCCCCTCGACGTCGAAGCCCACGAACGGCGCCCGCACGGTGACGTCGCCGCTGACCGAGCTCGACTGGATCCGCGACGTCCCGGCCGTGAGGTCGAGCGCGATGTCGCCGCTCACCGTGTTGGCGTCGACCTTCGACAGCCGGCTGTTCTGCAGGGTGACGCTGCCCGACACGGTGTTGACGCTGGTCGGCCCGTCGAGGTCGTCACCCTCCACGGGGCCGCTGACCGTGTTGATGTCGATGTCGCCCACGAGGTCGCTGAGGGTGACCGTCCCCGACACGGTGTTGACCGAGACCTTGGCGTGCATGCCGGTGACGACCGCGGTGGCGCTGACGGTGCTCACCGAGGTGCGGGTCGCGACCGGCACCGAGATGCTGATGACCGCGCGGTTGCGGCCGAACGACTCGACCGTGCGCTTGAGCATCTCCAGCAGGTTGGCGCTGTCGTCCTTGCCGTGGACCACGCGCAGCCGGCCGCCGTCCCAGGTCACCCGCACCGGGACGCCCTCGACCTCGGTCACCTCGACCCGGGCCGTGGGGGAGTCGTCGTGGGTGACGACGTCGACCCGTCCCGCCACGATGCCGACGTCGAGGCGGACGACCTGTTCGCCTTCGCCGCCGATGTCGAGGACCCGAGGCCCCTCGATCCGCCACTCCTGTGCTGCCATCCCGGCTCCCGTCCGCGCGCTGCGCACCCTTTCGCGGGTGGCGTCATACGCGCTATATCGCGTTTGTTAGGAACACGTTATATCGCGATAGCCGCGGGGGCAAGGGTCAGGAGGAGATGCGCATCCAGTCGTACCAGCCGTTGTGCAGGACGAGCCACGCGATGAGCCCGTAGCCCGCCTGCCCCGGGTGCACCCGGTCGGGGGAGGCGTTGAGGTCGGACAGCCACTGGTCGTGGGCGACGAGCGGGCGGAAGCAGTCGACGTAGGTGACCCCGCGCCGCGAGCACACGTCGGCCTGCGCCTCGGCCAGCGCCTCGATTCGGCTGTTGGTCTCGCTGTCGAGGCTCGGCGTGAGTCCAACGACGAAGGCGGCGATGCCGCTGGTCGTCGCCTCGTCGAGGATGTTGGCGAGGTTGAGCCGCGACCGGGCGGTGCTCACCCCGTGGGCGATGTCGTTGGCCCCCACGCAGAGCACGAGGCGGCGCTCGGCGCGAGCGGCCCAGCGCGGTGCGGTCTCGGCGCGCCACCGGGCCATGACGTCGGCCGAGGTGTCGCCGCGCACACCGAGGTTGTAGGCCGTGAGGTCGAGGTCGGGGTGCTGCGTGCGGCTGACGACCCGGCCCACCCAGCCGAGGCCCTTCGGGTCGCCGTAGCCCGCGGTCATCGACGCGCCCAGGAAGCACACCCCGACGTCGCGACGCCCCTCGGAGACGCTGAACTCCGCGCTGGGGATGAACTGCGGCTCGCCGCTGTCGGTCGGGTCGGTGCTGTGCTCACTCACGGGGGTCATCGTGGCACGGCGCGGCGCCCGCGCCGGTCACGCCTCGCGGCGGTCACTCGTCGTCGTCGTCGAGGCGGGCCAGCCAGGTGGCGAGCCGTTCGACCGGCACCTCGAACTCGGGGTGGAGGTCGACGAAGGCGCGCAGCTGCTCGGCCAGCCAGTCGAGGCTGACCTCCTCCTCACCACGTCGGGCGACGAGCTCCTCGATCCCGCGGTCGGTGAAGTACATAGCCCGAGTATGCAACGACGGCTCGGGGTCCCCGCGACGTATCGGAGCAGGGTCCCACGCTCCGCGTGGGCGGTACGAGCGGAGAACTTCGTGGGGTGGACTCAGCGGTCGAAGGCGGCAGCGACGAGGTTCTCCTGCTCGACCTCGTGCTTCTTGTGCGACCCGGTCGCGGGCGAGGCCGACGCCATCCGCGAGACCAGGCGGAGCGGGCGGGTCTCGCCGTACTCCTCCATCGCCTCGGGCAGGTTGAGGGCCATGAACGGCCAGGCCCCCTGGTTGCGAGGCTCGTCCTGCACCCAGAGGATCTCGGCGTTCGGGTAGACCGCGAGCGCCTCCGCGATCTCGGCCGCCGGCACCGGCGCGAGCCGCTCGACGCGCAGGATGGCGGTCTCGTGGTCCTCCCGCTTGGTGCGCTCGGCCTCGAGGTCGTAGACGACCTTGCCGGAGGCGAGGACGACCCGCGTGACGGCGGCGGGGTCGGTGGGCGCCCCCGGGCCGATGTCGGGCAGCACCGGGCGGAAGCCGCCGGTGGTGAAGTCCTCCACCCGGCTGGCGGCGGCCTTGAGGCGCAGCATCGACTTCGGGGTGAAGACGATGAGCGGCCGGCGCGGACGGGCGTACGCCTGGCGCCGGAGCAGGTGGAAGTAGGACGCCGGGGTCGAGGGGTAGGCGACCGTCATGTTGTCCTCGGCGCACATCTGGAGGTAGCGCTCGATCCGGGCCGACGAGTGGTCGGGGCCCTGGCCCTCGTAGCCGTGGGGGAGCAGCATGACGACCGACGAGCGCTGGCCCCACTTCTGCTCCGACGAGGAGATGAACTCGTCGACGATCGACTGGGCGCCGTTGGCGAAGTCGCCGAACTGGGCCTCCCAGAGCACGAGGGCGTCGGGGCGCTCCACCGAGTAGCCGTACTCGAAGCCCACCGCGGCGAACTCGCTGAGCAGCGAGTCGTAGACCCAGAAGCGGCCCTGGTCCTCACCGAGGTAGAGCAGCGGGGTCCACTCGGCGCCGGTGTGCTTGTCGATGAGCACGGCGTGCCGCTGCACGAAGGTGCCGCGGCGGCTGTCCTGCCCGGCGAGGCGCACCGGGGTGCCCTCCTTGAGCAGGGTGCCGAAGGCGAGCAGCTCGCCCATGGCCCAGTCGATGCCGCCCTCGCGGGTCATGGCGGTGCGGCGCTCGAGCAGCTGGCGCAGCTTGGGGTGCACGGTGAAGCCCTCGGGGATCGCCGTGAACGCGTCGCCGATGGCGTGCAGCTCGCTCAGCGAGACGGCCGTGTTGTTCTTCCAGCGGGGCGCCGCGGCGTCGTCGGCGGCCTGCGCCGCGGGCTTCTCCAGACCGCGGCTGCGGTGGTCGGCGGAGGCGCTCGCCGCGGTGGGCGGGTTCTTGGTTGCCTCCTTGGTCTCCAGGAAGACCCGCTCCAGCTGCTGCTGGTAGTCGCGCAGGGCCGCCTCGGCCTCCTCGCCGGTGATGTCGCCGCGGCCGATGAGGGCCTCGGTGTAGAGCTTGCGCACCGAGCGCTTGGCCTCGATGAGGTTGTACATCAGCGGCTGCGTCATCGAGGGGTCGTCGCCCTCGTTGTGACCACGCCGGCGGTAGCAGACGAGGTCGATGACGACGTCCTTGTTGAACGTCTGGCGGAAGTCGTAGGCCAGCTCGGCCACCCGCACGCACGCCTCGGGGTCGTCGCCGTTGACGTGGAAGATCGGCGCCTGGATCATCCGCGCGACGTCGGTCGAGTAGACCGAGGACCGCGACGCCGACGGCGAGGTCGTGAAGCCGACCTGGTTGTTGACGACGAGGTGGATGGTGCCGCCGGTGCGGTAGCCGCGCAGCTGCGAGAGGTTGAGGGTCTCGGCGACGACGCCCTGGCCCGCGAAGGCCGCGTCGCCGTGCATGAGCACGGGCAGCACCGTGAACGCCTCGCCGGCGAGGTCGAGCCGGTCCTGCTTGGCCCTGGCGATGCCCTCGAGCACCGGGTCGACGGCCTCGAGGTGGGAGGGGTTGGCGGCGAGGTAGACCTTGGTCGTCGAGCCGTCCTCGGTGGAGAACACGCCCTCGGTGCCGAGGTGGTACTTCACGTCGCCGGAGCCCTGCACCGACTTGGGGTCCTGCTTGCCCTCGAACTCGCGGAAGATCTGGCCGTAGGACTTGCCGGCGATGTTGGCGAGCACGTTGAGGCGGCCACGGTGCGGCATACCGATGCAGACCTCGTCCATGTCGTCGCTTGCCGCGCGGCACAGGATGCGGTCGAGCAGCGCGATGGCCGACTCGCCGCCCTCGAGGGAGAAGCGCTTCTGGCCGACGAACTTGGTCTGCAGGAAGGTCTCGAACGCCTCGGCGGCGTTGAGCCGGCGCAGGATCCGCATCTGCTCGTCGCTGCTCGGGCGCGCGTAGGGCACCTCGACCTTGGACTGGATCCAGGCGCGCTGCTCGGGGTCCTGGATGTGCATGTACTCGATGCCGACGGTGCGGCAGTAGGAGTCGCGCAGGATGCCGAGGATCTTGCGCAGCTTGAGGAACGGCTCGCCGCCGAACCCGCCGGTGGCGAAGGAGCGGTCGAGGTCCCAGAGGCTGAGGCCGTGGGTGGTGACGTCGAGGTCGGGGTGACGGCGCTGGCGGTACTCCAGCGGGTCGGTGTCGGCCATGAGGTGGCCACGGACCCGGTAGGCGTGGATGAGCTCCTGCACGCGGGCGACCTTGTTGATGTCGTCGTCGTGGCTGGCGTTGACGTCCTGCACCCAGCGGATCGGCTCGTAGGGGATGCGCAGCGACTCGAAGATCTCGTCGTAGAAGCCCTGCTCGCCGAGCAGCAGCGCGTGGACGAGGCGCAGGAAGTCGCCGGACTGGGCGCCCTGGATGATCCGGTGGTCGTAGGTGCTCGTCAGCGTGACGATCTTGCTGACCGCGTTGCGGTTGAGCGTCTCGGTGCTCGCGCCCTGCCACTCGGCGGGGTACTCGAGCGCCCCGACGCCGATGATGGCGCCCTGGCCCTCCATGAGCCGCGGCACGGAGTGGACGGTGCCGATGGTGCCGGGGTTGGTGAGGCTGATCGTCGTGCCCTGGAAGTCCTCGACGGTGAGCTTGCTGGCGCGGGCCTTGCGGACGAGGTCCTCGTAGGCGCTCCAGAAGTGGACGAAGTCCATCGCCTCGGTGCCCTTGATGCTCGGCACGAGCAGCTGACGGGTGCCGTCGGGCTTGGCCATGTCGATGGCGAGGCCGAGGTTGACGTGGGCGGGCTTGACGAGGGTGGGCTTGCCGTCGCGCTCGGCGTAGCCGTAGTTCATCTCCGGCATCGCGCGCAGCGCCTTGACGAGCGCGTAGCCGATGAGGTGGGTGAAGGAGACCTTGCCGCCGCGGGAGCGGGCCAGGTGGTTGTTGATGACGACCCGGTTGTCGATGAGCAGCTTGGCGGGGACGGCCCGCACGCTCGTCGCGGTGGGGACGTGGAGCGAGGACTCCATGTTGGTGACGACCCGGGCGGCCGGGCCGCGCAGCGGCGACACCTGGGCCTGGTCGGCGGCGTCGACGCCCTTGACCGCGGGCACGTCACGCGGCGTCGGGCGGGCCTCAGGCGTCCCCTCCTTGGGCGGGGCCGCCTTGGCCTCGGGGGTGCTGGTGGCGGGCTTGGCCGCCGGCTGGGGAGCGGGGGCGGGCTTCGCCGCCGGAGCAGGCGCGGCGGGGGCCGTGGCGGCCTTCGGCGTGGCCGCGACCCCGTTGGAGGCGCCGGCCGCCGGTACCGGAGCCGCCGGCTTCGCGGGTGCGGCGGACGCGCCGTTGGTGCTCGGCGCCGTGGCGGGCTGGGGCGCGGGCGTGGCCGGGTCCTGCGGCGTGTAGTCCGCGAAGAACTCCCACCAACCCGGGTCCACGGAGCTCTTGTCCGCGAGGTACTGCTGGTAGAGATCGTCGACGAGCCACTCGTTCGGGCCGAAGGCGGTCAGCGGGTCGTCGGTCCGGGTGGTCCGGGGGTCAGCCACGGGAGAAACGCCTCTTTCAATCACGTCATCGATGACGGCCGCGCGGGTGGTCTGCGGACAAGCGGCAACGCACCCCTGAGGCACGATCGTCGGCCTGGCCCCCACGCGAACACAGGCGTCCAGTCTAGACCCGCACCGTTCTCACCGCAGACCCGGTGAGCACCGCGCGCCGGGTCTGCGGTGCATGAGGGGCACCGCGTCAGCTGATGTCGCGCCGCACCGTGAGGTAGCTGCCGACCCCGGCCATCACCGCGGCGTACCCGGCCAGCACGAGGGCGCCACCCCACCAGGCCAGCTGTGCGGGGGCCTGGCTGTTGTCGAAGCCGCCGCCCGACGTGCTGAGCATCGCCGACGTCGCCTGACTCGGGAGGTAGGGCGTGATGGTGCGGCCCCAGTCGGTGAGGCCGATGACGGCGCCGAGGATGGGCTCGATGATCCAGGCCGCCCCGATGGCGATGAGCAGCGCCGCCACCTGGTTGGGGATGAGGATGCCGGCGCCCAGCCCGATGAGGGCCCAGAGGCCGAGGACAAGCAGTGACAGGGCGAGGGTGCGCCAGATGGCCGGGTCGGCGAACGGCTGGTGCCCCCGGGCGCTCAGGACGATGGCTCCAGTGACGACCGACCCGATCAGGGAGAGCACGCCGTAGCCGGCGCCGATGATGAGCAGGGAGATGACCTTGGCCCCCATGACCCGCACCCGGCGGGGCACGGCGAGGAACGTCGACGTGACGGTCTTGTGGCGGTACTCGGAACCGATGGTCATGACCCCGATGGCCAGGGTGAGCAGGTAGCCGAAGCTGATCCCCCCCGTGAACACCTGCCGGGCCAGCGCGAGGTCGGTCAGCGGAACCGTGGGGCCGTTGGGCCCGCGCACGGCGTCGCTGGTGAAGATCAGCCCGAACAGCAGGGCGAACCCGGCTCCCGTGAGGAGCACGGCGATGCCCATGCCCCACCACAGGCGGGTGGTGAAGAACTTGAGGAGCTCGGCCCGGACGGCCCGGGGCAGGCTCGCGGCGCCCTCGGTCCCCCCGAGGCCCTGCGCGTCGTGCGGCTCGCGACGGGACGAACGGGTGGCGGTGGCGGTACTCATGACCGGGCTCCTTCGGCGTCGACCGGCGACTCGTTGCGGTTGCGGTTCTCGGGGGAGGTGGTGAGGGCGAAGTAGAGCGACTCGAGGTCGGTCGAGAGGCTGCGCAGCTCGTGCACGGGGACACCGGCCCCCAGGGCGATGTCACCGACCCGGGCCATGTCGGGCGTCAGGATCCGCAACCCGTCCGCCCCGTCGGCCTCGGACACCATCCCGCCGGCGACGAGGGCACTGGAGAGCTCGTCGCGGCGGGGCGTGCGCACGAGCACCGCCGGCTCGCCCTGCAGGTCCGTGATGGGGCCCTGGGCGACGCTGCGACCGTTGGCGATGATGACGACGTCGTCCACGGTCTGCGCCACCTCCTGCAGCAGGTGGCTGGAGATGAGCACGGTCTTGCCCTCGCTCGACAGGTGGCGCAGGAAGCCGCGCAGCCAGCGGATGCCCTCGGGGTCGAGGCCGTTGGCCGGCTCGTCGAGGATCACCGCCCGGGGGTCCCCGAGCAGGGCGGCGGCGAGCCCGAGCCGCTGACGCATACCCATGGAGTAACCGCCGGCGCGCTTGCGGGCCGCCGCCGGTATGCCGACCAGCTCGAGGAGCTCGTCGACCCGCCGGTCGGGGATGCCAGAGGTGGAGGCCAGCACCCGCAGGTGGTCACGGCCGCTACGCCCGGGGTGGAAGTTCGTGGACTCCAGGGCCGACCCCACCTCCCGCAGCGGGCTGCGGATGTCGTGGTAGGCCACGCCCCCGATGGTCGCGGTGCCCGCCGTCGGCCGGACCAGGCCGAGGAGCATCCGCAGGGTGGTCGTCTTCCCGGCGCCGTTGGGGCCGAGGAAGCCGGTGATGCGGCCGGGCTCGACGGCGAAGTCGAGCTCGTGCACCGCGGTGAAGTCGCCGAACTGCTTGGTCAGGCCGCGGACCTCGATGCGGGCCCCCTGGGTGCGCACCGCCGCCGGCGCCGCCGCGCTCACTGGTCGTCCCCGAGATGTCTCATACGACGATCAAACCAGCGCCGGGCGTCCCGCGACGACCATGTCAGGCGGTTTCAGCGCGGTTCGGGGTGCAACCAGGGTCGCCTCAGGGTGGATCCGGAGGTCCTGGGTCGGGGTCGACCTAGGATGGGGCGCACTATGACCGCCTGGCTGCTCGTCCTCGCGGCCGTGGCGCTGACCGCCGGGACCGCCCTGTTCGTCACCGCCGAGTTCTCCCTCGTGGCCCTCGACCGGCCCAGCGTGCAGCAGGCCGTCGACGAGGGCGACGAGCGGGCGGCGTCGGTGCTCCGCTCGCTGCGCCAGCTGTCGACGCAGCTGTCGGCCGCCCAGGTGGGCATCACCCTGACGACGCTGGCGGTGGGCTACCTGGCCGAGCCGTCCATCGGCTCGCTGCTCGTCGGTCCGCTGACCTCCGCAGGCCTCTCGGAAGGGGCCGCGACGTCGGTCTCCACCGCCCTGGCGCTGTTGGTCGTCACGGTGTTCTCCATGGTCTTCGGCGAGCTGATGCCGCAGTTCCTCGGCATCAGCGCCCCGCTCGGCGCCGCCAAGGCGGTCGCGGGTCCGGTGCGCGGGTTCGCGACCGTCGTCCGGCCCCTCATCGCGATCCTCAACGGGTCGGCGAACGGCGCCCTGCGGGCCATGGGCATCACCCCGCAGGAGGAGCTGTCCAGCGCCCGCACCCCGCAGGAGCTGGCCAGCCTCGTGCGCCGGTCGGCCGAGCAGGGGACCCTCGAGGTGGGCACGGCGCGGATGCTCACCCGCTCCCTCGACTTCGGCGAGCGCACCGCCTCCGACGTGATGACCCCCCGGATGCGCTGCAGCGGGATCGAGCGCACGGCCCGGGCCGAGGACGTCATCCGGCTCGCCCGCCAGACCGGCCACTCGCGCTTCCCCGTCGTCGGCGACGACTGGGACGACATCGACGGGCTGGTCCACGTCAAGCGGGCGATCGCCGTGCCGCACGAGCGCCGGGCCGACGTGCCGGTGAGCGCGCTCATGGTGCCGCCCGTCCTCGTGCCCGAGACTATCCGGCTCGACCCGCTGCTGCTGCAGCTGCGTGCCGCCGGGCTGCAGATGGTCGTCGTCGTCGACGAGTACGGCGGCACGTCGGGTGTGGTCACCCTCGAGGACGTCGTCGAGGAGATCGTCGGCGAGGTGAGCGACGAGCACGACCGCTCCCAGAGCGACTGGCAGCGGATGGCCGACGGGTCGTGGCTCGTCCCCGGGCTCTGGCGGCCCGACCAGCTGCGCGACCAGCTGGGCGCGCTGGTGCCCGACGGCCCGACCTACGAGACCGTCGGCGGGTTCGTCATGGCCGTGCTCGGACGCATACCGGAGACGGGCGACGAGGTCGCGGTGCCCGGCTGGGCCGTGCGCGTGGCCCGGATGGACGGACGTCGGGTCGACCGGCTGCGACTGACACCGACCGGGGACGGCGCGGACCGACCGGCCGAGGAGGCGACACCGTGAACCACGCGATCGCCATCTGGGTCTCGGTGCTGCTCCTGCTCGTCAACGCCTTCTTCGTCGGCGCCGAGTTCGCCGCCATGGCCGCCCGTCGCTCGTCGCTCGAGCCCATGGCGGCAGCGGGCAGCAGACGGGCCCGGCTCAGCCTCGAGGCCCTCGAGCACATGGGGTCGATGCTCGCGACGGCGCAGCTGGGCATCACCATCTGCTCGGTCGGTCTCGGCGCGCTGGCCGAGGCCGCGCTGCACGAGATCTTCGAGAACCAGTTCCACGCCTGGCACCTCGACCAGTGGGTCGACGAGGCCTGGCTGGGGCCGATCGCGCTCGTCATCGCCCTGCTCGTCGTCGTCTACTTCCACGTCGTCATCGGGGAGATGATCCCCAAGAACCTCGCCATCGCCGGCCCCGACCGGGCGGCACTGCTCCTCGTGCCCCCGCTGCTGTTCACCGCACGGGGTCTGCGCTACCTCGTGAGCGTGATGGAGTGGATCGCCAAAGGCCTGGTACGCCTCGTCTTCCGGGTCGAGCCCCGCGACGAGATCACGAGCGCCTTCACCGCGGAGGAGGTCGCGCACATCGTCGCCGAAAGCCACGCCGAGGGGCTCATCGAGCAGGAGCGTGAGGGTCTGGTGCGCAGCGCGCTGGACTTCAGCGACAAGGTGGCGTCGCAGGTGGCGGTGCCGGTCGACGACCTGGTCACCGTCTCGCTCGGGGCCACGCCGGCCGACATCGAGCGGCTCGTCGCCCGGCACGGCTTCTCGCGGTTCCCCTTCCGGGGGGCCGACGGCGAGGTCGCGGGCTATCTGCACCTCAAGGACATCCTCTACGCCGACGACGAGCGCCTCGTCGAGCCCATCCCGCTCAAGCGCGTACGCCGGCTGGCCACGGTGGGTCCGCAGGACGACGTCGACGACGTGCTCGGCACGATGCAGCGCACCGGCGCCCACCTGGCCCGGGTCGTCGACCAGGACGGCCGGGTGAGCGGGGTCGTCTTCCTCGAGGACGTGCTCGAGGAGCTCGTCGGCGAGGTCTCGGACGCCAGCCAGCGCTAGCCGCGGGCCCCCCTGCGCTGCGGACGACAGCGTGCTGCGACTCACGTCACACCACGGCCGGGACATAGGTCCCGGATGCCTGCCCCTGCCTATCGACAGGATCGAAGCGTCAAAGAAGACACGACGATCCGAGGACGGTCCTCGGGACCAAGCAAAAGAGCAGGAGCAGGAACCATGCGACGCAGCACTCTCGACGCACTACTGTCCATCGCCGGCGCGGTGGTCACCGCAGTCCTTCTGGTGGCCTCGGGGCTGCTGCTGTGGGCGGGGAGCTTCGCCAACAACACGGTCGCGCAGCAGCTGGCCGACCAGCGGATCACGATGCCGGCCGGGGCGGCGATCGCGGACCCGCAGATCAAGCCGTACCTGGAGCAGTACGCGGGTCAGCCGATGACCACGGGCGCGCAGGCGCAGGCGTACGCAGACCACTTCATCAAGGTCCACATGAACGCCGCGTCGCAGGGCAAGACCTACGGTGAGGTCTCGTCCGCGTACACCGCGCTGACCAAGGACCCGAACGCGGACCCGGCTGCGGTGAAGACGGCCGCCGACCTGCGTCAGACCCTGTTCATGGGCGACTCGCTGCGGGGCCTGCTGCTCAACGCCTACGCCTTCGGCACCCTCGGCGCCATCGCCATCTACGCGGCCATCGCCTCGGCCGTCGGTGCGCTGGCGATGGCCGTGCTCACGCTCCTCGGATGGCGCCACCTGCGTCGGGTTCCCGCTGAGCAGGAGGTCCGCCTCGGGGCGCGTCAGCCCGTCCCTGCGCTGGGCTGAGCGAGCACCGAACGGACCACAGGAAGGCCCCGTCCGCCCGGTCGGGGCCTTCCTGTCGCGCCCGGTCGAGCACGCCGTCGCCTCCAGCCGGTTCGGATCGCGAGGAGGGGGTATCCCGGATGACGTACCTCGGGGGTACGTCCCATCCGAACGAAGGTCTATACCGGTGATCTACCTCGCGCTGTTCGGCCCCGCCGCCGCGATCCCTGCCCTGCTCGTGCTCGAGCGCTACGAACGATGGGCGGTGCGTCACCGGGGCGCGTCACGCGCCCGCTGAGGCCGTGGCGCCGCCCGCTCGGGGGTCCGGACGACGCCACGACGGCTGTTCCATCGGCGCCCGCCCCGAGGCCGTTACGCCGACGTGAGCGAGACGGTCGTTCTGGCAGGCTGACCCCATGACCTACGCGGACCTCCCTCTCGACCAGCTGCGCGAGTACCGTTCCGAGGCGGTCGAACCCGAGGGGCTGGACCGCTTCTGGCAGTCGACGCTCGGCGACGCGCGTGCCGTGGGCGCGCCGGTGTCAGCCGTGCGGATGGAGACGGGGATGGCCCTCCTCGACACCTACGACGTGCGGTTCCCCGGGTGGGGCGGCCAGCCGGTTGCCGCGTGGCTCCACGTACCGGCGGGGAGCACCGAGCCGCTGCCGTGCGTGGTCCAGTACATCGGCTACAGCGGCGGGCGGGGGCTGCCGCACGAGAACGTCACGTGGGCCCTGGCCGGCTACGCCCACCTGGTCATGGACTCCCGCGGGCAGGGCTCGCGTGCGAGCTCCGGCGTGACGCCCGACCCGGCCGGGAGCGGTCCGGCCTTCCCCGGGATGATGACCCGCGGCATCCTCGACCCCCGCGAGTACTACTTCCGCCGCCTCGTCACCGACGCCGTGCGCGCCGTCGACGCGGCCCGCGGCTTCGAGCAGGTGGACGCCGGGCGCGTCGTCGTCGCCGGCGCGAGCCAGGGGGGCGGCCTCGCGGCCGCGGCCGCCGGTCTCGCCGGCGGGGTGCGTGCCGCGCTGGTCGACGTGCCGTTCCTCTGCGACATGGCCCGCGGCACCTGGCTGGCGTCGAGCGGGCCCTACCTGGAGATCCAGGGCTACCTTGCCGTGCACCGCGACGACACGCAGACCGCGCTGACGACCCTCGGCTTCTTCGACGGCGTGCACCTCGCCGGCCGGGCCACCGCGCCGGCGCTGTTCTCCGTCGCCCTCCAGGACACCGTCTGCCCGCCCTCGACCGGGTATGCGACCTATAACGCCTGGGGGGGAGAGGCCGCGATCCGCGAGTACGCCTACAACGGGCACGAGGGCGGCGGGGCCCACCACGTGCGCGACCAGCTGGTATGGCTGGCCGGCAAGCTCTGACGGGTCGTGACCGTGGGCCTGCCTCCGGGCGCGCCCGCGTCGCTCACAGCCCGGTGGTGCGGCGGACGGTCTCGACGCCGACGAGCTCGAGGTGCGGTGTGCCGTCCGCCTCCGTCGTCAGGCGGACCGTCTCGCCGACGAGGGTTCCGCCGGCCATGACGTAGCTGCCGTCGGGCCTGACCTGGAGCGGGATGACGCGGGGCCCGATCCGCATCTGGAGCTCCCGCCCCTCGCGCACCACGGACCAACCGCCCTCGTAGTGGCCGAGATACGGCTCGAGTCGCTTCAGGTCGACCGCCGTCGACTGCCGGCCGAGATCGGCGAGGTGGGCCAGCCGGTCGGCGCTCGCCGCCACGACCTGCTCCGGCAGGTCTGGGTTGCCGGCGAAGCGCCGGCTCAGCAGCAGGATCAGTGCGTAGGTGGTCCAGAGGTCGGCTGACGGGTTCATGGCGTTCAGGGCGACGAGACCCAGGTCGTGGTCGGGGAAGAAGGCCATCATGCTGCTGAAGCCGTCGAAGGCGCCGGTGTGGAACACGACCTGCAGACCGTCGGGGAACGTGTCGTGCCACCAGCCCATCCCGTACCCCGAGCTGGCCCCACCGGGCAGGGCGCCGCCGCTCGCGGGCACGGCGACGTGGGCGCGGTAGCACTCGGCGAGGTTCGTCGCGGACACCACCTGCCGACCGGTGACCGAGCGGCCGCGACGCAGCTGCAGGCGTACCCAGGTTGCCATGTCGGAGACGCTGGCCAAGGTGCCACCCGACGGTGCGTAGGCGCCGATCGCGGCGAACGGCATGGCCGCCGCCCTGGGGCGCAGGTCGAACCCGTTGCCGGTGGCGTAGTCGTCGACCAGGCCCCGGGGGTCGCTGCCGATCCGGGCGCCGGTCATCCCGGTTGGGCCGAACACACGGTCGTGGACGGCGGCCGCCCACGCCGGTGCCAGGTCCGCGGGAGCCACGCCGGTGGCCAGCAGCGGCAGGTACCCGCCCACGGTCTGGATGGTGTTGGCGTAGGAGAACGTCTGGTCCACCCGTGACGCGACCACGGGGAGGTTGACCGCGGACTGCAGGAGCTGAGCCGCGGTCACGCTGTCGAAGTGCAGCCCAGGCTTCATCCGGTCCGGCTCACCGACCCCCGACCCCATGCCGAGCAGGTCACGCACCCGCAGGCTCCGGGTCAGCTCGGCCGTGGGGGCCCGGAACCCGGACCACGCGTCGACCACCTTCTGGTCCCAGCCCAACGTCCCGTCGTCGACGTAGGTCGCGACCAGGGCCGCCGTCATCGACTTGGTCGTCGACCCCACCCGGAAGGCGGTGTCCGCCGTGACCGGCTTGCGGTCCTTGACACCGCGCACGCCGTAGGTCGACGTGTGCAGCACCCGGTCGGCGCTGACGACGGCGACGGCGCCGCCGACGTTCTGCATCCGGTCGAACGCCGAGCCGAGCGCCTGGCCGTAGCCCGCCCAGTCGGTGGCCGGGTCGGCGCGCTTCGCGGGTGCTGCCGAGGACGCCGAGGCCGGGGCGGCTCCCCAGGGCAGGGACCCGGCCGCCACGGCCGACGCGCCCAAGCCGTGCAGGACCGAGCGTCGGGACAGGCCATCGGCCATGGTGGGCTCCTCAGCGGGGGCCAGTGCGCGTCGGCGCTGACCGTGATCTCCCGAGCGGCCACCGTTGCACACCCGGCGCAGGGGACCGGTTGGAACGGGCCAAACCGGTGGACTGCATTCATGGCCGACGCAGACCTGTCCTCGTGGGGGAGGCAGGGAACGTCGTCGACCCGGATACGGTCGAGCATGGCCGCCTTCGTCCTGGTTCCCGGTGCCGGCGGGTCGCCGTGGGTCTGGTCCCGCGTGATCAGACAGCTGGTCGGGGCCGGCCACGACGCGGTCGCGGTCGACCTGCCCGGCGACGACGAGTCCGCCGGGCTGCCGCGCTACGCCGAGCTGGTGGTCGAGGCCATCGGCGCGCGACCGGATGTCGTGCTCGTCGCGGGGTCGCTCGGAGGCTTCACCGCCCCGCTGGTGTGCGAGCAGGTCCCGGTCCGCGGGCTCGTGCTCGTGAACGCGATGATCCCCGAACCGGGTGAGAGGGCCCGTGACTGGTGGGCCCACACGGGGGCGATGGAGGCTCGGGAGGAGGCGGCGGCCGCGGGTGGGTACGGACCCTTCGACCTGGCCACCTACTTCCTGCACGACATCGACCCGGAGGTCGCGGCCGAGGGTGAGGCGTTCCAGCGCGCCGAGGCCGACATCGCCTTCGACTCGGTCTGCGCGTTCACGTCCTGGCCGGACATCAGGATCCGCGTCCTGGCCGGTGCGGACGACCGGTTCTTCCCGGCGGGTCTGCAGCGCCGGGTGGCTCGGGACCGGCTGGGTGTGGAGGCGGACGTCGTCCCGGGTGGCCACCTGCTGCCCCTCGCGCAGCCCCAGCGCGTGACCGACTACCTAGTGGGAGTCCTTCTTGACCAGCCAGCCGCCGTCCACGGGGATCTCCGCGCCCGTGACGTAGGAGGCGTCCGCGGAGCAGAGGAACGCGATGACGGCGGCGACCTCGTCGGGTGAGCCGAGCCGGGCGGCGGCCGTCGCGGTCGCGCTCAGCGCGCGGTCCTCGACCGTCGCGGTGGCCCAGGCGGGCGTGAGGATCGGTCCGGGCAGGACGACGTTGACGCGCACCTCCGGGCCGTACTCCACGGCCAGCTGGTGGGTGAGCGCCACCAGCGCGCCCTTGCCCGCGGCATACCCCGGACGGCCGGGCATCCCCACCCGGGCATGCACGGACGACACGAACACGATGCTGCCCTCGGCCCGTCCGTCACCGGTGCGTAGGTCGGGCAGGAGGGCCCGGGCGGCGAGGAAGGCCCCTCCGACGTTGACGGCCAGCTGGTGTTCCCAGGACGCCAGCGACATCGTCGCCAGCTCGCGCACCTCGGTCGCGTAGGCGTTGCTGACGAGCGCCCCGACCGGGCCCAGCGCGTCGTGGACGAGGCCGGGCAGCTCGGCCCAGAAGGCCTCGTCGGAGACGTCGGCCCGGTAGGCGACGGCCGAGCCACCGGTGTCCCGGATCTGCGCAGCCACGCTCTCGCCCGCCGGGTCGAGGTCGACGACCGCCACCGGCCGTCCGGCGGCGGCCAGCCGGAGCGCGGTGGCCGCCCCGATGCCGCTGGCGCCGCCGGTGACGACGGCCGTACGCATGGAGGGAGGCGCTGCCGGGGACGGTGACGGGGGAGGGGGCACGAGGACTCCTGGGGTCAGGCGCGACGCGCGAGGTAGGCGTCGACCGCTCGGTGGCGCAGGGGGCGCAGGGCGTAGTCCCACTCACCGGCGAGCTCCACGGCCTCGCCGCCCAGGCCGAGCTTGAAGCGGAGGAGCCCGAAGAGCGGGTCGTCGGGGTCGAGCGTGTCGGAGATGCCCCGCAGGTCGTAGACGGTGGCGCCGCCCTCGTGGGCGTCGGAGAGCATCCGCCACTGCATCGCGTTGCTGGGCCGCCAGCTCTGCCCCGCGCCCGACGAGGCGCCGTAGACGTAGGAGACCTCGGTGCCCACCCGGGTCGCCAGCGCTCCCGCGTGCACCTGGCCGTCCCGCTCGGCCAGGTACAGGGCGACCCGGTCGGGCTGCTCGGCCGCGAGGTCGCGCATCATCCGCTCGAAGTAGTCGACCGGCAGGGGCGGGAACCCGTCGCGGTGCGCCGTCTCGACGTAGACGCGGTGGAACGCCGGCAGGTCGTCGATGCCACCCGTGCGCACCGTGACGCCACTGGCGTCGGCGCGGCGCAGGTTGCGTCGCCACGAGGAGTCGAGCCGCTCACGGGGGTCCGCGTCACTCGCCAGCGGCACGTGCGACCGGTAGCGGGGGTGCATCCGCCCCCCGAAACCGGCGGCCGGTGCCTCGTACTGCGTCCAGCCGGAACCGCGCAGGTCGTCGACGAGGCGCCGCGCCGACGCGTCGACGACGTCGGGCGGGAGGTCGCGCAACCGCCCACCCCCACCGCTGCGGACCGCGGCCCGCAGCGTGCCGACCCCCCACCGGCGAAGGACGACCGCCGGAGTCATCCGCATCGTGAACACCCGCCCGTGGCGTAGGAACTCGAGCAGCGCACTCGTGATCGCCTCGGTCCCGAGGGCCGCCCAGTCGACGACCGGACCCTCGGCGAGGTAGGCCAGAGCACCCATGAGCGGGACGTCACGGTAGGACACCAGCCCGACCCCGACCAGCTCGGAGCCGGCGAACCAGCCGATGCTCTCCGCCCGCCAGCCCGGTCGCATCCCCGACCACGACGGGCACTGCATGAACGAGGCGCCCGCGGGGGCATCGGGCCTACGGAGGTAGGCCAGGTGGTCGGCGGTCGGGATGCCGCGGACCGAGAGCGTGGACCGCGCCTCGGTCATCCGCGCCGCGACAGCCGGCTCCGGGCCGCCCGGACGCCGCCGATCACGTTCCACTTCACCGCTCCCGCGAAGTCCCGGGCATGCTCCGCCGGCGTGAAGTCGCGGGCCGACTCGGCGTCGACGAGCGCGCGCTCGAGGTCGTGGTCCGACTCCTGCAGGGTGCGCCAGAAGTCGCGCCGCATCGGCCCCAGGGCGTCGTACCCGTAGGAGCGGTAGATGCCGGCGAACAGTGGCTGGTAGAGCCGGATCCGCTCGTGCAGGCCGCTGGAGTGCGACATGGGGTTCTTGTGCCGCTCGCGGATGTAGTCGGGCAGCACGTCGGCGAACGCGTGCCGCAGGATCCACTTCTCGTAGCCGTCGCGCTGCTTCATCGAGTCGGGGATCCGCATGGCCATCGACAGCATGTCGAGGTCGAGGTAGGGCACCCGCGCCTCCACGCCGTTGCCCATGCTCGTGCGGTCGACCCGCTGCAGCTCGGTGCGACTGAGGTGGCGGATCTTGTGCCGGAACAACGATCTCGACTGCTCCGGGGCGATGTCGCGGTACATGTCGTAGCCGCCGAACAGCTCGTCGGAGCCGTCGCCGGTCAGGACGACCTTGATGCCGCTCTGGTGCACCCGCTCGAACAGCCGCATCGACACGACGGAGTTGATGACGTCGCCGTACTCGGTGGCCTCGCTGACCCGGATCGCCTCCCGGACGTCGGCGAGACCGATGTCGCGGGGGCGGAGGGTGACCACCTCGTGCGGTACGCCGAGGTCGGCGGTGAGGCGACGCGCATACGCGAGGTCCTCGCTCCCCTCGGTGCCGACCGTGAACGCCACGCAGTCGGGGTGCATCTCGCGTACGTGGATGAGGGCGAGCGAGCTGTCCAGCCCCCCGGAGAGCACCACACCCACGGGCAGGTCGGTGTCGACCCGCGTCCGCACCGCCTCGCGGTAGGTGCGGCGCACGAGGTCGGTGGCCTCGCCGAGGTCCTCGACCATCGGCAGGCCCTCGCCGAGCTGGAGAAGGTCGACGTAGGGGTGGAACACCGGGTCCTCGCCGGGCTCGGCCCAGCCGCAGTGGCCCGGCGGGACCTCGTGCACGGTGACGCCCGGCCCGATCCCGCTCACGAGCGACTTGACCTCGGAGGCGACGGCCAGGAGACCGCCCGACCGGGCCCAGTAGAGCGGCTTCACCCCGGCCGGGTCGCGCGCGAGGAACACCCGTCGCGTATGCCGGTCGACGAGACCGAAGGCGAACTCGCCCCGGAAGCGCAGCAGGGCGTCCTCACCCCAGGCGAGGACGCTCTCGAGCACGACCTCGGTGTCGCTGTGCGACCGCAGGTCGTGACCCTCGTCGACCAGCTGACGGCGCAGCGTCGCGAAGTTGAACACCTCGCCGTTGTAGGAGAGCGCCCACCGCTCGTCGGCCGAGCGCCACGGCTGCACCGCATGGTCGCGGTCGACGATGCGCAGCCGGTGGGTGCCGAGGAGCGCGTCGTCGTCGGCGAGGGTCTCCTCGACCTCGCCGCGGGGCGCCACCGTCGCCAGCATGGCCGCGAACGACGCGTACTGGGCGCGCGCGCCGGGACCGACCAGAAGGGCAATGCCGCACATCGACTAGGTCACTCGCTCACTGCGTAGGCCGGCACGTGGTCGGGGTTGAGGCAGAGGTGCCACGCCTGGCCCTCGTCGATGACGTTGAGGACGTCGCGGTCACGGTAGTCGAAGAGGATGTCGCGCAGGACGTCCCCGGCACCGAACGTGCGGAACCACGCCATCTCCACGTCGACCCCGTAGCCGAGGCAGTGCGAGCTGGGCAGCAGGGCCGAGTAGCCGAGGCTGCTGAGATGCTTCTGGTGCTCGATGCTGCGCACGGTGCTGTTGACCCAGAGCGGCGGCGTGTCGACGGGGGCCTTCATCACGAGGGACTCGGCGATCTCGTTGAGGACGGCCACGATCTCGGCCCGGGCGACGAGGAACTTCATACCGGAGACCCGGGGGCGCCGACGGGGGGCCACCCGGCGCAGGGCGTAGTCGCGTCCCCGACCGACCAGCCCCTCCGGCTGCACCGCGAACCGGAACCTCAGCCGTCCGGCCTTCTGCAGCGCCGTCAGGGACAGCAGCTCGGGCGCGGCGTCGACGGCCGCCTGGTCGGCGTAGGGCGTGACGTGCGACCACCACATGACGTCCACCTGGTGCAGCAGGAGGATGCGGACGAGTCCGGCGCGGCTCTGGGCGTTGGAGGGCAGCCGCAGCTTGGGGTCGACGAGCTCCTGGCGGGCGGCGGCCAGCAGGGCGTCGCGGCCGTAGGGGAGGCGGTCGACGACCTGACGGGCGCACGGCCCCTGGAGCCCGGCGTCGAGATGGGCCAGAGCGGTGGAGATGTCGCCGTCGCTCGCGAGGGACGCGTTCATGGCCGCGACCGCGGCGTCGACCTCACGGTGATAGTCGGAGACGCGCAGCGACGGCTCGGAGTCGCCGGCCCTACCCATAGTTCGCGAACACTAACGGGCCCGCATCGGGCACATCAACTTGCCTGCGGGTGCGCCAGGCTTCTCCGAACGCCCCGATGACTTCGGCGCCGTCGGGTCGTCTGAGCTGGTGTGGCCGCCCGAGCCGCCGAGGTCGACGACCATCCGAGAGCGAGCACCGACATGACGAGCACCACCCACTCCGCCCACGACCCGCACGGCTCCGGCCAGTACGCCGACGTCAACGGCCTCCGTCTCTACTACGAGATCCACGGGTCCGGCCGGCCGATGGTCCTCCTGCACGGTGGGCTCGTCTCGGGGGAGGTCTTCGCGCCCGTGCTGCCGGCCTTGTCCGCCGACCATCAGGTCGTGCTGGTCGACCTCCAGGGCCATGGGCGCACGGCGGACATCGACCGGCCGATCGACGTCCGCCTCATGGCCGACGACATCGCTGCCCTCGTCGACGAGCTCGGCCTCGACCGTCCGGACGTGGTCGGCTACTCCCTCGGCGGTGGCGTCGCCCTCCAGACCGCCGTGCGCCACCCCGACACGTTCCGTAGGGCCGTGGTCGTCTCGGCCAACATCCGCCGCGACGCGATCTACCCCGAGATGCTCGCCCAGCAGGAGCAGGTGAGCGGGGCGGCGATCGAGTTCATGCGCTCGACCCCGCTGTACGAGGACTACGTGCGCGTGGCGCCCCGCCCGGAGGACTTCGGCCCCCTGCTCGACAAGATCGGGACGTCGATGAAGCAGGACTTCGACTTCGCCGACGACGTGCGCGGCCTGCAGGTCCCCACCCTCGTCATGGCGGGCGACGCCGACATGGCGCCGCCCAGCCACTACGTCGAGGTGTTCACCCTCCTGGGCGGCGGACAGCGCGACGGCGGCTGGATGGGTGAGGGCCGGCCGGACGGCGGCCACGCCCTGGCGATCCTGCCCGGGGTGACGCACTACTCCATCGCCCACTCGCCGCTCTTCGCGGCCGCGACGCTGGCGTTCCTCGACGCCTGAGGCCACCCGGCGCCTCAGGCGACCGGCATGGTGCCCCCGGCAGGATTCGAACCTGCGCTTCCGCCTCCGGAGGGCGGCGCTCTATCCCCTGAGCTACGGGGGCCGGGACCTCGGCAGAGCCAGTCTGAGTCAGTCTGGGTCCGTCTGGGTCCGACCGCGCGCCGCGGCATACCGCCTCGTCGTGCCCGGCGAGGTTAGCAGCCTAGGGTTCGATCCATGGAACCGGGAGACGGCGCCCCCTCGGCGCCGTCGGCGTCGAGCGCGAGCAGCCCGGGCTGGGTGCTGGTCTGCGACGACACCGTCTCGATCCGGCTGCTGATCCGCATCAACCTCGAGCTGGAGGGCTTCGAGGTGCTCGAGGCCGCCGACGGCGAGGCAGCGCTGACGCTGCTGCGCCGGCATCGCAAGCGACCCCCGGCCGTGCTCATCCTCGACGCCCAGATGCGGCCCATGGACGGCTGGGGGGCCATCGCGGAGATCCGCGCCGACCCCGACCTCCAGAGCCTGCCCGTCGTCATGGTCACCGCCGCCCTCCAGCAGCACGAGCTGGAGCGCTCGGTCGCGGCGGGGGTGGACGCCTTCGTGGCCAAGCCGTTCGAGCCCGAGGAGCTGGTGGAGATCGTGGCCGGCTTCGCGGCGTCGGGGCGTCCGACGCCGCCGCCCTAGGCTGGGGGTATGCGTGCACACGAGGCCGGGGCGCTCCACGCCGACGGTTACGGCAGCCCTGCGTGGCTCTCGGTGCCGCGCGACGTCAACGCCCTCGTCCCGGGGCTGTGGGCCTCGTCCGTGGGGCGCGCCGGCGACGGCACCCTCACCGTGGGTGGCGTCTCCGTGCTTGACCTCGCGCGCGAGTTCGGCACCCCCGCCTACGTGGTCGACGAAGCCGACTTCCGGGCCCGCGCGGCCGACTTCCGCGACACCTACGCCGAGGTCTTCCGCGACCTGAGCGGCGGCGCCGACGTCTACTACGCCGGCAAGGCGTTCCTCTGCACCGAGGTGGCCCGCTGGGTCGAGGACGAGGGCCTCGGCCTCGACGTCTGCACGGGCGGAGAGCTCGCGGTCGCGATGCGGGCAGGTATGCCCGGCGCGCGGATCGGGATGCACGGCAACAACAAGTCGGTGGCCGAGCTGGAGACGGCGCTCCGCTACAGCGTGGGCCGGATCATCGTCGACTCGTTCGACGAGATCGACCGGATCGCTGCGGTGGCCGAGCGCCTGGACACGACGGCCCGCGTCATGGTGCGGGTCACCGTCGGGGTCGAGGCGCATACCCACGAGTTCATCGCCACCGCGCACGAGGACCAGAAGTTCGGGTTCTCCCTGAGCGGCGGGGCCGCCGCCGAGGCGGCCGCGCGCATCCTCGCCCTGGCTCCGCGGCTGGAGCTGATCGGGCTGCACAGCCACATCGGGTCGCAGATCTTCGACACCTCCGGCTTCGAGGTGTCGGCCCGGCGGGTGCTGGGCCTCCACGCGGAGATCGCGGCCGCCCACGGGGTGGAGCTGCCGGAGCTCGACCTCGGCGGGGGCTTCGGCATCGCCTACACGACCGAGCACGACCCCCTCCCACCGAAGAACCTCGCGGCGGGCATGGCCGAGATCGTCGAGCGGGAGTGCCGGGCGAGCGGGGTCGCGGTCCCGCGGATCTCGGTCGAGCCGGGGCGGGCCATCGCCGGTCCGAGCGCCTTCACGCTCTACGAGGTCGGCACGGTCAAGGTGGTCGGCCTCGACGGTGGCGCCTCCCGCGCCTACGTGTCGGTCGACGGCGGGATGAGCGACAACATCCGCACCGCCCTCTACGGCGCCAACTTCTCGTGCACCCTGGCCGGTCGGGCCAGCAGCGCGCCGCCACGGCTGACCCGGGTGGTCGGCAAGCACTGCGAGAGCGGAGACATCGTCGTCATGGACGAGTTCCTCCCCGCCGACGTCGGGCCGGGAGACCTCCTGGCCGTGCCGGGCACCGGCGCCTACTGCCGCTCGCTGGCCAGCCAGTACAACCACACCCCCCGGCCGCCGGTCGTCGCCGTGCGCGACGGGGTGGCGCGGGTCATCGTGCGCCGCGAGAGCATCGACGACCTGCTCGCCCTGGACGTCTCGTGAGGTCCGGATCGCGGAACTCCGGCCGTCCGCGCGGCGTCGCCGGGGGAGGATCGACGCCGTGACCGCTGCCCAGCCCCATCAGAGCCCTCCGGCACCGCTGCGGGTGGCGCTGCTCGGCTGTGGTGTCGTGGGGTCCGCGGTGGCCCGGCTGCTGACCCAGCACCGTGAGGACCTCGCCGCCCGGGTCGGGCGGCCGCTCGACATCGTCGGCATCGCGGTCCGCCGGTCCGGACGCGACCGCAGCGACATCGGGGTCGACCCCGCCCTGTTCACGACCGACGCCGAGGAGCTCGTCACTCGCGCCGACGTCGTCGTCGAGGTCATCGGCGGCATCGAGCCGGCCCGCGCCCTCATCCTGCGGGCCATGGAGCACGGCGCCTCGGTCGTCACCGCCAACAAGGCGCTGCTCGCCCAGGACGGGCCCACTCTCTACGCCGCGGCGATGGAGGCGGGGGTCGACCTCTACTACGAGGCCGCGGTGGCCGGGGCGATCCCGCTGCTGCGGCCGCTGCGGGAGTCGCTCGCCGGCGACGACGTCCGCCGCGTGCTCGGCATCGTCAACGGCACCACCAACTACGTGCTCGACAAGATGGACAGCACCGGCGCCGGCTTCAACGACGCGGTGGAGCAGGCCCAGGCGCTGGGGTATGCGGAGGCCGACCCCACCGCCGACGTCGAGGGCTTCGACGCGGCGGCCAAGGCGGCCATCCTCGCCTCCCTCGCGTTCCACACCCGTGTCTCCGGGGCCGACGTGCACCGTGAGGGGATCACCGAGGTCACCGCGGCCGACATCGCCGCCGCGCGCGAGATGGACTGTGTCGTCAAGCTGCTCGCCATCTGCGAGCGCACCGACGACGGGGTGTCCGTGCGGGTGCACCCCGCGATGATCCCGCGGTCGCACCCTCTGGCCGGCGTCCGGGAGGCCTTCAACGCGGTCTTCGTGGAGGCCGACGCGGCGGGGCAGCTGATGTTCTACGGACGGGGCGCGGGTGGCGATCCCACGGCCTCCGCGGTGCTGGGCGACGTGGTCGCCGTGGCCCGGTACCGGGTGGGCGGCGGCCGCGGCCCGGGCGAGAGCGCCTACGCCGACCTGCCGATCCTGCCGATGGGGATGGCGATGACGAGGTACCACATCAGCCTCGACGTGGCCGACCGGCCCGGCGTGCTGGCGCAGGTGGCCACCGCCTTCGCCGAGCACGACGTCTCGATCGAGACGGTGCGCCAGCAGATCGTGCCCCCCAGCGCCGACGGCTCGCGCGAGGGCGGGGCGAACCTCGTCGTCGTCACGCACCGGGCGCCCGACTCCGCGCTGTCGGCCACCGTCGAGGCGCTCGCCGCGATGTCGATCGTCCGGGGCGTCGACTCCGTGATGCGGGTGGAGGGATCCTGACGTGGTTCACCAGTGGCGCGGGGTCATCCGCGAGTACGCCGACCGGCTGCCGTCGCTGGCCGGCGCCCCCGTCATCACCCTGCTCGAGGGCGGCACGCCGCTCATCCCCGCCGAGCACCTCTCGTCACTCGTCGGCGCCGAGGTGTGGCTGAAGTTCGAGGGGCTCAACCCGACCGGCTCGTTCAAGGACCGCGGGATGACCACCGCCATCTCCGTGGCCGCCCGCAGCGGTGCCAAGGCCGTCATCTGTGCGTCCACCGGCAACACCAGCGCCTCGGCCGCGGCCTACGCGGTCAAGGCCGGCATGACCTGCGGCGTGCTGGTCCCCGAGGGCAAGATCGCCATGGGCAAGCTCAGCCAGGCCATCGCCCACGGCGCCACCCTCCTGCAGGTGGACGGCAACTTCGACGCCTGCCTCACCCTGGCCCGCAAGCTGGCCGAGGCGTACCCCGTGGACCTCGTCAACTCGGTCAATCCCGCGCGCATCGAGGGGCAGAAGACCGCGGCGTTCGAGGTCGTCGACACGCTCGGCGACGCCCCCGACATCCACTGCCTGCCGGTCGGCAACGCCGGCAACATCACCGCTTACTGGCGCGGCTACGGCGAGTACCACCGGGGCTCCGAGCAGCCCGGGCCGGCGACGCACACCCCACGGATGTGGGGCTTCCAGGCCGCGGGGGCCGCCCCCATCGTCAAGGGCCATCCCATCGACGAGCCGGAGACCATCGCCACAGCGATCCGCATCGGCAACCCCGCCTCGTGGCACCAGGCGGTCGCGGCCCGCGACGAGTCCGGCGGCCTCATCCACGCGGTCACCGACGAGCAGATCCTCGCCGCGCACCGGCTGGTGTCCTCCCGGGAGGGAGTGTTCGTCGAACCCGGTTCGGCGGCGTCGGTCGCGGGCCTGCTGGCGTCCCACGCTGCCGGTCTGGTGCCCCCCGGAGCGCGCATCGTCTGCACGGTGACCGGACACGGCCTTAAGGACCCCGAGTGGGCGCTGCGGACGGCCGACGGCTCCGAGATCGTGCCGGTGCGGGTGCCCGTCGACGCGGTCACCGCGGCCACGGCGCTCGGCCTCGACGGGTGACTCCGGGTATGCCGGGTCCGGTCGGTCCGATGTCCGTGCGCATCCGCGTGCCCGCGAGCACCGCCAACCTCGGCCCCGGGTTCGACGCGGTCGGGCTGGCCCTCGCGCTCTGGGACGAGTACGACGTCACCGTCGGGGGCGACGAGGGTCTGCGCATCGCGGTGAGCGGCGAGGGCGCGGCCGAGGTGCCGCTCGACGCGACCCACCTCGTCGCCCGGGCGATGGCGCACGGCCTCGCCCGACTCGGCTCGCCGATGCCCCCAGCCGTGTGCCTGGTCGCGCGCAACGGGGTCCCCCACGGACGTGGTCTCGGCTCGTCGGCGGCCGCGATCGTCGCTGGAGTCGTTGCCGCACAGGTCTTCTCACGGACGGGCGACTGGCAGGACTCGCTGGCGGGGGAGGCGGTGGACGTCGACCTCGACACCGCCACCGACCTGGCCACCGAGCTGGAGGGCCACCCCGACAACGCCTCGGCGAGCGTCCGCGGGGGTCTGACCGTCTCGTGGACGCGCGACCCCGGCGACCCGGCGGCGTCGGCGACCGGGACGGCGTCCGTGGCGATCCACCCCGACATCACCGCGGTGGTCCTCTTGCCCCTGACGCAGCTCGCGACGCAGACCGCCCGGGCCGTCCTGCCGCCCACGGTGGAGCACACCGCGGCCGCGCTGAACTCCGGGCGGGCGGCCCTGCTGGTGGAGGCCATGAGCCGCCGCCCCGACCTGTTGCTCGCCGCCACCCGGGACTGGCTGCACCAAGGCTTCCGGCGAGCGGCCTTCGCCCCCTCGATGGACCTCGTCGACGCGTTGCGGGCGGAGGGCCACGCCGCGGTCATCTCCGGGGCAGGACCGAGCGTCGTGGTGCTCACCACCCGAGACAGGGCCGGTTCCGTCGTCCCGTCCGGCGACGACCTGCCGGCTGGATGGCGACGGCTCGAGCCGGGTGTGCCCACGTCGGGCGTGCGGGTGAGCCGGCTCTAACGGCGCGTCCCACCCGGCGGTTCGGGGATCACCGCTGGTGGGGGCGGTGTTACTGTGGAGGCGCATCGCCCGGTCGGCAGCTCTCTCGCTGCGGCCGCAGCGCTACGCACCACGAGGTGGTCGTCGACCAGCTCGCCGCCGGAAGCGCGGTCACGCGCCCGGCGCCTCGTGACCTCCACACCACATCAGCATGTATCGACGGTCGGACTCTCCGACCGGGTACCGGTGCAGGCCCTCCATCGAGGCCGCGCCGACGACGAGGGGAAGGACCTTCGTGACAGACACCACCGAACGGGTGGACGCCGCGGGCTCCAGCGACAGCTCGAGCCCCGCGCGCGCCACCCGCACCGGCCGCACCGGACTGGCGACGATGAACGTCGCCGAGCTCAAGCGGCTGGCCTCCGGTCTCGGGATCACCGGGACCACCAAGATGCGCAAGGACGACCTGCTGGCCGCCATCGGCGCCCACCAGTCGGGAGGCCCCGCGCGCGCCCCGCAGGGCGAGACCGCGCCGTCGGCCACCACGCCGACCACGGCGACCGCTCCCGCGCCGGCAACCGCTCCTGTTCCTGCTCCCTTGGACGGTGCGGCGACCTACGCCACAACCCCCACCACCACCGCCGACGTGGCCGACACCACCACCCGGCCCCCGCGCGAGCGGGCCACCGCCCCGGCGGGGGAGCCGGAGCGCGCCCCCGCTCAGCCGACCGACGCCGGCCAGACCGGCTCGGCGACGGGTGACGAGCGGGACCGGCTGCGCTTCGACCGGCCCGAGCGCACCGACCGGACGGACCGGACCGACCGCGCCGAGCGCACCGCGGTCGCCCCGCGCCAGGACCGGTCGAGCGTGCGCCAGACCGGCACCACCGGGGGACCGGCGCAGAACGGCCAGAACCAGAACCAGAACCCGCAGAACGGCCAGCCTCCGCAGAACGGCCAGTCCCACCGCAACGCCACCTCGGCCGCGACCACCGTCTCCGCTCCAGCCTCGACGCCGCCGGCACAGTCGGCACAGTCAGGGCAGTCAGGGCAGTCACAGCAGTCGGCGCAGAACGGACCGAACGGGTCGAACGGGGCCGACGGCCTCGACGGCGACGACGACGGCCGCGGGAGCCGGCGCCGCAGCCGGCAGCGCAGCCGCGACCGCAAGCGGGGGCGGACGACGACGACGGGCACCCAGGAGTACGAGCCCGAGCTGCAGATCAACGACGACGACGTCCTCGTGCCGGTGGCCGGCATCCTCGACGTCCTCGACAACTACGCCTTCGTGCGCACCTCCGGCTACCTCGCCGGGTCGAACGACGTCTACGTGCCCCTGGGCCTGGTGAAGAAGTACGGCCTGCGCAAGGGCGACGCCGTCACCGGCTCGATCAAGGCGACCCGCGACGGCGAGCAGCCGCAGGGCGCGGCGGGCAGCCGGCAGAAGTTCAACGCGCTGGTCCGCCTCGACACCATCAACGGTGCCCAGCCCGACCAGAGCCGCAGCCGGGTCGAGTTCGGCCGGCTCACGCCGCTCTACCCGCAGGAGCGCCTGCGCCTGGAGACCGAGGTCGGCCAGCTGACCACGCGGGTCATCGACCTCGTGGCGCCGATCGGCAAGGGCCAGCGCGGCCTCATCGTCGCCCCGGCGCAGAGCGGCAAGACCCTGGTCCTGCAGGCCATCGCCAACGCGATCACGGCCAACAACCCCGAGTGCCACCTCATGGTCGTCCTCATCGACGAGCGTCCCGAGGAGGTCACCGAGATGCAGCGGGCGGTGAAGGGCGAGGTCATCGCCTCGACCTTCGACCGTCCGGCCGACGACCACACGAGCGTGGCCGAGCTGGCCATCGAGCGGGCCCAGCGGCTCGTCGAGCTCGGTCACGACGTCGTCGTCCTGCTCGACTCGATCACCAAGCTGGGCCGGGCCTACAACCTGGGCGCTCCCGCGACGGGCCGGATCCTCTCCGGCGGCGTCGACGCGGCCGCCCTCCACCCGCCGAAGCGGTTCTTCGGGGCGGCGCGCAACATCGAGAACGGCGGCTCGCTCACCATCATCGCCACCGCCCTGGTCGACACCGGCTCGCGGATGGACGAGGTGATCTTCGAGGAGTTCAAGGGCACCGCCAACATGGAGCTCACGCTGTCGCGCGAGCTGGCCGACCGGCGGATCTTCCCCGCGGTCGACGTCAACGCCTCCAGCACGCGGCGGGAGGAGATGCTCCTCGGCCCCGAGGAGCTGAAGATCGTCTGGAAGCTGCGCCGGGTCCTCGGCGCCCTCGAGCCGCAGCAGTCGATCGAGCTGCTGCTCGACCGGCTCAAGCGCACGCGGACCAACATCGAGTTCCTGCGCCAGGTGCAGGTGAGCACCGGCAGCAAGCTCGACGACTGACGGTCCCGCCCGGCCCGGCGTCGCTAGGTGGTCCAGGCGGCGAGGGTCCGGGTGAGCCAGTCGGCGTACGCCGCCCGGGTCCAGCCGCGCTGCAGGACCAGCAGGTCGTAGACCTCGACCGAGATGCAGGTCCACAGCACGTCCCGGACCTCGTCCACCCCCAGTCCGGGCCGCACCTGACCCGTGTCCAAGAGGTGACGCGCGAGCATCGTCATCCCCGTGAGCCGCTGCGCCTGCAGCTGCTCCCAGAGCTCGGCCACCGCGGGGTCGACGGCGGCCCCGTCGCGCAGCGCGAGCTGGAGGCGCCCCGACCGCTCGGCCCGTAGAGCCGCTCCCTCTGCGTACATTGCGAGCTTGGTCCTCAGGTCGGGCTCGTCCTGGATCGCCCTGGCGTCGGGTCGATCCGCCACGGCGACGGGCTCGTCGTCGCCGGCGATGGTGACGTCGAACGCCTCCTTCGCCAGCGCCGCCTTGGTGCCGAACCCCTTGTAGATGCTCTCCGCCGACACCCCCGCCCGGGCGGCTATGTCGGCGACGGTCGTCGCGGCATACCCCTGCCGTTCGAGGAGCTCGCACACGGCGACGACGACGGTGAGCCGGCGGGCCCGCGCCTTCTGACGTCGAGCCGTCGCGTCGTAGGCGCGGGGCTGCCGCGACGGCGGCGACCCCTTGACAGCGTCGGGCATGCGGCTCCATCCTGAATTGAGTAAACCGTGACTGTATCGAAAGGGATGGCATGCCCACGACTCACGACACGCGGGGCAGCGCGCTTCGCAGCATCGAGCTCATGGCGACCGGGTCGCTCCGCGACTTCGAGGAGGTCGTCGCGGCGAGCGCCGTCAACCACGAGGCCGACATCGAGCCGCCCGCGTGCCGCGTCGGCGGCCCCGCCGGGTTCCACGCCACGGCCGTGTGGCTGCGGAGCGCGTTCGCCGACCTCCGCCACGACGTCGAGCACGTCGTCGCCGAGGGGGAGCTCGTCGTGATCGACACGACGATGAGCGGCCGCCACGTCGGCGACTTCGTCGTCCACGACGCTCGTGGGCGGGTGGAGGTCGCCTGGGCGCCCACCGGACGGACCTTCGCCGTCCGGCAGACGCACTGGCTGCGCGTCCGGGACGACCTCGTCACCGAGCACTGGGCCGTGCGCGACGACCTGGGCCAGGGACAGCAGCTCGGATGGGTGCCACCCGGCCCGGTCTACCTGCTGCGGTGTGCGCGCGCCAAGCGCCGCGCCGTCCGTTCCTCGCCCCCGGGGAATGCCGCAGCGGGAGCCGCCGTTTAGGAGGGTGTGCCCCGCTCTGGCACACTGATCCGTTGGACCGGTTCACGGCTGCACCACCTCAGATCGCCGACCCGGCCCCAACTCGACACCCAAGGAGAGCACGTGAAGAAGGACCTGCACCCGACCTACGTGGAGACCACGGTCACCTGTACCTGTGGCAACACGTTCACCACGCACAGCACCGCCGCGTCCGGCGCCATCCATGCCGACGTCTGCTCGCAGTGCCACCCGTTCTACACGGGCAAGCAGAAGATCCTCGACACCGGTGGCCGCGTGGCCCGGTTCGAAGCGCGCTACGGCAAGAAGAAGGCCGCGGCCGACTCCAAGTAGCTCTCCCGCATCGCCGGTCCCGCAGCAGGCTCCCTGCTGCAGGACCGGCGATCTGCATGTCCGGCCCCGAACACGCCTCCCGGAAGGAGCTCCCCATGACCGACGCCGCCACGTCGCTGTCCGACGGCGGTCGTTCCGTCGTGGAGGAGTACGCCGACCTCGAGCGCCGGCTCGCCGACCCGGAGATCCACACCGACCAGACGCGCGTGCGCACCCTCAACAAGCGGTATGCCGCGCTCGCGCCGACCGTCGCCGCCTACCGCGAGCTGGAGCGCACCGAGGGCGACCTCGCGGCCGCCCGTGAGCTGGCGCAGGAGGACGAGTCCTTCGCCGCTGAGCTGCCCGCGCTCGAGGCCGCGGCCGGCCACGCCCAGGAGACGCTGCGCCGCCTCCTCGTGCCGCGCGACCCCGACGACGACCGGGACGCCATCCTCGAGGTCAAGGCGGGGGAGGGCGGCGAGGAGTCGGCCCTCTTCGCCGGCGACCTGCTGCGGATGTACCTGCGCTACGCCGAGAAGCGCGGCTGGCGGGCCGAGGTCATCGACGCCACCGAGTCCGACCTCGGCGGGTACAAGGAGGCGCGGCTGGCCGTCAAGGCCAAGGGCACGCCCCAACCCGGCGAGGCGCCGTGGGCGATGCTCAAGTTCGAGGGCGGGGTTCACCGCGTGCAGCGCGTCCCCGTCACCGAGAGCCAGGGTCGCATCCACACCAGTGCGGCCGGCGTCCTCGTCATGCCTGAGGTCGAGGAGACCGACGAGGTCGAGATCCACGCTAACGACATCCGCGTCGACGTCTACCGCTCGTCGGGGCCCGGCGGTCAGAGCGTCAACACGACCGACTCGGCCGTGCGGATCACGCATCTGGCCACCGGCATCGTCGTGTCCTGCCAGAACGAGAAGTCCCAGCTGCAGAACAAGGAGTCGGCGATGCGGGTGCTGCGCGCCCGTCTGCACCAGCTCGCGCGGGAGCAGGCCGAGGCCGAGGCCTCAGCCGCCCGCCGCAGCCAGGTGCGCACGGTCGACCGCAGCGAGCGCATCCGCACCTACAACTTCCCCGAGAACCGGATCAGCGACCACCGCACCGGCTTCAAGGCGTACAACCTCGACACCGTGCTCGACGGCGACCTCGACGCCGTGATCGGCTCGTGTGTCGAGGCCGACGAGCAGGCCCGGCTGGCGGCCGTTTCCGGCGCCGACGAGAGCTGACCGGGTGGAGCTGCGCGACGCGGTGCGGCGGGCCACGATGACCCTGGCCGAGGCGGGGGTCGCGTCCGCGCCCGTGGACGCCCTCCACCTCGCCGCCCACCTCATGCGCCAGGACGTCGGCGAGGTGCGCCGGCTCATGGTCCTCGGCGGGGTGGAGGCGCCCGACGGGTATGCCGACCTCGTCGCCGAGCGGGCCACGCGCATACCCCTGCAGCACCTCACCGGCCGGGCCTACTTCCGCCGCCTCGAGCTGCGGGTCGGGCCGGGGGTGTTCGTGCCCCGCCCCGAGACCGAGCTGCTCGTCGACCTGGCCCTGCGCGCGCTCGCCGGGCACACTCGGTCTCTCGCGCCCGTCGTCGTCGACCTCGCGACCGGGTCGGGCGCCATCGCCTTCGCCGTCAAGCAGGAGCACCCCGACGCGCGGGTCTACGCGGTCGAGCTGGGTGAGCTGGCCCATGGCTGGGCGGTCGCCAACCGCGACCGGCTCGCCCTCGACGTGACCCTCGAGCGAGGGGACGCCCGCGAGGCGTACCCCGAGCTCGACGGCCTCGTCGACGTCGTCACGTGCAACCCGCCGTACATCCCCGACGACCAGGTGCCGGTCGACCCGGAGGTGCGCGACCACGACCCCGCGCTCGCCCTCTACGGCGGCAGCGCCGACGGGCTCGCCCTGCCCCTGGAGATGGCGCAGCGGGCGGCCGGGCTGCTGCGCGACGGCGGCACTCTCGTCATGGAGCACGCCGAGACCCAGGGCGCCTCCCTGCCGCGCGCCCTGGCGGCCACCGGGGAATGGGGCCAGGTCACCGACCACCGCGACCTCGTGGGCCGGCCGCGTGCCCTGGTGGCGGTCCGGGCCGTCCAGACGGACCGAATAGGGTCGGCGCCATGAGCGAGGTGTACGACTGCACGACGCCCGACGGGCTCACGACCGGGCTGGAGGCCGCGACCCGGGCCCTCCAGAACGGGCAGGTCGTCGTCCTGCCGACCGACACGGTCTACGGCGTGGGCTGCGACGCCTTCGACCCCGCCGCCGTCGCCGCGGTGCTCGCCGCGAAGGGGCGCGGCCGGGAGATGCCGCCCCCGGTGCTCGTGCCCAACCTGCGCACTGTCGACGGGCTCGCCCGCGGCGTACCGGCCTACGTGCGCCACCTCATCGACCGGTTCTGGCCGGGCCCGCTCACCCTCGTGCTCGAGGCGCAGCCGTCCCTGACCTGGGACCTTGGCGAGACCAACGGCACGGTCGCCCTGCGGATGCCCGACCACGAGATCGCGCTGGGGCTGCTCGCCCAGGCCGGGCCGATGGCCGTGACCAGCGCCAACTCCACCGGCTCTCCGCCGGCCCGCACGGTGGCCGAGGCACAGGCCATGCTGGGCGCCGCGGTCGCCGTCTACCTCGACGGCGGGCCGACGTCCGGCGGTCCCGCCTCGACGATCCTCGACTGCACCGGGGGCGCGCCGCTCACCCTGCGCGAGGGAGCGCTCACCCGGCGCGAGGTCGACGAGGCGCTCGACGCAGCCGAGCGCCGCGAGGCCGAGGAGTTCGCCGGCCGGGCCGCGGCCGAGCACCCTCCGGAGACCCCCGACGCCCCGGCGCGGCGCTCGGGTCCCCGCATCGCCGGCTCCCGCCGCCGCCGCTGAGGTCAGCCCGCCACGCTGAACCCGTGGGCCTGGCCGAGCCGGGTCAGCGACTCCGTCCCGGGTATGCCGTCGGCGTCCGCCCCGGTGTAGCCGAGCCGGCGCTGCCACGCGGCGTACGCGGTCACCGTGGAGGTGCCGAACGCCCCGTCCACGAGCGGAGCGGCGAGCAGCCCTTCGGCGGCGAGCGCCTGCTCGACGACGAGGACGTCGCCCTGGTCGCCCGGCGTCCCCACCCCTTGGGGCCGGGGCCCGTCGAGACGCGCGGCCTGGACGACCCGAGCGAGGGAGACGGTCCCGCTGGGCACGACCGTCGAGCCCGCCCCGTAGGCGGGGTAGCCGTAGCCGAGGACGAAGGCGGGGTTCCGCACCCGCCGGTAGACCCCGTCCCCGTTCCCCTGTGAGCCGGCCGCCCCGGACGAGGTGTTGCCCTCCAGCGTCTGCGGCCAGGCGTTCGCCACCTCGACCAGGCCGACGTGGTCGGCGCTGGGCCCGCCGTCCCAGGAGAAGAAGACGACGGCGCCCCGGGCCGGGGTGGTGCCCCACTGCCCCCGCTGCCGGAACCACTCGACGTGGGACGGGCAGTAGGCGAAGTGACCGCCGACGTCGTCGCCCCCCTCCTCGTGGAACACGTACGACACCCACATGTCGCACCAGGGCTGGTGGTTGAGGCCGTACCAGCTGCCGAAGGGGGTGTCGTTGTCCGCTCCCTCGCGGTAGCCGAGGAACGACGCCGCCCGGGTGAGCACCTGGTCGGCGCTCGGTGCGAGGCCGCGGTCGCCGGCGTTCGACGGGCGGCGCGGTGGCGGACGCTGGTCGAGGGTGCGCGGGTCCGGCTCGCCCTCACGGGTGCCCGCGTGCGGGTCCGGGATGGGCGGCTCCACCTCGCCGAGGCTGTTGGTCGGGCGACCGGCCGCGCCCGGACGGCGGCCGGCCGCTGTCGCCGTCGGCCTCACTTCGTCGGCACCACGAAGATCTTGGCCACACTGACGGCCGCCGTCACGAGCTGCGCCACGCTCTGGCCCGCGGCGACCCACCGGTTGAGCACGGTCTGGAAGCTGTCCGGCGACCAGGCGTGGTAGAACACCAGCTCGGTCGTCCGGGCCGCGGCGTCGGTGCTCATCGACTCCCACCAGGCGTCGGTGCGGTCGCTGCGGCCGATCCACGTGCCGTCGACCCCGAAGCGGTGGTCCTGGGTCTGGAAGGTGGGGCCGGCGTTGACGTCACGGCAGATGAACCCGGCCGAGCCGTGGAACCCGCCGAACATCGTGATGGTCCGGGTGCGGGTCTGCATGGCGACGGCGCCGGTGCCCCAGTCGATGGAGCCCCACGTACGCATGTAGTGCCCGGACCCGAGGAACTGGTCACCCGAGTCGACGGGCATGACCCCGATCGCGCGGTCGGACGACGCCGTGGGGGCGGTGGTCATCGACGCGAGCAGCGCCGCGGGCGCCAGGACGCGGGGGGCCGTCGTCGGGTCGACCCCGGCCGCGAGGAGGACGCTGATGTCGTTGACCGGCTCGAGCCGGCCGTCGCGCACGAGGAAGCCCCGGCCGTCCTCCGCGGACGTCACGAGGGTGCCGTCGTGCAGGGGCGGGAGCGGGTCGCCCTCGTGCAGCTCGGTGATGGATGTGGACTGGTGGCTCGTCATGGTGGTCATGTCCTCGAGGATGGGCCGCCCTCTCCGGACGCGAAATACGCGCAAGGACGTATGCCCATACGCAGTCATCGCCGTATCACCAGCGGCGTCCTGTCGCTCTGCGCGCGCCCGGCGCCCCGGCGCCGCCGATCCTGCTCAGCCGGCGTCGATGAGCCCCAACGAGGCGGCGAGGGTCACGGCCGTCAGCCGGTCGTGGTGGCCGAGCTTGGTGTAGATGTGCTCGAGGTGCTTGCGGACCGTGCGCGGGCTGATCTGCCGGCGGCGGGCGATGGAGGTGGCCGTGAGTCCCTGAGCGACCAGGGAGAGGATGTCGACCTCCCGGGGCGACAGCGTGGCGGCCGCGTGCGCCTCGGGCGCGGCGTCCACCGTGAGCGGGTCGGCCGGCCCCCGTCGGAACCGCAGATGCAGCGCGCCCAGGGTGGGCAACAACCAGGCGGCGTCAGCGAGCTCAGCGTCGGTGAAGTCGCGGTGCGCACGCCCGAGGATCCAGGTCCCCGCTCGGGGCCCGACGGGGAGGTTGAGCTGGTAGCAGCCCATCTCCTGCAGCAGGATCCGGTGCTCCACGGTCTGGACGTCGGCGCAGATGTCGTGGTCGGACAGGCGATGCGGCTGGTCACCGAGGCCGGCGGCGGCATACTCGCGGACCCGGGGGTGGCGGACGGTCCGGCTCATCAAGGCGCTGAGGCCGCCGTCCTGAGTCCCTCTCCGGGCGTCCCAGACCCTCGCGGTCCCTGCCCCCACGTCGGTCTCGACCCAGAAGACCCTGTCGGCGGGTACAAGCCGGTCCAGCTCGGCGGCGACCGCGACGAGGAAACCCTCCCAGGACCCTTGGTCCGACAGTCGGACGACAGCACGCATGAGCTCGATGGCCTCCACGGCCGCTCCTTCGACCACGGGGAGCCCCATGCCCCCGCTTCGCGCGCCCATCGTCCTCGGCCCGGGACCGGGGCAGGACGGACTTGACCAGCCCTTGACCATCGGCCGGGGAGCGGGACCCCGTTCCGGCGCGTTCCGGGGCGGCCCGCCCGGGCCTACAGTTGGGGTCGCTCGTCCAGCCGACCTCCGGAGAGACCCGTGGACCACCCTGACCTCCCGACCGCCAGCGACACGTTCTACGGGTCGGACTACGGCGCCCTCGCCGCCTTCGACCCCGACATCGCCGGGGTGCTCCTGTCGGAGCTGGGCCGGATCCGCAGCGGCCTGCAGCTCATCGCCAGCGAGAACATGTCCTCGCCCGAGGTGCTCACCGCGCTCGGCTCGACGCTGTCGAACAAGTACGCCGAGGGCTACCCGGGGCGGCGCTACTACGGCGGGTGCGCCGAGGTCGACAAGGCCGAGACCATCGCCATCGAGCGCTGCCAGGCGCTGTTCGGCGCCGAGCACGCCAACGTGCAGCCCCACAGCGGAGCGAGCGCCAACCAGGCGGTCTACGGCGCGTTCATGCAGCCCGGCGACACGATCCTCGCCATGGCGCTGCCCATGGGCGGCCACCTCACCCACGGCGCCAAGGTCTCGTTCTCGGGCAAGTGGTTCAACGCCGTGCACTACGGCGTCGACCGGCAGACCGAGGACATCGACTACGACCAGGTCGCCAGCCTCGCCCGCGAGCACCGGCCCAAGGTCATCCTCGCCGGCGGCAGCGCGATCCCGCGGCTCATCGACTTCGCGTTCTTCCGCGACCTCGCCGACGAGGTCGGCGCGATCTTCTGGGTCGACGCGGCCCACTTCATCGGGCTCGTGGCCGGCCAAGCGATCCCCAGCCCCGTGCCGTACGCCGACGTCGTGACCTTCACGACGCACAAGGTGCTCCGCGGACCGCGCTCCGGTGCGCTGGTCTGCAAGCAGGAGCACGCCGCCGCCCTCGACAAGGCCGTCTTCCCGATGATGCAGGGCGGCCCGCAGATGCACACCATCGCGGCGAAGGCCGTCAACTTCAAGGAGTGCGCGACACCGGAGTATGCCGAGTACGCGCGCCAGGTGGTCGTCAACGCCCGGCAGCTCGCCACCTCGCTGGGGGAGCACGGCATCCGCCCCACGACCGGGGGCACCGACACCCACCTGTCCCTGCACGACCTCCAGGGCGTGGGCGTCACGGGGGCCGACGCGGAGGCGCGGGCCGACGCGGCCGGAATCGTCCTGAACAAGAACGCGATCCCCTTCGACCCCCAGAAGCCCAACATCGCCTCGGGCATCCGGGTCGGCACGCCGTGCACGACGACGCAGGGCATGGGCGTCGAGGAGATGCGCACCATCGCGGAGCTCATCGCCACCGCGGTGACCAAGGGCGACGCCGACCCGGCCCACCCCGTCTCGCAGCAGGTGCGCGCCGAGGTGACCGACCTCGTGACCCGCTTCCCCGCATACCCGCGTCCCGCGCGAGCCTGACGAGACCGGGCGAGAGCCGGACCCCGGAGGCCCAGACCCGTGCGGGAGTACTTCCTCATCTTCGTCGTCGCCGGGGCCATCACCTACCTCACGACGCCGCTGGTGCGGGCCATCGCGGTGGCGACCAACGCGTTCACGCCCGTCCGTGACCGCGACGTGCACTCGACGCCGACCCCCCGGCTCGGGGGAGTGGCGATCTTCCTGGGGTTCGCGGCCGCCTCGCTCGTGGCCCGGGAGCTGCCGTTCCTCAAGGGCGTCTACAGCGGTGGCCAGATCTCCGGGGTGCTCATGGGCGCGACGATCGTCTGCATCGTCGGGGCGATCGACGACGTCCGTGAGCTCGACTGGCTGACTAAGCTGGCGGGCCAGATCCTGGCGGCGGGGGTGATGGCCTACAAGGGCGTCTCGCTGCTCGCGATCCCCTTCTTCGGCACCAGCACGGTCCTGCCGGCCCCGGTCCTCGTCACCGTGACCGTCATCGTCGTGCTCGTCACCGTCAACGCCGTGAACTGGATCGACGGGCTCGACGGCCTCGCAGTGGGGGTCGTCGGCATCGCCGCGCTGTCCTTCTTCATCTACTCGTACTACGTCTCGCGCAGCTACAACCCGCCCAACGTCTTCTCCAACGCCACCTTCATCACCGCCGCGGTCCTCGGCTGCTGCGTCGGGTTCCTGCCCCACAACTTCCACCCGGCCCGCCTGTTCATGGGCGACTCGGGTGCGCTCCTACTGGGGCTGCTGCTGTCGGCGGCGACGATCTCGCTCACCGGCAACGTCGACCCGGGGGAGTTCACCGGCGGCGGCGTCACGGCGGCGCTGCTGCCGCTGGCGGTCCCGCTGGCGGTGCTGAGCCTCCCCTTCCTCGACGTCGTGCTGGCCGTCGTGCGCCGCACCCTCGCCGGCCAGAAGCCATGGCAGGCCGACAAGAAGCACCTGCACCACCGGATGCTGGAGATCGGCCACGGCCACCGCAACGCCGTCCTGATCCTCTACATGTGGGCGGCCCTGCTCGCCCTGGGCACCGTCTCGTTCGCCTTCGTCGAGAGCTGGCGGGCGGGCCTCGTCATCGCGGCGTGCCTCGCCGTGGCCGTCACGATCACCGTGTGGCTCCCGCGCTGGACCTCCCCACGACGCTTGTGATAGTTTTCACAAGCACCTGGGAGAGCCCTGAACCCGTTCTCCCACAGCACCACCCACGCCCCGCCCCCCGCGTGCGACGCACCGCAGCCCGCATCCGGACGAGCCAGAGCAGGTCATCATGAGCACCGCAGCCCAGCCCAGCGGCCAGAGCGACGCCTTCGCTCAGCTGCTCCGGGGGTCGGTGTGGCCCACGCTCGTCGCCGCGGTCGTCTGCATCGGCGTCGGCCTGGTGTCGAGCCCGCTCGCCGCCGGGTCGGCCGCCCTCGGCGCCGCCCTCGTCATCGGCTTCTTCAGCCTCACGCTGCTCGTCATGAAGCGGACGGCCGACCTGCCGCCCACGACGGTCATGGCCGTCGTCATGGCCACGTACACCGCCAAGGTGCTCTTCCTCGGGGCCGTCATGTTCGCGGTGCGCGACGCCACCTGGGTGTCCGGGTACGCCGTGGGGGTCACCATCACCGTGTGCGCGCTCGTCTGGCTCTTCTTCGAGCTGCGCGCCTACAAGCGCCTGCGCATCTTCGTCTACGACCCCCAGGGCGACGCGGCGCTGCCGAAGGACGAGACCCGATGACCGGGAGAGACCCACGCCATGAGCCCCACACCGCCATCCTCATCCCCGGATCCTCAGCCCGATCCTCAGCCCGACGAGACGGAGCGCGACCAGCTGCGCCGCGACTCGGAGATGTGGACCAAGGTCGGCGGGTACCTCCTCGCCGGACCGCTGCTCTACGGCGGGATCGGCTGGGGGCTCGACCACTGGCTGGGCACCGCGTTCCTGCTCCCGGTGGGGATCATCGGCGGAATGGCCCTGTCGCTCTACCTGATCTGGTTCAGGTACGGTTCTCAGTGAACTCGGCGGTACCTAGTAGGGACGGCGTTCCGGCCATGATGGCCGTGCGACGTGCTGACGTGGTCCGGCGCCCGACCCACCAGCACCGCTGTGTCCCGCGCATCACTAGGAGTCTCCCGTGAGCATCGTTGCCGCAGTCGTCCCCACGGACTACGAGGCGCCCGGCGTGAAGGACTTCTGGGACCCCGTCATCGGCAGTGGCGCGCTCGCCATCACGCGGCCGGCGCTGCTCATGGTCGTCGCGGGCGGCCTCATCATCTGGTTCCTCCTCGCGACGACGAAGAAGAAGGCGCTCGTCCCCAGCAAGGGCCAGATGGCCACCGAGGCGGTCTACGGCCTGGTGCGCAACGGCATCGCCCGCGACCTCATCGGCAGCAAGGAGTTCCTGCGGTTCGTCCCGCTGCTCTTCTCGCTGTTCATGATCATCCTCGTCAACAACATCTTCGGGGTCCTGCCGCCGTTCTCCTTCCCGGCGATGAGCCGCATCGGCCTGCCGATCGCCCTGACCCTCATCGTCTGGATCACCTTCCACGCGGTGGGTATGCGCAAGCACGGCTTCGTGGGGTACTTCAAGTCCCTCGTGCCGACGGGCCTGCCCGGCTGGATCGTGCCGGTGATCTTCTTCCTCGAGCTCATCACCGACCTCTTCACCCGCCCGGTGACCCTGGCCCTGCGGCTCTTCGGCAACATGTTCGCCGGCCACCTGCTGCTCGTCCTGTTCATCACCGGCGGCTACTACCTGCTCACCTCCGGCGGCATCCTCAGCGTCGCGGGCGGGGTCACCTGGATCTTCGCCTTCGTCATGTTCCTGTTCGAGCTGCTGGTCGAGTTCCTGCAGGCCTACGTCTTCACCCTCCTGGCGGCGCTCTACATCGCCGGCGCCGTCGCCGACTCCCACTGATACGCAGTACCGAAAGGCCCCGGCGGTAACCCGCCGCCGGGACACCACACAAGAACGGAAATCGTCATGACCGGCAACATCGCCATCCTCGGTTACGGCCTGTCCGCCATCGGCCCCGGTATCGGTGTCGGCCTCATCTTCGCCGCCTACATCAACGGCGTCGCGCGTCAGCCCGAGGCCCGGGGCATGCTCCAGCCCATCGCCTTCCTCGGCATGGCCATCACCGAGGCGCTCGCGATCTTCGGTATCGCCCTGGCCTTCGTCTTCAAGGCCTGACGATCCACTGCGTCGACCCGCGTCGCCACCACTCGAGAACCTGCTGAGACCCTGCTCGTGAGGAGAGGCTCATGTCCGCACTGCTGACCCCCGAGGTCACGACAGTCATGCCGTTCGCCGACGGGGAGGGCGACGGCGGGTTCTGGGCGACCGCCGCGCCGATCATCCCGCACCCGATGGAGTTCTTCTTCGGGCTCGTGGTGTTCGCGATCCTGTACTACGTCGTCGCCAAGCGCGTCGTGCCCCGGCTCGAGGAGATCTACGCCGAGCGCACCGCCGCGATCGAGGGCGGGATCCACAAGGCGGAGGAGGCCCAGGCCGCCGCGCAGGCCGCGCTGGACCAGTACAACCACCAGCTGCACGAGGCCCGCGCCGAGGCGTCCCGCATCCGTGAGGACGCGAAGGCCCAGGGCGCCCAGATCGTCGCCGACCTGCGCGACAAGGCGCAGCAGGAGGCGGCCCGGATCACCGAGAGCGCCCACAAGCAGATCGAGGCCGAGCGTCAGCAGGCCAGCATCCAGCTGCGGGGCGAGGTGGGCCGGCTGTCCACCGACCTCGCGGGTCGCATCGTCGGCGAGTCGCTCGAGGACGAGACCCGTCAGCGCGGGATCGTCGAGCGCTTCCTGGCCGAGCTGGAGTCCGGCTCGGTCCGGCCCGAGCGCGCCGGCCGGGGCAGCACGCCCGAGTCGGTCGGCGACACCGCATCGGCGGGGGCCCCCACCGGATCCCAGGACGTCTGATGCACGGATCGTCCCGGAGCGCGGCGGCCGCCGTCGAGAACACCTTCCAGGGGGTGCTCGACGGCGAGGTCGACCGGGCCCGCCTCGCGGAGGACCTCTTCGGCATCTCCGACGCGCTCGACGGCACCGTCGCCCTGCGCCGCGCCGTGGCCGACCCGTCCCGTGAGGGCGAGCCCAAGGCCGAGCTCGTGGAGCGGCTGTTCGCCGGCAAGGTCGGGCCCGAGGCGCTCGTCGTGGCCAAGGCGGCGGCCCGTCAGCGGTGGTCGGAGGAGCACGACCTCACCGACACGCTGGAGTCCCTCGCCGTCGGCGCGGTCGTGGCGTCCGCCGAGAAGGCCGGCCGGGCCGACCAGCTCGAGGACGAGCTGTTCCGCTTCGAGCGCATCGTCGCGGGCAACCCGCGGCTGCGCGACTCGCTCACCGACCGGCGCTCCGACCCCCAGGGCAAGGACCAGCTCGTCTCCGAGCTCCTCGAAGGCCGGGCGACCGCCGAGACCGTACGCCTGGTGCGCCAGGCCGTGCGGGTCCCGCGGGGCCGGCGGTTCGACAAGGTGCTCGACGGCTACCTCGCCGTGGCCTCCCGGCGGCGCGAGCAGCTGGCCGCCACGGTCATCAGCGCGGTCGCCCTCGACGAGCGCCAGCGCGAGCGCCTGGCCTCCGCCCTCTCGGGGTACTACGGCGGCAAGGACATCCACCTCAACACCATCATCGACCCGTCGGTCATCGGCGGGATCCGGGTGGAGATCGGCGACGACGTCGTCGACGGCACGATCCTGCGGCGGCTCGACGCCGCCAAGCGGCACTTCGGCGCCTGACCCCCGTCCGGGGACGACGCCCGCACCATCTCGCGACACCCACCCGCATACGCACCGGCACCCGCCGACCTGAGGAGAAGAGACACCATGACGGAGCTTTCGATCCGTCCGGACGAGATCCGGGACGCACTGGACCACTTCGTCCAGTCCTACGAGCCGGGTGCGGCCTCCCGCGAAGAGGTCGGCCGCGTCATCGACGCCGGTGACGGCATCGCGCACGTCGAGGGGCTGCCTTCGGCGATGACCAACGAGCTGCTCCAGTTCTCCGACGGCACGCTGGGCATCGCGCTCAACCTCGACGTCGCCGACATCGGCGTCGTCGTGCTCGGCGAGTTCAGCGGCATCGAGCAGGGCCAGGAGGTCAAGCGCACCGGGGAGGTCCTCTCCGTCCCGGTGGGCGACGCCTTCCTCGGCCGCGTCATCGACCCGCTGGGCCAGCCGATCGACGGCCGGGGCGAGATCGAGGCCGAGACCCGTCGCGCCCTCGAGCTGCAGGCGCCCACCGTCATGCAGCGCAAGTCGGTGCACGAGCCGCTGCAGACCGGCCTCAAGGCGGTCGACGCCATGACGCCGATCGGGCGCGGCCAGCGCCAGCTCATCATCGGCGACCGCCAGACCGGCAAGTCGCAGATCGCCGTCGACACGATCATCAACCAGAAGCGCAACTGGGAGACGGGCGACCCGCACCAGCAGGTCCGCTGCATCTACGTGGCGATCGGCCAGAAGGGCTCCACGATCGCCGGCATCCGCGGCACCCTCGAGGAGGCCGGGGCGATGGAGTACACGACGATCGTGGCGGCCCCCGCGTCCGACGCCGCGGGCTTCAAGTACCTCGCTCCCTACACCGGCTCGGCCATCGGCCAGCACTGGATGTACCAGGGCAAGCACGTCCTCATCGTCTTCGACGACCTCAGCAAGCAGGCCGAGGCCTACCGCGCCGTGTCGCTGCTGCTGCGCCGCCCGCCGGGCCGCGAGGCCTACCCGGGTGACGTCTTCTACCTGCACAGCCGTCTGCTCGAGCGCTGCGCGAAGCTCTCCGACGCGCTCGGGGCGGGGTCGATGACCGGTCTGCCGATCATCGAGACCAAGGCGGGCGACGTCTCGGCCTACATCCCGACCAACGTCATCTCCATCACCGACGGCCAGATCTACCTCCAGGCCGACCTGTTCAACGCCAACGTGCGGCCCGCGATCGACGTGGGTGTCTCGGTCTCCCGGGTCGGCGGCAACGCCCAGATCAAGGCGATGAAGCAGGTCGCCGGGCGGCTCAAGCTCGACCTCGCCCAGTTCCGCGCCATGGAGGCGTTCGCGATGTTCGCGTCCGACCTCGACCCTGCGTCGCGCGCGCAGCTGGCCCGCGGTGCGCGGCTCGTCGAGCTGCTCAAGCAGCGCCAGAGCAGCCCGTTCCCGGTGGAGGAGCAGGTCGTCAGCGTCTGGGCCGGCACCACGGGCAAGCTCGACAAGGTCAAGGTGGAGGACGTGCGGACGTTCGAGGAGGAGTTCCTCGGCTTCCTGCACCACAAGTACCAGGGCGTCCTCGACGGCATCCGCGAGACCGGCAAGTTCGACGACGACACCGAGCAGGCGCTCGACAAGGCGATCGAGGAGTTCCGCAGCCAGTTCGACGGCGCCGAGCCCGAGGACGACCGCCGCACCGACGTGGGCCACGAGGCCGACCCCGAGGCGCTCGACGCCGACTCGGTCGACCAGGAGCAGATCACCCGCCAGAAGCGCTGAGCCGACGGGCCGCCGACGCACCGTCGGCGGCCCCGCGGCCAGCCGCAGCACCACCCGGCATACCCCGTTTTCGTTCGAGCACCGAACACCAGCAACGACACGAGCAGAGAGAGGCGGCGTCATGGGAGCGCAGATGCGGGTCTACCGCCAGCGGACCCGGTCCGTCCAGGCGACCAAGAAGATCACGCGGGCGATGGAGCTCATCGCCGCGTCCCGCGTGGTCAAGGCCCGTCAGCGCGTGCTGGCGTCGGCGCCCTACACGCACGCCCTGACGCGGGCGCTGTCGGCGCTGGCGACCTACTCGAACGAGGACCACCCGCTCACCACCGAGCGCGACGAGGTGCGCCGGGCCGGCGTCGTCATCATCGCCGGTGACCGCGGCCTCTCCGGCGCCTACAACTCGTCGGTGCTGCGCGAGAGCGAGTCCCTCGTGCGCAAGCTGACGGAGGAGGGCAAGGAGGTCGTCGCGTACGTCGTCGGCAACCGGGCCATCACCTTCTACAAGTTCCGCCGGCGCGAGTTCGCCGCCCAGTGGGGCGGCTTCTCCGACCAGCCGACGCACGAGGCGGCCAAAGAGATCGGCGAGCGGATCGTCGCCGACTTCCTCAAGCCCTACGACGAGGGTGGCGTCGAGGAGGTCCACGTCGTCTACACGCGGTTCAACTCGATGGTCGTCCAGGAGCCGCGCGCCCTGCGCCTGCTGCCCATCGAGATCGTCGAGGGCGACGCGGAGGAGACCCCGGGCAAAAACGAGGTCCTGCCGCTCTACGAGTTCGAGCCGAGCGTGGGCCAGGTGCTCGACCAGCTGCTGCCGCAGTACGTCACGGCCCGCATCTGGACCTGCCTGCTCGGTGCCGCCGCCTCGCAGATGGCGGCCCAGCAGCGGGCCATGAAGTCGGCCACCGACAACGCCGACGCCCTCATCAAGACCTACACCCGGCTGGCGAACCAGGCCCGCCAGGCCGAGATCACCCAAGAGATCAGCGAGATCGTCGGCGGGGCCGACGCCCTCGCCACCGCCAAGTAGCCGCAGCACCGAGCGAAGGAACCACCGACATGACTGCCATCGCCACCGAAGAGCGCCAGGACACCCATTCCGGTGCGACCGGACGGGTCGCCCGGATCACCGGCCCGGTCGTCGACATCGAGTTCCCGGCCGACGGCATCCCCGAGCAGTACAACCTGCTCACGACGCAGGTCGAGCTGGGCGGCGAGACGAGCAACATCAACCTCGAGGTCGCCCAGCACATCGGCGACAACATGGTGCGGGCCATCTCCCTGCAGCCCACCGACGGCCTCGTGCGCGGCGCCGCCGTGGTCGACTCCGGCGGCCCCATCACCGTGCCCGTGGGCGACGTGACGCTCGGCAAGGTGTTCAACACCACCGGCGTGTGCCTCAACCTCGAGGAGGGCGAGACGCTCGACGTCAAGGAGCGGTGGGGCATCCACCGCAAGGCGCCCGCGTTCGACCAGCTCGAGTCGAAGACCCAGATGTTCGAGACCGGCATCAAGGTCATCGACCTGCTGACCCCCTACGTGCAGGGCGGGAAGATCGGCCTGTTCGGCGGCGCCGGCGTGGGCAAGACGGTGCTCATCCAGGAGATGATCGCCCGCGTCGCCCGCGACCACGGTGGTGTCTCGGTGTTCGCCGGGGTCGGCGAGCGCACCCGTGAGGGCAACGACCTCATCGCGGAGATGGAGGAGGCCGGAGTCCTCGGCCAGACTGCCCTCGTCTTCGGCCAGATGGACGAGCCGCCGGGCACCCGGCTGCGCGTGGCCCTCTCGGCGCTGACGATGGCGGAGTACTTCCGCGACGTGCAGGGCCAGGACGTGCTGCTCTTCATCGACAACATCTTCCGGTTCACCCAGGCGGGCTCCGAGGTGTCGACGCTCCTCGGCCGGATGCCGTCCGCGGTGGGCTACCAGCCGACCCTCGCCGACGAGATGGGCGTGCTGCAGGAGCGGATCACCTCGACGCGTGGTCACTCGATCACCTCGATGCAGGCGATCTACGTGCCGGCCGACGACTACACCGACCCCGCGCCGGCCACGACCTTCGCGCACCTCGACGCGACGACCGAGCTCTCCCGCGAGATCGCCTCCCTCGGCATCTACCCCGCCGTGGACCCCCTGGCCTCGACGTCGCGGATCCTCGACCCCCGCTACATCGCCGAGGATCACTACAACACTGCGGTGCGCATCAAGCAGATCCTCCAGCGCAACAAGGAGCTGCAGGACATCATCGCCATCCTCGGTATCGACGAGCTGTCCGAGGAGGACAAGATCCTCGTCAACCGGGCCCGCCGCATCCAGCGGTTCCTCTCGCAGAACACCTACGTCGCCAAGCAGTTCACCGGCATCGAGGGCTCCACCGTCTCGCTGCCCGACAGCATCGAGGCGTTCACGAAGATCGCCGACGGTGAGTACGACCACGTCGCCGAGCAGGCGTTCTTCATGTGCGGTGGCCTCGACGACGTCGAGCGCCAGTGGGCGGAGATCCAGAAGAACCTCTGACGCCCCTTCCCGGAGTCGCCCCTTTATCGGGTCACCCGATAAAGGGGCGCTTCGCTGGAGAACCGTTGTCCAGCGAGGCGGAAGGTTCTCCAGCGCAGCAGGTCGCCCCGACGGACGGCCGGGCCGCTCTCGAACGGGCCCTAGAATGGCATCTCAGCGAGGAACCGGAGGACAGCGTGAGCGCACTGCAGGTCAACCTGGTCGCCGCCGACCGCGAGGTCTGGTCGGGCGAGGCGCGGATGGTGCGCGCACGGTCGGTCGACGGCGAGCTCGGCATCATGCCCGGGCACACCCCGCTCCTCGGAGTCCTCGTCGCCGGTGACATCGTCATCCACGGTGAGGGCGGCGACCAGACGGCGAGCATCCAGAGCGGCTTCATCTCCGTGGAGCACGACCGGGTCACCATCGTCGCCGACGGCGTCGAGACGTCCAGCCGCAACGGCTGACGCGCCCGGGATGCCGTCCGCGCTCGGAGTCCTCGAGGTCGTGGTCGGCGTGCTGTTCGTGGCCGGCCTCGGGTTCCTCGGCGCGACGTATGCGCGGCGCCGCACCATCTCCGGCGGCCGGCTCCTCATCCTGTGCGGCTGGCGTCAGCGCCCGGGTGACTCGTGGCGGCTCGGCCACCTGCGCCTGAGCGACAGCCAGCTGGAGTGGTTCAGCCTGATCGGGGTGTCGACGCGCCCCCGGTACGCCTGGGACCGGGCCCTGCTCGACCTCGACCCTCCGCAGGACCTCCACGGCGCCGACGTCGTCGACCTGCTCCCGGACGCGGCGCCGGTGCGCTGCACCTACGGCAGCTCGACGTTCGAGCTGGGCCTCACGCCCAACGCCTACACCGCGCTGCGGTCCTGGGCCGAGGCGTCGCCGCCCGGGTCCACCGCGAACGTCGCCTGAGGCCTCAGCCCTCAGGCGTCGGACTTCCGGACCCTCGCCGGCTTCTCCACACGCCCACCGCCGGGCTGCCACAGGACGTCGCCGCCACGTTCGACGTTGGCGACCCGGGCCAGGATGAACAGCAGGTCGGACAGCCGGTTGAGGTAGGTCGCGGTGAGCCGGTTCACGCCGCCCACTCCGCGGCCGTTCCCGGGGGTGTCGCCGTGCTCGGTGACCGCCGCCCAGGCACTGCGCTCGGCCCGGCGCACCACCGTCGTGGCGACGTGCAGGTAGGCCGATCCGGCGGTGCCGCCCGGCAGGATGAAGGAGCGCAGCGGCTCGACCCGTGCCAGGTAGCGGTCGCAGTCGGCCTCGAGGTCGTCGACCCAGGGCTGCTCGACCCGCAGCGGCGGGTACTCGTAGGTCGCCTGCAGCGGGGTGCAGAGGTCGGCGCCGACGTCGAAGAGCTCGTTCTGGATGCGCGTCAGGGTGGCCGTCATCTCGTCACCGAGGGCCCCCGCGGCCACCGCGACGCCGATGAGAGCGTTGGCCTCGTTGGCGTCGGCGTAGGCGGCGAGCCGGGGGTCGTTCTTCGACGTGCGGCTGAAGTCGCCGAGGGACGTCGTGCCGTCGTCGCCGGTGCGGGTGTAGATCTTCGTGAGGTTGACCATGGGGCCAGCGTGCCATCCCCAGGGGTGGAGGGTGACGAGGGGCGTCGGCGACCCGGGCCGGACGGAGGGGACGGAGCAGGGTCGCGGCTTCGCTACGGTTCTCGGGTGAGAGAGCGCTTCAGGGTCGTCGGTGGCGCGCGCCTGCAGGGGCGCGTGACCGTCGTGGGCGCCAAGAACAGCGCGCTGAAGCTGATGGCCGGGTCGCTGCTCGCTGTCGGCCGGACGCGCCTGACCAACGTCCCCCGCATCGTCGACGTGACGATCATGGCCGAGCTGCTGCGCCGACTCGGGGCCGAGGTCGACTGGCGTCCGGAGGAGGGCGTCGTCGAGATCGACGTGCCCGAGCGGATCAACCACCGAGCCGACTACGAGCTGGTCCGCGCGCTGCGGGCCTCGATCTGCGTGCTCGGCCCGCTCATCGCCCGGGTGGGGGAGGCCGACGTCGCCGTGCCCGGAGGCGACGCGATCGGCTCCCGTGGGCTGGACCTGCACGCCGAGGGCCTCGAGCGGCTCGGCGCGAAGGTGCACGTCGCCCACGGCTACCTCATCGCGGCGGCCCCCTCCGGGCTGCGCGGCGCCGACGTACGCCTCGACTTCCCCAGCGTGGGTGCCACCGAGAACGTCCTCATGGCCGCGGTGCTGGCCCGCGGGCATACGCGCATCGACAACGCCGCCCGGGAGCCGGAGATCGTCGACATCGCCGACTTCCTCGTGGCGATGGGTGCGCACGTGTCGGGCGCCGGCACCGCCACGATCGAGATCGAGGGCGTGGACGCCCTCCACCCGTGCGAGCACCGGGTCGTCTCCGACCGCATCTCGGCTGGCAGCTGGGCGTTCGCGGCGGCCACGACCCGCGGCGACGTCGAGGTCGTCGGCGGCGTCGCGGAGCACCTCGAGATCACCCTCGACCTGCTGAGCGGGGCGGGGTCGACAGTGACCGTCACCCCCGACGGCTTCCGGGTCGTCGGCCCGCCGTCGCGCGGGCGGGCCGTGGAGGTCGCCACGCTGCCATATCCCGGGTTCCCCACCGACCTGCAGCCCTTCGCCCTGGCGTACAACGCCGTCGCCGACGGCAGCGCCATGGTCACCGAGAACCTCTTCGAGGCCCGCTTCCGCACGGTGCAAGAGCTGGCGCGGCTCGGCGCCGACGCCCGGGTCGACGGCCACCACGTCATGGTCCACGGCGTCGCGCAGCTGTCGGGCGCCCCGGTCGAGGCCAGCGACATCCGGGCCGGTGCGGCCCTGGTCGTGGCCGGCCTCGTCGCCGACGGGGTGACGACCGTGAGCGGGGCGCACCACGTGGACCGCGGGTACGACCGGTTCGAGCGGCAGATGCAGGGCCTCGGCGCCGACGTCGTGCGCGAGCCCGACGACGACCTCTTCGCCTGAGCACACCGGGCCTCTGTGGCTCATCGGCCACGAGAGTGCCGTTTGGCCCCGTTTGGTCGGGTAAGGACGGCGTGTCGCCCTCAGTTTGCCGCGGCGTGTCGTTACCTTCCACGTATCACCCGTCCTCGACCGGCCTCCTCACCATGAGTCCGGATCGTTATCGCCGGTCCCGCGTGCGCGCGGTCCGCGCATGAGTCAATTCAGCTGAGCCGGGTTCTCGGGGAGACCGGCCGGACGGGCCTTCGGGCCACCGCAGGGGATGTCGAGCATGGCGAAGCAGATCACACCGACGGCCAGCGTGACACCTGCCTCGATGCCGCCCTCGACGCCGCTCGGCTCGGCCCGGGCCATCGAGGTCGTCCAGACCGAGCACGGCCAGGAGGTCTACCTCGCCGGCCGGGTCGACGTGCGCAGCGCGGCCGACCTGCGCCTCGACCTGCACGCCGTCATCGCCGCCGGCACCGGCGACCTGCTGCTGCACCTCGGTGACGTGGAGATCGGTGACGCCACCGGGTTGGGCGTGCTCCTGGAGTCGCACCGCCGGGCCCGCCGCGAGGGTCGGCGACTCGTGCTGGCCAGCATCACCCCGCGCACCGAGCGGCTGCTGCGCGCGGCCCGCCTGCACCGGGTGTTCCACCTCGCCGCCCAGCCGGGGCTGGCACCGCTCACCGCCTGAGCCGCTCCAGCTCGCGCCGCAAGCCCAGTCAGCCCCCGTCTTACCCGTCAGCCGACCGCGGTCGCCGACTCCCGGCGGGCGTCCGCCGCCGCGCCGAGCGACCCGTCCTCACGGCGGAACGCCGCCCCCACCCCACCGAAGAACATCGACCGGCGGGGGTGCACGACCGGCTCGAGCCCGGCCGCCTCCACCGCCTCGACGAGCTCGTCGTCGTCCTCGACCTGCACCACGGGGACGGGCTCCGGTCCGACGGCCCCGGCGTCGGACCGGGCCTCCGGGTGGGCGAACTCGCCGCGGTAGCTGACGTGCAGGCGCGGCCGTTCGATGGCGTCGGCGAGGTCGAGGCCCTGCAGGGCGAAGCGACCCAGGACCTGCATCAGCGCGGTCGTGATGCGGTCGGCCCCCGGGGAGCCCACGGCGAGCACCCGCGGCACCCCCGAGACGGGCCCGGCCGCCCGGCCGGTGGTGGGAGCCATGTTGGACGCGAGCCGGGTGCCGGGCGTGAGGGCGTGCAGGCCGAGCCGGTTGAGCTCCGGCTCGCCCAGGCAGTTGTTGAGCATGAGCCCGGTGCCCGGGACGGTGGCTCCCGAGCCGTAGCCCGCCGATGCGGTGATCGCGCAGGCCGTACCGGCGGCGTCGACGACCGAGACGTGGGCGGTCGAGCCCGACGTGGGCAGCCCCACGAGGCCGTGTCGCTCGACCCGCTCGAGGAGGTCGTAGCCGTCGGCCTCGAGGTCACGGGAGAAGTCGTGCTCGCGCAGCCGGTGGCCGAGCACGTGGCGCTGGATGTCGATGAGGTCGTCGACCGACCAGTCGCCCCGCCGGGCCAGCTCGCCGAGCATGACCGCCAGCACGGGGCCCCCGATGGACGGCGGGGCGTTCGTGGCCAGGTCCCAGTCGCCGAGGCGCAGCCGGAGCGGGTCGCGCACGACCGGACGGTAGGCCGCGAGGTCGGCCCGGGTGACGAGGCCGCCACGCTCCTGCTGGTCGTCGGCCAGGGTGTGGGCGAGGTCGCCGGTGTAGAGGTCGGCGGCCCCGGCGTCACCCAGCCGCGTCAGCGCGTCGGCGAGATGGGGGTCGACGATCCGCTCGCCGGCCACCTTGGGGGCGCCCCCGGGGTGCAGGAGGAGCGCGGCGGTCTCGGGGTCCCACGCGAAGAGCGTGTCTCCCGTGATGGCCAGGTAGCTCGCCGCCGCCGCACCGAGGGGGAAGCCCTCCCGCGCCGCGGTCACCGCCGGCGCGACGACCTCGTGCCACGGCACCCGGCCGTGCCGCTCGTGCACGAGCCCGAGCCCCGAGAGGGCGCCGGGCGTCGCGACGCTGCCCGGGCCGGCATACAGGGTCAGGCCGCCGCCGTAGCTCGTCGTGATCTCGCGCAGCCCTTGCCCGAAGCGCTCGGCCGGCAGCCCGCGGCCGGGCATCTCGACGTTCGCGTCGACGACCTCGGGCTCGCCGTCGTGCGGCCAGACGGTGACGAACGCCCCGCCGAGCGGGGAGACGACACCGGGCTCGGTGCACATGGCGACGAGCATCGCGGCCACCGCACCGTCCACCGCGGTACCGCCGGCGGCGACGAGGTCGAGCGCGGCTCGGGCGGCGAGGGGGTTGGGGGCGGCAACGGCGGCGGGCACGGCGACGATTCTGCCGTGATGGGTAGCGTGGCGGGGTGAGCGACCGGTGAGCGACCTGCAGTGTCCGGCGAGGATCCTCGTTGCGCGCCACGGCGAGGCGACCTACGAGGGCGGTGACGTCCTCACCGACGCCGGCGGACGGCTGTCCGAGGCCGGGGTCGGGCAGGCGAGGGCGCTGGCCGAGCGGCTGTCGGGGGAGCGGGTGGCGGCGGTGTACGCCAGCCGCCTGGACCGGGCGCAGGAGACGGCGGCCATCGTCGGTGAACGGCTGGGACTGCCGGTCACCGTCGTCGCGGGCGTGGAGGAGTTCCGGGTCGGCGCCCTGGAGGGGGTCGCGTGGTCCGCGCCCAAGGCACAGGCGGCGACCGCGACGGTGCAGGCCTGGACCGGGGGAGACCTGAGCCGCCGCTGGCCCGGGGCGGAGTCCGGCGAGGAGGTCGTCGCCCGCTTCTCTGCCGCGCTGGCTGAGCTGGCCGACCGGCACCGGGGCGAGACCGTCGTGGTCGTGAGCCACGGCGGGGTCATGACGCTGGGCATCACGCATACCGCCCTCAACGTGGCACCGGAGGCCCGCACGCAGCTCGACCTGCCCAACACGGCCGTGGCCACCGTGGAGATCGACGCTGACGGGTGGCGGCTCGTCGGCCCCTGGCCCGGGCGGGTGTGGACCCCGGAGCCGGACGCCTCAGAACAGCCGCGACCCGACGTCGTCGATGCCCCGTAGCGCGTCGTAGTCGAGGACGACGCAGCGGATCCCGCGGTCCTCGGCCAGGACCCGGGCCTGCGGCTTGATCTCCTGGGCCGCGAAGATCCCCGCCACCGGCGCGAGGTGGGGGTCGCGGTTCATCAGCTCGAGGTAGCGGGTCAGCTGCTCGACGCCGTCGATCTCGCCGCGGCGCTTGATCTCGATCGCCACGTGCCGGCGTGCGTGGTCGCGGGCGAGGATGTCGACCGGCCCGATGGGGGTCATGTGCTCGCGCCGCACCAGGCTCCAGCCGTCGCCGAGGGTGTGGATGTGCTCGGCGAGCAGCCGCTGGAGGTGGGCCTCCACGCCGTCCTTGACCAGGCCGGGGTCGACCCCGAGCTCGTGGCGCGAGTCGTGGAGCACCTCGTGCAGGCGCACGCGCAGCCGGTCCTCCGACTTGCCGTGCTGCACGACCCACACGGCGACCACACCGTCGGCGGCCTCCTGCTCGTCGGGCGGCGCCTCGGCCATCGCGCACGGCGGTGACATCCAGTTCAGGGGCTTGTAGGAGCCGCCGTCGCTGTGCACGAGCACCGAGCCGTCGGCCTTGACGAGCAGCAGGCGGGTCGCGAGGGGGAGGTGTGCGGTGAGCCGTCCCTCGTAGTCCACGCTGCAGCGGGCAATGACGAGGCGCACCGGGGCAGCGTAGCCGCGCAGCAGCGGGGTGGTTGCCGCCGACGGTGGTCCTGGGGCGGTGCGCGATCGGAGACGGGTGCGACATACGGGAGGATGGGTGCCGTGCCCCGCGCGAACCGACGTCGCCGCGACGAGCCGGCCGACGTCTCCCGGATGGGCGGCGGCACGGCCACGGCCCGGTATGCCGGTCACCTGTGGACGGTGCACTCGGTCACCGGCGCCACCGCGGCCCGCGCTTACCTGTGCCCGGGCTGCCAGCAGGGCATCGAGCCCGGGGTGCCGCACGTCGTCGTCTGGCCGACCGAGGGGGTCGGCGGGCTGGGCGATCGGAGGCACTGGCATACCGCGTGCTGGCGGCGCCGCGACGCGCGTCCCGCCGGCAGCGCGTTCCGCTGACGGCGGCCGCGGTCGGTACCCTGCCCGGATGAGCCGCGACCCCGACGAGATCCGGGCCAGCTCGATCCTGCCCGCGCGCCGCAGCGACGTCGAGCTGCACACCGCAGACGGGCTCACGCTCGTGGGGGAGCTGGCCCTGCCGCTGGACCGCGACCCCGTGGCGACCCTGGTCACGCTGCACCCGCTGCCGACCCACGGCGGGTTCATGGACAGCCACGTGTTCAAGAAGGCGGCCTACCGGCTCCCGGCGCTCGCCGACCTGGCCGTCCTGCGGTTCAACCTGCGCGGCGTGACGTCGCCGCGCGGCACGTCGGGCGGGGTCTTCGACGAGGCGCGCGACGAACGCTTCGACGTCGCTGCGGCGATCGAGTACGCCGAGTTCCACGAGGGTCCCGAGCTGCCGCACCGATGGCTGGTGGGCTGGTCGTTCGGCACCGACCTCACCCTCATGTACGGCGGCGACCCGAGCGTGGAGGGCGCGATCCTGCTCAGCCCGCCGCTGCGCTACTCCGGGCCCGAGCACCTCGCGGCCTGGGCGGCATCCGGCACGCCGCTCGTCGCGCTCGTGCCGGAGCTCGACGACTACCTGCGCCCGCCCGAGGCGCGCGAGCGGTTCGCGGCGGTGCCCCGGGCCGAGGTCGTCGCGGTGGACGGCGCCAAGCACCTGTGGGTGGGGGAGCCCTACGTGCGCCGGGCCCACGAGGAGATCGTCCGCCGGGTCAACCCCGCGGCGCTGCCCCTGCCGACGACGTGGCCCGCCGCGGACCAGCGGCACGAGCCGAGCCCGGCCGCGCGCGCGTAGGCCTCACCAGGACGTATGCAGCGGGGTGCCCTCGACGAACCCGGCGGTGCTCTGCAGCCCGACGACGGCCCGGTCGTGGAACTCCTCCAGCGTGCGGGCCCCGGCGTAGGTGAACGACGAGCGCACCCCGGCCGTGATGGCGTCGAGCTGGTCCTCCACGCTGGGCCGCTGCGGGTCGACGAACATCCGGGCGCTGGAGATGCCCTCCTCGAAGAGGGCCTTGCGAGCGCGGTCGTAGGACGACTCGGTCGCGGTACGGCTCTTGACGGCACGCGACGAGGCCATGCCGAACGACTCCTTGTAGGCGCGCCCGTCGGCGCTCAGCTGGAGGTCGCCGGGCGACTCGAGGGTGCCGGCGAACCACGACCCGATCATGACGTTGGAGGCGCCGGCGGCCAGGGCCAGGGCGACGTCGCGGGGATGGCGCACGCCACCGTCGGCCCAGACGTGGGCGCCGAGCTCGCGGGCGGCGGCCGAGCACTCGAGCACGGCCGAGAACTGCGGGCGCCCGACCCCGGTCATCATCCGGGTGGTGCACATGGCACCGGGCCCGACGCCGACCTTGACGATGTCGGCCCCGGCCTCGACGAGGTCGCGCACGCCCTGGGCGGAGACGACGTTGCCGGCGCAGAGGGGGACGCCGAGGCCGAGGTCACGCACGGCCCGCAGCGTCTCGAGCATCTTCTCCTGGTGGCCGTGGGCGGTGTCGACGACGAGCACGTCGACCCCGGCCGAGACGAGCTCCTTGGCCCGCCCGGCGACGTCGCCGTTGATCCCGACCGCCGCGGCGATGCCGAGCCGGCCGTGCCGGTCGACGTTGGGGCGGTAGACCGTCGCGCGCAGGGCCCCCTGCCGGGTGAGGATGCCGACGAGGCGGCCGTCGGCGTCGACCGCGGGCGCCAGGCGGTGCCGCGCGGTCCCGAGGGCGGCGAACGCCTCCTCCGGGGTGGAGCCGGCGTCGATGGTGACGACCCGGCTGCTCATGACGTCGCGCACCTGGGTGAACCGGTCGACGCCGCTGAGGTCGGCCTCGGTGACCAGACCCATGGGCCGGCCCTCCGCGTCGACGACGACCGCGGCGCCGTGGGCCCGCTTCTGCAGCAGGGTCAGGGCGGCGCCGACGGTCTCGGTGGGGTCGACGGTGATCGCCGTGTCGTGGACGAGGTGGCGCGACTTGACGAAGGCGACCACCTCGGCGACGACGTCGGTGGGGATGTCCTGGGGGATGACGGTGATCCCGCCGCGCCGGGCGACCGTCTCGGCCATCCGTCGCCCGGAGACGGCCGTCATGTTGGCCACGACGATGGGGATGGTGTTGCCGGTGCCGTCGGCGCACGACAGGTCCACGTCCATCCGCGAGACGACCGACGAGCGCCCGGGCACCATGAAGACGTCGTCGTAGGTCAGGTCGAACGCCGGCTGCAGGTCGTTGAGGAAACGCACCGCACGAGGCTACCGGCCCGCCAAAGGTCACCTCTGGCCATGACCGGAGGAGAGCCGGGGGGGGGGGGGGGTCAGACGCGGCGTTGTCGGGGGACGAGCACCTCGTCGTAGAGCAGGAGCAGGCCTGCTGCCGCCGGGATGGCGAGGAGGGCGCCGAGCATGCCCAGCAGCGTGCCGCCGACCAGCGCGGCGACGATGGTCACGGCGCCCGGCACCGACACCGTGCGCTGCATGATCCGGGGGGCCACGAGGTAGTTCTCGGTCTGCTGGTAGACCACGAAGTAGATGATCGCGATGACCGCCTTCTTGGGGTCGTCGAACAGGGCGACCGCGGCCACGAGCACGGCGCCGAGGGTGGCGCCCACCATGGGCACGAGCCCGAGGAAGCCGACCGCCACCGCCAGCACCGCGGCATACGGGATGCCGACGATGGTCATCATGAGCCACGCGAAGCAGGCGTTGACCCCGGCCACGACCACCTGGCCGATGGCGTACGACCCCACCCGCCGCATGATCTCCTCGCTGAGCGAGATGACCCGGGGCCGACGGCTCGCGGGCACGACGGCGTAGGCCGCCTGCTTCAGGGTCGGGAGCGACGACAGGAAGTAGAGGGTGAGGACGAGCACGGTCAGCGTGGAGAAGATGCCCTCGGCGACGATCCGGCCGGCCCCCAACACGCCACCGGCCACCTGCGACATGAACGTGCTGTCGGTGAGGCGCTTGTTGACCTCCTCCTGGACCTTGTCGACGACGTGGTAGTGCTGGTCGATGTCCTGGACCCGCGGGTTGCTGAGCAGGCCGGCGACGTAGCCCGGCGCGTTGCGGGCGAGCTCTGCGGCCTGCTGGGTCACCGGGGGGACCACGACGAAGCCGAGCAGCACGAACACCACCACGGCGGTCGCGAAGACCACCGCCACCGCGCCACCGCGCCCCAGCCCGCGTCGCACGAGCACCTCCACAAGCGGGTTGAGCGACAGGGTGAGGAAGAAGGCCACCGTCAGCAGGGTGAGCACCGTCGTGAGCGACGCCACCGCCTGCCAGAGTCCGTAGGCCGCGAGCACGCCGAAGGCGCCGACGAACCCGACGTAGAAGGGCGACTGCCGGTTGAGCGGGCGCCCCGCCTGGCCGAAGGGTCGACGGCCACGGGGGGCGGGTGCGCCGGGCGCGGGGGTGACCCGCGGGAGCGTGTCGGCCAGGAGGTCGTGAGTGAGCTGTTCGTCGGCGGTCTCGTGGTCGCTGACCATGAGCGGTGGGCGGCGACGGGCCGCCGCGATGCGCTCCCGCTGCCGCTCCCGGAACGTCCGTAGCCGGCCCAGCATGAGGCCGACCCTAGACGCGCGGCGGCTCGCCGTCCGGGAGGCGGCACCGGGACGCGGGGTATGCCTGAGGGCTGGTGAGAGGGGCGCGCTCAGTCGGGCAGCAGGCCGTCGCGGCGAGCGATGGCCGCCGCCTCGGTACGGCCGGACGCGCCCAGCTTGGCCAGGACGTTCGAGACGTGCACGCTCACGGTCTTGGTGCTGATGAACAGCTGGCGGCCGATCTCGCCGTTGCTGCGGCCCTGCGCCACGAGGCCGAGGATCTCCGACTCGCGCGCGGTCAGGGCGGCCGCCGTGGAGACGGAGGTCGCCTGCTGGCGGGTCCCGCCCGACACGGCTCGCAGCTCTCCGAGCAGCGGCACGGCTCCGAGCCGGCGCGCCGTGCGGCGGGCGAGACCGGCCACCTCACGGGCGGGAGCGGTCTGGCCGTCACCGTGCAGGGCCGCGGCCAGCCGGGCCTGGGAGCGGGCGGTCTCGAAGACGTGGCCCATGGCCTCGAACTCGGCGACGCTCGTGCGCCACGCGGCCACGAGGTCGTCGGAGGTGGGCGGGTCGACGTCGGCGCGCCACCGCAGGCGCAACAGCTCGGCCTCGAACCGCGCGTTCCATGCCCGCGCCTCGATGCGCGACGGCCCCTCCAGCGACTCGTCGCGCACGAAGGCCCGCACGGCGAGCGCGTGGCGCTCGCCGAGGGCGGCCAGCTCTGCCCGCTCCTCGCGGGACCGGTGGCCCGCCTGCGCTGCCAGCTGGGCGACCAGCACCGCGCTCAGCCGGATCTGCGCCCACAGCCGCACCTTCGGCCACAGCCGGTCGAGCGTGCGGATCGCCTCGTCGTGGATGGCGACGGCCCCGGCCAGGTCGCCGGCGTCGCCGTGCAGGTCGATGGCGGCCGTGACGCAGTAGATGACCATGGCGCCGTCGCGGTCCCAGAACGGCCGGATGGCGTCGACGGCGGCGAGGGCGTCGGGCTCGCCCCGCCCCGCGCGGACGTCGAGGGAGACCGACCTGAGGTACGCCTCCGCCATCGGCGGCGGCGACTCGCCCCGGGCGTCGGTGATCTCGAGGACCTCGTCCCAGTCGCCGGTGACGTAGGCGCTCAGGGCGGCGATGGCGCGGGCGTCCAGGCCCCAGGGGGACCAGGGTCTGCGGTCTTGCGCCGCCCGCCGGGCCGCCCGGAGCATCACGGCCTTGGCCTGGGCGTACTCGCCGATGCCGTAGTGCACCATCGCGAGCTGGTGCAGGGCCGCCACCTCCACCTCGGCGTCGTCGCCCGCCTCCTGGAGCACGGCGTCGAGCCGGGCGAGCGCGGCCGCCGGGTCACCGGTGAGGTCGGCGACCTTGGCCAGCACGAGGGACGACGCGTGCGCGAGCCCGGGGAGCCCGAGCCCGGTGGCCATCTCGACCGCCTCGGTGGCCGCCCGGGCGGCGTCGGCACTCCCTCCGAACCGGCGCAGCGCCTGCGCGTGGACCATGAGGGTGCGTGCGCGCAGCGGGCTAGGCGGGTCCTCCGGCACGAGCCCGAGCGCCTGGGCCGTGAGGACCAGGGGGTTGAAGTCGACCTCGGTGGCGAAGGCCGTCTGGGCCTTGGCCAGCAGCAGGCGCGCGCGGGTCTCGTCGGGGGCGTCGTCGGGGAGCCGGGCCAGATGGGCCGCCACGAGCTTCGCCGCCCGGTAGGGGTCACCGGCGTCGGCCAGGGCGTCGGCCGCACGGATGACGAGGTCCACCTCGGCGGCGTCTCCACTGGGCAGCATCTCGAGAGCGGCCTGGAAGTAGCGGGCGGCCTCGTCGGGCGCGCCCACGCGGACGGCCTCGTCGCCGGCCTCCAGGCTCGCCCGCAGCGCCGTCTTCGGGTCGTTCGCCGCGCGAGCGTGGTAGGCCAGCTCGGCGGAGGTGCCGGCGATCGTGCCGTCCTGCAGCGCCGCGACATAGGCAGTGTGCAGGCTCGTGCGCTCCCCCGGGAGCAGGTCGTCGTAGACCGCCTCCGAGAGCAGGGCGTGCCGGAAGGAGTAGGTGGCCTGGCCGCCGCTGCGGCCCGGCTCGAGCACCAGCGCGTCGACGGCCTGGCGCAGCCCGAGGTCCAGGGCTCCGGCGCCGTCGTAGGCGGCCAGGACGTGGGCCAGCAGGTCGTGCGACACCTGACGGCCCGCGACGGACGCGGCGCCGACCACCCGCCGGGCGGCCTCGTCGAGCCGGTCGAGCCGGACGAGCAGCAGGTCGGCGAGGTCCTCGGGCAGCTGGTCGGTGCTCAACGAGGCCATCCCCGTGAGCTCCTCGACGAAGAAGGCGTTGCCCTCGGCGCGCGTGACGATCGCGCGCACCTGCTCGTCGGTGAGCGGCTCGGGGTGCAGGGCGTGGACGAGGTCGCTCACGTCGGCGTCGCTCAGCGGGCCGACCTGCAGGCGGTGCAGACCGGGCAGGCGCGACCACTCCGCCAGGGTCGGGCGCAGCGGGTGCCGCCGGTGCACGTCGTCGCTGCGGAAGGAGACGACGAGCGAGACCGGCGCGGCGAGCTGCCGCGTGAACAGGTAGCTCAGCAGCTCACGGCTGGACTGGTCGGCCCAGTGCACGTCCTCGACGACGACGAGCAGCGGCTGGGTCGAAGCGAGCGCCTCGAACACCGCGTGGATCCCCGCGAAGAGGTCGGCCCGGCTCGAGCGGTCGTCGAGCGCCTCGGTCGGTGCGGTGGGTACGGTCGGCGCGCCCTGGGCGGTATGCGCCGGGTCGCCCGGCTCGGGGGTGGCCGGGCGGACCCGCTGGCGCGGGAGGAGGCGGCCGATCGCGGGGTAGGACTGGGCCAGGCGGTCGACCTCGTCCCGCCGCTGGGCTTGCAGCCGGCCGAGGATCTCGGTGAACGGCAGGTAGGCCAGCGCGCTGTCGCCGAAGTCGACGCAGTGACCGACGACGACCTGCCGCCCGGCGGCGACCGCCCGGTCGCGCAGGGCGAGCAGCAGGCGGGTCTTGCCGACCCCGGCGTCGCCGCCCAGGAGGACCGCTCCGGACCCGAGGGGGTCGTCGACCTCGAGGTCGGCGACGAGCTCGTCGAGCTGCGCGGCGCGCCCGACGAAGGGCACGCCCTCACGGCCGGTCGTCCGAGGCGTCGTCACGAGGTCCATCATCGGGCCCAAGGGCGACAGGTCGGCGTCGCCGCCGCCGACCGGGCCGACCGGCGAGCCCGACGCCAGCGCGACGGCGCTCAGCGGCCGAACGCGGGCCGGAGGGTGGGGCGGTGGCCGTCGACCGGCCGGGCGACGTCGCCGACCTCCGGACCGGCGGCCTGGTGACGACGGCGCGACCAGCCGTGGAAGCCCTCGAGGCGACGGCTGCGGTCGGCACTGACGATGTCGGTGGTGATGGGAAACATGGTGCGCTCCTTCGGTGGGTGCCGGACCCGTCCGATCCGACTCACCGAGAGTGCGCGGGTGAGGTAGGCCCCCACATCGGCAGAACGCCGTACGCGGGCCGCCGCCTACCTCAGATCCGACGCAGATCTGTCTGAGGTAGGCGGGTCCGTCCGTCAGCCGTGCGCCGGCGCCGCGTGGTCGCCGGCGGGCTGCACCAGCTCGACGAGCACGCCGCCGGCGTCCTTGGGGTGCACGAAGTTGACGCGGCTCCCCGCTGTGCCCCGGCGGGGCGCGTCGTAGAGCAGGCGCATACCGCGTTGGCGCAACAGGGTGCTCGCCTCCTCGACGTCTTCCACCCGGTAGGCCACCTGCTGCACCCCGGGGCCGCTGCGCTCGAGGAAGCGGGCGATGGTCGACTCCGGCGTGAGCGGTGCGAGAAGCTGCACGCACGACCCCGAGTCGCCCACCGCCATCATCGCCTCGCGCACGCCCTGCTCCTCGTTGACCTCCTCGTGCACCAGCCGCATACCGAAGGTGCGCTCGTAGAAGGCCACGGCCACGTCGAGGTCGGGCACCGCCACGCCTACGTGGTCGATCGCGGTGAACAGGTGCGGGAAGTCCGACATGGGCCGAGCGTAGGCCCAGGGCCGGGTGGGGCAGCGGTGATGGCGGGGGCGTGCGCCGGGCTCAGCCGACCGCGACGGCCGCCGCGACCTCGGTCGGGTCGGACGGCCGGCCGAACCACACCGGCGGGTCGCCGTTCCCCGGGTCGCGGACGAGCTGGAGCTGCAGCGTGGCCGTCCCCCCGGCGGGCGCCGGGAGCGTGACCACCTGCGTCGTGGTGCGGCCCGGGTCGAGGGGGGCGTCGAGGTCGAAGCGGTCGGGCGTCCAGTCCCCGCCACCGGGCGGGACCCCGATCCGGTAGCCCGCGGCCGGGTCGAACGTCGTGGACCCCGCGTTGTCGACCGTCAGCGTCACCACGAGGTCCGCACCGTCGGGGCCACCCTGAGTGCCGGCAATGCCGACCCGGCCGTCGTCGAGGTAGGCCGGCGACGGGTCCTGGCGGGTGTAGGGCAGGACGAAGAACCCGCGGATGCGCCCTGCCTGCCCGGCGATCGCGGTCCCGTTCGTCGTCACCGGCTGCACCGGGGCGCTCGACCCGATGTCGAGCTCGATGACGACGTGGTCGCTGCCCTCGGCGTTCGAGTCGTAGACGTGCAGGGTGAGGCGGGTGCCGACGAGGTCGTAGCCGTAGACCAGCTCGACGTGGTTCTGGAACACGTCCCAGGGCCACGGGCTCTGGGCCAGGACGACGCCGATGGGCACCAGCCCCCCGGCGTCGATGTAGCGCATCACCTGGCGGGCGGCCTCCACCGTCTCGGCGAAGAGGCCCTGCCCCCAGAACCACGTGCTGTGGTCGAGTTCCTGGGTCGCGTGCAGCCAGTAGGGGATGACGCCGGGCCCGCGGAAGCTGTCGAGGAGCCGGCGCAGGATGTGTCGCCCGACGGGGACGGGGATGCTGCGGGAGTCGGTCGAGCGCAGCTGGGGCGTGCCGGCCTCGTGGATGTCGCGCGCGAGGAACGACATCCCCCCGCACAGGCCCATCTGGGTGACGTCGACCGACGCGGCCGGCAGCCCGGCCAGGGACAGCTTGAGGTCGAGCCCGGCCGGCCATGGCCCGTTGTGGAAGAGGGGCGCGGAGCGGCTGGGCAGGAACCCAGGGACATACGGCATGTCGACCTCCGGTGGTGACGCCCCGATGGCGGGAGGAGCACTCCAGCGTCCTCCCTGATACCCCGGCCTGACCAGAGGCGCCCGTCCCACGGTGACTAGAGTGGACGACGTCCCCGACGTCGTAGACCGCTGCCCCGAGCAGCGCAGGAGGCCGTGATGACCGCCCCGACCAACGTCCAGCCCGCCCCGTCCCCGCTGTCCGCGACGTCGGACCCCACGGTCGTCGTCGCCGGGGCCCGCACCGGGATGGGCCGGCTCCTCGGCTCGCTCAAGGACTTCTCTGCGACCGACCTCGGCGGCTTCGCCATCAAGGGCGCCCTCGACAAGGCCGGCGTGCGCCCCGAGCAGGTCGACTACGTGATCATGGGCCAGGTCCTGCAGGCCGGGGCCGGGCAGATGCCGGCCCGCCAGGCCGCGGTCAACGCGGGCATCCCCATGGACGTGCCGTCCATGACGATCAACAAGGTATGTCTGTCGGGTCTCGACGCGATCGCGCTCGCCGACCAGCTCATCCGCGCGGGCGAGTTCGAGATCGTCGTCGCGGGCGGCCAGGAGTCGATGACCAACGCCCCGCACCTGCTGGAGAAGTCCCGCGAGGGCTTCAAGTACGGCGACGTGACGATGCGCGACCACATGGCCCACGACGGCCTGTGGGACGCCTTCACCGACCAGCCGATGGGCGCCCTCACCGAGCAGGCCAACGCGGGTGACCTCCGGTTCAGCCGGGAGGAGCAGGACTCTTTCGCGGCGCGCTCGCACGAGCTGGCGGCCAAGGCCTGGAAGGACGGCGTCTTCGAGGACGAGGTGGTCGCCGTGTCCGTGCCGCAGCGCAAGGGCGACCCGCTGGAGTACAAGGCCGACGAGGGCGTCCGCGCCGACACCTCGGTGGAGGTGCTGGCCCGGCTGCGCCCGGCCTTCAGCAAGGACGGCACCATCACCGCCGGGTCGGCGTCGCCGATCTCCGACGGGGCGGCCGCCGTCGTCGTCATGAAGCGGTCCAAGGCGCAGGAGCTCGGCCTGCCCTGGCTGGCCGAGATCGGCGCCCACGGCGTCGTCGCCGGCCCCGACTCCACCCTGCAGGCCCAGCCCGCCAACGCCATCGTCAAGGCCTGCCGCCGCGAGGGCATCGACGTGGCCGACCTCGACCTCGTCGAGATCAACGAGGCGTTCGCGGCCGTCGGCCTGGCCTCCACCAGGCTGCTCGGCATCGACCCCGACAAGGTCAACGTCAACGGCGGCGCCATCGCCACCGGCCACCCCATCGGCATGTCCGGGGCGCGGCTGGTGCTGCACCTCGCCCTCGAGCTGAAGCGCCGCGGCGGCGGCGTCGGCGCGGCTGCCCTCTGCGGTGGCGGCGGTCAGGGCGACGCCCTCGTCCTGCGCGTGCCCGCGGCCTCCTGACCGCCGACCGCGTCCACCCACCGAGCCGCTCCGCCATGCCCTCAGCCCTCCCAGGCCCCGAACGACCGGTACGCACGGTCCGCCCGGTGGACGTCCCGGCGCTCGTCCGGGCGGCGCGGGAGGGCTCGCCCCGGGCGGTGGCCCGCCTCATCTCGCTGGTCGAGGACGCCCACCCCGCCCTGCGCGAGGTCATGGCCGACCTCGCCCCCCACACCGGCCACGCCCACGTCATCGGGGTGACCGGGAGCCCGGGCGTGGGGAAGTCGACGACGACCAACGCCGTCGTCGCCGCATACCGGAAGCGGGGGAGCCGCGTCGGCATCCTCGCCGTCGACCCGTCCTCGCCGTTCTCCGGAGGCGCGCTGCTGGGCGACCGGATCCGGATGCAGGACCACGTCCTCGACCCGGAGGTCTACATCCGCTCGATGGCCTCCCGTGGCCACCTGGGCGGCCTGTCGTGGACCACCCCGCAGGCCCTGCGGGTGCTCGACGCCGCCGGGTGCGACGTCGTGCTCGTGGAGACGGTGGGCGTCGGGCAGTCGGAGGTCGAGGTGGCCGGCCTCGCCGACACGACCCTCGTGCTGCTCGCGCCGGGGATGGGCGACGGCATCCAGGCCGCCAAGGCCGGCATCCTCGAGATCGGCGACGTGTTCGTCGTCAACAAGGCCGACCGGGACGGGGCCGACGCCACCGTGCGTGACCTTCGGCACATGATCTCCCTCGGCGACCGCACCGTGCCCGGGCAGTGGCGGCCCCCAGTGGTCAAGACCGTCGCGGCCCGCGGTGAGGGGGTCGACGAGCTGATGGAGGCGGTCGACAAGCACGTGGCGTGGCTGGCCGACACCGGGACCCTTCGCACCCGACGAGTTGCCCGCGCGGAGAAGGAGATCGAGGCGATCGCGGTGGCCGCGCTGCGGTCCCGGATGGGCAGCCTGAGACACGGCGACAGCGTCGAGCGCCTCGCGGCCGACGTCGTCGACGGGCGCACCGACCCCTACGCCGCCGCCGACCAGGTCGTCGCCGCGCTCGCGTGAGCCGGAACGCCGGCTGTGACCCCTCCGGGCGGTCCCCCGCGCGCCCTCGGTGCGCCGATGGGGTGCCGGCCTGCCTAGGATGGGTCCGGCTCGCCAGCGACGTCGGCCTGATCCGCGGCGCTGCTCGCCCCGGACCGACGTTGAGAGGCACACATGGAAATCTGGCCCGGCAGGCCCTACCCCCTCGGCGCCACGTATGACGGCACGGGTGTCAACTTCGCGATCTTCTCGGAGGTCGCCGAGCGCATTGAGCTCTGCCTCATCGGTGAGCGTGGCAAGGAGACCCGCATCGACCTGCCCGAGGTCGACGGCTTCGTCTGGCACGGCTTCCTTCCGGGCGCCCAGCCCGGCCAGCGTTACGGCTACCGGGTCCACGGGCCCTACGACCCGGCCGGCGGCCCGCGGTGCAACCCCGCCAAGCTGCTGCTAGACCCGTACGCCAAGGCGGTCGACGGCGAGATGCGCGGCGACCCGTCGTTGTTCGCCTACGACTTCGACGACCCCGAGGGCGGTCTCGACGACCGGACCACTACGGCCGACAGCCTCGGTCACACGCTGACCTCGGTCGTCATCAACCCGTTCTTCGACTGGGGCCAGGACCGATCGCCGCAGCACGAGTACCACGACACCGTCATCTACGAGGCTCACGTCAAGGGCTTGACCATGCAGCTCGATGACGTCCCGGAGGAGCTGCGGGGCACGTACGCCGGCATCGCCCACCCGGCGACGATCGAGCACCTGCACACCCTCGGCGTCACCGCCATCGAGCTGATGCCAGTGCACCAGTTCGTCCAGGACTTCACCCTGCTCGACCGCGGCCTGCGCAACTACTGGGGCTACAACACGATCGGCTTCTTCGCGCCGCACAACGGGTATGCCGCCTACGGCACGCGGGGTCAGCAGGTCGCGGAGTTCAAGAGCATGGTCAAGGCGCTGCACGAGGCCGACATCGAGGTCATCCTCGATGTCGTCTACAACCACACCGCCGAGGGCAACCACAAGGGCCCGACGCTGGCGTTCCGCGGCATCGACAACCAGTCGTACTACCGGCTCGTGGACGGCGACGAGGCCCACTACTACGACACGACCGGCACCGGGAACTCGCTGCTCATGCGGCATCCGCACGTGCTGCAGCTCATCATGGACTCGCTGCGCTACTGGGTGCTCGACATGCACGTCGACGGGTTCCGCTTCGACCTCGCGGCCACGCTCGCCCGCCAGTTCCACGACGTCGACCGGCTCTCCGCGTTCTTCGACATCATCCAGCAGGACCCGGTCATCAGCCAGGTGAAGCTGATCGCCGAGCCCTGGGACGTCGGGGACGGCGGCTACCAGGTGGGCAACTTCCCGCCGCTGTGGACCGAGTGGAACGGCAAGTACCGCGACACCGTGCGCGACTTCTGGCGCGGTGAGCCGGCGACGCTCGCCGAGTTCGCCTCCCGGTTCACCGGGTCGTCCGACCTCTACGAGCACTCGGGTCGCAAGCCCATCGCGTCGATCAACTTCGTCACCGCCCACGACGGCTTCACGCTGCGCGACCTCGTGACCTACAACGAGAAGCACAACGAGGCCAACGGCGAGGACAACAACGACGGCGAGGGTCACAACCGCTCCTGGAACTGCGGCGTCGAGGGACCCACCGACGACCCGGGGGTGCGCGAGCTGCGCCTGCGTCAGCAGCGCAACTTCATCACCACACTGCTGCTCTCGCAGGGCGTTCCGATGCTGTCCCACGGCGACGAGCTGGGCCGCTCGCAGCTGGGCAACAACAACGGCTACTGCCAGGACAGCGACCTCACGTGGGTGGACTGGGACCTCGACGACGACAACCATGAGCTGCTGCGCTTCACCCGCCGTGTGGTGCAGCTGCGCCGTGAGCACCCCGTGTTCCGTCGCCGCCGCTTCTTCCACGGCACCGCCGCCCACGGCGGCGAGAGCGACCTCGGCGACATCGCGTGGTTCATGCCGAACGGCCAGCACATGGACGAGGCGGCCTGGCGCGACGGGATGGCGCGCTCGCTCATGGTCTTCCTCAACGGCCTCGGCATCCCGGCGCCGGACCGCCGGGGTCACAAGATCCGCGACGACTGCTTCATCGTCGTCTTCAACGCCCACGACGAAGCAATCACCTTCACCCTCCCGGGGGAGGAGTACGGCCCGGAGTGGTACATCGAGATCGACACGGCCCTGAGCGCGTCGGCGGCCACCCACGCGAGCGCGCTGGCGTCGGACCCGGCCACCGCCGCGTCCTCGTCGGCGGCCGCCTCGGCCGTCCTCGAGCCGCTGACCGAGTTCGCCGTGGCCGCCCGGAGCACGGTCGTCCTGCGCAGCCCGTGCGGTCCGGGAGAGTGACCGGGAGAGTGACCGACCCAGCCGGGTCCCGGGCCGCCACGCCGGCCCGGGACCGGCCCGGTCCCACCTCGACCTACCGCCTTCAGATCCAGCCCGACTTCGGGTTCGACGCCGCCGCGGCCGCCGTGCCGCACCTGGCCGCTCTGGGGGTCAGCCACGCCTACCTCTCGCCCGTGCTCCAGCCGGCTCCTGGCTCTACCCACGGGTACGACGTGGTCGACCACACGCGCCTCAACGAGGAGGCCGGCGGGCGCGAGGCGTTCGACCGTCTGGTCGCCGCAGCCCACGAGCACGGTCTCGGCATCGTTGTGGACGTCGTTCCCAACCACATGGCCGTGCCCACCCCGGCCCACCTCAACGCCCCGCTCTGGTCGGTGCTCCGCGAGGGGCGGGACTCCGCCTACGCCGGCTGGTTCGACATCGACTGGGCGGCCGACTCTCAGCATCCCGACACCGTGGTCATGCCCCTGCTGGGGGGCTCGCTCGACGAGGCGCTGGCCGCGGGTGAGCTGACCCTCGCCCACGACGGGGGCCCCGACCACGACGAGATCGTGGTGCGGTACTTCGAGCACGAGCTGCCGGTGCGCGCCAACACGGAGGACCTGCCGCTCGCCGACCTCGTGGGCCGGCAGTGGTGGCGGCTCGAGGGCTGGCGCGCCGGAGCGGTCAGCCTGAACTACCGCCGGTTCTTCGAGGTCGACCTCCCTCGTGGCCGTCCGCGTGGAGGACCGCGAGGTGTTCGACGCCAGCCACGCGCTGGTCGCCGGCCTCGTCGCCGACGGGTCCGTCGACGGCCTGCGCATCGACCACCCCGACGGTCTCGCCGACCCCCGGGGCTACCTGCGCCGGCTGGCCGAGGCCACCGACGGCGCCTGGGTCGTCGTCGAGAAGATCCTCGAGGGGGAGGAGCCGCTGCCGGCCGACTGGGCGTGCGCCGGGACGACCGGCTACGACCTGCTCTGGCGGCTGGGCGCGTTGTTCGTCGACCCGACGGGGACGCGAGCCCCTGACCGACGTCCTGGCCCTCGTCAGCGGGACCCGGCTCACGCTCGACGAGGTCGTCACCGCCTCGAAGCGGCTCGTCGCCTCGCAGGCCCTGGTCCCCGAGGTGCTGCGCCTGCGCCGCCGGGTCATGGACGTCGTCGCCGCCCCGTCGGCGCCCCTGCACCCCGAGCCGGAGTCGGTCGACCGGGCGCTCGTGGCCCTGCTCGTGGCGATGGACCGCTACCGCGCCTACGTGGTGCCGGGGGAGCCGCTCGACCCCGAGGCCCAGCGCGTGGTCGACGAGGCCGCCGACCGCGCCCGGGCCCAGCTTCCCGACGACGACCGGCCGACGCTCGACCTCGTGCGCGACCTCGTGCTCGGCCGGGTCGACGACGACCTGCGCGCCGCCGCCGGCCCAGCCCTCGACGACCTCGTCGTGCGCTTCCAGCAGACGTGCGGCCCGGTCATGGCCAAGGGCATCGAGGACACCGCGTTCTACCGGTGGCACCGGCTCAGCAGCCTCAACGAGGTCGGGGGCGACCCCGAGCACTTCGCGGTGTCGCCTGACGAGCTGATGGCCTTCGTCGTGCGCACCGCCCGGGCTTGGCCCCACACGATGACGACGCTGACGACGCACGACACCAAGCGGGCCGAGGACGTCCGCGCCCGGCTGGCCGTACTGTCCGAGCGGCCCGAGGCGTGGCACGCCTGGCTGCGGACGGCCCAGGAGCTGGCCCGGCCCTTCCGGAGCGCACCCCTCGACGGCGCCACGGAGTACCTCTTGTGGCAGACGGTCGTCGGCGCCTGGCCCCTCACCGCGGACCGCCTGCAGGGGTACGCCACCAAGGCCGTCCGCGAGGCAAAGCTGCACACCGGCTGGACCGACGTGGACGAGACCTACGAGGCGGCGGTGTCCACCTTCGTCGACGGAGTGTTCGGCCACCCCGACCTCGTCGCGCACGTGCAGCAGTGGCTCGACGACACCGCAGCGGCGACGCGGGCCGTCGTCCTGGGGCAGAAGCTGCTGCAGCTGGTGCTGCCCGGGGTGCCCGACGTCTACCAGGGCACCGAGGTCGTCGACCTGACCCTCGTCGACCCCGACAACCGCCGGCCCGTCCACGTGGCCGAGCTGTCCGCCCGCCTCGCCCGGGTCGACGCCGACGGGGCGCCGACCGACGTCCTCGACGACGAGAAGCTGCTCGTCACGAGCCGGGCGCTCCGGCTGCGGCGCGACCACCCGGAGTGGTTCGTCGGACCCGACGCGACCGTGGCCCAGGTGCCCACCGACGACGAGCATGCGTTCGCCGTCGCGCGCGGTGACCACACCGGCGACCACGTCGTCGCTGTGGCGACCCGGCTGCCGTCGTCCCTCAACGGCTGGGCCGACGCCACCGTCGCCGTAGCGGCCGGGAACTGGACCGACCTCCTCTCCGGTGCCACGCATACGAGCGCGGGCGTGCTGCCCCTCGGTGCCGTCCTCGCCTCCCGACCGGTGGCGCTGCTGGTGAGAACCGTTGGCTGAGCACGAATTCCGGGTCTGGGCACCTGACGCGCGCCGGGTGCACATCGACATCGCGCCCGTCGGTGGCGTCGTCACGACCACGCCGATGACCCGGGTGTCGGGGGGCTGGTGGACCGCGACGAGCGAGCACGTGGGCGCCGTCGACTACGCCTTCCGCATCGACGGCGGCGCGCCCCGACCCGACCCGCGCAGCCCCTGGCAGCCGCGCGGCGTCGACGGGCCGAGCCGCACGTTCGACACGTCGGCCTACTCCTGGAGCGACCTCGGGTGGCCGGGCCCGCGCGGCGGCCAGGGGGTGCTCGGCGGGGTGCTCTACGAGCTGCACGTCGGCACGTTCACGTCCGGAGGGCACCCTCGACGCCGCGACGAGCCGGCTCGACCACCTCGTCGACCTCGGCGTCGACGTCGTCGAGCTGATGCCGCTCGCCGCGTTCCCGGGGCGGTGGGGCTGGGGCTACGACGGGGTCGACCTCTATGCCGTGCACGACCCCTACGGCGGGCCGGCCGCCCTCCAGCGCTTCGTCGACGCCTGCCACCAGCGCGGGCTCGGGGTCTGCCTCGACGTCGTCTACAACCACCTGGGGCCGAGCGGGAACTACCTGTCGGAGTTCGGGCCGTACTTCACCGACCGGCACACGACGCCGTGGGGCTCCGGCGGTCAACCTCGACGGGCCGGGGGCCTCGCAGGTGCGCCGCTTCATCGTCGACAACGCCCTGCGCTGGCTGCGCGACTTCCACATCGACGCCCTGCGCCTCGACGCGGTGCACGAGCTCAAGGACGACTCGACGCCGCACCTGCTCGCCCAGCTCGCCGATGAGACGGGCGCCCTGCAGCGGTCGCTCGGGCGGCCGCTCACGCTCATCGCCGAGAGCGACCTCAACGACCCGCTGGTCGTCACGCCGACCACCGAGGGCGGCTGGGGCATCGACGCGCAGTGGGACGACGACGTGCACCACGCCCTGCACGCCACGCTCACGGGGGAGCACACCGGCTACTACGCCGACTTCAGCGAGCCCGACGCCCTGAGCAAGACCCTGACCGAGGCGTTCCTGCACGACGGGCGCTGGTCGAGCTTCCGGGGGCGCGAGTGGGGCGCCAAGGTCGACCGGGAGCGCCACCGCGGAGCCCAGTTCCTCGGCTACCTCCAGACCCACGACCAGGTGGGCAACCGCGCCACCGGGGACCGGATCAGCGCGTCGGTCACCCCGGGCCAGCAGGCGATCGGCGCCGCGATCTACCTTCTATCGGCCTTCACCCCGATGGTGTTCATGGGGGAGGAGTGGGCCGCGTCCACGCCGTGGCAGTTCTTCAGCTCGTTCGAGGACCAGGCGCTGGCCACTGCGATCCGCGAGGGCCGGCGGGCGGAGTTCGCCGGGCACGGCTGGGACCGCGACGACGTGCCCGACCCGCAGGACCCGGCGACCCGCGACCGCAGCGTGCTCGACTGGACGGAGCTCGGCGGGGCCGGTCACGCCCGCATGCTGCGCTGGTATGCCGCCCTGGTCGCCGAACGGCGGCGCCGGCCGGACCTGTGGGACGACCGGCTCGACGCCGTCGACGTCCGTACCGACGAGGGTCGGTCGTTGCTGCTCTCGCGCGGCAGCATCCGGCTCGTCTGCAACTTCACGCCGGACGCGCTGACCGTGCCGGTGCCGGAGGTCGGTGCCGACACCGAGGTGGTCCTGGCCTGGGACCCCGGCACGACGGCGGTCTCGCCCGGCGCCGTGGCTCTGGGCGGCCACGGGGTCGCGGTGCTGCGCCTGCCGACCGGCTGAAACCGCTGGTGGAGAGCGACACCGACTCTCTACCGTCGTGGGATGGCCGGTTCTGTGCACGTCGACCTCGACGTCTCCCGCCTCGACGTCCACGACGACGCCGAGGCGGCCGCGGCCTACGCGTTGGTGCGGGCGAGCCAGGACCACCAGCGTCCCTGGAACGACCGCGACGGGTTGGAGCCGACACTGCGGGACTGGCGGTTCGACGACCCCGCCCAGCGCGCCGAGATGTGGGCCGCACGCGACAGCGGCGATGTCGTCGGGATCGCCCAGCTCTGGTTCCCCCTTCTCGACAACGTCGACAAGGTGTGGTTCGAGCTCGACGTCGCTCCCGACCGGCGGGGACGGGGGGTCGGTGCCGCGCTCGCCGACCTCGTCGTACGCCGGGCCCGCGAGGAGGGTCGGCACGAGCTCCTGGGCGAGGCGCTCGTCCCCCCGGACGCCACGGGGGACCACCCGTACGAACAGTTCGCGGCGCGCTCCGGGTTCACGGTGGCCAGCACCGACAAGGTGCGGCATCTCGCCCTGCCCGTCGCCACCACCCGGTTGGACGCCCTCGCCGACGCCGCCCGCCCGCGGTGGGGGGACGCGTACCGGCTCGAGACCCACGTGGGCGGCCTGCCGGACGCCCTCGTCGCCGGGTACTGCCGCGTGTCGAACCAGCTCGGCGTCGACGCTCCGACCGGTGACGTGGAGTTCGAGGCCGAGTCGATGACCCCCGAGCACTACCACGCCTACCGTGACCTCGAGCGGGCGCAGGGCCGCGAGCGCCTCACGACCGTCGCCGTCGAGGAGGCGACCGGTGAGGTGGTCGCCTACACCGACCTGATCCTGCCGTCGGGTGCGCCGACCCGCGTCTGGCAGTGGGGCACCCTCGTCGACCGTGAGCACCGGGGTCACCGGCTGGGCACCGCGGTGAAGGTGGAGAACCTGCGGCGCCTCCAGGAGGACCACCCCGAGCGCACGGTGGTCGGCACCGGCAACGACGAGACCAACGCGTGGATGGTGTCGATCAACGAGGCCCTGGGGTTCGAGCTCGTGGAGCTCTGCCGGATGTACCACCGGGTGCTCGGGGAGTGACGGGGGCGAGCGGCGACCCGGCTACCGTGGCGGCATGCTCGTGGCCTTCTCCGTCGCCCCGTCCGGATCGTCCGACGACACGGGGTCGGTGAGCCACGCCGTGGCCGCCGCGATCCGTGTCGTGCGGGAGAGCGGGCTGCCCCACCGCACCGACGCGATGTTCACGACCATCGAGGGCGAGTGGGACGAGTGCGTCGCGGTGGTCAAGGGCGCGGTCGACGCGGTCGCGGCCGCGAGCCCGCGGGTGAGCCTCGTGCTCAAGGCCGACATCCGGCCGGGGTTCACCGGCGAGCTGGACGGCAAGGTCCAGCGGTTGGAAGCGGTGCTGGCGCAACAGGACTCGTGACCGAGAGGCCTACTCGCTGAGGTCGCGCTCCGGCAGCGCACCGAGGGTGGCGAAGGCTGGCAGGTACGGCTCGATGTCGCCGTGCACCGTCCAGCCGCGCAGCTGCCGCGCCGACCGGCGGGCCGTCAGCGCCCGGTCCAGGTCGAAGGCGGGGGCCCGGACCACGACCGCCGCGTCGTCGGTCCCCGACCGCCAGGACCAGGTGCCGCCGTCCAGCACGATGACCGGGAGGCCGGCCGTCCTCGGGGCGAACCGGCCCAGCATCCGCTCCCGCACGGCTGCGAGTCCGTCGGTGTCACGGCCGCCTGACACGCCCAGCGCCCCACGCAGGTCCTGCTCGTGGATGACGAGGTCGTTGAGGGGGCGCGGACTGACGTCCTGGAGGTAGCGCTGCATCGCGGGCGTCAGGTCCCTCCACTCCGCGAGCAGCGTGGCGACGTCGTGGCTGCGGCGACTCTCCACCTGCCGGGCCGTCCAGGCCTCGTTGTGGTCGTCCGGCTCGTCGCCCGCCACGACGTCGACCCCCAGGCCGATGACGTGCGAGAGCAGGTCGCGCACCGTCCAGTCGGGGCATGCCGGCACCCGTCGGGCCGACGCGACCATGTCCAGGCCCTCCACGAGCTCGATTACGCGCTGCTGCGCCCGGGTCCACTCCTGCGCTGCGTCCATGACCCCACCTAACCGGATCGTGGCCGGCCGGTCGCGGGGGACGGGCCAGCCGCTAGCGTGCTGCGCGTGCCCGACGGTCTGCGTCTGCCCTTCGACCCGATCCGCCGGGCGGCCGAGCTCTGGCGGCGCCGGTGGGGACCGCGGTCGGAGCCGGTGGCCATGGCCTCGGCGACCTCGATCATGCGTGTGCAGCAGCTGCTGCTGGGGGAGTTCGACGGCGTCGTCGGGCGGCACGGGCTGACCTTCGCCCGCTACGAGGCCCTCGTCCTGCTCGCCTTCTCGTCGGCGGGCGAGCTGCCGATGAGCAAGGTGGGTGAGCGCCTCATGGTGCACCCGACCTCAGCGACCCATATCGTCCAGCGGCTGGAGGCCCAGGGCCTGGTACGCCGCAGCCCCAACCCCCGCGACGGCCGCGGCACCCTCGCCGCGATCACCGACGCCGGTCGCGAGGTCATGGAGGCGGCCACCGCCGACCTCGTCGCCGGGGGGTTCGGGCTGTCGATGCTCACCCCGGAGGAGCACGACCAGCTGTTCGCGATCCTGCGCCGCGTGCGGGTCGCCCGCGACGACTTCCTGGCCTGAGCTCGCCCCAGCCGTTCCGGGTCGCCCCCGACCGGACTCAGATGGTGCCGGGTTCTGACGGGTGGAGGCCGCAGAACCGGCCAGCATCTGGGTCCGGTGGTAATTAGTAGGACGTCCTAGTAAATTGGGGGCATGAGCCTCGACACCCACGACCAGCCCACCGGCGGCGCCGCCCGCTGGCAGGCGCGCTACGACGCGGCGCTGACGGCCGGACGGGTGCGCGACGCCGACTACACGACCCTGTCGGGTACTCCGGTGGAGCCGGTCTACGGGCCGGGCCTGCACGGCACCCCCGACCTGCCCGACGACGCGAGCGACGCCGAGCGCGCGCGGATGGAGCGGATCGGCTGGCCGGGGGAGTACCCCTTCACCCGAGGCCTCTACCCCACGGGGTACCGCGGGCGGACGTGGACGATCCGCCAGTTCGCGGGGTTCGGCAACGCCGTCCAGACCAACGAGCGCTACAAGATGATCCTCGCGCGCGGCGGCGGTGGCCTCAGCGTGGCCTTCGACATGCCGACCCTGATGGGGCGTGACTCCGACGACGCGCACAGCCTCGGTGAGGTCGGTCACTGCGGGGTGGCCATCGACAGCGCCGCCGACATGGAGACGCTGTTCGCCGACATCCCCCTGGGTGACGTCACGACGTCGATGACGATCTCCGGACCGGCCGTCCCCGTCTTCTGCATGTACCTCGTCGCCGCCGAGCGCCAGGGCATCGACCTCGGCGTGCTCAACGGCACCCTGCAGACCGACATCTTCAAGGAGTACATCGCGCAGAAGGAGTGGCTGTTCGGGCCCGAGCCCCACTTGCGGCTCATCGGCGACCTCATGGAGTACTGCGCCGAGAACATCCCCGACTACAAGCCGATCTCGGTGTCGGGCTACCACATCCGCGAGGCGGGCTCCACGGCCGCGCAGGAGCTGGCCTACACGCTGGCCGACGGCTTCGCCTACGTCGAGCTCGGCCTCTCCCGCGGGATGGACGTCGACGTCTTCGCTCCCGGGCTGTCGTTCTTCTTCGACGCCCACGTCGACTTCTTCGAGGAGATCGCGAAGTTCCGGGCGGCCCGGCGCATCTGGGCCCGGTGGCTGCGCGACGTCTACGGCGCCAAGACCGACAAGGCGCAGTGGCTGCGGTTCCACACCCAGACCGCCGGTGTCTCGCTCACCGCGCAGCAGCCCTACAACAACGTCGTCCGCACCGCCGTCGAGGCGCTCGCCGCCGTGCTCGGTGGCACGAACTCGTTGCACACCAACGCTCTCGACGAGACCTTGGCGTTGCCGAGCGAGCAGGCCGGGGAGATCGCGCTGCGCACCCAGCAGGTGATCATGGACGAGACCGGCGTCGTCAACGTCGCCGACCCGCTCGGCGGGTCCTGGTACGTCGAGGCCCTCACCGACGCTATGGAGGCGGAGGCGGAGGCCATCTTCGAGACCATCCGCGGGATGGGCGAGCTCGGCCGCACCGCCGGCGCCGACGGCACCGTGCAGCACGAGGTCGGACCCATGACGTCCGGCATCCTGCGCGGCATCGAGGACGGCTGGTTCATGGGGGAGATCGCCGACGCCGCCTTCCAGTACCAGCTCGCGCTCGAGAAGGGCGACAAGAAGGTCGTCGGCGTCAACACGCATACCGAGTCCGTTAGCCACGACCTCGAGATCATGCGCGTGAGCCACGAGGTCGAGAGCGAGCAGGTGCGGGCCCTGGGTCGGCGCAAGGCCGGTCGCGACGAGAGCGTCGTCCGCGCCGCCCTGACGCACCTCGTCGACGTCGCGCGCACGGACGGGAACATGGTCCCCGCCATGCTTGACGCCGCGCGCGCCGAGGCGACCCTGGGTGAGATCTGCGACGCCCTTCGGGCCGAGTGGGGTGTCTACCGGGAGCCCGCCCGCTTCTGAGCGGTCGGCCACGGGTGGGGCGAGGTCACGGATTGGTCTCGCCGTAGGGCCGTATGTCATGGTGGACGTCACCGAGAGCGCGTCCGCGCGCTCTCCACCCCTTCCGCCCCGCATCCGGACGCCGCCCGCCGCAGGCGTCACCGAACGAACAGGACCCGCTCGTGGCCCTCGCACGTCGTCTCGTGGTCGCCCTCCTGGTGATCCTCGGGCTCGCGCTGACGATCGTCGGTGCGTGGTTCGCCATTCTGCTCGGGCCCAAGGGCACCGCCACCTTCACCACCACGGCCGGCCAGCCGCTGGTCATCGGGCCGAACCCGCTCAACCGCGTCGCCGTGCCCGTCACGGTCACGGCGCGGGCCGCGTCGGGCCCGGTCTTCCTCGGGGCGGCCACCCCCAAGGACACGACGGATGCCGTCGGCCAGGCGAAGCACGACATCGTCGTGGCGTCGGCGTTCCCGGGCCGCACGCTGCAGGTCGAGCAGCTCGGCACCGGTGGCCTCGAGGACCCGTCGGGCTTCCACGTCTGGCGCTCCACCGGCACGGACACGATCACCCTCAGCCAGGACCAGGCGCCGCAGTCCGTCCTCGTCTACCCCACCAAGGGGGGTCCGGTCGACGTGTCGGTGAGCTTCTCGCGCACCGCGTGGTTCCTCGAGGCCCTCGCCGCCCTCGTCGTCGGCCTCATCGTCCTTGCGTTCGCCGGCGGCTGGCTCTGGCAGCACCGCCGGGCCACCCGGCCGGAGGAGGTCCGATGACCCGGTCCACCACCCGTCTGAGTGCCGCCCTCGGGGCGCTCGCCCTCACGGTCGGTCTCTCCGGCTGCGCGAGCATCGCCGGGGTCACGGACCCGCCCACCGCCACCGTCGGTGGGGCGCTGGCCGCCTCGCAGGCGCAGGCCCTGGCCGCCCAGGTGGTGCAGAACGCCCAGCGGGCGGCGGCCGCGCCTGGGGCGGACGGCGACCCCCTGCGGGAGGCGGCCTTCACCGGCGACGCCCTCGTCGCGGCGAAGGCCGACGCCAAGCTCGCGTCGACCCTCAGCCAGGAGCAGAAGGATGCCCTCACCCTCACGGCGGCGGCCCCCACCGTGCTCGCCGTCTCGAGCGGGGAGGCCTACCCGCGGGTCATGGTCGTGCAGACGACACGGGCCAAGTCGGGCCTGCCCGTGCTCTCGCTGCTGACGACCCCGGACGCCCGGACCCCCTTCAAGATCGCGGTCAGCGCGCCCATGCTGCCGAGCAGCGAGGTGCCCGCGTTCGACCAGCTCACCAAGGGCGCCCCCGTCCTCGGCGATGACGCCACCGGGCTCGCCGTCGACCCCGAGAAGCTGCTCGCCGCGTATGCCGCGTCGCTCGCCTTCCCCGCGCCGGCGGCGGCGGCGACCGACGCGCCGTTCGGCGACGACGCCTTCGCCGCCAAGCTCAAGCAGAGCGCCAAGGCCCAGAACGACGCCCTGTCGGGGGTGGGCACGTTCACCCAGCAGCACCAGGCCAAGGACGTCGTCGGCGGGCTGCGGCTCGCCGGGGGCAAGGGTGCCCTCGTCTTCGCGGTCATGACCCGCAAGGACACCCTGCTGAACCGCACGCAGGGGACGATCACGCCGTCGTCGCAGTTCCAGGCGCTCACCGGGCTCACCTCCATCAAGGCCGAGGCCGTGCAGGACAGCCTCGAGCTCGTCCTGTTCGTCGTGCCCGACAGCGGCCGGGCGCAGGTCGTCGGCGCCGAGGAGCACCTCGTCTCGGCCTCCGGTGCCTGACGCACCGACGCCCCCTCGCCATCGGCGAGAATGAGGCCATGACCCAGCAGCCCTTCCCACCCTCCGCCCTCCGGGGAGCCGTCGACCTGTCCGCCCTGAAGCGTCCCGCACCCTCGCGGGGTCCGAGCGGTGGCGCGGCTCCGGCGCCGGGTGGGCCGGCCGGTGCCGCTGGGGGACCGGCCGCCGACGGCCTGGTCGTCACCGGGAGCGACGCCACCTTCCAGGACATCGTCAACCGCAGCGTGCGGCACCCCGTCGTCGTCGTCCTCTGGTCGTCACGGCTGCCGGAGTCGGCGGACTTCGTCACCGTCATGGGTGGGCTCGCCCGCACGAATGAGGGGCGGTTCCAGGTCGTCTCCGTCGACGTGGACGAGAATCCGGGCCTGCTGCGTGCCCTCCAGGTGCAGCAGGTCCCCATGACCATCGCGCTGCTCCAGGGCCGGCCGCTGCCCCTCTTCGTCGGTCCGCTGCTGCCCCAGGAGGCCCAGCCCATCCTCGACGAGCTGCTCCAGGTCGCCCTGCAGAACGGCGTGACCGGCCGGGTCGCCGACGTGGGGGAGCCGGCTGGGGCGCCCGACGGGTCGGACGCCGACGACGAGCCGGTGGAGGAGCCGCTCCCGCCGCACCTCGCCGCGGCGTACGACGCCATCGAGGCGGGCGACCTCGACGGTGCGGTCGCGGCCTACGGCAAAGCCTTGGCGGAGAACCCCGCTGACCCGGAGGCCAAGGCCGGTCTCGCCCAGGTGCGCCTCATGCAGCGCACCGAGGGCGCCGACCTGGTGGCCGCCCGGGCCGCGGCGGCCGCCGACCCGGCCGACGTCGACGCGCAGCTGCTCGTGGCCGACCTCGACGTGCTCGGCGGCCACGTGGAGGACGCCTTCCGCCGTCTCGTCGACACGGTGCGCGTCACCGCCGACGCCGACCGCAACCGGGTGCGCGAGCACCTGCTCGAGCTGTTCGAGATCGTCGGGCCCTCCGACGAGCGCGTCCCCGCCGCCCGTCGGGCCCTCATGAGCGCCCTGTTCTGAGGCGCTGACCCGCAGACGACGATGGCGGTGGATCCGACCCCTCAGTGGGGGTCGGATCCACCGCCATCGTGGGTTCGCGCGGTCAGCAGGTGGTGCAGCCCGCGGGCTTCGCGCGCCGACGGTGCCGCGGGCTGAGCAGGGCGTTGCGGCCGTGCGTGCGCAGCTGGTCGAGCGTGGCCAGGTTGGGCTTCTGCTCCGCCGGCCGGGGGAGGGCGGTGGTGTGGTCGGTGGTCGCCATGACGGCCTCCAAGGATCGAGGGGCGGGAGACCGCGAGCGCGACCTATCCCGGCAACGTCCGGTCAGCCGGGTCGATTCCCTCCCCGGCGACCCGACAGCGACCTCATCGTCCCCGTCCAGGAACCGTCAGGAACCCAGCGCCGCGCTGACGACCTCCTTCGCCTCGGCCTGCACCTCGGCCAGGTGCTCCGGGCCCTTGAACGACTCGGCGTAGATCTTGTAGACGTCCTCGGTGCCGGACGGCCGGGCGGCGAACCAGGCGCTCTCGGTGACCACCTTGAGGCCGCCGATCTTCGCGCCGTTGCCCGGAGCGCTGGTCAGCTTGGCCGTGATCGGCTCTCCCGCCAGGGACTCCGCCGTGACCGCCTCTGGCGAGAGGGCCGCCAGGGCCGCCTTCTCCTCCCGGCTCGCCGCCGCGTCGATGCGTGCGTAGGCCGGGTCGCCGTGCTTCGCGGTGAGCTCGGCGTAGTGCTGGCTGGGCGTCTTGCCCGTCGTCGCGAGGATCTCCGACGCCAGCAGCGCGAGGATGATGCCGTCCTTGTCGGTGGTCCAGACCGAGCCGTCGAACCGCAGGAACGAGGCGCCGGCCGACTCCTCCCCGCCGAACCCGACGCTGCCGTCGAGCAGCCCGGGAACGAACCACTTGAAGCCGACGGGCACCTCGAGCAGCGTGCGGCCGAGGTCCTCGGCGACGCGGTCGATCATCGACGACGACACGAGGGTCTTGCCGATGGCGGTCCCCTCGCGCCAGCCCGGACGGGCGCCGCCGTAGAGGTACTGGATCGCCACGGCGAGGTAGTGGTTGGGGTTCATCAGTCCGGCGTCGGGCGTGACGATGCCGTGCCGGTCGGAGTCGGCGTCGTTGCCGGTGGCGATGTCGTACTCGTCCTTGCGGGTGATGAGCGACGCCATGGCGAAGGGGGACGAGCAGTCCATCCGGATCTTGCCGTCCCAGTCCAGCGTCATGAAGCGCCACTGCGGGTCGACCTCGGGGTTGACCACGGTGAGGTCGAGGTCGTGCCGCTTCGCGATCTCCGCCCAGTACGCCACCGAGGCGCCACCGAGCGGGTCGGCCCCGATCCGCACTCCGGCCTTGCGGATGGCCGCGATGTCGACGACGTTGGGCAGGTCGTCGACGTAGCGGCCCATGAAGTCGTAGCGGCCGACCTCGTCGAGCGCCTGCTCCAGCGGCACCCGCTTGACCTCGGCCAGCCCACCGACGATGAGCTCGTTGGCGCGGGCGGCGATGACCGACGTGGCGTCGGTGTCGGCCGGGCCGCCGTGCGTGGGGTTGTACTTGAAGCCGCCATCGGCCGGGGGGTTGTGCGACGGCGTGACGACGATGCCGTCGGCGAGCCCGGCACCCGATCCGCCGCCACCGATCTTGCCCTGGTTGAGGGTGAGGATGGCGTGCGACACCGCCGGGGTCGGGGTGTAGCCGTCGCGGTCGTCGACAAGCACGGTGACGCCGTTGGCGACGAGCACCTCCAGGGCCGACCTCCACGCCGGCTCCGAGAGGGCGTGGGTGTCGCGGCCGATGAGCAGCGGCCCGTCGACGCCCTGGGAGGCGCGGTACTCGCAGATCGCCTGGGTCGTGGCGAGGATGTGCGCCTCGTTGAACGCCGTCCTCAGGCTGGAGCCCCGGTGGCCCGACGTGCCGAACACGACCATCTGGTCGGGGTTCGTCGCGTCGGGTACCCGGTCGTAGTAGGCGGCGACGAGCGCCTCGATGTCGACGAGGTCTCGCTCCTCGGCCGGCTGTCCGGCGCGCGGGTCGGTCACGGGTCATGCTCCTTCGGAGTCGGGGACGAGCCAGACGGTGGACAGGGCCGGCACCGTGACGTTGACGGCGAACGGCTGGTTGTCCCAGGACTGCGCCTCCGCCTGGATGACCACCCCGGCCGAGCTGGGGGAGTCGGGCCGGTAGCCCGCGGTGTCCATGAGCACCCGCCAGCCCCCGGATCGGGGGACCCCGATGCGGTAGGGCTCGTGGGTCATCCCGCTGAAGTTGACGACCACGGCCATGACCGGGGCGTCGGTGCCGCGGTCGCCGGAGCCGTACCGCAGGTAGGCGAACGTGTTGTGGGCGGCGTCGTCGGCGTTGAGCCACCGGAAGCCCGCCGGGTCGGAGTCGTACTCCCACATCTGGCGGTACTGCTTGTAGATGGCGTTCATGTCCTTGACCTGAGCGTGCACCCGATAGTGCGCCGGCTGGTCGAGCAGCCACCAGTCGAGGCTGCGCCCGTCGGCCCACTCCGACTCCTGGGCGAACTCCGACCCCATGAAGATGAGCTGCTTCCCGGGGTGGCTCCACATGTAGGCCAGGAAGGCGCGGAGCGTGGCGAGCTGTTCGTCCCGCGAGCCACCCGCCTTGCGCAGCAGCGAGCCCTTGCCGTGCACGACCTCGTCGTGGCTGATCGGCAGGACGAAGTTCTCGCTGAACGCATACATGAGCGCGAAGGTCATCGAGTTGTGGTGGTACTGGCGGAAGATCGGGTCCTGCCCCAGGTAGCGCAGGGCGTCGTTCATCCAGCCCATGTTCCACTTGAACCCGAAGCCCAGGCCGCCCTTGGCGGTCGTGGCGGTGACGCCCGACCACGAGGTCGACTCCTCGGCGATGCTGACGATGCCGGGCGAGCGGCGGTATGCCGTCGCGTTGACCTCCTGCAGCAGCCGCACCGCCTCGAGGTTCTCGCGTCCGCCGTAGGAGTTCGGGATCCACTCGCCGGGCTGGCGCGAGTAGTCGAGGTAGAGCATCGAGGCGACGCCGTCGACCCGGATGCCGTCGGCGTGGAACTCCTCGAACCAGTAGAGCGCGTTGGCCACGAGGAAGTTGCGGACCTCGTTGCGCCCGAGGTCGAAGATGAACGAGCCCCACTCGGGGTGCCAGCCCTTGCGCGGGTCGGGGTGCTCGTAGAGGGCCTGGCCGTCGAACTTGGCCAGGGCCCACGGGTCGGTGGCGAAGTGCCCCGGCACCCAGTCGAGGATGACGCCGATGCCGGCCTGGTGCATCCGGTCGACGAGGTAGCGGAAGTCGTCGGGGGAGCCGAACCGTGACGTCGGCGCGTAGTAGTTCGTCACGTGGTAGCCCCACGACGGGGCGAACGGGTGCTCCATGACGGGCATCAGCTCGACGTGCGTGAAGCCGAGGTCACGCACGTAGTTGACGAGGTGCTCCGCGAGGTCGACGTAGCTGGAGCCCTGCCGCCACGAGCCGAGGTGCACCTCGTAGGTGCTCATCGGGCCGTTGTGCGGGTTGTTCTCGGCGCGCTGCCGCATCCAGTCGCCGTCGTTCCACTCGTAGTGCGACTCGGTGACGATGGCGGCCTGCTTGGGAGCGACCTCCGTGCGCTGGGCCATCGGGTCGCTGTGCGAGACGGCGGACCCGTCGGCCCCGAGGACGACGTACTGGTAGTTCATGCCCTCGGAGGCGCCGGGGATGAACAGCTCCCAGACCCCGCTCTGGCCGAGGCTGCGCATCGGGTGCGAGCGCTGGTCCCAGGCGTTGAAGTCTCCGGTGACGTGCACGGCGATGGCCCGCGGGGCCCACACGGCGAACGACACGCCTCGCACGTCGCCGAGGGGTCCGCCGTACTGGCGCACGTGCGACCCGAGCACGGTCCAGAGCTTCTCGTGCCGACCCTCGTTGAAGAGGTGGAGGTCCACCTCGCCCAACGTCGGGGCGAACCTGTAGGGGTCGTCCTGCTCGTGCTCGACGCCGTCGTCGTAGGCGACGAGGAGCCGGTAGTCCGACGTGCTCGTGACCTCGGGGGCGGTGCTCGACCAGACGCCGTCGCTGACGTGCTCGAGCTCCATGACCGACCCGTCGGCGAACCGGGCCCGCACGGTGCGGGCCAGCGGCCGGTAGGCCGTGATGGTGAGGCCCCCGGGGCCGAGGTGGTGGCCCAGGAAGTCGTGCGGCTGGCCGTTGCGGCCGTCGAGGAACGCCCGGAGAGGTCCCTCGTCACCGATCTGCGCGGTGGAGTGAACGGTCTTCATGAGACACCCTTCTCGGTGGCGTGCGCGGTGCGGGCTTCAGTGGCGAGCAGCCGGTCGACGGCGGCGGACGGGATGCCCACCCACCCAGGGCGGTTGCGCACCTCGTAGACGACCTCGTAGAGGGCCTTGTCGAGCTCCAGCGCCCTGAGGACGGGGGCGGCAGCGACGAGGTCGAGGCCGCTGACGGCGACGTAGCCGTCGAGGAAGGCCTCTCGGCAGGCCGCGACCCAGCCACGGGCCGAGGTGCGGGCCCCGGACAGCTCGACCGACCCGCCGGCGTAGTCGAAGGAGCGCAGCATCCCCGCGACGTCGCGCAGGGCGAGGTCGGGGCCGGTGCGCTCGTGCAGCGGGCGCAGGGGCTCGCCCTCGAAGTCGACGGCGACCCAGCCCGACGGCGTCCGCAGGACCTGTCCGAGGTGGTAGTCCCCGTGGACCCGCTGGAGGTCGGGCCACGTTGCGGAGCCGAGCTTGTCGAGCGCCGCGCGGATCGCGGTGTCCTCGTCGGCGAGGGCGGGCGCCTCGGCCACCGCGGTGGCGTAGCGCGACGTCACGAGGTCGAGGAGCCGGGCCTTGGCGTCGTCGGTGGCGGGCGTGGTGCCCAGGGCCTGCGCCATCGTCAGGTGGATGCGGGCGGTCGCCTCCCCGAGCTCGCGTGCCTCGGTGGTGAAGTCGCGGCCCTCGGTCGCCGCGCGGAGGGCCACGCGCCAGGCGTCCTCGACCCCCGGGAGGAACCGCTGCGCGAAGGCGAGGTGGCCGCGTACCCGCTCTCCGCTCACGGGGTCGGTCCACTCGCCGGACACCGATCCCACGGTGTGGGGCACCTGCGTCGACCCGGCCGCGCTCAGCGCGGTCTGCACGACCACGTCGGGGTTCTCGCCGGGGTGGAGCGCGCGGAAGAGCTTGACGATGACGGGTGCGGCGGCGGCACCGGACGCGTCCACGACCTCGCAGATGACCGACGTGTTCGACTGCTCGCCGCGCAGGACGGACGACGACGACACGGTGACGACGGTGTCGTCGACCGGGTGGCCCTCGACGGTCGGGTCGGCGGTATGGCTCTCGCGCTGGGCCTGCGCGGGCACGCGGCCCTGGACGAGCTGCAGCAGCTGGGCGACGAAGACCGGGTCGTGGGGGGCGTCGTAGACCCAGCGGGTGCCGAGGACGCCGTGGTCGCTCGTGCCGACCAGCGCGGTGTCGGCGCCGGCGAGCGGCGCGCCGCGGTAGGTGAGCGGCACCTGGTAGGCCATCGGCGCCGGGCCCGAGTCGTCGGCGACGACCATGACCTCGATGCCGACCTCGCCGTCGGGGTCGTCGAGCCGGTAGCCGCCGAGCGGCCGCAGCTGCGGGGCGCGGCCCTTACCGGCATACCAGCGCTGGGCGGGGAGCCAGGCGGCGAGCAGCTCGAGCTTGCCGGGGGACAGGGTGGTGCGGTGGATCTCAGCCATGGTCGGAGTCCCCGCGCACCTGCAGCCAGAAGAAGTCGCGCGACCCGAGAGTGATGAGCACGCGGCCGTCGTCGCCGACCTTGGGGAAGCCCTGGCCGCCGAAGAGGTCGACGAGCTGCGCACCGGCATACCGCTCGGGCAGCTGGATCGTCGTGGCCTGCGGGCGGGAGGCGAGGTTGTTGACGCAGAGCACCGTCTGGCTGGAGGAGGCGTCGGTCCCCACGGGGCGCAGGCCCTCGATGTGTCGCACGAACGAGAGCACCGCCTCGTTCTCGGAGGGGCAGACGAGGAAGTCGCCGAGCCCGAAGACCGGGTGCCGGCTGCGCACCGAGAGCATGCCGCGCACCCAGTGCAGCAGCGACGACGAGTGCGCCATCTGCGCCTCGACGTTGATCGTGTTGTAGTGGTAGACGAGGCTGCTGATGACCGGCAGGTAGAGCTTGCCGGGGTCGACCGAGGAGAACCCGGCGTTGCGGTCGGGGGTCCACTGCATCGGGGTGCGCACGGCGTCACGGTCGTTGAGCCAGATGTTGTCGCCCATGCCGATCTCGTCGCCGTAGTAGAGGCACGGCGAGCCGGGCAGCGAGAGCAGCAGTGCGTGGATCAGCTCGATCTCGGGCCGGCTGTTGTCGAGCAGCGGGGCCAGCCGGCGGCGGATGCCGACGTTGGCGCGCATCCGGGGGTCGGGGGCGTACCAGCCGTACATCGCCGCCCGCTCCTCGGGCGTCACCATCTCGAGGGTCAGCTCGTCGTGGTTGCGCAGGAAGGTGCCCCACTGCGCGCCCGGCGGGATGTCGGGCGTCGCGGCGAGGGCGTCGACGATCGGCGCGGCCTTCTCCTCGCGCAGCGAGTAGTAGAGCCGCGGCATCACCGGGAAGTGGAAGCACATCTGGCACTCGGGCGCCTCGGGGGTGCCGAAGTAGTCGACGACCTCCGCCGGCGGCTGGTTGGCCTCGGCGAGCAGCACCCGCCCGGGGTACTCCTTGTCGACCATCGAGCGCAGCGCCGCGAGGAACTGGTGGGTCTTGGGCAGGTTCTCGCAGTTGGTGCCCTCCTCCTCGAAGAGGTAGGGGACCGCGTCGAGCCGGAAGCCGTCGATGCCGAGGTCCATCCAGAACCGGACGACGTCGAACATCTCCTCCTGCACCCGCGGGTTCTCGAAGTTGAGGTCCGGCTGGTGCGAGAAGAAGCGGTGCCAGAAGAACTGCCGGCGCACGGGGTCGAACGTCCAGTTGGACACCTCGGTGTCGACGAAGATGATCCGCGCCTCGCTATAGGGCGCGTCGGTGTCGGACCACACGTAGTAGTCGCCGTACGGCCCGTCGGCCTCGGCCCGGCTCAGCTGGAACCACGGGTGCTGGTCGGACGTGTGGTTCATGACGAGGTCGGTGACGATGCGGATGCCGCGGGCGTGCGCCTGCGAGACGAGCTCGATGAACTCGGGCAGGGTGCCGAACTCAGCGAGCACCGACTTGTAGTCGGCGATGTCGTAGCCGCCGTCGCGCAGCGGCGAGGCGTAGAACGGGGGCAGCCAGAGGCAGTCGATCCCGAGCCACTGCAGGTAGTCCAGCCGCTCGATGAGGCCGCGGAAGTCACCGCCCCCGCTGCCCTTCGAGTCGCCGTAGGCGCGCACGAGCACCTCGTAGAACACGGCCGTGCGGTACCAGTGCGGGTCGTGCCGCAGCCCGGGCTGCGACAGGTTGAGTCCTTGCACGGCTCAGATGCTCCTGACCTCGATGATGTGCACGGGCTCGGTCTCCGGACCGAGGCGGGCGAACGAGTGCTGCTGCCAGATCCACGTCTGCTCGGTCACCAGGTCGCGGGCGCGGAACTGGGCGTCCCAGCCGAGACCGAGGGCCGGCATGTCCAGATGTACCCAGCCGGCGCGGGTCGCGTGCGGGTCGAGGTTGGCGACGACGAGGATCGTGTCGCGCCGGCCGTCGATCCCCGTGCGGGTCTTGGAGAAGACGATGACGTTCTCGTCGTCGGCGCTGTGGAACGTGATGTTGCGCAGCCAGCGCAGCGACGGGTGTGCCTTGCGGATCGTGTTGAGCATGGTGAGGTAGCCGGCGAGGCACTGGCCGGCCTTGGGCCCGCCGGGCTCGTAGTCCTCCCAGCGCCGGTCCTTGTACTCGTACTTCTCGTTGTCGACCTGCTCCTCGGCCCCCTGCCGGGCGACGTTCTCCATCAGCTCGTAGCCCGCGTAGATCCCGTAGGTCGGGACGAGGGTCGCGGCCAGCGCCGCGCGTAGCTTCCAGGCGGTCGGGCCGCCGTACTGCATGTAGGGCGTGAGGATGTCGTGCGTCGTCGGCCAGAAGGACGGACGCATGTAGGCCGCGGCCTCGCCGGAGAGCTCGCGGAGGTACTCCTCCAGCTCCCAGCGCAGGTTGCGCCACGCGTAGTACGTGTAGGACTGCTGGAACCCGGCCTTCGCGAGGCTGTGCATCATCGCCGGCTGCGTGAAGGCCTCGGAGAGCCAGATGATCTCGGGGTGGTCCTTGGCCACGTCGGCGATGAGCCACTGCCAGAACTGCACCGGTTTGGTGTGCGGGTTGTCGACACGGAAGAGCGTGACCCCGTGGTCGACCCACACCTGGATGACGCGGCGCATCTCGGCGTAGGCGCCGGCCGGGTCGTTGTCGAAGTTGAGCGGGTAGATGTCCTGGTACTTCTTCGGCGGGTTCTCCGCGTACGCGATGGTGCCGTCGGCGCGGGTGGTGAACCACTCCGGGTGCGTGTCGACGTAGGGGTGGTCGGGGGAGGCCTGCAGGGCGATGTCGATGGCCACCTCGAGCCCGTTGCGTCGGGCGGCGCCGACGAAGACGTCGAAGTCCTCGAAGGTGCCGAGGTCGGGGTTCAGGGAGTCGTGGCCGCCGTCGGGCGAGCCGATGGCGTAGGGGCTGCCGGGGTCGCCGCCCTGCGCGGTGAGGCTGTTGTTCTTGCCCTTGCGCGCTGTCGTGCCGATCGGGTGCACCGGGGTGAGGTAGACGACGTCGAAGCCCATGGCGGCGACGGCCGGCAGCCGTTCGGCGGCGGTGCGGAACGTGCCGGTGCGCCAGACCTTGGCCTCGGCGTCGTAGTGGGCGCCCTCGGACCGCGGGAAGATCTCGTACCAGGCACCGAAAAGCGCGAGCTCGCGCTCGACGAGCAACGGGTACGCCGGGCTGGGGCTGACCATCTCGCGGAACGGGTGGCGGGCGAACCAGGCGTGCATCGCGGGGGCGGTCGCGAACCGGAGCCGGTCGAGGGGCGGGCGGGTCGTGTCGCGCAGGGCGGTGACGGCCTGGTGGACGAGGTTCGGCTCGCCCTCGGTGAGCGACCCGGTGGATGCCGTGGACCCCGTTGAGGCCGTGGACCCGCCCAGGGAGCGCTCGAGCATCCGGGCGCCCTCCTCGAGCATCAGCTCGGTGTCGACGCCCGCCTCGACCTTGATCGTCGCGTCGTGCACCCAGGTGCCCCAGGGGTCGGACCAGCCCTCGACCCGGTAGGTCCACCAGCCGGGGCGGTCGGCGACCACGGTGGCGCTCCACCAGCTGAGCCCGGCGTTGTCGACCCGCATGGGGAAGTGGTGGTCGCGGCCGTCGGGGTCGGTGAGCACCGTCGTCGCGTTGACGGCGTCGTGACCCTCGCGGAACACCTGGGCGGCGACGGTGAACTCCTCGTGCTCGACCGACTTCGCCGGCCGGGTGCCGCCGTCGACGAGCGGCCGGACGTTCTGCACCGGTATGCGCCCGAAGGGCAGCACCCCTGGCCGCAGGGTGCGATCGAGGAGCTCCATCGGCGTCGTCGTGGTTGCCGCGGCGTCGGGTGCAGTCACACGCCCGACGCTACTCGGTGGCGGATGACGGCGACCACTCCCGGGCGGCGCGTCTCGCGGAGCGTGCAAGAGCGCTGAAACGGTTGCAAGAACCGGGCAGAGCACTCGCTATAGTCGGCGCGGGCTCAGCCTCGGCCCGACGTCTTTCGTAGCCCCGAGCCAGAGGGAGATCCCCCGTGACGGACATCCAGGACGACCGGGACACCGCGGTCCGCCGCAGTCCCGGTCTGGACGATCGAGACCTCACCGCCCCCTCGCATACCGTCGACGGCTTCGTCGGCGACTTCATGCGCGAGCTGAACTACGGGCAGGGCGTCAGCCTCGCGCGCAGCTCGGTCAACGACCAGTACCTCGCGCTCGCGCGCACCGTGCGTCACCACCTCCAGGCCCGGTGGATGGCCACGCTGGCCAAGCAGTGGGACATGCAGGCCAAGACGGTCTGCTACCTCTCGGCCGAGTACCTCCTGGGCCGGCAGCTCGACAACTCGCTGCTCGCGGCCGACATGGACTCCATCGTCGAGGAGGGCCTCGGACAGCTGGGCCTCTCGCTCAGCACCCTGCGCGGGCAGGAGGTCGAGCCCGGCCTCGGCAACGGCGGTCTGGGCCGGCTCGCCGCGTGCTTCATCGACTCGCTCGCGACGATGTCGGTGCCCTGCGTCGGCTACGGGATCCGTTACGAGTACGGCATCTTCCGCCAGACGTTCGTCGACGGCTGGCAGGTCGAGAACTCCGACCCGTGGCTGCAGCTCGGCAACCCCTGGGAGTTCACGCACCCCGAGAACGCGGTGCGCGTGCAGTTCGGCGGGCACACCGAGAAGTACACCGACGACGACGGGCGCGAGCGCACCCGCTGGGAGTCCGACTGGGACGTCCTCGGCGTGCCCCACAACTACATGGTCCCGGGCTACCGCAACGGGCGCGTCAACACGCTCCGGCTGTGGAGCGCCAAGGCGACCCGGGCCTTCAACCTCGCCGAGTTCAACTCCGGCGACTACGTCGAGGCCGTGCGCAACCAGACCTTCGCGGAGAAGATCTCGATGGTCCTCTACCCAGAGGACTCCACGCCGCAGGGCAAGGAGCTGCGCCTGCAGCAGCAGTACTTCTTCGTCGCCTGCTCGGTGCGCGACTTCATCGACCAGGTCCTGCCGAAGCGGTTCGACCTGCGGCGGCTGCCCGAGCGGGTCATCTTCCAGCTCAACGACACCCACCCCGTGATCGCCGTGCCCGAGCTCATGCGGGTGCTCATGGACGAGAAGGGCTTCGAGTGGGACGAGGCCTGGTCGATCACCCAGCAGTGCTTCGCCTACACCTGCCACACCCTGCTGCCCGAGGCGCTGGAGGTCTGGCCGGTGGAGCTCCTCGGCCGGCTGCTCCCGCGGCACCTCGAGATCATCTACCGCATCAACGACGACTTCCTCGACGAGGTGCGCGAGCGGTTCCCCCACGACGAGATGCGCGTCCGTCGCATGTCGATCATCGCCGACTACCCCGAGCGGGCGGTGCGGATGGCCTACCTGGCGACCGTCGCCGGGGCCAAGGTCAACGGGGTCGCCGAGCTGCACTCGCAGCTGCTGCGCGACAAGGTGCTGCCCGACTTCAACGAGTACTTCCCCGACAAGTTCACCAACGTCACCAACGGGGTCACGCCGCGGCGCTTCGTGCGGCTGGCCAACAAGAAGCTGTCGGCGCTCATCACCGAGGCCATCGGCCCCGGGTGGATCACCGACCTCGACCGGCTCTCCGAGCTGGAGCCGCTCGCCGACGACGCGTCGTTCCGGGAGCGGTTCCGCGAGGTCAAGGCCGCCGACAAGGCGACGCTCGCGCGGCACCTCAAGGCGCGCGACGACATCGACCTCAACACCGACGCGATGCTCGACATCATGATCAAGCGGCTGCACGAGTACAAGCGGCAGACGCTCAAGGTGCTGCACATCGTCACGCTCTACGAGCAGATCCTCTCGGGCGAGACGCGCGCCGAGGACGTGACGCCACGGGTGTTCGCGTTCGGCGCCAAGGCGGCTCCGGGCTACCGGATGGCCAAGCAGATCATCGGTCTCATCAACGGGGTGGGCAGCACCATCAACGCCGACCCCCGCGTGCAGGGCCGACTCTCGGTGGTCTTCCCAGCCAACTACAACGTCACGCTGGCCGAGAAGCTCATCCCGGCCGCCGACCTGTCGGAGCAGATCTCGCTCGCGGGCAAGGAGGCGTCCGGCACCGGCAACATGAAGCTGGCCCTCAACGGTGCGCTGACCATCGGCACCGACGACGGCGCCAACATCGAGATCCGACGCCTCGTCGGCGACGACAACTTCTTCCTCTTCGGGCTCTTGGAGCCGCAGGTCGAGGAGCTGCTCGCGTCGGGCTACCACCCGGCCAGCTACTACGAGAACGACCCGAAGCTCAAGGCGGCCATCGACCTCATCGCGTCCGGCGCCTTCTCCGGCGGCGACCGCACGACCTTCGAGCCGGTGGTGTCGAACCTTCTCAACGAGGACCGGTTCCTCGCCCTCGCCGACTACGCGGCCTACATCGAGGCCCAGGGACGGGTCGACGCCGCCTACGCCGACCCCGACGCCTGGTCGCGCAAGGCCATCCTCAACGTCGCGCGCTCCGGCTTCTTCTCCTCCGACCGAGCGATGCGCGAGTACATCGACCGCATCTGGCACACCCCGCCCGTCCTCGACGACTGACGTCGCCGAGAGCGTTTCCGAGGCCGGCGCTGACGAGCGACTCGCTCGTCAGCGCCGGCTCTGTTCCGCCGCCCGGCCGTGGCGGATGGCGAGGTGGTGGGACCACCGCTGCGCCGGTCGTTCGACGTAGCGCTGTAGAACGAACCCGGCGACGACCGAGCCGATGAAGCCCGCCACCACCGCCAGCACCGCGCCCGACGGGCTGCTTCCCAGCACCTTGAACATCGCTGCCATCACCGTGTCGATGACGAGGAGATGCACGAGGTAGAGGGAGTACGAGATCGTCCCGAACCACAACAGCCACCGCGGTGGTCGCGCCTGGATGGATCGGGACAGCACCAGGCCCACGAGCAGGATGCCGGTGCCCCACGCCACCCAGTCCCCGCCCCACGGGTCGTATCGGGCGCTCAGCAGGTCACGCGCGAGCGTGGCCCCCGCGACGGCCACGAGGACGAGGGTCATCGTGACGGGGCCGATCCGGCCGAGCATGAACCAGCAGACACACATGCCGAGACCGAACAGCCACCACGCGCCGATGAACCACCCGCCGGTGTCCCAGGACGTGAACGGCAGCGCCAGCGACAGTGCCCCCGCGGCCAAGGCTCCACCCACGACGACGTGTCGTCGGTGGGCGATCCTCGACAGGCGGCCGGCGGCCACCGTGAGCACGATGACGAACAGGTAGAACTGCACTTCGAGACACAGCGTCCACGCGACCGAGAGCAGCGCCGGCTGATGGGTGAGGTCCTGGAGGTAGAGCAGGTTCGCGACCAGCTGGACCGGTGTCACCGGTTGCGAGACGAGACCCGGCACCCGGGACTCGACGAGGTCCTTGGCCACGACGACCGCAATGACGACGTAGTACGGCGGGTCCAGCCTGATCTGCCGGCGCAGCGAGAAGCGAAGGCCTTCGGAGACCGTCCCTTCGAGGTTGCGCGTCGTGTAGGCGATGACGAAGCCTGAGATGACGAAGAAGATGGCGACGCCACTCCTCGCGAAGTCGAGCAGGGCGGCCAACGGCCCCGGCACGATGCCCGCGAGGACCTCGGTCTGAGGTGAGTTGCGGAACAGGTGGAACGCGAGCACCGCGAGCGCCGCCACCCCGCGCAAGGCGTCGATCGGGTAGAAGCGTGGCGCCGGCGCGCTGTCCGACGGCGTCGGCTCCGGCTCGCTGGCGTTCTCGGTCGTGCCCACGGCATCCCTGTCTGGCTCGAGAGGTCCTACGGCGTGCAGCGGAGGGAGCGCCCCTCTCCGCCCCAGGACCCGTGCATCCCGTCACGGGGCGAAGGGTCCTGGGCGGAACGGGGTCAGAACGTGATGCCGCGGTCGGCGAAGGCCTTCTTGACCAGCGCTGCGGCTGCGGCGCCGTCACGCTTCAGGGCCGTCGTGTAGGTCTGCTTGGCCGCCGCCGTGAAGGAGGTGTCCGCCGCATACCCGAACTGGCTGTCGATGAGCGTCGTGTCCCACGCCCTCGTGCCCAGCCCCAGCGTCACGTACCCCTTGCGGACGTCCCACAGGGCGCGGCTCCAGATCTGGCCGTCGTAGTGCACCTCGCCCTGACGACCGGCCACCGTGATGTCCTTGTCGAGGCGGCGCAGGCAGTGCGGCACCGTGCTCGTGTAGGAGGTGGAGTCCCAGTCGGCCACACACGCCTCGTCGGTCTTGACATCCCAGCCGTACTGCTTCGCGGCGGCCAGGCCGACCGTCACCGCGAGGTAGTCGCCGAACGACTCGCCGATCGAGCCGGCGTCGAGGCTGGCGCCGTACCCGGGCACCTGCGACGCGTGCACGGCGTGGCCGTACTCGTGGACGATCACCTCGCCGTCCTCGGCGTCGTCGACCCCGCCCTTGCCGAGCCGGATCCGGTAGGGCTTGTCGGTCTGGTACGAGTTGTCGCCGCCGTACTGGTCGACCTTGACGGTGAACGACTCGTGGACGATGGGCGGCAGCGTCGACCCGAAGCCCAGCGACTGCAGGTACTCCTGCGCCTGGTTGACCCAGAAGTAGCCCATGACCTGCTCGAACTGGTCGGCGTGCCGCGTGTAGACGAACGTGTTCGTCGCGCTGTACGCAGGAGTTCCGGTGGCTGACTGGACGTTGGCCCACGACCCGCGCAGGTAGCCGGACCCGTCGAGGTTGCGCAGCGCCACGGTCGCGTAGGCGCTCGCAGGCACGGCCGCGTCGGCGTCCTTCTGGTCGGTGAGGCTCTGGTCGCCAGTGGACTGCACGGGGTTGACCCTGAAGACCTGCGCCGTGCCGGTCGTCGTCCCGCTGCCGGTCCGGTCGGCGGCGGCGGGCTGCGCCGACGCCATGGTCACGAGGGCGGCGAGAGCGCCCGCGGACGCCGCGGCCAGCACGGTCGTACGCCGGGACGGTCGGGTGGAAGGCATACAGGGGTCTCCTGTCGGTGGACGGGCGGTGGTCGGTCCCGAGACCAGCACCGTAACCGCTGCACACGGACCTGCGCCCCTCGTGACTTATCCTTGACTCTTTCCTGAACGAGGACCTCGAGGAGTGGACGTCGCGATGCTCATCGCCGTCGGGGTCGTCCTCGTGCTCCTCCTCACCCTCGCCACCGGGTACTTCGTGGCCCAGGAGTTCGCCTACGTCTCGGTCGACCGCACCGCGCTGCGGCAGCTCGCCGACGAGGGTGACGAGCCCGCGCGCCGGGCCCTCGACATCACCCGGAGGCTGTCGTTCACGCTCTCGGGCTCACAGTTCGGCATCACGGTCACCGCCCTGCTGGTCGGGTACGCCGGTGAGCCCCTCATCGGCACGGCGCTCGCCGAGCTGCTCGGCGTCACCGGACTGCCGTATGCCGCGCGCCTCACCATCGCGGTGACCCTCGTCCTCGTCTTCTCGACGGTGCTCCAGATGGTCATCGGGGAGCTGGCGCCCAAGAACCTCGCCATCGCCCGGCCGGTGCCGCTGGCCCGCGCCCTCAGCCGGTCCACCCAGGTCTACCTCAGGGTCGCGGGTCCCGTCATCGGGCTCTTCGACCGGGCCTCCAACCGGCTGCTGCGGCTCGTCGGCATCGAGCCCGTCGAGGAGCTGACGGCGGGGGCGACCAGCGACGACCTCGAGCACCTCATCGACGCGTCGCGGCGCGACGGCATCCTCGACGCCGACCTGTCGCGGCTGCTGGAGCGGGGGCTGGCCTTCCGCGCGCTCACCGCTGAGCAGGCGATGACCCCGCGCGTCGCCGTGGCCACCCTTCCCGCCACGGCCACGCTGGCCGACGTCGCCGTGGCCCTCGCCTCGAGCCCGCACTCGCGCTTCCCGGTCGTCGCGCAGGACGTCGACGACGTCATCGGGGTCGTGGGTGTCGCGGAGCTCGTGCCCGTACCGCGGGACCGCTGGGCGACGACCTCGGTGCGCGCGGCGTGCGCCCTGCCCGTGGTGCTCCCGGGCTCGGTGCCCCTGCCGGCGGCGCTCGAGCTGCTCCGGAGCTCGCGCCGCCAGCTCGCGGTCGTCGTCGACGAGTTCGGCGGGTTCGACGGCGTGCTCTCGCTGGAGGACATCGCCGAGGAGGTGGTCGGCGACATCGTCGACGAGGGTGACGAGGCCGACCTCGTGGTGAGCCGTCCCGGCGCGGAGACCGACGACGCGGCGACGACCCTCGGGCCCCTCTCGGCCCGGCTGCGGCTCGACGAGGTCGAGTCGGTGACCGGTATGCGCCTGCCGGCCGGACCGGACTACGGCACCGTGGGCGGGCTCGTCCTCGAGCGGCTCGGCCGCGTGGCCCGCCCGGGCGACGTGGTCGTCGTCGACGAGGTGCCCGACCCGGGTGACCTCGCCGACCGCCTGGACCGCGCAGACACCGAGGAGCCGGCGCAGCCCGCCCGGATCGTCATCCACGTCGACGAGGTCGAGCGGCACGTCCCGTGGCTCGTCACGCTCGCCCGTGAGCCGGCCCCGGGCCCGGAGCCGTCGCCGCGCGAGGTGACCGAGTGAGCCCGCTGCTGTCGCTGACCCTGTCGGTCCTGCTCCTGGTCCTGAACGGGTTCTTCGTCGCGGCCGAGTTCGCCGTCGTCTCTGCCCGACGCCATCGCCTCGAGGTCGCCGCGGCCTACGGCGGGCGCGGGGCCCGCGCGGCCGTGCGCAACAGCCGGGAGCTCTCCCTGGGTCTGGCCGGCGCCCAGCTCGGGATCACGCTGGCCACCCTCGGCCTCGGCGCCCTCGCGAAGCCGGCGGTGGCCGACCTGCTGGAGCCGCTCCTGGGCCTGACGCCGCTGCCCGAGGCCCTCGCCGCCGGCATCGCGACCCTGCTCGCGGTCGCCGTCGTCGTCTTCCTGCACATGGTCGTCGGCGAGATGGCGCCGAAGTCCTGGGCCATCAGCCACCCCGAGCGTTCGGCCGTGCTGCTCGGGGTGCCGTTCCGCGCCTTCACGACGGCCACGCGCCGGGTGCTGGAGGGCCTCAACGCGGTGGCCAACCGGCTGCTGCGGATCTGGCACGTGGAGCCGGTCGAGGAGGCCTCGACCGTGCAGGGTCCGGCCGAGCTGCGCCTGCTCATCGGCGCGTCCCGCGAGCACGGCCTGCTCGAAGCCGCGTCGGGGCACCTGCTGACCCGCGTGCTGGAGCTGTCGGGGACCCCCGTGTACGCCGTGACGCTCCCGTGGGCCGACGTCGACCGGGTGCCGCTGACCGCCACCGCGGACGACGTGGTCCGCGCGGCCTCCCTCGGCGGGCACTCCCGGCTCGTCGTCGTGGGTGGTGACGGACATCCGGTCGGGCTCGTGCACGTCCGCGACGCCCTCCTCGCCGCCGGCGGCACCCCCGTGGCCGAGCTCGTCTACGCGACGGTGCGGCTCGACGTGCACGCCACCGTCGTCGAGGCCCTCGGGCGGATGCGGGCCGAGCGGGCCCAGCTCGCTCTGGTCGTCGAGCCGGGCGAGACCGGTGACGCCGAGGAGGCGGGTGACACCGTCATCGGGATCACCGCCCTGGAGGACCTGCTCGAGCGGGTGCTCGGCGAGTTCGAGGACGAGACCGACCGCCCCCGTCCGTGACGGGGTGAGCCCCACTCGTCGTCAGCCGGGCTGCACGGCCCGGTAGACGTGCATGGAGGCGGCCGTGACCTCGACCGGCCCGCCCGCCGGGCGGACGACCTCAGGTCCGCGCGGGCGGTCCCAGGCGCTGTCCCAGAGGCGCTCGTAGGCGCGGAGTCCCGGCGGGGAGGGCAGCGTCACCGTCGTGGCGTGGGCGCCGCCGTGCACGAGGACCAGGGCCGAGCGCTCGCCGAGCTCGGCCCCGTCGAGGTACATCGCGAGGGTGCGCACCGTCGGGTCGGTCCACAGGTGGGACGCCATCGGCTGGCCCTCCCGGTCGTACCACGCGATGTCGGTCGACCCGTCGTCGCCGACCGCCCGGCCGGACGGGAACGTGCGTTGGCGCAGCACCGGCAGCGTGGCCCGCAGCCGCACGAGGAACCGGGTCGTCTCGAGCAGGTCCTCCTGCCACGGGGCCAGGTCCCAGTCGAACCACGACAGCTCGTTGTCCTGGCAGAAGGCGTTGTTGTTGCCCTGCTGCGTGCGCCCGATCTCGTCGCCCGCGTTGATCATGGGCACCCCGGTGGCCGTGAGCAGGGTGCCGAGCAGGTTGCGCATGGAGCGCTGCCGCGCCTGTTCGAGGGCAGCCGACTCCGAGGGCCCCTCCACCCCGTGGTTCCACGACAGGTTGTTGTCGCTGCCGTCGCGGTTGCCCTCCAGGTTGATGTCGTTGTGCTTCACGTCGTATGTCGTCAGGTCGCGCACGGTGAACCCGTCGTGCGCCGCGACGAAGTTCACCGATGCGATCGGCCCCCGGTCACGCGTACCGAAGAGGTCGCGCGAGCCGGCCAGCCGGGTGGCGAGGTCCTGCACACCGTGGCCGGCCCGGCCGTCGGTGTCGCGGGCGACGTCGGTCAGCCAGAACGAGCGGACGCCGTCGCGGAACCGGTCGTTCCACTCCCCGAACGGCGGCGGGAACTGGCCGGTGCGCCAGCCGTGCATCCCGAGGTCCCACGGCTCGGCGATGTTCTTCACGCGGGAGAGGACGGGGTCGGTGCGCAGCGCGACGAGGAACGGGTGGTTGGGGTCGTAGTCGTCGTTGCGGCCGCGGGCCAGGGCGACCGCGAGGTCGAAGCGGAACCCGTCGACGTGGCACTCCTGCACCCAGTAGCGCAGCGAGTCGAGCACCATCCGGCAGACGACGGGATGGCGCAGGTCGAGGGTGTTGCCGCATCCCGTCACGTCGATGTCGTGCCCGCGGTCGTCGAGCCGGTAGTAGGCCCGGTTGTCGAGCCCGCGCCAGCTGAGGGTCATGCCGATCGCGCTCTGCTCGGCGGTGTGGTTGTAGACGACGTCGAGGATGACCTCGATGCCGGCGCGGTGCAGCAGCTTGACCATGCCCTTGAACTCGTCGAGCACGCCCTGCGGGTCGGTCGCGGCGGCGTACGCGGCATGGGGGGCGAAGAAGCCGAGAGTGCTGTAGCCCCAGTGGTTGCTGAGGCCGCGCCGGGCCACTTCGGGCTCGGTCGTGAACGCGTGCACCGGCAGCAGCTCGACCGCGGTCACCCCGAGCCGCGTGAGGTGCTCGATGGTCGCCGGGTGGGCCAGCCCGGCGTAGGTGCCCCGCAGGTGCTCCGGGATGCCGGGCAGCGTCCGGGTGAGGTTGCGCACGTGCACCTCGTAGACGACGGTGTCGGCCAGCGAGCGGTGCAGCGGCGTGTCGCCCTCCCAGTCGAAGCGCTCGTCGACGACGACGCCGCGCGGCACGAACGGCGCCGAGTCGCGGTCGTCGCGCAGGCCGGTGTCGCCGGCCAGCTCGACGCCCACCTGGTGGCCGAACGCCTCGGGGGCCAGGGTGACCGCGCCCTCGACGGCGCGGGCGTAGGGGTCCAGCAGCAGCTTCCGGTCGTTGTAGCGCAGGCCCAGCTCGGTATGCCAGGGGCCCGACGCACGCAGGGCGTACCGCTGCCCCGGCCCGACGCCCCGCAGGTGGCCGAACCAGAAGCCGTGGGCCCGCTCGGTGAGCGGGATGCGTCGTTCGGAGGCGCCCTCGCGGTCCCCGGCGTCGAACAGGCACACGTCGACGGCGTCCGCGTGGCCGGCGTAGACGCACAGGTCGACACCGCCGTCGACCATGGTGATCCCGGGCGGGGGAGGCAGGTCCCGGAGGGGTCGCGGCGGCGGCGGGGGCGGCATGCCGCCAGCGTAGGGGGCCGTTACGGTGTCTCCCATGAGCGATCCGACGAGCCTGCCGAACTTCCCGCCGCCGGCGGACGAGCACCCTCTGCGGGGCCGCGTCCTGGACGTCCTGAAGGACCTCGGGCTCAGCCCCAACATCGACGGCGACGGTGACGTGGCCTTCACCATCGGCGAGCCCGCCCAGCAGATGTTCGTCCGCTGCCAGGACGGCGACTGGCCGGTCATGCGCATCTTCGGCCAGTGGCTCATCGGCGAGCAGGTGCCCGACGACGTCGAGGTGCGGCTGCAGCGCTGCAACGACTTCACCCTGCAGCTCAACCTGGCCAAGGTCGGCATCGCCAACAACAACCTCGTCGTCAGCGTCGAGCACGTCGTGACCATGCAGACCGACATCTCCGCGCTGTTCCAGATCAGCGTCAACCTCATCATGGAGGTGGTGCAGATGTGGCACACCTCGTTCGTCGCGCCTCCCGGGCAGCCGGAGGGCCCGTCCGACAACGGCCGGGTGGCTCGGGCGGCTCCGGCACCGACTACCAGCCCCGCCACCGTCCGCAGGACGAGGCGTGAGCGGCTTCACGGGCGAGCTCGTCCGGCTCGAGGTCGAGGGCGGCATCGGCACGATCCGCCTCGAGCGGCCCCCGATGAACCCCCTGTCGGTGCAGATGCAGGAGGAGATCCGGGCGGCGGCGGCGGAGGCCGGCGAGCGGCGCGACGTCGCGGCCGTCATCGTCTACGGCGGGGAGAAGGTGTTCGCAGCCGGCGCCGACATCAAGGAGATGCGCGCCATGTCCTACACGGACATGGTCGACCGCTCCGCCGCGCTGCAGAGCTCGATCACGGCCGTCGCGCGCATCCCCAAGCCCACGGTCGCCGCGGTCACGGGGTATGCCCTCGGCGGCGGCTGCGAGCTCGCGCTCGCCTGCGACTTCCGCATCGCCGGCGACAACGCCAAGCTCGGTCAGCCGGAGATCCTCCTGGGGATCATCCCGGGTGCCGGTGGTACGCAACGTCTTTCGCGTCTGGTCGGTCCGGCGAAGGCCAAGGAGATCATCTTCTCCGGCCGCTTCGTCGCCGCCGACGAGGCGCTGACCATCGGGCTCGTCGACCGGGTCGTCCCCGCCGCCGAGGTCTACGACTCCGCGCGAGCGTGGATGCAGAGCTTCGTCGGAGGTCCGGCCTACGCGCTGCGCGCGGCCAAGGAGGCCGTCGACCGGGGCCTCGAGACCGACCTCGAGAGCGGGCTGGAGATCGAGCGGATGCTCTTCTCGGGCCTCTTCGCCACCCACGACCGCGAGGCCGGGATGGCCTCGTTCGTCGAGCAGGGCCCAGGCAAGGCGACGTTCGAGGGGCGCTGAGTGCCGGCGAGCGAGGCGTTGGACGTGCTGGTCGCCTACGTGCCGCGCACGCATACCGAGCCGGTGCTCGCGGCCCTGTTCGCGGCGGGGGCCGGCACGGTGGGCGACTACGAGGAGTGCGCCTTCGTCGCCCCGGGCGAGGGTCGCTTCCGGCCGGTGCGCTCGGCCCGCCCGTACGTCGGTCGTCTGGGCGAGCTCGAACGGGTGGCTGAGGACCGGGTCGAGGTCGTCCTGCCGAGGCGGCTGCGCGGCTCCGTCGTCGCCGCCCTGCGGCTGGCGCACCCCTACGAGGAGCCGGCCTTCCACGTGCTCGAGGCGCAGGACTGCTGAGGCGCGCGGGACCCGCAGGCCTACGCTCTCGCGACGGGCGGTGCGGCGAGCAGGGTTCGGGCCATGGCGTCGTGGGTGACGAGGCTGGTCACCAGGCCGCTGCGCACCGCGGCGAGCACCGCCGGCGCCTTGGAGACGCCGTAGGGGATGGCGAGCACCTCCTTGACGCGGGCCAGCTGCGCCGCGTTCATGCAGATCATCCGGTCGGTCTGCTCCTGCCCCACGACCGTGCCGGACGCGTCGAGGAAGACCCCCGACACGTCGGCCACGGCGCCGGCCCGCGCCAGGGCCCGGCGGTCCGCGGCCGTCATCGCGTCGTAGATGGTGCTCTGCTGCTCGCCCCACGCTCCGAGACCGACGACGGCACGGGTCACCGAGGCGAACTGCTTGACGGCGCGGGCGATCTCGGGTTGGCGCCGTAGGGTCCGGGCGGTCTCGTGGTCGGGCAGGAGGAACGGCGCGTAGTAGAAGGTGACCCGCCCGCCGGTGAGCCGGCCGACGTCGCGGACGATCTCGGTGGAGGTCGCCGAGAGGTCGTCGCGCAGGAGTGACCCCGTCAGCTGGACGATCGGCGCCGGGGCCATCCCGGCCAGATGGGGGACCGTGCCGGCGACCGCTCGCGCCCACGCGAAGCCGAGCACGTCGTCCGGGGCCACGAGCTCGGTGAGCAGCTCGCCGGCGGCCTGCCCGAGGAGGGCGCGCAGGGCCGCGGGGTCGCTCTCGCTGGTGTCGACGACGATCGCCGTGCGCAGGCCGAGGTGGTCGCGCAGCCGGCTCGACAGCTCGGTGTCGATCGACCCGGGGTGCCCGATCTCGATGCGCACCAGACCGCTCGACAGCGCCTCCTCGATGAGCCGGGCGACCTTGAACCGGCTGATCCCGAGCTCTTCGCCGATCTCGACCTTGCTGCGGTTGTCGACGTAGTAGCGGCGGGCCACGGTCGCCATGAGAACGAGCTGGGCCGGCCCGCTGCTGGTCTCCGCCCTGTCCATGTCGCCTCCTCTCGCTCTCGCCCTGGGCCACGTCCGTCGCTGTCCGTCGCCGTCGCCACCGCCGTTGCCGGCACCGTCGCCGCGGCGCCGAATCTACGGGACGCAACCACGACCCGCGGTCGGCATCGGGGGATCCCGACACCGACACGCGGTGGGCCGGCTCTTGACAGGGAGCCCACCCGGTTGTTGACTCGGCCCGAGCATACGAGCAAGAGCGTGCTCATATGAGCAAAGCGAGCAACACGGCGACACACGGGTCGCCCGCCACTCAACGAGGAGACGCAATGTCGCGAAGGACAATGACCCCGGTCGTCGTGGGAGTGCTGGCGGTCTCCGCCGCCCTCTCCGCGTGTTCGGGGGCCGGTGGCGGGGGCGCCGGCGGCGGGGGCGGGGATGCCAACAGCATCAACGTGCTCATGGTGAACAACCCGCAGATGGTCGACCTGCAGAAGCTGACGGCCGACAACTTCACGAAGCAGAGCGGCATCAAGGTGAACTTCACCGTCCTGCCGGAGAACGACCTGCGCGACAAGACGAGCCAGGAGTTCTCCTCGCAGGCGGGGCAGTACGACGTGGCGACGCTGTCCAACTTCGAGATCCCCATCTACGCCAAGAACAAGTGGGTCGCCGACCTCACGTCCTACACGCAGTCCGACACCGCGTTCGACCAGGGCGACATCCTCAAGCCGATGACGACCGCGCTGTCGGTGGACGGCAAGGTCTACGGCGAGCCGTTCTACGGCGAGTCGTCGTTCCTCATGTACCGCAAGGACGTCCTGCAGGCCAAGGGCGTGACGATGCCCGACAAGCCGACCTGGCAGCAGGTCGCCGACGCGGCGGCCAAGGTCGACGACCCGAGCGGGATGCGCGGCATCTGCCTCCGCGGCCAGCCCGGCTGGGGCCAGCTCTTCGCCCCGCTGACCACGGTGGTCAACACCTTCGGCGGCACGTGGTTCGAGAAGGACTGGACCGCGAAGGTCAACGCCCCCGAGTTCAAGGAGGCGACGAACTTCTACGTTAACCTCGTCAAGCAGCACGGTGAGGCGGGTGCCTCGCAGGCCGGGTTCACCGAGTGCCTCAACAACATGACGCAGGGCAAGACGGCCATGTGGTACGACGCGACGTCCGCCGCCGGATCGCTCGAGGCGTCCGACTCGCCGGTCAAGGGCAAGATCGGGTACGCGCCGGCGCCGGTCGTCAAGACCGACTCCTCCGGGTGGCTCTACACCTGGGCCTGGGCGGCTGAGGAGAAGAGCACGAAGAAGGACTCCGCCTGGAAGTTCATCTCCTGGGCCTCGGGCAAGGACTACGAGAAGCTCGTCGGCACCTCGCTGGGCTGGTCGAAGGTCCCCGCCGGGAAGCGCTCGTCGACCTACAGCAACCCCGACTACGTCAAGAGCGCCGAGGCGTTCGCGCCGCAGACCAAGTCCGCGATCGAGTCGGCCAAGCCTGACAACCCGGGTGTGCAGCCGCGTCCGGCGCCCGGCATCCAGTTCGTCGACATCCCGGAGTTCCCCGACCTGGGCACCAAGGTGAGCCAGTACGTCAGCTCGGCGATCGCCGGTCAGGGCAGCGTGGACTCCGCGCTCGACCAGGGCCAGGCCCTCGCCGAGACGGTCGCCAAGAACTACAAGAAGTGACCTGACCGATGGCCACCACCACGGCGTCACCACGGCCCACCCGGCCACCGGACGGCGCCCCGAAGCGCGGGGCCCTGCAGCGCTCAGGCGACTGGGCGCGACGGGCCCCGCTGCTTCCGGCCCTCATCCTCGTGGTGATCGTCACGCAGCTGCCGTTCGTCGTCACGATCGTCACGTCGTTCCTCAAGTGGAACGCCTACTACCCCGACCAGCGCCGCTTCACGGGGTTCGACAACTTCGTCACGGTGCTGTCGGACCCCGACGCCCGGAGGGCCATCTTCGTCACGGTGACGCTGACCCTCTTTGTCGTCGTCGTCTCGCTGCTCCTCGGGCTCGGGATCGCCCTGCTGCTGGACCGGAAGTTCTTCGGCCGCGGCGTCGTGCGCACGCTGATGATCACGCCGTTCCTCGTCGTGCCCGTCGCGGCGGCGCTGCTCTGGAAGCACGCCCTCTACAACCCGGAGTACGGCCTGTTCAACGGTCTGCTCAAGGGCGTCCTCGGCGCGTCGGCGCCGCAGGTGGACTGGATCGGCCAGTACCCGTTCCTCGCCGTGGCGTTCGCGATCATCTGGCAGTGGACGCCGTTCATGATGCTCATCCTGCTGGCCGGTCTGCAGTCCCGGCCCTTGGACGTCGTCGAGGCGGCGCGCATGGACGGCGCCAACGCGTGGCAGATCTTCACGAACATGACGCTGCCGCACCTGCGCCAGTACATCGAGCTGGCCGGGCTGCTGGGGACCATCTACGTGGTGCAGAACTTCGACCACGTCTTCACGATCACGTCGGGCGGTCTCGGCACGGCCAACCTGCCGTACTACATCTACCAGACGTTCTACACGGCCCACGACTACGGGCTGGCCTCGGCCGCCGGCGTCATCGTCGTCATCCTGACGATCATCGTCGCCACCATCGCGCTGCGCACCGTGTTCAGCCTGTTCAAGGAGGAGTCCCGATGAGCGCCGCCGCCGACCGTCAGGCCATGCGGACCCCACGGCAGCACCGGCGCCGCCGCCAGTCGACGGGCAGCCTGCTGCTCGGCGTCGTGGCGTGGGTCATCGGGCTGGTCTTCGTCTTCCCGGTCCTGTGGATGCTGCTCACCTCCTTCCACAAGGAGGCCGACGCGGCCACCAACCCGCCGTCGTTCTTCGCGCCGCTCAGCCTCGACGGCTACGAGTCGTTCTTCAGCGCCGGTCCCCTTCCGCCGCTGATCAACTCGGCGACGGCCAGCATCATGTCGACGATCCTCGTGCTGCTCCTGGCGTTCCCGGCGGCCTACGCCCTCTCCATCCGGCCCGTGCGCAAGTGGACCGACGTGCTGTTCTTCTTCCTCTCGACGAAGTTCCTGCCCGTCGTCGCCGGACTCCTGCCCATCTACGTGGTGGCGCAGCAGGTGGGGCTGCTCGACAACATCAACCTGCTCATCCTCTTCTACACCGTGATGAACCTCCCGATCGCCGTGTGGATGCTGCGCTCGTTCCTCGCCGAGGTGCCGGTCGAGATGCTCGAGGCGGCGCAGATCGACGGGGCCGGACTCATCACGACGCTGCGCAAGATCGTCGCCCCCGTCGTCATGCCGGGCATCGCGGCCGCCGCGCTGATCTGCTTCATCTTCAGCTGGAACGAGCTGCTCTTCGCCCGGGTCCTCACCGGTACGGTCGCCGAGACGGCGCCGGTGTTCCTCACCGGCTTCGTCACCAGCCAGGGCCTGTTCCTCGCCAAGGTCTGTGCCGCGTCGCTCGTCGTGTCGCTGCCGGTGCTCGTCGCCGGGTTCGCGGCGCAGGACAAGCTGGTCCAGGGTCTGTCGATGGGCGCGGTGCGCTGAGCACCGACCCTCCCGCCGCGCCCGTCACGACCACAGGAGCCCGTATGCAGCTGTGCCAGGACACCCTGTCGGACCTCCCCGGAGGGGTGGCCGGTCCGGCCTACGACCGCACCGCGGTCACGCCGGGCATCGTCCACTTCGGGGTGGGCGGGTTCCACCGGGCGCACGAGGCGATGTACGTCGACGCCCTCATGAACGAGGGCCGCGCGCTGGACTGGGGCATCGTCGGGGTGGGGACGATGCCTCAGGACGCACGGATGCGTGACGTCCTCACCGCCCAGGACGGGCTCTACACGCTCGTCGTCAAGCACCCCGACGGCCGCCGTGAGCCGCGGGTGATCGGGTCCCTGCTGCGCTACCTCCTCGCAGCCGACGACCCGGGTGCGGTGCTCGCCGCGATGAGGGCGGCGAGCACCCGCATCGTCTCGCTGACGATCACCGAGGGGGGCTACCTCTTCCACCCGGCCACGGGCGAGCTCGACACCGGCGCGGCCCTCCTCCAGCCCGACCTGGTGGAGGGGGCCACCCCGTCGACCCCCTTCGGGTTCATCGTCGAGGCGCTGCGCCTGCGGCGCGAGGACGGCACCACGCCGTTCACGGTGATGTCGTGCGACAACATCCCCGGCAACGGCGAGGTCGCCCGCCGGATGATCGTCGCCTTCGCCCGCCTCAAGGACCCGGATCTCGCCGACTGGATCGCCTCGTCGGTCGCGTTCCCCAGCTCGATGGTCGACCGGATCACCCCGGTCACCGCCCCCGAGGACATCGTCGCGCTGCGCGACGAGTTCGGCGTCGAGGACAAGTGGCCCGTCGTCTGCGAGCCCTTCACGCAGTGGGCGCTGGAGGACACGTTCGAGGGCGGCCCCGACGGTCGCCCGCCGTTCGAGGACGTCGGCGTGCAGCTGGTGCCCGACGTCGAGCCCTACGAGCTGATGAAGCTGCGGCTGCTCAACGCCAGCCACCAGGCCCTGTGCTACCTCGGGTACCTCAGCGGCTACCGCTACGCGCACGAGGTCTGCCAGGACCCGCTGTTCACGGGGTTCCTGCTCTCCTACATGGACCGGGAGGCGACGCCCACCCTCCACGACGTGCCCGGGGTCGACCTCACGGCCTACAAGCACCAGCTCATCGAGCGGTTCGCCAACCCCGAGGTCCGGGACACGCTGGCGCGCCTCTGTGCGGAGAGCTCGGACCGCATCCCCAAGTGGCTCGTGCCGGTCATCCGCACGAACCTCGAGAAGGGCGGCGAGATCGAGCGCTCGGCCCTCGTCGTGGCCTCCTGGGCCCGGTATGCCGAGGGCGTCGACGAGCAGGGGCAGCCCATCGAGGTCGTCGACCAGCTCAAGGACCGGGTCGTGGCGGCAGCGGCGCGACAGGCCCGCGAGCCGCTGGCGTTCGTCGAGGACCAGCAGCTCTTCGGCGACCTCGCGGCGGACGAGCGGTTCGCCGAGGCGTACACGCGCTGGCTCGGGTCGCTGCACTCCGTCGGCGCCCGGGCGACCGTCGAGCGGCTCACCTCGTCGTGAGCAGCCGTGCCCCGCACGGCAGGATGACCTGGTGACCGCACCCGATCTCGTCGCCGGCGTCGACTCGTCCACCCAGTCGACCAAGGTCGTGGTCTGCGAGGCCGACACGGGCCGCGTCGTGCGGGAGGGGCGGGCGCCGCACCCCGACGGCACCGAGGTCGACCCGGAGGCCTGGTGGGCGGCCTACGGGGAAGCGACCTCAGGGGGACTGCTTGACGGCGTGCAGGCGATCGCCGTCGCGGGTCAGCAGCACGGTCTCGTCGCCCTCGACGGGCAGCGCCGCGTCGTGCGGAAGGCGTTGCTGTGGAACGACACCCGTTCGGCCGCAGCCGCCGCTGACCTCGTGCGCGAGCTCGGGGGACCGCAGGCGTGGGCCGACGCCGTCGGTACCGTGCCGCTCGCGTCGATCACGGTGAGCAAGCTGCGCTGGGTGGCCGAGCACGAGCCGGAGGCGGCGGCTCGCATCGAGGACGTCGTCCTCCCGCACGACTGGCTGACGGCCCGCATCGTCGGGGACGGCGACCTCACCATGGTGCGGCTCGTCACCGACCGCGGCGACGCCTCCGGCACCGGCTACTGGTCACCCGCGGCCGGGAGCTACCGGACCGACCTGCTGGAGCGGGCGTTCGGGCGGGTCGTCGGCGTCCCCGACGTGTTGGACCCGCACGCGACCGCCGGACGCACCAGCGACGGGATGCTCGTGGGGCCGGGGACCGGCGACAACATGGGCGCGGCCCTCGGTCTCGGCCTCGCGCCGGGCGACGTCGTCGTGTCCCTCGGGACCAGCGGGACCGTCTTCGGGGTCGCCGAGGCGCCGACCGCCGACCCGACGGGCATCGTCGCCGGCTTCGCGGACGCGACGGGACGCTTCCTCCCGCTCGTCTGCACCCTCAACGCCGCCCGGGTGCTCAGCGCCACGGCCACGATGCTGTCGACCGACCTCGCCGGCCTGGAGCAGCTCGCCCTGGCGGCGGAGCCCGGCGCCGGTGGCCTGACCCTGCTGCCCTATCTCGACGGCGAGCGCACCCCCGACCTGCCCGAGGCCACCGGGACGCTGGGCGGGCTGACCCGAGGCAACCTCACCCCGGAGAACGTCGCGCGGGCCGCGGTCGAGGGGATGTTCTGCGGCCTGGCCGACGGGTTGGACGCGCTGCGTGGCAATGGGTTCCCCGTGCGCCGGGTGCTGCTCATCGGCGGAGCGGCCCGCTCGGCCGCCGTCCGCTCCGTCGCCGCCGGCGTGCTCGGAGCCCCCGTGGCGGTGCCCTCACCCGGTGAGTACGTCGCTCTGGGCGCCGCCCGGCAGGCCGCCTGGGCGTTGAGCGGGACCCAGGCCGCGCCGGCGTGGACAGTCCCGGCCTCCGACGTTCCTCCGGCCGCCCACGCTGACGAGGGCGCGTACGCGCCGGTGCGCCAGGCGTACCGCCGGTTGCGGGAGACCGTGCACGGCGTCTGACCGGCTCGTCCGCCCCGTCGCCACCTCGCTACCCGTCGGTAACATGTGGTGACCGTCACCCGCCCTCAGGGCCGGGAACGCCCTCTCGCCTGAAAGGATGGGCGGGACCGCCGGGGCTCGCCCACGAACCGGGCCCTCGGCCGCCGGACCAGCTCCGACCAGCTCCGACCCACCGACCACCCAGAAGAGGGCGTGTACCGCATGAACATCGTCGTCTGCGTCAAGTACGTACCGGACGCCCAGGCCGACCGCACCTTCACCGAGGGCGACAAGACCACCGACCGCGTCAACGTCGACGGGCTCCTCAGCGAGCTCGACGAGTACGCCGTCGAGGAGGCCCTGCTGCTCAAGGAGTCCGTGGACGGTGAGGTCACGGTCGTCACCGTCGGACCGGCCCAGGCCGCCGACGCGCTGAAGAAGGCGCTGCAGATGGGTGCCGACAAGGCCGTGCACGTGCTCGACGACGAGATCCACGGGTCCGACGCGCTCGCGACCTCCCTCGTCCTGGCCAAGGCCATCGAGAAGCTCGACCCGCGGCCCGACATCGTCATGACCGGCATGGCGTCGACCGACGGCACCATGGGCGTCGTGCCGACGATGCTCGCCGAGCGGCTCGGCCTGCCGGCCGTGACCTTCGCTTCCGAGATGACCGTGGGCGACGGCACCGTGACGGTGCGCCGCGACAACGACGCGGCGTCGCAGACCATCGAGGCCAGCCTGCCCGCCCTCGTGTCGGTGACCGACCAGATCAACACGCCGCGCTACCCGTCGTTCAAGGGGATCATGGCGGCGAAGAAGAAGCCGGTCGAGACGTGGAGCATCGCCGACCTCGGCCTCGACGCCGGCCAGGTCGGGCTCGACGCCGCGTGGACCCGGGTCGAGGCGTACGCCGCCCGGCCGCCGCGCCAGCAGGGGCAGCTCGTGACCGACGAGGGTGACGGCGGCGACCGGCTCGCCGCCTTCCTCGCCGAGCGCAAGTTCGTCTGACCCGCCACCCACGCCGACCCCCACCCGCTGAGCTCGTTCGCAAGGAGACCGACACCGATGTCCGAAGTTCTCGTCCTCGTCGACCACGCCGGGGGGCAGGTCCGCAAGACCACCTCCGAGCTGCTCACCATCGCCCGCCGCCTCGGTGAGCCCTCCGCCGTCTTCGTCGGCGAGGGCTACGACGCCGCCAAGGAGACCCTCGCGGCCTACGGCGCCGCGAAGGTGTACCGCGCCGAGTCGGCCGACCTTGTCGACTACCTCGTCGTGCCGCAGGCCGAGCTGCTGGCCCAGCTCGTGCAGTCGGCGTCCCCGGCCGCCGTCCTCATCGCCTCGAGCGCCGAGGGCAAGGAGGTCGCAGCGCGGCTCGCGGTCAAGACGGGTTCGGGCCTGATCACCGACGCCGTCGATGTGCAGCCGGGCCAGGGTGGCGGGGTCGTCACGACCCAGTCCGTGTTCGCCGGGTCCTACACGGTGACCGCGACGGTCACCGAGGGCACCCCGGTCGTCACGGTGAAGCCGAACTCCGCGACGCCCGAGCGCGCGGAGACCCAGCCGGTGGAGGAGACCGTCGAGTTCACCGCGTCCGACGCGGCCAAGACGGCGCGCATCACGGCGACCTCACCGCGCGAGAAGACTGGACGCCCCGAGCTCACCGAGGCGGCCATCGTCGTCTCCGGCGGGCGTGGCACCTCCGGTGACTTCTCCAAGGTCGAGGACTTCGCCGACGCCCTGGGCGCGGCGGTCGGCGCCAGCCGGGCCGCGGTCGACGCGGGCTGGTACCCCCACGCCTCGCAGGTCGGCCAGACCGGCAAGCAGGTCTCCCCGCAGCTGTACGTCGCCTGCGGGATCTCGGGAGCCATCCAGCACCGGGCCGGCATGCAGACGTCGAAGACGATCATCGCCGTCAACAAGGACCAGGAGGCGCCGATCTTCGAGCTCGTCGACTTCGGCGTCGTGGGCGACCTCTTCGCGGTGCTGCCCCAGGCCACGGCTGCCGTGGCGGCCCACAAGGGCTGACGCGCAGCCTGCTCAGCCCGGCTTGCGGGCCTCGATCGTGAAGCTCATGGCGATCCGGCCGGGGCGGTCGGTGAGGCGGTACTCCCCGAGGTCGTCCTTGGTCATGATCCCGGGGAAGGGGCAGAACGGCACGCTGTCGTGCTCCTCGAGGCGGGTGAGGACGAGGCCGCGACGCAGCAACGCCATGACGATCTCACCGACCCCGTGGCTCCACGTGAAGGTCTCCGTGTGCGTGATGGTGTGCTCGTTGCCCTGCGCCGGGGCGACGTAGGTGGCATCGTCGTTCCACACCACGGGGTCGGGGTGCTCGAAGTAGGGCCAGGTCGGCACCGGGAGGCCGACCCGCTCGTCCGGCTCGAGGGTGTCGAGCATGGGGTGGGTGTCGCGGATGAACAACCGGCCACCGGGGCGCAGCACCGCGTCGACGACGCCCGCCCACCGGTCGACCGACGGCAGCCACGACAGGGCGCCCAGGCTGACGTAGACGAGGTCGAAGGTGCGACCGCCGAGCGCCTGCGGCGCGGCATACACGTCGGACTCCACGTAGTCGACGTCGGCGCCCGCGGCGGCGGCCAGCCGCCGGGCCTGCACGACCGACTCGCCCGACAGGTCGAGACCCGTCATCCGGGCGCCGAGGCGGGCGACCGAGATGGTGTCGGTGCCGATGTGGCACTGCAGGTGCACGCCGTCGAGCCCCCGCACGTCGCCCAGGCGGGGGAGGTCGAACCGCACGACGCCCGACAGGAACGCCGGGTCGTCGACGAACGACTGCGCCTCGTAGTCGGGCGAGGTCGCGTGGATCAGCGCCCGGTCGTCCCAGTTGGCCCGGTTGGTCGTCAGGTAGTCCGGCTCGGGCGTCACGGGGACCACGGTATGCCCGGTATGCCGTGTGTGCCCCTGCGTGTCTCGGTGTGGCCCTGCACGCCTCGGCGACCGCGTGCCGTGTTGCCCATCGCGTGAGTTGTTGGTTGGGTCAGGACGTGAGCCGCCTCGACGTGCAGGTGCTGGGTCACCAGCCCGTCCTGAGCGGCCGGCTGGTGCGGCTGGAGCCTGCCGGGCCGGAGCACTTCACGGGGCTGTGGCCCCTCTACTCGGGCGGCGACGACTCCGGCTTCATGGACCCCGTCGCCACCCTGACGCGGGAGCAGACCCGGGCGGGACTGGCCCGGGCCCGGGAGCGCCACGACCGTGCCGACTGGGCCGTCGTCCGGGGCGCCGACGACGTCGTCGTGGGGGAGGCGGTGCTCATGGACCTCGACGAGGACAACGCCTCGATGACCTACCGGGTCGCGCTCGTGGGGCCGGGCTTCTTCGGCCGGGGCTACGGCACCGAGACGACCCGTCTGGTGCGCGACTTCGCCTTCGGCCCCCTCGGTCTGCACCGGTTGTCGCTCGAGGTGAACTCGTTCAACGCGGCCGCCATCGCCGTCTACGACAAGGTGGGGTTCGTGCTCGAAGGGGTGCGGCGCGAAGCCGTGCAGCGCGACGGCACCTGGCACGACGTGCACGACATGGCCCTCATCGAGAGTGACGCTCGGCCCTGACGGGAGCGGGGCCGGCCGACCGTAAACTTGCGCGGTGCGCCACTACCTCGACCATGCCGCCACGACGCCGATGCGTCCGGCCGCCGTGGCGGCGCTGACCGAGCAGCTGGCGCGCACCGGCAACGCCTCGTCGCTGCACACCTCGGGCCGCCTGGCCCGGCGGGTCGTCGAGGAGTCGCGCGAGGCCATCGCCCACGCGATCGGGTGCCGTCCGTCGGAGGTCGTGTTCACGTCCGGTGGCACCGAGTCGGACAACCTCGCCGTCCAGGGCACGTACGCCGCCCGCCGGGACGCCGACCCCCGGCGCACGCGGCTGCTCGTCAGCACCGTCGAGCACCACGCGGTGCTCGACTGCGTCGACTTCCTGGCCGCGCACGAGGGCGCCAAGGTGACCTGGCTCGAGAGCGACGAGCTCGGCCGGATCGCACCGGACACCGTGCGCGCGGCCATCGCCGAGGACCCCGCGTCGGCGGCCCTGGTGTCGGTGATGTGGGCCAACAACGAGGTCGGCACCGTGCAGGACGTCGCCGGGATCGCCGCGGTGGCCCACGAGCTCGGCGTCCCCATGCATACCGACGCCGTACAGGCGGTCGGCCACCTCCCCGTCGACGTCGCGGCCGTCGACGTCGACCTCGCGTCGCTGACGGCCCACAAGCTCGGCGGCCCGGTGGGGGTGGGCGCCCTCGTGGCTAAGCGGGAGCACCGGCTCGTCCCCCTCTCGCACGGCGGAGGGCAGGAGCGCCAGGTGCGCAGCGGCACGCTCGACGTCGCCGCCGTCCGGGCGTTCGCGGTCGCCGTGGAGGAGTCGGTGGGCGAGCTCGTCGCCGAGAGCGGCCGCCAGACCCGGCTGCGCGACCGCCTCATCGACGGGGCGCTGCGCCTCGACCTCGACATCGCGGTGGGCGGGCCGTGGACCCCCGGATCGGCGGCCGACCGCCTGCCCGGCAACGTGCACCTGCTCGTGCCCGGGTGCGACGGCGACTCCCTGCTCTACCTGCTGGACGCGGCCGGCATCGAGTGCTCCACCGGGTCGGCGTGCCAGGCCGGCGTCCCCCAGCCGAGCCACGTGCTCCTGGCGATGGGCCTCGGCGAGGAGCAGGCGCGCGGTGCGCTGCGGCTGACCCTGGGGCGCACCTCGACCGACGCCGACGTCGACGCCGTCCTCGCCGCCCTGCCCCCGGCCGTCGAACGCGCGCGACGCGCGTCCGGCCGCACCCGATGAGGGTCGTCGCCGCGATGAGCGGCGGCGTCGACTCGGCGGTCGCCGCCGGGCGGATGGTCGACGCCGGCCACGAGGTCGTCGGCGTCCACCTCGCCCTCAGCCGCACCGCCGCGACCCTGCGCGAGAGCGCCCGCGGCTGCTGCACCATCGAGGACGCCGGCGACGCGCGCCGCGTGGCCGACCGGCTCGGGATCCCGTTCTACGTCTGGGATCTCGCGAGCCGGTTCCAGGAGGACGTCGTCGAGGACTTCGTCGCCGAGTACGCCGCCGGCCGCACCCCCAACCCGTGCGTCCGGTGCAACGAGCGGATCAAGTTCGCCGCCCTGCTCGACAAGGCCGTCGCTCTCGGGTTCGACGCCGTCGCGACCGGTCACTACGCCCGGGTCGTGACCACCCCCGACGGCGGGCGCGAGCTGCACCGCGCGGTCGACCCGGCCAAGGACCAGTCCTACGTCCTCGGCGTCCTCGAGGCCGACCAGCTGGCCCGCTCGCTCTTCCCCCTCGGCGACACCACCAAGCCCCAGATCCGCGAGGAGGCTGCGGCCCGGGGCTTCTTCGTCGCCGCCAAGCCCGACAGCCACGACATCTGCTTCATCCCCGACGGCGACACGCGCGGCTTCCTCGCCGCGCGGCTGGGCGAGCAGCCGGGCGACGTCGTCGACACGAGCGGCGCGGTGGTCGGGCGGCATACCGGCGCGTACGCGTACACCGTCGGGCAGCGGCGGGGGCTGGGCCTCGAGCGCAGCACCCTCGACGGCGAGCCCCGCTTCGTCGTCGGGGTCGAGACGGCGTCCAACACCGTCGTCATCGGCACCCGCGACCTGCTCGGGGTCGACGCCCTCGTCGGCACGCACGCCCGCTGGTGCGGCCCTGCGCCGGAGGGCGTCGTCGCCGTCGGGGCGCAGCTGCGGGCGCACGGCGAGGAGGTGCCCGCGACGGCCTGGTCGGCGCCGGGCCGGGACGGCGGTGCCGACGAGGTGCACGTACGCCTCGAGCGGCCGGTGCGCGGGGTCGCGCCGGGGCAGTCGGTCGTCCTCTACGACGGCACCCGGGTCGTGGGGTCGGCGACGATCCGCGAGGCCGTGCGAGCGCCCCGCGAGGGCTGACCACCGGCGCGGTGTTTGGCCGCCGGCTAGACCCCCGAGCGGGCCGTCGTGCGGGGTATCGTGCGGCGGGACCGGGGCCGGGCGAGTCGCGTGGGGTGGCCATGAGGGGTGTCAGGGCAGGGGCCGACGAGGGCCCCGCCGGGACGCCCCTGAACGAGGTCCGCCGCCTCTGCATGGCGTTCCCCGCGACCCAGGAACGTCTGAGCCACGGCGAGTGCTGCTGGTTCGTCGGGGGCAAGCGGATGTTCGTCATGTTCGCCGACCACCACCACGACGACCGGGTCGCGTTCTGGGCGGCGGCGGTCGACGGCGTGCAGCGCCACCTCGTCGAGGACGAGCCGCGGCGCTTCTTCCGCCCGCCCTACGTCGGGGCGCGGGGATGGGTCGGGATGTGGCTGGACGACGGACCCGACTGGGACCGCGTCGAGCTGCTCGTCGACGAGGCGTGGCGCAGCGTGGCCGGGCCTCGGCTCGTCAAGGCGTGGTCCGAGCGGCGCTGACCCCGCGCGGCCAGCGCCGCGGTTCCTGCGCGTCACGGCGGGTCACTGCGGATCACGGCGGGTCGGAGCCGCGCCGGTCCTCCTGGGCCTTGAGGGCGTCGAGGTCGCGCAGCCGGTCGAGGCCGCCGAGGGCCCGGGTCATCCGCTGGTTGCCCTCGAGGCGCTCGCGGTTGCGGTCGAGGTACCACCAGTACCCCGCGGTGAACGGGCACGCGGTGTCGCCCACCCGGACCTTCGGGTCGAACCGGCAGCCGCCGCAGTGGTCGGTCATGCGGTCGAGGTAGGCCCCGCCGGAGACGTAGGGCTTGGTGGCCATGATCCCGCCGTCGGCGTGCTGCGACATGCCGACGACGTTGGGCACCATGACCCAGTCGTACCCGTCGACGAAGGCCCGGTGGAACCAGTCGGTCAGCTCGTCGGGTCGCCAGCCCCGCTGCGCGGCATACCCCCCGAGGATCATCAGCCGCGGGATGTGGTGCACCCACCCGTGGTCGCGCACCTCGGCGAGGGTGTGTCGCAGGCAGGCGGCCTCGGTGGCATCGGCGTCGAGCTCGGCGAACCACGCCGGCAGGTGCCGCCGGGCGTTGAGGCGGTTGTCGTGCCGGTACTCCGGCGGCTCGTGCCAGTAGATGTGCCAGACGTAGTCGCGCCAGCCCATGACCTGCCGGACGAACCCCTCGACGGACTGCAGCGGGGCGTCGCCGCGCCGGTAGGCGTCCTCGGCCTTCTCGACGACCTCCAGCGGGTCCAGCAGGCCGAGGTTGAGCGGGGCGGAGAGCAGCGAGTGGGCCATCCAGGGGTCGCCGGCGAGCACCGCGTCCTCGTGGGGTCCGAACGCCCCGAGACGGTCGACGACGAAGCGGTCGAGCGCGGCCAGGGCCTCCTCCCGGGTCGCGGCGAACCGACGGGGCCCGTCGCGCCCGATGAACGTCACGTCGCCGTCGCGCTCCCACCGGTCGAGGTCGGCGCGCACCTCCTCGTCGATGGCGTCCTCCTGAGGCCACCACGGCTCGGGCACCCCGAGGGTCGTGCGTCCGCGTGGCGGCGGCTCCCGGTTGTCGGCGTCGAGGTTCCACCGGCCACCGGCCGGCTCCTCGCCGTCCATGAGGACGCCCGTGCGGCGGCGGGCGTCGCGGTAGAAGTCCTCCATGAGCAGGCGCCGCTTGCCCCGGCCCTCGGCCCACGCCGTGAAGTCCTCACGGCTGGTGACGTACCCCCGGGCGGGCAGCCGCTCGACCTCGCGCTCCTCGGCGATCCCCAGCACCAGGGCGACGGCGGCCCGCGAGGTGGGATGCACGACCTCCAGCGGCCCGGTCACCTCGGCGAGCGCCTCCCGGTCGGTGCCGGTGCGCGCATACGTGACCCGTGACCCGAGCTCGGCCGCGCGGTGCCGCATCGCGCTCAGCACCAGGTGGGCCTTCTGGCGGTGGAAGGCCTTGCGGGCGAAGACCCGCCGCGACTCCACGAGGAGCACCGGACCGTCGGCGTCGTCGAGGAAGTGCGGTCCGAGCTGGTCGCCGAAGAGCCAGCGGGTCGGTCGGCTGGAGGCGCGCGGCATACCGGACGCTAACCCGGGAGCGGCGGTGTCGCCCCGGCGGGCTAGCCTCGCGACCGTGACGACGGTGACCGGAGTGGGATCGATGCCGGGCACCGACGTCCGCGAGACCCTGCGCCTCGTGCGTGACACCCTCACGGGCCCGCAGGAGGGTGTCGACGGGCTGCCCTACCTCCCCGAGCTGCCCGACCGGGGACCCGGCGCCGACCTGGTCGGACGGGGGCTCGGCCTGCTCGTCGACCTCCCCGTCGACCTGCAGCCGTCGGGCTGGCGGCTCACCGACCGACCGGGGCGCGACCTCGGCCGCAGCCAGGCGTTCCTGAGGGAGGACCTCGACGAGCTCGCCGAGGCGTACGACGGCTGGACCGGGCCGCTCAAGGTGCAGGTCGCGGGTCCCTGGACCCTGGCGGCGAGCACGTGGCTGCCTCGCGGCGAGCGGGTCGTCTCCGACGAGGGGGCCACCCGCGACCTCGTCGCCTCCCTGGCCGAGGGTGTCGCCCGGCACCTGGCCGCGGTGCGCCGCCTCGTGCCCGGCGCCGACGTCGTGCTCCAGGTCGACGAGCCGTCGCTACCGGCGGTGCTCGACGGGCGGCTGCCGACGGCGTCGGGCTACGGGCTCGTGCGCGCGGTCGACCCGCAGGTCGCGCTCGACGGGCTGCGGGCCGTCCTCGCCGCGGTGCCGTCCGGCCGCACACCGGTCGTCCACTGCTGCGCGCCGAGCGCACCGCTGGTGCTGCTGCGGCGCAGCGGGGCCGACCTCGCCATCGACACGGGGCTGCTCGGCCCGAAGGGCTGGGAGAGCGTCGCGGTGGCCCTCGAGGACGGCCGCACCCTGAATGCCGGGTGCGTGCCCACCACGGGCCCGCCGGTCCGCGCGCAGGACGTGGCCCGGGGGCTCGTGACGCGCTGGGGCGAGCTGGGACTACCCCTGGCCGGGCTCGCGCGGCTGGTCGTCACGCCCGCCTGCGGGCTCGCCGGGCTCACACCGCAGGGGGCCCGCAGCGTTCACCAGGTATGCATCGACACCGCGCGCGAGCTGGCCGAGCAGGCCGAGGCGTGACCCCGGCCCCCGCCCCCCGAATGGCGAGGTCGTCGGCGTGAGGGTGCCCTGGCAGGCGAAGTTCGGCATCCTCTGCCTCGTCTGGGGGGCGTCGTTCCTCCTCATGAAGATCGGGCTCGGCGCCCTGGCCCCCGTGCAGGTGGCCACGCTGCGCATCCTCAGCGGCACCGTCACGGTGCTCGTCGCCGCGTCGTTCCTGCGCACCCGGCTCCCGCGCTCACGCCGGGTGTGGGCGCACATGATGGTCGTCGGGTTCGCCCTCGGCGCCCTGCCCTTCACCCTGTTCCCCCTCGGGGAGGAGCGGGTCGCCTCGGCGCTCGCCGGCATCGGCAACGCGACGACCCCACTCGCTGTCGTCCTGTTCACCCTGCTGCTCATCCCCGCGCAGCGGGTCGACCGGCGCACCCTGCTCGCCGTCGTGACCGGGTTCCTCGGGGTCGTCGTCATCATGCAGCCCTGGGAGGGGCAGGGGCGCCCCGACCTGCTGGGCTTCGCGTTCACGCTCCTGGCCGGGGCGTCCTACGGCTTCGGCTGGTCCTACCTGCGCCGCTTCCTGCACGCCGACGACGTCGGCGGTCTCGGGCTCCCGGCGACCCAGCTGCTGGCGGCGTCGGCGCAGATGCTGGTGGTCACCGGGGTCTGGTGGTGGCTGCAGCGCGGCGACGGCGCCACGGCCCGGCCACTGCCGTGGTCGACGACGGCGGGTGTGGCGAGCCACGACGTGCTGGGCGCCGTGCTGGCCGTCCTGGCCCTCGGCATCGTCGGCACCGGGCTCGCGTTCGTCCTGCAGTTCGACGTCGTGCGCGAGGTTGGGGCGACGGTCGGGGCCACCGTGACCTACGTCATCCCGGTCGTCGCCGTCGTGCTGGGCGTGGTGCTGCTGCACGAGCGGCTGTCGGCGCCCCAGGTGGTGGGCGCCGCGATCGTGCTGGCCTCAGCCGTCGTCATCGGGCGTCCGGCGAGCCGGAAGCCGGTGACCGCCCCGACGTCGGAGGTCAGGCCGCGCTGAGGGTCAGGCCGCGCTGAGGGCGGAGCCGGACTTCCACTTGTCGTAGCTGACGTTCCAGTCGGTCCAGCCGTTGCCCGCCTCGAGCCCGCGGGCCGTGCCGGTGACGACGACGGGGTCGCCGACCTTGGCGATGCCGAACAGCCACTGGGCGTTCGCGGTGCTCATGCCGATGCAGCCGTGGCTGACGTTGGCCTTGCCCTGGCTGCTGACCGACCAGGGGGCGGCGTGGAGGAACTCGCCGGAGTTGGTCTCGCGCATCGCGAACTGCACGTCGGGGATGTCGTAGTAGTTCGGGTCGCCGGGCTCGATGCCGACGGTGTTGGCGTCCATCCGCAGCGTGCTGAACTTCTCCATGATGACCTTGGTGCCGCTGCGCGACTCGAACCCGGCCTTGCCGCCCGTGATGGGGATGGTCTTGGCCGGGGCCCCGTCGACCATGACCGTCATCTGGTGGCTGCCGAGGTCGGCGTTCATGACGACCGACTGCCCCACGGTGAAGCCGCCGGAGGTCGAGATCTGGCCGTAGGTGCCGTCGCCGCCGGCGACGCTGTTGATGTCGACGTTGACCTTGACCTTGGTGCCGGGCTGCCAGTAGCTGACCGGGCGCCAGTGCGCCTCGCTGCTGCTCACCCAGCCCCACGAGCCGTCCTGCTTCGGCGTGGACGTGACGGTCATCTTCTTCTCGAAGGCGGCCTTGTCCTTGACGGGAACGTCGAAATGGACGATGACCGGCATGGCCACACCGACGGTCGCGCCGTCGCCGACGATGCTGGGGTAGATGAGCTGCTTCTTCGACAGCGCCTGGGTGCTGAACGTGGAGTGGGTGGTGGCCTCGACGCCGGCGGCGTTCTTGCCGCTCATCGTCAGCGAGTACGTCGTGGCCGGCTCCAGCAGGCTGGCGGCGGTCCAGTTCGCCCCGTTGGGGTCGAGCTTGCCCTCGACGTTGACGTCGCCCTTCTTGGGGTCCTTGTAGGTCAGCTCGACATCGGCGACCGTGCCGTCGGAGGCCGCCACGGAGACGACGGTGTCGACCGGCACCTGGGCGCCCGAGGCCACGCTGGGCTTGAGCTGCACCGGCGGGGGCGGGGGGGTCGTCGTCGTGCTCGGTGACGGGCTGGCGGTCGTCGTGGACGGGCCGGACGTCGAGGCGGTCGACGAGGCCTTCGCCCCACCACCAGGGACGGTGCAGGCGCCCAGGGCGACGGCGAGCGCCAGGGCCGTGACGATCGCCCCGGCTGCGCGCGCGCGCGGAGTGCGGCCGCGCGGTGGTGCCTGCGACGGTGACGAGCGGACGAGCGGCATACGTACTCCCCAAAGAGCCTGGGCGTGAGGTCGACAAGGCACGCCCCGCTGATCATTGTCACCGACCGCAGGGGTCGTCGCCAAATTCCGGCATGCTGTGTCGGCTGGGACTTCCTATGACCTGGAGCGAGGAGATCGCCGTGGAGCGCACCGCGCCCGGCACCACGTGGGCCGGCAACCACGCATACGCGGCGCACGCGCTGGTGCTTCCGGCGTCGACGGCCGAGCTGGCCGAGGCCGTCGCGGCGGCCCCGCGGGTGCGGGCGGTCGGCTCCCGGCACTCCTTCACCGACCTCGTCGACAGCGACCTGCTCGTGTCGCTGGAGCACCTGCCTCGCGTGTTCGAGCTCGACGGCGAGGCGCGCACGGTGACGGTCGACGGCGGCAGCCGGTACGGCGACGTCGCCACCCGCCTGCACGCCCACGGCTGGGCGCTGGCCAACCTCGCGTCGCTGCCGCACATCTCCGTGGCCGGGGCCGTCGCCACCGGCACGCACGGCTCGGGCGACGGCAACCGCTCGCTGGCCACCGCGGTGACCCGCCTGACCCTGCTCGACGGGGCCGGCCGCGAGCGCACCGTCTCGCGGGGCGACGCCGACTTCGACGGCACGGTCGTCGGCCTGGGGGCGCTCGGCATCGTCACGACGCTCACCCTCGAGGTGGAGCCGACCTACGACGTGCGTCAGGACGTCTGGACCGACCTGCCGGGGGCGGTGGTCGAGGAGCGGCTCGACGAGATCACCCGCAGCGGCTACTCGGTCAGCCTCTTCACCGACTTCTCCTCCCGTGGCTTCGCGCAGGCGTGGGTCAAGAGCCGGGTCGACGACGCTCCCGCGGAGTTCTTCGGCGCCCGACGGGCGACCCGTCAGCTCCACCCCGACATCGGGGCGGTGGCCGAGGGGGTCACCCAGCAGGGCGGACCACCGGGGCCGTGGCTCGACCGGCTGCCGCACTTCCGGCTCGAGTTCACGCCGAGCCACGGGGCCGAGCTGCAGAGCGAGTACCTCGTGCCGCGACCCCGCATCCTGGAGGCGCTCGCGGCGATGCGCCGGCTGCGGCCGCGGTTCGCCGGGCTGCTGCGGGTGGCCGAGCTGCGCACCGTGGCGGCCGACGCGCTCTGGCTGAGCGGGGCCTTCGGCACCGACGTCGTCGGCATCCACATCACCTGGGTGCTCGACGAGGCGGCCGTGTATGCCGTGCTGCCGCTCCTCGAGGACGCGCTGCTGCCGCTCGGAGCCCGCCCGCACTGGGGCAAGTGCCTCGCCGCGACGGCCGCGCGGATCGCGCCCCTGTACCCCCGGCTCGAGGAGTTCCGGGCGCTGCGGGCCCGGGTCGACCCTGACGACACGTTCGGCAACGCCTGGCTGGACCGGGTGCTCGGCCCTCGTTGACCCACGGCCCTTCTCAGCACGTGCTGAGAAGGGTCGGCGCATACCGGACATGCGCGCCCCACTTCTCCGCACGTGCTGAGAAGTCTTGCCGCATACCGGACATCCGCGCCCCACTTCTCCGCACGTGCTGAGAAGGTCGTGCACCCTGGGTCGGCGCGGTACCGGTGGACGGCAGGTATGCGTGGGGCCGAGGCGGGCGGGCCGTCGGTGGGCTGCGGCAGGATGTCGGGCGTGGCAACGACAGGGCGGGCGACGACGTCAGGGCAGGCGACCGGGGCAACACCGGCGTCGACCACCGAGGCCACCGGCATACCGGCGGAAGTCCTGCACGAGTGGACCGACGTGGCCGACCGGGCCACGGCGGCCCAGTTCGCCTACCACGTGCGGGACACTCCCACCATCAGCGACGCCGAGTACGACGGCCTCATCCGCCGGCTCAACGAGCTCGAGGACGCCTACCCCACCCTGCGTACGCCCGAGAGCCCGACCCAGCTGGTCGGCGGGGCGGTCTTCTCCACCGACTTCCAGGCGGTCGACCACCTGGAGCGGATGCTCAGCCTCGACAACTGCTTCTCCGCCGAGGAGCTGGCCGCCTGGGCCGCTCGGGTGGAGCGCGACGCCAACGCCGCCGCTCTGCACTACCTGACCGAGCTCAAGATCGACGGCCTCGCCGTCAACCTGCTCTACGAGGGGGGCCGGCTGGTGCGGGCGCTGACCCGGGGCGACGGCCGCACCGGGGAGGACGTCACCCACAACGTCCGGACGATCGAGGGCATCCCGCACCGGCTCGCCGGGTCCGGCCACCCGGCGAGGGTCGAGATCCGCGGCGAGGTGTACTTCCCCGTCGCCGGCTTCGAGGCGCTCAACGCCTCGCTCGTCGCCGCGGGTCAGGCGCCGTTCGCCAACCCCCGCAACAGCGCCGCCGGGTCGCTGCGCCAGAAGGACCCCCGGGTGACGGCGTCGCGGCCGCTGCACATGCTCGTGCACGGCATCGGCTTCCGCGAGGGCTTCGAGCTGACCCGGCAGTCGCAGGCGTACGACCTGTTCCGCGACTGGGGACTGCCGATCTCGACCCACTACCGCGTGGTCGACACCGTCGAGGAGGTCGAGGCGTACGTCGCCCAGTTCGGCGAGCAGCGGCACAACGTCGAGCACGAGCTCGACGGCGTCGTCGTCAAGGTCGACGAGGTCGCGGTGCAGCGCCAGCTCGGCTCGACCTCGCGCGCGCCGCGCTGGGCGATCGCCTACAAGTACCCGCCGGAGGAGGTCAACACGAGGCTGCTCGACATCCAGGTCAACGTCGGCCGGACCGGGCGGGTGACGCCGTTCGGGGTGATGGACGCCGGTGGTCGTCGCCGGGTCGACCGTCGAGCGCGCCACCCTGCACAACGGCGACGAGGTGCGCCGCAAGGGCGTGCTCATCGGCGACACGGTCGTGCTGCGCAAGGCGGGCGACGTCATCCCCGAGATCGTCGGCCCGGTCGTCGACCTGCGCGACGGCACCGAGCGCGAGTTCGAGATGCCGACGGTATGCCCCGCGTGCGGCACGGCCCTCGCGCCCGAGAAGGAGGGCGACAAGGACATCCGCTGCCCGAACTCGCGCACCTGCCCGGCCCAGCTGCGCGAGCGGGTCTCCGGTCTGGCCGGTCGGGGCGCGTTCGACATCGAGGTGCTCGGCTGGGAGGGCGCCGTGGCGCTGCTCGACGCCGGCGTCATCACCGACGAGGGCGGCCTGTTCGGGCTGACGCGCGAGCAGCTGGTCACCGTGCCGCTGTTCACCCGGGCCGCGAAGAAGACCGACCCGCGGAGGTGGTCGTCGGCGAAAAAACGCTGTCGGCCAACGGTCTTCGGCTGTTCGACAACTTCGAGAAGGCCAAGCGGCAGCCCCTGTGGCGCGTGCTCGTCGCGCTGTCGATCCGGCACGTAGGCCCCACGGCGGCCCGGGCGCTCGCCGCGCAGTTCGGGTCGATGACCCGGATCCGGGAGGCTCACCCGGGAGGAGCTCGCCCAGGCCGAGGGCGTCGGAGGCGTGATCGCCGAGGCCGTGCGCGACTGGTTCGACAGCCGAGAACGACTGGCACGGCGAGATCGTCGACCAGTGGGCGGCGGCCGGGGTGCAGATGGGGGACGAGCGCGACAACTCGGTCGAGCGCACGCTCGAGGGGATGACCGTCGTCGTCACCGGCTCGCTCGAGGGCTTCTCGCGCGACGAGGCCAAGGAGGCGATCCTGGCCCGCGGCGGCAAGGCGGCGGGCTCGGTGTCGAAGAAGACCGACTACGTCGTCGTGGGGGCGAACGCCGGCAGTCCAAGGCGAGCAAGGCCGAGGAGCTCGGCGTGACCGTGCTCGACGAGGACGGGTTCCGCCGGCTGCTCGAGACGGGCACCGCCGACTGAGCCGACAGGCCCCTCGTGCCGAACGCCCAGGAACGCGACGCATGATGGGAGTGGCGGCCGGGTCCTGAACGCGGGACGCGCCGACGATGGGCCGCCACGAGAGCAGGCGAGATGGCCATCGAGTGGGTTCCCCGGTCGACCGCGCACGAGCGCGGCTGGACGAGCGCGGACGGGTCACCGGGCGTGGCCGTCCCGCAGGGCGTCGAGGTCGACGGCCGCCGGGCGGTCCGGGTACCGGTCGTGGCCGGTGCGTCATCCCCTTCCGGCAACAGGAGCAGGTCGGGGCGGTCGGGCCTAGGGGGGTGGGTGGGCCTCGTGCTGCTCGTCAACCTCGGCCACGTCCTCAACGCCGCCCGGACCATGTCGACGTCGCTGTGGGCCGCGCTGACGTCGTCCGCCTGGCTCCTGGTCGTGCTGGTGCTCGTGCTGCTGGTCACGGTCTACCGCTGGTTGCGGCTGCGCCCGCTGACCGGTCGGGGGCGCTCTGCCGACCTCGTCCTGACCCCGTCCGGCATCGAGACCGGGGGCCTCGTGGTCCCTTGGACGAGCGTCAGCGCGGTGGAGCGGTTCGGGTTCGCGGCCGGACCGGGTCGCGGGGGGCCGGGCCCGCGTCACTTCCTCGCCGTGCGCGTCGACGACTTCGTGGGCGTCCGTGGGCTGACGCCGTTCCGGGCCGGCCTGGCCAACCTCACCCGGCGCCATCTCGTGGTGCTGTGCGGGAGCCGCGAGGTCCGCGACCCTGAGGCCCTGTCGGCCGCCCTCGAGGAGCTGGTCGCCAACCCGGTGGCACGCGAGCTGCTCAGTGGACACGAGGGCGTACGCCTGGTGTCGGCCGGACCGCCACGCGGCTCGGGGACGGCCTAGGTCGCCGGAGCCGCGTCCCGCCGGGATGGGCTGAGAGCCCTCGACCAGGGGCCGCCCTAGACTCGTCGTCATGTCCTTGACGCGCGACGACGTCGCCCATCTGGCCTCCCTGGCCCGGATCGACCTCAGGGACGCCGAGCTCGACCGGATGCTCGGCGAGCTCACGGTCATCCTCGACTCGGTGGCGCTGGTGCAGCAGGCGCCGACCGACGGCGTCGAGCCGATGTCGCACCCGCTGCCGCTGACCAACGTCACCCGCGCCGACGTGCCGCGGCCGGGGCTCACTGCCGAGGAAGCCCTGTCGGGTGCGCCGGCGACGGAGCAGCAGCGGTTCTCCGTGCCCCGCATCCTCACCGAGGACTGACCTGTAGGCCCGCGGCACTGCCGCCCGACGCATACCCCCCGCTGCCACGACCGTTAGGCCCCACACCCGTGACCACTGTGACCACCGGCACCCTCTCCGACCTGACCCGTCTCACTGCGGCCCAGATGGCTCGCGCGCTGGCCGCCAAGGAGGTCAGCGCCGTCGAGCTGACCCAGGCCCACCTCGAGCGGACGGCCGCGGTCGACGAGGCGGTGCACTCGTACCTCCACGTCGACCACTTCGGTGCCGTCGAGACCGCCCGCGAGGTCGACCGCCGCCGCGTCGCCGGCGAGTCCCTCCACGTCCTGGCCGGCGTCCCGATCGCGGTCAAGGACGTCATGGCCACCAAGGGCCTACCCACCACGTGCGGGTCGAAGATCCTCCAGGGCTGGGTCCCGCCCTACGACGCGACCGTCGTGGCCCGGCTGCGGGACGCCGGTCTGCCGATCCTAGGCAAGACCAACATGGACGAGTTCGCCATGGGCAGCTCCACCGAGCACTCGGCCTACGGCCCGAGCCACAACCCGTGGGACCTCACCCGCATCCCCGGCGGCTCCGGCGGTGGCTCGTCCAGCGTCGTCGCCAGCTTCCAGGCGCCGCTCGCCATCGGCACCGACACGGGCGGCTCGATCCGCCAGCCTGCCGCCGTCACCGGCACCGTCGGCGTCAAGCCGACCTACGGCGGCGTCTCGCGCTACGGCCTCGTCGCCCTCGCGAGCAGCCTCGACCAGGCCGGCCCGTGCACCCGCACCGTGCTCGACGCCGCCCTGCTGCACGCGCTCATCGGCGGCCACGACCCGATGGACTCCACCTCGATCGACGCGCCGGTGCCGCCGGTCGTCGCCGCCGCCCGAGCGGGCCGACGTCACCGGCATGACAGTGGGCATCGTCAAGCAGCTCGGTGGCGAGGGCTACCAGGACGGTGTCCGCGCCCGGTTCGAGGAGTCGGTGCAGCTGCTTGTCGACGCCGGCGCCAAGGTCGTCGAGGTCGACTGCCCGAGCTTCGAGTACGCGCTCGCGACCTATTACCTCATCCTGCCCAGCGAGGCGTCCAGCAACCTCGCCAAGTTCGACGCCATGCGCTACGGCCTGCGGGTCGGGCCGGAGGGGGTGGCCGATCCCAGCGCCGAGCAGGTGATGGCCGCGACGCGCGACGCCGGCTTCGGCCCCGAGGTCAAGCGCCGGATCATCCTCGGCACGTACGCGCTCTCGTCGGGTTACTTCGACGCGTACTACGGCCAGGCCCAGAAGGTCCGCCGCCTCATCGCCGACGACTTCACCCGGGCGTTCGGCGTCGCCGACGTGCTCCTCTCGCCGACCGCCCCGACGACGGCGTTCCCCATCGGCGAGAAGCTCGACGACCCGCTCGCGATGTACCTCAACGACGTCGCCACGATCCCCGCGAACCTCGCGGGCATCCCGGGGATGTCGATCCCCTCGGGTCTGGCCGACGAGGACGGGCTGCCCACCGGCATCCAGATCCTCGCGCCCGCCACCGCGGACGACCGCCTCTACGCCGTGGGTGCGGCCCTCGAGCGGGCGCTGCTCGAGCGCTGGGGCGGGCCGCTGCTCGACCGCGCCCCGTCCCTCACCCAGGAGGCCTGAGATGAGCACGCATACCGCCGAGCGGGTGCTGACCTACGACGAGGCGCTCGACGCGCTACGACCCGGTGATCGGGCTCGAGGTGCACGTCGAGCTCAACACCGCCACGAAGATGTTCTGCGGCTGCTCGACCGAGTTCGGCGCCGAGCCCAACACGCAGGTATGCCCGGTGTGCCTCGGCCTGCCCGGCGCCCTGCCGGTCGTCAACGCCACGGCGGTCGAGTCGGCGATCCGGATCGGGCTGGTGCTGGACTGCGAGATCGCCCCGTGGTCGCGCTTCGCCCGGAAGAACTACTTCTACCCGGACATGCCGAAGAACTTCCAGACCTCGCAGTACGACGAGCCGATCGCCTTCGGGGGCCACCTCGACGTCACGCTCGACGACGGCACCGTCTACCGGGTCGAGATCGAGCGCGCCCACATGGAGGAGGACACCGGCAAGTCGCTTCACGTCGGCGGCGCCACCGGTCGCATCCACGGCGCCGACCACTCGCTCGTCGACTACAACCGCGCCGGCATCCCGCTCATCGAGATCGTCACCAAGCCGATGACGGGCACGGGGGAGCGCGCCCCCGAGGTGGCCCGTGCCTACGTCGCCGCCCTCCGCGAGCTGCTCCGGGCGCTCGGGGTCTCCGACGTACGGATGGAGCAGGGGTCGCTGCGCTGCGACGCCAACGTCTCCCTGCGACCGCGCGCGACCGACGGGGGCGACCAGGACGCGGTGCCGCTCGGTACGCGTACCGAGACGAAGAACGTCAACTCGCTGCGGTCGGTGGAGCGGGCGGTGCGCTACGAGATCACCCGCCACGCTGCCGTGCTCAGCGGCGGTGACCGCATCACGCAGGAGACGCGGCACTGGCACGAGGACACCGGCGTCACGACCTCGGGGCGCGAGAAGAGCGACGCCGAGGACTACCGCTACTTCCCGGAGCCCGACCTCGTACCGGTCGCGCCGACACCGGAGACCATCGCGGCGCTGCGCCAGACCCTGCCCGAGCCCCCCGGGGAGCGGCGCGCTCGGCTGCAGACGGCCTGGGGCTACAGCGACCTCGAGATGCGCGACGTCGCGAACGCCGGCGCCGTCGAGCTCGTCGAGGAGACCGTCGCGGCCGGGGCCACGCCCGCGGCGGCCCGCAAGTGGTGGAGCGGCGAGGTCGCGCGGCGCGCCAACACCGAGGGCGTCGACGTCGTCACGTATGCGTCGACGACGGGGCTCACGCCGGCGCACATCGCGGAGCTCGACGGGCTCGTGACGTCGGGACGGCTCAACGACTCGATGGCCCGGCAGGTGCTCGAGGGCGTGCTCGCGGGGGAGGGGACCCCGACGGCGGTCGCCGACGCGCGGGGCCTAGAGCTCGTGCAGGACGACTCGGCCCTCGACGCCGCGGTCGACACGGTCATCGCGGCCAACCCCGACGTCGCCGAGAAGATCCGCGCCGGCAAGGTGCAGGCCGCCGGAGCCCTCATCGGCCAGGTCATGAAGGCCATGAAGGGCCAGGCCGACGCCGCCAAGGTGCGCGAGCTCGTGCTGGCCAAGCTCACCTGACGTCCCACTGGTCCCCCGTTTATCGGGTGACCCGATAAACGCGCGCTTCGCTGGAGAACCGTTGTCCAGCGAACCGTCCCTTTATCGGGTCACCCGATAAACGTGCGCTTCGCTGGAGAACCGTTGTCCAGCGAACCGTCCCTTTATCGGGTGACCCGATAAAGGGGAGGCGGGTGGGGTCAGCGCTTGCCGCCGCCCAGCAGGCCGCCGAGGACGCCACCGAGGATGTCGCCGAGGCCGCCCTGTCCGGCGGGCGTACCGGGCTGGGTCTGGGCGCCGCCGGCGCCGCCGAGCACCTGGCCGAGGATGTCGCCGAGGCCGCCGCCACCGGCGCCGGTCGCCGACCCGGCCGTCGTTCCCGCCGACCCGCCCTGCAGCTTCTTGGCCAGGTAGGCCATGACGATGGGCGCGAGGATCGGCAGCAGCTTGGAGACGAGGCTCGAGCCGTTGCCCGGCGTTGCCCCGCCGAGCCGGGCCACGACGTCGTTGGTCTGGTCGCCGAAGACGTTCTGGACGATCCGCTGCCCGTCGTGGGTGTCGAGCTGGTCGACCGGAGCGCCGAGAGCGCTGCCGTCGTGCTGCTGCAGCGCTCCCGCCAGAGACGCCGCACCGGCGGGGTCCTGCGCGTTGGCCTGCATCCCGCCCAGGAGGGCGGGGATCGCCGCCCGCGTGGCCTGCTCGGCATCGGCCCGGTCGACGCCCAGCGCCGCCGCGACCTGGTCCATGGGTACCTGGCTGAGGATCTGCTCGATCTCCGACATCCGTGCAGCGTACGCTCGCGGTCGTCCGCCCACCCGCGGGACGGACGACAGGACAGGTCAGCCGGTGAGGGACCGGGGCAGCCGCACGATCCGGTCGTCGCCGGCCCTCGGGGTGCCGCGCGAGGTGTTGTTCGTGACCACCCAGACGTTGCCGTCGGGCCCGACGAGCACGTCGCGCAGCCGCCCGTACTCGCCCTGCAGCAGCCGCTGCGGCTCCTGCGTCGACCCGTCCGCCTCCACCGGGATCTTCCACAGGGACTCGCCCCGCAGCGCCGCCATGAGCACCGCGCCGTCGGGGCCGATCGCGATCCCGCTGGGCGAGGCGTCCTTCGTGGCCCACTGGCGTACCGGGTCGACGAACCCCTCCCTCCCCTCCTGCCCCTCCACCGTGGGCCACCCGTAGTTGGCGCCCGGGCGGATGACGTTGAGCTCGTCCCAGGTGTCCTGCCCGAACTCGCTGGCCCACATCCGGCCGGACGCGTCCCAGGCGATGCCCTGCGGGTTGCGGTGACCGTATGACCAGACGGGCGACCCCGCGAACGGGTTGCCCGGGGCGGGAGCGCCCTCGGTGGTGACGCGCAGGATCTTGCCGGCGAGGCTCTGGCGGTCCTGGGCCGGGCCGCGGTTGCCGTTCTCGCCGGCCGTGACGTAGAGGAACCCGTCGGGGCCGAACGCGATCCGCCCGCCGTTGTGGATGGTGCCCTTGGGTATGCCGGTGAGCACCGTCCGCTGGGCGCCGAGGCGGCCGCCCTCCATGACGATGGCGACGACGCGGTTGTCGCTCGCTGTGGTCGTGTACGCGTAGAGCACCGGTGTCGCGGCATACGTGCGGGAGTCGACGGCGAGGCCGAGCAGACCGCCCTCGCCCGCTGCGGCCACCCCCGCCACCGTGCCGATGACGGTCGTGCCCCCCCGACCGTCGAGGCGGCGGACCGTGCCGGGGTCGCGCTCGCTGACCAGCACGCTCCGGTCGGGCAGCACCACCACGCTCCACGGGGTCTGCAGGCCGGTGGCGACGTCGACCGCCTCGGTCAGCTCCTGACGCCCCGAGGCACCGTCCCCGACGGTCGGCCCGGAGGCCGCGGGTACCGACCCGGTGGAGGTGGTGCAGCCCGCGAGCGCGGCCGCCGCGACGGCCCCCAGGCCGAGGACGGCCCGGCGGGACAGGGCGGGAGGAGGAAGGGGCGGGCCAAGGTCCGGCATCCCCCATCATCACCGACGCGACCGCCGGGTAGGTTCGCGGGATGCCGGTCGCCTCCCTGCCCGACGAGTCGTGGATCGCCGACGTGGGGGAGGTACCGGGGCTCGAGCTCGTCGCCTGGGACCTGCACGACCCGCACCCCCGGGCCGACGAGATCGCCATCGTCGTCCCCCCCTACATCGACCGGCGGATGCGTCTCGACCTCCTCCGGGAGATGCCGGCCCTGAGCGTCGTCCAGCTCGTCACCGCCGGTTACGACAACGCGACGCCCGTGCTCCCGAAGGGCGTGACGCTGTGCAACGGCGGCGGCATCCATGACGCGTCGACCGCCGAGCTGACGCTGGCCCTCATCCTGGCCTCGCTTCGCGGCATACCGGACTTCGTTGTCGCCCAACAGGAGTCGCGCTGGATCCGGACGCGGATGTGGGACGCACTCGCCGACCGGCGCGTGCTCGTCGTGGGCTACGGCAACGTCGGGCGGGCCATCGTGCAGCGGCTGCTGCCGTTCGAGGTGGAGGTCACGGCCGTCGCGAGCCGGGCGCGGGCCGGTGACGACCTCGTCGACAGCGTGCACGGCATCGACGAGCTGTCGGCGCTCCTGCCCGAGCACGACGTCGTCGTCATCATCACCCCGCTCACCGACGCCACCGAGGGGCTGGCCGGACCGGCCTTCCTCGCCGCCATGAAGGACGGCGCGCTGCTCGTCAACGTCGCCCGCGGCAAGGTGGTCGACACCGACGCCCTGCTGGCCGAGACGACGAGCGGCCGGCTGCGGGCCGCCCTCGACGTGACCGACCCCGAGCCGCTGCCGCCGGAGCACCCGCTGTGGCACGCCCCCGGGGTGCTCATCTCCCCGCACGTCGGCGGGGCCAGCAGCGCGTTCCGGCCGCGGGCGCTCGCGCTGCTGCGGCGCCAGCTCCACGCGTACGCGTCGGGGGAGCCCCTCGACAACGTCGTCTCAGGCTGACGGCCGGCTCTCGGCGAGGGCCCGTACGGCCCGCTCGGCCGCCGTCGCCCACGGCCGGGCTTCGAGGACCGGGACCCCGAGCCGCTCGCACTCGGCGACGAGCCACGTCTGGTTCATGAGGCTCGCGTGGGCGCGGAAGTGCTGGGGGTCGCCCTCGCGCCCGTCGAAGTTCGCGGCGATCTGCGCCTCGTCGGGCTCGGCGACCACGAGACCGGTGACCCGGCCGGCGTTCGGCTGGTCGCGGTAGGACGAGAGGGTCGACAGCTCCGGCAGCACGAAGGCGCCAGAGAGGATCGTCGGCCGGCCGCCCTCCAGGTGGTCCGCGACGACGGCGGCAAGTCCCGGCTGGAACACCTCCCGCGACAGCCGCACGAAGTAGGCCACCCGCTCGGCGTCGGACATCGCGGCGAAGGCGTCCCAGTCGACCCGCCACAGGTGCAGCAGGGGCTGCTGCTCCGGCGTGCTGACCGTTTCGAGGAAGGTCTGCAGGTCGTCGACCTCGGTCACCGGCACCGCATAGCGCTCGCTGAGCGCGTCGACGAGCCGGGTCTTGCCGACCCCGCTGGCCCCGCCGACGAGCAGCACCTCCCACCGGCGCGGCGACCCTCCACTCGACATCCCGGGAGGCTAGCGCGGAGCTGCGGTCGGGCGGCCGAAACGCTGGCCCTGTGTCGGCGCCCGGGTGGACACTGCCGCCATGGTCGAGACGACAGGTGAAGCGGTGGTGGCGATCGGCACCCGGAAGGGGCTGTGGCTGGCGCGGAGCGACGACCGCGAGCAGTGGCGGCTGGAAGGGCCGCACTTCCTCATGAGCGAGGTGGCTGCGGTGTGCTTCGACCCGCGGCGCGGGCGTGGTCGGATGCTCGCCGGCGTCATGTCGTGGCACTGGGGGCCGACGGTGCAGGTGAGCGACGACGGGGGGCGCACCTGGAGCGAGGAGGAGCGGCGCGCCATCGCCTTCCCCAAGGACGACGACACCGCGCTCAAGCGGGTCTGGCAGCTGACCACCGACCCGCACGACGCCGACGTGGTGTGGGCCGGCTGCGAGCCGCACTCGCTCTGGCGCAGCGCCGACGGGGGCGAGACGTTCGCTCTCAACCGGGGGCTGTGGGAGCACCCCCACCACGCCGAGTGGGGTGACGGGTTCGGCGGTGGTGCGGTGCACACCATCGTGCCCAACCCCGCCGACTCCGACGACCTGCTCGTCGCGATGAGCGCGGGCGGCGCCTACCGCAGCGGTGACGGGGGCACGAGCTGGGCGCCCTCCAACCGCGGCATCTCGGCCTACTTCATGCCCGACCCCTATCCCGAGTTCGGGCAGTGCGTGCACAAGGTGGCACGGGACGCCGTGACCCCCACGCGTCTGTATGCGCAGAACCACCGTGGCGTCTACCGGTCGGACGACGACGGGGAGACGTGGACGTCGATCGCCGACGGGCTGCCCACCGACTTCGGGTTCACCGTGGTCGTGCACCCCCACCAGGGCGATGCGCTCTGGCTCGTCCCCGTCGTCAGCGACGGCGAGCGCATCCCGCCGGGTGGCCGCCTCCAGGTGCAGCACTCGACGGACGCCGGGCGCACCTGGACGACCCAGACCGTCGGGCTGCCGGAACCCAGCTACACGGCGGTGCTGCGCGACGCGGCCGCCACCGACCGGGCTGAGCAGCCCGGTCTCTACTTCGGCACCCGCAACGGCGACGTGTTCGCCTCCCTCGACGAAGGGGCCACCTTCCACCGCATCGCCGACCAGCTACCCGACGTGCTCTGCGTCCGCGCGGCGGTGCTGGCGTGAGCGCCGCGCCCGACGCGGCGGCTGCGACCGTGCGGGTGGTGATCCCCGGGATGCTCCGCGACCTCACCGACGGGGTGGGGGAGGTCGCCACACCGGTCGGCGCCGACGGCTCCGATCTGGGCCCCATCCTCGACCAGGCCCTCGCCCGCTGGCCCCGCGTCCAGTCCCGGGTGCGCGACGAGCGGGGCGCGATCCGCCCGCACGTCAACGTGTTCGTCGACGGCGAGGACGCCAAGCGGGGTGACGGCCTCGCGACCCACGTGGGTCCGGGCTCCGTGGTGCACGTCATCAACGCCGTGTCCGGGGGGTGAGGCCCGCCGCGGACCATCGCCGGCTCAGCCGGTCCACTCACCCGTCGTCCAGGCCTGCTCCAGCACGGCGAGGTACGGCCCGAGCTCGAGCCCCTGCGCCGCGAGCCAGCCGTCGTCGGCATACGTGCGCTCGTACCGCTCGGCCGGGTCGCACATCAGCGTGACCACGCTGCCGGTCTCGCCCGCCGCGCGGAGCTCGCAGGCCAGCCGCAGCGCGCCGTAGAGGTTGGTGCCCGTCGAGCCACCGGCCCGGATGCCGGTGCGCTCGCGCAGGAACCTCATGGCGGCCACCGACGCGGCATCGGGCACGCCCAGCATCCGGTCGACCACGGTGGGCACGAAGCTCGGCTCGACCCGGGGCCGGCCGATCCCCTCGATGCGTGAGCCCCGGCTGCCCTCGGTGGACCGCCCGTCGTAGGAGGGCAGGAACGCCGAGCCCTCCGGGTCGACGACCGCGACGCGGGTGGCCAGGCCCTGGTAGCGCACGTAGCGGCCGATGGTCGCGCTCGTGCCGCCGGTGCCGGCTCCCACGACGACCCAGGCCGGCACGGGATGCCGCTCGTGGGCGAGCTGCTCGAAGATCGACTCGGCGATGTTGTTGTTGCCGCGCCAGTCGGTCGCCCGCTCGGCGTAGGTGAACTGGTCGAGGTAGTGCCCGGTGCACTCGTGCGCGAGGCGGCGGGCCACCTCGTAGACCTCGCCCGGGTCGTCGACGAGGTGGCAGCGCCCGCCCTCGCGCTCGATGAGGTCGACCTTCTGCTGGCTCGTGGTGCGGGCCATCACGGCGACGAAGCGCAGCCCGAGCATCCGCGCGAAGTACGCCTCAGACACCGCGGTCGAGCCGCTCGAGGCCTCGATGACGGTCGTCTCCGGACCGATGAAGCCGTTGCAGATGGCGTACAGGAAGAGGGAGCGGGCCAACCGGTGCTTGAGGCTGCCGGTGGGGTGGGTCGACTCGTCCTTGAGGTAGAGGTCGACGCCCGCGTCGAGCCAGCCGCGGGTGAGCGGCACGGCTACCAGGTGGGTGTCGGCGCTGCGGTTCGCGTCGGCCCGGATGCGGCGCACGGACTCGTCGACCCAGGCCCGGCTCGTCGAGCGGGCCGGCGCGACGTCCAGCAGCGGAACGGGTGCGAGCGGGGCGGGCGCGTCCGGCATGTCGCACACCGTAGTGCGCGGCGGTCGCCCCGACCGGGGGTCGCAGCGGGTGACAGGCGCGGCGAGCCGGGGGCATCCTGTCGGGATGACGCCCGTCCACGACGACCGCATGCTCGTGCTCCTGCGCCACGCCAAGGCCGAGCAGGTGCCTGGCAAGCCGGACCACGACCGGGCGCTCACCGACCGTGGCCGGCTCGACGCCGAGGCGGTCGGCGCGTGGCTCCATGCGCAGGGCATCGTCGCCGGACTGGTGATCTGCTCGACGTCGGTGCGCACCCGGCAGACGTGGGAGCACGCCGCTCACGGCGGGGCGCAGGCGGAGTTCGTCGAGTTCCGCCGTGCCGTCTACCAGGGCGGGACGCCCGGTGTCCTGCAGTGCCTCCGCGAGGACGCCGGCGACGTGCGCACCGTCGTCGTGGTCGGCCACGCCCCGTCAATACCCGACCTCGCCAGCGCCCTGACCGACGGGCAGGGGTCGCAGACCGCGCATACCGCGATGGGGGAGGGGTTCCCCACGAGCGGGCTGGCCGTGCTGCGGTATGCCGGTGAGTGGCCCGAGCTGGGGCCGGGGGACGCGAGTCTCGAGCGGTTCCACGTGTCCCGCGGCTGAGACACCCGTTTCAGCCCGTGGACGCGAGAATATGCTCGATGCCATGACGACGACGCCAGACCTCAAGCCCCGTAGCCGCGACGTCACGGACGGTCTCGAGAAGACCGCCGCGCGAGGGATGCTCCGGGCGGTAGGGATGGGCGACGACGACTTCGCCAAGCCCCAGATCGGGGTGGCGAGCTCGTGGAACGAGATCACGCCGTGCAACCTCTCCCTGGAGCGGCTCGCGGGTGCGGTCAAGGACGGCGTCTTCGCGGCCGGTGGCTACCCGCTCGAGTTCGGCACCATCTCGGTGTCCGACGGCATCTCGATGGGCCACGAGGGGATGCACTTCTCCCTGGTGTCGCGGGAGGTCATCGCCGACTCGGTGGAGACGGTGATGATGGCCGAGCGCCTCGACGGCTCCGTGCTGCTGGCGGGCTGCGACAAGTCCCTGCCGGGGATGATGATGGCCGCGGCGCGCCTCGACCTCGCGTCGGTGTTCCTGTACGCCGGGTCGATCCTCCCGGGGATCGCCAAGATGTCCGACGGCACCGAGAAGCAGGTGACCATCATCGACGCCTTCGAGGCGGTCGGGGCCTGTCTCGCCGGGAAGATGTCGCGCGAGGACGTCACCGCGATCGAGCGGGCCATCTGCCCCGGTGAGGGTGCGTGCGGCGGGATGTACACCGCCAACACGATGGCCTCGGTGGCCGAGGCGATCGGGATGTCGATCCCCGGCTCCGCCGCGCCCCCGGCCACCGACCGGCGCCGCGACGGGTTCGCGCGCAAGTCGGGCGAGGCCGTCGTCGAGCTGCTGCGCCAGGGCATCACCGCGCGTCAGATCATGACGCGGCCCGCGTTCGAGAACGCCATCGCCGTGGTCATGGCCTTCGGCGGCTCCACCAACGCCGTGCTCCACCTGCTGGCCATGGCCCACGAGGCCGACGTCGAGCTGTCGATCGACGACTTCAAGCGGATCGGCGCCAAGGTGCCGCACCTGGCCGACGTCAAGCCGTTCGGGCAGTACGTGATGACCGACATCGACCGCGTCGGCGGGGTGCCGGTCGTCATGAAGACGCTGCTCGACGCCGGGCTCATCGACGGCGACTGCCTCACGGTGACCGGGAAGACCGTCGCGGAGAACCTCGAAGGCATCAACCCGCCCGACCCCGACGGCAAGGTGCTCCGGGCGCTGCAGCAGCCGATCCACAAGACCGGTGGGCTCACCATCCTCACGGGCTCGCTCGCTCCCGAGGGCGCGGTCGTCAAGTCGGCCGGCTTCGACTCCGACGTCTTCCGCGGCACCGCGCGCGTCTTCGACGGGGAGCGCGCCGCCATGGACGCGGTCGAGGGCGGCTCCCTGCAGGCCGGCGACGTGGTCGTCATCCGCTACGAGGGACCCAAGGGCGGCCCCGGTATGCGCGAGATGCTCGCCGTCACGGGGGCGATCAAGGGCGCCGGGCTCGGCAAGGACGTCCTGCTGCTCACCGACGGGCGCTTCTCCGGCGGCACGACGGGCCTCTGCGTCGGCCACGTGGCGCCCGAGGCCGTCGACGGCGGGCCGATCGCGTTCGTGCGCGACGGCGACACGATCGTGCTCGACGTTGCCGCGGGCACCCTCGACCTCGACGTCCCCGCCGACGAGCTGGCGCGCCGGGCCGAGGGGTTCACGCCCCCGGAGCCGAGGTACACCCGCGGTGTGCTGGCGAAGTACCGCAAGCTCGTCGGCAGCGCCAGCAAGGGCGCCGTCTGCGACTGACACGTGGGCCGGAGGACGTGGACGCAGGGGGATTTCGCACCTACGCAGGCGTAACCTCGTCCCCATGACGACGACCTGGTCCGAGACCGACCTGCTGCGCGAGCTCAACCCGGTCGTCGAGGGCGAGCTCAACCGCCACCTCAAGGTGGCCAAGGAGTGGTTCCCCCACGAGTACATCCCGTGGAGCGACGGCCGGAACTTCGACGGGCTCATGGGCGGCGACCCCTGGACCCCCGACGACTCGCCGATGAGCGACGTCGCCCGCAGCGCGCTGGTCGTCAACCTCCTCACCGAGGACAACCTGCCCAGCTACCACCACGAGATCGCGACGATCTTCGGCCGTGACGACGCGTGGGGCGCCTGGGTGCACCGGTGGACCGCCGAGGAGGGCCGCCACGGCATCGCCATGCGTGACTACCTGCTCGTCAAGCGGTCGGTCGACCCCGCGGAGCTCGAGCGGTTCCGGATGACCCACATGTCCCAGGGGTACTCCGCCGACCACGGCGACACGATGATGCACAACCTGGCCTACGTCTCGTTCCAGGAGTTGGCCACCCGGGTGAGCCACCGCAACACCGGCCGCTACACCGACGACCCCATGGCCGACCGGCTCCTCGCGCGTATCGCGGCCGACGAGAACCTCCACATGATCTTCTACCGCAACCTCATGGCCGCGGCGATCGAGCTCTCGCCCGACCAGGCGATGCAGGCCATCCTCGACGTCGTCCAGGGGTTCAAGATGCCCGGCTCCGACATCCCCGGGTTCCAGCGCAAGGCGGTCGAGATGGCCGTCGCTGGCATCTACGACCTGCGCTCGCACCGCGACGAGGTCGTCATGCCGGTGCTGCGCTTCTGGAAGGTCTTCGAGATGGAGGGCCTGTCGGAGCAGGGCGAGCGAGCCCGGTCCGAGCTGGCCACCTTCATGGACGGACTCGACAAGCAGGCGGCCCGCTTCGAGGACAAGCGCGACACCCTCAAGTCGCGGATGAACATCGCCTGAGGGTCCGGTATGCGGGACCGGCAGTCGGATGCTGAGACGGGGCCGTCCGCCGGTTGACACGAGAGGCCCCCGCAGAGCACCGTGGGCATGTGGCTCGAGTCCTCGTACTTCATCAGCGCGTCTGAGCAGGCAACCCGCCTGACCCGACGCGCTACCCCTTCTGTCCCCCGGGACCGGAGGGTTTTTTTGTGGGAGCCGACCGTTCCCGCGTGACCTGTGACCCGAGGGCTCACCCAGCCCCAGCCCGACACCAGCCCAGACCCGGTACGACCCGAACGAGAAGTGGTGGACCAGTGAGCAACGGAGCGACGCCGGTGCGTCCGAGCCCAGCCGACCTGGCCCATGCGCGGCCCCGACCGGGTGGCCCGGCCCCCTCGACGAGCCCGACCAGCCCTACCAGCCCGGTCGCCCCGGTCGCGACGCCCGTCCCCGCCGCGAGCCGCCCACCGTTGGCGGCCCCGGCCCAGATCACCGGCGCACAGGCGCTGGTGCGCTCCCTCGAGGAGCTCGGCGTCGACACCGTCTTCGGGATCCCCGGCGGCGCGATCCTCCCCGCCTACGACCCGCTCATGGACTCCACCTCGGTGCGGCACATCCTCGTGCGCCACGAGCAGGGCGCGGGCCACGCCGCCGAGGGGTATGCCGCCGCCACCGGCCGTGTGGGGGTCTGCATGGCCACCTCCGGTCCGGGCGCCACCAACCTCGTGACGCCGCTGGCCGACGCCTACATGGACTCCATGCCGGTCGTCGCCATCACCGGCCAGGTGTCGAGCAAGTCCATCGGCACCGACGCCTTCCAGGAGGCCGACATCCGGGGCATCACGATGCCCATCACCAAGCACAACTACCTCGTCACCGACCCGCAGGAGATCCCGCGGGCGCTGGCCGAGGCCTTCCACGTCGCCTCCACGGGCCGGCCCGGGCCGGTGCTCGTCGACATCAGCAAGGACGCCCTCCAGGGCCCGATGTCGTTCTCGTGGCCGCCGCAGATCGACCTGCCCGGCTACCGGCCGGTGATCCGCCCGCACAGCAAGCAGATCCGCGAGGCGGCCAAGCTCATGGCGGCCTCCGAGCGGCCCGTCCTCTACGTCGGCGGCGGGGTCATCCGCAGCGGGGCGAGCGACGAGCTGCGCGAGCTGGTCGAGCTGACCCAGATCCCCGTCGTGACCACGCTCATGGCCCGCGGGGCGGTGCCCGACTCGCACCCGCTCAACCTCGGTATGCCGGGGATGCACGGCACGGTCGCGGCCGTCACGGCCCTGCAGAAGTCCGACCTGCTCATCACCCTCGGCGCCCGGTTCGACGACCGGGTCACCGGCCAGCTGTCGACGTTCGCCACCGGGGCCAAGGTCATCCACGCCGACATCGACCCCGCCGAGATCAGCAAGAACCGGGTGGCCGACGTGCCGATCGTCGGCGACGCCAAGGAGGTCATCCGCGACCTCGTCGCCGCGATCCGCGCCGACGAGGGCGCCCCGGCCGACTACACGGCCTGGCGGGCCCAGACCCAGGAGTGGAAGGAGACCTTCCCGCTGGGCTACACCGACTACGAGGACCGGCTGGAGCCGCAGTACGTCATCGAGCGGATCGGGCAGATCACCGGACCCGAGGCCGTCTACGTCGCCGGCGTCGGCCAGCACCAGATGTGGGCCGCCCAGTTCGTGCAGTACGAGCGCCCCAACGCGTGGCTCAACTCCGGCGGCCTCGGCACGATGGGCTACTCCGTGCCGGCCGCGATGGGCGCCAAGGTCGGCGAGCCGGACCGCGTGGTCTGGGCGATCGACGGTGACGGCTGCTTCCAGATGACCAACCAGGAGCTCGCGACCTGCGTCATCAACGACATCCCCATCAAGGTCGCGATCATCAACAACTCGAGCCTGGGGATGGTCCGCCAGTGGCAGACCCTCTTCTACAACGAGCGCTACTCCAACACCGACCTGCACACCAGCAGCAGCCACGACGACGGGGGGCCGCGCGCATCCCCGACTTCGTCAAGCTGGCCGAGGCCTACGGCTGCCTCGGGCTGCGGGCCGAGCGGCAGGAGGACGTCGACGACGTCATCCGGCAGGCGCTGGCGAGCAACGACCGGCCGGTCGTCATCGACTTCGTCGTCCACCGCGACGCCATGGTGTGGCCGATGGTGCCGGCCGGCGTGAGCAACGACAAGATCCAGAACGCCCGCGGGCAGGCGCCCGTGTGGGACCGCGAAGACTGACGGCAGGAGAGCGCCATGCCCAAGCACACCCTGTCCGTCCTCGTCGAGGACAAGCCCGGCGTCCTGGCCCGTATCGCCGGGCTGTTCTCCCGGCGCGGCTTCAACATCGACTCGCTCGCGGTCGGCCCGACCGAGCACCCGGACATCTCCCGGATGACCGTCGTGGTCGACGTCGACGAGCTGCCCCTGGAGCAGGTCACCAAGCAGCTCAACAAGCTCGTCGAGGTGCTCAAGGTGGTCGAGCTCGACGAGCACCACTCGGTGCAGCGCCAGGTCGTGCTCGTCAAGGTGCGGGCCGACACCACCAACCGCTCGAGCATCCTCGAGGACGTCGAGCTGTTCCGGGCCAAGGTCATCGACGTCTCGTCCGACAGCCTCACCATCGAGTGCACGGGCAAGTCGGAGAAGGTGCAGGCCCTGCTGCATATCCTCGAGCCCTTCGGCATCCGCGAGCTGGTCCAGTCCGGTGTCGTCGGCGTCGGTCGTGGTCCCCGCTCGATCACCGACCGCAGCCTCCGCAGCGCCTGAGCCACCCGCATACCGAAAACGTTTGTCCCCCAACGATAAGGAGCTGGCCACCATGGCCGAGATGTTCTACGACGACGATGCCGACCTGTCCGTCATCCAGGGCAAGAAGGTCGCCGTCATCGGCTACGGCAGCCAGGGCCACGCCCACGCGCTCAACCTGCGCGACTCCGGCGTCGACGTGCGCGTCGGCCTCGCCGAGGGCAGCACGTCCCGGGCCAAGGCGGAGGCCGAGGGCCTCACGGTCAAGAGCGTCGCCGACGCCGTCAAGGAGGCCGACCTCGTCGTCATCCTCACGCCCGACCAGGTGCAGCGCACGGTCTACGCCAACGAGATCCAGCCCAACCTCAAGGACGGCGCCGCGCTGCTCTTCGGGCACGGCTTCAACATCCGGTTCGGCTACATCAAGCCCGAGGCCGGCTCCGACGTGCTCATGGTCGCGCCCAAGGGTCCCGGACACCTCGTCCGCCGCGAGTTCGCCGACGGCCGTGGGGTGCCCGTGCTCCTCGCGGTCGAGCAGGACCCGTCGGGCACCGCCTGGGCCCTCGCAAAGTCCTACGCCAAGGCCATCGGCGGCCTGCGCGCGGGCGGCATCAAGACGACCTTCACCGAGGAGACCGAGACCGACCTCTTCGGCGAGCAGGCCGTCCTCTGCGGCGGCGCGTCACAGCTGGTCATGTACGGCTTCGAGACGCTCATCGAGGCCGGCTACCAGCCCGAGGTGGCCTACTTCGAGTGCCTGCACGAGCTGAAGCTCATCGTCGACCTCATGATCGAGGGCGGCATCGCCAAGCAGCGCTGGTCGATCTCCGACACCGCCGAGTACGGCGACTACGTCTCCGGGCCCCGGGTCATCGACCCGCACGTCAAGGAGAACATGCAGGCGGTGCTCGCCGACATCAAGAGCGGCGCCTTCGCGCAGCGGTTCATCGACGACCAGGACGCCGGCGCTCCGGAGTTCAAGGCGTTGCGCGAGAAGGGCGCCCAGCACCCGATCGAGGCCACCGGCAAGGAGCTGCGCGGCCTGATGAGCTGGATCAAGGACAGCGACAGCGACTACGTCGAGGGCTCCGCGGCCCGCTGACCGCGCGGCACGCAAGGCCCGGGGCCGCTCAGGTCCCGGGCCTTCGTGCCTACACTCGCCCGTGACCCTTGCCCACCCGACCGGCTACCGGCGCGGGAGCCGGCCTACCGGCGGGTCACCCTGGCGCTCTTCGCGGCCGGGATGACGACGTTCGTCGCGATGTATGCGGTGCAGGCGGTCCTGCCACAGCTCGCCACCGAGCTCGGCCAGACCCCGGCCGGGGCCACCCTCGCCGTGTCGGCGACGACGGGGATGCTCGCGCTGGCGGTGGTGCCGGCGAGCGTCCTGTCGGAGCGGTTCGGCCGCATCCCCGTCATGGCGGCGTCGGCCCTGGCCTCGGTCGCGATCGGGCTGCTCGTACCGCTCGCCCCGTCGATGGGTCTGCTCGTCGCCGGCCGCGCCCTGCAGGGGATCGCGCTGGCGGGCGTACCGGCGACCGCCATGGCCTACCTCGCCGAGGAGGTCGACGGGGCTGACCTCGGGGCCGCGATGGGGCGCTACATCGCGGGCACGACGGTGGGCGGCCTCGTCGGCCGGGTGCTCGCGGCGGTCGCCGTCGACGTGACGACGTGGCGGTGGGCGCTGGAGGCCGCGGCGGCGCTGGCCCTGGTCTTCACGGTGGCGTTCCTGCGCACCGCTCCGCCGTCACGCCGGTTCCACGCCAAGCGCAGCGGCGCGCGCGACACCGCCCGTCACCTCACCGGCCACCTGCGCGACCCCGTGCTCGTCATGCTCTACGCCACGTCGTTCCTGCTCATGGGCTGCTTCGTCGGCGTCTACAACCTGCTCGGCTTCCGGCTGCTCGCCGCACCGTTCGGGCTGTCCTCCGCCCTCGTCGGGCTGGTCTTCCTCATGTACCTCTCGGGCACCTTCTCGGCGGCGGTCGCCGGGCGGCTGGCCGACCGGTTCGGGCGCCGCCGGGTGCTCTGGGCGTGTGAGGTCGTCTGCCTGGCCGGTCTCGTCGCCACCGTGGTCGACCAGCTCGTCGTCGTGCTGGTCGGCATGCTGGCCTTCACCGCGGGGTTCTTCGGCGTGCACTCGGTGGCGAGCGGCTGGGTCAGCGCGCGGGCCACGGACCACCGTGGCGAGGCGAGCTCGCTCTACGTCCTCTTCTACTACCTGGGCTCGTCGGTGCTCGGCGCCCTCGCCGGAGTCGCGTACGCCGCGGCCGGGTGGCGGGGCATCGTCGCCTACGGCGGGGGACTGGTCCTCGTCGCGCTGGCGTGGGCCCTCGTCGCCCGTGGCGGTCGACGCATACAGTGGGGCCGTGCCTGACCAGACGCCCACCCCCGAGTGGCGGCCGTGGGCCCTGCTGGCGGGCACGCTCGTCGTCGGCCTGCTGCTGGCGGTGTCGAAGGTGCGCCCGCTGGTCATCGTCGGCGTGGTGCTCGTGCTCGCCTGCGTCTTCATCCTGGCCCGGATGGTCGCCGACCGCAGGCGTACCCGGCGCTGACCCCGTCGGCCACATCGTGGTCGCGCTCCCCGGTCGGTCCTGAGCGGCGCCTAGACTCCCGGCGGCACACCGCGGTGCCGCGCCGCCATGCCCGTACGCCGATTGGACCCTTCGTGACCAAGCCCGTCGTCCTCATCGCCGAAGAGCTCTCGCCCGCCACGCTCGACGCCCTCGGACCCGACTTCGAGGTGCGTCACACCGACGGCGCCGACCGCTCGCAGCTGCTGCCGGCCCTCGCCGACGTCGACGCCGTGCTCATCCGCTCGGCGACGAAGATGGACGCGGAGGCGATCGCGGCGGGCAAGCGCCTCAAGGTCATCGCCCGGGCCGGGGTCGGTCTCGACAACGTCGACGTGCCCGCGGCGACCCAGGCCGGCGTCATGGTCGTCAACGCGCCCACGTCCAACATCACCTCGGCCGCCGAGCTGGCCATCGGCCTCCTCCTGGCCAGTGCGCGCAACATCGCCCCCGCCAGCGCCGCGCTGAAGGGCGGGGCGTGGAAGCGCAGCCAGTACGGCGGCGTCGAGCTGCTCGACAAGACGGTCGGCATCGTCGGCCTCGGCCGCATCGGCGCCCTGGTCGCGGAGCGGCTCAAGCCGTTCGGGGTGACCCTCATCGCGTACGACCCCTACACCTCGCCGGCCAAGGCGGGTCAGATCGGCGCCCGCCTCGTCAGCCTCGACGAGCTCCTCGCGGAGTCCGACTTCATCACCGTGCACCTGCCCAAGACCCCGGAGACCGTCGGCCTCATCGGCGAGGAGGCGCTGCGTAAGGTCAAGCCGACCGTGCGCATCGTCAACGCCGCCCGCGGCGGCATCGTCGACGAGCAGGCGCTCTCCGATGCGATCGGCGAGGGCCGCGTCGCCGGCGCCGGTCTCGACGTCTTCGCCAAGGAGCCGACGACCGAGTCGCCCCTCTTCGCCCACGAGTCGGTCGTCGTCACGCCTCACCTCGGCGCGTCCACCGACGAGGCGCAGGAGAAGGCGGGCGTGTCCGTGGCCCGCTCGGTACGGCTAGCCCTCGGCGGCGACCTCGTGCCCGACGCGGTCAACGTCTCCGGAGGGGCCATCGACGAGGAGGTGCGGCCCGGCATCGCCCTCGTGGAGAAGCTCGGCCGGATCTTCATGGCCGTGGCCGGCCAGGTGCCGGTGCAGCTCGACATCGACGTGCAGGGCGAGATCACCGAGCACGACGTGTCGGTCTGGCGGCTCTCGGCGCTGAAGGGGCTGTTCCAGGACGTCGTCGAGGAGCAGGTCTCCTACGTCAACGCGCCGATCATCGCCGAGCAGCGCGGCTGCGAGACACGGCTGCTCACCGACCCGACGAGCGGCGACTTCCGCAACGTCACGACGCTGCGCGGCACCCTCGGCGACGGCTCGGTCGTCTCTGTCGCGGGGACGCTCACCGGCCCGCGGATGATCGAGAAGATCGTCGGCATCAACGGGTTCGACATCGAGGTGCCGCTGACCGACCACCTCGCGGTCTTCACCTACACCGACCGGCCCGGCGTCGTCGGCCAGGTCGGCGTCATCCTCGGCGACGAGGGCATCAACATCGGCGGCATGCAGGTGGCGCGCAGCGAGAAGAGCGGCTCCGCGTTGGCCGTCCTGAGCGTCGACACCCGGCTCCCGCAGGCCGTGGCCGCCCGGATCGCCGAAGCCGTCGGCGCCGAGTCCTTCTCCGTCATCGACCTCTGACCCGTCCTCGGCGCCCGCGGCGACCGACGAGGGCCCCTAGCTGCGCCAACGCGGTGGATCCGACCCCTCCCAGGGGGTCGGATCCACCGCGTTGGCGATCTCGCGGCCCTTCGACGCCTCGGTATGGCCCCGGGGTCCGGATGGTGGAACCGGCCTGACATTTAGTTGGACGTCCACGTAATCTCGAAGCATCGCGGTGGCTCCTCCAGGGCTTCCCGCGGTGGGCTCCCGCAGCCGCCCCCCGTCACAGTGACCCTGTCGACGTAGGTGGCTGGCTCACCTCATCCGGTTCGAGCCGGGGAGCCCGTTGGTGGATGGCCCACGGACTGCGTGGGCCGGGTTCGATGCTGAAGGACGGGACGGACATGAGCGAAGAGGCCGAGAAGGCACGCCAGGCGCTGCAGGAGTCGATGGACCTGCGCGACCAGGGCCACGCCGACGACTGACCCGACCAGCCGACCCGACGACCCACCCGCGTTCGCCATCCGAGACAGCCGTTTCGAGGGGTAAGACGCGGCCTACCCTGCTGACCAGCGAGGCGGCCGACCGGCGCCGCTTCGGCGCAACCAGGAAGAGGACCTCCCGATGACGCAGACCACGGGTACCAGCCAGACGCTGAACCTCGCGGTCATCGGGGGTGACGGCATCGGACCTGAGGTCGTCGCCGAGGGTCTGAAGGTCCTCGAGGCGGTCACCGCCGGGTCGGGGCTGTCGTTCACGACCACGCCCTACGACCTCGGCGCTCGCCGCTGGCACGCCACGGGGGAGACCCTGCCGGCCAGCGTGCTCGAGGAGCTGCGCCACCAGGACGTCATCCTCCTGGGCGCCATCGGTGACCCGTCGGTGCCGAGCGGGGTGCTCGAGCGCGGTGTGCTGCTGCCGATCCGGTTCGCCCTCGAGCACTACGTCAACCTCCGTCCGGCCACCCTGTTCCCCGGCGTGCGCAGCCCGCTCGACGTCGAGCGCGTCGCCCCCGGCGGGATCGACTTCGTCGTCGTGCGGGAGGGCACCGAGGGCCCCTACGTCGGCAACGGCGGCTCCCTGCGCACCGGCACGCCCCACGAGGTGGCCACCGAGGTGAGCCTCAACACCCGGTTCGGCGTGGAGCGCGTCGTGCGCGACGCCTTCGCCCGCGCCCAGGCGCGGCCGCGCCGGCACCTCACGCTCGTGCACAAGCACAACGTGCTCACGTATGCCGGTCACCTCTGGCGGCGCACGGTCGAGGAGGTGGGTGCCGAGTTCCCCGACGTCGAGACCGCCTACCAGCACGTCGACGCCGCGACGATCTTCCTCGTCACCGACCCCGGACGCTTCGACGTCATCGTCACCGACAACCTCTTCGGCGACATCATCACCGACATCGCCGCCGCCATCGTCGGCGGCATCGGGCTCGCCGCCAGCGGGAACATCAACCCCGAGCGCGCCTTCCCCAGCATGTTCGAGCCCGTGCACGGCTCCGCCCCCGACATCGCCGGCCAGGCCAAGGCCGACCCGACGGCGACGATCCTGTCGGTGGCCATGCTCCTCGAGCACCTCGGTCGTTCCGTGGAGGCGGGATCCGTGCAGACCGCGGTCGCCGCCGACCTCGCCGAGCGCGGGACGACCTCGCGCAGCACCTCGGCCATCGGCGACGCCATCGCGTCGCGGCTGGCCTGAGCCCCACCCACCCCGACAGCACGCAGACGCACGCCCCACCGCGCCGACCGGACCGGTCCCGCAGGGCGGTAGTCTCAGCATACGGACACCGCACCTCCCGAAGGGCCTCCCGATGAGCACGCAGACCACCACCGCGCCGACCACCAGGCCGGAGCGCACCACGGCCGCCCCGCCGACGCTCACCTTCAGCGTCAACGAGCGCAACGACCGGGTCCAGGTCACCGAGCGCGAGCGGGTGCTGCGCGACCCCGGGTTCGGCAAGGTCTTCACCGACCACATGGTCATCGCCACGTGGACGCTCGCCGAGCGCTGGCACGACGCGCAGGTCAAGCCCTACGGCCCCCTGCAGCTCGACCCGGCCGCCGCCGTCCTGCACTACGCGCAGGAGATCTTCGAGGGGATGAAGGCCTACCGGCACGCGGACGGCTCGGTCTGGACGTTCCGTCCGGAGGCCAACGCTGCCCGGTTCAACCGCAGCGCCCGGCGCCTCGCCCTGCCCGAGCTGCTCGAGGAGGACTTCATCGAGTCGCTGCGCGCCCTGGTCTCGGTCGACGTCGACTGGGTGCCGGAGCCGGGGCCGTCGGGGGAGAAGAGCCTCTACCTGCGCCCGTTCATGTTCGCCTCCGAGGTCTTCCTCGGTGTGCGCCCCGCGGCCGAGGTCACCTACTGCGTCATCGCCTCGCCCGCGGCCGCCTACTTCTCCGGCGGTATCAAGCCGATCTCGCTGTGGATCTCCGTGGACTTCGCCCGCGCGGGGGCCGGTGGCACGGGGGCCGCCAAGTGCGGCGGGAACTACGCCTCCAGCCTTGCCGGGCAGCTCGAGGGCGCTGAGCACGGCTGCGACCAGGCCGTCTTCCTCGACTCATCGACCCACGAGTACATCGACGAGCTGGGCGGCATGAACCTGTTCCTCGTCTACAAGGACGGACGCCTGGTCACGCCCGAGCTGACCGGCTCGATCCTCGAGGGTGTCACCCGGTCCTCGATCCTCGAGCTGGCCAAGGAGATGGGCCTGCAGCCCGAGGAGCGGCGCATCCCCATCGAGGAGTGGAAGTCGGCCGCCCGGTCCGGCGAGCTTGCCGAGGTGTTCGCCTGCGGCACGGCCGCGGTCATCACCCCGGTCGGCGAGCTGAGGTGGGAGGGCGGCAGCGTCGACCACCGCGGCCCCGGACACGTCGACGAGGTCGCCATGGGTCTGCGTCAGCGCCTGCTCGACATCCAGTACGGCCGGATCGCCGACACCCGGGGCTGGATGACGCGGCTCGTCTGAACCGCCAGATGCGCCCGTATGCCGGTGGGTCGCCGGGCGCGGTCGGCCTGCGCCGGCCGCGGCTGGTCGCCACCGACCTCGACGGCACGCTGCTGCGCTCCGACGGCACGGGGTCGGAGCGGACGGCGGCCACGCTGCGCGCGGTGCAGGACGCGGGCATCCGCACGGTGCTCGTCACCGCTCGGCCCCCGCGGTGGCTGGACGAGCTGGGCCACCTGGTCGGCGACGGGGGAGTCGCCCTGTGCGGCAACGGCGCCTTCGTCTACGACGTGCGCTCGCGCACGGTCCTGGCCCGGCGCGGCTTCGAGCCGGAAGCGGTGGCCCGCCTCGTCGCCGACCTACGTCGAGCGCTGCCGGGGGTCGCCTTCGCGGCCGAGCGGGCCAGCGGCTTCTCGCTGGAGGACGGCTACCGCAGCCTCCACCCCGTGCCGCGCGGCGCCGTACGCGGGCCGGTCGACGCGGCGTCGGGCGACCTCGTCGGCAAGCTGCTCGGCCGTCACCCCGACCTCGCCGAGGGCGAGTTCCTCACCCGGGTGCAGGAGGTGGTGGGCGAGCGCGGCATCGTCGCCTACTCCGGAGCCGGCGGGCTGGCCGAGATCTCCGCCCCGGGCGTGACCAAGGCCGCCGCCCTCGAGGAGTGGTGCGCCGGCCTCGGCATCACGGCCCCTGACGTGTGGGCGTTCGGCGACATGCCCAACGACCTGCCGATGATCGCCTGGGCCGGCACCTCGTTCGCCGTGGCCAACGGTCATCCCGACGTCGTGGCCGCCGCCGACCACGTCTGCCCGCCCAACGACGAGGACGGGGTCGCGCAGATGCTGGAGACGCTCCTGTGAGACGTCAGGGTCGCCACCAGCTGAGATAGACGTCCATATGACGAGACGGTCGTTGGCCGACCACCCGACGCCGGGCACAGTGGTGGGCGTGACGTACGTCTCCCCGATGGTCGAACCCCACGCCTCGCTCATTATCACGTAGCGCGACGAGTACCCCTCGTCGCGCAGACCTCCCGTGACCCGGGGGGTCTTTTTGTGTCCCGGGCCCACCCCGTCCGGACACGAGCGACGAGGGGCGACCACCGGCATACCTCGCTCAGCACCGTCCCCAGAGAAGCGGCCATGACCAGCAGCCCCGCCCCGTCCGACCTCCACGTCTACGACACCACGCTGCGCGACGGCGCCCAGCAGGAGGGGCTCAACCTGTCGGTCGCCGACAAGCTCGTCATCGCGCGGCACCTCGACGAGCTCGGGGTCGGCTTCATCGAGGGGGGCTGGCCGGGGGCCAACCCTAAGGACACCGAGTTCTTCGCGCGGGCGCAGAGCGAGCTCCACCTGCAGAACGCCACCCTGGCCGCGTTCGGTGCGACCCGCCGGGCGGGCGGGAACGCGGCCACCGACCCGCTCGTGCTCGCCCTCGTGGCGTCGGGAGCGCCGGTCGTCACGCTCGTCGCCAAGTCGCACGTGCGCCACGTCGAGGAGGCGTTGCGCACGACCCTCGAGGAGAACCTCGAGATGATCCGCGACACCGTCTCGTTCCTCAGCAGCCAGGGGCGGCGCGTCTTCCTCGACGCGGAGCACTTCTTCGACGGGTATGCCGCGGACCGTGCCTACGCGCTCGAGGCGGTACGCGTGGCCGCCGAGGCCGGGGCGGAGGTGGTGGCCCTCTGCGACACCAACGGCGGGATGCTGCCGGCCCAGGTGCAGGACGTCGTCGGCGACGTCCTCGCCGCGACGGGCGCCCGGCTCGGCATCCACTGCCACAACGACACCGGCTGCGCCGTGGCGAACTCGATGGCTGCGCTCGACGTCGGCGCCACCCACGTGCAGGGCACCGTCAACGGCTACGGCGAGCGCACGGGCAACGCCGACCTGCTCACCGTCGTCAGCAACCTCCAGCTGAAGACCGGCCGGCAGGTCGTGGAACCGGCGCGGCTGCGCGACGCGATGCGCCTGGCCCACGCCATCAGCGAGGTGACCAACGTGCCGCCCTACAGCCGGCAGCCCTACGTCGGGGCCAGCGCCTTCGCGCACAAGGCGGGGCTGCACGCCAGCGCCCTCAAGGTCGACCCCGACCTCTACCAGCACACCGACCCGTCCGCGGTCGGCAACTCCATGCGCACGCTCGTCTCCGACATGGCCGGGCGCGCGAGCATCCAGCTCAAGGCCGCGGAGATGGGGATCGACCTCAGCGGCGTGCCCCACCCCGACGAACTGGTCGCCACGGTGCTGGCCACCGTCAAGGACCTGGAGCTGCGCGGCTACACCTTCGACGCGGCCGACGCGTCGTTCGAGCTGCTGCTGCGCAACGCGGTGTCGGGCACGACGCTGGCCTACTTCGACGTGGAGTCGTGGCGGGTCATCACCGACGCCCGCGGCGACGACCTGGCCACGTCGGAGGCGACGGTCAAGCTCGTCGCCGGACAGCGCCGGTTCGTCGCCACGGGGGAGGGCAACGGCCCGGTCAACGCCCTGGACCAAGCGCTACGGCAGGCGCTCGCCGAGGTCTACCCGGAGATCGACAAGCTCGAGCTCATCGACTTCCGGGTCCGCATCCTCGACGCGGCCCACGGCACCGACGCGGTGACCCGCGTGCTCATCGAGACGTCCGACGGCGAGACGTCGTGGAACACCGTCGGCGTCGCCCCCAACATCGTCGAGGCGTCGTGGCGGGCCCTCGTCGACGGGATCACCTTCGGCCTCATGCGCCACGGCGTCCCGACCCGCTGACCTCCAAAACGCCGGACCCCGCCGGACCCGCCGGTCCGGGGCTACGCGGGCTCCTCGACCTCCGGGCCACCCGCGAGGTACTCGGCCTCCGCGGCCTCGAGCTTGCGGTGGTAGCGCATGCCGCCGAGGCCGCCGATGACGGCGCCCAGCAGCGTGATGAGCAGCAGGACGACCAGCGCGATGATGCCGGTGCTGGTGAGGTCGCCCTGGTTGACGGGGATGCGGGGGAAGGTGTTCAGGGTGCTGAGCACGTCGTAGCGCGCTCCCGCCACCGCGGCCACGATGGCGACCACGACGGCCACGAGGATGGCCCACAGCCAGACGGCGAACCCCTGCCGGGCGCCGTCGAAGCGCGACATGCGGGCGGCGACGTAGCCCCCGGCGTAGTAGGACACGAAGGCCACGACGGCAAGGAGGATGACGCCGAGCAGGCCGACGGTCTGGGAGTTCTGCTGCAGCTGGTCGGTGGCCTGCTGGGCGGTCGTCGCGCCGCGCGAGACGCCGACCGCCGCGCCCACCGCCGCGATGAACGCGGTGAGGATGACGGCCAGTCCCATGGCAGCGACCCATCCGAAGAACGCCGCGCCCCAGTTGATGCCGACGTGGAGACGGCCCCGCGCCGCGCCGGGGGCGACGGCCACCCGCTCGCCCCGGGTGGCATACCGGTCGCCGACAGCACCGCCGGCCACGCCGGCGCCGGTGACACCGCCGGCACCCCTAGCCTCCCTGGCCTCCTCGGGGCGCGTCGTCGCCATCGGCCGGGTGCCGCCCTCGGTCTCCGCGCGGCGGCGGTCGTCGTCGGTGGCCCGTCGCTCCAGATCGCGGTCGCGCGCGGCGCGGTCGTCGTCGTTCCGGGCGTTCCTGTCCGGCCTGTCGGTGCTCACGGCTGGTCCTCTCGACGTCGTCGTCGGCTCCGCCTGTCCTGGCGCTGCCGGGTGGTCAGTGTGGCACTACCCGGCGCGGCGCAGCCTTATGCGTGCCTGGCCGTGGCGTCTGCGTCATCATGAGGAGATGAACGGGGACGGGGACTCAGCCCAGCGCGTCGGCGACGCGGACCGGCAGGCGGCCATCACGGCGCTCGGGGAGCACTGGCGGGCCGGTCGGCTCGACCCGGCGGAGCACGAACGGCGCACGACCGCGGCCTACTCCGCCGTCACCCGCGCCGACCTCCAGGCGCTCTTCGCCGACCTGCCCGGGGGGCTTCCGGTCGGTCCGCCGAGCCCGGCGAGCACCGTCTCGCGCGGGGTGGCGAGCGCACCCCCAGCCGAAGGTGAGGAGGCGGGCGGCGCGGGGCTGGTCCCTGCAGGCTCCTGGGTCGCCGCCCACCGGGACGCGCTCATGGGCGTGACGCCCTTCGTCGCGCTGATCCTCTTCTTCACCACCAAGTGGTGGGTCTGGTTCCTGCTCATCCCGGCGATGGGCACGATCCTCTACGCCGGTGGCGACCAGGGCCGCCGCCGGCAGCGTGGGCGCGGCGACCGCTGACGGGTCCGCGACCCCTCACGACACGGGCTGGGCGGCCAGGAGCCGTTCCGTCACCGCCAGCAGCCGGTGGCGCAGCTCCTGGGACCGCTCCGTGAACGCCCGCTGCGCCTCGACGTAGACCGCCTTGCCGGAGCGGGTCTCGATCGGCACCGGCTCGTAGCCCAGTGCGCTGAGGTCGTAGGGCGACGCGCGCATGTCGAGCACCCGGATGTCGCGGGCGAGGTCGAAGGCGTCGGCGACGAGCTCGCTCGGCACGGCGGGGGAGAGCTGGAACGCCCACTTGTAGCAGTCCATCCCCGCGTGCAGACAGCCCGGCTGCTCCAGGGTCACCTGGTCCGCGCGGGTCGGCTGCAGCGCGTTGAGCGGCCGGGCCGTCGGGGTGAAGAACCGGAACGCGTCGAGGTGGGTGCAGACCACCTGGTGCGACTCCACGACCGCGTCCGTGCCGGCCGCCCCGAGCCGTAGCGGCCACGCCGGGTGGCGGACGTCGGGACGTTCGAGGCGGTGCACCATGGCCCACTCGTGCAGGCCGAAGCAGCCGAACTGCCCGGGCCGACCCGCCGTCGCCCGCAGCAGCCGGTCGACCGACCGCAGGCGCTCGCCGCGGGCGGCGAGGAACGCGTCGACGTCGAGCGTGACCGTCCCGGCGTCGGCGCGCATGAAGCGCCAGTCCGCCCGCTCGTCCGTCGCGGCCGCAGCGAGCCCGACGCCGACGCCCGGATGCCACCGGCGCAGCGCGGCGAGCGACTGCGTGTAGTAGGTGAAGAGGAAGTCCTCGACGGGGTGCTTCTCGCCGGTCGCCCGCCGCGCCCGGTGCCCCGCGGTGGCGGCGTCCACCCGAGCCTCGTGGGCGGCCTCGCGGGCCCGCCACACCCGCTCCGGCAACACCTCCACGCCGACGAGGCTAGCGGTGGTCTCGTAGGCTCGACCGGGTGCTCCGCCCGTTCGCCACTGCGCTCTCGCTCGCCACCCTGGTCCTCCCGGTCCTCGCCGGCTGCGCCGCGCCTCCCGCCCCCGCCGCGCCCGACGGCGTGCTCGCGACGATCACCACGCCGCCGACGACGGCGGCCGCGACGTCGACCTCGTCCGGTGCGGGTGCGTCGTCGGCCCCCGCCCCCGCGGACGGCTTCTACCTCGCCCTCGGCGACTCGCTCGCCGCCGGTCGGCAGCCGACCACGGGCGACCAGCCGACCCGCGGCTATGCGGGACCGGTGCTGGCCGGCCTGCAGCAGACCCGTCCGGGCACCGCCCTGAAGAACCTCGGCTGCTCGGGGGAGACGACCGGCTCGATGCTGCGCGGCGGGCTGTGCCGCTATCCCGAGGGCACCCAGGTCGCGGCCGCCACGGCCTTCCTGACCGCCAACCCGGGCAAGGTCCCCTTCGTCACCCTCGACATCGGAGCCAACAACGTGCTGCGTTGCGCGACCCCCGCCATCGACCAGGCCTGCGCCACGAGCTCGACCGCGGCGGCGGCGGCCGACCTCGCGACCATCCTGTCCCGCCTCCGGACGGCCGCGCCCCAGGCCACCATCGTGGTGCTGACTTACTACAACCCGCTCCTGGCCGCCTACCGTCAGAACCCGGCGGGCCAGCAGCTCGCTGCCCAGTCGCAGCCCTTGCTCGCCGACCTCAACCGGGCCGTCGCCGCATCGGCCGCCACGGTGGGGGCCAAGGTCGCCGACGTCGCCGGCGCGTTCGCCAACACGACGACCACTGCCTCGGCCGGCTCCTCCGAGCCCACCAACGTGGCCCGGGTCTGCGCGTGGACGTGGATGTGCTCGCGCAACGACATCCACGCCAACGACGAGGGGTATGCCGCGATGGCCCGGGCGGTGCTCGCCGCCCGCTGAGCCGGGCTCAGGACCGCAGGGAGGTGGCGGGTGCCGCGGGCGCCGCGGCTCGCCGGGCGTAGGGCGGGACGTGCTCGGGGCGGAAGCCGACCCCGATGAGGTACGCCGGGACCGCGGACACCTGGGGTACCCGCCGGAGCACCGCCAGCAGGGCGGCGGGCGGTCCGTCGAGGCGGCCGTCGAGGGCCGGTTCCACGAGGCCGCGGTGCATGGCGCGCTGCAGCCCTTGGACGAGGCGCGTGGCCACGACCCGTCGCCGTTGCACCGCGCGGAGCTGTCGCGGCCCGACCCGGCGTTGGCGCAGCGGCTCGGCGAGCAGGGTGGCGGTGGCCACCGCGTCCTGGACGGCGAGGTTGATCCCCACCCCGCCCACCGGGGACATCGCGTGGGCGGCGTCGCCGATGCAGAGGAGGCCGTCGACCCACCAGCGGCGCAGGCGGTTGAGGCGGACGTCGAGCCACTTGACGTCGTCCATCGACTGCAGGGTGTCGACCCGGTCGGCGAGAGCGGGGACGAGGTCGGCGACGTCGGCCCGGAACGCCTCGATGCCGCGGGCGCGCAGGGCGGCGTCGGTGCCCTTGCGGCCGATGTAGGCGATCTGGAAGTAGCCCTCACGGGGGATGAGGATCGCCATCCGGCCGCGACCCACGCGCGGCAGCAGGGCCCCCTGCGGGTCACCCTCGCGACGGGGGAGCCGGAACCACCACGCGTCGAGCGGGCACGCATACTCGTGGACCGTCAGGTCGGCCTCTCGCCGGGCGACCGAGGTGCGGCCGTCGGCCGCGACGACGAGGTGGGCGCCCAGGTCGTGCGGTGTGCCGTCGGCGTCGCGGTGGCGCACACCGGTCACCCGGGTCCCGGCGCCGCCCTCCCGCAGGAGCCCCGTCACCTCGGTGTCCATCAGGAGAGTGAAGGTCGGCTCGGCCTCGGCGGCCCGCGCCAGCAGGCTCAGCAGGTTCCACTGGGGCACCATGGCGATGTAGCGGTGGGTGCCCCGCAGCCGGCGGAAGTCGCCGACGGTGAACATCGTCTGCTGGGCGTCGACGGGGAGGGCGACGGTCTCCAGGTGGCTCTGGGGCAGCTGCGCGAACTGCTCGCCGAGGCCGAGGTCGTCGAGCAGCCGCATCGTCGACGGGTGAACGGTGTCGCCGCGGAAGTCGCGCAGGAAGTCGCCGTGCTTCTCCAGGACCCGGACCTCGACCCCGGCCCTGGCCAGCAGCAGGCCCAGCATCATGCCGGCCGGCCCCCCTCCCACGATGCAGCAGGTCGTGGTCTCCATCCGAACCATCTCCGTTCCTCGGTGGTGTTCCTTGCCGTCAGTCTGCCCCGCATCAGCCCATTAAATCAACAGGTGATGAAATAGATCACCGCACACTAGGGTGAGCCGATGCGCATCGCGAGGTACACGACCGGCGAGGATCCCGCCTTCGGCATCGTCGAGGGGGATCCCGGCAGCGAGGTCGTCATCGCGCTGCAGGGCGACCCGCTCTACATCGGCGTCGTCCCCGGTCAGGGGGCCATCCCGCTCGAGGAGGTCAGGCTGCTCGCGCCGGTCATCCCGCGCAGCAAGGTCATCGGTATCGGCCGCAACTACGCCGACCACGCCAAGGAGCTCGGCAACGAGGTGCCGGCGGAGCCCCTGATGTTCCTCGTGCCCAACACCGCCGTCGTCGGGCCCGGCGACCCCGTGGTCATGCCGCGGCAGAGCAGCGACGTGCACTACGAGGGCGAGCTGGCCGCGGTCATCGGCAAGATCGCCAAGGACGTGCGCGTCGAGGACGCCCTCGACTGCGTCTGGGGCTACACCGTCGCCAACGACGTGACCGCCCGCGACCTGCAGAAGTCCGACGGGCAGTGGGCCCGGGCCAAGGGGTTCGACACCTTCTGCCCGCTCGGGCCGTGGGTGGAGACCGAGCTCGACCCCTCCGACCTGCGGCTCGTCACCCGGCTCGACGGCGAGGTCGTGCAGGACGGCACGACCGCCGACATGATCCACGACGTGGCGGCGCTCGTCGCGTATGCGTCGGCGGCCTTCACGCTGCTGCCCGGTGACGTCATCCTCACCGGGACGCCCAGCGGCGTGGGCCCGGTGCGCGCGGGGCAGCGGGTCAGCATCGAGATCGAGGGTCTGGGCACCCTGGACAACCCGTTCGTCCGGCGCTGACCCGGCCCTGAAACGGCACTGACCCGGCACGGGCCGGGGCTCGCGTCAGCTGCGGACGGAGCTCAGCACCGACGCATACTGGCGCAGGCTCGCGCCCGGCAGGAACGCGCCGGTGAGGGCGAGGGCGATCCGCGGCAGGGCCGCCCCGTCGGGGTAGACCATGTACATCGGGATGTAGCGCGGCTTGAACTTGGTCTTGAACTGGTGCAGCGACCGGAAGCCGTAGACGGGCTCGAGGGTCTCGCCGAGCTGGTTGAGCAGGGCCTCTACCGGCGTGATGTCGTCGTCCTCCTCGGACCGGGCCAGCGGCGCCCCGGACAGGGACACGGTGAGCGCGCCCTGCTCCTTGAAGGCCAGGCAGGCCGAGGCGATCATGAACTCCATGACCGGTCGGAACCCCTCCGGCCGGCGGCGCATGATGTCGAGGGTCCAGCCCTCCACCCGGTGGTCGGCGCCGTAGACCGGCAGCCAGGACGTGATCCCCTGGAGGACGCCGTTGGCGTCGACGGCCAGCCCCACCCGCACCTCGGAGTCGAGCGCCTCGTCGATGCCTCCGAGGGTGAACCCCATCTCGGGCATGCCCTTGTCGGAGACCCACTGGTCGGAGATGCCCCGGGCCTGCTGCACCATCGCGAAGGACTCGTCGCGCAGCTGCACGAGGCGGAAGGTGATGTCGGACTTCGAGGCCCGGTTGAGGGCGGTGCGCACGTCCTGCCAGGCCTTGCCCTTGAACTCCAGGCGCGGGAGGTCGATGACGGTGTCCTCGGCGACCTGCACGTGCCGCCAGCCCAGCTCCTCGACCTGGGGGAGGATCTCGTCGGTGGTCGAGAAGACGCAGGGCATCATCCCGTGCAGCTCGCAGTAGCGGTTGAACTCCAGCACCGCGTGGGCCCGTGACTCGGGCGCCCCGATGGGGTTGCTCAGGGCGATCGCCGTGCCGTTGTGCACCTGGTAGGCGATGGCCGCCTTGCCGTCCTCGGTGATGAAGTGGGCGTTGGCCGGCCAGGTCGTCATCCACGACAGGTTGCCGCCGCCGTAGGTGTGCAGCAGCGCCAGGGCGCGGTCGTGGTTGAGCGTCGCCGTGGGCTTGCGGGTGCGCAGCAGCAGGAGCAGCAGCACGATGAAGAAGACGACGAAGGGGATGATCGAGAGCGAGGCCAGGAAGATCGAGGCCGGGCGGGAGACGGCCTCGAAGTCGCCGGTCGTCGTGAAGAAGGCGCGGGTCAGCGTCTCCTGGGCCATCTGGAGGACCGTCGGCTGCGGCCGGAACTGGTCGATGAGGGCGAAACCGAGCACGATGTAGCCGAGGAAGCCCAGCGCGACCATGCCGACGTCGCGGCGCAGTCGCGCCGACGAGGCGGGTGACACCGAGGCCGTGTAGGCGCGCTGCGTGCGCAGCAGCAGGATCAGCAGCGGGAGGAAGACGAGGGCGGCGGCGACGCCGCGCGACACCGGCCGCAGGGCGAGCGAGGTGGCGAGGCCCGTGATGGTGAGGGCCAGGGCGGCGCTGTAGGCCAGGCGGCTGCCCCGGTGCAGGCCGGCGGCCACGAGCAGCTCGGCGACGACGAAGAGGATGATGAGCGGCCGACCCACGACGGCGCGCTCCGGCCCCAGCGGACCGTCCTGCGGGAAGACCATGGCGAGGAGCTGGGCCATGGCGATGAAGACGAGGAAGGCGGTCGCCATGACGCGCACCTCGTGGCGCGACATCCGGCGGCCGCGGGTGATGATGCTGCGCGCCTGCGGCAGCGCGATGAGCAGGCCGACGACGGTGGCGATGGCGCGGTTGAGGTCCCAGAACAGGCCGACCCACACCAGGGTGATGGTGTTGAGGCTGATGCTGGCGACGAGGACCCGCTCGCGCCAGGGGGCCTTCAACGTGGCGCCCACGACCACGAGGGCGCACATGGCCCCGCCCCAGAACCCGTCGTAGTTGCCGCCGGCCAGCTCCTTGCCCCATTCCGAGCCGGCGGCCGACGCGAGCGCGACGATGCCGATGCTGCCGAGGACGCTCACCAGCTGCCCGACGACGCACGCGACGGCGGTGCGCCGGGTGCCGAAACGCCACTCGCAGAACCCGCTCGCCACCCCGAAGAAGAGGACGAGTGTGATGTATTGGGAAGGCAGAGCCGCGACCAGGGAGCCGGTCACCGGCGTCCACCAGCGCCCCTCCTGCAGCGCCGGCAGCCCGTAGGCCAGGCGGTCCCACCACTCGGTGAAGAACAGGCCCCGCCAGGCCCCTCCGGTGACGATGGCCAGGACCGCCATGACAACGACGACCGACGTGGTCCACGGCAGCCGTCGGACGATGTCGACCAAGGGTTGCAGCGACGTGCGCAGGTCCTCGCGTACGTCGGGTGCGTCGGCCCCCGCCCCCGCCCCCGTGACGCCTGGAGCGTCGGCCCCACTGGATGAAGACAAGCCGCAACCCTTCCCCTCGGGTGCCGAAGACCCTGGACAGCACGTCCACCCTATCCAAGAAGGCCCTCTCCGCTGGCTAGGCTGACCGAACCATGACGACCTCCTCGACGAGCTCCCCGACGGAGTCGGACGCCGGTTCCGCCGGCTCTCCCACCCCTCCCGTACGCCTGCGGGTCGCCCCGTCCCCCACCGGTCATCCGCACGTCGGCACCGCCTACATGGCCATGTTCGACCTGGCGTACGCGCGTCAGCAGGGTGGCTCGTTCGTCCTTCGGGTGGAGGACACCGACCGCGCCCGGTTCCAGGCCGACAGCGAGCAGCAGCTCTACGACAGCCTGCGCTGGCTGGGCCTGACGTGGGACGAGGGCCCTGACGTGGGCGGTCCGCACGCGCCCTACCGGCAGTCGGAGCGGCTGGACACGTACCGCCCCTACGCCGAGCGCCTGCTCGCCGAGGGACACGCATACCTCTGCTGGTGCTCGTCCGAGCGGCTGACGCAGATGCGCGAGGAGCAGCAGCGGGCCAAGCGGCCGACCGGGTACGACCGGCTGTGCCTGGGCAAGACGCAGGAGGAGCGGGCCGCGCTGCCGGGGTACACCCCTGACCCCGTCGTACGCATGCAGATCCCCGACGACGTCGAGCTCTTCTGGGACGACCTCATCATGGGTCGCACCAGCGCGCCGCGTCCCGACGACCAGGTGATCCTCAAGGCCGACGGCTTCCCGACGTACCACCTGGCCGTCGTCGTCGACGACCACGAGATGGCGATCACGCACGTCGTGCGCGGGCAGGAGTGGATCAGCTCGACGCCGAAGCACCTCCTGCTCTACCGGTGGTTCGGGCTGGAGCCCCCGGCGTTCGCGCACATGCCGCTGCTGCGCGACGAGAAGAAGGCGAAGATCTCCAAGCGCAAGAACCCGTGGGCCCGGCTGACGTGGTTCCGCGAGCAGGGCTACCTGCCGGAGGCGCTGGTCAACTTCCTTGCCCTGCAGGGCTATCCGCCGATCGTCGAGGCCGACGGCACCGAGCGGGAGGTCTTCACCTTCGCCGAGTTCACCGAGCGGTTCCGCTGGTCCGACGTCAACCGGGCGGGCGCGATCTTCAACCTCGACAAGCTGAGCTGGCTCAACGGCGTCTACATCCGGGCCCTGGAGCCACGCGAGTTCGCCTCGCGGCTGCTGCCCTACCTCGAGGCCGACGGGGTGCTGTCGGGCTCGCCCTCGCTGGGGGAGCTGGGCCGTCTCATGCCGGTGGCCGAGCTCATCCAGACCCGGATCGCGCTGCTGTCGGAGGCGACCCCGCTGGTGCGGCCGTTCTTCGTCGGTGACGACGAGATCGAGATCGCCGACGACGCCCGCGCCCAGCTCGACGCGGGCTCGGCGGCGGTGCTGGACGCCGCGGCGACGGCGCTCGGCGACATCGACGACCGGCCGCGGGGGCTGCTCGGGTCGGAGAGCGGGTGGACCGCAGCGGCCATCGAGGCGTCGTTGCGGGCCGCGATCGTCGAGGGGCTGGGCATCAAGGCCCGGCTCGCCTTCGGTCCGCTGCGCACGGCCGTGTCGGGCCAGCGGGTCTCGCCGCCGCTGTTCGAGTCGATGGAGATCCTCGGCAAGACCTCGACGCTGGCCCGGATCGCGGCGCTGCGCGCCACCCTCTGATTTGGGTGGCCGGTGCCCGCGCCGGTAGTATCGCTCCTCGGTTCGGACTGTGCCCGGCGCTCGTCGTCAGCACGGATCCGATACCCCCATGGGGTATGGTGTAATTGGCAACACGACTGATTCTGGTTCAGTTGTTCTAGGTTCGAGTCCTGGTACCCCAGCGCACGATTCGGTCGTGGCCCACCCCTGCGGGTAAGGTCTCGTCCGGCGTTCGACGCGATCCATGGTCACCTGGATGCGCCGGACACGCTAGGGCCCCGTTGTGTAGCGGCCTAGCACGCCGCCCTCTCAAGGCGGTAGCGCGGGTTCGAATCCCGTCGGGGCTACCGAAGGTCACCTCTCACCGAGGATGGCCGGGTGGTCGCTACCGTTCCTGGTATGCCGCCCATCCCGCACGACCAGCGGCTCGTCACCCTGGTGCTGTGCGACGCGAGTGGGGCGCTCCTCGGCTCGCTCGCGCCGTTCCTCGTGGCGCCGCGGTTCTGGCCCGAGGTGGGCGCCGTCGTCGAGCACGTGCGGGATCGCGACGGGATCGAGGTGGCCGTGCTGCGGCTGCTGACGACGAGCGGCGGGTATGCCGGCGGCGCGGTGACGTACCTGGCGCAGCTCGTCGCGGGGGTTCCGGCGCAGGCTCTGGAGCCGGTGCCGCCCGCCGCGGCCGACGCGGCGGCGGCCGACCCGGCCTACCGGCAGTGGTGGGCCGAACCGGACGCGCTGGCCACCCTGCCCGCCTGGGTGGACGCGGGGCTGGCCGCCCACGGCCGACGTCGCACCGGCCCGCTGCGCCAGCGCAAGACGTGGAACCTGTCGCTGCTGCTCAGCGCTCCCACGGACAGCGGCGACGTCTGGGTCAAGGCCACCCCGCCGTTCCTCGCCGACGAGGCCGGCGTCATGGCCCGCGTCCACGCGGTCGACCCCCTGCTGGCGCCCACGGTGCTGGCCCACGACCCGGGCCGCCGGCTCGTGCTCATGGACCACGTCGCGGGCGAGGACCAGTTCGGGCTCGACGACGTGGACGTGCTGACTGCGATGGCGACCCGTCTCGTCGACGTCCAGCACGCGCTCGTCGGCGATGTCGGGCACCTGCTGGCCGTGGGCGCCGCCCACCTGCGGGCACCGGCCCTGCTGGCGGCGGTCGAGGGCGTGGTGCAACGGGCAGAGGTCGTCGCCAGCCTCTCCGTCGCCGAACGACGCGCGCTCGAGGCCTTGGTGACGGACCTGCCGCGACGCCTGGCCGAGGCGCAGGCGTGCGGGCTCCCGGACACGCTCGTCCACAACGACGCGCACCCGGGCAACTGGCGGTGGGACCGCTCGCAGCTCACACTGCTGGACTGGGCCGACGTCGGGGTGGGCAACCCCGCGCTCGACCTCCGGGCGTTCACGGACGGGTTGCCGACCGCGGCGCTGTCGACGGCGGGGCGGTCGTCGTGGCAGTCGCGGTGGTCGTTCCTCGTGCCGGGTAGCGACCCGGCGCGGGCGGCCGAGATGCTCGAGCCGGTCGCCCAGCTCCGGGCAGCGGCGACCTACCAGCGCTTCCTCGACCACATCGAGGCGACCGAGCGGGTCTACCACGACCACGACCCGGTCGACCGCTTCCGTGCGGCGATCGCGTGAGCCCGGCTGTAGGGCTCGCTCGGATCCGTGGGCGGGCGGTGGCGATCGGCGTGGGTGTCAGCCTGACGGCGCTCGTCGCGGCGTGTCAGCAGCCGGCGTCCCCCACCCCGACGCATACCGCGGGTGGTGGACCCATCGTCGCTGACGGGCCGGGCTGGCGGGGGACGTCGGTGGACGGTCCGGTACCGGGCCCCGGCACCTGCCACTACGGGGGCACCACCATGGCCCCGTTGCCCGACCCGAGATGTACGCCCGGCGCCGTCGACCCGAGCGTGACCCAGGCCAACCTCGGCCAGACCCTCTGCCGCCCCGGGGGCTACACGGCTTCGGTCCGCCCGCCCCAGGCCGTCACCGACGCCTACAAGAAGGTGGCTCGCGCCGCCTACGCCACGACCGTCAGCAGCTCCAGCCTGGAGCTGGACCACCTCGTGCCACTGGGGCTCGGCGGTGCGAGCAGTGCCCAGAACCTGTGGCCCGAGCCCAACGTCGGTGACCCGCACCAGTACGACCGGCGCGCGACCGGCGGCACGAACGCCAAGGACGGCGTGGAGTCGCGGCTCAACCGGGCGGTCTGCTCGGGTGAGGTGACCCTGGCGGCCGCCCAGGACGCGGTCGCGAACCGCTGGGACACCGCCGAGACGGTGCTCGGGGTCACGCCGTAGCCGAGCGGCTCAGCCCTAGCGGCTCAGCCGAGGGCGCGGAGTCCGGGCAGGATGCGGTCGGCGAAGGTCGTGAGGAAGCGCTCCTGGTCGTCGCCCGGGCCGTGGAAGACGAGGTGGTCGAAGCCCCAGTCGACGTAGGGCTTGACCTGGGCCACGACCTCCTCGGGGTCGTCGGAGACGATCCAGCGTGAGGCGATCTGCTCGTCGCTGAGGGCGTCGCCGAGGCGCTCCATCTCCAGCGGGTCGCTCGTGCCGTGCTTCTGCTCCGCGGTGAGCGACAGGGCCGCCCAGAAGCGGCAGTTGGCGACGGCCTTCTCCTTGTCGGAGTCCCACGACAGCTTGATCTCGATCATCCGGTCGATGTCGTCGTGGCCGCGACCGGCCTTCTCGAGCCCCTCGTCGACCGCGGGCAGGAGCTTGTCGGTGTAGAGCTCGGCGCCCTTGCCCGAGGTGCAGATGAACCCGTCACCGGTGCGCCCGGCGTACCGCGCCACGAGAGGCCCGCCACCGGCGACGTAGACGGGGACCGGCTGGTCGGGCTTGTCGTAGACGGTGGCGTCGGTCGTCGAGTAGTAGTCGCCCTCGAAGCTCACCCGGTCGCCGGACCACAGCTCGCGCATGAGGGCCACGGACTCGCGCAGGCGACCGAACCGCTCCTTGAACTCCGGCCACTCCTGCACCTCGCCGTGGGCGCCGACCGAGCCGACGACGACCTCGTTGAGCGCCTCACCGGTGCCGACGCCGAGGGCGACCCGGCCGGGGTAGAGCGAGCCGAGGGTGCCGAACGCCTGCGCGACGACGGCGGGGTTGTAGCGGAACGTGGGCGTCATCACCGAGGTGCCGAGCTGCACCCGCTCAGTGCGCTCGCCGACGGCGGCCAGCCAGGCCAGGGAGAACGGCGCGTGGCCCCCGTGGTGGCGCCACGGCTGGAAGTGGTCGCTGATCCAGACGCTGTCGAGGCCCACCTGCTCGGCGAGCACCGCGTAGTCGAGCAGCCGCCGGGGGGCGAACTGCTCCGCCGAGGCCTTGTACCCGATCTTCAGCGCCATCGCTCTCCGCTCCCTTGCGTCTTTGACCTCACGTGACCACCTGTGCTCCGTATGCCGGTTCGAGACTATGCCGCGGCCGGGGCGGGCGAGTGGCCGGGCCCGCGATAGCGTCGCCGCCATGGGCTCGCTCTGGCATCCGTTCTCCGACATGGCCGCCGTCGAGCAGGACGGTGAGCTCGTCATCGTCAGCGGCGACGGCGCGCACGTCACCGACGAGGCCGGGACGCGCTACCTCGACGCCACCGCCGGTCTCTGGTTCACCAACGTCGGCCACGGCCGCGCGGAGATCGCGGAGGCCGCCGCCGCCCAGATGCGGACGATCGCGGCCTACAGCACCTTCGGCGACTACACGACCCGGCCGACGATCGAGCTGGCCGAGCGGCTGGCGGGGATCGCCCCGGTGCCCGGCAGCAAGGTCTTCTTCACCAGCGGCGGCTCCGACTCCATCGATACCGCCGCCAAGCTGGCCCGGCGCTACTGGGTCGAGGCCGGGCATCCGGAGAAGACGGTGATCATCGGCCGGCAGAAGGCGTACCACGGGATGCACTACGCCGGAACGGCGCTCGGCGGCATCCCTGGCAACACCGAGGGTTACGGCGTGCTCGTGCCCGACACCGAGACGGTGGCGTGGGACGACGTCGAGGACCTGCGCGCCACGATCGAGCGGGTCGGCGCCGACCGGGTCGCGGCCTTCTTCTGTGAGCCGGTCATCGGGGCGGGCGGGGTCTACCCGCCGCCGCCGGACTACCTGGCCGGGGTCCGCAAGCTCTGCACCGAGCTGGACGTCCTCTTCGTGGCCGACGAGGTCATCACCGGCTTCGGGCGCATCGGCGGTGCGTGGTTCGCCTCGGCGAAGCTGGGGCTGGAGCCGGACATGGTCACGTGCGCGAAGGGGCTCACCTCCGGGTATGCGCCGATGGGCGCGGTGCTCGTCGCCCGGCGGGTGTGGGAGCCGTTCTTCGGCCCTGCTCGGGGGACGTGGCTGCGGCACGGCTACACGTACTCGGGTCACGCGACCGCGGCCGCGGTCGCCATGGCCAACCTCGACATCATCGAGCGGGAGGGGCTGCTCGACGAGGCGGCGCGGCTCGAGACGACGCTGGCCGACCGACTCCGTCCCTTGGCTGATCTCGACGGCGTCGTCGAGGTGCGTTGTGGCACAGGGGCGCTCGCGGCCGTGCAGCTGGCCGACCCACCGGCGGCCATGGCATTGGCCAAGCGGCTGCGCTCCCACGGCGTGGCGACCCGGGCCGTGGGGGCAGGCGGCATCCAGATCTCGCCGGCGTTCGTCATGACTGACGAACAGGTCGGCGACCTGGCCGAGGCCATTGCCGCCGCGGTCGAGGCGGCGTAGCCAGACGGCCCCGGTGCGATGACTCCTCGGCCTCGTGAGACGCACCCAGGTCCGCCGCTCCGATCGACCGCTCTTTCCTGATCGCTCGTGCCGGTGAGCGCTTGTTGAGTCGGGTGCCGGCGGCAGCGATGGCGCACCGACATGACTCCAGGCACGCAGCGTCGAGTCTTTCTCGACTGAAGACCGCCGGACCGGCGCATCCCGTCGTCTCCAGGCAGGCGCACGACGACCCAGGGCTGCTCGACCTCGTTCGCAGTGGGCGCGTAGGACCCGCAGCGCCCGGTGGAAAGGGTGGTCGGGCTGGAGGCGGCCGGGGCCGCCTTGGCCGGGATGGGTGAGCCCGGGGCGTCCGCCCGAGCTCACCCATCCTCGACGTGTCCACCCCAGAGGTGCTGAGCCGGGCTTGAACTACCGCAGCTGACCGCGGATCTCGCCGCCGGGGTAGGTGGCGTCGTGGACGTTGACGTAGAACGCGGACGGGTCGGCCGCGATCTTGTCGAGGATCCCCGGCGCCGTCGGCGTCACGCAGGTGATCTCCGCGAACGTCTTGGCCGGCTTCACCACGAGGGGGATGACGACAGGCCCGTTGACACCGGCCACCCCCTGGTGGATGTGCCCGGCCACGGCCGGCGCCGTGAGGTGGCGTACCACCAGGGTGTAACAGAGCTGGCCGTCCTTGATCCGGAAGCTGAAGATGCCCGAGGCTCCCGTATCCGGCACCCCGCCCTCCTGCTGGGTGTCCATGAAGGCGGCCGGGTAGGCCGTGGTCTGGGCCGAGGCCGGAGCGGCACCGGCGACGACGGCAGCGCCGCACGCAAGGGCCAGGGCGCCACCAACCAGTGCACGGCGGGGTGTGATCATCAGAACGACTCCTTCGTCGACGGAGGCCGGGGTGTTGTCCCGGCGCTCCTTGGGAGACGACGACGGCTGCCGGCTGGTTCAGTCTCTCTCGTACCGACGCACATCGCACGGCCGTAGGGCTGGTTGTCGAACCGGCCGACGGTGCCCACGTCGTTGCCGGTCGGGGGCAGCCCAGAGAGGTCCGTGTCCAGGGGTCACGTGGACAGGCCCGTTCTTCCTGATCGATCGGTCCAATCGGCTCCGAGGCAGCCGAAGACTCTCCACCGGCCGGCTGACAACAGTTCTCGTCCAGAGAACCAGACGCTCACCAAAGAGAGGGCGGCTTCTCCCAAGTCTGGCTACGCTCGGGCGCTAGACCGGAATGTCGCAATATATCGATGGACGACAGTGATGAGCTCAAGACACAGTGATCACGAGACCAGGCCCGCCGTCGCCGTCGGGCTGGGACTGACACTCGCCGGCGTCTTTGTGGTGGGCGCCCTGTTCTGGGTGATGACCGCGCTGTCCCAGCACGTCGTGGTCACCCTCCCGGCCGTCCGTACGTCGACAGCCGCGTCACCAGTGGCAGAGGCGATGGTGCAACCCCCCACTTCCTCCTCGACCACCACGGCCATGGTCAGCGAGACCGTCACCCTGCCGCCGGCTGAGCAGCCGACCATCTCCTCGACCGTCACGCCTCGGCCCCGGTCCACTGCCGGAGCAGGTAAGCCTCCTCCGCGGGCCACGGTCAGCGCGGGTTCGAGTCCTCCCGAATCCGTCCCCGCCTCAACGGTCACCCCAACCTCTCCCGCGGCCCCGGCCCCTCCCACGGCCCTGCCCCCTCCCACGGCCCCGCCCCGTCCCACGGTCCCGACCGCTCCCACGGTCGCACCGACGACCCCCACTACCCCGCGCACCACCAAGACCGCTTTTCCCACGATCACTGTTCCGGTCCCCCCCACCACGCCCCCCGCGCCACGCACGACCCGGCCCGCTCCCTCCCCCCAGCCCGAGAGCACCTGACCCCCGGACGAGGGGCGGCCCCGTCGTTGCAGAGACGTTCCGGACAGATGACAGTGGCCCCGCGTCTGTCCCGCTCGCGGCTGGTCTTTCGCCGCGGCAGGGCAGTGTCCCTCCCGTTAGCACGGCATCAGCCCTCACTGGGAGGACTCCGATAACGGCCCACGCGGTCCTGCGTTGGGTGTAGACCGGGCTCCATCCGGCGCCGGGGAGAGGGGCCCGCGAAAGAAGGGTCATGCCCATGTACAAGGGACAGCGGCGTCTCGCGGTGCGAGGCGCACTAGGCTTTGTGGGCGCCATCGCCATCACGGGTGGATCGGTCATGGCTGCGGTGGCCAGCCCGACACCGACGGCGTACACCTGCACCGGTGGTCTGATTCCATCCGGCGACTACGGCAGCATCACGGTGGCCGGCCAGTGCGGCATACAGACGGATGCCGTGATCCACGTCGTGGGCAATATCGACGTCGCGAATGGTGCAGTCCTCGACGCGCAGAGTGCACCCTCCACGATCACGGTCGGTCAACGTCACCGCCGGTCCCGGCTCGATCCTGGGCATGGGTTGCCAACCCACCAACTTCATCGGGAGGTTCGCCGGGGTGCCTTGCGCCGCAGAACCAGCCGGGCACACCGTCATCACGGTCGGGGGGAACGTCACGGCCACCGACGCGAACACGGTGTTGCTGCGACAGGTGACAGTCCACCGGAACGTCACGCTGACCGGAGGAGGCGACGGTATCCCCTGGTCGATCAAAGGCAACACGATCGGCGGGAACCTCACCATCGCCGGGGTGACAGCTGACTGGCTCGGTGTGCAGTTCAACAGGGTCGGGGGCAACCTGACGTTGACCAACATCACCGCCACCGACCCCGGCGACCCGGGCCGGACCGTCGCGGTCGTGGAAAACACCGTGGGCCGAAACCTCACATGCTTCGGGCTGAAGCCCGGCGTTTCCGGTGGTTTCATCCCCGGCGAACACAACCACGTCGGTCGCAACGCGACCGGCCAGTGCGCATCGCTGGTCTGACCTTCCCCGTCCGTCAGCCACACCACCTCACGTCAGGCCCACGCGAAGGGCCGTCATCGGTCCCTGCCCGGGCCCGACCTTGGGGTCGGGCAGGACCAGCCGCCTGTGAGAGCCGTGAGCGCGGCACGACCAGCCCCGGCGAACCCTGCATTCCAGAAAGGCACCGGCATCCGCTGGCCATCACCGACGACGCGGGGAGGAGGGTTGCGTCGTGACCGAGGTGACTTCTCGAGGTCTCGATGATTCTCGTAGGCCGTTCCCCTGCTGGCCTCTGGGATCGGCGAGCATTCACGCGCCAAGAGGCGCGCTACGAGGAGGCGCTTCGTCGGGCCGGGGCTCCGTTCGACGAACTCGTGTGAGTTGAGCGCACGCGCTCAGACACCGCCATGGACATGTCGACCGGCTCCGTCACGGTCGCCGCGCGAGCCTGGACGTTCTCCATGAGCGTCTCGGCGACCTTCTCGGCGTCGAACACCCGCGAGTCGGGAATGAGCCGCGTGGTCTTGGCCTGCGCCGTGGGTGCGGTTGAGCCAGACGACCACGCACCGGACGGGTAGCCGGGTCGGGATAGGAGGACGCGCAGACCCTCCTCGTTGCGGCCTCCGGCGTGTCGGCGCCGCCGGTCGAGCCCGGCGAAGTACTCGGAGAAGTACTCCCGAGCGACGCCCGACGACCAGCTGGCTCTCACCCTTTCAGGGCAGGACCAGCCGACGATCCATGACGAAGGCCTCGAGCTGCTCGAGCGTGGGCAACGCCGCCTGGGTGGGGGTCAGGCTGTTGTTGCGGAAGGTTGCGTCCACGATGGCGAAGACGTACGTGCGGTCCGGGCGGGACCAGTGGAGCTCGAGCCGCTCGGGGCTGACGAGGGTCTCCGCCAGTGACCGCTCCGGCATCGTGTGGACGCCACACCGGGACGGTCGGGGGTTGTCGTCGGGCTGGGCCCACCCGAACTTCGCGCCCAGCTCGCGGAAGCCGGAGGGCCTACCGTGGTGATCGGATCCCGCCCATACCGCTGTCCCATCGGCTCTCCGAACCCCCTGTGAGGGTGGACCCCACCGACCCTAGGGCTCAGCGGTCCTGAGCGGCAGGGTCCACGGTCGCGGGAGCTCGACGCCGCGGCGCGTGCTGTGCGCCGACCTCGGTTGCGGGCGCGGAAGGCGCCCGGAGAGACTCTGCGCATGAGTGGTCGGTGACGAGGTGACCGGACGACAGGCCCGACCCGGCGCCTTGTGGGCGCTGGCGGCGGCGACGGCTGCGGGCTCGTCGTGGTTCCCGGTGTACGAGGTGCGGGCCCCTTTGGTGAGCAACCTCGACCCCAGCCAGCCGGCGACGTATGCCGTGACGACCTTCGGCGCCTGGGGTGGGTCCACCACGACGACCAACGGCGCCGGTCTGAGCTTCCAGGTGCCCGGAGGCCCGAACTACGCCGCGGCGGTCCTGCCGTGCGTCGTGGTGCTGCTGGCCGCCGTCGTGTCCGTCGTCGTCCTCGGGGTGCGGCCACGTTCGGTCCTGGTGGCCCTGCTGACGTCCGTGGGCGGTCCGGTGGCGTCGGGAGCGTTGGGGGCGATCGCCGTATGCCAGCTGCTGGCGTACGGGGCCGCGATGCGGCCGTCCCCGCCCGGCGGCGTGTTCGGCGGGGGCGAGCAGCGACCGGAGGGTGAGCTGGGCTGGAGTGTATGGCTTCTCGCCGCCAGTGCGGTCATCGCGGTCGCCGGCTCGGTGCGCCTTCTCGCACCCCTTCGGTCTCCGACGTCGGCGCCGACGGTCGAGCCGGATGCCGACCTGGCGACTCCGCTCGGCGCCGCGCCGTCAGAGCCGACGGACCTTCAGCCTCCTGTCATGGCCGACCCGGACCCCGCGATCTTCCGCCGACCGATCCGAGAGGACCACGGGCGCGATCGTTCGTGACCCGGCCGCGGGCACGACCGTGACGGTGCGCGTACGACATATCGTGCCCGGGGCGTGACGATCGTGCCCCAGGCATCCCGGTCAGGGGCGGCGCTCCTCGTCCGGACCGCTGGCATACCGGCGCCGGCTCTCGTGCTCCTGGGCGAGCCGGCGGAGGGCGACGAGCACCGGGTCGGTGACGACCGTGCCCACCGCCACGTAGTGCACCGCGCCCGCCGGCTCCTGCCGCCGGGGGTCGTCGGCGAACCCGTCGAGGTCGGCCACTGCCACGTCGGCCATCGCCTGTGCGTAGACCCGCAGCCGCGCCGGGGACACGGCGACGCCGGCCCGCGCGGCCGTGTCGAGGGCGGCCTGGAGATGCGTGACGCCCTGCGGGGCGCAGCCGTCCCACCCGAGGGCGGCCAGGGCGGCCCAGGTGGCGTGGGACACCTCGACCTGCGGCGCCGGCCCGTCGATGGCGGCCTGGGCGATGCCGAGCAGCTCGTGCCTCGACTCCGGCGGATGGTCGAGGGCGTCGACCACGCGGCGGACGTCGTCGAGGGACAGGCGCGCGCCGTCGACCAGGGCGCGCACGAGCTGGAGGCGCTCGACGTGGGCGGGGGCGTAGTCGGCACGGGTCGCGCTGAGCCGCTCACCCGGAGGGAGCAGTCCCTCGCGCAGGTAGAACTTGATCGTCGCGGGCGCGACCCCGGTCTCGGCGCTGAGCTCGGACAGCTTCATCGATCCCTCCTTGACATTGGAGAGTAATACTATCCACTATAGGAGAGTCGAACTATCCAAGGAGACCATCATGGCCGACGTCCGCCCCGCCCGCACGACCCACGAGCACGACGCGCCCATCGGGGTGTTCCTCATCGGGATGCGCTTCAACCGCCTGAGCCGCCCCGACCAGTGGCTGCCCCCGTTCCTCGCCATGCCGAAGATGCTCACGGAGCTCTACCGCAACAAGGCGGCCGCCGCGGCGGGGGAGGCCGAGGACCTCGGGTTCCTCGGCGCGCGCACGCTCCTCGGCGGCCGCGGCGTGACCGTCGTGCAGTACTGGCGCAGCGTCGAGGACATCTACCGGTACGCCGGGGCGAGCGACCACGAGCACCGCCCCGCCTGGAGCGCCTTCAACGCCCGAGCCCGCAAGGCCGCGGGCGTCGTCGGCATCTGGCACGAGACCTACGCCGTGCCGGCTGGGGCGCACGAGAGCGTCTACGTGGGGTGCCCGCCGATGGGGCTCGCCGAGGCCACGACATCGGTACCGGTACCGAGCACCAAGCGGTATGCGCGGCTGCGCGCCGCGGCGAGCGGGGCCTGAGCCCCGCCCGGAGCCGCGCGACGCAGCGAGGTCAGCTGACGACGACCTTGTCGCCGAGGTTGACCTGGTCGAAGAGCGACGCGATCCCCGCGAGATCGCGCACGTTGACGCAGCCGTGCGAGGCACCGGCATACCCGCGGGCCGCGAAGTCCGAGGAGTAGTGCACGGCCTCGCCGCCACTGAAGAACATCGAGTAGGGCATCTTCGAGCCGTACAGCGTCGAGGTCCAGTCGCGGTACTTGATGTAGACGCTGAACACGCCCTCGCGGGTGGGGTTGTTCTCCGACCCGAAGCGCACGTCGAGCTTCATCTGCGGCTGTCCGTCGATGACCCACGTGAGGCTGCGGGTGGCCTTGCTGATGCACAGCACCCGGCCGGTCATGCACCGCGGGTCGAGGCCCGCCGCCGGCACCACGACCGGGGCGGGGGCGGGCTTGACGTTGTTGAGCTCGTCGCTCGTGGGCTGGCGGGTCATCGCGTTGAGCTTGTCGATGGTCCGCTGGTCGACCTCGCCCGTCACGGGGATGTCGCGCTTGGTCTGGAAGCTCTTGACCGCCTGCGCCGTCGTGGGGCCGTACTGGTCGCTGGTGTCGCCGCTCCACCAGCCGATCTGCTTCAGCCGGGCCTGGAGGTCGCGCACCGCGGCACCGGTGGAGCCCTGCTTGAGCAGCGCCGGGCCGGGCGTCAAGCGGTTGTGCATCTCGTCGTCGGTGGGCTGGCGGGTCATCCCGGTGAGGCTCGCCCACGTCGCAGCGTCGACCGACCCGGTCTCCGACATGCCGCGCTTGCTCTGGAACCCGCGCACCCCGGCGGTGGTCGGGTCGTCGTAGGTGCCGGTGACGTCGCCGTCGTACCACTCCAGCTGCTTGAGCCGCGACTGCAGCTCGCGCACCTGGTCGCTCTTGCTACCCGCGGTCATCACGTAGGCCGGGGCGGCTGCGGGAGCAGCGGTCGTGGGAGGGGGCGCCGTGGTGGTGGGGCTCGCCGCCGTGGTGGTGCTGGCGGGCGCACTCGTTGACGGCGTGGAGGTCGCGGCGGCGGCGTCACTCGCCGGGCTCGTGGTGCTCGCGGCGCTCGTGGTGGGTGTCGCGATGGCCCCTGCTCCGCCGACCGAGGCCGGTCCGCACGCGGTGAGCGACAGCGCTCCGACCGCGAGGCCGACGACGACCACTGCGCGTACCATCCGTGCTCCCCCTGGCGTCCGTGCCGCTCGACCGAGGGCGTCATCACGGTATGCCCGCCCGGCGACCGACGGGGCTCCCACACGAGCCCTTGAACAAATCGTGATCTTCCCGTTGGCCCCGGCGCGGTCGTGCGGGACGGGTCCAGCCGAGCCTGCTCAGGCGTGGTGGGTGTTCTGCGCCCGGCGCAGGACCTCGGTCAGCTTGTTGGCGCCGGCGACCACCGTGGCGGCGTGCAGGCGTCCCGGCTGCCGGGAGAGCCTCTCGATGGGGCCCGAGATCGACACCGCAGCGACGACGCGCCCCGACGGGCCGCGCACCGGCGCCGACACCGAGGCGACGCCCGGCTCGCGCTCGCCCACGCTCTGCGCCCAGCCCCGGCGCCGCACGGCCGAGAGGGCGGTCGCGTTGAACTTGGCCCCCTGCAGGCCCCGGTGCAGCCGGTCGGGCTCCTCCCACGCGAGGAGGATCTGGGCGGCGGAGCCGGCCAGCATGGTGAGGCTCGACCCCACAGGGATGCTGTCGCGCAGGCCGACCGGCCGCTCGGCGGCCGCGACGCAGATGCGCTGCTCACCCTGGCGGCGGAAGAGCTGGGCGCTCTCGTTCGTGTGGTCACGCAGCGCTCCGAGCACCGGGCCGGCCGCCGCGAGCAGCCGGTCCTCGCCGGCGGCGGAGGCCAGCTCACCCAGGCGCGGACCCAGGACGAAGCGGCCCTGCATGTCACGGGTCACGAGGCGGTGGTGCTCGAGGGCGACCGCGAGCCGGTGCGCCGTGGGACGGGCCAGACCGGTCGAGCCCACGAGCTGCGCGAGGGTGGCGGGTCCGGCCTCGAGGGCGCTGAGCACGGTAGCGGCCTTGTCGAGCACGCCGACCCCACTGGAGTTGTCCATGCACTGATATTGACGTCTCATTGCCTGAGACGCAAGTTCCACGGGGCCAGATGTGGGACACCCTGTTCGGCGATGCTCAAGAGGGTGGGAGGTCGAGGGTGACTGCAACGTTGGCCGAGAAGGTCTGGGAGTCCCACGTGGTGCGCCGCGCGGAGGGCGAGCCCGACCTGCTCTACATCGACCTGCACCTGATCCACGAGGTCACCAGCCCGCAGGCGTTCGACGGCCTGCGCCTGGCCGGACGCGGCGTGCGCCGACCCGACCTCTCCCTCGCCACCGAGGACCACAACGTCCCGACGACTCCGGGTCCCATTCTCGACCCGGTGAGCCGTACGCAGGTGGAGACGCTCCGGCGCAACTGCGCGGAGTTCGGCGTGCCGCTCCACCCGATGGGCGACATCGACCAGGGGATCGTCCACGTGGTCGGACCGCAGATGGGCCTGACCCAGCCGGGGATGACCGTCGTCTGCGGCGACAGCCACACCTCGACCCACGGGGCGTTCGGCGCCCTGGCGCTCGGGATCGGCACCTCCGAGGTCGAGCACGTGCTCGCCACCCAGACCCTGCCGCTCAAGCCGTTCCGCACCATGTCGGTCACCGTCAGCGGTGAGCTTGCTCCGGGCGTCACCGCCAAGGACATCGTCCTGGCCGTCATCGCCAAGATCGGCACCGGCGGGGGCAGCGGCCACGTCATCGAGTACCGCGGGCCCGCCATCGAGGCGCTGTCGATGGAAGCCCGGATGACGGTGTGCAACATGTCGATCGAGGCCGGTGCCCGCGCCGGCATGATCGCCCCCGACGACACGACCTTCGCCTACCTCCAGGGTCGGCCGCACGCCCCGCAGGGGGCCGAGTGGCACCGGGCGCTCGAGGACTGGCGCACCCTGCGCACCGACGACGGCGCGACCTTCGACACCGAGATCGAGCTCGACGGCTCGGCGCTCACCCCCTTCGTCACCTGGGGGACGAACCCCGGCCAGGGTCTGCCCCTCTCGGAGAGCGTCCCCGACCCCGAGTCGTTCGCCGACGAGGGCGACCGGCAGGCGGCCGAACGGGCCCTGGCCTACATGGGTCTCGAGCCCGGCACGCAGATGCGCGACATCAAGGTCGACACCGTCTTCCTCGGCTCCTGCACCAACGGGCGCATCGAGGACCTGCGGGCCGCGGCCGAGGTCATCCAGGGCCGCCGGGTCGCCGACGGCGTACGCATGCTCGTGGTCCCCGGGTCGGCACGGGTGCGCCTGCAGGCCGAGGCCGAGGGCCTCGACCAGATCTTCTCCGCGGCGGGCGCCGAGTGGCGGCTCGCCGGCTGTTCGATGTGCCTCGGCATGAACCCCGACCAGCTCGCCCCGGGGGAACGCAGCGCGTCGACGTCCAACCGCAACTTCGAGGGCCGGCAGGGCAAGGGCGGCCGCACCCACCTCGTGAGCCCGCTCGTCGCGGCGGCCACGGCGGTGCGCGGCACGCTCTCCTCCCCGGCCGACCTGGTGGAGGCCTGATGGACAGCTTCAGCACGCACACCGGCATCGGTGTGCCCCTGCGCCGCAGCAACGTCGACACCGACCAGATCATCCCGGCCGAGTACCTCAAGCGGGTGACCCGCACGGGCTTCGAGGACGGTCTGTTCAGCGCCTGGCGCAAGGACCCGTCGTTCGTCCTCAACAACCCGCGGTACGCGCAGGGCTCGGTGCTCGTCGCCGGCCCCGACTTCGGCACGGGCTCCAGCCGGGAGCACGCCGTCTGGGCGCTGATGAACTACGGCTTCCGGGTCGTCATCTCCTCGCGGTTCGCCGACATCTTCACCGGCAACAGCGGCAAGGCGGGCCTGCTCACGGCCCAGGTCGCCCAGGACGACGTCGAGCTCATCTGGAAGTACCTCGACAACGACCCCGGGGCCGAGGTCACGGTCGACCTCGTGGGCCGCACCGTCGTCGCCGGCGAGATCGTCGCCCCCTTCCGGGTCGACGACTACACCCGCTGGCGGCTGCTGGAGGGCCTCGACGACATCGGCCTGACGCTGCGCCACGAGGCCGACGTCACGGCCTTCGAACAGCACCGCCCCGCCTGGAAGCCCACCACGGAGCGGCTCGACACGCCGGATGCGCGTGTCGCGGAGACGAGTTCCCGCTCGTCGGTCTGACTCGCCGCCGACGGCGGGTTGACCGAATTCCGGTCGGCTCGCGTGCGGTTGCCTGCACCCGTGCCCTACGGACGAACGTGGGCTATGCCGCTGTGCGACAACGCTTTTCGCGGTCAAGCCGGCGGCTGGAACGCATACCGACCCGCTCCGGGCCGGGCCGCGCGGTGGGGCACGCGGGACGCACGGGACTCGACCGGACCCGTGCCTGGGGCAAATCTGTTGCGGGACAAGGGAATCTCGCGAGTCAGGGTGATGGACTCGTATCGGAATCGGGCTTAACGTTCGGTTAGAGCCGGAATGGGTCCGGCCGCACTCAATGTCGGGCGGCTGCCCGACCCTCAGGCTTGTGGAGGGGAAAACGTGAACAAGGCAGAGCTCATCGGTGCTCTCGAGTCCAAGCTCGGCAGCAAGAAGGCCGCCAGCGACGCGCTCGAGTCCGTGCTCGACGTGATCATCCGTGAGGTGGCCAAGGGCGGCAAGGTCGGCATCACCGGCTTCGGCACGTTCCAGAAGGTCGCCCGCGCCGCTCGCACCGGACGCAACCCGCGCACCGGTGCGACGGTGAAGATCAAGAAGACCCAGGTGCCACGCTTCCGCGCCGGTACGGCCTTCAAGGAGATGGTGGCCGACCCGCGCAAGCTCCCGAAGGCCGCAGCCGCCGGGGGTCGCGCCTCGGCGACCGCGAAGACCGCCACCGCTACCACCACCGCCAAGGCGGCACCGGCCAAGCGGGCGACGACGGCCAAGGCCGCGCCGGCCAAGACGGCCACCAAGACGGCGACGAAGTCGGCCACCGCCACCCCGGCCAAGCGCGCGACCGCCGCCAAGAGCACGGGCGCGGCGAAGACGGCCACGAAGGCGACCCCGGCGAAGACGACGACGACGACGAAGGCCGCTCCGGCTCGGGCGGCGTCGAGGACGACAGCGGCCAAGACCACCACCGCCAAGACCACGACGGCCAAGGCGGCTCCGGCCAAGCGCGCGACGGCGAGCAAGGCGGCTCCGGCCAAGGCGGCGGCGAAGTCCACCACCACCACGGCCCGCAAGACGGCGAAGAAGGCCACCAGCTGACGGCGACGTCGACGCACCATCCGGGGCGGCTCTCCTGCGGGAGGGCCGCCCCGCCTGCGTTCCGGTCCCTGCGGGGCTCGTCCGGCTAGCGGATCGGCTCGCCGTCGCCGATGCCGACGATCCACAGGCGGGAGACGGCGTCGCCGTCGAGGTCGATGCTCAGACGCTGGCCGACTCGCAGGTGCCGCAGGCCACTGCCGAAGAAGACCTCCGAGGTGAACGACCGCTCCCGGCCGTCGTCGAGCAGGACGCTCCCGGTACCGGTCGGCTCGTCGAACGCGTGGACGCTGGCCTGCACGTCGTCACCCTAGCCGTCACCCTCGTGAGGGGTCCCCGCCCGACGGCGTGATGAGGTGGGCGAGCAGGGCGGCCGTGTGCCGTCCCACGCCGAGCAGCAGGGCCTCCCGCAGCGATGCCTCGTCGTCGACGTCGCGGCGCAGCCCGGGCAGGTGCGGTGCGAGGCGGACCGCGCCGTCGGCCTCGTGCGCCGCCGCTGACCCCGCCCCGAAGCGCGGCGTCACCGGGTCGCCCGCGGCCATCAACAGCAGGACGGTGCCGGTGCCCTCGGCGTCGGGGACGAAGGCGACCGGGTACGCCTGCGCGGCGATGAGAGCGACGGTCAGCTCGGCGGGGCGCAGGGCCGGCACGTCGCCGAGCAGTACCGCTACCGGCTCGCCGGTCCCTACGCTCCGAAGACCCTGCAGGCCTTGAAGACCTGCGGCGACCGCGGCGTTGAGGCCCAGGCCGGGGTCGTCCAGGGTGGCCGGGCCGAGCCGTCCGACGCCCGCGACCACGCGAGCGTCCGACGTGACCACGGTGACGTGGGCGGGGCCGACCGCGGCCACGGCGGCGGCCACGGTGTCGAGCGCGAGCGCGGTGGCCAGGTCGAGGCGGTCGACCCCGTCGGGGACGCGCAGCCGGCTCTTGGCGGCCGGTCCCCCCTTGACGGGGACCACCACCCTCCAGGAGGTCCAGAGGCGCGACGCCGCCCCGGCTCCCGGCGTACCTGGGGCCGTGTCGTCGTCGGGGGCCTTGCTCATCGTCGCCCAGTTTCCCAGCCCCCGGCCCGGCCGCTCGACACGGGGGAGGGCGGGCGGAGAGGATGACGGGGCCGCGATCGGCGCGGCCGCGACATCGGGAGGGTCAGCAGGTGGAACCAGCGCGACCCCGGGGCCGGCTCAGCCCCGCCTACCGGACCGCCGCGGCGCTCGTGCTGCCGTTCGTCAACGTCACGACGAGGCAGGAGTGGACCGGCTGGGAGCACCTGCCCACGAGCGGGGGCTTCGTGGCGGCGCCGAACCACATCTCCTACTTCGACCCGTTCACGGTGGCGCACTACCTCTACAAGGCCGGGTGCGTGCCGTACTTCCTCGGCAAGGAGGAGGTCTTCCGGATCCCGGTGTTCGGCCGGCTGCTGCTCGCCTCCGGGCAGGTGCCCGTCTACCGCAAGTCAGGCCGGGCGGTCGACGCCTACCGGGCGGCCGTCGAGGGGGTCGAGGCGGGCAAGTGCGTCGTCATCTACCCCGAGGGCACGCTGACCCGCGACCCCGACCTCTGGCCGATGGTGGGCAAGACCGGTGCGGCCCGCGTCGCCCTGACGACCCGCAAGCCGGTCATCCCCATCGCGCACTGGGGCGGCCAGGAGATCCTCCCGACGTACGAGCGCGGCATCCACCTGGTGCCCCGGCACACGATGCAGGTCACCGCCGGGCCGGCCGTCGACCTGGCCGACCTCTACGACCGGCCGCTCGACACCGCCACGCTCATGGAGGCCACGGCCCGCATCATGACCCGGATCACGAGGCTGCTCGAGGGAGTTCGCGGCGGCGTGGCCCCGGCGGTGCCGCACGACCCGCGCACCGCGGGGGAGCCCGACATCGGCAACTTCAAGCGGCGCCGGTCGTGACGGCGACGCGGGCCGCCGTCCTCGGCACGGGCAGCTGGGGCACCGCCTTCGCCGCGACGATGGCCGACGCCGGCACCGAGGTGGTCATGTGGGGGCGGCGCCAGGAGGTGGTCGACGCGGTCAACGCCGGCCACAACGACGTCTACCTGCCCGGGATCACGCTGCCGGCGGGTCTGCGGGCGACGAGTAACGCGGTCGCCGCGCTCGACGGCGCCGACATCGTCGTGCTGGCCGTGCCCTCGCAGACGTTGCGCAACAACCTCGTCGGCTGGGCGCACGTCCTGCCCAGGGGAGCCGCCGTCGTCTCGCTGATGAAGGGCGTGGAGCTCGGTACGACGAAGCGGATGAGCGAGGTCATCGCCGAGGTGGGCGAGGTCGAGCCCGAGCGCATCGTCGTCGTGTCCGGACCCAACCTGGCGCGGGAGATCGCCGAGCGGCACCCGGCGGCGAGTGTGGTCGCGTGCGTGCGCGAGGCGACGGCCGAGCGCGTGGCGGCGGCCTGCGTCACCCCCTGGTTCCGGCCGTATACCAACGACGACGTCATCGGCATCGAGCTGGGCGGCGCCGTGAAGAACGTCGTCGCGCTGGCCGTGGGCATGGCCGCCGGCATGGGCATGGGCGACAACTCCAAGGCCTCGCTCATCACCCGCGGGCTCGCCGAGACCGCCCGCCTGGGGGCCGCCCTGGGCGCCGACCCGGCGACGTTCATGGGCCTGGCCGGCGTGGGCGACCTCATCGCCACGTGCATGTCGCCGCTGTCGCGCAACCGCACCTTCGGTGAGCTGCTCGGCCGCGGGATGGACGTCGCCGAGGTCACGGCCGCGACCAGCCAGACCGCCGAGGGCGTGAAGTCGTGCGAGTCGATCCACGAGCTGGCCCGCGACCACGGAGTCGACATGCCCATCGTCGGCGCCGTCGTGGCCGTGGTGCGCGGCCGGGTCACGCCGCGGGAGATGGTGAGCGAGCTGATGACCCGCAGCCTGAAGTCCGAGGGGCGGTAGGCCGCCGGTCAGGTAGCGGTCAGCCGGCGTCCGTGGGTCCGGCGGCGTTGAGGGTGTCGAGGGCCTGCTGCAGGTCGCGCCAGAGGTCGTCGACGTCCTCGATGCCCACCGAGAGGCGGAGCTGGTTCTCCGGCACCGTCGGCGACTCCGCGGCATACTTGCGGCGCCGTTCGAGCAGGGACTCCACCCCGCCGAGGCTGGTCGCGTCGCGCCAGAGGCGACAGCCGGCCGCCACCGCGTCGGCGGCCGCGGCGCCGCCCGCCACCTCGACCGCGATCATCGCGCCCGACCCGGGGTAGCGCACCCGCTCGACCAGCGGGTGGTCCTGGAGCCGCCGGGCGAGCTCGGCGGCGTTGGCGCAGGCCCGTTCGAAGCGCACGTGCAGGGTGCGCAGCCCGCGCAACGCGAGCCAGACCTCCATCGGCCCCGCGATAGCGCCGTGCAGGGTGCGCCGCCGGGTGAGGTGAGCGAGCAGGTCGGGCCGGCGGGTGACCGCGGCGCCGAGGACGACGTCGGAGTGGCCGGCGAGGTACTTGGTCACCGAGTGGACGACGACGTCGCACCCCATCGAGAGGGGCTGCTGCAGAAGCGGGGTCGCCAGGGTGTTGTCGCAGACCGAGAGGGCCCCCTGCTCCCGGGCCGCGGCGAAGATGGTGGCCAGGTCGGCGACCTCCAGCATCGGGTTGGTCGGCGACTCGGCCCACACCAGGTCGGCGCCGTCGAGGGCCGCGAGCACGGCCGCCGTGTCGGCGATGTCGACCGACCGCACCTCGTGCCCCGCCTTCGCGTAGTCCTCGAGCAGCGCGGTCGTGAGGTTGTACGCGTGGCGCGGCGCGACGACGGTGCCACCGGGAGGCAGCAGGGACATGGCGGCGGTGATCGCGCCCATGCCCGAGCCGAAGACGAGCGCGTCCCCGCCCTCGAGGGCCCCCAGGGCCTCCTCGAACGCCGTCCACGTGGGGTTGCCGTTGCGGCCGTAGCCGACCGCGCCGGGGGCCGCGCCGTACGTCGAGGTGAGCTCGACCGGCGGGTTGACGCTGGCGCCCGGGACCCGGGCGGGGCGGCCCAGGGCCACGACGAGGCTGGCGGGGGAGAGGTCGTCGTCGGCTGGGTGGCTCACCGGCTCCACGCTACCGGCGGGATAGGGTCATCGCCGATGAGCGCCCACCCGCCCCGCAAGATCCGCGTCGCGATCGTCTTCGGCGGCCAGTCGTCCGAGCACGCGGTCTCCTGCTCGACGGCGGCGAGCGTACTGGCGGCCATCGACCGAGACCGCTACGAGGTGGTGCCGGTGGGCATCGCCCGCGACGGCCGCTGGGTGCTCGTCGCCGACGACCCCGAACCCCTGCGGCTCGGCCCCGGCCGCCGGCCCGAGGTCGACGGCTCGGGTCACAGCGTCGTCGTGCCCCTCGGCTCCGGTGACCGGTCGTTCACCGTGCTCGAGCCGGGCCAGCCTCCGCACGAGCTGGGCGAGGTCGACGTCGTCTTCCCTCTGCTGCACGGGCCGTTCGGCGAGGACGGCACCATCCAGGGCCTGCTCGAGCTCGCCGACGTGCGCTACGTCGGGTCGGGCGTGACCGCGTCGGCCGTGATGATGGACAAGGCGTTCATGAAGATCGTCTTCGCCGCCGCCGGACTGCCCAGCGCCGACCACGTCGTCATCACCGACCGGCAGTGGCGGCACGACCGCGAGGCGGCGCTCGCCGAGACCAGCCGGCTCGGGTGGCCGGTGTTCGTCAAGCCGGCCCGGGCCGGGTCGAGCATGGGGATCACCCGGGTCGACGAGGCGGACGGGCGCGACGGCCTCGTCGCCGCTGTGGAGACGGCACGCGAGCACGACCCCAAGGTCGTCGTCGAGGCGGGGATGCAGGGCCGCGAGATCGAGTGCGCGGTGCTCGGTGCGCGCGACGGTGGGCCCCCGCGCACGAGCGAGCTCGGCGAGGCCGTGGTCGTCGGCGAGCACACCTTCTACGACTTCGAGGCCAAGTACCTCGCCGAGGACGACGTCCGCCTGGTGTGCCCGGCCGACGTGCCGCCGGAGGTGGCCGAGCGGGTCAAGGCCATGGCGGTGACGGCGTTCGAGGCGGCAGGCTGCGAGGGCCTGGCCCGCGTGGACTTCTTCTACACCGACGAGGGCGAGGTGCTGGTCAACGAGATCAACACGATGCCCGGGTTCACGCCGTCGTCGATGTACCCCCGGGCCTGGGAGGCGAGCGGGCTGGCATACCCGGCCCTCATCGACGAGCTGATCACGCTCGCGCTGGAGCGCCCCACGGGGCTGCGCTGAGCCGTAGGTCGGCGGTCAGGTGCAGTGCCGGCCGGTCGCCGGCAGGGCGCGGGCCGCGGCGGTGAAGGCCGGCAGGAGCGACCCCTCGGGCACCGGGCCCTTCGGCACCAGGACCTCGAGCGCGGGGGCGCGGCCGTAGGTCACGAAGCGCGTGCCGTCACTCAGGGGGGAGGCCACCCAGTCGACGTCGTCGACGGTGAGGCAGTCGTCGGTCGTGGGGGCGGGGGCGGCCACCCCGCAGCGGGCGACGATCGCGGGGTCGCCCCACGCGCGGACGGAAGGGACGCTCGGGTCGGTGGCCGTCGGCGCTCGTCCGGAGACGTCCGCCGGCCACGCTGCCGCCGCGGCCACGCAGGCCGGGTCGGCGGCCTGCGCCGGCACCGTGACCGCGACCGCCCGGGAGCAGCCGGACAGCAGCGCCGCCAGCGTGCCGGCGAGCGCCACGGCTCCGATGCGCAGCGGGAGGGGCCGTGCGCTCAGGGGAGCGCTCAGACGTGGACCACCGTGCACGTGAGCGTGCGGGTGATGCCGGGGACGTCCTGGATCTTGGCGATGACGAGCTTGCCCAGCTCGTCGACGGTGTTGGCCTCGACGCGGGCGATGACGTCGTAGGGGCCGGTGACGTCCTCGGCGAGGGCGACTCCGGAGATGTTGGCGATGGCCTCGGCGACGGTTGCCGCCTTGCCGACCTCGGTCTGGATCAGGATGTATGCCTGGACCACCTGGGGCACACCTTCTTCCGCTGGTAGGCCGGGGCGTGGAGGCCCCGGGAGACCGGGCGCGGCGGTGCGCCCAGGGAGGACGCTACCGTGCGCGATGTGCAGGGAGAACCACGGCCGACGGTCGCCGACCTGGGCGAGGACGAGCTGCTGGCGCAGGTCTTCCCCATCCTCGCGGCGGCGGGCGTCTCGGGGACCTCAGGGGCTTCGGATGGTTCGGCCGGTTCGGGCGTGCGGGGCGACGTGCGTGTCGGGCCCGGTGACGACGCCGCCGTCCTGGGCCTCGTGGGTCGGCCGGCCGCCTGGACATCGTCGCCACGACCGACGCGATGGTGCGCGGCAGCGACTGGCTCGACGCGTGGTCGAGCGGCGTCGACGTGGGCGCCAAGGCGGCGGCGCAGAACCTCGCCGACGTCGCCGCCATGGGCGCCCGACCGCTGGCCCTGCTCGTCACGCTGGTCATGGAGGCGGCGACGCCGGTTGCCTGGGTGCTCGACCTCGCCGCGGGCCTGGCCCTGGCCGCCCGGCGGGCGGGCTGCGCCGTGGTGGGTGGCGACCTGTCGTCGGCCCCCGAGGGCACGCTCGTCGTCTCGGTGACCGCGCTGGGGTCGCTGGAGGGGCGGACGCCGGTGCTGCGGTCGGGCGCGCGGGCCGGCGACGTCGTCGCGGTGGCCGGCACCCTCGGCCTGGCGGCCGCCGGCCTGCGGCTGCTGCAGGAGGGTCGCCCGGAGGCGCTGCCCGAGGCCGTGGCCCGACAACGCCGCCCGCAGCCCCCGCTGGACCGCGGCCCCGCGGCGGCGTCGGCCGGGGCGACGTCGATGATCGACCTCTCCGACGGGCTGCTGCGCGACGCCGGCCGGGTCGCCCGCGCGAGCGGGGTCGGCCTCGACCTCACCGCATCGGCCCTCGCCCCCGACGTCGACCGGCTCAGTGCGGCTCTCGGTGCCGACGACGCCTGGGACTGCGTGCTCGCCGGGGGCGAGGAGCACTCGCTGCTCGCGACGTTCCCGGCCGGGGCGGCACTGCCGGACGGCTTCCGCGCGCTCGGGCGGGTGGTGGCGGGCGCCGGGGTGACGCTCGACGGCATACCGCAGGGGGCTCGTGGGTGGGACCACTTCGCCGGCTGACGCTGCGGTTCGTGCGGCACGGGTACGAATTCCGGTGCGGTCCAGAGCACGAACGGGAACGGCCGGCCACCTCCCGGAAGGGAAGGTGACCGGCCGCTACGGCTCGGTATGCGTCGAGGGGGGTCAGGCGCTGCGCGCGACCTTGCCCGCCTTGAGGCAGGACGTGCAGACGTTGACACGCTTCGGGGTCACACCGTTGACCAGCGTGCGCACCCGCTGGATGTTGGGGTTCCAGCGCCGCTTCGTGCGCCGGTGCGAGTGCGAGATGTTGTGACCGAAGCTCGGTCCCTTGCCGCAGACATCGCAGTTGGCAGCCACGGTGGATCTCCTGGTACTAGACAGTTGAGGGGGGTGAACATGATGGAACGGTGGTGACGCAGACGGGGCGCAGAGGTCGGGACGAGCCAGCGACCGGTCCGCGCAACCTGCCAAGGATAGCCGAGCCACGGGCGGGCGACCAAAACCGTGCCCGAGCGGGGGTGTGGGGGCGGCCGGTAGCCTGCCGTGCACGATCGCCAGCGACGAGCGGGACGACGAGCAGGAAGGGAGCGGCCCCATGACCGGGACCGTGCCGTCGACGACGCTCGTGCGGCTCGACACGGCCGCCGCGCGCCGGTGGGCCGTCGTGACCCGGGCCGCGTTCGCCGCTCACCGGGCCGAGATCGACGCCCTGAACGTCTTCCCCGTGCCCGACGGCGACACCGGCACCAACCTCTTCCTCACCTTCGACGCGGCCCTCGACGGCGCGCGGGCGGAGTACGAGGAGCGGGCCCAGGCCGGTCGCCCGCTCGACGACGACGACCTGGTCACCGAGGCCGACCTCTTCGCCCGCGCCCTGCTGCTCACCGCCCGGGGCAACTCCGGCGTCATCCTCAGCCAGATCTTCCGCGGCTTCGCCGACGAGGCGGCCGCCACCGAGGTCGCCGCCATCGACGGCTCCGGGCTGGCCTCGGCGATGGAGCGCGCCGACGCCCTGGCCTGGGCCAGCGTGACCCGCCCCGTCGAGGGCACGATCCTCTCCGTCTCGCGGGCGGCCGCCGCCGCGGCCACGTCGGCTGCGTCGACTCCGGCGGTGAGCTGTATGCCGTCGTGTCGGCCGCGCTCGACGCGGCCCGTGAGGCGCTGGCCCGCACGCCGGAGCAGCTGCCGAGCCTGGCCCGGGCCGGCGTCGTCGACGCGGGTGGTGCCGGCTACGTGCTGCTGTTGGAGTCGCTTGAACGGGTCGTCACCGGGGACGTCGGCGGGGCGTCCCTGACCGGGGACGACCCCCTGCGCCGGCGGGGTGGCCCGCACCCGGCGCCCGCTCATCCCTCGCTCCTCGTGCCGCCCCCTCCGGCGGCCGACCTCGAGCCGGGCGGACCGGCGTACGAGGTGATGTTCCTGCTCTCCGAGACCACCGACGAGGCGGTCGCCACGCTGACGGCACGCCTCGACGTCCTCGGCGACTCCGTGCTCGTCGTGGGGCGGGGCGACCTGCACAACGTGCACGCCCACGTCGACGACGTCGGGGCGGCGATCGAGGCGGGCATCGCGGCCGGGCGCCCGCACCGGATCCGGGTCACCCACTTCCGCGACCAGCGGGCCGCCCGTCCCGACGCCGACGCGCAGGCGGTCGTCACCTGCGCCGCGGGGGAGGGGCTGGCGGGCGCCTTCCGCAGTGCGGGGGCGTACGTCGTGCCCAGCGGGCCCCGGCGGCGCGCATCGGCCGGCCAGTTCCTCGAGGCGGTGCGGGCCAGTGGCGCCGCCTCGGTGATCCTGCTGCCCAACGACGGCGACACCCTCCTGGCCGCTAACGCCGCGGTGCGGGTGGCAGCGGAGGAGGGCGTCGACGTGCGGGTCGTCCCCGCCCGCACCGCCGTGCAGGGCATCGCCGCGCTGGCGGTCTACGACCCCGACCACCCGCTCGCCGACAACGTGCTGGCCATGAGCAGCGCGGCCGCCGCGACCCGGCACGGCGCGGTCACGGTGGCGACGAAGGACGCGCTGACGTCGGGCGGTCCCTGCCGGGCCGGCGACGTGCTCGGCGTGGTCGACGGCGACATCGTCATCGTCGGCGACGACCTCACGGGCGTCGGGGTGCAGGTCGTCGACCGGCTGCTGGCCAGCGGCGGCGAGCTGCTGACCGTCGTCTCCGGGGAGGACGCCACGCCGGCGCTCGGCGAGGACGTCGCCCGGCGGGCGCGCGCGGCCCGCCGCGACCTCGAGGTCACCCAGCTCTACGGCGGGCAGCCCCTCTACCCGCTCCTGCTGGGCGTCGAATGACGGTGCGGTGATGGCCCTGCTCACCGAGGACTCGCCGGTGGTGAAGGTGTCCGGCGCCAAGGCCGCGGCCCTGCTCACGAAGAACAAGGGCGTGCACACCGTCGGCGACCTGCTGGAGTACGTGCCCCGCGGCTACGTCTCCACCCGCACGCTCACCGACATGACCGCCCTCACCGAGGGGCAGACCATCCTCGTCGTCGCCGAGGTGCGCTCGGCCCGCACCCAGCCGATGCGCCGCAACCCGCGGCAGAAGATGCTCATGGCCACGCTGACCGACGGCCGCCACGAGCTCGACCTCACCTTCTTCAAGGCCTGGGGCCACGAGCAGAAGCTGGTCCCGGGCGCGGTGGGCATCTTCGTCGGGGCCGTCTCGCGGTTCCGCGAGCGGTGGCAGCTCACGCATCCCGAGTACGAGATCCTCGGCCGCTCCGAGGACGGCTGGGACGCCGAGCTGGAGGGGACGGGCGGCGGCCGGCTCGAGGCCTACCGCGACCACGCGATCCCGGTCTACTCCGAGACCGGCACGGTCAGCTCGCTGAAGATCCGCGGGATGATGGAGGTGGCGCTCGACTCGGTCGAGAACGTCCGCGAGCCGCTGACGCCCGACATCCGGGAACGGCGCGGGCTGCTCGGCCGGCGCGAGGCGCTCGAGCGGGTGCACCGTCCGCGCCTGGCCGACGACCCGGACGAGGGCGTCGACCGGCTGCGCTACGACGAGGCCTTCGTGCTGCAGGCGATCCTCGCCCAGCGCCGCGCGAGCATCGATGCCCTCCAGGCGACGGCACGGGTGCCGCGTCCGGGAGGCCTGCTCACGGCGTTCGACGAGCGGCTGCCGTTCGAGCTCACCGCGGGCCAGCAGCAGATCGGGGCCGTGCTGGCCGCCGAGCTGGCGCGGAGCCGGCCCATGCACCGGCTGCTCCAGGGCGAGGTCGGGTCGGGCAAGACCGTCGTGGCCCTGCGCGCGATGCTCGCTGTCGTAGACGCGGGCGGGCAGGCCGCGCTGCTCGCCCCCACCGAGGTGCTCGCGGCGCAGCACCACCGCTCGATCACGGCGATGCTCGGCGACCTGGCCGAGGGCGGCCTGCTCGGCGGCAGCACGATCGGCACCCGGGTGGCCCTGCTCACCGGCAGCCAGTCGAGCGCCGCTCGCCGCCGCGCCCTCAACGACGCCGTGACCGGCGACGCGGGCATCGTCGTCGGCACGCACGCCCTCATCCAGGACCGGGTCGCCTTCCAGGACCTCGCCCTCGTCGTCGTCGACGAGCAGCACCGCTTCGGCGTGGAGCAGCGCGACGCCTTGCGCGAGAAGGGCTCCACGCCGCCGCACCTGCTCGTCATGACGGCCACACCGATCCCGCGCACCGTGGCGATGACGGTGTTCGGCGACATGGAGACCTCCACCCTGCGCGAGCTGCCGAAGGGGCGCTCGCACATCACCACGCACGTCGTGGAAGGGTCCCGGCCTGGGTGGGTCCAGCGCACGTGGGAGCGGGTCGCCGAGGAGGTACGCCAGGGGCACCAGGCCTACGTCGTCTGCCCGAAGATCGGCGACCCCGAGGCGGCCGGTATGCCGTCGGGCGTGCCCCTCGCCGTCGGCCGCGGCTCCGCCGCGGAAGACGCCGACCTGGATCTCGACCCCGAGCTCGACCTCGAGCCGCCCGACGACGACGCGGCACCGCGGGAGCTGGTGGGGGTCTACGCCATGATCGCGCGGCTGCGGGCCGAGCCGGCGCTGTCCGCGGTGCGGCTCGAGGTGCTGCACGGCCGCCTGGACCCCGAGGTCAAGGAGGCGACGATGCGCGCCTTCGCCGCGGGCGAGATCGACGTGCTCGTGGCGACGACGGTCATCGAGGTCGGCGTCGACGTGCCCAACGCCACGGTGATGGTCGTCATGGACGCCGACCGCTTCGGCATCTCCCAGCTCCACCAGCTACGCGGGCGGGTCGGCCGTGGCGCGGCGCCGGGGCTGTGCCTGTTGCTCAGCGACGCCGAGGAGGGCACCGCTGCCCGCGAGCGGCTCGACGCGGTGGCCGCCACGACCGACGGGTTCGTCCTGGCGCGACGCGACCTCGAGCTACGACGCGAGGGCGACGTCCTCGGCGCCCGGCAGAGCGGTCGGGGCTCGTCCGTGCGCTTCCTGCGGATGGGCAACCCCAAGGACGAGCAGGTCATCGCCGACGCCCGGGAGGACGCGGTGGCCCTCGTGTCCGCCGACCCGACCCTGGCCGGGCACCCCGACCTCGCGGCCCGCGTCGCCGCGCGGCTCGACGAGGACCAGGCCGCCTACCTGGAGCGCGGGTGAGGCCGTGACCCGGATCATCGGCGGCGTCGCCGGCGGCCGTCGGCTGCAGACCCCGGTCGGCCCCCGCACCCGGCCCACGTCCGACCGGGTGCGCGAGGCGCTGTTCTCCCGGCTCGACCACCTCGACGTGCTGGCCGGCGCCCGCGTGCTCGACCTCTACGCCGGCTCCGGAGCGCTCGGGCTCGAGGCGGCGAGCCGGGGGGCCGCGGCGGTCACGCTCGTGGAGTCCGACCGCCGGGCCGCGGCCGTGGCCCGCGCCAACGCCGCCGTCGTGGCCCGCCCTGGCGTCCTCGTGCGGGAGGACACCGTCGAGCGGGTGCTGCTCGGCGGCCCCCGGCCGCCCGGCTCACCGGGGATGGACCTCGTGCTCCTCGACCCGCCCTACGACCTCACCGAGGACGCGCTCGCCGACGTGCTGGCCCTCCTGCTCGCACACGGATGGCTGGCGCCCGACGCCCTCGTCGTCGTCGAGCGCTCGTCGCGGACCCCGGAGCCGCGCTGGCCGGCCGGTCTCGGGCCCGCCCAGGAGCGCCGTTACGGCGAGACCCGGGTCTGGTTCGCCGACGCCCCCGGACCCGACGTGGTCGCCTGACCGCCCCATCCCCAAGGGCTCCGATATGTCCGTTTGCCCGATGGGAACCATCCGTTCGACCGACGGCCCACGACGCGGCGTCGGTCACGCTGGAGCGGTGTGGACGCGTTGGTACCTTGATCCGATGAGCGACCCGTCCGGCGAGCCGTCGAGCACCCCCGCGAGCGGGCCGAGCCGCGAGCGGCGGACACCGGTCGGCGGGCGGCGCGCCGTCTGCCCCGGCTCCTACGACCCGGTGACCAACGGCCACGTGGACGTCATCGCCCGCGCGGTCACGCTGTTCGACGAGGTCGTCGTCGCCGTCCTCTACAACCCGCTGAAGCAGGGGACGTTCCCCGTCGAGGAGCGGGCCGCCCTGCTCACCTCGGCCCTGCGGGGGGTGCCGCGCGTGCGCGTCGAGACCTTCGCCGACCGCCTGCTCGTCGACGTCTGCCGTGACCTGGGGGCCTCCGCGGTCGTCAAGGGGCTGCGGGGCGGCACCGACTTCGCCTACGAGCTGCCGATGGCCCTGATGAACCGCCACCTGAGCGGGGTCGAGACGGTCTTCCTGCCGGGCGACCCCCGCTTCGGCCACGTCTCGAGCTCCCTGGTGAAGGAGGTCGCGGCCCACGGCGGCGACGTCCGCGGCCTCGTGCCGGAGGCGGTCTACGAGGCGCTGCACGCCCGCGTCTGAACCCCTCGCGGAGGGCACCGCGCTCACCGGGAGCTGGACGCATACCGCGCGATTTGGGGGCGTCCCCCCGCTCCGGTAACCTTGCAGGTCGGTCTTCATCCGTCGTGGACGAGGCCCGGCCCCTCGACCGTCTGTGACCTCATGACTCGCCTCGACCCTCGCCACCCGCTGGTCATCACCACCCGGGAGCTGCTTCGGCGACCGGGGACGATGCAGGAGATCACCCGTACGGTAGAGGCGCCCGACACCATCGGCACCGAGATCATCGCCATTCCCGCGGGAGCCCCGCTGGAGCTGGACGTGCGTCTCGAGTCGGTCGTCGAGGGGGTCCTCGTGAGCGGGACGGTCCGCGCCACGGCGACCGGGGCTTGCGTGCGGTGCCTGGAACCGGCCACCTACCCGGTGGACACGACCTTCCAGGAGCTGTTCGCCTACCCCGACCGCGCCGCGCACCACCACGAGGTGGGGGTCGCGGAGGATGACGACGAGGTGTACGAGCTCGTGGACGACCTGGTCGACCTCGAGACCGTGCTCCGCGACGCGGTGGTGCCGTCACTGCCGTTCCAACCGGTCTGCCGCAGGGACTGTCCCGGGCTGTGCTCCGAATGTGGGGCCCTGCTCGCCGACGACCCGCAGCACCACCATGACCAGGTCGACCCCCGGTGGGCCTCGCTGAGCGGACTGCTCAGCGGCGCCTCCGGAAGCACGGGCCAGACCGACAACGACTCACCCAAGACCGACCAGAACCCAGAGAGAAGGACCTGACGTGGCCGTCCCGAAGCGGAAGACCTCGCGCTCCAACACCCGGTCGCGCCGGGCCAACTGGAAGGCGGCTCCTGTGACGCTGACGACCTGCCCGCAGTGCGGCCAGCCCTCGCAGCCCCACATCGCCTGCCCGTCCTGCGGCACCTACAAGGGCCGCCACTACGCCACGGCTGAGCGCACCGAGCGCCAGGCCTGACGGGCGTCACCCAGCGTGACCCTGTGAGCGCTCCGAGCTCCTTCCCGCGCCCCGCCGACGCGCTCGCCCACTACCTCCACGAGGTGGTCGGCAGCGTCGTCGACGAGGCGCTGCTCGTGCGTGCCCTGACCCACCGGTCGTACGCGTACGAGCACGGCGGCCTGCCGAACAACGAGCGGCTCGAGTTCCTCGGCGACGCCGTGCTCGGCCTCGTCGTCACCGACACGCTCTACCGCACCCACCCCGACCTGCCCGAGGGCCAGCTCGCCAAGCTGCGGGCGGCCGTGGTCAACATGCGGGCCCTCGCCGACGTCGCCCGCACCATCGACCTCGGCGGCTACGTCTTCCTCGGCCGCGGCGAGGAGGCCACCGGTGGACGCGACAAGGCCTCGATCCTCGCCGACACCATGGAGGCGGTGATCGGCACGATCCACCTCGCGTGCGGCATCGAGGCGGCCGGGACGTTCGTCCACCACCTCTTCGACCCGATCATGACCCAGTCGGCCACCCTCGGCGCGGGCCTGGACTGGAAGACGAGCCTCCAGGAGCTGGCGGCCGCCGGCAGCCTCGGCACCCCGGAGTATGCGGTGCAGGAGTCCGGCCCCGACCACGAGAAGGAGTTCGTGGCCCGCGCCCTCGTCGGCGCCGAGGTGCTGGGCTACGGCACCGGCCGCAGCAAGAAGGAGGCCGAGCAGCGGGCCGCCGAGCAGGCGTGGGCCGCCCTCGACTCCCGGCGCGCCCCGACCCCGGTCCTCGAGCCCGAGGTCCAGTGACCCGGGCCGCCCGCACGGGTGCCTGAGCTCCCCGAGGTCGAGACCGTCAGACGCGGGCTCGACGCCCACGTCGTCGGCCGCCGGATCGCGTCGGCGGAGCTGCACGGCGCCCGGGTCGCCCGGCGGCACGTCCCCGGTCCCGACGACCTCGCGGCCCGGATCGCCGGCAACCGGGTGGCCGCAGCCCGCCGGCGCGGCAAGTACCTGTGGCTCCTCCTGGAGGCCCCGGACGGTCACGACCAGGCGCTCCTCATGCATCTCGGGATGAGCGGTCAGCTGCTCGTCCAGCCCCCGGACGCGCCGGACGAGAAGCACCTCCACGCCCGGTTCGCCTTCGCCGACGGCGGGGGCGAGCTGCGGTTCGTCGACCAACGCACCTTTGGAGGGGTGGCGCTCGCCGAGGTGGGGCCGGGCGGCATACCCGTGGCCATCGCGCACATCGCGCCCGACCCGCTCGAGCCCGCGTTCGACGAGCGCGCCGTCGTCGCCCGGATGAAGCAGCGGGGGAGCGCGGTCAAGCGCTGCCTGCTCGACCAGGGCCTGGTCAGCGGGATCGGCAACATCTACGCCGACGAGGCGCTCTGGCGGGCCGCGGTGCACGGGGAGCGCCCCGCCGACCGGCTCACGAAGCCGGCGCTGCACCGCCTCCTCGGCCACGCGAGCGCGGTCATGCGCGAGGCGCTCGAGCAGGGCGGCACCAGCTTCGACGCCCTCTACGTCGACGTCAACGGCGCCTCGGGCTACTTCGCCCGCTCGCTCGACGCCTACGGCCACGAGGGCCGGCCGTGCCGCCGGTGCGGGACCCCGATCCGGCGCGAGGCGTTCATGAACCGCTCGTCGTTCTCCTGCCCCCGCTGCCAGCCGCGGCCGCGGCCCGCCCGCGTGCTCACGCCCCGCACCCTGTGGAGGGGCCCGGGCCAGTCGGGACCGGCCGATTAGAGTCCTCGGTGTGACGGACACCCCGACCCCCCTGACGCTGCCCGCCCCGGACCACGCCCAGGAGTGGCTCGACGAGCGCGCCGCCACCGAGCTCGACCGGGCCCGCCGGCTCGTGGAGGCGCTCAAGGCCGAGCGGCCGACGGACGCCGACGGGGTCCTGCGGCGTTGGAACGACGTCACCATCGCCATCGGCAACGTCGCCTCCGTGGCCTCCCTGTTCAGCGAGGTGCACCCGCTCGAGACGGTGCGCTCGCGGGGTGAGGCGGCCATGCAGGAGGTGCAGAAGCTCGACACCGACCTCGGCCTCGACCGCGACCTCTATGAGGTGTTCGCCGCCGTCGACGGCGGCGGGCTCGACGCCACGGCGAAGCGGCTGCTCGACAAGACGCTGCTCGACTTCCACCGCGGCGGCGTCGACCAGGACGACGCGACGCGCGACCGGGTGAAGGAGCTGTCCGAGCGGGCCATCCTCGTCGGCCAGGAGTTCAGCAAGAACATCCGCGACGACGTGCGCACGGTCCGGGTCACCCCCGACCGGTTGGCCGGTATGCCGCAGGACTGGGTCGACGCCCACCCGGTGGACGACGACGGGCTGGTCACCCTCACCACCGACTACCCCGACATCATCCCGTTCTCCACCTACGGGCAGGACCGCGAGACGCGGCGGGAGCTGCGCCTCGCCTTCCTCAACCGCGCGTGGCCGGTCAACGACGCGCTCCTGCACGAGCTGTTCGAGATCCGGCGCGAGCACGCCCAGCTGCTCGGCTACGCCGACTGGGCGGAGTACGACGCCGAGGTCAAGATGATCAAGCACGGGAGCGCGATCCCGGAGTTCATCGACCGCATCGCCGACGCCGCCCTCACCTCCGGGCAGCGCGACCGCCAGGTCGTGCTCGATCGGCTGCGGGTCGACCACCCCGAGGCCGAGACCATCGACGGCACCGACCTCGCGTTCTACGCCGAGGCGGTCCGCCGTGAGCAGCTTGACGTCGACGCGCAGCAGGTCCGCCGGTACTTCGAGTTCACCGCCGTCCGCCAGGGGCTGCTCGACGTCACCGGGCGGCTGTTCGGGCTGACCTACCGGCCGGCCGCCGACGCCGTGGTGTGGGACCCGGCCGTCGCGGCGTACGACGTCTTCCTCACCGAGGGTGACGAGCGGCTCGGCCGGATCTACCTCGACCTGCACCCGCGCGAGGGCAAGTTCAAGCACGCCGCCCAGTTCGACCTCGTCCGCGGGGTCGCCGGTCGGCAGCTCGCCGAGGGCACGCTCGTCTGCAACTTCCCGCGTGGGCTCATGGAGCACTCCGACGTGACGACCCTCTTCCACGAGTTCGGCCACCTCGTGCACCACGTGCTGGCGGGCCGGGGGGAGTGGGTGCGCTTCTCCGGCGTGGCCACCGAGTGGGACTTCGTCGAGGCGCCCAGCCAGATGCTCGAGGAGTGGGCCTGGGACGCCGACGTGCTGCGCACCTTCGCTCGCGACGCGGCGGGGGAGCAGATCCCGGCCGACCTCGTCGCCCGGATGCGCCGGGCCGACGACTTCGGCAAGGGCTACGACGCGCGGACGCAGATGTTCTACGCGTCGATGTCCTACTGGTTCCACGTGCAGATCCCCGCCGACCTCACCGAACGCACGAAGGAGCTGCAGGCGCGCTACAGCCTGTTCCCGTTCATCGAGGGCACCCACATGCCCGCCAGCTTCGGCCACCTCGAGGGCTACGGGTCCGGGTACTACACGTACATGTGGTCCCTCGTCATCGCCAAGGACCTGTTCAGCGCGTTCGACCGCAGCGACCTCTTCGACCCGGAGGTGGCGGGCCGCTACCGCGACCGGATCCTGGCCCGCGGTGGTCAGCGCGACGCTGCCGAGCTCGTCGCCGACTTCCTCGGCCGCCCGTACACGTTCGACGCGTACGCCGCCTGGCTCGCCGAGTAGCCCGCCCCGACGCCATGGAACGTGCCGTCGTCTTCGTGCGCGGTGAGGTGCAGGGCGTGGGCTTCCGCTGGTGGACCCGCGCCCGCGCCCTCGAACTGGGACTGGTCGGGTCGGCGCGCAACCTGCCCGACGGGCGGGTCGAGGTGGTGGCCCAGGGGTCGGGTGACGCGGTGGACCGGCTGGTCGCCCTCCTCCAGGAGACGCCGTCCACGACGGGGCGGCCCGGAACGGTCGTCGGCGTCGTGACCACGTGGGGCCCCGCGCGCCCGGGGGTCGAGGGCTTCCGGGAGCGGTGAGCCACGGCGTGGACGAGGGCTGCCCGGCGGTCGCGTCCCCCGCTAGCCTGCCCCGGTGAGCGACGTGCCGCCCGAGCTGGCCGACCTGCGCAGCAGCATCGACAACATCGACGCCGCGCTCATCCACCTGCTCGCCGAGCGCTTCAAGGCCACCCAGGCCGTCGGGTACCTCAAGGCCAGGCGCGGGATGAGCCCCGCCGACCCGGCCCGCGAGGAGCGCCAGGTGGCCCGGCTCCGGGCGCTCGCGCAGGAGGCCGGGCTCGACCCCGTCTTCGCCGAGAAGTTCCTCGGCTTCATCATCGCCGAGGTCATCCACCACCACGAGCAGATCGCTCGCACCGAAGGCGTCTGACCGCCCGCGCGGCCTGGACCCGGACAACGGATCAGCGGAGCGACGACGGATCGGCGCCGAGACGATGAAGGTCCGTCGTCAGAGCGCCGATCGGTGCGCGCGACATCGATCGGGCACCCCGCATGCCGGTGCGCGCCGTCACACCAGCCCCACCAGCCCCTCGAACCACCGGGGCTCGCGGGTGCACGGGTCCCGGCGCTGCCGCTTGTAGGGTGACGGGACCCCGAGCGTGACCCGAGGAGAACCCCCACCCGTGTACGTCAAGAGTCTGACGATGAAGGGCTTCAAGTCCTTCGCGTCCGCGACCCACGTGCGCCTGGAGCCGGGCATCACGTGCATCGTCGGCCCCAACGGGTCGGGCAAGTCCAACGTCGTCGACGCCCTGGCCTGGGTCATGGGCGAGCAGGGCGCGAAGTCCCTGCGCGGCGGCAAGATGGAGGACGTCATCTTCGCCGGCACCGCCGGCCGCCCGCCGCTCGGCCGGGCCGAGGTGACCCTCACCATCGACAACACCGACGGCGCGCTGCCGATCGACTACACCGAGGTGACGATCGCCCGGACGATGTTCCGCAGCGGAGGCTCCGAGTACGCCATCAACGGCACCTCCTGCCGGCTCCTCGACATCCAGGAGCTGCTGTCCGACAGCGGCATCGGGCGCGAGATGCACGTCATCGTCGGCCAGGGCCAGCTCGACGCGGTGCTGCGGGCGACGCCGGAGGAGCGGCGCGGCTTCATCGAGGAGGCCGCCGGGGTCCTCAAGCACCGCAAGCGCAAGGAACGGGCGCTGCGCAAGCTGGAGACGATGGAGGCCAACCTCACCCGCATCACCGACCTCACCGGCGAGATCCGCCGCCAGCTCGGCCCGCTCGGACGCCAGGCGGAGACCGCCCGCAAGGCGGCGGTCATCCAGGCCGACGTCCGGGACGCGCGGCTGCGGCTGCTCGCCGACGACCTCGTCCTGCTCACCTCGACGCTGGAGCAGGAGGTCGCCGACGAGACGGCGCTCATCGCCCGGCGCACGGAGGTCGAGGAGCAGCTCGCCGGCGTCGGCGCCCGGGTCGCCGCGCTCGACGCCGCCGCGGAGGCGGCCCGGCCCGAGCTGCTGCGCGCCCAGGACCGCTGGTATGCCCTCGCCCGCCTGGCCGAGCGCCTCACGGCCACGGGTTCGCTGGCCGCCGAGCGGGTGCGCCTGCTGCGGCAGGACCTCGCCGACGAGGGCGACGGGGCCGGGTCCGGCACGGGCCGCGACCCCGACGAGCTGCGCCGCCAGGCCGCCGGGCTGCTCGCCCAGCACGGGGCCCTCGTCGTCGAGATCGCCGACGCCACCGCCGCGCTCCAGACCGCGGTCGCCGGGCGCGGCGACCTCGAGCGCGCGTATGCCGCGGAGCAGCAGCGCCTCGCCCGGGTGGCCCGGGCGGTCGCCGACCGGCGGGAGGGCCTGGCCCGGCTGGCCGGCCAGGTCGCCGCCAAGGCGTCCCGGGTCGAGGCGGCCGAGGGCGAGATCGGGCGGATGCGCGAGAACGTCGAGCAGGCGCGGGCCCGGGCCGGCGCGGCCGACCGCGAGTTCGCCGCGCTGGAGTCCTCGATCGCGGTCGAGGAGGCCGGTGAGGAAGGGCTCGACGAGGGCTACGAGGCGGCGGCCGCCGTGCTCGAGGGTCTCGAGGCCGAGGTGGAGGGCCTCCTCGAGGCCGAGCGCGCCGCCGAGCGTGACCGGCAGTCGGGCGCCGCCCGCGTCGAGGCGCTCGAGATGAGCCTGCGCCGCAAGGACGGCGCGGCCGCGCTGCTCGCCGCCCAGGACACCCGCCACGACATCTCCGGCTCGGTCGCGACGCTCCTCCAGGTCGACGCCGGGCACGAGGCGGCGGTCGCCGCCGCCCTCGGCTGGGCCGGCGACGCCCTGGCCGTGCCCACCCAGCAGGCCGCGTCCGCCGCGCTCGCGACCCTACGGGCCGACGACGCCGGACGCGCCGGACTGCTCGTCGCCGAGACCGCCCCCGCCGTCGACGCCGCGGCGTGGCCGTCCCTGCCGGGCGGGGCCCGATGGGCGCGGGAGGTCGTGCAGTGCCCCGACACCCTCCGGCCCGCGGTCGAGCGGCTGCTCGAGCGGGTCGCCCTCGTCGCCGACGTCGCGGCGGCGACCGCGCTGGTGGCCCGCGGTGACGGCGTCACGGCGGTCACCGCCGACGGCGACGTGTTCGCCCCCGGCTGGGCCCGGGGCGGCAGCAACGCCGCCCCCAGCCTCATCGAGATCCAGGCCGCCGTCGACGCGGCCCGCGAGCAGGTGACCGAGGCGACCGGACGCGGTGAGCGGGCCCGCTTCGCGCTCGCCGCGGCCCGGGCCCGCGCCGCCGATGCGAGCGAGGCCGTCGAGGCGGCGCTCGACCGGCTGCACGACTCCGACGCCAAGATGTCGGCGGTGGCCGAGAAGCTGGGCGCCCTCGGCGTGGCCGTGCGCACCGCCCGGGCCGAGGCCGAGCGTACCGAGCGGTCGATCGCCACCGCGGAGGCCGCGCTGGCCGCCGACCGGGCCGAGCACCTCGCGCTGAGCGAGCGACTCACCGCCGCGGGTGCCCAGCCCGATGCCGCCGACGACGACGTCTCACCCGCCGAGCTCGACCGCCTCGAGCGCGCCTCCGCCGCGGCCCGCGGCCAGGAGACCGAGCTCCGCCTCGCCCTGCGCACCCGGGAGGAGCGGGGGCGCGCCCTGCTGGAGCGGGCCGCCTCCCTCGAGCAGTCGGCCGTCGCCGAGCTGCAGTCGCGGACCCGTCAGGCGGCCCGGCGCGAGCGCCGCCGGCACGAGGCTCGCGTCGCCGACGCCGTGCATACCGGTGCGGCCTATGCCGTGGGCGTCCTGACCCGGGCCGCCGACCGCGCCGACGTCCTGCGTCGAGCCGCCGAGGAGGGCCGCACCGCCCGCGATGCCGAGCTCGCCGTGCTCCGCCGCCAGCTGTCCGGGCTGCAGGAAGAGCTGCGGGAGCTCACCGACTCCGTGCACCGTGACGAGGTGGCGCGCGCCCAGCAACGGCTGCGCATCGAGCAGCTCGAGGCTCGCGCCGTGGAGGAGCTCGGCACCGACCCGACCACGCTCGTCGAGGAGTTCGGCCCGCACCTTCCCGTCCCGGTGACCGGGGCGACCGGGGTGACCGGGGAAGGGTCCGCCGAGGCCTCCGGTGAGACCCCGGCCTCCGAGCCCTACGTGCGCGAGACGCAGGAGAAGCGGCTACGGGCGGCGGAGCGCCGGCTGGCGGCCCTCGGCCGGGTCAACCCGCTCGCGCTGGAGGAGTTCACGGCCCTGGAGGAGCGGCATACGTTCCTCACCACCCAGCTCGAGGACCTGCGCCGCTCCAAGCGCGACCTGCTCGACATCGTCCGCGAGGTCGACGAGCGGGTCGAGCGGGTCTTCACCGAGGCCTACCACGACGTCGCCGTGCAGTTCGAGCGCGTCTTCGTGCGGCTGTTCCCCGGCGGGGAGGGCCGGCTCGTGCTCACCGACCCCGAGCACATGCTGACTACCGGCCTCGACGTCGAAGCCCGGCCGCCGGGCAAGAAGGTCAAGCGGCTGTCACTGCTGTCCGGCGGTGAGCGGTCCCTCGTGGCGGTGGCGCTGCTCGTGGCCATCTTCCAGGCGCGGCCCTCGCCGTTCTACATCCTCGACGAGGTGGAGGCGGCCCTCGACGACGCCAACCTCGGTCGGCTCATCGGGCTGATGGAGGAGCTGCGCGACTCCAGCCAGCTCATCGTCATCACGCACCAGAAGAAGACGATGCAGATCGCCGACGCGCTCTACGGCGTGACGATGCGCGGCGACGGGGTGACCACCGTCGTGTCCCAGCGGATGGCCGACGTCGCGCAGCCGCTGCCGGCCTGAGCGGTCGGGCGGGACCCCGTCCGGGACCCGCCCGACCTTCGGGGCGACGTCAGACGTTGGACGCGGGGTAGGCCGCGCCGACGCCCTTGGGCGACGGGCCGTACTTGTTGTCACCGTGGCTGTCCTGCACGTAGAAGACGATGAGCACGATGGTGCCGATGATCGGGATGAGGCCGATGAGGAGCCACCAGCCGCTGCGGCTCGTGTCGTGCAGACGGCGCACGCCGACGGCGAGCGACGGCAGGATGAGCGCCAGCGCCACGATGCCGGTGATGACGCCCGAGCTCGAGCTGGACACCGCCCGCTGGAGCACCGTGGCGATGATGTTGATGATGATGGAGAAGAGGTAGAAGTACCAGAACTCGGATCGTCGGGCTCGGCCCGAGAACCCGACGTACTGGGCGAAGCAGCTTCTGACGGCGTCCATGAACGACATGGCAGTCTCCTGGTTGGTGGGTGAGCGCGACCTAGGCGCAGCCGGACGCTACCGGCGCGGGGATATGTCCGTCTCCGACACGCGGAAAAGTGGCCGACCTGAGACCTGGTTCGACGTTTAGCCCCAGAACCGCGACGAAGAGTGACGGTTCGGTCACGCCGACCGCGGCCTGGCGCGTCCTGGCGCGTCACTCCCGTCCCATGCGTCACGCTGGTCCCATGTTCGCTCTCGTCTTCGGCATGCTGGTCTGTCTCGTCGGCGGAATGGTCGTCATGGGGTTCGTCGTCGCCCAGGCCCGCCGCGACGGTCGCGACGTCCTCACCCAGCGCGGTGAAGAGGTCGTCGGCCGGGTCCGCTCGCACCGCGACACACCCAGCCCGATCGGCCGCTGAGCCCCGGCGGGCGCCCGTCCCCCAGGGTCTCGCCCGCCGAACGACGTCGCCGGCACCGTCTGCGCGCCGTGCAAGGATGGCGCCCGTGCTGGAGCAGGTCTGGGAAGTCGTTGCCGTCGCGGTCGTCGTCGCACTCGTCCTCGTGGGGGCGGTGGTCGGCCTCGTCCGGGGGCGCACGAGCCGTCGGCGGCAGCTGCCGGGGCCGATCAGCCCCACCGCCACGACGCAGACGCTGCGGCCGCCGACCGACCTCGACGCCGACCTCGACGACCGCAGGGACGTCGGTGACCGCGCCGGTGTCGGCACCCTCGAGGGGGCTCCCACCGAGCCCGAGCTCGACGACGACGTCCTCGTCGAGGAGCCGACCGCCCCGGCGGTCGAGCGGCCCGCGTCCGCCCGGGGCCGGCTGGCCCGGCTGCGCGCGCGGCTGGCCCGCAGCAACACCGCCATCGGCAACGCGCTGCTGGGGCTGCTCTCCCGGGGCGGCCTCGACGAGCAGGCGTGGGAGGACGTCGAGGACACCCTCATCGGGTCCGACCTCGGCGTCGAGGCCTCCACCGAGCTCGTCGAGCGGCTGCGCACCAAGATCAAGGTCGACGGGTCCGGCGCGACCGACGAGGCCACCGTGCGCGCGTGGCTCAAGGCCGACCTGCTCGACCTCGTCGACCCGTCGATGGACCGGCGGATCGCCTCCTCGCGGGTCGACGGCCGGCCCGCCGTGGTGCTCGTCGTCGGCGTCAACGGCACCGGCAAGACGACCACCGTCGGCAAGCTCGCCCGGGTGCTCGTGGCCGAGGACCGCGACGTCGTGCTCGGCGCGGCCGACACGTTCCGTGCCGCGGCCGCCGACCAGCTGGAGACGTGGGGCGCCCGGGTCGGCGTCGTCACCATCCGGTCCGACCGGGAGGGCGCCGACCCCGCCGCCGTGGCGTTCGACGCGGTCAAGGCGGCGACGGAGATCGAGGCCGACGTCGTCATCATCGACACGGCCGGACGCCTGCACAACAAGGTCGGGCTCATGGACGAGCTGAGCAAGATCAAGCGGGTCATCGAGAAGCAGAGCCCCATCGACGAGGTGCTGCTCGTCCTCGACGCGACGACCGGGCAGAACGGCCTGCGCCAGGCCGAGGGGTTCGCCCAGGCGGTCGACGTCACGGGCATCGTCCTGACCAAGCTCGACGGCACGGCCAAGGGCGGCATCGTGGTCGCCGTGCAGCGCCAGCTCGGGGTGCCGGTCAAGCTCGTCGGTCTCGGTGAGGGGCCCGACGACCTGGCGCCCTTCGACGCCGAGGCGTTCGTCGACGCCATCGTGGGCTGAGCCATCCCGCCGCCGTGCGCCTGCACGACGACGAGGTGCCGGTGGACGCCGACCTCGTGCGCGCCCTGCTCGCTGACCAGGCACCCCACCTGGCCCGCCTTGACGTCCGCGAGCTGCGCACCACCGGGACGGTCAACCACATCTACCGGCTCGGTGAGCACGCCGTCGTCCGGCTTCCGCGGGTCGCCCGGTGGGCCGACGGCATCGAGCGCGAGGCGCAGTGGCTCCCGGTCGTGGCGCGCCACGTCGCCCTGGAGGTACCTCAGCCGCTCCACCTCGGCCGGTCCTCCGAGCGCTACCCCCTGCCGTGGGCGGTCTACCGCTGGATCGACGGCCGCCCGTATGCCGACGGCCTCGTCGACGACGTCGAGGCGGCCTCCGCGCTGGCCCGGTTCGTCCGGGAGCTGCGCGCCCTCGACCCGGCCGGAGCCGAGCCCACCGGGCGGCGTCCGCTGGCCGAGCTCGACCCCGTCACCCACGACGCCCTCCGCGCCTGCGCCGGCGACATCGACGTCGCGGCCGCCCTCCGGGTCTGGGAGCGCGCGCTCGGAGCCGCGCCCTGGGACGGCCTCCCCGTGTGGGTCCACACCGACCTGCTGCGCCCCAACCTCCTCGTCGACGCCGGCCGGCTCCGGGCGGTCATCGACTTCGGCGCGGTGGGGGTCGGCGACCCCGCTCACGACGTCGCCGCCGCGTGGGCGGTCCTCGGACCGGACGGGCGGCAGGCATACCGGTCCCGGCTCGACGTCGACGACGCGACGTGGGAGCGGGCGCGCGGCTACGCCTTGCACCAGGCGGCGCTGATCATCCCTTACTACCGCACCAGCAACCCGGCCTTCGTGGCGACGGCCGTGCGCACGGTCGAGCAGGCGCTCACCGAGCGGTAAGAGCTCAGGCCGGGCGACGGCTCTCGTTGCGGGGGTGGCCGGGGTCGGAGATGGCCCAGCGGATGGCCCGCACGGCGGCGTCGGCCACCGGGAGACTGACGAGCCGCTCGGTCACGGGGAGGGCGGGCAGGCGCAGCATCTCCTTGGCCCACAACGGAAGCAGGGCCACCCCACCGGCGGCGAGGGCGGAGTAGCCGGCTCGCTCGGTCCACTCCAGCGGCGGGTGTAGGAGCAGGAAGCGGGCCGCGTCGTGCGCGGCGGGCGACCCCGCCAGCTCGGGGCGGTAGCGGTCGAGGGTCGTCTGCAGCTCGCTGACCGTGCGGGGTGCGTCGAGCGCCCCGAGCCGCTCGGCCACGAGCGCCGACTGGGCGACGTAGCGGTCCTCGTCCTGCGGGCTCATCGGCGTCTCGCCGAACTGCCGGTAGGCCGCGAGGAAGCTGTCGGCCTCGGCGGCATGGACCCAGCCGAGCAGGTGGGGGTCGGACGCGGCATACCCCCGGCCGTCGGGCGTACGCCCCCGCACCCGTTGGTGGATCCCGCGCACCGCCGCGATGGCCGCCTCGGCGTCGGCGACCGTGCCGAACGTCGTCGTGGCCAGGAAGGTCGAGGTGCGCTGGAGGCGGCCCCAGGGGTCGGACCGGTAGCCGGAGTGCCCGGCCACGCCCGCCATCGCGAGGGGGTGCAGCGACTGCAGCAGCAGGGCCCGGATGCCGCCCGCGAACATCGAGGCGTCGGCGTGGACGCGCCAGACCGGGTCGGCCTCGGTGAACCAGCGCTCGCCCTCGGAGCTCCAGATGACGCGGGCCTTGGCCTCCGCGTCCGAGCCGGCCACCCGGGCCCGCAGCGACCCGGCCAGCCAGCGGCGCGCGGGACCGGTCACGGTGCTCAGGGCGTCGGCGGTGCTCACCGACTCATCATCACCCGGCCGTCCGGCGACGGCGCGGCCGGGCGGCCCGACCTCGGTGAGACATGCCTCACCCGACCCCCCGGAAACACAGCGATAACAGACGGGGCGGATTGCTTACACGTCCGTAACCCCAGCGGCGACGGCGCGAAACGGGTCTTCGCCACGCTTGCGACCCATGAGCGCACTTTCAATTGTGACGGCGGATACGCCGTTCATCGACAGCGGGAACACAGCGTGGGTCCTTGTGGCCGCGGCTCTCGTCCTCTTCATGACGCCGGGCCTGGCCTTCTTCTACGGCGGCATGGTCCGCACCAAGAGCGTCCTCAACATGATGATGATGTCCTTCATCACGATGGGGACCGTCGGCACCGCCTGGATCCTGTGGGGGTACAGCGAGGCCTTCGGTGCCGACGCCGGCATGGGGCTCGTGGGGAACCCCTTCGACAAGTTCGGCCTCAGCGGGGTCTTCACCCAGATCGTCGGCTACGTGCCGGCGAACGCTGCGACGGGGGCGGCCGCAGCGGGCGGCATCCCCGGGGCCGCCTTCGTCGCCTTCCAGGTCGTCTTCGCCATCATCGCGGTGGCGCTGGTCTCGGGCGCGATCGCCGACCGCGTCAGGTTCGGTGTGTGGACCGCCTTCACCCTGATCTGGGCGACCCTCGTCTACTTCCCCGTGGCCCACTGGGTGTTCGCCTTCAGCGGGTATGCAGCTGAGACGGGCGGCTGGATCGCCAACAAGGCCGACGGCCTCTTCCTCGGTGGCGTCGGCGCGTACGACTTTGCCGGCGGTACCGCCATCCACATCAACGCCGGTGTCGCGGGTCTGGCCCTGGCGCTGATCATCCGCAACCGGGTGGGCTGGGGCAAGGAGCCCATGCGACCCCACAACCTCACGCTGGTCATGATCGGGGCCGGCATCCTCTGGTTCGGCTGGTTCGGCTTCAACGCGGGATCGGCGCTCGGAGCCGGTCCGCAGGCAGCGGGCGTCTGGGTCAACACCCTCGGCGCGACCTGCACGGCCATGCTCGGCTGGCTCATCGTGGAGCGGTTCCGCGACGGCCACGCGACCTCCCTCGGTGCTGCGTCCGGCGTCGTCGCGGGCCTGGTCGCCATCACTCCCGCCTGTGCCACGGTCTCGGCCTGGGGCGCCCTCGTCGTCGGTGCCGTCGCCGGTGCCGGCTGCGCCCTGGCCGTCGGCCTCAAGTTCAAGCTGGGCTTCGACGACAGCCTCGACGTTGTCGGCGTCCACCTCGTGGGTGGCCTCATCGGTACCTTGCTCATCGGCTTCCTCGCGGACGCCACGAACAGCCCCACCGCAGCGGCGGGGATCACCCAGAACGACGGCCTGTTCCTCGGCGGTGGGTTCACCCAGCTCGGTGCTCAGGCCGAGGGGGCGGCGGCCGTCCTGATCTACTCGTTCGTCGTCACCTCCATCATCGGCTTCGCCCTCGACCGCACGATCGGCTTCACCATCCGGCCCGAGGACGAGGTCGAGGGCATCGACCTGCTGCAGCACGCTGAGTCCGCCTACGAGCTGTCCAGCTTCGGCGGCGGCTCGGCCCGCAGCATCATCGCGGCGCGCACCGCTCCACTCGAGCCCGACACGCACGATGCGTCGTCCGGCTCGTCGACCAAGGAAGGAGCGTCGGCATGAAGCTCATCACCGCGATCATCAAGCCCCACCAGCTCGACGAGGTCAAGGAGGCCCTGGAGGCCTACGGCATCTCGGGCATGACCATCAGCGAGGCCAGCGGCTACGGCCGGCAGCGGGGACACAGCGAGGTCTACCGCGGCGCCGAGTACACCGTCGACTTCGTGCCGAAGGTGCGTGTGGAGGTCCTCATCGACGACCTCGACGCCGGCAGCGTCATCGACGTCATCCTCAAGGCCGCGCAGACCGGCCGGATCGGTGACGGCAAGATCTGGGCCGTCCCGGTGGACGACGTGGTCCGGGTCCGCACCGGTGAGCGCGGGCACGACGCGCTGTAGCGAACGGTGACCACCGGCCGGCCGGCGCGCCCTCGGGCACGCCGGCCGGCCCCTCCCGTCCGCACACCGACCGCACCTCGACGAAGGGCCCCTCCCATGAGCGCCACGGACGTCACCTCGCGGCGGCTGGACCTCGCCGGAACCCGGAGCTTCTCGGCTCCGGGCGCCGGCCCGGTCCGCCGCGCCGCCCTCGCCCAGTTCGGTATGCAGTGGCTCACCGAGCTCTGGCAGGAGGCCACCGCGGGGCGGCGGATGCCGGGTGTCGCGCTCGCGGCGGTGGGCAGCCTCGCCCGCCGCGACGGCGGCCCGCTCAGCGACTTCGACCTCGTCCTGCTGCACCAGACGCGGGCGCTGGGCGCGGGTGACCTCACCGCGCTGGCCGACCGGCTCTGGTACCCGATCTGGGACCAGGGCGTGAAGCTCGACCACAGCGTCCGCACCGTCAACCAGTGCCGCACCGTGGCCGGCGCCGACCTGTCGGCCGCCGTCGGCCTGCTCGACATCAGCTTCGTCGCCGGTGAGGAGGACGTCGTCCAGGCGGCGAAGTCCACGGTGGCCCACGACTGGCGGGCCAACGCCCGCACGCGCCTGCCGCAGCTGCAGGAGCAGATCGCCCAGCGCCACAACCGCCAGGGCGACCTCGCCCACCTGCTCGAGCCCGACCTCAAGGAGGCCAGAGGCGGCCTGCGCGACATGACCGTGCTGCGCGCCCTGGCCGCCGCCTGGCTCGCCGACCGCCCCCACGGCGCCGTCGACGCCGCTCACGAGAAGCTGCTCGACGTGCGCGACGCCGTCCACGTCGTGACCGGCCGCGGCCGCGACCGGCTGGCCCGCGAGGACCACGACGCCGCGGCCGCCCTGCTCGGCTACTCCGACGCCGACCAGCTGCTCACCGACGTGTCGACGTCGGCCCGGGTCATCGCCTACTCCCTCGACGGCACCCTGCGGCGGGCCGCCCAGGCCCAGCGCGCCCGCACCCTTCGGGTAGGCCCGAGACGGCCCCGGATGACGCCGCTGGGGTACGGGCTCTTCCTCTCCGACGGCGAGGCGGTGCTCGGCCCGGGCGTCGACCCCGCCGGCAACCCGCTGCTCATCCTGCGGGCCGCCCTCGTCGCCGCCCGCAACAACGTCAGCATCGCCCCGACCACCCTGACCAACCTGGCGGCCACCTGCCCGCCCATCCCCACCCCGTGGCCGCCTGCGGCGCTGGCGATCTTCGGCGACCTGCTGGCCACCGGTCCCGGCCTCGTCTCCGTGTGGGAGGGCCTCGACCTCGCCGGCGTCGTCGAGCGCTGGATCCCCGAGTGGAGCGCGGTCCGCAGCCGGCCGCAGCGCAACGCCGTGCACCGGCATACGGTCGACCGGCACCTCATCGAGACCGTCGTGCGGGCCAGCGGCCTGCTCCGCGAGGTGAGCCGCCCCGACCTGCTCCTGCTCGGCGCCCTTCTGCACGACATCGGCAAGACGCCCGGCTCCCGCGACCACTCGGAGACGGGGGCGCCGATCGCCGACGTCGTCCTGCAGCGACTCGGGGTCGAGGACGCCGACCGCGCCCTCGTCGTGCAGCTGGTGCGCGAGCACCTGACGCTGATCGACCTCGCCACCCGGCGCGACGGCGATGACCCGCAGACGATCTCGATGGTCTCCCGCGCGGTGGGGGGCAGCCTCGACAACCTCGACCTGCTGCGGGCGCTGACCGAGGCCGACGCGAGCGCAGCCGGTCCGGCCGCCTGGACCGACTGGCGTTCGAGCCTGCTCGACAAGCTCGTCACCACCGCCCGGGCCGCCCTCGCCGAGGACGCCCCGCCGCCGGAGTCGTTCCGCGAGGCCGACCCGGTCTCACCCGAGATCCAGGAGCGGATCGCCGTCGGGCAGCCCGTCGTCCTCGTCACCGCCCTCGGCGGAGCCCACCGCATCGACGTCTACGACCGCGACCGGCTCGGGCTGTTCGCCGACACCGCGGGCCTGCTGGCCGCCCAGGGACACATCGTGCGCTCCGCGGTCGTGCGCACGGTCGACGGCATCGCCGCCAACGAGTGGCACGTCGAGACTCCCGGCGGCGGGGCCCCCGACCCGGTGGCCGTCGTGCGTGGGCTCACCCGCCTCGCCGGCGGCGACCGCGAGCCCCTGGCCATGCTGTCGCGGCGCCGCCGGGCCACGGCGTTCGACGCGTCGCGGGCGTCGTCCGGGTCGCCGGGCCAGACCCGGGCCATGGTCATCTCGCACGCCTCCGACTCGGCGACGGTGATCGAGGTGCGGGCCACCGACCGGCCGGGACTGCTCCACGACATCGGGATCACGCTGTCGCGGGCCTCGCTCAGCGTGCGCAGCGCCCACATCGCGACGTACGCGGGGCAGGCGCTGGACACGTTCTACGTCACCGAGTTCGGCGGGCGTCCGCTGCCCCCGGCCCGGGTCGCGCAGGCGGTCTCGATGATCATCGACACCTGCGACGGAGACTGACCGGACCGGGCCTCGCAGCCGCGCCGTTAGAGTTCTTCCGTGTTCAACTCCCTGTCCGACCGGCTCACCGCGACCTTCAAGGGCCTGCGGGGGAAGGGCCGGCTCTCCGAGTCCGACGTCAACCGGGCGCTGCGTGACATCCGGCTCGCCCTGCTCGACGCCGACGTCGCGCTGCCCGTCGTCAAGCAGTTCGTCGGCGCGGTGCGCGAGCGGGCGCTGGGCGCCGAGGTCAGCCAGGCGCTGAACCCCGCCCAGCAGGTCGTCAAGATCGTCAACGAGGAGCTCATCGCCATCCTCGGCGGCGAGACCCGCACCATGCGGTTCGCCAAGAACCCGCCCACGGTGATCATGCTCGCGGGCCTGCAGGGGTCGGGTAAGACGACCCTCGCGGGCAAGCTCGGCGCGTGGCTGGCCGAGCAGGGGCATACCCCGTTGCTCGTCGCGGCCGACCTGCAGCGCCCGAACGCCGTCACCCAGCTCGAGGTGGTCGGCCAGCGGGCCGGCGTCCGCGTGTATGCGCCGGAGCGCGGCAACGTCGGCGGCCACGACGCGGTGCTCTCGTCGGGAGAGGGGACCCGGTCGTTCGGCGACCCGGTCTCGGTGTCGCGGGCGGGGATCGCGGAGGCGCGGGCCAAGCAGTACGACGTCGTCATCGTCGACACCGCCGGCCGCCTCGCCGTGGACGCGGTGCTCATGCAGCAGGCCGCCGACATCCGGGCGGCGATCCAGCCCGACGAGGTGCTCTTCGTCATCGACGCGATGATCGGGCAGGCCGCGGTCGACACGGCGCTCGCGTTCCAGGAGGGCGTCGACTTCACCGGGGTCGTCCTGTCGAAGCTCGACGGCGACGCTCGCGGTGGGGCCGCGCTGTCGGTGGCCGGGGTGACCGGGCGGCCGATCATGTACTCGTCCACGGGCGAGAACACCGAGGACTTCGAGGTCTTCCACCCCGACCGGATGGCCGGGCGCATCCTCGACATGGGCGACGTGCTGACGCTCATCGAGCAGGCCGAGAAGGCGTTCGACCGCGGTCAGGCCGACGAGATGGCCCGGAAGTTCCTCGCCGAGGAGGACTTCACCTTCGATGACTTCCTGCAGCAGATGTCGGCCATCAAGAAGATGGGCTCGCTCAAGGCGATGCTCAAGATGATGCCGGGCATGCAGGGGATGCGCGACCAGCTCGACTCCCTCGACGAGCGCGAGTTCGACCGCGTCGAGGCCATGGTGCGCTCGATGACCCCGTTCGAGCGGTCCCACCCCAAGCTCATCGACGGCTCGCGGCGCTCGCGTATCGCCAAGGGATCCGGGGTGACCGTGTCGGAGGTCAACCAGCTCCTGGAGCGGTTCCGCGAGGCCCAGAAGATGATGAAGTCCCTGGCCCGTGGTGGCGGCGCCGGCCTGCCGGGGATGCCGGCCATGCCGGGTGCGCGCAAGGCCGGCCGGCCCGTACCCGTGCAGCGCAAGAAGTCCAAGAGCGGCAACCCGGCCAAGCGGGCCGCCGACGAGCGCGCCGAGGCGCAGCGTGCGGCGGGAGCACGGACGTCCGCCGCGGGCAAGGCGTTCGGTATGCCGGCGCCCGGTGCCGACGGCGCGGCCGGTCCCGACCTCGACCCCGCCAACCTCCCCAAGGGCTTCGAGAAGTTCCTGGGCCGCTGACCCGGCGGTCCGGGAGGGTCATGTCGCGCGTCATGTCGCGGTAGGTGCTGCTGCCGCGACACCGGGTGCGACATGACCGGCATGACGTCCACACCCCTGAGCCAAGCAGTCCCGTCGTCCACAGCCGTGTCGGGCGCCCATCACGCACGCCCGTCGAGCGCCCACCATGCGGGAATGGTCGCTTCCTCCGAGGTCGACGCGTTGGCTCGAGCCCAGGACGGCGTGGTCTCGCGCCGGCAGCTGACCGACGCCGGGATCACGCCCGCCGAGGTGCGCTGGAGCCTCGGCCGGCGATGGCGGCTGCTGCTACCGGGCGTCGTCCTCCTACGACCCGACCTTCCCGGCGAGCGCCAACGCCGGATCGCGGCCCTGCTGTACGCGGGTCCAGACGCCTGGCTCTCCGGTTCGACGGCCGCCGACCTCAACGGACTGCGTCCGGAGCCGCCCGGATCACGGATCCAGGTGCTGGTCCCGGCTCCACACCGACCCCGGGACGTCGCCTGGGTCCGGATCCGGCGCACGCACCTGCTGGACGAACGCGTCGTCGAGCGAGGGCCTCTGCGCTACTCCTGTCGGGCCCGCTCGGCCGTGGATGCCGCCGCCTCCTTGCCCGACGACGAGGCTCGGGCGCTGCTCATCGACGTCGTGCAGCAGCGGAGGGTGCGGCTGGACGACCTCGCCCACTGGGTCGAGGCCCGGCGCCCGAACGGCCGGACCCGGCTCCGGGCCGCCCTGGCCGAGGCGGCGGCGGGAGCGTGGTCGCTTCCCGAGGCCGACCTGGCGCTCCTCGTGGCCGGCTCGCTCATCCTCCCGGCCGCCTGGGCCAACCCGACGCTGCGCGACTCCGTTGGCCGTCGGCTGACCACTCCTGACCTGTGGTTCGACGACGTCGCTCTCGCGGTCATGGCGCACAGCCGTCAGTTCCACGAGGGCGTCCTCGACTGGGAGCGAACGGTGGCCGGTGACAGCGATCTCACCGCATCGCGGATCGCCGTGGTCGGCGTGACGCCGGCCGCCATCGCCCGCGACCCCGCTTCGGTGCAACGGCGGGTCGAGGACGCCTACCGCGCAGCGAGGGCCAGCGCCTTCCGCCCCGACGTCACGGCGACGCCCCGGTCGCTCGTCACGTCGCACCTCATGTCGCACCTGGTGTCGTGATCGCGACACCGGACGCGACATGACCCGCGACATGACTCCGACACGACCAGAGAAGGACGCGGCAACGGTGCGACGAGGCGGGAGGGGTCAGGCCTGGAGGCCGAGCCAGAGGCCCAGGGCGGCGACGCCCACCGTCGAGACGAGGGTGGCCAGGCCGTATCCGACCGCCGCTCGCACCCGGCCCTGCTCCACCAGCCGCACCGTCTCGAAGCTCGCCGTGCTGAACGTCGTGTACCCGCCGAGGAACCCCGTGCCCACGACGCTGCGCAGCCCTCCCGGCACCACGCCCGCGAGCACGAGCCCCGTCACCACCCCCAGCACGAACGACCCCGTGACGTTGATGACCGCCGTCCCCACGGGGTATGCGGCGGACGTCCGGCCCCGCACGACCGCGTCCACGACGAACCGCGCCACCGCTCCGAGCCCGCCCGCGACAACCACGCCGAGGACCACCAGGGGGGTCACGACCGGGCCCGTCGGGCGTGCGTGGACGCCGCCCAGATGCCCGCCGCGCAGGCGAGGAACCCCAGCAAGACCGACCCCACGGCATACAGGAGCCCGAGGCCGGGCCGGGAGTCGCGCCCGAGTAGGGCCGCCTCCACGGCGAGCGAGCTGTACGTCGTGAACGCCCCGAGGAAGCCGGTCCCCACCAGGAGCCGGGTCCGCAGCTGCCACCCCACGTCGGGCCCCCGGCGGGCGAGCCCTTCGAGCAGGCCGCCGAGGACGAAGGCGCCGACGAGGTTGACGAGGAACGTGGCCGCCGGCCAGGCCCCCCACGGGTGGACGCCCTCCTCGGCCCAGAGCCGCGCCCCCGTGCCCACCATGCCGCCGACGAGCACGAGCCCGATCGCGCCGGGCCGCAGGTGCAGGGGTCGGTAGGGCTCGACCGGGAGGTCCGGGTCGACCGGCAGCTCGGGATGCCGGTCGTGGTCCACGCGCGAAACCCTAGTCACGTAGGTTTTCCGTCATGACCGACGCGCTCCACCTCACCGGGCCGGTGCTCGTCGGCCCCGACGACGTCCGCCCCGAGGTCTGGGTCGTCGACGGCCGCATCTCGTTCACGGCTCCGACCCGCGGCGACGTGCAGACGGTCTCCGGCTGGGTGCTGCCCGGCCTCGTCGACGCGCACTGCCACGTCGGCCTGGCCAAGGACGGCGCCGTCGACCGCCCGACCCAGGAGCAGCAGGCGCGCGCCGACCGCGACGCGGGCACCCTGCTCATCCGCGACGCCGGCAGCCCGGCGGACACCCGCTGGGTCGACGAGCGGGAGGACCTGCCGCGCATCGTCCGGGGCGGCCGTCACATCGCCCGGACCCGCCGCTACATCCGCAACTTCGCCCACGAGGTCGAGCCCGAGGACGTCGTCGCCTACGTACGCGAGGAGGCGAGGCGTGGCGACGGGTGGGTCAAGCTCGTCGGCGACTGGATCGACCGCGAGACCGGCGACCTGACGCCGTCGTTCCCGCGTGAGACCGTGATCGCCGCGGTGCAGGCGGCGCACGAGGAGGGGGCGCGCACGACGGCCCACTGCTTCGGCGAGGAGTCGCTGCGGGACTTCGCGGCGGCCGGCACCGACTGCATCGAGCACGCGACCGGCCTGCAGCCCGACACCATCGAGCAGTTCGCCGCCCAGGGCATCGCCATCGTGCCGACGCTCGTCAACATCGACCAGTTCCCGGCCCTCGCCGAGCCGGGACGCGAGAAGTTCCCGGCCTACTACGACCACATGCTCGACCTGCACCGCCGGCGCTACGACACCGTCGGGGCCGCGCACGACGCCGGCATCCCCATCTACCTCGGCACCGACGCGGGCGGCAGCCTGCCCCACGGGCTCGTCGCCCAGGAGGCCGCCGAGCTCCGCCGAGCGGGGCTGTCGGTCGCCGAGGTCCTGTACGCCGCGTCGTGGGGCGCCCGGGAGTGGCTGCGTCGGCCCGGGATCGAGGAGGGCGCCTCCGCGGATCTCGTTGTCTATCAGGCGGATCCGCGGGAGGACCTCGGCGTGCTCGCCGACCCGAAGACCGTCGTGCTGCGCGGAGTACCCCGAGGCCAGGTGTGACCGACGGCGTACGCCCCCTGAGGGCCGACGGCCGGCGGGTATGGGTGGCCAGTGCGACCGAGGCCGACGTCGACGCATACGTGCGGGCCAGCGAGCGCTCGCGCCAGCGGCTCCTGGCCTGGAACCCGGTGGACCCGTACGGCCTCCCGTCGCTCGTCCGGGCCGCCTCCCGCTACCACCGCACGCTGCTCATCCACGCCCGTACGCCCGACGGCGACCACGACCTCGTCGGCAAGGTCAACGTCACCAACGTGGTGCTCGGCCGGGCCCTCATGGGCACCCTCGGTTACGACGCCTTCGACCCGTATGCCGGTCGCGGGCTGTTCGCCGAGGGGCTGCGGCTCGTCGTCGACCTCGCCTTCGAACGGGCCCCGCACGGGATGGGGCTGCAGCGGCTCGAGGCCAACGTGCAGCCCGGGAACGTGCGGTCCGGAGCCGTGCTGCGCGCCCTGGGGTTCCGGCACGAGGGGTTCTCGCCGGCGTACCTGCTCCTGCCCGGCCCGACCGGCCGCGACGAGTGGCGCGACCACGACCGGTATGCCGTGACGGCGGGGGAGTGGCCCGCCCCGGCGTACGCGCCGCCGCGGAGACCACGGGTGGCTGCCGTCGTCAGCGGGCTCCCGTCGTCCGGCCGGACGGCGCTCGGGCGCCGCCTCGCGCGGGAGCTCGGGATCCCGCTGTTCACGCAGCAGGCGACGGCCGACCTCGTGTGGTCGCTGCTCGCCGACTCGCCCGCCGGCGGGGTCGTCATGACGGATCCCCAGCCTCAGGGTCTCGGCGGCGGACTGCGGCACGCGGGGTTCGAGCCGGCCCTCGTCCCCGTGGTCGAGGTGGACCCGGGCCGGGAGCACAGCGACCGCGATGTCGTCGGCCTGGCGCTTCGGGTCAAGGCGGCGTTCGCCGGTCCGTGACGGCGGTGCGTCGACCGCCGCCCCACCGCCACCCACCGCGTGTCCACGATGCGGATGCGCGGCGCGAACGCGACCCCGGGTGTCGCACGATAGATAAGTCCTACTTATCCTGTGGGAAATATCGAGTTATGCGAGATCGACGAGGAGCTTGACCGTGCTGTTGTCCCGACCCCGCCCCGCCACCCTGTTGACCACCGCCCTGGGCGCGGTCGCCGCCCTGGCGATGACGGCCTGCAGCGGCGGCTCGAGCGACGTCGTGGGCGGCGCGGCCGGGGCAGCGACCGCGAGCGGCGCCGTGGGGGCGGCCGGCTCGGGTGGCACCGTCAACCTCTACGCGTACGCGGTGCCGAAGCCCGGCTTCGACAAGGTCATCCCCGCCTTCAACGCCACCCCCGCCGGTCAGGGCGTGACGTTCCAGCAGTCCTACGGCGCCTCGGGCGACCAGTCGCGCAAGGTCGCCGCGGGCGCCGCCGCCGACTTCGTCAACTTCTCGGTCGAGCCCGACGTCACCCGGCTCGTCGACGCCGGCCTCGTGGACGCCAGCTGGAACTCCGGCCCCTACAAGGGCATCCCCTTCGGCTCGGTCGTCACGATCGTCGTGCGCAAGGGCAACCCGAAGAACATCACCACGTGGGACGACCTGCTCAAGCCCGGCGTCGAGGTCGTCACGCCCAACCCGTTCAGCTCCGGCTCGGCCAAGTGGAACCTGCTGGCCCCGTATGCCGCCAAGAGCAACGGCGGCCAGGACCAGAAGGCCGGGCTCGACTACGTGACCTCGCTGGTCACCGACCACGTCAAGACCCAGCCGAAGTCGGGACGCGAGGCGAGCGAGACGTTCCTCCAAGGCTCCGGCGACGCGCTGATCTCCTACGAGAACGAGGCGATCTTCCTCGAGCGTGACGGCGACCCGGTCGAGCACCACACTCCCGCAACGACGTTCAAGATCGAGAACCCCGCCGCAGTCGTCAAGACCAGCGCCAACCTCAAGGTCGCCACCGCGTTCAACGACTACCTCTACACCTCGGCGGCGCAGACCCTGCTGGCCCAGGCCGGGTTCCGTGTCGTCGACCCGGCGGTCGCCCAGCAGTTCGCCTCGAGCTTCCCGACGCCCGCCAAGCTCTGGTCGATCACCGACCTCGGCGGCTGGAAGAAGGTCGACGCCTCCCTCTTCGCCAAGGACACCGGCTCGATCGCCGTCATCTACGACAAGGCCACGAAGTAGCCGTGGCCCTCCTCGAGACCCCTCGCGACCCGGCGGCCCGCCCGGCCCCCGGGCATACGGAACCACCACGGGGTACGCGTCCAGCCCGCCGGCGCCGCTCGGTCACGGGAGCGGTCGGCCCGCTCGGGGTCGGCATCTCGGTGCTGTGGCTGAGCGTCATCGTGCTGCTGCCCCTGGCGGCCCTGGCCCTGAGCTCGCTGGGCGGCGGCCTCGCGGGGTTCTGGGACGCCGTCACCGCACCGAACGCCCTGGCGGCGCTGCGCGTGACGGTGCTCGTCTCCGCCGTCGTGGCCGTGGTCAACGTCGTCATGGGCACCCTCGTCGCGTGGGTACTCGTGCGTGACGACTTCCCGGGCAAGAGCATCGTCAACGCGCTCATCGACCTGCCGTTCGCGCTGCCGACGATCGTGGCGAGCATCGTGCTGCTGTCGCTCTACGGCCCCAACAGCCCGATCGGCATCCAGCTCAACGCGACTCAGCCCGGCATCGCCGTCGCGCTCGCGTTCGTCACGCTGCCGTTCGTCGTCCGCGCGGTGCAGCCGGTGCTGATCGAGGCCGACCGCGAGGTCGAGGAGGCCGCGGCGTCACTCGGGGCGAGCAACCTGACGATCTTCCGTCGGGTGCTGCTGCCGACCCTGGCCCCCGCGGTCATCAGCGGCGGCGGGCTCGCGTTCGCCCGCGCCATCGGCGAGTACGGCTCGGTCGTCCTCATCGGCGGCGACATCCCGGGCCGTACGCAGGTCGCGTCGCAGTACATCCAGCAGCAGATCGAGATCGACCGGCCCGTCAACGCCGCGGCCGTCTCGGTGACGCTGCTGGCCATCGCCTTCGTCACGCTGTTCGTCCTGCGCGTCGCCGCCGGGCGCCAGCGCCACCGCGAGGAGGGGTCCCGATGAGGCTGGCCCGCGGTCCCCGTCTCACCGCCCGCATCGTGGCCCTGGCCTACGTGGGCATCCTGCTGCTCCTGCCGGTCGGCGTCATCCTCTGGCGCACGTTCGGCGAGGGGCTCGGGGAGTTCGTCGCGTCGGTCAGCACGCCCGCGGCCATCTCCGCGTTCAACCTGTCCCTGCTCATCGTCGCCGTCGTCGTCCCGACCAACGTCGTGTTCGGCGTCGTGCTCGCGATCGCGCTGGTGCGCGGGCGGTTCCGCGGGCGCGGCCTGCTTCAGGCCGTCGTCGACCTGCCGTTCGCAGTGTCACCCGTCGTGGTGGGCGTCGCCCTGATCATGCTGTGGGGCGCGGGAGGCTGGTTCGGCGGACTGGACGCCGCGGGGTTCAAGGTCATCTTCGGGCTGCCCGGCATGATCCTCGCGACCATCTTCGTGACGCTGCCGTTCGTCGTCCGCGAGGTCGAGCCCGTGCTGCACGAGATCGGCGACGAGCAGGAGCAGGCCGCGGCCACCCTGGGCGCGTCCGGCTGGCAGACCTTCTGGCGGATCACGCTGCCCGCCATCCGGTGGGGCCTCACCTACGGCGTCGTCCTCACCGTCGCGCGCTCCCTGGGCGAGTTCGGCGCCGTGATCATGGTGTCCTCGGGCTTCCCCGGCGTCTCGCAGACGCTGACCCTCCTCGTCCACTCCCGCTACATCGACGACCACAACACCTTCGGCGCCTACAGCGCAGCCACGCTGCTCATGGGCATGGCCCTTGTGACGCTGATCCTCATGACCCTGCTCGACCGGAAGAGGACGACCCGATGATCACCGTCTCGCACGCCTCCAAGTCGTTCGGCACCTTCGCGGCGCTCGACGACGTCTCGCTCGAGATCCCCTCGGGGTCGCTGACCGCCCTGCTCGGGCCGAGCGGCTCCGGCAAGTCGACCCTCCTGCGGGCCATCGCCGGCCTCGACGACCTCGATGAGGGCGTCGTGACCATCAGCGGCGCCGACGTCACGCACGTCGTCCCCCAGCAGCGCGGGATCGGCTTCGTCTTCCAGCACTACGCCGCGTTCAAGCACATGACGGTGCGCGACAACGTCGCCTTCGGCCTGTCCATCCGGCGCCGGCCGAAGCCCGAGATCGCGCGCCGGGTCGACGAGCTGCTCGAGATCGTCGGGCTGTCGGGCTTCCAGCACCGCTACCCAGCTCAGCTCTCCGGCGGCCAGCGGCAGCGGATGGCCCTGGCCCGAGCTCTCGCCGTCGACCCGAAGGTGCTCCTGCTCGACGAGCCCTTCGGTGCCCTCGACGCCAAGGTCCGCGCCGACCTGCGGGTCTGGCTGCGCCGGCTCCACCAGGAGGTGCACGTCACCACGGTGCTCGTCACGCACGACCAGGAGGAGGCGCTCGACGTCGCCGACCGCATCGCCCTGCTCCACCGCGGTCGCATCGAGCAGGTTGGCACCCCCGACGACCTCTACGACCGGCCGGCCAACGAGTTCGTCATGTCCTTCCTCGGCTCGGTCTCTCGGCTGGGCGGCCAGCTGGTGCGGCCGCACGACATCGTGCTCGACCGGCACCCCGTCACCCACGACGGGCCGCAAGTGCGCGCGACCGTGCTGCGGGTGGCCCGCCTCGGGTTCGAGGTCCGCGTGGAGCTGCGCGACGAGGGGGGCCAGGAGCTGGCCGCCCAGCTGACGCGCGGCGACGTCGACGTGCTCGGCCTGCAGCCGGGCGACGTCGTCTGGGCCCGCACCTCGCGGGCCTCGACCTTCCCGGCGGATCCGTCCACGCGTACCGAGCCCACCGGACTCGCCGACGCGGCCCTGGAGGATGGGGAACGGCTGGAGGAACGGGCGTCCGCCCTGGCCTGACGACGAGGCGACTGCTCGGTGTCGTCGCAGGGTCCACAATCGCGGCGTGGACATCTCCGCCAAGACCGACTACGCCGTACGCGCGCTGCTGGCGATCGCGGCGGAGGCGTCGACACCGGACGAGCGTCCGGTGTCGGTGGAGGAGCTGGCCACCCGCCAGGACCTGCCCCGCAAGTTCCTCGAGGCCATCGTCGCCGACCTGCGCCGGGCCGGGCTCGTCACCAGCCGACGCGGCCCCTCCGGCGGGTACGCCCTCGCCCGGGCGGCGGCGGACATCACCCTCGGCGACGTCTTCCGCGCGGTCGACGGGCCCCTCGCGGAGGTCCGCGGCCTGCGGCCCCACGAGACGACCTACGAGGGCGCCGCGGCCCACCTGCCCGTCGTCTGGGTCGCCGTGCGCGCGAGCCTGCGCCGTGTGCTCGACGAGACGACGCTCGCCGACGTGCTCTCCGGTGACCTCCCGGCCCACGTGCGCGACCTCGCCGCCGGCCCCGACGCCTGGCAGAACCGGTAGGCCCACGCTCGGCCGGCCGTCGGGATGGTCGGGGTGGTCGGGGTGGCCCGCCCGCTCTGGCAGAATGGTCGGCTGTACCCGTCCGGGCGCGCGCTCTCGTGCGCCTGCGCATGCCTACACCTCGAGCGTCGGCTCCCCGCGTGACCTGCTCGGTCTCGCCGCGCTCACACACAGAACACAGGAGACACGGCTGTGGCCGTCAAGATTCGTCTGAAGCGCATGGGCAAGATCCGTGCACCGTTCTACCGCGTCGTCATCATGGACTCGCGCGCTAAGCGCGACGGCCGGGCGATCGAGGAGATCGGCAAGTACCACCCCACCGCCGAGCCGTCCGTCATCGACATCGACTCCGCCCGCGCCCAGCACTGGCTGACCAACGGCGCCCAGCCGACCGAGGCCGTCGAGGCGCTGCTCAAGGTCACCGGTGACTGGCAGAAGTTCAAGGGCCTCCCCGGCACCGAGGGCACCCTCCGGGTCGCCGAGCCCAAGACGAGCAAGCGCGACCTCTACGAGGCCGCCATCGCCGCCGCCGGCGGCTCCTCGCTCGACAGCAGCAAGGACGCCCCGGCCCGCAAGAAGTCGGCTCCCGCCAAGAAGGCCGCTCCGGCGGCCGCCGCTGCGACCGAGGCCGCTCCGGCGGCCGACACGGACTCCGGCGCCGCCTCGGCTCAGAGCACCGACACCAGTGACGACCCGGCCGCCACGACCGCGGGCGACGCGACCACCGACGGCGCCACGCCGGCCGGTTCCTGACCGTGCTCGAGGAGGCTCTCGAGCACCTCGTCAAGGGCATCGTCGACCACGACGAGGACGTCGTCGTGCGCCGCAAGGAGCTGCGCCGCGGTGAGCTGCTCGAGGTCCGGGTGCACCCCGACGACCTCGGTCGGGTCATCGGCCGGTCGGGCCGAACGGCCGGCGCGCTGCGCACGGTCGTCGGAGCCCTCGCGGGCGGCAGCCAGGTGCGGATCGACATCGTCGACACCGACCGCGAGCGCTGAGCCGGCGCGAGGACGCTCTCGTGGACGACAGCGGGCCGGGTTCTCCCGGGGGCCTCACGGTCGCCCGGATCGGCAAGCCGCACGGCCTGGGCGGCGAGGTCACCGTGCAGCTGCACACCGACGACCCCGACCGGCGGCTCGTCGTCGGCGCGACGTTCGGCACCCAGGCGGCACCCGGTAGCGGTGTGCCGCGCACTCTGACCATCCGCTCCACGCGGGTGCACAACGGCACCTGGCTGCTGGCGTTCGAGCAGATCCCCGACCGCACCGGAGCCGAGTCCCTGCGCAACACCCGCCTGCTCCTCGATGCCGACGAGCCGGCTGCCGACCCGGACGACTCCGACGAGGAGTCCTGGTACGAGGCCGACCTCGTCGGTCTCGAGGTCGTCCACCGTGACGGCACCCGGGTGGGCACGGTCAGCGGCCTCGAGCTCGGGCCGGCCCAGGACCTGCTCGTCGTGACGCTCGCGGCGGGCGGCACGGCATACCTGCCGTTCGTCGGGGCGATCGTGCCCGAGGTCGACATCGCCGGGGGCCGGGTCGTCGTCGACCCGCCGGACGGGCTGCTGGAGCTCAACGCGTGACCGGTATGCGGGTCGACGTCGTGACGATCTTCCCGGAGTACCTCGCCCCGCTCGACCTCTCGCTCATCGGCACGGCCCGGCGCACCGGTCTGCTCGACCTGCGCGTGCACGACCTGCGCGCCTTCACACACGACCGGCACCGCACGGTCGACGACTCGCCCTACGGCGGTGGCGCGGGCATGGTCATGCGCCCCGAGCCCTGGGGGGAGGCCCTCGACGCCGTCCTCGCCTCGGGGGAGGGCCGTGAGGGACCGCCGCACCTCGTCGTCCCTGCGCCGGCGGGCACCCCGTTCACGCAGGCCACCGCCCGCGCCCTAGCCGCCGAACCCTGGCTCGTGTTCGCCTGCGGGCGCTACGAGGGCATCGACGAGCGCGTCGTCGAGGACGCCGCGACCCGGATGCCCGTCTCGCTCGTGTCGCTCGGCGACTACGTGCTCAACGGGGGAGAGGTGGCCGTCCTCGCCATGGTCGAGGCCGTGGCCCGCCTCGTGCCGGGCGTCATCGGCAACGCCGCCTCGCTCGACGAGGAGTCGCACGAGGACGGTCTGCTGGAGTACCCCGTCTACACCAAGCCGCCCGCGTGGCGCGGTCGAGAGGTGCCGACGGTGCTGCGCTCCGGCGACCACGGCGCGATCGCCCGGTGGCGGCACGAGCAGCGGCTCTCGCGCACCGCGGCCCGCCGGCCCGACCTCCTGCACGCGGCGGCGGCACTGGGCTCCGAGGGGCTGGAGCCCGTCGTGGCCACCCGGGCCGACGCCCCCGAGCTGCTGGTGCTCCAGCGGGCCTGCTGGGTCGACGAGGGTCGCCTCGCCGGGTCGTTCGAGATCCCCCCGCTCACCGAGACCCTCGACGACGTCCTCGCCTCCTTCGCGTCCTGGACCACCTGGGTCGTGCGTGCGGGCGACCGCCTGGTCGCCTCCGTGCGCGGCCGGGTGGCGCCGGACGACCCCACCACCTGGGAGACGGGGCGGCTCATGGTCGCGCCCGACCTCGCCGGGCGGGGCATCGGCCGGGCCCTGCTGGCGTACGCCGAGAGCGCGGCGCCGGAGGGCGTGCAGCGGCTCTGGCTCAACACCGGCGCGGCGTCCGAGCGCAACCTGCGCCTCTACCGCAAGGCCGGGTACCGGATCGAGCCGGGCGCCGGACGGTTCCCCGGCACCGTCGACCTCGTGAAGCGTCGCCACTGAGGCATCTGCGTCATGCTCGCGCGATTTCGTCACGCCCGCCCGGTCTGGCAGAATCGGGAGGTTGCGTCCGGCACCAGACGCGCCCCTGCCACAGGGGGAAGTGACCACGAGCGAACGTCCGCGTGGTCGCGAGGCCGGCGGGACGCATACCCCCGATCTGACGATCACTCCTCTCGACCCCATCCCCCGCGGTGACCTGTGGCACCACGAGAAAGCGAAACCGCCATGCACAAGCTCGACTCCGTCGACCAGGCCTCCCTGCGCACCGACGTCCCCGCCTTCCGCGCCGGCGACACCCTCAAGGTGCACGTCAAGGTCGTCGAGGGCACGCGCTCCCGCGTCCAGGTCTTCCAGGGTGTCGTCATCCGCCGTCACGGCGGTGGCATCGGCGAGACCTTCACGGTGCGCAAGGTGTCGTTCGGGGTCGGAGTCGAGCGGACCTTCCCGCTGCACACCCCGATCATCGACCACATCGAGGTCGTGACCCGCGGCGACGTGCGGCGCGCGAAGCTCTACTACCTGCGCGACCTGCGTGGCAAGGCCGCGAAGATCAAGGAGAAGCGCGACGCCGTGCCGGCCAAGACGCCGAAGCACTCGCGTTCCGCCACCACCGCGCCCAAGAGCAGCGCGACCCCCCAGGACTCCGCCGCCGAGTGACCTCGGACGTGCCGCCGCCGGGTGCCCCGCGCACCCGGTGGTGGGTCTACGCCCTGGCCGCGCTCGCGGTCGTCGTCCTCGTCGTGGGGCTCCGTCAGTTCCTGGTGCAGTCCTTCTCGGTGCCGAGCGTCTCGATGCAGCCCACGATCGAGCCCGGTGACCGGCTCCTCGTCAACCGCCTCGTGCGCGGCGACGGGCTGCACCGCGGCGACATCGTCGTCTTCGACGGCACGCGGGCGTTCCCGGCCGGCGATGGCGCGGGCACGACCGACTACGTCAAGCGGGTCATCGGCCTGCCCGGCGACCACGTCGTGTGCTGCGACGTGGCCTCCGGGCGGCTCCTGCTCAACGGAGTGCCGCTCGACGAGCCGTACCTGTGGCCGGGGGACCGGCCCAGCACCCTGACCTTCGACGTCACGGTGCCGGCCGGCGGCATGTGGGTGATGGGCGACCACCGCAGCGAGTCCGGCGACTCCCGCGCCTACCTCGGCCGTCCTGGTGGCGGCGTGGTGCCGTTGCGTGACGTCATCGGCCAGGCGACGGTGCGATACTGGCCGCCCGGTCGCCTCGGTACCCTCGGTTCCACGCAGGGGCCCGGTCCCGTGTCCACCGTCCCCTCGCCCGTCGGAGCTGGTCAGTGACGTCTTCCCCACAGTCCGCGGCCTCCCGCAACCCCGACCGGGGCCGCGACCGCGACACCGGGCTCGACGACGACTCGGTGGACCCCTCTGAGTACGACGACGACGGCGACGAGGACTCGCAGAGCTTCCTGCAGAACGTGTGGGGCGGGATCAAGGAGATCCTCATCATCGCCGTCATGGCGCTGGTGCTGTCGTTCATCGTCAAGACCTGGCTGATCCAGGCGTTCTACATCCCGTCGGGCTCGATGGAGAACACCCTCGTACGCGACGACCGGGTCATCGTCAGCAAGCTGACGCCGGGGCCGTTCGACCTCAACCGGGGCGACGTCGTCGTCTTCAAGGACCCCGGCAACTGGCTCGGGTTCGCGCCGGCGCCGACCGAGTCCGGGTCGCGGGCGACGGTCCACCGGGTGCTGCAGTTCGTCGGCCTGCTCCCCGACGACTCCGACGACCACCTCATCAAGCGGGTCCTCGGCCTACCCGGCGACCACATCGTCTGCTGCGACAAGAACGGCCAGCTGACCGTCAACGGCGTCGCCATCAACGAGCCCTACATCAAGCCGGGCGACACGCCTGGCGGCGGCAAGTCCGCCTTCGACATCACGGTGCCCGCGGGCAAGGTCTGGGTCATGGGCGACCACCGCAGCGACTCGTCCGACTCGCGCTTCCACGACGACGGCACCGGCGCCCTCGGGTCCGTGCCCGTCGATGACATCACGGGCCGCGCGGTGATGATCGTCTGGCCGGTCGACCACGTCCGGTGGCTGTCCGTGCCCGAACGGGTCTACGCCGACATCCCGGCTCCGTCCGGCACCTCCCCGACCCCGGCCGTCACCGCGACCACCGGGTCGACCGGCTAAGTGGTCGTCAGCCGTTCCCGTAAGCCCTCGCTGCGCGTCGAGCGTGCGCTGCAGCGGGACGGCCACCGCGTGCTCGCGGGCATGGACGAGGTGGGCCGCGGCGCCCTCGCCGGACCGGTGTCGGTGGGCGTCGTCGTCATCGACGAGACGTGCCGGTCCGCGCCCCAGGGCGTGAAGGACTCCAAGCTACTCACCCCCGCCCACCGGGTGCGGATGGTGCCACCGATCCGACGGTGGGCCCTGGCCTACGCCGTCGGCCACTCGTCACCGGCGGAGATCGACGAGATCGGGATCATGGGCGGGCTGCGCCTCGCCGGCACCCGGGCGCTAGCGGCGATCGCCGCGAAGGGGGTCGTGCCCGACCTCGTCATCCTCGACGGCAACCACGACTGGCTCACCCCGCCCGACGAGCTCGGCCTCCTGGCCTTCGCCGACGAGCGCCCGCACCCGACCGTGCCGCCCGTGACGACGATGATCAAGGCCGACCTGAAGTGCTCGTCGGTGGCGGCCGCGTCGGTGCTGGCCAAGGTCGAGCGCGACGCGATGATGGTCGCCCTCGACCCCGACCACCCGGCCTACGGCTGGGCGGTCAACAAGGGGTACGCCGCGCCGGAGCACATGATGGCCCTGGAGGTGCACGGCCCGTGCGTCCAGCACCGCCGGTCGTGGCGGCTGCCCGGGGTGGTAGAACTCATGGAGGAGCTGGACGAGCTGGGGGTCCACCCGGACGACACGCTGATCGAGGAGTCACCCACATGAGCCGATATGAGTTCTGAGGATCTCGAGAAGTACGAGACCGAGATGGAGCTCCAGCTCTATCGGGAGTACCGCGACGTCGTGTCGCTGTTCTCCCACGTCGTGGAGACGGAGCGGCGCTTCTACCTCTGCAACTCGGTCGACATGAAGGTGCGCGGCGACGGCGGCGAGGTCTTCTTCGACGTGACGATGCACGACGCCTGGGTGTGGGACATCTACCGCCCCGCCCGCTTCGTCAAGACCGTGCGCGTAGTGACGTTCAAGGACGTCAACATCGAGGAGCTGCCCAAGTCCGACCTCGAGCTGCCGTCGTAGGTCGCTGCTAGCGTCCCCCGTCATATCCGGGGGCGGGGTCGCTCGTCCACACCCCCCGACCGTCTCGTCCCACCGTGCACAGGCGGACGCAGGGGTGGTGCGTGGGGCGGGTCTCGCCGCCACGGTGGGGCCATGGACGCTCCTTCGACCGCTGACCCCTCGACTACTGCCGCTTCGACGGCTGCCGCTTCGACTGCCGCGGCGGGTATGCCGTGGGCCCGGGCCCGTGGGCTCGGCACCTACGGCGAGCAGATGGCCGCGCGCTACCTGCGCGACGTGGGGCTGGAGGTGCTCGAGCAGAACTGGCGGTGCCCCCTCGGGGAGATCGACCTCGTGGCCCGCGAGGGCAGCTGCCTCGTCGTGTGCGAGGTCAAGACCAGGCGCAGCACGACCTTCGGGTCGCCCGTCGAGGCCGTCGACCACCGCAAGCTCGCCCGGCTGCGGCGGCTGTCGGCGTCGTGGCTCGCCGAACAGCGGAGCAGGCCTCCAGGGCTGACCTGGCGGGTCGACTCCGTGCGGGTCGACGTCGTGGGGGTGCTGCGGCCGCGGGTCGGCGCGTGCGTCATCGAGCACCTCCGGGGCGTGGTCGCGTGAGCCTCGGACGGACGCTCGCCGTCGGGCTCACCGGCATCGTCGGCTTCCGGGTCGACGTGGAGGTCGACGTGTCGAGCGGGTTGCCGGCGTTCACCATCGGGGGCTGTCCCGACAGCGCGTGCGGGCAGGCGCCGGGTCGGGTCAAGGCGGCGGCCGCCAACTCCGGCTTCGCCATCCCGCTGCGCCGGGTGACCGTCAACCTCTCTCCGGCGGCCGTGCCGAAGATCGGGTCAGGGTTCGACCTGGCGATCTGCGTGGCCGCCCTCGTCGCCTGCGAAGAGATCCGGCCGGAGCTCGTGCGCGACGTCGTCCACATCGGGGAGCCGGGGCTCGACGGCTCCGTCCGGCCGTTGCCCGGCATCCTGCCGCTCGTGCTCGCCGCGGTCCGCGGTGGGGCGCGGCACGTCGTCGTCCCCGTCGCCAACGCGGCGGAGGCGCGCCTCGTGGCCGGGGCTCGGGTGCATCCCGTGGCCCATCTGGCCGAGCTGGTGAGTCGCTACCGACTCCTGCACCAGGGGCTGACCCCGGCGGAGGTGGAGGAGCCGCTGCTTCCCGTCCCCGAGCACCCCGCCCAGCCCGACCTCGTCGACGTCGTCGGCCAGGCCGAGGCCCGGCGCGCCCTCGAAGTGGCGGCGGCCGGCGGCCACCACGTCTACCTCGTCGGCCCGCCGGGGTCGGGCAAGACGATGCTCGCCGAGCGGCTCCCCGGGCTGCTTCCCGCCCTCGACGACGAGCAGGCCATGGAGGTCACGGCCATCGCCTCGATCATGGGCAGCGTCGGCCGGCGGCCGGTCCTCGAGCGGCGGCCCCCGTTCATCGCGCCGCATCATGGCGCTTCGGCGGTGGCCCTCGTGGGGGGCGGGAGCGGGCGGGTGCTCCCCGGGGCGGTGACCCAGGCGCACCACGGCGTGCTCTTCATGGACGAGGCGCCGGAGTTCCACCCCGCGGTGATCCAGGCCCTGCGCCAGCCCATCGAGTCGGGCCAGGTCGTCGTGTCCCGCGCTGTGGGGCGGCACCGGTTCCCCTGTCGGTTCCAGCTCGTCCTGGCCGCCAACCCGTGCCCCTGCGGGTTCGGCTGGGGCAAGGGGGTGCACTGCACCTGCTCGGCGCAGCGGCTCAGCCGCTACCAGGCCCGGCTCAGGGGCCCGGTGCTCGACCGCATCGACATCCAGGGGTTCGTGCCGGTGCCCACGCGGGCCGCACTCGTCCTCGAGCCGGGGGAGGCCAGCGCCACCGTCGCCGCCCGGGTCGCCGCGGCGCGGGAGCGGCAGGCCGACCGCTGGGCCGGCACGTCGTGGCGCCTCAACGGCCAGGCGCCGGGTCCTGTGCTCCGCGGTGGGCGCTTCCGGCTGGCCCGCCACGCCACCGGGTCGATCGACGGGGCGTTCGACCGCGGCCAGCTCTCGATGCGTGGCTACGACCGCTGCCTGCGGCTGGCGTGGACGCTCAGCGACCTCGCCGGCACGGAGCGGCCCGACGGCGCCGACATCGGGCAGGCCCTGGCGCTGCGTCAGCCCGACGTCCGGGTGGCGGCATGACCACGGGGGTCAGCCGCGCCGAGCGCGGCGCCCGCGCCGGATGGTCGCGGATCGCCGAGCCGGCCGACGACCGAGCGCTCGGCCTCATCGACGAGCACGGCGCCGTCGGAGCGCTCGCGCTCGCGGTCGGGGGCGACGCGCGGGTACCCGAGATCTTCCGGGCCCGGGCGCAGCGGTACGCGTACGGGTCCGACCCTGTGGCTCACCTCGAGGCGGCTCGGGTGGTGGGGGCCGAAGTCGTCTGTCCGGGCGACCCGGGGTGGCCGCTGCGGGTGGACGACCATCCAGCGCCTCCGATCTGCCTGTGGGTGCGCGGCGTCCCCGACCTAGCCGGGCTCGCCGAGCGGTCGGTCTCGGTGGTGGGCGCCCGCACCAGCACGGCCTACGGCGACACCGTGGCCACCGACTTCGTGTCGGGTCTGGCCGACCGGGGTTGGACCGTCGTCTCCGGGGCAGCCTTCGGGATCGACGCCGCCGCCCACCGTGGCGCCCTGGCCGTCGAGGGGATGACCGTGGCGGTCCTGGCCGGCGGCGTCGACCGCCCTTACCCCGCCGCCCACGCCGCCCTGCTGGCGCGGATCGTGGAGGTCGGGTCGGTGGTGGCCGAGGTGCCGCCGGGCTCTGCGCCGACGCGGCCCCGGTTCCTCCTGCGCAACCGGATCATCGCGACGATCTCGCGGGGCACCGTGGTCGTGGAGGCCGGGCTGCGGTCGGGTTCGCTCAACACGGCGCGTACCGCGGCGGAGTGCGGGCGGCCGGTGGGAGTCGTGCCCGGACCGGTCACCTCGATGATGTCGGCCGGCTGTCACCAGGCCCGGCGGGACGGGTACGCCGAGATCGTCACCGACGTCGACGAGGTGGTCGACCTGGTGGGCGACCTCGGTGCGGACGCCGCGTGGCGCCGGAGCGGCCCGATCCTCGAGACCGACCGGCTCAGTCCCGAGGACCGGCTGGTGCTGGCCTCGGTGCCGGTCCGGCGGGCGTGCCCCGCCGATGCCGTGGCGCTCGCGGCCGGATGCACGGTGGCGGCCACCGTGGCCGCGCTCGGGCGGCTCGAGCTCGCCGGGATGGTCGAGCGGCGTGGGTCCGACTGGAAGAAGGTGCCCATGGGAGCGTGAGACCACCACGGGTGCGCGCTTGGTGCTCGGACGACGGGTTCGCAGGTGATGCCCGGACGACGGGTTCGCAGGTGGTGCCCGGACGCCACATTCACAGGCGTGGGCTGGGGTTCGCCCGAACGGGGCTGCGCCTTCGGCGTCACGGTGCCGTCCTGTGTCACTGTGCCGGTATGACCACGGCCGTCGGAACCTCGCTCGTCGAGGCCTTCGTGCGCCATCTGGCGTCCGAACGGGGGCGGTCGGCGCATACCGTCCGGGCCTACACCGCGGACGTCCGGCACCTCGCGCAGTTCCTCGCTCCCTCCGGCGACGTCGAGGGGAAGGGGGACGAGGACGGCCTGCTCGCCGGGGCGCGGCTGAGCGACCTGCGAGCGTGGCTGGCCCGGCAGGCGGCGGACGGGGCGGCCAGGACGACGCTGGCGCGACGGGCGGCCGCGGCGCGGACGTTCTACCGCTGGGCGGTGCGCACCCAACGGGTCCCCTCCGACCCGTCACTGCGCCTGGTGGCCCCGCGCCGTCAGTCACGGCTTCCCGGGGTGCTGCGAACCGCCGAGGCCTCCGCGCTGCTGGACGTCGCGGCTACGGCGACCGACGACGACGACGTCGTGCACATCCGGAACCGGGCGGTGCTCGAGCTGTTGTACGCCAGCGGTATCCGGGTGGGGGAGCTCGTGACCCTCGACGTCGACGACGTGGACCACGCGCAGGACCTCGTGCGGGTCATGGGCAAGGGCGGCAAGGAGCGGGTCGTCCCGTTCGGCATCCCGGCCCGCCGCGCGCTGGACGCGTGGCTGGCTCGACGGGGGGACCTCGCCACGCCGGACAGCGGGCCGGCGCTGTTCCTCGGCCGGCGCGGGCGGCGGGTCGACCCGCGGCAGGTGCGCGAGGTCGTGCACCTGCTGTTGGCCCACGTGCCCGACGCTCCCGACATGGGCCCGCACGGGTTGCGGCACAGTGCGGCCACCCACCTGCTCGAAGGCGGCGCCGACCTCCGCATGGTGCAGGAGCTGCTGGGGCACGCGAGCCTGGCGACGACGCAGATCTACACCCACGTGTCGGTCGACCGGCTGCGTCGCTCGTACGAGCAGGCCCACCCCCGGGCCTGATCCGCCGCGCCGGCCTCGAGCGGCCCCTCGAGCGGCTGGCACCGAGTGGCCGGCATCGAGTGGCCGCCACGGACCGGAACGAGCGCGCCGACGCGAACCGGACGCCACCGGACCGGGCCCACCTCCCCGCATCGACGCCTGCAGATCGCGATACTGGGACCGTCTCACCTTCGCCCCCCACGGAGACCATGACCATCCTCGAGCAGGAACCCAGGGTGTCGGACCGGGTCCGGCGCCGGCAGCGGCGGCAGTACCGCCTGCGGCGCACCGTCGTCCTGACGCTGGTGCTCCTCGTCGCCGGCTCCGTGCTGGCCCGGTGGCGCGAGGATCCTGCGAGCATTGCGGCCGACGGGGTCCGCGTCGACCTGCTCGACGCATCCGTGGTTGGCGGACCCGCCGACGTCGTCACGGCCGACCCCCAGAGCGGCGCCGCGGCCGGGTCCGCCGCCACCGCATCCGCCCCCGCATCCACCCCCGCATCCACCCCCGCCCCGGCATCCGCCGCGTCCGCCCCCGGTGCGTCCGCCGCACCTGCCGCCCCGTCCGCCCCGTCCGGCGCACCGACGTCGGTGACCGGACACGCCGACAGCGACGACAGCGGAGACCAGGGCGGGGCGCTCGGCAGCTCGTCGGCCCTCGCCGTGCAGTCGTCGGGCACGGGTCGCCTGATTCCGGTGGCGGTCCCCGCCGGCCCCGTCAAGGCCACCGGCCGCACGGTGACCTACGGCATCGACGTCGAAGAAGGTCTCTCGGTGAGCTCCGACGAGTTCGCGGCGGTGGTGCACGCCGTCCTCGTCGACGACCGCGGCTGGCAGACCGAGGACGGCGTCCGCTTCGTGCCCGTCAGCCTCACCCACCGCGCGGCGGGGTCGGACGTGGACATCCGTGTGACGTTGGCCAGCCCGGACCTGACCGCCCGGCTCTGCGCCCCGCTCGACACCGCCGTCCAGCAGGTGTCGTGCTGGAACGGGTCGCGATCGGTGCTCAACCTGACGAGATGGGTCCGCGGCTCGACCACCTATGCCGACCTGGGCGCCTACCGGCAGTACCTCGTCAGCCACGAGGTAGGGCACGGTCTTGGCCACGCCCACGCCTCGTGCCCCGCTCCGGGACAACCGGCCCCCGTCATGGTGCAGCAGACCAAGTCGCTCGAGGGGTGCACCGCCTGGCCGTGGCCGACCAGCCCGTAGGAACCGCCGCGCCCGGCGGCTCAGGGCGGCCGCAGCGGGAGCAGGACTACCCGCCGGACGCCCACGAGCGCGAGCGGGTCGAGGTAGGTCTCCTCGCGCCGGACGCCCCAGTGCAGGCACGTGACCGGAGCGCAGTGCCCGGTCTCGGCGCTCACTCGGCCCACGACCTGCCCGCGTGCCACGGCAGTGCCCGCGGGCACGGTGTCCGTCACCGGTTCGAGGCTGCTCCGCAACCCGGACGCCGCCGTGACGACGACGACTCCGCGGTCCACGACGACGCCGCTGAACGTCACGACGCCGTCGCTCGGCGCCAGCACCGGCTGGCCCACGGCCGCCGCCAGGTCGACGCCGCGGTGGCCGGCCCCCCACGTCTCCTGCGGAGGGTCGAACCGGGCGAGCACCGCGGGCCGCGGGTCCAGTGGCCACCCCCAGGCCCGCGCCGGCTGGGGCGCGGGCACCGGGGCGACCGACCCCAGCGACCCCACACCTGGAGCGCCGGACCCGACCGAACCCAGGCCGCCGGCGACGTCCGGCTCGGGTGCCGCCGCGCCAGCGGCATCGGTCGCGCCGCCCACGAGCAGGACCAACGCCACCAGCGGCACGCCGACCATGGCTACCGCACACTTGGCGGCTCCTCGGCGCGCTGCACGTCCCATGACGGCAGCCTGTCCCGATCCGGCCGAGGGAACGAGGGCCGCGAACGAGCCTGTGGACGGTGTGACGCGCCGGTCATCCCTTGTGGACAACCCGCGCCGGCTCAGGCGCCGACGGCACGCCCTCCGAGTGCCGCCAGGCGGCTCGCCGCCTCGGTCAGCACCTCGTCGCGCTTGCAGAACGCGAACCGCACCAGCGTGCGAGCCGCGTCGGCGTCGTCGTGGAACACCGAGACCGGCACCCCCACCACGCCGCACAGCGCGGGCAGCTCGCGGCAGAACGCCAGCCCGTCCTGCGCCCCGAGTGCGGCTGCGTCGGCCACGACGAAGTAGGTCCCGGCGGGCACCGACACCGTCAGGCCGGCCGCCTGCAGACCCGACACGAGCAGGTCGCGCTTGCGCTCCAGCGACCCCGACAGGTCGGCGTACACCGCGTCGGGCAGGTCGAGCGCGGTCGCGACAGCCGGCTGGAACGGGCCGCTGGCCACGAAGGTGAGGAACTGCTTCACCGTCCGTACAGCCGTGACCGCGGGCTCCGGTCCGGTGACCCAGCCCACCTTCCACCCGGTCGCGGAGAAGGTCTTGCCCGAGGACGAGATCGAGATGGTGCGCTCGGCCATGCCGGGCAGGGTCGCCACCGGCACGTGCTCCACCGCGTCGAACGTCAGGTGCTCGTAGACCTCGTCGGTCACCACCCAGGCGTCGTGCTCCCGGGCGAGCGAGCAGACGAGGTCGAGCTCGGCGCGGGTGAACACCTTGCCCGTCGGGTTGTGCGGGGAGTTGAGCAGGACCAGGCGGGTGCGGGGCGAGAAGGCCGCCCGCAGCGACGCCTCGTCGACGGCGAAGTCGGGGAACCGCAGCACCGACGTGCGCCGCATCGCCCCCGCGAGCGCGATGGTGGCGGCATACGAGTCGTAGTAGGGCTCGAAGGTGACCACCTCGTCGCCGGGCTCGCAGAGGGCGAGGATCACGGAGGCGATGCCCTCGGTCGCCCCGGCGGTGACGAGCACCTGCGAGGTCGGGTCGAGGTCGATGTCGTAGAACCGCTTCTGGTGCCGGGCGACCGCCTCGAGCAGCTCGGGGACGCCGGGCCCGGGCGGGTACTGATTACGGCCTCCGCGGATCGCCGCCACCGCGGCCTCGAGCATCTCTGGGGGCCCGTCGATGTCGGGGAAGCCCTGCCCGAGGTTGATCGCGCCGGTGCGCCCGGCCAGCGCCGACATCTCCGCGAAGATCGTCGTGCCGAAACCCTGCATCCGGTGCACGAGCGGAGTCGTCGGGGTCGTCGTGGCCACTGAGGACATGACGAGCAGGGTATGCCGGTCGGTGCCGTCAGGCCGGGGGGATCCAGGCCGGGTCGAAGCCGCACGCCTGGATCCGGTAGAGCCGGTAGCGCCCCGAGGCACCCACCTCCACGAACCCCGGCGTCCCCCCGAGGGCGGCCATGCCGGTCGTGCGCTCGCTGAGGCTGAGCCAGTAGCGCACCGGCCCGGTGACGGCGTACTGCACGTTGTCCCGGCGCAGCGCGTCGCACACGTCGGTGCGGGTCGCGGCCTCCTTCAGGTGCAGGCCGATGAGGGCGTGGTCCGGGTCGGGGTCGAGGAGGAGGGAGGTGAAGAGCACCGGACGCCCGTGGAAGGCGTAGAGCAGGGCCGAGCCGTTGGCGGGGACGTCGGCCGTGACGACCCCAGGCGGAATGAGGGTGGCGAGGGCCGCCAGGTCGCCGTTCTCGCCAGGGGTGAGCAGCACGTGGGTGCTCTCGCGCGGGTGGTAGTAGCGGTCGACGAGCTCGCTGACGCGGTCGTGGCTCGCGCCGAGGGTCACGATGACGGCGAGCGTGACGGCGCCCGCGCCGGACGCGAGCCCGAGTCCCCACGGCGTGCGCCGCCGGTCGAGGGGCGGCGGCGAGAACGCCTGCAGCGCGCGGGCCAGCGTGCGCCCCACCGCTATGACTCCCGCGGTCGCCATCAGCACGGCCGGCAGGGCGATCAGCGCCGCCAGACGGACCTTGTCGTTGTACCAGTAGCCGGTGACCAGCGACCCCCACCCGGGCCGCCCGGTCGCGGCCACGAGGAAGAGCACGACGGTCGCCACCCACGTGACGAGCACCCAGCGGAGGCGGGCCCGGCGGGCGCAGACGAGCGCACCGGCCGCGATGAGCAGGAGCAGCCCCCACGCGGGGGTGCCCTCCTGCAGGGCCAGGAAGGCCGAGTCGCGCAGGCTCGACCACACGCCCTCGTGCGCACCCCAGTCGTAGCTCGCGGTGTCGGCGACCTGACGCGACAGCCGGGGCGCGGCCAGCAGCCCGGTGACGACGACGAGCACCAGCACGACCAGGCGGGCCCCGGCCCGCCGGCCCGCCACGCCGGGCGTATGCCGCCACAGCAGGGCCAGTCGGGTCCCGAGCGCGAGCACGACCACCAGGAGGAGTGAGACGAGCGCGTTGGGGTGGGCCATAGTCAGGCCCGGGAGCGCCGCTACCGCGAGCAGCGCGGCGAGGCGGCGGGGGACCCCAGGAGCGGCGGGCAGCACCCCACACGCGACGAGCGCCGGTCCGAGCACGCCGGGCAGGAGCGCGGTCCCCAGGAGGTTGGGCCACAGCACCCCCCAGCCCATGAGCACATAGGGAAACACCGTGAACGCCGCCGACATCAGCCCGGCGGCGACGAGGGCGACACCCGAGCGGCCGAGGGTCAGCCGGGTGAGCGCGACGACCCCCACGGGCCAGAGCACCGCAGCGGCGCCCAACGCGGTGAGGTTGGCGGCCTCGACGAGGGTGGACCCCTGGGCGAGCCCAGGCACCAGCTGCGCCAGCGTGCCGGCGACGTCGTGGAAGGCACTCGGGTAGGCCGGTCCGCTCGCCGACCCGAGGGACGAGAACACCCCGGTGTCGAGGAACTGACGGATCCGGTTGAGGTGGGCCACGGCGTCGGTGCTGTCGACGAGCTCGTCGGGCCTCCCGATGCCCGGGAGCGCGGCCACGAGGACGAGCCCCGTTCCCCCGAGGGCGCCGGCGACGGCGAACCAGCGCGAGCGCCGCGGGTCGCGCGGGGGAGCCGGGCGAGGAACGGCCCGGGACGGGCGCACGAGCCGGCCCACGACGTAGGCGAGCAGGACGCCGATCCCGGCCGCGGCGGCATACAGCCAGGGGGTCCACTCCAGATGCATGAACGGCGCCGCGGTGGCGCCCAGACCGAGGGCGGTCATGCTCAGGGCAGGCCCGACGCCCCAGGCCACGACGCCCCGGGCTCCCGCGGCATACGCCATCGCCGTCCCGGGCAGCAGGACGAGGGCGACGACGACGAGCAGGGCCGGCAGCGCCGGCAACCACTCAGTCATCCTCGATGTCGCTTCCTCGGTCGCGTCCGCGCCGCCGGCGGACGTGCGCTGAGCACGATAGCGGGCCGGTCCCGGCGATTTCCGCACCGGGCGGGCCCGGGCATACCATGGGAGCACGGTCCTCGGTCTCGAGGGCTGAATTCGCGCGTCTTGTCCCCGTTGACCCGGCACCCGGTGAAACAGGGCACCCACCCGGATGGTCCGGTACGCCCGTCGGCACCTGTGCCGCGGAGCCCCGGTCGGGGTGGGTGAGGCGCCAGGCAGGTGGCCGCGTCCGCGGACCACCGACGGAACCACGACCTAGGGAGAACATCGGCATGGCCGTTGTCACCATGCGCCAGCTCCTCGAGAGCGGCGTCCACTTCGGGCACCAGACCCGACGCTGGAACCCGAAGATGAAGCGCTTCATCATGACCGAGCGCAACGGGATCTACATCATCGACCTGCAGCAGTCGCTGATCTACATCAACAACGCGTACGAGTACGTGAAGGAGACCGTCGCCCACGGCGGCACCATCCTCTTCGTCGGCACGAAGAAGCAGGCCCAGGAGCCCATCGCCGACCAGGCGACGCGCGTCGGGATGCCCTACGTCAACCACCGCTGGCTCGGCGGCATGCTCACCAACTTCAACACGATCTCCAAGCGGCTCACCCGCCTCAAGGAGCTCGAGGAGCTCGACTTCGACGACGTGGCCGGTTCGGGCCGCACGAAGAAGGAGCTGCTCATCCTGCAGCGCGAGAAGATCAAGCTGGAGCGCACGCTGGGCGGCATCCGGAGCATGCAGCGCGTGCCCTCGGCCGTCTGGATCGTCGACACCAAGAAGGAGCACCTCGCTGTCGACGAGGCCCGCAAGCTCGGGCTCCCGGTCATCGCGATCCTCGACACCAACTGCGACCCCGACGAGGTCGACTACAAGATCCCCGGCAACGACGACGCGATCCGCTCCGTCACGCTGCTGACCCGGGTCATCGCCGACGCCGTCGCCGAGGGCATCGTGTCCCGCGCCGGTGGGCGCGCCACCGACGGTGACGTCGCCGGCGACGAGCCCCTCGCCGACTGGGAGGCAGAGCTCTACGCGCAGGCTGCCGCGGCCGACGCCGCTGCCGCCCCCGCCGCGGCCGACGCCGTCGCCCCCACGCAGGCCCCCGAGGTCACCCCCGACGCCGACGTGGCGCAGGAGGCCGCCGAGGGTGCCCGTGAGACCGTCGTCGCCGAGGACGTCCAGGCCGGTGCGACCGTCGCCGCCCCCACCCCGGACGCTGCCGAGGCGAGCGAAGCGAGCGACGAGCCCGCGAACGCCTGACCGTCAGCCCACGCCGGACGCGCCGAACCTGGGCGCTCCGGCGTGGGCCGGTCACGCCTCGACCCATCCACCGCGAACGAGAAGAGTGAGAAGCACCATGGCGAACTACACCGCCGCTGACATCAAGGCGCTGCGCGAGCAGACCGGCGCCGGCATGCTCGACGTCAAGAAGGCGCTCGACGAGGCCGACGGCGACCACGGCAAGGCCACCGAGATCCTGCGCACCAAGGGCCTCAAGGGCGTCACCAAGCGCGAGGGCCGCACCACCTCCAACGGCCTCGTGGCCGCCAAGGCGGAGAACGGCGTCGGCACCCTCGTCGAGGTTCTCTGCGAGACCGACTTCGTCGCCAAGAGCGCGCCGTTCATCGCGCTGGCCGAGCAGGTCCTGCAGCAGGCCGTCGACACCGACGCGGCCGACGCCGACACGCTCCTGAAGAGCACGCTGGCCGACGGCCGCACCGTGCAGGAGCTCGTCGACAGCGCCAACGCGACCATCGGCGAGAAGATCGAGGTCAAGCGCGTGGCCCGCCTCGCTCCCGAGGGTGGCAACGTCGCGGCCTACCTGCACAAGACCAGCCCCGACCTGCCCGCGCAGATCGGCGTGCTCGTCGCCCTCGACGGCGGCGACGACCAGGTCGCCCGCGACATCGCCATGCACGTGGCGGCGTTCTCGCCGACCGCCCTCAACCGCGAGGACATCCCGGCCGAGACCGTGGAGAACGAGCGGCGCATCGCCGAGGCCACGGCCAAGGAGGAGGGCAAGCCCGAGGCGGCTCTGCCCCGCATCGTCGAGGGTCGCGTCAACGGCTTCTTCAAGGAGAACGTCCTCGTGGAGCAGGCCTTCGCCAAGGACCCCAAGAAGTCCGTGTCGCAGGTGCTCAAGGACGCCGGCGCCGAGGCTCAGGCCTTCGCGCGGTTCCGGGTCGGCAGCTGACCCACACGCACCACCCGGTATGCCGGTCGCCCCTGTGTCGGGGCGGCCGGCATCGCCGTTCCTGGGGCCCGATGACTTCCGGGCCGCCGGGCAGTCATACCCCTCGCCGCCGCGGCCGAGCGGCGCCCGAGCCGGAAGGAACACGCCGTTGTCCGTTAGACAGGACCCACCGTCCACCGACGATGACGGGGCCCGGAGCGCGGCCTGGCCGAGGGTGACCCCGGTCCTCGTGGCCGAGCTGCTCGCCGAGGGCAACCCCATGCCCGTCTATGTGCACGTCATCGACCACCCCGAGGGGCGCGTGCTCGTCGACACGGGGTTGACGCAGCGGCATCCGGCGGTCGCCGACATGGACCCCCGCCTCGTCGCACCGGGTGCGCTGGCCGACCTCGACCCCGCCGGCATCGACCTCGTCGTCAACACGCACCTGCACTTCGACCACTGCGGCGGCAACCACCTCTTCACGGCGAAGCCGGTCTACGTGCAGCGCCGCGAGCTCGACGACGCGCGCACCCAGGAGGACTACACGATCCCCGAGTGGGTCGACGCGCCCGGCGTGCAGTACGTGCCCGTCGACGGCGAGCACGAGCTGCTACCGGGGATCCGGCTGGTGCCGACGCCCGGCCATACTCGCGGGTCCCAGGTCGTCGTGGTCGAGACGGAGGACGGACGGGTCGTCATCTGCGGTGACACGGCGGTCTTCCATGCTGAGCTCGACGAGCCGCATACCGAAGGCCAGCGGCTGGTGCACGCCCTCGCCCCGCGGGAGGCCTGGCTCTCGCACGAGCACGAGCCCTGGCGGCCGCAAGCTGACCGGGGCCGCTGACCTGGGCCGCTGACCGGATAAGGCCATCGGGAGCCGTTCGCCCAGCGGCCCTCAGGCGCGCGCCCAGACCGAGGCGCCCTGCCAGTCGACGGTCACGACCGTCTCGTCACCGACGACCCACGCGTCGTGGCCGGGTGGGAGGGAGGCGATCTCGCCGGCCTGAATCTCTAGCTCGGTCCCGTCCTCCATCACGACGTGGAGGCGACCGGAGAGGTGGTAGGCCTGATGCGGCGCCATGCACCAGTCGGTGCCCGCCACCGGCTTCACGTCCTGCGTCCAGCGCCAGCCCGGCTGCAGGGTCAGCCGTCCCACCTGGGCGTCGCCGGCCAGGTTGACCAGCTCCAGCCGCCAGTTCCCACCCTCGCGCACCTCGTCGGGATGGTCGAAGGTCACATGCTCTACGGGCTGTGCCACCATGGCTGCCCCCTTTCGAATCTTCCGTGATAGCACCGTCATTGGGCGACGGTCAAGGGCTCCCGGATGACCACGGTCAGGGTGACGAGGGCACGGGTTCCGTCAGGACGTGGGCGTGAGGACGGCGATGGGGATCTGCCGTTCGACCTTGTCCTGATATGTGGCGAAGAAGGGGGCGCGGCTGACCAGGCGGGCCCACAGCACCCGCCGTTCCTCCGCCTCGGCGACCGCCACCGTGACGTCCATCCGCCGCCGGCCCACCTCGATGGTGGCGTGGTCGGCGTGCCTGAGGTTGCGGAACCACTGCGGTTCGGACGGGGCGCCGCCGGCGGATCCGGCGACCACGTAGCGCCCATCGTCCTCCAGGTAGGCGACGGCCGTGGTGTGCGGCGCTCCGGTCTTGCGGCCTGCGACGGTCAGCAGCAGGACGGGCATCCCGCGGACCCGCCCCATCACCCGGCCACCCGACGCCCGGTACAGCCCGTTGATCACCGTGTTGGAACCGCGCATCAACGCCTTCTGTATGCCTGCCATGTCACGGCTCCCGCCATCTCGGGGTCCAGCCCGGAGTCGAACCCATCTCTGGTCATGGTCCTCCCCTCCGGCTGACCCCGTCGACGCGGGCGCTCACCTCAGGCGGCCAAGAGGGTCTCGAGGTGGCGTTCGAGGACGCTTGTGTCATGGAGCGGTCCGCCCGGCAGTACCGGCGGTGCGGTGGAGTCGTAGTGGTGGCCGGTCGGTGTCGTGACGACGACGTTGTGCGCGTGCCATCGGCCGGGTGAGGGTCCGGGTGCGGGTCGGGCTCGCCAGCCGGGGGAGGTCGCGGTGTAGTTGCAGCGGGCGCAGAGTCCGCGGCCGTTGTCGGCGGTGGTGGGTCCGCCGTCGGTGTGGGGGATGACGTGGTCGAGGTGGGCGATGGGGGCGTCGCACCAGGGGGTGGTGCAGGTGCCGTCGCGGGCGATGAGGAATCTTCGGAGTCCGCCGGTGAAGGTGCGGCGGTGGGAGTCCATCGCTACCAGGGTGCCGTCGTCGGGGTGGGTGTAGAGCCGGCGCAGCCACACTTTCCGCACGTTTTCTGGATCATCCGTGTCGGCGGCGTCGGGGTCGGCGGGACGCAGGAGGTTGCGGGCCCACGCGGCGGGGACGGTGCCGTACCCGGGGATCTGCGCCGGGGTCTCGCTGGAGCCGTCAGCCTCACCGGCCGTGATGGCGTTGGTTGAAAGGGCGTTGGTGAACAGGGCGCGGTCGGTGATGACGACCTGGACCTCCACCGGCACCGCCTCAGCGGTGGCCTGCCCGGTAACCCGTTCCACCAAGGTGTCGGCCATCACCTGTCCATTGCCGCGCTCGTCCCCGCCCGCGCGGGCGGTCGCGGCGGCCGTCACCAGGGCCGCATGGACGGCGACGCCTTGGGCGACGGGCAGGTACGCCGTGAGGTAGCACATGGTGTCCGGGGCGTGCCGGATCGTGACCCTCCGGTCGCCCTGCGCCCCGCGGGCCCGGGCCATCACCGACTCGGCGTCGATCCGGTACGCGATCGCGCGGACCCGCCGGGTCAGCTCCCGGTCCCCGAGCCGCCCCACCCCGTCCACGCCGAGGGTGTCGAACAGCTCGGCGTCCAGCAGCGTCTGCTGCTCCGGGGTGAGGATCGCGCACTCGCGGACGACGAGCTCGGCGCGCCACTCGCTGACCGCCCCGACCTCCAACGCGCCCAAGGTCATAGGCATCCGGTGGACCAGGGCCAGCGCCATCCCCAGATGCTGGGACCCCCGCGACGGGGACTCCCGCCGCGCCAACGCCACCTGACCCGCCACCCCGAACGACGCCCCCGCCCGCCGAGAACGGCCCCGACCACCATCCACAGCGTTCGGCTGGTCGACAGGCTGGACCGGTGGCGCGGCGGGCCTGCTCCCGCGCCGCGACCCACCCGTCGACGTCGCTGCTGTCCGCGCACTCCCGCGCCCGCGCCCGCCAAGCGGCGGCCACCTGCTCCTGCGACCCAGCGAAGTCCGCCGTCACCCGCGCCTGCGCCGCCGCGCATACCGCCTTCACCCGCTCCAACGCGGTGAGCTGGTCCACGCGCTCCGCGTCCGAGGTCGCTGAGGGCGAACGGTCCAGCCGTGTCAGCTCCGCCACCAGGTCCTCGAACATGTGTCCTGCATATCTGCTTGAGTGCAGTGGTTGTTCAGTTGGCGCCTCCGAGTAGGTCTTTGAGCGGGTGGGGGTCGGTGTCGACGGCTTGTTGCAGGAGTCGGTAGAACAGCAGCCCTCGGGCGCGGGAGGTTCGGCGGTTGAACCGGAAGGTGAACTCGTCGAGGTAGTAGGGCAGGTGGTGGTCGCTGAGTCGGTAGTGCAGGGTGCCGGCGGTCCAGCGTTTGAGTAGCGAGGACACCAGATGGGGCCGGCCATCACCGCGTCCGCGTTCTCGACCAGGCGGCCGGCTTTGGTGGCGGCGTGGCTTGGTGGCCGTAGCCGAGGCCGGCCAGGCGGGTGAACACGCGGGCGCCGTCGGTGTGGATGGTGGCGCCGGGGGCGATGACCTCACCGGCGAAGGTGATCATGTCGAGTCCTCCGGGCTTGTCCGCCTGCTCGAGGCGGACCCGGCCGAGACGACCGTCGCTGGTGCGTTCGACAGCGATGGTGACGGGGGCCTTGTCGCTGGAGGCCCCGAGGCGTCCGGCGCTCCGCCCGCCCAGGAAGCTCTGGTCGAGCTCGACCACGACCCCCGGTTCAGTCCCCAGCAGCTCACGCTCGGGGCGGACCATCGCCCGGCGCAGCTTGTGCAGCCACGCCCCATGCCGTCTCCTACGACCTGAACCCCAACACGTCCTGCAGCCCCCGAGCCGACACCCCGTTACGCGAGGACGTCACGAACCAGACCGCCGCGAACCAGGTCGACAACGCAGTGTGCGACCGATGGAAGATCGTGCCAGCCGTCACGGACGTCTTCACCGCGCACTCAGCGCACATCCACAGCCCACGACCGGTCCGCCAGGCGTCGCCCGATCCGCACCGAGGGCAACCGAAACCCGTCGGCCAGCGCAGCCGAGTCAAGTACTCGCGGCAGGCCACGTCATCCGGGAACCACGCCCGGAACTCCTGGTACGTCCGCGGATAGTCCACCCCACCCACCGGACGCCGATCCGCCGACACCCCTCAAACCTACTGCACTCAAGCAGATATGCAGGACATGTGTACGATTCTAGGCCCGACCGCCGACATCACCTCGACTTTTCCCCAGGGGTCGAGACCCAGCGGCGAGGGCCCGAAGGCGTCAGACGCGAGCCAGGAAGGCCAACACCCGCTCCGTCGCCAGAGCCGTGGCCTCCGCGTCGTAGGAGGCCAGGGACGAGTCGAGGAACAGGTGCTCCGCGCCCGGGTACGTGAACAGCTCGGCGTCGGGGGCCGACGCCACGATGGCCCGGGCGGCGTCGATGTCGCCCTCGCCGGCGAAGAACGGGTCGGCGTCCTTGCCGTGGATCTGCACCGGCACGGCCGCGGGCCAGGGGCCCACCGACCAGTCGCCTGAGATCGGAAGACACGCCTCGAAGAGCAGGGCACCGGCCGCGCCCGGGCGCAGCTGCGCGAGCCGCTGGGCGAGCATGACGCCGAACGACACCCCGGCATACACGAGGCCTGCGGGCAGCCGCTCCGCCTCCTCCTGAGCCAGGGCCCCGAAGTCCGGAGCATCCGGCGACTGCGTGAAGGCGACCCCCTCGTCGATCGACGCGAACGTCCTCCCCCCGAACAGGTCGGGGGTATGGACGGTGTGACCGGCCGCGCGCAGCCGGTCGGCGAGCGCGACGAGGCCTGGGGTCAGGCCGATGGTGTGGTGGAAGAACAGGACGTCAGCCATGGGGATCTCCTGGTGTGGTGGGTCAAGGGGCGGCAAGCGGGTCAGGGTCGCCAGTCGTCCGGCGGGTCCTCTCCGACGAGGCCGTCGACCGCCTCCCGCAGCAGGTCGGCGTGGCCGGTGTGGCGGCCGTACTCCTCGACCATGTCGAACAGCAGCCGCCTCAGGCTGAACCGGCCTCCGTCCGGCCACGTCTTGTCGACGAGCTGGTCCAGCCCACCGTCGGCCAGGGCGGCCTCGACGCGCGTATGCGCCCGGGCCACCGCGGCGTCCCACAGCGCATACAGCTGCTCGGGGGAGTCCGAGCCGGCGGACGTGAACGGGTAGCCCGGGTCGGCCTCCCAGTCGACCGTCTCCCACGGCGGGCCGGGCGACTCGCCCCGCAGCTTCGTGGCGAAGGTGTAGTCCTCGACGAACGCGAGGTGCTTGAGCAGGGCGGCCAGCGTCAGCTCCGATGCCCCGATCCGCGTCTGGAGACCCGCGCGGTCCAGCCCGCCGGCCTTCCACCGGAAGACCGTCCGCTGCCGGTCGAGGGCGGCCAGCAGGTGCTCCACCTCGGTGCCTGCCATCGGTGGGTACCACGGGGGGTCCGGTCGCGCGATGGGGTGCTCGGTCTGCGCCGTCTGCTCCATGTCGGTCACCGTAGAGGTGGTTGCGGACGGATCGCTTCCGCAACTCGTGTCAGGCTGGCCGGCGTGGACGAGACCAACCCCACCGCGCGGGCGCTGCGCTGTCTGCAGCTCATCCAGGACACCCCGGGCATCACGGCCGACCGCCTCGCCAACGTCCTCGGCTGCTCCTCCCGCGCCGCGCGCCGCTACGTCGCCGTCCTGCGCGAGGCGGGCATCGCCGTGAGCTCCGAACGCGGCCCCTACGGCGGCTACCGCCTGGCCAGCGGCGTACGCCTGCCGCCCCTGACCTTCACGGCCCCGGAGGCGCTCGGCCTGGTCATGGCGGTGCTCGACGGGCATCACGACGCCGGGGACGCCACGGCACCGGTGGGCGCGGCCCTGGGCAAGATCGTGCGCGCGCTCCCGGCGCCGGTGGCCGAGCAGGTGCAGGCGATGCGGCGCACGACCGCGCCGGCCCCCGACCGTGGTGCGGCCCGTCCCCACCCGGCGACGACGATCGTCCTCGTCCAGGCGTGTACGCAGCGGCGGCGGGTCCGCCTGCGCTACCGGTCCGAGGGGGGGTCGGAGTGGGACACCGAGGTCGAGCCCTGGTCGGTCATCGTCCGGCACGGCCGCTGGTACCTCCTGTGCCGGTCGGTGAGCGCGGCGGCCGTCCGCGCGTACCGGGTCGACCGGGTGCTCCAGGCGACGGAGACCGACGTGGTCTTCGAGCCGCCGACCGACCTCGACCCGGTGTCGGCGCTCGAGGCCCACCTCGCCGTGGGGTGGGAGTACGTCGTCGACGTCGTCGTCGACGGTCCGCTCGAGACGGTCCGACGTGGTCTCTCGCCGGCCCTCGGTCGCACCGTGGCCCTCGACGACGGCACCACCCAGCTAACGGGCACGACGAGCAACCCCTACTGGTACGCCGAGCAGCTCGCCGTCCTGCCCGTCCCGTTCCGGGTCGTCGGCGGACCCGAGCTGCGTCACACTGTGCGCGCGCTCGGCGAGCGGTTCACGGCGGCGGTCGGCGGGGCCTGATCCCCTCCGGCGCACCGGTCGGGCTACCGTGCCGTCATGTCTTCTGCCGACCTCACCGCCCTGTCCGACGAGTTCTGGACGGGCTACCAGGCCACCGAGCCGACCGAGGCCCACCTGCTCGGCCACTACCCGACGACGGGTCGCTACGAGGACGCCTCCCGCGCCGCGGAGGACGTCGAGATCGCCCGGCTGCGTGACGTCGCCGACCGCGCCGACCGGCTCGACGAGGTGGAGCTGGACGACGCCGAACGCACCACCCGCGCGGTCCTCGTCAGCAGCACCCGTACCCGCGCCGACCTGCTCGAGGCCCGGCTGGCCGAGGTCTCTGCCGACCCGATCTTCGGCCCGCAGTCGGGGCTCCCGCTCATCCTCAGGATGCTCGGCCTGCCCGACGCCGAGGTGGCCGACGCCATGCCCGACGTGCTCGCGGGCGCCGGCGCCTGGTTCGCCGCCACCGCCGACCGGCACCGCGAGGGTCTGGCCCGGGGCTGGGCACCGGCAGAGTTCGCCGTGCGCGGCGTCGTGGCCCAGATCGACGAGACCCTCGCGACGCCCCTCGACGAGGACCCGTTCGTCGCCGCCCTGCGGCCGCCCGAGGGGATCGACGTCGCCGCCTGGCGGGCCCGGCTCACCGACGCCGCCCGCGACCACCTGCGGCCGGGCCTCGCGGCCTACCGCGACGTGCTGCGCGACGAGGTCCTGCCGCACGCCCGGCCCGACGACCAGGTCGGGCTCACGCACCTCGAGGGTGGCGACGAGGCGTACGCCCGCACCCTGCGCTACTTCACGACCACCGGCCGCTCGGCCCAGGACATCCACGACACCGGGCTGGCGCAGGTCGAGTCGCTGGCCGCGGAGTACCGCCGCCTCGGCGCGGAAGCCCTCGGCACGTCGGACGTCACGGAGATCTTCGAGCGGATGCGCGACGACCCGGCGCTGCACTTCACCCGCGGCGAGGAGCTGGTCACCGCGTCCGAGACGGCGATGGCCCGGGCGTGGGCGGCCATCCCCGGCTGGTTCGAGACACTCCCGCAGGCCCCGTGCGTCGTCGAGGGGACCACCACGGGGGCCAAGGCGTTCTACTTCCCGCCGGCGTCGGACGGCAGCCGGGGCGGCACCTTCTTCATCAACGTCAGCGACCCGTCCTCGTGGGGCACCTTCGAGCTCGAGGCGATGGCCTTCCACGAGGGCATCCCCGGGCACCACCTCCAGCTGGCGATCGCGGGCGAGCTCACGGGGGTCCCCGAGTTCCGCAACCACCTGCACAACAGTGCGTACGCCGAGGGCTGGGGCCTCTATACCGAGCGGCTCTCCGACGAGATGGGCCTCTACAGCGGGCCGGTCGAGCGACTCGGGATGCTCGCGGCCGACTCCATGCGCGCCACCCGGCTTGTCGTCGACACCGGCCTGCACGCGCTTGGCTGGAGCCGGGAGCAGGCGGTGCGCTTCATGCTCGACCACTCGCCGCTCAGCGAGGGCGTCGTGCGGCCCGAGATCGACCGCTACATCGTCACGCCCGGACAGGCGACGTCCTACATGGTCGGACGGCTGGAGATCCAGCGGCTCAGGCGGGAGGCCGAGGCCCGGCAGGGGGAGGGGTTCAGCGTGAAGGCGTTTCACTCCGCCGTGCTCGACTCGGGCTCGCTGCCGCTCGACGTCCTCGAGCGGGTCGTCGCCGCGCGGCTGCCGTAGCGCGGGAGCGGCTCAGGTGTCGAGCACCGTCGACGCTGACCGCACGACCGGCGGCTCGGTGCTCCACGGGAAGTTGATCCACCGGTCGGTGCGCTTCCACACGTAGTCGCACTGCACGATCGAGTGCGGCTTCTCGTAGATGACGGCGGTACGCACCTCGCCGACCTTCCCGGCCACGAACTCCTGCACCGACTGCAAGGTATGCCCGGTGTCGGCGACGTCGTCGGCGATGAGCACCTTCGCGTGCTGCAGGTCGACGAAGTCGGGGGCGGGAGGGAGGATGCGCGGAACCTCGAGGCGCTCGTCGACGCCGGTGTAGAACTCGACGTTCATCGTGTACGTGTTCTTGATCCCGAGCGCGTAGCCGAGGGCGCCGCCGATGAGCAGCCCGCCGCGGGCGATGGACAGCACCATCTCCGGCTCGAAGTCGTCGGCCACCATCTGCGCGAGATCACGCACGGAGGTGCCGAAGTCGGCCCAGGTCAGGGTCTCGCGCTCGTCGCTCACGGGAAGACCCTAGGGCAGGCCCGAGCGCCCCCCGGCAGGGTGCCGTCGGGCGGCGCCGCGGGTCACTTCTTCTCGCAGGCGATCCCGTCGTCGTCCCCGTCGCGTCCCGGGTTGGCGGCGTACACCTCGTCGTCCACCACGAACGTCGTGACGCCCCGCCCGCCGCCCGAGACGTGGTCGACCGCCCCGGCGCGCCCGACGCCGTGCGGGTAGACGCCGTTGAGCTCGACGCAGTTCTTGAACACGCGCACCGAGCTTCCCGACGCCACGAGAGGCACCGGGGCGGCGGCCGCGGCGGCGTCCGCCCGCGCCTTCGCGTCCGCGGCGACCTTCGCGTCCGCGGCGACCTTCGCGTCCGCAGCGACCTTCGCGTCGGCAGCGGCCTTCGCGTCGGCAGCGGCCTTCGCTGCGGCGTCGGCCCGGGCCTTGGCCTCGGCGGTGGCCTTCGCGTCGGCGAGGACCTTCGCCTCGGCCGCAGCCCGTGAGTCGGCCGCGGCCTTGGCCTCGGCGGCCGCCTTGGCCGCGTCCGCAGGCGAGGTGGTCGGGGCGGGCGCCGAGGTCGTTGCCGAGCGCGTCGAGGTCGAGGTCGTGGTCGAGGTCGCGACGCCCGCGGGTGGGCGGGCGCCGGTGGTCGAGGCGTCGGCCGTGGAGGTGCCGCAGCCAGCGAGGGCGAGGAGGGCGACGACCGCCACGGTCCCCACGGCGACCGGCCCGACGGCCCTCCCCAGCGCAGCCCTGAGCCGTGGCGCTCTCGGCGGCGGAAGCGAAGTCGGTCGTGTCCCCATCCGCGGGAGTATGCAGGTGTTCGTCGGGGTTCACTGCGGTTTCGCCGCGCACCCACCCCGTTCGAACCGTTCGGCCGGCTGGTTGACCGGGACGCGGCCGGTGAGGTGAGGGCCTCGGATGTGAAACCATCGGGCGACCGCCCCTCGTCGACGTCAGGAGCCCACCGGTGACGACCCCCCCACGCGAGGACCACGTCAGACGGGCCCTGCTGAAGCTCTCGGGCGAGGTGTTCGGCGGTGGCCGGGTCGGCCTCGACCCCTCCGTCGTGCGCGACATCGCCGACCAGATCGCCGAGGCCGTGCGCAGCGGAGTGCAGGTCGCCATCGTCATCGGCGGTGGCAACTTCTTCCGCGGCGCCGAGCTGCAGGCCAAGGGCATGGACCGCACCCGGGCCGACTACATGGGGATGCTCGGCACGGTGATGAACTGCCTCGCCCTGCAGGACTACCTCGAGAAGTCCGGCATCGAGACGCGCGTGCAGACGGCCATCACCATGGGTCAGGTGGCCGAGCCCTACATCCCGCGCCGGGCCATCCGGCACCTCGAGAAGGGCCGGGTCGTCATCTTCGGCGCCGGCGCCGGCATGCCGTACTTCTCCACCGACACCGTGAGCGCGCAGCGGGCCCTCGAGATCAAGTGCGACGTCGTGCTCATGAGCAAGAGCGGTGTCGACGGGGTCTACGACTCCGACCCGCGGATCCACCCCGACGCCAAGAAGCTCGAGACGCTCACCTTCGACGAGGCGATCCAGCGCAACCTGCGGGTCGTCGACCAAGCCGCGTTCAGCCTCTGCCACGACAACAAGCTGCCCATGGTCGTCTTCGGCATGGAGGGCGAGGGAAACATCACCCGCGCACTGCAAGGTGAGAGGATCGGCACGCTCGTCACCCCGGTGTGACGGGCATCGCGGCATACCGGACGTTCGCATGGTGAGGGAAGCAGGCAGTAACCACGATGATCGACGAGACGCTCTTCGAGGCCGAGGAGAAGATGGAGAAGGCGGTCGAGGTCGCCAAGGAGGACTTCGCCGGCATCCGCACGGGTCGGGCCACCCCGGCGATGTTCAACAAGCTGATGGTCAGCTACTACGGCGCGCCGACCCCTCTGCAGCAGCTGGCCTCGTTCCAGACGCCCGAGGCCCGCACGATCCTCATCAGCCCGTTCGACAAGTCCTCGATGCACGAGATCGAGAAGACGCTGCGTGACTCCGACCTCGGCGTCAACCCGAGCAACGACGGCAACGTCATCCGCTGCGTCCTGCCCGTGCTCACCGAGGACCGTCGCCGCGACTACATCAAGCTCGCGCACAACAAGGCCGAGGAGGCCCGGGTCTCGATCCGCAACGTGCGCCGCAAGGCCAAGACCGACCTCGACAAGCTCGTCAAGGACGGTGAGGTGGGCGAGGACGACGGCGCCCGCGGCGAGAAGGACCTCGAGGGGATGACCAAGAAGTACGTCGACAGCATCGACGTCCTGCTCAAGGGCAAGGAGTCCGAGCTGCTCGAGGTCTGACCGCCCCGACCAGCCGACACCCCGAGCGATGAGCGAACCCGCAGCGACCGATCGCGGTCAGGAGGCCGAGAGCGCCGTGGTCGCCCCGGTGACGACGGAGACCCAGTCGGTCAAGGTCTCCCGCGCCGGGCGCAACCTGCCGGCGGCCTTCGCGGTGGGCCTCAGCCTCGGCGCGGCCGTCATCATCACCCTCTTCGTCGTTCCCAAGTGGACCTTCGTGGTGCTGGCCACGGCCTCGGTCTGCGTCGGGGTCTGGGAGCTGTGCCGGGCCATGCGCGCCGGTGGCTTCGCGGTGCCGGTCGTCCCCAGCGTCGTCGGCGCCGTCTCCATGCTCGGGTCGGCCTACGTCGGCGGTGGGTCGGCGCTGCTCATCTGCTTCGCCCTGACCTGCGTGGCCGTGCTGGTCTGGCGGGTCGCCGACGGTGTGGCCGGCGCCGCCCGCGACGTGCTGGGCGGCACCGTGGTCGCCGCCTACCCGTCGCTGCTCGCGGCCTTCAGCTCGCTGCTGCTCGCCCCGGGCGACGGCGCCTGGCGGCTCTTCACCTACATCGCCCTTACCGTGTCGAGCGACATCGGGGGGTATGCCGTGGGCGTCCTCGCGGGGCGGCACCCCATGGCTCCGACGATCAGTCCCAAGAAGTCGTGGGAGGGCTTCGCCGGGTCGGTGGGCGTCTGCATGCTCGTCGGGGTCGGCTGCGTGGTCTGGGCGCTGCACGGGCCGTGGTGGGTCGGGCTCGTGGCGGGGGCGGCAGCGGCGGTGGCAGCCACGACGGGCGACCTCGTCGAGTCCACGATCAAGCGCGACCTCGGCATCAAGGACATGTCCAACATCCTCCCGGGCCACGGCGGCCTCATGGACCGGCTCGACTCGCTGGTCATGACCGCCCCGGTGGTCTGGGCCGTGCTCGTGGTGCTCATCCCCCCGGCCGGCTGACCCCCGGCGGACTGAGCCACACCGGGCCTCAGCGGGTCACGTCGAGCAGCTCGGTCACCACCGCGCGGGTCAGTGGGCGGCCGGTCAGCTCGCCGGCCCACTGCGCCATGTCGTCCCGCACCGCGGCGTCGTCGGTGCCCAGCCACCGCTCACCGGCCAGATGACCGATGTGCCCCAGCACTGCGACGACCATCGAGAACGACCCCGGCCCGCGCAGCCGCCCCGGGCCTCCGGCTGCGACGTACGCGTCGACCAGCGTGCGCGCTCGCTCCGGGTCCACGGCGCCGGCGCCGTCCGTCGCGAACTCGGTCAGGACGAAGGCCAGCTCCTGGTCTGGGTCCTCCGGGCCGGCGTTGTCGAAGTCGAACACGCACAGCCCACTGCCGACGCGGGCTCGGAGGTTGTCGGCGAACACGTCCCGGTGACAGGCCCGCAGGTGTGCCGGGGCCTCGATGAGCCCCTCCAGCGCGACCAGCTCGTCGCGGTGGGTGGCGTAGGCGGTCGCGAACGGCGCACCCTGCTCGCCCAAGGACGCCAGCAGGGTGTCCCAGGCCGGCGCCCCGACGGGGCGGGTGAACCACGGGTCGACCGCCGTGGGCATACCCGACGTCCAGGGACCGTCCGGCACCCGGTGCAGCCCGGCCAGCACCTCGCCGACCGCGACGGCGTCGAGGGCGATGTCGGGCTCCGCGAGGTCGACCCACCCCTGGACGCGCACCGTGTGGCCGCCACCGAGGGGGGCGAGGACGGTGCCGTCGACGGTGCGGCGCACCGCCGGGGCCGGCACTCCCGCCCGCACCGCCTCCTCCTGGAAGCCCGCCGACGCGGCCGCTCCCGGCTCCTGGTCGTCGTTCGCGTTGGTCTTGACCGCCCAGGTGCCGCTCGTCGCGTCGAGCCGCCAGACGGCTCCCACCCGCCCGCTCGCCACCGGGGCCGTCGAGAGCGTGCCCGTGCCGAGGGCGAACCGCGCGCACACGACCGCCGCGAGGTCGGGTGCGGGGACGCTCGGCACGTCCGGATCCTGCCCGGACCCCTGCGAGAATGTCCACCTGATGTCTCAGCCCCCGCAGGACCTGCCCACCCCGTCGGCCGCCCCACCCGAGCGACCGGAGCCGGGGCGGCTCACCTTCGCCGCCCCCCGCCGCGGCAAGCCGCCGCGCCACCTGGCCGACCTCACCCCGGCCGAGCGCACCGACGCGGTCAAGGCTCTGGGCCATCCCGGCTTCCGCGCGAAGCAGCTGTCGACGCACTACTTCGAGCGGCTCGTCGACCGGGCCGACGAGATGACCGACCTGCCCAAGGCGATGCGCGACGACCTCGTCCGCGACCTCCTGCCGCCGCTGCTCACCCCCCATGTCGTCCGCACGGCCGACGACGGCATGACGGTCAAGTCCGCCTGGCGCCTGCACGACGGGGCCATCGTCGAGTCAGTGCTGATGCGCTACCCCAACCGGGTGACGATCTGCATCTCGAGCCAGGCCGGCTGCGGCATGAACTGCCCGTTCTGCGCCACGGGGCAGGCGGGCCTCACCCGCAACATGTCGACCGCCGAGATCGTCGAACAGGTCGTGTATGCCGCCCGCTCGCTCCGGCACGGCGACCTCCCGGGCGCCGAGGACGAGTCCGAGCGCACCTCGCCCCTGCGGGTCAGCAACGTCGTCTTCATGGGCATGGGCGAGGCGCTGGCCAACTACAAGGCGGCCGTCGGCGCGATCCGCCGCCTCACCGACCCCACGCCCGACGGGCTCGGCATGTCCGCCCGCGGCATCGTCATGTCGACCGTCGGGCTCGTGCCCGCCATCGACCAGCTGGCGCAGGAGGGCATCCCCGTCACCCTCGCCCTCTCGCTGCACGCCCCGGACGACGAGCTGCGCAACGAGCTCGTCCCCATCAACACCCGGTGGTCCGTCGACCAGGCGATCGACGCGGCGTACCGCTACTTCGTGACGACCAAGCGCCGCGTCTCCATCGAGTACGCGCTGATCCGCGACATCAACGACCAGGCCTGGCGCGCCGACCTGCTCGCCCGCAAGCTGCACCAGCGGGGTCGCGGCTGGGTGCACGTCAACCCCATCCCGCTCAACCCCACGCCCGGGTCGAAGTGGACGGCGTCCCGCCCGGGGGTGGAGCAGCAGTTCGTCGAGCGCCTGCGCGCCGCAGGCATCCCCACGACCATCCGCGACACCCGCGGCCAGGAGATCGACGGGGCCTGCGGCCAGCTCGCCGCCTCGACCGCCTGACTCAGGGCCGTCGGGCGATGGTGTAGCGCGCGTCCTGCCAGACCGTCACGGACCCGTCGGGGGCCGCCGCGTCGGCGAGCACTGCGAACGCCCGCGCCTGGACGGCGGCCCGGCGGTCCTCGGGCACGAAGCCCCAGAACGCCCGCTGGCCGACCGACATCGTGAACCGGAACCAGTGCTCGGCGTCGTCGAAGCGGACCGTCACCCGGCGGGTGCTCGTCGTCGCGTCGACGAAGCCGGCGTCGCGCAGTAGGCCCTCGACCCCGCCGTCGGAGGCGAACGGCCCCCGCGCCCCGGTCGTGCGCGCGTCGGCGAGCTGGGGCGGCAGGTAGGGGTCGAAGCCCGCGTCGACCTGGGTCCACACCGGGTCGCGGTCGCCGAACGTCGTCAGCCCGACCCGGCCGCCGGGGCGCAGCAGGTCGACCCAGCGGGGGAGGGCGGCGCGCGGGTCGGGCAGGAAGAAGACGACGAGGGAGGACGCCACGAGGTCCGCCGAGCCACCGAGCGCCTCGACGACCGCCGCGACGTCGGGGGTCTGCGCGTCGACGACGCGCGTCGTCACCTGGGCCAGGCCCTCGTCGCGAGCGAGGGCGCCGCACGCCTGCACCATCCGTTCGGACAGGTCCCCGCCGAGAGCCGCCCCCGAGGGCCCGACCCGCCGCGCGATCTCGAGGAGTGCTGCGCCGCGGCCGCAGCCGAGGTCGACCGCCCGCTCGCCGGGCCGGGGGTCGAGCGCCTCGACCAGACCCGCCGCGATCGGCGCGAAGAAGTCGACACCCACCTGGTCGTAGCTGTCGGCCAGCGTGTCCCAGAGGCGCACCATCGGCCCGGAGTCGGTTGCCATGCGCCGATGGTCCTCCCGTGTCGCGACTCCCGGGCGGTTTCCCGGCGGACCGGGATCTCAGTCGGTGAAGCAGAGCTTCCGGAACCGGCCCAGCAGGCTTGGGACGGCGGCGTCGACCGCGCTCGTGTCGGCGTCGCCACCGGCGTCGGCCGGGTCTCCGTGCCGGTCGTACAGCCACAGGATGAGCTGGCCCCCGGTGCCCGTCACGGCCGGGAGCCCCCGCTCGGCGACGTCGGCCGCGGTGGTGCGGGTGACGGCGCTGATGCCCGGCTGGTCGCCGTCGGTGACCACCCAGGCGGCCTCGGAGTCGGTGCAGCGCAGGGCGAACGTGCCGTCGAGCGCCGGGGGGAGCGGGTCGTCGTCGACGTTGTCGGCATTGACGACCGAGAACCGCAGCATCTCGTCGACGGAGTCGGCGCCCACCTCGGGCGAGACCGCCACCCCCTGCCCGGCGGCGTGAGCGGCGTCCCAGTGGTGCACGACGATCTCCTGCACCTGGTGCCGGATGACGAAGCCGGCGTCCTGGTGCAGCGGCGCCCACGTCCACACCGGGGTCGCGGGGTCGGCGTCCGAGAGGACGCGGACGAGACGGTCGGCTCCCGCCCGGAACGCGGCGATGGTCTCGTCGTCGGCGGCCTTCTCCGGGTGCTCCAGGTGGGTGGGCCGCTCGGTGATGCGGTCCTCCACGAGGGTGGCCCAGAACCAGTGCACCTCGGTGACGTGGTGGACGAGGTCGCGCACCGTCCAGCCCGGACAGAACTCCACCGGTGCGTCGAGGTCGCGCGTGGCGACCTCGGCCAGCGCCGCACTGTGAGCGGCGATGGCCGACGTGCACTGGTCCTGGGTCAGGCTCGAGATCCACGGCATCCGGTCACCCTAGCCAGAGCCTCAGACGCGAGGCTCGGCCTTTTCCGGCCGGTAGCGTCGGGGCATGTACGGAGCCCTGCGCGACCAGCTGTCGGACACGTTGGACGAGATCCGGGGTGCCGGCCTGTGGAAGCACGAGCGGGCGCTCGAGTCGGCCCAGTCGGCCCACGTCACGACGGGCGGGGGCTCGGCGCTGAACTTCTGCTCCAACAACTACCTCGGTCTCGCCGACGACCCCGAGATCGTGGCGGCCGCGTCGGATGCGTTGCGCGAGTGGGGTTTCGGGATGGCGTCCGTACGCTTCATCTGCGGCACGCAGGTGCTGCACACGGAGCTCGAGGCATCGGTCGCGACCTTCCTCGGCACCGACGCGGCGATCCTCTACTCCTCCTGCTTCGACGCGAACGGCGGCCTGTTCGAGACCCTCTTCGACGCCGAGGACGCGATCGTCTCCGACGCCCTGAACCACGCCTCGCTCATCGACGGCATCCGGCTGTCGCGGGCCCAGCGCTTCCGCTACCGCAACGCCGACCTCGACGACCTCGAGGAGCAGCTACGCGCCGCCCAGGGCGCCCGTCGCACGGTCGTCGTCACCGACGGCGTCTTCTCGATGGACGGCTCGTATGCCCCGCTCGAGGGCATCTGCGACATCGCGGAGCGGTTCGGCGCGCTCGTCATGGTGGACGACTCGCACGCGGTCGGGTTCGTCGGCCCCGGCGGGCGCGGGACCCCCGAGCTCTTCGGTGTGCAGGACCGCGTCGACATCCTCACCGGCACCTTCGGCAAGGCGCTGGGTGGGGCGTCCGGCGGCTACGTCGCCGCCCCCCGCGAGGTCGTCGACCTGCTCCGTCAGCGGTCACGTCCCTACCTGTTCTCCAACTCGATCCCGCCCAGCGTCGCCGCTGGGTCGCTCCGCGCCCTCGAGGTGGTTCAGCGTTCGGGCGACCGACGAGACGCGTTGCTGCGCAACGGCACTCGCTTCCGAGCGCTGATGGCCGACGCCGGGTTCGAGCTCCTGCCGGGGTCGCACCCGATCGTGCCGGTGATGTTCCCCGGCGACGACGGCGCGCGCACGGCCGCTCAGGTCGCCGAGCACATGCTGGGCGCCGGCGTCTACGTGGTCGCCTTCTCCTTCCCCGTCGTGCCCCGGGGCCAGGCCCGGATCCGGGTGCAGCTGTCCGCGGCGCATACCGACGACGACATCGCGCGATGCGTGGACGCCTTCGTCGCCGCCCGCAGGGCGGTGGACGCGGCCGAGGCCTCCTAGCTCCGACCCGCCACCACCTCGAGGGCCTCCTGCGCGTCGTCGACGAGATGGACGGCGGTCCCCATCCCGCGGCCGGCCCCCAGCGCCTGCACGAGGGGCCAGACGGGAACGACCTCGGTCCACTGCTCCACGCCGACGAGCACCAGGGGCGGCGACGGCGTCCCCGGGGGCGCGTAGTAGAGCCGCGTACACAGCTGGAAGACCTCCTGCACGGTGCCGGCGGCCCCCGGGAGCACGAGCACCCCGGCGTTGCAGAGCGCCAGCAGCCCGTCCTCCCGGATCGCGTTCGAGAAGTACTTGGCGATGCCCTCGGCGAACACGTTCGGCGGCTCGTGGCCGTAGAACCACGTCGGCACGCCGAGGGAGCGCGGCTGGTCGGTGGGCGCGCCGGGGTCCGCCGCCGGCGCGGGGGTGCCGGGATGCGGGGCGACGCGTGGCCCGAGGTCGTCGAGCACCTCGAACGCCACCCGCGCCCAGTCCTCGACCCCCGACCGGAACGTGGGGACGCGCCGCAGCCGGTCGAGCGCCGTGTCGAGGGCGTCGGCCGTGGGCACGGCCGCGCCGAGGTTGGCCGCCTCCATCGCCCCCGGCCCCCCGCCGGTGGCCACGAGCAGCCCGGCCTGGGCGAGGTCGCGCCCGAGCCGAGCGGCGGCGGCATACCCGCTCGACCCGCGTTCCTGGGCGTGCCCGCCCATCACGCCGACCACGCGGCGCCCGGTCACCCACTCGGCCAGTGCGTCGCTGATCGAGTCGTCGTGGATCGCCCGCAGCAGCGTGGCGTACGCGTCGCCGGCCAGCCGCATGTCGCGGCTCCACTCGTAGGCACGGGAGTCGGGCGTCGCGGCGTAGCCACCGGGTCCGTCGAGCCCGTCGTAGAGCTCGCGGCCGGTGTAGAGGTGAGCGCGGTAGACGTTGACCGGCACGTCGGGCACGGTGGGGAAGACAACGGCTCGATGGCTCTGGAGGTGGGCGACAAGGGCGGGCGTCACCGTGCCGCCGAGGACGACCAGGCCGGCCAGGTCGGTCATCCCCAGCAGTCGGGACTCGACGGGGGTGAGGTCGATGTCCTGCAGGCGCAGTCCGCCGACGGGCCGCTGGGTGTCCAACCACGCTTCGAGCTGCTCGGCCGACTGGATCTCCACGGGCCGATCGTGTCACCTACCCTCGGTTCCATGAGCGATGGCGCCTACGCGCGCACGTATGCCCGCAGCCTTGACGACCCGCAGGGGTTCTGGCTCGAGGCGGCGAGGGACATCGACTGGATCACCCCGCCCACGGAGGTGCTCGACGAGAGCCGGCCGCCGTTCTACCGGTGGTTCCCCGACGCCACGCTCAACACGTGCTTCAACGCCCTCGACCGGCACGTCGCCTGGGGGCGCGGAGACCAGGTCGCCGTGCACTACGACTCGCCGGTCACCGCCACGAAGCGCTCGATCACGTATGCCGAGCTGCTCTCCGAGGTGCGCCGGCTCGCCGGCGCGCTGCGCGGCGCCGGGGTGGAGAAGGGCGACCGGGTCGTCATCTACCTGCCGATGGTGCCCGAGGCCGTCGTCGCCATGCTGGCCTGCGCCCGGATCGGCGCCGTGCACTCCGTCGTCTTCGGCGGCTTCGCGCCGGCCGAGCTGGCCGCCCGGATCGACGACGCGCGGCCCAAGGTCGTGCTCACCGCGTCCTGCGGCATCGAGCCGAACCGGGTGGTCGAGTACCAGCCGATGCTCCGGGCCGCGATCGAGCGGGCCAGCCACCGCCCCGAGCTGTGCGTCGTCCTGCAGCGCGAGCAGGCCCCAGCAACGCTGGGAGAGAACGACATCGACTGGGGAGAGTTCGTCGCGTCACCCGCGGCGGACGCCGGTGCCGACTGCGTGGAGGTGGCCGCCACCGACCCGCTCTACATCCTCTACACGTCCGGCACGACCGGGAAGCCCAAGGGCATCGTCCGCGACAACGGCGGCCACGCCGTGGCGCTGCGGTGGTCGATGGAGCACGTGTTCGGCGTCCACCCGGGCGAGACGTGGTTCACCGCGAGCGACGTCGGGTGGGTCGTCGGCCACTCCTACATCGTCTACGCGCCGCTGCTCACCGGGTGCACCACCGTGCTCTACGAGGGCAAGCCGGTGGGCACCCCTGACGCCGGGGCGTTCTTCCGGCTCATCAGCGACTACGGCGCGGTGGCGATGTTCACCGCGCCGACGGCCTACCGGGCGATCAAGAAGGAGGACGCGGCGGGCGAGCAGGCTGCGGCCTACGACCTGTCGACCCTCCGCACGCTGTTCCTGGCGGGGGAGCGGCTCGACCCCGACACGTGGCGGTGGGCGGGCGAGCGGCTCGGCGTACCCGTCGTCGACAACTGGTGGCAGACGGAGACCGGCTGGCCGATCGCGGCCGACCCCATGGGCATCGAGGTGCTGCCGCTCAAGCCCGGGTCGCCCACGGTGCCGATGCCCGGGTACGCCGTCGCCATCCTCGACGAGCGCGGGCAGCCCGTGCCCGCGGGCACCGAGGGCGCCATCTGCCTGCGGCTGCCGATGCCGCCGGGCACCCTGCCCACCCTCTGGAACGACGACGAGCGCTACGTCGCGTCCTACCTGTCCGCGTTCGAGGGGTACTACCTCACCGGTGACGGGGGCTACCTCGACGAGGACGGCTACCTCTACGTCATGGGTCGCACCGACGACGTCCTCAACGTCGCCGGGCACCGCCTCTCGACCGGGTCGATCGAGGCCGCCCTGGCCGGGCACGAGGCCGTGGCGGAGTGCGCGGTGATCGGCGTCGCCGACGAGCTGAAGGGCCAGGTGCCGCGTGGCCTGGTCGTGCTCAAGTCAGGGGTGGACGCCGCCGCGGACGGCGAGCGGATCCGCGCAGAGCTCGTCGCCCGGGTGCGCTCCGAGGTCGGTGCGGTGGCCGCCCTGCGCCGCGTCGACATCGTCATCGCGCTCCCCAAGACCCGGTCCGGCAAGATCCTGCGCCGCACGATGCGCGAGATCGCCGACGGGCGGTCGCCGGCCGTCCCCCCGACGATCGAGGACGCCTCGGTGCTCCAGACCCTCACCCCGGTGCTTCGGCAGCCGTAGCCTGCCCCTTTTCTGGCGGTTACGCCGGTTTTCACCCGCCTGAGGTGGCATCCTGGTCCCGCTGCGCTCACTTGGGGGGAGCGCAGCGCCAGGCGCGCATCCGGGCTGACAGGATCGTCGCGTGCTCGGTGTGCTCCAGGGGTTCGCGACGATCGGAGCCGTCGTCGCCCTCGGCTACCTCCTCGCGCACTACGGCGTCTTCGGACCGTCGGGCCAGCTGTTCCTCTCCCGCCTCGCGTTCTACGTCGCGTCGCCCGCGCTCCTCGTCATGGTCATGTCGCGGACGTCGCTGGAGGCGATCTGGTCGGCCAACCTCGCCACGTCGGCGGTGTCGGTGGTGGTGACGAGCGCGGCGTACCTGCTCGTGTCCAGGGCGGTGTGGAAGCCCCAGCTGGGCGAGTCGGTCATCGGGAGCCTGTGCGCGTCGTACGTCAACGCCGGCAACCTCGGTCTGCCCATCGCGCTCTACGTGCTCGGCGACATCGCGCTCATCGCTCCGACGCTGCTCATGCAGCTGCTCGTCCTCACGCCCCTGGCCTTCGCCCTGCTCGACGCCGACCGGCGTGGCCACCGGCCGTCGCTCGTGGCGGGCTTCCGCAGCGTCGCGCGTACCCCGGTGACCGTCGCGGCCGTCGCCGGCCTGCTGCTCTCCCTCGTCGCCGACCACCTGCCCAAGGCCGGCTTCGACGCCGTCATGGCGCCCATCACCCTCGTGGGCAACATGGCCGTACCGGCGATGCTCATCGCGTTCGGGATCTCCCTGCGCCGCGGTCCGCGACCAGGTGCCGAGGGCACCGGGTCGCACGTGGCGACCGTCGTCGGGCTCAAGCTCGTGGGCCAGCCCGCCGTCGCGGTGGGGTTCGGGTATGTCGCCGTCGGGCTGCGGGGGCATGCGCTGTTCGCCGCCGCCGTGACGGCCGCCCTCCCGACCGCCCAGAACGTCTTCACCTACGCCAACACCTACCGCCGCGCCGTCTACCTCGCCCGCGACGCGATCTTCGTCAGCACGTTCCTGTCGGTGCCGGTCATCCTGCTGCTGGCCCTGCTGTTCCGCGGGGTCTGACCGGATCCGGATCGGCGGCGGCGCGGGCCGCCGCCTCCACCGTCGCCCGATGGTGCGCCCAGGCCTGCTCGTCGCGGTCGGGGAGGTTGCTGGCCTCGGCCCGCATCCCGGCGGCGCCGTCGATCTGCTCCGCGGACGATGTCGGCGTGACCAGCGTGCCGGGCGGTCTCGGCCCGGGTCTCGTCGGGCGTGACCCAGCCGTCGACGTCGGGCTCGGCGTCGTCGTCCCACCAGTCGAGGGGCTCGGCGAAGGGCCGGTCGAAGGCGCGCCCGAAGTACCACGCCTCGACGATGGTGAGGTGCTTGACCAGGCCGAGCAGGTTGGTGCCGGTGGGGGTGACGGGTCGGCGGACGTCGTACTCCGACAGGCCCTCCAGCTTCCACACCATGGCGTCCCGCGCTTCCTGCAGGTAGGTGTGGAAGCGTTCCTTGGCCTCGCTGTCGCGGGCCGCGTCGGTCACTGGCCGGTGCGCCCGTCGACGCACTCGCGCAGCAGGTCGGCGTGCCCGCAGTGCCGGGCGTACTCCTCGACCATGTGCAGGAGCAGCTCCCGCAGGCTGATCGTCTCGCCGTCGCGGTAGGTGAACACGCGGCCGAGGTCGGGTTCCGCGGCCACGAAGCCGTCGCTGAACGCGACCTCCTCGTCCCACCGGGCGAACGCCTCGTCGACGACGGCCTGGTCGGGCACCGCCCCGGTGAACGCCTCGTCGTGGTCCTCCTCCGACCAGTAGAGGCGGGGCGCGTCCTCGCGGGCGCCCCGCAGGCGAAACCAGTCGCGCTCCACCTTGGCCATGTGCCGCACGAGCCCGAGCAGTGACATCGTCGACGGCGGTACCGACCGTGCGGCGAGCTGCTCCGGGGTCAGCCCGTCGCACTTCATCCGCAGGGTGATCCGGTAGACACGCAGGTACTCCCGCAGGTTGGTCCGCTCGTCGACGACCTCGATCTCGTCGCTCGCGCGCGGGTCGTCGTCGGGGTCGAGCCACATGTCGGGAAGGGTCTGGGCCTGGCTGGGGGACATCCCGCGAGTATGCCGGGGCGGCCGTCGCCTGCGCCGCTAGATATGCGCGAGGGCGCCTTCGAGGACAGCGCGCAGCCGGCCGGTGATGTCGGCGAACTCGGGCGGGCCGATGGTCAGCGGAGGAGCGAGCTGGACCACCGGGTCGCCGCGGTCGTCCGCCCGGCAGTAGAGGCCGGCGTCGAACAGCGCCTTGGACAGGTAGCCGCGCAGCAGCCGCTCGGACTCCTCGTCGTCGAACGTCTCGCGGGTGACCTTGTCCTTGACGAGCTCGATCCCGTAGAAGTAGCCCTCGCCGCGCACGTCGCCGACGATGGGGAGGTCGAGCAGGGTCTCCAGCGAGGCCCGGAAGGCCGGGGCGTTCTCCTTGACGTGGGCGTTGAGGCCCTCGCGCTCGAAAATGTCGAGGTTGGCCATGGCCACCGCCGACGACACGGGGTGCCCGCCGAAGGTGTAGCCGTGGGGGAACGACGTCGTGCCGTGCCGGAAGGGCTCGAACAGCCGGTCGCTGGCGACCATCGCGCCGATGGGGGAGTAGCCGCTGGTCATCCCCTTGGCACAGGTGATGATGTCGGGCACGTAGCCGAAGTCGTCACAGGCGTACATCGACCCGATCCGCCCGAACGCGCAGATGACCTCGTCGGAGACGAGCAGCACGTCGTAGGCGTCGCAGATCTCGCGCACCCGTTGGAAGTAGCCGGGAGGCGGGGGGAAGCAGCCGCCGGAGTTCTGCACCGGCTCGAGGAAGACCGCAGCCACCGTGTCGGGGCCCTCGAACTCGATCGCCTCGGCGATCCGGTCGGCCGCCCACAGCCCGAACGCCTTGGCGTCGTCGCGCAGGTGCTCGGGGGCCCGGTAGTGGTTGGTGTTGGGCACCTTGAACGCCCCGGGCACCAGCGGCTCGAACATCTCCTTGGCCGCCGGGATGCCGGTGATCGACAGGGCGCCTTGTGGCGTTCCGTGGTAGGCGACGTTGCGGCTGATGACCTTGTGCTTGGTGGGTTTCCCCGTCAGCTTGAAGAACTGCTTGGCCAGCTTCCACGCCGTCTCGACGGCCTCGCCGCCACCGGTGGTGAAGAAGACCCGGTTGAGGTCCCCGGGGGCGCCCGCCGCCAGCCGCTCGGCCAGCTCGATGGCCCGCGGGTGCGCGTACGACCAGAGCGGGAAGAAGGCCAGCTGCTCGGCCTGCTTCGCCGCGGCCTCCGCGAGCTCGACCCGGCCGTGGCCGACCTGAACGACGAACAGCCCGGCAAGGCCGTCGATGTACTCCTTGCCCCGGTCGTCCCAGATCCGGTGCCCCTCGCCGCGCACGATGATCGGCGGGCCGGATCCCTCGGTCTCCCAAGCGGACTGACGGGTGAAGTGCCCCCACAGGTGGTCGCGGGCCGCGGCGGCATACGTCGCCCCGCTAGGGGTACGCGTCGGGCCGGCCGGCTCGCTGAAGGTGTCGGTGCTCGTCGTCATGGCGGTGCTATCTCGTTCCCCAGTTGTAGTGCTGCTTGTTCAGGCGCAGGTAGACGAACGTCTCCGTCGCGGTGACGCCGGGCAGCGTGCGCACCCGGCTCATGAGCAGGTCGAGCAGGTGGTCGTCGTCCTCGCAGACGACCTCAGCCAGCAGGTCGAAGCTGCCGGCGGTCGTGACGACGTAGGACACGTCGGGCATCGCGCAGAGGGCATCGGAGACCGTGCTGACGTCGCCCGAGACGCGGATGCCGACCATGGCCTGGCGGGTGAAGCCGACCTGCAGCGGGTCGGTGACGGCGACGATCTGCATGACGTCGGCGTCGATGAGCTTCTGCACGCGTTGGCGGACGGCCGCCTCGGAGAGGCCGACCTCCCGGGCGATGGTGACGAACGGCTGCCGGCCGTCCTCCTGGAGCAGCTCGACGATGCGCTTGGAGACCGCGTCGAGGACTGGCATACCGAGGATCGTCTCCGGGTTGGCGCCAAAAGGCAAGCGAAGACGACGGAATCCGTCGTTCAACCCTGGAATCGGCGCGAGATCCGTGGTTGGCTGACGGGATGAGCGAACCGCGGCACCTGTGCAACTTCGTCGAGGGCACGTGGGTGGACCCCACGTCCGACGCCCGCAGCAACATCGTCGACCCGAGCACCGCGCGCGTGGTGGCGACGGCCCCGGTGTCGTCGGCCGCCGACGTCGACGCGGCCTACGGTGCCGCCGCGACGGCGTTCGAGACGTGGGGTCGGACGACGCCGAGCGAGCGGCAGCAGGCGCTGCTGCGGTTCGCCGACGCGGTCGAGGCGCACGCCGACGAGCTCGTGCACCTCGAGGCCGAGAACACCGGGAAGCCCTACGCGCTCACCGCGTCGGAGGAGATCCCCCCGATGGTCGACCAGCTGCGGTTCTTCGCCGGCGCCGCACGGGTGCTCGAGGGGCGGGCCGCGGGGGAGTACCTGCAGGGCCACACGTCGTGGGTGCGGCGCGAGCCGATCGGCGTCGTCGGCCAGGTGACGCCGTGGAACTACCCGATGATGATGGCGGTCTGGAAGATCGGGCCGGCGCTCGCGGCCGGCAACACCGTCGTCCTCAAGCCCAGTGACACGACCCCCGAGACCACCCTGCGCCTGGCCGAGCTGGCCGCCGAGTTCCTGCCGCCCGGCACGTTCAACGTGGTGTGCGGCGACCGCGACACGGGCCGGGCGCTCGTCGAGCACCGCACCCCCGCGATGGTGGCCATCACCGGGTCGGTGCGGGCGGGCGCTGAGGTCGCGGCCAGTGCGGCGCCCGGCATCAAGCGGGTGCACCTCGAGCTGGGCGGCAAGGCGCCGGTGGTCGTGTTCGACGATGCCGACCTGGAGGCCGCCGTGGAGGGGATCGCCATCGCGGGCTACTTCAACGCCGGGCAGGACTGCACCGCCGCCACCCGGGTGCTCGTCGCCCCCCGGATCCACGACGACTTCGTCGCCGCGCTGAGCGAGTATGCGCGCGGCTCGGCGCGGGTGGGGATGCCCGACGACGCGGACGCCCTGTTCGGGCCGGTCAACTCCGCGGGACAGCTGGACCGGGTGACGGGGTTCCTCGCCCGCCTGCCCGACCACGCGTCGGTCGGCGCCGGCGGGCACCGGGTGGCGGCGCTGGGTGACGGGTTCTTCCTCGAGCCCACGGTGGTGTCGGGTCTGCACCAGGACGACGAGTCGGTGCAGGACGAGATCTTCGGGCCGGTGATCACGGTGCAGCAGTTCACTGACGAGGACGAGGCGGTGCGGTGGGCCAACGGCGTCGACTACGGCCTCGCCTCCAGCGTCTGGACGAAGGACTTCGGGCGGGCGATGCGGATGTCGCGGGCGCTCGACTTCGGGTGCGTCTGGATCAACACCCACATCCCGCTGGTCGCGGAGATGCCGCACGGGGGGTTCAAGCGGTCGGGGTACGGCAAGGACCTGTCGATGTACGGGTTCGAGGACTACACCCGCGTCAAGCACGTCATGGCCAATATCGGTTCCTGAGCGCCGTCGCGGGTCCGAGCCTCCTCGGCCGTAGATCAGACCCGCCCGAATGGTGGGGAACGGGACCAAAGGCCGACATCGTCATTTACTATTCCTTTACCCGTCCTATACGAAAACTCTACCTAGGTACGGGCCCCACCAACGCGGTGGGATGCGGCCGGGGGGCCGCCGTGCCTGAGGGGCGGGAGCCGAGCGATGTCGATCTTCACCGAGCCGTAGCGACCGACGAACGACGAACCGCGTGCTGGGCCGGGCCGGCCACGTCAGGGAGGCCCGCCTGACCGGCGCAGCGGCGGCGGGCACACATCATCGACGGCGCATGCGCCGTGACGACGGGCTTCGCCATGCCCTCGCGCCGGTCCGGCGGGTCGACGCCTAGACCCCTCAGAACGTCGCGCCACCGCGACATCACGCCATCGCGACGTCTCTGACCGCCCCGCGCTGGTCGGAGCGCGCTCCGCGCTGCGCAAGAACCCCGCATCTCGTCCCGTGCCGAACGGGACCTCACCCCTACCGACCCATGAAGGACACCCCATGCCTACCCCCACCTTGCGGCACCACCTCCCCGAGTCTCTCGGCCGGAGGGCCACGGTCCACCACGTGGCCGCCGCGACCGCCACCTTCGCCGTGACCCTGGCGTTGACCGCCTGCGGGGCGACGGCCGTGGCTCCCGTCGCTGGTCCGGCGGCAGCGGCCGTCGTGGCCGTCGCCCTCGAGGCGCCGGCCCGGCGCACCTACGTGGCGCCGGCACCCGTGCCGGTCGCCGCTCCGGTGGCCAGCGCTGAGCCGACTTCGGAGCCGGCTGCCGCTGTTCCAAGCACTGCGCCGGCCGCTCCCGCCGCATCCACGCCGACGCCGAAGGTCAAGGCGGCGTCGAAGGCCGCCACCCCGACTGCGTCCGCGGCTCCGACCGCCGGGTCCGCCGCTCCGACCGCCGCGGCCGCAGCGAAGCCCGCGGTCCCGGCGCCCGCGGCCTCACCACAGGCGCCCGTCGCGCCGTCCCCCTCGCGCGCCGCCACCTACCGAGGCGTTCCCGTGATCTACGCGGACCCGGACGGATACCCCGGTGCCTGGGGCACGGCTTCGGCCCAGGCGATCTGGGTCTACCCGGCCACCCCGGCCCGCTACGTGGACTCGGTGAAGATGCACGAGTACATCCACGTGCTCGAGTACCGGGCCGGCTGGACGGACGTGGCCTCGACCCACGGGGAGCGGGTGGCTGACGCCGGCGAGCAGATCCTCGGTGGGTCGTACTTCAAGTACACGCACGGTGCGCCGACGGCCGGCGAGCTGGCCGAGGCCCACGCGTTGCTCGGTGGGTGATCGTCCTGGTCGAGATGAGGGCCTGAGCTCGCGCGGCAGATCGCGCGTTCGGTCACGCGGTGGGTCGTCGTCGGGGCCGTGGTGTACGAGATCGTGTGGTGATGCACGGCCCGGCCCCGGAGGGTCTGCGAGGCGGTCGCGGACGAGGTCTCCTGGCTGGCCGCACCGTCGGAGGCGCCGGCCGCCGAGCCGACGGCGAGCGACGGCGACGGCTCCCACGATGCTGCTGACCCCATGGCGGGAGCGATGGACCTCGGTCGCGTCCCGGACGAAAGGTGCGCGCCGGGCGATGAGTTCCGGGACGGCAGCCGGTCGGACAGGGGGAGGGGCGCGTCACGGCCGCCCGCCCCGGCCAGCACCGCCGACACCGCAGGCCTCACGCAGGAGGACCGCCCATGAGCACCCGTACGCCGACCGGCACCAAGCTCGACCAGCCGGACACCGTCCCGCCCGTTGCCGACCGGGGGGCGTTCGACGCGGCGCTCGCCGAGCAGGTCGTGTTGGAGAAGGAGGTGACCCGCCACAACGACCGGGTCTCCGCCGCCCGCCGACGGCTGCCCATGGCCGAGGTGGAGAACTACACCTTCGCCGGTCCGCAGGGGCCGGTCACGCTGGTCGATCTCTTCGGTGACCAGTACCTGCTCCTCGTCCAGAACGTCATGTTCGGCCCCGACTGGGAGGAGGGCTGCCCGAGCTGCACCTGGGCGGTGGACAACCTGCCGGCCGACATGGGCCGACTCGCCGACGAGGGCATCGCCTTCGCCATGGTGTCGCAGGCGCCGGTCGAGAAGCTCGAGGCGTGGCGCGCGAAGCGGGGGTGGGACCACACCTGGGTCTCGTCGGCGGAGACCACCTACCACCGCGACTGGAGATGGACGCTGACGGACGAGGACGGCAACGAGGGCCCGCAGCCGGGCTACTCGTACTACCTGCTCCACGAGGGCCGGCCCTACCTGACGTACGCGACCACCGGGCGTGGGACGGAGGCCATCCTGCCGGTGGCGCAGATCATGGACCGGACGGCGTACGGCCGCCAGCAGGACTGGGAGGACAGCCCGGCCGGCTGGCCGCAGTACCCGACCTACGGCTGAGCGGACGTCAGGCGGCGGCGAGGACGCGGGCCCAGTGGCGTTCGAGCGGGCTCGCTTCCCCCTCGGGCCGCCGGCCGGGCAGGACGGGAGGCGCCGTTGACGCGTACGTGTGTCCGGTCGGGGTGGTGATGACGACGGTGTGGGCGTTCCGTTGGCTGGGTGAGGGTCCGGGTGTGGGTCGGGCTCGCCAGCCGGGGAGGTCGCGGTGTAGTTGCAGCGGGCGCAGAGTCCGCGGCCGTTGTCGGCGGTGGTGGGTCCGCCGTCGGTGTGGGGGATGACGTGGTCGAGGTGGGCGATGGGGGCGTCGCACCAGGGGGTGGTGCAGGTGCCGTCGCGGGCGATGAGGAATCTTCGGAGTCCGCCGGTGAAGGTGCGGCGGTGGGAGTCCATCGCTACCAGGGTGCCGTCGTCGGGGTGGGTGTAGAGCCGGCGCAGCCACACTTTCCGCACGTTTTCTGGATCATCCGTGTCGGCGGCGTCGGGGTCGGCGGGACGCAGGAGGTTGCGGGCCCACGCGGCGGGGACGGTGCCGTACCCGGGGATCTGCGCCGGGGTCTCGCTGGAGCCGTCAGCCTCACCGGCCGTGATGGCGTTGGTTGAAAGGGCGTTGGTGAACAGGGCGCGGTCGGTGATGACGACCTGGACCTCCACCGGCACCGCCTCAGCGGTGGCCTGCCCGGTAACCCGTTCCACCAAGGTGTCGGCCATCACCTGACCTTTGCCCCGCTCGTCCCCGCCCGCGCGGGCGGTCGCGGCGGCCGTCACCAGGGCCGCATGGACGGCGACGCCTTGGGCGACGGGCAGGTACGCCGTGAGGTAGCACATGGTGTCCGGGGCGTGCCGGATCGTGACCCTCCGGTCGCCCTGCGCCCCGCGGGCCCGGGCCATCACCGACTCGGCGTCGATCCGGTACGCGATCGCGCGGACCCGCCGGGTCAGCTCCCGGTCCCCGAGCCGCCCCACCCCGTCCACGCCGAGGGTGTCGAACAGCTCGGCGTCCAGCAGCGTCTGCTGCTCCGGGGTGAGGATCGCGCACTCGCGGACGACGAGCTCGGCGCGCCACTCGCTGACCGCCCCGACCTCCAACGCGCCCAAGGTCATAGGCATCCGGTGGACCAGGGCCAGCGCCATCCCCAGATGCTGGGACCCCCGCGACGGGGACTCCCGCCGCGCCAACGCCACCTGACCCGCCACCCCGAACGACGCCCCCGCCCGCCGAGAACGGCCCCGACCACCATCCACAGCGTTCGGCTGGTCGACAGGCTGGACCGGTGGCGCGGCGGGCCTGCTCCCGCGCCGCGACCCACCCGTCGACGTCGCTGCTGTCCGCGCACTCCCGCGCCCGCGCCCGCCAAGCGGCGGCCACCTGCTCCTGCGACCCAGCGAAGTCCGCCGTCACCCGCGCCTGCGCCGCCGCGCATACCGCCTTCACCCGCTCCAACGCGGTGAGCTGGTCCACGCGCTCCGCGTCCGAGGTCGCTGAGGGCGAACGGTCCAGCCGTGTCAGCTCCGCCACCAGGTCCTCGAACATGTGTACGACTCTACCGTTCGGCTCCGACACCGACCGGAGGTTGTCCACCGGTTCATGACCGTCCTCGAAGCAGAGCTTCCCGCCACGGCTACCGTGGGCCGATGACCCGCTACGGCGCGCAGTACGGCCCCGACGTCACGTTCCTCGGTGTCGACCGCTGCGACCTCGACGACGAGGCGACCTACGCCGGGGCCGACGTCGTCATCCTCGGAGCCCCCTTCGACGGGGGGACGTCGCACCGACCGGGCGCGCGCTTCGGGCCGCAGGCGATCCGTACCACGGACTACCTGCCCCACGACGGCTCGCGACCCTCGCTCGCCCTGCGCACCGACGGGCTGCGCGACCTGCGCGTCCTGGACGCCGGCGACGTCGAGATGTTCTCCGGAGACATCGAGACGGCCCTGCCCGCTCTGGAGGCGGCCGTCGAGAAGGTCACCAGGGCGGGGGCGATCCCCGTCGTGCTCGGCGGCGACCACTCCATCGCCTACCCCGACGCCAAGGGCGTGGCCAACGTCCTCGGCCACGGCCGCGTCTCGATGATCCACTTCGACGCGCACGCCGACACCGGCGACGTCGAGTTCGGCTCGCTGTGGGGTCACGGCCAACCGATGCGCCGGCTTATCGAGTCGGGGGCGGTGCGCGGCGACCGCTTCCTCCAGGTGGGGCTGCGGGGCTACTGGCCACCGCCCGAGACCCTCGACTGGATGGGCGGCGAGGGCTTCCGCTCCTACGAGATGACCGAGATCGGCCGTCGCGGGCTCGACCTCTGCCTCACCGAGGCGTCCTCCATCGCACTCGACGACTGCGACGGCGTCTTCCTCTCGGTCGACATCGACGTGTGCGACCCCGGCCACGCCCCCGGCACCGGCACCCCCGAGCCCGGCGGCCTCACCGCCCGCGAGCTGCTCGACAGCGTGCGCCGCCTCTGCCTCGAGCTGCCCATCGTCGGGATGGATGTCGTCGAGGTCAGCCCGCCCTACGACCACGCCGACATCACCGCGGCGCTCGCCAACCGCATCGTCCTCGAGGCGCTCAGCGCCATCGCCCGGCGGCGCCAGGACGCGGCGGGCGGCCCCGCCTACGACCCCGACCGGCCGCTCCTCGAGCGCTGACGCTGCGCATACCCACCGCCCACGCGCACACGAGTGCGCTCCATCGGGTAGGACAGGGGGTATGCCAGCGACGCCGACCCAGTCCGCCCTCCTGTCGTCCGTGCCCACCCAGCTGCTCATCGGCGGCTCCTGGCGGGACGCCGCCGACGGCAGCACCTTCGCGGTGGAGGACCCCGCGACCGGCCGTACCCTCACGCACGTGGCCGACGCCACCGTCGCCGACGGGAAGGCTGCCCTCGACGCCGCCGTCGCGGCCCAGCCCGCCTGGGCCGCCACGGCGCCCCGGGAGCGCGGCGAGATCCTGCGCCGGGCGTACGAGCTGCTGGTCGAGCGCACCGAGGACTTCGCGCTGGCCATGACGCTCGAGATGGGGAAGCCGCTCGCCGAGTCGCGGGGCGAGGTGGCCTACGGCTCCGAGTTCTTCCGCTGGTTCGGCGAGGAGGCCGTCCGCGTCCACGGGCAGTGGTCGACGGCACCCGACGGCAAGACCCGCCTGATGACCATGCGGCAGCCGGTGGGGCCGGTGCTCATGATCACGCCGTGGAACTTCCCGCTGGCCATGGGTACCCGCAAGATCGGGCCCGCCATCGCCGCCGGCTGCACGATGGTCGTCAAGCCGGCCGGTCAGACCCCGCTGACCATGCTCCTCCTGGCGAAGCTGCTCACCGAGTGCGGGCTGCCCGACGGCGTGCTGAACGTCGTCACCACCTCCCACACGGGCGAGGTCTGCGAGCCGGTCATCCGTGACCCGCGGCTGCGCAAGCTGACCTTCACCGGGTCCACCGAGGTCGGGAAGAAGCTCGTCGAGCAGTCCGCCGAGCAGCTGCTGCGGGTCTCGATGGAGCTCGGCGGCAACGCGCCCTTCCTCGTCTTCGAGGACGCCGACATCGACCGGGCGGTCGAGGGGGCGATGCTCGCGAAGATGCGCAACATCGGCGAGGCGTGCACCGCCGCCAACCGGTTCTACGTGCATACGTCGGCGGCCGAGGAGTTCTCCCGGAAGTTCGCCGCCAAGATGGGCGCGCTGACCCTCGGCAAGGGCACCAAGAAGGGCGTCACCGTGGGTCCGCTCATCGACGACAAGGCCCGGCAGAAGGTCACCGAGCTGCTCGACGACGCGATCGCCCGCGGGGCCGTCGTCCTCACCGGCGGCCGCCCGCAGAAGGGGGCGGGGTACTTCTTCGAGCCCACGGTCATCACCGACGTCCCCACGAGCGCCCGGCTGCAGAAGGAGGAGATCTTCGGCCCGGTCGCACCCGTGACCACCTTCGAGACGCAGGAGGAAGCCGTCCGGATGGCCAACGACACCGAGTTCGGCCTGGTGGCCTACCTGTTCACCCGCGACCTCGCCCGGGCGGTGCGGGTCAGCGAGGCCCTGGAGTACGGCATGGTCGGCGTCAACCAGGGCATCGTCTCCAACCCCGCCGCGCCGTTCGGCGGCGTCAAGCACAGCGGGTTCGGCCGCGAGGGCGGGTTCGAGGGGATCGGGGAGTACCTCGAGACCAAGTACGTCGGCATCGCCCTCTGACGGGGGACCCGCGAAAGCACCTGAGCTAGAAGGCCTTTCGTCACTCGCTGAGGGAGGGGACGGCCAGCTCCAGGAGCGCCGCCCGCATCCGCCGGCGGGCCGCCGCCCCGCGGGGAAGTGCCGACGGCACGGTCGCCGCCATCGTGGCGTGCCCCAGGTAGGCCGAGTACGCCAGGAACGCCCGGGCGCGCGCCTCCGCCGGGCGCACCCCGGCCTCCTCGAGCAGCCGCCGCAAGTAGGCCAGTCGCAGGCCCAGAGACCGCTCCACCGCTTCCCGGACCAGGGGGTCGGGGCTCACGGTGACGAGCATCTCGGTGGGGCTGTGTTCGACCCCGTCGGTGACGAGCGCCAGCAGCCGGGCCATGCGGTCACGGGCCGGACCGCCGGCCGCCTCGACCTGCGTCACGACGTCGACGGTCAGGCGCTGCACCCACAGGTCGAGCACGGCGGTCAAGAGGGCTGACCGGTCCGCGAAGTGCCAGTAGCCGGAGCCTTTGGTGACCTCCAGCCGCGCGGCCAGGGGTTCCACCGCGACCGCGTCCGGCCCGCCGGTCATCAGGGCCCGGAACCCGGCCTCGACCCAGTCGGACCGGCTCAGCCTCTTCCTCGACGTCACGTCCATACGTTAGCGTACGGAGCACAGACCCTACGCCACCGTATGGAGAGCTATGCAGGCCGCCTCGCCCTCGTTCGTCTCCCTCGCCCTTCGCGACCGACCGGCACCGGACTGGGCCGACGTCGTCGTCGAGGCCGTACCCGAGGGCAGTCGGCCCGCTCCAGCCGACCCGGCGCGTTGGGCCGACGAGGTCTTCGCCGTGGGCTCCGCCCCGCCCGCGGTGGTGGCCCTGATGGCCCTGCGTCAGGCGGTGATCCCGTTCATCGGCGTCAGCCCCGCGCCACGGGACGTGTTCTCCGTCGTCGAGGTCCAGGGCGACGAGGCGTTGATCGCCCACGCCGACCGACATCTCGACTTCCGGGCCGGAGTGGGGTTTGACCCGGCAAGCCGCCTTCTGAGGGTCACGACCGCGGTCTGGCTCAAGGGCTGGCGTGGTCGGGTCTACTTCACCCCGGTGTCCGTGCTCCACGACCCGGTCACCCGGTCGATGATGCTCCGGGCGATCCGCCGGGTGGTCGGGCCGGTCCCATCGAACAGCCCCGTGGCTCCCGCCCGCGAGGCTTGACGACCGGGCCAAGTCCGTCGGGATCGGCCTCCCAGCGGCCCCGCTGCTGGTGGACTACGGGTATGTCGCCCACCCCGGCCCCAGGGTCACCCGCCGACGACGGACGCCTGACGTCCGTCGCCGACCTCCTCGAGCGCACCGACGACGCCATCCGGGAGGGTCGCGCACCCGGCGCGACCGTCCTGCCGACCGGTTTCGGCGTCCTCGACGAGGCACTCGCCGGCGGCTTCCGGTCGGGCGAGCTCGTGCTCCTCGGTGGGCCTCAGGGCCTCGGCAAGACGACGATGTCGATGCAGATGGTGCGCAACGTCGTACGGGCCGGCGGCCACGCGGTCGTGTTCTCCTACGAGCACGAGGCCCACACGCTGATGGAGCGCCTGCTGTCGCTGGAGGCCGCCGAGGCGGCCGGCTACGAGGCGGCCCGCCTGCACGCGATCCGCCGCGCCTTCGAGCAGCCGGCGTCGGCCGGGTCGCTCGACGAGCGGATGAGCCGGCTGCCCGGCGTCACCGAGGCTCTGCGCGTCGTGCGGGGGTATGCCGCTCGCCTGCACCTGCACGAGTCGAACGGGGCGACCACGGGTCTGGCCGAGATCAAGGCGGTCGTCGAGCGGCTGCGCGACGAGGTCGGGGCGCCGCCCCTGGTGGTCGTCGACTACCTGCAGAAGATCCCGGTACCGGGAGGCCCGAGCCTTGAGGAGGAGCGGGTCACCGTCGTCGTCGAGGGGCTGAAGGACCTCACCCTCGATCTCGGGGTCCCCATCCTCGCCATCGTCGCCGCCGACAAGGCCAGCCTCGTCTCGGGCAAGCGGATGCGGGTCCACGACCTGCGCGGGTCCTCGGCCCTGGCGTACGAGGCGGACATCGTGCTCATCCTCAACGACAAGTACGACGTCGTGGCGCGCCACCACCTCGTCTACGACCTGGGCAACGCCGAGCGTTACCGGACGTGGGTCGTCATGACGCTGGAGAAGAACCGCTACGGCGTCGACAAGGTGGAGCTGGAGTTCCAGAAGCACTTCGAGGAGGGCCGCTTCGAGGCGGTGGGGCAGTACGTCGTCGAGCAGCTCATCGAGGAGCGGGTCTTCACCGAGTGACGTGAGAGGCACAATGGCAAGGTGACCTCATCCCCTCGGGCCGTGACCCTGCTGGGGTCGACCGGCTCGGTCGGCACCCAGGCGATCGAGGTGGCCCAGGCCGCCCCCGACCGGTTCGTCGTCACCGCGCTCGCCGCCGGCGGCAACCTGGCCCTGTTGGCCCGCCAGGCCGTGGAGCTGGGCGTCGACACGGTCGCCGCGGCGCGCGGGACGCACGAGGAGCTGACCGACCTCCTGGATGCGGCGGCCCGCGCGGCCGGACGCGCGGCATACCGGCCCGAGGTCCTCGTCGGAGCCGACGCCGCCACCGTGCTGGCCGGCCGCCCCACGGACGTCGTGCTCAACGGCATCACGGGGTCCATCGGCCTGTCGCCCACGCTGGCGGCGCTGGAGGCGGGCACCACCCTCGCGCTGGCCAACAAGGAGTCGCTCATCGTCGGCGGCCCGCTCGTCAAGGCCGCCGCGAAGCCCGGTCAGATCGTGCCCGTCGACAGCGAGCACAGCGCGCTCGCGCAGTGCCTGCGCGGCGGAACCGCCGACGAGGTCGCCCGGCTGGTCGTCACGGCGAGCGGCGGGCCGTTCCGCGGTCGGACGCGGGAGGAGCTGCACGACGTCACCCCGCAGCAGGCGCTGGCGCACCCGACGTGGGACATGGGCCCCGTCATCACGACGAACTCGGCGACGCTCGTCAACAAGGGGCTGGAGGTCATCGAGGCCCACCTGCTCTTCGACGTGCCCTTCGACCGGATCCACGTCGTGGTGCACCCCCAGTCGGTCGTGCACTCGATGGTGGAGTTCGTCGACGGCTCCACGCTGGCGCAGGCGTCGCCGCCCGACATGCGCCTGCCCATCGCCTTGGGGCTCGCCTGGCCCGAGCGGGTGCCCGGCGCGGCCCACCCGGTCGACTGGTCGCAGGCGACGAGCTGGGACTTCCTGCCCCTCGACGACGAGGCCTTCCCGGCCGTCGCGCTCGCCAAGCAGGTGGGCCGCGCCGGGGGTACGTACCCCGCCGTCTACAACGCAGCCAACGAGGTATGCGTACAGGCCTTCTTCGACGGGCGGATCCGGTTCACCGACATCGTCGACACGATCGCCCGCGTCGTCGAGGACCACGCCGCCACCCCCGAGGCCGGGATCAAAGCGGCCGACCTGAGCGTTGAGTCGGTGCTGCGCGCGGACGCCTGGGCCCGAGGCCGGGCCCGGGACGCGCTCGGACTGGAGAGGACCACCACGTGATCGCCTACATCGTCGGCGTGCTCGTCATCGCCCTGGGCGTGGGGCTGTCGATCGGCCTCCACGAGATCGGGCACCTCGTGCCGGCCAAGAAGTTCGGCGTCAAGGTGACGCAGTACATGGTCGGCTTCGGGCCGACGATCTGGTCGCGTCAGCGTGGTGAGACCGAGTACGGCATCAAGGCGGTGCCGCTCGGCGGGTACATCCGGATGATCGGCATGTTCCCCCCGAAGCCCGGCGACGACCCCTCGCTCCTGCGCGCGTCGTCGACCGGACGGTTCAGCCAGCTGATGGACCAGGCCCGCAAGGACTCCATGGACGAGGTCGGCCCCGGCGACGAGGACCGCGTCTTCTACAAGCTCAGCGTGCCCAAGAAGGTCGTCGTCATGCTCGGCGGCCCGACCATGAACCTCGTCATCGCCTTCGTCCTCTTCGGCGGTCTGCTGACCCTCTACGGCATCCCCACGGCGACGCCACTGATCTCCTCGGTAGCCGCCTGCGTCCCCACGACCGCGCCGACGACAGCCACACCTCAGCCGGCCTGCGCTCCGGGTGACCCGGCGTCGCCAGCCGCCCAGGCCGGTCTGCAGGCGGGCGACCGGATCGTCTCGGTCAACGGCACGCCGGTCACCCAGTGGGACCAGGTCACGCCGCTGATCCGCCAGGCGGCGGGCTCCACGCTCAGCCTCGGTGTCGACCGGGGGTCGCAGCAGGTCACCCTGCAGGCGCCGATCGCCGCCCTGAACCGTGCGGCCTACGTCGACAGCGACAAGGTCAAGGTCGACGCCAACGGCAATGTCGTCACGGAGCGGGTCGGCTACCTCGGTGCGACCCCGACCGGCGAGCAGGTCAAGGGGACGGTCGCCCAGGTGCCGGGCTTCGTCTGGGGCGTCTTCACCCAGACCGCGAGCGTCGTCGTCAACGTGCCGCAGAAGATGGTCGGCGTCGTACAGGCGGCCTTCGGCTCGGGCGAGCGCGACCGCAACGGGCCGATCTCGGTCGTGGGCGTCGGCCGCGCGGGTGGCGAGATCGCCAGCGCCGACCTCGGCGCCGACGGCACCCTGGCCAAGATCATGACCCTGCTCAGCCTCATCGCGTCGCTCAACATGGCGCTGTTCGTCTTCAACCTCATCCCGCTGCTGCCCCTCGACGGCGGCCACGTGGCCGGAGCGCTGTGGGAGGGCCTCAAGCGCAACGGCGCCCGGATCCTCGGCAGGGCCGACCCCGGCCACGTCGACGTCGCGAAGATGCTGCCGGTGGCCTACACGATGGCGCTGGTGCTCATCAGCATGTCGGCTCTGCTCATCTACGCCGACATCGTCAAGCCGGTTAAGCTGTTCTGAGCGCTTCGGAACGCTTCGGAGCGCCCGGCTGGGAGGTTCTCGCGCCCACTTCTCAGCACGTGATGACCTGTTGAGGGCTCTGGCCCGGAATGTCCGGAAACTTCTCAGCACGTGCGGAGAAGTATGCGGGGGGCTGTGGATGACGCGGCGGGGGCGTCGCCGATCTTGGCCACCCTGGGCCGATGTCCTCACCTGCCTTGCTCCCCCGCGGGCTCGACGTCACCCGGCCCTTCACCCGGGCCGAAGCCCTGGCCGCCGGACTGACCGAACAGCAGCTGCGTGACGCCGCGACCGTCGTCCGGCTCTTCCGCGGCGTCTACGTCGGGAGGGCCACCACCCGCACCCTGGCGGTCCGCACCCGCACCGCCCTGCGCATCGCGCCACCCTCGGCCATGGCCAGCCACGAGACCGCCGCCGTGCTCTGGGGTGGAGCGGTGCCGCCGCAACCGGAGATCCAGCTCACCGTGCGGCACGGACTCAACTGCCAGGCGGCCGGTATCCGGACACACCGCTACCTCGACGTCGCCGAGCCGGTGCTGCACAGAGGCATACGCCTCACCCCCCCTGAGCGCACCGTGTGCGACCTCGCGTCCCGGCTCGATCTGGTGGGGCTGGTCGTCCTCAGCGACCGGCTGGTCCGGCGTGGGACGACCACGCCGATCCAGCTGATCCGGGCCGCCGACGCGTGGCCGGGTCCCTACCGGCGCCGACTGCAGCGGGCCACCCGGCTGGTGCGCACGGGCGTGGACTCGCCGCCGGAGTCGCGGCTGCGGATGCTGGTCGTCCTGGCCGGCCTGCCCGAACCGACCGTCAACCACCTCATCCGCCACGGCGGGACCGGCGACTGGCTGAGGCGGTTCGAGCTCGCCTACGTCGAGCTGATGCTGGCGATCGAGTACCAAGGGCAGTGGCACCGCGAGTCCGACGAGGTGTGGGAGGCGGACATCGCGCGGCGCGAGCAGCTCGACCACCACACCTGGCGCGTCGTCGAGGTGCTCGGCAAGAGCCTGGGCGAGGACCCCGGCCAGGTGCTGCGGCGCATCGAGGCGGCCCGGCGGGACCGCGGCGCCCGGCCGACGGCGGCTTGGTCCGAGGAGTGGCGCCCCCACTTCCCCGGCGCCCCGGCCCCCGCCGACAACTCCGCACGTGATGAGCTGTCGGGGCGTCGCGTCCGATATGTCGCCCAACGTCTCAGCACGTGCTGAGAAACGTGAGCGGGGTGCGGGGTGCGGGGTGCGGGGTGCGGGGTGCGGGGTGCGGGGTGCGGGGGTGCGGAGGTGCGGGGGGAGTGAGCGATGGGCGATTAGCCGGGCGGCCTCGCGTAGCCGAGGGGGCGGGGGCGGGGGGAGTGTCCGCGGGCTGGGATACTGGGTGCATGTCCGTCTCCCTCGGTATGCCTGCCCTTCCCGCCCCGGTCCTCGCCCCGCGGCGGCCGACGCGGAAGATCCGGGTCGGCAAGGTCGAGGTGGGGGGTGACGCACCTATCAGCGTGCAGTCGATGTGCACGACGCCGACGACCGACGTCAACGCCACTCTGCAGCAGATCGCCGAGCTGACGGCCACCGGCTGCGACATCGTGCGGGTGGCGTGCCCGAGCCAGGACGACGCCGACGCCCTGCCGCAGATCGCGCAGCACAGCCAGATCCCCGTCATCGCCGACATCCACTTCCAGCCCAAGTACGTCTTCGCCGCCATCGACGCGGGCTGCGCGGCGGTGCGGGTCAACCCCGGCAACATCCGTAAGTTCGACGACCAGGTCAAGGAGATCGCCCAGGCGGCCAAGGACCGTGGCGTCTCGATCCGGATCGGCGTCAACGCCGGGTCGCTCGACCCGCGGATCATGGCCAAGTACGGCAAGGCCACCCCGGAGGCGCTCGTCGAGTCCGCCGTCTGGGAGGCCGGCCTGTTCGAGGAGCACGACTTCCACGACTTCAAGATCTCCGTCAAGCACAACGACCCCGTCGTCATGGTGCGGGCCTACGAGCTGCTCTCGCAGGCGGGCGACTGGCCACTGCACCTCGGGGTGACCGAGGCCGGCCCCGCGTTCCAGGGCACGATCAAGTCGGCCACGGCCTTCGGGGCCCTGCTCAGCCAGGGCATCGGCGACACCATCCGGGTCTCGCTCTCGGCCCCTCCGGTCGAGGAGGTCAAGGTCGGCATCCAGATCCTGCAGTCCCTCAACCTGCGTCCGCGCAAGCTCGAGATCGTCTCCTGCCCCTCGTGCGGCCGGGCCCAGGTCGACGTCTACACGCTCGCCGAGCAGGTGACCGCCGGGCTCGAGGGTCTCGAGGTGCCGCTGCGCGTCGCGGTCATGGGCTGCGTCGTCAACGGACCGGGGGAGGCCCGCGAGGCCGACCTCGGGGTCGCGAGCGGCAATGGCAAGGGCCAGATCTTCGTCAAGGGCGAGGTCATCAAGACGGTGGCCGAGAAGGACATCGTCGAGACCCTCATCGAGGAGGCCATGCGCCTCGCCGAGACCATGGAGCCGGCCGACGGCGGGGCCCCCCGGGTCACCGTCAGCTGACTCCCGCCGGCCGACAGGCCGGCTCGGTATCCGGCGGGCGTCCTCGCGACTCCTCTTCTTCGTCCACCCGACGAAGGAGATCCATGAGCAGCGACGACCGGCCGGTGGCCCGTCGCGTCGACACCGTGCGGTATGCCGCGCGCGGCCTCGGCCTCGGGCTCGCCTGGGGCGTCGGGGCCCGGCTCTGGATGCGCATGGTCGCCAGCGACCCACAGGTGACGTGGCGCGGCACCCTCGGCGTCCTCGTCTCCGCCGGTCTCGCGGGCTCCCTGATCGGCGTGGCCCACGCCGCGGGCCGCCAGGGTGCGAGCAACGCCTGGCGCGCGCTCGCCCTTCCGGGCGTCGCGCTGTTCCTCGGCCCCGGGCTGCCCTTCCTGCCCGCCTTCCTCCTCGGCGGCTGGGGTATGCGTCGGGGCACCGTGGGACGCTGGGTGGCCGCTCTGTCGGTGGCGGCGGCGCCCGTGCTGCTCGTGCAGACGTTGTGGCTCGACGGGGCCGAGGGGGTCGTCGCACCGAGCGACGCGGTCACGCTCCTGGTCGTCGCCGGAGGCGCCGGGCTCCTCGCCGTCACCTCGGCGTGGGCGGGCTCCGCGATCTTCGGCCCCTGGAGCGCCCGCCCGGCGGGCCCGCCCGCCCGGAGCGCGCCGGCCCCCTCCACCGACCGGGTCCACGTGGTCTCCGCCGACCTGGCCCGCGCCGCATAGCCGGGTGCCGCCGGGCTCACGGTTCGGCGACGCTCCGGCGGATCGGTCGACAACCTGACCCAGGGCCAGGCAGGCTGTACCTGTGCTGCGCACCCAGTCGCCCGTGCGCGCCCTGACCATGGCCGACCATGACGAGGCGCTCGAGCTGTGCCGACGCGACCCCGCGGCCAACGTCTTCGTCGCCGCGCGCATCGAGGAGGGCGCCCTCAAGACGGCCCCCGGTGCGCTCCTGGGGTACCGCAGCGACGGTCGCCTCCGATCGCTGTGCTGGGCGTCGGCCAACGTCGTACCGGTGGAGTGCGACACCGAGACGGCCGAGGCCTTCGCCCACCGGATTAGGCGCTGGCACAAGGGATGCGCGTCGCTCTTCGGGCCGACCGACCAGGTGCAGGCGCTGTGGTCGGTGCTCGAGCACGCCTGGGGGCGGGCCCGCGCCGTACGCACCTGCCAGCCGCTGCTGGCGACGTCGCGCACCTCCGACCAGATCGGGTTCGACGCCGATCCGCGGGTCCGCTTCGCGCGGCTCGAGGAGGTCGACCTCATCCTCCCCGCGGCGGCGGCGATGTTCACCGACGAGATCGGCTATCCGCCCTACCGCGGCTCGTCGCGCGCCTACCGGGCGCTCATCGCGGGACTCGTCACCGACCGGCACACCGTCGTCTGGGTCGAGGACGACGAGGTGCTGTTCAAGGCCGACGTCGGCTCGGCGGCTGTGGACGCGGCGCAGATCCAGGGCGTGTGGCTGACCCCGCGGATGCGCGGGCTCGGCCTCGCGGAGCCGTTGATGGCCGCGGCCACCGACCTCATCCTCGAGCACGTCGCACCCCTGGCCACGCTCTACGTCAACGACTTCAACGCGCCCGCGCGCGCCACCTACCGGGCGATCGGCTACCGCCAGGTCGGCACGTTCACGACCGTCCTGCTCTGAGCACCTCCGCGCCGCCTCTGAGCACCCTGAGTGGAGGGCCGGCGGCCCTCACCGGGGGTCGTCGTCGGCGGCCCGCTCCAGCTCGGCCGCGCGCTCGTAGATCGACCGGCCGCCGCGCTCCGACGGGGTCGTCGTGCCCGGGGCCGGGGGCGGCAGCCGTCGGTTGAGCGAGAACAGCCGCCCGAGGACCGGCATGACGACGATGTTGACGCCGTGCAGCACCCCGACGACGAGCAGGATCCCGCCGATCCGCCGCACATCGGACCCGACCTGCTCCGTCGTGACCAGGCCGGTGAACGACGGCCAGTCAGTCTGCTGCTGCAGGCTGGCGGTGAAGAGGATGTAGGCGGTGAAGATCAGGTAGTAGACGACGTCGGTGAGGACGATGTAGCTCTTGCCGGTCAACGGGTTGTCGTGGAACACGTCGGCGGCGTAGGCCCGTCCGAACCGCTTGATGAACGGGCCGAGCCACAGGGCGATACCGACGAGAACGGCCGTCGTGGCCAGCTCGAGAACCCACCAGGACATGGTCAGGGCTCCTTCCGGGTCGTGAGGGGTGAGGGTGAGGACGAGCACGGTGACGACGGCGAGCGCGGCCACCCAGAGGCCGACGACGACCCGGAGACGCCGGCGCCGGCGGCGGTCGTCGTCGATGCTGACGACGACCCGGTCGAAGAGGTCGGGGGAGGGGCGGGCCGACCCGTCGTCGGCCGCGGCGCCGTGCAGGGCGTCGTGCACGAGGGCGGCGAACCGGTCGTCGGGCGCGCTCATGGACGTCCCTCCTCGAGGGTCTGCGCCATGGCGCGCAGGCCCCGTTGCAGATGGGTCTTGACCGAGTTCGTGGACACGCCCAGCGCGGCGGCGATCTCCGGGATCGACAGGTCGAGGTAGTACCGCAGGGCCACGGCGTCCCGCTGCCGACGGGGCAGCGCGCGCAGGGCGGCCACCACCGCGCGGCGCTCGGCGCTCGCCTGGGCGGAGGACTCCGCCGACGGCTCGTCGGCGACCGCCGGCGGACGGTGCCGGAACGACACCAGCCCGCGCCGGTTGTGGTCCCGCGCCAGGTTGACCACGATCGAGCGCAGGTAGGCCGCCGCTCGCTCCTCGTCGCGGATCCGGTGGGCCGAGCGGGCCAGCCGGATGAACGCCTCCTGCACGAGGTCCTCGGCGGCCGTGCGGTCGTCGACGAACAGCCGGGCCAGTGAGACGAGCCGGCTGCCCTCCGCGCGGTACAGGTCGGCGACGAGCGCGTCGGTGTCCCGCACCGGGTTCCCGGTGTGGGGCTCGCTCTCCGTGCTCCGGGTGCCGACCGACGGCGTCCGCTCGCTCACCGTGTCCATCACCTCAGCAGACGGCTGAGCAGGCGATCCGGGTGACAGCGACGACGGGCGGGTTTCCGCCGCGGCCCTGGTGTCGCCCGCGGCGGGAGGTGGTGCGTCAGTTCAGGTGTGGCTCCCGTGACATGGATGACATGGACGACATGGACGACAAGGACCACGCCTTCCAGCCAACCACTCGTCTGACCCGAACCAGGGGGTTCTCATGAACAGCTCGTCGCGCCACCGTCGCCTCTCGTATGCCGCCACCGCCACCGTGGGCCTCGTCGCCATGGGTGCCGCCCTGGCCCCGGACGCCGAGGCCTCACGCGCCTCGGTGCACCGGTGGTCCGCGCCGCTGACCGACCTCCAGCCGGGCGTGACCGACCCGCTGGACTCCGCCCGGGGCCGGCTGATCATGGTGAGCCATCACGGCGCCACGACCGTGGTGTTCTCCCTCTCCGGTGTGGGAGCCGCCGCCGCCGGGCGCACCTACGGCGCCCACCTGCATACCGGCCCTTGCGTCGCCGGCAACGGCGCCGCCGCGGGGCCGCACTACAACGACTCGAGCGTGCGCGGCGTGGTGCCGCCCGTCGTGGGCCCCCGCACGGAGGTGTGGCTCGACGTCACCATCGGGAGGGACGGGTCGGCGGTGGCTGTCGCTCGCGTCCCCTTCGTGCCGCAGCCCGGCCAGCGGTCCGTCGTCGTGCACGCCCAGCCGACCGACGACCACGGCACGGCCGGACCCCGCCTCGCCTGTCTGCCGGTGAGCTGGTCGTGAGGCAGGTCCTCGCCGGCGCCGGGCTCGGGCTGGCCCTGGGTGTCGCGGCCCGCTGGTGGATGCGCCTCGTCTCGACCCAGCCCGAGCTCTCGTGGTCGGGTACGGGGCTCATCCTCGCCCTCTTCACGACCGCGGGCGTGGGGCTCGGTATCGCGGCCGCCGCGCGGGCGGCGGGACGGTCGCGCTGGTGGCGGCTCGCCGCGGTCCTGGCCGTGCCGGTGTTCCTCAGCCCCGGGATCGTGCTGGCCCCGGCCCTCGTCATGGGCGGCTGGGGCGTCCGGCGTGGTCCGGTGGCGCGCCTCGTTGCGGCCGCCGCCGTCCTGCTCGCGCCGGCGATGCTGGTCGTCGCCACGTGGGCCGACGTGGAGCGGTCGCTCAACCCCTACCCCGACGCGGTGTACCGCGCGGTGCTGGCCCTGGGGGTGGCCCTGCTCGGAGCGGCGTTCGCGTGGGGTGGGTCCGCCGCCTTCGGGCCGTGGGCGGCCGGACGCGGCGACGGCCCGCCCCCCGGAAGGGAACGGGCCGCCGTCGGTGCTGCGGGATGACGCTGGGTGACGCGAGTGCCTCAGGTCACTGGGTGAGCTTGGACAGGGTCGGGTCGTTGGCGTAGGCCTCCTTGGCGTTCGCCTTGGTGACGATGACCGGAGCCAGCAGCTCGGCCGGGACGACCTTGACGCCGTTGTTGTAGGACTTGGTGTCGTTGATCCCGGGGGGCGGGTTCTGGCCCTTCTGCAGGGACTGCACCATCTCGATGGTCTTGGCGACCAGCGCGCGGGTGTCCTTGTTGATCGTCGAGTACTGCTCGCCGGCCATGATCGACTTGACCGACTCGGCCTCGGAGTCCTGACCCGTGACGACCGGGATCGGCTTGCCGGCCTGCTTGACCGAGGTGATGATCGCGCGGGCGAGCGTGTCGTTCGGCGACAGGACGCCGTCGAGGGTCGCGCTCGTGTAGTTGGCCGACAGGAGCGTGTCCATGCGCTTCTGCGCGTTCTCGGCCTTCCAGCCCTGGGTGACGACCTGGTTGAAGCTCGTCTGGCCCGACGTCACCTTGAGGGTGCCGTCGTCGATCTTCGGCTTGAGGACGCTCATGGCGCCGTCGAAGAACACCTGGGCGTTGGCGTCGTCGGGGGACCCGGCGAACAGCTCGATGTTGTAGGGCCCGTTGGGCTTCTTGGCCTTCATGCCGTCCAGCAGGGCCTGGCCCTGGAGCGTGCCGACCTTGAAGTTGTCGTACGCGATGTAGTAGTCGACGTCGGCCGTGTTCTTGATGAGCCGGTCGTAGGCGATGACGATGGCGCCGCTGTCCTTGGCCGCCTTCACCTGCGAGCCGAGCTGAGCACCGTCGATCGCGCCGATGACGATGACCTTGGCCTTCTTGGTGATCATGGCCTGGATCTGGTTCTGCTGCTCCGAGACCCCACCGTTGGCGAACTGCACGTCGGCCTTGAAGCCGGCCTTGGTCAGCCCGTCGTTGAACAGACCCTCCGCGAGGACCCAGTTCTCCGAGGTCTTCTGGGGGAGCGAGATGCCGATGGAGCTGTCGGCGGCGAAGCCGGTCGTACCGGAACCGCCGGTGGAACCCGAGCCGGCACCAGAGCCGGAACTGGAGCCGGAGTCGGCTCGACCGCAACCGGTCAGGGCCAGGGCGGCCACCGCAGTGACCCCCACCACCTTGGCGAGAAGACGCATGTGCATGTTTCCTTTCTGCTCACGCCCCGGCGGGACGCGGGTACTGGTGCGGCACGTATGCCGCGTGGGACGGCCCGACGGGCCCTCCCGGTGTCGTCAGCCGTTGCTGCCGATGGTCTCGTCGATCCGCGAGGTCTCGGTCGCCGCGCTGGGCGCCGTCGCCGGGACGGTGGCGGCCGGCTTGGTTCCTCGGTTGCGCATGAGGAGGCCGGTGATGGACGGCTTGCCCTGCGTCTTGTTGTAGACGTCGAAGGCGACGGCGGCGAGCAGGACGAGACCCTTGATGATCTGGGTCGCGTCGGCGCCGACACCCTTGAGCTGCAGGCCGTTGTTGAGGACGGCCATGACGAGGCCGCCGACGATGGAGCCGATCACCGTGCCGACGCCGCCACTGACGGCCGCGCCGCCGATGAACACCGCGGCGATGGCGTCGAGCTCCCAGCCGACACCGTCGAACGGGCCGGACGCGTTGGACCGGGCCACGAACATCATCCCGGCGAGGGCCGCGAGCACCGACATGTTGGCCATGACGAAGAAGTTGATCTTCTTGCTCTGCACGCCCGACAGCTCGGCGGCGTGGCGGTTGCCACCGACCGCGTAGATGTGGCGGCCGATGACCGTCTTGGTCGAGATGAAGCCGTAGATGACGATGAGCGCCACGAGGATGAGCCCGGCGTACGGGAAGCCCTTGCGCCCCGAGGCGAAGAGCATCATGACCGCCATGATCGCGACGCAGATGAGGGCGAGCCGGGTCCAGGCGACCCACGCCTCCTCGACGGTGGCACCGATGCTGATGAGCTGACGACGGCCACGGACGGTGCCGTAGATGATGCCGGCGCAGACGAGGATGCCCAGCAGCACGGTGAGATTGTTGTAGCCCGTGACCGGGCCCACCTCGGGCAGGGTGCCGGCGCCGATCTGCTGGAAGTTGGCATCGACCGGAACGGTGTTGGACTTGCCGACGAACTGGTTCAAGCCGCGGAAGATGAGCATGCCTGCGAGGGTGACGATGAACGCGGGGATGCCGACGTAGGCCACCCACACGCCCTGCCAGAAGCCGATCACGGCCCCCACGACCAGGCCGAGGATGATCCCGAGCCACCAGGGGAGGGACAGGTCGCGCATCGCGATCGCCACGCAGATGCCGACGGCGGCGGCCACGGATCCCACGGACAGGTCGATGTGGCCGGCAATGATGACGAGCACCATCCCGATGGCGAGCACGAGGATGTAGGCGTTGCCCTGGATGATGTTGTTGACGTTGTCGGGCGTGAGCGTCAGTCCCCCGGTGATGACCTGGAAGAGGACGATCAGCGCGACCAGCGCGAAGATCATGCCCAGCTGGCGGGCGTCGCCGCCGAAGATCTTCTTGACGTTGTTCATGGGTGCAGTCGCTTTCTCGGGAGGTCCCGCGATCCGGTGAGGGTCATGCGCTGGCCTGGGTCGGCACGTCGGACCTCGACGAGGTCTTGGTCATGAGCCGCATCAGCGACTCCTGGTCGGCGTGGCCCTTGTCGAGGACGCCGGTGATCGCTCCCTCGCAGATCGTGTAGATCCGGTCGGACAGGCCGAGCAGCTCGGGCAGCTCCGAGGAGACGAGGATGACGCCCTTCCCCTCGGCGGCCATCCGCTGGATGATCCCGTAGATCTCGAACTTGGCGCCGACGTCGATGCCTCGGGTCGGCTCGTCGAGGATGAGCAGGTCGGGCTCGGTGAAGAGCCACTTGGCCAGGACGACCTTCTGCTGGTTGCCGCCCGAGAGCTTCGACACGCCTTCGTCGACGGTCGGGGCCTTGGTGCGCATCGACTTGCGGTAGTCCTCCGCGAACCGGTACTCCTCGCGGTCGTCGACGACCATGCCGTGCGTGATCCGCTTGAGCTTGGCCGAGACCGTCGTGCGCTTGATGTCGTCGAGGAGGTTGAGCCCGAGCGTCTTGCGGTCCTCCGTGACGTAGGCCAGGCCCGCGTCGATCGCATCGGACACCGAGCGGAGCCGTACGTCCTTGCCGTGCAGGCGTACCGACCCGCTGACGAAGGTGCCGTAGCTGTGGCCGAAGAGGCTGCGCATCAGCTCGGTGCGACCGGCGCCCATCAGCCCGGCGAAGCCGACGATCTCGCCGCGGCGGACGAAGAAGCTCTCGTCCTTGCAGACCAGGCGGTCCGGGACGGCCGGGTGGCGCACCGTCCAGCCGCTGACCTCGAAGAAGGTCTCGCCGAGGTCGGGGGTGTGGTCGGGGAACCGCGACTCGAGGTCGCGACCGACCATGCCCCGGATGATCCGGTTCTCGTCGACGCCGTCCTCCTTGACGCGGAGGGTCTCGACCGTCTGGCCGTCGCGGATGATCGTGATCGAGTCCGAGATCTTCTCGATCTCGTTGAGCTTGTGGCTGATCATGATGCAGGTCACGCCCTTGGACCGCAGCCCGGCCATGAGGTCGAGCAGGTGCTGCGAGTCGCCCTCGTTGAGGGCCGCGGTGGGCTCGTCGAGGATGAGCAGGCGGACGTCCTTCGACAGCGCCTTGGCGATCTCCACCAGCTGCTGCTTGCCGACCCCGATGTCCTTGATCTTCGTGTCGGGGTTCTCCGTGAGGCCGACGCGGGCGAGCAGCTCGGTGGCCCGCTGACGCGTGGTCACCCAGTTGATGACGCCGCCGCTCGTGACCTCGTTGCCGAGGAAGATGTTCTCCGCGATCGACAGCTCGGGGATGAGCGCAAGCTCCTGGTGGATGATGACGATGCCGGCGTGCTCGCTGTCGCGGATGTTGTTGAACTCCACGACCTTGCCCTCGTAGAGGATCTCGCCGCCGTAGGTGCCGGCCGGCCAGACCCCCGAGAGGACCTTCATCAGGGTCGACTTGCCGGCGCCGTTCTCACCGCAGATCGCGTGGACCTCGCCGCGGCGCACCGCCATGGAGACGTCGGACAGAGCCTTGACGCCCGGGAACTCCTTGCTGATGTTCCTCATCTCGAGGATCAGCGAGCCGGGATCGACCTCGCCCTCGGGCTGGGCCGGAGCGGAGTGGGCGACGTCCTGTGGACGGGGTTCGGTGCTCATCGAAGCGTCATCACTTCCTCGTGACGTGTGAGCGGACCGGCGGACCGGTCGGGGGCTTGTTGATTCTGGCTCACGGACCGCATCCCGCGTGGGTGTTCCGGGGGGCTGGACCCGTCACAAGCCCGTAACAATCATCCGGCTGCGAGGAGCGGGGTCCTCGCCGGGACGGGGCGACCGACATCGTTGTCTGACAACGAGGACGACCGGGCGCCAGTCGGAGCCCTGAGCGGAACGGCCGCGGCCGGGATGGAGGGGATGGTTCTCACCGTCCGGCGTTGCCCGACGGCACTTCTCGCCAGGCCACCTTGACGCACCGCCCCCGCCCCCCGATAGTGAGCCGGGTGCCAACGTTGTCGCGCGATGCGGCATACCCCTCCCCGGGTGCCGACCTGACCCGGCCCACCATGGCCGACGTCGCCCGCCGGGCGGGCGTCTCGATCAAGACGGTCTCGCGGGTGGTCAACGACGAGGCGGGGGTGAGCGCCTCGACGGCGGCCAAGGTGCGCCGGGTCATCGACGAGATCGGGTTCCAGCGGCACGCCGGAGCGTCGATGCTGCGCAGCGGCCGGTCTCAGAGCATCGGCTTCGTCGTGCCCGACCTGGCCAACCCCTTCTACTCCCAGGTGGCCGCGGGCATCGAGCGTGAGGCGCGCCTGCGTGGTTACCTGCTCATCAGCACCTCGTCGCAGGGCTCGCCGGCCCACGAGGCGCAGCTGGTCGACGCGCTCGTCATGCAGCGGGTGGCGGGCCTCGTCGTCGTCCCCGTCGCCACCGAGCCGTCGGAGGTGCTCAGCCAGGCGGCCCGGTCGGTGCCGCTGGTCTGCCTCGACCGGCCGCTGCCCGGGCTGTCGGCCGACACCGTCCTCAGCGACAACGAGGGGGGGATGCGCAGCGCGGTCGAGCATCTCGCCGCCCACCGGCACGAGCGGATCGGCTTCGTCGGCGACGACGCCTCGATCTGGACCGCCCGCCGCCGGCACGCCGCCTTCTGCGCCGCGGCCGCCTCCCTGGGGCTGCCCGGACCGATGCGGACGGCTCTCGGGCCGTATGCGTCGGACGGGCTCGAGGCGTACCTCGCCGAGTGGACGGCCGGACCGACGCCCGTCACCGCCCTCGTCACGGGCAACAACCGGGTGACCCTGGCGGTGCTGGCGGCCATGCGGCGGACGACCCGCCCGCTCTCGCTCGTCGGCTACGACGACTTCGACCTCGCCGACGTGCTCGACCCCCCGGTGACCGTCGTGCACCAGGACCCCCTGGTGCTGGGGGAGCGGGCGGTGCAGCAGGTGTTCGCCCGGCTGGCCACCGGGCTCGGCGAGCCGACGACGGTGACCGTGCCGACCCGGCTCGTGGTGCGCGCCTCCGGTCGGCGGCCGGCGGGCGTGCGGTGATGGGCGCGTGCTGTGATGTCCGGGTGAAGAGCTCCCCGGCCCCCCTGACCTGGCGGATCGCCGGCCTCGCCGGCCTTTTCGTCGCCTCGGGCACCCTGCACCTCGTGCGACCCCAGGTCTTCCTCCCGATCGTGCCGCGGGAGCTGCCGGCCCGAGAGGAGCTGGTCTACGCCTCGGGGGTGGCCGAGCTGGTGTGCGCGGCCGGCCTGGCGCTGCCCGCGACCCGCTCGGCCGCCGGGTGGGGGTCGGCGGCGCTGCTCGTGGGCGTCTTCCCGGCCAACGTGCAGATGACGGTGACGGCGGTGAAGCGGTGGCGGCGCAAGCGGGACGACCCGCGCCGGCTGGCGTTCGTGGCCGGCACGGTGGCGCGCCTGCCGCTCCAGTGGAACCTCGTCCGCGTCGCCCTGAGCGCCACCGGGCGCTGACGGGGCGCTGACCCCCCGGGAAAGGGCGTCATCGGCATACCGGGACGTGGATATCCTTCCCGGGCACCCTTCCCGTCCCCCGTTCGGAGCCAAACCCGTGGCCATGCGCATGTCGTCGCTGTTCCTGCGAACCCTTCGCGAGGACCCGGCGGACGCCGAGGTGCCGAGCCACCGCCTCCTCGTGCGGGCCGGCTACATCCGGCGGGTCAGCCCCGGCATCTACACGTGGCTGCCCCTCGGCCTGAAGCTGCTGCGCCGGGTGGAGACCATCGTGCGCCAGGAGATGGACGCCATCGGCGCCCAGGAGCTGCTCTTCCCCGCCCTGCTGCCGCGCGAGCCCTACGAGGCGACCGGTCGGTGGGCCGAGTACGGCCCCAACATCTTCCGGCTCCAGGACCGCAAGGGTGCCGACTACCTCCTCGGGCCCACCCACGAGGAGCTGTTCACCCTCGCGGTCAAGGACCTCTACTCGTCCTACAAGGACCTGCCCGTCTCGCTCTACCAGATCCAGAACAAGTACCGCGACGAGGCGCGACCCCGGGCCGGTGTGCTGCGCGGGCGCGAGTTCGTCATGAAGGACTCGTACTCCTTCGACATCGACGAGGCCGGGCTCAACAAGAGCTACGACCTGCACCGCGAGGCCTACGTGCGGATCTTCGACCGCCTGGGCTTCCACTACGTCATCGTCCAGGCCATGGCCGGAGCGATGGGGGGCAGCAAGAGCGAGGAGTTCCTCGCCACCGCCGAGAACGGCGAGGACACCTACGTGCGGTGCCCGAACTGCGGGTATGCCGCGAACGTCGAGGCCGTGCGGGTGCCGGTCCCCCCGGCGCAGGACTGGTCGGACGCCCCCGCGGCCCACGTCGAGGAGACCCCGGACACGCCCACCATCGCGACCCTCGTCGACGTGCTGAACGCCCGGTTCCCCCGCGAGGACCGGCCCTGGGCGGCGGGCGACACCCTCAAGAACGTCATCGTCACCGTCACCCACCCGGGAGGCCGGTCCGAGGTGCTCGCCATCGGCGTGCCCGGTGACCGCGAGGTCGACGAGAAGCGCCTCGGCGCCCAGCTGGAGCCGGCGACGTTCACCGTCTTCGAGGACTTCGAGGGCCACCCGGAGCTGGTCAAGGGCTACATCGGCCCCGGGGCCCTCGGAGCCGCCAAGGCCGCCGGTGTGCGCTTCCTCGTCGACCCCCGGATCGTCGAGGGCACCCGCTGGGTGACCGGCGCCGACCAGCCGGGGCGGCACGTCATCGACCTCGTCATGGGGCGCGACTTCACCCCCGACGGCACCATCGAGGCGGCGGAGGTGCGCGCCGGCGACGTCTGCCCCAGCTGCGGGCACGCCCTCGAGGCCGCGCGCGGCATCGAGATGGGCCACATCTTCCAGCTCGGCACCAAGTACGCCGAGGCGCTCGGGCTCAAGGTGCTGGACGAGCACGGCAAGCTGGTCACGGTCACCATGGGCTCCTACGGCGTGGGCGTGTCCCGAGCCGTCGCCGCGGTCGCCGAGGGGAACTTCGACGAGCTCGGCCTGTGCTGGCCCCGGGCCGTGGCTCCGGCCGACGTGCACGTCGTCGCGACGGGCAAGGACGACGCCGTCTTCCTCAAGGCCCAGGAGATCGTCGGCGGTCTCGAGGCGGCCGGCCTCGAGGTGCTCTACGACGACCGGCTCAAGGTGAGTCCCGGCGTGAAGTTCAAGGACTCCGAGCTCATCGGCGTCCCCACGATCGTCGTCGTCGGTCGCGGACTGGAGCAGGGCACCGTGGAGATCAAGGACCGGCGCTCGGGCGAGCGGCGCGAGGTACCCGTGGACGCGGCGGTGTCCGAGGTGCTCGCGGAGGTCCGCGGCGCTCCAGAGACCGGGTCGTGACGGGGGCCGCCGGCGGGGGACGGGTCCACGGGTCGCAAGGGGTACGAGCAGTCATCTTCGACTGGGGCGGCACCATCACGCCCTGGCACCCGGTCGACCTCGACGAGCAGTGGCGGGTCTTCGCCCGCCACTACCACCTCGACGACCAGGACGCCGGCGTCGTCGACGCCCTGGCGCAGCGCATCTGGGCCGCGGAGAGCGCCGGCTGGCAGCGGGGCCGCACGCACGGCGCCTCGGCGCGCCTCGAGGACATCCTCGCCGACGCCGGCATCGTCGCCGACGACCCGCGCGCGGCCGCCGGTCTCGCGGCCTACCACCAGTTCTGGGAGCCGCACACCTGGACCGACCCGCAGATCCGGCCCCTCTGGGAAGGTTTGCGCGCCAACGGGATCCGGGTCGGCGTGCTCTCCAACACGATCTGGTCCCGCGACTACCACCGGGCGATCTTCGCCCGCGACGGGGTGCTCGACCTCGTCGACGGTGACGTCTACTCCAGCGAGACCCCGTGGGTGAAGCCGCAGCGCGAGATCTTCCTCGAGGCGGCCCGCGTCGTCGACGTCGACCCGCTCGCGTGCGTCTACGTGGGTGACCGCGGCTACGAGGACGTGCTGGGCCCGCAGTCCGCCGGCATGCGCGCGATCCTCGTGCCCCACAGCGACATCCCCGCCAGCCAGCAGGTCGCCCACCAGGCCACCCCCGACGCGGTGGCCCACGAGCTGCTCGACGTGCTGCACATCGTCTCCGCCTGGGACCGGTCGGGATGACCGAGGCGGCGATGGACCCGACGCTGCTCACGCTGGTCCTCGTCGCGCTGGCCGCCCTCGTCGCGGGATGGGTGGACGCCGTCGTGGGCGGTGGCGGCCTCATCCAGCTGCCCGCGCTGCTGCTGGGGTTCCCCGCGGCGTCGCCGGCCCAGATCCTCGCCACCAACAAGTTCGGCTCGGTCTTCGGCACGACGACCAGCTCGGTGACGTACTACCGGCGGGTGCACCCCGACCTGCGGACGGCGTTGCCGATGGCGGGGATCGCGTTCCTGGGCGCCGTGGCCGGCGCGTTCCTCGGGCTGCACGTCCCGAAGGCGGCCTTCAGCCCGATCATCCTCGTCTGCCTGGTCGCCGTCGGCGCCTACACCCTCTTCAAGCCCAGCCTGGGCCAGACGACCGACCTCCGGTTCACCGGTCGGCGCCACACCGCCACGGCAATGGGCGCCGGCTTCGTCATCGGCGTCTACGACGGCGCCCTCGGCCCGGGCACCGGGTCGTTCCTCGTCTTCATGCTCGTGGGGCTGCTCGGGTACGCCTTCCTCCAGGCCAGCGCGAAGGCGAAGATCGCCAACGTCGCGACCAACCTCGGTGCCTTGGCGGTCTTCGCGCCCGGCGGCCACATCATGGTGCGGGTCGGCCTCGTGCTCGCCGTCGGCAACCTCGTCGGCGGCTACCTCGGCGCGCGCACCGCGGTGCGGCTGGGCAGCGGCTTCGTGCGAGCCGTGTTCGTCGTCGTCGTGTCGGCCTTCATCGTGCGCATCTCGCTGCAGCTGCTGGGTATCTGGCCCTGAGGGACGGCGCTCACCTGGCGGCCACGAGCTGGGCGCGCAGTGTCTCCGGGTCGGTGGTGGGCCGGTCGCAGACGAAGCCGCGACAGACGTAGGCCGCGGCCCGGCCGTCCACCAGCGGGCGGCCGGCCAGCAGCGGTACGCCGGCAGCGTCCGGTTCGCCGGCGACGGACACCAGGCCGGGTGACCGGCTCGACCGGACGACACCGAGCAGCGCGTCCGCCGCCGGTCCCGTGCCCACGACCGCGACCTGGAGCGGCCCCGCGGCGGCGGCCTCGCCGACGGCGAGGGTCCAGCCGGCGAACCGTGGGTTGCGCGCCGCGATGCGGCTGCCCGACCCGAGGGCGGCCCGGGCGGCGTCGAGGTGCGGGGTCGATGCGGTGAGTGCGCCGTAGGTGAGCAGCGCTCCGGCCAGGGCCGCCTCGCCGGTCGGCTCCGGTCCCTCGCCGTCGGCACGTGGACGCGTGAACAGGGTCTCGGCATCGTCCGCAGTGTCGTGGAACCCACCGTCGTCGGCGCGGAAGTGGGCCAGGGCGAGGTCGAGCACCGTGCCCGCGGCGGCCAGCCACCGGGGGTCGCCGGTGGCCTGGTGCAGCGCCAGCAGCCCCTCGGCGAGGTCGCCGTGGTCGTCGGCCACCGCCACCGCGGCGCCCACCCGGCCGTCCCGCGACGACCGGCGCAGCCGGGCGTCGACGACGTGGGTGGCCAGGACGAACGCGGCGGCCCGCTCCGCCGCCTCGACGTAGCGCGGCACCCCGAGGCCGGCCCCGAGGTCGGCGAGCGCGGCGATGGCCAGCCCGTTCCACGCCGTGACGACCTTGTCGTCCCGCGCTGGCTGCGGCCGGGCGGCTCGCGCCTCGAGCAGCCGCGACCGCACGCCGGCCCACCAGGCGGCCTCGGCCGGGTCGGCCGGGTCGGTCAACAGCTGCAGGGTCGAGGCGCCGTGCTCGAACGTGCCGTGGTCGGTCACCTCCAGCAGCCGGGCGGCCCGGGTGCCGTCCGTCTCGCCGAGCACGTCGACGAGCTGGTCGGGCGTCCACGCGTATGTGAGCCCCTCGACCCCCGCGGCGTCGGCGTCCAGGGCGCTGGCGAACCCGCCCTCGGTCGTGCCCAGGTCGTCGATGACGAAGTCCGCCGTCTCGCAGGCGATCCGGCGAGCCAGGGGGTCACCGGTGGCCTGCCACCAGTGGAGGTACACGCGGGCGAGGAGGGCGTTGTCGTAGAGCATCTTCTCGAAGTGCGGCACCACCCAGGCGACGTCCACGGCATACCGGGAGAAGCCGCCGGCGAGCTGGTCGTAGATGCCGCCCCGGGCCATCGCCGTGCCGGTGCGGACGACCATCTCGAGCGACGACTCAGAGCCGGTGCGGGCGTGGTGACGCAGCAGGAACTCCATCAGGGTCGACGGCGGGAACTTGGGCGCGCGGCCGAAACCGCCTCTCCCGGAGTCGAACTGGCTCCTCACCACACCGGCCGCCGCGTCCAGCCGTGCGGTGGTCAACGCCTCCGCCTCCCCGGGGGGCGCGGCCGCTCGCAGGGCCGACGCGATGTGGTCGCCACTCGCGAGCACCTCGTCGCGGCGGGTGCGCCACGCGTCGGAGACGGCGTCGAGCACGTGGAGCAGCTGGGCCTTCGGGAGGTAGGTGCCGCAGTAGAAGGGATCGCGGTCGGGGGTCATCAGCACGGTCATCGGCCAGCCGCCCTGCCCGGTGAGCGCCGTCGTGGCGGCCATGTAGACGGCATCGACGTCGGGGCGCTCCTCGCGGTCGACCTTCACCGCGACGAACCCGGCGTTGAGGACCCGGGCCACCTCGTCGTCCTCGAACGACTCGTGGGCCATGACGTGGCACCAGTGACAGGCCGAGTACCCGACGGACAGCAGCACCGGTACGTCACGCCGGCGGGCCTCCTCGAAGGCAGCCGGCTCCCACTCCCACCAGTCGACGGGGTTGTCGGCGTGCTGCAGCAGGTAGGGGCTCGTGGCGGCGCCGAGGCGGTTGGGCATGACGACCACAGTGCCAGGCGACTCAGGCGGTCAGTCGTTCATGGCCTTGATGAGGGCCACGGCCAGGCTCGCACCCGAGGACCCGGGCGGCTCGTCGCCCGCGTTGTCGACCGCGCGGACGATGGTCCACGCCTTGGCCCGGTCCTCGTCGATGCCGGCGGCGGCGCAGACGACCTCGAGGCGACGGCGGACGTTCCACCGGAAGGCCGACCCGGTGCCGAGCTCGCCGACCCGGTTCCACAGGACGGGGGCCACCTCGAAGGCGCGGTCCCCGGCCATCGGCTTGGGGTCGATGGCGAGCCACGGCTGCCGCTCGCCCCGCAGGACGTTCTCGTAGTGCAGGTCGGAGTGCAAGAGGTGGGCGTCGACCCCCGGGTCGGACGCGAGATCGGCGGCGAGCCGCCGGCCCTGGTCGACGAACCGGCGTGGAAGCACGTCGAGGGGCGGGGGCTTGGCGAGCTGCCGGGCGACGTAGGCGCTCAGCGTCGGGGTGCGGGCGATAGCCGGCGCCCGCAACCGGTGCAGCAGGGCGCCGACGACCTCGCACGCCTCCTCGTCCGGGAGGCTGCGCAGGTCGGTGGCGTCGAGCCGCTCGAGCAGGAGGGCGAACCGGTGGGGGTCGGCCCGCAGCAGGCGTACCGCGCCCCGGCCGTCCCAATGCCGTAGGGCCAGGTGCTCGCTGACCGCCTCGTGGTGGGGCCACGAGACCTTGAGTGCCGCCGCCCCGGCCTCGGTCTCCACCCCCACGACGACGGCGCAGTGGCCCCAGCCCACCACCCCGGTCGGGGTCAGCCGCCACTCCTCGAGCAGGTCGCCCAGCATGCGCGGGAGGCGACGCAGCCACTCGGCGCCGGTGACGGCATACCCGGCATGAGGGTCCATGGGATCGGCGGCGTACGTCGCGACCCGGTCGGCGAAGGGCGGGGGGACCAGGACCGAGGGGTCGCTCACGGGTAGGCGAGGCCGGGGAAGGGTACGGGCGCGACGCCCCACGCCCGACCGACCGCAGCCGCCTCGGTGAGGGAACGGGCCAGGGCGACGAGCGCCGTCGACCCGGCGGGCACCGCGTCGAGCGGCTGCAGACCCCCCGCGACCAGGGTGGTGAGCACCTGGGTCGCCAGCCGCGCGGCGGCGGCGGCGTCGGTGACCGGGAACGGCAGGGCGTAGCCGAGGGGGGCGGGAGGCGCCGAGGCCCCGGCGAGGGTGAGGAGCTGGGCCTGGCGGGCGTCGAGCTGGGCCCGAGTGGCCAGGGCACGGGTGCGCTGGTCGCCGGTGGACTGCGCGGCGACGACCTGCATCGCGTAGGCCGCCGCCCGGGTGTCGTCCAGCAGCGGCACAGCGACCGCGGGCGGGAGCGGGTCGGCCGCGGGCCAGGTGACGGTCGCTCCGAGCTGGTCCGCTGCCGTCCCGCAGGCGGCGGCGACCGCCACGAGCACCCCGCGGTTCGCCGTCGTCACCGGGCCCAGCAGCGGCAGCATCGCCATGACGGCGGCGACCTCCGCCGCGGCGAGGTCGGCGGCGGTCGACACCGGGGGGGCGCTGACCGCTGCCGAGGAGCGCGGGGTCGCGGTCCCGGTGGCCGGGGCGGACGCGGTCGCCGTGGCGGCGGGGGCGTCGATGACGTGTCGCGGGACCCCCTGCGCGGTGAGCCGCCCGGTGAGCACGCTCGCCTGCGTGTGGTGGAGCCCGGCGAGGGTGACGATCGCCGCGGGGGGCTGCGGCACGCGGCCGGCGAGCTGGCCCAGCGCGGTGGTGAGGCGGACGGCGGCGACCAGCGTCGCCTCGTCGGGCACCGACTTGCGTTGCAGCAGCGGGAGATCGGGGGCGTCGTCCTGAAGCCGGACGTCGCAGCCGGCGACGAGCACCACCGGGGCGACGGCGGCCATCCGGAGCAGGTCACGGCGGGAGAGGGGTCCCCGGGGCGAGCCAGGCGGCCGGCCGGGCCCGCTCCGTTCCCCGGCCATGGGCCGATCATGGCACGACCCGGGCACCCGCCCGGCTCGCTAGAGTGGCCCCTCAGTCGAGAACACGGAGGTGGGCCATGGGCGAGGACATCGTCACGGCGCTCGCCACCCCTCTGGCCGAGCTCGGGCTCGTCGCCGTGGACGCCACCGTCGGCCCGGCCGGCTCGCGGCGCATCCTGCGCGTGCTCGTCGACCGCGACGTGAGCCGCCTCGACGCGACCGACCCCAGCAGCCGGGTGGCGCCGCTGACCCTCGACGAGGTGGCCGACGCGACCGGGGTGGTCGGTCGCACCCTCGACGAGCAGGGGCTCATGGGCGAACGGCCCTACACGCTCGAGGTGAGCTCACCCGGCGTCGGGCGACCGATGGCCGGGTATGCCGCGTTCCGCCGCAACGTCGGACGGCTCGTCGCCATGACCCTGGCGTCGGGGGAGACGGTGACGGCACGGCTGCTGGCCGTGACGCCCGACGAGCTGAGGGTGGAGGTGCCCGCGGCGCGCAAACGGGCCGCGGAGCGCCGGACCGTGCCGCTCGAGCAGGTGCGCTCCGGGGTCGTCCAGGTGGAGTTCGGCCGCGTCGACGACGGCGTCCCGCCACCGGGCGGGGACGCTCCGCACGACGCGGGCGTTGACGAGGAGGACGACCTCGACTACGACGAGGTCGAGGATGACGAGCACGACGAGACCGACGAGGAGGAGAAGGCCTGATGGACATCGACGTCGCCGCGCTGCGCGCGCTCGAACGGGAGCGGGACATCAGCCTCTCCGTGCTCATCTCGGCCATCGAGCAGGCGCTCCTCGTGGCCTACCACCGCACCGACGGCTCCGCCCGGCTGGCCCGGGTCGAGGTCGACCGCAAGACCGGCCACGTCGTCGTGTGGGCCCGCGAGGACGGCGGGCTGCTGCCCGCCGACCCGGGCGAGCGCCCCGAGCGCGCCGAGCCCGGTCCCGAGTTCGACGACACCCCCCAGGGGTTCGGGCGGGTGGCCGCGGCCACCGCCCGCCAGGTCATCGTGCAGCGCCTGCGCGACCTCGAGGACGAGCAGATCCTCGGCGACTTCAAGGGCCGCGAGGGCGACGTCGTGTCCGGCGTCATCCAGCAGAGCCCCGACCCGCGGCACGTCCTCGTCGACTTCGGCGCCGTGGAGGGCATCCTGCCCCTCGCCGAGCAGGTGCCCGGGGAGCGCTACAAGCACGGCGACCGGCTGCGGTGCTACGTCGTCAGCGTCAAGCGCGGCCCCCGGGGCCCGCAGATCGGCCTCTCGCGCACCCACCCCAACCTCGTGCGCACCCTCTTCCGCCTCGAGGTGCCGGAGATCGCCGACGGCAGCGTCGAGATCGCCGCGCTCGCCCGCGAGGCCGGCCACCGCACTAAGGTGGCCGTCCACGCCAAGGTGCCCGGGCGTCAACGCCAAGGGCGCGTGCATCGGCCCGATGGGCGCCCGGGTGCGCGCGGTGATGACCGAGCTGCACGGCGAGAAGATCGACATCGTCGACTACTCCCCGGACGCCGCCACCTTCGTGGCGCGCCGCGCTCTCGCCGGCTCGGGTGCAGTCGGTCGAGATCGTCGACCTGGCCGCCCGGGCCGCCCGCGTCATCGTGCCCGACTACCAGCTGTCGCTGGCGATCGGCAAGGAGGCGCAGAACGTGCGCCTCGCGGCCAAGCTGACCGGCTGGCGCATCGACATCCGCCCCGACACCCAGCCGGCCGACCCACCGTCCGACGCATCGGCCGCCGGCGCCCCGCCGCGGACGGCGACGAGACCCGGGGCGTCGACCCGCCCCCGCACGGGCCCGCCCCCGGCGGCCCACCGCCCCCGGTAGTTCTCGGGTAGACTTGAGAGCGACCGACCGGACTGGACCCCGTGACCGGAGCCCCATGCGTACCTGTGTGGGATGCCGTCGCACGGATAGCTGGTCGGCCCTCCTGCGAGTCGTCGCGGGCACGGGCGAGCACGACCGCACCCTCGCGGGTGTCGTCACGCTGGTACCGGACCCACGGCACCGGCTGCCGGGGCGCGGCGCTTGGCTGCACCCCAGCACCACATGCTTCGAGCAGGCGGTCCGTCGCACGGCGTTCACCCGGGCCCTGCGGCTGCAGGCCGGGCCGGACGTCACCGCGCTGGCCGCCCATCTCGAGCGGATCTCGGCAGGGGACCATGGAGTACCACCCCAGCACCTCACCACTGTTCACGACAGACCAACCGAAGGCGGGTCAGACGCTGATGAGCACCCGATGAGTACTCAGCAATGAGCAAGCCCCACCACCAGGTCTGACCGAAGGAACCTCCTTCCGGGTCGGACCACCCGAGAAGGAGAAACGTGGCCAAGGTCCGTGTCTATGAGCTCGCCAAAGAGCTCGGGGTCGAGAGCAAGACGCTCCTGACCTATCTGAAGGACAAGGGAGAGTTCGTCCGGTCGGCGTCGTCGACCATCGAGCCCCCTGTCGTCCGCACCATCAAGGAGACGTTCCCCCCGGAGCTGCGCAGCGGCTCGGGTACGAACGGCTCCTCCGGCGCGTCCGGGAACGGCGCCGCCACGGCGAGCCCGGCCCCCGCGCCCGCCGCCCCGTCGACGCGTACGCCGTCGGCCCCCTCACCCTCGCCGGTCACCTCGGCGCCCGCGTCCACGACGCCGGCTCCCTCGGCTCCGGCCCCCAGCTCCCCGGCCCCCAGCGCCCCGGCGCCCGCCCCGGCCCCGGTCGCCGCCTCCGCGACGACCACCCAGGCGGCACCATCGGCGCCCACCGCGCCGTCGCGTCCCGGGCCGAGCGCCCCCGCTCCCGGCCCCCGCCCCTCGGCGGCTCCGGCCCCCAGCAGCCCGGCGGCCCGTCCGTCCGGTGCTCCGGGCACCGTCGCGGCTCGCGACGGCGGACGCCCGGCGGCTGCGCCCGGCTCCACCGGCGGTGCCCCCCGCCCGGCGCCGCGGCCCAACCAGCCGCGTCCGGGCAACAACCCCTTCGCCCCCAGCCAGGGCATGGGCCGTCCGCCCGCCGCCCGTGAGGGCGCCCCGCGTCCGGGCAACAACCCCTTCGCGCCCAGCCAGGGCATGCCCCGGCCGCAGAACCGCACCGGTGCTCCCGGTGCGGCCGGTCCGCGTCCGGGTGCTCCCGGTGCGGCCGGCCCGCGCCCCGGTGGTCCGCGTCCGAGCCCGGGCATGATGCCCGACCGCTCGGCGGTCGGCCGTCCCGGTACGCGTCCGGGTGGTCCCGGCGGACGTCCGGGTGCGCCCGGCCGTCCGGGTGGACCCGGCGGTGCCCCCGGTGGTGGCGGCGGCTTCGCCGGCCGTCCCGGTGGTGGCGGTCGCCCCGGTGGTGGCGGCCCCCGTGGCAGTGCCCCCGGTGCGTTCGGTCGCGGTGGTGGCCGCCCGGTCCGTGGGCGCAAGTCCAAGCGGGCGAAGCGCCAGGAGTTCGAGCAGATGCAGGCCCCGACCATCGGCGGCGTGCAGGTGCCCCACGGTGACGGCTCGCAGGTGGTGCGGATGCGCCGCGGTGCGTCCCTCACCGACTTCGCCGACAAGATCAACGCCAGCCCGGCGTCGCTCGTCACCGTGCTGTTCCACCTCGGTGAGATGGCCACGGCGACCCAGTCGCTCGACGAGGACACCTTCCGCCTCCTCGGCGCCGAGCTCGGCTTCAAGATCGAGGTCGTCAGCCCGGAGGACGAGGAGCGCGAGCTGCTCGAGCAGTTCAACATCGACCTCGACGCCGAGCGCGAGGCCGAGAGCGACGACCAGCTGGAGGCCCGTCCGCCGGTCGTGACCGTCATGGGTCACGTCGACCACGGAAAGACCAAGCTGCTCGACGCCATCCGGTCCGCCAAGGTGGCCGAGGGTGAGGCCGGCGGCATCACCCAGCACATCGGCGCGTACCAGGTCGAGACCGAGCACGAGGGCATCGTGCGCCCGATCACCTTCATCGACACCCCGGGTCACGAGGCGTTCACCGCCATGCGAGCCCGTGGTGCGAAGGTCACCGACATCGCGATCCTCGTGGTGGCGGCGGACGACGGCGTCATGCCGCAGACGATCGAGGCGCTGAACCACGCCCAGGCGGCCGACGTGCCGATCGTCGTGGCGGTCAACAAGATCGACAAGGAGGGGGCCAACCCCGACAAGGTGCGTCAGCAGCTCACCGAGTACAACCTCGTGGCGGAGGAGTACGGCGGCGAGACGATGTTCGTCAACGTCTCGGCGCGCACCGGTGAGAACATCGACGACCTCCTCGCGGCCGTCCTGCTCACCGCCGACGCGGCGCTCGACCTGCGGGCCAACCCCAACAAGGACGCTCGCGGTGTCGCGATCGAGACCCACCTCGACAAGGGCCGCGGCCCCGTCGCGACGGTGCTCGTGCAGTCCGGCACGCTCCACGTCGGTGACGCGATCGTCGCCGGGTCCGGCTACGGCCGGGTCCGGGCCATGCTCGACGAGCACGGCGTGACGGTCACGGAGGCGACCCCGTCGCGTCCGGTCCTCGTCCTCGGCCTGACCTCGGTGCCCGGCGCCGGCGACACGTTCCTCGTGGCGCCCGACGACCGCACCGCGCGTCAGATCGCGGAGCGCAAGGAGGCGGCGTCCCGCGCAGCCTCGCTCGCCAAGGCCCGCAAGCGGATCTCGCTCGAGGACCTCAACGAGGCGCTCGCCCAGGGCAAGGTCGACACCCTCAACCTCATCCTCAAGGGTGACGCGTCGGGTTCGGTCGAGGCGCTGGAGGACGCTCTCCTGCAGATCGACGTGGGCGACGAGGTCGACCTGCGGATCATCGACCGCGGGGTCGGTGCGATCACGCTGAACAACATCAACCTCGCCGTGGCGTCGGACGCGATCATCATCGGGTTCAACGTGCGCGCCGAGGGTCACAACGCCGACGTCGCCGACCGCGAGGGCGTGGAGATCCGGTACTACTCGGTGATCTACCAGGCCATCGACGAGATCGAGGCCGCGCTGAAGGGCATGCTCAAGCCGGAGTTCGAGGAGGCCCGCCTCGGTGAGGCGGAGATCCGCGAGATCTTCCGGTCGAGCAAGTTCGGCAACGTCGCCGGCTCGATCGTCCGGTCGGGCGAGATGCGCCGTGGTGCCAAGGCGCGCGTGCTGCGCAACGGCACCGTCATCGGCGAGAACGTCGAGATCGCCGGTCTGCGCCGGTTCAAGGACGACGTCACCGAGGTCCGCGAAGGGTTCGAGTGCGGTATCAACCTCGGCTCGTTCAACGACCTGCAGATCGGTGACACGATCCAGACGTTCGAGATGCGGGAGAAGCCCCGCGCGTAGCGCGGGTCCGGACGGCAGGCGGTGGGTCCTCGGACCCCCGCCTGCCCTCGGTATGCCGGTCACCACCACACGAGGAGCACCACAGTCATGGCCGATCCCGCACGGGCCCGGAAGGTCGCGGACCGCATCAAGGTCACCGTGGCCGAGCAGCTCGAGTACCGCGTCAAGGACGAGCGGCTCGGGTTCGTGACCATCACCGACGTCCGCGTCACCGGCGACCTCCAGCACGCGTCGGTCTTCTACACGGCCTACGGCTCGGACGAGGAGCGCACGGCCACCGCCATGGCGCTCGAGTCGGCCAAGGGCAAGATCCGCACCGCGGTGGGGGCGGCGCTGGGCATCCGGCTCACCCCGTCGCTGGACTTCATCCCGGACGCGCTGCCCGAGGGCGCCGCGCACCTGGAGGACGTCCTGGCCGTGACCCGGGAGCGTGACGCCGAACTCGCCCGCGTGCGCGAGGGCAAGACCTTCGCCGGCGACGCCGACCCCTACCGCAAGCCGACCGACGACGAGCCGGATGACGACGCCTGAGGGTCTGCTGCTCGTCGACAAGCCGGCGGGCTGGACCAGCCACGACGTGGTGGCCCGGGTCCGCCGGGTGTGCGGCACCCGCCGGGTCGGGCACGCCGGCACCCTCGACCCGATGGCCACCGGCGTCCTCGTCCTCGGCGTCGGCCGGGCGACGAAGCTGCTCACCTTCCTCGTCGGCTGCGACAAGACGTACGCCGCGACCCTGCGCCTCGGGCAGACGACGGTCACCGACGACGCCGAGGGCGACGTCCTGACGGAGGTCGACGCGTCGGGTGTGACCCGGGAGGCCCTGCTCGCCGCGGTGACGGCCCTGACGGGGCCCATCGAGCAGGTGCCCTCGTCGGTCAGCGCGATCAAGGTCGACGGCAAGCGGTCGTATGCGCGGGTGCGGGCGGGGGAGGACGTCGCCCTCGCCGCGCGTCCGGTGACGGTGCACCGCTTCGACGTGCTCGACGTGCGCCCGCAGGGGCCGTACGTCGACGTCGACCTCGAGGTGGAGGTCTCCTCCGGGACCTACGTGCGAGCGCTGGCCCGCGACCTCGGCGTGGCCCTGGGCGTCGGCGGCCACCTCACGGCGCTGCGACGCACCCGGGTCGGCCGGTTCGACCTCGCGTCGGCGACACCGCTGGACGCCCTCGATCCCGAGCGGCCGGCGCCGCTCGTCCCGCTGGCGACGGCCGCCCGCACCCAGCTCGCGGCCCACGACCTCACCGAGGCGGAGGCCGACGACGTGGGCCACGGCCGGCGCATCCCGTCGACGCTGGTGGGGGAGAAGGTCGTCGCCGCGTTCGCCCCCGACGGCACCCTCGTGGCCGTGCTGGACGAGTCGGGTGCCGAGGCGCGCCCGACCGTCGTCTTCGCCCCCCGCTGACGCAACAGCAGGAGCGCAGCGCTCGGATTTCCGTGCGCTGCGCTCCTCATGTCACGTCGACGTGCGCTGCGCTCCTATTGGGGGGGAAACGTCAGCCGGCGTGAGCCGTCCCCCGGGGCTTGCGGGCCACCAGCAGGTCACGCTGGATGCCGGCGTCGACCCGGTGGGCGAGGCCCCGCCAGGGACCGTCGTCGCACACCTCCAGCCCGGCGTTCGCGCAAATCGCCGCGAGGCCCGCCCGCGACAGGCCGTGGGTGTTCCACGCGATGCCGAGCGCGCCGCCGGCCCGCAGCACCGACACCCAGACCGGCACCGCCGCCGCCAGCAGCTCCGCCGGGCTGCGGTCACGGTCACCTCGTGGATGTCCGGCCGACCGGCTCCCGTGAGCCACGCCGTAGGGCGCGTCGGTCACCACCGCGTCGACCCGCCGCCGCTGCAGCAGCTCGGCGGTCAGCAGCGTGTCGGCGGCGAGCACGACGAGCGTCTGCGGGCCGTCGCGGCCGATCGAGGCCTCCAGCACCTCACCCAGCCGCTGCCCCGAACGGCGCAGGGTGGTCATGCCGATCCGGTGCTTGACCCGCTTGCGCCGCAGCCAGGTCGTGAGGAAGGCGGCGTAGGCCTCGACCTCGCGCTGCTCCACCTCGACCCCGACGGCGTCGTACCCGAGCGTGAGCGCCCAGCTGAGCGTCGTCCCGCGGCCCGCCAGGGGGTCGAGCACGCAGCGGCGGTGGCCGTCCTGCGGGAGGTCGGTCGCGGCCAAGGTGAGGTTGAGCAGGACGTGGGTCAGCTGCTCGTTGGTCTTGCCCGGGTACTTGGGGATGGTCAGCAGGTCGTCGTCGAGGTGTCGCCCCGAGGGGACCTCGACCGGGCGCAGCCACCCACCCTCCCGAGCGAAGACGGCATACGTCGCGGCCAGCCCACCCAGCACGGCCGGGTCGACGTCGTCGGCCAGCCGCACGCCGAGGTACCCGACGCCCGCGAGCGTGACCGGCTCGGCCGAGACGAAGCCCGCCCGGTGGATGGCGGTCACGAGCACCTCCACCTCGGCGGCCGTCACGGCGGCGGCCTGACCCGCATACACCCGGTTGCTCGAGGGGCTGAGGAGGACGAGGTACTCAGGCACGCGGCAACCCTAGGCGGGCCGACGGCCGCCGCCTCCTAGAGTGTGCTGCGTGCAGGTGTGGAGGGGACAGGGTGACGTGCCGAGCGACCTCGGCCGGACGGTCGTCACGCTCGGCAACTTCGACGGCGTCCACCGCGGGCACCGCGCCGTGCTGGGCCAGCTCGTCGAGCAGGCGACACAGCGTGCTGCGTCGTCGGTGGCGGTGACCTTCCACCCGCACCCGGTCGCCGTCCTGTTCCCCGACCGGGCTCCCACGCAGCTCACCTCGCTCGACCAACGGCTCGCCCTCATCGCCGCGACGGGTGTCGACGCGACCCTGGTCATCGAGTTCACCACCGCGTTCGCCCACCTCAGCCCGCAGGAGTTCGTCGAGCAGGTCTTCGTCGACGCCCTCCACGCCTGCGCGGTCATCGTCGGCGAGGACACCCGGTTCGGCTGGCGCAACAGTGGCAACGTCGACACCCTGCGCGAGCTCGGAGCGATCGACGACTTCGAGGTGATCGTGCTCGCCGACCTTGGTGACGGCCGCCGCTGGTCCTCGACGACCGCACGCGCCCAGCTGGCCGAGGGCGACGTCGAGGGTGCCGCGACGGTGCTCGGCCGCCCGCCGCGCGTCTGCGGCACGGTCGTCCACGGCGACCACCGCGGCCGCGAGCTCGGCTTCCCCACGGCCAACCTCGGGCCCGAGGTCGAGGGGCTAATTCCGGCCGACGGCGTGTATGCCGGGTGGCTCACCCGGCTCGACCTGGCGGCCGACGGGGAGACCGTCGACCGGGTCCTGCCCGCCGCCGTCTCGATCGGTACCAACCCGACGTTCGACGGGCACGAGCGCCGGGTGGAGGGCTACGTGCTCGACCGCACCGACCTCGACCTCTACGGCGAGCGGGTCTGCTACGAGCTGGTCCGGCGGCTGCGGCCGACGGTGCGCTACGAGGGCATCGAGCCGCTCGTGCGCCAGATGAACGAGGACGTCGCCCAGTGCCGTGAGATCCTGCGCACCGTGGTGCCCTCCTGAGGAGCGCCTGAACGGGGGAGGGGGCGCCGTGCTCGTCACGCTGACTGTGGCCACGGTCGCCGCCGCCCTGGTGACCGCCGGCCTCGCCGCCTACGTCGGGCAGCGCCGGGGGAGCCGGAGCGGGCGGGCCGGGTTCAGCCTGTCGGTGCTCCTGCTCGCCGGGGCGTGGTGGGCGGCGGCGTACGCGGCCGAGCTCGGGACGTCGGACCTCACGGCCCGCCTGCACTGGGGTGACCTCAAGTACGTCGGCATCACCGTCCTGCCGCCCGCCTTCCTCGTCTTCGTGCTGCAGTACACCGGGCGTCCCCATTGGGTGACCCCGCGGCGCCTCGCCCTCCTCGCCGTCGAGCCCGTAGTGGTGCTGCTGCTCCTGGCCGTGCCGGCCACCCACGACCTCATCCGGTTCTGGCCCGCCGACGCCCGGACGCAGGAGATCCCCACGGCCGGCTCCGGCCCGCTGTTCTGGGTGGTGCTCGCGTACGCCAACGCGGTGGTCCTGCTCGCGACGGTGCTGTTCGTCGCCAGCCTCGGCCGGCTCGCGCACGCGTACCGACTGGCCGCCTGGGCGCTCCTGGTGTCGGTGCTGCTGCCGTGGGCGGCGAACCTGCTGTTCAACTTCGGTGCCGCCCCGTTCAACACGGTCGACCTCACGCCGTTCGCCTTCATCCTCGGCAGCCCGGTGCTCGTCTGGGGGCTCTACCGCGAACGGCTGATCAACCTCCAGTCCATCGCCTGGGACCGCGTCGTCGGCACGATGGCCGACCCGGTGATCGTCCGCGACGCCTTCGGACGGGTCGTCGACGTCAACCCCGCCGCCGCGGCGGCCCTCGGCCGGACGCGGTCCGGTCTCGTCGGCACCGAGCCGCCCGAGCTCGGGCCCGCCGACCTCGAGGGGGCCGCGTTCCTCACGCCGGCCCTCGTGCTCCCGGCTCCGGACGGCGACGGCGAGCGCCACTACGAGGTGCGGCGGCACCCGCTCGAGGACGCCGCCGGCGCCGCGGGTGACGTCGTCGTGCTCCACGACGTCACCGAGACCCGCGACGCCGAGGCCCGGCTGCGGCTGCTGCTCGCCGAGCGCACCCGGATCGCCCGCACCCTGCAGGACAGCCTCCTGCCCACCCAGCTGCCCTCCATCCCGGGCTGCACGCTCGAGGCGCTGTACGCCCCCGCCGACGACGACGTGGCCGGGGACTTCTACGACGTGTTCCGCATCGACGGCAGCTCCTGGGGCGTCGTCGTCGCCGACGTGAGCGGCAAGGGGGCTGCAGCCGCGGCCTACACCGGCATGGTGCGCTTCACGCTGCGCACCCTCGCGGCGGGGGCCTCGTCGCCGCGGGTCGTCCTCCAGGCCCTCAACGCCGCCCTGCTGCGCGACAGCGTCGACGACCGCTTCTGCACCCTCGTCTTCGCCATCGCCACGGTCCGCGGTGGCGGCCTCGACCTGCGCCTCGCCCTCGCGGGCCACCACCCGCCCCTCCTGCGCCGGCGCAACGGGCAGGTGGAGGTCGTGGGGACCCTCGGCACGGCCATCGGCCTGATCGAGGCCCCCCGGCTCACCGACACCTTCCTGCGCCTCGACCCGGGCGACCTGCTCTGCCTCTTCACCGACGGCCTGGTGGAGGCGCGGCGCGGCGACGAGGAGTACGGCGACGAGCGCGCCGTGGCCGTCCTCGCCGCGGGCGGGGAGGACCCGGAGGCGGTGGTCGACGCGCTCGCCGACTCGGTGCGCACGTTCCACCCGGGGTCCCTGCGGGACGACCTCACTCTGCTGTGCGTGGCCGCCCGGGGGCATCAGGACGTGCGCAGCCCCAGCCCCGGGGCGAGATCGAGCAGCACGCCCCGCAGGTAGGCGACGCTCGGGCTCGACGCCATGCTGCGGCGCCACGCCAGCGACACCTCGCGGGTCGGCACCGGGTCGCGCACCGGCAGGACGCGGACCGACGGCGGCAGCGGCTCGCGGCCGAGACGGGGGATGAGGGACACCGCGGCGCCGTGGGCGACCAGCGCGATGTGCGAGCTCCATTCGGCGGTCCAGAACGACACCTGCGGCGGCCCGCCGACGCCGCTGAACATCCGGGTCAGCCACTCGTGACAGACGCTGCCGACGGGGGCGGATGCGAAGATCTCGCCGACGAGGTCGGCGGGCGTCACCGACGCGCGCCCGGCCAGCCGGTGGCCGGCCGGGACGAGGATGTCGGCGACGTCGATCCCGATGCGGGCGGAGTCGACGTGGTCGGGCAGGGCCAGCGGCGCGTCGCCCCACTGGTGCACGAGGGCGGCGTCGACCTGGGCCGCGGCCACGGCCTCCATGCCCTGCGGCGGGTCGAGCTCGACGAGGCTGAGCCGCAGGTCGTGCCCGTCGGCGGCCACTGCGGCCAGCGCCGGGGCCACGAGGCCCCGGACCGCGGTCGAGAAGGCGGCGAGCCGCATCCGCCCGCCGACCACGGCGGTGGCGGACTGGAGGTCGGACTCGATCTCCTCCATCCGGTCGAGGAGGTCGGCGCCCCGCTCGGCCAGGCGCTCGCCGTGGTCGGTGAGCAGGACGCCACGGCCCCACCGCTCGAGCACGGGGGCGCCGGTCTGGCGCTCCAGCTTCTTGATCTGCTGCGAGACGGCCGACGGGGTGAACCCCATGACCTCGGCCGCGGCGACGACCGACCCGTGGGTGCGCACCGCCCGCAGCGACTGCAGGGCGACGAGATCGATCATGCAGGAATGCTACCTGGTGGGACGGTCGAGTATTTGCTGGTGCTTCATGATCGACACCCGGCAGAGTGGTCCCCGTGACCCCGCGCCATGCCCTCGCCGCCGTGGCCGTCGCCGTCATCTGGGGGGCCAACTTCGTCGTCATCGACGCCGGCCTGCACGACATGCCGCCGCTGACCTTCGTCGCCCTGCGCTTCGTCGCGGTGCTGCTCCCGGCCATCTTCCTCGTCAAGCGCCCGGACGCCCGGTGGCGCGACATCCTGCTCGTGGGGCTGTTCCTCAGCCTCGGCCAGTTCGCCCTGCTCTACCTCTCGCTCCACCTCGGTATGCCGCCCGGCCTCGCGTCCCTCGTCGTGCAGGCCCAGGTCATCTTCACCGTCGTCATCGCGGCCGTCGCCCTGCACGAGCGACCCACCCGCGCCCAGCAGCTCGGGGTGCTCGTCGGCCTGGTCGGCCTGGCCGTCGTCGCCGCCGGCCGCACCGCCGCCACGCCGCTGCTGGCCCTCATCCTCTGCCTTGCCGGCGCGCTGTCCTGGGCCACGGGCAACGTCGTCACCCGCCGGGTGGGCACGGCCTCGGGCCTGTCGATGACGATCTGGTCGGCGCTCGTCGTGCCGGTGCCCATGTTCGTTCTCTCGCTGCTCGTCGACGGGCCCACGGCGGTCGTGTCGGGCCTGCAGCACATCGACGGGGTGACCCTCGCGTCGACCGCCTACACGGCATACCTCTGCTCGGTCTTCGGCTACGGCGTCTGGAACTCGCTTCTCGCGCGCTACCCCACGGCCAGCGTGGTGCCGTTCACCCTGCTCGTGCCGGTGAGCGGCATCGCCACCGCGTGGCTGTTCCGCAACGAGCGCCCGACCCTGGGCACCGTGGTCGGCGGGGTGCTCCTGCTGCTCGGTGTCCTCGTCACGGCCGTGGGGCGGCGGCGCCGGCGGACCTCTGCTCGGGAGACTTCCGAGGCTGCGGAGGCTGCGGAGGCTGCGGCCGAGCGTGACGGTCTGGTGTCGAAAGCGACGTAGGGCTTCACCCCTGGCGAGGCATCCTGAAAGGATCCTGACAACGACGCCGGGGTCAGCGCCGGCGCCTCGACGGGGAGGACGACCGGTGGCGCGACAGGCCGTGGTGGACGAGACCGTCCGGCAGGAGGTGCTCGACGGGCGGGCTCCGAGCGTGGCCCACCTCTACCGCAGCCGGGTCGCCACGTCGGGCCCGCGGGAGGCGCTCCAGTCCTTCGCGCCCGACCCGTCGGGGACCGAGCGGCTCGAGCACCTCACGTGGGACGAGACCCGGGAGCGCACCGACCTCTGGGCCGCCGGCCTCGTGGCCCTCGGCGTCGCGCCGCAGGACCGGGTGGCCATCGCTTCTGCGACCCGCCTGGAGTGGGTGCTCGCCGACCTCGCGGTGATGACGGCGGGCGCCGCCACCACGACGATCTACCCGACCATGCTCGACGCCGACGTCGCTTTCATCGTCGCCGACTCCGGCAGCCGCGTCGTCTTCGCCGAGAACGACGAGCAGGTCGAGAAGCTGCGGCGCCACCGCAGCGAGCTGCCCGACGTCATGCGGGTGGTGACCTTCGACGGCACGGCGGACAGCCGGGGGGACGACTGGGTCATCACGGCCGACCGGCTGGCCGAGCTCGGCCGGGAGCGGCTGGGCGCCGACCCGTCGACGGTCGACGACCGCATCGACGCGCTGACGCCGGAGCACCTGGCCGTCATCATCTACACGTCCGGGACGACCGGCCGGCCCAAGGGCGTCCTGCTCACCCACGACGCGCTCGTCTACGAGGGCGCCGCCGTCGACTCCGTCTCGCTGCTCACGCAGGACGACCTGCAGTTCCTGTGGCTGCCGCTGTCGCACGTCTTCGGCAAGATCCTGCTCGTGCTGCCGCTGCAGATCGGCTTCGCCACGGCGGTCGACGGTCGCATCGACAAGATCGTCGACCACCTCGCGGTGATCCGGCCGACCTTCATGGGCGCCGCGCCCCGCATCTTCGAGAAGGCGTACGCGCGCATCAGCCTGATGTTCGCCGCCGAGACGGGCGTCAAGAAGCGGCTCGTCGACTGGGCACTCGACGTCGGGAGCCGGGTCGCCGACGCCCGCGAGAACGGCGAGGAGCCGGGCGCGGCCCTGACGGCGCAGCACGCGCTCGCCGACCGGCTGGTGCTGGCGAAGGTGCGCGAGCGGTTCGGCGGCCGGATCCGGTTCTTCATCTCCGGGTCGGCGGCGCTCAACCCCGACGTCGCGCGGTGGTTCTCCTCGGTGGGGCTGCTCGTCATCGAGGGGTACGGCCTCACCGAGACGAGCGCCGCGACGTGCGTCAACCGGCCGTCGTCGGGGCGCTACGCCTTCGGCACGGTCGGCTGGCCGCTCCCCGGGACTCAGGTGCGGGTCGCGGAGGACGGCGAGCTCCTGGTCAAGGGTCCGGGCGTCATGCGGGGCTACCACCAGCGCCCCGACGCCACCGCCGAGGTGCTGACCGCCGACGGATGGTTCCACACCGGAGACATCGGGTCGGTCGACGACGGGGGCTTCGTCAGCATCACCGACCGCAAGAAGGACCTGTTCAAGACGTCGGGCGGCAAGTACGTGGCGCCGTCGGTGCTCGAGACGACGTTCAAGGGGATCTGCCCCTACGTCAGCCAGTTCGTCGTCGTCGGCGACGGCCGGCACTTCGCGTCCGCGCTGGTCACCCTCGACCCGGACGCCGTCGCGGGATGGGCGCAGACCCAGGGGATGGGCGGGCGGTCGTACGCCGAGGTCGTCGGGTCCGACGCCGCCCACGCGATGGTGCAGGGCTACGTCGACCAGCTCAACGACGGGCTCAACCGCTGGGAGACGGTCAAACGGTTCGCCCTGCTCGACCGCGACCTCACCGTCGACGAGGGCGAGCTGACCCCGAGTCTCAAGCTGCGGCGCAAGGTCGTCGTCGAGCGCTACGGGGCGCAGATCGACCTGCTCTACCGCTGAGGTGTCGGGGTTGTGGGCCTCCGGGCCCGGGCGCTCATGCAGACTCTCCCTGTGCAGCCGCAGGTGGAGGTCGACGACCTCAAGGTGAGCTTCGGCTCGGTGGTGGCCGTCGCCGGCGTGACCTTCACCGTGCCCGCCGGTGGCGCCACCGCCCTGCTGGGCCGCAACGGGGCCGGTAAGTCGACGACGATGCGGGTGCTCGCGGGCGTGGTCCCGCCCACCGGCGGCACGACGCGGGTCGGCGGCGTCGACGTCGCCCGCGACCCCCTGGGGGCCAAGCGGCAGATCGGCTACTGCCCCGACGTGGGCGGCCTCGTGCCCCGGGCCACCCCCTGGGAGCACCTGCAGCTCAGCGCCCGGCTGCGGGGTATGCGTGACTGGGAGGCTCGCGCGCGGGCCCTGCTCGAGCAGTTCGACCTGGGCGGCGAGACGCACCGGGTGACCGCCGGGTTCAGCCACGGCATGGGGCGGCGGATGTCGGTGGCGCTCGCGGTGTTCCACGACCCCACGGTGCTGCTGCTCGACGAGCCGTTCGACGGGGTCGACCCCACCGGGGTGGACGCCACGCTGGAGGCGGTGGCCGACGCCCGTGCCCGCGGCGCCGCCGTCATCCTGTCGACCCACCTGCGCGACCTCGCCGTGGAGGCGTGCGACCACGCGGTGGTCCTGCGTGGGGGCCTCGCCGTCGCCAGCGTCGACGCGCACGAGATGGCCGGCGAGGGGGGCGCACGTGCCTACCGGGCCCTCCTCGGCTGACCCCGCATACCCCGGACACCCCGGAACCTCCGGCCACCCGGCATACCCCGGGCCGGTCCGCTCCCTCGTCCTGCTGCTGCGGCTGCGCACCGGCAGCCTGACGCGGGGCCAGCGGGTGGGCCTGGGCATCGGCGTGCTCGTCATGGTGGGGCTCACCGTCGGGTCCGTGGTGCTCCCGCCGCGCCTCACCCTCGAGCCCGAGCTCGTCGACGCCATGGGACGCTACCTGCCCGCCGGCTTCCTCGCCTTCGTCCTCACCACCGCCACCGCCGTGCTCTTCTCCGGCGGGGGCCGCGAGGCGCTTCCGGCCGACCAGGTCGCCGCCTTCCCTATCGGACCCACGACCGACCACCTGGCCGGTCTCGTCATGGCGCCCCTCAACCTGGCCTGGCTGCTGCAGACCTGGACCCTCGTGGCCACGGTCTCGATCCTCAGCGGCGGCGGCCACCAGGGCGCTGCGCTGCTACCTGTCGTCCTGTGGCTGCTGGCGGGCACGGCCGTCGTGCAGCTGCTCTCCTGGCTCGTCGAGCACGTGCGCCGCGGCCCCCGGGGAGAGCTCGTCGTGCGCTCGGCGGCCGGGGTGCTCTTCGCCGGGCTCGTGGCCCTGGTCGCCACGGGGCACCTCCTCGACGTCACCGCCTGGACCCCCGCCGGGTGGGCGGCGTCGCTGACCGAGCGGGGGGCCACCGGTGACTGGCTCCCATGGGCGCTGGGCTGCCTGGCGCTCGCGGTCGTCGCCGTGGCGGCGGTTCTGCTCGGCGCCCTGGCCGCCCGGCGCACGTGGCGCCGCCCCGCCACCACGCAGGCCCGGGTGGAGACCCGCCGCTACCCACCGCGCCCGTTCCCCCGTAGCGACCTGCGCGCGCTCGTCGCGCTCGACCGGGGCAGCGTGTGGCGCTCGGCGCCCCTGCGTCGGGGGCTCGTCCTGCTCAGCCTGCTGCCGGTCATCGTCGCGTTCGCGGGTCAGCTCGACTGGCTCATGGTGCCGGTGCTCCCGGGGCTCGTCGCCTCCGGTGGGGCGCTGCTCTTCGGGGTGAACGCCTGGGCCCTCGACGCCCGCGGTGCGGTCTGGCGCGAGAGTCTCCCGGTGCGGGCGCGCACCGTGCTGCTGGCCCGGGCCTGGGTGCTCGCCGAGGTGCTCGCGGTGGCGGCCCTCGCCACGCTGCTCATCTGCGGCGTGCGGGCCGGTATGCCGCGGTCGGCCGAGCTGAGCGCGGCCGTCGGGGCCATGGTCGTCGTCGTCGTGCGCACCGTGGCGTCCGGCCTGCGCTGGTCGGTGCGGCGGCCGTTCAGCGTCGACCTGCGCAGCGTGCGGGCCACCCCCGCGCCGCCGCTGGTCATGGTCGCCTACTCGGCCCGGCTCGCCGTCGGGGCGACCCTCACCGGGCTCGTCTTCTCGGTGCTGGGCCGGCTCTTCCCGTGGTGGTGGTCGGCACTGCTCGCGGTGTTCCTCGTGGCGACGTCGGTGCTCAGCCTGTGGCGCACGGCGCGGCTGTGGGACCGGCCGACGGTGCGCTCCGCCGTGGTCGAGACCGTGGCGTCTATCTAGCGCTCACCCGCAGGTGTTCGTCTGCGGGCGCCCGGCGAAGCGGTCGTCGGTCCACTGCACCAGGTCCGCCGGCAGCGGCGACTCCGCCGCCATGACGCCCATGTGCGTACGCCCGGGGTAGCTGACGAACCGCAGCGGCCGACCCGCCGCGCACCGGCCGTCGACGTAGGCCTTCTCGATCACCGGGCTGACGACCTCGTCGGCACTGCCCTGCCCGATGAACAGCGGCGCCGGCCACGGTCCGAGGGGGATGTTCTGCGTGAGGCGCTGGGCGAACACGCCGGTGGTGGGGTCCACGGTGAGCATCGGGTCGTTGCCCAGCGCCGCTCCCGTGAGCACGGTGACGAGCGTGCTCGGGTCGTTGGTGCACCGGGCGGCCGCCTCCTTGACGAACGGCCGGGCCGCCGGCGTGACGGTCGCGTCGAGGTCGATGTCCGGGTAGCTGCGGGCGTAGGCCGTGAGGACGAAGGAGATGCCGAGGCTCGCGCCGAGCCCACCGGGGTTGCGGGCCACCGAGGCGGCGAGCGCCAGCGGGTCGCTCGCCGGGGAGATCGCCGCGATCCCCGCGATGGCGAGCTCGGGCGCATACGTCGGCGCGAGCTGCCCGGCCCAGAGCGCCGCGTGGCCGCCCTGGGAGTGACCCCAGATCACCGTCTGCGGGGTGAGCGAGACCGCCGTGAGCTGGCGAGCGGCGCGCACCGAGTCGAGCACCGAGCGGCCCTCCCCCTGGCCGATGAGGTAGGGGTAGTCGCCGCGCGTGCCCTCGCCGGTGTAGTCGGTCGCCACGACGCCCCAGCCGTGGGCGACGAGGGACCCGAGGGGCGTGATCGTGCGGTAGGGCACGGCGTCGGGCCCGAGGCTGGGGGCGCACGCGCGGGCCACCCCGTTGGTCCCGTGCGACCACGCGACGAGCGGCACCGGCCGGCCTCCCGCCGCCGCGGCCGTCGGGACGGCGACCACGCCGCTGGCCAGCGCAGGCACGCCGTCGTCGGCCGTCGTCGTGTAGAGGATCCGGTAGGCGGTCATCCCGTCGGGCAGGTTGCCCGCATAGGGCTCCTGACGCAGCAGCTGGCCCGGAGTGCTCGGCACCGAGTCCGGGCGGTCGTAGAACCCGTCGACGACCGGCACGCCGGCCCGGAACTGGTGGCTGACGGCCAGCGTGGCGACGGAGACGAGCACGAGCAGGACGCCGGTGGCCCAGCGGAAGGCGCTCGGGTGCGTCCCCTCGACCCTGGCGGCCGCCGACCGCCCCGGCCGGTTCGTCACCCCCCGCCACAGCAGCGAGACGCCGAAGATGACGCACCGCATCCCGAACAGCAGGGCGACGACCAGCAGGGTGGCGTCGGGCCACAGCAGGGCCGCACCGCCGAAGGCCATCTCCGCCAGCCCGAACAGCGCGCCGAGCACCCGTTCCGACGTCGTCCCGCGACGCAGCTCGAGCACCCGCACGGCACCGCTCACGACGAGCAGGACCGCGACCGCCGGCCCGAGGAGGGTGACGCTGCGCCCCAGCCAGACGAGGACGACCAGCCCGAAGAGGGTCCACAGCACCCCGGTCACCAGGGGCCGCACGCCGTCGCGGGCCGACCGGGTCACGAGGTCGCCGATGCCCGAGACGATGCAGCTGATGCCCACGTAGACGCCGAGCACGGTCAGCGAGCTGAGCGGTCGCGCCACGAGGACGGCACCCAGGGCGGTGACGACGAGGCCGACGACCACGAGCACCCAGCGGGGCAGCGGCCGCACGGGGCCCGACAACGCCCGCACCCGCCGGGTGACCCGGCGATACACCGTCTCGCCAGTCATCCTGAGCCCCTGCCTCGGTCACCGCTGCCGTGACTCTAAACGAGCGCGGCGCGGCCGTGGTGCGCAGTCGCCGGTGACGCGCCGGGGCGGGCGAGCGCGCGGCTCAGGCGTCGAGCACCTCGCGCAGCCGGGCGGCGAACTCCTCGGGCTTCCCGCGCTGGCCGTACTCCCCGCCCGCGAACCCGGCGTGGTCGCTGGGGAACATCGTCAGCTCGACCCCCAGGGCCTCCGCCAGGCCGGCCGCCCCGCGTCCGGCCAGCTGCCGCGCGGACTCCTCGCCCGCCGCCACCACCACGCGCGTCGACGCGCCGCGGAGGGCGTCGAGGTCGGGCCCGTAGGGGACGCATGTGCGCACGTTCTTCCACAGCAGCGCGTCGTCGCGCGCCCCGTCGTCCTCGGCCGACAGCCCGAACATCGCGGGGTCGGGGTCGGGCTGGTCGAGGTATCCGTCGGTGAGGGGCCCTTCGGCCATGACGAGCCGGATGAACTTCGCCATGGCCGGCCCCGACCCGCGCTGCTGGTAGGTCTCCGCGAGGTCGCGGTTGGCCGCGAGCACCGCGTCGCGGTCGGGAAGGTATGCCGCGAGCGGCGGTTCGTGGGCGACGAGGGTGCGCACCAGCTCGGGGTGGGCGCCCACGAGGGCCAGCCCGTTGACGGCGCCGCCGCTCGTGGCGAACAGGTCCACGGGGCCACGGTCGAGGGCCTCGATGACGCGCCGGATGTCGTCGGCATGGTCGCCCGGACTCGTCTCCGCGGGCCCGTCGCTCTGCACGCTGCGCCCGACCCCGCGCGGGTCGTAGGTGACGACCGGCCGGTCGGAGAGGAGCCCGGCCAGCGTCGTGAACCCCTGGGCCGCCATCGGGCTCCCGACGACCACCAGCACCGGGCGCTCCGGTGTCGCGGCGGCCAGGTCGCCGTGCACGTCGTAGGCGATGGTCGCGCCAGGGGCGTCGAGGGTGCGGGTCTCGTGGTGCTGCGTGGTCGTCATACCGGGTGAGACCGCGGTCGGCGCCGCTTCTCATCGGGTCGGGCGCCCGGCGTACGCCGCCTAAACTGGCCCGATGCCGCACACCACCACCCGCGGGGCGACCGTCTGGCCGCTGCTCGAGCCGCTGCTCGAGCAGGTCAGCAAGCCGATCCAGTATGTCGGCGGCGAGCTGAACTCCACGACGAAGGACTGGGACTGCGGCGGGTTCGGCCCCGACGCGCGCGAGCGGACCGTGCGCTGGTCGCTGATGTACCCCGACGCCTACGAGGTGGGCGTGCCCAACCAGGGCGTCATGATCCTCTACGAGGTCCTCAACGAGCGGCCCGATGCGCTGGCCGAGCGGACGTATGCCGTGTGGCCCGACCTCGAGGCGCTGATGCGGGCGTCCGGCGTGCCCCAGTTCACCGTCGACGGCCACCGCTCGGTGCGCGACTTCGACCTGCTCGGGGTGTCCTTCTCCACCGAGCTCGGCTACACGAACCTGCTCACGGCCCTCGACCTCGCGGGCATCCCGCTGCACGCCGTCGACCGGGGCGACGACGACCCCGTGGTCATCGCGGGCGGCCACGCGGCGTTCAACCCCGAGCCGATCTCGGACTTCGTCGACGCGGCCGTCGTCGGCGACGGCGAGCAGGCCGTGCTCACCATCACCGACATCGTCACCGACTGGAAGGCGCAGGGGCGCCCCGGCGGCCGCCAGGAGCTGCTGCTGCGGCTCGCCCGCACGGGCGGGGTCTACGTGCCCTCGCTCTACGACGTGTCCTACCTGCCCGACGGCCGCATCCAGCGGGTGGCGCCGAAGCCCGGCCTCACGGGCGTGCCCTGGCGCGTGTCGAAGCACACCGTCATGGACCTCGATGCGTGGCCCTACCCGAAGCAGCCGCTCGTGCCGCTGGCCGAGTCGGTGCACGAGCGGATGTCGGTCGAGATCTTCCGCGGCTGCACCCGGGGGTGCCGGTTCTGTCAGGCGGGCATGATCACCCGCCCGGTGCGCGAGCGGTCGATCACGGGCATTGGCGAGATGGTCGAACGCGGCCTCGCGGCAACGGGGTTCGAGGAGGTCGGGCTGCTGTCGCTGTCGTCGGCCGACCACTCCGAGATCGCCGACATCACCAAGGGTCTGGCCGACCGCTACGAGGGCACCCAGACCGGGCTCTCGCTGCCGTCGACGCGGGTCGACGCGTTCAACATCGACCTCGCCAACGAGCTGACCCGCAACGGGCGGCGGTCCGGGCTGACGTTCGCGCCGGAGGGTGGCAGCGAGCGAATCCGCAAGGTCATCAACAAGATGGTGACCGAGGAGGACCTCATCAACACGGTCGCCGCCGCCTACGGCGCGGGCTGGCGCCAGGTCAAGCTCTACTTCATGTGCGGGCTCCCCACCGAGACCGACGAGGACGTCCTCCAGATCGCCGACCTGGCCAAGCGGGTCATCGAGACGGGCCGCCGGGTGTCGGGTCGTCGCGACATCCGCTGCACAGTGTCGATCGGCGGGTTCGTGCCCAAGCCGCATACGCCGTTCCAGTGGTGCAGCCAGCTCGGCGTCGAGGAGACCGACGCGCGTCTCGCCAAGCTGCGCGACGCGATCCGCGCCGACCGCCGTTACGCGTCGGCCATCGGGTTTCGCTACCACGACGGTCAGCCGGGGCTGGTCGAGGGCCTGCTGTCCCGGGGTGACCGCCGCGTCGGCCGGGTCATCGAGGCGGTGTGGCGTGACGGCGGCCGGTTCGACGGGTGGAGCGAGCACTTCTCCTTCGAGCGCTGGATGCGTTGTGCGACACAGGTGTTCGACGGTATGCCGGTCGACACCGCGTGGTACACGACGCGCGAGCGTCAGCAGGCCGAGGTGCTCCCGTGGGACCACCTCGACTCCGGCCTCGACAAGGAGTGGCTCTGGGCCGACTGGCAGGAGGCGCTCGACGAGACCGAGGTCGACGACTGCCGCTGGACGCCCTGCTTCGACTGCGGCGTCTGCCCCCAGATGGGCACCGACATCGAGATCGGCCCGACGGGGAAGACCCTCCTGCCGCTCACGGTGCTGGGAGCGGGCCGCGAGGCGCTGAGCGCGACCACCTGACGGGTTCGGGAGTGCTGGGGTCGTGTTCGCGACCTGTGCACTCCCGAACCACGGTCACGACGTGTACTGGATGACCCCGAGCACGTTGCCGGACGGGTCGGCGATGAAGGCGAGGTCGCCCACCGTCGGGATGCTCGAGCGGGCCATGACGACCCGGCCCCCGAGCTCGTCGACCCGGGTCAGCACCGCACCCAGGTCGTCCACGGCGACGGTCACCTCCGGACCCGTGGTGCGGGTGCCCGGGACGAGGTCTCGCCGTCCCTGCACGGCGGCGACCATCTGGTCGGCCGGCTCGAGGACGGCCCGGGCGAACCCCGGCGGACCCCAGTCCTGGAAGGTCCATGCGAACAGCGCCTCGTAGAAGTGCCGTGTCGGTCCGTCGTCCTCGACGTTGATCGCGATGTGGCTCACTCGTCCGGCCATCGACCGAGTCTGGTGCTGCGCCGCTACCCGGCGCCAGCCCCTCCGTCTGCCTTCCCGTCCGGACCCGTCGGCAGGGTCAGCCGGAAGCGCGTGCCGGTGCTGTCGTCGACGACGACGAGGTCTCCGCCGTGGGCGCGGGCGATCCCCCGGGCGATCGGCAGCCCCAGCCCGGCTCCCGAGTCCTGGCGGGAGTGACCGTCGTCCAGCCGGACCAGCCGTTCGAACACCCGATCCCGGTCGGCCGGTGGGATCCCGGGACCGTCGTCGACGACGTCGACCACCGCGTGGTCGTCGGTCGGGGTGAGCTCGACCCGCACCCGGCCTCGCGCGCCGGCCGCCCTCAGGGCGTTGTCGACGAGGTTGCCCAGCACCTGGGCCACCCGGTCGGGGTCGGCGTCGACCACGAGGGGAGCGTCCGCGCGTACCTCGAGCACCGCCTCGGTGGCCCGGAGCCGGCGGGTCGTGACGACGTCGGTGGCGAGGGCAACGAGGTCGACCGGTCGTCGTTCCAGCGGTAGGCCGCTGTCGATGCGCGCCATGAGGAGCATGTCGTCGACGAGCCGCCCCGCCCGGCGCGACTCGCGCAGCAGCATGACGAGGGTCCGCTCCCGCTCCTCGCGCGGCGGGTCGGCGCGCAGCAGGTGCTCACCGGCGGCCTGGAGGCCGGCGAGCGGCGTCCTCAGCTCGTGGGCGGCGTCGGAGAGGAACGCGCGCAGCCGGCGCTCGGCCGCCACGGCGTGCTCCTCCGCCCCCTCGACCGCGTCGAGCATCTCGTCGAACGCCTGGGCCGTCGTCCCGAGCTCCGTGCCGGGCCGGTCCGGCCGCAACCGGTCGCCGCGGTCGCCCTGGCGGATCGAGCGGGCCAGCGAGGTGATGCGGTCGAGCGGTCGGAGGGCGCCGTCCACGACGGGGCCGAGGACCAGCGCCGCGACGAGGAGCACCGCCAAGGCACCGGCCAGGAGGGCGATGCGCACCTGTTCGAGGGTGCGCTGCACGTCGCCGGCGTCGGCGGTCAGCAGCAGGGTCGCACCGCTGCCGACGGAGCGCGAGACTTCGAGGGTGTCACCGCTGCGAGTGACCGGGGTGGCCGCGCCGGCCACCGGAGGCGTGGCCTTGCCCCCGGGCCAGGGGCCTTCGGCGGTGGCGGGCCGGCCGCATACGCCTGTCCGTCGCTCGTCAGCAGGAGCACCGAGATCCCGTTGCCCTCGAGGCGTTTGGCCAGGTCGGAGGGGTCGAGCTGGCTCCCGAGGGACACGCCGAGGTCGGCCCGTTCGGTGAGCCGCTGTTCCAGCTGGGCCTCGAGCCGGTTGCCGAGGACGAGCTGCGTCGTCACGCCCAGCAGCGAGAGCATGACCGCGAGCAGGACGAGCACCACCAGGGTGACCCGGCGGCGCAGGGACGGGGTGGTGAGGGAAGCGGTGCCCGTCACGGGGACTCCCTCATGACGTAGCCGAGCCCCCGCACGGTGTGTACGAGCCGTGGGCCGTGCTCCTCCATCTTGCGGCGCAGCGTGCTGAGCGTCGCCTGCACGAGGTTGTCGGAGTAGTCCTCGTAGCCCCACACCTGGGTGAGGATCTGCGTCCCCGAGAGCACCCGCCCCCGGTTGGCGGCGAGGTAGGAGAGCAGCCGGAACTCGGTCGCGGTGAGCGGCAGCGCCACGTCTCCACGGGAGGCCTGCCCGCCGGCCTCGTCGACGACGAGGTCGCCGACCCGCACCGTGGCCGGGATGGCGCCGAGCCGGTGCAGCAGGGCGCGCACCCGCGCCACGAGCTCGGCCATGGCGAACGGCTTCGGCACGTAGTCGTCGACGCCCACGGCGAAGGCGCGCAGCCGGTCGTCGACGTCCTCGCGGGCGGTGAGCATGATGACGCCCACGTCGCCGGTGCCGCGCGCCACCCGAGCCAGGGCCGGTCCGTCGCGCCCCGGGAGCATCCAGTCGAGGACGACGACGGACGGCCGGTATGCCGCGAGGGTGCGCTCGAGGTGCTCACCGCTCGCCAGCTCCTCGACGTCGTGGCCGTCCTCGCGCAGTGCGGCGGCGACCGACGCCCGGATGGTCGGCTCGTCCTCGACGACCAGCACGCGTGCGTTCCCCATGGCCCGAGTATCGGCTGCCGGATCTCAAGAACCACTCAAGAAACTCATGGGACCCACCTGTGTTGAGGTGCTCTTGAGGTGGGTTTCCGAGTCTCGGTCGACGGCACCACCGCCGTGACGAACGACCGGATGCGAAGGAGACGCTCATGAGCGGCAACGAGTACACCCGACCCGAGGGCAACGAGGGCAAGGGCATCGACGGCACGGGCCACCACGGCACGGGCGGCACGGGCGGCGACTTCGCCGAGCCCCGGGCCACCGAGGCCCAGCTGCGCGCGATGCGGCAGCGCCGGGAGGCCGAGCGCGAGGACTGGACGCAGCCGATCCAGACCCGGCCGGCGCCGACCCGGAGCAGCGCCTCGGCGTGGCGCCGTGGTGGTCTCTGGCGGGGGATCGCGATCGGCGGGGTGGCGGGCGTCGCCGTGGCCATCGCGGTGCCGGCCCTGGCCAGCTCGTCGACCGCGCCGGTGACCGCGTCGCTGTCGTCGGCGAGCACCCCGAGCGGTTCGGCGACCACGGCGGCCGGCGGGGCGGGCGGGGTCGGCAGCGCCGGTGGGTCAGGTGCGGCCGCGGCCGGCGGCTCGGCCACGACGTCCTCGGCGACGGCGACCGGCAAGGAGGCCCCGGCGGCCGGTGGTCAGGCGCCGGCCGCCGGCAAGGAGGCGCCCGCCCCCGGCGCCGCGGGCGGCCCCGCCGCCTGCGGACCAACGGCACCCAAGCCCGGGGAGGCGAAGAAGGCCGACCCGCCGAAGGCGGACGCTCCGAAGGCCGACGCTCCCAAGGCGTACGCCCTGAAGACGGGCGGCAAGACGCCGCCGGCGCCGCCGGCGCCGCCCACGGGAGGCGCGGCCAAGACCGCGCCGACCCCGGGGTCCACCCCGAGCACGAGCCAGGTCCCGTCGGGGAGCTGACCGGACCGGGCCAGGTCAGTCGGGTCAGTCGGGTCAGCCCCGTCGGTCAGACCGGGTGGCCCATGTGGGCCAGTGCCTGACGCAGCAGCACCCCGTGGCCGCCGCCCATCTCACCGCGCGTGGTGAGGGCGGCGGCCTCGTCGGGCGTCACCCAGGCGAGGTCGAGGGCGTCCTGCTGGGGCGAGCAGTCGCCCAGTACGGGCACGACGTAGGCGAGCGACACCGCGTGCTGGCGCGGGTCGTGGAACGGCGTGACCCCCGGCGTGGGGAAGTACTCCGCGACCGTGAACGGCTGCGGCGACAACGGGATCCGCGGCATCGCCAGCGGACCCAGGTCCTTCTCGAGGTGCCGCAGCAGGGCGTCGCGCACCCGCTCGTGGTAGAGCACGCGCCCCGAGACGAGCTCGCGGTCGACGACCCCCTCCGACGAGGCGCGCAGCAGCAGGCCGATGGTCGTGACGACCCCGCGGTCGTCGACCCGCACGGGCACCGCCTCCACGTAGACGATCGGCAGGCGATCCCGGGCGTCGCGCAGCTCGCGCCGGCTGAGCCACCCGCTCTGCGTCTCCGTCGTCTCGCTCATGCCGTCGTTTCTATCAGCCGCCCCGCCCGGCCCGTCGCTCCGCCCACCCCCCGGCATACGCCGCCAAAGGTCACCTTTGGCAGTTCCGGCCTGCCGAGCGGTCAGCTCTGGCTGCTGGGAGCGTGCCCGCAGGACCAAAGGTGACCTTTGGCGGCAGCCGGACGCGCCAGAGGTGACCTCTGGCGGGGCGGGTCAGAGGACCTTGCCGGGGTTCATGATCCCCAGGGGGTCGAACACGGCCTTGACCGCACGCTGCCGCGCCATCTCGGGCTCGCCAAGCTCCTGGGGGAGCCACCGCCGCTTCAGCGACCCCACGCCGTGCTCGCCGGTGATCGTCCCGCCCAGCCCGAGGGCCACGTGGACGAGGTCGTCGAACGCCTCCTCGGCCCGGTGCATGCTGTCGGCGTCGCCCGCCGCGAAGAAGAAGCACGGGTGCAGGTTGCCGTCGCCGGCGTGGCCCGAGAGCGTGACGTCGACCCCGCGCCGCTCGCTGATCTCGTGGCCGGCCCGGATGAGGTCGGCCAGCCGAGCCACCGGCACGCAGACGTCCTCGGTGAAGTGCGGACCCTTGGTCTCGTGCGCGACGTGCAGGGCCCGCCGCCCCGCCATCAGGGCCTCGGCCTCCTGGGCGTCGTCCGCCACGGCGACGTCGGTGGCGCCCGCGGCCTCGAGCAGGGACGCATACCGGTGCACGTCCTCGCCGACGTGGCCGGGCCGGTCGGACTGGACGATGAGCACGGCGGCGCAGTCGGCCGGGAAGCCGAAGTCCCCCACGGCCTGCACGGCGACGATGGTGTCGGCGTCGAGCAGCTCGAGCAAGGAGGGGCCGTAGGGGTCGGCCCTCAGGGCCAGGATCCCCGCGGTGGCCGCGTCGAGGGACGCGAACGTCGCCAGCGCGGTGAGCGCCGGGTCGGGTGCCGCGACGAGCCGCACGACGGCCGAGGTGACGACGCCGAGCAGACCCTCCGAACCGACGAACAGGCCCGTGAGGTCGAACCCCGCCACCCCCTTGGCGGTCCGCCGCCCGGTGCGCATCGTCTCGCCCCCGGGTAGCACGACGTCGAGGCCGCGCACGTAGTCGGCGGTGACGCCGTACTTGACGCAGCACAGCCCGCCCGCGTTGGTCGCGATGTTGCCGCCGACCGTGCACCACGCCGCCGACGCCGGGTCGGGGGGATAGGCCAGACCGACCTTCGCCGCGGCCGCCTTGAGGTCGTTGGTGACGACCCCCGGCTGCACGACGGCGAAGCGCTCCACCTCGTCGAGCTCGGTGACCGCGTCGAGGGCCTCGAGGTTGAGCACGATGCTGCCCTCGGTGGCCGCGGCGCCGCCGGCCAGCCCGGTGCGGGCCCCCTGGGGCACCACCGGGATGCGCTCCGCCGCGGCGTGGCGCAGCACCTCGACCACGTCGCCGACGTCGCGCGCACGCACCACGGTGAAGGTCTCGGGAGCCGTGGAGCCGAGCGAGGAGTCGATGCCGTAGGTCGCGGCGACCCCCGGGTCGGTGACGAGGGCACGTTCGCTGAGCCTCATGCCAGCACTGTAAGGGGGTCGATCCGCCCGGCGGCCGCCGCTAGACTCGACTCCAGAGGCGTTCGAGCCGTCATCAGCGGTGAGCCTCCGGAAGAACGGGTCAACGCGCATACCTCGGTATGCCACGGCCTCAGTAGAACCGGACGGGTGGGCCCGTGATCGCCTGGGACAAGAGCGGTCGTCCCCGTGGTGTCGGTCTCCGGCCCCGGCAGCGACAAGCGGGGTGGTACCGCGGTGACACCGACAGGTGGCGTCGTCCTCGTGGAGAGACCGAGGCACACCCACCACCGCAGGAGCCAGACCCGATGAGCGCCCAGCCGCCGTACCCGCCCGTCCCCTCCAGCCCACGCTTCCCCGAGATCGAGGAGCGCGTCCTGAGGTTCTGGGACGAGGACGGCACGTTCGTCGCGTCGGTCGAGAACCGCGAGGCCGGCGAGAACGGCGCCAACGAGTTCGTCTTCTACGACGGGCCGCCGTTCGCCAACGGCCTGCCGCACTACGGCCACCTGCTGACCGGCTACGTCAAGGACATCGTGCCGCGCTACCAGACGATGCGCGGCCGGCGGGTCGAGCGCCGCTTCGGCTGGGACACCCACGGGCTGCCGGCCGAGCTGGAGGCGATGAGCCAGCTGGGGATCAAGACCAAGGAGGAGATCCTCGAGATCGGCATCGAGGCGTTCAACGCCAAGTGCCGCGAGTCGGTGCTGCGATACACGGGGGAGTGGCGCGACTACGTGACCCGGCAGGCGCGCTGGGTCGACTTCGACCACGACTACAAGACGCTCGAGCCCGGCTACATGGAGTCGGTCATGTGGGCGTTCAAGCAGCTCCACGACAAGGGGCTGATCTACGAGGGCTACCGCGTGCTGCCCTACTGCTGGAACGACCAGACCCCGCTGTCGAACCACGAGCTGCGGATGGACGACGACGTCTACCAGCAGCGCCAGGACCCCGCCGTCACCGTCGGCCTGCGGCTGGAGACCGGCGAGCTGGCCCTGGCGTGGACGACCACGCCGTGGACCCTCCCCGCCAACCTGGGGATCATGGTCGGCCCCGACATCGACTACGTCGTCGTCGAGTCCGACGTCAGCGGCACGACGGAGCGCTACGTCATCGGGGCCGCCCGGCTCGCCGCCTACGCCCGCGACCTGTTCGGCGCCGACGTCGACCTCACGACCCTGGACGAGCGTGTCGTCGAGCGGCTCACGGGCACCGACCTGCTGGGCCGCTCGTTCACGCCGCCCTTCGACTACTACCTCGGTCACGCGCGGGCGCACCGCGTCTTCCCGGCCGACTTCGTCACCACCGAGGACGGCACCGGGCTCGTCCACACCGCCGGTGCCTTCGGTGAGGAGGACAAGGTCGTCACCGACGCGGCCGGCATCGAGCCGGTCATGCCGGTCGGCCCCGACGGCCGGTTCACCTACCCCGTCACCGACTACGAGGGCCTGCTGGTCTTCGACGCCAACCCGCTCATCATCGACCACCTCAAGGCCCGCACCCGCGGCGAAGCCGACCACGGAGCGGTGACCGCCGGCACGGTGCTGCTGCGCCGTGAGACCTACGAGCACTCCTACCCGCACTGCTGGCGGTGCCGCGAGCCGCTGATCTACATGGCGGTCTCGAGCTGGTTCGTCGAGGTGACGAAGATCAAGCAGCGCATGCTCGAGCTCAACGAGCAGATCACCTGGTCGCCCGACCACATCCAGCACGGGCAGTTCGGCCGGTGGCTGGAGAACGCCCGCGACTGGTCGATCACGCGGAACCGGTTCTGGGGCAGTCCTGTTCCCGGTATGGAAGTCCGACAACCCCCAGTACCCGCGCCTCGACGTCTACGGCTCGTTCGCGCAGCTGCAGGAGGACTTCGGCGTGGAGGTCACCGACCTGCACCGGCCGTTCGTCGACCGGCTCACCCGCCCGAACCCCGACGACCCCACCGGGCAGTCGACGATGCGCCGGGTGGAGGACGTCCTCGACGTGTGGTTCGACTCGGGGTCGATGTCGTTCGCGCAGGTGCACTACCCGTTCGAGAACGCCGACTGGTTCGAGCACCACTTCCCCGGCGACTTCATCGTCGAGTACATCGGGCAGACGCGCGGCTGGTTCTACACGCTGCACGTGCTCGCGACCGCGCTGTTCGACCGGCCGGCGTTCTCGTCGTGCGTCTGCCACGGCATCGTGCTGGGCGTCGACGGCGGCAAGATGAGCAAGTCGCTGCGCAACTACCCCGACGTCAACGAGGTCTTCGACCGCGACGGCGCCGACGCGATGCGCTGGTTCCTCATGTCCTCGCCGATCCTGCGCGGTGGCAACCTCATCGTCACCGAGCAAGGCATCCGCGACGGAGTGCGTCAGGTGATGATCCCGCTCTGGAACGCATGGTCGTTCTTCTCGTTGTACGCCAACGCTGCTCGTGGCGGTGAGGGGTATGCCGCCCAGCGCTCCACGACGTCCGACGACGTGCTCGACCGCTACCTGCTGGCCAAGCTGCGCGACTTCGTGTCGACCATGCAGAGCCAGCTCGACGCCTACGAGATCGCCGCCGCCTGCGACACGACGCGGGCGTTCCTGGACGTGCTGACCAACTGGTACATCCGGCGCTCCCGCGACCGCTTCTGGGGCGGGGAGGACGACTCGGCGCGGTCGGCGTTCGACACGCTCTACACGACGCTGGAGACGGTATGCCGCGTCGTCGCGCCGCTGCTGCCGCTCACCACGGAGGAGATCTGGCGGGGTCTGACGGGGGAGCGGTCGCGTGCACCTCACCGACTGGCCGTCGGTCGACGACCTGCCCGCCGACGAGGCACTCGTCGCCGCCATGGACCGCACCCGCGAGATCTGCTCCACGGCGTCGGCGCTGCGCAAGGCCGACAAGCTCCGGGCCCGGCTGCCGCTGGCGTCCCTCACGGTCGTCACCGCGAACCCCGAGGCGCTGGAACAGTTCTCCGACCTCATCCGCGACGAGGTGAACGTCAAGGAGGTCCGGCTCGTCGGCCTCGAGGAGGCCGAGGCGGCCGGGTTCGGGTCGACCCAGCGCCTCGTCGTCAACGCCCGCGCCGCGGGACCACGCCTCGGGCGCGACGTGCAGACGGTGATCCGGGCCAGCAAGTCCGGCGACTGGTCGGTGGACGAGCACGGTGAGGTCTACGCGTCCGGGATCCGCCTGGAGGCGGGGGAGTTCGAGCTGGAGCAGTCCTACGCGGAGGGCAAGGAGAAGCTGCACCACCGCCAGCTGCACGGCGGCGGCCTCATCGCGCTCGACACGGAGGTGACCGCCGACCTGGCGCGGGAGGGTCTCGCCAACGACCTGGTCCGGGCCGTGCAGCAGGCCCGACGCGACGCCGGTCTGCACGTGAGCGACCGCATCTCGCTCACGGTCGCCGGCGACGCCGACGTCTTCGACGCGACCGTGGCGCACCAGGCGCACCTCGTCGCGGAGACCCTGGCCACCCAGTTCGGCTCCTCGCCGAACCTCGACGACCTTCCCCGGGGCGACGACGTCGCCGAGGTCACCGTCGGCGACGGTCACCCGGCTCGGGTGCGCGTGAGGAAGGCGTCGTGACCACCGCGGTCGGCGTCACCGTCCGACGGGCGGTCGAGAGCGACCTCGATGCCGTTCTGGCAGTGGGCCACCGCACCTGGCCGCCGACCTACGAGCCCCTCGCCGGGGCCGACTACGTGGCCATGGGGCTCGCCAAGTGGTGGAGCGCGGAGGCCACGCGCCCGTTGATCGACGCCGGCCGGGTCACCGTGGCCGAGGTCGACGGCGAGGTCGTGGGCGTCGCTGCTGCGGGACCGCTCGACGGTCGGCTGGTGCTGTGGAAGCTCTACGTCCTGCCCGGCCACCAGGGCGAGGGGATCGGGGCCGCGCTGCTCGACGCGGTCGTCGACGAGGCCCGGGGCCGGTACGCGCAGCTGCGCCTGGCCTACCTCGACGGCAACGAGAGGGCGGGGCGCTTCTACTCCCGTCACGGTTTCGTCGAGGTCGAGCGCGAGACGGGGTCGGGCGGTCTGCCCGACTCCGTGTGGATGGAACGGCAGCTGGAGGGCACGGAATGACGAGCCAGAGCGGACTGAGTACGCCCGATCCCGCGGTGCTGCGACGGCTCCTCGACGTCGAGGGGGACATCCTCGCGCGGACGCCGGAGTCCGACATCGAGCCGTCGCTCGACACGGTGCAGCAGGTCATGGACCTCCTCGGCGACCCCCAGCGCAGCTTCCCGGTCATCCACCTCACCGGCACCAACGGCAAGACGTCGACGACCCGCATGGTCGACTCGCTGCTGCGCGCCATGGGCCTCAACGTCGGCCGGTTCACCTCGCCGCACCTGCACTCGTTCCGCGAGCGCATCACCATCGGCGGCGAGCCGATCTCGCCCGAGCGGCTCATCGAGGTCTACGACGAGGTGCTCCCGGTGGTCGAGCTCGTCGACCGGCGCGCCGTCGAGGCGGGCGGCAGCCGGCTCAACTTCTTCATGATGTCGGTCGTGCTCGCCTACGCCGCCTTCGCCGACGCACCGGTCGACGTCGCCGTCGTCGAGGTCGGCCTCGGCGGGCGGTGGGACGCCACCAACGTGGCCGACGGCCAGGTCGCCGTGGTCACGCCGGTGGCCATCGACCACACCCGGCTCCTCGGGTCCACGGTCGAGGAGATCGCGACGGAGAAGTCGGGGATCATCAAGCCGGGCGCGATCGCCGTCTCCGCGGTGCAGGAGCGCGACGTGGCCGAGATCCTGCTCGAGCGGGCCGAGGAGGTCGGCGCGCGCGTCGTGTTCGAGGGCGTGGACTTCGGCGTCACGTCGCGGGAGGTCGCGCTCGGTGGGCAGCTGCTGACGCTCAAGGGCCTCGCGGGCGACTACCCCGAGGTGTTCCTGCCCCTGCACGGGGAGCACCAGGCCGGCAACGCGGCCACCGCCCTGGCGGCGGTGGAGGCGTTCGTCGGGGGAGGCGAGCAGCGGCTCGACCCCGACGTCGTGCGGGAGGGCTTCGCCGCGGTCACCTCGCCGGGGCGCCTCGAGATCGTGCGGCGCTCACCCACCGTGCTCGTCGACGCCGCCCACAACCCGGCCGGGATGACGGCTCTGCGCGCCGCACTGTCCGACGCGTTCACCTTCACGACGCTCGTCGGGGTCGTCGCGATCTTCGCCGACAAGGACCCAGCGGCGATGCTCGAGATCCTCGAGCCGGCCCTCGACCACATCGTCGTGACCCGCAACACCTCGCCGCGCTCGATCCCGCCGGCCCGGCTGGGGGCGATCGCCGTCGAGTACTTCGGGGAGGACCGGGTCACCGTCGTCGACATCATGCCGGACGCCATCGACGTCGCCGTCACGCTCGCGGAGCAGGACGGCATGGGCGGCGGGGTCCTCGTGACCGGCTCCGTGGTCTCCGCCGCGGACGCCCGGCTGCTGCTCGGCGCGACCGACACCTGACCGGCGCCGGCCCGCCGACGCCGCCGGCACGGGTCGCTGACACCGCCGGCACAGGTCGCTGACGCCGCACCCACAGCGGGGATGCAGCGACACCGAACGAGGTGCTGACGACCGCCGGCTCAGGTCTGAACGTTGTTCTCGGAGAGTGGTTCCCACGAGCCGATCGGCTCACACCACAATCTGAGGAGCGTTCGTCATGAACCGCAGGACCATCATCGTCACCGCCGTCGGCGCCATCGTCGTGCTCGGCAGCGCCGGTGCCGCCGTCGCCGCCGAGACATCCGGGAGCGCGAGCAGCACGACCAAGGCCGGCACGACGGGCCAGCATCGTCACGAGGCCTTCCGCGGCGAGTACGCGCAGTGGACCACCTACGACGCGAAGACGAAGGTCGACGTCGTGCACGACGGCATCAGGGGCAGCGTGTCCGCGGTGTCGCCCACCAGCATCTCCGTCACGGCCAAGGACGGGACGGCCGAGACCTTCGCGGTCTCGCCCGCCACCACGGTGGCCGTCAAGGGCGACGCCAAGGGGACGGCCGGCTCGATCGCGCAGGTCAAGGTCGGCGACCGCGTCGAGCTCGTCGGGACGGGTAAGACCTCCTTCGCGGCCACCCACCTGCGAGACCGCGGCGTCGCCGCGACGCCGGCTCCTCAGGGCTGAGGCCGCTGGGCGGTGCGGCCGTGCCGTGGGGATGAACGCATACCCTCGAGGCATGGCTGCGCTCCCCGTCTACGGCGTCACCGGGAAGTTCACCTGGCGGATGGGCGCGACCGTGCTGGCCGGCCAGTCGGTCGTCGTCTTCTTCGGAGCCCTCGTCGCCCGGGGCATCGGGGCGGCGAGCGACGACCGGTCGGCACCGGCCTACCTGCTCGTCGGCAGCGGGCTGGCGGTGCTGTGCCTGCTCACGGCGGGTCTCATGCGCCGCCCCTACGGCGTGACGCTGGGCTGGCTGCTGCAGGTCGCGACGTTCCTCTGCGCGTTCGTCGTGCCGATGATGCTCGCCGTCGGCGTCATCTTCACCCTGCTGTGGGTGCTGTGCCTCTGGCAGGGTCAGCGGATCGACGCGGTCCAGGCGGGCCGATGAGGGGAGCCGCGGCGGGCCTGGCGACGGCGGTCGCCCTCGGGGCGTGCAGCTCGACCGCACCGGGCCCCACCGGCGCGACCTCCGCGGCAACGGCCGCCAGCACGTCACCGACGACCACCACGTCGGCCACGGCGACGACCACCACGTCGGCCACCGTCACCTCATCCACCTCCGCCACCCGCTCCGCGGAGCAGGCGTCCCGTGACCTCGTCGAGGCCGCCGCTGCCGGCGAGCTCGCGGCCGTGCAGACGGCGCTCGCCGACGGCGCGGACGTCCGCGCCACCGACGGTGAGGGGGCCACCGCGCTGGTGCGCGCGGCCTACGGGAACCACCTCGACGTCGCCGCCGCCCTCGTGGCCGCCGGCGCCGACGTCAACCACAAGGACCGCACCACCCAGAGCGCGTACCTAATCGGGGCCGCCGAGGTCGGCGACGACCCGCGGCTGCTCGAGCTGACCCTGGCGCACGGGGCGGACGTGAACGCCAAGGACCGGTACGACGGGACGGCGCTGATCCGGGCGGCGGACCGGGGCTACCTCGCCATCGTCGACCGGGTGATCCGGGCGGGCATCGCCCTCGACCACGTCAACACCCTGGGCTGGACCGCCCTCCTCGAGGCAGTGATCCTCGGCCACGGCGACGCCGCGCACCAGCGGGTCGTCGCCCGGCTGGTCGAGGCCGGCGTCGACCGCTCGGTGCGCGACCGCACCGGGCTGACCGCCCTGCAGCACGCCCGACAGCGCGGGTATGCGGAGATGGTGCGGCTGCTGTCGGTCTGAGGTGACGGCCCTCCCGGGGCGCCCGCTAGGCTCGCGCCGTGACGACGACGGAGCGGTCCCTGGTCCTGGTCAAGCCTGACGGCTTCTCGCGCGGCTTGACGGGGGAGGTGCTGGGACGCATCGAGGCGAAGGGGTACGCCCTCGTCGCCCTCGACATCCTGACGCCCGACCGCGAGCGCCTGGCCCGTCACTACGCCGAGCACGAGGGCAAGCCGTTCTACGAGCCGCTCGTGGAGTTCATGTCGTCCGGCCCGGTGACCGCGGTCGTCATCGAGGGGCACCGCTGCATCGAGGGCTTCCGCGCCCTGGCCGGGGCCACCGACCCGACCGCCGCGCTGCCCGGGACGATCCGCGGCGACCTCGGCCGCGACTGGGGCCTGAAGGTGCAGCAGAACATCGTCCACGGCTCGGACTCGCCGGAGTCGGCCCAGCGCGAGATCGGCATCTGGTTCCCCCAGCTCTGACGGAGCTCTGACGGAGCTCTGACGCAGCCGACCCCTCGGCTGGCGATTCACCGCATACCCCCGCAAGCTGGGGCATTCGGGGTCTAGTGTCGTCACACCGGGGCCCGAGACCGTGTGGCGACCGGCCGACCGAGGGGGCCACGGGGTGCGGATCGTCGTCGACCGGGGACGCTGCTCGGGCATGGGCATCTGCGAGTCCATCGCACCTGAGCACTTCGAGGTCGGTGACGACGGGGTCATGCGGCTGCTGCGCGAGGAGGGCGACACCCTCGACGCCCGGTCGGCCGTGGGCTCGTGCCCGGCGGGGTCGCTCAGGCTCGTCGAGGACCCCGCGGTCGGGCCGGCGCCGGTCACCTCGCTCGCCTGGGGCGTCAAGGCCAGCTTCGTCGGCTACGTGCGCGCGGTCGGCGGGAGCATCGTCGCCGACGAGGGCGCCCACGAGGAGGGCGGTGCGTTCGTCTTCCCCGCCTCCGGGACGGAGACGTCGGACGCCTCGGCGACCGCAGCCGGCCGGGGGTGGCGGTTCGAGGGACGGGTGACGTTCCGCGCCCACGACGGACTGCTGGACGTGCGCATCGGCGACCCGTGGGTCCGCCTCGTCGACGACGGGCTCGAGCTCAGCGTCACCGACGAGCGCGGCGAGTGGGTCGTCGTGGCGACCGGACGCTCCGACGGCCCGGTCGGCACACCGGTGCCCGTCGACCTCGTGCCCGGGGCCGAGCACCTCTTCGCCTCGACCTACCCGGCGGGTACGCCGCTGGCTCCCCTCGTCCTGCACCCACCCACCGCGCGTACACCGTCCACCCCACCCGCCCAGCCACCCGCCTGACCAGGAGCGCCCATGTCCGCCGCACCCGAGCCGCTCGTCGTGGACCGACCGTTCAGCGACGAGGACCTCAGCTCCAGCGAGTTCTGGGCGCAGCCCTTCGACGTCCGCGACGAGACCTTCGCCCGGCTGCGCCGTGACGCCCCCGTCAGCTGGCACCCGCCCCGCGACACCCCGGAGGTGCCCAGGGAGTACTGGCGCGAGGGGTTCTGGGCCGTCGTGAACCACGCCGACATCACCACGGCCAGCCACCAGCACGAGCTCTACGGCTCCAGCCTCGACACCGGGGGCATCCTCATGCGGGCCCAGCACCCGGCCTACCGGCCCGCGCCGACCTTCATCCTCATGGACCCGCCGGACCACACCCGCTACCGGCAGGTCATGAGCAAGGCCTTCACGCCGAGGTCGGTGGCCCGGCTCACCGACCAGATCAACACCCGGGCCGAGCAGATCGTCGGCCGCCTCGTCGGCGTGGGGGATTTCGACGTCGTCCGCGACCTCTCCGCACACCTGCCGATGCTGACCGTCGCCGACATGATCGGCGTACCGGACAGCCTCCTCGAGCCCTTCGTGCGCGCCGGCAACAACGTCGTGGGCTCCCACGACCCCGACGTCCTGCCGCCGGGGGTGTCCCCGCTCGACTTCGTCCGGGATGCCCTCACGACCCTCCAGGGGATCGGCGCCGAGCTCGTGGAGCACCGGCGGCGGCACCCGGCCGACGACGTCGCGACCGCGCTCGCCGAGGCGCGGTTCGACGGGCGACCGATGACCCAGGCCGAGCTCGGCTCCGTCATGCTGCTGCTGAGCATCGCGGGCAACGACACGACGAAGCAGACGACCAGCCAGACCATCGTCTCGTTGTGGAAGCACCCCGACCAGCGGGACTGGCTCGCGGAGGACTTCGACGGGCGGATCGGCGTGTCCATCGACGAGTTCCTGCGCCACGCGGCCACCGTCATCCACTTCACGCGCAACGCGACCCGGGACACGATGCTCGGCGGCCAGCACATCCGGGCGGGGGACCAGGTCGTGCTCTTCTACTGCTCCGGCAACCGCGACGAGTCGGTCTGGGAGGACCCCGCCCGGTTCGACCTGCAGCGTCCCCGCCGGCCGCACATCGCCTTCGGGGGTGGCGGCATCCACTACTGCCTCGGCAACGGCATCGCCAGAACTCAGCTGCGGGCGCTGTTCTCGCAGATCCTCACCCACCTGCCCCACCTCGAGGTCGGTGATCCGGTCTTCCTCAACAGCGACCTCTTCAACGCCATCAAGCGCCTCCCGGCGGTCGCCTGACAGCAGCGTCGCCCCCCGGCGGCGGGGTGGGAGGATCGGCGCCATGACCACGCCGGCCGCGAACGCCCAGGAGTCCGCGGAACGGCGCATCAACGCGGTCATGGACCGGGCGTGGGAGCGCAGCCGGGTCTCGGCGCGCGCCCGGGTGCGCCGGGTGCGCAGCAAGGGCTGGCACATCGGCCAGTGCGCCATCGCCGCCGCGCTGGCCTGGTTCCTCGCGGCCAACGTCTTCCACCACCAGGCACCGGTGTTCGCGCCCATCGTCGCGGTCGTCGCGCTGGGCACGAGCTACGCCCAGCGGCTGCGCAAGGTGGCCGAGATCACCGTGGGTGTCGCCGTCGGGGTGGCCATCGCCGACGTCTTCCTCAGCCTCTTCGGCAGCGGCGCGGTCCAGATCGGCGTCATCGTCGTCTGTGCCATGTCGGCGGCGCTGCTCGTCGACGCCGGTGGCCTGTTGGTCACCCAGGCCGTCGTGCAGTCGATCTTCGTCGTCGCCTTCGTGGCCACGCCTGGCGCGGGCCTGACCCGCTGGTTCGACGCGGTCATCGGGGGCAGCGTCGCGCTGCTCGCGGCCGCGGTGGTGCCCGCCGCCCCGTTGCGACGCCCCCGCACCCAGGCGGCCCTCGTCGTGGGCACCATCGCCGACCTGGTCCGCGACGCGGCGCAGTGCCTGCGCGACGGTGACGTCCAGCGGGCCGCGCGGGTGCTGGCCTCCGCCCGGGCCACCGACGTACCGCTGCGCGAGCTGCGGGCCGCGGCCGACGAGGGGCTGGCCGTCATCGCGTCGTCTCCGTTCCGGCGCGGTGACCGCAACAGCGTGCGTACCGTGGCCGACCTCGTCGAGCCCCTCGACCGCGCGATGCGCAGCACCCGGGTGCTCTGTCGGCGGGTCGCCGTCACGGCCAACCGGCACCTGAACGTGCCCCCGGCCTACGCCGGCGTCCTCGACGAGCTCGCAGACGCGACCGACATCATGGCCCGGGTGCTGGCCGAGAACGCCCCCGCCGCGATGGCCCGGGCCGGCATCGCCGCGGTCGGCGAGTCGACGGCCCGGCTCCCACGCGGCACGATCAGCATCGACGTGCTGCTCGTGCAGATCCGCTCACTCGTCGTCGACCTCCTCGAGGTCACCGGGCTCGACAACGAGGAGGCGGTGGAGGCGATGCCCACCCTTCCGGAGCGGCCGCCCGCGGAGGGTCAGCGACCGAGGCGCTCGTAGACCTTCTCGGTCTCCGCCTTGGCGCCCTTCCACCAGGCCTCGTTGTCGCGGTACCACTCGATGGTCTGCGTGAGTCCGGCCCGGATGTCCTGGTACTGCGGGCGCCACGTCGTCTCCGCGCGCAGCTTGCTCGAGTCGATGGCGTAGCGCAGGTCGTGGCCCGGCCGGTCGTTGACGTGCTCGAACCAGTCGGCCGGCTTGCCCGTCAGCTCGAGGATGAGGGCGATGATGTCGCGGTTGTTCATCTCGCCGTCGGCCCCGATGAGGTAGGTCTCGCCGAGCCGGCCCTGCTCGATGATCGCCACGACGGCGTCGTTGTGGTCGTCGACGTGGATCCAGTCGCGCACGTTGGCGCCGGCGCCGTAGAGCTTGGGCTTGACGCCCTCGAGGATGCCGGTGATCTGCCGCGGGATGAACTTCTCGACGTGCTGGCGGGGTCCGTAGTTGTTGGAGCAGTTCGACAGGGTGGCGTCGATCTTGAAGGACCGGATCCAGGCCCGCACCAGCAGGTCGGCGCTCGCCTTGGACGCGGAGTAGGGGCTCGACGGGTTGACGGGGGTCGACTCGGAGAAGCGCTCGGGGTCGTCGAGCTCGAGGTCGCCGTAGACCTCGTCGGTGGAGATGTGGTGGATCCGCTTGCCGTGGCGGCGCACGGCCTCGAGCAGCCGGAACGTGCCGACGATGTTGGCCTCCATGAAGGGCCACGGGTCGTCGAGGCTGTTGTCGTTGTGCGACTCGGCGGCGAAGTGGACGACGACGTCGGTGTCGGCGACGAGCCGGTCGACGAGGTCGGCGTCGGCGACCGAGCCCTCGACGAACGTGATCTCGTCCTCGACCGGCGCGAGCGAGGCGCGGTTGCCCGCATACGTCAGCGCGTCGAGCACGGTGAGCTGCCAGTCGGGGCGGGTCGCGCGGGTGCGCAGGACGAAGTTCGAGCCGATGAACCCGGCGCCGCCGGTGACGAGGACCTTCATGCGATGTGCTCCTTGGTATGCCCGGGCCGGGCCGGGGTGGGGACGGCATGGATGCCGGTGGGCTCCGAGGTCGGCACGGTGCTGCCGGCCGGCCCGGAGTTGAACTCGACCTCGAGCGCGAAGCGCTGCGCGAGGTAGCGGTGGTCGGCGACCGCGAGGACGCGGCCCCCGGCGTCGGTGGCGACCCGGCGCACGAGCAGGAGCGCCTCGCCGGCGGTCACGCCGAGCAGGTCGGCGTCGGCGTCGCTGGCGAGGCCGGCGGTCACGACCTGGCGCACGGTGCTGATCCGGTGGCCCTGGCGGGTGAGCGTCTCCCAGATGCCGGGCCGGGTCGCCGCGTCGCGGCTGATGGCGCCGGCGAGCGCGGCGGGGACCCACTCGCGCACGACGTCGAGGCCCTCGCCCTCGACCGTGCGCACCGACCGGGCGTGCAGCACGTCGGCGTCGACGTCGACCCCGAGGGTGGCGGCCAGGGAGGTGGGGGATCGGCGGTAGCCGAACTCGACCACCCGGCGCTCCAGCGTCTTGCCGGCCTCGGCCACGGCGGAGGCGGCGTGCCGGAAGCTGCCGATGGCCAGCCGCTGGTGGAAGGCCGCGCCGGTGACGAACCAGCCGGCCCCGTGGCGGGACTCGACCAGCCCCTCGTCGCGCAGGGTCTCCAGCGCCCGGCGCACCGTGGGGCGCGAGACGGCATACCGGCTGCCGAGCTGGGCCTCGGAGTCCATCGCGCCCGTCTCGCCGAACTCCCCGAGCGCGATGCGCTCGCGCAGGTCGTGGGCGATGGTGGCGAACCGGGAACTTGTCATTGACTTGTAAGTTACAGGACCTTGGCGAACGGCGCCACCCTCACGCAGCGTCCGGGCCACCACTGCTCGGACATGTCTGAGAAGTAGGGGCTGATGTCCCGTCCCTCGCTCCCCCTTCCCAGACATGTCTGAGAAGTGGGGGCCGAAAGCCCGTCTCTGCCCCCCACTTCTCAGACATGTCGGGGGAGTTGCGGGGAGCGGGTCGGGGGAAGTCGTGGGGTGTCGCGGCGGAGCGCACCTGGAGCGGGACGCGGAACGGCCCCGCCGGAGGACCGGAGAGGCCGTTCGGGTCGTGCGGGGTCAGGCGTCCGGGTCAGTGCCCCCTGGCCGGAGCGACGTCCTCAGGAGCCGTCGACAGCGGCTTGACCTTGGGGTCGCCCTCGTCGGCGAAGTAGTCGGCGGGGATGGTCGAGTCGACCCCGGCCGGCACCTTCGTGGCCCGCAGGATGAGCGTGAGCACCGCGGCGACGACGACGTTGATGGCGAACGCCGTGATGGCGATGTAGCCCAGCTGGCCCCAGACCGGCACGGTGGCCAGCGACCCCCCGAAGTGCGGGGTCGCCGCGCTCGAGACGTTGTAGGCCGCGATGGTGCCGTAGACCATGCCGACGGCCCAGCCCGCGAGCAGCGCCCACCGGTGGAACCAGCGGGTGTAGAGGCTGAACACGATGGAGGGGAACGTCTGGAGGATCCAGATGCCGCCGAGCAGCTGCAGGTTGATGGCGTTCTGCTTGTCCATGGTGAGGACGAAGATCAGGGCGAACGCCTTGACGAGCAGGGAGGCGATCTTGGAGACCTGGGCCTCCTGCTTCGGTGTGGCGTCCTTCTTGATCCACTCCTTGTAGATGTTGCGCGTGAAGGTGTTGGCCGCCGCGATCGACATGATCGCCGCGGGCACCAGGGCGCCGATGGCGATGGCCGCGAACGCGATCCCGGCGAACCACGCCGGGAAGGTGTCCTCGAACAGCTGGGGGATGACCAGCTGGTTGTTGGGCTTGCCGTCGAGACCGATCGGCTTGGTGCCGGCGGCGATGGCCACCCACCCGAGCAGGGCGAGCAGCCCGAGCACGAGGCTGTAGGCCGGCAGGATCGCGGCGTTGCGCCGGATCGTGTTGCGGCTCTTGGCCGACAGCGTCGCCGTGATCGAGTGCGGGTACATGAACAGCGCCATCGCGGAGCCGAGCGCGAGCGACCCGTAGGCCCAGAACTGGGCGGCCGAGGGGATGAACGCGCCAGGTACGGCACCGGTCGTCGCGTTGGGGGTGGTCATCTTCTTCTCCGCGGCGCCGAAGATCGCCTCCCAGCCGCCGAAGCGCGACGGCAGGACGATGATCGCCACGACGATGACGATGTAGATGAGGATGTCCTTGACGAACGCGATGAGCGCCGGCGCCCGCAGCCCTGAGGTGTAGGTGTAAAGCGCGAGGATGAGGAACGCGATGAACAGCGGCGCGTCGGCGGCGAAGACGTTGCCCGACCCGCCCACGCCCGTGACCTCGAGCACGGCCTGGATGCCGACGAGCTGCAGGGCGATGTAGGGCATCGTCGCGACGAACCCGGTGATGGCGATGGCGAGCGACAGCCCGCGGGAGCCGTGCCGGCCCCCGACGAAGTCGGCCGGGGTGACGTAGCCGTGCCGGTGGCTGACCGACCACAGCCGCGACATGAAGATGAAGATGATCGGGTAGAGCACGATCGTGTAGGGCACGGCGAAGAAGCCGCTGACCGCGCCGGCGCCGAACATCGCCGCCGGCACGGCGACGAAGGTGTACGCGGTGTAGAGGTCGCCACCGAGCAGGAACCAGGTGACCCAGGTGCCGAAGCTCCGGCCGCCGAGACCCCACTCGTCGAGGCTCTCCATGCTCTGCGGGCGGCGCCAGCGCGACGCCCAGAAGCCCATGACCGCGACCATGGCGAAGAGGACGACGAGGACGATGAGCGCGACGACGTTGACTCCGGTGTTCATCGCCGGCCTCCTTCGGTCGAGGTCGGACCCTCGGCGCCGTCGAGGAACTCCGTGCCGTCCTGCGTCATCGGCCGGTGCGGGCGCGCCCGGCGCACGATGACGTACGCGGCATACGTGCAGACCGAGCAGAGGAAGACCCAGAGGAACTGGTACCAGAAGAAGAACGGGAACCCCCAGAGCACGGGCTCCTTCTTCGCGTAGGTGTTCACGAGCATGAGGGCGATGACGGGCAGGGCGAGCAGGACGACGGCCACGGCCAGCAGGCCACGGTTGGCCGGCGGCGCGTCGTGATGGCGTCGAGCGCCGGGTGGGGCGTCGTTCGACATGAGTACCTCCGCGTTGACGTCGAGGACGTCGGGGTCGTGGGCCGCGTCGGTGCGGCCTCCGGAGGGGAAGGTACTCCCGTGTCGCCCCTGGGGACGCGCTGTGCGCGCCGAGTGTGCCGACCTGTGATGTGAGCGGCATCTGGGCGCCCCATAGGCTGAGGGCATGGCTGATTACGACGTCGTGGTGCTGGGTGCCGGTCCGGGTGGGTACGTCGCGGCGATCCGCGCCGCCCAGCTCGGCAAGAAGGTCGCCATCGTCGAGGGCAAGTACTGGGGAGGGGTATGCCTCAACGTCGGCTGCATCCCCAGCAAGGCCCTGCTGCGCAACGCCGAGATCGCCCACATCATCACCGCGGAGAAGAAGACGTTCGGCATCGAGGGCGACGCCACGATGTCCTTCGGCCCGACCCACGCCCGCAGCCGGTCGGTCGCCGACGCGAGCGCCAAGGGCGTGCACTACCTGATGAAGAAGAACAAGATCGAGGAGATCGACGGCTGGGGCTACCTCACCGGCCCCACGTCCCTCGACGTGAAGCCGGCCACGGGGTCGCGTGAGGAGACGGTGCGCTCGATCACGTTCGACAACCTCATCATCGGCACCGGGGCGACCACCCGGCTCATCCCGGGCACCTCGCTGTCGGAGCGGGTCGTCACCTACGAGGAGCAGATCCTCACCGACCAGCTGCCCGGGTCGATCATCATCGCCGGGTCGGGCGCCATCGGCGTCGAGTTCGCCTACGTGCTGAAGAACTTCGGGGTGGACGTCACCATCGTCGAGTTCCTCGACCGGATGGTGCCCACCGAGGACATCGACGTGTCGAAGGAGCTGTTCAAGCAGTACAAGAAGCTCGGCGTCAAGGTCCTGCTGTCCACGAAGGTCGAGTCGATCGACGACAGCGGCGACACGGTGAAGGTCACCGTCAGCCCGGCGGCCGGCGGAGACTCCACCGTGCTCGAGGCCGACAAGGTCATGCAGGCCATCGGCTTCGCGCCCCGGGTCGAGGGCTACGGCCTGGAGAACACCGGGGTCGAGCTCACCGACCGCAAGGCCATCGCCGTCGACGCGCGGGGCCGCACCAACGTGCCCGGGATCTACGCCATCGGCGACGTCACCGCCAAGCTCATGCTCGCGCACACCGCGGAGGCCATGGGGGTCATCGCCGCCGAGACCATCGCCGACGCCGAGACGGTCGAGATCGACTTCGACATGATCCCGCGGGCGACGTTCTGCCAGCCGCAGATCGCGTCGTTCGGCTACACCGAGGCGCAGGCCAAGGAGCGCGGCCACGAGGTCAAGGTCGCGCAGTTCCCGTTCTCCGCCAACGGCAAGGCCCGCGGGATGGCCGAGGGCGTCGGTTTCGTCAAGATCGTCGCCGACGCCGAGCACCACGAGCTGCTCGGGGCCCACCTCATCGGACCCGAGGTCACCGAGCTGCTGCCCGCCCTGACGCTGGCGCAGAAGTGGGACCTCACGGCCGACGAGGTCGCCCGCAACGTCTTCGCCCACCCCACCCTCAGCGAGGCCATGAAGGAAGCGGTCGAGGGCATCGCCGGCCACATGATCAACCTGTAGTAGCCGCTCGTTCCGGCCCCACGTCGGCGCCCGGGGCGCGACACTGGGCCATGGCGTTCGACGTCGCGGGTGATGTGTACCAACGCTTCATGGGCCGGTTCTCCGACCCCCTGGCAAAGCCCTTCGCGGACTTCGCGGGGGTGCAGCACGGGGCCGGTATGCGGGTGCTCGACGTGGGGTGCGGGCCCGGAGCCCTCTCGGTCGAGCTGGTGCAGCGCGTCGGCGCCGACGCGGTGGCGGCGGTGGACCCGTCGGAGCCGTTCGTCGCCGCGGCCCGGCAGCGGCTGCCCGGGGTGGACGTGCAGCGGGCCGGCGCCGAGGACCTCCCCTTCGCCGACGCCTCGTTCGACGCGGTGCTCGCCCAGCTCGTCGTGCAGTTCATGACCGACCCCGCCGGCGGCGTGGCCGAGATGGTGCGCGTCGCCCGGCCCGGCGGGGTCGTGGCCGCCTGCGTCTGGGACCACGGCGGCCGCCGTGGCCCGCTCAGCCCGTTCTGGACGGCGGCGGCCGCGCTCGACCCCGCGGCCCCGAACGAGGACCGGCGTGTCGGAGCGCGGGAGGGTGACCTCGAGGCGCTGTGGCTCGGCGCGGGCCTGCACGACGTCGTGGAGACCGGGCTGACGGTGACGAAGCACTTCGCCACGTTCGAGGAGTGGTGGGAGCCCTTCACCTTCGGGGTGGGCCCGGCCGGGGACTATGCGAAGACCCTCGACGAGCGCGGCCTCGCGGCCCTCCGTGAGCAGTGCCGGGCGGGGCTGCCTCCGGAGCCGTTCGACCTCGACGCCACCGCGTGGGGGGCACGCGGCGTCCGGTGACGGACGACGCTCCGCTGGACCTGGAGGCCGCCCTCGACCGGATCCCCGAGGGGTGGACCCGGGTGGAGGTCGACGGTCGGGCCTATGGGCTGACCCGGACGACGCATACCGGCGGTCGGTCGGTGAGCCTCTACGCCGAGGAGCTCGGCGGACCCGACGTCGTCAGCGCCAACGTGTGGCGGCTCGACGGGGGAGCCGTGCTCAAGCCCTGCGAGATGCCGGCTCCGAAGGTGGAGGCCTTCCTGCGCGACTGGCGGACCTGAGCTCTTGGCTCGGTGGCTCGGTGGCTCGGTGGCTCAGTGGCGGGCGACGATGGGCCAGACGTCGACCGCGTCCGCGGACACCGCGTGGAGGCGGCTCCACATGTTGGTCGTCCCGCAGGCGTGGTTGGGGATGACCCGCACGAGGTCGCCCACGGCGAGCCGGTCGACGCCGGGGCCGGCGAGGAAGCCGTGCTCCTCGTTGGCGGTCGGGAAGGTCACGTCCGTCATCGGCCTCGCGTCGAGGTCGCACACCAGCCCCGCGCCGACCTCCGCCGACAGCGAGTCAGAGCTCATCGCCTTGAGCCCGGCGTCGATGATCGCGTGCCCGTCCCGCTGGCGCGAGACCACACGCGCGAGCACCGTGAGCGCACACTGGTCGACCGTGGCGCTGCCGAGCCGCACCTGGTTGGCGTCGAAGTAGACGTAGGTGCCCGGCCGGCCCTCCGTGACGCCCGGCGCATACGGGGCCGAGGTCATCCCCGGGGTCGACCCCACCGACACGGTGTCGGCGGCGACGCCCGCCTCCCGCAGCCGGGTCGCGACGTCGGACAGCAGCGAGCCGACTCCGCGCCCCGCGGTCTCCAGCCCCGTGCGGTCGGCTCCGAACCCGCCGAGGTGGCCTTCGTGGGTGAGCACGCCGACGACCCGTAGCCCCGGCAGCGCGTCGATCCCGCGACCGACGGCGACGGCTTCCTCCGGGGACACCCCGGTGCGGTGCTGGCCGGTGTCGACGTCGAGCAGGAGGCGTACCTCCACCCCGCGGCGGACCGCCTCGGCCGAGAGGGGGCCGGCCACCGCGAGGGAGTCGGCGATGAGGGTGACGTCCCAGCGGGCGGCCGCGTCGACGGCGAAGGCGACCTTGGCCGCGCCGACCGGCTGGTGCGCCCACAGCAGTCCGGTGAACCCGGCGGACCCTAGCGCCTCGACCTCGGCCGGGGTCGAACACGTGAAGCCGGCCGTCCCCGCCGCCCTTTGCCGCGCGACGACCTCGAGGCACTTGGACGTCTTCATGTGTGGACGCAGGCCGATGCCCTTGGCGGAGAACGTCTGCGCCACCCGGCGGATGTTCGTCTCGCAGCGCTCGACGTCGAGCAGCAGGGCGGGCGTCGGCAGGTCGGTCAGGTCGGTGAGGTTCGCCGTCACAGGCCCAGCCGCTCGCGGTGGTCGCCGTGCAGCAGGTGGTCGAGCAGCTCGTTGCTCACCGCGGGCATGCCCTCGATGCGGTTGGCCGCGATCTCGCGCAGGCCGTCGATCGCCTCCTTCGGCGTCCACATGGGGTAGTCGGACCCGAAGAGCAGCCGGTCGACGACGCCCCACTCCTGCGCCCGAACCAGGGCGCGGTAGCCGTCGGCGGGCCGCGCCCACAGGGCGGAGATGTCGGAGAAGACCCGGCGGTTCTTGCGCACGACGGTCATCGTCTCGCGCTGCCAGGGGTGCCCGAGGTGCGCGATGATCTGCACCAGGCCGGGGTGGCGGCGGGCGACCTCGTCGACGAGCAGCGGGTTCGACAGCTCGAGCTTCCCGATCGGCGAGGGCGAGGCGCCCATGTGCCAGAGGAGGATCAGTCCGGCCTCGGTGGCCGCCTCGTAGAACGGGTCGAGGGCCTCGTCGCGGATGTCGTAGAGCCCGAGCACCGGGTAGCACTTGATGCCGCGCAGCCCGCGGGCCACGCCGTCGCGCAGCTGCTCCAGCGCGGCCGGGTCGGTGGGGTCGAGCGCCATGAACCCGACGACCTCGCGTGTGCACCGGCGGACGAACTCGGCGATGTGGTCGTTCGGCGCGTCCATGCCCGCGTAGCGGGCGGTCACTCCGAAGACGAAGGACAGGTCGACGCCGCCCTCGGCCATCGCCGCGTCGTAGGCCTCGGGGGTGACGTCGACCCAGTCGTGGCCGTAGACGGGCTGCCAGTGCTCCTCCCACTCCGAGCCCCAGTGACAGCTGTTCATGGCGTGGGTGTGGACGTCGATCAGCACGGGCTCATGACTACACGGAACCGGATTTCACGTCAACCTTCCGCCCCGGTGGGCGACGAGTTAGGGTGTGACCTGAAACGGCGTTCCGTCTCCTGGACCGCCTCGCCGGCCCACTCCACCCCCCAGCGTCGGGAGTCCCTCCATGACCGCGGTGTTCCCCGAGGACCTCCCGCCGCCCACCGTGCCGCTCAGCCCGGGGATGCGGGCCGGTGACCTGCTGTTCGTCTCCGGCCAGGTCGCGTCGGCGCCCGACGGCAGCGTCTACCGCGGCGACTTCGACCGTGAGGTGACCATGACGCTCGACAACGTCGAGGGGGTCCTGCGCGCCGGGGGCGCGAGCCTCGCCGACGTCGTCAAGGTCGGCGCGTGGATCTCCGACGCCGGTCTGTTCGCACGGTTCAACGAGCTCTACGCGGCCCGGTTCGGCGGCCACCGCCCGGCCCGCACCACCGTCGTCGTCGGCTTCGGGCACCCCGACGTGCGCATCGAGGTCGACGCCATCGCCTACCTACCCACGGGAGCCGACGCATGACCGCCGAGACCACCACCCGCAGCACCGGGCTGGCCGTCCGCGCCGAGCGCGTCGTCGCCGGGGTGGTCAACTCCGCCACCCGCGCCAACGGTGACCCGCTGACCATCGCCGCGGCCGACGGCGCGTTCGTCACCGACGTCGACGGCAAGCGCTACCTCGACTACCACGCCGCGTTCGGGGCGATCCTCCTCGGTCACCACGACCCGGTCGTCGACGGCGCGGTCGTCGACGCGATCCGCACCGAGCCCGACCTCACGGGCTGGGGCACGAGCACCCTCGAGATCCGCCTCGCCGAGGCCGTCGTCGACATCGTCCCGAGCATCGAGCGGATGGTCACCGTCACCACGGGCAGCGAGGCGGTGGCGTATGCCGTGCGCATCGCCCGCGCGCATACCGGCCGACGGCTCCTGGTCAAGGTGCAGGGCGGGTTCCACGGCTGGTCGGACGCGGTGGCCCGCAACGTCATCTCCCCGCCGGACCGCGCGTACGGCATGGACCCGCTGTCGGCGGGCATCCTGCCCGACGCGCTCGAGGCGACCCTGATCGCCGAGTACAACGACCTCGGGTCGCTGACGGCCCTCTTCGACGAGCACCCCGACCAGATCGCGGGCGTCATCGTCGAGCCCATCCCGCACAACGTCGGCGCCCTGCTGCCGGCCCAGGGCTACCTCGAGGGCCTGCGCGAGCTCACCGCCGCCCGGGGGAGCGTCCTCATCTTCGACGAGGTCATCACCGGCTTCCGGCACGCGCTCGGCGGCTTCCAGTCCGTCGCCGGCGTGATGCCCGACCTGACGACGTTCGGCAAGGCGATGGGCAACGGGTATGCCGTGAGCGGGGTCGGCGGGTCGGCCGCCGTGATGCGCGAGGCCGAGCCGGCCCAGGGCGGCCAGGTCGCCATCATGGGCACCTTCAACGGCAACTCCGTCGCCTGTGCGGCCGGGCTTGCCACCATCGACTACCTGTCGTCGCACCCGGAGTTCTACACGCGGACGCACGCCCTCGGCCAGCGGGTGCGCTCGGGGCTGCAGGGGGTCTTCGACGACGCCGGCGTGGCGGCCCGCATCCAGGGGTTCGGCGGCACCTTCACGACGTACTTCATCCCCGGCGAGGCGCACGGCTACCGCGACCTCATGGCCAACGACGCCGCCGCCAGCCGCGCCTTCCACCGGGCGATGATCGACCGGGGCTTCCTCATGCTCCCCATCCCCATGAAGCGGATGCACGTCTCGGGGTCCTTCACCGAGGCCGACATCGACCGCACGGTCGATGCCGCCGCCGACGCGGTGCGCCAGCTCGTCGCCCAGGGCGCCCTTCCGCGCCGCTGAGCACCCTGAAACCCCTCTCACGCAAGGAGATCCATGCGTCTCAGCACGTACCGGCGCCCTGACGGCACGATGGGCCACGGCCGGGTGGTCGACGACGGCGCCCGCGTGGAGGACCTCGGCGACGGCGACCTGCTCGGGGTCGTGTCGGGCGACGAGCCCGCCGACGGGCCGTCCCGGGCGTCGTACGCGTGGGCCGACCTGACGGTGCTCGCGCCGGTGCTCGCGCCGCCGAAGGTGCTGTGTGTCGCCACGAACTACCAGGAGCACATCCTCGAGGGGGGCGGCACCCGCGTCGACCCCGGCCGGGTCTCCCCGAAGCTGTTCATGAAGCCCGCGACCTCGGTGATCGGCGACGGGGCGACCTACGAGATCCCCGAGATCTCCGCCGCCGCCGACTGGGAGGCCGAGCTCTGCATCGTCATCGGCACCGGTGGCCGGGCTATCGCCGAGGAGGGAGCTCTGGACCATGTGTTCGGGTATGCGGCGAGCAACGACATCTCGCTGCGCTCCCTCGCCGTCGGCTACGACCGCGACGTCAACGCGTGGGCCGGGTTCTTCGACTGGCTGGAGGGGAAGTGGTCCGACGGCGCCGCGCCGATCGGCCCCTGGATCCTCACCGCCGACGAGGTGCCCGACCCGCAGGACCTGCCGGTGCGGCTGACCCTGAACGGCGAGCTCAAGCAGGACGGCTCGACGGCCGACATGATCCACGACTGCCGGCAGCTGGTGGCGTTCGCGTCGCGGCTGTTCACGCTGCAGCCGGGCGACGTCATCCTCACGGGGACGCCGGCCGGGGTCGGGGCGACGACGGGCACCTACCTCACCGACGGCGACGTCATGGTCGTGGACCTCGGTCCCGTCGGCCGCCTGACGACCCACGTCACCGGTCGCTCCACCGCGGTCTGACGCCGCTCACGCCCGCGCTACTTCTCAGACATGTCCGAGAAGTGGGAGCCGTTCCGCGCTGAAGGGGCGCAACGTCTCAGACATGTCCGAGAAGTGGCAGCGTTCTGAGCCAATAGGGCCGCAACTACTCAGACATGTCCGGGAAGCTGCACGCCGGGCCGGGCCGGGCCGGGCCGGCGACGGCCTTAGACCTTCGGGTGGAAGCAGGCCACCTCGTGGTTGCCGCCGTCCGGGACGGCGAGCGGGGGCTCCTGCTCGCACTCCGCGGTCGCCTTCCAGCAGCGGGACCGGAACCGGCACCCGGTGGGCGGGTCGACGGGGGAGGGGACCTCGCCCGTGAGGACGATGCGCTCCCGTCGGTGCCCTCCGTCGTCGTGGCCCGGCGCGGCGGAGATGAGCGCTTCGGTGTAGGGGTGGTGGGGCGTGGTGAGCACCGCCTCGGCGGGGCCGCGTTCGACGATCTGCCCGAGGTACATGACGACGACGTCGTCCGAGACGTGCCGCACCACCGACAGGTCGTGCGAGATAAAGATCATCCCCATGTCGAACTGGTCCTGCAGGTCGCGGAACAGGTTGACGACCTGCGCCTGCACGGAGACGTCGAGGGCCGACACCGGTTCGTCGAGGATGAGCACCTCGGGATGTGTCGAGAGGGCGCGTGCCGTGCCGATGCGCTGCCGCTGCCCGCCCGAGAACTGGTGCGGGAACGCATACCGGTGGCGGGGCTGCAGTCCCACGAGGTCGAGCAGCTCCTCGACCCGAGCGGTGATCTCGTCCCGCGGCACCCCCTGCGCCTGCATGGGCTCCGCGACGATCTGGCCGACCGTCAGCCGGGGGTTGAGCGCGGAGTAGGGGTCCTGGAACACCATCTGGCAGTGCCGCCGCATCCGGCGCATGGCCTCGCCCGAGAGGTGCGTGATGTCCTCGCCCAGCAGCCGCACGGACCCGCCGGTCGGCTCCTCCAGCCGCATCACGGCACGAGCGGTCGTCGACTTCCCGCAGCCCGACTCGCCGACCACACCGAGGGTCCGGCCGCGGTCGACCGAGAAGCTCACGCCGTCGACGGCCTTGACCGTCGCCCGGCGCAGGCCCAGGCGTACCGGGATGTGCACCTTGAGGTCGGCGACGTCGAGCACCCGGGTGGTGGCGTCCGGTCCGGTCGTCATGCCACTCCTCCGTCGGACGCCACGGCTTCGAGCTCGGCGAGGTGCTCGAGCTCGGGGGCCCGGTGGCAGGCGGCGACGTGGTCCGGGCCGACCTCCAACGGGGGCGGCACCGTGGTCCGGCACGCCGCCAGCCCGTGCGACTCGGTGCAGCGGGGCTCGAAGGGACAGCCCTGCGGGACGCCGAGCAGGTCGGGTGGGCGGCCGGCGATGGTGAACAGCCGTTCCGTACGCGGTCCCCAGCCCGGGCGGGCGCGGATCAGCGCGCGCGTGTAGGGGTGCCGGGCATCGGTGAAGATCGTCTCGCGGTCGCAGTTCTCCGCCGTGCTACCGGCGTACATGACGAGCACGTCGTCGGCCACCTCGCGCACCACGCCGAGGTCGTGCGAGATGAGGATGAGGGAGCACCCGCGGTCGGCCCGGGCCTGCCGCAGGACGTCGAGCACCTGCGCCTGCACGGTCGCGTCGAGGGCGGTGGTGGGCTCGTCGGCGACGATGAGCTCCGGCTCGTTGATGAGCGCCATGGCGATGACGGCCCGCTGCCGCATGCCGCCGGACCACTGGTGGGGGTACTGGTCGGCGCGTCGGGCGGCGTCGGGGACGCCGACGGACTCGAGGGTCTCGACGACGCGACGCCTGACCTGCTGCCGGCTGGCCGAACGGTCGTGGTACGACACGGTGTTGCCGACCTGGGTGCCGATCCGCTCGACGGGGTTCAGGGCGGTCATGGGGTCCTGGAAGACCATGCTGACCCGCCGGCCGCGCACGCCCCGCATCTGGCGCTCGGACAGCCGCAGCACGTCGGTGCCGTCGAGGAGGACCTGCCCACCGGTGACCCGGGCGTTGGGGGGCAGCAGCCGCATGAGCGTCAGCACCGACACCGTCTTGCCGGAGCCCGACTCACCGACGATGCCCAGCGCCTCGCCGGCCTCGAGCGCGTAGGAGAGGTGGCGCACTGCGTGCACGGGGCCGTCGAGGGTGTCGAACTCGACGCTGAGGTCACGGACCTCGAGCAGGCTCATCGGCTGGCCTTCGGGTCGAGGGCGTCGCGCATGCCGTCGCCGATGAAGATGACCGACACCGAGGTGAGGATGATCGCCAGACCGGGGGAGAGCCACAGCCACGGCATCGAGGAGATGACGGTGAACGACTGGGCGCTCTGCAGCATGTTGCCCCAGGAGGCCTGCGGCGGAACGACGCCCAGGCCGAGGTAGGAGAGCGCCGCCTCGGAGAGGATCGCCGTCGCCACGAGCATCGCCCCACTGACGGTGACCTGGGGGACCACCGCCGGCAGCAGGTGGCGACGCATGATCGTCGGCCGCCGGGTGCCCGCCGCCGTGGCCGCCTTGACGAAGTCCAGCTCGCGCACGCTGAGCACCACCGAGCGGGCGATGCGCGCCGAGGTCGGCCAGGCGAAGGCGGCGATGAGGCCGACGAGCAGGCCGATCGACGGGCCGAGGATCCCCCCGCAGACGATGACGACGAGCAGCGACGGGACAGCCATGAAGATGTCGGTGATGCGCATCAGCAGGGAGTCGATGCGACCTCCCGCGCTGCCGGCGACGACGCCGACGACGGTCCCGAAGGCCAGCGCGGAGGCCGCCGTGGCCAGCCCCACGAGGATCGAGACACGCCCGCCGGCCAGCAGCCGGGCCAGGACGTCGCGACCGAGCAGGTCGGTGCCGAGCAGGTGGCCGTTCCCCGGGGGCTGACGGCTGGCGGTGAGGTTCTGGGCGTCGGGGTCGATGCCCAGGATGAAGGGGCCGACGGCGACGGCCAGGACGATGAGGACGAGGGCCACCACCGACACCCGGGCCCCGAGGTTGGACCAGAAGCGGCGCAGGGCGAGCTGCGCCGGGCTGCGCGGCGTACGCGTGGCCTCGCCGCCACCCGAGCGCTCCGCCGCGGTGTCGGCGGCCGTGACCTCGGCCCGGGCGGCGCGAGCGGCGGTGTCGCCACTGTCGAGGCCGGTGATGGCGGGCTCGCTCACTGCAGCCTCACCCGCGGGTCGAGCACCGACAGGAGGATGTCGGCGACGAAGTTGCTGAGCACCACGAGCAGCGCGACGATCATGCCGAAGGCCAGGATGATCGGGTAGTCGCGGAAGTCGATGGCGGCCAGGACCAGCGAGCCCATGCCCGGCCAGGAGAACACCGCCTCGAGCACCACGGCGCCGCCGAGCAGCGTCGGCACGGAGATCATGACGACGGTGACCAGCGGGCCGAGGGTGTTGCGCAGCGCCTTGCGCCGCGCCTGCCGCCGGGTGGCGCCCTGGGCCAGCGCCGTCCGCACGTAGTCCCCGGAGAGCTCCTCGAGCAGGCCGACGCGCACGTAGCGGGTCATCACCGCGCACTGGACGACGGCCAGCACCCCCACCGGCAGGACGAGGTGACGCAGGAGGTCGACCGAGGTGCCGTCGCCGGGCGTACTCATCTGCGACGACGGCAGGACCCCGAGCCGGGCCGAGAAGACGTAGATCGCGACCATGCCGAAGAAGAACGCGGGCGTCGACATGAGCACCAGCGAGACCGTGCCGATGCCGTAGTCGGCGGCCGTGCCCTTGCGGGAGGCCTGCACCATCCCGAGGAACAGGGCCAGGAGGTTGCCCAGGACCAGCCCCAGGCCCATCAGCTCCAGGGTCGGCACGATCCGTTCGGCCATGAGGGAGGCCACCGACCGGTTGTACTGGAACGACGTCCCGAGGTCACCGACCGCGATGTGGCTGACCCAGCGCAGGTACTGCACCGGCAACGGCTGGTCGAGCCCGAACTCCTTGGTCTTGGCCTCGATGAGCGGCCCGGAGTCCCCGACGAGGTCGGGAGGCACCAGGGAGGCGAGCGGCCCGCCCGGGGCCGCGTGGCTCAGCGAGAACAGCGCGACCGACACGACGAGCAGCACCAGCACCATCGTGGTGAACCGGGTCAGGACGTAACGCACCATGCGGGTCTCGGGCTCCTCGCGGCATACCGGGGTGGTGGGTCAGGCGTGGCGCCTCACTTCACCGTCCAGTCCTGCACGGACATGAGCGCGGCGGCCATGCCGTCCCCGCCGCGGATGCCACCGGTGATCTTGGGACTGTAGGCGTAGACCCGGGTGGGCTGGGCGATCCACAGGTGCGAGACGTCGGCGTTCTCCAGCTTCCCGGCCTGGGTGAGGATCGCGTTCCGCTGCTTCTCGTCGATGGTCGTCGACGCCTGGGCGAGCAGGCTGTCGACCTGCGGGTTGCAGTAGTTCGGCAGGTTCGCGCCCTTGGGGTAGGCGTTGGCGCAGGTGATCATCGGGATGTTCGTCTCCGGGTCGGCCACGTAGATGCCGCCGCCGTAGAGGAGGGCGTCGTAGTCGCCCTTGGTCAGCATGTCGGTCAGCTGCGCCTGGTCGACCGGCTTGATGCTGGCCTTGACGCCGATGTCCTGCAGGTTCTTCAGGACCACCTGGTCGACGGAGGCGCGCTGCGCGTTGTTGTTGACCTCGCGGATGACGAACTCCTGGTTGAAGTCCCAGCCGCCCTCGGTCAGCAGCTGCTTGGCCTTCTGGGGGTCGTACGCGTAGGTGTTGAACCCGTCCTTGCTCACCTTGGGTGACGTGAACGAGGTGTTGATCGGCTTGGCCGCCCCCGCGTACACCGACGAGATGATGCCGGCGCGGTCGATGGCCGTCAGCAGGCCCTGCCGCACCTTGGGGTTCTTGAGGTACTCCTTCCGCTGGTTGACCGTGTATCGGTCGAAGCCCGGCACCTCGTTGCTGGCGGTCTTGACGCCCTGCATGCCCTGCACGGTCTTGACGTCGGTGGCCGCCACCAGGGTGAGGTCCATCTCGCCGGAGGACATCTGCTGCGTCGCGACGTCCTGGCTGACGAGGACCTCGTTGAGCTTCTCGAAGGCGACCGGCTTGCGGAAGTTGGGGTTGCGGGTGAACTCCGCGCGCTGACCGGCGGAGTAGGCGGTCAGCGTGAACGGGCCGAGCCCGGGCACCTTGCCGGGCGTGACCCAGATGGGGGAGGACGCGACCGTGGCGGGGTCCTCCTTGCCGATGGTGTCCTTCTGCAGCAGGTAGATCGTCGCGCCGAACAGCGTGTACATGAACCCGACGTCCGGGGTCTTCAGGGCGATCTTGACTGTCCGGTCGTCGACCTTGGTGACGCCGGACAGCTCCTTCGCCGCTCCGGACTGCACCTCCTCGTAGCCCGCGATCGGCTTGAGAACACTGCCGATCGGGGACTTCACCGCCGGGTTGACGTAGAGGTTCAGCGTGAAGAGCACGTCGTCGGCCGTGAACGGCTTGCCGTCGGACCACTTCTGGTCGGCGAGGGTGAGGGTCAGGGTCTTCGCGTCCGACGCGAGCTCCCACTTGGCGGCCGCGCGCGGCTCCAGGGTGCCGTCGGCCGCGATGTTGACGAGCTGGTCGAGCACGGGGGTGATGATCTGCCCGTTGCCCGCCGTGCCGCCGAGGAGCGGGCTGGCGGTGTCGGGCTTCTGCTGCAGCCAGACGGTCAGGGCCTTGGTCGAGCTCCCGCCGCCGGCGGAGGCCGTCGAGCTCCCGCTCCCGCTCCCGTCGGCGGCCGGAGGGGGGGAACAGGCGGCGAGGGCCAGGACCCCGACCGCCGCCACGCTGAGAACTCCCGACATCGTGCCTCGGGTCATAGTCGGCTCCTTCGGGTGCTCGGGTGCTCGGGTGCTCGGACAAGGGCACGGACCAGCGGCCGTCGCGACACCCGGTGCGGGGCGACGGGCGACAGGGCGTCGTCGTCAGGGGGACGACCGGCCCGCGGTGGAGTCATCGTAGAAGTCGGCGTCACGACATGGCAAGACGTTCCATGTTGCGACTTGGCGTCGCCGGCGGGGTGGCGGCCGCGGGGTCAGCCGCGGGGTCAGCCGCGGGGGCTGGGGGCGGAGGTCAGGGCGGCGCCGATGGTGCGGTCGTCCGCCAGGGCGGCGGCGGTGCTGCGCAGGAGCTCGAGGAAGGCCGGCCGCTCGTCGTCGGAGAACTCGCCGGCCGCCCCCGAGATGCTGAGCGCCGCGAGCGTGGTGCCGTTCACCGCGACGGGGACGGCGAGGCAGCGCAGCCCGCGGTCCCACTCCTCGTCGTCGTACGCATACCCCTGCGAGCGCACGGCGGCGAGGGCCGCGGTGAGCTGCTTCGGGCTGGTGATCGTCGTGGGGGTGGACGGGACCCAGGGCGGCGGCGGCAGGTGGGACGCCACCTCGGCCTCCGGCAGTGCCGCCAGGAGCACCTTGCCCAGCCCGGTGCCGTAGGTAACCGCGCGGTCACCGACGCTGGCGTCGTAGCGCAGCGGTCGCACCGGGTGCTCGACGGCGACGTGGATGACGTTGACGCCGTCGAGGACCGCGAGGTTGGCCGTCTGCCGCGTCTCGGCGGCGAGGGCGGCGAGGTAGGGGCGGGCGAGGTCGGGCACGCTCAGGGCGTCGACGAAGGCATGGGCCAGCGCCATGACCTTGTGGCCCAGCCGGTAGGACGGGCGGTCGTCGACGCGCACGAGGTACTCCTCGTCGACGAGAGCGCTCAGCAGCCGGACGATGGTGCTCTTCGGCAGGCCGCTCGACTCGTGGATCTCGGTCAGGGTGGCGGGATCGCGCCGGCCGGCCACCGTCTCCAGCACGAGCAGCCCTCGCGCCAGTGCGTGGGTGTGGTAGTTGCTCTTGCCCCGCTCTTCGTCGGGCATGGGCGCTCTCCTCGCGCGTCGCGGTGCCTCATCTAAGCAGGGCCTCGGCGCGCGGCGGGCCTCGCCACGCGGCCTCTTGCGTCCGCTCGCACCAACCTGGAATGGTGTTCCACAATAGCCGGAAGAGCGTCGGGAGGACGGTCGCGTGCGGGTCGCCCTCGTCGGAGCCGGGTTCATCGCGGGGTCGCACGCGGCCGCCGCGGCCGCCCTCCCGGACGTCCGGCTGGTGGCCGTGACCGACCGGGACGCGTCCGCGGCCGCCCGGTTCGGAGCGGCGTGGGGTGCGCGGGTCGTGCCCGACGTGGCCGACCTCCTGGCGTCCGACGACGTCGACGCCCTGGTCGTCTGCACCCCGAACGACACCCACGCCGAGCTGGCGCGGGCGGCCGCCGCCGCCGGCAAGCACGTGCTCCTGGAGAAGCCCATGGCCCTGTCGGCCGCTGACGCCCGCTCGGTGGCCGACGCGTTCGCCGCGGCCGGGCGGGTGCTGCTGGTGGGCCACACCCACCGGCACGCCGACTACGCCCGCACCGTGCACGAGGTCATCGCCTCGGGGCGACTCGGCACGGTGCGCGCCGTGCGCATCGCCATCACCGGCGGCTGGATCTGGGGTGGGTGGTCGGCCTGGGTGCTCGACCCCGCGCGCTCCGGAGGCCACGCGTTCCACAACGGCGTCCACCTCTACGACCTGGCCCGGTGGTGGCTCGGCTCGCCGATCGCCTCGGTGTATGCCGTGGGGCAGCCCCTCACGTCGGCCGCGCTCGCCATCGACGACTACCTGTGCAGCACGCTCGTCGCCGAGTCGGGGGCCACGGCGGTGTGCGAGATCAGCCGGGGCGAACGGCCGCGGACCACGTCGCGGTTCGAGATCGTCGTCCACGGTGACGGCGGCACGCTGGTGCGCACCCATGGCGACGAGGGGCTGGTGGCCTACACGACCGGCGCCTCCGGGCCCCGAGCCGTGCCGGGCTCCGACCCCTTCCGGCGGCAGCTGGCCGCGTTCGCGGCGGCCGTCGACGAAGGCGCCGCCGTCGACCCGCACCCCGACCTCGCCGTGCACGCCACGGCCGTCGCCGAGGCGGTCGAGCGCTCGGCCCGCACGGGTCAGAGCGTGGCGGTGGGCCGATGACCACGCGCGTACTCCTGGCCGGCGCCGCGGGGGAAGCCGCCGGCCGCCACCATCAGCGCGACATGTTCGCGCCGGGGATCGCGGCGAGCGACCTCCTCGGGATCAGCGGCGTGTGGCCCGGCCCACCCCAGGCCGACGGCCACGCGCGCGCGGCCGAGCTGGCGGCGTCCCTGGGCGTCCCGACGGTGGCGGACCTGTCGACGGCGCTCGCCGGGGCCGACGCCGTCGTGGCGTGCCTCGACCCGGACGCGCTCGAGGTGCTGCTCGACGCCCGGCCCGGCCCGAACCCCGCCGCCCCGGTGCGTCTCGACAAGCCGGTGCTCCTCGACAAGGCCGTGCTCCTGGGCACCGAGCGGCTGACCGCCCTGGCCTCCGACCCCCGCGCCGCCGGGTGGCGCGCGGCCTACCACGCGCGCTTCCATCCCGGGGTTGTCTCGCTGGCCGCCGTGGTGCGGTCCGGTGAGCTGGGGCTCCCACACGCCCTGCACGGCGAGCTGTTGGTGCCCTTCGGCGACGGACCCGCCGCCGAGGGCGACCTGCGTCACGTCGGGATCCTCGCGCTCGACGCGGTGGCGGCCGTCCTGGGGCCCCCCCGGGGCGACGTCCACGCGGTGCGCACGCCCTCGGGCGACCCGGCGACCGAGGGCTGGACGCTCACCGTCCGCTGGCATCCTGGGGTCGTCGTGACCCTGCTGGTCTCACGTGGTCGACCCGGCGGCACCGCGATGCTGCACCGGTACCGGCTGATGGGCAGCGAGGGGCAGATCCTCGTCGACCTGGCTGCACCGTCGGTCAGGGTGCTGGGGGAGGGTGCCCCGGTCGGCTACGGCCCCGGACCGGTCCAGCTCGAGCTGGAGACCCTCGCCCGGGGCGGTGCGGGCACGAGCATGGGCGACCTCGCCGCCCTCAGCCGGCTGATCGACGGCGCCGAGCGGTCGGCGGCCGACGGCCGGGTCCACACCGTGGACTGACCGTCAGGCAGCCGTGGGCCACGGGGTCGCGCGGGCGACCAGCGGCCGCCCCTGCCGCACCGCCCGGGCGGCGTTCCAACCCAGCACCCCACCGACGAGGTCGCTTTCGCGCTGGGCCAGCGCGAACGTGGGGGAGCCCTGGTCGCCGGTGAGCCAGTGCTCGTCCCGCTGGTGGCCGGTGACGCCGTAGGCCTGGATGCGCACGTCGTACTGGTCGGACCACCAGTACGGCACGAGGTCGAGCGGCTCGGCGTCGCCGAGGAGGTCGGCGGCGACGGTACGCGCCTGGTCGCCGGCGCTCTGGCGGTGCTCGACCCGACGGTGCCGTCCGTCGCGGTCGGGCCAGGCACAGACCTCGCCGACGGCGTGCACGCCGGGGGCGGCGCGCCCGCGGGCGTCGACCACGATTCCCAGGTCGCCGACGAGCCCGCTCCCGGCGAGCCAGCCCAGGGTGGGGCGGGCGCCCAGGGCGACGACCGTCGCGTCCGCCCGCAGGGTGCGCCCGCCGAAACGCACGGTGACCCCGCTCGCGTCCGCAGTGGCGCCCTGTACGGGGTGGCCGACCTCGAGGCGCACGCCGTGCTGCTCGTGCAGGTCCTGCAGCCGGCCGCTCACCGTGGCGCCGACGGCGGTCACCATGGGCGCGAGCGGGCCGATGACGGTGACGTCGTCGACGCCGACCGAACGCGCGGTGGCGGCGACCTCCAGCCCGAGGAAGCCGGTGCCCACCACGGCGAGCCGCCGGCTGTTCCGCAGCGCCCGGGTGAGCAGCTGGGCGTCGTCGAGGGTCCGCAGCGTCAGGACGCGGGGCCCGAGGCTCGCCCACGCCGGGACGACGGCGTGGCTGTCGGTGGCGACGACGATCTCGTCGGCGCTCAGCACGCTGCCGTCGTCGAGGGTGACCGTCCGCGCGGCGACGTCGAGGGCGCGGGCGGCGACGCCGAGGCGCAGGTCGACGTCGAGGTCGCGCAGCGCAGGGGCGGTGGCGAGGCCGGCCCGCTCGGGCGGCCACGCCCCCAGCAGCACCTGCTTCGACAGCGGCGGCCGGTCGTAGGGCAGATGGGTCTCCGCGCCCACCAACGTGATCGCGCCGCCGAAGCCGGATCGGCGCAGCTCGTCGACCACCGTGAAGCCGGCGGCCCCGGCGCCGACCACGAGGACCCGCCCGGGTGGTGTCCGAGCTCTCACGGGACGACGTGGATCGCGCGAGCGGGGCAGACCCGCTCGGCCTGCACGGCGTCGCCGTGCTCACCCGCCTCCGGCTGGCGCAGCAGGATGACGGTGCCGTCGAGGTCGTCCTGGTCGAACAGCGCCGGGGCGGCGAGCACGCACTGGCCGCCGCCGACGCACCGGTCGACGTCGATCTCGACACTGCTCACCACGTCACCGGGAGGGACTCGACGCCGACGAGGTTGGTCCGCTTGAAGGGCACCGCGTCGGGGTCGACGGCGAGCCGCAGGATCGGTAGGCGTCGGAGCAGGGTCTCGAGGACGATGCCGAGCTCGAGGCGGGCCACCGGCTGCCCGAGGCACTGGTGCGGTCCGAAGCCGAAGGCGACGTGGTGCCGGTTGTCGCGGTGGATGTCGAACCGGTCGGGCTCGGGGAAGGCGCCCGGGTCCTTGTTGGCCAGGGCCGGCCCGACGATGAGCCCGTCTCCCGCGCATACCTGCTGTCCGCCGATCTCGGTGTCCTGCTTGGCCGTTCGCACGAGGATGAACAGCATGCTGATGTAGCGCAGCAGCTCCTCGATCGCGCCCGGGAGCAGGGCCGGGTCGCGGCGCAGCTCGTCGAGCTGGTCGGGGTGGGTGAGCAGGACGTAGGTGCCCGTGGCGATCATCGTGGCCGTCGTCTCGTGACCCGCGGTCAGCAGGAGCCGCAGCGCCGCCACGAGGTCCGCCTGCTCGATGAGGCCGGGCTCGAGCAGGTCGCGGACGGAGGCGGTGATGACGTCGTCGCCCGACGCACCGTGGGCCCGGTCGACCAGCCCGGACATGTAGGCCAGCAGGTCCTGGAAGGCCCGCTCCGCCTCCTCGGGGTCGCCGTCCATCCGGCTGCGCACCTCGGCGCGCTCCTCGTACCACTCGTGGTCGGCGTAGGGCACCCCGACGAGGGCGCACATGGTCTGCGACGCGATGGGGAGGGCGAGGTCGTGCACCAGGTCAGCCGGCCGGGGCGAGGCGAGCAGCGCGTCGACCGCCTCGTCGACGATGGCCTGGATGCGCGGGCGCAGCGTCTCGACCCGCTTGATCGTGAAGTACCGCGTGAACAGCCGGCGGTAGTGGGTGTGGTCCGGCGGGTCCATGACGGTGAACGAGGTCTCGGCGCGCTCGGCCGCCGCCCGGTTGGCCGACCCCGCGAACCGCCACAGCTCGGCCGAGCTGAACCGGTCGTCGGACAGCACGGTGCGGATGTCGTCGTAGCGCGTGACGAGCCAGGCCGGCTGCCCGTCGTGCAGCTCCACGCCCACGATGGGGCACGTCTCGCGCAGCTCGGTCTGGACCAGCGGGGGGTCCAGGGGGTGTTCTCGGGCGGACGGGAACGAGAGGCGGCGCGGCGGCACCGCGCCATGCTAGGTCGGCCCTGTCCGTCGGTCAACAAATGTGGAACGCTGTTTCATGATCCGACCCGACCGAGTGCGAAGGACCGTCCGCATGAAGCTGATGACCATCTACGCCCACCCTGCCGACACCATCACCAACTGCGGCGGGGCCCTCGCCCGGCACGCCGATCACGGCGACGAGGTCGTCGCCGTGATCCTCACCCATGGCGGGCGGATCCACCCCAACGCCTACGCGGAGGAGTGGCGCAAGGAGCACCCCGACGAGCACGTCGTCGCGTCCGGTCTCGCGGAGATCGCCGCCAACAAGCGTCGTGAGCTGGAGCGGGCGGCGGAGATCATCGGGATCCGCGACCTCGTGCTGCTCGACCACGACGACACCATGAGCACGGTGCACAAGGACGTCGTCGACGAGGTCGCCGAGCAGATCGCGATCCACGCGCCCGACGTCGTCATCGCCGACTACCCGGGCAACGCCGTGATGACGCAGTCCTCCCACACGATCGCGACGATGACCGCGCTGGCGGCGATGGACCGGGCGGCGACGTACCTGAAGAACCTCGACGGGCGGGCCGAGGTCAACGTCCGGCAGGTCTTCTTCACCGGCCTGCCGTCGATCGCGGCCGACGCCCTCAGCGGCTACGGCGTCCGCAACGACCTGCTCATCGACATCACCCCCGTGGTCAGCCGCAAGATCGCGGCGATGGACTGCTTCGCCAGCCAGGGCTACGACGGGCCGTTCGCCCGCAAGGTGGTCGAGAGCAACAACGGCGAGTTCGGCCGGCTGGCCGGGGTGAACTTCGCCGAGGGCTACGTGCGCTACCGCAACGAGACCCACGACCGCTTCCCGCTGACCGCGGCGGCCCTGGCGGCCGACCCGCTGACCCGGCACGTGGCGTACTCGCAGGTCAACCTGCGCGAGGCGTACCCCGTCGGGTAGCGGGGATGGCCAGAGAGGCGACAGTCAGGTGAGGGCGACGGCCCGGCCGGACCGGGTGCCCGTCAGGCGTCCGTCGCGCAGCGCGAACCGGCCCGCGACGACGACGTCGCGCACGCCGGTGCTCGGCTGGTGCGGCTGCTCGAAGGTCGCCGTGTCTCGGAGCGTCGCCGGGTCGAGGACCACGAGGTCGGCGACCGCGCCCACCGTGACGAGGCCCCGGTCCACGAGCCCCACCCGGGCCGCCGGGGCCGACGTGCAGCGACGCACGGCGTCGGCGAGGTCGGAGGAGCCGTACCGCGAGAGGTCGCGGGAAGCAGCCGTAGCAGCGCGGATGCGGGGTGCCGCGCCCGGTCGGCCCCGCGGGGTCGAGGGCGAGGCCGTCGGACGCGACGACAGCCGCCGGGTGGTGGAGCACGCGCTCCAGGTCGCGCTCGTCGCGGCCGAAGTAGACCCCCAGGGCCGAGGAGCCGTGCCGCCGCAGCAGGTCGAGCACGACCTCGTCACCGGACTGGCCGCGGTCGGCGGCGATCTCCGTGACCCGTCGCCCGACCACCCCGGGCTCGGCCGGCTCGGGGAGCCAGCTGACGACGGTCTCGTCCCAGCCGACGGCCCGGTCGGCCCACGAGGCGAACAGGGCGCGGACGGTCGCCGGGTCCTCGAGACGCTCCCTCAGGGCCTCGTCGCCCCCGGCCTGCAGCTCGGCCGGAACCGCCTGGGAGAGAGGGGCGTTGCCCGCAAGGTAGGGGTAGATGTCGACTCCGACGTCGAGCCCGTCGCGACGCGCTTCGTCGACCAGGTCGAGAGCGCGCTCGACCCCGCCCCAGTTGCGGCGTCCGACGGCGGCCAGGTGCGACACCTGGGTGCGGCACCCGGTCGCCCGGGCGACCCGTAGGCACTGCGCCACCGACTCGAGCAGGTCGTCCATGTAGTCGCGGACGTGCCAGGCGAAGAGCCGGTCGTGGGCGGCCACCGTGCGCGCCAGCGCGACCAGCTCGTCGTCCTCGGCGAAGCAGACGGGGGCGTAGACCAGCCCGGTCGACAGGCCGACCGCGCCGTCCTGCAGGCCCTCGGCGAGCAGCCCGGTCATCGTGTCGACCTCGGCCGGGGTGGCCGCCCGGGCGTCGAAGCCGACGGCCGACGCGCGTACCGGGCCGTGCGGCACGAAGGTCAAGACGTTGACGGCGGGGCGGGCGGTCCGCACCGCGTCCAGGTAGCCGCGCACGGTCGTCCAGTCGGTGACGACGTCGGGGTCGAGGTCGAGGTACGCCGCGGCGGCGCGGATGGCGTGGAGGTCGGCGCCGGGGGAGCGGGGCGCGACCCCCAGCCCGCAGTTGCCGACCACCTGGGTCGTCGTGCCCTGGGTGAGCGCGCTGGTGGCCTGCGGCGACGACAGCAGGGTCAGGTCGCTGTGCGTGTGGATGTCGACGAAGCCCGGACAGACGACCAGGCCGGTGGCGTCCACGACCGTCGTGGCGTCGGAGGTGAGCCCGGGGGCGACGGAGACGATGCGGTCGCCGGCCACGGCCACGTCGGCCGGTCGGGGTGGGCCGCCGGTGCCGTCGACCACGAGCCCGCCGCGGATCAGGAGGTCGGTCATCGGTCAGCTCCTCATGACCTTGCCGGGCACGGAGGAGAACTCCTCGGCTCCGGGGCGGAAGGGGTATGCGGTACGGGTGGCCGCGCTCAGCTCGACACCGAGGCCGGGGGCGTCCGGCCGCAGGACCCGGCCGCCGTCGAGCCGCAGCGAGTCACCCCACAGCTCGGTATGCAGCGGACCGGCGGCCGGGGGGATCTCCACGGTGACGACGTTGGCGCAGGCGAACGCGGCGTGCACGTTCTGCATCACGCCCACCCCGGCACTCCACGCGTGCGGGGCCACCTGACGGCCGCTGCGTCCGAACAGCCGCGCCACCTGGACGAACCCGTCGATGCCGAGCCACGCGGCATCCGGCTGGGCGACGGCGAAGGCGTCGCGTTCGGCGAAGGCGGCGAACTCGCCCACCGTGGACAGCTGCTCGCCGCCGGCGACGGGCACGGGGCTGTCGCGGGTGAGGGCGGCGTAGCCGGCGACATCGTCGTAGCGCAGGGGCTCCTCGAAGAAGGTGAGGTCGTAGGGGGCGAGCGCGTGGAGCACCGCCCGGGCGGTGTCGAGGTCCCAGCGCTCCGGACCCTCGCGGTGGCCCATGTGACCGTCGAGGAGCAGGCCCAGGTCGGGGCCGAACGTCTCGCGGAGCAGGGTGGCCTTGCCGACCTCGAGGTCGACGGCGGCGCTGGTGCCGGTGGTCGTGACCTCCGTGCGCGTGGCGGCGTCGAGGTAGCCGGAGCTGAGCTTCACGGCCCGGAACCCGAGCTCGAGGTAGGAGTCGACCTTGCGCAGCAGGTCGTCGGTCGGCCAGGGCGACGGGCCGCCCGTCGCGTACGCGGGAAGGGCGGCGGGCGCGTGGGGGCTGAGCAGCCGGTGCACCGGCATACCGCGGACCTTGCCGACGAGGTCCCACAGCGCGCCCTCGATGCCCGCCAGGACGGCGGCGCCCAGGCCGACCCGGCCCCAGTACTGAAAGCACGTCCGCATCCGCGCCAGGACCGCGCGCAGGTCGAAGTCGTCCTCGTCGACCCCCTCGACGGCCAGCAGGACCGGGCGCAGGTAGTCGACGACCAGGGGGACCGACTCGGGGAAGAAGTACCCGGCATACGTCTCGCCGAGCCCGACGGTCCCGGCGTCGGTCTCGATCTCGACCAGAGCGACGCTGCGCCACTGCTTGAAGACCGACAGCCACGGGTCGTGGGTGCACGGCCCGGTGAGCAGGACGGTGCGGACGTCGACGATGCGCAAGCCGCCAGCGTTGCTGAAACGCCGTTTCATGTCAATGGCACCGTGGTCGGCGATTAGGGCCCGTCCTTCGCCCCTGATATCTTGAGGGTTGCCGTCGAACGGCCGCGGATTCGTAGAGCCCAGGTGGATCTGCCCTGGTGCACCGCGCAACGAGATACAGAAGGAGTCGGTTGCCCATGCCTTTGGATGCTGACGTCAAGCAGAAGATCATGACCGAGCACGCCACCAGCGAGGGCGACACCGGTTCCCCCGAGGTCCAGATCGCGCTCCTCACGCAGCGCATCAAGGACCTCACCGAGCACTCGCGGACGCACCGCCACGACCACCACAGCCGGCGCGGCCTGCTGTTGCTCGTCGGCCGGCGCCGTCGGCTGCTGCGTTACCTCGAGGCCACCGACATCGAGCGCTACCGCTCGCTGATCAAGCGCCTCGGTCTGCGCCGATAGGTGCCCACAGGTTTCCTGTGACAGGGCGGTCCCGCTGTCAACCAGCGGTGGCCGCCCTCTCGCTTGAAAGGCCCCGGGCACAACGACGATGCCCCGGTGCTGCAGAGCACAACCAAGAGAATGGAGGACCCATGGAGGGTCCAGAGATCACCTTCGCCGAAGCCGTCATCGACAACGGCCGCTTCGGCACCCGCACCATCCGCTTCGAGACCGGCCGTCTGGCCCGTCAGGCCGGCGGCGCCGTCACGGCCTACCTCGACGACGACACGATGCTCCTGTCCACCACGGCCGCCGGTAAGCAGCCCAAGGACCAGTTCGACTTCTTCCCCCTGACCGTGGACGTCGAAGAGCGCATGTACGCCATCGGCAAGATCCCCGGCTCGTTCTTCCGCCGCGAGGGTCGCCCCTCCACGGACGCGATCCTCACCTGCCGGCTCATCGACCGGCCGCTGCGCCCGACCTTCAAGAAGGGTCTGCGCAACGAGGTCCAGGTCGTCATCTCGGTGTTCGCGCTGAACCCCGACCACCAGTACGACGTGGTCGCCATCAACGCGGCCAGCGCCTCGACGCAGATCTCGGGTCTGCCGTTCAGCGGCCCGATCGGCGCCGTGCGCGTGTCCCTCATCGAGGGCCAGTGGGTCGCCTTCCCGAACTTCTCCGACATCGAGAAGTCGGTGTTCGACATGGTCGTCGCCGGCCGGGTCGTGGCCGGTAAGGACGGCGCGGCCGACGACGTCGCGATCATGATGGTCGAGGCCGAGGCCACCGACAACACCTGGGACCTGGTCAAGAACCAGGGCGCGGGCGCTCCCACCGAGGACGTCGTCGCCCAGGGTCTCGAGGCGTCCAAGGCGTTCATCGCCCAGCTGTGCAAGGCGCAGTCCGAGCTGGCGGCCGACGCGGCCAAGCCGGTGCAGGACTTCCCGGTCTTCCTCGACTACCAGGACGACGCGTACGCCGCGGTCGAGCAGGCCACGTCGGCCCACCTCGAGCAGGCGCTGCAGATCGCCGGCAAGCAGGAGCGCGAGGACCGGATCGACGAGATCAAGGCCGAGATGAAGGGCTCCCTCGAGGGCCAGTTCGCCGGTCGTGAGAAGGAGCTGTCCGCCGCCTACCGGTCGGTACAAAAGAAGCTCATCCGTCAGCGCATCCTCACCGACGGCGTCCGCATCGACGGCCGTGGCCTGCGGGACATCCGCGCGCTGTCGGCCGAGGTCGAGGTGCTGCCGCGCGTGCACGGCTCGGCGATCTTCGAGCGGGGCGAGACCCAGATCATGGGCGTCACCACGCTGAACATGCTGAAGATGGAGCAGCAGCTCGACACGCTGTCGCCGACGACGCGCAAGCGCTACATGCACAACTACAACTTCCCGCCCTACAGCACCGGTGAGACCGGCCGCGTGGGGTCGCCGAAGCGGCGCGAGATCGGTCACGGTGCGCTCGCCGAGCGGGCCATCATGCCGGTGCTGCCGACGCGTGAGGAGTTCCCCTACGCGATCCGTCAGGTGTCGGAGGCGTTGGGCTCCAACGGTTCCACGTCGATGGGCTCGGTCTGCGCGTCCACCCTGTCGCTGCTCAACGCCGGTGTGCCGCTGCGCGCCCCGGTCGCGGGTATCGCCATGGGCCTCGTGTCCGACCAGGTCGACGGTGAGACCCGCTACGCGGCGCTCACCGACATCCTCGGCGCGGAGGACGCGTTCGGCGACATGGACTTCAAGGTCGCCGGTACCAAGGAGTTCGTCACGGCCATCCAGCTCGACACGAAGCTCGACGGCATCCCCGCGTCGGTCCTCGCCGGCGCGCTGACCCAGGCCCGCGAGGCTCGGCTGCACATCCTCGACGTCATGGCCGAGGCCATCGACGTGCCCGACGAGATGTCGCAGTACGCCCCGCGGATCATCACGGTGAAGGTCCCCGTCGACAAGATCGGTGAGGTCATCGGCCCGAAGGGCAAGATGATCAACCAGATCCAGGACGACACCGGCGCCGACATCTCCATCGAGGACGACGGCACCGTCTACATCGGTGCGGCCGACGGTGCGTCGGCGGAAGCGGCTCGCGCGGCGGTCAACGCCATCGCGAACCCGCAGATGCCCGAGGTCGGTGAGCGCTTCATCGGCACCGTCGTCAAGACGACGACGTTCGGTGCGTTCATCTCGCTGACGCCCGGCAAGGACGGCCTGCTGCACATCTCCGAGGTGCGCAAGCTCGTCGGTGGCAAGCGGATCGACAACGTCGACGACGTCCTCAAGATCGGCCAGAAGGTGCAGGTCGAGCTCAAGGAGGTCGACCCGCGCGGCAAGCTCTCGCTCGCGGCCGTGATCGCCGACGGCGACGCGCAGAACGGGTCGGCCCAGTCCGAGGCGGCGGAGCCCGCCAACGCCTGACGCTCCACCCAGCACGACAGCACGACGGCACGACCTAGCGTGACGAAGGAGGGTTGTGGTCCCCACGGGGGCCACAACCCTCCTTCCTCTCCCGCGCCAGGGTCCTGACGAGGGCCCACCTCGCACCCGCCCCCGTGACAGGGTGGGCCCATGCGCACCATGGATAGGTTCTCCCTCGACGGCCGGGTGGCTGTCGTCACCGGCGGCACGCGGGGCCTGGGGGCCGGCTTCGCCGAGGCGCTCGGCGACGCGGGCGCCTCCGTGGTCATCCTCGGCCGCGACGCCTCGGCCGCTGCGACGGTGCTGGACCGCTTGCAGCACAACGGCACCGACGCGCACTTCGTCGCGGCCGACGTCACCCGGCCCGACGACGTCGCCGCGGCACTGGCCGAGACCATCCACGTCTTCGGGCGCGTCGACATCCTCGTCAACAACGCGGGCGCCTGCGTCCACGCCCCGGCCCTCGACGTGACGCCGGAGGACTGGCGGCACGTCATGGCCGTCAACGTCGACGCCGTCTGGCTCTGCTCACAGACCTTCGGTCGTCACTTCGTCGCGCAGGGGTCGGGGACGATCGTCAACATCGGCTCGATGTCGGGGACGATCGTCAACCGCCCGCAGTGGCAGCCGGCGTACAACGCCTCCAAGGCGGCCGTGCACCACCTGACCCGCAGCCTCGCCGCGGAGTGGGCGCCACACGGTGTACGGGTCAACGCCCTCGCGCCCGGCTACATCAAGACCGACATGTCGCCCGTCGACGACCCGCAGTACCGCCAGCACTGGATCGAGGACGCCCCGATGCAGCGCTACGGCACCGTGGAGGAGCTGGCCCCGGCCGTCGTGTTCCTGGCCAGCGACGCCTCGTCGTTCGTCACCGGCTCGGTGCTCGTGGCCGACGGGGGCTACACCGCCTTCTGAACGGTCGTCAGCCGCGGTCCCGTGGTCCCCAGCGTCCGGCGAACCGCGGGTCGGACTCCCACCACAGCCCGGGAGCGTCATCCGACGGTTCGTCTGCGCGGTCGACGGCCTGACGCGCGGCTGGGTCGGCCGCGTGGGCCGCGTGGGCCGCGTCGTCGGCCTCATCGGCCGCCCGCGCTTCGGCGCGGTCGGCCCGCACCCACTCGAGGAGCACGGCGGCGAGCACCGGCAGGCCCACCACCTCCGAGACGGCCAGGAGCGCGCCCCCGCCGAGGTGCTGCTCCAGCAGGAGGTCTCCGCCACTCGCCGTGAACCCGGGGAAGGTCGGGTGCAGGACCGCGTCGGTGCTCAGCAGCGCGATGCCCGGCACCGCGTCGAACAGGCCGTCGACGAAGGCGAGGAGCGCCCGCACGCCGGGGGAGGCCCAGCCCGGGAGGAGCGCGGGTACGAGCAGGGGCAGCACGAAGAGCAGCCCCGTGCCCACGAGCTGGACGACGAGGGCGGCCTCCACGACGAGGGAGCGGGTGGATGCGACGAGGTAGGGCGTGAAGAAGACGACGGTCACCGATCCCACCGCGAGGAGCGAGCTGACGGCGGGGAACATGAGCACCCTGAGCGCCGCCCCGACCACGCCCCGCGGCCGGGCGACCTCATGCCGGCCGTGGGCCAGCGCCCGCAGCCGGAGAGGGTCGCCGAGGGCCAGCCCGACCGGGGTCACGCAGGAGAGCACGCCCACCTGGAGCGCCGCCACCCAGTAGGTCTCGGCGCGCAGGACCTGGAGCGGCCCGCAGACGGCGTACGCCAGGGTGCCTACGCCGAGGGCGAGGTACAGCACGGCACGCCCCGGGCTCCATGCCGCTCCGCGCCTGCGGGCCCACCGCCACCACAGCAGGTACGGGGCCACCGCGATGGCGATCAGCACGAGGCCGGGGGGCCAGGGCGTCCAGGCGGTGAGGAAGGCCCCGGCACCGGTCGCGGTCACGGCTCAGGATCGTCGACGCGGCTGACAGGTGAGTGGGTGCGCGGTGGGTGCTGGGTGGGTGCTGGGTGGGTGCTGGGTGGGTGCGGGGTGGATGCGGGGGTCAGTCGACGTCGTCGGGCAGCTGCTGGCGAATCTGGTCGACCTCGGCGAGCGCGGCCCGCAGGGTGCGCTCGGCCGTCCTGTTCGCCGCGGCGGCGTCCTGGCGGGCGGAGGCGAGACCCGGGCGCTGCGCGCGGGCCTCCTTGAGGGCTGCGTCCAGCTCCGCGATCCGCGTATCGAGCGCCTCGAGGGCGTCGGTCGCCTCGCCGAGCGCGTCCCCCGTGCGGGCCGCGGCCGACATCGTCTCGCGGGAGCGCTTCTCGGCCACCTTGAGCCGTTCGAGCAGCTGGGGGTCGGGCGCCGGCTCCTCCTCCGGTTCGTCTGCCTCGTCGGCCACCTCAGGCTCGTCGGCCACCTCGGGCTCGTCGGGCTCGTCGCCCCTCGGGGTGCGAGCCGCCTTGCCGGCTCCGCTCCGCTTCGTACCCTCACCGCCGCCCGCGATGACCCGCAGGGCCGGTCGCCGGGCGGGGGAGGGGGCGGCCGTGGCCTCGGACAGGTCGACGTCGCCGAACCCGGCGTACGACAGGGCCCGGGTGAGCTGTCCGGACCCCACGGCCTCGGCCGCCGGGGTCGAGGCCAGCGCCGCGACGTAGGTCTCGCGCACCTGGCCCGCCACCGGGGCCGAGAGTGCTCCACCCACCTCCTGCGCGACCTCGGCCGTCGCACGCACGAGCTCGTCGACGAGGGTGGTGCGCTGCCGACCCAACGACTTCAGAGCCGGCCCGTCCATGGCGTCCTGCGCCTCGTGCAGGGCCGTCGCCAGCTCGAGGAGCCGCTCGACCTCCTCGGGGCGCTGCCGCACCAGCTGGTTGACCGCCCAGGCGGCCGCGGTCGGCTTCCGCACCGAGGCGATCGCCTTCGCCAGCCCCGTGTCGCGGTCCGCCTTGGCGACGGCCACGAGCCGGCTCCGGCCGTCGAGGAAGGCGTCCTGGGCCAGCCCGTAGAGCTCGGTCACCGCCTCGTCGAGGTCCATCAGACGACCATCCCACGGCCTCGGCTGGTCGACCGCCCCGCCGGCCCGGCCGTCACTCGCGCACGGCGTGCAGCAACGCGACCTGGTCGGGGAAGACGATCGGTGCGGCAACGCCCACCTCGGCGAGAGTGGCGCCGGTGAAGACGCCTCCCGGGAAGTCCGGGCCCGCGCCCCACCAGCGGGCCGGCTGCAGGCCCCCGGGCGGGGTCCCGACCACGACGGGTCGCACGCGGTAGGTGGCGTCCCGCTCGAGGTCGCGGAACCGCAGCCGAGGCCCGGGTGATGCCGAGACGCTGCCGACGACGGCTATGGCCACCAGGGCCTCCGACCGGTCCGGCGCCACGACGCCGTGCACGAACACGTTGTCGTCGAAGCCGTCCATCCGCGCGATCTCCCCGCCGAGCAGCAGCGCCCGGTGGTCCTTGAAGAACGCGACCCAGGCGCCGAGGTCCTGGAGCTCCTCGGCCGAGGCCTTGGCAAGGTCCCACTCGATGCCCAGGTGGCCGAAGACGGCCGTCGCGGCCCGGAACGACAGATCGTGCACGCGCCCGGTCGTGTGCGAGCGCCCCGACGCGATGTGCGACCCGAGGAACTCCGGCGGCACGAGCTGCGACGTCCAGCGCATCATGTGCTGGCGCTCCAGCGGGTCGATGCAGTCCGACACCCATACGCGGTCGGCTCGCTCCAGCACCCCCAGGTCGACGCGGGCGCCGCCGGACGAGCAGGACTCGATCTCGAGGCCGGGATGGGCCGCCTTGAGCTCGTCGACGAGGCGGTAGAACGCCAGCGTCTGGTCGTGCACGGCCGGCCGGCCCCCGTCGGTCTGGTTGCCGGCGTCGACCAGGTCGCGGTTGTGGTCCCACTTGATGTAGCCGATGTCGTAGGCGTCGAGCACCGCGAGCATCTGGCTCTTGACGTGCTCGTACGCGCCGGGCACCGCCAGGTCGAGCACCTGCTGGAAGCGCGACTCGACCGGCCAGTCGGCGCGGGCCGCCATCACCCACTCCGGGTGGGCGCGGGCCACGTCGCTGTCGGCGTTGACCATCTCCGGCTCGAACCACAGGCCGAACTGCATCCCCAGCGCGCGCACCCGGTCGACGAGCACATGCATACCCTCGGGCCACGCGTCCGTCGAGACCACCCAGTCGCCGAGCCCGCTGTGGTCGTCGCGCCGGCTGCCGAACCAGCCGTCGTCGAGGACGAACCGCTCCACCCCGAGCGCCGCCGCGCGCTCGGCGAGGTCGATGAGCCGGTCGGCGTCGTGGTCGAAGTAGACGGCCTCCCAGACGTTGATGGTCACCGGGCGGTCGACCGGCAGGCGTCCGGCGGGCCGCTCGCGCAGGTGACGGTGGAAGCGGCGGGCGACGTCGTCGAGCCCCACCCCGTAGGCGCCGTAGAGCCAGGGGGTCTCGTAGGCCTCGCCCTCGGCCAGCACCACCTCGCCCGGCAGCAGCAGCTCGCCACCGCCGAGGACCCGCTCGCCGCTGAACAGCCGCTCGGCGTAGTGCGTGTGGTTGCCGCTCCAGGCGGCGTGCACGGCATACACCTGACCGTCGGCGAAGCCGAACCCCGGCGTGCCCGCGTGCAGCACGTAGGCCGCGTCAGCGCCGGTGCGGCCCTTGCGGCCCTCACGCAGGTGGGTGCCGACGGTGAACGCGTGGCGCTGCGGGGCGCGCTCGCGACCCCACCGGCCGGCGAAGTCGAGGATCTCGCTCGCCTCGGCCGGCACGGGGTAGGCCAGGACGAGGTCGGTGAGCGCGTAGGGCGTGGCGTCGGTGTTGCCGAGTCGCGCGCGGGAGCGGACGAGCCCGGTGGGCAGCAGCTCCACCGTGAGCGCGAGCGTGAGCCCCGCCTCCTCGTCGTGCGCGTCGACGACGATCACCCCAGGGCCCCCGGTGGCGAACCCTGCGACCGGCGACCCGTCCAGACTGACTCCGGTGACGGTGAAGCGCGGTGACCAGCTCCGGCCGGCGCGCGACCCGGAGAGGCCGGGGCGGCCGGTCCAGCCCGTGTGCTGTTCCGGGAGCAGGGCCACCCGCACCGGCACGTCGACGGTGTTGGGCCCGACCAGCTGCTGTTGCGCGGCGACGAGGTCGCCGGCGAGGTCGGCGTCGAGCGGGCCGAGGGCCGCGCCCCAGTGGGCGACGTCGGGGAGCCGGCCGTCGGGCACGGAGACGACGAGGCCGACGCCGGCGGCCTCGAGCTGGACGATGACGGAGGCCGGGGTCGATGCCATGCGCTCATCCAAGCGCACGCCGAGCCGGGGGAGCGGGTCAGGCGCGGCCGGCCACCCGCTGGGCCTTCGTGCGCACGCTGGGGGCCAGGGCCGTCCCGCAGTCGAGCAGCTCCTGCATCTGCTCCGGAGTGGCGGTCTGCCGGGCGAACATCCCGATCGTCACGGGGTGCTCGGGCTTCATCAGGGTGCGGACGGCGGCTCCCGCCGCGACGTCCCCGTCCTCGACGACACGGCACATCGCGCCCGTGCGGCCCGACTCGAGGAAGTCCAGGTGGAAGCCCGGCTGCTCCATCCGGAGGGCGAGGTTCTCGCACGGGGTACGGATCCGGCGCACCTCGAGGACGAGGTCGTCCCCGACGTGCCACCGCTCACCGAACCGGGCCCCGGTCACGTCGAGACCACGGGTGCGCACGTTCTCGCCGAACAGCCCCGGAGGGATCTCCCGGCCCAGCCGTTCGGCCCACCAGGCGGCGTCCTCGTCGGCGTAGACGTAGACGGCCCGGTCACGCCCGCCGTGGTGCTGGTCGACCTGGTCGTCGCCGTCGAGCCCGAGCGGGCCGACGTGGACCGCGCCGTCGACGGGGCGCTTGTCGATCGCGGTGCGGTGGTAGAAGCCGTCGCGCAGCGCGTGGACGACGTTGACCGAGGTCACGACGGGCGAGGAGGCCGAGGGGGTCATCCCCCCAGCGTGTCACCGGACGCGGCCCTGAGCGCGGTAGCGGTGCTCTAGGCTCCCGCTGTGACCGACTCTCACGCCGAGGTGCGTCCTCTGGCGGTGGCGGTCATCGGCGCGTCGGGCCGGATGGGCTCGCAGGTCTGTGAGGCCGTGAGGGCGGCCCCAGACCTTCGCTTGGCCGGCACCTACGACCTGGACGACGACCTCGGGGATCTCGGGGGAGCCGACGTCGTCGTGGAGTTCTCCGTGCCCGACGCGTCGCCCTCGAACGTCGCGGCGTGCGTGGCGCAAGGGGTGCACGTCGTCGTCGGCACCACCGGCTGGGACGACGCCCGGCTCGCCGACCTGCGCGCACAGATCGCCGAGGCGCCCCCGTCACGGTCGGGATCGGGGGTCGGCGTCCTCGTCGCGCCGAACTTCGCCATCGGCGCGATCCTCATGATGGGGTTCGCCGCGCAGGCGGCCCGGTTCTACGAGTCGGTCGAGGTCATCGAGCTGCACCACCCCGACAAGGTCGACGCGCCGTCGGGCACCGCGGCCCGCACGGCCCGGCTCCTCGCCGCGGCGCGGGCGGACGCCGGCCTGGGGATGGTGCCGGACGCGACCCGCCACGACCCGGACGGCGCCCGCGGCGCCCGGGTCGACGGGGTGCCGGTGCACTCGGTCCGCCTCCGCGGCTTGGTCGCCCACCAGGAGGTGCTGCTCGGCAACCCGGGGGAGATGCTCACCATCCGCCACGACTCGTTCGACCGCACCTCGTTCATGCCGGGGGTGCTCGAAGGGGTGCGCCGGGTGGCTGACCACCCTGGCGTCACCGTGGGCCTCGAGCACTACCTCGGGCTCGCCTGACCGCTCACGCCGGGCCGCCGGCCTCACCGGCCTCGAGCAGGGTGCGGCCGTCGTCGGTCAGCGTCCAGAACGGGTTGTGGGCGACCTCCCAGCAGTGCCCGTCGGGGTCGGCGAACAGGCCGGAGTAGCCGCCCCACTCCGTCTGAGCGCCCCGGCGCCGCACCGTGCCACCCGCGCTCTCCGCCTCGTCGAGCAGGGCGTCGACGGCCGCGGGTGACCCGAGGTTCTGGGCGAGGGTGATGCCGCCCCAGCCGCCGGCGTCGTCGGCCAGCGAGTCCTTCGCCAGCTCGTCGCGCCCCCACAGCCCGAGGACGATGCCACCGAGCTGGAAGAAGACGACGTCGGCGGTGGGTCCGGTCGGCTGCCAGCCGAGGGCTGTGTAGAAGCGGCGGGCCCGGTCGAGATCGGCCACACCGAGGGTCACGAGACTGAGGCGCTGTTCCATGCCGGCACGCTAGCGGTGGGCGCCGACAGGACCCGGCGAGCGGCTCGTCGCCCGGCCGGTCAGCCCCAGCCGAGGTGCCGCAGGCCCGCGGCGGTCACCGCCGCGAGCACCACGACGACGAGGAAGGGTGCCCGCAGCAGCAGCGCGACGACGGCGACGGCGAGCCCGGCCGCCCGGGCGTCGACCGTGAGGCCGTGACCGCTCGACGCGTACGTCTGCACCACGACGAGGGCGGTGAGCAGCGCCACCGGCAGCAGCCAGGTGACCCGGCGCACGCGCGTACCGGAGAGCCACGACTGCGGCACGAGGTAGCCGGCGAGCTTGAGCAGGTAGGCGACGACGCACGCCGCCAGCACGGTGACCCACTGGCTCACCGCAGCTCACCCCGTCCGTCCCTCGGGCCACCGGCCCGACGGACGCTGCCGACCGCGACGGCGGCGAGTGCCGCCACCAGCACCGGTATGCCGGGGGGCGCGGCAGGCACGAGCAGCGCTGCCACGAGCCCGGCCAGGACGGCGACGACCACGGCCTCGCGGCTGCGCAGCCGAGGCCACAGCAGGGCGGCGAACGCCGCGGCCGCGGCGGCGTCGAAGCCGTAGGCCTTGGGGTCACCCAGGGCGTCGCCGAGCAGGGCGCCGAGCAGGGTCGTGAGGTTCCAGCCGAGGAAGACGACGATCCCCGTCACCCAGAACCCCCGTCGCTGCGCCGGTGGAGTCTCCTGGGCGATGGCCACCGCCGTGGACTCGTCGATCGTGAGGTGGGCGGCGAGGAGACGCCGTAGGCCCCGGACCGCGAGGATCCGGGAGACCTGCAGCGCATACAGCCCGTTGCGCACCCCGAGCAGGCTGGAGGTCGCGACGGCCGCGACGCCGGTCCCCCCGGCGCCGAGGATGCCGGCGAGCGCGAACTGCGAACCCCCGCTGAACAGCAGCGCCGAGAGGGCGACGGTCTGCCAGAGCGTCAGGCCCGAGGCGACGGCCACGGCGCCGAAGCTCACCCCGTAGGCGCTGGTGGCCAGCCCGACGGAGACCGCCTGTCTCGTCACGGCCCGACGGCTCATCGCCTCGCCGGCCACTCCGTCCCCCGCCATGGCGGGCATCGTGCCACGGGGTGGACAGCGTGGTTGGCCAGCCATAACTCACCGTTATGATTATTCGGTGCGTTCGTTATTCACCTTCCCCAACCCCGTCAACGAGAAGGCGGCCCGCGTGGTCGCCCTTCTCGTCGTCGTCACCGCCGTCCTCGCCCTCGTGCTGCAAGCGGAGTGGCTCGTCTGGGTGCTCGCGGCCGGCTTCCTGCTGCGGGTCCTCTCCGGCCCGCGGTTCGACCCGTTCGGGCAGATCGCCACGCGGCTGGTGGCTCCCCGGCTGGGCCCGGCGACGCTCGTGGCGGGGCCGCCCAAGCGGTTCGCCCAAGGCCTGGGCCTGGTCTTCTCGCTCGCGTCGGGCGTGAGCCTGGCGCTCGGTGCGACGACGTGGGGCTGGGTCGTGCTCGGTCTGCTCGTGGTCGCCGCGACCCTCGAATCGGTGTTCGGGTTCTGCCTCGGATGCGTGGCCTTCGGGCTGCTGCAGCGCGCCGGCGTGGTGCCGGAGTCGGTCTGCGAGGCGTGCAACGACATCTGGTCACGGCGCACGGACGGGGCCGTGGGTCCGGGCGCTCCCGTGGACGCCCGGGTCTGAGGCCCGCAGGTCTCCCGCCTCGGGTGGAACCCGCTGGGGTGGCGCACCGTTGGCCGGTCATGACGACCCTCACCTGTCCGAAGTGCACCGCCGACATGCGCAGCTACGAGCGCAACGGCGTCCTCGTCGACCAGTGCACCGGCTGCGGTGGGCTGTTCCTCGACCGGGGTGAGCTGGAGAAGCTCGTGGCGGCGGAGAACGCGTGGCACGGCGCCACTGCTGCCGCCGCTCCCGTCCCGACCCCACAGGACCGTCGCTACGACAGCCAGCCCGACTCCCGCGCCTATGACCCGCGGTACGGCAGCCAGGGGTACGACCCGCGCTACCGCAAGAAGAAGAAGTCGTTCCTCTCCGAGCTGTTCGACGACTGACGGGTCACCCGATGCCGCCCGACACGCGTACCTCGCGGGCGGTGTCCTCGTCGGCCGGCCCGACCACCCGGTCGCGGTAGGCGCCGTCGGCCTCGAGTCCTCCGGCGCCGAGGAACGCGCGGGTGACCTCGTCGTCGGCGAGCAGCCAGCAGTGCAGCGTCGTGAAGCCGGCGCCGCGCGCGGTGTCGACGGCCGCGTTGAGCAGCCGCGAACCGTGCCCGACCCGGCGGCCCTCCGGATGCACCCCCAGCACGAGCAGCTCTCCGTCGCCGTCGCGCGCGTCCGGATCGCTGGACGGTCCGACGGCGGCGAGCCCCACCACCTGCTCCCCGGCACAAGCGACGAGCAGCCGGTATGCCGCGCTCGGCGGCTGTTCCAGCGAGGCCCGCCAGGCGTTCGTGAAGGCGGCCGGCTGGAAGGACTCGACCACCGGCGCGGGCAGCACCCGGGCGTACGCGTCGCGCCACAGGACGGCCTGGACGAACCCCACGGCGGGGGCATCGCTGGGCCGGGCCACCCGCACGCTGGCGTCGGCGACGATCCGGTCGGCCGCGGGCTCAGGAGGGTGCGGATGGGTGTGGCTCACCCGCACCATCCTGACAGGGCCGCCAGGAGCCGTTCGGTCAGCCGAAGGTCACGTCCGTGACGGTGACGTCGGCGGTGACATCGACGATGACGAACGGGATGGCGCGCGAGAGCGTGTATGTCGGGTTGGCGGCTACGAAGGCGTCCCAGTTGGCGTACGTCGCCGAACCGAAGTAGACGGGGCAGGTCGCCGAGGTGGTGCTCACGGTGCCGCCGGTCACCAGGTTGCCGCAGCTGTTCCAGTCGAGCGCGGCGTAGCCCTCGGTCGTGGTCCCGTCCCCGTCGGTGTCGATGGAGATGGCCACGCGGGGGGCGCCGCCGCCGGGTGTTCCGTTCCAGCTGAAGGAGAAGTCCACCGACGACAGGCTGCGGCCGGCCAGGCGCTTTCCCGTGAAGTAGACGCCCGCGTCGGACATCCCGTCGCCACTCGGGCCGCTCGTGTTGACGAGATGCGCTCCGGACGACGTGAGGGTGCAGGAGCCCAGTCCGTCGCTGAAGCACCTGAGGTTCTTCGTTCCAGCGGCGTCGGCGGAGCTCGCTCCGGCGAACGCCAGCCCGAGCGCGAGGAGGCCCACGGTGATGGTTCGGGTTCCTGTCGTTCCCCTTCGGTGGTGGGGCCCCGAAGTGTCAGTCCCCCTGACTCCCCGACCGTCACCCTAGAACGGGCTTTCGCGGTGTGGGGCCTTAGCGTGCACGCGGTTGCAGTGGCCTGTGGACGGCTGGGATGGGCTGTCGGGGGTCGGCACTAGAGTCGTACACATGTTCGAAGAACTGGTCACGGCGCTCGCGGTGCTCGACCGCGACGTGTCCGACGCGGACCGCGTCGACCAGCTCACCGCGCTGGAGCGGGTGAAGGCGGCGTGTGCGGCGGCGCAGGCTCGGGTGACGGCGGACTTCGCGGCGTCGCAGGAGCAGGTGGCGCACGAGTGGCGCCAACGAGCACAGGAGTGCGCGGACAGCAGCGACTTCGACGGGTGGGTGGCGGCACGGGAACAGGCCCGTCAGGCAAGCGTCAACGAGGCCGCGGACGGTCGCTTCACGTCCAGTCGGCGGGCGAGGCGTCGCGAAGCCGAGTTCGGGGTGGCGGGGCAGGTGGCGTTGGCGCGGCGGGAGTCCCCGTCACGGGGGTCCCAGCATCTGGGGATGGCGCTGGCGCTGGTCCACCGGCTCCCGCGGACGTTGGACGCGTTGGAGGTCGGGGCGGTCAGTGAGTGGCGGGCCGAGCTCGTCGTCCGGGAGTGCGCGATCCTCACGCCGGAGCAGCAGACCCTTTTGGACGCCGAGCTGTTCGACACCCTCGGCGTGGACGGGGTGGGGCGACTCGGGGACCGGGAGCTGACCCGGCGCGTGCGGGCTATCGCGTACCGGTTGGACGCCGAGTCGGTCATGGCCCGAGCCCGAGGTGCCCAGGGCGACCGGAGGGTCACGATCCGGCCCGCGCCGGACACCATGTGCTACCTCACCGCCTACCTACCTGTCGCCCAAGGCGTCGCCGTCCATGCGGCCCTCGTCGTCGCCGCCGCGACCGCCCGCGCGGGCGGAGACGAACGAGGCAAAGGACAGGTCATGGCCGACACCTTGGTGGAACGGGTCATGGGGCAGGCCACCGCTGCGGCGGTGCCGGTGGAGGTGCAGGTCGTCATCACCGACCGCGCCCTCTTCACCAACGCGTTCGCCCCGCACCCGGAACGTTCCGGCGAGACCCCCGCGCAGATCCCCGGGTACGGCACCGTCCCCGCCGCGTGGGCCCGCGACCTGATCCGACCTCTCTACCACGACCCTGCCGACACCGTCGACAACCACGCGGGCGAACGTGCTGACGACCGCCCTGACGACCGCCCTGACGCCGCGATGGTGTGGCTACGCCGGCTCTACGTCGATCCGGACGACGGGTCGCTGGTGGCGATGGACTCGCATCGGCGCACGTTCACCGGCGGACTCCGCAAGTTCCTCATCGCTCGAGACGGCACCTGCACCACGCCCTGGTGCGACGCCCCCATCGCCCACCTCGACCACATCGTCCCGCACACCCAGGGCGGACCCACCACCGCCGACAACGCCCGCGGCACCTGCGTGCGCTGCAACCTCACCAAGGAACATCCCGGCTGGAGCGCCGTCGTGGAACCCCCCGACCGGCCCCCAGGGAGCGTGGGTCGACGGCGGCCGAGGACGGTGAGGCTGACGACGCCCACCGGGCACACCTACCCGTCGCCCGCGCCGCCGCTGCTTCCCGGGCGGCCGCCGCCCGACCTCCATCCCCGCGGGCTCCTCGACCTCCACTACGAGACCCTGCTCGCCGGCTGACGTGGTCGCTCTCCTCACTCGACAGCTGACGTGGTCGCCCTCTTCACTCGACAGCTGACGTGGTCGCCCGCCTCATTCGACCGACACGCGACCTCGCCTTGGCCTCAGGTCGGCGTGGTGGGATGAGGCCATGCGTCCTCGCTCCGCCCGTGCCGGGCTGCTGCTCGCTACGGCCCTGCTGCTCGGTGGGGCCGGACTGGCGGGCTGCAGCTCGACGCCGGACACGGCGACCGGCAGCGCCTCGCCCGCCGAGGCGGTCGCGACGTTCATGCAGTCCCTCGGGGACAAGAGCTCGGACGCCGCCTGCGCTCAGGTGTCGACCGGGGGGAAGCGCCTCCAGGACTCCGGTCTCGACCAGTGCAAGGAGGGGCTCGAGAAGGTCCTGGCCGCCCTGAACGACCCCACCGAGATCGCCAAGCTCAAGGCCGCCACGGTCACCGGCGCCACCGTTGACGGCAACAAGGCCACCGTCGCCAAGACCCAGATCGTCGGCGTCCCCGAGGGGTACCAGAACGACATCGACCTCGTGAAGATCGACGGTCGCTGGTACATCGACTCCAAGCCGTAGGACGCGGCAGAGGGCGTGCAGGACCACCGGATGTCGGCCGGGTGGGCGATACTGGGCGGATGTACGGCAACGACGTCCTCGATCCCAGCCTCCCGCTGAACGCCTCCGAGACCGCCGACTACGCCGCGGCCGCCGCCTCGACGCGGGCCGCCGACACCGGGCCCCACTCAGCGTCGTTCGATGCGCTCGTCGCGGCCGACCAACGGGTGGAGCCCCGCGACGAGATGCCCGACGCCTACCGCAGCACGCTGGTGCGCCAGATCGCCCAGCACGCCCACTCCGAGATCATCGGGATGCAGCCCGAGGGTGCCTGGATCACGCGCGCACCGTCGTTGCGGCGCAAGGCGATCCTCATCGCCAAGGTGCAGGACGAGGCCGGGCACGGCCTCTACCTCTACTCCGCCGCGGAGACCCTCGGGGTCGACCGGGCCGAGCTGCTCGACAAGCTGCACAGCGGCCAGCAGAAGTACTCCTCGATCTTCAACTACCCCACGCTGACGTGGGCCGACTGCGGCGCCATCGGCTGGCTCGTCGACGGCGCGGCGATCATGAACCAGGTGCCCCTGTGCCGGTGCTCCTACGGGCCCTACGCGCGAGCCATGATCCGGGTCTGCAAGGAGGAGTCGTTCCATCAGCGGCAGGGGTTCGAGATCCTCTGGACCCTCATGCGCGGCACTCCGGCCCAGCAGGCGATGGCCCAGGACGCCGCGAACCGCTGGTGGTGGCCCGCCCTGATGATGTTCGGACCGCCCGACACCGGTGACGCCGCGGCGACCGGCGGGCATACCGAGCAGTCGATGGCCTGGGGCATCAAGCGGTTCAGCAACGACGAGCTGCGGCAGCGCTTCGTCGACATGATGGTCCTGCAGGCCGACCGGCTCGGCCTCACGCTGCCCGACCCCGACCTGCGCTGGAACGAGGAGCGCGGCCACTGGGACTTCGGGCCCATCGACTGGGACGAGTTCTGGCGCGTGCTGCGCGGCGACGGACCGTGCAACGCCGAGCGGCTCGAGCACCGCCGCCGCGCCCACGACGAGGGCGCCTGGGTGCGCGAAGCGGCGACCGCGTATGCCGCCAAGCAGGCAGAGCACACCCAGCGGACCGCGCGCGAGCGGCAGGGCTCCGCAGCGTGACCGAGGCGCCGGCCGAGCGGTCCTGGCCGCTCTGGGAGGTCTTCGTCCGGGCCAAGCGGGGCCTGTCGCACACCCACGTCGGCTCGCTCCACGCCCCCGATGCGACGATGGCGCTGCGCAACGCCCGCGACGTCTACACCCGCCGCCAGGAGGGCGTGTCGATCTGGGTCGTCGAGGCGTCGTCGATCACGGCCAGCAGCCCCGACGAGAAGGAGTCCTTCTTCGACCCCGCGGCCGACAAGGTCTACCGCCACCCGAGCTTCTACGACGTGCCGGACGACGTCGAGTACCTCTGAGCGAGGAGGCGATCAGTCGGTCCACGTCGCGACGATGCGGTAGGGCGGCACGAACCCGCGCACGATCGGATGCACGTCGTTCCCCGCGCGCGACAGCCACAGCACGTTGTCGACCGCCACCGCCTGTGCGATGGCCGCCGCCCGCGCCCGGTCGAGGCTCGCGACCTCGGTGATGATGTCGACCCGTCGTCGCAGGGCCCGCTCCGGGTCGCCGGTCGCCACCGCGTCGGGCCACCGGTTGCGCAGGCTCGCCGTCACCTCCCACTCGAGGTAGCCACCCGCCGGCAGCGGGTCGATCGCCACCCATCGCGGCGGCTCGCCCGCCCGGGTGTGCAGGACGTTCTCCAAGTGCAGGTCGCCGTGCACCAGCGGCTGCCCGCCCGGAGCCTGCCGCAGTCCCAGCGAGAGCTCCGCACACGTCTCGAGCGCCCGGTCGGCCAAGGCCCGGGGGAGCACTTCGGGCGTGCGGTCGAGCATCGAGGTGATGCTGGCGTGCAGGCGGTCGAGCTCGTCGGCCATGCTGCGCATCCCCGCGGGAGCCCGGTGGGCACCGACCTGCCCCACGATGTCGCCCACCACCGCGCAGGCGACGTCGACGTCCGGCTCCGACGCCAGCGTGCGCGCGGGGTCGAGCCGGTCGAGCAGCAGGGCTCCGGCCGCCAGGTCCGCGCGGACGAGCTCCACGACCGCCGGACCGGCCGCGGCGCGCAGGAACGCCGGCTCGCCCGCGGCTCCCACCTGCGGCCCGTAGAGCTTGAGCACCATCGCCCGGCCGTGGCCGTCGCGGACCGGCCACACGAGGGACAGGAACCCGGCCATGACCGTGCCGTCGGCGACGAGGCGCCAGGACCGGCAGACCTCGGCCGCAATGCCGGGCACCGCGACCAGCCACTGCGCCATAGCGGCATCGTCCCGGGCGCGCTCGTGCAGCACGGGCGGCACGGTCCACCCTCCGTCGTCCGGCACCGGGCCACCCTGCCAGAGGGGCTGTCCCGCGGCGCAGCGGTTTTCGGTGCGCCCAGGAGGTGGCCGTATCGTCGACCGGGTGAGCGAGACTGCGGCACCGGTGCCGTCCCCCGGGCGAGCCGTCGACACCGCCGTCCCCACCGGCGAGGCGTTGACCGGCGCCTACCTCCTCGGGATCGCCGACGACGCCCTCGTCTACGCGCAGCGCCTGGCGGAGTGGCTGACCCACGCCCCCCAGATCGAGGAGGACATGGCCCTGGCCAACATCAGCCTCGACCTAGTCGGTCAGGCCCGTGGCCTCTACGCCCGCATCGGCGAGCTCGACGGCACCGGCCGCACCGAGGACGACTTCGCGATGCTGCGCGACGAGCGGCAGTGGCGCAACGTGCAGCTGGTCGAGCAGCCCCGTGGTGACTTCGGCGTCGAGATCGCGCGCCTGCTCTGGTTCTCCGCCTACCAGGGCGAGCTGTATGCCGCCGTGCCCGACGGCGCGGACGCCACGTTCCGGGCGGTGGCGGCCAAGGCGGCCAAGGAGGTCGCCTACCACCACGACCACGCCCACCAGTGGGTGCTCCGGCTCGGTGACGGCACCGACGAGTCGCACGCCCGGATGCAGGCGGGGCTGGAGACGGTGCTGCCCTACCTCGCCGAGCTGTTCGACGACGACCCCGTCTCGGTCGCCGCCGCGCGGGCCGGCGTCGGGGTACTCCCGTCGTCATTGCACGACGCGGCGGTGGCCCGGGTGGCGGCGGTGGTCGAGGCGGCGACGCTCACCCTTCCGGACGGCTCCCGCTGGCGCTCCCGCGGTGGGCGCGACGGCGTGCACTCCCGGCCGATGGGGTCGCTGCTCGCCGAGATGCAGCACCTCGCCCGCTCCCACCCGGGGGCCACATGGTGACGACCACCGCGCAGCGCCTCGACCCCGGCGAGGTCGAGGCTGCCGTCGCCCAGGTGCCGGACCCCGAGGTACCGGTGATCAGCATCGCCGAGCTCGGCATCCTCCGGTCCGTCGTGGCCGATCCCGAGTCGGGGGTGGTCGACGTCGTCATCACGCCCACCTACTCCGGGTGTCCGGCGATGGAGGCGATCGGCGACCACGTCGCCCACGTCTGCCGGCGGGCGGGCTGGGAGCCGCGCATCACGACGCGGCTCAGCCCCGCCTGGACGACGGACTGGATGACCGACGCCGGCCGGGAACGACTGCGGGAGTTCGGGATCGCCCCTCCGACGCCTACCGCGCACACGCCGGGTGGTCCGGTCACCGTGTCCCTCACCCGACGCGTCGTCACCTGCCCGCGGTGCGGGTCCGACGACACGACCGAGCTGGCCCGGTTCGGCTCGACGGCCTGCAAGGCGCTGCGGCGCTGCGAGGTCTGCCGCGAGCCGTTCGACGAGTTCAAGACGCTCTGATGCCGCTGCTCACCAGGACGCCGGCCGTGCGCCGGCCTCGCTTCCACCTGCTCACCGTCGTCGACGTCGAGCGCCTCACCGACGACGCCGTGGCCGTGACGTTCGCGGTGCCCGACGACCTGCGCGACGAGTATGCGTTCGCTGCCGGCCAGCACCTCACCCTCCGCGCCGACCTCGGCGGGGAGGACGTGCGGCAGTCCTACTCGATCTGCCAGCCCCCCTCGAGTCGCGGCGGGCCGGGCCGCGTCCGGGTGGCCTCCGCGCGGGTCGAGGGGGGCCGGATGTCGACCTGGCTCAACACGGTGGTGCGGCCGGGCGACGAGGTCGAGGTGATGACGCCGATGGGCTCCTTCACCTGCCCGACGGAGCCGAACCGGGCGCGGCACCACGTCGCGGTCGCCGCCGGGTCCGGCATCACGCCGGTGCTCTCGCTCGTCGCGACCGCGCTGGAGGAGGAGCCCGCGTCGCGGGTCACCCTGCTCTTCGGCAACCGGCGGACCTCCAGCGTGATGTTCCTCGAGGAGCTCGAGGACCTGAAGAACCGCTACCCGAGCCGGTTCCAGCTCGTCAACGTGCTCTCCCAGGAGCCGCAGGACGTCGAGCTGTTCCACGGCCGGCTCGACCCCGACCGGCTGGCCCGCATCCTCGACGTCCTCGTGCCCGTCGCGACCGTGGACGAGTGGTACCTCTGCGGGCCGATGGGGATGGTGACGGGGGCCGAGGAGCTGCTGAGGTCGCGGGGCGTCGACGCCGCCCACGTGCACCACGAGATCTTCCACGTCGCCGACCCGTCGGGCGCCCCGCCGCGCCCACGACCGGTCGTCGACGCGGGAGCCCCGCCGGTGGCCGTCGTCACGGTGCGGCTGGACGGGCGCACCACCGAGATCCCCATGCCCAGCGCCGACGAGTCGATCCTCGACGCGACCCTGCGCCTGCGCCCGGACGCGCCCTTCTCCTGCACCAACGGGGTCTGCGGCACCTGCCGGGCGCACCTCGTCGAGGGCGAGGTGCGGATGGACCGCAACTTCGCGCTGGAGCCCGACGAGGTGCTGCGTGGTGTCGTCCTCGCCTGCCAGGCCCACCCGGTGACGCCCGCGGTCACCCTCGACTACGACACCTGACCCTTCGTCAGACAGACTGGGGACGGTGCAGACCCGAAGGAGGGTACGGATGCGACGACCGCGGCGGGCCCGCGCGCGCCTCGGGGCGATCGTGGCGCTCGCGCTGCTCCTCACCGGTGTCGCCGCGTTCGTGCTCCCGCAGGGGGCGTCGGCCACCTCGGTGTGTGGCGTCGGCCACCGGGGGGCACGCGTGGCGGGCACGTCGGAGTGCACGGTCCGCGTGGCCGGCAAGCAGCGCTCCTACCTGCTGTCGGTGCCGCCGTCGGACCAGCCCGCACCCCTCGTCGTCGCCTTCCACGGGCTGTTCCAGACCGCCCGGGTGTTCGCCGGCCAGACCGGGCTCGTCTCGGCCACCCGCAACGCCGGCCTCGTGCTCGCCATGCCGGAGAGCGAGGGACCGGCCTTCAACGACGGCCGGCTCGGTACCGCCGGTCCGCAGGACGACGCCTTCACGCTCGCGCTCGTCGACGAGCTCGTCTCGGCGCGGGTGGTCGACCGCCGGCGGGTGGTCGTCGCGGGGTTCTCCAACGGGGCCGGCATGGCGATGTCGATCGCCTGCGCGCACCCCCAGGCCGTGGCGGCCCTCGTCTCGGTCGACGGCTCGCTCATGGACGGCCCCGGGTCCCCCCGGCCCACCGCACCGGTGCGCACCGTCCTCGTGCACGGCACGGCCGACAAGGTGCAGCCGTGGGAGGGGCGCCCGGCGAAGGGGACCCTGCTCCCCGCCTACATCCCCGTGCCCGCCACGGTGGGGGCCTGGGTGAAGGCCGCCGGCGGGGGCCCGGCGTCCGTCGACCGGCTGCCCGGCAGCCTCGGCCGCGGGCCGGTGGAGGTCTCGACGTGGGCACCCGGCTCGTCCGGGGTCGGCGTCGTCTCCTACGTCGTCTCCGGCATGGGCCACGTGTGGCCCGTCAGCGAGTCCGACAACCTCGACGCCACGACCCTCCTCGTGCGCACCGCAGCCGCGGTCGCGCCGCTGCCGCAGAGCCGCGGCGCCGCCCGGGTCGACCCCGCCGCCCTCAGCCGCGCCGTCCTGCTCCGCCACTGAGCCAGAGCCGCTTCCTCAGGCCGCTGAGCCCTCAGATCGCGGACGTCTCCTCGACCGCCGGTATGCGCCGGTGCGGCTTGATGAGGAACGAGACGGCGACCCCCACCAGGAGCAGCCCGAGCGACAGGGCCAGCGGGACCCGCCAGTTGCCGTCGGTGGCGCCCAGGAGCAGGCCGAACACAAGAGGGCTCAGCGTGCCGGCCAGCCCGAAGCCGGTGTTCATGAAGCCGCTCGCCGCGCCGGCGTGCTCCGGGACCATGTCCATCGGGAGCGCCCACAGGGTGGAGTTGGTCAGCTCGAGCAGGAAGTAGGCCACGGCGAGGCTGATCGTCACGACCGCGAGCTGGCGCGCGAGCAGGGCCGGCACCAGCGCGACCATCGAGCCGCCGAGGCCGACGACGAGCGGCAGCAGGCGTGCGGTGCGCCGGCTGCGGCACCGGATCATGAGGCGGTCGGCCAGCCATCCGCCGACGAGGTCGCCGAGCGCCCCGGCGGCCAGCACGAGGCTGGTGTAGAGCGCATACGAGCCGAGGTCCAGGCCGAACGAGCTCTGGAACACCGTGGGCAGCCACGTGATGTAGACCCAGAGCAGCCAGCCGTAGCAGAAGTCCACCACGGCCACCGGCAGCAGCGCGGGCACGACGGTGCGCCACGGGGTGGCCGTCTGCCGGTCGGTGGCCGCGTCACCGCGGTCCAGCTCCTCGAGCTCCACCGAGGTCACCGCCGCGTGGTCGCGGGGGCGGTCGCGGAAGTAGACGACCCAGACGACGGCCCAGACCAGCGAGAGGGCACCGACGGCGAAGAAGCTCACCCGCCACGAGCTGGCCGCGATGATCGCCCCCACGAGCAGCGGCGCGCCGGCGCTGGCGAGCCGGGAGGCGGCGTGGACGAGGCCCTGGCCGGTGCCGCGCAGCTCGGCGGGCAGCCACCGCGACATCGCCGTCGTCGCGGTCGGGAAGCCCGCGCTCTCGCCGGCGCCGAGGACGAGCCGGGAGGCGAAGAGCGACCCGAGCCCGGTCGATGCGCCCGTGGCCACCGTGGCCGCCGACCAGACGCCGCTCAGCCAGGCGAGCGTGCGCCGGGCGCCGAAGCGGTCGCCGAGCCAGCCCCCGGGCATCTGGAGGAACGCATACGGCAGCGCGAAGGCCGAGAAGACGAGCCCCATCTGCGCGTCGGAGAGATGCAGGTCGGCGTGGATGAAGGGCGCCGCGGTGGAGATGTTGCTGCGGTCGAGGTAGGCGAGCGCGTAGAAGAGGCAGAGCAGCACCATGACCTTGCCGCGCACGCGGCGGCGCAGGCCCGGACGTCGGGTGGTCGTGGTGGGCTTGGTGTCCTGGACGCTAGGCATGGGTCACGCTCCGGGCGGGTCGGAGCCGCACTCGCTTCCGACCGGCCAGCGGCAGGGCCAGCGGGGTGCGGACGACGAGGGCGGCGAAGGCGAACGACAGCACGAGGGTGGCGGCCCACGCCAGGACGCCCGAGAGCGTCGGGTCGAGGGTCGAGTAGCCCCAGCTGAGCCAGCGACCCAGCAGGGTGTTGAGGAACAGCGGGTGGACGAGGAAGACGCCGAACGAGGCGACGGAGGCCTGGTCGACGAAGGCCGCGAGCCGCTGCCCCGGCCGGCGCCGACGGGCGTACACCCCACCGACGGCGTAGAGGCCCAGGGTGACCGCGACCGTCCAGGGCGCGACCGAGGGCTGCAGCGGGTCGAACGCGCTGAACACCGAGCCGGTGCTCGGCACCTGCGCGAGGTAGACCCCGACGTGGACGGCGGCGGTCGCCACGAGGGCACCGACGACCGTACGGGGATGGGCGAGCACCCAGGCGTGGAAGCGCTCGTGGTGGACGGCGGCCAGGGCGCCGGCGACGAAGTAGAGCTGGTAGGTGGGCGCGAGCACGAGGGCGTTGGCCTGCACGCTGGCCCACGTCCCGGGCCACGCCACGTAGTGCGTCACGGCCAGGATGGCCAGCTCGAGCGGGCCGCTGACGAGCAGGAGCGCCAGGTGGTGGCCCCGGGTGCGGCGGACGAGCCACACGAGCGCGGGGAACAGCAGGTAGAGCTGGAGGGAGACGAGCAGGAAGTAGAGGTGGTAGTTCGCGGTGCCGGTGACGAGCTCGTGGCCGAGCTGGCCGAGGTCGGCGGCGGCGGGAACCCGGCCGAGGGCGACCCACCAGTAGATGACCGACCAGACCACGTAGGGGAGGCCGACGTAGAGGAACCGGCGCGGCCAGAACCGGCGTACCCGAACGGGTTTCGACCCTTGCGCGTAGGTGAGGACGAAGGCGCTCAGCAGGAAGAACGTGCCGCGGGTGAAGTGCAGCAGCGAGACGAACGCCCCGCTCGCGACGTCGTCGGGGTTCATCGAGCCGCTGACCGCGTGCACCCCGACCACGCAGACGAAGGTGAGCAGCCGCACGATGTCGACCTCGTAGAGGTGGCGGCGGGCCGACGGCTGGGGGGTGGGCGGGGTGGCCGGGGGGACAGGCGCGGCCGGGGTGACAGGGGCGGCCGGGGTGACAGCGGCGGCGACCCGGGTGGCCGGCGCCCCGAGGGTGTCCGGCCCGGAGGCCGGCTGGGCGGTCACCGCGGGGCTCCCGTGCCGACCGACTCGCGGTCGAGGTCGGCGACGAGCCGGCGGACGGGTTTGCCGGTGGGGCCCACCGGCACGGCGTCGAGGACGACGTAGGCCACCGGGCGATGGGCCCGGGGGAGGGCGGCCAGGCTCCGCTGGGTCAGCTGCGCCTCGAGGTCGTCGGGCGCGTCGTGAGCGGGCACGACGTAGGCCACCGGCACCTGACCGAGCACCTCGTCGTCGCGCCCCACCACCACGGCCTCGGCCACCGCGGGGTGCGCGAGCAGGACGTCCTCCACCTCGCGGGGGAAGACCTTCTCCCCGCCGCGGTTGATGACGTCGCCCTCGCGGCCGGCCAGGGTGAGGAACCCGTCGGCGTCGAGGGCGCCGAGGTCGCCGGTGTCGAGCCAGCCGGCGGCGTCGAACCGTTCGGCGCCGATGCCGTTCTCGTAGCGGCGGATCACCCCGTCGCCCCGGATCGCGACCCGGCCGACCTCGCCGACGGCCGCCGGCTTCGCGTCGGCGCCGACGACCCGCAGCTCGACGTCGACGGCGACCCCGACGGTGCCCGGCCGGCGGTCGGACACGGGGTTGGCGGTGATCTGGCTGGCCGCCTCCGTCATGCCGTAGGACTCGACGACGGGTACGCCGTAGCGCCGCTCGAACCGGGCCAGCACCGCCTCCGACAGGGGCGCGGACGCCGAGCGGACGAAGCGGACCGATGCGGGAGCGGCCGGCCCCTCCGGCTCCTGGGCGAGGATGGTGATGATCGAGGGCACCGCGTTGACCCAGGTGGCGGCCCGCTGCGCGACGATGTCCCAGAAGCCCGTGCGGTGGAACCGGTCGTCGAGCACGATGGTGCCGCCCGACACCAGGGGCGCGAGCAGGCCGACGACCTCGCCGTTGACGTGGGTCAGCGGCAGGGAGCTGAACCCGCGGTCGTCGGGCCCGAGCTCGTAGGCCCGTGCCACGGCCCGCGCGACGTGCAGCAGCTGCGCCTCGCCGAGCCGGATCGCTTTGCGCGGTCCGGTCGATCCCGAGCTGAAGAGGAGGCAGCCGCCCTCGACGCCGGTCTCGGACGCGGACGGCGCGCCGTCAGGCGGTGCACTCAGCGGCGCCCCCACCGGCGCCCAGGTGTGCGGGTCGGCCCGGACGACCGGCTGGCCGCCGACCGGCGGGTCGTCGAGGGTGGTCACGGCGAGCGTGGCGCCGCTGGTGGCGACGAGACCCCGCACCGCGTCGGCTGGGGCGTTCGGGTCGAGGGGCACCACGGTCGCGCCAGCGGCGATGAGGGCCACGAAGAGCGTGCCGAAGGCCAGCGGGTCGGTGGTCAGCAGGCCCACCCGCCGCCCCGTGAGGCCGTGGGCGCGCCAGCGCTCGGCCGTCGTGGCCAGCTCGCCGCGGTCGACGACCCGGTCGCTGCGCGCGGCCATGAGCCACGGAGCTGCGGGGGTCGCGGCCTGCGCCGTCACCACCTGCGCGAACGACGGCGCGTCCGGTCGTGGCATGTCCCCCCCTGTGTTCTCGACGACGTCCACCCTTCGGCGGCCCCCTCCAGGCGTCCTGGCAGGTGGCTGTGACCCGCCTGTGCGGGGCGGGCCCTCAGCCGGACGCGTCAGCGTGCCGGTCGTCCCAGTGTGAGCCCCGGCCGATCCGGATCGGACCTCGGGCCCCCTCGGGGTCGACGTCCTCGCCGCCCTGCGTGGTGACGACGACGCCGGCCCCGCGCAGGCCGGCGGCCACCCGCCGGGCGTCGTCCATCACCGTGCGGAAGCCGTCGCCGGCCACGACCCGTGCCGCGTCGCTGGGGCAGATCGTCGACGCCGGGTCGCGGTGCCCCAGCAGGGCCCGCATGACGGCCGCCAGGCGTACGTCCCGCCCCTCGGGGCTGGGGTCCTCCCACCACGGCTCGCCGCGCTCGCCGAGCGCGACCTTCGCGTCCTGCACCCGGCTCCGGGCGGCCGCGATGCCGTCGGGGTCGCCGCGGCGGTCGCGGACCGCGCGGCGGGCGGCCATCAGCTCGGCCACGAGCTCGGCCCGCAGACGTTCGGGTATGCCGGGGTCGCTCGCCCGCCACCGACGCCCGTCGACGACGAGGTAGCGGCCGTCGTCGGTCGGGCCGTCCGGCTCAGAGCCCGTCATGGGAGCCCGTCATCGGAGCCCGTCATCGGAGCCGGTCGTAGGTCACCCACGCGAAGCCGTCGCGCGGCTCGCGGGCCGACTCCACCCATACCGCGTCGTCGATGGCGGGGAAGCGCACGTCGCCCTCCGGCTCCTGGTCGACCTCGGTGACGAGCAGGCGGTGCGCCCGGGGCATGGCCTGGGCGTAGACCTGCCCGCCGCCGCACACGAAGACCTCGTCGCCCGCGCCCGCCAGGGCCAACGCCTCCTCGAGCGAGTGCGCCACCTCCACGCCGGTATGCGTCCAGCCGGGGTCGCGGGTCACGACGATCGTGCGGCGTCCCGGCAGCACCCGGCCGATGGCCTCGAAGGTGAGCCGGCCCATGACCATGGGGTGGCCCATCGTCGTGCGCTTGAAGAACGCGAAGTCCTCGGGCAGGTGCCACGGGATGTCGGGGCCGGCGCCGATGACGCCGTTGCGCGCCACGGCGGCGATGAGGGTCACCCGGGTGGGCCGGGTCATGGCTGGGTCATCGCTGGGTCAGACCGCGATCGGGGCCTTGATGGACGGGTGGGCGTTGTAGCCGACGAGCTCGAAGTCGTCGAGCTCGTAGGCGTCGAGCGTCGCCCGCGGGGTGATCCGCATCTGCGGCAGGGGGCGGGGCTCGCGGGTCAGCTGGAGGCGGGCCTGGTCGAGGTGGTTGCTGTAGAGGTGCGCATCCCCGAGCGTGTGGACGAAGTCGCCGGGCTCCAGGTCACAGACCTGCGCCACCATCATCGTCAGCAGGGCGTAGGACGCGATGTTGAACGGCACGCCGAGGAAGACGTCGGCCGAGCGCTGGTAGAGCTGGCAGGACAGCCGCCCCCGGCCGCCCGGCTCGGTGGGCGGGCCGACGTAGAACTGGAACATCGTGTGGCAGGGGGGCAGGGCCATCGAGTCGACGTCGGCGACGTTCCACGCCGACACGATGTGGCGCCGGGAGTCGGGGTTGTCGCGGATCGACGCGACGACCCGGGCGATCTGGTCGATGTGCTCGCCGCTGGGCGTCGGCCACGAGCGCCACTGGTAGCCGTAGACGGGGCCGAGGTTGCCGTCGGCGTCGGCCCACTCGTCCCAGATCGTGATGCCCCGCTCCTGGAGCCAGCGCACGTTGGTGTCGCCCCGCAGGAACCACAGCAGCTCGCCGATGATCGACCGCAGGTGCACCTTCTTCGTCGTCAGCGCGGGGAACCCCTCGGCGAGGTCGAAGCGCATCTGGTGGCCGAAGACGCTGAGGGTGCCGGTGCCCGTGCGGTCCGACTTCGGGACCCCCGTCGTCAGCACCCGGTCGAGCAGGTCGAGGTACTGGCGCACCCGCGAAAACTAGCATCGAGGACCCCTCTGTGACCCACGTCACACGCCGGGGGTGACGCCGGCGGTAACGCCCGGCCCGTTCCCACGATGGAGGTGGTGTCGTGGCGCTACCCGGACCCCCGAGCGGGTAGCGCCACGACATTGCTGTCCCCCGGCTGTGCGCCCCCGTGCGGCGCTCCTGCCGGGGCCCGGGTGGCTGTGCGCCCCGGCCGGACCATGGCCGCGCGGGCGATAGGTTGAGGGCCATGACCGTTCCACCCTCGCGACCGGAGTCGCCCTTCGGGCGCGCCCTGACCGCGGTCGTGACGCCGATGCACCGAGGCGGTGGCCTCGACCTCGACGGGCTGCAGAAGGTCGTCGCGCACCTCTTCGACAACGGCCATGATGGCGTGGTCGTCAGCGGCACCACCGGTGAGTCAGCGACGACCACCGACGCCGAGAAGGACCAGATCCTGCGGGCCGCCCTCGAGGTCGTCGGCGACCGGGGCCGCGTGGTGGCCGGGGTCGGCTCCAACGACACCGCGCATACCGTGGACTCCGCCCGAGCGGCCGAGGCCAGCGGCGCCCACGGCCTGCTCGTCGTCACTCCGTACTACAACCGGCCGACCCAGCCCGGGCTGGCCGCTCACTTCGAGGCCGTCGCCGACGCGACCGACCTCCCGGTCATGCTCTACGACATCCCCGCGCGCACCGGCACGGCCATCGCCACCGAGACGCTGCTGCGCGTCGCCGAGCACCCGCGCATCGTGGCCGTCAAGGACGCCAAGGGCGACCTCTGGGCGGCCACCCACGTCATGCGCGAGACCGACCTGCTCTGGTTCTCCGGCGACGACGTGCTCACCTTCGCCCACCTGGCGCAGGGGGCGACCGGCTACGTCGGGGTCGCCACCCACGTCGCGGGCAGCGCGTATGCGTCGATGCTCGCCGCGGTCGACGCCGGCGACCTCACCACCGCCGTCGCGATCCACCGCCGCCTCGTCCCCCTGGTCGACGCGGTCATGTTCACCTCCCAGGGCGCCATCATGGCCAAGGCCGCCCTCGCGGAGCTCGGCGTCATCGACTCGGCGGCCGTCCGGCTGCCGCTCGTCGAGTCCCCGCCCGAGCACCTCGACCGGCTCCGCGCGGCGCTCGCCACTCTCGGCGAGCCCGCGACCCACTGACAGCGAAGGATCCCGAAGTCCCTTGACCATCCCCCTGCCGACCCTCACCGAACCCCCGCCGACCCCGGCCGACGCCCTGCGCATCGTGGCCCTGGGCGGCCTCGGCGAGGTCGGCCGCAACATGACCGTGCTCGAGACGCAGGGTCGCCTGCTCATCATCGACTGCGGGGTGCTCTTCCCGGAGGACCACCACCCCGGGATCGACCTGATCCTGCCCGACTTCTCCTACCTCGACGGCCGGCTCGACCAGATCGAGGCGATCGTGCTCACGCACGGCCACGAGGACCACATCGGGGCGGTGCCGTTCCTGCTGCGCCGCAAGCCCGACATCCCGCTCATCGGCTCCCAGCTGACCCTCGCGCTCATCGAGGCGAAGCTCAAGGAGCACCGGATCAAGCCCTACACCCTGACCGTCAAGGAGGGGCAGCGCGAGCGGCTCGGCGCCTTCGACCTCGAGTTCGTCGCCGTCAACCACTCGATCCCCGACGCGCTGGCGGTGTTCGTGCGCACCCAGGCCGGCACCCTGCTGCACACCGGCGACTTCAAGATGGACCAGCTGCCGCTCGACGGCCGGCTCACCGACCTGCGCGCGTTCGCCCGGATGGGGGAGGAGGGCGTCGACCTCTTCCTCACCGACTCCACCAACGCCGAGGTGCCCGGGTTCACCACGCCGGAGCGCGAGATCGCGCCCGCCATCGACAAGGTGTTCCGCCACGCGCAGCGACGCATCATTGTCGCCTGCTTCTCCTCCCACGTGCACCGCGTGCAGCAGGTGCTCGACGCCGCCGACAAGGCCGGCCGCAAGGTCGCCATGGTCGGGCGCTCGATGGTGCGCAACATGGGGATCGCCGCCGAGCTGGGCTACCTCAGGGTGCCCGACGGGGTGCTCGTCGACATCAAGAAGCTCGACGACCTGCCCGACCAGAAGGTCGTCCTCGTCTGCACGGGGTCGCAGGGCGAGCCGATGGCGGCGCTGTCACGGATGGCCAACCGCGACCACCGCATCGAGGTCGGCGTCGGCGACACCGTGCTGCTCGCGAGCTCGCTCATCCCGGGCAACGAGAACGCCGTCTACCGGGTCATCAACGGCCTGATGATGCTCGGCGCCGACGTCGTGCACCGCGGCAACGCCAAGGTGCACGTCTCGGGCCACGCCAGCGCCGGCGAGCTGCTCTACTGCTACAACATCGTCAAGCCGCGCAACGTCATGCCGGTGCACGGCGAGTGGCGCCACCTCGTGGCCAACGCCGAGCTGGCGATCGCCACCGGGGTGCCGCGCCGGCGGGTCCTCGTCAGCCAGGACGGCGGGGTCGTCGACCTCGTCAAGGGCGTCGCCCGCCTGGTCGGCTCGGTGCCCTGCGGGTACATCTACGTCGACGGTTCCTCCGTCGGCGAGACCACCGAGGCGCTGCTCAAGGACCGCCGGATCCTGCGCGACGAGGGGTTCATCACCTGCATCGTCGTCATCGACCGCGCGTCCGGCAAGATCGCCGCCGGCCCGGAGATCATGGCCCGGGGGTTCGTGGAGGACGAGGCGATCTTCGACGCCGTCATCCCCAAGGTCGAGCAGGCCCTCGCGGAGGCCACCGGCAACGGCGTGCGCGACGAGTACCAGCTGCAGCAGGTCATCCGCCGCACCATCGGCGGTTGGGTCGGTGGCAAGATCCGACGGCGGCCGATGATCATCCCGGTGGTCATCGAGGCGTGACCGCAGGCTGACCGTGCGGGCCCTCCGGCGCCCGGTGGCGGCCGGGCTCGCGGTGGCCCTCGTCGTCCTCACCCTGGCGTTCGCCCTGCGCTGGGTCGACGTCGCCACCCGCGAGGTCGCGGCCCTCCAGGCCGTCGTGCCCGTCACCGGCGCCGGCATCGTCGTCGTCACCCTCATGGCGCTGGTGGGGCGGTTCTGGCGCCTGCTGGTCGTCGGAGTGGCCGTCAGTGCCGTCGCCGGCGGGCTCGCGGTGGCGGCGCTCGACCCGGGCCGGGCCGCCGCATCCCCGGGCGCCCAGCCGGTGACGGTGCTCTCGTCGAACATGGAGTTCGGTGGCGCCGACGCCGGTCAGCTCGTCGCCGCCGTGCGGGAGCGGCACGCCGACGTCGTCGTCCTCGTCGAGCTGACGCCTGCCGCCGTGTCGCGGCTCGAGGCCGCGGGGCTCAGGGCCGAGCTGCCGTATGCCGTGGGCCGGCCGGAGGCGGGCTCCACCGGGGCGATGGTCTGGAGCCGCTGGCCGCTCATGCTCGTCGACGAGGGCCGGGGCACGGATGGCTCGCTGTTCTGGGAGCCCGTCGCCGAGGTCCGGAGCCCGGCCGGCGGGTTCCGGGTCAAGGCCATCCACACCCGGCAGCCCATCGTCTCGGCCTCGGGGTGGCGCACGGACCTCCGGGTCATCGGCGACTGGCAGCGGTCCCAGCCGACGACCGAACCCCTGGTCCTCGCGGGCGACTTCAACGCCTCTCAGGCCCACCCGGCCTTCCGGCTCATGGCCGACGGGCTGGTCGACGCCCACCGGTCGGCCGGCCTGGGCTGGGTTCGGACGTGGCCGCAGGGCCGCCGGGTGCCCCCGTTCGTCCAGCTCGACCACGTGATGGGCCGCGGGTTCGACGTCCTCGACGCCGGCGTCGTCGAGGTGGCCGGCACCGACCACGCCGCGGTCTGGGCCCGGCTGGCGCTGCGCTGACGTGCGCTGCCGTGCCCTGACCGGGCCGGTGAGTCCGGTGATACCGGTGATGCCGGTAACGCCGGTGATGCCGCCCCGGAGCCGCTCCACCGGGGCTACTCTCCGACGAGGAGGCCCCCATGGCTGCAGGCACGAAGGACGACCCCTGGCCGCTGACGACGGCGCCCGGCACGTCGGCATACACGATGTGGAGGGACGAGGCGGCCGACCCGCCGGCGCTCGTGTGCCAGGTCGGCTCGACGCAGCTGCGCTACCACGTGCGAGCCGTCGAGGACCTCCACGCCTGGCTCGTCGAGCAGGGTGGCTGGGTCGACCTCGGCGCCGCCGACGAGCAGAAGCCGGCGGCCGAGGGGACCGTCGAGGGGTGGGGCCGGTCGGAGAGCAACCCGGTGGGCGGCTGGTACGGCCTGCGGAAGGGCTACCGGGGGCGCTTCGGCATGTACCTGCCGCCGCTGCTCGAAGCACTGGGCCTCGTGGAGCTCACCCACGACAAGCGCGGCAACCGGGTGCGGGCCCTCCCGACGTAGGCGTCCGCTCGCGCCGGTCTCAGCCGGCGCGCACCACGACGTTCTTGGCGGTGAGGTCGGGCGTCTTCGCCCCGCCGACGAGCACGGTCTGGCCGGTCTTGACGTCGGCGATGGTGGGCTTGGCGGCGTTGGGGTCCTTGGTGGCTCCGGCCGCCTTGGCCTTGGGCTGGCGCACCGCCGTCTTCGCGTCGACCGTGAACGTCATCGAGGTCCCGTCGGCGGACGTCACGGTGATCGACGACGCCGAGACGGCCTTCACCGTGCCGAGGATCGCCTCGTGGGTGACGTAGGCGTTGGCGTCGCCCTTGGTGACCCACTCCGCGTGCTGGAAGTCCTTGAGCTTGCCCAGGATCTCCTTCGCCGCGGCGCCGTCGCCGGCCTTGGCGCCCTTCGCCTTCCCCGCCTTGGTGCCCTTGGTGGCGCTCGCGCTCGGGGTGCCGGTCGTCGCCGTCCCCGTGGGGGTGGCCGTGGCCGTCGTGGTGGCGCTGGTGCCCTGCGCGTGGGCGATGGCGACCCCCGTGGTGCCGGCGACGGCCGCGACGGCGACCAGACCTCCGATAGCGAGCTGCTTCCGCATGGTGGTGCTCCTTGGTTCGACGTGGTGGGCCGGTCCCCGATGTCCCGCCGGGGACCGGTACGCACCACGATGCAGCCCCAATGTTCGAGCGCCGTCAGGCCCCGGTCAAGGTCGTGACGTTCTGCAGAGCGGCGGCAGGGGTGGCGCCCCCGCCGGGGTCACCAGGGACGCGGGAGCGTGAGGTCGCGGTCGTCGCCCTCGGCGACCCCGCCCTCGTCGGTACGCGTGTAGCGCCGGGCGGGCCCGTCGGCCGCCAGCCGGGCCACGGCGGCGACCAGGCGATCGACGTGCTCCACCGTGTTGGCCAGGCCGATGCTCACCCGCACCGCGGTCGCGGGCACGTCGCCCCAGGGGTCCTCGAGCAGCTCGTCGACGAGGATGTGGGCGCAGAACTTGCCGTCGCGCACCCCGATGCCGTGCTCCGCCGAGAGGATCGCGGACACGAGCGAGGAGTCGAGCCGCTCGATGGTGAACGGCAGCACCCCCACCCGGTCGTGCCCCTCGCCGAAGATCGACCAGGTGTCGACGCCCGGGATGGCGTCGAGCCCGGTGCGCAGCCGCGCGAGCAGCTCGGCCTCGTGCGCCTCGATGGCCTCCCGGTGTCCGGAGACCGCTGCGCAGGCGGCGGCCAGCGCGATGGCACCGATGACGTTGGGGCTGCCACCCTCGTGGCGAGCAGGTCCGGTGGACCAGGTGGTGCCGGAGGTCGTGACCCGCTGCGTGGCGCCACCGCCGCGCAGGTAGGGCGCGGCCTGGTCGAGCCAGTCGGCGCGACCGGCGAGCACGCCCGCTCCGAACGGGGCGTAGAGCTTGTGGCCGGAGAAGACCACGTAGTCGGCGCCGCTCGCGGCGAGGTCGATGCGGCGGTGGGGGGCCAGCTGGGCGGCGTCGACCGCGACCCGAGCGCGGTAGCGGTGCGCGAGACGCACGACGTCGGCCACGGGCCAGATCTCGCCGGTGACGTTGGACGCGCCGGCCACGACGACGAGACGGTGCCGGGCGCCGGAGGCGGAGAGCGCGGTCTCGAGGTCCTCCAGGGCGTGCTCGATGCCCGACGGCACCGGCAGGGTCGTGACGGTGACGCCGTCGGCGCCGTGCCAGGGGAGCAGCGTGGAGTGGTGCTCCGTCTCGAAGACGAAGACCTCCGTGCCGCGGGGGAGGCAGCGGGCCAGCAGGTTCGTCGAGTCGGTGGTGTTGCGGGTGAAGACGACCGCGTCGCCCTCGCGGGCCCCGACGAAGCGGGCGACCTCTTCGCGCGCCTCCTCGTACCACGCGCTGGTGATGCGGCTGGCATACCCGTTGCCGCGGTGCACGGAGGAGTAGGTCTGCAGGGCGGCGTCGACGGCGGCCTTGACGCTGACGAGCGCCGGGGTGGACGCGGCGTGGTCGAGGTTGGCGTAGTCGACCTCGCCGTTCAGGGTGGGGACGCGCAGCCCGGCACCGACGACGGCGGGCAGGGTGCCGGCGGCCTCGGGGTGCTCGCCGTCGCGGACGACGTGCAGGCGGCTGGCGATGGTGGGGGCGCTGACGGCGCTGCGGTAGGCGTACTCGCTGCGTGCGGTGGACATCGGGTGCTCCGAGGGTCTCGAGGGACCTGCCGGAGGCGAGGCCCGCGCTTGCCCGACGCCGATCTGGACGCGGGCCAGGTCGTCACCCGGAGCACCCCACCGCGGAAGGAGGGTTGCTGGCCAGCAAGCCGGGGCTGTGCGCTGGCACTCATGACCTGCGTCCACCGTAGAGGGACCCCCGGCCGGATGTCCACCAGGCGGGCGCGCCTCTCGCAGTCTGAGACGGGGACGCCGGTCGCGAGGACGCGACGACCGATTGGCGGCGCGACACTGGATCTCCGTCGTCGCGACGCAGATCGGTGCGCCGCCTGCTGATTCGTGACCCGTCTGGGACGCGTGTGACGCGTGAGTCTGAGGTGACTTTCGCGTAGCGTTCGCCCCATGGCGTCGCGTCCCTCGTCCACCTCGGCACGCCCGGCCACCGGGCGGGCGCCGACGACGCGTCAGCCCGCCGGTCGAGGCGGCCGTCAGGCCCCCCGCAAGCCTGCTCCGCGGAAGGGCTCGGCCCGGTCCGGTGGCCTTCCGCTGCCCCTGCGGGCGGTGCGCGGCACCTGGATGGGCATCTCGCACCTCGCCGGCGGAGCCGTGCGCCGCGTGGGCAGCTCGGCCCGCGACCTCGAGCCGGAGCACCGCCGCGACGGCATCGGCTTCACCCTCATCGGGCTCGCCGTCGTCGTCGCCGCCCGCGAGTGGTGGGGGGTGCCGGGCGTCGCCGGCGACGTCATCCACGCCGTGGTGGCCGGCACCCTCGGACGGGTCGGGTATGCGCTGCCGCTCGTCCTGCTCCTCTTCGGACTGCGCGTGCTGCGGGCCCCCGAGGACGCCGCCGTCACCAACCGCCTCCTCGTCGGGACCACGGCGCTCACCTTCGCGGCCTGCGGCCTGGCGCACATCGTCGACGGCATCCCCAACCCGCCCGACGGCGCCATCCCCATGCGGGCGGCGGGCGGGATCATCGGCTTCCTCGCCTCGAGCCCCCTGGCCACGGCCGTCTCGACGCCCGGCGCGGTGGTCATCCTGGCGCTGCTGGCCCTCTTCGGCCTGCTCGTCCTCACGGGCACCCCGCTGCGCCACGTGCCGGAGCGCCTGCGCGAGCTGCGCGACCGCCTCCTGCACGGCAACGGCACCGGCGACGACGGCGACGACCGCGAGCAGCAGGCCGCCGAGGACGCGGCGGCCAAGCCCGGCCGCCCCCGGCGCCGCGCCACCGACCTGCTCGACCCGCACGGCGAGCTGACCGGCGACGAGGCGTTCGAGCAGGCGGCGGTCGTCGCCGCCGACCGCAAGGCCGCCCGCCGGCTGCGGCCCGGGGAACGCCGCCCCGACTCCGCCGCCACCGCCGAGCCCGCGGCCGACCAGGTGCCAGGCGTCACGCCTACCCCTGCCGTCGGCCCGAAGCCCGCCCTCGTCCCCCCGCCGACGGCCACGCTGCCGGCCCGGGTGGAGCAGCTCTCGATGACCGGCGACATCGCCTACACGCTGCCCGACCCCGCCCTGCTCGCGCCCGGGGCGCCGCACCGCACCCGCAGCGCCGCCAACGACCGGGTCGTCGAGGCGCTGACCATCGTCTTCGACCAGTTCGAGATCGACGCGCAGGTCACGGGGTTCACCCGCGGCCCCACCGTGACCCGCTACGAGGTCGAGCTCGGCCCCGCCACGAAGGTCGAACGGGTCACCGCCCTCTCCAAGAACATCGCGTATGCCGTGGCCTCGGCCGACGTGCGCATCCTCAGCCCGATCCCCGGCAAGTCGGCGATCGGCATCGAGATCCCCAACACCGACCGCGAGACCGTGTCGCTCGGCGACGTGATGCGCAGCCAGGTGGCCCGCAGCAACGAGCACCCGATGGTCATGGGCGTCGGCAAGGACGTCGAGGGCGGCTACGTCATCGCCAACCTCGCCAAGATGCCCCACCTGCTCGTCGCCGGGGCGACCGGCGCGGGCAAGTCGTCGTTCGTCAACTCGATGATCACGTCGATCCTCATGCGGGCGACGCCCGACGAGGTGCGCATGGTGCTCGTCGACCCGAAGCGCGTGGAGCTGACGGCCTACGAGGGGATCCCGCACCTCATCACGCCGATCATCACGAACCCCAAGAAGGCCGCCGAGGCGCTCGCCTGGGTCGTCCGCGAGATGGACACCCGCTACGACGACCTGGCCGCGTTCGGGTTCAAGCACGTCGACGACTTCAACAAGGCGGTGCGCTCGGGCAAGGTCAAGCCGCTGCCCGGGTCGGAGCGGGTCATCTCGCCCTACCCCTACCTGCTCGTCATCGTCGACGAGCTGGCCGACCTGATGATGGTGGCCCCCCGCGACGTCGAGGAGTCCATCGTCCGGATCACCCAGCTGGCGCGGGCCGCGGGCATCCACCTCGTCCTCGCCACGCAACGCCCCTCGGTCGACGTCGTCACCGGGCTCATCAAGGCCAACGTGCCGTCGCGGATGGCCTTCGCCACCTCGTCGCTCGCCGACTCCCGCGTCGTGCTCGACCAGCCGGGCGCCGAGAAGCTCATCGGCCAGGGTGACGCGCTGTTCCTGCCGATGGGCTCCAGCAAGGCGATCCGCGTGCAGGGGGCCTGGGTCACCGAGTCCGAGGTCAACGCCGTCGTCAAGAGCGTCACGCAGCAGCTCAAGCCGACCTACCGCGACGACGTCGTGGTCGTCGCGGCCAAGAAGCAGGTCGACGACGACATCGGCGACGACCTCGAGCTGCTGCTGCAGGCCACCGAGCTCGTCGTCACCACGCAGTTCGGCTCGACGTCCATGCTGCAGCGCAAGCTGCGCGTGGGCTTCGCCAAGGCCGGCCGGCTCATGGACCTGCTGGAGTCCCGCGGCATCGTCGGGCCGTCGGAGGGCTCCAAGGCCCGCGATGTGCTCGTCAAGGCCGACGACCTGCCGACGACGCTGGCGCTGCTCCGCGGCGACGACATCCCGGAGAGCGCCTCGCTCGGCGAGGCACCGGCGCCCGGCCGCGAGTACGCCGACCCGCTGGCTCACGTCGCCGGCGAGGACGCCGACGAGGCGGTCTACGACGGCGAGGCCGAGCCCTCCGAGGACGCCTGGGAGCTCACCGGCCGCGAGTGAGCCCGCGCGACCCCGAGGCGCGGGGCCGCGCGATTTAACACGGTGTTCACGTGTCGATGTCATGGCGTGTGACCGGCCGCGAGGACAGTCGTGCCCCGAAGGCCCACCCGCCTTCGACGTTCGGCAGCACCCAGCTCTCTTCAGTCTCAGTCACGCAGGGACGCGCGGCCTCGCCCCGCGCGTCCGGCCGCGGTCTGTCAACGAAGGGATCCTCCATGGACGAGGTCATCACCCCGACGGAGGCGGCCGAAGCGGCCGAAGCCGTCGCCCCGGGCACGCTGGTCGTGGCCCGCCGCACCTACCAGAAGGCCGCCGCGAGCGAGACGCTCGAGGACTACTCACTGCGCTACGCCCCCTTGTCGTTCCGCCGCTGGTCGCCGTTCGTCGTCGCGACGACGGCGATCGGGGGCATCGCCTACCTGGCCGACTTCGCCATCGGCGCGTCCATCGTGCTCACCAACGGTGGCCCCTCGGGCATCGCCGCCATCCTGGCCGCGGCCGTCATCATCTTCATCACCGGCGTGCCGATCGCCCGGGCCTGTGCGCGCTACGGCGTCGACATGGACCTGCTGACGCGGGGGGCCGGCTTCGGCTACTTCGGCTCGACGCTCACGTCGCTGGTCTACGCGTCGTTCACCTTCATCTTCTTCGCCCTCGAGGGCTCGATCATGGCCCAGGGCTTCAACTACGCGTTCGGTATGCCGCTGTGGATCGCGTACCTCATGTCCTCGCTCATCATCGTGCCGCTCGTCGTCTACGGGATGAAGGCGCTGTCGGCCCTGCACGTCTGGACCCAGCCGCTCTGGCTGGCGCTGCTCGCCCTGCCGTTCCTGACGGTGCTGCTCAACCGGCCCAGCGCCTACGGCGACATGGGTGCCTACCCCGGCACCGACGGCAGCCACGCCGGCTTCTCGTGGATCGGCTTCGGGCTCGGCATGGGCGTCGCGCTCTCGCTCATCGCCCAGATCGGTGAGCAGGCGGACTACCTGCGGTTCATGCCCAAGAAGACCGCCGAGAACCGCACCGCCTGGAACGTCGCGACGACCGTGGCCGGCCCCGGCTGGGTCATCCTCGGCTCGCTGAAGCAGCTCGGTGGTGCGGTGCTGGCCGTGGCCGCGATCACCGGGGGCGTGGCCGTGGCGGACGCGTCCGAGCCGATCCATCAGTACGCCGAGGCGATCAAGCCCTACCTCGGCTGGGCGACCATCGGCGTCGCCACGGTCTTCGTCGTCCTCAGCCAGATCAAGATCAACACGACGAACGCCTACTCCGGGTCGCTCTCCTGGTCGAACTTCTTCTCCCGCATCACCCACCGCCACCCGGGTCGCGTCTACTACGTCGCCCTCAACGTGGGAATCGCGTTGCTGCTCATGGAGATGAACATGTTCTCCTTCCTCAACACGATCCTCGGCTTCTACTCCAACGTCGGGATCGCCTGGGTGGGCGCGGTGTTCGCCGACCTCGTCATCAACAAGCCGCTCGGGCTCTCGCCGCGCTACATCGAGTTCAAGCGCGCCTACCTGCACTCGATGAACCCGGTGGGCTTCGGCGCCATGCTCATCGCCTCGGTGGTCTCGGTGGCCGCGTTCTTCAAGGTGTTCGGCGACGGGTGGACGTACGCGTTCAGCCCGATGATCGCGCTGGTCCTCGCCGTCGTGCTCTCGCCGCTGTTCGCCTACCTCACCAAGGGTCGCTACTACCTCGCCCGCGAGAACCTCGTGGCCGGCCCCGCGGCCGGGGACGTCGACCTGTCGGCGACCCTCGAGTGCGTGGTGTGCAGCACCGAGTACGAGCTGCCCGACATGGCGCAGTGCCCCTTCCACGCGGCCGACATCTGCAGCCTGTGCTGCTCGCTCGAGAAGTCCTGCCACGACATCTGCAAGAAGGGCACCGCGGGGCCCGTGTCGCTGGGGATGCCCGCGGTCGGAGCGGCCCACTGACGCGCTGTCCCGGTGGTACGTTCGGCGCGCCCCACACCGTCGTGGGGCCGGTCCGGAGGTCCCATGCTCGTCGCCCTGCTGTTGCTCGCCCTCGGCACGGCCGCCCTCGCCGTCTGGGCGCTGCTGCTGGCCCTGGTTGGCCGCTCCACGTTCCCGGCGCGGGAGCGCCTGCCGCTGCGACGCTGGTCCTGGGCCGACCTGCGCGCCAACGCGGTCCGCGGCACGTCGGCACTGTCGTCGGTCGAGGCGGGGGTCCACCACCCCCTGCGCTGAGGGCGCCCACGGCGGCCGGTCAGGTCATGAGGCGGTAGCCGACTCCCGGCTCGGTGACGAGGTAGCGCGGTGCCGCCGGGTCGGGTTCGAGCTTGCGGCGCAGCTGGCTGGCGTACACCCGCAGGTAGTTCAGCTCGCGGCCGTAGGCCGGTCCCCACGCCGCCCGGAGCAGCTCGGTATGCGTGACGAGGTGTCCGGGGCGCCGGGCCAGGGGCTCGAGCAGGCGCCACTCGGTGGGGGTGAGCCGGATCTCCTCGCCGTCCGCCCCGACCGCGTGCCGCTCCCCGAAGTCGAGGGTGAAGTGCTCGGTCGTGACGACGAGCCCCTCGTCGGCCGTCGACGCCCCGCGACGGACCGCCGCCCGGATGCGGGCGAGCAGCTCGTCCATCCCGAAGGGCTTGGTGACGTAGTCGTCGGCGCCGGCGTCGAGGGCCTCGACCTTGTCGTCGGAGTCGTGCCGGGCCGACAGCACGACGACCGGCACCCGTGAGACCTCCCGCAGCCGTCGCAGCACCTCGACGCCGTCGAGGTCGGGGAGGCCGAGGTCGAGGATGACGACGTCCGGCAGGCGCTCGCCCAGCGCCTGGAGGGCGGAGCGGCCGTCGGCGGTGAGCTCGACCTCGTAGTCGCGGGCCCGCAGGTTGATGCCCAGCGTGCGCCGCAGATGGGGGTCGTCGTCGACGACGAGGACGACGGTCACCCTGCGGCCCGGGCGGCGTCGGTGAGCGTCGAGATGGCCATGGGCAGGTCGATGGCGATGGTCAGGCCGCCGCCCGGGGTGTCCTCGGCCCAGAGGGTGCCGTCCATGGCCTCGGTGAGGCCCCGGGCGACCGCGAGCCCGAGGCCGACCCCGTCGCCGCGAGGGGCGTCGCCGCCGCGCTGGAACGGCGCGAAGATCCGCTCGCGCGCGGCCGCGTCGACCCCGGGGCCCCGGTCGACGACCCGGACCTGCACCCGGTCGCCGAGCCGGCTGGCCTGAACGACGACCTCCCGGCGGCCGGGGGAGTGGCGCAGCGCGTTCTCCAGCACGTTGGCGAGCACGCGGTCCAGCAGCCCGGCGTCGGCCCACAGCAGGGGCAGTTCGTCGTCGAAGCGGGTGCGCACCCGGTCGCCCTCGGGCAGCGCCAGCCGGGCCTGCCGGACGACCTCGGGCAGGGAGAGCTCGTCGGCGTGGGGGGCGATGCTGCCGGTCTGGATGCGCGACATGTCGAGCAGGTTCCCGATGAGCACGCCGAGCCGGTCGGCGGACTCCTCCACCGACTCGAGCAGCTGGGCCTCGTCGTCGGGCGAGAAGTGGACGTCGGGCTGGCGCAGGCTCGAGACGGCCGCCTTGATGCCGGCCAGCGGCGTACGCAGGTCGTGGGACACGGCGGCGAGGAGCGCTGTGCGCGAACGGTTGTCGCGCGCGAGACCTCGCGCGCGAGCGGCCTCCTCGACGAGGCGGCGCCGGGTGAGCACGGCGGCAGCGTGCGACGTGAAGGCGCCGACCAGCCGCTGGTCGCCCGCCGGCAGGACATCGCCGATGAGCACCAGCTCGGACTCCTCGTCGACGGTCTGGCGGACCGCCGCCTGGGCGACGTCGTCGAGGGTGAACGACCCCACCGACGCGACGACCGTCCACGGGTCGCGGATCGACGCGCGCGCGACGACCGCCGCCCCCCGCATACCGAACGTCGCGCACGCGCGATCGAGGAGGGCAGGGAGGGGGTCGGCCTCGGCCAGTAGCGACTGCGCCAGCGCGGCGAGGATGCGGGACTCCCGCTGGGCCCGGACCGCGACGTCGCGGCGGCGCGCGGCCCCGTGGACGACCGAGGCCACGGCAGCGGCGACCACGACGAACACGAGCAGGGCGAGCGCGTTCTGCGGGCTCTGGATGGTGAGCGTGCCCAGCGGCTCGGTGAAGAACCAGTTGATGACGAGCGACGAGATCACCGCGCAGGCCAGCGCCGGGAGCAGCCCGCCGACGAGGGCGGTGGCCACGGTCAGGGCCAGGAAGATCAGCACCTCGAGCGGCAGCTCGTGCCGGCCGGTGGTGGCGACGAGGAGCAGGGTGACGAGCGCGACGCCCGCCGTCGCGAGGAGCCAGCCGGCCACCTGCCGCTGCCGGCCGAGTCCAGGCCCCCGGCGCCGGAACAGCTCGGACCGCTCGGTGGTGTGCCCCACCAGGTGCACGTCGAGGTCGCCGGCGCCGGCCGCCACCTGCTCGCCCGTGCCGTGCCGCCAGTACGACGACAGCCCGGTACGCCGGCCCGTGCCGATGACGATCTGCGTCGCGTTCACCCCGCGCGCGAAGTCGAGGATGGCGTCGGCGACGTCGCTGCCGGCCACCTCGTGCATGACGCCGCCCAGCTCCTTGACGAGCTTCCGCTGCTCCGCGAGGGCGGCGGGGTCGGCGTCGACCAGCCCGTCGGGGCGGCTCACGTGACAGGCCAGCAGCTCGCTGCCGGCCCCGCGCGAGGCGATCTGGCCGGCCCGCCGCAGGACGGTCTCGCTCTCCGGGCCGCCGGTCAGGGCCACGACGATGCGCTCACGGGTCGGCCACGGCACTGAGATGCCGTGCGACTCCCGGTAGCGCTCCAGGGTCTCGTCGACCCGGTCGGCCAGCCAGAGCAGGGCCAGCTCGCGCAGCGCGGACAGGTTGCCGGGCCGGAAGTAGTTGGAGAGCGCCGCGTCGATCCGCGAGGCGGGGTAGACGTTGCCGTGGGCCATCCGCCGGCGCAGCGACTCCGGCGACATGTCGACCAGCTCGATCTGGTCGGCGGAGCGCACGACGTCGTCGGGCACCGTCTCCTGCTGCACCACGCCCGTGATGGCCTCGACGACGTCGTTCAGCGACTCCAGGTGCTGGATGTTGACGGTGGAGATGACGTCGAGCCCGGCGTCTAGCAGCAGCTCGATGTCCTCCCACCGCTTGGCGCGGGGCGAGCCGGGCGCGTTGGTGTGCGCCAGCTCGTCGACGAGCACGATCTCCGGATGCCGCGCCAGCACCGCGTCGACGTCGAGCTCCCGCAGGGTCACCCCACGGTGCTCCACCGCGCGGCGCGGCACCAGCTCGAGGCCGGCCGCCTGGGCGCTGGTGAAGGCCCGGCCGTGCGTCTCCAGCAGGCCGACCACGACGTCGGCGCCGCGCTCGGCCCGTCGGTGGGCCTCGGCGAGCATGGCGACGGTCTTCCCGACGCCGGGGGCGGCGCCGAGGTAGATCCGCAGGCGGCCACGACTCACGGGACCATTGTCGTCGTCGGCGCGGTCACCGGGGTCACTGGGGAGCAGCGGCCGACAGCGCCAGGTTCAGCGCGGTGACGTTGACCCGCGGCTCGCCGAGGAAGCCCAGCAGCCGCCCCTTGGTGTTCGCCTGCACCAGCCCCTGCACGGTGGCGACCGGGAGGCCCCGGGCCGCCGCGACCCGCGGCACCTGCCACTGCGCGTACTCGGGCGAGACGTCGGGGTCGAGCCCGCTGGCGCTCGCGGTGAGCGCGTCAGCCGGCGGGGGGCCGGACGCCTGGGGGTTGGCCGCGACCAGCGCCGCCTGGGCGTCGGAGAGGGCCTTCGCCTGGTCGGCCGAGGACGGCCCCAGGTTGCTCCCGCCACTGGTGCTCCCGGCGTCGTCGCTGGCCGACCGGCGGCCCTGGAACCACTGCGGGTCGGTGACCTTCTGGCCGAGGCTGCTCGACCCCACGACGGTGCCCGACCGGTCGAGGAGCGAGCCGTTGGCGCTCCCGGGGGCGGCCACCTGCGCGACCCCGAGGACGACGACGGGGTAGGCGATCCCGCAGAGCACGGTGAGCAGCAGGAGCATCCGCAGGGCGGGCTGGAGCTGGCGGGTGAGAGCGGACAGAGGAGTCATCAGGGTCACGACATTCCGGGGAGCAGGGAGACGACGAGGTCGATGAGCTTGATGCCGAGGAACGGCGTGACGATGCCGCCCACGCCGTAGACGAGCAGGTTGCGGCGCAGCATGGCCGCCGCTCCTGCGGGGGTGTAGCGAACACCCCTGAGCGCCAATGGGATCAGCGCGACGATGACCACCGCGTTGAAGATGACGGCCGACAGCATGGCCGACGACGGCGTCGACAGGTGCATGACGTTGAGCGTGGTGAGGCCGGGGAAGAGCCCGTTGAACATCGCCGGGATGATGGCGAAGTACTTCGCGACGTCGTTGGCGATGGAGAACGTCGTCAGGGCACCGCGCGTGATGAGCAGCTGCTTGCCGATCTCGACGATCTCGATGAGCTTGGTCGGGTCGGAGTCGAGGTCGACCATGTTGCCGGCCTCCTTGGCGGCCGAGGTGCCGGTGTTCATGGCGACGCCGACGTCGGCCTGGGCCAGGGCGGGCGCGTCGTTGGTGCCGTCACCGGTCATCGCGACGAGGCGGCCCCCCTCCTGCTCGCGGCGGATGAGCGCCATCTTGTCCTCGGGGGTCGCCTCCGCGAGGAAGTCGTCGACCCCTGCCTCGTCGGCGATCGCCTTGGCGGTCAACGGGTTGTCGCCCGTGATCATGACGGTGCGGATGCCCATGGCCCGCAGCCGGTCGAACCGTTCGCGCATACCGGGCTTGACGACGTCCTTGAGGTGCACGACGCCGAGCACGTGCGCCGGCCGGTCGTCGTGGCGCTGGGCGACCACCAGGGGGGTGCCGCCGTTGCGGGCGATGCGGTCGACGATGTCCGCCAGCCCGGGCGGCTCGGCCCCTCCGTGCCGCCGCACCCAGTCGACGACCTGGCTGCCCGCCCCCTTGCGGATGCGGATGCCGGAGGCGAGGTCGACACCCGACATCCGCGTCTGGGCGGTGAACTCGACGAACGTGGCCCCCGACCGCTCGAGCTCGGCCACGGACCCCACGCCGGTGGTCCTGAGGTCGGCGCGGGCCAGCTCGACGACCGAGCGGCCTTCCGGCGTCTCGTCGGCCAGGCTGCTGAGGTAGGCCGCGTGGGCGAGGTCGGTGGTGGGCACCCCGTCGACCGCACGGAACTCAACGGCCCGGCGGTTGCCGAGGGTGATGGTGCCGGTCTTGTCGAGCAGCAGCGTGGACACGTCGCCGGCCGCCTCGACCGCCCGGCCCGACATCGCGAGCACGTTGCGCTGGACGAGCCGGTCCATGCCCGCGATGCCGATCGCCGACAGCAGGGCGCCGATCGTCGTGGGGATGAGGCACACGAGCAGGGCGACGAGCACGACGATCTGCTGCTGGCCGCCGGAGTAGGAGGCCATCGGCTGCAGGGCCATGACGACCAGCAGGAAGATCACCGTGAGGGTCGCGAGCAGGATGTTGAGGGCGATCTCGTTGGGTGTCTTCTGCCGCGAGGCCCCTTCGACGAGGGCGATCATCCGGTCGATGAACGTCTCGCCCGGCTTGGTCGTGATGCGCACGACGATGCGGTCGGAGAGCACCGTCGTGCCACCCGTGACGGCGCACCGGTCGCCACCCGACTCGCGGATGACGGGTGCCGACTCGCCGGTGATCGCGGACTCGTCGACGGTGGCGAGCCCGGCCACGATGTCGCCGTCACCGGGGATGACCCCGCCGGCCTCGACGACGACGAGGTCGCCGAGGCGCAGCTCCGACCCGGGCACCGGCGTCTCCTGCGTGCCGCGGGGGTCGGTGCCCACGAGCCGCCGGGCCATGGTCTCGGTACGCGTCGCGCGGAGCGTGGCGGCCTGCGCCTTGCCACGGCCCTCGGCGACCGCCTCGGCCAGGTTGGCGAAGACCACGGTGACCCAGAGCCACAGGGCGACGCCGACGGAGAAGACCGACGGGTGGACCACGGCGAGGATGCTCGTGAGCAGCGAGCCGACCCAGACGACGAAGATCACCGGGCTGCGCACGACGTGGCGGGGGTCGAGCTTGGCGAAGGCCTGGGGCAGGCCGGCGGTCAGGGACGCGAGATTCATTGCAGGGCCTCGGCAATCGGCCCGAGGGCCAGGGTGGGGACGTAGGTGAGGCCGGTGACGACCAGGGCCACGCTGAGCAGCAGGGTGACGAACAGCGGGGTGTGCGTGGGCATGGTGCCCGCGGTGACGGGGCGTCGCTTCTGGGCCGCGAGCCGGCCGGCAAGGGCCAGGACGAGCACGATGGGCACGAACCGCCCCGCAGCCATGGCCACGGCGAGGGTGAGGTTGAGGTAGGGCTGGTCGGCGGTGAGCCCGGCGAACGCGCTGCCGTTGTTGTTGGCGGCGGAGGCGTAGGCGTAGACCATCTCGGTCAGGCCGTGGGGACCGTTCGCGAGCAGCCCGCTCTGCGCCACGGGCAGGACGACGGCGAGGCTGGAGAGCACGAGCACCAGGGCGGGGGTGACGAGCGTGTAGAGCGCGACCAGGGTGATCTCGGGCCGGCTGATGGTCTTGCCGAGCAGCTCGGGCGTGCGCCCGACCATGAGGCCGGCGATGAAGACGGCGATGACGGCGACGACCAGGGCGCCGTAGAGGCCGGACCCCGTGCCGCCCGGCGAGATCTCCCCGAGCATCATGTTGAGCAGGAGCACGCCCCCGCCGGCGGCGCTGTAGCTCTCGTGCATCGAGTTCACCGCGCCGGTGGACGTGCCGGTGGTGGAGGCCGCGAACAGGGTGGAGCCCCAGATGCCGAACCGGGTCTCCTTGCCCTCCATGCTGCCGGCGACCCCGGAGCTCGCGGCCACGTCGGCCCAAGTGGTCAGCGCCACCGACGCGCCCCACAGGACCGCCATGAACGCGGTGATCGCGTGGCCCTGCCGGCGGTCGCCCACCATGGTCCCGTAGACGCGGGGGAGGGCGAAGGGGACGAGCAGCATCAGGAGGATCTCGAGCAGGTTGGTCAGGGCGTTGGGGTTCTCGAAGGGGTGTGCGGAGTTGGCGTTGAAGTAGCCGCCGCCGTTGGTGCCGAGCTCCTTGATCGCCTCCTGCGAGGCCACCAGCCCGCCCTGGATGACCTGGCCGGCGCCCGTGACCCCGGTGACCGTCTCGGGGGCGACGAGGTTCTGCACCACCCCGCCGAGGACGAGCAGCACCGCGCCCACCGCGGCGAGCGGGAGCAGGACCCGCAGCGTCGTGCGCGTCAGGTCGACCCAGAAGTTGCCGAGGTGGCGGCTCTCGTGGCGAGCGAGGCCGCGGATGAGGGCGACGGCGACGGCGATCCCGACCGCGGCCGACGCGAAGTTCTGCACCGTGAGGCCGAGCGCCTGGACGAGCTGTGACGTCCCCGCCTCACCGGCATACGACTGCCAGTTGGTGTTGCTGACGAAGGAGATCGCCGTGTTGACCGCGGTGTCGAGGTGCATCGACTCGCCGTGGTTGAGCGGCAGCACGCCCTGGGCGACGATGACGAGGAACAGCACCACCACGCTCAGCAGCGAGAAGGCGATCACGGAGGCGGCGTACACCGCCCAGGGCTGCTCCTGGTCGGGGTCGACCCGGCACGCCCGGTAGACGAACCGCTCGACGCGCCAGTGGGACTCGGTGGTGAAGACGTGGGACAGGTAGGTCCCCAGCGGCGCGTGGGACGCGGCGAGCAGGGCCACCAGCACGCCGATGGTCAGCAGTCCGGCAACGGTGTCGCTCATCAGAACCGTTCCGGTCGGACGAGGGCGTAGACCAGGTAGCCGATGAGGGCGAGCCCGATGAGCCCGGCGAGGATGTTCTCGATCACCAGCCCAGTCAAGGTCGCCGGCGGCCGGTCGCCGGCGTCCTTGACGTCGGGTTGACGCCTCTTGACGGCGTCTTGACGGCTCGGCTCGGCCTCGGGGAGGAGGGGGCGCTACCGGTGCTCGGGGGCGACGGCGCGACCCGCGGCCGCCGCGGTGGGGTACTCCTCCGGACGGCCCAGCCACAGGGCCGTGCAGCGGCTGCGGCCGCACTCGCAGGCGAAGGGGAAGCGCCACGTCGTGGCCAGCCCGTGCTCCGGCGAGCGGGCGAGCAGCCGCCGGCTCGCCGCCGCGTTCTCCCAGCGACGGGCGGCGCGCAGGGGCGCCCCGGGGTCGAGCCGCGGCCCGCGGGCGAGGGCGTCACCGACGGCCCGGACGACTCCGGCGTGGACGAGGCCCCAGTCGGGCGTGTCAGGCACCTCCACCACGGGGAGCCCGTGGTCGCGAGCGGTGAGGCGGGTGCGGGCGTCGGCCGCCGCGTCGTCCGCCGCCAGGGCGTCCAGGCTCTCGTCGTCGGCGCCATGCTCGTCCCGCTCGCGCCGCATCCGCGCGATCCGGTCGGCGGTGGTGACGAGGAAGACCGCGTGGCCCGGCGGCAGGTGGCCGGCCTCGAGGGGGTCCAGCTGAGGGCCCTCGACGACGGCGGGGACCGCACCGGCCTCCCGGCCCACCAGGTCGTCGACGCTGAGCCGGACGCGGTCGCGGGGGCTCGCGCTGCCGGCGGTGACGACGTCGACGCTCTGCAACGGGAGGTCGTGCTCGTGGGCCAGCCGGCGGGCGAGCGTCGACTTGCCGGTGCCCGGGGTGCCCCCGACCCAGATCATGGGCGGTGGACGGGGAGGCACCGTCGCAGTCTCCAGCCGGTGGGGCACGTCGACCAAACGCCGGTGCCGGTCACGTCGGCGCTGCTACCGTCGATGCGTTCGGTCTCGCCCTACGGGGAGGTATGCCGTGCCATCGCCGCCCCAGAGGGACGACAGCGTCGAGGTCCGTCTGCTGCGCACCGACGACCTGGTCGTGGCCCACGTCATGGCGCCCGGCTGCCACGTCGAGGACACCGACGCCGGTCCGGTGCTCGTCGTCGACGCGGACGCCGCCCCCGACTCGGCCTCGCTCGTCGTCGTCCTGCCGCCCCAGCATCTCGGCGAGCAGGCGTGGCTCGAGGGGTCGACCCCCGCGGGGCTGGCCGGGCACCGGGCCGCCGAGCCGACGCGTCTCGTCTTCGCGCTCGCCGCCGACACGCGCATCCCCTACACACTCGAGGGCATCCTCGGGGCGCTGCCCTCGCTGCCCCTGCGCGTCGCCCCCCACGCGACCCCGGCCTCCGCCGACGGCCGCCTGCTCGGCCGCTCCTGGGCCGACGCCCTCGTCGTGCTCGCCGGGCCCGAGGGGCCGCCGTCGCCCGTGGGGACCGCGGCGTCGACGGTGTTGCTGCAGGCGCAGATCGGCCGGCTGGCCTCGGGGCTGGCCCGCTCCTCGGCCAACAGCGCGACCGGGGCTCTGGGACCAGCCCGTCTCGGCCCGGGTGGCGTCCTGCGGCCCGGGCCGCTGGGGCCGGTCCGGCCCTTCCGGCGCGGGCCCCGCCCTCCGACCGACACGGAGACCTCGATCGAGGCGCCCTACCGGGTGCAGGTGTCACCGAGCCGCCTGGGGGCGTTCACCCACGACCCGGCCCCCACCCGCGCGCCCGGAGACGCCTCGCGCACGGAAGTCTGGCGCACCCACCTCACCGTGCGCGTCGAGGACGACCAGGACCGGCTCCTGGGGCTCGACGACACGGTCGACGCCCAGCGGATCGTCCGGGCGGTGTGGTCGCGCGACCTCGACCCCCTCGACGCCGACCACGACGTCGACCCCGTCACCCCGCAGTCGCTGGACCCCATGGACCGCCGTGGCCTGGTGCACCAGACCTCGGACGGCCGTCTCCCTGCGCCGCCGCGTCCCCTGGACGTCCGCGCCCTGTCGCTGAGCAGCCTCGGCGCGTGGGTCGACTGGCAGGGCGCCTGGGTCACCAGCGAGATCGGCGACGGCCCACCGCATACCAACCTGCTCGAGTCGTACCGTCACCAGGCCGTGATGGGACGCGACCAGTACGTGCGCGTCAGCTACCCGGGCTTCCTCTACCCCTTCGGCCACCGCGCAGCCTGGGTGAAGCTCACCGAGCGCAAGGTCGAGGCGCGGGGCGACGGGGTCGCCGCCCTCTTCCAGCGGTTCTTCCTCATCGTGCGCCAGCGCTCGCGCACCTACTCCGGCCACGACAGCCCGTTCGTGCAGGTCGTGCTCGAGCCTATGGTGACGCCCGACCTCGACCCGTACACGGCCGTCGACCCGCACGCGACCCTCGACGACCCGTTCGTGCCCAACCGGGGCGGGCTGCCGTTCGCGTTCTCGGTGGTGGCCGTCGACCGCGCCGGAGCCACCTCGACGGTGCCCGCGCCCCTGGTCTTCGTGCCCGACCAGTCGTTCAACACGCCCGCCAAGCGCACGACCATCCAGTCGCGTACCGAGACGAAGTATGCCGCGGTGGCGGCGATCCCGGCCGGTGGACAGGTCATCGCGCTGGCCCAGCAGGCGACCGCCGGGGACACCGCGCTGGAGGTCAACCGGCTGGTCTTCCGGGGTGACATCGACGCCACGGGCGGCACGTCCCGTCCCTCCCTCGTGCGCCTCAACGCCGTGGTGCCGGCGATGCGCCACCTGGCTCCCCAGGCGCCCGGGGTGGACCTGGTCTACGCGCAGCCGTTCCTTGCCGCCCCCGTGGGCTCCGGTGGGTTCGACGCGGGCAACCCCGGGCAGCTGTTCGTCGCCCTGGCGGGAGCGCCGCCGGCGGTGGACTTCTCCGGGGGCTCGGAGCGGTCGGGCGGGTTCCTGGCGCCGAACCTGTTGGTGCGCGGTCTTTCTCGCACGCTGGGAGCGGTGGGGGAGGACGGCACCCGGCCCGACTCGGGCCTCGCGCACGGACAGTTCAACGCTGCAGCGTTCCTCGACGGCGCCCTGCCCAAGCTGTTCGGGATGTTCAGCCTGCTCGAGCTGCTCGACGCGGTGGGCATCGACCTCGCCGCGGCCCCCAGGTTCGTCACCGAGGCGCTCGACACCGTCAGTGCCATCGTCAGCGAGGCCGACCGGCTGCGCAGCGCGGCGGCCGACGTCGGGCCGCGGCTCCAGGCGGAGGTCGGCCGGGCGGCGCACGCCGGGGCGGCGGCCGGGGTCGCCGACCTCAAGGCCCAGCTCGACGCCGTCCTCGGCCCCCTGCTGACCCACCTCCAGGCCCTGGTCGACGCCATCGCCGCGCTGCCGGGGGGAGCGCTGCCCGCGGCGGCCGACGCGGTCACGGGCGCTCTCGCTCTCGTGGCCGCCGACCTCGACGGCCTGCTCGCGCTGGTGGGCTCGCCGCGTCTCCCGGTGGCGGTCGCCGCGACCCTCGACCGCCCGGCCCGGGCCCTCAAGACCCTGACCGCCGCCGCCGAGACCGTCACGGCGATCGTCGACTTCGCCCAGCACCTGCTCAGCCCCGCCACCGCGGTCACCGCCCGCTTCGAGTGGCGACCCGTCGTGCATACGTGGACGCCCGGCAAGGAGGTCTTCGTCGTCCACCACCCCGCGAGCTGCCTCCGGCTCGCGATCGAGGTACGGGCCGGGGCCACCACGCCGCCCGCCGTGGATGTTGCGGCGGAGATCACCGATTTCGCGCTGCAGCTGCTTCCCGGAGCTCCGCTCATGGGACTGACATTCTCGCGCATCGGTTTTCGTGCGTCGTCGGGCCAGAAGCCCCAGGTCGACGTGGTGTTCGACGGCATCGAGTTCCTCGGGGCGCTGGGGTTCATCGACACGCTGCGCCGGATGATCCCGTTCGACGGGTTCGCCGACCCGCCGTTCGTCGACGTCTCGCCGGAAGGGGTCACCGCCGGGTTCGACCTCGCCCTGCCCAACGTGTCGGTGGGGGTCTTCTCCCTGGAGAACATCGCCCTCGGGGCCGACGCCCGCGTGCCGTTCCTCGGCGACGCGGTCAGCGTGGGTTTCCACTTCTGCTCCAAGGACTCGCCCTTCCGGCTCACGGTGATGTGCATCGGAGGCGGTGGCTGGGTGGACCTGAGGGCGGCGCCGAAGGGGTTCGTGCTGCTGGAGCTGGGGCTCGAGGCGTGCGCCTGCCTCTCGGTCGACCTCGGCGTGGCGTCCGGTTCGGTGTCGATCTCGGTCGGCGTCTACCTGCGGCTCGAGGGCGACAAGGGGCTGTTGACGGCCTACTTCCGGATCCGCGGCGAGGTCGACGTGCTCGGCCTCATCTCGGCGTCCATCACCCTCGAGCTGTCGCTGGCCTACCACTTCGAGACCGGCAAGCTCGTGGGCCGGGCGTCCCTCGTCGTCGAGGTCGAGGTGCTCTTCTTCTCGGCGTCGGTCGAGATCGTCGTCGAGCGCAAGCTGGCCGGCTCCCAGGGCGACCCGGTGCTGAAGGACGTGCTCCCCCCCGCGCCCGACGGCACCAACGCCGACTGGTCGCAGTACTGCGAGGCGTTCGCCCCGCTGCCCGCATGAGTCCGCAATGAGTTCGCAATGAGTCCGCAATGAGTCCGCGAGAGTAGGGAGAGCCGATGGCCACCGCCCGGGTCATGGCGACCGCCCTGCCGTTCTCGCTCGCCGACGAGGTGCCGCACCACCTCACCGCCTTCGTCACGCTCAAGCTCGACCCGGCCGACGCGGGCGTCGGTCCCGGGGCCGACTCCGAGCTCGCGGCGTTCCCCGCCGCGGCCGACTGGGTGGGCACCCTGCAGGCGGGCCGCTGGGAGCTCGTGACCGACGCGTCGGCCGACCCCTTCCCGCTCACGGTCGTCGAGCCCGGCGACCCCGCGGCGGCCGCCGACACCGAGGCGTGGGCGGCGGTGCTGCCCCAGGCCACGCCGGTGGCCGGCTTCCCCGCACCGACCGTCTCCCAGGCCGACTGGTCCAGCTACCCCGCGCACCGCCTCGGCGACCGCGCCCTCGACCTGCACCTGGCGACGGTCGCGGCGGCTCCCACCACCCGCCCCGGCGTGTTGACCAACCCGGCGGTGAGCGGCGTGCTCGACCGGATGGCCCAGACCAGCGACACCATCCCCCTCCTGCGCCGGCTGGCCGAGGTGCGCGGCCAGCGTGCGGTGGCCCTGCGGGACCGGCGGCTGCGCGAGGCGTACACCAGCATCGGGATGCGGGTGGGCCGGCTCGAGGGCGGCTACGCGTCCACGGTCACGGACGAGACGTCGGCGCTCGAGGTGCTGCTGCGCGACACCGACCTCGACGCCCGCGTCACCAGCCTGCTCGACGGCCTGGCCGCGTCGGACCAGAGCGCCGACCCGGTGGCGGGGACGATGGCCGACGCCCACGCCACCCGCCGCTACTACGAGCGCCCCGAGGAGCAGACCGAGTACCGGCCGAGACCCGAGCCCGGCGTGACCACCCCGCGCCCCACGACGACCGTGCCGGACTTCCACGCCCGGGTGGCGTCGATGGGGTCGACGCCGGCGCTGCTGCGCCGGCTCGGCCTCGCCGTCGACCTCCGGCTGGCCGACGCCGACCGCGCCCTGTTGGCGGGGGCGACGTGGGTGGCCGTCCGGTTCGTGCCGGCACCGGACGCGGAGGTCACCCGGGTCGCCCCGCCGCGCACGCTCGTCTCGGTGGCGGGCGACCACTTCGACGCCGTCTCGTCCGACGAGTGGGTCGCGGGAGCGCTGCCGCTGGCCGACCCCGGCTACGTCCTGCTCGACCTCGACCCCGACGCGTCCGGCCTCAAGCTCGACCAGCACCTGCGCGGGCTGCCCCGGGCGGCGGCCACCGAGGTCAACGGCGACCCGGCCTCCTCGGCGCCCGGCACCCTGCGCACCGCCGGCTTCGCCGTCGCGCGCAGCGACCGGGTCGCCGCCACCCGCACGCGGACGGTCAAAGCCGAGTCCATGTCGGCGCCCGACGACGGTCCCGACGTGCTCGGGCCGGAGATGACGTACGACGACCTCGTGCGCGGGCTGCGCCTCGAGGTCTGGGACGACCGGTCGGGGGCCTGGCACAGCCTGCACGAACGTCTCGTCACGGTCGTGGCCGACCCGGGCGACGGGCAGCCGCAGCCGGTGCTCACCGAGGCGGCCGACATGGGCTTCCTCCAGCTCTCGGGGCTCAACCGGGTGCCCGGGTCGCCCGCCAACCCCTACTACCTGCACGAGGTCGTCGCCGGCTGGGACGGGTGGAGCCTGTCGGCGCCCCGTCCGGGGCTGACCATCGTCCACGGGCCCGGGGGTGAGGAGCAGGTCGTCCGCGAGCCCGCCGACCCCCCGGTCACCGGCGTGCAGATCCGCACCCGGGTGCGCCCGGGGTCCCTGCCCCGGCTGCGCTGGGGCACGTCGTACTCCTTCCGGCTCGTCGGCGTGGACCTCGCCGGCGGCACAGTGGTGCGGCCGGCCGACCCCGGACCCGGCGAGCCCCCCTCGCCCGACGCCGTGGCCGCCGCTGCTGCTCACCTCCAGGACCTCGCGCAGGTGTATGCGGCCCGCGACCGCGGGAGCCTGCTCACGGCGGTGCGGGGGGCGGTGCTCGATGCCCTGCCCACGGACGACGGCCCGCCCCTGGCGGACGTCGCCGACGGCGCGGCGGGAGCCGAGTCGGACGTCTTCGCCTGGGACGCAGGGGAGCCCGCGCCCGAGCCGCGCACCCCCGACTGGCTGGTCACGGGGGACGATCTGGTCGACGGCCACCTCGCCGCGCTGTGGGCCCAGGCCGCCCTGGACGTCCCGGCGCCCAGCGACGCCCAGGTGGCCCTCGCGCAGGTGGCGCAGGCCAACGCGACCCTGCTGCGGGCGTACGACAGCTGGCGGGTGCGCCCGCAGCTGCAGGCCGACCCCGCGCTGTTCGCCCGGGCGGCCGGCGGCCCCGGCGCTCCGGACGCGCCCGAGGCGCGGGTCGTCACCGCCCCCCGGCCCTACTTGCGCTGGGCGCCCGTGCCCCCGCCCCCCCTCGTGGCCCGCACCCTGCTCAGCACGGGGGAGCAGCTCTCGCGGCTCGTCGTGCGCAGCGGGGTCGACGCCGGGTCGCCCGACGCCGTCAGCGAGTCGGCCCGGCACGTCGTGCCGCCCAAGACGACGCAGCTCGATGCCGAGACCGACGGCCGCTTCGACCTCGCCATCGGGTCGACCGACGCCGAGCAGCAGCGGGTCGCCTACGCCGTGGCCCTGGCCGAGCGCGGGACGCTGCTCGACGAGCTCATCCCGAGCCTCGACGACGCCACCGCGACCCGCACCCAGCCCGGCATGATGCTCGCGTCCCGCCCCGGCGCCGACCCCGGCACTGCCGTCACCCTCCAGAACATCACGGACGTCCGGGACACCCCGCTCGGCGAGGGCCAGTACGTCGTCCACGCCACCGACGACCTCGTCCTGCCCTACCTCCCCGACCCTCACGCCGCCGGGGTGGCGCTCGTCTTCTACGACGCCGGGGCCCCCCACACCCTGGCCGAGCCGCGGGTGCTGCAGGCCGTGGTGCTGCCCTTCCCCGGCGACTGGCCCCGGGTGGAGCCCCTGCGGCTCGTGCTCCGCACCGGCGCCACGCTGGGTGCCGGGCTCGACGGGCGGGCGGTCGTCGTCACGGTGCCGCCGGGGGAGCAGGTGCGGGTGGCGATGTCGTCGTCACTGCGCAGCGAGGACCTCACCCGGTTCGGCCTGTGGCGGTCGCACCTGGCGAGCGTGGCTCCGGGCGACGGGGCGGGCGGACTGCCCCAGGACCAGCTGATCGCCCTCGTCGTGCTCATGCGCGCGGCCGCCGCCGGCTGGCTGTGGTGGCTCACCCCGTCGGTCGACCTGCGCCTCGTGCACGCCACCCCCGGGCCGGCCCGGGTGCCCGAGCTGCTCAGCCTGGCCTGTCTGCCGCGGGCGCGCGGCCTCACCGTCGCCGTGCTGACCGGCCTGGCCGACCTGCACGGAGCCAGCACCGACCGGCTCGTCGTCACCGCCGCCTGGCGGGAGTGGGTGGACGACGTCGCCACGCCGGCCCCGGTGCAGGTGGACCGGCAGGCCGTCGTCGTCAGCAGCACCGTCGGGGGGTCGGAGCGCGTCGGGCTGCTCTGGCTCATCGACCTCCAGCCGTTCGGCGACGACCCGACGATGACCGCGCTCGCCGACGCCGGCGTGGGGCTGCACCGGTCGATCGCGACCTTTCCCGACACCCACCGACGGCGGCTCACGTGCACCCCGAGCGGCGTCACCCGCTACGCCGAGCTCTTCGCCGCGGCCGACCTGCCCGCGCCGCAGTCGGCGGCGGTGTCGGGCGCCCCGGTGGAGGTCGAGGTCCCGAGTGCGGAGCGACCGGCCGCCCCCGACCTCGTCGACGCCGTGCCGCTCATCCGCTGGGAGGAGTCCACCGAGCCCGACCAGCCGTTCGCGGTGCGCCGGGTGCGCCGCTCGGGGGTCCGGATCTGGATGCGCCGGCCGTGGTACTCATCCGGTGACGGCGAGCTGCTCGGGGTCGTGCTGGCCGGCCCGGCCGGAGGGCCGGACGCCAGCGTCAGCCTGTGGGGTCGTGACCCGGTCTACACCGGACCGACCATCGGCAGCGCGACCACCCCGCCCCTGCTCGAACCGGGCCTGCTGCTGGTCGAGGCGGTGGCGCAGACCGTGGTGCCGCGCCCCGGACGACCGGTGGCCCCGGTGGCGACCGTGCCGCTCGCCGACGTCGCCGACACCCCCGACGCGCGGGTGCTCGGCTACCAGCCGGAGTACCACCCCGACCGCGGCCAGTGGTTCGTCGACGTCGCCATGGATGACGGACCCGACCTGTGGCCCTTCGTGCGCCTCGCCGTGGCCCGCTACCAGCCCAGCGCCATCACCGGCTGCTCGCTCTCGGCGGTCGGGTTGACGTCGTGGGTGCAGCCGCTGCCGACCCGCACCGTGACCGTGAGCCGGCCGGACGCCGGCCACGTGCGCGTCACCCTCACGGGCGTGGTCGCCCTGCTGCGCGCACCCCGCCGAGGGGACGGCGCGGGAGGGGTCGAGGAGATCCCCGGCGAGGAGCTCGACGCCGACAGCCCCACCGGCCTGCTGCTGCGGCTCGACGACGTCGTCGGCCGCACCCGCGTGGTGACGGCGTCCCTCCAGCAGCTGCCCGACGGCGGGTCGGACCTGCAGTGGGCCACCGTCGCCACGAAGCGGCTGCGCGTCGTGGGGCGGGGCGCGCCGGACACCCTCCGCGTGACGTGGAGCGGCGAGCTCGCCCTCCCCGGACCGGTCGACCTGCAGACCCCCGGACGGTCGACGAGCTGGCGGGTCGTCGTCGAGGAGCAGGAGCTGCTCGACGCCGACGCCCCCGGGGTGTCGAACGACCAGGGGCAGACGGTGACGGTCGCGCGCACGGTCTACGCCGACACCATCGCGCTGTAGTTCGGCTGTAGGCCGGCCCGGGCCGCTCCGGCGCCCCGACGCGTACAGTCGCCGCCGTGGAGGGGACTCGGCTGGGCCGCACCTGGCGGTTCCTGCGGGCGACCCCGTGCGCCACCCTGCTCGCCGTGCAGCTGCTGGGGGTGCTCCTCTACCCGTCGCTCGACGAGTCGTCGGGACGCTCCGACGCCGCGGGGCGCACCGCCCTCGGGCTGTTCGGGGTGGCGGTGCTGTTCCTCGCGGTGCTGGCCGTGCGCCGGACGCCGGCCCTCACGTGGATCTCCGGGCTGCTCGGCATCCCGCTGCTCGTCCTCACCCTGCTGGAGGGCTTCCAGCCGGGGAACCCGACCGTGGTGACCTGGTCGGCCGTGCTGCACATGGTCTTCTACTTCTACACGGCGTATGCGCTCGTGCGGTACATGTTCAACGACGAGCACGTGACCACCGACGAGCTGTTCGCCACCGGCGCGGCGTTCACCGTGCTCGCGTGGGGGTTCGCGTACCTCTACTCCGTCGTGCAGACCGTGTGGCCGATGTCGTTCAACGCGTACGCCAACCCGGACGCACCGCGGACGTGGTTCGAGCTGCTGTTCCTGTCGTTCACGACCCTCACCTCGACCGGCCTCTCGGACGTGACGCCCGTGCAGCCGCACGCCCGCTCCTTCGTCATGATCGAGCAGGTCCTCGGGCTGATGTACGTCGCCTTCATCGTGGCCCGCCTCGTCGGCCTGCAGATGCACTCCCTGCGCCGGCGCTCCTAGCCCCGGCGCGGGGCTGATCGTGGCCGGGCGCCACCTCCGACCCCCGTAGACTCCGACCGTGACGGTCTCTGCCACACCGCGTCGTCGCGTCGCCCTCGTCACGCTGGGCTGCACGCGCAACGACGTCGACTCCGAGGAGCTGGCCGGCCGGCTCCGCTCGGAGGGCTGGGAGCTCGTCGACGACGCGGCCGACGCCGATGTCGCGGTGGTCAACACCTGCGGGTTCGTCGAGCAGGCCAAGAAGGACTCCATCGACGCGCTGCTCGAGGCGTCCGACCTCAAGGAGTCGGGCCGCACCCAGGCGGTCGTCGCCGTCGGCTGCCTCGCGGAGCGCTACGGCGAGCAGCTGGCGGCCCAGCTGCCGGAGGCCGATGCCGTGCTCGGCTTCGACTCCTACGCGACGATGTCGGACCACCTCAACACCCTGCTCGCCGGGGGCAAGGTCGCCTCGCACACCCCCTCCGACCGGCGCCGGCTGCTGCCCCTCACCCCGGCCGCGCGACCCGCCGAGTCGGCCCGGGTCGCGACCCCCGGGCACGCCCAGCCGAGCGGCTCGCCGTCCCACGCGTACGGACCTCCGGTCGTGCGGGCCCGGCTCGACGACCGGCCCTGGGCCCCGCTGAAGATCGCCAGCGGCTGCGACCGGCGGTGCTCGTTCTGCGCCATCCCCATGTTCCGTGGGGCCTTCCTGTCGCGGCGCCCCGCCGAGGTGCTGACCGAGGCGCGGTGGCTGGCCGCCGAGGGGGTGCGCGAGATCTTCCTCGTCAGCGAGAACTCCACGTCCTACGGCAAGGACCTCGGCGACCTCACGCTCCTCGAGTCGCTGCTGCCCGAGCTGGCCGCAGTCGACGGGATCGAGCGGGTGCGGGTCTCCTACCTGCAGCCGGCCGAGATCCGGCCCGGCCTGCTGAAGGCCATGGCGGAGACCCCCGGCGTCGTGCCCTACTACGACATCTCCTTCCAGCACGCCTCCGAGCCGCTGCTGCGCCGGATGCGCCGGTTCGGCAGCCGGGAGGCCTTCCTCGAGCTGCTCGGTCGCGTGCGGTCGGGCGACCCCCAGGCCGGCGTGCGCACCAACGTCATCGTCGGGTTCCCGGGGGAGACCGAGGCCGACGTCGCCGAGCTCGAAGCCTTCCTGAGCGCCGCCCGGCTCGACGTGGTCGGGGTGTTCGGCTACTCCGACGAGGACGGCACCGAGGCGGAGACGCTCGACGGCAAGCTGCCCGACGACGTCGTCGCCGAGCGCGTCGACCGGCTGACGGCGCTGGTCGAGGAGCTGACCGCCCGGCGCGCCGAGGAGCGTATCGGCGAGCAGGTGGAGGTGCTCGTGGAGGAGGTCAGCACCGAGGACGGCGCGCTCGAGGTCTCCGGCCGCACGCCCTACCAGGGTCCTGACGTCGACGGCACGACCAGCATCCTGCTCGGCCCCAGGGAGCCTGTCCCCGCCGTGGGCGACCTCGTCGCCGTGACCGTCGTCGACACCGTCGGCGTCGACCTCGTGGGACGCCGGCGATGACGCCGAGCGACCCGCGGGCCGTGGGTCGGCGCGCCCCGAGCGCGTGGAACCTGCCCAACTACCTCACCGTGGGTCGCTTCCTGCTCGTGCCCGTCTTCGGGTGGCTGCTGCTCGCCGAGGGCGGCCACGTCTGGGGCTACCGGCTGGCCGCGCTCGCGGTGTTCGGCGTCGCCATGGTCACCGACAGCATCGACGGCGACCTCGCCCGGCGCCGCGGCCTGGTCACCGACTTCGGCAAGGTCGCCGACCCCATCGCCGACAAGGCGCTCATGGGCATGGCCCTCGTCGGGCTCTCGGTCATCGGTCTCGTGCCCTGGTGGGTGACGGGCGTCATCCTGCTGCGCGAGGTCGGCATCACCGTCATGCGCTTCGTCGTCATCCGCCACGGCGTCATGCCGGCGGGTCGCGGCGGCAAAGCCAAGACGGCGCTCCAGACCGCCGGGGTGGGGCTGCTCATCTTCCCGCTGGAGTCGCTGCCGGCGGGCGGGGTGTGGCTCACCGCCGCCTACGTGGTGCTGGCCGCCGCTCTCGTCGTCACCGTCGTCACCGGCGCCGACTACCTCGTGCAGGCGCGTCGCCTCGTCGCGACCAGCGCCCGCACCGCCGCCGCGCGCGCCGCCCGCCGGACCGCCCGCGAGCGGTGAGCGACCTCGTCGCCCGCCTGGTGGGTCGCGGCGAGACCGTCGGCTGCGCCGAGTCGCTGACGGGGGGCCTGGTCGTCGCGCGCCTCGTCGACACGCCGGGGGCGTCGGCCGTCGTCCGGGGCGGGGTCGTCGCCTACGCCACCGACGTCAAGGCCTCGGTGCTGGGCGTCGACCCCGACCTCCTCGCCGCCGGGGGCGCCGTCGACCCCGAGGTCGCCCGGCAGCTGGCCCGCGGCGCGCAGCGTGTGCTCGGGGCGGACTGGGGGCTCGCGACCACGGGCGTCGCCGGTCCCGAGCCTCAGGACGGTATGCCGGTGGGCTGCGTGTTCGTCGCGGTCGCCGGCCCGCGTGAGGGCGACGTCGTGGTCGAGCGCCACGACCTGGCCGGGGGGCGGGCCCTGGTGCGGGCGGGGGCGGTCGACGCCGTGCTCGCCCTGCTGGACCGGCGGCTCGACGCCGCCGGGGCACCGGGGCCGGCGCCGGAAGGTTCTGCTGACCGCCGACGTTGACCCGTCACGGACCGGGTGCGGCTGTCCGCCCTCGGCGGAACGCAGCGGCGCCTGCCGTGGACGAAGGGTTAGGGTGTTGAGAGTTGGACTGGTCCGGACGAACGTCCGGTCCGCCGGGGCGAGAGCAGGGGAGGGTCTGGATGGTCCTGCTACGACGTGAGCTCGGTGACGTGCTCCGCGACGAGCGCCGCCACCAGGGCCGCACCCTGCGTGAGGTCTCCCAGTCGGCGTCGGTCTCCCTGGGCTACCTCAGCGAGGTCGAGCGCGGCGAGAAGGAAGCGTCCTCCGAGCTGCTCGGGTCGATCTGCGGGGCTCTCGGCTTGCCGCTCAGCGCCGTCCTGCACGAGGTGTCGGCGCGGGTCGCGCTCACCGAGGCGATGAGCGAGCCCGTGACCTTCCCGGTCGCCAACGGCGTGCGGGTCGGCGCGGTCGTGGCCTCCGCGGCCTGAGCCGACCGCTTTCCGGGGCTCGTCCGTGGCCCGCTTCGCCGACGTCCGGTGCACGCTGCTGCGCGTCCCGCTGCATACCCCGTTCGTCACGGCGCTGCGCCGTACCTCGGTGACCGAGACCGTCGTCGTGCGCGTGACCGACACCGACGGCCACACCGGCTGGGGTGAGGCCCCTCAGGTCTGGCAGGTCACCGGGGAGTCCCTCGCCGGGGCGCAGGCGTGCGTCGAGCAGATGCTCGCCCCGGTGGTCCGCGGCCGCGACGTCGACGACTGGCGGGCAGTGCTCGCGCAGGTGCAGGGCGCCGTCGCGCGCAACTTCGGGGCGCGGGCGGCGGTCGACGTCGCGGTGCACGACCTCGTGGCGCGCCGCGCCGGCGTGACGCTGGCCGAGCTGCTCGGCGCGGCGCCGAACGCGACAGGCGGGACGGACGGGACTGAGCCGGCGGACCAGCCGGTCACCGTGCGGACGGACGTCACCCTGTCGGCCGGCTCCGCCGACGCGCTCGCAGCGGCCGCGCTCACGCGCGTGGCCGACGGCTTCGGCGTGCTGAAGATGAAGGTCGGCACCGACGCCGCCACCGACGTGGCCCGGGTGCGGGCGGTCCGGGACGCCGTCGGCCCGGAGGTGATCATCCGGCTCGACGCCAACCAGGGGTGGACGCCAGAGGACGCCGTGGCGGTGGTGCGCGCCCTCGAGGCGGCCGACCTCGGGGTCGAGCTCATCGAGCAGCCCGTGCGCGGTGAGGACGTCGAAGGTCTCGCCTGGGTGCGGGCCCGCGTGGGCCTGCCCATCATGGCCGACGAGGCCGTCTACTCGATGCTCGACCTCGACCGGGTGGCCCGGCTGGGTGCCGCCGACCTCGTCAACGTCAAGCTGGCCAAGTGCGGCTCCCTCGGTGCCGCCCTCGCGCTGCTGGAGCGCGCCGCCCAGCACGGCCTCGGCACCATGGTCGGCTCGATGATGGAGTCGCCCATCGGGCTGGGGGCCGTCGCCGCTGTCGCCGCCGCGCGGCCCACGACCGTGGTCGACGACCTCGACGCCGCCTGGTGGGCGGCCGCCTCGCCGGTGGAGGGCGGACCCGCCTACCTCGGCGACCGGCTGGTGCTCTCGCCGTCGCCCGGGCTCGGGATCACCGGGCTGTCCGAACCGCCCGGGTGAGCCTGCGCCGGGTCGTCCCGGCCTTCCCCGGCTGATCTCGTAGAGTCCGGGTGGTTGACCCCGGGTGAGGAAGGACGACGCATGGCGCTGTCGGTCGTGTTCATTCTGGTCTGCACGGCGCTCGCGATCGGCATGTTCATCGTCATCCGCCGCTACTTCGCGCCGCCCGGTGGCTACTACCACGACGCCGAGGTGGCCTCGGGCATCTTCGGTGTCGTCGGCACGGGGTATGCCGTGGTCATCGGCTTCGTCATCTTCAGCGTGTTCGGGAGCTACGACGCCGCCCGGATCAACGTCGCCCAGGAGGCGGTGTCGATGCGGCAGCTGGCCTCCACGGCGGCCTACTTCGACGTCAAGGACACGCAGGCTCTGCGCGGCGAGCTCATCTGCTACGGCCGCGCCGTGGTCAACGACGAGTGGCCGGCGATGCAGGAGTCGCGTGAGAGCACGCTGGTGACGGGGTGGGTGGGCCGCCTCGACGCGACGACCCAGGCGATGGACGTCGAGTCCACCAAGAAGTCGGCGGCCCTGCAGAACTGGTTCCAGCAGAGCAAGGACCGTCAGGAGGGGCGCCGCGGCCGGATCGCCGAGTCGGCGCCGTTCGTGCCCGCCTTCGTGTGGACCCTGCTGGTGGTGCTGCTCGTCGTCGTCCTCTTCTACCAATGCCTGTTCGCGGAGCCGCGACGTCCCCTGTTCGCCCAGGCGGTGGGCGTCGGGGCGATGGCGGTGACGCTCGTCTCCGCGCTCACGCTGGTGTGGATGCTCGACCGACCGTTCAACGACCGGGGCGCAATGCTGAGCAGCGCCCGGATCCAGGCGGTCGTCCTCGACATGGAGCAGGGGTATGCGTTCCCCGCGTCGACCATCCCCTGCACGCCGCAGGGCCAGCCCACGTCCGCCTGAGCAGCCCACGTCCGCCTGAGGCGGTCGGACCCTCCGCTGACGCGGTCAAGGGCCAGGCCGCATCCGGCTCAGCGCCGGCGCACCCGGTCGCCCGCCGCCGGGCCGCCCCGTCGGCGGGCCGGTCGGTCGCCGCTCTGGTCGGATCCGTTCGTCCCGGCGGACCCGGCTGGGCCGGCTGAGCTGCCGGTAGGCGTGCTGCCCAACGGCCGCTGCGGGCGCCCGTCGTCGGTGGGACCGAGACCGCCCTGGCAGGTCGGGCAGTAGAACATCGTCCGCTCCCGGGGCGCCTCGCCGATCATGGCGACCCGTACGGTGTTGCCGCAACGCCGGCACGGCCGACCGGACCGGGCGTGCACGAAGGCCGTCTCGCCCCATCGGTCGCTGCCGGTCGTCGTCTGGATCGCGTGCCGCCGCCCGCGGTCGAGCAGCTGGTGGGCCCGCTGCACGAGGGCGGCGGTGGCGCTCTCGTCGAGGTCGGCGGCCGGGGTCCACGGGGGGAGCCGTTCGAGGAACAGGCTCTCCGCGGCGTACAGCGTGCCGACGCCCGCGAGGTTGCGCTGGTCGAGGAGCGCGGCGCCGACGGTATGCGGGCTGGCCCGCACCCGGCGCGCGGCCTCCTCGGGGTCCCAGTCGGGGCCGAGCACGTCGGGTCCGAGATGTCCCACGAGACTGGCCTCGTCGTCGGTCGCCACCACGTGCAGGTCGCCGAGCCGGGCGCCCAGGGCGGTCCACGTCTCGGTGCCGACCACGGCCCGTAGCTGCCGGTTGGCCAGGGTGCGTCCCGTAACCGCGCTCGTGGCCTCGACCCGCCACTGGCCCTCCATCCGCAGGTGCGAGTGGATGGTCACGCCGTTGTCGAGCCGGTGCAGGATGTTCTTTCCCCGCGAGACCACGTCGAGCGTCGAGGACCCCCGGAAGTCGAGGGTCGACAGCTCCGGCCATCGGAGGTCGCTCGTCGTCAGCGGCGCCCCGGCGAGGGCCTGGTGCAGCCGGGCCGCGGTGCGGAAGACGGTGTCGCCCTCAGGCATGGGTTGTGAAGCTCGGTGTCTGGGTCATCGGCGTCGTGGGAGTCATCGGCGTAGCCGCAGCCCGCGGGGGGTGGCGTGGAACCCGGCCCGGGCCAGGGCCTCGGCCACCGGGTGCCCGGACCCGAGCAGCTGGCTGCCGTCGGTGCGTTCGACGGTGAGCCGACCCAGCGCCCCCTCGCGCACGGCCAGGGCGAGGGCGTCGGCCGCCCGCTGGAGAGCGTCGGCACCGACGGGCCAGGTGAGCAGCGACTTGCCACCGCGTTCGACGTAGAGGACCAGCTCACCGTCGACGGCGACCACGAGGGCTCCGGCCTTGCGGGCCGGCTGGTGTCCGCGGCCGGCCTTGGTCGCTCCGGTCGCCGGGCTCGTCACACCTGCGCGGTCGGTGCCGGTGCTTCCCGAGCCTCCCGTGCCGTCCGCGTCGTCGGTGGCGGCGCGGTCGGGCCAGGGGAGCGCGGCGCCGAACGGGTTGGCGGGGTCGCACGCCGCGAGCACCACGGCGAGGGGCTGGTCGTCGGAGCGCCGCGGGGTGTCGAGCGGCCGGCTCTGGGCCCGGAGCCGGTCGACGGCCCCGGTGGTGGCGAACTGGGCCGCCCCGAGCCCCTCGACGAAGTAGCCGCGACGCAAGCGTCCGGACTCCTCCGCGGCGGCCAGCACCCGGTAGGCGGCGGCGAACCCGCCCGGCACCGACTCCGACATCGCGCTCCCACGGGTGACGACGCCGTAGCGCTCGAGGAGGATCTCGGCGTTGGCGTAGGCCACGACGGTGGCGTCGACCTCGACGTCGGGGAAGAGCGACCACCGGCCCGCGGCGGCGGGCGGCCCGGACCGGGCCGGGAAGGACGGTCGTCCGGGGCGGGCCCGACCGGTGAGCCCGCCCCGAAGGCCCGGGCGTCCGGTTGCCGCGGCGGAGCCGGCCGAGCCGGCCGTCCCGTCCGACGGCCCCGTGTCGTCCGAGCCCCCCGCACGGTCAGCCTCTCCGGCACCGCCTCCGAAGCCGGCCGAGCCCGGCATGCCCCGGGTCCCCATCCCGCTCAGCGGGCCGGGCCGGGCCGCATACCGGCCGCGACGTGGCCCCTGGGGCGCTCGACGGTGCGCCGTGCGCCCGCCACCCATGAGCGCGCGCAGGGGGGCGAGGGTGTCGTTGGTGAGGTAGCCCGCCCAGGTGAGGTCCCACAGCACCGTGAGCAGGCGCTCGTCGTCCGTGCTGCCGACGGCATCCGAGAGGGTGCGGAAGAAGTAGGCGCCGCCGCCTCCGAGGGTGGCCAGCACGGAGTCGTGGGTCTCGGACCGCTCGAGCTCGGCATCGGGGGCCGGAGCCGTGAGGTGGGCGAGGTCGGCGAGGTGGAGCGAGACCCATCCGTCGTCGCCGGGCAGCGACCCGTGCCCGCGCCAGACCACGTCGCCGCTGGACATCAGCTCGTCGAGCATCCCCGGCCGGTACCCGGCCACCCGCGACGGGAGCACGAGGGTCTCGAGGGCGCTGGCCGGCAGCACGGCGCCCGACAGCTGCTCGACCGCGCGGACCAGCCCCTCCTGGCCGCGCAGCGCGCCCCCGACGCCCTGCCAGGCGGGCAGGAACCGGGCGAAGTCGGTGCCGGTGACCGGCTCCACCTCGGCCCGCAGCGCCGCCAGGGAGCGCCGGCGCAGGGTCCGCAGCACCTGTGCGTCGCAGAAGTCGAGAGCCCCCGAGCCGGCCCCCGACGGGTCGGGACGCAGCTCGCCCTCGACGAGCCGCCCGGTGCCGACCAGCCGGCGCAACGCGTCGGCCACGACCGCCGAGCCGAGGCCGTACCACTGCGCCAGGTCGCTCGCGGGGAACGGGCCGTGGGTGCGGGCGTAGCGGGCCACCAGGTCGCCGAGCGGGTCTCGCACCGGTTCGAGGAAGGTGTCGGGCACCCCGACCGGCAGGGAGACCCCGAGGGCGTCCCGCAGGCGGCTGGCGTCCTCGACGGCCGCCCAGCGCTCGTCGCCGCCGACCCGGACGCGGATGACCTGCCGCGAGCCCTCGAGCTCGACGAGCCAGCCACCGACGGTGCGGGCGGGCGCCTCGGCCTCCTCCGCGAAGGAGGTACGCGCGACGACCGCGTCGAGCGGCAGCGGTCCGAGCGAGCGCAGGAGGTCGACGACGTCCTCGGCGTCGCGGCACTGCCGCGCGGGGTCGAGCCGTTGCAGCTCGGCCTCCGTGCGGGCGACCGCCTCGGGGTCGAGCAGGTCGCGCAGGCTGAGCCCGTCGCCGCGGCCGAGGAGCTCGGCGAGCAGGGTCGGGTCGAGGGACAGGGCGGCGGCCCGCCGCTCAGCCAGGGGTGAGTCGCCCTCGTAGATGAACTGGGCGACGTAGCCGAAGGTGAGGGACCGCGCGAACGGTGACGGCGTCGCCGTCTCGACGTCGACCGTCGTCACCTCTCGCGACCGGATCCGGCGCATGAGCTCGATGAGGCCGGGCACGTCGAACACGTCCTGGACGCACTCGCGCACCGTCTCGAGGATGATCGGGAACGACGGGAACTGGCTGGCCACCTCCAGCAGCTGGGCCGAGCGCTGCCGCTGCTGCCAGAGGGCCTGGCGCTGGTCGGGGCGGCGCCGGGGCAGGAGCAGCGCGCGGGCGGCGCACTCGCGGAACCGGGACGCGAAGAGCGCGGAGCCGCCGATCTGCTCGGTGACGAGGTCGTGGACCTCCTCGGGGTCGAGCAGGACGAGCGACATCAGCTCGGCCAGCCCCTGGGCGCCCTGGGCGCCTTGGCCGTCGTCCGACCCCATCCCGTCGAACTCGAGGTCGGGGAGGCGGAAGACGATGCCGTCGTCGCCGTGCATCGCCTGCACGTCGACGCCGAACCGCTCGCGCATCCGGGCCGACACGCACAGGGCCCACGGAGCGTGCACCGGCGCCCCGAACGGCGAGAGCACCGCCACCCGCCAGTCGCCGAGCTCGTCACGGAAGCGCTCGACGACGATGGTGCGGTCGCTCGGGAGGTGCCGCGTCGCGGCCTTCTGCTCCTCGAGGTAGGCCAGCAGGTTGTCGGTGGCCCACTCGTCGAGACCGGCCAGCGCCACGCGCTCGCGTGCCTTCGCCGGTGACAGGGCGCTGACCTCGCGGACGAACGCGCCGACCGCCTGGCCGAGCTCGGACGGGCGGCCGAGCGAGTCGCCCTTCCAGAACGGCAGCTTGCCGGGGAGCCCCGGGGCGGGAGTGACGAGGACGCGGTCGTGGGTGATGTCCTCGATGCGCCACGAGGACGTGCCGAGGGTGAAGATGTCGCCCACCCGCGACTCGTAGACCATCTCCTCGTCGAGCTCGCCGACCCGGCGACCCGCGCCCTCGGACCCCGCGAGGAACACGGCATACAGGCCGCGGTCGGGGATGGTGCCGCCGGACGTGACCGCGAGCCGCTGAGCGCCGCGCCGGCCGGTGAGCGTGCCGGTGACCCGGTCCCAGACCAGACGGGGCCGCAGCTCGGCGAACTCGTCGCTGGGGTAGCGGCCCGCCAGCATGTCGAGCACCGACTCGAGCACCGACCGCGGCAGACCGCCGTAGGGGGCCGCCTTGCGGACGAGCGCCTCGAGGTCGTCGACGGTCCAGTCGTCCATCGCGCACATGGCGACGATCTGCTGCGCGAGCACGTCGAGGGGGTTGGCGGGCACCCGCATCGACTCGATGGCCCCGGCCCGCATCCGCTCCACGACGACCGCCGTCTGCACGAGGTCGCCGCGGAACTTGGGGAACAGCACGCCCCGGGAGACCGCGCCCACCTGGTGGCCCGCCCGGCCGACCCGCTGCAGGCCGCTGGCGACGCTCGGCGGCGACTCGACCTGCACGACGAGGTCGACCGCGCCCATGTCGATGCCGAGCTCGAGGCTGCTCGTCGCGACGACGGCCGGCAGCAGACCGGCCTTGAGGGCGTTCTCGATCTCGGCCCGCTGCTCCTTGCTGACCGACCCGTGGTGGGCACGGGCGAGCACAGGGGGCGCGCCGGCCGACGCGCCCGCCTGGGCCATCATCTCGGCGGGGGTGCGGGTAGGCCGGGGGCCGCGGCCCGGCGCGGGCGGACTGCTGCCCGGACCAGGGTTGCCCGCGTCCCCGTCCGCCTCCGCCGCCTCGGCGGCGGCGGTCATCCGGTCGTCCCAGATCTCGTTGAGCCGCGTGGTGAGCCGCTCGGCGAGCCGTCGGGAGTTGGCGAAGACGAGAGTGGACCGGTGGGCGGCCACGAGGTCGACGATGCGCTCCTCGACGTGGGGCCAGATCGAGGCCCGTCGCTGCTCGCCGGCCGCCGGTCCGCTGAGGTCCTCGGTGACCTCGCCGAGGGCCGACATGTCGGCCAGCGGGACGACGACCTCGAGGTCCCACTCCTTGGTGGAGACCGGCTGCACCACCTCGACGGGCCGGCCGCCGGCGAGGTAGCGCGCCACCTCTTCCACGGGCCGCACGGTCGCCGACAGCCCGACCCGCTGCGCCGGCTTCGGCAGGATCGCGTCGAGCCGCTCCAGCGTGAGGGCGAGGTGGGCGCCGCGCTTGGTGCCGGCGACGGCGTGCACCTCGTCGAGGATCACCGTCTCGACGCCGGTCAGGGCCTCCCGGGCGCTCGAGGTGAGCATGAGGAAGAGCGACTCGGGCGTGGTGATGAGGATGTCGGACGGCGTCTTGACGAACGCCCGCCGCTCGGCCTGCGGGGTGTCGCCCGAGCGGACCGACACGGAGATGTCGGGCGGCGCCAGCCCGAGGCGTGTGGACGCGTGGCCGATGCCGACGAGCGGCGACCGGAGGTTGCGCTCGACGTCGACCGCGAGCGCCTTGAGGGGGGAGACGTAGAGCACGCGGCACCGCTGCTGCGCGGACGCCGGCGGGGCGCCGCTGGCCAGGCGGTCGAGCGCCCAGAGGAACGCCGACAGCGTCTTCCCCGAGCCGGTGGGCGCGACGACGAGGGCGTGGTGGCCTGAGCTGATCGCCGTCCAGGCCCCCTCCTGCGCGGGGGTCGGCGCGTGGAAGGACCCCCGGAACCACGCGGCGGTGGCGGGGGAGAAGCGCTCGAGGACGTCCGTTGCCATGAGGGGTCCCACCCTGCCACCCACCACCGACAGCCGCCCGGGCGCCGGACCCGTCCGCATCCCGTGCCACACTCGACCGGTGCGGCTCAGCCACTTCTGGATGCTCATGGGCGACGAGTTCGGCCCCGGGTACGCCGCGTCGCTGGCCCACGACCAGGCCCTCGACGCCTTCGGCGGACGCACCGCCCAGGAGGCGCTGGCCGCCGGCGTCCCGCCGCGCGAGGTGTGGCTGGCGCTGTGCGAGGCTCTCGACGTGCCGGCCGAGCGCCGCCAAGGCCAGGACCGGCCGCGCCGCAAAACCGGATGACCCACCGCCCCCTCGGAGTTAGCGTGGCCCGGTGACGGCGGGGACGGGCGACGAGGTCCTGCTGCGGGCCCGGGGGCTCACCAAGGCGTTCGGCGACTTCACCGCCGTGGCCGGGATCGACGTCGACGTCCGGCGCGGCGAGGCGTTCGGCTTCCTCGGGCCCAACGGGGCAGGCAAGTCCTCGACGATGAAGATGATCGGCTGCGTCTCCCCGGTCACGTCGGGCGAGCTGCGGATCTTCGGCCTCGACCCGGCCACCGACGGACCCGACATCCGGGCCCGGCTCGGCGTGGTCCCCCAGAAGGACACGCTCGACGAGGAGCTGACGGTCGAGGAGAACCTCTGGATCTACGGCCGCTACTTCGGGCTCCCGCGCGCCGAGGTGCGCCGGCGCACGGTCGAGCTCCTGGAGTTCGCCCAGCTCACCGACCGGGCGCACGACCGGGTCGAGCCGCTCTCCGGCGGCATGAAGCGGCGTCTGACGATCGCCCGGTCGCTCATCAACGAGCCGCGCATCCTGCTGCTCGACGAGCCGACGACCGGCCTCGACCCCCAGGCGCGCCACGTCCTCTGGGACCGCCTGTTCCGGCTCAAGCGCCAAGGCGTCACCCTCATCATCACGACCCACTACATGGACGAGGCCGAGCAGCTCTGCGACCGCCTCGTCGTCATGGACGCGGGGCGCATCGTGGCCGAGGGCTCACCCCGCCAGCTCATCGACCAGCACTCGACCCGCGAGGTGCTCGAGCTGCGGTTCGACCTCACCGACGAGCCGGAGCCGGCCGAGGAGACGGCCGCGCGGCTCGAGGGGATCGGCGAGCGGGTGGAGGTGCTGCCGGACCGGGTGCTCGTGTATGCGTCGGACGGCGACGCCGCGCTCGCCGAGGTCGGTGCGCGCCGGCTCGACCCCGTGTCGGCCCTGGTGCGCCGCTCAACGCTGGAGGACGTCTTCCTGCACCTCACCGGCCGCTCCCTGGTCGACTGAGCCGCGATGACCCAGGACCTGCGGCCGCCGGCCTCCCCGTGGCGGTTCGTCTACGAGTACCAGCTGCGGGTCTACCGGCGCACCTGGCGCGGCAGCGTCACGACGAAGATCCTCATGCCGCTGCTCATCCTGCTGGCCATGGGCGTGGGCCTGGGGTCCCTCGTCAACGCCTCCGCCGGCGGGATCGCGGTCGACGGGCGCACGGTGCCCTACGTCCTGTTCCTCGTGCCGGCGATCCTCGCCGTGCAGAGCATGTCCACCGGGATGGGCGAGTCGTCGTGGCCGGTGCTCGGCGCCATCAAGTACTTCGGCGGCTACCACGCCATGCTCGCCACCCCGGCGCGGGTCAGCGACATCCTCAAGGCCCACTGCGCCTACGTCGCCACCCAAGGGCTCATCTCGGCGGCCCTGTTCATGGTGGTCGCCGTGCTCTTCGGCGGCTTCGCGTCCTGGGCGGCCCTGTGGTGCCTGCCCGTCTCGGTGCTCACCTGCCTGGCCTTCGCCACGCTCGTCACCGCCCTCAGCGCCCGGCTGGAGGACGACTCGGGCTTCAACATCCTGTTCCGTCTGGGGCAGACGCCGCTCATGCTCTTCTCCGGCACCTTCTTCCCCATCGGGCAGCTCCCCGCGTGGCTCCAGCCGGTGGCCTGGGTGACCCCGCTGTGGCACGGCGTCGAGGCGAACCGGGCGCTGGCCCTCGGGGTCGGCACCCCGTCCGGGATCCTCGGGCACGTCGGCGTGCTGGCCGCCTTCGCGGCCCTCGGCTGGGTGCTCGCCCACCGCGGCCTGACCCGGCGGCTGGTCCCGTGACCCCGCCGACGCCGCCGCCGACGCATACGCCGGTGCCGACCCCGCCGGTGGCGAACCGGCCGTGGGCCGCCCGGCTCGCCCGCGCCCTGCCCGTCCCCGCGGGGGCCGGCTTGGCCCGGATGCTCGTCGAGCGGAACGTCACGGCGTTCCGCCACGGCTGGATGACCCTCGTCACCGGGTTCACCGAGCCGGTCTTCTACCTGTTCTCCCTCGGCATCGGCCTCGGCACGCTGATCCGCACCGTCACGACCGACCAGGGCACGACCGTCCCCTACGCCCAGTTCGTGGCTCCGGCGCTGCTCGCGGCCTCGGCGATGAACGGAGCCGTGTTCGACGCCACCTTCAACGTCTTCTTCAAGCTCAAGTACAGCCGCCTCTACGACGCCGTGCTGGCCACCCGGATGGGCCCCCGCGACATCGCGGTAGGAGAGATGGCGTGGTCCCTCCTACGCGGAACGTTCTACTCCGCCGCGTTCCTCGTCGTGGCCTGGCTGGCCGGCACCGTGACGACGTGGTGGGCCCTCCTGGCGCTGCCGGCCGCGACCCTGATCGCCTTCGCGTTCTCGGCCGTGGGCATGTTCCTCACGACGTTCATGCGCTCGTGGGTCGACTTCGACTACGTCAACCTCGCGATCCTGCCGATGTTCCTCTTCTCGGCGACCTTCTTCCCGCTCTCCACCTACCCCGGGCCGCTGCAGTGGTTCGTTCAGGTCACGCCCCTCTACCAGGGGGTGGCGCTGGAGCGGTCGCTGATGCTCGGCGAGATCGGTGCCGGACTGCTGTGGCACGTCCTCTACTTCGCGCTCCTCGGGGCGATCGGCCTCGCCGGCACCGCGCGCCGGTTCGAGCGGCTGCTCCTGTCGTGACCCGCCGCGTCACTCGGCGGGCACGACCACCTGAGCCACGGCCCGCGCAGTGCGCGAGCCGCCGTTGATCCGGCGCTCGAGGTACTCCGCCACCTTCGACAGCACGAAGTTGAGGAGGACGTACACGAAGGCGATGACCAGGTAGGTCTGGATGAGGTAGCCGGTGAACGCCGTGAGGTTGGTGGCCGTCTTCATCAGCTCGGGGTAGCTCGCGGCATACCCGAGCGTCGTGTCCTTGAGCAGGGCGACCAGCTGCGTCACCAGCGCCGGGATGACGAGCCGGATCGCCTGGGGGAAGACGACGCTGCGCATGTTCTGGCCGTAGGTGAGGCCGATGCTGAAGCCGGCCTCCGACTGCCCCTTGGGGAGCGACGCGACGCCGGCCCGGAAGATCTCGGCGAGCACCGCGACGTTGACGAGGATCATCGGGATGACGAGCTTCCAGAAGATCGGCACGTTGACCCCGACCGCCGGGAGGCCGCCCACGAAGAGGTAGACGAGCAGCAGCAGCGGGGTCGAGCGGAAGACCTCGATGTATGCCGTGGAGAGCCACCGCACGGGGCGGGTGCGGCTGAGCCGCAGCACCGAGAACAGCGCGCCCATGGGGATGCTGACCACGGCGGCGACGCCGGCGGCCTGGAGCGTGCTCCCGAGCCCGCCGAGGACGTACTGGATGATCGGCAGCTCGGTGAACTGGGTCCACTTCTCGGGCGCCAGCTGGCCGTGAGCCGCGAACTCGACGAGGACGAAGGCGAGGATGCCGAGCAGGACGAGGATCGTGACCACCGTCGTGACCCGGATGCGGGCCCGGGCCTTGGGTCCCGGCTCGTCGAAGAGGACGCGGGTGGCGCTCATCGGTGGATCGCCAGCTTCTTCTCCAGCCGGGCCCCGATGCCGCCGCTGAGCAGCGCGATGACGATGTAGATGACGGCCGCGATGCCGAACAGCGTGAGGCCGCCGGCGTACTGGAGGTTGAGGTACTGCACCCGGTAGGTCAGCTCGTCGACGTTGACGGCCGCGGCGAGCGACGAGCCGAGCAGCTGGCCGATGAAGATGTTGACCAGCGGCTGGATCATCGAGCGCAGCGCCTGGGGCAGGACGACGTGGCGGATCGACTGCGTGAAGGTGAGGCCGATCGAGCGGGCCGCCTCGGCGTTGCCCTCGGGCACCGCGTTGATGCCCGAGCGCAGCGCCTCGCACGTGAACGCGCCGCCGATGGCCATCAGGCAGATGACCGCCGACGTGAAGAGCGAGAGGCGCAGGCCGACGTCGGGCAGGCCGAAGACGACGACGATGAGCAGCGAGAGCAGCGGCATGTTGCGGAACACCTCGACGTAGGCCGCGCCGACCGCCCGCAGCGGGGTGACCGGGCTGACCCGCATCACGGCCGTCACGGTGCCGATGACGAGCGAGCCCGCGAAGCCGAGGGCGGTCAGCAGCAGCGTGAACACCAGCGAGTGGCCGAACTCGCCGAGATGGTCGAGGAAGATGTCCACGCGTCAGGCCTGAGCCGTCCGGCCCGGGCTCAGGCGGCGATGGTCGGGGGCTTGGTGTTGGCGGACTTCAGCACGGTGCCGACGGTCTGCGACCACAGCTTCTGCCACAGGCCGGCGTCCTCGATGGTCTTCAGCCAGGCGTTGATGAAGGCCTTGGCCTCGGGGGAGGACTTGGTGCAGCCGATGCCGTAGTTGTCGGCCGAGAATGGCTCACCGACGACCTTGACGCTGCTGTCCTTGAGCGCGGTGGAGAGCAGGATCGACTGGTCGAGCACGTAGGCGTCGCCGCGGCCCTGCTTGAGGGCGGCCACGCACTGCGCGTTCTCGGTGAAGAGGATCGGCTCGATGCTGGGCTGCTTCTCCTTCAGCGCGGTGATGGCCGTCGAGTTCGACTCGGTGATGACCTTCTTGCCGGCCAGCTGGTCGACGCCGGTGATGTCGGTGTTGGAGGCGTTGACCATGATCGCCGTGCCCGACGCGTAGTACGGGCCGGCGAACGCGACCTTCTCGGCGCGCTTGGCGGTGATCGAGTAGGTGGCGACGACGACGTCGACGCTGTTGTTCTGGATGAGCGTCTCGCGGGTGTCGACCGTGGTCTGCGTCAGCGCCCACTTCGTGGGGTCGCCGATGATGTACTGCACCAGCATCTGCACCATGCCGGCGTCGAACCCCTGCGTCTTGCCGGTGGTGGGGTCGAGCAGGCTGAACAGCGGCCCGGAGTCGGTGCCGCCCCACTTGAGGGTGCCGCGGTCCTTGATGGCCTTGGCCCAGGCGTTCCCGCTGATCGTCGCGGCGTCGGCCTTGGGGGCGCTGGCCACGAGTGCCTCGAAGGCGTCGGCGCTCGCCGCGGCCGTCGCGCCGCCGCCCAGCTTGGACGAGGCGTCGCCGCCGCTGGAGCAGGCGGCGAGGCCGAGGGTGGCGCCGGCGCCGGCGAACAGGGCCAGGGTCTGACGGCGGGTGAGGTCGGGCAGCTGAGGCATGGGAACTCCTTGACGACGGGCACGACTCCTTCGACACTATCCACGCAGTCTGGGAGCCGCGCGCGCTCGGCGGCTCACCGGGTGAGACCGCCAGACCGGTCGAGGTCGCCGCCACGCTCCGCGTGTCGTGCCCGATCTCGAACAGGTGTTCGGTAGCGTTGTCCACACGGAGTGACCATGTCGTCCCACGATCCACGGGGTCCGCAGACCGGTTCACGGATGTCGGTGGTCGCTCCTAACGTCTGACCCGACGAACCCGACCGGCAGCATCGCGGGGCGGGATGCGGGTCGCAGGTGGACGGCAGACTTCGAGACGAAAGCTAGGTGGGTGTCATGGCAGCAGGTGCGCCAGATCGCGAGAAGGCGATCGCAACGGTTCTCGGCCAGATCGAGAAGCAGCACGGCAAGGGCGCCGTGATGCGCCTCGGTGACGACGTCCGGCCGCCGATCGCGGTGATCCCCACGGGGTCCATCGCGCTCGACGTCGCGCTGGGCATCGGCGGCCTCCCGCGGGGCCGCGTCGTCGAGATCTACGGTCCGGAGTCCTCCGGCAAGACGACGGTCGCCCTGCACGCGGTGGCCAACGCCCAGAAGGCCGGCGGCATCGCCGCCTTCATCGACGCGGAGCACGCCCTCGACCCCGAGTACGCCAAGGCGCTCGGCGTCGACACCGACGGCCTGCTCGTGTCCCAGCCCGACACGGGGGAGCAGGCGCTCGAGATCGCCGACATGCTCATCCGGTCGGGAGCCATCGACATCATCGTCATCGACTCGGTGGCGGCGCTCGTGCCGCGAGCCGAGATCGAGGGCGAGATGGGCGACAGCCACGTCGGCCTCCAGGCCCGCCTCATGTCCCAGGCGCTGCGCAAGCTCACCGGTGCGCTCAACAACACCGGCACGACGATGATCTTCATCAACCAGCTCCGCGAGAAGATCGGCGTGATGTTCGGCAGCCCCGAGACGACGTCGGGTGGCAAGGCGCTGAAGTTCTACGCCTCGGTCCGGCTCGACGTGCGGCGCATCGAGACGCTCAAGGACGGCTCCGACGCGGTCGGCAACCGCACCCGCGTCAAGGTGGTCAAGAACAAGGTCTCGCCGCCGTTCAAGCAGGCCGAGTTCGACATCATCTACGGCCAGGGCATCTCCCGCGAGGGTGGCCTCATCGACATGGGCGTCGAGCAGGGCTTCGTGCGCAAGGCGGGCGCCTGGTACACGTACGAGGGCGACCAGCTCGGTCAGGGCAAGGAGAACGCCCGCGGGTTCCTGCGCGACAACCCTGATCTCGCCGACGAGATCGAGAAGAAGATCAAGGAGAAGCTCGGGGTGGGGCCGCAGGTCGACAAGCCGGCGGTCGCGGACGTGCCGGTCGACTTCTGAGCCGATGGGGTCCGACCACCCAGTGAGCTCCGACCCACCGAGCCGCAGTGACCGGCTCGCCGTCGCCGCAAAGGTCCTTGCGGCGGCGGAGGGTCGGACCCCGCCGCCGCCGGACCCGGCGCGCGACGACCGCGAGCCCGACCCGCACGAGGTCGCCCGGGCCATCGTGCTCCGACAGCTGTCGATGGCGCCGCGCAGCCGTCAGCAGCTCGCCGACAAGCTGCGCCAGCGCGGCTGCGCCGACGACGTGGCCACCCGGGTCCTCGACCGGATGACCGAGGTCGGTCTCGTCGACGACGAGGCGTATGCCGCGATGCTTGTGCGCTCGCAGCAGGCTGGTCGGGGGCTGGCCAAGCGCGCACTCGCGCACGAGCTGCGGGGCAAGGGGGTCGCCGACGAGACGATCGACGACGCCCTGGGCTCGATCGACGCCGAGTCCGAGCGGGTGCTGGCCGAGCAGGTCGCCGCCAAGACGATGCGGCGGCTGGCCGGTCTCGAGCCGGCCGTGCAGGCGCGCCGGCTGGCCGGGGTGCTCGGCCGCAAGGGCTACCCGCCGTCGGTCGTCTACGCCGTCGTGCGCGACGCCGTGAACGACGCCCCGGAGCACCGGCGCGACTGACGCCGTGGGGCTGGTGAGACCCGGTGAGAACCGGTGAGAACTCGGACACGGCTGCGCAACACAGCGGAAACGCGGTGGTCCTACGATCAGGCCCGTGGCCGACCTGTTCGAGGACTACCGCCTCGGGACCTCCTGGGACGAGATGCTCGGTGGGCCCAACGAGGCCCGCGGGCCCTACCGCGCCGTGCACCACACGCTGCGGGCGATGCACCCCGAAGCCCTGCGGGAACGGGCCGACTTCCTGGCCCGGAGCTTCCTCGACCAGGGGGTGACCTTCGACCACGCGGGCGTGGAGCGGCCGTTCCCGCTGGACGCCGTGCCGAGGGTCATCTCCGCCGAGGAGTGGGCGGTCGTTGAGCAGGGCGTCGAGCAGCGGGTCCGGGCCCTCGAGGCCTTCCTCTCCGACGTCTACAACCACTCCGACAGCGAGCCCACCGCCGTGCGCCAGGGCATCATCCCCTGGGAGCTCGTCACCAGCTCGCCGCACTACCACCGCGCGGTGCACGGGATCCGCCCCGCCAACGACGTGCGCGCCCACGTGTCCGGCATCGACCTCATCCGCGACGAGGCCGGCACCTTCCGGGTGCTCGAGGACAACGTGCGGGTGCCGTCCGGCGTCAGCTACGTCATGGCCAACCGGCGGGCCATGACCAACGTCTTCCCCGAGGCCTTCGCGACCCTGCGGATCCGCCCCGTCCACGACTACCCCCGGATGCTGCTGTCCGCCCTGCGGGCGGCCGCGCCCGACGGCACGAGCGACCCCACGGTGGTCGTCCTCACGCCGGGCGTCTTCAACAGCGCCTACTTCGAGCACACCCTGCTCGCGCGCACCATGGGCGTCGAGCTCGTCGAGGGCCGCGACCTCATCTGCTCCGGCGGCGTCGTCAAGATGCGCACCACGCAGGGCGAACAGCCCATCGACGTGATCTACCGGCGCATCGACGACGAGTACCTCGACCCGGTGCACTTCCGCGGTGACTCGATGCTGGGGGTTACCGGCCTCGTGGCGGCCATGCGCGCCGGACGGGTGAGCGTGGCCAACATGATCGGCAACGGGGTGGCCGACGACAAGCTCGTCTACAGCTACCTGCCCGCGCTCACCCGTCACTACCTCGACGAGGACCCGATCCTGCCCAACGTCGACACCTACCGGTGCACCGAGCCGGAGGCCCTGGCGTACGTCGTCTCGCACCTCGAGGAGATGGTCGTCAAGCCGGTCGACGGGTCCGGCGGCAAGGGTCTGGTCGTCGGACCGGCCGCGGACGGCGCCACGCTCGACGCCCTGCGTCAGCGGCTGCTTGCCGACCCCCGCGGCTGGATCGCGCAGCCGGTCGTGCAGCTCTCCACGGTGCCGACCCTCATCGACGGGCGCCTGGCCCCGCGGCACGTCGACCTGCGCCCCTTCTCCGTCAACGACGGCACGACGGTCCGGGTGCTGCCCGGAGGCCTGACCCGGGTGGCCCTGCCGGAGGGCCAGCTCGTCGTCAACTCCAGCCAGGGCGGCGGCTCGAAGGACACCTGGGTCCTGTCCAACCTCAAGGGCCACGCACCGCGCAAGGCCAGCCAGCACGACGTCCGGGAGATCATCGTCATGGCCGCTCCCGACACCTCCCCGGAGGACCCCTTCGGCCAGCAACAGCAACAGCAGCAGCAACAACAACTCAGACATGTCCGAGAAGTGGCGCCCGATCGGCCCGATCAGGCCCAACAACTCAGACATGTCCGGGACGTGGTCGCGGGGCAGAGTCCGTCGGACGTGGCGCCGTGCTGAGCCGGATCGCCGAGTCGCTGTTCTGGATCGGGCGCTACGTCGAGCGGGCCGACGGGACGGCGCGCATCGTGGACGCCGCGCGCCTGCAGATGCTCGAGGAGTCCGGGCAGTCGGAGGAGACCACCGCCCGCGTCATCCTCCAGGTCATCATGGGCCTCGACCCCGGCCCCGGCACGGTCTCCTACGCCACCGTCTGCAACCGCCTCGTCCTCGACGCCGAGCACTCCAGCTCGATCGCCGGCGCGTGGCGGGCGGCCCGCGAGAACGCCCGCCGGGCCCGCGAGACCGTCTCGACCGAGCTGTGGGAGGCCATCAACACCGCCTGGAACCGCTGGGGCGGCTTCGAGACCGACCAGGTCACCGCGCGCCAGCTCGCCTGGGTGCGCGAGCGCGCGGCCCTCGTGAGCGGCGTGGCCGACTCGACGATGAGCCACGACCAGGCCTGGGGCTTCATGGCCCTCGGTCGCTCGCTCGAACGGGCCGACATGACCGCGCGGCTCGTCGCCACCGGCGCTCTGCCCCACGCCGGTCCGCCATGGTCGACGATCCTGCAGAGCTGCGGCGCGCAGCAGGCCTACCTGCGCACCAACCGCGGCCTCATCCGTGACGACCGGGTGGCGGCGTTCCTCGTGCTCGACCGGCAGTTCCCGCGCTCGGTCCTCTTCGCGCTGGCCGAGGCCGAACGCCGCCTCGAGTCGATCGACCCGTCGACCGAGCGGATGGGCATCCCCGACGAGGCCCGCCGCCGGCTCGGCCGGATCCGCACCAGCCTGGAGTACCGCCCGGTGCCCGACGTCATGGCCGACCTGCCCGCCCAGATGCGGCGGGTGCAGTCGGCCGTCACCGGCGCGTCCGACGCGGTCGGCCGGCGCTACTTCCCGGTCGGCACGGTCACCACGTGGGTGGAGGAGTACGCGTGACCCTGACGGCCGGCGAGGTGCGGCGCCACCGGATCGTGCACCAGACGTCGATCGGCTACGTCAAGCGCGCGACCGCCTCCTACAACGAGCTGCGGATGACCCCGGCGACCGAGCCCGGGCAGACCACGCTGGAGAACCGGCTCCGGGTGCGGCCGATGACGTGGAGCCACGTCTACCGCGACTACTGGGGCGCCCACGTCACGGCGATGGAGGCGATCGGCGACCACTCCGCCCTCGAGATCGAGGCCACGAGCACCGTCGAGCGGGCCAACACCGTGCCGCTGCCCGACGGCGGCTCCTGGGAGGACCTGCGCGACGTTCGGCTGCGCGACCGGCTCACCGAATTCCTCGGTCTCGACGACCGCGTCCGCCCGGGGGAGGAGCTGCTCGAGCTCGCCCACGAGGCCCGGGGTCCGCGCTCGCCGCGCGACACGGCATACCGGGTGGTGGAGGTCGTGCGCCAGCGGATGACCTACGAGACCGGGGTCACCAACGTGCACTCCGACGCGCAGCAGGCCTGGTCGGAGGCGCGCGGCGTGTGCCAGGACTTCGCCCACGTGACGATCGGCGCGCTGCGCGGCCTGGGTATGCCGGCCCGCTACGTCAGCGGCTACCTCGCCCCCAAGCGCGACAGCGAGGTGGGCGAGACGAGCAAGGGCGAGAGCCACGCCTGGGTGGAGTTCTGGGACGGCGGGTGGGTGCCCTTCGACCCCACCAACGGGGTCTTCGTGGGCCTCGACCACGTCGTCGTCGTGCGGGGCCGCGACTACAGCGACGTCCAGCCGTTCAAGGGCGTCTTCTCCGGCGCGGCCGACTCCACGCTCACCGTCGAGGTGAGCTTCACCCGGCTGCGGTGACCGGGCCGCGCTGAGCGCCCCGCCCGAGCGCATACCCTGGTGGGCGCCATGACGAGCAGCCCGAGGACCTACGACGTACGCACCCACGGGTGCCAGATGAACGTGCACGACAGCGAGCGGCTGGCGGGCCTGCTGGAGACGGCGGGCTACGTCGACGTCAACGCGCTGCCCGCCCCCGAGCGCCCCGAGACCGCCGACGTCGTCGTCTTCAACACCTGCGCGGTGCGCGAGAACGCCGACAACAAGCTCTACGGCAACCTCGGCCAGCTGCGCCCGGCCAAGCTGCGCAACCCCGACATGCAGATCGCCGTCGGCGGCTGCCTCGCGCAGAAGGACCGCGGCACGATCGTCGACCGCGCGCCCTGGGTCGACGTCGTCTTCGGCACCCACAACATCGGCTCGCTGCCCGTGCTGCTCGAGCGGGCCCGGCACAACCAGCGCGCCGAGGTCGAGATCCGCGAGGCGCTCGAGACCTTCCCTTCCACGCTGCCCACCCGCCGCGACAGCGCGTACGCCGGCTGGGTCTCGATCTCGGTGGGCTGCAACAACACCTGCACGTTCTGCATCGTGCCGAGCCTGCGTGGCAAGGAGATGGACCGCCGTCCGGGCGACGTGCTGGCCGAGGTGCAGGCGCTCGTCGACCAGGGCGTCGTCGAGGTGACCCTGCTCGGCCAGAACGTCAACACCTACGGCGTGGAGTTCGGCGACCGGCTGGCCTTCGGCAAGCTCCTGCGGGCCTGCGGCGACATCGTCGGTCTCGAACGGGTGCGGTTCACCAGCCCCCACCCCGCCGCCTTCACGACCGACGTCATCGCGGCCATGGCGGAGACGCCGAACGTCATGCCGAGCCTGCACATCCCGCTCCAGAGCGGGTCCGACCGGGTGCTCAAGGCGATGCGACGGTCCTACCGCAGCGCGAAGTTCCTCGGCATCCTCGACGAGGTGCGCGACCGGATCCCCGACGCGGCGATCACGACCGACATCATCGTGGGGTTCCCCGGCGAGACCGAGGAGGACTTCCAGGGCACCCTCGAGGTCGTGCGCGCGGCCCGGTTCTCCAGCGCGTTCACCTTCCAGTACTCCATCCGTGCCGGTACGCCCGCGGCCGACCTGCCCGACCAGCTGCCCAAAGCCGTGGTGCAGGAGCGCTACGACCGGCTCATCGCCGTGCAGGAGGAGGTGTCCTGGGCGGGCAACCGGGCGCTGGAGGGCACCGAGGTCGAGGTGCTCGTCGCCCGGGGCGAGGGACGCAAGGACGCGGCGACCCACCGGCTGTCGGGGCGCGCCCGCGACAACCGGCTCGTGCATGTCGGCGTCCCCGACGGGGCCGAGGCGCCGCGCCCGGGCGACATGGTCACGGTCGCGGTCACCTACGGCGCCCCGCACCACCTCGTCGCCGACAGCGGCCCGCTCGGCGGGACCTACCGCGTGCGACCGACCCCCGGTGGGGACGCGTGGGCGGCCCTGCAGGACCAGGGACAGGCCAAGCCCTCGGTGTCGCTCGGTATGCCGGTGATCGGCCGCCCGGCGCCCGCCGAGACGCTGCCGGCCTGCGCCGGCGCGTAGCCGGCGGGCCGGTCAGTCGATCGAGCCCTCGTCCTGGCCGGTGACGTAGCCGTCGACGGTCTCGCCGCTGAGCTCTGCCGCCTCGCCGTAGGCGTCCGTCTCCGGCTCCTGCGGGCCGCGCTCGCTGCCGTCCATGAGGTCGTCGAGGTCCACGTGGGCGTGGCTCTTGTCGTGCACCGGCGCGGACTCGGGCTGGGTCATCCGCCCACCGTAGGCCCGGCGTCCGACCCCCCTCAACCCGGAGGGGACCCGCTGGTCGCGGAGCGTCGGCGGCTGGTTGACTTTCCGCCATGACCGTGCGACCCATCGTCATCGTCGGCGAACCGGTGCTGCACCGCCCCGCGCCCCGGGTGGAGCGGTTCGACGACGCGCTCCGCACGCTCGTGGCCGACATGTACGACACCATGGACACCGCTCACGGGGTCGGGCTCGCCGCTCCGCAGATCGGCGTCGCCCTTCGGTTGTTCGTCTACGAGATGGTCAACGAGGACGACGTGCCGGCCCGCGGGGTCGTGGTCAACCCCATGCTGACGCTGAGCCGCATCTCCGACGAACGGCCCGACCCCGACTCCGAGAGCGAGGGCTGCCTCTCGGTGCCGGGCGAGCACTTCCCCCTCAAGCGGGCCGACCGGGTCGTCGTCACGGGGTTCGACGTCGACGGCGAGGAGCTGCGCTTCGAGGCGTCCGGCTGGTTCGCCCGGGTCATGCAGCACGAGTTCGACCACCTCAACGGGCTGCTCTACGTCGACCGGCTCGACGGCAAGTGGTCGCGCCGGGCCAAGAAGGCCATCCGGGCCGGGGGATGGGGCACCCCCGGCCAGACCTGGATGCCCGGGGTCGACGTCGACCCGTTCGGTCACGACGACCCCGACGACGAGGACGACGAGACCGAGACCCGACCGCACGTCGACGCCACGGGTCACGACGACCGACGTGCCTGACCCGGCGGCCGGACCGCCCGTCGTCGCCGTCGTCGGGGCGACCGCGACCGGCAAGTCCGACCTCGCCCTGGCTCTCGCGGAACGGCTCGGTGGAGAGGTCGTCAACGCCGACGCGATGCAGCTCTACCGCGGCATGGACATCGGCACGGCCAAGCTCTCAGTGGCGGAGCGGCGCGGCGTCGCGCACCACCAGCTCGACGTCCTCGACGTCACCGAGGAGGCGAGTGTCGCGGCATACCAACGGTGTTCGCGCGCCGACATCGAGGCGACCCGCGGCCGCGGCAGCATACCCGTCGTCGTCGGCGGGTCCGGGCTCTACGTACGCGCCGCCCTCGACGAGCTCGAGATCCCGCCCACCGACCCCTCGGTGCGCGAGCGCCTCCAGGCCGAGCTCGACGCGCGCGGCGTCGATGCGCTGCGGGCGCGGCTGCTCGAGCGCGACCCCGTGGCCGCCGCTGCGATCGAGCCGCGCAACGGCCGCCGGATCGTGCGCGCCCTCGAGGTCGTGGAGCTCACCGGCCGCCCGTTCTCCGCGACGATGCCCACCCGCCGGCACCTGCTCCCGACCGTCATGCTCGGCCTGGCCGTCGACCGACCGACGCTCGACCGGCGGATCGACCTCCGGGTCGCCGGCATGTGGCGGGCCGGCCTGCTCGACGAGGTCGCGGGGCTGCTGGCGCACGGCCTGCGCGAGGGACGGACGGCGGTCATGGCGCTGGGCTACCGGCAGGCGGTCGACCAGCTCGACGGGCGCCTCACGGCCGAGGAGGCGCAGGAGGAGACGGCGCGGGCGACCCGCCGGTACGCCCGGCGCCAGGAGTCGTGGTTCCGCGCCGACCCCCGCATCGTGTGGCTGCCCGCAGCGGAGGGGTCGGGCGCCGACCTCGTCGAGCGCGCGCTCACCGCGGTGCGCGGGGCTGAGAGGATGACGCCATGACCCTCGTCCCGTTCACCAAGGGCCACGGGACGGAGAACGACTTCGTCCTCGTACCGGACCTCGACGGCACCCGTCCCCTGTCGGGCGCGGCGGTGCGGTTCCTCGCCGACCGGCACGCCGGGCTCGGTGCCGACGGGGTCATCCGGGTCGTGCCCACCGCGCACGCCGACGACGAGGCTGTGCGCGAGCAGGCGGGCGAGGCGACGTGGTTCATGGACTACCACAACGCCGACGGCTCGCCGGCCGAGATGTGCGGCAACGGGTCGCGCGTGTTCGCCGCCTACCTGCGCCGCGAGGGGCTCGTCGACGACGACGGGTTCCGCATCGCGACGCGGGGCGGCCCCAAGGTCATGACCGTCACCGGCGACCACTACGCCGTGGACCTCGGGGCGTGGCGCGTGGTCGACCCCGAGGGTGCGCGGTCGCGCGGCTTCGACGCGACCGTCCGCACCCGCGGCGGCGTCGAGCTGCCCGCGCTGCGGCTCGACCTGGGCAACCCGCACACGGTCGTCATCCTCCCGCCGGACATCGACCTCGACGGGCTCGACCTCACCGAGCCGCCGGCCGTCTCGCCCACCCCGCCCCAGGGCACCAACGTCGAGCTCGTCCGGGCCATCGGGCCGGGCCACATCGCCATGCGGGTGCACGAGCGGGGCGTGGGGGAGACCCGGTCCTGCGGCACCGGGGCCGCGGCCGCGGCGCTCGCCACGCGGTGGTGGGAGGGCGAGAGCGACACCAACACCCAGTGGGTCGTCGACGTCCCCGGCGGCCGGGTCGAGGTGCGTGCCCTGCCGGGCGGGCACGTTGAGCTCTCGGGGCCGGCGGTCCTCGTGGCTGACGGGACGGTCAGCCTGCCGGACTGACCTCCAGCACGCGGAAGCCCTTGGCCACCGCGTAGCGGGCACACGGCATACCGAGCTCGCTCTCGACCCAGCGCTGGAGGGAGTCGGCGCCCAGGTTCTTCTGCACGACGAGGTAGGCCGCACCGCCGGGGGCCAGCCGCGGCAGCCAGTGCGCGAGCATCGCGTGCAGCTCCGCCTTGCCCACGCGGATGGGCGGGTTCGACCAGATGAGGTCGAACCGGGCCTCCGCGGGCACCTCGTCGGGGCTGGCCGCCACCACCCCTGTGGCGCCGGCCCCGGCGGCGTTGGCGCGGGTGAGGTCGAGGGCCCGGGCGTTGACGTCCACGGCGTAGACCGTGGCCGCGGGGGCGAGGAGGCCGAGGGTCAGCGCGACCGGCCCCCAGCCGCAGCCGAGGTCGAGGAACGTGCCGGTGGCCGGTGGGTCGGGAGCCTCACGCAGGAGCACCTGGGTGCCGGTGTCGACGCGCCCGGGTGAGAAGACCCCTCCGGCCACCTCCACCGACAGCCGCCGTCCGGCCAGCTCGACCTCGACGCGACGCCGCTCCGCCGGCCCGGTCGGCTCCGCGGTGAAGTAGTGGTCGCCGGCCATGAGGTCGACGCTATCGGGCGGCCACCCGCCCCCCGTACGAGGTCACGAGGGCCTCGGCGACGCGAGCCGCGTCTTGCGCGGCGAGTTCGGCCGGGTACGCCGGGAGCAGGTCGTCCCACACCACCAGCCACGATCCCAGCAGCTGCCGCTGACCGGCCGGGCGGGCGAAGAACCAGACGTGCAGGTGGGCCCCGCCGTCGCCGATGCGGTAGACGTGGCACCGCGCGATGTGGGGGAGGGCCTCGACGTGCCGGGCGAGATGGGTGCTGAGCACCCCCAGCTCGGCCGCGAGCGCGTCAGGAAGGTCGGCGAGGTCGTGGTGGTCGCGCGGGTGCAGCATGAGCACGAGGGGCACGCCGACCTCGCTGACGACGCTCAGCCGCCAGTGCTCGTCGACCCAGATGCCCTCGTCGCGGCGGCGGCACGACCAGCAGTCGTCCGGGTCCTCGCCGTCCCGCGGAGGTTCGGGTAGCTCGGGTGGACGCAGCGGCGTCACCCGGAGGCCCTCGGCCTCGAACGGGCTGATGTCCCAGCCGGTCATCCGGGAGAGCGGGAGGCGCCCGTTCTTGTCGGCGACGGAGGTGGCGTGCGCGTAGAACTCGTCAGGTGTCAGCGGCATGACGCGACGGTACCCATGGCGCCGCCCTCGCCCCGGTCAACGAGGCGCTGCGGGGCGGAGCACGGCGTCGACGACGACCTCGACCAGCGGGGCGATGAGCCAGCGGGGGATGCGCCGCAGCGGCGACGTCATCCGGTCGAACGTCCCGGTCGCGTGCACGGCGACGCTCCCGCCCGGCTGCGGGGTGAGGGTGGCGACAAGGGTGAGCGGGGAGTCCTCGCCGCGCACGGTGAGCAGCCCGTCGACGACGACGGCGTCACCGTCACGCCGGGTGCTCACCGAGCGGAAGTCCAGCAGCGGGAACGTCGCCGAGTCGAAGAAGCGGGGTCCGCCGAGGTCCCTGTCGCGGCGGGCGTTGCGGGTGTCGATGTGCGCCACGTCGAGGGTGGCGGTCCCCCGCGCCAGGCCGTCGCCGTCGATCGTCACGGCGGCCGCGGTCACGGGTATCGACCCGGTGGCGGTGAGCATCCCGAGCTTCTCCTTGACGGTGAACGTCGCCGACGTGACGGTGGGGTCGGCCTCGTATCGGGTGGCGGGGTCGGCCCCGGTCATCGCGGAGGCGAGGGTGGTGGCGAGCTGGTCGTCCATGGTGGCTCCCGGTGGGTGGTGGTCGAGATGGGGTGGAGCTCCAGGTTCGGACCACCCGCCAACGAGCGCCTCAGTGCCGGTACTGACCCGCGGTACGGGTTAGGGCGCTGGTCCCGACCCACCCCGCCGCCGCTCACACGGTGGAACCATGGCCGTATGCCAGGGGCTGGGTCCGGCCGTGGGCGGCCGCCGCCGTTCGTGGGGCGCGCGGTCGAGACCGCCGTGCTCGACGAGGTGCTGGGCCGCCCGGGCGCCGGACACGGCGGGCTGGTGATCGTGACCGGCGGGGCGGGCATCGGCAAGACCCGGCTCGTGGCCGTAGGGCTCGAGCGTCTGGCGGCCGACGCCGACGGCGCCCGCGCTCCACTTGTCGGCTACGGCGAGTGCCTCTCCGACCTGCTGATGCCGCCCCTGTGGCCGGTGCGCCGGGCCGTGGCGTCGGCGGCCGCTCGCGCCGGTGAGTCGTCGGCTGGGACCGCCCTCGACCGGGTGGGCGCGCTGCTCACCCCGCCCGACCCGCGCAGCGGTTCGACCGCCTTCGGGTCCGCGCCCGGCTGGGACCGGCTGGCCGTGCTCGGCGACGTCGTTGACCGGCTGGTGACGGCCGCGCAGCAGGCGCCGCTGGTGCTCGTCGTCGAGGACGTCCACTGGGCCGACGCCGAGACCCTCGCGCTCCTGCGTCTGCTCGCCCCGGAGCTGGGGCGGACGCCCCTCGCCGTGCTGCTGACCGCCCGTCCGGCGGTGGACGACGAGCGAGCGTCGGCCCTGGCCGGGCTCGGTGCCTCGCCCTGGACGCACGTGGTCGCGCTGGGCCCCCTCAGCGTCGCCGACGTGGAGCAGTACCTCGTGCGGGGCGCCCACGACGGCGACGCGACGGAGGTCCACGCCCTGAGCGGGGGTCTGCCCCTGCTGCTGCCCGTCGCGGTGGGGTCACCGGGGGCCGGCGTGGCGCCGGCGGACGCCGACGTCACCTCGCTGGTGCGCCGGCTGACGGTGTCGCTCCCGGAGGATCACGTCGGCATCCTGGAGGCCGCCAGCCTCGTCACGGCCCACCTCGACGCCGAGCTCGCCGCGGCGGCGGCCGATGTCGACCTCGGGACGGCCGCCGACGCGACGGCGACGGCACTGCGCGCCGGTCTGCTCGTCCGGGTGCCCGACGGTGCCGGCCTCGCGTTCGCGCACGAGCTGGTGCGGGAGGCGTTGGCCGCCCGGCTGACGAGCGACCGGGCCGCCGCCGCGCACCGCCGGATCGCGGTGCTGGGGTCGGCGCGCCCCGGGGTGCCGGCCGTGCGCATCGCCTCCCACTGGGCGGCCGCTGGGCCCGCGCCGGACATGGCCGCCCACGCCGCCACCTGGTGGGGCCGGGCCGCCGACGAGGCCTCGGCCCTGCGGGCCTACGGCGACGCGGCCGCACACCAGGCCAGGGCGGCGGTCGCGGCGGCCGCGGCCGGGTGGCCGGACGAGGAGGTGGCCGGGCACCACCTGGCCGCCGCGCAGGCGTGGCACCGCGCCGGGCGGTACGACCGGGCGGTCGACGCCGCCGAGCGGGCCGCCACCCTCGCCGAGGCGGCCGACCGGCCCGACCTGCTGGCCCGGGCCGCCCTGGCCGTCGGATGGGTGGCCTACCCGGCGGCGCAGCTCGCGATTGGCCGCCTCACCCGGACCGCCCTGGCCCGGCCGACCGATCTCGACGAGGCGACCCGGGCCCGGCTGGTCGCCCAGCAGGTCGCGGCCCTGGGCAGCTACGCGTCGGCCCGGGGCGGCGACCTGGCGGCGGAGGCCATGCGGCTTGCGCGTCACAGCGGCGACCCCACGGCGCGGCTGGAGGCCATCGGCGCCTGGATGTCCGCCAAGCCGGAGATCGGCGGCGCCGAGGAGCAGCGGCTGCTCGCCGAGGAGGCCCTGGGGGTGGCGACCCTGACCGACCAGCCGGTACCGACCCTGATGGCGCACACCTGGCGGCTCAACGCCGTCGTGCAGCTGGGTCGGATGGAGGCGGCGCGGGAGGAGCTGGACGCGCTGCGCCTCATCGCCGAGAGGAGCCGGCTGCCGCTGGCCACCTGGCACTGGCTGCGCGCCTCGGTGGCCATGGCCGTCCTGCGGGGCGACTTCGCGGTGGTCGCGGACCAGCACGCGCGGGCGACGGCGGTCGCCCGTGACTCCGGCGACGTGGTGGCCGCCAACGTGGGCCACGCAGCGGTCTTCGAGACGGCCGGCCGGCGGGGCGTACCGCTGGGCGACCCCGAGCAAGCCCTCCGGACGTTGGCGGAGGCTCCGTCGGCGACCCTCATCGACGCGCCGAGGGCGTTGCTGCTCGACCAGCTGGGCCGCCGCGACGAGGCGTACGCCGTCTACCAGCGACTCGCCCCGCTGGTGGGCGCCGCTCCGGAGTACCGCCCGTGGTGGCCGCTGCTCTACCTGCTCCTGCAGCTGGCCGAGCGGTTCGGCGACACCGCCGCAGGGCCCGGCCTCGTCGCCGCGCTCGAGCCGTACGCCCGGGGTGCGGTCGGCGGGCTGGGGACGAGCACCGTATGGTTCATCGGCCACCCCGGCCGACAGGTCGGGCGCGCGCTCGCGCTGGCCGGGCGGCCGGACGAGGCGGTGGCCGCCTTCCGCGCGGCGATGGCGGTGGACGAGCGGATCGGAGCGCTCCCCGACGTCGCGCTGGGTCGGCTGGCCCTCGCGCAGACCCTCGCCGGCGACCGGCCCGCAGGGGCGGCTGTGGTGGGGCGCGAGCCCTCGCTACGGACGGCGCTCGGCGAGGCCCGGCTCGCCGCGAGCGAGTGCCGGCGCCTGGACATGCCGGGTCATGCCGTGCGGGCCGAGGCCCTCGTCGCCGAGCTGACCGCGGCGCTCGCCGCGGGCGACCCGCTCAGCCCGCGGGAGCGGGAGGTCACGGCCCTGGTCGAGGAGGGGCTGAGCAACCACGCGATCGCCCAGCGGCTGTTCCTCAGCGAGCGCACGGTGGAGAGCCACGTGCGGTCGGCCCTGATGAAGCTCGGCTGCCGCAACCGGGCCGAGCTGATCCGTCTCCGGCGCGGCGGTGGGGAACCGCCTGAGGCATAAAGGTTTCGCCCGGCGCGTTCCTCCCGTGTCACCCTTAGGGGACATCCAGCGACCTCAAGGACACCATGTCACGACGTTCAGAACTGCTCGCCGAGCGGGCCGAAGCCATCAGTGCCGAGGCCGACGCGTTCGAGGACGGCTACCTGGCCGACGATCGGGGCCGGCCCGACGGGGAACAGCTCGACCGGGAGGAGCGCGCGGCGCTGCGCCGCGTCTCCGGCCTCTCCACCGAGCTGGAGGACGTCACCGAGGTCGAGTACCGGCAGCTGCGCCTCGAGCGGGTGGTCCTTGCCTCGGTCTGGACCGAGGGCACCCTCCAGGACGCCGAGAACTCCATGCGCGAGCTCGCCGCCCTGGCCGAGACGGCCGGCTCCGCGGTGCTCGACGGCGTCATCCAGCGCCGGCAGCGTCCCGACGCCGCCACCTTCCTCGGCAAGGGCAAGGCGCTCGAGCTGCGCGACATCGTCATCGCCGAGGGCGCTGACACGGTGGTCTGCGACGGCGAGCTCACGCCCGGCCAGCGCCGGGCCCTGGAGGACGTCGTCAAGGTCAAGGTCATCGACCGCACCGCCCTCATCCTCGACATCTTCGCCCAGCACGCCAAGAGCCGGGAGGGCAAGGCCCAGGTCGAGCTGGCCCAGCTGCAGTACCTCCTCCCGCGCCTGCGCGGCTGGGGCGAGTCGATGTCGCGCCAGGCCGGTGGCCAGGCCGCCGGCGGTCAGGGCATGGGCTCGCGCGGCCCCGGTGAGACGAAGATCGAGCTCGACCGGCGACGGATCAACAGCCGGATCGCCAAGCTCAAGCGCGAGATCGCCCACATGAAGACGACGCGCGACACCAAGCGGCACAGCCGCACGGCGGGCCACGTGCCGAGTGTCGCCATCGCCGGCTACACGAACGCCGGCAAGTCCTCGCTGCTCAACCGGCTCACGGATGCCGGTGTGCTGGTGGAGAACTCGCTGTTCGCCACCCTCGACCCGACGGTCCGCAAGGCCGAGACCCCCGACGGTATGCCGTACACGCTCGCCGACACGGTCGGCTTCGTGCGGTCGCTGCCGACGCAGCTCGTCGAGGCCTTCCGCTCAACGCTGGAGGAGGTCGCCGACGCCGACCTGCTGCTGCACGTCGTCGACGGCAGCCACCCCGACCCCGAGGGGCAGATCTCCGCCGTGCGCGCGGTGCTCGCCGACGTCGACGCCTCCGACGTCAAGGAGGTCATCGTCGTCAACAAGGTCGACGCGGCCGACCCCGAGGTCGTCGACCGCCTGCTGCGCCACGAGAAGCACGCCCTCGTCGTCTCGGCCCGCACCGGCCTCGGCCTGGACGACCTGCGTGACCTCATCGCCCGTGAGCTGCCCCGCCCCGCGCTCGAGATCAAGGCGGTCGTCCCCTACGAGCGCGGCGACCTCGTCAGCCGTCTGCACCAGGAGGCCGACGTGCTGACGACGGAGCACCGCGAGGACGGCACGTTCGTGCACGCCCGGGTGCACCCGCCCCTGCTCGCCGAGCTCGAGGCGTACGCCGTCTGACCCGTTCCAGCCGACCGGTCACCCGACGGAGATCGCGTCCAGCCGCTCGCGGAGGAACTCGGACGCCACGACCGGCGGGTAGTCGTTGGGTCGACCCACCGGCGGACTGAGCGACTCCACCACGGTGTCACGGTCGGCCTCGTAGAAGTAGACCAGCGACACGAGGTCCTCGTCCGGGGCGTCGGCCTGGGGCGGCAGCACCCGGTGCCGGTTCGACAGCCAGCGGTCGCCGGTCCAGCGCGCCAGCAGGTCGCCGGTGTTGACGGTGAACGCGTTCTCGACGAAGGGCGCGTCGGCCCACCCGGCGTCGGGCGTCCACACCTGGAGCCCACCGCGGCCGGCCTCCCGGTCGAGCACGGTGACGGTGCCGAAGTCGGTGTGCGGGCCGATGCGGAACTGGCCCTCCTGCGGTGGACCGGTGAGCGCCATCGGCGGGTACCAGTTGAGGTTGAGCGTATGCGTCGACGCCGCGGTGTGGCGGGTGAAGAAGTCCTCCTCGACCCCGAGGGCCGCGGCGCAGACCCGCAGCAGCTCGTCGGCCAGCCGCTTCATCGTGGCCAGGTAGGCAGTGACCGCCTCCTCGAGCGCCGGGATCTCCTGCGGCCACACGTTCTCCTGGAACCAGTAGCCGTCCAGCGGCGCCGTCATCCCGTCGGCCCCCACCGAGTAGGACTCCTTGAGGTCCGCCGCCGCGGCGGGCGCCTCCTCGGCGTAGGGGTCGGCGTACGCGTTGGCCTCGACCCCGGGCGGCAGCCACCCGCGACCGGCGACGGAGACGGCATACCGGCGCTTGGTCTCGGCCGGGAGCGCGAAGAACGCCCGGGCCGCCGACCGCACCGCGGCCCGCTCGGCCGGGTCGACGCCATGGCCGGTGACGACGAGGAAGCCCACCCGGCGCAGCGCGGCGTCGACCTCGCTGGCGACCCCGTCGCGGTCGGTGCCGTCGAGCCACCGGGTGAGGTCGATGGTCGGAACGGCATCGGTGGGAACGGCGTCGGTGGGCGCTGACGAGGACGTCATCCGTCGACCCCGATGTCCTCGTTCCACAGCGCCGGGTGCGCCGCGATGAAGTCGGTCATGAGCGCGACGCACTCGGCGTCGTCGAGCACGACGACCTCGACCCCGTGCTCGGCGAGCCAGTCGTGGCCGCCGTGGAACGTGCGGGCCTCTCCGACGACGACCCGCGAGATGCCGAACTGCCGCACGAGCCCGCTGCAGTACCAGCAGGGCGAGAGGGTCGTGACCATCGTCGTGCCCCGGTAGGAGGCCTGTCGGCCGGCGGCCTTGAACGCCGCCGTCTCGCCGTGCACCGAGGGGTCGCCGTCCTGCACCCGCCGGTTGTGGCCGCGGCCCAGCACCGTGCCGTCGCGCCCGACGAGGGCGGCCCCGATGGGGATCCCGCCCTCGGCGAGGCCGGCACGGGCCTCCGCGACCGCGACCGCGAGCCAGGCCCGGTCGTCGGTCACGCGCGCTCCCCGCCCACCAGCGAGCGTCCCCGCGTCGGGGGAGCGAACCGCAGCACCACGAGGTAGACGACGACGGCGAGCACGAAGCCCACCGGAGCGGTCAGGTCACCCACGTCGGGCACGGCGGAGGGCACCGGACCGACGTACTTCTGCTGGTTGCTGAACAGCCAGATGGAGACGACCATCGCCAGGCCCATGGCGATCGGTCCGGCGATGTTGCGGTAGCCGCGGTCGGCGACGAGGGCGTCGATGTCGCTCTCGTCGTGGCGTCGGCGCAGCCACCAGTCGACGAGGACGACCCCCAGCCACGGGGCGACCCAGTAGGCGATGATGAGCAGGAAGCCCTCGTAGGTGGCGGAGTTGTCGAGCCCGGCCCACGCGACGAAGAAGCCGACCACGCCGAGCGCGGCGGCGACGGCGGCCCGGGCCCGGTGGGTGCGGAGGGGAACGCCGGCCGCGACGAACGACAGCGACCCGGAGTAGACGTTGAGGGCGTTGGCCGAGATGGCGCCGAGCACGACGGCCAGGAGGGTGAGGCCGCCGAGCCAGCCGGGCAGCAGGTTGGTGAAGGCGCTCGGGTCGAGCGCGGTCTGGCCGGCGCTCACCACCGCCGCGCCGGCGGTCTCCAGCAGCACGCACGACCAGAAGATGCCGAGCCCGGCGAAGAAGCCGGTGCGGGAGCGGGAGACGTCCGGCGGCAGGTAGCGGGTGTAGTCGCCGGCGTACGGGTTCCAGCCGGCGGCGTAGCCGTACGTCGCGCCCAGCATGATGAGGAACCCGCCCAGGCCGCCCGGCTCCTTCGGCGCGACCCCGAGGTCGCCCTTGCCGATGACGATGACGCTGGCGACGACGAAGACCACCGCCAGCACCGGGAAGGCGAAGCGCTCGAACGCCTGCACGAGGTTGTGGCCGAAGAACGCCAGGGTCAGCTCCACGGCGACGACGAGCACGAGGCAGAGCACGGCCGGGATCGCGCCGACCAGGGCGTGGAGGGCCAGCGCTCCGCTGACGCTGTTGACCGCGAACCAGCCGATCCCGGCGACGACCGCGTTGATCCCCGCGGGGAGGATGTTGCCGCGGAACCCGAACGCGCTGCGGCTCAGCACCATCTGGGGCACGCCGTGCCGCGGCCCCCGGGCCGAGAGGACGCCCTGCGTGGCCGCTCCGACCGCCGTGCCCAGGACGATGGCGAGGAACGACTGCCAGAAGGTGAGCCCGAAGGCGAGCGGCCCGAGGATGCCCACCGCCACCGTGGCGAACTCCATGTTGGGGCTGGTCCAGGTCCACAGCAGCTGCAGGGGGCGGCCGTGACGCTCCGCGAGCGGGATGACCTCCACCCCACCCGGCTCGACAGCGACCACGCGGTCGCCGTACTGGTGCTGCAGGGCCTCCACGGACGGGTCGGTGAGCGTCATGGCGCCAGAGACTGCCACGGTCGTGTTTCCCGTGCGTGAACGGCGTCTCGCGGATCGGACGGCCGCGTGAGCCACCCGGGTCAGCGCAGGACGAACCGCCCCACCATCTCCCGGCGGCTGCTCACGCCGAGCTTGCCGAAGACCGCCTTGAGGTGGTCCTGCACGGTGTGGGGCGACAGATGGAGGGCGGCCGCGATGTCGGCCGTCGACGCTCCCTGCAGCACGAGCCGCGAGACCTCGGTCTCACGGACGGTCAGCCCGCGCGCCGCGATGGTCATCTCGCCCACCTCCGCCGGGGGAGCGGGCGCCACGGTGAGGACGACCGACCGGTCGCCCCCGGCCCCGAGCGCCACCGCCTGGAGCACGAGCCACCGTCCCGACCGGGCCAGCACCCGGGCCTGCGCCGAGCCGCCCTGGGCGCGGGCGCTGGCCACGACGGTCATGACGCTGTCGGGCAGCGAGCCGTGGTCCCAGCCGCCGAGCTCGTCCACCGCGGCGTCGGCGGCGGCGCTCTGCCCCGACACCCGGTCGGCCCCGTCGACGAGGAGGGCGACGACGGCGTTCGTGCCACTCGCCTCGCCGTCGGCGGTCACCGGGCCCCGGTCGGGGAAGAGGATGCGCCGCACCTCGGCCGCCAGGCGCTCCTGGGCGCTGACGAGGAGGCGGGCGTCGTCGGCCGTGAACGCGGGTTCGCCAGACCCCCGGTAGACCGCGAGAGCGGCCCACACCGTCTGCTGGTCACGGCACGCCAGCCGCAGCTCGTCGGTGAAGCCGAACCGCGGCGCCAGGTAGTCGCGGAAGCGCCGGCACCGCTCGGGATGGCCGTCGGTGTCGAGCGACAGGGCCGCGACCGGCACGGCCCGCTGTGCGATGTCGGCGAACTGGTTGATGTCGGGGCCGCCGAACTCGAACGCCGCCCACTCCTCGTTGTAGAGCGGGATCGGGCTCGACTTGATGGCGGAGGTGATGAGCCCGCTGGCGGGGTCGAGGGTGCCGAGGCAGGCGAAGGTGAACGGCAGGTCCACGGCCACGACGTCGAAGACCCGCTGCGCCAGCGCGTCGAGGTCACTGCACGAGGAGAGTGATCCCAGCCGCTGGGTGAGCGACCGGGTGCGCACCGACAGGGCAGTTGCCATGGGCGACATGCTCGCTCACCGGCCGCGCCAGCGGTAGCCACCTCGGGCGAAAGACCCCAGAAAGCTGGGATGGTGCCGTCACCACCGGTGGTTCGAGGCTCGACCCATGGACGAGACCACCTCTGTGAAGACCCCCGACACCATCCATCCCGACCAGGCCCACCGGCATACGCACCGCTGCTGGTGGGACGTGGAGCAGGCCCGTTGGGTCTGTCCGCCTTCGGGCGCCGACGAGCCCACGCGCACCGGCGCTCCGCCGGCCGACCGTCCGCTCGTCGACGTGCGCGACATGCTCGTCGTCCACACGGCGATGCTCCGCGAGCTCCGGCTCCTGCCCGGAGCGGTCGCCCGCACCAAGCCGGGTGACCGGCGGCAGGCCCAGGCCGTGGCCGCCCACCTGCACTTCGTCTGCGAGCTCCTCGACTCCCACCACCACGGCGAGGACGTGCTGCTCTGGCCGAAGCTGCGCGAGCGCACGGGTCCCGCGACCGAGCCCGTCATCGAGGCCGTGGAGGGGCAGCACCACGACATCGAGGCGTCCCTCGCCCGGGTGGAGCAGCAGCGGACCGCGTGGCTCTCGGGCCTGGACGCCTCGACCCGCGACGCCCTGGTCGACGCGCTCGAGCGGCTGCACGTCCTCCTCCGCGAGCACCTCGACCTCGAGGAGCGGGCGCTCCTCCCCGTGGCCGCGAGCGTCCTCACCGAGCGGGAGTGGGAGGAGATCGGCGAGCACGGTATGCAGGCGCTGCCGAAGCCGGCCCTGCCGCTCGTCTTCGGGATGTTCGCCTACGAGGGTGACCCGGCGGTGCTCAAGGCCATGCTCTCGGCCGCTCCTCTGGTCCCCCGGACTCTGCTCCCGCTGGTGGCGCCGCGCGTGTACGCCCGCCGGGCCCGCCGCGTCCACGGCACTCCGCAGCCCTGATCCAGGCGCGTCCCATCGGTCGCTGGCAGAGTGGGCCGCGTGAGCCCACCCAACGCCGGCCGCCCACGCACCGAGCCCACCGCCGAGCACGCCCGGCTGGCCGAGGCTCCGGACGACTCGGACGCGTGGCGGCTGTGGGGTCCGTACCTCGCCGGCCGTCAGTGGGGCACCGTCCGCGAGGACTACTCGCCCGACGGGAACGCCTGGGACTTCTTCCCGTTCGACCACGCGCACCGCCGCGCGTACCGGTGGGGCGAGGACGGCATCGGCGGCCTCTGCGACCGCTACGGCTTCCTCAACCTCGCGGTCGCGATGTGGAACGGGCAGGACGACCGGCTCAAGGAGCGGCTGTTCGGGCTGACCAACCCGGAGGGGAACCACGGCGAGGACGTCAAGGAGTACTGGTGGCACGTCGACGCCACGCCCACCCATTCCTTCGCGCGGATGGTCTACCGCTACCCCCAGGCGGCCTTCCCCTACGAGCGGCTGCGGCGGGAGGGTTCCCTGGCGGCGCGACCCCGCACGGAGGGGGAGCTCGAGCTCACCGACACCGGGGTGCTCGACGGCGACCGCTTCTTCGATGTCGAGGTCACCCACGCCAAGGCGACCCCGACCGACGTCGTCGTGACCATCACCGCCACCAACCACGGCCCCGACCCCGCGCCGCTGCACCTGGTGCCGCAGCTGTGGTTCCGCAACACCTGGGCCTGGGGACGGGACCCGCGCACGCCGACGATCGCGGCCCTGGGCTGGCCGAGCGTCGACGACCACGCCGTCGTGGCGGTGCAGGCCGAGCACGAGCAGCTCGGCCGCTACGTGCTGTTCGCCGAGGGCGAGCCCGAGCTGCTGATGTGTGACAACGAGTCCGACGCCGCGAGCCTGTGGGGGAGCACGAACCGGTCGCCGCACCCCAAGGACGCGGTCGACCGCGCGATCGTGCACGGCGACCGCTCGGCGCTCGCCACCGACGGCACCGGCACCAAGGCGGCGTTCCACTACCGCTTCGACGCCGTGGCTCCGGGGGAGAGCGTCACGGTGCGGCTGCGGCTGACCGTGCCCCCCGTCGCGGACCACCCCTTCGCGACCGCCGCGTCGGTGCTGGCCGACCGGGAGGCCGACGCCGACGCCTTCTACGCCGTGGTCATCCCCGAGGGCGTCCCCGACGTCGACCGGCACACCGCCCGCCGCGCGTTCGCCGGGATGCTCTGGACCAAGCAGCTCTACCGCTACGACGTCGAGGACTGGCTGGAGGGCGACCCCGCCTCACCGCCCCCGCCGGCGTCCCGGCTGGCCCCCGAGCCGCACGCGCGCAACACGGCCTGGCGGCACGTCTCCCTGGCCGACGTCATCTCGATGCCCGACGAGTGGGAGTACCCCTGGTTCGCCACCTGGGACCTCGCGTTCCACGCGGTGACGCTGTCGCACGTCGACCCGGCGTTCGCCAAGGCACAGCTGCTGCTGCTCTGCCGCGAGTGGGCGCAGCACCCCAACGGCCAGCTGCCGGCCTACGAGTGGTCCTTCTCCGACGTCAACCCGCCGGTGCATGCATGGGCGGCGTGGCAGGTCTACCTGCGCGACGGCGCCTGGGACCGCGACTTCCTGACCCGCGTCCTCACCAAGCTGCTGCTCAACGTCTCGTGGTGGGTCAACCGCAAGGACGCCGAGGGCTCGGACCTGTTCGAGGGCGGCTTCCTCGGGATGGACAACATCGGCGTCTTCGACCGCTCCAAGGAGGTGCCGCACGGGTGGCGGCTGGAGCAGTCCGACGCCACGGCCTGGATGGCGTTCACGTGTCTGTCGATGATGCGCATCGCGCAGGAGCTCGGCCGGCACGACCATGCCTTCGACGACCTGGCGACGACCTTCCTCGAGCGGTTCCTCGCGATCTGCCGGGCGATGGGCGACTTCGGGTCGCAGGGGGTCTCGCTCTGGGACGAGGAGGACGGCTTCTTCTACGACGTGCTCGTCGGGCCGCAGGGCGAGCTGGAGACGATGCGCGCCCGCTCGCTGGTGGGGCTGCTGCCGCTGCTGGCCGTGGCCAACTGCCCCGCGTGGGTCCTCGACGAGCTGCCCGACTTCGCGGAGGCCCTGCGCTGGCTGTCGCGGCACCGGGCCGACGAGGTGGCCAGCCTGACGACGACGCATCCCGCCGTCGGTGAGGGGCTGATGTTCGCGGTCGTCGACCCGACCCGGGCCACGCGCCTGTTCGCGCGCCTGCTCGACGAGGGTGAGTTCCTGTCGCCGCACGGCATCCGCTCCCTGTCGGCGGCGCACCGCGACGGGGTCGACATCGACGTCGCCGGGATGTCGATGTCGCTGCGCTACACACCGGGGGAGTCCGACAGCGGCCTGTTCGGGGGCAACTCGAACTGGCGCGGACCGGTGTGGATGCCCCTCAACCTCCTCATCGTCGACGCCCTGCACACGTATGCCGCGGGCAGCGGGGCGACGACGACCGTGGAGTACCCCACGGGGTCGGGGGAGCGGCTCGGGCTGCACGAGGTGGCCCAGCGCCTCGAGGACCGGCTGGTCGGGCTGTTCCGGCCGGGCCCGGACGGGCGACGCCCGAGCGACCCCCGCGACCTGCCCGGTGGCCCGCTCTGGACGCAGCACCCGACGTTCAGCGAGTACTTCCACGGCGACACGGGGGTCGGGCTCGGCGCCTCGCACCAGACGGGGTGGACGGCGCTCGTCGCCCACCTCATCTGCACGCCGCAGGCGGCCTACGACCCCGGCGAGGCGGGCGCGGAGGCCACCCGCGGCGCGTAGCGCCACGCATACGAGCAGAACGTCGTGACGGCGCAGAGGTAGAGCACGCCGAGGAACAGGTGCGGCCCGACGACGCGCAGCTGGCCGAGGACCGCCTGCAGCACCCCACCGGCGGCCAGGCTCGCGGCGAAGACCAGGGGCCAGGACGGCCCACCCTGCCGCCGGAGGCGCACACCGACGACCGTGCACGCCACCGCGACGAGCACCACGAGCCAGGCGTTGCCCTGGTGCATCGCCTCCAGGACCTCGCTCTTGGGGCGGGCGATCAGCGACGCGCCGAGCCCGGCCCCGAACCCGGCCTGGGCCACCGCCACGACCAGCAGGACGGTCGACCCGGTGCGCAGCGCTCGTCCCATCTGGCGGAGTCTAGGTCGGGTCGTGCCACGGGTCGGTGACCTCGCGCAGCGACAGCAGCGCGGCCCGCAGCTGCGCCGTGCGCCGGGGGCCGAGGTGGGCCGCCCACTCGGCCTCGACCTCACGCTCCGCGGCCATGGCCACCGGGATCGCCTCCCGGCCGCGGGGACCGAAGGTGACGAGGCGGGCGCGGCCGTCGCTCGGGTCGGGCTCGCGCGTGACGTAGCCGCGCGCCTCCATCTCGTCGACGAGGTGCCCGGCGCTCTGCTTGGTCACCTGGGCCTGCGCGGCCAGGTCGGTGAGCCGGGTGCCGTGGGGGCCGATCCGGGCGAAGACCCGCGCCTGGGCCAGGGTGACGTCGGTGAAGCCCGCGGCGTGCACGGCGGCGAGGATCCGCTCCTCCATCGCGCGGTAGGCCACGAACATGAGGACGCCGGTGTTCGGGTCGGTCACCCCGCCATCCTCCCGGGTCTTGATCTAGTCAGAATAACTGACTAAATTGGGAGCATGGACCAGGACGAGGTGTGGACCGTCATCGGCTCGGAGCGGCGCTCGCTCGCCGACCTGCTCGAGGGGCTGGAGCCCGCGGCACTGGCGACGCCGTCGCTCTGCGACGCCTGGACGGTGCTGGGGGTCGGCGCGCATCTCACGCTGTCACCGCTGAGCCGCCCGCGTGACGTGCTCCTGGCGTTCGCCAGGGCTCGCGGGGACTTCGACCGCGCCGTGGCCATCGCCACCGAGAGCGTGCTCGACCACCCGGTCGAGCAGGTCGTCCACGACCTGCGGCGCACGTCGACGATGCGCACCCACCCGCTCGGCACGACCTACCGCGAGCCGCTCACCGACGTCCTCGTGCACGGCCAGGACATCGCCGTGCCGCTCGGCCTCGAGCGCGAGATGCCCGTGGCGGCGGCGGCGTTCGCCGCGCGGCGGGTCTGGACGGCGATCTTCCCGTTCTTCCCGCAGCGACGGCTCACCGGCCTCCAGCTCGTCGCGGACGACTCCGACCTGAGGGTCGGCCGCGGCGCTCCGGTGCACGGCCGCACGCAGGACCTGCTGCTCCTGCTGACCGGCCGGTATGCGCGGGTCGACCGGCTGAGCGGTGAGGGCTCGGCGGTGCTCGCCGAGCGGGTGCGCGTCTGACGGTGCGGCTCGGCAGGATGGGCCCATGGACCACGCCGACGTCGGACCCGGCTTCGAGCAGGTCGTCGGCCCGCTGCGGCTGCGGCGGCCCACCACGGCCGACGCCGACGCGTACCGCATCCTGCACACCGACCCCCGCACCTACGTCCACGCGCCGGAGACGATCCCCGACGCCCTGACCTGCCGGATCGGCCTCGACGACGACATCGCGCACTGGCGCGAGCACGGGTTCGGCTACCTGGCCGTCGAGGAGACGGCCACCGGGCGTCTCGTCGGGTGGTGCGGGCTGAAGGTCCGCCCCGGTCGCGAGGCGCTCAACCTCTACTACCGGCTCAGCCACGACCGGCTCGGCCGCGGCTACGGACGGCTGCTGGCCCGCGCGGTCACCGTCGGCGCCACCGAGTGGCTGCCCGGGCGAGCCGTCGAGGCGTCGATCCGCACGACGAACCCGGCCTCGCTGCGCACCGCTCTCTCCGCCGGGATGGTGCGGGTCGGCACGGAGGGGGCGTCGGACGCGGTGTCCGACGTGCTGGCCCTGCCGCGCGTGCGCTCGGTGGCCGAGGTCGACGGTGCGCTCCGCGACGAGCTCCTCGACCTGTGGGTGCGGGTCAACGACAGCGGCGGGGCGGTGGGCTTCCCGCCCGGGGCATCGCGCGGCGACGTGGAGCCGGTGCTCGACACCCACCTCGCCGAGCTGCGCGCGGGCACCGCGGTGCTCGGGGTGCTGGAGGAGCCGGACGGTCGGGTGGTCGGGTTCGGTTGGTGGCGGCCGAGACCCGAGCCGCTGTATGCGCACGTCGCCACCCTGTGGCGCCTCCAGGTCGACCCCGACCGGCGGGGACGCAACCTCGGCCGGCTCCTGCTCGCCGGTCTCCACGCGCTGGCCCGCGACCTGCCGGGGGTGGAGCTGCTCCGGCTGGACTACCGCAGCGGGTCGGGCCTCGGCGCCTTCTACGCCCGGGCCGGGTGGGACGAGACGGGCCGGCAGCCGGCAGGGCTGCGCCTCGGCCCGGGGGACTACCGCGACGACGTCGCCATGATGCGCCGGGTCGACGGGCGGCCACTCGCCGGCGACGGTCTGACGTAGCAAGCCCAGGCGAGAGGCATACGGTGCTGGGGTGAGCATCCGACTCGGCTACCAGATCCCGAACTTCTCCTACGGCACTCCGGTCGCGCAGCTGTTCCCCACGGTCGTCGCCCAGGCGCGCGAGGCCGAGGAGGCCGGCTTCGACGCGGTCCTCGTGATGGACCACTTCTACCAGCTGCCCGGCATCGGTTCCCCCGACCAGCCCATGCTGGAGGCGTACTCGGCCCTCTCCGCCCTCGCGACCGCGACGTCGCGCGTGCAGCTGTCGGCCCTCGTGACCGGCAACACCTACCGGAACCCGACCCTGCTCGCCAAGGCGGTGACGACGCTCGACGTGGTGAGCGGAGGTCGCGCGGTGCTGGGCATCGGCGCCGGCTGGTACGAGCTCGAGCACCAGCAGCTCGGCTACGAGTTCGGCACCTTCACGGACCGCTTCAACCGGCTCGAGGAGGCCCTGTCGATCATCGCCCCCATGCTGCGCGGCGAGCGGCCCACGGTGAACGGCCAGTGGTACCAGACCGACTCGGCGATGAACGAGCCGCGGCTGCGTGACGACCTGCCGATCCTCATCGGCGGCAGCGGCGAGAAGAAGACCTTCGGGATGGCTGCCCGCTACGCCAGCCACCTCAACATCATCTGCGACCCGGCCGAGCTGCCGGCGAAGCTCGCGGCCCTCGACGAGCGCTGCCGCGAGGTGGGCCGCGACCGCTCCGAGATCGAGACGAGCTTCCTCGCGTCGGTCGCGCTCGGGCGCGACCGGGACGCGGCGCTCCAGGCCCAGTCCGACGCCCTGCAGCAGCGTGGGGTCAACACCGGCCAGATCGACCCGGCGCGGCTGCGGGCCATGATGTCGAGGATGTTCGCCGGTACGCCGGAGCAGGCCGCCGCCGACATCAAGGAGCGCGTCCTCGACACGGGGGTCGACGGCGTCATCATCAACATGATCGCCGACGGTCACGTGCCGGGGCGGGTCAGCGCGGCCGGCGAGGCGCTGCGGTCGGTGCTCGGCTGAGACGAGCCGGCTACTCCGCCGGCAGGAGCGAGATCTTCTGCCAGATCTTCTGCGACATCTGGGCGGCGAGCGTCTCGAGGTCACCGATGGTCTCCAGCACGACGGGGTCCGACGTGTGCTCGCCGCAGAGGGCGGCGGTCTTCGCGATGAGCGAGACGAGCTCGCTGCAGTAGTCGAGGTAGTGCCGCAGCTGGTCGGCGGTCATCCGGTTCGGCGGGCTCTTCGACGTGGGCACGTAGTCGGTGCGGGCCTGTTCCGGGTCCTTGTCGAGCTGGTGCATGTCGACGACGTGCGCCAGGGACCGGAGCTCGTGCAGCATCGACAGCAGTGTGCGGCGCTCCCGCCGTTCCGGCAGCGCCCACAGGAAGAACACGGCGATGCCGGCGAAGACGACGTCGTTGACCACGCTCTCGGTGAAGGGCACCCAGTCGGCCAGGCTCCGGAGCCCGCCGGTGACGGCGTCCTTCAGGGTGAGGGCGAGGGCGACGGCGACCATCAGGACGATGACGGCGCTGGCCGACCTCGAGAGCAGGCGGGTCCGACCGAAGCGCAGGTAGGAGCTGTCGAAGCCGCGTTGCAGGGTGGGGATGGTCTCGACGAGCCGGTGCGCCACGTCGCCGAGGTGGCGGTCGGGGAAGCGCGCCCGGATGCGGGCCTCGAGCCGGTCGGCGGTCTCCTCGACGTAGGCGGCATCCAGCCGGAGGGAGTGGCGCGGCCCGTTCACGCGGGCCACGCTAGACCGGCCGGCCCCCCTGTGGAGGGTGCCGGGCCGGGTGTGGCGACCGGCATACCCTGGTGCCGTGCCAGCCGACCTCGACGCCCTGCTCCGGGCGGCGGTGACGGGGGTCGGCGGCAGCGAGCGCCCGGGCCAGGTCGAGATGGCGCACGCCGTCGAGCACGCCATCGAGACCGACGAGCACCTGCTCGTGCAGGCGGGGACGGGCACCGGCAAGTCGCTGGCCTACCTCGTGCCGGCGGTGCGGCACGCCATGGCGACCGGGCGTCCGGCCGTCGTCGCCACGGCCACCCTCGCGCTGCAGGCCCAGATCGTCGACCGCGACATGCCCCGGCTGGCCGCCGCCCTCGCTCCGATCGTCGGACGCCGGCCGACCTACTCGCTCGTCAAGGGCCGGCGCAACTACGTCTGCCTCAACAAGCTCGACGGGGGCTTCCCCGACGAGGAGGACGGGCTGCTCACGGTTGGTCAGGTGGACCGCGGCACGTCACGGCTGGGGGAGGAGGTCGTGCGGCTGCGCGAGTGGGCCGACACGACCGAGTCCGGTGACCGCGACGAGCTCGTCCCCGGCGTGAGCGACCGGGCCTGGCGGCAGGTGTCGGTCTCGGCGCACGAGTGTCTCGGCAGCAAGTGCCCCCTCGTCGCCGAATGCTTCGTCGAGCGCTCGCGGGAGGCGTCCAAGGACGTCGACGTCATCGTCACGAACCACTCGTTCATGGCCATCGACGCCTTCGAGGGCCGGCAGATGCTGCCCGAGCACCGGCTCCTCGTCGTCGACGAGGCGCACGAGCTCGTCGACCGGGTCACGGCCACCATCACCGACGAGCTGTCGCAGGGCATGGTGGCGAACGCCGCCCGCCGGGCCGGCCGGTTCGCCGAGAGCATCGCCGAGGTGGAGGACGCGGCCGTCCTGCTGGGCGGCGTCCTGGAGGACCTCGAGGAGGGGCGCCTGCAGCAGCTGTCGGAGGGGCTGGTCCTCGCGCTGAGCCGCGTGCGCGACTCGACCCGGGCGGTGCAGTCGGAGATGAAGCCGCCGCCGGGCGAGCAGGCCGACGGCGCCCGGCAGGTGGCCCGGGCGGCCGTCGACGAGATGTACGAGAACAGCGCGCGGATTCTCGAGGGCCGCGACCTCGACGTCGTCTGGCTGAGCAAGGACCCGCGCCGCGGACCGGTGCTGCGCGTGGCGCCGATGAGCGTGGCCATGCTGGTGCGCGACAAGATCTTCGGCGATCGCACGGTCGTCCTGACGAGCGCGACGCTCGAGCTGGGCGGCAGCTTCGACGCGGTCGCGGGCACCATCGGCCTGCGGGGCGACGGGGCGCCCGAGTGGCGGGGCCTCGACGTCGGCAGCCCCTTCGACTACCAGCGGCAGGCGATCGTCTACGTCGCCAAGGACCTCCCCCCGCCGGGCCGCGACGGCACATCGCCTCGCGTCCTCGACGAGATCGAGGCCATGGTGCGGGCCGCGGGCGGCCGCACGCTCGGGCTGTTCTCCTCCACCCGCGCCGCCCAGAACGCCGCCGAGCAGCTGCGTGCCCGGTTCGCCGGCGACGGCACCGCCATCGAGATCCTCTGCCAGGGCGAGGACCAGATCGCCACCCTGGTGCGGCAGTTCGCCCGCGAGCCCTCGACGTGCCTGTTCGGCACGCTCACCCTCTGGCAGGGCGTCGACGTGCCCGGCTCGTCCTGCCAGCTCGTCGTCATCGACCGCATCCCCTTCCCGCGGCCCGACGACCCGCTCGCATCCGCGCGGTCCGAGGCCATCGCCCGGATGGGCGGCAACGGCTTCATGGCCGTCTCGGCCACCCATGCGGCGCTGCGGCTCGCCCAGGGCTCGGGGCGCCTCGTGCGCCGGCAGGACGACCGCGGCGTCGTGGCGATCCTTGACTCGCGGATGGTCAACGCCCGCTACGCCGCCTTCCTGCAGCGCTCGCTGCCGCCGTTCTGGCCCACCACCGACCGCGACCAGGTGCTGGCCGCCCTGCGGCGGCTCGACGAGGTGGCCCCGCCGCCGCTGCCGGTGGCCGACCCGGCGCTCCGCGGACTGGTCGGCGCGGTGGACGGCACCGCGACGGAGACGCCCGAGACCGGTGCCACCGACCCGGGGGTCGACCACCGACCCGTGGCCACGGCCCCGCCCACGCCCCCCTCCGCCCGCACCGCCGTGACGGTGGGTCACGCGTGGACGGCCGACCAGGACACCGAGCTGCGCGACGCCGTCGACGCCGGCATCGACATGGACGACCTCGTCGAGCACCTCGAGCTGCCCGTCGACGCCGTGCGGGCCCGCCTCACCCAGCTCGGCCTCGAGCTGACCGACAGCCCCCGCCTGCTCTGATGCAGCGGAGCGCGCCGTCGGTGGCGCGTGACAGGGTGATGCCGTGAGCCCGGCCCCCTCCCTCGTCCTCGTCCGAGGCCCCGAGGAGCTGCTCGCCGACCGGGCCGTGGCCGCCACGCTCACCGAGCTGAAGCACCAGGCACCCGACCTCGACGTGGTGCGGCTGGCGGCCGCGGGCTACGAGCCGGGCCAGCTCGGGGTGCAGACGAGCCCGTCCCTCTTCGGCGGCGACAAGGCGGTCGTCGTCGAGCGGCTGGACGAGGCCGCCGACGAGCTGCTCGACGACGTCGCGACCTACCTCGCAGCCCCGGCCGACGACGTCTGCCTGGTGGTCACGCACTCGGGCGGCCAGCGCGGCAAGCGGGTGCTCGACCTGCTCGTGAAGCAGAAGGCGCACGTCATCGAGTGCCCGACGATCAAGACCGACCGCGACAAGAGCGACTTCGTCGCCAACGAGTTCCGCCGGCAGGGCCGCAAGGCGACGCCCGAGGCCGTCCGGGCCCTGGTCGAGGCGCTCGGACGGGACGTGCGCGAGCTGGCCTCCGCCGTGTCGCAGCTGGTCTCCGACACCGAGGGCGTGGTCGACGACCGGCTGGTCGAGATCTACCACGGCGGCAAGGTGGAGGCCACCGGCTTCCGGGTGGCCGACGCCGCGGTCGCCGGGCAGACGGGGGAGGCCCTGCGGATGCTGCGCCACGCCATCGCCACCGGCGTCGACCCCGTGCCCATCGTCGCGGTGCTCGCCTCGCAGCTGCGGCAGCTGGTCAAGGTCGGGTCGGCCGGCCGCGGGGGCTCCCAGCAGCTGGCCAAACAGCTCGGCATGGCCCCGTGGCAGGTCGACAAGGCCCGCCGCCAGCTCGGCTCCTGGACGGCCGAGGGTCTGGGCCGGGCCATCCAGGCCGTCGCCGCCGCCGACGTCGAGGTCAAGGGTGGCGGCCGCGACCCCGTCTACGCCGTGGAGCGTGTCATCCTCACGATCAGCCGGGCCCGGCACGGCGACTGAGCCGGTCGCCGCCCGGAGTCGCCCGTCCCCGATGCCGCTCGTGTTCGGGACCACCACCCCGCGCTGGTAGATTGAGACGCTGCGTGCGCGCTCCGGTCGTGCGCGTACGTCAACGATCCATCTCAGGGCGCGTCACCCCACGGTGTCCCCACGCCGGTCCCGGCGCGCCACTGCCGCCCTCTAACGGCAACCCATCCGACCAGAGAAAGTTCCTCCACGTGGCAAACATCAAGTCGCAGCTCAAGCGCATCAAGACCAACGAGAAGCGCACCGAGCGCAACAAGGCGGTCAAGAGCGAGCTCCGCACCTGGGTCCGTCGGTTCCGCGAGGCCGCGGACGCCGGCGACAAGTCGGCGGCGCAGGAAGCCCTGCAGAAGGCGTCGACCAAGCTCGACAAGGCCGTCGCCAAGGGCGTCATTCACCAGAACCAGGCCGCCAACAAGAAGTCGGCCATGGCGAAGAAGGCCGCCGCGCTCTGACGCGGACGTCCTGACCCGTACGAACCGGTACGAACCGGGACCACCCGGTATGCCGCGGGCCCGTCACCTCTCGAGGTGGCGGGCCCGCGGCATACCCGGAGCGTGCTAGCGCAGCCGGCGGATCGCGTCGGCGACCTCGTCGAACCGCTCGGGGCCGAGGACGGCGCCCTCGCGCCGGATCCCCTCGGGGTCGACGCGGATGATGCGGTTGACGCGGACCTCGCTCGGGCGTCCGCTGCGGTCCCAGCCGCCGGAGCCGATGTCGACCCACTCCCGCCCGGCCCGGTGCTCCTGGCCGGCGTCGTGGTCGTGGTCCTTGCTCGTCAGCATGACGCCGAGCAGCCAGTCGCCGTCGCTGCCCACCAGCAGCACCGGCCGGTCCTTGCCGATGGAGTTGTCCTCCTCGAACGGCACCCACGTCCAGACGACCTCGCCGGGGTCGGGCTGACCGTCCGGCTTGGGCGCATACGCGATGGCCGGTGCGCCGTGGAAGTCCCCCGGGTAGGTGCGGTGCCCGGTCGGAGCGGGCACCCCCCCGTCGGCGTTGCCGCGACGGCGCGACGGCGCGGGCGCGCGGTCACCCGACCGGGCGCGGTCGGTGCCGCCGGACGGGCCGCCGGCTGCGCCTCCGGCACCCCCCAGCACACGCCCGAGGACCTGCCGGAGCCGTTCTGCGAGCGTAGGCATCCCGCCACCGTAGCCGCCCCGCCCCGGCGGGGGGCGGTCACGACCAGCGGCGACGGCGGCGCAGGAACGCCAAGAAGGCATGGGCCATGACGAGCTGGTGCCGCCGCAGGGCCGGGGTGCATCCCGGCGGCGGCACCCCCCGGTACTGGCCGAGCATGTAGGCCGCGATGACCGCGACGAAGGCGTCGAGGTCGTCCGGGTCCACGTCGCGGGTCAGCGACGACGTGCGCAGCAGCGCGTCGGTGTCGACGCCCTGTGCGGCCATGAGCGGCAGGAGGCCCACCCAGTCGACCCAGGGCGCCGCCCGGCCGACCCAGTTCCAGTCCACGACGACGGCCGTCAGCGGGCCCGCGACCGGCCCGGCGACGAGGAGGTTGTCAGGGCGCAGGTCGCCGTGGCAGAGCGTGTCGCCGTCCAGCCGGCCGTCGGCGTCGAGGACCAGGGCGCCCACCCGCTCCCGGTGGCGCGGCAGCCATGCGGGCAGCTCCGGACCGATCGCGAAGGAACCCTGGAGCAGCGACCGCCCGGTCGCCACGATCTCGGGGTCGGCCGCCAGGCGGTGCGCGAAGTCGCGACCGCCGATCGTCGCCGGGGTGCCCACCTCGGCCAGCGTGCGGCAGGCCCGGTGCACGGCGTCCACCTCGGCCGGCGTCCACGGTGCGCCCGGCATCCGGCCGGCGACGACCCCGATGACCAGGACGCTCCAGCCGTCGACGGTCGCGAAGCCCACGAGGTCCGGGGCCGGTATGCCGGGCGGCAGCCGGTCGAGCACCTCGGCCTCCTGGGCGAGCGCGCCGACGACGTGGGGCTGGTCGGGGGCGCCCGCCTTGACGAACACCTGCCGGCCTCCGGCCAGGGTCACGCGGCCCGCGTAGGCCCCGGTGAAGCCGCTCGCCACGGGTGGGTCGGCCCGCTCGACCACGCCGCCCGCCACGCGTCCGGCGGCCTCCCGCACGGCGCCGGGCAGCTGCGACCAGGCGGGCCGCCGGGACGTACGCCGGTAGTCCACCTCCGGCAGCGCGAGCTCGGTCATGGGTCAGTGTCGGACGCCGGGACGATTCTCGGCACCTGCTTTGTTGGCCGTAGCATGATCGGCGGTCGGCGCGGACCGTGGACAGCACGATGACCTCCCGACCCCCACGAAGAGACGCGATGACCGACACCCTGGCGACAACGACGCCGACCACGCCGAACGACGACCGTGACGCCGCCGGTGAGCAGACCACGGCACCCACCGCGACGCGTCACGTGGGCCTGGCCCTCCTGGCCCTGGCCGCCGGCGGCTTCGCCATCGGCACCACGGAGTTCGTGACGATGGGCCTGCTGCCCGAGGTGGCCGCCGGCACCGGCACCGACATCCCCACGGCCGGCCACTACGTCTCGGCCTACGCCCTGGGGGTCGTCGTCGGCGCTCCGCTCGTCGCCGTCCTCGCCGCCCGCCTCCCGCGCAAGGCGGTGCTCGTCGGGCTCATGGTCGCCTTCACCCTGGCCAACACCGCGTCGGGCTTCGCCCACGGCTACACCGAGCTCATGGGAGCCCGGTTCCTCTCGGGCCTGCCCCACGGGGCGTTCTTCGGCATCGGCTCGCTCGTGGCCGCGTCGCTGGTGGCCAAGGAGCGCCGCACCTGGGCCGTGGCCATGATGCTCATCGGGCTGGGGACCGCCAACATCGTCGGGGTCCCAGTCACCACGGTGCTCGGGCAGCGCCTCGGCTGGGCCGTGCCCTACTGGGTGGTCGGGGGCATCGGCCTGCTCACGGTGCTCGCGCTCTGGGCGTGGGTGCCCCGGCAGCCGCGCCCGCAGGAGGCCTCGATGCGCTCCGAGCTGACCGCCCTCACGCGCCTGCAGGTGTGGCTCGCCCTGCTCGTCGGCGTCGTCGGCTTCGGCGGCATGTTCGCCACGTACGCGTACATCACCCCCACGATGACCGAGCTGGCCGGGTTCTCGAGCTCCTTCGTGCCCGTGATCCTCGGCGTCTACGGGGTGGGGATGGTCAGCGGCATGGTCGTCTCCGGGCGGGTCGCCCGGTTCGGCATCCTGCGCGGGATGATCGTCTCGCTGGGCCTCATCGCGGTCATGCTCGCGGTCTTCGGGTGGCTGGCGCACTATCCCGTGCTCGCGGTGGCCATGGTCTTCGTGCTCGGCTTCCTCCCCTCCATCCTCGTGCCGCTGCTCCAGACGCGGCTCATGGACGTGGCCCACGAGGGCCAGTCCCTCGCGGCAGCCCTCAACCACTCCACGCTCAACATCGCGAACGCGATCGGCGCGGGAGTCGGCAGCGTGGTGCTCGGGGCCGGTCTGGGCTACGAGTGGCCCAGCCGCGTGGGGGCGGTCCTCGCCGTGCTCGGCGTGGGCATCGCCCTGCTCTCGGCCCTCGTCGGCCGGCGACGCGCCTACGATCTGGAGGCATGACCCGCCTCGCCCAGGCGCGCTCCGCCGCCCGCTTCGCCGGCGGGCTCTACCGTGAGCGCTGGGACCGCTGGTATGCCGTCCGCTTCCAGGGCGACCAGCTGGCCCGCCTCAACCTGCGTGAGGGCCGGCGCGACCCCTACGCCGTCTACGAGGACATGCGCGTGCTCGGGCCGATGGTGCCGACCCGTCTCGGCAACTGGGCGACGACGAGCCACCCGGTCTGCAAGCAGGTGCTGCGCAGCCGCCGGTTCGGGGTGCGCGAGGAGGACGGCGCCGTGCCCGGGGGGTCGCCCCAGGAGTTCGACCTGTCGTTCCTCAGCCTGAACCCGCCGGACCACGAGCGGCTGCGCCGGGTGGCCGCCCCCGCGTTCAGCCCGCGGATGATGAGCCGGTATGCCGCGACCATCGACGCGACCGTCGGCTCGCTCCTGGACGCCGCTGGGCGCAAGGGGTCGTTCGACCTCGTCGCCGACCTCGCGGCGCCGCTGCCCATCGCCGTCATCACCTCGATGATGGGCGTGGAGGGCGGCGACGTCGCCGCGTTCCAGCGCTACGGCGCCGCCCTGGGCAGCGCGCTCGACGGCGTGACCTCCATCGGCCAGGCCCGCCGGGTCATCGAGGCCAACACCGAGCTGGAGCGACTCTTCCAGCGGCTGTTCGAGGAGCGGGCCCGCGAGCCCCGCGAGGACCTCGTCAGCGTGATCGTCGCCGAACGGGACCACGCGATCGCGCCGCACGAGATGGTGCCGATGTGCTCGCTGCTGCTCATCGCGGGGTTCGAGACCACGGTCAACCTCATCGGCAACGCGACCCGCGCGCTCCTGGCCCACCCGGAGCAGTGGGAGCGCGTGCGCGAGGACCCGTCTCTGGCGTCGGCCGCGGTGGAGGAGACGCTCCGCTGGGACCCGCCCGTGCAGGAGACGGCTCGGATCTCGTTCGACGACACCGAGATCGGTGGGATGTCCGTGCGGCGCAACCAGGCGGTCATCCTGCTCCTGGCCGCCGCGGGCCGCGACCCCGATGTGTTCTCCGAGCCCCACCGGTTCGACATCGGCCGCACCTCGGCGGCGGAGCACCTGGCGTTCTCCAGCGGCATCCACTATTGCCTCGGGGCGCCGCTAGCGCGACTCGAGGCCGTCGCCGCGGTCACCGCCCTGACGCAGCGGATGCCGGCCCTGCGGCATACCGGGCGGGTCGTCATGCGGCCGTCCCGCCTCATCCGCGGGCCGCTGCACATGCCGGTCGCGGCGTAGGACACAGCATGGCCGACGCTAACCCGCTTACCGCGCTCCACGTCTCCCGTCGCAGTGTCATCGTCGGTGCGGCCGGCCTGCTCGCCGGTGGTGGGCTGCTCGCCCCCGCGAGCGCCGACGCCGCGGGGCGTGGCCGCCCGTCGTCCCTGTCGGTGGAGCAGCAGGCCGGCCAGCGCGTGATCTGGTCGTACCCCGGGCCGACCCCGCCCGCGGCCCTGTACGCGGCGATCCGGGCCGGTCTGGTCGGCGGCGTCGTCTTCTTCGGCGAGAACCTCAAGGGGCTGACCCGCCAGCAGATCCAGCAGGTGACGCGGTCGATCGCCGACGCCCAGGCCGCCAGTGGCGTCGGGTACCCACTGCTGGTCATGACCGACCAGGAGGGGGGCCGCGTCCAGCGCCTCCCGGGTGCGCCGGGCATCAGCCAGAAGCAGATCGGGCTGTCGGCCGACCCGGTGGGCACGGCCCGTACCGCCGGGCTCGGAGCGGCGCAGAACCTCCTCGACGCGGGGATGAACGTCAACCTCGCGCCCGTCCTCGACGTCTACCGCCAGGACGGCGACTTCGAGGACCAGTACAGCCGGTCCTACAGCAAGGACCCGGTTGTCTGCGGTGAGCTGGGCGCCGCGTCGATCGTCGCCCAGCAGTCGCTCGGCGTCGTCACCACCGCGAAGCACTTCCCCGGGCTCGGCGCGGCCGCCGCCGACCAGAACACCGACATCGGTCCGCTCACACTGTCCCTGCCCCTGTCGGAGCTGCGGACCATCGACGAGCTGCCCTACATGGCCGCGATCGCGGCCGGCGTCGACATGGTGATGACCTCCTGGGCGACCTATCCCGCCCTCGACCGGCGGCTGCCGGCGGGCCTGTCGAGCCGGACCATCAGGGGTGAGCTGCGCGGTCGGCTGCACTTCCGAGGGCTGACCATCACGGACGCCCTCGAGGCCAAGGCGCTCGCAGCCTTCGGTGACACCGGGCAGCGGGCGGTGCTTGCGGCGAAGGCCGGGATGGACCTCGTCCTCTGTTCGGCGAAGGACCTCACCCAGAGCCAGGCGGCCGTCTCCGCACTCGCCACGGCGCTCGAGACCGGTCGCCTGGGTCCGGGCGAGTCCGACCGCGCCCTGGAGCGCGTCCTGGCCCTGCGCGGCCGGCTGGGCTGAGCGGGTGTCGGCCCCCCTGCCTACAGTCGAGCGATGAGCCCGCGACCGGAGGTGCCCGTGGAGAACTACAGCCCCGCGTGGGCGGACGACCCGCGCCCCCCGCTGCCGCAGACGGGGTCCGACCGCGAGCTGCTCGTGGCCTACCTCGAGCACCACCGGGCGACGTTCGCCCTCAAGTGCGCCGGCGTGTCCGACGCCGACCTGTCGCGGCGCACCATGCCACCGTCCACGATGACACTGCACGGGCTGCTGCGGCACCTCACCGGGGTGGAGCGCTGGTGGTTCCAGGTCAACTTCGCCGGCGACGACGTGCCGATGCTCTACTACTCCGACGACGACCCCGACCAGGACTTCGAGCGGCTCGACGGCGACGTCGCGAAGGCCTGGGAGCAGTGGCGTCAGGAGTGCGAGCGGTCGCGCGAGATCGTGGCCGCCCACGACCTCGACGACACGGGGACGCGGGTCCGCGACGGTGCCGAGCTCTCGCTGCGCGGGGTGCTGCTCAAGATGGTCGCGGAGTACGCGCAGCACAACGGGCACGCCGACCTGCTGCGGGAGGGCATCGACGGCGCCACGGGCGCCTGACGGCTCTGGTCAGGCGGCGCGCCGGGGGCTAGCGTCACGAGACGTCCGGTTCCGCCGTCCAGCGAGCGAAGGAGCTCATCATGGCCGACCACGTCTACCGCGTCACCGAGATCGTTGGGACCTCGACCGAGAGCATCGAGGCGGCCATCCGCACCGGGGTCGACAAGGCGGCCGAGACGATCAGGGGCCTCGACTGGTTCGAGGTGACCGAGATGCGCGGGCATCTCGAGGACGGACACGTGGCGCACTTCCAGGTGACGATGAAGCTCGGGTTCCGGGTCGGGGCCGACTGAGCCGGGGGTCTAGCCCATGGGTTTGCCGCCGCGCCGGTCAGCTCGTCACGAGTGACAGCAGGACGGCGATGACGACGGTGTTGAGGATCCACGCCAGCACGCTGTGGAACGTGACGATGCGCCGCATCGGGGCGGTGAGGATGGTCGTGTCGGTCGTCCCGAACGTCACCGAGCAGCCCGCGGCGAGGTAGACGTAGTCGGAGAACACCGACCGTCCGGGGCCCTGGAACTCCAGCCCACCCTCCTCGATGTCCCGGCGGGCGTAGAAGAGGGCGAAGCTGAAGGTGATGATGGCGATGCAGCTGAGCACGGTGAGGCCCGCCATGGTGATGATGAGGACCGGGACGTCCCGCTTGTTGATGACCGCGGTGATGACCGTGGAGAAGGCCCAGATCGAGATGAGCACCGGCCAGCCGATGCTCCCGCCCCCCGCCAGCAGCCAGCGCCGCCACACCGACCGGGGGAGGGGGGACCCGAGGATGCGCCGCGTGAGCTCCTCGTGGTCGCAGCCCCGGAACGCCCGGATCCCGAGCCAGAGGTAGGAGATGGCGAACCCGACCCAGCCGATGAGGTTGGACCCGTAGTCCTCCTCGATGGCCTGCTGGGCGGGGGTCAGCACCTTGCGGAAGCCGAGCTCCACGTAGAGGTCCTGGGCGATGAAGAACGCGATGGACAGCAGCAGGCCCAGGCCGACCGCGGCCCACAGCCGGTAGACGTCGGAGCAGGAGCGGGGGATCCGGCGCGGGGCCTCGGACGCCGGCGGCGGGGCGCCGGAGGGCTCGACATCGCTGGGCATAAGGTCCTGGGCTCGGGTCGTCGGACGGCGGGACACCTCATTGTGGTGGACCGGAACCGGTGCGCACGGGAACGCGTCGAAACCGCAGCGTCGCGCCCTGACCGCGACCGAAGGAGGAGCACCGTTGAGAGAGACCCCGGGACCGGGAGCCGGTCGGGCGGTCACCCCCACCCCCTGGGACGAGCGCGAGGTGCCCTCGCCCGCGGAGCTGCGGGCCGGGCTGCGGCAGCGGGTCCGGCGACGCCAGGTCGTCCTACGCAGCGGGCTGCGGCACCGGTCTCGCTACTGGTGGCGGAGCAGGCAGGCGCGCCAACGTCATGAGATGGGCTGGTTCACGGCGCTGCAGCTCTTGTTGGTCGCTGCGACTCTCTCAGCCGCGGGAGTGGCGGTGTGCGTGGAGGACGTGACCGCCACCCTGGATGCGGTCCGCCTCGGCGACCGCGGCAACCCGGTTGTCGTCTCTGGCAGCCAGGTCCACCTGACGCGGGAGACGTCCAAAAGCGGTCGGGTCTCCAATCTGGTAGACGGCGTCCGTGTCACCTACCCCGGGGGAGCGGCAGCCGGTGCGGAGCTTCGCCATATCGATGTACACGAGATCTCCCCGGCCTCGCCCTCCGAGACCGGGTGGCGGCCGGCGACCAGCCAGACTGGCTATGCGGCCCCCTTCGGGATCCACTACATCGTCGAGAACGAGATCACCACCGCCATGGCCGACACGGACATCGCCCAGGGCCGCAGCGGGGCGGTCCTGTGGCGCGACGGTCTCGGTGCGCTTGCTCTCCTGTTCGTGCCGGTGATCTGGTGGACCTGGTTCCCGACCCGGCTCCGCGGCCGCCGGCGTACCGGGTCGCGGGTGGTCGGGCCCTCCCGACCCGCGTGAAACACTGGAGCCCGTGTCACCCATGGTCCGTACCGCGCTGCCCCCTCACGCGACGCCACCGGACCTGATCCGCAACTTCTGCATCATCGCCCACATCGACCACGGCAAGTCGACCCTGGCCGACCGGATGCTCCAGCTGACGGGCGTCGTCGACGAGCGGGCTATGCGCGCGCAGTACCTCGACCGGATGGACATCGAGCGCGAGCGCGGCATCACCATCAAGAGCCAGGCCGTGCGGATGCCGTGGGCGCTCGACGGGGTGACCCACGCGCTCAACATGATCGACACCCCGGGCCACGTCGACTTCACCTACGAGGTGTCCCGGTCGCTGGCCGCCTGCGAGGGGGCCGTGCTCCTCGTCGACGCCGCCCAGGGCATCGAGGCGCAGACCCTCGCCAACCTCTACCTCGCGATGGAGAACGACCTCACGATCATCGCGGTGCTCAACAAGATCGACCTGCCGGCGGCGCAGCCCGAGAAGTACGCGGAGGAGCTGGCCGGCCTCATCGGCTGCGAGCCCGAGGACTGCATGCGCGTCTCGGGCAAGACGGGGGAGGGCGTCGAGCCGCTGCTCGACCGCATCGTCCGAGAGCTGCCGGCCCCGACCGGCGACCCGAACGCGCCGGCCCGCGCGATGATCTTCGACTCCGTCTACGACAGCTACCGCGGCGTCGTCACCTACGTACGGGTCATCGACGGCGACCTCAACCCGCGCGAGCGCATCACCATGATGTCGACCAAGGCGACCCACGACCTGCTCGAGATCGGCGTCATCTCGCCGGAGCCCGTGCCGTCCAAGGGCCTCGGCGTCGGCGAGGTGGGCTACCTCATCACCGGCGTCAAGGACGTGCGCCAGAGCCGCGTCGGCGACACCGTGACCAATGCCGCGAAGCCCGCGACGACGGCCCTCGGCGGCTACCGCGACCCCAAGCCGATGGTCTTCTCCGGGCTCTACCCGATCGACGGCTCCGACTACCCCGACCTGCGCGACGCCCTCGACCGCCTCAAGCTCAACGATGCAGCCCTGGTCTACGAGCCGGAGACGTCGGTGGCTCTGGGCTTCGGCTTCCGGGTGGGGTTCCTGGGCATGCTCCACCTGGAGATCATCCGCGAGCGGCTCGAGCGCGAGTTCGGTCTCGACCTCATCTCCACGCTGCCCAACGTCGTCTACGACGTCACGCTGGAGGGCAACCGGCACATCGAGGTGACCAACCCCAGCGAGTTCCCCGACGGCAAGATCGTGGAGGTGCGCGAGCCGATCGTGCGGGCCACGGTGCTCGCCCCCAGCGAGTACATCGGCGCGATCATGGAGCTGTGCCAGCAGCGGCGCGGCAGCCTGCGCGGCATGGACTACCTCTCGCCCGAGCGGGTCGAGCTGCGCTACACCCTGCCGCTAGCCGAGATCGTCTTCGACTTCTTCGACCACCTCAAGTCGCGCACCAAGGGGTACGCCTCGCTCGACTACGAGCCCGACGGCGACCAGGCGGCCGACCTGGTCCGCGTCGACATCCTGCTGCAGAGCGAGCAGGTCGACGCGTTCAGCTCGATCGTCCACAAGGACAAGGCGTACGCATACGGCGTGCAGATGGCCTCGAAGCTGCGCGAGCTGATCCCGCGGCAGCAGTTCGAGGTGCCGATCCAGGCGGCCATCGGCTCCCGGGTCATCGCCCGCGAGACCATCCGGGCCATGCGCAAGGACGTGCTCGCCAAGTGCTACGGCGGTGACATCACCCGCAAGCGCAAGCTGCTGGAGAAGCAGAAGGAGGGCAAGAAGCGGATGAAGATGGTGGGCCGCGTCGAGGTCCCCCAGGAGGCCTTCATCGCCGCGCTCTCCAACGACGTCGAGGTCGCCAAGAAGTAGCGGTCGACCTACGTCGGTCCCGAACGTCCAAAGGTCACCTTCGGCGGGCGCAGACGGGGGGCCTTGCTCGGCGCGGGGCGTCGTTCCCTCGGAGCGAACGTGATGGACCGGGTCACGCTCGGATCGGTCGCCGACGCGGAGGCAGCGGGCCGTCGGGGCGCAGTCAGGCGTCGCGCAGCCGGGCGCGGAGGGTCTGGGTGTCGTCACCCGTCCAGCCGTGCCGCAGCAGCCAGGCCTCGAGGCCGGCGCCGGACTCCAGGGACTCCAGCGCGACGATGAGCCGACGCATCGTGTCGGCCCGCGGGGACTGCTGCTCGACCGTCTTGCCGACGAGGTTCGCGGCGTAGGCGGGGCGCCGCGACAGGCGCGCCATGATCTGCGGGACCCGTTCGGCCGAGCGGGCGAAGTCGGCCACGACGGCCTCGGGGTCGGCCCCGGCGAGCAGCAGCGCGATCCCCACGACGGTGCCGGTGCGGTCCTTGCCGGCCGCGCAGTGCACGATCGTCGCCCCCCGGCTCGTCGCGACGGTGCGCAGCGCGGTGACGACCGAGTCCGGGCGCTGGCGGAGGTAGCCGAGGTAGTGGCTCGACCAGTACGCGTCGTGGCGGTCGTCGCTGTGGCGTTCGGGCGCCGACGGCGCGGCGGGGACGCCGGCGTCGGCGGCGGCGCCCGCACGGCCGGCCGGGCGCTCCCACGGCAGGACCTGCTCGCCGGCGGGGATCCCCGTCTCCGCGGTGTCCTCGGTGAACAGCGAGAGGTGACGCACGCGTACGCGCGGCTCGGCCAGCAGGGGCCCGTCGCCCTCCACGGCGACCTCGACCCCGGTCCGCAGGTCGACGACATCGGTGACGTGCAGCTCGTCGACGAGCCGGCGCACGGAGGCGGGCGGCAGCTCCTGCAGGTTGTCGGAGCGGATCAGCCGCCCGGACGCGATGACGCCGCCGCCGAGGGTCGGCATCCCGCCGACGTCACGCATGTTGACCACGCCGTCGACGTCGAGCCAGTGCGGCGGGAAGGGGGACGTCACAGCCGCGACGATACGGGCCGGCGGAGCCGGGAGAATGGGGGCATGCCGAGTGCACTGCCCGAGGGGGACGCCGCGCCCGTCGACGGGTCCCTCCCGAGCGCCGCGCTCGCGCACCTCGGCACCGCCCCCTTCGGCGTCTACCTCCACGTGCCGTTCTGCACGGTCCGGTGCGGCTACTGCGACTTCAACACCTACACGGCCGCCGAGCTGGGCGACGGACAGGTCGCGGGGGCCGGCCGGGAGACGTATGCCTCGGCCGCGCTGCTCGAGCTGGACCTCGCCGTGGGGGTGCTCGGCCCCGGGGCGCCCGTCGTCGGTACCGTGTTCGTCGGCGGCGGAACGCCCACCCTGCTGGCCGCCGACGACCTCGTGCGGCTCGTCGACGGCGTCCGGGCCCGCTGGGGCCTCGCTCCCGACGCCGAGGTCACGACCGAGGCCAACCCCGACTCGGTGACGCCGGAGAGCCTGGCGCGGCTGGCGGCCGGTGGGTTCACCCGGGTGAGCCTCGGTATGCAGAGCGCCGTGCCGCACGTGCTGCGGGTCCTCGAGCGCACGCACGAGCCCGGCAACGTGGCCCGGGCCGTGCAGGCGGCCCGCGCGGCAGGGCTCGACGTCAGCCTCGACCTCATCTACGGCACGCCGGGGGAGAGCCTCGACGACTGGCGCCGCAGCCTCGACACCGCCCTCGCCCTCGAGCCCGACCACGTCTCCGCCTACGCACTCGTCGTCGAGGCGGGTACCAAGCTCGCCGGTCAGGTGCGCCGCGGCCAGGTGCCGGCGCCGGACGACGACGACGAGGCGGCCAAGTACGAGGTGGCCGACGAGACGCTCACGGCGGCCGGGTTCGACTGGTACGAGGTGAGCAACTGGGCTCGCGAACCCCGCTTCCACTGCCGTCACAACGAGGGCTACTGGGCCGGGGGCGACTGGTGGGGCGTCGGCCCCGGGGCGCACAGCCACGTCGGTGGGGTGCGCTGGTGGAACGTCAAGCACCCTGCGGCGTATGCCGCCCGGGTCGCCTCGGGGGCCTCGCCCGCCGCCGCCCGCGAGGTGCTGACCGACGTCCAGCGCCACGACGAGTGGGTGCTGCTCGCCACCCGCCTCGCGGCCGGCATACCGGTGGAGGGTCTGGAGCCCGCCGGGCGCACCGCCGTCGCGGGGCTGGTGGCGGACGGCCTGGTGGAGGGAGCGGCGGCCGTGCGTGACCGCACCGTGCGGCTCACCCGCACGGGGCGGCTCCTCGCCGACACCGTCGTGCGGCGGCTGCTCGGGGTGGCATGAGCGAAGCGCTCACCCGACGCGGCGTCCCCGTCGACGGAACCCTGCGGGTCCTCGCCGCCGCCACGCTCGTCAACACGATGGGCAACGGCGCGGTGATGACGACCGCCGCGCTCTACTTCACCCGGGTCGTCGGGGTGACCCCCACCCAGGTCGGGCTCGCGCTCGCCGTCGCCGCGGCGGTCTCGCTCTTCTGCCAGGTGCCGCTCGGCCATCTCGGTGACGTCCGCGGCCCCCGTGAGGTCCTGGTCCGACTCACGGCCGCAGCGGGTGTGGCCACCCTGGGGCTTCTCGTCGCCCGGTCCGTCGTCACCCTCGTGCTCGTCCTGGCCGTCGAGGCGTTCTTCGACCGCGGTGCCAGCGCGGTGCGCTCGGGCTACATCGCCCGCGTGGCGACCGGCGGGCGTGGGGTGTCGTTCAAGGCGTACCTCCGCTCGGTCACCAATGTCGGCATCTCGGTCGGCGCGCTGCTCGGGGGTCTCGCGCTGGCCGTCGACCGGCCGTGGGCCTACCTCGCGGTGTTCGCCGTCAACGGCGCCAGCTTCCTCGGCTCCGCGGTGGTGCTCAACCGGCTGCCACACCTGCCGCCGGTCCCCGCCCGGCCCGCGGGGGAGTCGCGGTGGGGGGTGCTGCGCGACGGGCCGTTCGTGCTCGTGTGCTTCCTGACGGGGCTCTACGCCATCCACTTCTTCGTCATCGAGCTGGCCGTCCCGCTCTGGATCGCGGGGCGCACGAGCGCCCCGACCTGGCTGGTCGCCGTGACGATGCTCGTCAACACCGTCGCTGTCGCCCTGTTCCAGGTGCGGCTCTCCCGCGGGAGCGAGACGGTGCCGAAGGCGGCCCGCCGGATGGCACTGTCGGGGCTCTGGGTGCTGGGCGGCTTCGCCCTCTTCGCGTATGCCGCGGGCCTGCCCCCGTGGGCGGCCACGGTGCTGCTCCTGGCCGGCGCGGCCACGCATACGGTGGGGGAGATGGTCGGGTCCGGCGGCCAGTGGGGGGTGCAGATGGGCCTCGCCCCGATGGAGCGGCAGGGGCAGTACCAGGGGCTGGCGGGGATGAGCTTCTCGCTGGCCTCGGTGGTCGCGCCGCCGCTGGTGGCCCTGCTGTGCATCGGCTGGGGGCAGCCGGGCTGGCTCGTCGTCGGCGGGCTCGTCCTGCTCGCCGCCCTGCTCAACGTGCCCGCCAGCGCCTGGGCGCTACGCACCCGGGAGCGTTACGGGGTCACCACGCACAGCGGGTGACCCCGTAACGGGTCGTCCTCAGTGCAGGACGGGGATCGAGAAGGGGTAGGAGTAGGGCTCGCCGTTGCTGGCCCGCATGGCGCCCCTGATGTGGCAGAACAGCGCCGCGACGCCGGCGATGACCCACAGGACGATGGCGATCGGGAACAGGACCACGGTGAAGAGGCAGACCCAGCCGAGGATGATGAGCAGCCACACGGCGAGGTTGAAGTTGAACGCCCCGGCGGCTGCCTGGCGGGCGATCGGGCTGCGGTCCTTGTAGACCAGGTAGACCACCAGGGGGCCGAGGATGCTCAGCCAGCCGACCGAGACGACGGCGGCGATGAGGGCCGACAGGTGGGCGATGATCGCCACGGTGCGCTCGGTGCCCGTGGCGAGGCTGCCGGAAGGCGTCCGGTCGGCGGGGGGCTGGCTGTAGCTCATGGTTCCGTCCTGGTGAGGTGGGGCCCGATGTCTCGGGCTGCGACCAGTGTGACGCCGCGACCTCACGCGAGGTTCCCGTATGCCCGTCGGGCGCTCGGCTTTCCGGGTCGGGTCAGGGTGGACCCGGAGGACCTGGGTGCAGGTTCACCCGGAGGCGGGCCCGCCCGGCTCGGTGACGAAGTCGATGAGCTCCTCGACGCTGGCCAGGAGGGTGGGTTCGAGGTCGGCGTAGGTGCGGACCCGGCCGAGGATGCGCTTCCAGGCCAGGGCGATGTCGGTCTGGGTCTCGTGGGGCCAGCCGAGCGCCGCGCAGATCCCGTGCTTCCAGGACTGACCGCGGGGGATGACGGGCCACGCCGTGAGACCGAGCCGCTCGGGACGCACCGACTGCCAGACGTCGACGTAGGGGTGTCCCAGCACCCGCACGCAGCCGCGGGTACCGGGCAGGGCGCGCACCGCGTCGACGATGCCGGCCTCCTTGGTGCCGGGGACGAGGTGGTCGACGAGGACCCCCATCCGGCGGGTCGGCCCCGGGCGGAAGGTGGCGATGGCCCCGGCCAGGTCGTCGACGCCGTCGAGCAGCTCCACGACGACCCCCTCCACCCGCAGGTCGTCGCCCCACACCTTCTCGACGAGCTCGGCGTCGTGACGGCCCTCGACGAACAGGCGGGAGGCCGCGGCGACCGTCGCCCGGGCGCCGACGACGGCGGTGGAGCCGCTGGCCGTCCGCGACTCCGCCCGCCGGGCGGTCTGCAGGGCAGCCGTGGCGGCCCGGCGCGGGGGCGTCAGCACGACGGGGGCACCGTCGACGAGGAACCCGGGCCCGAGGGGGAAGCCCCGCGTGCGGCCCCGCCGGTCCTCGAGGTGGACGACCTGCATACCCCCGGCCTTCTCCACCCGCACGACGGCGCCGCACCACCCGGTGTCGGTCTCCTCGACGACGAGCCCCGGTTCGGCCGCGACCTCCTGGGCCCGCGGCCGCCGGGCGGCCCGCCAGTCCCCGGAGAGGACGTCGCGGCCGTAGCGGTCACCGGAGAGGGGCACCGGGCGAGGCTACGCAGCGGCCCACCGGCTCCCGGGGCGGCGCGCCGCGTCGAGGGGCGACGGTGCGGGTAGGTCGTAGACTTGGCACTCGGAACGGCCGAGTGCCAGAAGGTGCCAGCGGACGGTCGTCGAGGCGAGGGAGGTGGAACGTGAGCGAGGAACGTCGGCTGGCCGTGCTGCGGGCCATCGTCCAGGACTACGTGCAGACCTCCGAGCCCGTCGGGTCGCGGGCACTCGTGGAGCGCCACCACCTCGGGGTCTCGGCGGCGACGGTGCGCAACGACATGGCCGTGCTCGAGGAGGAGGGCCTCATCCACGCGCCCCACACCTCCGCGGGCCGGGTGCCCACCGACGCGGGCTACCGGGTGTTCGTCGACCGGCTCGGGTCGGTGAAGCCGATGTCGGTGGCCGAGAAGTCCGCCATCCGCACCTTCCTCTCCGGGGCCGTCGACCTCGACGACGTCGTCGACCGCACGGTGCGGCTGCTCGCCACCCTCACGCGGCAGGTCGCCGTCGTGCAGTACCCCAGCCTCACCCGCTCCACCGTGCGCCACATCGAGCTCGTCCCGCTCGGACCGACCCGGCTCATGGTGGTGCTCATCGTCAACACCGGGCGGGTCGAGCAGCGCATCGTCGCCGCCGGCAGCGAGCTCACCACGCCCGAGGGCGAGGTCTTCGTCTCCCGGCTGCGCACCGCCCTCAACGCGGAGGTCGTCTCCCGGCCGTTCTCGGAGGCCGCGGTCCGGCTGCGCAGCCTCGCCGACCGGTTCGAGCCGTCCGACCGCGACACCGTGCGGGCCGTCGTGCAGGCCCTCGAGGATGCTCTCGTCGAGGAGCGGGAGGAGCGCGTAGTCCTCGCGGGCACGGCCAACCTGGCCCGCTTCGGCACCGACTTCCCGCTGACGATCGGCCCGGTGCTGGAGGCGCTGGAGGAGCACGTCGTGCTGCTCAAGCTGCTGGGTACGCTGGACAGCGACCGCACCGACGGCCTGGGCGGCCGGGTCACCGACGCGGTGGCCGTGCGCATCGGTCACGAGAACCCGCACCAGGGGCTCGCCTCGACCTCGGTCGTGTCGACCGGGTATGCCGCGGGCACGGAGGTCGTCGCCGGGCTCGGCGTGCTCGGTCCGACCCGGATGGACTACCCCACCGCCATGGCCACGGTGCGCGCCGTCGCCCGCTACGTGTCGGAGATCCTCGGCCCCTGACCGCCCGGCGCACCGCACACCTCCCAGAACTCTCGTTGGACAAGGACTCTCGTTGAACGACTACTACCAGGACCTCGGGGTCTCCAGGACGGCCACCGAGGAGGAGATCAAGCGCGCCTACCGCAAGCAGGCGCGGCGGCTCCACCCCGACGTCAACCCGAGCCCCGATGCCGAGGAGCAGTTCAAGAAGCTCTCCCAGGCGTACGACGTGCTCTCCGACCCGGAGAAGAAGCGGGCCTTCGACATGGGTGCCGACCCGTACGCCGCGGGGGGCGGTCCCGGGGCCGGCCAGGGCTTCACGTTCAGCGACGTCATGGACGCCTTCTTCGGCGGGGGCGCCGCGGCCACGCGCGGCCCGCGCCAGCGCCAGCAGCGGGGCCAGGACGCGCTCGTGCGCCTCGACATCGACCTGCGGGCCGCGGTGTTCGGCTCCGACGAGGAGCTCACCGTCGACACGGCCGCCGCGTGCGGGACGTGCGGCGGCGCCGGCGCCCAGCCCGGCACCGGTACCTCCACGTGCAACGTCTGCGGCGGCCGCGGCGAGGTGCAGAGCGTGCAGCGCTCGTTCCTCGGCCAGGTGATGACCAGCCGCCCGTGCGGCGCCTGCCAGGGCTACGGCACGGTCATCCCCAACCCCTGCTTCGAGTGCTCGGGGCAGGGCCGGGTGCGCACCCGCCGCACGCTGAAGCTGCGGGTGCCCGCCGGCGTCGACAGCGGCACCCGGATCCAGCTCTCCGGGGAGGGCGAGGTGGGTCCGGGAGCGGGGCCGTCCGGCGACCTCTACGTCGAAATCGCCGTGCGGCCGCATGGGATCTACACCCGCCGGGGCGACGACCTGCACTGCACCGTGGAGCTGCCGATGACGGCGGCCGCGCTGGGGACGACCCTGTCGCTGGCGACCTTCGACGGTGACCGCGAGCTCGTCGTCGGGTCCGGTACCCAGGCGGGGGAGGCGCTCACCCTGCGCTCGCTCGGCGTCACCCATCTGCGCGGGAGCGGCCGGGGCGACCTCATCGTGCACACCAACGTGCAGACCCCCACCCACCTGACGCCCGAGCAGGAGGACCTCCTGCGCCAGCTCGCCGCCATGCGGGGCGAGGAGCGGCCGGTGGGCACGCTCGCGCCGCTCGAGAAGGGCATCCTCGGCAAGCTCAAGGACGCGTTCAAGGCCCGCTGAGCATGACCCACCGGATGTTCCTCGTCGACGACCCGGCGTGGCCGCTCGCGGTGGCCGGGGACGAGGTCCGGGTGGCGGGAGCCGAGGGCCGGCACGCCGTCACCGTCGTGCGGGTACGCGTGGGGGAGACGGTGCTGCTCGGCGGCGCCGGGCGGCGGGCGGAGGCGGTCGTCACGCATACCGGGCGCGACGCCTTCACCGCGCGGCTGGGCGACCCGACGGACGAGCCGCTGGTGGGTCCCCGCTTCGTGCTCGTGCAGGCGCTCGCCAAGGGCGGCCGCGACGAGCAGGCCGTCGAGACCGCCACCGAGCTGGGTGTGGACGAGGTCGTGCCGTGGCAGGCGTCGCGCGGGGTCGCCGTGTGGCGCGGCGCCGACCGTGAGGAGAAGGGCCGGCAGCGGTGGGCGGCCGTCGCCGCGGCCGCGGCGAAGCAGTCCCGTCGGGCCCGCGTCCCGGTCGTGGCGCCCCCGGCCGGTATGCGTGCGGTCGCCGCCCGCCTCGGCGCCGCCGACCTGGCGTTCGTCCTGCACGAGGAGGCGGTCGACCCCCTGGCGGCGGTCACGCTCCCCGAGGCGGGGGAGGTCGTGCTGGTCGTCGGGCCCGAGGGTGGGATCGCGCCGGCCGAGCTGGACGCCTTCGTCGCCGCAGGCGCCTCGACCGTGCGGCTGGGGGCCGAGGTGCTGCGCTCGTCGAGCGCCGGCCCGGCGGCCCTGGCCGTGCTGAGTGCCATGCGCCGGTGGCGCTGACCCGCCGCTCGACGTGCGCTTGACCCACGCCGAGGGCTCCAGGAGGATCCACGCCATGGCTGAGGACTGTCTCTTCTGCGCGATGCTCGCCGGGACGATCCCGATGGACGTCGTGGCCGAGACCGGCCTCTCGATCGCCTTCCGCGACATCAACCCCCAGGCGCCGACCCACGTCCTGGCCATCCCCCGTCGGCACGTGCCGACGCTGGCCGCGCTGGCGGAGTACCCGGAGGAGCTGGCCGACGTCGTGGCGCTCGCGGGGTCGGTGGCGCAGGAGGAGGCGCTCGAAGCCGGCTACCGCCTCGTGGCCAACACGGGAGCGGCTGCGGGCCAGACCGTCTTCCACGCGCACCTGCACCTGCTCGGCGGCCGGTCGCTGGCCTGGCCCCCCGGCTGACGTCTCGTGCGGTCGTGGTCGGTGACCGCCCGTAGAATGGCCGGACGATGACCGACGCCGACCAGCCCGCCGACCAGCCCGCCGACCGCACCGTGCCCACGCACATGATCACCATCCCGCGGTCGATCCCCATGGTGACGCTCCTCGGGCCGCGCGACGAGCTGCTGCGCACCATCGAGCGGGCGTTCCCGCTGCTCGACGTGCACGTGCGCGGCAACGAGATCTCCCTGCGCGGCGTCACCGACGAGGTCGTGCTGGTGGAGCGGCTCGTCGACGAGCTGCTCGTCATTATCGAGGCCGGGCAGCCCCTCAACCGCGACGCGGTCGAACGCTCCATCGTCATGCTCCGCAACCAGACGGTCGAGCGGCCGGCCGACGTGCTCACCATGAACATCGTCAGCAACCGCGGCCGGACCATCCGGCCCAAGACGCTGAACCAGAAGCGCTACGTCGACGCGATCGACCGGCACACCATCGTCTTCGGGATCGGCCCCGCCGGCACCGGCAAGACCTACCTCGCCATGGCCAAGGCCGTCGCGGCCCTCCAGGCCAAGCAGGTCAACCGGATCATCCTCACGCGGCCGGCCGTCGAGGCGGGGGAGCGGCTCGGCTTTCTGCCCGGCACCCTCAACGACAAGATCGACCCCTACCTGCGGCCGCTCTACGACGCCCTGCACGACATGGTCGACCCGGAGACCATCCCGCGCCTCATGGCGGCGGGGACGATCGAGGTCGCACCCCTGGCCTACATGCGCGGCCGCTCGCTCAACGACTCGTTCATCATCCTCGACGAGGCCCAGAACACTTCTGCGGAGCAGATGAAGATGTTCCTCACCCGTCTCGGCTTCGGCTCGAAGATGGTCGTGACGGGCGACGTCACCCAGGTCGACCTTCCCGGGGGCACGACGTCGGGGCTGCGCCAGGTGCGCGGCATCCTCGACGGCCTGGACGACATCCACTTCGCCGAGCTGACCTCCGTCGACGTGGTGCGCCACCGGCTCGTCAGCGCCATCGTCGACGCCTACGAGACGTCCGAGGCCGCGCGCCGGCCCGACGAGCGGGCCCACCGCAGCGAGCGGCGCACCCGGCGCGACGAGCCGAGGACCGGCACCCCGTGAGCGTCGAGATCCTCAACGAGACCGAGTACGCCGCCGACGCACCGGAGCTCGTCGCCCTGTCGCGCTACGTCATGGGCGAGCTGCGGGTGCACCCGCAGGCCGACCTCTGCATCACCCTCGTCGACGAGGCGGCCATGGAGACCCTCCACGTGCAGTGGATGGACCTGCCCGGGCCCACCGATGTCATGAGCTTCCCCATGGACGAGCTGCGGCCGGGCCGCGAGGAGCAGGACCCCCAGGAGGGCGTGCTCGGCGACATCGTGCTCTGCCCGTCGGTGGCCGCGAAGCAGGCCGCCGAGGCCGGACACGCCACGCAGGAGGAGATCCTCCTGCTCACCACCCACGGGATCCTGCACCTGCTGGGCTTCGACCACGCCGAGCCCGAGGAGGAGCGCGAGATGTTCGAGCTCCAGCGCCAGCTCCTGCTGACCTTCCTCGCCAGCCGCGGACGGGGCACCTGAGGCCGTCATGGTCCCCCAGATGGTGCTGTTCGCACTGCTGAGCATCGTCGCCGCGTTCCTGCTGGCCGCCTCCGAGGCGGCGATCTTCCGCATGTCGCGCGTGCGCGCCCAGGAGCTGGCGGCCGAGGGCCGGTCGGGCTCGCGGTCCCTGACGACCGTGGTCGGCGACTCCGCCGCCTACCTCGCCGTGCTGGCGTTCCTGCGCGTCGTCGCGGAGGCGACGTGCGCGGTGTTCATCACCGCGGCGGCCATCGAGCTCGTCGTGAGCAAGAACCTCGCCCTGACTGTGGCCATCGTCGTCATGGCCGTCGTCTCGTTCGTCGTGGTCGGCGTCTCCCCACGCACGCTCGGCCGCCAGAACTACGACTCGGTGGCCCTGTGGGCGGCGCCGGTCGCCGTCGGCCTGCGCAAGGTGCTCGGGCCGGTCTCCCGGGTGCTCGTGGCCCTGGGCAACGCCGTCACGCCCGGCAAGGGCTACCGCGACGGCCCGTTCCAGAGCGAGGCCGAGCTGCGCGACCTGCTCGACATCGCCGGTGACACCGCCGTCATCGAGGACGACGAGCGGGAGATGATCCACTCCGTCTTCGAGCTCGGCGACACCGTCGTGCGCGAGGTCATGGTGCCGCGCACCGACATGGTGGTCATCACCTGCGAGAAGACGCTGCGCCAGGCCATGTCGCTCTTCCTGCGCTCCGGCTTCTCGCGCATCCCCGTCGTCGGCGACGACAGCGACGACACCCGGGGGCTGCTCTACCTCAAGGACGTCGTGCGCCGCACCTACGCCGACCCCGACGCCGCGCACACCCCGGTCGAGCTCGTCATGCGGCCGATGCACTTCGTGCCCGAGAGCAAGCCGGTCGACGACCTGCTCAAGGAGATGCAGCGCGACCAGAGCCACTTCGCGATCGTCGTCGACGAGTACGGCGGCACCGCAGGGCTGGTCACCATCGAGGACATCATCGAGGAGATCGTCGGTGAGATCGCCGACGAGTACGACCGCGAGGCGCCGGGGGTCGAGGAGCTCGACGACGGGTCCGTACGCGTGCCCGCGGGCATGAGCATCGACGACCTCGCCGACCGGTTCGACGTCACCATCGACGAGGAGGAGGTCGACACCGTGGGCGGGCTCCTCGCCAAGGCGCTCGGCCGGGTGCCGATCCCCGGCTCGCACGCCGGGGTGTCGGGACTCTCGCTCACGGCCGAGAAGATGGCGGGGCGCCGGCACCGCATCGCGACGGTCATCGTGCGGCGGCTCGAACCGCTGCCGGACGACGCCGAACCGAGCGCCGCCCAGCGGCGCAACGCAGACAAGGAGCAGGTCCATGAGCGGTGAGCCCTCGCCGACGGCACGCTTTGACGATGCTGTCGGCGTTGACGACGCTGACGGGTCCGCGCCCTACCGGGCCGGGTTCGCCTGTCTCGTCGGCCGGCCCAACGCCGGCAAGTCGACGCTGACCAATGCGCTCGTCGGGCACAAGGTGGCGATCACCTCCTCCAAGCCGCAGACGACCCGGCACACGATCCGGGGCATCGCCATGAGCCCGGGCGCGCAGCTCATCCTCGTCGACACCCCGGGCCTGCACCGTCCCCGGACCCTGCTGGGGGAGCGGCTCAACGACCTGGTCCGGCAGACGCTGCTCGAGGTGGACGTCATCGGGTTCTGCCTCCCGGCCGACCAGCGGCCCGGGCCGGGCGACGCCTACATCGCCCGCGAGCTGATCGAGCTGCAGCGGGCCAAGCGCAAGCCCGTGGTCGCCATCGCCACCAAGAGTGACCGGGTTGACAAGCGGAAGCTCGCCGAGCACCTCATCGCCATCGACCAGCTGGGCTCGTGGGACGAGATCGTGCCCTGCTCGGCCACCCGGGGCGACCAGGTCGACGTCGTTCGCGACCTGCTCTCCCGCCACCTGCCCGTCTCCCCGCAGCTCTACCCCGACGGGGTCCTCACCGACGAGCCCGAGGCGGTGATGATCGCCGAGCTGGTGCGCGAGGCCGCGCTGGAAGGGGTGCGCGACGAGCTGCCCCACTCGCTCGCGGTCGTCGTGGAGGAGATGACCCCGCGGGAGGACCGTCCGGACGACGACCCGATGCTCGACGTGCGGGTCAACGTGTTCGTCGAGCGGTCCAGCCAGAAGGCGATCGTCATCGGCAAGGGCGGCGCCCGGCTGCGCGACGTCGGCACCACCGCGCGCCAGGGGATCGAGGCGCTGCTCGGCCAGAAGGTCTACCTCGACCTGCACGTCAAGGTGGCCAAGGACTGGCAGCGCGACCCGAAGCAGCTGCAGCGCCTCGGGTTCTGAGCCGCGCTACCCCTTCTTCGACCCGGTCTTCTTGGCCGCCCCCTTCTTCGCCGGTGTCGAGGTGAGCACCTTGACCGTCGTCCACGCGTCGTGGACGGCCGTGGCCTGGCTGCTCGTGTCGCCGAACCGGGCCTTGGCCGCGGCGACGGTGAGCGCCGCGAAGCCGGCGAAGTCGACGTCCTTGGTGATGGCGGAGCCGGTGAGCACGTCGTACCAGACCTGCCCCGCGCCCTCCCAGGAGCGGCCGCCGATCGCCGTGGCGGCGAGGTAGAACGCCCGGTTGGGGATGCCGGAGTTGGTGTGGACGCCGCCGTTGTCGTGCTGGGCGTCGCTCGGCAGCTTGACGTAGCCGTCCATGTCGGCCGGCTGCGGGTCCTTGCCGATCACCGGGTCGTCGTAGGCGGTGCCGGGCGCCTTCATCGAGCGCAGCGCCACGCCCTTGACCTTGGCGGTGAACAGCCCCTCCCCGATGAGCCAGTCGGCGTCAGCGGCGTTCTGCCCCAGGGTGAGCTGCTTGACCATCGAGCCGAAGCAGTCGGAGAGCGACTCGTTGAGCGCGCCCGACTGGGCGACGTATGTGAGCCCGGCCGTGAACTGCGTGACGCCGTGGGTCAGCTCGTGGCCGATGACGTCGACGCTGGAGGTGAAGTCGTTGAAGTAGGTGCCGTCGCCGTCACCGAAGACCATCTGCTTGCCGTCCCAGAAGGCGTTGTCGTAGCCCCGCTGGTAGTGCACCGACGCCACGAGCTGCATGGCCTTCCCGTCGAGCGAGTCGCGCTTGAAGCCGTCCCAGTAGAGCTGCCAGGTGCTGCCGAGGCCGTCGTACGCGCGGGTCGCCGACGCGTCGGACGTCGCCGTCCCGCCCTCCTTGCGCACCAGCGTGCCCGGCAGGCTCGAGCCGTGCTTCGCGTCGTAGATGGAGCGCTGGACGGCGGGTGCGGCCGCAGCGGACTCAGGGGCGGCGGTGGCGCGGGCCGACGGGGCACCGCTCCCCGCACCCTCGTCGAGGTGCGGGGGCAGTCCGGGCATGGGGCCGCGGAGGTCGCCGCGCCCGCGCTCGGCGAACACCTCGCGCTGCTGACGCAGCTCGCGGTCGGCGTCGAGGGTGCGCTGGGCGGCCATCGCCGCCTCGTCCGGAACGTCGGGATGCTCGGGGCCGGCGCCCTCGGCGATGCGCTGCAGCAGGTAGGTCGGCACGATGGTGCAGAACGGGCTGGGTGACTGGATGCGCGAGCTCATGTCACCACCATCGTCCTGACCACCGACACGGGGCAACGCCCTGACGGTGTTCGAAAGCCAACTCTCAGCAATGCCCCGCGGCGAGCACCGCGGCGCCGGAGCCGCCGGGATGGTCCGCCTAGGGTGACCGCGTGACCGACACCGCGCCGACGGCGCCTACCGCGCCCACCGCACCTGACCCGCACCGGATGCTGCTGCCGCGCGCCGCCCCGGTCGACGTGGGGGTGCCGGTGTCCGCCGTCGAGGCGATGCTCGACGAGCTCGCCGCCCGCTCGCTGGAGCTTCACAGCCTCATGGTGGTGCGCCACGGGAAGGTCGCCGCGGAGGGGTGGTGGGCGCCTTACACGCCCGACCGCGTCCACCTGCTCTACTCCCTCAGCAAGTCCTTCACCTCCTCGGCCGTCGGGTTCTGCGTCGCCGAGGGGCGGTTCGGCCTCGACGACCGCATCGTCGACCTGCTGCCCGACCACGTCCCCGCCGACGTCGACCCCGCCGTCGGGTCGCTGACGGTGCACCACCTCCTCTCGATGTCGACCGGGCACCGCGAGGACACCCTCGACCGGGCGTGGGACCTCGAGCCCCACGACCTCGCCCGGGGGTTCCTGCGGATGCCGCCCGAGGAGGCCGTGGGGTCACGTCACGCCTACAACAACGCGACGACCTTCGTCCTGGCGGCGCTCGTGGAACGGCACTCCGGTATGCCGCTGCTCGACTACCTGCGCCCGCGGCTGCTCGACCCGCTCGGCATCGCGGCGGCCCGGTGGGACGTCGACGAGCACGGCCAGGCACTCGGCTTCTCCGGACTGCACCTGCCGACCGAGGCGATCGCGGCGTTCGGTCAGCTGCTCCTTCAGGACGGCCGCTGGGGGCAGGAGCAGGTGTTGCCCCCGGGCTGGGTGGCGCTCGCGACGCGCTCGCACATCGACAACGACGACGACCCTCTGCGCCCCGTCGACTGGCGACAGGGCTACGGCTACCAGTACTGGATGGCCCGCCACGGGTTCCGCGGCGACGGGGCCTACGGCCAGTTCTGCGTCGTCGTGCCGGAGTACGACCTCGTCGTCGCGACGACGGCCTGCGTCGAGGACATGCAGCAGGTGCTCGACGTCGTCTGGGATCGGCTGCTCCCCGCGCTCGACCACCTCGACCCCGACGACGACCACCACGACGACGACGGCGGGTATGCCGCGCAGGCCCGGCTGCGCGACCGGCTGGCCCGGCTCGCCCTGCCGGTCGTGGAGGTCGGACCCGACGAGCCGGGCCGACCCGCGCCGGGCCCAGCCGAGCCCGACCACGACGTGACGTTCACCGTGGACGCGTCCGGCGTCGGCGACGACTCGCCCTTCGCCGCGGGCACGACCGTCACGGTCGCCCCCGACCCCGCCGGCTTCCTCGTCAGCATCGACCTCGCGGTCGACGGGGGTGGCCGCACCCGCGTCACCGTCCCCTGCGGGCGCGACCGCTGGGCCGAGGGCCGCCTCTCCGGCCGGGGCGCGCACCGGGCCGCCCGCGGCGTGCCATCCGCCGACCCGGCGCCGGTCGTGTGCCGCGGCGGCTGGACCGGCCCCCAGACGTTCGAGGCCGACCTGGTGCTCATCGAGACGCCGCACCGCATCCGCCTGCGCGGCAACGGAAGCACGCTGGATGCGGTGTGGAACGCCCCACCCCTGACAGGCGCCCGTCTCGAGCGGCACCTGCCGAGCTGACCTGACGCCCTGGGGCGGACGCCTGCAGCGTCAGCGGCTCGGCGGCGCGTCCTGCGGGCCGGCCGACCAGCCGCCCGCCGCGGGTGCGGTGGGAGCGGTCCGGGCTCCGGGACGACCCGCCACCCCGGCGCGCACCCGGCGCTCGGCCCGACGGGCCGCGCGCCGGTCGTGCCAGCCCGGGTAACGCACCCGCACCGAGCCCGCGGCCGAGCTGCCGTGCAGGACGAGCAGGGGCCGACCCGGCTGGGGCACCTCGTCGACCCGGTTCGACACCGACCCGATGCCCTTGCCGACTCGGTCGGTGGTCGCGCCCCAGCCCTCCGGCACGACGAGCACGACGGTGCCGAGGCCCCCGAGCACGGCGATGTCGACGACGGGGTGCGGGCAGATCGCCTGCTGGAAGTCGAGCTTCACCGTGCCCAGCCCCACGTTGATCCGCAGGTAGGCCGGCACCGTCCAGACGCCCCGCCGCACGTGACTCGACACTCCCGCGGTGAGGGTCAGCCGGTGGTCGGGGTCGGCGCCCGTCTCGCGGCCACCCCGCGCGTCGGCCGGGGCGCCCGGCACCCGGGTGAGCTTGCTCGACGGCGCGAGGAGCGGCAGGTCGGCCACGAGCAGGTCGAGGTCGGCGAAGGTCCGGGCCGCCCGGGCCATGGCCATCCGCTCCTGCAGCTCCTGTGGCCGCAGGCGCCCCTCCGCATACTGCTGCTGCAGGGCGAGCACGACGTGCTCCCGCTCCTCGTGGCCCACGCGCAACGACGCCGCGTCCGTCATCACCACATGCTAGGCGACGGCCCCCCGACCGACCCCCGACCGACCCCCGACCGACCCCGCGCCGGCGGCTGGCCCACGGGGTCTCAGGATGCGAGCCCGCGCGGGCCGAAGGTGGACGCCCGGTCCGTGCGCGGCATACCCTCGGCTCGTGCGTACGGCGCTCCTCCTCCTTCGCTGCCGCGACGGGGCCTAGTCACTCGGCCTCCCTCGTCGCGGAGTTCGTGGTGTCCGGCTGAGTCCCCCCGCCAGACACGAGGACGTGACCGAAGTGCTCCACCCCCAGACCCCGTCGGGTATGCCGTTCGCCAAGTACCAGCCGTACCACGAGCAGCTCGCCGTCGATCTGCCCGACCGCACCTGGCCCACCCGGCGCATCACCGAGGCGCCGCGCTGGTGCGCGGTCGACCTGCGTGACGGCAACCAGGCGCTCATCGACCCCATGAACGCCGAGCGCAAGAAGCGGATGTTCGACCTGCTGGTGCGCATGGGCTACAAGGAGATCGAGGTCGGCTTCCCCTCGGCGAGCCAGACCGACTTCGACTTCGTGCGCGAGCTCATCGACGGCGGCCACATCCCCGACGACGTGACCATCCAGGTGCTCACGCAGTGCCGCGACCACCTCGTGGAGCGCACCTTCGACGCGATCCGCGGCTCGAAGCAGGCCATCGTCCACTTCTACAACTCGACGTCCGTGCTGCAGCGGCGCGTCGTGTTCGGCCTCGACCAGGACGGCATCGTCGACATCGCGGTGCAGGCCGCCCGCCTGTGTCGCAAGCTCGAGGAGACGGTGCCCGACACCGACGTCTACTACGAGTACTCGCCGGAGTCCTACACCGGCACCGAGCTCGAGTTCGCCGTGCGCATCTGCAACGAGGTCATCGACGTCATCGACCCGACGCCCGACCACCAGCTGATCATCAACCTGCCCGCCACGGTGGAGATGGCGACGCCCAACGTCTACGCCGACTCCATCGAGTGGATGGTGCGCCACCTCGACCGGCGCGAGTCGATCGTCGTCTCCCTGCACCCGCACAACGACCGCGGCACCGGGGTCGCGGCGGCCGAGCTCGGCTACCTCGCCGGTGCCGACCGCATCGAGGGCTGCCTCTTCGGCAACGGCGAGCGCACCGGCAACGTCTGCCTCGTGACCCTGGGCATGAACCTCTTCACCCAGGGCATCGACCCGCAGATCGACTTCTCGGCCATCGACGAGGTGCGTCGCACCGTCGAGTACTGCACGCAGCTGCCGGTGGGTGAGCGCCACCCCTGGGGCGGCGACCTCGTCTACACCGCCTTCTCGGGCTCGCACCAGGACGCCATCAAGAAGGGGTTCGAGTGGCTGGAGAAGGACGCCGCCGCGGCGGGGGTCGGCGTCGACGACATCCCCTGGGCCGTCCCCTACCTGCCGGTCGACCCCCACGACATCGGCCGCACCTACGAGGCGGTCGTCCGGGTCAACAGCCAGTCCGGCAAGGGCGGAGTCGCCTACATCATGAAGTCGGAGCACCAGCTCGACCTGCCGCGCCGCCTCCAGATCGAGTTCTCCGGCGTGGTGCAGAGGGACGCCGACCACGACGGTGGCGAGGTCTCGCCGGCCGAGCTGTGGGGCAAGTTCGAGCACGAGTACCTCCCCTCATCGCAGGGGGCATGGGGCCGGTTCGGCCTGCTGGACTTCCGGTCCGACTCCAGCGTCGACGGGGGCAGCCGGCTGTCCGTGCACCTCACCGACCATGGCCGGGAGGTCGCCGTCGAGGGCGCCGGCAACGGTCCCATCGCGGCCTTCACCCGGGCCCTGTCCGAGCTCGGCGTCGACGTGCGGGTGCTGGACTACCAGGAGCACGCGCTCTCCGCGGGCGGTGACGCCCGGGCCGCGGCCTACGTCGAGTGCGCGGTCGGCGACCGGGTGCTCTGGGGCGTCGGGCTGGACTCCTCCATCGTCACGGCCTCGCTCAAGGCGGTGGTGTCGGCCGTCAACCGGGCCGAGCGCGACGCCGTGAACGAGGGCTGATGCGGCTCGTCCTCGGGGGGTACGGGCCGGCCATCGGTGTCGTCGACCTCGACGCCGGCGGCTTCGGTGAGCCTGCCGCCGCGGCCGACGCGGCCAACCCCTCGTGGGTGCTCCCGTCGGCCGACGGGCGGTTCGTGTATGCCGCCCTGGAGGCGACCGAGGGGCACGTCGGGGCCTGGGCGGTCACGCCCGACCGGCCCTGGCGGGCGCTCGGCACCCGCAGCACCGGCGGGGCCGACCCCTGCCACCTCGCCCTGAGCCCCGACGGCGGCTGGCTCCTCGCGGCCAACTACAGCTCGGGGTCGGTCTCGGTGCACCCGGTGTGCGAGGACGGGTCGCTGGAGGAGCACGTCGAGCTCATCGTGCTCGAGGGGGAGACCGGGCCCGTGGCCGACCGCCAGGACGGCCCGCACGCACACCAGGTCGTCTTCGCCCCCGACGGCACGGTGCTCGTCTGCGACCTCGGTCACGACGTCGTGCACGCCTACGCCCTCGACCCCGCGACCGGCCGGCTGACCGAGCTCGCCCGGTCGCCGTTCCCGCCCGGCACCGGACCCCGTCACCTCGTGCTGACCCGTGACGGGCGCACGGCCTACGTTGTGGGGGAGCTCTCGTCGACGCTGTCGGTATGCCGCGTCGACGGGCCCCGTCTGGAGGTGCTCCAGACCGTGTCGGCCCGGGCCGCCGACGCCGCCGGCGAGAACACCGCGGCCGAGGTCGTGCTGTCGGACGACGAGCGCACCGTGCTCGTGTCGCAGCGCGGCGACGACACGCTGGCGACGCTGAGCGTGGACCCACGGACCGCCCGGCTGGTGTCGGTGGACCCCTGTGGTGGGTCATGGCCGCGGTGGGCCGGCCTCGTGGGCGGGGCGGCGGTCGTCGCCGACGAGCGGTCCGACGCCGTCGTCATGATGCGGCGCCGGGGGTACGGCTGGACCGTCGACGGCACGACGAGCTGGCCCCGTCCGACCTGCGTGGCCGTGCTGCCCACCCAATAGGAGCGCAGGACACCGTTCCCGCGAACATGAGGAGCGCAGCGCACGGAATTCCGTGCGCTGCGCTCCTCATGTCTGGGGCGGGCGTGCCCGGCACTCCCATTGGGAGCGCAGGACGACCCTGAGGTGGGGCGCTAGGTCAGCGGACGCCGCGCACCCGGAACTGGATCGAGATCCGCGGGCCGACGTCCGTGCTCGTCTTCGGGATGGCGTGGTCCCACGTGCGCTGGCACGAGCCGCCCATGACGAGCAGGTCACCGTGGCCGGCGGGCAGCCGCACCGTGGCGGCCCCACCGTCGCGCGGGCGCAGCAGCAGGGGCCGGGCGCTGCCCACCGAGAGGATCGCGACCATCGTGTCCTGCGTCGTCGACCGCCCGATGCGGTCGCCGTGCCACGCGACGCTGTCGCGGCCGTCGCGGTAGAGGCACAGGCCCGCGGTCACGAAGGGCTCGCCCAGCTCGGTCGCGTAGTGCGCGCTCAGGGCGTCGCGGGCCTCGACGAGAACCGGGTGGGGGAGCGGCTCGCCCTCGCCGTAGAAGGCCAGCAGCCGAGGGACGGCGACCACGGTGTCGTACATCTGCCGCCGCTCGGCCCGCCAGGGCACGTCGTGCAGCAGCGCCTCGAAGAGCGCGTCGGCGCCGCCCAGCCAGCCCGGTCTCAGGTCGACCCACGCCCCGGCCGTCAGGGTCCGGCGCTGGAGGGCCGCGCCCAGGTCGCGCAGCGCCGTCTCGGCGGCGAGGTCGAGCAGCGAGCCCTGGAGCGTGAACGCCATGCACCGAGCATACGCCACGGTTCGAACGCCTGTTCGAGGAACCCGGCCTTCCACGGACGAGGTGTCCCCTGGGAGAGAATGGACCTGTGCCGCTCTACCGTGACGAAGCCGTCGTCCTGCGCACCCACCAGCTGGGTGAGGCCGACCGCATCATCACCCTCCTCACCCGCGAGCGCGGGAAGGTGCGCGCCGTGGCCAAGGGGGTGCGGCGCACGTCGTCGCGGTTCGGCGCCCGCCTCGAACCCTTCATGGTCGTCGACCTCCAGTGCTACGAGGGCCGCAACCTCGACACCGTCATGCAGGCCGAGACCCTGGCCACGCACGGCGACAGCATCTGCCGCGACTACACCGCCTACACCGCGGCGACCGTCATGGTCGAGACCGCCGACCGGCTCACGGAGGAGCACGAGCCGTCGACGCAGCAGTACCTCCTGCTGGCCGGCGCCCTGCGCTCCCTGAGCGGCGCCGAGCACGACCCCAGCCTCGTCCTCGACGCCTACCTGCTGCGCTCGCTCGCCATCGCCGGGTGGGCGCCGAGCTTCTACGACTGCGCCAAGTGCGGGTCGCCCGGGCCGCAGCGGGCGTTCAACGTCGCGGCCGGCGGGGTGGTCTGCACCGTGTGCCGGCCGCCGGGTTCGGGGGCCCCGGAGACCGAGACGCTGCGGCTGCTCTCGGCACTGCTCACCGGCGACTGGGTGCTGGCCGACGGGTCCGACGAGCGCCACCGGCGCGAGGGCAGCGGCCTGGTGTCGGCCTTCCTGCAGTGGCACCTCGAGCGAGGCGTGCGCTCGCTGCGGCACGTCGAGCGGCTGACGCGCCCCGGCGTCCCGGCCGCCCGGGTGGTCGGCGCGTGACCTCGACGCGGGAGTATGCCGCCCCGTTCCCGCACCCGAGCGGGGCCCGGCCCCCGCAGATCCCACCGGCGCAGCTGCCGAAGCACGTCGCCATCGTCATGGACGGCAACGGCCGGTGGGCCAACGCCCGCGGCCTGCCGCGCACCAAGGGGCACGAGGCGGGCGAGGGGGCGCTGCTCGACGTCGTCGCCGGCGCCATCGAGGTGGGGGTGACCCACCTGTCGGCCTACGCCTTCTCGACCGAGAACTGGCGGCGCTCGCCCGACGAGGTGCGGTTCCTCATGGGCTTCAACCGCGACGTCATCCGCCGCCGCCGCGACCAGCTGCACGAATGGGGCGTGCGGATGCGCTGGGTGGGGCGGCGACCCCGCCTCTGGCGCTCGGTCATCAGCGAGCTGGAGGTCGCGCAGGAGCTGACCCAGCACAACACCGGGATGACCCTCTACTTCTGCGTCAACTACGGCGGCCGGGCGGAGGTCGCCGACGCCGTCGTCCGGATCGCCGAGGACGTGCGGCTCGGCCGGCTCAAGCCCTCGTCGATCGACGAGCGCACGGTGACGCGCTACCTGCCCGAGCCCGACATGCCCGACGTCGACCTGTTCGTGCGCTCCTCCGGCGAGCAGCGCACCTCGAACTTCCTGCTGTGGCAGTCGGCCTACGCCGAGATGGTCTTCCTCAACACGCTGTGGCCCGACTTCGACCGCCGCAACCTGTGGGAGGCGGTCGAGATGTACGTCGACCGCGACCGGCGCTACGGCGGCGCGGTCGACCGGTCCGCGGTCACCGACGGCCCGTCCTGACGGTCTGCTGACGGCCCCGGGCTCGCCCCCTGCACGGCCGGGCCCACGGCATACGCTGCCGTCATGCCGAGCACCGCGAAGGACACCGCTCACGACAGCGCGCAGGACCCATCCCCGGACACCTGGGACGTCATCGTCATCGGGGGCGGTCCCGCGGGGGAGAACGTCGCCGACTACGCCATCCGGGGGAGCGACCGCACCGCGGTCATCGTCGAGGCCGAGCTCGTCGGCGGGGAGTGCTCCTACTGGGCGTGTATGCCGAGCAAGGCCCTGCTCCGGTCGGTCGAGGTCTTCGCCGAGGCGGAGCACCTGCCCGGCGTGGAGACGCGCCTCAGTACCCGCGGCATCGACGTCAAGGCGGTCCTGGCCCGGCGCGACGCCTTCACCCACCACCTCGACGACGCCAGCCAGGTCGCGTGGGCGAAGGGCGTGGGCATCGACGTCCTGAGGGGTCACGCCCGCATCAGCGGTCCCCGCACGGTGACGGTGTCGGACGGCGACGGGCCGGCCCGCACGATCACCGCCCGGCACGCGGTGGTCGTCGCCACCGGCACGACGGCCACGGTGCCCGACATCCCCGGGCTGCGCCAGGCCCTGCCCTGGACCTCCCGCGACGTGACCAACCTCCACCAGGTGCCCCGCCGGGTCGCGGTCCTCGGCGGTGGCGTCGTCGCGTGCGAGTCGGCGACCTGGCTGCTGGGCCTCGGGGCCGAGGAGCTCACCCTCATCGAGCCGGGCGACGGCCTCCTCGGCCGGTCCGAGCCCTTCGCCGGACAGCTGGTGCGCGACGCCCTGGTGGCGAACGGCGCCAAGGTCATGCTCGGCACCTCCGTGACTCAGGTGAGCCGGAAAGGCACCAAGGACAACGGGGTCGGCCACATCAGCGGCGGTCCGCTGACCCTGCACACCGGCCGGCGGCGCACCATCGTCGTCGACGAGCTCGTCGTGGCCACCGGCCGCACGCCGGCCACCCAGGACCTCGGCCTCGAGTCGATCGGCCTCGCCGACTCCGTCGCGGCGGCGCACGGCTACATCCGGGTCAACGACCAGCTGCAGGTGGAGGGCGTCAGCGGGAAGTGGCTGTATGCGGTCGGCGACGTCAACGGCCGCGCCCTGCTGACGCACATGGGCAAGTACCAGGCCCGCATCGCCGGCGCCGTGATCGCGGCTCGGGCCGGCTCGGGGGAGCGGGCGGCCGGCAAGGACTACCGCGACCGGGCGAGCGAGCGCGTCGTGCCGTCGGTGACCTTCACGTCGCCGGAGGTCGCCAGCGTCGGCCTCACCGAGAAGGCGGCGCGGGCGGCGGGGATCGACGTCGAGACGGTCGAGTACGACCTGTCCGGCGTCGCCGGGGCCTCGTTGCTGGCCGACGGCTACGTGGGGCGGGCCAAGCTCGTCATCGACCGGGCCCGCGACACCCTCGTCGGGGCCACCTTCGTCGGCGCGGGGATGTCGGAGCTCGTCCACTCCGCCACCGTGGCCATCATCGGCGGCGTGACCCTGGCCGACCTGTGGCACGCGGTGCCGTCGTACCCGACCGCCAGCGAGGTGTGGCTGCGCCTGCTCGAGGCCCGGCGCGGCTGACCCGTCAGCCGGAGGCGGACTGCACGGCGGGGGCCTCGGCACGAGGGCCGGGCGCCGCCGCCTCCCGCCACCACGGGGTCTCCAGGAACCCGCGCTTCACGGTGAGCAGCTCGACGTTGGCCTGCCAGTCGCGTACTCCCTCGATGCGGCCGAGCCCGCGGGTGACGAAATGGTAGACGTCCTCGGTGGTGGGCAGGATGACCTCGCAGATGAGGGAGCAGTTCACCGAGGCCGCGAGGTAGCGCACGCCGACGTAGGACGAGAGCCGGTGGGCGACGTCGTCGAGGCGCGACGGGTCGACGGAGATGTTGAGGATGATCTCCGACTCGAAGCCCAGGGCGGAGGCGGCCACGAGGGTGAGCACCCAGGCGCAGCCGCGCTCGCGCATCGCGTCGAACCGGCGGCGCACCGTGCTCTCGTTGACCCCGAGGCCGTCCGCCACGGACCTCAGGCTGGCCCGGCCGTCGGCCCGCAGCTCGTCGAGGATGAGCCGGTCGACGTCGTCGAAGTGGTCGGGACCGCAGACGTGCGGCTCGGCCGCGGCGGGGGCGTCCGCGTCGGGCGGGGGCTGGGCCGCGCCGTCGTCGAGGAGCCGCTGCGCCCAGCCCTGGCTGACCTTGTAGGTGTGCAGGACGAGGTCGCTGATGCAGACCTCGACGCCCTCGATGGCCTGGATCTCGTTGATGAGCCGCACGTGCAGCGACTCGGACTTCTGGCAGACCAGCTCGGCCAGCAGGTCGCAGCCGCCGGTGACGAGGCAGAGGAACCGCAGGTCCTCCCGCTCGGCGAGCGCGGTCGCCACCCGCATCTGCGTGCCCGGGGCGCACCCGATGCGCAGGAGGAAGAGGTCGGAGTCGCCGGGTGAGTTGATGTCGCTGCTCACCCCCACGCGTACCGCCCCGGAGGCCAGGAGGTTCTGCCCGCGGCGGGTGGCGGTGGCGACCGACGTGCCGGCGCGCTCGGCGATCTCGGTCCAGCTCGCGCGCCCGTCGGCCTGCAGGGCCGCGATGATCTTGCGGTCCAGCTGTCCGAACCGGGTCGGCGCGATGGACACCTAGGCTGCACTCTCCTCGGCGGTCGCCTGGGCCAGGAACGAGCGGACCAGGGTCTGGAACGCGTCCGCCTCCTCGATCTGAGGCGAGTGACCCGACTGCTCGAAGATCTCCAGCCGAGAGCCCCCGATCAGCGACGCGATCGTATCGCTGCAGGCCACCGGGGTGATCCAGTCGCCACGCCCGACTGTGACGAGCGTGGGGCACGTGACCCGGTGCAGCTGGTCCTTGATGTCGTACGCGGGCATGTTGTGGGTGAACGCCCAGTTGTGGGTCTCGTAGCGGTAGGTGGTCGCCTCCACCTTCCGCTGCACGGCGGCGGGGTCGTAGACGTGGTCGTAGAGGGGGAGGATCTCGGCCCAGCAGGCGCGCAGGTCGTCGTCGTCGCGGGTCTTGCCGTCCATGATCCGCTCGAACCGGCCCATGTCGAGCTCGACGCGGGCGCTGGACAGGGCGTTGGCCCGGGCCATCGCCTCGTTCGCGTGGTCGGCCGAGGTGTCGCGCAGCACCATGGCGACGAGCCGCTCGGGGTGGCGGATGGCGTACTCCATGCTGATGAAGCCGCCGTAGGAGCCGCCGGCCATGATGAACCGCTCGGCGCCCGCCCACTCGCGCAGGCCCTCGACGTCGGCCGCCCACTGCTCGTGCGTGAACGGCCCGTTGCCCTCGCTCTGTCCGGAGCCGCGGGCGTCGAAGACGACGACCCGGTAGGTGTCGCTGAGGGGGCCGAAGGTGTTGCGCGGCTCGGTCAGCGTGCCCAAGCCGGGGGCGCCGTGGTGCGCGATGAGCAGCGTGCCGTCCTCGGGGCCCATGACCTCGACGTTGAGGCGGTTGCCGTTGATGGTGACGAACACGGGTGCTCCTGGTGGGTGTCGGGAGTGCTGGGGTGTCGGACGGCTGGGGTGTCGAGCGTCAGGCGGCGATGACGATGTCGTCGAGCGCCTTGGGGTAGCTGGTGAGGGGCCTGGCGCCATCGGCCGTGATGACCATCGAGTCGGAGACCCGGTAGCCGGCGTGACCGGGCACGTAGATGCCGGGCTCGTTGGAGACGACGAAGCCCTCGCCGAGCACGGTGTCGTCGCCGTCCTCCAGCCACGGCGGCTCGTGCATCCCGACGCCGATGCCGTGGCCCTGGCGGTGCTGAAGGTATCCGCCGAGCCCCGCCTCGCGGATGACGTCGAGACAGCGGGCGTTGGCCTCGGCGCAGGTGAGGCCCGGCTTGAGGGTGTCGACACCGAGCTGCTGTGCGGCGCGGACCGCCTCGTAGTAGCGCACCTGGTCGGGACTGGGCTCGCCGAGGATGAACGTGCGCTCGCCCTCGACGAACCGGCCGCCGACGGCGCAGCCGAGCGAGAGCATGAAGGTGTCGCCCGGCCGCAGCCGGTAGGACGACGGCAGGCCGTGCGGCTTGGCGCTGTTGGCACCGGCATACACGAGCCCGCCGGCGAGGAAGCCGATGACGACGACGTCGTCGTGCTCGGCGTACATCGTCGACGTGCCCACCCGGCCGACGTGCGCCGCGAGCTCGGACTCGCTCGGCATCGGCCCGCCGGACGCGAGCGCCTCGCGCACCAGACCGATCCCCGACTCCAACATGAGGTCGGTGATGCGCGCGGCCTCCTGGTGCAGCGCCAGCTCCTCCGGCTGCTTGACGTAGCGGGCGACGGTGACCGCGTCGGTGGGGACGAGGTCGACGCCGGGGGCCACCTGCTGCAGCAGCCGCCACCGGGCGACGCTCATGCTCGGACCGAACCCGACCCGCCCCGTGGCCGGGAGCCGGGCGGCGAGCACGGAGAGCGGCTCCACGACACCGGGGTACTCCGGGTAGGTGACGACCTCGGCCGCCGCCTCCTGCCAGCGCGCGTGCTCCTCCTCGAGGCGGGGCACGAGCAGGACGGCGGGGGAGTCGACCCCGAGGTGCACGGCGACCGGACGCTCGCCCGGGTGGTGGAAGAAGCCAGTGAGGTAGGCGACGTCGTCGGGGTGGTCGAGCACCGCCGACGTGAGGCCCTCGGCGTCGAGACGGGCGCGCACGAGGTCCTGCACGCGGGTGTAGAAGGCGGCGTCGAGCCGCTGGCGGAAGCCCATGGCGAGGTGTCCTTCAGTCGCGACGGGTCCGGGGGTTCCGGGCGTCGTTGTAGGCGATGGCGATCAGCGTGGCGGCGACGACCAGCGCGAGGATGGCGAGCGACGGGAACAGCGCGGTCCACCACGCACTGGTCATCGACCCGGACTGCTGCGACTCGTAGAGGATGCGCCCCCACGACCAGCTGGTCGGGTCGCCGAGGCCGAGGAACGACAGCCCGGCCTCGGAGAGGACGGCCCGCGAGGCGGTCAGCACCACCGTCACGGTGATGACGGGGGCCACCGCGGGCAGCAGGTGGCGCCGCAGGATCCAGGGGTGGCCGCCGCCGAGCACGCGGGCGGCGTCCATGTAGGGCAGGCCCACGATCGAGAGCGCCTGCGAGCGCACGACTCTCGCGACCTCGGGCCAGGAGAAGAACGAGATGACGAAGATGATCGTCGTCACCGACGGGCCGGCGAGGGCGGCCACGAGGATCATCAGCGGCAGCACCGGGAGCGACAGCGACAGGTCGACGATGACGCTGAGCACGGTGTCGACCTTGGGGAAGTACGCGCTGAGCATCCCGACCAGCACGCCGAACGCGATCGCCAGCAGGGAGGCACAGCTGCCCACGATCATCGAGATGCGGGTGCCCCAGACCACCTCGGCGAAGACGTCGCGGCCGAGGTTGTCGGTGCCGAACCAGTGGGCGGACGAGGGGGCCTGCAGGACGTCCTGGCTGAACCCGGACGGGTAGGGCGCTAGGAGCGGCGCGCACAGGCCGACGAGGACGAGCAGCAGCATGAGCACCGCGGCGCCCACGCCCATCGGGTTGTGCCGGAACGCGTACCAGGTGGCCGCCGCGGCGCCCTCCTGCTGGCCGATGGGCTCGGTCTCGACCTCGGTCGTGAGGATGGCGGTCATGAGGTGCGCACCCGCGGGTCGAGGAGGCCGTAGGCCAGGTCGGTGAGCATGTTGGCCACGACGACGGTCGCCGCCAGCACGACGAACGCGCCCTGCAGCACGGGGAAGTCGAGCCGGATGACCGCGTCGAAGATGGCCCGGCCCACACCGGGGTAGGCGAAGATCGTCTCGGTGAGCACGGCCCCGCCCACCATGAAGCCGAGCTGCAGCCCGAGCAGCGTGGTCGTCGGCAGCAGGGCGTTGCGCAGCCCGTGCTTCCAGACGACGAGCCGTTCCGGGGTGCCCTTGGCCCGGGCCAGGGTGCAGAAGTCCTCGCCGAGCGCGTCGATGAGGGTGGACCGCAGGGTGAGCACGTAGCTCCCCAGGGCCACGAGCACCAGGCTCGCGCAGGGCAGGATCAGGTGGCGCAGCACGTTGAGGTACCACTCCACCCCGTAGACGTCCTCGTCGACGGCGCCGCCGATGGGCAGGAGCCGTAGCTGCAGGCCGAAGACGTAGAGGAAGAGGATGCCCACGCTCGGGACGAAGAGCGACTGGCCGACGACGCCGATGACCTGCACGACGCGGTCGGTGAACCGGCCCGCGTGCGTCGCCGCGAGCACCCCCAGGGGGATGCCCACGGCGACGGTCACGAGGAGGGCCGAACCGGTGAGCAGCAGGGTCCAGGGGAGCCGGGCCAGCAGGACGGTGGTGACCGGCTCCGACTGGCTGAACGACGTCCCGAGGTTGCCCTGCACCAGTTGCACGAGGTACTTGCCGTACTGGATCGGCAGCGGGTCGGTGAGGCCGTACTTGGTGAGCAGGTCCTGGCGCATCGCCGCGTCCATGTTGGTCGAGGCGATGGCCTGGGCCGGGTCGCCCGGAAGCAGGCGCAGGAGCAGGAACGTGATGGTGACCGCGAACCACAGGGTCATCAGCCCGTAGGCGATCCGGCGCACTGCGAACCAGGCGAGGGGGGGCATACCGGCGGCTACTTCTTCTTCACGTTCGCCAGCGAGGCCGGGTCGATGATGGAGAGCAGCTCGCTCGGCTTCGTGACGAAACCGCCGAACTTGTTGCTGTATGCCACGTTGAGGTTCTGCACGTACATGATGTTGTCGATCATGTTCTCGTGCACGTAGGTCGCGGCCTGCTGGACGAGCGCCTTCTGGGCCGCGGGGTCGACGGTCCCCTGGGCCTTCTGGATCGCGTCGGTCAGCTTCGGGTCGTTGACCTGCGAGTAGTTGATCGCACCCTTGGGCAGGTACTGAAGCGCCATGTTCGAGACGGGCTCGTCCATGATCGCGAAGGACCCGGCGTAGATGTCGTAGTCACCCGCGTTGGTCTTGGCGAGGTAGGTGTTGCGGTCGAGGCCCTGGAGGTTGATCGTGATGCCGGCCTGCGCCGCGCTCTCCTTGACCAGGGTGGCCCAGGCCGCGATGACCGGGTCCTGCAGCGAGTAGATCATCGTCAGCGAGAGGTTGCTGACCCCGGCCTGCGCGAGCAGGTCCTTCGACTTCTGGGTGTCGAACGCATACTCCTTGAGCGCGGGGTTCGCGAACTGCTTCAGCGAGTCGGTGATCGGGCTGTTGTTGGCGGTGACCGCCTGGCCTTGAACCGCCACCGACCGGATCGAGCTGTAGTCGACCGCGTGAGCGAGCGCCTGCCGCACCAGGGGGTTGTCCATCGGCTTGCGCGTCATGTTGTAGGTCATGTGTGTGAAGCCGAGGCCCGGCACCTCGGCGACCGTGATGCCGTCGGTGCTCTTGAGGTTGGCCACCTGGGCCGGCGGCAGCGCGTTGGCGATGACGTCGACGTCGCCCTTCTTCAGCGCCAGGATCTCGGTGTTGACGTCCGGGTAGACCTTGAAGACGACCTTGGAGAGGGTCGGGGTGCCGCCGGGGGCCATGGGGTACGGGGTGACCCGCTCCAGGGTGTAGCTCTGGCCCTTGGCGATGGACGTCAGCTTGTAGGGGCCGGCGCTGACCCAGCTGCTGTTGTTGGGGAAGTCGTCCATCTTCGGGTACTTGCTGAAGACGTGCTCGGGCACGACGGTCATCCAGAAGCCGACCTCCGGGATGACGATGCTGTCGGGCTGCTTGAGGGCGAGCTCCACCCGGGTGGGGGAGACGGCCGTGGCCTTGTCGAGGTTGGTCATGAACCCGTTGACGACGCCGCCCTTGGGGTTCTGGGTCTTGATCGTGTTGATGCTGTAGGCGACGTCGGAGGCGGTGAGCTTCTGGCCGTCGCTCCACTGGAAGTCGTCGCGGATCTCGAAGAAGCCGGTCTTGCCGTCGTCGCTGTAGCCCCACTTCGTGGCGAGGTAGGGCTGCTTCGAGCCGTCGGCGTTGATGCTCAGCAGCCGGGGGTACATCAGGTCGGTGACCCAGCTGTCGGTGCGGCTGTTGCCGAGCATCGGGTTGAGGTTGACGACATCGGTCGTCGTGGCGATGTTGAGGACGTCGGAGCCGCCGGAGCCGCCGGCGCCGGTGGTGGCGCCGCCGCTGGACGACGGGGCGCTGGGGGCGCACGCGGAGACGATCGCCACGACAGCGCCGACGGCGACGACGCGGGCGAGATGGACCAGCCGGGGTGTACGCATCAGACCCACACTTCCTCGAGCACTCGGACGATGTTGCCGCCGACGACGGCAGAGATCTCGCTGTCGGAGTAGTCGTGCTGCACGAGCCAGCCGATGATGTTGGAGAAGCACTCCGCGGGGTTCTCCAGACCGTCGACGTATGGCTGCTTCTCGAACTCGACCATGCCGTGCGCCTGCCCGATGGACAGGTTGCTGCTGAACGCGTCGTGCAGGCCGACGTGGTCGCCGAACAGGGTGTCGGGACCGAAGGCCACGTGGTCGATGCCGACGACGTCGACGAGGTGTGTGAAGTGGTCCATCACCGACTCCAGCGAGTGCGCCGGGTGGGCCTCGGACAGCGTCGTGTGCGGGGCCGCCTCGAGGCCGATGACCCCACCGCGCTCCGCCATGGCCTTGATGACCGCGTCGGGCTTCATCCGGTTCGTCGGCCACACCTCGCGCGACCCGCAGTGGGTCATGAAGATCGGCTTGGTCGAGTGCTTGATGACGTCCATCGAGGTGACGTCGCCGGAGTGCGAGATGTCGATGGCGAAGCCCAGCTTGTTCATCCGGGTCACGGCCTTCTCGCCGAAGTACGTCAGGCCGCCGTCGCCGCGCTCCTTGAGCCCGCTGCCGAGGTAGTTGGCCTCCGAGTAGGCGATGCCGATCTGGCGGACGCCGAACCCGTAGAGGATGTCGAGCCGGTCGACCTCGTTCTCGATCATCGTGGCCGCCTCGAGCCCGAAGACGAGCGCCAGCTTGTCCTCGGCGTGGGCGTCGCGGATGTCCTGGAGCGACTCGCCCTTGACGAGGTAGTCCTGGTGAGCGAGGTCCGACATGCGCATCCCGAGGTCGTGCAGGACGTCGACCCACTTCCAGCCACCGTTGCTGCTGATGCAGCAGGTGCCGTCCATGACGTTGTCGAACACCGCGGTCATCCCGGAGCGGGCCAGGCCCTCGAAGCCGGTCAGCTCGCGCCCGGTGCGGATGTACTCCGTCATGTCCCGCTTCAGGTTCTCGGGGAAGATCGACGGGTGGTCGTGCAGGGAGATCACGACGTTGTCGCGCAGCAGCTGCTCGGCGCGGGCGGCCTGGTCGGACGAGAGGTCGAGACCCGCATAGGCCGGGACGCGGCCCACCTCCTTGGCCATCGGGAGGTCGGGGTAGTCGACCCCGGCCTCGAGGTACTCGTACGAGCGGTACTGCTTGTACTGGCTGGAGGGTTCGAGCACGCGTGGTCTCCTTCGGGGCCGGCGGCGGCCGGCGGGCGGGCTGCGGACGATGAGGGACACCGGCCGTCTGACGGGGAGTCTTGCAAGATTCCGGCGTGATCGTCAAGGTGATGGACAAAGTTCGGCATCCCGCTACAGTGGGTGACGTAATTCAGCACCTCCCGTCGACCCCGAGGAGCCCGGTGGCCGTTCGTCAGGCGCGGCGCGAGCCCGCCGCGACCCCGAAGCCGGGCCGCGACGCCGCGGTCCCCGCCCTGCGCCTGCAGGGCCTGTCGGTCAGCTTCGACAGCCGCCGGGGACCGATCCCCGCGGTGCGCGACGTCAGCCTCGACCTCGCCCGCGGCGAGCTGCTCGCGCTGCTCGGTGAGTCGGGCTCGGGCAAGTCGGTCACCGCCCGGGCGGTCATGGGGCTGCACGACCCCCGCACCACGACGGTCACCTCCGAGGTCGTCGAGGTCGCCGGCCACGACCTGCGCACCGCCACGCCCGAGCAGCTGCGCCGGCTGCGGGGCGCCACGATGAGCCTCGTCTTCCAGGACGCCCTGTCGGCTCTCAACCCCGTGCTCTCGGTGGGCGACCAGATCGGCGAGCTCTACCGCCAGCACGAGGGGGCGAGCCGCAAGCAGGCGCGCAGCCGCGCCATCGAGATGCTCGAGCTCGTGGGCATACCCGGCGCACGGGGGCGGGTCGACAGCTACCCCCACCAGTTCTCCGGCGGTATGCGCCAGCGCCTGCTCATCGCCATGGCCATCGCCCTCGAGCCCGAGCTGCTCATCGCCGACGAGCCCACGACGGCGCTCGACGTGACCGTGCAGGCGCAGATCCTCGAGCTGCTCGACCGGCTACGGCAGGAGCTGAACATGGGGGTCCTTCTCATCACCCACGACCTCGGGGTCGTCTGCGAGGTCGCCGACAAGGTGGCGGTGATGTATGCCGGTCGCATCGTCGAGCGGGCCGACGCCGACGCGCTGTTCGACCGTCCGGCCCACCCCTACACCGAGGCGCTGCTCACCTCGGTGCCCACCCTCGGCCACATCGGCTCGGAGCTCCCGGTGATCCCGGGCAGTCCGCCCGTGCCCAGCGCGCTGCCGTCGGGCTGCGCGTTCCACCCGCGCTGCACCTGGGCGCTCGATGCGTGCCGCGAGACCCGGCCCGAGCTGACGTCGGTGGCTCCCGGCCGCCAGGCCGCCTGTCTGCGGAGCCAGGAGGTGCTCGATGTCCGCCGCTGACCAGCAGGACGTCGTGCTCGACGCGACCCACCTGACCAAGACCTTCCACGTGGGGCGCGCCGGGTTCGGCCGCACCCGGGTCAGCGCCGTCGACGACGTCAGCCTCGTCGTGCGCCGCGGGGAGTCGCTCGGCATCGTCGGCGAGTCCGGTTGCGGCAAGACGACGCTCGCGCGGATGCTCGTCGGGCTCGAGCGTCCCGACACGGGCACGATCACCGTCGCGGGACGCGACGTGGGGTCGATGCGGCGGGGGGAGCGGCGGGCGCTGAGCCGCGACATCCAGATGGTCTTCCAGGACCCCTACACCTCGCTCAACCCGCGTCTGACGGTCTTCGACCTCGTCTCGGAGCCGCTCGTCGTGCACCAGACGGTGCGCACGGCGGCGGCCCGGCGTGAGCGGGTGGCCGAGCTGCTGGGTCTCGTGAACCTCTCGCCCGACATGATGAGCCGCTTCCCCCACCAGTTCTCCGGTGGCCAGCGCCAGCGCATCGGCATCGCCCGGGCGATCGCGCTGGAGCCAGCCGTGCTGGTGTGCGACGAGCCCGTGTCGGCACTCGACGTGTCGGTGCAGGCGCAGGTCATCAACCTGCTGCGCTCGTTACAGCGCCGGCTGCACATCGGGCTCGTCTTCATCGCCCACGACCTCGGGGTGGTGCGCCACGTCTCCGACCGCACCGCGGTGATGTACCTCGGGCGTCTGGCCGAGACGGCCACGACGGCAAGCCTGTTCGACGCACCGTCGCACCCCTACACCCAGGCTCTGCTCTCGGCGTCGCCCCACGTCGACCGGCAGCGGCGCCGCCGGATGGGGGGCCGGATCGTGCTTGCCGGTGACCCGCCCTCGCCGACCTCGCCCCCGAGCGGGTGCCGGTTCCACACGCGCTGCCCCCTGGCCACGGACGTGTGCTCGCAGACGCAGCCCGAGCTGCTGTCGGTCGGCCCGGCTGGGTCGCCGGGCGAGCATGCGGCGGCCTGTCACCACGTCGACCGGGCCCAGGAGCAGGCCGCCGCGGTCGCCGGCTGAGGACCGCGCGCCGACCGGGTCGGTTAGCGTGACGACGTGCGGATCGCCACCTGGAACGTGAACTCGGTCAAGCAGCGCAAACCCCGGCTCCTGGGGTGGCTGGACGACCGGCAGCCGGACGTCGTGTGCCTGCAGGAGACCAAGCTGAGTGACGTCGCCTTCGACACCGAGGTGGGCGCCGAGCTCGCGGAGCGGGGCTACGAGGTCGCGCACCACGGGCAGGGCGGCTTCAACGGTGTCGCGCTGCTCTCGCGCGTCGGGCTGGCTGACGTCGTGCGCGGCGTCGACGGCGCCCCGGGGTATCCCGACCCGGAGGGTGAGCAGGAGGCGCGGTCGCTGGCCGCGACGTGCGCCGGCGTCCGGGTCCACTCGCTCTACGTGCCCAACGGCCGGGAGCCCGACTCCGACCACTACGTCTACAAGCTGGCCTGGCTCGACGCCCTCAGCGCGGTCGTGGCGGCCGGCCCGGACGAGGTCATCGTGTGCGGCGACATGAACATCGCCCCCGCCGACGCCGATGTCTTCGACCCTGACGCCTTCGCCGGGCATACCCACGTCACCGCCCCCGAGCGCCAGGCCCTGCGCCGGCTGGTCGACACCGGACTGCACGACGTCGTCCGCGAACGCTGGCCGCAGGAGCGGGTGTTCACCTACTGGGACTACCGCGCGGGGATGTTCCACCAGGACCTCGGTATGCGGATCGACCTCGCCCTGGCGGGTGCGCCGGTCGCCGAGCGGGTGCGTGCCGCCTGGGTGGACCGCCAGGCCCGCAAAGGCTCCGGGCCGAGCGACCACGCCCCCGTCATGGTCGACCTCGACGAGGCGCCGGACGGCGACATCGGTCCGGTCGTGCCGCCGCCATCGGCCCCCAAGAGCTCCCGGTCGGGCGCGACGAAGGTCCCCCGGTCGTGACGACCTCGCGCGACGAGAGTCGCCGCGCCGCCGCCGACGCGGTGGCCGCGCTGACGCTGGAGGAGAAGGCGTCCCTCACCAGCGGTGCGACCTTCTGGCTCACCAAGGCGGCCGGGGCGGTGACGTCGACCGCCCTGGCCGACGGGCCGCACGGCGTGCGCAAGCAACGGGAGGGCGGCGACCACGTCGGCCTGCAGGAGAGCGAGCCGGCCACGTGCTTCCCGCCGGCCGTCGCCCTGGGCTCGACCTGGGACCCCGCCCTGCTCGAGCGGGTCGGTCAGGCGCTCGGGCGGGAGGCGCAGGCGCACGGCGTCGGCGTGCTGCTGGGCCCGGGCATCAACATCAAGCGCTCCCCGCTGTGCGGCCGCAACTTCGAGTACCTCTCGGAGGACCCGCTCGTCAGCGGCACCCTGGGCTCGGCCCTCGTGCGTGGCCTGCAGAGCCAGGGGGTGGGCGCGTCCCTCAAGCACTTCGCGGTGAACAACCAGGAGGGAGACCGGCTCCGCGTCAGCGCCGACGTCGACCCGCGGCCCCTGCGCGAGATCTACCTGCGCGGCTTCCACCGGGTCGTCACGACGGCGCACCCGTGGACGGTGATGTGCTCCTACAACCGCATCAACGGCGTGTACGCGTCGCAGCACCCGTGGCTGCTCACGCAGGTGCTGCGGGAGGAGTGGGGGTTCGACGGTCTCGTCATGAGCGACTGGGGCGCCGTGGACGACCGGGTGGCGGGCCTGCGCGCCGGGCTCGACCTCGAGATGCCCGCCAGCGGCGGGCGCACCGACGCCCAGGTCGTGGCCGCCGTGCGGTCGGGTGACCTCGACGAGGCCGTGCTCGACACCGCGGCCGGCCGCGTGGCCGACCTCGCGAACCGCGTCGTCGCCGGACGGCGGGCGGACGCGACCGTCGACCTCGACGCCCACCACGCCCTCGCGCGCGAGGCTGCTGCGGCCGCGGTCGTCCTGCTGCGCAACGAGGGCGACCTGCTGCCCCTCGCGCCGGACGCGTCGGTGGCGGTGGTCGGTGAGTTCGCCCGCACCCCTCGCTACCAGGGCGCCGGCAGCTCGCAGATCAACCCCACCCGCCTCGACAACGCCCTCGACGCCCTGCGCGCGCTGGCCCCCGGCCGGGTGACCTTCGCGGCCGGGTTCTCCCTCGCCGGCGCGCCCGAGCCGCCCGCGGGGACGGACCTCGTCGCCGAGGCGGTGCGGACGGCGGCCGACGCCGACGTCGCGGTCGTCTTCGTCGGGCTGCCGGACGCGGCCGAGTCGGAAGGCTTCGACCGCCGCGACATCGAGCTGCCCAGCGACCAGCTGGCCCTGGTGGACGCCGTTCTCGCGGCCAACCCGAGCACCGTCGTCGTGGTCTCCAACGGCGGCGTGGTGCGCCTCTCGTCGTTCGCCGACCGGGTGCCGGCCGTGGTCGAGGGGTGGCTCCTGGGGCAGGCCGGCGGCGGGGCGCTCGCGGACGTCCTCCACGGCGTGGTCAACCCTTCCGGGCGGCTCGCGGAGACGGTGCCCGTACGCCTGCAGGACTCTCCGGCCTACCTCGACTTCCCGGGCGAGTTCGGCCACGTCCGTTACGGCGAGGGCCTGTTCGTCGGATATCGCTGGTACGACGCGCGGGAGATCCCGGTCTCGTACCCCTTCGGCCACGGGCTGTCCTACACGACGTTCGCCTACGCCGACCTCGAGGTGGCGGCCGGCCTCGACGGAGGGCTGGTCGCGTCGGTCGTCGTCACCAACACCGGCTCGCGCGACGGCGCGGAGGTGGTGCAGCTGTATGCAGGTCGGCCGGGTTCGGCGGTGGTGCGTGCCCCTCGCGAGCTGCGGGCCTACGCCAAGGTGACCGTGCCCGCGGGGGAGTCCCGCACCGTCGAGCTGTCCGTCGCGCGAGACGACCTCGCCTACTACGACGTCCGCGTCGACGGCTGGGTCGTCGAGGGCGGCGCCTATCTCGTCGAGGTGGGCGCCTCGAGCCGTGACGTGCGGCTCTCGGCGTCGGTCGAGGTGCACGGCGACGACGTTCGCTTCCCGCTCTCGGCGCGGTCGTCGATCGACGAGGTGGTCGCCGACCCGGTGGCCGGCCCGGGGATGCGGGTGGCCCTGCGCGGCCTGCTCGGCGACGCGGACGACCCCGAGCTGCTCAAGGTGGTCGGCTCGTTCCCCGTGGGACGCGTCGCGTCCTTCCCGGGTGTCGACCTTTCACCTGACGAGCTGGACGCGATCCTCGGCATACCGACGCCGAACGAATGATGGCGGTGGATCCACCCCCTGGGGAGGGGTCGGATCCACCGCCATCACGGTGAGCCGGGGCAGATCAGCTGGTGGCCTGGTCCTTGACCGTGCCGGCCGCCTCGTGAGCAGTGCCGGCGACGTCCTGGGCGGTCGTCGACGCCTCGTCCTTGACCGTCGCCGTGGCGTCGGTGGCGGTGCTCTTGACCTCGGCGGCCGCCTCCTGCAGCGGCTGCTGCAGGTTGCTCGCGACGTCCTTGGCCGCCTGGGTCACCTCGTCGGCGAGGGGCTGCGCCTTCTCCTTGAGGGCGGTCGCGGCCTGCTGCTCGGCCGAGGAGGCCGGGATGAGGGACGCGACGAGCCAGCCCACGCCGAACGCGACCAGCCCGGCGGCGACCGGGTTGCCGCGGGTACGGGAGCGCACCGCGCCGGGCGCGGCACCGGCGGCGTCCTTGACGCTGCCCGCGGCGTCGCCGACGGCGCTGCCGGTGGAGGACGTCGCGTCGTCGGCGACACCCATCACCTTGTCCTTGAGGTCGGCGGCGCCGCCCATGACCTTGTCCACCTGACGGCGGGCGACGTTGCCGGGCTTGACGCTCTCCGAGAGGGCGTTGACGTTGTGGCTCAGGTCGGCCCTGGTCGCCTCGATCTGCCGACGGATCTGGTCGGGGTCGTTGGGGTCCGCCGCAGCGACCCCTGTGACGTCGGTGTACTGGGTGTCGTTCGTGGTCATGATGTCTCCTCGTGTCCGGCGAGTGCGGGGGCGATCTGCTTGGTGGTCTCGGTGGTGCGGGGCAGGCCGTCGACCTGCTTGAGCTGGGAGCGGCCCGAGCTGTAGAGCACGGCGGCCACGACGGCCCAGAAGGCCGCGACGACGAGGGCGGACCACTGGTTGCCGATGAACTGCCCGAGGCCCCACCACGCCGAGATGGAGACGAAGAGCAGGACCATGTGCCCGGCGACGCCGGCGCCGCCGAGCTTGCCGGCCGCACCTCCGGCCTGGGTGGCGCTCTGCCGGAGCTCCGCCTTGGCGAGCGCGACCTCCTGACGGATCAGGGTCGAGAGGTCGGCGGTGACGGCGCTGAACACCTCACCGATGGGTCGGTCGTCGACGCCGCGAGCGGCGCCGCGAGGGTCGAACCCGTTGTCCGTGGTGCTCACCGCAGGCCCTGCGTGGAGACGGGCTCCACGAGGTAGGCGTCGTCGGCGACCGGGGTCACCGGCGCGTAGGTGCTCGCGGCCACGGGGGTCACCGGGGTCGCGACCGCCACGGTGGAGACCTCGTAGGAGTCGGCGCCGGTGCCGGTGCCGTGGCTCGTCGATGCCGGGGCGTCCGCCGTCAGGCCACGGGTGAGCCGGCCGGCCAGCACGCCACCGACGGCGGCGAGGGCCAGGAACATGCCCGGACGCTGACGGGCGAAGCGCGAGGTCTGCGCGAGCAGGTCGGCGGGCTCGTGGTCCTGCAGCCAGGTCGAGGCTCCGCGCGTGCGCTCGGAGACCTGCCGCACGAGGGCGGTGGCCGGTCCCGACTGCTCGGTGCCGGAGCTGCGGTCGACCATCTGGTCGAGCTCCTCGACGATGGTGTGGAGCCACGTCGCGAGGTTGTTCTGCTGGGTGCCGGCCTGGTCGGTGAGCTGCGAACGAGCCTCTCCGAGAAGGTTCTTGGCCTGCGTGCCGGCCTCACCGGCGACCGACTTGGCCTGGTCGACGGCCACACCGGCGACGTGCTGGCCACCCTGGAGGGCGTCCTGCCCGACCTGCTTGGCCTGGTCGGTGGCGACGGCGGTCGTGGAGTCCTCGCCGGACGTGGCGCCCTCGGCGTACGCGCCGGACGTGGGGGTGATGACGGCGTACTCGTCGACCACGTACTCGTCGACCAGAACAGACTCGTCGGTGTAGGGCGGGTCGCCCAGCTCGGTGCGCCGCGGCGCGGAGGAAGCGTCGTATCCCTCGGTCATGGTGGTCCTCTTTCGTCGGCGCCGGAGCGCAGATGGATGACCGGCCCGGGCACGGGCCAGCTCGACCGCGCGCACGCGGCCGTGTGGTGGATCTCAGGGGGAGCAGACCGCCGATGGATGACTCTCGGCCCCCGCCGGCTGCTGGACGGAATGGAAGCGCCGAGGACCGCGATCAGTTCTCCTCATCGAAGGGTTACCCCCTTCTCCTGGCTTGAACCCTGGGGGGGCCCGTGGGGCGTCCGCCGGCGAGGGGTGACAGCTACCCTCGGCGGGACGGGCCGGCACGGGGAGCTCACATCGGAGGAGGGGTCAGATGGCGGATGGCGACGGTGCTCCTGACGCAGGGGCCTCGGGGTCCTCGGGCGCCGCGGAGCGCGCCGACTACCACGTGGCCGAACAGCGCCGCCGCGACGAGCGGGAGTCGGCCAAGGCCCAGGTGCTCGTCGACCGGTTCGTGGCCGACGCCGTGGCCCGGGGGCTGCCGACCGAGCCGCTGACGGCGCGCCCGTGGTCGGGAGGCGGCCGCTACAAGACGGACGTCACCGGCTGGTACCTGCGCCGCGACGGCGCGATCGGCGTCGGTGAGGACGGCCGCTACTACCAGCTGGTGGTCGCGCCGGAGCGCTTCGGTCGCTGGCGGACGGTGCACGTCGAGCCGACCCCGCCGCCGCTGCAGACCGGAAAGGGCGGGCGAGACGGCGACTCCGTAGCCCTGGACGTGCTGCTGGCGATGCGCCTGGACTGGACCGACTGAGCCGCGCGGCTCTGCGACGGCTCAGCCCACTCGGTCGGCTCGGTCGGCGCAGTCGGCGCAGGTGCCGAAGATCTCCAGGGTGTGGGTGACGTCGCGGAACCCGTGCTCGGCGCTCACGCTGTCGGCCCAGCGCTCGACCGTCGGACCCTCGACCTCGACCGTTCGCCCGCAGGACCGGCAGACCAGGTGGTGGTGGTGGGCCCCGGTGCTGCACCGGCGGTAGACCGCCTCGCCGTCGCCGGTGCGCAGGACGTCGACGTCGCCGTCCTCGCTGAGCGCCTGGAGGGCGCGGTAGACCGTGGCCAGCCCCACGGGGTGCCCCGCCGCGCGAATCCGGGCGTGCAGGTCCTGGGCCGAGGTGAAGTCGGTCGTGTCGCCGAGGGCGTCGGCGACGGCCAGCTGCTGCTTGGTCAGGCGCCGCGCGGGCCGGGTGCCGGTCATCGGTGCCCCGCCTCGTCGCGTCCGGTGGTGATCGGCGCCCCCGGTGTGGCCGGGGTGGCCGGTGTGGTCGCGCGGGCGTGCTCGTCGTAGTGCCCCTCGTGCGGCGCGTGCCGGTGGCCGTCGTGGAGGTAGTCGACGTGGCCGCCGTGAGGCAGGGCCGGATGCCCGCACTCCAGGCCGTGCTCGTGCGGATGCACCTCGGCGCGCGCGTGCCGCCGGGCCCTGAGCCGGGTGCCGAGGGCCCGTCCCACCGAGGCGAGGACGAACACACCGATGGCGAGGACGACGATGGTGCCGCCCGACGGGGTGTCGGCCTCGTAGGAGACGACGACGCCCCCGACCGCGCAGACGACGCCGATAGCGACAGCCCAGCGCATCGTCGCGCGAAAACTGTTGCCCAGCAGCTGCGCCGCCGCGTTGGGCACGATCATCAGCGCGCTGATGAGCAGCAGCCCGACGATGCGCATCGAGACGACGACGGTCACGGCGGTGAGCACGGCCAGCGCGATGTTGAGGGCGAGCACGGGCATCCCCATGGCCCGCGCATACTCCTCGTCGCTCGCCACCGCGAAGAGCCGGGGCCGCAGCAGCCACGTCGTGAGCAGCACCAGCACCCCGAGCACGGCGAAGACCACGAGGTCGCCGCTGCGCACCGTCGTGATGGCGCCGAAGAGGTAGGCCGTGAGGTTGGCCGGGGTGCCCTGCGCCGACTTGCTGATGATGACGACGCCGGCGGCGATGCCGCCGTAGAAGATGACGGCGAGGGCGACGTCGCCCTGGGTGCGCCCCGACGCCCGGATCAGCTCGATGACGACCGCGGCGGCGACCGCGGCGACGAGGGCGGCCCAGACGGGCGAGGTGTTGAGGACGAGGCCGACCGCCACACCCGCCAGGGCGACGTGGCCCATGCCGTCGCCGATCAGGGAGAGCTTGCGCTGCACGAGGAACACGCCGACGAGCGGCGCCACCAGGCCGACCATGAGCGCGGCGATGAGGGCCCGCTGCATGAAGTCGTAGGCGAACAGGTCAGTCATGGTGGACGCCCCCGGTGACGGTGCGCCGGCCGGCCCGGCGGTCGGGCTCGTCGTCGTGGTGGTGGGTGTGGTGCTCGTGCAGCACCTCGGACTCGCGGGCCAGGAACGTGTCGCGGCTGCCGTCGAAGGTGACCCCGCCGCGGTCGACGACGACGACCCGGGTGACGACGTCGGCGAAGGCGTCCATCTCGTGGGTGACGATCAGCATGGTGACGCCCTGGTCGGCGAGCCGGCCGAGCACCTCGGCGAGGACGTGCTGGTTGGCGGTGTCGACACCGGCCGTGGGCTCGTCCATGACGAGGACCTCGGGCTGGGCGGCGAGGGCCCGGGCGATGAGGACGCGGCGCTGCTGGCCGCCCGACAGCGTGCTCACGTCGGCGCCGGCGCGGTCGGCGAGCCCGACGACCTCCAGCGCCCGGGCGATGACCTGCCGGTCGGTGGCCGAGGGGCGGCCCCACCACGACTGACGGACGAGGCGGCCGGTCGAGACGATCTCCTCCGCGGTGGCGCGCACCGAACCGGTGAGGGTGTGCCGTTGCGGCACGTACCCCAGCCGGGCGTGGTCGCCGAACTGGGCGACCGGCTCGCCGAACAGACGGACGTCGCCCGCCACGACGGTGCTCAGCCCGAGCAGGCCCTTGACGATGGTCGACTTGCCGGCGCCGTTCGGGCCGAGGACGGCCACGACCTCACCGGCGTGCACGTCGAGGGTGACGTCGCGCACGACCGTCGTGTCGCCGTAGCCGAACGCCGCGTGGGAGATGGACACCACGGGAGGCCCGCTCACGAGCAGCCCTGTCCGGCCCTCAGGGTCGCGAGGTTGGACCGCATGACCTCAAGGTAGTCGCGCCCGGCGGAGGCGGTGGTCAGCCCCTCGATGGGGTCGAGGGTCGCGACGGTGGCCCCGGTGCTGCGCGAGACGGTCTGCGCGAAGGCCGGCTCCACGAGCGTCTCGGCGTAGATCGTCCGCACGGCGTGCGCCTTGACGAAGTCGGCGATCTCGGCCAGCCGCGACCCCGAGGGCTCGACGTCGGGGGAGAGCCCCGAGATGGCCACCTGGGTGAAGCCGTAGCGCTGGCTGAGGTAGCCGAACGCCGCGTGGCTCGTCACCAGGTCGCGGTTCGTGCACGTGGCCAGCCCGGTCTTGAGGTCGGCGTCGAGGGTTCCGAGGGTGGCGACGAACCGGGCGGCGTTGGCGGTGTAGTCGGCGGCATGGGCCGGGTCGGCCTGCCCGAGCCGCGCGCCGATCGCCGTGACGACCGCGGCATACCGCTGGGGGTCGAGCCAGAAGTGCGGGTCGCGCGCGGATGCCAGGCCGGACGCGGGGTCGGCCGTCGCCGTCGCCGCGGCAGTCGGGTCGTCGCCCTCCGGCGGGGCCGCGAGGTCGAGGTGCGCGGTCGGCGCGACGTCGAACGCGTGCGCCGAGCCCTCCTGGTCGACGGCGGTGTCTACCGCCGGCTGGAAGCCGCGGGAGTAGACGACCAGCCCTGCGTCGCTCACCGCGGCGACGTCCTGCGGGCTGAGCTCGAGGTCGTGCGGCTCGGCGCCGGGCTTGGTGAGGCTGGTGACGCTGACGAGCGGGCCGCCCACCTGCTGCACCGCGAACTGCAGCGGGTAGAAGGACGCGACGACCGGCAGGGGCGACCCCGCGCCGGGGGCCGCGGGCGAGGCGGCCCCGCCGCTGGAACACCCCGCCACGACCGCGAGGGCGGCGAGGGTGGATGCGACAGCCGGAGCGAGGAGGGTGCAGCGCATACGGCCAGTGAAGCGAGAATGAGAATGATTGTCAAACTTGTTCGTCAGCCCCGCGGCACGGCCTGCACGACGGTCACCGCCACGACCACCGCGAGCACCGCGAGCCGCATGAACTTCTCGGGCAGGGTGAGCCGCGGCCACGTGACGTAGACGAGGAAGGCGACGACGAGACCGACGACCGCCGTGGCCAGGAACCCCCACCGCGGCACGAGGATCCCGACCACGAGCAGGCCGAGGGCGAGCAGGAACGGCAGCAGCCGGGGAAGCCGGTTGAGCCGCTCCAGGACGGGGTATGCCGCGTGCTCGACGCGGGAGCGCAGGGGCAGGGCCACCGCGACAGGGTACGGGGCGCGGGCCGATAGCCTGAGCGCCATGGCCAGCCTGACGTCCCCCGGGACCACCGTCGACACCGTCGTCAGCCTCTGCAAGCGCCGCGGCTTCGTCTTCCCCAGCGGCGAGATCTACGGCGGGACGAGGTCGGCGTGGGACTACGGGCCCCTCGGCGTGGAGCTCAAGGAGAACATCAAGCGCCAGTGGTGGAAGGCGATGGTGACGCAGCGTGACGACGTCGTGGGGCTCGACTCCTCGATCATCCTGCCCCGTCAGACGTGGGTGGCGTCCGGCCACGTCGGCACCTTCTCCGACCCGCTCGTCGAGTGCCTGTCCTGCCACAAGCGGTTCCGGGCCGACCACCTGCAGGAGGCGGTCGCCGCGAAGGCGTCGGCCAAGGGCGATGACGTCGACCCCGACTCGGTGTCGCTGACCGACGTCGCCTGCCCCAACTGCGGCACCCGCGGCAAGTGGACCGAGCCGCGCGACTTCAACATGATGCTCAAGACCTACCTCGGCGTCGTCGAGGACGAGTCGGGGCTGGCCTACCTGCGGCCCGAGACCGCGCAGGGCATCTTCCTCAACTTCCTCAACGTCATGAACACGTCGCGCAAGAAGCCGCCGTTCGGGATCGCCCAGGTGGGCAAGTCCTTCCGCAACGAGATCACGCCGGGCAACTTCATCTTCCGCACCCGCGAGTTCGAGCAGATGGAGATGGAGTTCTTCGTCAAGCCCGGCGAGGACGAGGCGTGGCACCAGACGTGGATCGACGAGCGTACGGCGTGGTACGTCGACCTCGGTATCAAGGCCGACCACCTGCGGCACTACGAGCACGCGAAGGAGAAGCTGTCGCACTACTCCAAGCGCACCGTCGACATCGAGTACCGCTTCAACTTCACCGGCTCCGAGTGGGGCGAGCTCGAGGGCATCGCCAACCGCACCGACTTCGACCTCACCACGCACTCGACGCACTCGGGCACCGACCTCGTCTACTTCGACCAGACCACGGGGGAGCGCTACACGCCCTACGTGATCGAGCCCGCGGCCGGGCTCTCGCGCTCGCTGATGACCTTCCTCGTCGACGCCTACGCCGAGGACGAGGCGCCCAACACCAAGGGCGGCGTCGACAAGCGCGTCGTCCTGCGCCTGGACTCCCGCCTCGCCCCGGTCAAGGCCGCCGTGCTGCCGCTCTCGCGCAACGCCGACCTCTCGCCCAAGGCGCGCGACCTGGCGGCGCAGCTTCGCAAGCACTGGAACGTCGACTTCGACGACGCCGGGGCGATCGGCAAGCGCTACCGCCGCCAGGACGAGATCGGTACGCCGTTCTGCATCACCGTCGACTTCGACACCCTCGACGACCACGCGGTGACGGTGCGCCAGCGCGACTCGATGGTGCAGGAGCGGGTCGCCCTCGACCAGGTGGAGGGCTTCCTGGCTCAGCGGCTCGTCGGCTGCTGACGCCGGCGGTCGACCGACCGGCCGTGGGTATGCCGTGACGCCGGCCTGCTTCTGCGCTCGTGCCCACTACTCCGCACGTGATGAGTTCTGGTGCGGCATATCGGACATCGGCCCCCTGTTTCTCAGCACGTGCTGAGAAGAGGGCGCCGGGGCAGCGGCTCGGATGTCTCAGGAGTCCGGCGACCGACGCGTGACAACCGTCATGGGTGAGTCGTGACGAACGCGCAGGGTATGCCGCGTCGAGTCGCGCCATGCTGGGTGCCATGACCACCACACCCACTACGACGGCCGCCACCACACGGTCGGACGGCGTGCTCGGGGGAGTACCCGCGATCTCGGCGGTCGGGCTACGCAAGGACTTCGGGTCGGTGCACGCCGTACGCGGCATCGACCTCACCATCCAGCCCGGCGAGATCGTCGCCTTCCTCGGCCCCAACGGCGCCGGCAAGACCACCACCATCGACATGATCCTCGGGCTGTCCGAGCCGACCGCCGGCACGGTGAGCGTGCTGGGCCAGTCGCCGCGCAGCGCCATCGCCAAGGGCCTCGTCGCCGCGGTCATGCAGACCGCGGGGCTGCTCAAGGACATCAGCGTCCGCGAGGCGCTCGAGCTGACCGGGTCGCTCTTCGTCCACCACGCCTCCGTCGACTCGGTGATGCAGCGCGCCGGCATCACCGACATCGGCGACCGCAGGGTCACCAAGTGCTCCGGGGGCCAGCAGCAGCGGCTCCGGTTCGCCATGGCCCTGCTGTCGGAGCCGGAGGTGCTCATCCTCGACGAGCCGACGACCGGCATGGACGTGACCGGTCGCCGCGACTTCTGGGCCGCGATCCGCCAGGACGCCACGCGCGGTCGCACGATCCTCTTCGCGACCCACTACCTGGAGGAGGCGGACGAGTACGCCGACCGCGTCATCCTCGTCCGTCAGGGCGAGATCGTCGCCGACGGCACCGCCTCGCAGATCAAGGCGATGGCCGCCGGCCGCACCGTGCGGGCCACCATCCCGGGCGTGAGCGCCGAGCTGCTGGCCGGCGTGCCCGGCGCGGACTCGGTCGAGGTGCGCGGCGACATCGTGCGCATCCACTCCGCCGACTCCGACGCCGTCGCCCGCTACCTGCTCACCCGGACCGCCGCCCACGACCTCGAGATCGAGTCGCGCGGCATCGAGGACGCGTTCATCGCGCTCACGGCGGACGCCCCCCAGCACGAGGAGACGACATCATGACCAGCGCCGTCAGCGACGCCCTTCCCGCCGCCCGCGACGACCGCCGGGTCCCGCCCATGGGCGGCTTCAACACCACGCTGCTGAGGATCGAGCTGCTCCGGGTGCTGCGCAACCGGCGCACGATGCTCTTCACGCTCCTGATGCCTGCCCTCTTCTTCTTCCTCTTCGGTGTGGGCCAGACGTACTCGGCGCAGAACGCCGGTCACGGCAACGTCGCCGCCTACATCATGATCTCGATGGCCGCCTACGGCGCCATGATCGCGGCCACCGGCGGCGGGGCCATGGTGGCGACGGAACGGGCGCAGGGCTGGAGTCGCCAGCTGCGGCTGACGCCGCTCTCGCCCGTCGTCTACGTGGGCGTCAAGATCCTCGTGGCCATGATGCTCGGCGCGCTCGCCGTGCTCGTGGTGTTCCTGTGCGGGCGGTTCACCAACGCGCAGATGGACACCCTCGGCCTCTGGGTCGCGACGGCGTTGATCGCGTGGGTCGGGTCGGTTGTCTTCGCCTCGTTCGGCCTCTTCATGGGCTACCTGCTGCCGAGCGAGAACGTCATGCAGTTCATCGGACCCGGCCTGGCCGTGCTCGCCTTCGCCGGAGGGCTGTTCGTCCCCCTCGAGGACGGCTCCACGCTGCAGCGGATCGCCCAGTTCACCCCGATGTACGGCATCTCCTCGCTCGCGCACGCACCCCTCACCGGCGACGCCTTCCAGTGGACGTGGCTGGCCAACGTCGTGGCCTGGCTGGTCGTCTTCGGCGGCGGCGCGGTGTGGCGCTTCCGCAAGGACACGGCCCGGGTCTGACCGTGAGCCGGGGTAGCGTCCTGCGTATGGCGGCCTTCGAGCCCTTGGGGGACACGCGCTACGAGACCCGGTTCAGCTGGTTCGCCTCGCTCGGCGCCGGGGTGTGGCTGCTGTTCCTCGCCCCGGCCGTGCAGGAGGGCTGGGACGAGCGGGGCGCGATCGTCGGCTGGGTCGGGCTCCTCGACATCCTCGCCTTCTCGGCCGTCTACGTCTGGTCGTTCCTGTGGGCCCGGCCCCGCCGCCTGAGCGGGGAGCTGTGGCGTCGGGTCCTGCCCTCCTCGGTCGGCATCCTCGCCGTGCTGCTGGCGCTCGGCGTCGTCATGGTGCTCACCGTGCACTCCTCCGGGCTGGGCGCGGCCGTCTACATCTCGGTCGCCGCGGTCACCCTGCTGCCGTGGTGGGCCAGCCTGCCGCTCGCCGTCGTGCTGGCCGCCGTCGCGGAGACCCTGGCCCGCACCGTGACGGGCTGGCAGGGCGCCGACGGGGTGGCCCTCTCGGTGTTCCTCGCGGTGTTCGCGGTGCTCGGCATCTGGACGGCGATGCGCCGCAGCCGCGACCTCGTCGCCGCCAAGGAGGAGAACGCCCTGCTCGTCATCGGGCAGGAGCGGGCCCGGCTCGCTCGCGACCTCCACGACATCCTCGGGCACTCGCTCACCGTCATCGCCGTCAAGGCCGAGCTCGCCGACCGCATGGTCGACGTCAGCCCGGAGCGCGCTCGGGCCGAGATCGCCGACATCCAGCGCCTCTCCCGCGACGCCCTGCGCGACGTGCGCCTCACCGTCGACGGGGTCCGCGACCTCACGCTCCCGGGTGAGATCAGCCGGGCCCGGGCGGCACTGGACGCGGCCGAGATCGAGGCCGAGCTGCCCGGCTCGACCGACGAGGTGCCCTCCGCCCTGCGGGAGCTGTTCGCCTGGACCCTGCGCGAGGGCGTCACGAACGTCGTCCGGCACAGCGGTGCGCACCGGTGCTCGGTGCGGCTGGGGGCCGACCGGATCGAGATCGTCGACGACGGGCGGGGTATGCGGGCCGCCGGAGACGCCGCGCCGGGCGACGGGCACGGGCTGTCGGGCCTGCGTGAGCGGGCGGCCGCCGCCGGGGCCCACGTCGTCGTCGAGACGCCCCCGCCGGGCGGCTTCCGCCTGGCGGTCGTCGTCGGCGCTCCCGTCCCCACCCCGGAGACCGCCGACCCGGCGGTGACGACGGGCCCGCCCGCGCGCGGCATACCGTCGCTGGAGCCTGCCGCTCCGCGCCCGCGGTGAGCATCCGGCTGCTCCTGGCCGACGACCAGGCCCTCGTTCGGGGGGCGCTGGCCACGCTGCTCGAGCTCGAACCGGACATGACCGTGGTCGCCGAGGTGGGCCGGGGCGACGAGGTCGTCGAGGCCGCCCAGCGCACCCAGCCGGACGTCGCCCTGCTCGACGTGGAGATGCCGGGCATCGACGGCATCGAGGCCACCCGTCGCCTGCGCGCGGCCATGCCCGAGGTCAAGGTCGTCATCGTCACGACGTTCGGGCGGCCGGGGTTCCTGCGCCGCGCGCTGGTCGCGGGGGCCAGCGGGTTCGTCGTCAAGGACACCCCGGCGCGGCAGCTGGCCGACGCCGTCCGCCGGGTGCATACCGGCCTGCGCGTCGTCGACCCCACCCTCGCCGCCGACAGCCTCGCCGTCGGCGAGTCGCCCCTGACCGCCCGGGAGGCCGAGGTCCTGCGCGCGGCGCGCGATGGAGGCAGCGTCAGCGACATCGCCGCGTCGGTCTTCCTTTCCGAGGGCACGGTGCGCAACCACCTGTCGTCGGCGATCGGCAAGACGGAGGCCCGCAACCGGGGCGACGCCGTGCGGGTGGCCGAGGAGAACGGCTGGCTGTGAGCGCTGAGCGTGAGAGCCCGGCGACGGTGCGGCTCGTCCTCGTGCACGGCTCCCGCCTGACGCACACCCAGTGGGGGCCTCAGGTGACCCGGATCGCCGCGCTGCCCGCGGCCGAGCGGTCGCGGCTCCAGGTGGTCGCCCCCGACCTGCCCGCGCACGGCGCCCGGGCCGCGGAGCCGTTCACCCTCGAGCGGGCGGTCGGTGCGGTCGCCGCCGCGGTCGAGGACGGGCCCGCCGAGTACCCCGTGGTGCTCGTCGGTCACTCCTTGGGCGGGTACGTCGCGATGGCCTACGCGTCGACGTACCCCCGTCGGCTGGCCGGCCTGGTGCTGCTCTCCAGCGCGGCCGTCCCGCGCGGGCCCGGGGCCGCGGCCTACCGGGGGGTGGCGGTGGTCACCGACCGCCTCGGGCCGGCCCGGATGACCGAGGTCAACGACCGCGTGCTGGGGCGTCTGTACCCGCCCGAGCTGGTGGCCGACGTCGTGGCGGGCGGGTACTGGTTCGGACCCACCGGCGCGGCCTGGCGGGAGGTCATGGCCCGGTGCCGGCCGAGCCTCCTGCGTGAGGTGACTGCTCCCGTCCTCGTCGCTGGCGGGGTCTACGACCAGCTGATGGTCGACGCCGCGCGGTATGCCCGTGCCGCGCCGCGCGGCCGGGTCCGCCGGGTGCCCCGGGCCGGGCACCTCGTGGGGTTCGACCAGCCCGACGTGGTCACCCGGATGCTCGTCGAGTTCGCCCTCGACGCCGCGGATGGGAGACTGGCCCCGTCATGAGCGCCACCGCCACCCTCGCCCCGCCGCTACGGATCGGCCGGCACACCATCGCGTCGCCGGTCGTCCTCGCACCGATGGCGGGCATCACGAACCGCGCCTTCCGCCGGCTCTGCCGCGAGTCGGCGTCGGCCGGAGGCTCGGGCGACAGCGCGCTCTACGTCAGCGAGATGATCACCTCGCGCGCGCTCGTCGAGCGCCACCCGGAGACGATGCGGCTCATCGAGCACGACCCGCAGGAGCACCCGAGGTCGGTGCAGCTCTACAGCACCGACCCCACCACGGCGCGCGCCGCGGCCCGGCTGCTCGTGAGCGAGGACCGGGCCGACCACATCGACCTCAACTTCGGCTGCCCCGTGCCCAAGGTCACCCGCAAGGGCGGGGGCTCCGCCCTGCCGTGGAAGCGCGATCTCTTCCGGGCGGTGGTCGGGGCCGTCGTCGAGGAGGGGGCGCGCCGCGACGTCCCCGTGACGGTGAAGATGCGCAAGGGCATCGACGACGCCCACCTCACCTACCTGGAGGCCGGCCTGGCCGCCGCGGACGAGGGCGCGGCCGCGGTGGCCCTGCACGCCCGGACGGCGGCCCAGGCGTACTCCGGCAGCGCCGACTGGAGCGCGATCCGGCTGCTCAAGGAGACCGTGACGACCGTGCCGGTGCTCGGCAACGGTGACATCTGGTCGGCCGAGGACGCGCTGCGCCTGGTGGCGGAGACCGGGTGCGACGGGGTCGTCGTCGGTCGCGGCTGTCTCGGGCGGCCGTGGCTCTTCGCCGACCTCGCGGCCGGTTTCGCCGGGTCGCCCGTGCGGGTCGCTCCCACCCTCGGTGAGGCGGCCGACACCCTGCGTCGGCACGCGACCTACCTCACCGAGTTCTACGACGACGAGGGCCGCGGCTGCCGCGACATCCGCAAGCACATCGCCTGGTACCTCAAGGGGTTCCCCGCCGGCGGCACCCTGCGCACCTCGCTCGCCCTCGTCGACTCGCTCGCGGCCCTCGACCGGCTGCTCGCCACACTCGACCGCGACGCCCCGTGGCCGGGGGAGCCCGCGGAGGGCCAGCGGGGCCGGGCGGGGTCGCCGCGCCGGGTCGTGCTCCCCGAGGGCTGGCTGGACTCGCGGGAGCTCAGCGCCGCCCACGCCGCCGAGGTCGCCGCGGCCGAGGCGCACTCCTCCGGAGGCTGACGCCGTCGGTGCCGCCCGCTAGGTTCCCGTCATGGCGGCACACGCAGGCGGGACGCCCGAACGGCCGGCGCTCTACTTCGACGGTCCCGAAGACTTCCGGGCCTGGCTCGAGGAGCACCACGCGACGGCGCCGGAGCTGTGGATGGGCCTGAACCGCAAGGGAGTCCCCGACCAGGGCCTGACCTGGGAGCAGGCGGTACCGGAGGCCCTCTGCTACGGCTGGATCGACTCGCGCGCCGAGCGCGTCGACGAACGGTCCCGCCGGCAGCGCTGGACCCCCCGGCGCCGCACCAGCACGTGGAGCCGGGTCAACCTCGACCTCGTCGAGCGCCTCATCGCCGAGGGCCGGATGCGCCCGGCCGGAATCGCCGCATGGGAGGCGCGCCGTGAGGACCGGCAGGCGACCTACACCTACGAGCAGGACGGTGAGCTCGTCCTGCCCGAGGCGTATGCCGCGCAGCTCGCGGCCGACCCGGCCGCCCGGGCGTTCTGGGGCGAGACCACCCCCAGCTACCGCAAGATCTGCGTCCGCTGGGTGACCTCGGCGAAGCAGCAGGCCACCAACGACGCCCGGATGACGACGCTGGTCGCCGACTGCGCGGCCGGGCGCCTCATCCCCAGCCAGCGCTACGGCACGATGCCCGCCTGGGTCAAGCGGGCGGCCGCGGCGGCCGGCTCCGCGGGGGCCTGAGCACTAGGCTGGCGCCGTGGCGTGGTTCTCCCGTAAGGATCGACCGTCCGAGGAACGTGACGCGGCGCCGGCCGCCGCCGACGAGCCGTCGGCCGAGCCGCTGCTGAGACCGGTCATCGAGCGGCTCGGGGTCGAGGAGCAGCAGCGGCTCGCCGCCGGCCGCGCGGCCCTGGAGCGGGCCGGGATCGACACCTCCGACCTGGCCGCCCTCGGCGCGGCCTACGACGCGGCGCTGGCCGCGTGGCAGACCGGCCGCAAGGGGGAGCGCGAGGACGAGCGCGACCTCGTGGAGCGGTTCGCCATCGGCATCGGCGAGCACCTGCACCGGCATACGGACCTCAGCTGGTCGCGGGTGACCGACGCGTTCGGCACCGACCTCGCGGTCGCGGGTGGCAAGGACGAGTTCGTCGTCGTGCCCGGCAACCTCGTGGCGGCGCGGTGGATGAACGCCGAGGCCGGGTGGATCCCCGGCGTCGTCGGCCACCTCGTGCGGGTGCGCGCCGAGCGCTGATCAGCTGCCGGAGTCGCGCTGCGTCACGCGCACGGCGGTGCCGTAGGCGACGACCTCCTGGTAGCCCTGGGCGACCTCGTTGGCGTCGAAGCGCATCGCGAGGATGGCGTTGGCACCCCGCCCCGTCGCCTCGTCGACCATCCGCTGCATCGCCTCCTCGCGGCTGTGCATCAGCTGGGTCGTGAGGCCCTTGAGCTCGCCACCGACCAGCGCCTTGAAGCTCGCGCCGATCTGCACACCGACGTTGCGGGACCGCACGGTCAGACCCGTCACCTCCCCCAGCACCTGGTCGACGTGGTAGCCGGGAAGGTCGTTCATGGTGGAGATGATCATGGGTCGAAGCCTTCCACGAGCGAGCCCCTCGCGACAGCGACTCAGGTCCCCCCGTAGGTTTCGGTGCCATGGCCAGGGAACCGGGCGGCTACGGCCCGCACGACCGCGAGCGCTGGGTCGCGGAGGACCCGGCCCTGAGGCGGGCCGACCGCGAGGACTTCGCGCGGGACCGGGCCCGGCTCATCCACTCCGCCTCCCTGCGGCGGCTGTCGGCCAAGACGCAGGTGGTGCAGCCGGGCAGCGACGACTTCGCCCGCACCCGGCTCACCCACTCGCTCGAGGTGGCCCAGATCGGGCGGGAGTTCGGGGCGGTGCTCGGCTGTGACGCCGACCTGGTCGACACGGCCTGCCTGGCCCACGACCTCGGCCACCCGCCGTTCGGCCACAACGGGGAGGAGGCGCTCGACGAGATCGCCTCGGGGATCGGCGGCTTCGAGGGCAACGCCCAGACGCTGCGGATCCTCACCCGGCTCGAGGCGAAGCGGTCGCACCCCGACGGCCGCCCGGCGGGGCTGAACCTCACCCGCGCCAGCCTCGACGCCTCGACCAAGTACCCGTGGCCGCGTGACGGGTCGCCCACCCCTACAAGGAAGTTCGGGGTGTATGCCGACGACGCGGCGGTCTTCGACTGGTTCCGTGCCGGGGCGGCCCCTGGGGTGCGCTGCGTCGAGGCCGACGTCATGGACTGGGCCGACGACGTCGCCTACTCCGTGCACGACGTCGAGGACGCCATCGCGTCACGCTCGATCGACCCGCGGCTGCTGCACTCCCGCGACGACGTCGCGGTGGCGTTCACGGTGGCCCGCGACGCCTACGCCCCCGACCTCGCGCCCGACGACTTCGCCGCGGCCCTCGACCGGCTCCTCGCGACCGGCAGCATCCCCCGGCGCTATGACGGCAGCCGCCACGACCTGGCCGCCCTCAAGGACATGACGAGCCGGCTGGTGGGGCGGTTCGTCCTCGCCGTCGAGGATGCGACCCGGCAGCGGCACGGGCCCGGGGCGCTGACCCGGTACGACGCGCGGCTCGTCGTCCCCGACGAGGTCCGCGCCGAGACCTCGGTGCTCAAGGCGGTCGCCAACCACTTCGTCATGTTCGCCGACGAGCGGCTCGAGGTGATGCTGCGCCAGCGCGAGGTGGTGGCGCAGCTGGTGGACGTCTTCCGGGCCGACCCGGCCCGCCTCGACGCCGACCTGCGCGCCGACCTCGAGGCCGCCGACAGCGACGCCGCCGAATTGCGGGTCGTCGTCGACCAGGTGGCCTCGCTGACCGACGGGCGGGCCCTCACCCTGGCCCGGGTGCGGTCTTGAGCCCACGGCGAGGTGCGGCGCATACGGTGTGCGCGTGAGCGCAGCCAAGACCGTCACCGGCCTCGTCGTCCTCGCCGCCGTGCTGGGGGGCGGGGCCTACGCGGGGGACCGCTACGCCGAGGGCCAGGCGGAGGCGTACGCCCGGCAGGTGGTGTCGGACAGCATCCCGGTGACCTCGACGCCGACGGTCGACATCACCGGCTTCCCGTTCCTCACCCAGGCCCTGCGCGGCACCCTCGACCACGTGACCGGCTCGGTCGCCGGGGCCACCCTCGGGGGCATCGCCGTGACGAACGTGCAGCTCGACGCGACCGGCGTGCTCATCCGGCCCCCGGCCGGTCAGCAGCCCCGAGCCGGTCACGCGACCGTGGCCGCCACCATCCCGACGGCCTCGATCGAGAAGATCGTGCAGGACCGCACCGGCTTCGCGACCACGCTCGCGGTCGCGGGCAACGCCCTCACCGCCTCGGCCACGGTGCTCAACCTGCCCCTCGAGCTGGCCCTCGTGCCGCGGGTCGACGCCGGGAAGCTGCTCGTCGACGTGCAGAGCCTCAAGCTGAACGGCGCCACGGTGACGGCCGACCAGCTGCCCAGCGCCTTCCGCACCCGGGTGCAGGGCATCCAGGTGCCCGTCGACGGGCTCCCGAAGGGCCTCGCCTTGAGCAACGCCGTGGTCGCCTCCGACGGCGTGCGCATCACGACCGACGGCACCGACGTCGAGGTGCCGCAGACCACCCCCGGGTCGACGGGCGCCGCTCGCACCGGCTGACCTGGGGACGGCCCACCGCCTCTCTTGCCGGGCGACCTAGACTCGCTGCGTGGCGGGACGGATCAAGGCGGAGGACCTCGCCGCCGTCAAGGAGCGCACCTCGCTCGAGGACGTCGTCCGCGAGCACGTGACGCTGCGCCGCTCCGGCACGAGCCTCAAGGGGCTCTGCCCGTTCCACGACGAGAAGAGCCCGTCGTTCAACGTCAACCCCGTGACCGGCCACTACTACTGCTTCGGCTGCGGCGAGGGCGGCGACGTCATCTCCTTCGTGCAGAAGGTCGAGCACCTGACCTTCACCGAGTCGGTCGAGCGGCTGGCCCAGAAGCTCGGCCTCGAGCTGCGGTTCGAGGACGGCGGCCCGAGGTCGCGCGACGACGTGGGCATCGGGCGGCGCGGCCGGCTCGTCGAGGCGCACCGGGTGGCCCAGGAGTTCTACGCCGACCAGCTCCTCGACTCCGGCAACACCGCTGCCCGGGTCGCCCGCGACTTCATGCGGGCCCGCGGCTTCGACGGCGCCGCGGCGACGCTGTTCGGAGTGGGGTATGCGCCACGCGGCGGCGAGGACCTCGCCCGCCACCTGCGGGCCAAGGGCTTCGCCGACGACGAGGTGGTCGCGGCCGGGCTGGTCGGGCGGGGGAGCCGCGGGCTGTACGACCGGTTCCGGGGCCGGCTGGTCTGGCCGATCCGTGACATCACCGGCGACTGCGTGGGGTTCGGGGCGCGGCGGCTCTACGACGACGACCGCATCGAGGCGAAGTACCTCAACACCTCCGAGACCCCCATCTACAAGAAGTCGACCGTCCTCTACGGCCTCGACGCCGCGAAGAAGGCCATCGCCCGCGACCGTACCGCGGTCGTCGTCGAGGGCTACACCGACGTCATGGCCTGCCACCTGTCCGGCGTCGAGACCGCGATCGCCACGTGCGGCACCGCGTTCGGGGTCGACCACATCAAGATGCTGCGCCGGATCATGCGCGACGAGGCCGAGCTGGCGCCCGCGAAGGTCGTCTTCACCTTCGACGGCGACGCGGCGGGCCAGAAGGCGGCCATGCGGGCGTTCGGCGAGGACCAGCGCTGGGCCTCGCAGTCCTACGTCGCCGTCGAGGCGTCGGGCAAGGACCCCTGCGAGCTGCGCCAGGCGGAGGGCCCCGACGCGGTCCGGGCGCTCGTCGACGACGCGGTGCCGATGTTCGAGTTCGCGGTGCGCACGACGATCGGCCGGTTCGACCTCGACCGGGCCGAGGGCCGCATCCAGGCGCTGCGCGCCGCCGCCCCCATCGTCGCCGGCATCCGCGACCGCTCGCTGCGGCCCGAGTATGCGCGGGTGCTCGCCGGGCAGCTCGGGGTCGAGGTCGAGCAGGTCACCGCCGAGGTCGCCCGGGCCGGGCGCCCGGTGGCCCAGCCGGCCGACGACCGCCGCCACCACGAGCCGTCCGAGGCGTCGCTCGAACCGACCGCCGCCGAGCTGCGCGACGCGATCCCGCGTCCCGACCTGCGTGACCCGGTCGTCTTCGTCGAGCGCCAGCTGCTCCAGGTCGTCCTGCAGTTCCCCTCCCTGCTCGACCCGGCCGCTGTCGACGCGCTCGGGGCGGAGGCCTTCAGCGCCCCGGCGCACCGCGCCGTCTGGGACGGGGTCGTGGGGGCGGGCGGCATACCGGCGGGGTCGGCAGCGGCCTGGACCGACGCCGTGGTCGCCGCGGCCCCCGCGGCCGTCCACCCGCTCGTCGCCGAGCTGGCCGTCGCCCCGCTCCCGGTCACCGTCGACCGCACGACCGGGCTGCCGAGCCGCCGCTTCGCCGCCGAGCTCGTCACGCGGCTGCGCGAGGTCGGCCTGACCCGCCGGGTCGCCGACGCGCTCGGTCAGCTCCGGCGCCTCGACAGCGCCCCCGACCCCGACCCCGCCGTCCGCCACGAGCTCGGCACCCGCCTCCAGGCCCTGCAGCGTGAGCTGGCGGCCATCCGCGACACCCAGGAGGCCTGATGCCCAACCCGTTCCGCGACCGACGCACCGACGACGTCCCACCCGACGTCGCCGCGGCTCTGACCGACGTCGACGGCGGCCGCGTGCTCTCGGCAGCCCCTGAGGCCGACACACGCGCCTGGCTCGTGGCCGGCCGGTACGCCCTGACCCTCGTCGACCCCGGACGCCCGGAGCCCGTCGTCTGGTCCCGGCCCTGGCACGAGGTGGATGCGGGGTCGTGGAGCCGGGAGACCTCGCAGCTCACGGTGACCTGGGTGGACCGCTCCCGGCCCGGCCAGTGGCGCCTGGGCGACGGCCAGCGCGAGCGCACCTTCCTGCAGACCCTGCGTGAGCGCGTCACGGCCAGCGTGGTCCTCGCCGAAGAGCTCGCCCTGTCCGGTCGGCGCACGGGTCGCGCCGTCATCCGGCAGGACCTGCGCACGGGCGGGCTGGTCGAACAGGTGGTCCTCGCCCGTGGCGTCCAGGCCGACGAGGAGGTCTCGGCCGCATCGGCCCGCGCCCTCGACTGGCTCCGCGAGCAGGTCGGTATGCCGCGCGCCTGAGCCGGCAGAGACCAGGCGGCACCGACCTCGCCCGCGGAGGCGATTCCGTGGGTGGGCCTCGCCTTTGCTACTGTTTCCCGGCGCGAGCACGCAGTCCCCTGTAGCTCAATTGGCAGAGCAGCCGACTGTTAATCGGCAGGTTCTTGGTTCGAGTCCAAGTGGGGGAGCCCGTAACGTCGGGCCCGGAGGCGCCGCTACAGCGGCGCCAGGAGGGCCCGACGCGCGCGCAGACGGGCCGACACCGCGTCGGCGCGCGGGTGCACCGCTCCGGGGCCGGCGTACGTGTCGATCTCCTCGGGGTCGGGCGCGCGCCCGCACCCGGGGCAGCGCGCGCCCGCCTCTAGCACCCGGCCGCACTCCCGGTGCTCGAACACGCGCCGGGGGCCGTCCGGGGCGAGGTGCGCCTCGCCCCAGGCGAGCAGGGCGAACAGGACCGGCCAGAGGCTGCGACCGAGCGGGGTGAGGCCGTAGCCGGCCCGATCCTGGCCGGAGAGCCGCTCGAGCAGGCCGGCGTCGACGAGATCGGCCAGGCGCCGGGTGAGCACCGCCTTGGAGATGTCGAGGCGGGCCTCGAAGTCGCGGAACCGGGTCACCCCGAGGAAACAGTCCCGCAGGATGAGCAGCGTCCACCGCTCTCCGACGACCTCGATGGTCCGGGCCAGGGAGCAGTCCTGGTCTGCGTAGTCGACACCGAGGGGCATTCCGCCATCGTACCCCTTTAGTCTGTTCATCAGACCTTCGATGCTAGGGTTCCTCCTATGCGCACCTCCGCCGACCGCCGCGTGCTCGCCGCCGCCGCGGCGGGCACGATGCTCTCCCTGGTCTCGTTCACGGCGCCGCTCGCCACCATCAACCCCATCAGCCAGGGACTGTCGGCCGACGTCGCCGGCCGCACCTGGATCCTCAGCTCGATGAGCATCGGGCTCGGAGCGGCCCTGCTGACGGCGGGCACCGTCGCCGACGACCGCGGGCGGCGCCGCACCTTCGTCGTGGGCCTGCTCGTGCTCGCCGTAGCCTCCGTGGCCGGGGCGCTGGCGCCGTCGGCGCCGGCTTTCGTCGCCGCTCGCATCGTGCAGGGCGTGGGGGCCGCGGCGGTGGTCGCGTCGAGCCTGGGGCTCATCGCCCACCAGTTCCCGGCGGGTCCGGCCCGCGCGGCGGCCAGCGGCGTCTGGGGCGCCAGCGTGGGGGCGGGGATCACGGTCGGTCCGCTGCTCGCCGCCGGTCTCGACCACCAGACCGTGTGGGCGTCGTGGCGCGACGTCTACGTCGTCGTCGCCGTCGTCGCGGCCGCCCTGGCCGCGTTCGCCCGCCGCGGCATCGAGGAGTCCCGTGCCCAGGAGTCGCGACCGCTCGACCTCGTGGGGGCCGGTCTGCTCGCCACGGGCCTCGGTGCCTTCCTCGCGGCGCTCGTCGAGGGGCGCCAGGGATGGGCCCGGCCCGTGGTGGTGCTGCTGTTCGTCGCCGCGGCGGGGCTGCTGGCCGGCTTCGTGCGCGCGGAGCTGCGGTCGGCCCACGCGATGCTCGACCTGCGCCTGTTCGCCCGGCGCGACTTCGTGGTCGCGACGGTCGCTGCCTTCACGACCGGGGCCGGGGCCATCGCCCTGTTCTCCTACCTGTCCGGCTTCGTCGGGCAGGCCTTGGGCGTCCCGGCCCTCGGTGCCGCGGCGCTGATGACGGCGTGGTCGGCGACGAGCGTGGTGACGGCCTTGCTGGCCCGCCGGCTCCCCGCCCGGCTGACCGGTCGCACCCAGCTCGGCATCGGGCTGCTCGGCGTGGCGGTCGGGCAGCTGACGATGACCCGGGTGACCGAGAGCTCCGGGTGGTCGGCCTTCCTGCCCGGGCTGCTCCTCGCGGGGGTGTTCAGCGGGATGGTCAACGCCGCCCTGGGGCGCGAGGCCGTGGCCAGCGTGCCCGAGGGACGGGCCGCCCTCGGGAGCGGGGCCAACAACACTGCGCGCTACGTCGGGTCGGCCGTCGGCGTCACCGTCGTGGCCGTCGTCGCGTCCTCGGCGGGCGCGCCCGGCGCCGGGGTGAGCGGCCTGGTCCACGGCTGGAACGTCGCCGCCCTCGCGACGGCCCTGGTCTCCGTGGCCGGTGGGGTCGTCGCGCTCGTCCTGCGCCCTTCCAGCCCGACGCCCGTGCACAGCACCGCCCCGCCGGTGGTGGAGACGGCGGGGCGGGACTGACAGAGGGTCAGCAGGTCAGCGGGTCAGAGGGTCGGCTAGGTCGCCGAGCTGGTGGCCGCGGCCGGCGCGACCGAGCCGCCGCCGGGCGTCGGGGCGCCGCCGCCCGCCGCCAGGGCCGAGCGTCCCCGGCGTCGCAGGCGGCCTTCCACCCGGGCGGCGATGGTCGTCAGCGTGTAGTTGATGAGGATGAAGATCAGGGCGATGACGAACATCGCCGGCACGATGTTCGACCAGGTCGAGCCGATCTGCTGGTAGGTGTTAAGCAGCTCGGGGTAGGTGATGATCTGGCCCAGCGCCGTGTCCTTGAGCACCACGACGAGCTGGCCCACGAGGGCGGGCAGCATGGCGGTGACCGCCTGCGGCAGCTGGATGGAGCGCAGCACCTGGCCGCGGGTCATGCCGATCGCCAGGCCGGCCTCGCCCTGGCCCTTCGGGAGGCTGCCGACGCCGGACCGCAGCAGCTCGGCGACGACGGACCCGTTGTAGAGCGTGAGGCCCACGACGACGGCGGCGAGCGAGTTCAGCTCGGCGACGAAGACGTTGTAGTAGGCGAAGTAGAAGAACGCGCCCAGCATCATGACGAGCACCGGCACGGACCGGAAGATCTCGACGACGGCGGTGCAGAACCACCGGATGACGGCGATCTGCGACATCCGGCCCATGCCGAAGAGGAAGCCGAACACGGTGGCGAAGACGATCGAGATCGCCGCCGCCTTGAGGGTGTTCAGCAGGCCGGGCAGCAGGTAGTCGACCCACACGTTGGCGTCGATGCCGTTGACCGGTATGCCGACGAACGGCTTCCACTTGTCGGCCTCGAGCTGGCCGGTGGAGCCGAGCTTGTAGAGGGCGAAGGCCAGGAAGACGAGGATGACGAGCACCCCGACGAGGGCGCCGATCCGGTGGCGGGCGCGGGCCTTGGGCCCCGGGCTGTCGAAGAGGACCGACTCGCTCATCGCTTCACCGCCAGCCGGGAGGACAGGTAGCTGGTGAGCAGACCCATCGGCAGCGTGATGACGACGAAGCCGAGCGCCACGAGGAGGATGATCGGTCCGAACAGGTCGATGCGGTCCTCCAGCATGGTGCGTTGCAGCCCCGCGATCTCGGCGACGCCGATGGCGGTGGCGACCGTCGTGTTCTTGGTCAGGGCGATGAGGGTGTTGCCCAGGGGGGTCACGGCGCCGCGGAAGGCCTGCGGCAGCATCACCTGCGTGAGGCTTTGGCCGAAGGTGAGGCCCACCGACCGGGCGGCCTCCGCCTGACCCGCCGGCACGGTGTTGACCCCGCTGCGCAGGGCCTCGCACACGAAGGCGCCGTGGTAGACGGAGAGGCCGATGATCGCCCAGTAGATGTTGTCGCGCGCGATGTCGGCCGTGAAGCTGAACCCGAGGTTGACGATCATGACGATGTTGCAGGCGATGATGATGAGCGTCAGCGGGGTGTTGCGGAAGACGTTGACGTAAAACGCTCCGACCTTCTGCAGCAACGGGATCGGCGAGACGCGGAGCACCGCGACCACGGTGCCGATGACCAGCGACCCGATGGCCGCGAAGAAGGTCAGGACCAGCGTCAGGCCGAAGGCTCCGAAGATGGGGTACGTGGCGAACAGCTCACCCACGAGGGGCACCTTTCCGTCGGTGGAGCGGGGAGGTCCGGCGGCACCTACAGGTATGCCGGGTGCGAACCTGGGCACCCGGCATACCGGCAGTGGTCGATCGGTCGAGCTGGGGTTCGAGCTGGGTCAGGCGCAGGCGGCGGGGGTCGGGGGGTTCCCGGCGCCCGGCTTGAAGCCGGCCGGTCCGAGCCACTTGTCGACCGACTTCTGCCACTCACCCGAGCTGATGAACTTCTTCAGCGCGTCGGAGACCTGGGTGCAGAAGGCCGTGTCGCCCTTCTTGAGGCCGACGCCGTAGTTCTCGGTCGAGAAGGTCTTGCCGACGACCTTGAGCTTGCCCGCGTTGGCCGGCTGCGCAGCGTAGCCGGCGAGGATCGTGTTGTCCGTCGTCAGCGCGTCGACGCTCTTGGCCTTCAGGGCGTCCACGCACAGCGTGTAGGTGTTGTACTCCTGCAGGTTGATGCCGGGGTACTTCGTCTGGAGGTTCGACGCCGACGTCGAGCCCTTGACCGAGCAGAGCTTCTTGCCGGTGAGGGAGTCGGGCCCGGTGATGGCCGTCTCGTCGGAGCGCACGAGCAGGTCCTGGCCGGCGATGAAGTACGGCCCCGCGAACGAGACCTTCTCCTTGCGGGCGTCGGTGATCGAGTAGGTCCCGACGATGTACTTGACCTGGCCGCTGGAGATGAGCGTCTCGCGCTGCGAGGACACCGCCTCGACGAACTCGGGGGTGAACTTCAGCTCCTTGGCGACGTAGTTGGCCACGTCGACGTCGAAGCCCTCGTAGGTGGAGCCGCTCTTGAGGCCGAGGCCGGGCTGGTCGAACTTGATGCCGACCTTGACCGACTGGCCGGAGCCGCCGCCCGTCGCCGCCGCGGTGCTGCCGCCGCCGGCGGCGCTGGGGCCCCCGGCCGTGCCGCTGCCGCACGCGGCGAGGCCGAGCGCGGCCACCGCCACGATGCCGGCGGCGCTGATGCGTCCGAACTTCATGGGTGTTCCTCCTGGTTGGTTTCCCGAGATGCGCACTCGGGAGGGGGCCTGCCTGCGGGGTTCCGTCGTTCCCCGCAGCCGTGCGGTCAGTGGGTGAGGATCTTCCCGAGGAAGTCCTTGGCCCGGTCGGTCTTGGGGTGGTTGAAGAACTCGTCGGGCGTCGCGTCCTCGAGGATCTCGCCGTCCGACATGAACACGACCCGGTTCGCCGCCCGTCGCGCGAACCCCATCTCGTGGGTGACGACGATCATCGTCATGCCCGACTTCGCCAGCTGGGTCATGACGTCGAGGACCTCGTTGATCATCTCGGGGTCGAGGGCCGAGGTCGGCTCGTCGAAGAGCATGACCTTCGGGTCCATCGCCAGGGACCGGGCGATCGCGACCCGCTGCTGCTGCCCCCCGGACAGCTGGGCGGGGTACTTCTCGGACTGGTGGGCCACGCCCACCCGGTCGAGCAGCTCACGAGCCCGCTTCTCGGCGTCGGCCTTCTTCTGCTTGCGGACCTTCATGGGTCCGAGCGTGACGTTCTCGAGGATCGTCTTGTGCGCGAAGAGGTTGAAGCTCTGGAAGACCATGCCGACCTCGGCGCGCAGGCGGGCCAGCTCCTTGCCCTCGTCGGGCAGCGCCACGCCGTCGATCTTGATCTGACCCGTCTCGTGGGTCTCGAGGCGGTTGATGGTGCGGCACAGGGTCGACTTGCCCGAACCCGAGGGCCCGAGGACGACGACCACCTCGCCCTTGGCCACCGTGAGGTCGATGTCCTTGAGCACGTGCAGGTCGCCGAAGTGCTTGTTGACGTTCTCGACCTGGACCATCGGCTGGCCGCCGGTCGCGGATCGGGAGGAGTCCGGCGCAGCGGTCGCGTCGTGCTGGGGGGCATCGCTCATGGGGGGAACCTACCGGGCCGGGGGGCCGGATCCGTGCTCGGCGGCCTGATGGTCACCGAATCGTGAAAAACCCCTGGGTGCCCGCTGGACGCGGCGCTCGGACGGTTGAACGGCCGCTCAACGGGTAGGGGCCCCGTATGAGCGAACCCACGCACGACGAGCAGATCGAGACGGTCCGGTCGATCGTCAAGGACATCCGGACCTGCATGTTCACCACGACCAGCGCCGACGGCACCCTGCACGCGGCGCCGATGACCACCCAGGAGACGGAGTTCGACGGCGACGCCTGGTTCATCGCCGGCGCCGAATCGGAGACGGTCCGCAACCTCTCGGCGCGGCCCCAGGTCAACGTCGGCTACGCGGGCTCGACGTCGTGGGTCTCCCTGAGCGGCACCGCCACGGTCGTCCACGACGCGGCGAAGAAGAAGGAGCTGTGGAACACGTTCACCGAGGCGTGGTTCCCGAACGGTGAGGACGACCCCGCCGTGGTCACCGTCAAGGTCGACGGCACGTCGGCTCAGTACTGGGACAGCCCCGGGCGCCTCGCGATGACGATGTCCATGGTCAAGGCCCGGGTGACCGGTGACACCCCGAACGCCGGCGAGAGCGACACCGTCACCCTCTGAGCCGGCGCCACCCCTCGCCCCGCGTACCCGCGCAACGGCATACCCGCATACCCGCAAGGAGCACCCATGACTGACCAGAACGCCGCCACCCTGGCCGGCAAGACCATCGCCTTCGCCGTGGCGAACGAGGGCATCGAGCAGGTCGAGCTCACCAAGCCCTGGGACGCCGTGACGGCGGCCGGCGGCAAGCCCGTCCTCGTCTCCATCGAGAAGGGCACGGCGCAGGCCTTCAACCACCTCGACAAGGGAGACACGTTCGACGTCGACGTCACCTTCGCCGACGCCCATGTCAGCGACTTCGACGGCCTCGTCCTTCCGGGCGGCGTCGCCAACCCCGACACCCTGCGCACCGACGAGGGCGCGGTGGCGTTCGTCAAGGGGTTCGTCGAGTCCGGCAAGCCGGTGGCTGCGATCTGCCACGCGCCGTGGACCCTCATCGAGGCCGGGGTGCTCAAGGGACGCACCCTCACCTCGTGGCCGAGCCTGAAGACCGACATCCGCAACGCCGGCGCGACGTGGGTCGACGAGGAGGTCGTCCGCGACGGCCGCCTCGTCACCAGCCGCAACCCCGACGACCTGCCCGCCTTCACCCGCGAGATCGTCAGCCTGTTCGCCGGCTCGTAGCCGCGACGACCTCCTCGAACAGCTCGAGGTAGGCGTCCACCATCCGGTCCTGGTCGAACCGGGCCACCGCCGTCTCGCGGCAGGTGGCCCGGTCGATCTCGTCCAGGCGAGCGACCGCCGCGACGGCCTCGTCCACGTCGGCGACGAGGAACCCCGTACGACCGTCGTCCAGCAGCTCGGGCATGGAGCCACGCCGGTGGGCGACCACCGGCGTACCCGTGGCGAGTGCCTCGACGACCGACAGGCCGAAGGGCTCATCGAAGTCGATGAGGTGCAACAGGGCCCTGGCCCCGCCGAGCAGGGCGTCCCGTTCCCGGGGTCCGACCGGGCCGAGATAGGTCACCTGGGTCCCGTCGACGTGCGGGCGCACCTGCTCCTCGAAGTAGCGCTCGTCCTGCACGATGCCCGCGATCCGCAACGGCAGACCGGTCCGGCGGGCCACCTCGACGGCGTGGTGCGTGCCCTTGTCGGGGTGGATGCGGCCCAGGAAGAGCAGGTAGGCGTCGTCGGCCTCCTCGGTCACGGGGGTGAAGGCCCGCGTGTCGATCCCGTGGTGGATCGTCGCGGCGTACGTGAGGTCGGGGTGCCGGTCGGCGTCACTGATGGCGACGTAGTGGGCGATGTCGTCGAAGGCGCGGTAGACGGGGAGGATCCTCTCGGACGAGAAGCCGTGGATCGTCGTCACGACGGGGGTGTCGACGAGCCGGCTGTAGCTGAGCGGCAGGAAGTCGAACTGGTTGGAGATGACGTCGAGCTCGCCGGCGCACCCGAAGGCTCCGGAGAGGTGGAGCGCCTCCCAGACCTTGACGTCGAGGTCGCGGTCCTCCTCGTAGCCGGTGGGGGCGGAGCCGACCAGGTGCGCCGCGGTCACGGAGTCGGCCGTGGCGAAGAGGGTCACCTCGTGCCCCCGCGCCACGAACCCCTCGGTCAGCGTGGAGGCCACCTGCTCCCAGGGTCCGTAGTCCCGTGGTGGCGTCCGGTGGGCGATGGACGAGATGAGACCGATCCGCATGGGGTCACTGTGGCCGATACCATCGGGAGCAGCACCATCCGACGCCGCGGTCGGCAGGACTCACCTCGACGCGCAGCGTGTGCACGACCAGCGAGGTGTCGCCAGGGCTCTGCGGGGGTATGCAGAGGCCGACCGAGCGCGTCCGGCGTCCCCGTTCCCTGGGTTGCCGCCAGGCGTCGCTCCAGAGAGAACGGCACCAGATGACCCACTTCGGAATCGTCAGCACCTACCCGCCCACCCAGTGCGGGCTGGCCACGTTCAGCGCCTCGTTGCTGAAGCACCTGCGCTCGCCGCTGGACCGCGTCGAGGTCGTGAGCTCGGTGGACGCCTACCAGCCGGACGCCCCCGCCGAGGTGGTCTACCAGTGGACCAAGGGGTCGCCGGCCCAGACGGCCGAGGCCGCCCGCGTGCTCGACGGGATGGACGTCGTGGTGCTGCAGCACGAGTTCGGCATCTTCGGAGGACCGGACGGGCGAGACGTGCTCGACCTCGTCCGGCTGCTCTCCGTGCCGGTGGTCGTCGTGCTGCACACGGTGCTGACCGAGCCCAGCGCGTCGCAGCGGGCCATCATCGAGGAGCTGGTCGCCCACGCCGGCGCCGTCGTGACGATGACCGAGACGGCCCGGGAGCGCCTCGTGGCGCACTACGTCGTCGACCCCACCCGCCTCCAGGTGATCCCGCACGGCGCCCCGGACAACCGGCCGCGCGGTGACCTGCGCGACGTCGACGCCGGATCCCTGCCGGCCGCTCTCGGGCGCGGCCGCACCGTCCTCACCTGGGGCCTGATCGGGCCCGGTAAGGGCATCGAGTGGGGGATCGAGGCCATGGCCGGGCTGCGCGACCTCGACCCGCCGGTGAGCTACCACGTCGTCGGGGAGACGCATCCCAAGGTCGTGGAGCGCATGGGCGAGGAGTACCGCCGCAGCCTCGTCGACCGCGCCGACGACCTCGGCGTCGGCGACCGCGTCGAGTTCGTCGACCGCTACATGGCCACCGAGGAGCTGCACGAGCTCGTCCGCCGCGCTGACGTCGTGCTGCTGCCCTACGACTCGCGCGACCAGGTCACCTCCGGCGTCCTCGTCGAGGCGGTGACCTCCCTCACCCCGGTCGTCTCCACCGACTTCCCCCACGCCCGCGAGCTGCTGACGAGCGGTGCCGGGCTGCTCGTCCCGCCCCACGACCCCGCGGCCATCGCCACCGCCCTCCGCCGCGTCTTCACGGAGCCCGGACTCTACGAGCAGCTCACCGCGGAGGCGGCCCGGATCGCCCCGAGCCAGCTCTGGCCGGCGGTCGCCGACCGGTTCCGGGACACCGCCGACACCGTCCTGGAACGGCGAGCGATCGCGTCATGAGCGTCCGGCCCGCGGTCGTCGCGGGCGTCGGGCGGGGCGCGGGTCTCGCTCCCCGGCCCGTCTCGTATGCGCACCTCGTGCGGCTCAGCGACGAGGTCGGGGTCTTCGAGCACGCCGAGATGCTCCAGCCCCGGCTGGAGCACGGGTACTGCGTCGACGATGTGGCCCGCGCCCTGGTCGTCATCGCCCGGGAGCCACACCCGACCCCCGAGCTGTCGGCGCTGCTGCAGACCTGCCTGGCCTTCGTCCTCGACGCGGTCGTCGACGACGGCCGGGTGCACAACCGGCGCGTCCACGGCGGCGGCTGGACCGACGAGGCCGGGGTCGAAGACTGTTGGGGGCGAGCGCTCTGGGGCCTCGGCACGGTGGCGGCGCGGTCCGTCGACCCCGAGACCTCCGCCCGGGCGTACCAGGGCTTCGAGCGCGCCGGCTCCCGCCGCTCACCCGACCTGCACGCGACGGCCTTCGCCGCCCTGGGGGCCGCTGAGATCCTCCTCGAACGGCCCCGACACGCGGTGGCGCGCACGCTCCTGGGCGACGCTGCGCGGCTGCTCGATACTCGGCCCATGATGTCGACCCCGCCCGACGCTGCGTGGCCGTGGCCCGAGCCACGCCTGCGCTACGCGAACGCCGCTCTGCCCGAGGCCCTGGTCGCGGCCGGTGACCTGCTCGGCGACGACGGCTGGCTGGCGCGGGGCCTGGAGCAGCTCGAGTGGCTCGTCGAGCTCGAGACCGCCGGGGCGCCCGGCGCCCGGCACCGGTCGGTGAGCCCCGCGCACGGCTGGGCGGCGGGGGAGCCGCGGCCCGGGTTCGACCAGCAGCCGATCGAGGTGGCCGCGCTTGCCGACGCGTGTGCGCGCGCCGGTGACCTGGCCGGGGACTCCGCGGGGGCGGCGAGCCGTGACTGGGACGCCGAGGTGCTCTGCTGCGAGGCGTGGTTCCGCGGCGCCAACGACGTCGGGGTCTCCATGCTCGACCCCGAGAGCGGCGGCGGGTACGACGGCTTGATGCCCGGCGGGCGCAACGAGAACCAGGGCGCGGAGTCGACGCTGGCCCTGCTGTCCACCCTGCAGCAGGCGCACCGCATCCGGTCTCGCGCGTGACCTCCGGCGAAGGGGCCGACGACCTCGTCGTTCGGCGGAGCGCTCCTGTGCTTCGGCCGGACCCCGCCCGCGTCCTCCTGCGACCCTTCCTGCCGGGGCAGGAGCTGGTGGCCCTGGGCGTGTCCCGCGCCGAGGCCGTCGTGTCGCGCGTTCGCGCGCTCGACGACGCGGCGGTGGAGCGAGCCCTCGACGACGTGGTGAGACGGTTCGGGTCGCGCCACGACGACGTGCTCGCGACGTTCCGCGCCCACGCGGCGCTGCTGCCGGCCGACCTCGACGGGGTCGACGACCTCACCGGCCCGCAGACGGACCTCGTGGGAGCGTTCGTCAGCCAGGAGTACGCCGTAGAGGCGGCCGCCATCCTCAACCCCTCGCTGGTCGCCCACCCCGACCAGAGCGGACTGGAGCCGGGCTCGCTGCGCGTCGTCATGGCGGTGCGCGCGGTGGGGGAGGGGCACATCTCCAGCCTCGAGCTGCGCACCGGGGTCGTCGACGGCGACGGTGACGTAGCGCTCGACGCGCCCGGGGAGCAGCTGACGCGGGGCACGGTGTCACGGGTCCCCTTGACCGTGGGGTTCCTCGCCGCCGCCCTGCGTGACGTGGAGGTGTGGCCCGAGACCGAGGCGGTCGTCCGGCAGCTCCCGGACCCCTTCACCCCCGAGGACCTGGACGCCGTCCTGCATCACGTCGAGCTGACGTCTCCGCCGCGCCGCTCCAGCGCACCGTTGAACCGGATCCGCGCGATCGCGGAGAGCTGCTACCGCGTCGAGTTCCCCGTCGGAAGCGCGCTGTCCGAGCGGGTGCTCTTCCCGGTGAGCGCCGACGAGCGGGGCGGGATCGAGGACGTCCGGTTCGTGCGGTTCACTGACGGCGACGGTGCGGTGGGCTACCGCGGCACCTATACCGCATACAACGGTTCGGTCATCGCTCCCCACGTCATCGAGACGACCGACTTCCGGATCTTCGACGTGCGCAAGCTCGTCGGCGACGTCGCCCACGACAAGGGGCTGGCGCTGTTCCCGCGGCTCATCGGCGGACGGCACTGGTCCCTCGCGCGGTGGCACCGCGAGAACCTCGGCCTCGCCCACTCCGAGGACGGCGTCGCGTGGACCCGGGCCGCGACCATCCAGCACCCGCACGAGCCGTGGCAGCTCATCCAGCTCGGTACCTGCGCTCCGCCCGTGGAGACCGAGCACGGGTGGCTCGTCGTCATCCACGGGGTCGGTCCGGTGCGCCGGTACTCCATCGGCGCCCTGCTGCTCGACCTCGACGACCCGAGCCGGGTCCTCGGCTCCCTCGCCGAGCCGCTGATGTCGCCGACGCCGGACGAGGCGGTGGGCTACGTGCCCAACGTGCTCTACACGTGCGGAGTCGTCGTCCATGCGGGGCGGGTCATCCTGCCCTACGGCTGCAGTGACTCCTCGATCCGCTTCGCCACGGTCGACCTCGACCGGCTCCTGCAGAGGCTGTTGGCGGGGGAGCGCTGAGGGCGACCGCTCAGGCCGCCCAGCCGCACTCCCACGGCTGGAGGCCGCGCTGGGCGTAGAGCCGGTTGGCCACGGTGATCTGCTCCTCGCGCGAGGCGAGGTCCGGCCGGGACGCGTAGTCGCCGCCCGCGACGCTGAACCAGGTCGGCAGGTTGAACTGCAGCCCCCCGTAGTAGCCGTTGCCGGTGTTGATCGACCAGTTCCCGCTGGACTCGCACTGGGCGATGCGGTCCCACATGGCGGCGTTGGCGAGGTTGAGCGGCGGCTTGCCGCTCGACGGCGGCGGCGGCGGCGGAGTGGGTGTCGGGCTGGTCGTGCTCGTCGGCGTCGGGGTCCGCGTCGGGGCCGCCGTCCGCGTCGGGCTGGGCGCGGGCGCAGGCGCGGCGGCCTGCCGCGCGGCGGCTGCGGCCGCCGCATCCCGGGCGTTGCGGGCGGCCAGCTCCGCGGCGGCGGCCTGCTGCTGGCGAGCGACAGCCTGCGCGGCCGCCTGGCGTTCGGCCTCCTGGGCGGCCGCGATGGCCGCCTGGCGGACGGCCTCCAGCCGGCGCGCCTCCTCCTCGGCGGCGAGGCCGGCCTGGCGTTGCTGCTCGAGGTCGGCCGACGTCTGCCGGAGCGCGGCGAGCTGCACGACCATGGCGCGCATCTGGTCCTGGATCTGCTGGGTGCGCGTCGCGGCCCGGTCCGCATCGACCCGGGCCTGGGCCGCGGTGAGCTCGGCCGCCGCGGCGGCGTCGTGCTGACGGGACACCGCCTCCTGTGCGGCTCGTCCGGCTGCGTCGGCGAGCAGGCGGTCCGCGGTGGCCTCGCCGAGCAGGTGGGCGCGCTCCTCGCCGACGGCCTCGATGCCGGAGGCGCGGTCGAGGGCGTCCTGCGGCCCACCCGAGCCGAGGAACAGGTCGAGCGTGCCGAGGGAGCCGCTGCCCTGCTGGTAGACCTGCGCGGCGTACATCGACAGGGTCAGGTCGGCGTCGTCGGCCCGAGCGACAGCGGTGCGCGCGGTCTCCTGGGCGGCGACGCTCTGGGCGGTGCGCTGGTCCAGCAGGTGGTGCGCGCTGTTGGCGGCCATGTCGGAGGCCGCGGCCGCATCGGTGAGGTCCGACACGGTCGCGCGCGCCTGGGCCAGCTGGGTGTCGAGCCCGGCGACCTGGCTCTGCGCCGAGCCGACGGCCGACAGCGCCGCCGCCACGTCGTCGCTGGAGGGGTAGGTCGGGCCGCGGTCGGCCTGGGCGGCCTGCGCGGCAGGCGCGAAGGCCGTGGACGACACGAGCGCGAGTCCCGCGCACGCTCCGAGGGCACCGCGCCACCGCACCATCGGCTGCCCTCCCGTGGGGTGTCGGACGTGCTGCTGCGCGCCCTGAACCGCCTCACGGTAGCCGCGGCGGTCACTCTGACACCAGGGCGATCACCTATCACTCGGGTAACGCCAGGTCACATTTCGGTCACCCCACCGCCCGCACGCCGGCGTCGGGCGAGGGCGGGACCAGCGCCGCATACTCCCGCACGACCGCGCGCACGGCCTCCGGGTCGTGGGCGAACCGGCCCAGGAAGAGCCCGTCGACCGCGTCGCCGAGGGTGGTGGCGAGGCCGGGTCCGGCGCTGCCGCCGTAGACGACGCGCAGGCCGGGCCACCGCGCACCGACCGCGGCCCGCAGGTGGGCGACGACCTCGGCGACGTGGGCGGGAGACGCCGGGCGCTCGGCGCCGATGGCCCAGAACGGCTCGTACGCCAGCAGGACGCTGGACTCGAGGTCGGCCGGCAGGGCGTCGACGACCTGCCGCTCGACCTCGGCCGCGGCGTCGGCAGGGGACGTCCGCTCGGCCTCGCCGACGCAGAGGAGCGGGGTCAGCCCGTGCCGGACCGCCGCCCGGACCTTGGCGGCGACGACGTCCGGGCCCTCCCCGAACAGGGTCCGCCGCTCGGCGTGCCCCACCTCGACGTGGGTGCAGCCCAGCTCGCGCAGGACCGCCCCCGAGACCTCACCGGTGTAGGCGCCCTCGTCGTGGGTCGCGAGGTCCTGCGCCCCGACCCGCACCGCGGTGCCGGACAGCCGCGACAGCGCACCCGGCACCGAGACGAACGACGGCAGGACGACGAGCTCGACGGTCCCCGACCCCACCGCCGGCTCGGTCCCGGCCACCGCGGCGAGCGCGTCGCAGTAGCCCATCGTGCGCGCGTGGCCGAAGTACATCTTCAGGCTGACCGCGACGACCCGGGCCGGCCGGTCGCTCATCGGTGCGACGTGGTCTCGTACCGCTCGAGCTCCTCGACGTTGGCCTGCGAGTGGGACGCCGGGTCGAAGGTGTAGCCGAGCCACTCCGCGGCGAGCCGCCGGGCCAGCTGGAGCCCGATGACCCGCTGGCCCATGGTGAGCACCTGGCAGTCGTTGGAAAGCACCGACCGCTCGACGCTGAAGGAGTCGTGGGCCACGGTGGCGCGGATCCCGGGCACCTTGTTGGCCGAGATGGCGACGCCGATCCCGGTGCCGCAGAACAGGATCGCCCGGTCGGCCTCACCGGCGGCGATGAGGGTGGCCGCCTCGATGGCCACGCTCGGGTAGGTCTTCGCGGCGGCGTCGTCGGCCGGCACCCCAAGGTCGACGACACTGGACAGCCGTCGGTCGGCGAGCAGGTCGGCGTAGATCGCGTCCTTGTAGTCGACGCCCGCGCTGTCGCTGCCGACGAGCACGCGCAGTCCGGTCGTGGGGCTGCTCATCGTCGTTCCTCCGTCGTCGTGATGCGCTCGTCCTGCCCCATGAGGGGCTCCAGGGCCCGCATACAGGCGGCCAGGGAGGTGGCGCCGGGGTCGGGGGTGCCGAGGCTCTTCTCGCCGAGCACGCGGGAGCGGCCCATGCGAGCGGCCATCGCGCGGGTCGAGGTCGCGCCCTCGTCGGCGGCGGCCGCGGCGGCGGCCCAGGCGGTGCGCAGGTCGTCGTCGTCCTCGGTACGCCGGCGCAGCGTCTGCGCGAACGGCTCGAGGGCGTCGACCAGGGTCTTGTCCCCGACCTGTGCCCCGCCGATCGTCGTCACCTGGACCCACGCGGCCACCACGGCGGAGACGACGTCCGGACCGGTGGGCACCGCGTCCTTGGGGAGGGCCTTTGCCGCGGCCAGCAGGCCGGCCCCCCACAGCGCTCCCGACGTGCCGCCCGCGCGGTCGGCCCACGCCTCGCCGCCGAGGCGGAGCGTCGTCGGCGCATCGGCGCCGGCGTCCACGGCCTCCCGGGCGGCGGCGACGCACGCGGCGGAGCCCCGGGCCATCCCACGGCCGTGGTCGCCGTCGCCGGCGACGGCGTCGAGTCGGCCGAGCTCGTCCTCGAGGTCCTGAAGTCGCTCGTCCACCGCGGCGAGGGCCGACAGCACGCACCGGCCGCCGCGGCGGCCCGCCTCCGCGCTGCCGCGGATCGCGGGCGGGGGAGCGGCGGCGGTGACGGGGGTCGGGTCGAGAGGCTCGGGCACGGTACGCCGGTAGGCCGGGCTGTCGGCCGGCGCGAGCCACAGCCGCTCCAGCTCGTCGTCGAGCCAGGTGAGGGTCAGGGAGCAGCCGGCCATGTCGAGGCTGGTCATCAGCTCGCCGACCTCGGGGGCGACGGGCTCGAGCCCGGCCGCATCCAGCAGCGGCCGCACGCTGTCCCAGAGCACGAAGAGCTCCTCGTACTTGACCGACCCGAGACCGTTGAGGAGCACCGCCACCCGCGTCGCTCCGTCGGGGGCGTCGGCGAGGACGGTCTCGACCAGGGTCCGGGCGAGCTCGTCGGCGGAGGGCAACGGAGCGTCACCGACACCGGGCTCGCCGTGCACGCCCAGGCCGAGGGCCATGGTGCCTTCGTCGAGGCTGAAGAGCGGGGCGTCCGCTCCGGGCAGGGTGCACCCGGCGAAGGCGACGCCGAAGGTGCGGGTGCGGTCGTTGGCCCGGACGGCGACCCGCGCCACACCGGCCAGGTCGTACCCCTCCTCCGCGGCGGCGCCCGCCACCTTGAAGACGACGAGGTCACCGGCCACCCCGCGACGGCGGTGCCGCTCGTCGGGGCCGGCGCTGGCGACGTCGTCGGTCACGGCGAGCACCTCGAGGTCCATCCCCTGCGCCCGCAGCCGGGTGGCGGCGGCCGAGAAGTTGAGGACGTCGCCGGCGTAGTTCCCGAAGCTGAGCCACACCCCAGCCCCCTGGTCGACGGCGCGGCACACGTCCATGACCTGGCGGGTCGACGGCGAGGCGAACACGTCGCCGCACACGGCCCCGTCGGCCAGCCCGGTGCCGACCATCCCGGCGAAGGCCGGGTAGTGCCCCGACCCCCCGCCGACGACGACGGCCACCTTGCCCGGCCGGCGCCGGGTGGAGCGGACGACGCCGCCCGGCGCGCTGCGCACCCGGGCGGCGTTCGCGGCGACGAAGCCCGAGAGGCTCTGCGCCGCGAACGTCTCGCGGGTGTTGAGGATCAGCGTCATCGCTGGATGGGCTGCGGCAGGTGGAGCATCGCCTGGAGGTTCTTGTCGAGCTCGGCGTCCTCGAAGATGACCTTCCAGTCCTCCTTGATGATCTTGTCGCGGCCGTAGCCCATGGCGATCATGCACGCGTCGGAGAACGGGTTGTCACCCTGCAGCGCGTTGGCCAGGGCGACCTGGGTGTGGCCGAGGAGGATGGCGCGGGCGGCCGGCTCGGGGATGCCCATGGTGTGCACGGCCTCGTGCAGCGACTCCTTGAGGAACTCGCCGATCATGCAGGCGATGGTCTCGACCAGGGTGGGCTCGCACTGGGCGAGCTGCTTGACGGTGACCCAGTGCACGTCGATGACGGGCGCGTACATCGCGCGGATGACCGCCTCGGCCTGCGCGCGCTTCGTCTCGTCGTCACCCTCGTAGGCCGCGACGACGTCCTGGGGAGCGGCGATGCCACCGAAGGTGTCGGCGTACTCCTCGTCGGTGTGGCGGCGCAGGAACACCGACGGGTGGCACGGGTGCGCCACGACGTAGTGCACGTCCTCGCGCTGGTGGAGCAGGTTGGCGTAGGCGGCGGCCGGGTCGAGGGTCAGCACGACGGTGCCGGGCTCCAGGGTCGGGACGACCTGCCGGGTCACCGGCTCCAGGGCGACGTCGGGCACGGCGAGGATGACGACGTCGGCGTCCTTGGTGGCGTCGGCGATCTCGGTCAGGGTGCGTCCCTCGGCGATGGTGCGCTCGCGCCCGGCGGGGGAGTTCTCCACGTAGTAGACGGTGTGGTCGGTCTTGACCAGGTTGTTCGAGACGCGCATCCCCATCTTGCCGCCGGCGCCGATGACGGCGATCGTGAGCGTGGCGGTGTCGGCGGGGGTGGTGGTCAGGGTGTCGGTCGATGCAGTCATCGGTCTCGGGCTCCTCTAGGCGGGGGTGGGCTGGCGGTCGGGTCGGGGGTCGTGCTCGCTCGTCCGGGGCTCGCGTTCACGCAGCCAGGCGAGGCTGTGCTGGGTCCATTCGTCCTCGAGTCGACACGTGGTGGCGCTGTCGCCCTGCCAGACGAGCCAGTGCTCGATGATCTGGCTGAGCCCGCGTTCGTGGACCCGTGCCGCCGCGACCAGGTGGTCGTAGTCGAGCAGGCCCTCGCCGAGCGGGGCTCCGGCGAACGTGAAGCCGACCCAGCCCCCCTGGCGGGTGAAGCGGAAGTCCTTGACGTGGACGTTGACCACCCGGTCGGCGACGAGGTCGATGGTGGAGCGGGGCGTCTCCAGCGCCGCGACGCAGTTGCCCGGGTCGAGGCACACGCCGAGGCGGGGGGAGTCGACGGCCTCGACGACGTCGAGCAGCCGGCGGGTCGGCACCTGCTCGTACGTCTCGAGCGCGAGCGTGACCCCGGCCCGCTCGTAGTCGGCGATCACCGCGCGCACCAGGTCGACGGCGTCGTCGGCCTCCTCGGCCCTGATCATCGTGCGGACCAGCGGGGCGCGCAGGTGGACGGCAAGCCGCAGGTAGCGGGTGAGGTGCTCCGCGCCGAGGCCTCGGGTCCCGAGCTCGAACCGCACGCCGTAGGCGTCAGCGGTCTCCAGCAGCTCGTCGAGCTGCGCGTCCGAGTAGGACTCCACCAGCGGGTAGTCGCAGATCTGGAGCAGGTCGACACCCCAGCCGGCGGTCTTGGCGACCAGGTCGGTCAGGCTGGCAGGGCGCTCCGCGGTCTCGTGCCACTGCCAGAAGAAGCTGTACGTGCTGAGGCCGATGGCCACGGTTGACCTCACTTCCTCGTGTGGTGGTGTGCTGCGTCGCAACCCTGACACAGATTGGTCAACCAGTCAACCGGTTGAGCGCCAACCACCTCCATGTAGGGTGACGCAGGTGACCAGCGCAGACCGTGGCTCGGCCCTCTCCGCTGCCGGCTCCGGCCTGGAGCCGCTCGACATCATCCAGCCGGTGAGCGCCGTGTCGGCGGTCACCCGCAGGCTGCTCGACTACTTCACCTCCGGCCAGATCGAGCCGGGCGCCAGGCTGCCCGCGGAGCGTGAGCTCGCCACCCGTCTGGGGGTCGGTCGGTCCGCCGTCCGCGAGGCGCTGGCCGCCCTCGAGCTGCTGGGGATCGTCAACGTCCGCCCGGGATCGGGCACCTACCTCAAGGGCAGCGTCTCCGAGCTGCTCCCGCAGACCCTCAGCTGGGGCCTGTGGCTGGGACAGCCCAAGACGGCCGAGCTGGTGCAGGTGCGACAGGCCCTCGAGGTGCAGGTGGCCCGCCTCGCGGCGGTGGCGGTGACGGACGCCCAGCTGGCCGAGATCAAGGCCACGGTGGCGACGATGCGGGCCCACCGGGACGACTTCCCCGTCTTCGTCGAGGCCGACATGCGCTTCCACCAGCTCATCGCCGAGGCGGCGGGCAACTCGCTGCTGCAGGACCTGCTCACCACGGTGCGCTCGCTGATCCGTGTCTGGGTCGAGCGGGCCGTCGACACGGTCGCCCACACCCGGCTCACGCTGCGTGAGCACACGGCGATCGCCGCCGCTCTGACGGCGCACGACCCCGAGCAGGCCGGGGCGGCGATGAGCCAGCACATGGTCAGCGCCGGGGAACGGCTGCTCTCCTCGCTGGACGAGCCCGCCTCCTGAGCCTCGCCTCCCGCCCGCTCGGCCCGTCGGGGCCGCGGCGGGTCTGATCCGTGCGCTGACCAATATTGGTCAACCGGTTGACAGGTTGGACGCTTGTGCCCCATGCTCGGCGTCACGCCCAGCGCCGGCTGGGCTCCCCCCATGTCAAAGGAGCCACCGTGGGCGCCAGCACCAGTTCGTTGCCGAAGACGATGAGCGTCGAACGATCGGCCATCCGCAAGGTGGCCATCCGACTCGTCCCGTTCGTCGCGCTGATGTTCTTCATCAACTACCTCGACCGCACCGCGATCGGGTTCGCCGCCCCCAACGGGATGACCAAGGACCTGGCCCTGACCGCGGCTCAGTTCGGGTTCGCCTCGGGCGTGTTCTTCATCGGCTACATCCTTCTCGAGGTGCCGAGCAACCTGGCGCTGCACCGGTTCGGTGCGCGGCGCTGGCTGGCCCGCATCATGGTCACCTGGGGCATCGTCGCCCTGCTCTTCACCTGGGTGCAGAGCTTCACGGGCCTGTCCGTGCTCCGGTTCCTGCTCGGCGTCGCCGAGGCCGGGTTCTTCCCCGGCGCGATCCTCTTCCTCAGCCTCTGGGTCCCGGCCCGCTACCGCAGCCGCATCCTCGGCCTCTTCTACCTGGCGCAGCCCCTGACGACCGTCATCGGGGCCCCCCTCGCCGGCTGGCTCATCACCCAGGACGGCCGCTTCTTCGGTCTCGAGGGCTGGCGCTTCATGTTCCTCGGCGTGGCCATCCCGGCCATCGTCATCGGGATCGTCGCGTGGTTCTACCTCGCCGACAGCCCCAGCAAGGCGAAGTGGCTCACGCAGGACGAGAAGGACTGGCTCAACGAGGAGCTCACCACCGAGAACGCCGCCAAGACCGGGTCGACCTCCGCACACGCGAGCCCGTGGTCGGCGTTCCGCAACGGCCGGGTCTGGATGCTGTCGCTCATCTACTTCGGCTTCGTCTACGGCCTGTACACCCTGGCCTTCTTCCTGCCCACCATCATCAGCGGCTTCGAGGGCCAGTACGGCGCGAAGTTCGACTTCATCCAGAAGGGCTTCATCACGGCGATCCCGTACCTGCCCGCCGCGATCGTGCTCTACCTCGTCACCCGGCACGCCACCCGCAACGGCGTCAAGGTCGGCCACATCGCGATCCCGGCCATCGTCGGCGCGGTCAGCATCCCCGTGGCGCTGTATGCGGGCAGCCCGGCCCTGACCATCGCGGTCATCACCGTCACCGCCTGCGCGATCTTCGCCGCCCTGCCCAACTTCTGGACGGTGCCCACGCAGTTCCTCGCCGGTGCGGCCGCCGCGGCGGGCATCGCCCTCATCAACACGATGGGCAACGTCGCCGGCTTCGCCGCCCCGTACGTGACGGGCTGGCTCAAGGACTACACCGGGGCCTACAACGTGCCGATGTTCGTCGTCGGCGGCTTCATGGCCCTGTCCGCGGTGCTCATGATCGTGCTCGACCGCCGGTCACGGGTCGCCCAGGTGCCCGGGACCGAGGTGCCCGTCGGACTGACCCACCTCACTCGACGGGCCCGCACCACTCGGTGCGGGCCCGTCGTGCGTGGGGAGCCAGCGGGCGTCAGAGCCAGCCGAGGCCCTCGGCCACGAGCGCGAGACCGAAGACTGCGAAGGCGACCGCCGCGGCATACCGGATGAAGCGCTCGGGCAGCTTCCGCCCCAGCAGCGCGCCGACGACGATGGCCAGCGCGTCGGCCAGCACCATGCCGACGGTGCTGCCGAGCCACGTGCCGAGCCAGCCGTGGTCGGCGGCGAGGGTGACCGTCGCCAGCATCGTCTTGTCACCGAGCTCGGCGAGGAAGAAGGCGGTGCCGACGGCGAGCAGGGCGGCCCCGCTGCTGCGCCGGGCCTTGTCGGCCTCCTCCTCGGTGAGGCGGTCACCGCGCAGGGTCCACGCCGCGAAGGCGAGGAACGCGATCCCCGCGGCGAGCGAGACCATCCACTGGTGGTCGGCCAGCTGGTTGCCGATGAGCCGGCCGAGGCCGACGGAGGCGAGGTGCACGACCAGGGTGGCCGCGGTGATGCCGAGCAGCACCTGCCGCACGGAGTAGCGGGTGGCGAACGTCATGGCCATGAGCTGGCTCTTGTCGCCGAGCTCGGCGACGAAGATGACGGCGGTACTGAGCAGGAAGGCGTCCATGGTCTGGTCTCCTCGAGCCCGGACGAGGAGAACGTGGGACGTCCCGTCGACCAGGCACGTCCGGTGGAAGGGGCGTGGAACTGGCCGAAAGTCTCGTCCGCCACCTGAGGTGGCCCACCGCACCGGGCCCGAGGGCCAGCATGTCGACGCGGTGATGAGGGGACTACTCCCTTTCGCTGTCACCACCCTAACCGACGTTGTCGGCCGTCACTCCCGCGTCACCTGCGCCGGGTCGTAGTCGTCGCGCAGGCCCTTGAACGCGGGGTGCCGCAGCCGGCCGTCGCGCGTCCACTCGGTGTAGTCGACCTCGGCGACGAGCTCGGGCCGCACCCACACCGCGTTCCTGGCGTCGACGCGCGGGACGGGCGTGGTGAACGGCGGGAGGGCCTCGGTCGCCAGCGCGTCGAGCCGGGTCTGCAGCATGGCCAGCGTCGCGGCCGTGAACCCGGTGCCTACCCGACCCGCATACTCGAACCCGCTGGGGCCGTGGACGCCGAGCAGCAGCGCGCCCACCTGGCCGTCGCGCGCGCCCTCACCACGCGTCCATCCGGCGATGACGACGGAGGTGCGTCGGATGTTCTTGATCTTCAGCCAGTCTCGGCTGCGGCGCCCCGAAAGGTACTGTGAGGAGCGACGTTTCGCGACGATGCCCTCGAGTCCCTGCTCCTTGCTCGACGCCAGGATGGTCGGCCCGTCGCCGCTGATCTGCGGTGGCACGGTCCAGGCGTCGCCCCCGAGATCGAGGTCGGCGAGGGCTCGGCGCCGTTCGTCGTAGGGGCGGTCCAGGAGCGAGGTGTCTCCCTGGTGCAGCAGGTCGAAGACCATGAGCCGCACGGGAGTGGACGCCACCAGTCGCGTGGAGGGTGAGCGCACGTGCATGCGGCTCTGGATGAGGCCGAAGTCGCTGAGCCCGTCGGCCCGGAAGGCGGCGACCTCCCCGTCGAGCACCACCGGCCGCCGGCCGAGCCGCTCGGCGAGCGGGGCCAGCTCGGGGTATGCCGCGCTGACGTCGTTGCCGTTGCGGCTCACCAGCCGTGCCCGTCCCCCCTCGACGAACGCCAGCACCCGCACCCCGTCCCACTTCACCTCGTAGGCCCAGCCATCGTCGTCGGCCGGGAGCGCGCCGGGCGTCGCGAGCATCGGGCTGAGGTCGGTGGGCAGGGTCGCGGGTGCGCGTCGTCCGGGCATCGCCCGATCATGCCGCGGTGGCCCGCTCAGCGCTCCTGCACCAGCAGCGCCGCGTGGAGGATGCGGGCCGCCGTGGGAAACGCCGAGGGGTCCGGTCCGGCGTAGCCGAGCCGCACGAACGGGCCGCTGGGCTCGGCCGGGAAGGCCTCGTCGCCGGACGTCACCAGGAGGCCGCGTGACTCCGCGTCGTGCACGACCCGGCCGACGTCCGTGCCATCGGGGAGGCGGACCCAGAGGTGCAGCCCTCCCCGGGGCACCGCGTCGACGAGGGTGGTGGGGGCGTGCTCGCGCAGGCTCTGGACGAGGAGGTCGCGACGGGTCTGCAGCTGCAGCCGCACCGCGCGCCGGTGGGCGGCCCATCCCGGCTGCGTGACGACGTCCAGCGCGGTGCTCTGGAGGAGCGCACTGACGTACATCGCCTCCGCGCCGGCGTCGGCGAGGATGCGTTGGCGCACCGGTCCGCGGGCGACGACCGCGGCCACCCGCACCGACGGAGAGACGCTCTTCGTGAGTGACCGCAGGTAGATGACGTGGCCCGAGTCGTCAAGGGCGGCAACCGGTCTCGGCGACGCGTCGATGCCGAAGTCGTGGGCCCAGTCGTCCTCCACGAGGAACACGTCCCGGGCCCGTACTACGTCGAGGACGGCCCGTGCCGTCTCGGCGCTCCAGGTGGCCCCGGTGGGGTTGCCGACGAACGGCTGCGCGTAGAAGGCGCTGGCCCCCGTCTCGTCGAAGGCCCGGGCCACGTCGTCCGGGTCGGGGCCGGTCGGCCCCGAGGGCACGGGGACCAGGCGGACACCAGCCTGGGCGGCGGCGGTCATCGCCCCCCAGTAGGTGGGGGACTCGACCAGAAGCGGACGCCCCGCGGGCACCACCGACCGGAACACCGCGGTCAGCCCAGCCTGGCTCCCCGGGACGACGACGACGTCGTTGGCGGTGGGCGGGGTGGCGTCCGCGCCGGACGCGGCCGCGAGCTCGTTCGCGAACCAGGCCCGCAGGTGGGGGAGTCCGGCGACGGGCGCCCGCTCGAACGCGTCGCCGCCGCGCACCCCCCGCGCCACGGCGCCGCGCACGAGAGGGACGGGTAACAGCGAGGGGTCCGGGTACCCCGAGTGCATGGCGATCGCACCGTCCGGTGCCGGGCGCAGGGCGGCCGCGACGAGGGGGCTGGTCGTGCGCGGGCTGCGCAGCGCGGCCGTCTGCCAGCTGACGTCCCGCGGCCGCGCCGCAGCCTGGGCGCGGACGAACGTCCCCACTCCGGGCCGGCTCTCGAGCAGGCCCTCCGTCGCGAGGGTCTGCACGGCCCGCTGCACCGTGCCCGCGCTGACGTGGTGGGCGGCGACCAGGGACCGGCTCGACGGGAGGCGGTCTCCGGGGGCGTGGGCCGCGACCCACCGCCGCAGGCTGGTGAGGACATCTGAGGTGCTACCGTACGTCATGTCGATACAGAGTAGCGCTACTCCCGTCAGCGCGTCGGTGCTATCACCCCTGCGGAGCGGCCTCGGCTGGGGGTTGTTGGGGGTCCTCGCCTTCTCCTTCACCATGGTGTTCACCCGCGTCGCCGTCGACACGATGTCCCCCCTCTTCATCGGCGCCGGCCGGGCCGTCGTGGCCGGCGGGCTCGCCGCCATCGCGCTGCGGGCCACCCGTCAGCGGTTCCCGGACGGGGGCCAGCGCCGGCGGCTCGCCGTCGTCGGTGCCGGCGTGGTGCTCGGGTTCCCCCTGCTGACCTCCTACGCCCTGACGACCGTGCCTGCGGCGCACGGCGCGATGGTCATCGCGCTGCTGCCCGCCGCGACGGCCGTCGCGGCCGTGGTGCGCGGCCACGAGCACCCGCCCCGCGCCTTCTGGGTGGCCGCCGCCGCGGGAGCGGTGGCCGCGGTGGTGTTCGCCTCGCTCCAGGGCGGCGACGTCGGCCGGCTCCAGTGGGCCGACCTGCTGCTGTTCGGTGCGGTGGTGGCGGCGGCGGTCGGCTACGCCGAGGGCGGGCTGCTCGCCCGCGAGCTCGGGGCGTGGCAGACCGTGTCGTGGGCGCTGGTCCTCTGTGCCCCGCTGACCGTCGTGCTCACCGTGGTCGGCGTCCTGCAGAGGATGCCGTCCGGAGGGGTGACGCAGTGGGCGTCGTTCGCCTACCTCGCCGTCGTCAGCATGTTCCTCGGCTTCTTCGCGTGGTACCGCGGGCTCGGGATCGGTCCCATGTCGCAGGTCAGCCAGATCCAGCTCGTGCAGCCCGTCCTCACCATCGGCTGGGCCGCGCTCCTGCTGCACGAGCGCGTCACGTGGGTCACCGGGGTGGGGGCGCTCCTGGTGGTGGCGTGCGCGGCCTCGGCCGTGCGGGTGCGCCTCGCCCGTCCCCAGCCGGGGTCAGGACGCGTACGCCCAGACGTCGCGCATGACCTCAGGGGCGGTCGGGCCGGTCATCTCGACCTGGGTGAGCAGGATGGTCACCAGCCCTGAGGCGGGCACCACGTGGGCGGCGGTGCCGCTGCCGCCGACCCACCCGTAGCGGCCCGGGACGTCCAGGGGTCCACCCGGGCGATGTCGACCGACCCGCCGAACCCCCAGCCCTGACCCTCGAGGAAGAGGTCGGTGCCCTGCCGCTGGCCCGGCGTCGTCTGGTCGGTCGTCATCATCCGCACCGACTCCTCCGAGAGCACCCGCCGGTCGCCGGCCCGGCCGCCGGCGAGCAGCATCCGCGCGAACGCGTACCAGTCGTCGAGGGTGCCCGCGAGGCCGCCGGCCCCCGACGGGAACGGCAGCGGCCGGCTCCAGGCGCCCTCGGGCGGGTCGTCGACGACGGGGCCGTCGTCCGTCGGCCGGTAGAGCGTCGGCACCCGGCCGAGCCGGTCGGCCGGCACCTGGAAGGTCGTGTCGGTCATGCCCACGGGGCCCAGCACCCGGTCGGCCAGCACCTCGGGCAGCGACGTCCCCGCCGCCCGCGCCAGCAGCACCCCGAGGATGTCGCTGCCGAGGTTGTAGAGCCAGGCCTCCCCGGGCTGGTGCAGCAGCGGTATACGCGACAGTCGGGCCATCCACTCGTCGGGCGGGGGTGCGTCCTGGGTCATGGCGCTGCCCTGGGCGAGCTCGGAGAAGTACGGCTGCGTCGCGGGGAGGTCGAACCGCTCGGCGAACCCGTAGCCGCAGACGAAGCTCAGCAGGTCGCGCACGGTGATCGGCCGGGCAAGGGGCACGACGTCGTCGAGCGCGCTCTCCGGGGTTCGCACCACGGAGGGGGACGCGAGCTCGGGGAGCCACGTGCGCACCGGGCTGTCGAGCTCGAAGGTGCCGTCATCGACGAACGTCATCGTCGCCGCGGCGACGATCGGCTTGGTGATGGAGGCGAGTCGCATGACCGCGTCGCGCGGCATCGCCGCCGGCTCGCCCAGCGTCGACACCCCCGCCGTGGCCACCTCCACCGCGCCGTCACGGTCGACGAGCGCCACCGCGCCGGGCACGTTGCCGCTGTCGACGTGCCGCTGGAGGATCGCGCTCAGGCTGGTCATGGGGGTGGGACCGCCGAGCGGCCCGGAACTCATCGCCGGACGTCCACCAGCAGCCGGCCTCGCACGGTGCCCGACTCCATCCGCCGGTGGGCCTCCGCCATGTCGGCGAGACCCATCCGCTCGGTGACGCGCGTGGTCAGGAGACCGTCAGCCAGCATCCGGTTGACCAGGCGGGCCGCGGCGGCCAGCTCGTGGGCCGGTGCCAGGCTGATGACGAAACCGAGCACGCTGACGTCACGCGTGTAGAGCGGGAACAGGGGCACCACCGGCTCCCGCACCGTGGCGGCGGTGACGAGCACGCGGGCCTCGGGCGCGAGGATGCGCCCCGCCAGCGCGAAGTCGTGGTGGCCGGCGGTGTCCCACAGGACGTCGACGCCGTCGGGAGCGACCTCGGCGATGCGGTCGCCCAGGTCGGGGTCGGCGTAGTCCAGCACCGCGTCGGCACCGGCGGCGCGACACGCCTCGTGGTCGGACGGCCGGGCCGTCGCGACGACGCGCGCACCGGCGTACGCCGCCATCTGCACGGCCGCCGTGCCGACGTTGCCGGCCCCGCCGGCGACGAGGACCGTCTCGCCGGCCAGCAGCCGGGCGCGGACGAACCAGCCCAGGTATGCCGTGGCGGCCGGGTGCGCGACCGCCACCGCCGTGTCGGGGTCGACCCCGTCGGGCAGCGGGTACAGCCGGTCGACCGGCACGACGGCATACTCGGCCGATGGGCCCTGCCGCCCCTCGTGTCCTGCGCTGTTGCACCAGACCCGGTCGCCGACCCGGAACGCCTCGACCCCTCCGCCCAGTGCGGCGACCGTGCCCACGAGGTCGCGCCCCACGACGAAGGGCAGGGGGATGGGTGTGGCGTAGCGACCCGACCGCACGTAGGTGTCGACGGGGTTGACCGAGACGGTGTCGACGGCGACGAGCACCTCCCCGTCGGCGGGCGTCGGGTCGGGCCGGTCGCCGACGACGATCGTGTCGGCGGGGCCCCGCTCGGTGACGTAGGCGGCGCGCATACCGGAACGCTAGACCGCGCCGGCCTCCGCGGCAGGGGACCAGCCCGTATAGCCCTCGGCGAGGAACGCCGAGCCGTGGCGGGAGGTGACGAGGGAGGTCAGCTCGGCCCGCCGGCGCCGGTCGTCGAACTCCGTGGCGCCGGGTGCGGTGTGCAGCAGCATCGTCAGCCACGACGAGAAGTGCTGGGCCCGCCAGACCCGGTCCAGCGCCGCCTCGGTGTAGGCGTCGAGCGCCTCGGGCCGGTCGTGGCGTACGGCCTCGGCCAGCCGCTCGGCCAGCAGGCGGGCGTCGTGGAGCGCGAGGTTGAGCCCCTTCGCGCCCGTGGGCGGCACGGTGTGCGCGGCGTCCCCGGCGAGCAGGAGGTTGCCGTGGCGCATGGGCTCGTGGACGTAGCTGCGGAACGGCAGGACGGTGCGCTCGAGGACCGGCCCCTCGCGGAGGGTCAGGCCGTCGCCGGCGACCCGGGTCTGCAGCTCGTGCCAGATGCGGTCGTCCGACCACGCCGCGGGGTCCTCGTCGAGGTCGCACTGGAAGTACATCCGCTGCATCGTGTCCGTGCGCTGGCTGACGAGGGCGAACCCGCGGGGCGACGAGGCGTAGACCAGCTCGGGTGCGCTCGGTGGTGCCTCGACCAGCACCCCGAACCAGGCGAAGGGGTACTCGCGGTAGAACGTCTGCCGCCGGTCCTCCGGGACGGCGCGGCGACAGACGCTGTGGGACCCGTCGGCCCCGACGAGGTACTGGGCCGACACCTCCTGGGCGACACCGTCGGCATCCGTGAACGACAGCGTCGGGCGCTCCGTCACGTCGCTGACCGCGGTGTCCGTCACGCTCCAGCGCACGTCACCGCCGTCGGCCTCGCGGCGGGCGGCGAGGTCGGCGAAGACCGACGTCTGCGGGTACAGCCAGACCGACCGGCCCACGAGGTCCTGGAAGTCGACCCGGTGCCCGTGGCCGTCGAACCGCAGCTCGATGCCCTCGTGCTCGTGGCCCTCGGTGAGCACCCGGTCGGAGACGCCGCCGTCGACGAGCAGCTGCACGCTGCCGGCCTCGAGGATCCCGGCGCGGTGTGTCGTGGCGATGGTCTCCCGGCTGCGGCTGTCGACGACGACGGAGTCGACGCCCTCGCGCGCCAGCAGGTGGGAGACCATGAGCCCGGCCGGGCCCGCACCCACGATGGCCACCGACGTCCTCGTCACCGACATCCGCCCATCTCACACCGAGGCCCACCGGCGGTGGCCGGCGGGTCCTGCGCGCCGCGGTCAGTGGTGGGTGCGCAACCGGTGCTCGAGCCGGGCGGCGAGGTCGGTGGCCCAGTGGCGGGCCCGCTCGACCTCGCCCTCGCGCAGCGGGCCGGCGACGTCGATGACCCGGAAGGTGACGCGGGCGGGCGAGACCGGGAAGCCCCGGCCGGACAGCAGCACCGACGCCTGTGCGGCCGCCGAGCCGGCCAGCCACGGGTCGCCCATCCGGGTGTCGAACACGGCCACCAGAGGCGGGTGCTCGGGCAGCGCCAGGGCCGATGCCCACTCCCGTATGCCGGTGCGCGCCGGGCCGTGCGTGCTGCGGTTCGTCGCGGCCTGGCGGGACTCGGGCGTCGACAGTCCGAGGTCGTGGGTCGGTGCCCCCACCACGAGCAGCTCGGTGTCGTCGGGAAGCGAGGCGGGCGCCTCGTCCACGTCGACCACCGACGACGCGATGCCCGACCCGTGCAGCGTGGCGGCGACGATCTCGGCCAGGCGGCGGGTACTGCCGAAGTAGCTCTCCACGACCAGCACGGCGGTCATCGCGTCACCGCCTGGGGACGGAGACCGGAGCGGCGTCGCGCTGTCCGGTCCGGACGACGGCCACGGGGCAGTGCGCGTCGTGCAGGACGCCGTGCCCCACCGCGCCCAGGAGCGCGCCCCGCAGAGGTCCGCGGCGACGGCCGCCCAGCACCACGAGGCTGGCCGATGAGGAGGCCTCCACCAGTGCGTCGACCGGGTGGTGGCGGATCGTGGTGGTCTCGGCGGACACGTCGGAGTACTTCTCGTGCCAACCGGCCACCGCCTCGGACGTCACCGCCAGCTCCTCCTGGGCGACCCGGTTGCTGAGGTCCTCCGCCGCGAGCTCGGCGACGAGTCCCGCGACGTACTCGACCTGGAAGGCGTGCAGGACCGTCAGGGGCAGGCTGTGGGACGAGGCGTAGGCGAACGCGAAGGCGATGGCGTCGGTCGACCACGCCGTGCCGTCGACGCCGACGACCACGGCACCGGAACCGGTCGTGCCGCCGGCCCCAGCACCGGTCGTGGCGTGGGTGGCGTCGTCGTCGCGGACGACGACGACGGGGCAGGAGGCGTGGGCCGTGACCTCGAGGGAGGTCGCGCCGAGCAGGAACGCCGGGAGGGGCCGCAGCCGGCGTGACCCGACGACGACGACGTCGGCGTGCCGCGAGACGGAGATGAGGGCCGTGGTCGCCGGACCGATGTAGGCGGTGCGGGTGACGGTGAGGGAGGGGTCGAGCGTGAGCACCTCCCGCTCCGCGGCGTCGAGGACGGCACCGCAGTGCTCCTCGACCGCCGCCGTGGCCAGCCCGAGCGTGTCGAGGTCGTAGCTGGGGCTCCAGGCGCTGACCAGGTGGACCGGCAGGTGCCGGGTCGAGGCCTCGTGCGCGGCCCACCGCAGGGCGGGGTGGCTCGTGGGGGAGCCGTCGACGCCGACGACGATCGGTGGGTGACGTAGGGCTGTGCTCATGACGGTCTCCTGGTCGGGTCCGCGGGTGCGGACGGTGGGGGGTCGGGCGGGAACGGCCGGACCACGACGACGGGGGAGGCGGCCCGGTGCAGCACGCTGCGGCTGACCGAGCCGAGGAGCAGGCCGCGGAAGCCGCCGCGCCCGCGGCTGCCCACGACGACGAGCGCGGCGTGCTGCGAGGCCTCCGCGAGGATGTCGGCCGGGCGCCCCGGCACGACCCGGGTCTCGACGTCGACCTCGGGATAGGTGTCCCGCCACCCCGCGATGGCCGCAGAGGTGATGATCTCCTGCTCGACCTCGAGCTCGTCCCAGGTCTCGACGAGGACGGTCATCGCCAGGCGGCTGGTGTAGATGCTCGTGTCCCAGGCGTGCAGCACGGTGAGGCCGAGCCCGCGGCGCGAGGCCTGGTCGAACGCGTACGCGGTGGCCTCGGCCGAGAGGGCGGACCCGTCGACCCCGACGACGACCCGCCCTTCGGTGCTCCTTGCGTGCTTCGGGACCACGACGACGGGGCAGGAGGCGTGGGCGGCCAGCTGGATCGAGGTGGAGCCCAGGAAGGCCTCGCTGACGGCACCCAGCCCGCGCGAGCCGACGACGACGGCCTGGGCGGTGCGCGACGCGGCGATGAGGGCGGACGCCGGCTGGGCGTGCACGAGCCTCGTCCCGAGCTCGGTGCCGGGCGCGGCGGTCCGTACGTACGCCGAGGCCGACTCGAGATCGGCCCGGCAGACGTCCTCGACGCCCTGCTGCAGGTGAGCGGTGGCCCCGGCGCTGTAGTCGGAGATCCAGGCCGACACCAGGTGCAGCGGGACATGCCGCCGCCCGGCCTCGTCCACCGCCCACTCGAGCGCGGCGTGGCTGCCCTCGGAGCCGTCGACACCCACGACGACCGGTGGTCTCGGGGTCAAGGTCATGTCGACTCTCCTGGGAGATGGTGGGCGCCTCGGACGGGCCGTCCACCCCCACCGTCCACCGCGGCGGCAGGGCGGGCCAGGGACCTTCGGCCCCCGCGCACCGACTCCCGGCGTCGCACGCTGGGACCGTGCTCACCGCCTCCCGCCCGCTGCCGTCCGCGGCCGACGTCGTCGCGCTCCTGCACACCCAGCCCCGCCCGGCGGGGCGACGCGTCGCGGTGGTCGCCTCCGGGGCCGACGTCAGCGCGGCCGCCGCCGCTGCTCTGGAGGAGGCCGGGCTCCTTCCCGCGGACGTCACCCAGCACTGCGACATGCGCACCCGGTTCGTCGCACCCACCGCCACGCATACCGGTGGGTCGGTCACCCTCCCCCGGGGCACGGCCGACGCCAGCCTGCGGGCCGTGCTGGCGACCCTCGCGGAGGATCCCGGCGTCGACGCGGTGGTCGTCGCCGTCGACCCCACGCCCTGGCCCGGTGCCCAGCTGGCCCGCACCCTCGACGCCGTCAGCCGGGAGTACCCCCGCGTCACCGTCGTCGCGGCGTTCCCCCTCGCGCGGTCGGCCCGGGCCCGGGCCGTCGGCACCGTCCCGTGCTTCACCGACCTGCGCCGGGCGGCCCGGGCGCTCGCGGCGGCCGTCACCGCGCCGGAGCCGGGCGGCGGGCTCGGGCCCAGGCCCTGAGGGCCATCGGTACGTGGGGCCAAAGTCCCTGGTGCAGTGGGCGATCCGGCGTGACAGTCGAGGTGCCGCCAGAGCGGCGGTCATGCTCCACGGAGGCACATCATGAGCACCACTTCGCGACGTCACATCGTCACCCATCCGGACCCCGCCGGGTCCGACACCACGCAGATCGGCGGCACCGCCCTACGGCGGGTGCTCGCGGTGCTGCGCCTCAGCCTGGGCTGGGTCTTCCTCTGGGCGTTCCTGGACAAGGCGTTCGCCCTCGGCTTCGACACCGGGAAGAACCCCACGACCGGCGCGGTCGACCGCTTCGGCAGCGCGGCCTGGGTCAACGGCGGCTCGCCGACCTCGGGCTTCCTCGGCAAGGCGACCAAGGGTCCCTTGGCCGACTTCTACCACTCGTTCGCCGGATCGGCCTGGGCCGACTGGCTGTTCATGATCGGCCTCGTCGGCATCGGCCTGGCGCTCGTCCTTGGCATCGGTATGCGGTTCGCCACCGTCGGTGGTGCGGCGCTGCTCGTGCTCATGTGGAGTGCGGTGCTGCCGCCGGCCAACAACCCCTTCATGGACGACCACCTGATCTACGCCGTGACCCTGGTGGCACTGCTCCTGACCGGGGCCGGCCACACCTGGGGCCTGGGGCGCGCGTACGAGCGGCTGTCGGTCGTGCGCCGGTACCCGATCCTGAGGTGACCGGACGGACCCACGAACGGGCAGGCCTGGACGGCCTGCCCGTTCGTCTGTCCGGCTACAGCTGGTCGCGGACGACGTCGGGACGGGCCGCCGGCGAGAGCTACGTCGCGCACTGCGGGTGGACGACGGCCACGGGGCAGTGGGCCTGCCGGATGACCTCGCGCGACACCGATCCGAGCAGCAGCGCCCACAGCGAGCCCAGCCCCCGGCTCCCGACGACGACGAGCCGCGCGTTGGCGCTGAGGGTGACGAGCTCGTCCACGGCGTACGCCTCGACGACGTCCGTCCGCACGTCCACCTCAGGGTGGTCGGCGGCGAGCGGGCGCACGAGCTCGGCCACCATGGCGCGCGCCTCGGCCGGCACCGCCTCGTGCGTGACCCCCGGCCGGACGAGCGACCCGAGGTCGGCCTGGTTGAGGCGCCAGGCGTGCACGGCGGTGAGCCCGGTGCCGTACCGGGCGGCCTCCTCGAAGGCGAAGCGGAGGGCGGGCCGGCTCGAGGGCCCGTCGACACCGACGACGACCCGCGCGTCCGGCAGGGAGCGGGTGGCCGCCTCACGCACGACCACCACGGGACAGGCCGCCCGTGCCGTGCTGGCGGCGCCCGTCGAGGGCGAGAAGAGCCGGTGCGCCGGGCCGAGCCGCCGCGACCCGACGACGAGCACCTGCGCGAGCTGAGCCTCGTGCAGGAGCACGGCCCGGGCCGGACCGGCGACGGCCGCCGTCTCCACCTCGAGCGTCGGCGCGGCCGCATGGACGCGCCGGACCGCCTCGTCGAGGTGGTGGTGCGCGACGACCTGGCGCCCGGCGGGCTGCAGCCGGTCGGCTCCGCCGGCCCGACCGCCGTGCAGTGGCGCGGTGAAGGCGTCGGCGAGGTAGGCGGTGACGACCCGCAGTGGGGCCCCGGTCACCTCGGCCCGGGCGACGGCCCAGTCCACGGCGAGTGCCGCGGTGGGGGACCCGTCGACCCCGACGACGACCGCCCTCTGTCGGCTGTTGGCGACCATGGCTGACCCTCCTTCTCGGTGGGTCGATCGTCGGACGGGAGGTGCCGCGCGCACAGGGACATTAGTCCCGCGGGTGGCCGGCGGCCCTCGACCGGCGGGTGCGGGGCCAAGGTCCCTGTGCGGGTGCACCGCGGCGCCCGATCGTGGGGGGATGAACGAGCCGGAGCGGCGACACCACCCCTCGGGACCGTGGGGCCTCCAGGTCACCCCCTGGGGCCGGGGGGCCGTGGCGCTCGCCGGCCCACAGCGGGCGCTCGTCCGCCACGCCTGGGCGTACGTCGGCGGCAGCGTGTTCCTCTGCCTGCTGTGGCGGATGACCGATACCGCCTACTTCACGCCCGAGCTGCCCGTCCTGGGCTGGGGCCTGGGCGTCGCCGTGCACGCTTGGGTGGTCTTCGTGGACACCGGGTCCCGGCGCTCGTCCCGCACGTCGGGTGGTGGGCGCCCGGTGGCGTGAGGGACCAAAGGCTCTGTCCGGCAACAGGTCCGGCCGACAGGCTGGGAACGAGGACACCAGAGGGTCGTCGAACCGAAGGGCCGGCGGCGTCCCCGGAGACGACGAGGAGGAGCCATGACCCGGTCCCTGCTGGACACGGTGGTGGTGGGGTTCGACGGGTCGTCGGGCAGTGCCCACGCCCTGGCGTGGGCGGCCGCGGACGCCGGCCGCCGCGGTCTCGCCCTGCACGTCATCCACGTGTGGCAGCCTCCGGCGCTCCTCCCGACCGGCTTCCCCCCGGCCGCCAGGCCCGACAGCGAGGCCATCCTGCGCGACGCCGTGACCCGGGTCCGTTCGCTCCAACCCGAGCTGACGGTGCGCACCGAGTCGCTCCCCGCGCCGGTGGCCGGTGCCTTCGTCGACGCCTCTGCCGAGGCGGACAGCATCGTCGTGGGCGCTCAGGGCTACCGGCGGCTGCTGCGCGACTTCGGCTCCACCGCCTGGCAGGTCGCCACCCACGCCACCTGCCCGGTGGTCGTCGTGCGCGAGGTGCCCGACGCGAGTCGGCCCGGGCCGGTCGTCGTCGGGCTCGACGGCTCCCCGGAGTCGGAACGAGCCCTCCGGTATGCGTTCGCGCGCGCCGCCCAGGACGACGCCGAGCTGGTGGCCGTGCACGCCGCCCCGGCCGAGCCGGACGACGACGCCGCCGACCTCAACGGCTGGCTCGCCCCCGTCCGGGCGGGCTACCCCGACGTGCGCGTGCGGCCGGTCACCGTCCACCGGCACCCCGTGGCGGCCCTGCTCGCCGAGAGCCGGGACGCCCGGCTCGTCGTCGTCGGCAACCGGGGGCGGGGCGGGTTCCGGGGCCTGCTGCTCGGGTCGGTCGGGATGGACCTGGTGCGCGAGGCGACCTGTCCCGTCGCCATCGTGCGGTGCTGAGCCAGGAGGCGGCGCCGGCCGCCGTCCGCGAGACGCACTCGGCCGTCATCCTGCTCATGGGGGACCGGGCCTACAAGATCAAGAAGCCGGTCGACCTGGGCTTCCTCGACTTCTCCACGCGCGACCGGCGCGAGCTCGCCTGCCGTCGAGAGCTGGCGGTCAACCGCCGGATGGCCCCCGACGTCTACCTCGGGGTCGCGACGGTCGAGGACCCCGAGGGACATCCGTGCGAGCACGTCCTCGTCATGCGCCGGATGCCGGACGACCGGCGCCTGTCCCGCCTGGTCGGGACGGGGTCGACGTCCGCGACGACCTTCGCCGGCTGGCGCGCCTGGTGGCCGCCTTCCACTCGTCGGCGCGGACCAGCGCGGAGATCGCCTCGTACGGCTCGCCGTCCGCGCTGGAGGCCCGGTGGCGCGGCAACCTCGACCGGCTGGCTCGGCTGGGGGCCGAACCCCGGCTGCTGGAACAGGTCTCGGCCCTCGCGTTCGAGTTCGTGGCCGGCCGCCGCCCGCTGCTCGAGGCCAGGATGGCGGCCGGTCTGGTGCGCTACGGTCACGGCGACCTGCTCGCCGACGTGTTCTGCCTGGCCGACGGCCCGCGGGCGCTCGACGCCCTGGACTTCGACGACCGGCTGCGCCGGCTCGACGTGCTCGACGATGTCGCCTGCCTCGCCATGGACCTGGAGCGCCTCGGTGCGCCGGAGCTGGGACGGGGCTTCCTCGACGCCTACGCGGAGTTCTCCGGCGCACCCCAGCCCGCCGCGCTGGTGCACCACTACACGGCATACCGGGCGGTCATGCGGGCGATGGTGGCGGCGATCCACGGCTCGCAGTACCAGGTCGTGCCGCCACCGGGCACCGTCGACCCGGTGCACCGGTTGCTGCAGATGGGCGCGGACCATCTGACCCGCGGGCGCGTCAGGCTGGTCGTGGTCGGCGGCGGACCCGCCAGCGACAAGACGACCCTCGCCCACGCGCTCGCCGACCGATGGGGGCTGGCCGTGGTCTCCAGCGACCGCGTGCGCAAGGAGCTGCTCGGTCTCGACCCGCAGGTCCACCGGCCCGCGGCCTACGGGGCGGGCATCTACCGGCCCGAGGTGACGAAGCGCAGCTACCGGGCGCTCGCCGACCGGGCCGAGCGCCTCGTCGGCATGGGCGAGTCGGTCGTCGTCGACGGCACGTTCGCGGGGGAGGCCCAGCGGGCCCTGCTGCGCGCGGTGACCGACCGGACGCACACGGCGACGACCTGGGTGCGGTGCCGCCCGCCTGACGCCGTCGTCGCCGCGCGGCTGCGCCGGCGCGCCGACCGCCCCGACCGGCTCACCGACGCCGATGCGGTGGTCGCGGCGCAGGTCGAGCGGCACACCGCGGCGTGGCCCGGGTGGCCCCAGGTCGTCGAGGTCGACACCAGCCGCCCGGTGGGGCAAGGCGTCGACGAGGTCGCCCGCACCGCCGGCCTCGGCGACTGACCTGCGCCCGACCAGCGACCGACCTGCGACCGACCTGCGAATGACCGGGCCGGTGGTCAGTGCGCGCGAGGTCCGGCGTGGTCGTCGCCCGGTGACCGCACCACGGCGACGGGAACCGAACACCCATGCAGCACAGCGCTGCTGACCGAACCCAGGAGCGGCCCCCGTACGCTGCCCAGACCGCGGCTGCCGACGACGACCAGCGCGGCGTGGGACGAGCGGCTGACGAGGCCGAACGCGGGGTGGTCGGTCGTGACGTGGATGCGGATCTCGACGTCGGGGTACTTCTCGCGCCAGGGGGACGCGGCGGCCACCGCCAGGTCGCGGTGGTGACCGGCGGCCGCCGCGCGCACCTCGTCGGCGACGGTGGGGGTGAGCCGGTAGGTGGCGAGATCGTCGGGCTCCCAGCAGGTGACGACGTCGAGTGGCAGGCTCCGCAGCGCGGCGGCCGCGAACGCGTACCCCAGCGCGTCGGCCGACCGCGGGGACCCGTCGTAGCCCACGACGACGGATCGACCCTGCTGCTCGGGTGCGGCGTGAGCCGTGGCGTCGGAGGCGGTCTCGGCCGCGCGGACGACGACCACCGGGCACTGTGCGTGCGCCGCGACGTGCACCGACGTCGACCCCAGCAGCATGGTGCCGACGACGCCGCGCCCACGGGCGCCGACGACGAGCGTGTCGGCCCCCCGGGAGGCGTTCTCGAGAGCCGCGGAGGCGGGGCCGGTGGTGGTCACGGAGGTCACCGCGACCTGCGGAGCGGCGGCGCTGACCCGCGACAGCGCGGCGTCGATCACCCAGGTCTCGTCGTCGAGGTCACTGGGGACGACCATCATCGGCGACCACACGGTCACCGTGGTCTCCCGTGCGTGAACGAGGTGGAGGGGCAGGCCGCGGGCCGCGGCCTCGGCGGCGGCCCAGTCCAGGGCCCGGTCGCTGTGACCCGACCCGTCGAGGCCGACGACGATGGCGGACAGGGGGGCGGCGGTGTCTGAGGTCATACCTCGATGCTCGTCGGGGTCGATGGACCGCACCGGGGTCGAAGGTCCCGCGACCCGTCCGGCAGCCGGATCCCGCTGCGGGTCAGGGGGTCGGAACCGTCCGCACCGGGCACTCGGCCGCGGCGAGGCAGCGCTCGGCGAGCGTCCGGCGACGCCGTGCGTCGGGGCGGTCAGCGGGCTCACCCGGGTAGGCCTCGTCCTCGCCCACGACGAGGAGGGCCGCACCGAGCGAGCGCTGTCGCACCACGGCGGCCACCTGACCGCGCACGACCTCGAAGACGCTGTGGGTGCGCGGATGCCCCCGCAGCGCGTGCAGTCCGGCCCGGAACAGGATCTCCTCCGCCTCGGCGCAGCTCTGGTCGTCGGCGTCGCGGGTGTCGGCGGTGTGCGGCGTCAGCACCTCGAGGAAGCGCACCGGCACCTGGCGCTCGACGGCCTCCTGCACCGCGGCCCGCGCCACGCGAGCCGCGGACCCGCAGTCGGCCAGGACCGCGACCACCTCCGCCGGGTGTCGGGAGGGGTAGCCGTGACGATGGATGTCGGGGCTCGCTGTGGTGGCCATGAGGGTCACCATGGGTCGTATCCAGCCCTTGCGGGAGGGCCCAAGGTCCCCGGTGTGGTGGAGACCGGTCGACGGTGGTGTTACCGCGGACCAGGACGCCGGTGGACCCACCGCCCTACGATCGTCAGGTGGGGACATCGGAGGGGACGCGGCCGGTGTCGTCCCCCTGGCCCGCGGCTCAGTCCCTGGAGCTCGAGGACCTGCTCGACGAGCTGAGGGCCCGGGCCTCGGTGGCTCGCCACTCGCAGGAGCGGATGGGCCAGCTGCTGCAGGCGGTGGTCGCCGTCAGCGCCGACCTGGAGCTGTCCGAGGTACTCGGGCGGATCGTCGAGTCGGCGGTGCGGCTCGTCGACGCCCGCTACGGCGCCCTGGGGGTCATCAGCGCCGACGGCGAGCGGCTGGTCGAGTTCATCACCGTGGGGGTCACCGACGAGCAGCGCGCGGCCATCGGCCCCCCGCCGCACGGTCGTGGCGTTCTGGGGCTGCTGATCCGCGACCCCCAGCCGCGCCGGCTCAGGGACATCGCCCACCACCCGGACTCCTACGGCTTCCCCGACCACCATCCCGAGATGCATACGTTCCTCGGAGCGCCGATCCGCATCCGCGACGAGGTCTTCGGGAACCTCTACATGGCCGAGAAGCGGGGCGCCGACGAGTTCAGCGACGAGGACGAGAACATCCTCGTCGCCCTGGCCGCCGCGGCCGGGGTGGCCATCGACAACGCGCGGTTGTTCCACGCGAGCCGGCAGCAGCGCCTCTGGACGGACGCCGTCGCCGAGATCACCCAGCTGCTGCTCGAGCACGAGGACGAGGACGCCGCCCTGGGGCTGCTGACCCGTCGGGCCCTCACCCTCAGCCGGTCGTCCGCTGCGTTCGTGGTGCTGGGCGAGGGGGGCGACCTACGGGCTCGAGCGGTCGTCCGCGCCGACGGGCAGCTGCCGCCGCAGGAGGCGGCCACGCTGGTCGCGCCGATGTGGTCGGAGGTGGGCTCGGCGCGCCAGCCGATCCTGCTCGCCGCCAGCACGGGGGAAGGTCCGACCGCGTGGCGGCAGGAGGTCGTCGCGGCGATCGGGCCGACGGGCGAGGGGGCGACCGCCGTGTTGCCGCTACCGCCCGGTCACGGCAGTGTGGGCCTACTGGTCGTGGTGTGGGACCCGGAGGCGGAGAGCCTGCCCCAGGAGTCCATGCCGATGCTCACCGACTTCGCCCAGCAGGCGGGGCTCGCCCTGCTGGCGGGCCGTTCCCAGCGCGACCGGGCGCTCATGGCCATGCTCGACGACCGCGACCGCATCGCCCGCGACATGCACGACCACGTCATCCAGCGGCTGTTCGCCACCGGTCTCTCCCTGCAGGCGGCGTCCCGGATGGCGACGCACCCCGTGGTGCAGACCCGGCTCGAGAGCGCGGTCGATGACCTCGACGCCGCGATCAAGGAGATCCGGGAGGCGATCTTTCATCTGCACCGCCCGGTGCGCGCCGAGGACACCACCCAGCGGCTGGTCTCGCTCGCCGCCTCCTTCGCCGAGGGGCTCGGGTTCCCTCCGGCGCTCGCCCTCGAGGGGCCGGTCGACAGCCTCGGTCCGGCGCTCGCGTCCGACGTCGTGGCCGTCGTGCGGGAGGGGTTGGCCAACGCGGCCAAGCACTCCGGGTCGGAGCGGGTCGACGTCACCATCGACGTGCTCCCGGCCTCGGTATGCGTCGTCGTCGCCGACGACGGGCGGGGGACGGTGCCGGGACAGGCACGGGGCGGCCTGGTCAACCTGGGGGAGCGGGCGACCGCGCGGAACGGGTCGTTCGAGGTCGTGGCCGAGGCACCCCACGGCACGCGGCTGCGCTGGACCGTGCCTCGGTGACCCACCGGGCCGGGACGTTGGTCCCTGCCTCCGGCGTGGGACGGACGACAGGCTGGGGGTGGTGCCTGGGGACGACCTCGGACACCAGGGGCGGGACCGGTTGCGAGGAGCCGCGATGCTGGTCGAGGAGATCATGACCACCGGCGTGGTCACCGTGCGCGACGACGCGCCGCCCACCCTCGCCGTGCGGCTGCTCGCCGAACGGGCGCTGACGATGCTCCCGGTGGTGGACGCCGAGAACCGGCTCGTCGGCGTCGTGACCGAGGCCGACCTCCTGGGCCTGCCCGTCCCGGCGGACCCGCGCGCCCACCTGCGCACCGACGGCCGCACGGGGCAGGGGCCGAGCGCGTCGGGACCGACCTGGTCCGGCACCGTGGCCGACGTGGCCACACGGACGCCCGAGACGACCGTGGAGCACGCCGACGTCTCCGACGTGGCCGAGGTCTTCCGGCGCACGGCGTGGAAGTGCCTGCCCGTGATGCGCGACGACCAGCTCGTCGGTGTCGTCAGCCGCAGCGACATCATCCGGGCCCTGGCCCGCGCCGACGCCGACGTGGAGGACGACGTGAACCGGCTGTTCCGGCAGCTCGCCCCCGACTGGCGGGCCACCGTCTCGAAGGGTGAGGCCAGCATCAGCGGTCCGGGCTCGGACCGCGACGCGGATGCGGCGGCGTCGCTCGCGACCACGGTCACCGGGGTGCGCCGGGTGCGGGTCGTCGACCGCACCGCCCACGACCCGGGGCGAACAGCCGACGCGACGCTCACGTCCTTCGAAGGTCTCCCGCAGCAGTGGGTGTGCCCGCCGTCCAGCGCCACAGGAGCCGACCAGCTGTGACCATCACCGTCTTCCTTCTCGACGACCACGAGATCGTCCGCCGTGGGCTGAGGGAGCTGCTCGAGACGACCGACGACATCGAGGTGATCGGCGAGTCGGGGTCGGCCAAGGAGGCGGCCCGACGCATCCCGTCGCTGCGGCCCGACGTCGCCATCTTCGACGCGCGGCTGCCCGACGGCTCGGGGATCGACGCCTGTCGCGAGGTGCGGTCGGTCGACCCCCGCATCAAGGGCCTGGTGCTCACCTCCTACGACGACGAGCAGGCCCTCACGACCGCCGTGCTGGCCGGCGCGTCCGGGTTCCTCCTCAAGGACGTCCGCGGCAACGGGCTCATCGACTCCATCCGCCGGATCGCGGCCGGGGAGAACCTGCTCGACACCACGCAGGCCCGCGACCTCGTCGAGACCTGGCGGGTCCACGGTGACGCCGACCCCCGGCTGCGCGTCCTCACTCCGCAGGAGCGACGCATCCTGGAGCACATCGCGGCGGGCCTCACCAACCGGCAGATCGGCGCCGAGATGTTCCTCGCCGAGAAGACCGTGAAGAACTACGTCACGTCGGTGCTGGCCAAGCTCGGCATGGAGCGTCGCACGCAGGCGGCCGTGTTCGCTGTCACCCACGAAGGCGGAGTGGACCCCCGGCACCGTCACTGAGGGACCTTGGACCCTGTGCATCGGGGACGACGCTGGCGACGATGAGGGCTATGACCACCTCACACGTCACGGCGACCGAAGTCCTGTCCCCCACGAGTGCTGGGCCCAGCTGAGGGCGAGCGTCGTCGGACGGCTCGCCGTCGTGGTCGGCGGCAGCCCGGACATCTTCCCGGTGAACTTCGTCGTCGACCACGGCACCGTCGTGTTCCGCACGGCCGCCGGCACCAAGCTCGCCGCGGCCCGCACCGAGGACGTCGCCTTCGAGGTGGACGGCTACGACGCGGAGACGGCCCAGGCGTGGAGCGTCGTCCTCAAGGGCCACGCCTCGGAGGTGTGGGAGGTGGACGAGTCGATTCGCGCCCTGCGGCTGCCCCTCTTCCCGTGGCAGCCCGACCGCAAGCCCCGGTTCGTCCGCATCGAGGCGACGAGCATCACCGGTCGCCGCTTCGTGGTCGCCGGCGGCTTCGTCGCACCGCGCGAGGCCCCGGACGCTCCGGACGCTCCGGTCGCCGACGAGGGCGCGACCGACTGAGCGCGACGAGGGCGCGACCGACTGAGCGCGACCGACTGAGCGCGACCGGCGGTTCAGAACGCCTGGGGCCGCACGAACCGGGTCACCACCGCCAGCAGCGGGAACGCGGCCGCGGCGGCCACCCAGACCCGCAGGTCGACGGCCTCGGTGAGGAGCAGCTCCCGCAGCAGCGGCCAGACGGCACCGAGGGCCAGCAGCGCGAACGCGCCCGCGATCGCGGCGGGCAGCACGGCCCGGTCACGGAGGCCGCGCGGTGCCCCGGTCCCGGAGTCCCCCCGAGCCCGGACGCCCCACGCCACCCCGAGCTGGCCGGAGCCGAGCGTCAGCATCAGCGCCGTCTGGCTGAGTGCCGCGGGCGCATACCGGGCAGCCAGCAGCCCGGTCGCGGTGAGGACCACCGCGACCAGGGCCAGCCGCCACCACAGGCCGCCGCCGAGGACGGCCTCCTCCGGACGGCGCGGCCGCCCGTCCATCGTGCCGCTCTCCGCCGGCTCGACGCCGAGGGCGGTCCCGGCGAACGAGTGGGTGACGATGTTGACCCACAACAGCTGTCCCGCGAGCAGGGGGACCGGCAGTCCCAGCAGCGGCCCGGCCAGCATGGCGAGGATCTCCGACGCCCCGCCGGAGAGGCCGTAGAGCAGGAAGCGCCGGATGTTGGCGTAGACGCGGCGACCCTCCTCCACCGCCGCCGCGATGGTGCCGAGGTCGTCGTCGGCGAGGATCACGTCGGCCGCCTGCCGCGCGACCTCCGTGCCCCGCCGGCCCATGGCGACGCCGACCTCGGCGGCGTTGAGGGCCGGTCCGTCGTTGACGCCGTCACCGGTCATGGCGACGACGTGGCCCGTCTCCTGCCAGTGCCGCACGAGGGCGAGCTTGTCCTGTGGGGTGGCCCGGGCCACGACGGGGTGCACCACGGGGTCGGCCAGGGCGTCCGCGGCCGAGACCGCGGACCCGCCGGTGCCGGTGAGGATCCCGACCTGCCGGGCGACGGCGGCGGCCGTCGCCGGGTGGTCCCCGGTGACCAGCACCAGCTGCATACCCGCGCGCCGGCAGGCGTCCACGGTGGCGCGCGCCGTCGTCCGTGTGGGGTCCGTGAGCGCGACCAGCCCGAGCAGCCGCGGCCGGGGGTCGGACCTGGCGGTGGCCTCCCCGTCCGTGGCGAACGACCCGGAGAGGGCGATGACCCGCGCGCCGCCCGACGCGTACGCGAGGGCTCGCCGGTGCGCCTCGTCGACCAGGGCGGCGGGGGCGAGCTGGTGCCGCCCCAGGACCGCCTCCGGTGCGCCCTTGTGGAGCGTGCGCGTCCCGCCCGCCCCGCGGCAGGCGACGGTCATCGACCGGCGGATGCGGTCGAAGCCGCGTTCACCGACGCGGACCCAGGCGTGCCGCAGGGAGGCGACGTCCACCCCCGCTGCGACCGCAGCCTCGAGCAGCGCGACCTCCATCGGGTCGCCGTGGGGGCCCGTCGCCCCCGGTTCGGCGTCGTTGCAGAGCACGGCCGCCTCCCACAGCTCACGCGGGTCCAGCCCGGCGGGCGTCCAGACGTCGGCGACCCGCATCGACCCTTCGGTGAGCGTGCCGGTCTTGTCGGTCGCGAGCAGCGTCACCGAGCCGAGCGTCTCGACCGCGGCGAGCCGCCGGACGACGGCGTGCCGGGCGGCCATCCGGCGGGCCGCCAGGGCGAGGGTGATCGTGACGACGGCGGGCAGCGACTCGGGCACGGCGGCCACGGCGAGGCTGACGGCGGTGAGCAGCATGGTCTCCCAGGGTCGCCCGCTCGCCAGCCCGATCACGAGCACCACGAGGCTGAGGACGGCCACCGCCGCCGCGAGCAGGATGGAGAGGCGGCGCATCCGTCGTTGCAGCGGGGTCGCCACGGGGGCGGCCGTGAGCAGCGTCGCGATACGGCCCAGGACGCTGCGCTCTCCGGTCGCCGTCACGACCGCTCGGCCGTGTCCGTGCAGCACGGCGGTGCCCGACCACAGGTCGGCCCCATCGGCGGCGCCGCCGGGACTCTCGGCACGGCCGGGCGCCTTCTCCACGGGCAGGGACTCACCCGTCAGCGCCGACTCGTCGACGGCGACGTCCACGCCGTCCACGAGGCGGCTGTCGGCGGGCACCATGTCGCCCGCGCGCAGCAGCACGAGGTCGCCGCGCACGAGGTCGGCGCTCAGCACGTCGACCAGCCGGCCGCCCCGCAGCACCCGCGACCGGCGGGGGACCAGGGACTCGAGGGCGCGCGCATCGCGGTCCGCGCGCACCTCCTGACGCACCGCCAGGCCGGTGTTGACGAGCACGACGAGCGCGATGATGACCGTGTCGCCGACGTCCCGGCTCACCACCGTGAGCACCAGCGCGGCGAGCAGGACCAGCACCAGCGGGTCGCGCAGGGCGGTGGCGACCCGCCGCCAGAGCGGGGTGGAGGGCGGCGGTGGCAGCCGGTTGGGCCCGTCGCGGCGCAGCCGGACGATGGCCTCGTCCGGGCTCAGGCCGCGGGCCGAGGACCCCTGCAGCGTGTCCACGAGGTCAGCCCGCCCAGCCCTGGAGGACGGCGGCGCCGGAGTACCGGCCGGCGGCCAGGTCGCGCAGCGCCGTGCCCGCCTCGGTCATCGGGTAGACGGTCGTCTCGGCCCGCACCCCGTAGCGCACGGCGAGCCGTAGCAGCTCCTCCCCGTCCTGCCTGGTGTTGGCGGTGACCGAGCGCAGCCGGCGTTCCTCGAACAGCTCGTCGGCGTAGTCGAGCGCAGGTACGCGCGAGAGCCAGATCCCCGCCACCGCAAGGGTTCCGCCCCGGTCCAGGGCGCGCAGGGCCACCGGCACGAGGTCACCGGCCGGCGCGAAGAGGATGGCGCCGTCGAGGGGCTCGGGCGGCGCGTCGTCGACGCCCCCCACGGAGTCGACGCCGAGCCGGGCCGCCAGCCTCTGGGCGGCCCGGCCGCGGGTCAGGACGTGTACGCGCATCCCCTGGTGGAGGGCCACCTGCGCAGTGAGGTGAGCGCTGGCGCCGAACCCGTAGAGGCCGAGCCGACCGCCCGGCGGCACGGCCGCGAGCCGCAGGGCGCGGTAGCCGATGATGCCCGCGCACAGCAGCGGAGCCGCCTGCACGTCGTCGACCTCCGGAGGCAGCCGGTAGACGTATGCGGCGTCCGCGACGCACGCCTGCGCATACCCGCCGTCGACGTCCCAGCCGGTGAATGTGGGGGAGCAGCAGAGGTTCTCGTCGCCCCGCCGGCAGAACCGGCACGTGCCGTCGGTGCCGCCCAGCCACGGGACGCCCACCCGGTCGCCGATGCCCAGGCGGTCGACGCCGTGGCCGAGCGCCGCCACCCGGCCGACGATCTCGTGCCCCGGGACGACTTCGGGCCGCCGGGGCGGCAGGTCACCCTCGGCGAGGTGCAGGTCGGTGCGGCAGACCCCGCACGCGGTGACGTCGACCAGCACCTGTCCCGGGCCGGGCGACGGTCGGGGCCGTTCGAGGCGGACGAGGGGATGGGTCGCGAGGGGTCCGGGGCTCCGCACGCACCACGCCGACATGAGCTCTCCGTGCCGAGCCGCCTCCGCGGCTGCCTCGGCCCGGTGCTGCAGGTCTCGGGAGATGATCATCGTGGGCTCCGGTGGGGTCGGGAGCGCGCGGCAGGGCCGGCGCAGAGTCGCCCGTCCAGCACAGCCCACGCGGCGCCGGCGGGCCCGGGCCCTTGGTCCCTGTGGGGCCGGCCGGCCCAGACCGCCCGGTCGCAGGCGGGGCCTCGGGACCATGGTCTCTACGTCGCGGGGAGTGGGCGGTCCACGCTGGCGGTGACCGACGAGGAGGAGGCCCGCCATGAGGCCGACCAGGTTTGACGAGGGCGACCGGACGGCCGGGCCGTCGCGACCGGACACCGGACCGACCGACCGGCGGGGCCTCCGGGTCCTGGACCTCGAGGACTGTCTGTCGCGGGTGGCGCACGAGGCCGTCGGGCGGGTGGGGTTCGTCACGGACGGCGAGGTGGTCGTCCTGCCGGTCTCGCACCTGCTCGACGGCACGGGCGTCTCGTTCGTCACCACGTGGGGCTCGAAGCTCCAGGTCGCCGCGGACGGCGGCCGGATGGCCTTCGAGGTCGACGAGTCCCACGCATCGACGCGCACCGGGTGGAGCGTCCTGCTCCAGGGCACGGCGTCGGTCGTGCACGACGAGGCCCACGTCCACGAGCTGGAGACCCGGTTCGGCGGCCTGTGGGCGCCGGCGTCCTCACCGCTGTCGTGGGTCCATCTGCGCCCGGACTCGGTGTCGGGTCGCGAGATCGTCCAGCCGGGCTGACGGAGCCCCGCATCAGCCGGCCCGGACGTCTCCGGGGACCCGCGGCGGTCCCCGGCCCTCATGGTGCTGCGGACCCGCCGGATCGGGCCGCCCGCGCCGACCTCGGCGCGCCGTCGGGCCTCACGCTCGCGGAGGCCGCGGCCTCGGACCCGTGGGAGGTGCTGGCCCGCCTGGGCAGCGCCCCGGACGGGCTGACCGGAACCGAGGCGGCGCAGCGGCTGACGGTGGTGGGCCGCAACGCCGTGCGCAGCCACCACGTGCGACCGTGGCGGATCCTCGGTCGTCAGCTGCGCAGTGCGGTGCTCGTCCTGCTGGCGGTCACCGCGACCATCTCCTTCCTCCTGGGTCAGCGCACCGACACGGTCGTCATCGGGGTCATCCTGGCGGCCAGCATCGGCCTGGGCTTCGTCAACGAGTTCAGAACCGAACGGGCCACCGAGGCCCTGCACTCGCAGGTGACCCACCACGTGGCCGCCATGCGCGACGGGGCGTCCGTCGCGGTCGACGTCACGGACCTGGTCCCGGGCGACGTCGTCCGCCTGCAGCTGGGCGAGGTGGTTCCTGCCGACCTCCGGCTGTTGAGCACCTCCGGGCTGCAGTGCGACGAGAGCGTGCTGACCGGGGAGTCGCTCCCCGCGGACAAGGCGGTGCCGTCGGTGGCTCCTGGCGCGGCCCTCGGAGACCTGACCTCGTGCGCCTTCATGGGCACCGTGGTGCGGGCGGGCACGGCCACCGGGGTGGTCGTGGCCACCGGCGCGCATACCGAGTTCGGGCGGATCGCAGTGGGGCTCGGGGAACGACAGCCGGAGACCGACTTCCAGGTCGGACTGCGGCGGTTCTCGGTGCTGCTGCTCCAGGTGGCCGTCGCGTTGTGCAGCCTGATCTTCGTCGCCAACCTCGTGTTGCAGCGGCCCCTGATCGAGGCGCTGCTGTTCTCCCTGGCGATCGCCGTGGGCATCACCCCGCAGCTGCTGCCGGCGGTGGTGAGCACGAGCCTGGCGACCGGGTCGCGGCGGCTCGCCCAGCGCAAGGTGCTCGTCAAGCGGCTGGTATGCATCGAGGACCTCGGTGACATGGACGTCCTGGTCACGGACAAGACGGGGACGCTCACCGAGGGGCGGATCACGCTCACCGCGGCGCTCGACCCGTTCGGCGTCCCGTCGGACGACGTGCTGCGGCTCGGTCTGCTCGCCACCGAGACCGACCCGGACGGTGGTGTCGACGCCGCGGGCGGCGGCGCCGGAGGCAACCCGCTGGACGCGGCCCTCTGGGCCGATCCCGCTGCGGCTGAACGGGTCTCCGGCTGTCACCGGCTCGGGCTGCTGCCGTTCGACCACGAGCGGCGGATGACGTCCAGCGTGGTCCGAGGCGTCGACGGGGCGCCGGTGCTGGTGGTCAAGGGGGCGCCGGAGTCGGTGCTGGCCCGCTGCGTGGACGTGCCGGCCACGGCGCCGGCCACCCTGCAGACGTTGTTCGCCGCCGGCAGCCGCGTCATCGCCGTCGCCACCCGTCCCGCCGGCGCGCTCCGCGTCCCCACCCAGGCGGACGAGCGGGGCCTGTCGCTGGCCGGCTTCCTGGTGTTCCTGGACCGCCCGAAGGCGGCAGCCGCCGCGTCGCTGCGGCGCCTCGCCGAGCTGGGGGTCGCGGTCAAGATCTGCACCGGAGACAACCCGATGGTCGCGGAGAAGGTCTGTCGCGACCTGGGCGTGGTCTCCGGGGGCACCCTCACCGGCGTCGACCTGGCGAGCCTGGACGACGAGGCGCTCACCGAGGCGGCGCAGGGCGCCACGGTCTTCGCCCGGGTCAGCCCGGAGGACAAGGCCCGCCTGGTCACGCTGCTGCGACGCCGCGGCCGGGCCGTGGGCTTCCTCGGCGACGGCGTCAACGACGCGTTGGCCCTGCACGCCGCCGATGTCGGGATCAGCGTCGACACCGCCACCGACGTGGCCAAGGACGCGGCCGACGTGATCCTGCTGGAGAAGGACCTGGCGGTGCTCGTGGACGGGGTCACCGAGGGGCGGCGGATCTTCGCCAACACGATCAAGTACGTCCTGATGGGCACCAGCAGCAACTTCGGGAACATGTTCAGCGCGGCGGCGGCCTCGGCGGTGTTGCCCTTCCTGCCGATGCTGCCGAGCCAGATCCTGCTGAACAACCTGCTCTACGACGCCGGCCAGCTGACGATCCCGACCGACCGGGTGGACCCGGAGCAGCTGCGCGCACCCTCCCACTGGGACATCGCCTTCATCCGCCGGTTCATGGTCTTCTTCGGCCCGATCAGCAGCGTCTTCGACTTCATGACGTTCGCCATCATGATCGGGGTGTTCCACGCCGGACCGGAGCTGTTCCGGGCCGGCTGGTTCGCCGAGTCGCTGGCCACGCAGACCCTGGTCATCTTCGCGATCCGCACCCGCCGCAGCCCGTTCACGCGCAGCCGCCCCAGCCGGCCGCTCCTGCTGGGCGCGCTGGCCACGGTGCTCGTCGGTGTGGCGATCCCGTTGTCGCCGCTGGCCCCGCTCCTCGGGTTCGCGCCGCTCCCATTGGGGTTCTTCCTAGCCCTGACCGCCATGGTCGTCGCCTACCTCGGGCTCGTCGACCTCGCGAAGCGGCTGTTCTTCGCCGACCCCGAGGGCCGGGTCCCGACCCAGCGCCGGCGCGGTCATGAGCACCGTCAGCAGCGCCGCGCGGCCCGCTTCAGCGTGGCCGCCGCGCTCACCCGCTGACCCCTGACGGGTCAGCCGGCAGCAGGCCCCGCGCCTCCCGGCGTGTTCGCGTCGACTTGCGCCCAGTCGAGGCCGTCGAGGTTGACGACGACGGCCTCCTGGGTCGTCCGGGCGATGACGACGACCGCCTCGGCGCCGGGGTCGGGGTTCTCCTCGCGGTGCGGCACGAAGGGCGGGACGAAGACGTAGTCGCCGGGCCCGGTCTCGATGCGGGTCTCGACCGGCTCGTCGCCGTCGACGTCGAGGAAGACGAAGACCGGGTGGCCGGAGACGACGTAGATCGCGGTCTCGGACCCGCCATGGTGGTGGTCGGCCGACGCGGTCGCGCCGGGCACGTGGGTCTGCCCCATCCAGAGGTTGCGCGCACCGACGGTCCTGCCGCTGATCGCCTCGAGCCGACGCATACCGGCCGTCTGCGTGGTCGCACCGAGCAGCCCGGCGGGGGCGACGTGGTGCAGGGCCCGGTGGAAGGCGTCGATGACCGCGGGGACCAGGACGCCACTGGGGCTCCTGACGAAACGCTCGTCAGGCGTGTCGGCGGGGACGGGGTCGACGGACATGGGCGCTCCTCGAGGGTCGACCCAGGGTAGTCACGCCGACTGGCGTCCGTCCCCGCCGGAGACGAGCGCGACCAGCTGCTCTGCGTGGTCGCGCTGATGACCGGGGAGGAAGCCGACCACGTCGGCGAGCGTCAGCTCTCCGTCCACCTCGTGCCGGCCCCGGTGGGGGAGCTGGGCTGTGGTGACGGAGGCGAGGGTCAGCCGCAGGTCCTGTTGCGCCAGCTCGAGCTCCGTGAGCAGCCGGTCCGTCGGTCCCGTCGCGTAGTCGCGGATCCGCCGCGGGTCGTCGGTCACGAAGTCCTCCAGCACCGGCGCACCGTCGGCCTGCAGCAGGCGGATCCGGCCGGCGAAGATCCGGGCGCTGTCCCGGAGGTGACCGACCACCTCACGCGGGGTCCAGGTGAGCTCCATCCCGTAGTCCTCGAAGTGGCCGAGCGAGGTCAGCCGGGCGGCCGCCGCCGCCCCCAGGTGAGCGCCCCAGCCGGCGGGGCCCAGGTCGCGGACCGCCTCGGCGACGCGCCCCTGCTCGCGGCCCAGCGCGGAACGTGCGTCGGTCAGCCACCGCTGCGACGCGTCGCCGTCCGTCGGCGTCATGGTGCCTCCTTCGTCGACGTAGGTGGGGGGAGAGATGAGATTTCGGTGGGCAGGTCGCCGGCCCCCGGTCCGCGCCGTTCACGCGGGAGGGGCCGGCGCCGCAGCCCGGTCCGCGACTGACGGATGGGGCTCACCGGTCATGCCGTCACCGTTTGACCCAACGGCCGGCACGTGCCTCGACCCTAGGATGAGTCCCGGTTGGGACGACACGATTCACTTGTCGCGCAATGCTTTCCGAGGCCAACGGCATACGGTGGGAGGGGCTCAGCCGGTGCCACGGCTCGCGGCCGAGCCGGTCGTGCCGATGAGCGACTGCGCCAGCGTGGTCTGCGTGTAGAGGACGTCGCGGCCCGACCGCCAGCTGCGGAGCAGACCGTTGTCCCGCAGGACGGCGAGGTGCTGGCTGACGTTGCTCGGCGTCAGCCGGAGGTGCTGCGCGGTCGCGGTCGTCGTCATGGGGACGTCGAGCCGGCGCAGGATCCGCGCCCGGGTGGGCCCCAGCAGGGCGCCCAGGGTGTCCTCCGGGTAGTGCTCCCGCTCGCGTGACCCCTGCCAGACCCGCCCCACCCCGCGGGCGGTGTAGGTGGCGCTGAGCCGACCCGACTCGTCGTGGCCGACGATGAGGTGCGGGTAGAGGAAGACGCTCGGCACGAGGGTCAGCACCCTGCCCTCGTGCAGCTCGCCGCAGTGCGCGGGCTTGTCGATCGTGAGGACGCGGTCCGTGATGGCGATCTCCGGGTGCAGGTCCTCCAGCAGGTCGTAGAGACCACCCGCCAGGCTGCGCGTGGCCCGGTGCGCCACGTCGTCCTCGAGGACGCCGCAGATCCGCGGCCAGTGCGGGTGGATGGCCACGGCCCAGTAGGCGCTGAGCGCCTCCGCCAGCAGGCCCAGCGCCCGGTCGGGGTCCTCGAGCAGCGCGCCCGCCCGCCGGGGGGCGTGCTGACCCTGCCACGCCTGGGCCAGGTCCGCGGCGAACCGCTCCGGCGGGTAGGTGCGCAGCTGGTGCAGCTGGTCGTCGATGGTGGTCACCGACGGTTCCGGCGGCGTGAAGAGGTAGTCCGGCGGCCACCGGGACGGCGGGCACGCGGCCGCGAGCAGCGCCAGGTCGACGGCGCCGTCGAGCTCGGTGCGGGCCCGCATGATCCACGGCTGGTGGACGTGCCCCTTCTGCGGGAGACCGAGCAGCCGGAGGCTGGCCCCGACCTCCGCCAGGGGCGAGAACGCGAAGCGGGTGTGCCCGAGCAGGGCGGGGCTCAGGGTGAACTCGAGCACGGCCCCTCCCTCCCCGGGGTGGTCCCGACGAGCCGGTATGTCTCCATGTCTAGCCGACGGTCCGGTCGAGGGTCTACTTGACGGCCACGGTCGCGAGGTCGATGTAGCCGCCGAACTGTGGGTTCACCGTCCCCCCCTTGACCCCGGAGCCCTGCACGAAGGTGTACTTCTGGCTGACGAGCGGGATCACTCCGCCGTCCTTGCTGATCTGCTGGTCGATGACGCCCCAGGCCTTCTCGCGGGCGTCGGCATCCGGGACCAGGTACGCGGCGTCGATGGCCTTGTTGACCAGATCGCTGTTGTACCAGCCGTAGTCCTGGTTCGAGCTGGTGGCGGTGAGGTTGATACGGCCGTCGAACAGGGACGGGATGACCGTCGAGCCGGAGGGCCAGTCCGCACCCCAGCTGGCGTAGAACGCGTCGCGGTTCTTGAAGGACACGTTCGAGATCTGGCGGTAGTAGCCGGTACTGGCGACGCCTTCCAACGTGACGTTGAAGCCGGCCTGGTCCCACGTCTGCTTCAGCGCCGCGAAGGCGTTGTCGCGGGTCGCGGTCTTCCGGTAGGCGACCGTGATGTTGATCGGGAGCGTCTTGCCCGCGTCCTGGAGGATCTTCTTGGCCGCGGCCGGGTCACCCGAGGTGGGGGCGCCGAAGGGGTTGAACCCCTTGCTGTAGCAAGACATCGCCGGGTTGCACATCGTGTAGGACGGTGTCATGACCTGCGGGCCGCCGTGGGCGGTGACGTAGGCGTCGCGGTTCGTGGCCATGGCGAAGGCCTGGCGGACTTTGGGGTCCTTCATGACCTCGCTGGTGACATTGGGCTGCACGTAGTCGACGTAGGGCGCGTCGGTGTTGATCGTGCGGCTCGCCGCGCCGGGGTTCGACGCGATCTGCGGAAGGGCGGCCGGGGGCGCTGTGGTCCACGTGATGGCTGTCTTGTCGTCACCGCCGTCGGCGAGCAGCCGCTGGTAGACCTGCTCGCTCTGGATGCCCTCGACGTCGACGATCTTGTCGGGGTACGCCTTGCGAACCTTGTCCGTGCTCTCGTCCCAGTTCGGGTTGCGCACCCACGTGCCGCCCTTGGTGGGCTCGAACGTGCCGTCGAGCATGTACGGGCCGTTGGAGAAGACCTCGAAGAGCGACTTGTCGCCCTTGTCCTTGTCCTTGCGCACCGGCGAGTAGGCGGCGAGCGAGGCGGCGGCGTAGTTGAAGTCGGCCCACGGGGTGCCGAAGTGCAGCGTGAGCACCTGACCGGCGCACGTGACGGCCTTGTCGTAGAGGTCCTGGCCGGTGCCCTTGTAGGGACCCTTGTAGGAGGAGGAGCCGTCGGCATCCTTGGGCAGGTCGAGGTACTGGAGGATGTAGGTCGGGCCGTTGGAGATGACGTCCGTCGCGAAGGTGCGCGAGATGCCGTACTTCACGTCGTCGCAGGTGACCTTCTGGCCGTCCTGCCACTTCGCGGTGTCGACCAGCGTGAACGTCCACGTCTTGCCGCCGTCGCTCATCGTGCCGGTGTCGGTGGCCAGGTCGGGCACGAGCTTGCTGTCGGTGCCGACGGAGTAGGTGACCAGGCTCCTCGCGTAGGCGCGGGCGGCGAACTCGAGGTCGGCGCCGACGTAGCTCTGCTGCGGGTCGAGGCCGTTGTGCGGCCCGAGGTTCAGGGTGTAGAGCGTGCCGCCCTTCTGGGGAGCCGCCGCGCTCGACGTGGCGGTCCCGCCGCCTCCCGTCGAGCTGCTGCACGCCGCCGCAGCAAGCGCCACGACCGCGCCGAGGGCGAGACCGGTCGCACCCTTCCTGGTCCGCATCATCTGTTCTCCGTCTCCCGTTCGAGCCCGAGGCTTCGCGCGCACGCAAGAGCGCGTGCGGCAGCGCCGGGCTCTGCGCGGCGGGAACGGTCCCGCGCGGTCACGAACCCGTGCGGGGCGATCGTGTCCCGCCGGGGGAGGGGAGCGAAACGATTCAGCCAGGGCTGAATCCGGGGCCGGGCCGCCGGGCCGCCGGGCCGCCGAGCCGGCCCGAGCCGGCCCGAGCCGGCCCTCGGCTCAGCAACGGTCGAACGAGTACCCGTCGAGCCTCTCCCGGACGCACTCCCGGATGGGCAGGTTGAACCGCAGGAACAGGTACGGCTTGTAGAGCCCCACCGCGGCCATCTTGTCCATGATCTCGGACGGCAGCGCATACGTGTCGTACTGCGGCCGCACGGCCATGGCCACGTAGGCGTCCTGGTAGCCCTTGAGCGTGGAGTGGACCGGGAACGAGTACGCGCTGTTCGGGACCTTGAACCCGTAGTCCCCGTAGTGCGCGCCGAGGTTGCAGTTGCTGGTCTTCGTGTAGCACCAGTCCTTCGGGTCCCCGGAGGCCTCGGCGGCCGACTGGGCCAGCTCGACGTTGAGCGGCAGCAGTGTCCGGTAGTAGCCGAGCTTGGTGGCGTCGGACACCTGGCTGACGAGCCGGCCCACCTGGTCGGGCCGGATGTCCCAGCTGGGGTCGGTGCGCAGGCCCTCGCCGACCCGGGACAGCTTGCCCCAGTCGTCGTAGATGAGGTCGAAGGCCTGCCCGAGCGAGTTCAGACCCTCGACGAACTGCCGGGTCATCTCCTGGGCGAGCTGCTCGGCCGACACCTTGGCCTTGTCGGGCGGCGTCTTGCTCAGAGCGTGGGACACCAGCGCGATGACGAGACCGAGCACCGCGGCCACGATCCCGATCGCCGCGCCGATCGGGCCCGCGGAGGCGGTGGCCGCGGCCGCACCGATGAGGGCCTTGATGATCAGCGGCGCCACCGCGGCGGTCGCCGACACCGCGGCCCCGGCCACCGGCCCGGCCCAGGACTTGTCCGTGGGGACCTTCAGCGTGTTCTGCACGTCCTTGAGGGCGTCCTTGAGGGCCTGGTCCAGCGTCTGGTTCTGAAGTCCCCGCAGGTCCATCATCCGCAGCTGGAGCCCGGCGACGAGGTCGACGTCGTCGAGCTCGGTCTGCATCTGCTTCTTGACGACCGCGAGCGTCGCGTCGTCGAACCCCCGACCGCCGGGGTTGGTGATGGCGTTGAGGTCCCTCGCCCACTGCTTGATGAGGTCCTGGTTGCCGCCGTACTGCACGCGGACGTCCGGACACCGGCACAGCTGGCCGCTGACGTAGGCCCACGCCTTCTGCTGGGCGTCGTGGACGGCCTCCCCGGGCTGACCCGACGGGATGGGCCAGGCCGCGTGGGCGTGCGAGATCACGTCGTAGAGGCCGAAGTTCACCGTCGAGGGCGGACGCTGGACCCCGTTGACGCTCGTCACGGCCGGCGTGTTGCTCGCCTGGGGGCCGAACCACATGTTCCGGGTCCCCCGGGAGAGCACGCCCTGGATCGCACCCGTCGCCCCCGGGGTGATGCTCGGGCTCGCCTCCACCGCCTCGAAGGGTGGGGCCGCGGTGAAGTTCGGCGCGGACGGGTCCGGAGAGCCCAGGAGCGCATACCGCGGGGCCTTGCCCAGGTCGTTGACGAGCGTCGGCGTGGCCCCGAAGCGGCGCAGCGTCTGGGCCAGGGTGGGCCCGTACTTCGAGGCGTAGCTGACCTGGACGTAGGCGGCATCGCTCCGACCGTCGGACGCCATGGTCGTGGTGCCCCCAGGTGCCAGGCTCGACCCGCCGCCACCGCCACCGAGGTTCCCGCCTCCACCGCCGCCGTAGAGGCCGCCGCCGCCGCCACCACCCCCGCCGTACTGCTGGGCGGTGCCGTAGGACCCACCGATCCCGCCGGCACCGAGACCGCCCGGGGCGCCGTTGGCCCCCCCGGCCCCCCCGGCCGTCGGCGTCCCGGCCGCACCCGGGCGCGCCTCCCCCTGAGTGAGCCCGGCCTGGCCGGCGGCCCCCCCGGCCGTCGCGCCTCCAGCGCCACCTCCTCCAGCGGCCACGACCAGGCGCGACTCGAGCGAGGTCTTGTCGGCGAGAGGACGGGTCCGCACGTCGGACGCACCGCCTCCACCACCGCCGGCCGCGGTGAGCGCGGCCCCTCCCGCTGCGCCGCCGTTCCAGCCGCCGGCGCCCTCCTTCCCGACGGGGATGTTCGACCGGGGGAGTGTCCGCATGCTCGCGCGGGTCCCGTCGCCGCCCACCTCGAGGTAGAGGGACGTGCCCGCCTGGAGTGCCCCGTCACCGCGCAGGGGGAGCGTCGCGGAGGTGACGCCGGCGTCCCCACCGCGCGGGGTGGCGGCGAACGCGCCACCGCCCGCGCCGCCGCGGGCCGAGACCTGGAGGGTGTCCATCGGCACGCCCGGAAGGACCTCGCCCGCGGCCGGCACGGTGATCGACTGCTGCTGGCCCGTAGGGCCGAACGAGCAGAGGATCCGGAAGATTTCGGGCTGGCACGGGCCGCTCATCGTCGGCGCGGCGGGCAGGAACGTCTGACCCCAGGGGTTCCCCACCGTGGCCAGCAGCACGAGAGCGCCCTCGCCGTAGGTGTCGGCCATCCGGTTCAGCTCGGACCCCATCCGGTACTGCCCGACGAGGTCGTTGTTGGTCGGGTAGAGCCGGTCCGAGATCGGGGCCAGGGTGCGGCGGTCGAGGACCACGACGTGGAACCCACCGACGAAGCCGGGCTGCGACGGCACCGGGTAGCTCTTGTCGTCGACCCTGATCGTGCCGTCGGCGGAGACGTCGACCAGGCTGTAGTCGAGCATGACGACCCAGTACGCGTCGCGGCTGTCGGGGGCGAGGGTGCCTCGCACGTTCGCCCCGCTGGTGTCCCTGGTCCTGGTGGCTTCGGCCGCCCAGGTGTCGCGGGCCGAGAACGCCTGTCCTTGCGGCATACCCGAGACCCCGACGACGGAGAAGCTCTGCGCGGCCGGGCTGAGAGCGACGAAGTCGGACGGGGCGGCCCCGATCTGCGCCAAGGCGTCGCCCAGGCCGCGGTAGACCGGCCCGGGGCGCGAGACGTCGTGGTTCACGGCGTTGACGACGACGAGCCGGCTGCCCGGGAGCGCCTTGAGCAGGTCGGCGAGGGTCGCGGCGTCCTCGTCCCGGCACAGGGGTCGTTCCTCGGACGAGACGGTGTCCAGCGTCTTGCGGTCCATCGTCAGGATCCACACGCCGGTGGGGCAGACCCACCGGGCCGGGGCCGGGGCCGGCAGGGTTCGGCCGCCGATGGTGACCGCCAGCCGCTCACCCGGCGTGCCGGCCGGCGCGGTGATGAACCGGGAGCTGAAGGCGAATGTCGACGCGGTCACCGCCTTGACCGAGCTGGTCGACGGTCGGTCCGGCTTCGCGGCCGCACCGGGGGCCACCGCGGTGGCGAGGGTGGCGACGACGGCCGCCGCCGTGACGGCGGTGACGACGAGCCTCGTGACCCGTCGTCGGGTGGCACGGACGATCGACATGGGTACCCCTGGTTCTGGTGGCAGGACGGGCCGACCCCAGCATGGGCAGCGCCGGTGGCACGGACCATGGACCCAGGTCGCCTGTCGCCGATTGGACGGCGGGTCGACGACGTCAGAGGGTGGACGCATGGACTACACCCAGCTCGGCCGTTCCGGCCTCCGCGTCTCCCGCCTGTGCCTCGGCACGATGAACTTCGGCCAGACGACGCCGGAGCCCGACTCCCACGCGATCATGGACTCGGCGCACGACCACGGCATCAACTTCTTCGACACGGCGAACGTCTACGGAGACAAGGGCGGCACCGAGTCGATCGTCGGTCGCTGGTTCGCGCAGGGGGGCGGGCGGCGCGAGCGGACCGTGCTGGCCACCAAGGTCTACGGCGACATGGCCGACTGGCCGAACAACGGCAAGCTGTCGGCGCTGAACATCCGACGTGCCCTCGACGCCAGCCTCCAGCGCCTGCAGACCGACTACGTCGACGTCTACCAGTTCCACCACGTCGACCGGGCGACCCCGTGGGACGAGATCTGGCAGGCGATGGAGACGGCGGTCGCGCAGGGCAAGATCCTGTACGCCGGCAGCAGCAACTTCGCTGGATGGCACCTCGCCACCGCGCAGGCCGAGGCCCGCCGCCGCGGCTACACCGGCCTGGTCAGCGAGCAGTCGCATCTACAACCTGCTCACCCGCGACATCGAGCTCGAGGTCATCCCGGCAGCGCAGGCCAACGGTCTGGGCATCATCCCGTGGTCGCCGCTGCACGGCGGGCTGCTGGGCGGGGTCCTCGGCAAGGAGCAGAAGGGTCTCCGCCGAAGTGAGGACCGGCTGGTCAAGGCCCTGGCCGAGCACCGGGACGCGATCGAGCAGTACGAGAAGCTCGCCGCCGACCTCGGTCACGAGCCGGGTGACGTCGGACTGGCCTGGCTGCTGCACCAGCCGGCCGTCACCGCGCCCATCGTCGGTCCGCGCATCCAGGAGCAGCTGGACAGCGCCGTACGCGCCCTGGACGTGACGCTCGACGCCGACGCCCTGGGTCGCCTCGACGAGATCTTCCCGGGTCGGAAGACCGCCCCCGAGGACTACGCCTGGTGAGCGCGGCATGACCGGCGCGGCGGGGTGGGCGCGAACGGGCGGCGCGGGCGCCGTCCTGGAGCGCCTCCCGCTCTCGACGTGGCACCGGCGCATCGTCGTCCTCGTCGGGATCGGCTGCTTCTTCGACCTGTACGACGTGTTCCTCGGGGGAGTGCTCGCCCCGATCCTCGCCACGGAGTTCGCCCTCGACTCCACCGGCAAGGCGGCCGTGGTGGCGAGCGGGTTCCTCGGCATGTTCGTCGGCGCCAACGTGCTCTCCGTGCTCGCCGACCGCCTCGGCCGTCGCCGGGTGTTCCTCCTCAACCTCGTGACCTACAGCGTCTTCAGCCTGCTCGCCGCGTTCTCCCCGAACATCGAGGTGTTCCTCGTCCTGCGGTTCCTCACCGGTATCGGCCTCGGCGCCGAGCTGGTGCTGGTCGACACCTACCTCGCCGAGTTCCTCCCCGCGAGGGTGCGCGGTCGCTACATCGCCTGGGCCTACACGGTGGGCTTCGTCGGCGTACCGGTCGCAGCCCTCCTCGGCGGCCGGCTCGTGGCCGCGCAGCAGATCGCGGGCATCGCCGGCTGGCGGTGGCTGCTCGTCGCGGGCTCCCTCGGCGCGCTGTTCGTCGTCGTCATGCGCCGCGTGCTGCCGGAGTCGCCCCGGTGGCTGGAGTCTCGTGGCCGGTTCGCGGAGTCCGAGCGAACCGTGAGGGCGATCGCCGAGAAGGTCGGTGCGCCAACGCAGCTCGAGCACCTCACCCCCCGCCCGGACGTACCCACGCACGAAGCGAGGACATCGGCGGGGGACGTCCTGCGCATCGCGTTCACCGACTACCGCAGCGCACCGTCATGCTCTTCGTCTTCCACGTCCTGCAGACGGTGGCGTACTACGGGTTCGCGTCCCTGGCGCCGCTGGTCCTCGTGGCCAAGGGCTTCGCGTTGACGCAGTCCCTCACGTATGCCGCGCTCAGCTTCGCCGGGTACCCGATCGGCTCGCTGATCTCGGTGCCTCTCGTGGAGCGGTTCGAGCGCAAGTACCTGATCATCGCGGCCGCGCTGTGCATCGCCGTCTTCGGCCTCGTCTTCGCGGCCGCGACCACGCCGCTGACGATCGTCCTGGCCGGCTTCCTGCTCACCCTGGCGAGCAACATCTTCTCCAACGCGTACCACGTCTACCAGGCGGAGATCTTCCCGACCGCCATCCGGGCGACGGCCTCCGGCGTCGCCTACTCCCTGTCCCGGGCCACGTCCGTCGTCCTCCCCTTCGTCGCGGTGCCCCTGCTCGCGTCGGCCGGACCTCTCTGGGTGTTCGGCGGCTCCGCCGTGCTCATCGTGGCGCTGTGCCTCGATGTCGGGCTGCTCGGCCCCTTGACGACGGGGCGGGCCCTGGAGGAGGTTCACTGACCATGCCCACCACCCATGTCGTCCTCGTGTCCTGGCGCGAGGGCGCGGCCGACGAGGCGGAGCGGACCATCCGCCCGGCCGTCGCCGCGTTCGCCTCGACCATCCCCGGCACCGTGGGCGTCGTGGAGGGCCACTCCACCAGCGTGGAGGGTCTCGAGGGCGGCTTCGACTACGGGTTCGTCGTCACCTTCGCCTCCGCTCAGGCCCGCGACGCCTACCTCGACCACCCGGAGCACCTGCCGGTCGCCCGGGCCATCCAGGCCGCAGCCGAGCGGGTCGTCGTCTTCGACGTCTGACCGGCTCGCCGCGACCCGGGCGGCTCAGGCGGCTCAGGCGGCTCAGGACACGATCATCCGGGCGCCCTGGACGACGAGCGCCCCTCCGTCGAACAGCGCCGTCTCGACCGCGGCGGCGGTGGCGAGTGACGGCGAGAGGACGAGGAAGGAGAACAGGCTCGAGCCGAAGGACAGGCAGTTCTGTACGGCCAGCAGGTTCTTCGTCCCCCGCCAGCTCGGCCGGGTGACCGCCATGGCGATCGCGAACGCCTCCATGGCCCCGCCGTAGACGACGAGGGCCCCCACGGTGGCGCGGAAGAAGGCCAGACCCTTCGGGGCCGTGGCGTCGGGGAAGGCCGCCGCCGACAGGATGAGCAGACCGATCGGGAAGAGCTGGAGGGCCCAGAAGGCGACCTGGACCGGGTCGGCGAAGTCGGTGGCGCCGATGCCGGTGAGCAGGTCGACCACGGCGACCGTGGCCCAGAGCCCGACGTAGAGGCCCGGGAAGGTCTGCAGGCTGGCCGCGTTGTAGGCGCTCAGCGCGTCGAAGACCGTGTAGAAGGCCATGGCCATGAGCCGACAGAACTGCAGGACCCCGCTCGTCGACAGGGCGCCGGGTGCCGCGGTCGCCTGGACCGCTTCGTAGACCAGCGTCGCGGGGATCGCGATGACGAGGCAGAACAGGTCGAGCAGGGTCAGCGCCGAGCCCCCGGTGATGTCGCTGTAGAGCGCGGAGAAGAGGGGGATGTGGATCGGCGTGGTGAGCCAGCCCATGATCCCGGTGACGATCTGGCCCAGCGCGTTCAGCAGGTCGCCGACGACCTGACCGGCGAGCCGGACGACGGCGGCGACGACCGTGCCGACGACCCGCAGCAGGTCGGCCAGGACGACGGATCCCGACGCGGACCCGTCGGTGGTGAGGGACCACAGGGCAGCGCTGAGGGCCCGTAGCTGGGCGGGCAGCCCGGCGAAGTCCTGCACCACCTGGGCCTCGATGGTCGTCGCCAGCTGGTTGAGCGTCGTCGAGAGGGCGGCGCCGCCGCCGGCGCTCGCCGCGCCCGCGGCATACGTCATGCTGGGAGCGTTCTGCTTGACCTTCTCCGAGGCCCACCGGGACGGCGTGTAGGCCTTGGCCCCGCCCCGCCCGTAGACCGACGCAGGGTTCATGCCCGCCGGGGTCGCGCCGGCCACCGTCGTGCCGGTGAGGTCGGCCTCGAGGCTGGAGAACGCCGACGTGACGCTCGACTCCAGGCCGCTGAAGAAGCTCTCCACGGTCGCCACCGCGCCACCCGCGGCGACCGCCGACGTCAGGGCTGCGGCGTTCGCGGTGACCTGCTGGCGCAGCTGGTCGTGCGTGTCGACGATGGTGCCCCAGGACAGCACGAAGGACAGCGCCTCGATGACCTTGACCAGGTCGCCGACGACGGTCTTGAGGATCGCGGCGACGACGGCGGCCGCCTTCTCGACGGTGTCGACGACGAACTGGAAGACCGCGTCGACCCCGTTGACGATCGCGTGGACGACGCTGCCGACGGCCTTCCAGACGATCGAGGTCACCGTCTCGGCGCCGTGGACCACCTTGGTGAGGAAGTCCTTGAAGTCGGTGAAGATGCTCCCGGCCTTCGGCGGGGTCCTGCTCGCGCCGGGCGCCGTGCCCGGGGTGAAGGTCACCTTCCCGCCGGAGAAGGACGCCGTCCAGGACGCGACGGTAGTCGGGACGTACTGCCGGACGGTGGGCCCGATCGTGGGCTGGTAGAGCAGGTTGGTCGTCGAGCCGGGGTAGGCGATGTACCCGCCTCCGGGCGAGGCTCTGGGGGCCGCCGCGTGCGGCGGAGGCGTGCCCTCACCCTTCCCCTTGCCCTTGTTCTTGCCGGGTCTCTGGCCGGAGCCCTTCCCGATGCCCTTGCCGCGCGCGGCCGTGGCCGCGAGGGAGGCACCCGCCTGGCCCATGGTGTTGCGCACCGTGCTGGCGAGCTGGTCGGCGTCGGAGGCTGAGTAGGACGTGGGGAGCATCGGGGCGCCGGCGTAGGTGCGGGCGGCCATGAGGTGCGACCCCTGGACGCCGGCGAGCGACGTCATCGTCTCGTGGTCCGGGTAGAGGACGATGGCCTCGCCCTGCAGCATGAAGCTGCCCCAGACGTAGAGCGCGGCGCAGCCCAGTCCCCGGTTCGCCGCCTGCGCGGTCGCCGGGGTGGCCGCCACGGTGATGGCGAGCTCTCCGGACGGGTCGGTCGACAGCCACGCCGCCTGGGTGGGGGAGACCGGGTAGGACCTCCCCGCCGAGGTGATGGTCGCCGCGGTGTCGGTCCACACGCGGACCGCCTTGCCGGACCTCGGAGTGCCCGTCGCGTCGAGCAGCTGGAGGTGGCTGCGCCACGTCGGCGTCGCCGGCTGCTGGCCCGTGCCCGTCGCGGCCGGGACGTAGTCGTCGGCCATGAGCCGGCTCCCCGCGTAGTAGCCGTGCAGGACGGCGGCCAGGCTCACGGCGCCGGCGACGACCTGGCCGTACTGGTCGGCCTGCGCGTAGTAGACGACCCCCGCCTCGACGCCGACCACCTGGTACCCGATGCCCCGCGTGTCGTACTGCACGACCGCGCGCGAGGTGAGATCGACGGCGTACAGCAGGGCGGTGCCCGGTGTGTCCTGCGGGACGGCGGAGGTGAGGTACGCGATGCCGTCGTCGACGACGATGGCCGACTGGGACAGGTCGGCCGCGGCGCCCCCCGCCGTCAGGGAGACCGACCACCGCTTGGTGCCGGTGGTCATGTCGAGCGCGCTGAACCCGCCGCCGCTGTCGCCGACGAGGACGAGACCGCCGTCGACGACCGGCGAGGAGTAGCGGACGCTGGTCGGCGCCGATGGGCTGGTCCAGAGCAGGGCGGAGGTGAGCGACAGGGCGGCGATCCCGTTCGGGCTGGGCAGTCCCTGTCCGTACCAGTACGACAGGAACATCGCGCCCCCGCCGGCGGCCGGCTGGTTGAGGAAGCTGGCCTGGAGGGCGAGGTGCTGCCAGTCGTCGACGGCCGCACCCGTGCGGGCGTCGAAGCCCAGCAGGCTCGTCCCGACAGCCACGGTGACTACTCCGGCCACGGCGGCCGGGGCGGTGCTGACGAGGGACGCGGCGTTGAACGGGGGGACGGGCGCGACCCAACGCTGCGTCCCCGTCGTGGCGTCGAGGGCGACGAGCGACCCGGCCCCGGTCAGCACGACGAGCAGACCGCCCACGAGGGCCATGCCGCTGGAGACCCCGTCGAACGGGATCTGCCCGGGCACGGTGGTCCGCCACCGCTGGGCACCGGTGACCGCGTCCAGGCTGACGACGACGGCCGTGGCGTCGCGCGAGGCGACGTATGCGGCGCCGGGGCCCACGACGAGCCCGCCGGGCAGGCCCATGGGCAGTGGGGCATACCAGAGCCGCTGCCCGGTCCTGCTGTCGACGCAGTCCAGGATGCAGTTGCTGCTGCTCGTGAAGGACTCGACGAGGTAGACCCGCCCGGCCCCGTAGCCGGCTGCGGTGGAGTACGAGCCGTCCCCGATGTCGTAGGTCCAGTCCGCCGACGGGGCACTACCCGTCAGGGTCGCCGCCCGGGCCTGGGGGACCCCCAGCGCGGCCAGGGCGACCCCGGCGCCGAGACCCTGGAGGACGGCTCGCCGGCTGACCGGCCGGCTGAGCGTTCCCTGGAGGGCGGTGACGTCCACGTGTGCTCCGATCGTCGCGAGGTAGAGGCGACGTCCAGTGTCGTGAAAGACGGAGCGCGGAGAACATCGTCCGATCGGACCAACGCGGAGGGCGGGCCGGGACGGCTCAGGGGACGATGCCCGACTCGAAGGCCAGGACGGTCAGCTGGACGCGGTCCCTCACGTCGAGCTTGGTGAGCAGGCGCGACACGTAGGTCTTCACGGTGGACTCGGTGAGGAAGAGCGCGGTGGCGATCTCGGCGTTGGACTCACCGCGCGCGACGTGTCGAAGGATGCCCCGCTCCCGCTCGGTCAGGCGGTCGAGCCGCCGGGCGTGGGCACTCTGAGCCGGTCGGTTGACGAAGCGCTCGAGCAGTCTCCTGGTCAGGGCCGGCGCGAGGAGGACGTCGCCCCGGTGGACCACGCGCACGGCGTGGGCGAGGTCCACCGGCGCCACGTCCTTGAGGAGGAACCCGGAGGCCCCTGCGCGGATCGCTGCGTACACGTACTCGTCGAGGTCGAAGGTCGTGAGCACGACGACCTTCGTCCGGGGGGCCTGAGCGATCACCCGGCGTGTCGCCTCGATGCCGTCCATGCGGGGCATCCGCACATCCATCAGCACGAGGTCCGGTCGAGAGCTGAGGGCCTCCGCGACGGCCTCCTCGCCGTCTCCGGCCTCGGCGACCACGTCGAAACCGGCTCGCTCGAGGATCATCCGGAACCCGGCTCTGACCAGACCCTGGTCGTCCACGATGAGCAGGCGCAGGGGAGCCTCTCCGTCGGAGCTCACGGCACGACGGGGAAGTCGGCGCGCACCGTGAAGCCTTGTCCCGCAGATGATCCGGTCTCGACCCGTCCACCGTAGAGGGCGGCCCGTTCCCTCATGCCGGTGAGCCCGTGACCCGGTTCGACCGGTCCCGCGGCGCCCTGGCCGTCGTCGCTCACCTCGACGAGAACCCGGTTGTCGGCGTAGGCCAGTCGCACCTCGGCGCTCCGTGCGCCGGCGTGGCGCCGCACGTTGCTCAGCGCTTCCTGGACGATCCGGTAGACGCTGAGGTCGAGACCCGCCGGGAGCGACCGTTGCGACCCGGAGACCGTCAACGTGACGGCGAGTCCGGCGACGTTGGAGTCCTCGACGAGCTCGCCCAGGGACGCCAGCCCCGGCTGGGGCGAGAGGGACGGGGTGGTGCTGTCGTCGCGCAGGATGCCGACCAGCCGGCGCATCTCACCGAGCGCGTCCGAGCCGTAGACCCGGATGTTCTCCAACGCCTGCCGCGCGACGGCCGGGTCCTCCAGGGCGACCTGTTCGGCGGCTCCGGCCTGGACGACCATCGAGCTCACCGCGTGGGCGACGATGTCGTGCAGCTCCCGAGCGATCCGGGTGCGCTCGTCGACGACGGCCTGCAACGCGGCGGTGGTCGCGCTCACCTCGGCCTCGACCGCCCGGCGGGTGGCAGCCGCCGCCCTGGCCTCGTACCGGCGCAGACCGAAGCCGGCCAGCCAGACCAGAAGCATCACCCCCCACAGGAAGGCCAGCTCCGACGCCTCCCGCTCACCGGGTGTGAAGGCGTCCACGCCGACGAGGCAGGCGACGGCCGCCAGCGTCCCCAGCGCTCGACGCCGTCCGGTGGCCCAACGAGCCACGCTGAAGACGGCGACGGCCAACGGGACCGCCTGGCCGTAGAAGAGGAGGAACATCCCCACCGTGGCGGCTACGGCCGCCCAGCAGACACCGAAGACCACCACCGGGGCGACAGGGTGTGATCGGCGGAACACCAGCGCCACGGCCACCACGACCACCACCGCGACGTTGGCGGGCGTTGAGCCGGAGCCCTGCCGCGAGCCGAAGGGCACCAGGATCTCGCCGGCGCCCGATAGCACCAGCGCAGCACTGACCGCGGCGTCGAGGACGCCGGGGCGGGAGGGCCTGGCCACCATGTCCAGACCGTACGCCGGGTCGACTCCCGGCAGCAGTCACCGAAAGTTGACTCGACACGGTCCTTCCGGTGACGCCTCCGACCTCCCGCGGCGATCGTGCGGCACATCGGTCGACTGGCTTGATGACCGGAGCCGGAGGTCTCCGGTGGCGCCCAGAAGGAGAAACCATGAACGACAACGTCTTCCGACGTGACTGCGCGGCCGCCGCCCTCGTGGTCGCCCCCCTGCTCACGGCCGTGTCCAGTGCCCTCGCCCCGTCCTTCGCCGGCGACCAGGCGACCAGGCTGGCGGCCATGAGCACGACCTCCGCCGCGGTTTCCGCGGTCGCCTTCCTCCTGGCGCAGCTGCCGCTGACGGTGGCCTTCCTGGCCCTCGGCCACCTCCTGCGTAGCCGCAGCGTGCGCCTGTCCGTCTGGGGGACGTGCCTCGGGGTGGCCGGCGCGTTCGCTCACACGGCCTTCGGGGGAGTCTCGATGCTCGAGCTGGCCATGGCTCGCGACGAGCCGCACGGCCCCGTCTACGCCGAGCTCCTGTCGTCCCTGTCGAACGGCCCCATCATGTTGTTCAGCCTGGTGGGTCTCGCCGGCACCGTGCTCGGAACGCTGTTGCTGTCGATCGGACTCTGGCGCGCCCGGATCGGGGCTCGGTGGGTGCCGCCGGTGCTGTGGGCGTTCCTCGTCGTGGAGTTCGCCCTTACCAACGCTACGTCCTACGCCGCCTACCTGTCGCCGGTTCTCGCCCTCGCCGCGTTCGTCGCTCTGGCCGCCGACATCCACCGTCAGGCGCCGTCGCGGTGGGCGGGACTGGACGACCTTCCGGACCGCACGACCGTGACGCCCCGCTGAGCCGGCCCGGGCACCCCGTCCCTGGCTAGGTGCTCGGCTGTGCGGGCCCGAGGGGTCGACGGACGGAGGGATCGACGTCCACCGTGTGGTCGTCGGTCCACGTCAGGCGGGCCAGGAGCAGCGCCTCGTCCGCTCCCTCGTCCACTGCCTGGTCCGCGCCGACGACAGCCAGCTGGGGCTGCTCCACCCATCGGGAGAAGGCCACGGCGCCGTTCGGCCCGGGTACCGGATGCTCCGCCGTCTCGTGCCAGGCGATGACGAGGTCGCCGACCATCGGCCCGGCGGCCCACGCCCCGTCGAGGGCGAGTGACAGCGGCTCGGTGACGACGATCTCCCGACCGTGGATGTCGATGGCCAGGCCGGGGCCGACGACGACGTCCCCGTCGGTCACGGCGACCTCGAGTCCCCAGATGGTGCCGTACCCGTGGAGCTGGTTGTGGAGGTAGCGCATCCGGCGGTTGTACTGCTGCTCGACCGCTAGGTCGCCGGCGCTCAGCAGCAGTCCGTCGAAGAAGTTCACCCGGATCGGTGGGTCGCTCATGACCCAGTGTCCACCCCGACGAGTACTGCGGGCTCGGTGTCGCGCGCGGTGGTACGCGTGAAGTGGCGTCCGGGGAGCGCGAAGCCCGCCACGACCGCTGCGGCGAGACAGAGGACGGCCACCAGCAGGCTGCCGGCATGCATACCGTCCATGAAGGCGCGGTGAGCCTGGGCGACCAGCTGGGGGTCGCCCTGCGCGATCGCCGCTGCCGCCACCACGGACTCGCGGGCCTGCTCACGAGCCGCGTCCGGTAAGCGGTCGAACGCGCCGCCCGTCAGGGCGCCACCGTAGACGGAGGCGAAGACCGAGCCGACGACCGCTACGCCGAGGGTGGCTCCGAGCTCCCGGGTGGCGTCGTTGACCGCGGACCCGACCCCGGCCCGGGCTGCGGGGAGGACCAGGAGGATTGACTCGGTGGCGGGCGTCGAGATGAACCCCATCCCGAGGCCCAGGAGCACCATCTGGGGCACGATCGAGGTGGCGTAGGGGACGTCCACGGGGCTGGACGCGATCCACGCCATCGACGACCCGAACATCAGCAGCCCGGTGGTGACGACCACCCGGGTGCCCAGCCGGGGCGCCAGGATGCCGCCGGCGACCGAGGCCACGGCGATGCTGACGGCGACGGGAAGGATCCGGGTGCCGGTCGAGAGCGCGTCGTAGCCCCGCACGACCTGGAAGTACTGCGTCATCAGGAAGATGAACCCGGCCAGTGAGAAGAAGGTGACCGTCACGGCGCCGCTGGCGGCGCTGAACCGGCGGTCGGCGAACAGCGAGACGTCGAGCATGGGGTGGGCGGCGCGCCGCTCGAGCACGACGAACGCGATGACGAGCGCCACGCTGCCCGCGAACCCGATGACGGTGGCGGGGGAGCCCCAACCCCGGGCCGGCGCTTCGATGACCGTCCACACCAGCAGTCCGAGCATCGCGGTCGAGACGACCAGCCCACGCAGGTCGAGTCGCGGTGTGGCGGGGTCGCGGGACTCCGGCACGAGGACCCCGGTGAGGACCGCGGCCAGGAGGGCGAGCGGCGCGAGCGCGAGGAAGACGCTCCCCCAGGCGAAGTGGGACAGCAGGAGCCCGCCGGTGACCGGCCCGGCGGCGACCCCGACGCCGACCACGGCGCCCCAGCCGCCGAGCGCGGCGGCGCGCTGCCGGCGGTCAGGGAAGGCGTTGGAGATGACGGAGAGGGTGGCCGGGAAGATCAGCGCGGCGAACACGCCCATGGCCACGCGAGCAGCGATGAGGGCGCCGTCGGTGGTGACCAGGCCACCGACGGTGGTCGCTGCGGCGAATCCCACCAGCCCGACGAGGAGTGCCGGGCGACGGCCGTACCGGTCCGAGAGGCTGCCGGCCGCCAGGACCAGCGCCGCGAAGGCCAGGTTGTAGCCGTCGACGACCCACTGCAGGGTCCGCGTGTCCGACCCCAGCTCCCGAGCGATGCTCGGCAGCGCCACGTTGACGATCGTCGTATCGAGGTTGATCGCCAGCACCGCCGCGTAGACCGCGACGAGGATTCCCGCCTTGCGCTTCATGGTCACTCCCTGGCCAAGTCATGTGGACACTGTCAACATTAGCTAGTGCAACACGTTGATGTGGACAGTGTCAACATGTTGGCTAGAGTCAGCACATGCCCACCTACCACCACGGCAACCTCCGGGCGGAGCTGCTCCGTACCGCGGTAGACCTCGCCCGCGAGCAGGGGCCGTCCGGCGTGGTGCTGCGCGAGGCGGCGCGCCGGGCCGGTGTCTCTCACAACGCGGCATACCGGCACTTCACCGACCGTGAGGAGCTGCTCGCCGCCACGTCGGAGGCGGCCCAGGAGCACCTGTTCCGGGCCATGTCGAGCCGCGCCGGGCGGGTTCGCGGCGACGACCCGGGCGAGCGCTCCGTGCGCCGGCTGCGAGAGATCGGCAAGGGCTACGTCCTCTTCGCCGTTCGGGAGCCCGGACTGTTCGCGACCGCCTTCGCCGCGACCGTGGAGCGCCGGCCCGACCAGCCCGGGCCCTACGAGCTGCTCAGCGCTGCCCTCGACGAGATGGTCCTGCACGGACGGCTGGAGCCGTCACGCCGGGAGGGCGCCGAGGTGGCCTGCTGGTCTGCGGTCCACGGCTTCGCTCTGCTGCACATCGACGGACCCCTGCGCGACGTCCCTGCGCGAGCGCGGGAGCGGCAGCTGGAGCTGATGCTCGACGCGCTCGAGCACGGTCTGGCGTAACGGCGCCGCTTCCCCGGCATGGGCGGCTCGACTAGGGGGCGGGGGAGGCGCCCCGGTTCGAGGTCGCCGTCGATGACGCGGAGGGAGAGGTATCGGGCGTGGTGGACGGCAGCAGGAAGTAGACGGCCAGCGCTGCGGAGATCGCCAGGGTGATGTAGGGCGAGATGAGCGCTCCGAGGGTGGCCGGCAGGTAAGGGGCCACTCCGAACACGTTGCGGCGCATCACGGTCCGTCGGTAGGCCGGGCTGACGTCGTCGATCAGGAGGTGTGCCCGGCGTGAGAGCAGGTGCCAGTTCATGGCGAGGAAGACCACCGACATGACCATCAGCGAGCCCCCGTAGACGAGGGCGGCCAGGTGGTTTCCGGCGTCCTCCAAGAGGTACCGGGCCATCAGGGCGGTCGTGAACGGCAGCACGACGATGGTCATGAGCACGATGACGTTGACGATGAGGATCGAGCGGTCCACGCTGCGCAGCCGCCGGAGGGTGGCGTGATGGTTGATCCAGATGACGCCGATGGTGAGGAACGACACGACGTACGCCGCGTAGCTGGGCCACTGGTCTCCCAGCCGGTGGGCGAGCGAGACGCCTTCCTCCGGCTCGGGAACGCGCAGGTCGATGACCAGCAACGTAATGGCCACGGCGATCACGCCGTCAGAGAAGGCTTCCAGCCTGGTCTTGTCCACCGCTCACCACTTCCGCTCGCATCGGTACCTCGATGGTTCATGCTCGCTCAACGGGGGCCTTGAGGTGTCGGACCAGGAACCGGTTCGCGTCGTCGCCGGCGTGTGGGGGGACACCCGTGTGGCCACCCATGTTCGCGTTCAGGGTCTTCTCCCGGGAGCCGAAGGCATCGAACAGGTCCAGAGCCATGGTCCGGTCGTTCCCCTCGTCGTCCCACTGCAGGAGGACGTAGAGCGGAACGGTGATCTCCCGAGCCGCCGCCATGATCGACTGTGGGACGAAGCTCCCTGCAAAGAGCACCGCGGCCGCGATGCGAGAGTCAGTCTGCGCCAGCCTGACCCCGATGGAGACAACGCCGCCCGAATAGCCCACGGGGCCATCGATATCCGGCAGCTCCATGAGTGCGTCCAGGGTGGCTTGCCATGCGGGCACGGCGGCATCGACCAGCGGCAGAATCAGCCGGTCGACGATGTCGTCGGAGACGGGCCGGTTCGCGGCGATCGCCTCACGCATCGCGGTCCGCGCCTGGTCCACGCCCGGTGCCGGGGGTTGCGATCCGCTGCCGGGGAGCTCGATGGTGGCGACGGCCATGCCGTTCTCCGCGGCCTGCCGAGCGCGGGCCAGCATGCGTGGGTAGGTCTGGTCGATGCCGGCCGGCCCTCCCGGTTGCCCGGCCAGCACCAACGGGACCGGTGCTCCTGGCGCTGCGGACTCCGGTGACCAGAGGATGCCGGGGGTCCCCTCGAGGGCGAAACGCCGCTCGGTGAGCCCAGGGAGGTGTTGTTCAGAGGTGAATCGCATCGGGATGCCTTTCGGGAACGCTGGTGGTCAAAGGCGCTCCCGGACGACCTACCGCCCGACCGTGTATCCCAGCTGGAGCACCCACGTCGTCTGACTCACGGGTACCACCTCCTCGATGTGACGCACGGACGCGTCGAGGCTAGCAGCCGGCTCTCCACCGATCCGGTTTCGGCAAGGTGTCTCAGGGGCGTGCACCGGTGATGTTGAGAATGGTCCTGAGGTGGTCGCGGCGCTCGGCCAGGTTCAGCAGCTCGCGGCCGAAGTCGCCTCGCGGCAGTGAGTAGGGCCCCGTCATCAGCGGCTCCGGGGTCAGCTGGACCTCTCCCGTGGGGTCACGGTCGGTGAGCCTCGTGGCCCGCACGATCGTCCACTGTGTGCTGCTGGCCTGGATCAGGTCGTCGCTCCGCTGCTGGTCGCGGAAGGGCTTGGCGAGGACGCGGCGCAGCAGGCTGGCGACGACCACGGGTCGGTCGGCGACCATGCCGTAGCTGCTGGCCAGGACCAGCCGCTCGACCCCTGTCTCGGCAGCCGCACGGAGCAGGGCTTCGGCGACGAGGCTGGCGGCCGGGAGCGGGGTGCCGCGGCTGCTGATGGTGGCCACGACCGCGTCAGCGCCGTCGATGACATCCCTGACGCAGCCGCGATCCACGGCGTCCCCGCGGACCACCCGGGAGGCCAGGAGAAGGGCGACGCCCAGGCGCTCTGGGTCTCGGACCAGCACGGACATGCGATGACCGCGAGCGGCTCCACCACGCAGAATCAGACGTCCGGTGCCGCCGCTGGCGCCGAGGAGGGCTATGTTCATCGACAACCTCTTTCGCTACGCAACGGTAGCGCTACGGTACCGTAGCGAAGCCGGGTGTCAAGAGGGGTTCGGTGCTGAGCGAGAGGAGCGGTGACGTGACGCAGGGCAAGACCCCTCCGGGTACGCAGCCGAGGGTGGACCCGAGGGTGCAGCGCACCCGCGATGTCGTGTTGGGTGCGGCTCGGGAGATGCTGGCCGAACGGGGGTATGCGGGTGTCTCGGTCGAGGCGCTCGTGCTGCGTACCGGGGTCGCCAAGACCACCGTCTACCGCCACTGGCCGAGCCGCACCGACCTGCTCCATGACGCCCTCTCGTCCACCAAGCCGTCGGCACCTCCGCCCGACACCGGCGACCTTGCGGCCGATCTGGGCGCCCTGCTCCGAGGAGTGGTCCACGCGACCGGGCGGGATGTCTACCTGCGATCCATGCCGTCTCTCGTCGATGCCGCACAGCACGACCCGGAGCTCCGGGTCCTTCACGACCGGCTCGCCGAGGAGCGCTCACGCGGACTTCGGGACCTCTTGACCCGGGCCCGCGACCGGGGCGACCTCCGGAGCGACTGCGACATCGAGATCCTCGCCCACACGCTCATCGGCTTCGTGTTCGTCCGGCGGATCTTCCGCGATCTCCCCGTCAGCGACCGAGACGTGGCGAACCTGGTGGTCATGGTGCTCGACGGGGCCGCCGCCGCGGTGCCGCCTCACCACCGTCACGCCGAGGACCCAGGATGACCGCCCTGCGGCCCGACCACGCGCGCCAGGTCCCCGTCGACGGCCTCGTGCGCGGCTGCTCCACGCTGAGCCACCCGCAGTACGCGAGCGCCTTCCAGGTCTCGATCGCGAACGCGGCCCCGTCGGCGGAGCAGTGGGCCCGTCACATCTTCCAGGGAGCGCCCTCCGCGCTGAGATCGCTGCTGGTCCTGGGCTGGAAGGTCGGCCTGGGCCTGCGGCTGGGGCCGGCCGGAGCGCCCGGCCACGTCCTCGGCTGGACCCTCGAGGCCACCTCGCCACAGTCGGTCACGCTGGGAGCGCGGTCATGGGCGCTGAGTGCCCAGAAGGTCGTGCGGGTCGACGGTCACCGGCTGCGCGTCGCCACCTTCGTCCGGTTCGAGCATCCCGCGGCCCGACCCCTCTGGTCGGCCGTGCTGCCGGTCCATCGACGACTCGAACCCCTCCTGCTCACGAAGGCGGCCGCCCGGCCCCTGCCTTGACTCCACGACGCGCTGGAGCTCTCGGTCTCCGGGCGCGCGGGAACGAACCTCATGGAAAGAGAGGCACGCTGGTATGCGGGTCAGCAGCATCCACTGGGTCGGGACGCGCACCGACCACCACGACCAGATGGTCCACTTCCTCGACGCCGTGCTGGGCCTGCGCGTCGAGCACGGCGAACCCGACTTCACGGTTCTCTCGGTCCCGGACGGCGCGACCGTCGAAGTCTTCGGGAGCACGTCGCCCTACAACCACCACCTGGAAGGACCTACGGTCGGCTTCCGGGTGGACGACCTCGACGGTGCGGCCGCAGAGCTCGAACAGGCGGGCGCGACCATCGTCCTGTCCGAGCAGCACGGCCCGGGGCGCCGTTGGCTCCACTTCCGCGCACCGGACGGGTTCGTCTACGAGCTGGTGCAGACGTGGTGAACGGTCAGGCTGGGCTGACCAGCACCCAGACCACCGTCAACCGAAGACCGAACGTCAACCATCAGGCGAACTCATGCATCACGCGGTGGGGCAGGTCGGGCTTGAACCGACGACCGACGGATTATGAGTCCGCTGCTCTGACCGGCTGAGCTACTGCCCCGGAGCCCGCTGAGCCTACCCAGGTCGGCGCCGGCCCGATCGGTCCGGCTCTCACAGCCGGCGCTTAGCAGCACCTCATGCCGCACTCAGGCGGACATAGGTCCTACCGATGTCACCGAGACGGTCCGGACAGTCGACCCCCGTCAGATGGGACGCGACCCATCACCCATCTGAAGGAGACACCACTCGTGTTGAGCACCAAGACGATCATCATCGCCGGGGCCGGCCTGGCCGCTGCCGCCGGCCTCGCGCTGGCCGGCGCATCCTTGGCCGGGGCGGAGAGCGTGCCGACCGCGACGAACGCCGGCTACGGCTACGGATACGGCTCCGGCCACAGCGGCGGGGTGCGCGGCGAGGGAGGGGCCGGCGCCGCCAACGGCAACACCGACCCGACCAAGCCGATGCGCTCCGACGAGCAGCTGCTCACCGGGGATGTGGCCGCCAAGGTCACGGCGGCGGCGAAGGCGAAGGAGCCCGGCGCCACGATCGAGCGCGTCGAGACCGACTCCGAAGGGGTCTACGAGGCGCACATGGTGCGGGCCGACGGGACGCACATCATCGTGCAGGTCGGCGCGGACTTCGCGGTGACCAACGTCCAGGAGCACGCCGGCGGTCCCGGCGGCGGAAAGGGTCGCGGGGCCGGCGGACAGCCTCCGGCCGGGGGCACGGCGGGCGGGCAGACGCCGTCGGCGTCAGGGTCGTCGACGTCTGGCTGACCCGACCGGACCCTGTGGTCGGCGGGCCGGCGCGTCCTCACTTCCCCCCTTGGGAGGGCGCGACCGGTCCCGCCCGAGGCACGACCCCGCCACCTCGGACCGGTCCGAGCCGTGGGGACCGCTGGGACTGATGGTGCAGACGTGCCGGATGAGGCACAATGATCGCGTACGCGGCATACCGCCGGTTCTTGCAGCGAGGTTCGTGGGGAAGACGTCCCTCGCACACGAAGGAGAACCGGATGGCACCGCGCTCTGACGCGACGCCGCGCACCACCCGGGGCGTGGTCTACATCCACTCCGCCCCGGCCTCGCTGTGCCCGCACATCGGCTGGGCGCTCGAGTCGGTGCTCGGCCGCCGGATGCAGCTCGACTGGACCCCGCAACCCGCGGGTCAGCGGCTGGTGCGCACCGAGGTGTCGTGGGTCGGCGACGCCGGCACCGGCGCCCGCGTGGCCAGCGCGCTACGAGGCTGGGACCACCTGCGCTACGAGGTCACCGAGGAGCCCTCGCCGGGCACCGACGGGTCGCGCTGGTCCCACACGCCAGGCCTGGGCATCCACCACACGTGGGTCTCGGCCAGCGGTGACGCCCTCGTGCACGAGGACCAGGTACGCGCGGCGCTCGCCCGCGCCGCAGGCGACGCCGCCACCCTCACGGCCGAGCTCGACGCCGTGCTCGGCGCCGCGTGGGACCGCGAGCTCGAACCCTTCCGGTATGCCGGTGACGGGGCGCCCGTGCGCTGGCTCCACCAGGTGGGTTAGCGCGCGGCATACCCGCACCGGGGAGGGCGTCAGGCGTTGGTGAAGACCAGCGCGACGTTGTGGCCGCCGAAGCCGAACGAGTTGTCCATGGCAGCGATGTCGCCGTCCGGGAGGGTCCGGTGCTCGCCGCGGACGACGTCGAGGGGGATCTTCGGGTCGAGCTCGTCGATGTTGATCGTCGCCGGGGCGGTGCGGTCGCGGATGGCGAGGATGGTGAACAGCGCCTCGAGCGCACCCGCCGCCCCCAGCAGGTGCCCGGTCATCGACTTGGTGCCGCTCACGGGGATGCCGGCCGCCGTGTCGCCGAAGGCCCGGACGATGGCGTTGGCCTCGGCCACGTCGCCCACGGGGGTCGAGGTCGCGTGGGCGTTGATGTGCTTGATGTCGGAGGTCGTGAGGCCCGCCCGCTCCAGCGCTTCGAGCATCGCTCGCGAGGCTCCGGCGCCCTCCGGCTCCGGGGCGGTGATGTGGTGGGCGTCGGACGACATGCCGACCCCGGCCAGCACGGCGTAGATCTGCGCGCCCCGGGCCTTGGCGTGCTCCTCCGACTCGAGCACGACCACGGCCGCCCCCTCGCCGAGGACGAACCCGTCACGGGCGGTGTCGTAGGGGCGCGAAGCCTTGGTCGGGTCGTCGTTACGCGTCGACAGCGCCTGCATCGCGGCGAACCCGGCGATCGGCAGGGCGTGGATGGCGGCCTCCGTGCCCCCGGCGACCACGACGTCGGCGCGGCCGGAGCGGATCATCTCGACGGCGTACCCCATACCCTCGGCGCCGGACGCGCAGGCGCTGACCGGGGTGTGCGCACCCGCCCGCGCCCCGAGGTCGAGCGACACGGCGGCAGAGGGTCCGTTGGGCATGAGCATCGGCACCGCCAGGGGGTAGACGCGCCGGGGGCCCTTCTCGCGCAGGTTGTCCCACTGGTCGAGCAGGGTCCAGACCCCACCGATGCCGGAGCCCATGACCACGGCGAGCCGCTCGGGCTCGACCTCGGGCTTGCCGGCGTCCTCCCAGGCGGCCCGGGCGGCGATGAGGGCGTACTGCGACGACGGGTCGAGCCGCTTGATCTCGTGGCGGGCCAGCACCTCGCTGGGCGGCACCGCCAGCTGCGCCGCGAAGGTCACCGGCAGCTCGTACTTGGTCACCCAGTCGGCGTCGATGGTGCGGGCGCCCGAGCGTCCGGCCAGGACGCCCTCCCACGTGTCGGTGATGTTGCCCCCGAGGGGGGTCGTCGCGCCGAGGCCGGTGACGACGATGCGCTGGTCGCGGGGGGACGACATGGGTGGCTCCTTGGGCGTCGTTGCTGGAGAGCGGGTACGACCAGCAGCGTATGCCGCACGGCCGGGTCCGCGCCTCGCGACAGACGACGGCGGGGTAGGACGGCTCGGATGAGGAACCGTTCTACCCCGCCGTGGGGGCTACCGGCGAGTCACCGCCGGTAGCCGACACTCAGCGTGCGTCTGCGGGTCAGGCCTGCGCGCCGTGGATGAAGCTGACCGCGTCCTTCACCGTCTTGAGGTTCTTGACCTCGTCGTCGGGGATCTTCACGCCGAACTTCTCCTCGGCGTTGACGACGATCGTCATCATCGACAGCGAGTCGATGTCGAGGTCGTCGGTGAACGACTTGTCCGGCTCGACCTGGTCGGTCTCGATGCCGGTCTCCTCGTTGACGATCTCAGCGAGGCCGTCCAGGATCTCCTGCTCGCTCTGCGCCATGGGTGCTGCTCCTTCTGTTGGGGTCTGGGTCGTGCTGAGGCTAGGGGATGGCTAGGGGATGACGATGACCTGGGCGGCGTAGACGAGGCCCGCGCCGAAGCCGATCTGCAGCGCGAGGCCGCCGCTGGGGATCTCGTTCTGGCGCAGCATCCGCTCGGTCGCGAGGGGGATGGAGGCCGCCGAGGTGTTGGCGGTCTCGGCGATGTCGCGGGCCACCGGGATGTCGGGCGGCAGCTTGAGCTGCTTGATCATCGCGTCGATGATCCGCATGTTGGCCTGGTGGGGGATGAAGGCGTCGAGGTCGTCGATGGTGATGCCGGCCTTGTCGATCGCCTGCTGGGCGATGGGGGCCATGCCCCAGACGGCCCAGCGGAACACCGACTGCCCCGCCATGCCGATGGCCGGCCAGTCGCGGCCGGAGAGGCTCTTGCCGTCGTCGGGTCCCTGGCGGAAGTCGGTCCACGGGTCGCGCTGCGAGATGAACTTCCACTTCTCGCCGTCGGAGCCCCAGATCGTCGGGCCGATGCCGGGCGTGTCGGAGGGCCCGACGATCGCGGCGCCGGCTCCGTCACCGAAGATGAACGCCGAGCCGCGGTCGTCGTAGTCGGTGAAGTCGGACAGCTTCTCGACACCGACGACGAGGACGTACTCGGCGCTCCCGCCACGGACCATGTCGTTGGCGATCGAGATGCCGTAGCAGTAGCCGGCGCAGGCGGCCGAGACGTCGAACGCCGCACAGGTCGACCCCAGCCGGTGCGCGAGGATCGGTGCGGCTGCCGGTGTCTGGTAGGGGTGGGTGACCGTCGCCACGACGATGGCGCCGAGCTGCGAGGCGTCGAGACCCGCGGCCGCGAGGGCGTCGCGCGCCGACGCCTCGGCCATGTCGACGACGCTCTCGTCGGGGGCGGCGACCCGCCGCTCACGGATGCCGGAGCGCTCGCGGATCCACTCGTCGGAGGAGTCGATCCGCGCCACCAGCTCGCTGTTGGGGACGATGCGCTCCGGCCGGTAGCCGCCGACGCCCCAGATGCGGGCATGGCGCGCCCCGTCGCCCGTGACGAGCCGGCCGGTGCCCTTCGGCTTCGGCGCCTGGGCAGGGGTGGTGAGGGACGTGAGGGTGGGGTCGGTCATGTCAGGCCTCCGCAGGGGTGGGGTCGCCGGCCGCGTCGAGCAGGGCCCGGGCGGCGTCGAGGTCGTCGGGAGTCTTGAGGGCGACGTTCTGCACGCCCTTGAGGCCGCGCTTGGCGAGCCCCACGAGCGTGCCGGCGGGGGCCAGCTCGATGAGGTGGGTGACGCCGAGGTCGGCCATCGCCTCCATGCACAGGTCCCAGCGCACGGGGTTGCTGACCTGGGTGACGAGGCGGTCGAGGACCTCACGGCCGGCCGTCACTTGGGCGCCGTCGGCGTTGGACAGGAGCACGGTCGACGCGTCGGACGGCGTCACCCGGTCGGCGGCGGTGCGCAGCGCCTCCACGGCCGGACCCATGTGCACCGTGTGGAACGCCCCGGCGACCTGGAGCGGGATGACCCGGGCCTTGGCCGGCGGGTCGGCCGCGAACGCGGCGAGCTGGTCGAGGGTGCCTGCGGCGACGACCTGCCCGCCGCCGTTCATGTTGGCGGGGGTCAGGCCGTGGCGCTGGAGGGCGGCCTGCACGTCGTCGGGGTCGCCGCCGAGCACGGCGGACATGCCCGTGGGGGTGATGGCGCTGGCGTCGGCCATGGCCCGGCCGCGCACGCTGACGAGGGTCATGGCGTCCTCCGCGCCGAGCACCCCGACCGCCGCGGCGGCCGTGAGCTCGCCGACCGAGTGGCCGGCGACGACGCCGGCGCTCGTGGCCACCCGCTCGGGCCGGCCGGCATACAGCGCCTCGAGGGCGAGGAGCCCGGCGCCGACGATGAGCGGCTGCGCGACCGCCGTGTCGCGGATCGTCTCCGCGTCGGACGTCGTGCCGTGCCGGACGAGGTCGACGTCGGCGGCCGCGGAGAGCGTGGCGGCGCGGGCGCGCAGTCCGGGCAGCTCGAGCCACGGAGTGAGGAAGCCGGGGGTCTGGGCCCCCTGGCCGGGACAGACGATGGCGAGCACGGCCACAGCCTCTCAGGCGCGGCCCCACCGACGCTGTCGGCGAACCTCACGAACTATGGTCTGCGTCTTTGGAGGAATCCTCCAAAGACGCTCTGGTCAGGGGCGAAGCGCGCCGGGGGAGCGGGTCGGGGCCCCGGCCCGCCACTCGACGGGTGGCCGGTCGGCGAGCCGGCCGACGGCGAGGGCGATGGCGACGGTATGCGCCTCGCGCGGGTGGGTGAGGTCGTAGCCGGTGACCTCGGCGATCCGGCCCAGGCGGTAGCGCACCGTGTTGGCGTGGACGAAGAGGGCGCGCGCCGTGCTCTCCAGGGCGCCACCGCTCTCCAGGTAGGCCGAGGCCGTCTCCCGCAGGGTGGGGTGGGCCTCCAGCGGGTGGTGCACCCGGTCGATGAGCATCCGCCGGGCCGGCCCGTCACCCGCCAGGACCCGTTCGGGGAGCAGGTCGTCGGCGAGCACCGGTCGGGGCGCGAGCGGCCAGGCGGGGGCGGCGGCCAGGCCGCTGAGCGCGGCGCGGGCCGACCGCCCGGCGGCGAAGAGGTGGGGCACGGTCGGACCGAGCACGACCGGCCCGGGCCCGAAGTGGTCGGCGAGGTCGGTGACGACCTTGAGCGCCTCGGTCGTCCCGCCCAGCACCACGACGAGCCGCCGGCGCTGCACCGCCGCGAGGGCCACCGCACCCAGGCGCGTCAAGCCCCGTCGTACGGCGTCGACCGCGGTGGCCGTCGAGCCCCGTGGCGTCGACCCCGCCACGACGGTCACCGAGGCCACCGACCCCCAGCCGAGCGCCGTCGCCCGCGACTGCATCGAGTCGTCCGCCTCCGCACGGACGACGGCGTCGACGACGAGCGCCTCGAGCCGGGCGTCCCAGGCCCCGCGGGCCTCGGCGGCACCGGCGTACACCTGGGCGGCGGAGAAGGCGACCTCGCGGGAGTAGCGCAGGACCGCCTCCCGGAGGGCCGCCTCGTCGCCGGGGGAGGCGAGGGTGAGGATCTCGGACTCGACCTCGTCGACGACGGCTCGCACGATGTCGAGGGTCTGACCGAGGCTGACCGACCAGGTCAGCTCCCGGGGGGCGCGCCCGAAAACGTCGGCGGTCACCCGGTGGTCGATGCCGTCTCCGCGACCGCCCGTGTCGCGCAGCCAGCTGACGAACCCGCCGACTCCGGCCTGGGCCACCAGGCCGATCCAGGATCGGTCGGCGGCCGACAGCGCGCGGTACCAGGCGAGGTCGGCGTCCAGGCGCCGGGTGGCCGCCGCGCCGAGGGCGTCGGCGTGCCGGGCGACCCGCTCGCTCGTGTCGGGGCTGACCTCCATGGGGGTCAGCCTATTTGTATGCCGCCCACAAAGCGCCGGGGCGCGGCCCGCCTCAGGGGGCGGCGACCTGCTGGGGCACCGACTCGTTCCACAGCCGGTCCAGCCCGGTGACGACGTAGGTCGCGCCCGGGTCGCCCTGCGGGTCGGTCCAGGTCTGGGTGGCTCCGGTGGCTCGAAGCGTGGCGACGAGGTGGGTGGCGTCGGCGATCCGGCAGTCGTCGGCCTTGACCCTCCCGTCCGTCGCCGGCAGCCGGTAGACGGCGTACGACGTGGTGCTCGCGTCGCCCGCCCGCCACGTGAGGGTCACGGTGCGACCCTCGGCCTCGGCGTGCAGGGTCTTCGGAGCCTTGGGTGCGGTGCCGTCGAGCCACGGCATGGGCGGGACGAGCGCCGGGTGGGCGTACCAGTCGCGCTGCACGATGCCCATGCCGTCGAGCCGGTCGGCCCGCACGTCCTTGGCGCTGAAGTAGATGTTGCCGTCGACCTCGGGGCGCGTGGAGTTGTGGAGCAGGTGGTTGCTCATCTCCTGCGGGAGGGAGTTCCACTCCGGCGACTGCGTGGAGGCGCCGATCTTGTAGGTGGCCTGCCCGATGTAGAGGTGGACGTCATGGCTCGCGACGACGTCGGACCACCAGTCGACCAGGACGTCGTAGTCGGCGACGGCCAGGCTCTCGGCCCAGTAGATCTGGGGGCAGATGTAGTCGACCCACTCCTCCTGCACCCACCGGCGGGTGTCGGCGTACAGGTCGGCGTAGGTCTGCGACCCGGCCTGCGTCGCGGAGCCGCGCGGGTCGTTGGCCTGGTTCATCCAGACGCCGAAGGGCGAGACGCCGAACGTGACCCACGGCTTGGCCGCCTTGATCGCCGTGCCCAGCCCCGTGATGAGGGCGTTGATGTTGTCGCGGCGCCAGTCGGACGGTGAGCGGCCCGCGCCGTACTGCGCGTACTGCGCCTCGTCGTGGAGGACCTCGCCGGCGACGGGGTAGGGGTAGAAGTAGTCGTCGAAGTGCACGGCGTCGAGGTCGTAGCGGGTGACCGCGTCCATGATCGCGGCCTGGCAGTGGGCGCGGGCCTCGGGGACGCCCGGGTTGAAGTAGAGCTTGCCGCCGTAGGCGAGCGTCCACTCCGGGTGGAGCCTCGCAGGGTGGGTGGGGGAGAGGGTCGCCACGTCGGTCGTGAGGTTCATGGTGATGCGGTACGGGTTGAACCAGGCGTGGAGCTCGAGGTTGCGGCGGTGGGCCTCGGCCACGGCGAAGGCCAGTGGGTCGTACCCGGGGTCGGTGCCCTGGGTGCCCGTCAGGTAGCGCGACCACGGCTCGAGGGGGGAGGGCCAGAAGGCGTCGGCGGTGGGGCGCACCTGCACGACGACGGCGTTGTAGCGCTGGGCCTGCGCCAGGTCGAAGTGCGCCGCGAGCTCGGACTGCTGCTGGACGGGGGTCAGCCCCGGGCGGCTAGGCCAGTCGATGTTGGCCACCGAGCTGATCCAGATGCCCCGCAGGTCGGTCTTGTCGGCGTGGGGGTCGACGGCTGCATGAATCCTCCACATTGAGTCATCGATCAGTGAAGGACGTACAAGCCGGGACGGAGGTGGACAACCACCCCGCCCGCCGGTGGCTAGTCGGTGCCGCCGTCCATCGAGGAGCGCTCCTGGGCCTCGTCGACGTCCGACCCGCCGGACGACCCCGCCGCGATGGCGTCGGCTCCGCCCGCCTCGAGCGTGCCGATGAGGGCCTCGGTGTGCCCTCCTGCGAGCTGGCCCTGCGCGGCGTACAGCTCGAGCTTGGCCCGGGTGTCGGCGATGTCGAGGTTGCGCATGGTCAGCTGGCCGATGCGGTCGACCGGCCCGAACGCGGCGTCCTCGGTGCGCTCCATGGAGAGCTTGTCGGGGTGGTAGGAGAGGTTCGGGCCCCGGGTGTCGACGATGGAGTAGTCGTCGCCGCGTCGCAGCCGCAGGGTCACCTCGCCGGTGACGGCGCTCGCGACCCACCGCTGCAGCGACTCGCGCAGCATCAGCGACTGCGGGTCGAGCCAACGCCCTTCATAGAGAAGGCGACCCAGCCGGCGGCCCTCCTGGTGGTAGGTGGCGATGGTGTCCTCGTTGTGCACCGCGTTGACGAGCCGCTCGTAGGCGGCGAACAGCAGTGCCATCCCCGGGGCCTCGTAGATGCCGCGGCTCTTGGCCTCGATGATGCGGTTCTCGATCTGGTCGGACATCCCGAGGCCGTGGCGGCCGCCGATCACGTTGGCGGCGTGGATGACCGCCGCGGCGGAGTGCAGGTCCTGGCCGCCGACCGACACCGGGCGGCCCTGGCGGAAGCCGATGGTGACGTCCTCGGTCTCGATGGCCACCGACGGGTCCCAGTGGGCGACGCCCATGATCGGGGTGACGATCTCCATCGACTCGTCGAGCTGCTCCAGCGTCTTGGCCTCGTGGGTGGCGCCGAGCATGTTGGCGTCGGTGGAGTAGGCCTTCTCGGTGGAGTCGCGGTAGGGCAGGCCGTGCGCGACGAGCCACTCGGACATCTCCTTGCGGCCGCCGAGCTCGGCGACGAAGTCGGCGTCGAGCCACGGCTTGTAGATGCGCAGGCCGGGGTTGGCGAGGAGCCCGTAGCGGTAGAACCGCTCGATGTCGTTGCCCTTGTAGGTCGAGCCGTCGCCCCAGATCGACACGTCGTCGTCCTGCATGGCGCGCACGAGCAGGGTGCCGGTGACCGCCCGGCCCAGCGGCGTCGTGTTGAAGTAGACCTTGCCGGCGCTGCGGACGTGGAAGGCGCCGCAGGCGATGGCGGACAGACCCTCCTCCGCCAGGGCCTCGGTGCAGTCGACGAGCCGGGAGAGCTCGGCGCCGTAGTCCTTGGCCCGGCCGGGGACGGAGTCGATGTCGGGCTCGTCGTACTGGCCGAGGTTGGCCGTGTAGGTGCAGGGGACGGCGCCCTTGTCGCGCATCCAGGCGACGGCCACGGAGGTGTCGAGCCCTCCGGAGAAGGCGATGCCGACGCGCTCGCCGACGGGCAGGGAGGTGAGGACCTTGGACACGCAGCCAGCCTAGGGGGAGGGGCCCGGGCGTAGTCTCCCGGATGGCGGGGGCCTCGGGACGTCCGACGCGGACCCGCCCCGGACGCAGGGAGAGGACGTCATGGCGACGATGACCGAGCAGCAGCTGCACGAGGTGCTCACCGACCCGATTGCGACCCAGCTGTTGTCGGCGTCGATCCCCACCCGGCTCGCGTATGCCGGGCGCGACGGGGCCCCGCGTGTCGTGCCCATGGGCTCGTGGTGGACCGGAAGCGAGCTCGTCATGTGCACGGTGCCGAAGGCACCGAAGGTCGCCGCGCTGCAGCGGGACCCACGGGTCGCGGTGACGATCGACACCGAGGGCATGCCGCCCCACGTCCTGCTCCTGAGGGGCCGGGCCGAGGTGACCGTCGTCGACGGCGTGCCCGACGAGTTCCTCCAGGCCGGTCACAAGCAGGTGCCCGACGAGATGTTCCCCCAGTGGGAGACCGAGGTGCGGCGGCTGTACGCCGCGATGGCCCGGATCGCGGTCACGCCCACATGGGCGAAGATCCTCGACTTCGAGACGCGGATCCCCCAGGCGGTCGAGGAGCTGGCGCGTCAGGCCGGGGCGACCGCGGAGCACACGAGCGACGGGGACCAGCCGTGACGGCCGGTGAGGTCCGGAGCGCTGATCCGGTGGGGCGCACCCTGACCAAGAGCCTGCTCGTCGGACTGGCGGCGGGAGGGCGCTCGAGTTTCGGTCTGGCCGCGCCGCTGCTCACCTCGAACGCCACCCGGGCACGGGTCGCCGGGGTGGGCGCTGTCCTCGGCGAGATGGTCGTCGACAAGCTGCCGACCACTCCGAGCCGGCTCGACGCCGGACCGCTCGGCGGCCGTGTCGCTGCGGGTGCGGTGGGCGGGGCGACCGTGGCGGCCCGCAACGGGCACGGGGGGCTCGTCGTCGTCGCGGCCGTGCTGGGCGTGGCCGGGTCCGTGGCCGGATCGGTCCTCGGCGCCGCCTGGCGCGACGTGGCCGCGGACAAGGGGTACGCCTGGCCGGCCGCCCTCGCCGAGGACGCCCTTTCCCTCGCGGTAGGGGCATACGCCTTGGGTTGAACCCGACCCGCACGCCCACGGACCGTGCCCTGCACTCCTATTGGGCAGATCGGGGAGGACAGTCGAACAAGAGGAGCGCAGAGCACGGAAACCCGTGCGCTGCGCTCCTCATGTTCGCACTGGCCGTGCCCCGCGCTCCTATTGGGCAGAAGACCCGGGGGGAGGGGGGAGGGCTCCGGTCCTCAGCTCTCGCCGCCGGCGTTGCCGCTCGTGCCGGCGGTGACGTCGTGGATGCGGTACTTGTCGGCCGCCTTCGCGGCGTAGTCGGCCGGGACCTCGCCGCGCTTCGCCAGCACCTGGAGGGTGCGCACCGCCAGCGAGGGGCCGTCGATGTGGAAGAACCGACGCGCCGCGGGACGGGTGTCGGAGAAGCCGAACCCGTCGGCCCCGAGCGACATGAAGTCACCCGGCACGTACTGCGCGATCTGGTCCTGCACGGCGCGCATGTAGTCGGACACCGCGAGCACCGGCCCCGGCGCGTCGGCGAGCTTCTGGGTGACCCAGGGGATGCGCGCCTCCTTGTCGGGGTCGAGGAACGCCTGCTCGTCGGCGGCCAGTCCGTCGCGGCGCAGCTCGCTCCACGACGTCACCGACCACACGTCGGCCGCGACGCCGAAGTCCTTGGCCAGCAGCTCCTGCGCCTCCAGCGCCCACGGCACCCCGACGCCCGAGGCGAGCAGCTGGGCCCGCGCGGGCGTGTGCTCCCAGCCGTCGGTCTTCGCCGGCGCGAGGAGGTGCATCCCGCGCAGGATCCCCTCCCCGTCGACGTTCTCGGGCTCGCGCGGCTGCACCAGCGGCTCGTTGTAGACCGTCATGTAGTAGATGACGTTCTCCGGGTTGTCGCCGTACATCCGCCGCAGGCCGTCCTGCACGATGTGCGCGATCTCGTACCCGTAGGCCGGGTCGTAGGACACGACAGCGGGGTTCGTCGACGCGAGCAGGGGCGAGTGGCCGTCGGCGTGCTGCAGCCCCTCGCCGGTGAGCGTGGTCCGCCCGGCCGTGGCCCCGATGAGGAAGCCGCGCGCCATCTGGTCGCTCGCCGCCCAGATCGAGTCGGCCGTGCGCTGGAACCCGAACATCGAGTAGAAGACGTAGATCGGGACCATCGGCTGGCCGTGCGTCGCGTAGGACGTACCGGCCGCCGTGAACGCTGCGAGCGAGCCCGCCTCGTTGATGCCGAGGTGGAGGATCTGCCCGTTCTTCGCCTCCCGGTAGGCCAGCATCAGCTCGGCGTCGACCGGGGTGTAGTTCTGCCCGTGCGGGTTGTAGATCTTGATCGTCGGGAAGAACGAGTCCATCCCGAACGTGCGCGCCTCGTCGGGGATGATCGGCACCACGCGGGCGCCGAACTCCTTGTCGCGCATGAGGTCCTTGAGCAGCCGGACGAACGCCATCGTCGTGGCGATCTCCTGCTTCCCGGAGCCCTTCTTCAGCTGCGCGTACGCCTCGTCCGCCGGCAGCTTCAGCGACTCGTGCTGCACCCGCCGGGACGGCACGTCGCCGCCGAGGGCGGCCCGCCGCTCGAGCATGTACTGGATCGCCTTGTCGTCCTTGCCGGGGTGGTAGTACGGCGGCTGGTAGGGGTTGGCCTCGAGCTGCTCGTCGGTGATGGGGATGCGCAGCTCGTCGCGGAACGTCTTGAGGTCGTCGAGGGTGAGCTTCTTCATCTGGTGGGTCGCGTTGCGGCCGGCGAAGTGGCTGCCCAGGCCGTAGCCCTTGATCGTCTTGGCGAGGATGACGGTCGGCTGGCCGGTGTGGTTCATCGCCGCCTGGTAGGCCGCGTAGACCTTGCGGTAGTCGTGCCCGCCGCGCTTGAGCTTCCACCAGACGTCCTCGTCGGACCACTTGGCCACCATGGCGCGGGTACGCGGGTCACGGCCGAAGAAGTGCTCGCGCACGTAGGCGCCGTCGTTGGCCCGGAAGGTCTGGTAGTCGCCGTCGCTCGTGCTGTTCATGAGGTGCACGAGGGCGCCGTCACGGTCGGCGGCGAGGAGCGGGTCCCAGCCGCGGCCCCAGATGCACTTGATGACGTTCCAGCCGGCGCCGCGGAAGAAGGCCTCGAGCTCCTGCACGATCTTGCCGTTGCCGCGCACCGGGCCGTCGAGCCGCTGCAGGTTGCAGTTGATGACGAAGGTGAGGTTGTCGAGCTCCTCGTTGGCCGCCAGCTGGAGCAGGCCGCGCGACTCCGGCTCGTCCATCTCGCCGTCGCCGAGGAACGCCCACACGTGCTGGTCGGACGTGTCCTTGAGGCCGCGGTTGGTGAGGTACTTGTTGAACTGGGCCTGGTAGATCGCGTTCATCGGGCCGAGGCCCATCGAGACGGTCGGGAACTGCCAGAACTCCGGCGCCAGCCGCGGGTGCGGGTAGGACGGCAGCGCCTGGATGCGGCCGTCGACGATGTGGCTCTTCTCCTGCCGGAACCCGTCGAGCTGGTCCTCGGTGAGCCGGCCCTCGAGGTAGGCCCGGGCGTACATGCCGGGGGAGGCGTGGCCCTGGAAGAAGACGTGATCGCCGCCACCGGGGTGGTCGGGGCCGCGGAAGAAGTGGTTCATGCCCACCTCGTAGAGCGTCGCGGCGCTCGCGTAGGTGGAGATGTGGCCGCCGACGCCGACACCGGGGCGCTGGGCGCGGTGCACCATGATCGCGGCGTTCCAGCGCAGGTAGCGGCGGTACTTCCGCTCGACGTCCTCGTCGCCGGGGAACCACGGCTCCTGCTCGGGGCTGATGGTGTTGATGTAGTCCGTCGCGGTGAGCGAGGGGACCCCGACCTGCATCTCCCGCGCCCGCTCGAGCAGCTTGAGCATGACGTAGCGAGCCCGGGTGCGCCCCGAGCTCTCGATGACGCCGTCCAGCGACTCGAGCCACTCCGCGGTCTCGTCGGGGTCGGTGTCGGGGAGCTGGCTCGGGATGCCGTTGAGGATGGGTCCGGCTTCCGGTCGTGCCACAGTCATGGTCCTTTCACGCGGCCACCGCGTTGTGGCCTTCAGTCGAGGGCAGGGTGGTGCCGGTCAATCCTCCCACCGTGACGGGCGGGGATGTCACGCGCGTCCAGCCGTCACCAGGCTCTCGACGCGCTGCGCGCCGGCGTAGACGGTGAAGCGGGGGGGCCTTACGAAGGCGGCCAGCGTCATCCCCACGTCGCTCGCCAGCTCGACGGCCAGGGACGACGCCGCCGACACGACGGCGAGGACGGGGATGCCGGCCGCGTACGCCTTCTGCACGATCTCGAAGCTGGCCCGGCTGCTCACCACGAGGACGTGTCCGGCCAGCGGAAGCCGGCCCTCGCGCAGCGCCCAGCCGACGACCTTGTCGACCGCGTTGTGCCGGCCGACGTCCTCGCGGACCACCAGGCACTCGCCCTCGGCCGTGAACAGCCCGGCGGCGTGCATACCGCCGGTGCGCTCGAAACCCTTCTGCGCCAGGCGAAGTCGGTCCGGCAGAGCCACGAGTACCGCGGGGTCGACGTGCGTGCGGTCGTCGGCGACGGCATACCGGCTCGTCGTCTGCAGGGCCTCGATCGCCGAGGTGCCGCAGACCCCGCACGCGCTCGTCGTGAGGAACCGCCGGGCCGCCTCGTCGGGGAGGGTGAGCCCGTCGCGGAGGGTGACGTCGACGACGTTGTAGGTGGGCGAGCCGTCCTCGCCGACGTCGAGGCAGTGCATGAGCCGCGCGACGTCGTCGGCCGAGGCGATGAGCCCCTCCCCGTGCAGGAAGCCGAGAGTGAGGTCGAAGTCGTCCCCCGGGGTGCGCATCGTCACGCTGAGGGAGGTGCCGGCGACCCGGATCTCCATCGGCTCCTCGACGGCGAGCGTGTCGGGTCGGCCCACGGTCTGCGGCTCGGGTCCGTCTCCGACCACGTAGCGCGTCGCCGCGACCCGCTGCGTCACCCGTCCCACCTGGCCACTGTAGGCGTGCGTGGTCACCGGTACCCCTCCGGGCGGTGGACGCACTACCGTGGGGGCAGCCGCCGGACACGTGGCAGAACTGTCGTACGAAGGGGATTGCACTGTGGGCCCGACCGCGTCAGCGGCCTCACCCGGACCGTCGGGGGGGTCGGCCCTGGCTGCGACCCTGACCCGGCTCGGTCTCGCCGCCGGTCAGGTCGTCCAGGAGCTCGGCTGGGACGACGACGTCGACGACGACCTCCGCCTCGCGGTCGAGGAGCTGACGACCACCGACCTGGAGGACGAGGACTACGCCGACGTCGCCGACGCGGTGCTCGTGTGGTTCCGCGACGGTGACGACGACCTCGTCGACACACTCGTCGACGCCCTGACCAACCTCGGCGAGGGGGGCTTCGTCGTGCTGCTCACGCCCAAGGCCGGCCGGGCCGACCACGTCGACCCCAGCGACATCGAGGAGTCGGCGGTCACCGCGGGCCTGCACACGGCCGGGGCGGCCAACGTCAGCCCCGAGTGGGGGGCCCTGCGCCTGGTCTCGCCCAAGGGGCAACGGCGCTGACCCCAGCCGCCTGGCAGGATGGCGGTATGCCTTCCTCCATCGCCGTCGGCGACACCGCACCGTCGTTCGCCCTCAAGAACCAGTACGGCGAGCCGGTGGCGCTGGAGGACTTCCGCGGCAGCAAGAGCGTGGTGCTCGTCTTCTACCCCTTCGCCTTCTCCGGCATCTGCACCGGCGAGCTGCGGGAGATCCGCGACGGCCTGGAGGACTTCGAGGGCGACGACATCCAGGTGCTCGCAGTCTCGTGCGACCCGATGTACTCCCTGCGCGCCTGGGCCGACGCCGAGGGCCACTTCTTCCCCCTGCTCAGCGACTTCTGGCCGCACGGCGAGGTGGCGCGGGCCTACGGCGTGTTCTCCGACGAGAACGGGTTCGCCATCCGGGGCACCTTCCTCGTCGACCGCGAGGGCGTGGTGCGGTGGACCCTGGTCAACGGGCCGGGCGAGGCCCGCGACTTCACCGGCTACCGCGCCGCGTTGGCCGAGCTGCGCGGCGAGCCGACGCCCGTCTGAGCGTCTGACAGACTTGGCCCGCCTCGGCGCCGCACCGGGCTCCACCCCGGCGCGGCGGCGCAGAGCGGGCCTGTAGCTCAGCTGGTAGAGCACCGCGTTTACACCGCGGCTGTCGTCGGTTCGATCCCGGCCGGGCCCACCCACCGCGTCGCCCTCACACGGTCCGACGGCGGCTCCCGGCTCGTCAGGCTCATTGACAGGGCGCGATCGACTGCCTATACAGGACCGACGCACCGTCCGAGCCGAGGAGAAGCATGTCCACTGTTCGGCTTCGAACGCTCTGCCGTGCCGTTCTCGTCGTCGCCCTGGCCCTGGCCTCCCTCACGGTGGGGCTCGGGCAGGCCTACGCGGGTGTCGACGACTACCCCAGCCAGTGGCGTAACGCCGCCAAGGACAGCCTGGTCGACACCTGGGACGAGTACAACCGCGAATGCACCTCGTTCGTCGCCTGGCGCCTCCACTCCCGCAACGGGTTCGAGATGCCGTTCCACGACAACGCGTCGGGTTGGGGCACCGACGCGAAGGCGCGTGGCTTCGTCGTCGACTCGACGCCGGCCGTCGGCTCGGTGGCGTGGGACCCGAACGGCCACGTGGCCTGGGTCGAGGCGGTGACCGCCACCACGGTGACGATCGAGGAGTACAACGTCAACGACGACGGGGCCTACCACGAGCGCACGGTCGCGCCGTCGCAGTTCCAGTACATCCACTTCAAGGACCTCTCGGGCGCGACGGCTCCTGCTCCTCCGCCCCCGCCCGCACCGGGGAACGGCGGGAAGGCGATCGAGAACGTCGCCGCCGGACGCTGTCTCGACGTGACGGCCGGGTCGAACGCCTCGGGAACCCCCATCCAGATCTACGACTGCAACGGCGGCGCCGCCCAGCAGTGGATCGCCGGATCGGGAGCCTTACGGGCCTTCGCCGGCTCCTGTCTCGACGTGCCCAACAGCGCGCTGGTCACCGGCACCCTGGTCCAGCTGTATGCGTGCAACGGCACGGGCGCCCAGCAGTGGAACGTCGCCCAGAACGGCACGATCCGCACGACCAACGGACTCTGCCTCGAGGGCGCGGCGGGTGGCACCGCCAACGGCACCCGCGCCCGCATCGCCACCTGCCACGGCAGCCTCGCGCAGCAGTGGGTGGGGCCGGGCATCGGCAACGGCGGCAAGGCGGTCAAGAACACCAATGCGTCCCGGTGCCTCGACGTCTCCGGGGGAGCGACCACCCTCGGCTCCGTCATCCAGCTCTACGACTGCAACGGGACCCCCGCCCAGCAGTGGCTCGCCGCCTCCGGCGCGCTGCGCGCCTACGCCAACACCTGCCTCGACGTGCCCGGTGGCGCCCTGGTCTCCGGGACGAAGGTGCAGCTCTGGCAGTGCAACGGCACGGCCGCCCAGCAGTGGTCCCTGCAGAGCGACGGCACGATCCACACGACCAACGGGCTGTGCCTCGACGCCGTGCAGAGCGGCAGGGTCAACGGCACGCGCGTGCAGATCTACACCTGCAACGGGTCGTCGGCCCAGACCTTCGTGACGGCCTAGCCCGGACCGTCCGGGCGCCACGGACTGAGCACCGGACCGCGGACGCGGAGACCCTCGGGCAGACTGCCCGCCATGCGGACGGTGGGCGTCGAGGAAGAGCTGCTGCTGGTCGACCCGCAGAGCGGCCGGCCGGTCAGCATGGCGGCGCAGGTCATCGCCGCCACCACCGAGGCGACGGCGGAGACCCAGCCCGACGCCGGGGGTGAGGTCGAGGGCGAGCTGCAGCGCACCATGGTCGAGACGCAGAGCGCGGTGGCGACCGACCTGGCCGCCGTGCGCGCGGACCTCGTCGGGTGGCGGCGACGCACGTCGGGGCAGGCCCGCCGCCGGGGGGCCGCGCTCGCGGCCATGGCCACCTCCCCACTCGGCTCCGACGGGGTCATCGCCGCCAACGAGCGCTACGAGCGCCTGGCCGAGCGGTTCGGGGTCACCGCCCACCAGGTGCTGTCGTGCGGCTGCCACGTGCACGTCGGGGTCGCCTCCGACGAGGAGGGGATCGCCGCGATCGACCGGATGCGGGTCTGGCTCCCGGTGCTGCTCGCGATCAGCGCCAACTCCCCCTTCGCCGACGGCCAGGACACCTCCTACGCCAGCTACCGCTCCCAGATGTGGGTCCGCTGGCCGTCGGCCGGTCCGACCGACTCGTTCGGTACGCCCGAGGCCTACCACGCGCTCGTGGCGTCCATGGTCGGCTCCGGGGTGCTGCTCGACGACGGGATGGTCTACTTCGACGCCCGGCTGTCGCACCGGTACCCGACGGTCGAGGTGCGCGTCGCCGACGTCTGTGCCGACGTGGAGGACGCCCTGGTCGTCGCCGCACTGTGCCGGGGGCTGGTGGACACGGCCGTGGAGGCCTGGCGGCGGGGCGAGGACGCTCCGCAGGTGCCGACGGCGCTCCTGCGGCTGGCCACCTGGCAGGCGGGTCGGGAGGGCGTCGACGGGTCGCTCCTCCAGCCCGCGACCCTCACTCCGGCCCCGGCCCTCGAGGTGGTGGGCCAGCTCGTCGACCACGTGCGCGACGCCCTCGAGGCCAACGGTGACCTGCACCTGGTCGAGACCGGGGTGGCCCGGCTCGCCGACATCGGCAACGGGGCGTCGCACCAACGGCGGACTTTCGCGCGTACCGGGCAGCTCGCCGACGTCGTCGCGGACGCCGCGCGCCGCACCGTGACCTTCGCCGTCGACGTCGACTGACCCGCCCCCCGATCCGCGAATCGCGCACCGATACGCGGATCGCGCACGGCTATCCAGCGTCAGGGCGCCGATCCGTGCGCGCTCGGCCAACCGGTCGTCAGGCCTCGATGCGCCGCTGCACGGACCGCAGCGCCGCCGTGGCCGGGCGGGCCCACCAGCGGGCGTCGGCCAGCGCGGTGCGGGCCGCGAGATGGCCGCACGACCCGTGGACGCCGCCCCCGGGATGGATCGCGGCGCTCCCGAGGTAGAGGCCCTCGACGGGGGTGCGCGGGCCGCCCAGACCGGTGACTGGCCGGAACAGCAGCTGCTGGAAGAGCTGGGCGGTACCGCCGTTCACCGCGCCGCCGACGAGGTTGGCGTCGGCCGCCGCGAGGTCGCTCGGTCGTTGCACCCACCGGTCGACGACGAGCTCGCGCCAGCCCGGGGCGTACGCGTCGAGCATCTCCTCCGACGACTCGACGAGGCGCTCGGCGGAGTCGTCGTCGGTGACCCCGCGGGGGAGGTGCGTGTAGAGCCACAGGGCCTCGGTGCCCTCCGGTGACCGGGTGGGGTCGATGGTCGACATCTGGCCGACGAGCGCGAAGGGGCGGCGCGGCACGGTGCGGGTCGCCAGGTCGGCCGACCAACGCACGATGTCGTCCATGCCACCGCCTGCGTGGACTACGCCGGCGCTGCGGGCCTCTACCGCCGTCCAGGGCGGGGTGGCGCGCAGCCGGTAGTTCAGCTTGACCGTCGGTAGGTCCCAGGTGAACTCGCGCATCCGGTCGCGCAGCGCGGAGGGCACGACGTCGGGAGCGAGCAGCGACTCGTAGAGCGAGGCCGCACTGGTGTCGGCCACGACGGCCCGACGTGCGCGCACCGCAGGGCCGCCGTCGACCCGCACGACCGACGCCCGCCCGGCCACGACGTCGATGCCCTCGACGCGCATACCGGTGCGGATCTCCACCCCGGCGGCCCGGGCCCGGGAGGCCAGGGCCTCGGCGAGCATGCCGGCCCCACCCTGCGGGGAGGGGAAGCCGACGTCCTGCGCCAGCATCGCCAGGAACCAGCCGAAGAGACCGCTACCCGGCGCCTCGGGCGGGATGTCGGCGTGCATGGCGTTGCCCGCCAGCAGCAGCCGGCCCCGCTGCCCCCCGAACCGCTCCTCGCCCATGCGGGTCACCGGCAGGAGGAAGAAGCGGGCGAGGGCCGGCAGGTCGGAGGCACCCACCCGGCGGGCGAGCCGGGTGGCCGCCTCGACGGGCGGCCACCGGGTGAGGAGGGCGTCGAGGAACGGCTCCTTGATGCGGTCGTACTCCGCGACGAGGTCGAGCCAGGCCTGGCCGTCGCCGGGGTGCTCCGCCTCCAGGCCGGCCGCCGTCACGGCGGGGTCGGCGTGGATCGTGGCTCCGTGCGGGTCGTCGGGGCCGCTGGGGTGGCTGACGACGACGGGGGTCCGGCTCCACCGGAGGCCGTGGTCCTCCAGCCCGAGCCGGCCCATCACCGGCGACGCTACGGCGAGGGGGTAGCAGGCACTGAACTCGTCCATGACCCAGCCGTCGCGGTCGACGGACGAGACCGCTCCGCCGACCTTGTCGCGGGCCTCGAGGAGCACGACGTCCCAACCGGCGTCGGCGAGGGTGATCGCCGCGACCAGGCCGTTGGGGCCGCCGCCGATGACGACGGCGTCGGCGCTCTCCGGACGGGTCGCCTGCACGGGCCCATGGTGACACTCGGGGGCCCCGGCCGCCCCTCGGTGGGGGGCCGGGCGGCCGTGCTTAGGCTGAGCGGTGCCGATCCCGACCCCCCTGCGAGACCGCCCCGCCACACGTCCGGAGCGCGTCGTGCTCCTGGACGAGGAGGGCCGGGCCGTCGGCACCGCCGACAAGGCGTCGGTCCACGACGCCGACACGGCCCTGCACCTGGCCTTCTCGGCCTACCTCTTCGACGACCGTGGGCGGCTCCTCGTTACCCGCCGGGCCCTCGACAAGCGCACGTTCCCGGGGGTGTGGAGCAACTCGGTCTGCGGCCACCCGGCGCCGGGGGAGTCGTTGCCCGACGCGGCGCGCCGCCGAGCGGCCCGTGAGCTGGGGGTCGAGGTCGGTCCGCTCCGGCTCGTCCTGCCGCGGTTCGCCTACCGGGCCGAGATGGACGGCGTCGTCGAGAACGAGATGTGCCCCGTGTACGCCGGGTGGCTGGCTCCCGGTGCCACGGCGCGTCTCGCCCCGGACGAGGTCGCCGAGACCGAGTGGGTGCCGTGGGGGACCTTCGTCGAGCAGGTCGCCTCGGGTCGGGTCGTCTCCATGTGGTGCCGTGAGCAGGTCGACGAGCTCGTGGCCCTCGGACCCGACCCGCAGGCCTGGCCCGAGGCGGACGCCACCCACCTGCCGCCGGCTGCCCGCATACCGTCTGAGGCCTGAGGCTCGGCAGGGCGCACGACACCGCGCGGCGTCGCGACGGTGTGGCAGGGTCGCACCGTGTCGTCAGCGCCCGCCTCGCCTCCCCAGCCCGCCGCGTCGGATCCCGTCGATCTGCGCCTGCGCGACGTCGTCGCCGCCCTCGAGGCCCTCTACCCCCCGACGACCGCCCAGGACTGGGACCGCGTCGGCCTGGTGACGGGTGACCTCGACCAGCCAGTACGCCGGGTGCACCTCGCCGTCGACCCCACCCTCGCGGTGGTGCAGGAGGCCGTCGACGCCGGGGCCGACCTGCTCGTCACGCACCACCCGCTGCTGCTGCGCGGGATCCACAGCGTGGCCACGACGTCGGCGAAGGGCGAGACGCTGACCCGGGCCATCCTCGGCGACCTCGCGGTCTACTGCGCCCACACCAACGCCGACGTCGCGACCCCGGGGGTGTGTGACGCCCTCGCCGAGGCGGTCGGCCTCGTGGACGTCGAGTCGCTCGAACCCGGCGAGTACGCCCTGGGTCGGGTCGGGCGGCTACCGGCGCCGATGTCGCTGAGGGAGCTCGCCGCCCGCGTGGCCCAAGGTCTGCCGGCGGCCGTCGGCGGCATCCGCGTGGCCGGCGACCCCGACGCGAAGGTCGAGCGGGTCGCCGTGCTCGGAGGCTCGGGCGACGACCGGTTCGACGTCGTGCGCGCCAGCGGGGCCGACGTCTACGTCACCGCCGACCTGCGCCACCACCCGGTCCTGGAGGAGCGCGAGACCTCTCGCGGCGCCACGCCCTACCTCGTCGACGCCGGGCACTGGGCCACCGAGTGGGTGTGGCTGGCCTCCGCCGAGGGCCGCCTCCTCGCGACGCTGGAGTCGGGCGGGCCCGGTGGGTCGTCTACGTTGGACACCTACGTCTCGACGTTGCGCACCGAGCCGTGGACGTTCGTCGTCGGCGCCAACGCGGCGCTCCCACTGTCCTGATCCCGGAGGTTCCCGCTGAAAGCCGACCCGACCCGCCAGCGCGCCCTGCTCGACCTGCAGGCGGTCGACTCGCGGCTCGACCAGATCGCGCACGCGACGTCGACGCTGCCCCAGCACCGTGAGGTGTCCGCCCTCGAGGACGAGGCGCGCACCGTCGACACGCAGCTGGTCAACGCCCGCACCGCGCTCTCCGACCTGCAACGCGAGGTCGACAAGGCCGAGTCCGACGTGCAGCTGGTGCGCGACCGGGCCGCCCGCGACCGCACCCGGCTCGACGCCGGCACCGGCTCGGCCAAGGACCTCCAGGCCCTCCAGCACGAGCTGACCTCCCTGGCCCGGCGCCAGTCCGAGCTCGAGGACGTCGAGCTCGAGGTCATGGAGCGCGCCGAGGGTCTCGGCCAGCACGTCGAGTCGCTGGAGGCCGCCCGGGCCGAGCTCGCGACCAGGCTCGAAGCAGCCATGACCGACCGGGACGCCGCGATGGGCGGGTACGCCACCGAGCGCGACGCCGTGTCCAGCCGCCGCGACGCGGCCGTGGAAGGCGTCGGTGACGACCTGGTCGCGCTCTACGAGCGGATCCGGGGCGCCCGCGCCGGGATCGGTGCCGCCGAGCTGCGGCAGCGCCGCTGTGGCGGCTGCCACATCGAGCTCAACCAGGTCGACATGAACCGGATCATCGCTGCGCCGGCGGACGAGGTGCTGCGCTGCGAGGAGTGCGGCCGCATCCTCGTGCGTACCGCCGAGTCCGGCCTCCCCAGCGCGTGACGGCGTCATGCCGGTGACCGATCGCGTCGTCGTCGAGGCCGACGGCGGCTCTCGGGGCAACCCCGGGGTGGCCGGGTACGGCGCGGTCGTCTTCGACGCGCATACGGGCCGGGTGCTCGTCGAGCGCGCCGCCCCGCTGGGCAAGCAGAGCAACAACGTCGCCGAGTACCAGGGGCTCATCGCCGGGCTCGATGCCGCCGCGGCCGTGGCCCCTGGCGCAGTCGTCGACGTGCGGATGGACTCCAAGCTCGTCATCGAGCAGATGGCCGGCCGCTGGAAGGTCAAGCACGAGGACATGCGCCGGCTCTCGCTCGAGGCCGCCGCGATCGTCCGGCGGATCCGCGCGGCCGGGGGGTCGGTGACATGGACCTGGATCCCGCGGGAGAAGAACAAGAAGGCCGACAAGCTGAGCAACGACGGCATGGACGGCCGCACCATCGACACCCTGCGGGCGGCCCTCGGTTCCGCCGCCGGCGGCACCGCCGCGACGACGACCGACTCCGAGACGGCGGCGCTCGACCTCTTCGGTATGCCGGATGCGGCGCCTGCTGCGGCGGCCACGACCCGACCCGTCGGCGCTGCGGCGACGACGGGGGCGAGCCGCCTCCTGCTCGTGCGGCACGCGACCACCGCCAACACGACCCAGGGGCGGGTCGACGGCCGGGGCGGCAAGGATCCCGACCTCGACGCGACCGGGCGCATCCAGGCCCGCGCGGTGGCCTCCGCCGTCCGCGACCTCGCCGGCCCCGGGGCCACCCTCGTCACCTCCTCGCTCGCCCGGGCGCGGCAGACCGGTGCAGCCATCGGTACGGCGCTGGGCGTGGCGGCCGAGGTCGACCCCGACTGGGACGAGCAGGCCTTCGGTGACTGGGACGGACGGCTGGTCGCCGACCTGGCCGCCGACCACGCGGACGACCTCGAGCGCCTGTGGACGGATCCGGACTTCCGCCGCCCCGGGGGCGAGTCCCACGGCGAGGTGACCGCTCGGGTGGAGGGCGCATACGACCGCCTGACCTCGACGCCGGGAACGGTCGTCGTCGTCACCAGCCGGAAGCCGATCCTCGTCGTCCTCGCGCAGACCCTGGGCGTGCCGCCCGACCGGTTCTGGGCGCTGGCCACCGACCCGGCCTCGATCTCGGCGGTGGAGGTCTGGCCGGACGGCAACGTGTCGGTGCCGTTCGTCAACCGGACGGCCCACCTCGGCTGACGGCGGCTGTGGCAGTCTCGAGGTCATGACCCGTGCGCTGCGTCCTGACACCCTCGCCGTCCGGGGGGGCCTGTCCCGCAGCGGTTTCGACGAGACCTCCGAGGCGCTCTACCTCACGTCGGGCTTCGTCTACGAGTCCGCCGAGCAGGCCGAGGCGGCGTTCAAGGACGAGATCGACAAGTTCATCTACTCGCGCTACGGAAACCCGACGGTGCGGATGTTCGAGGAGCGGCTGCGGCTCGTCGAGGGGGCGGAGGCCTGCTTCGCGACGGCCAGCGGCATGGCGGCGGTGTTCGTCGCGCTCGCGGCGCTGTGCGGTCAGGGCGACCGGATCGTCAGCTCCCGCGCGCTGTTCGGCTCGTGTTTCGTCATCGTCGACGAGATCCTTCCGCGGTGGGGCGTCGAGACGACACTGGTCGACGGCACCGACCTCGACCAGTGGCGTGAGGCGTTGTCGACCCCCGCCACCGCGGTCTTCTTCGAGACGCCGAGCAACCCGATGCAGGAGCTCGTCGACGTGCGGGCGGTGTCGGAGCTGGCCCACGCCGCGGGCGCGAAGGTCGTCGTCGACAACGTGTTCGGCACGCCGGTCTTCTCCAAGCCGCTCGAGCTGGGCGCCGACGTCGTCGTCTACTCGGCCACCAAGCACATCGACGGCCAGGGCCGGGTGCTCGGCGGCGCCGTCCTCGGAACGCGCGAGTTCATCGACGGCCCGGTCAAGAACCTCATGCGGCACACCGGCCCGGCCATGTCGCCGTTCAACGCGTGGACGCTGGTCAAGGGCCTGGAGACGATGTCGCTGCGGGTGGAGCGGCAGACGTCGAACGCGCTGGCGCTGGCCTACGCGCTGGAGACCCACCCCAAGGTGACCCGGGTGCTGCATCCGTGGCTGGAGAGCCACCCGCAGCACGAGCTGGCCCGCGCGCAGATGAGCGGCGGCGGCAGCGTCGTCACGTTCGTCATCGACGCCGGCAAGGACGAGGCCTTCCGGCTGATGAACGCCCTCGAGGTCGTCGACATCTCCAACAACCTCGGCGACGCCAAGTCGCTAGTCACCCACCCGGCGACGACGACGCACCGACGGCTGACGCCGGAGGCCCGGGCCGCCGTGGGGATCACCGACGGCACGATCCGGATCTCGGTGGGCCTGGAGGACCCCCTCGACATCGTCGAGGACGTCGTCACCGCCCTCGAGCTCGTCTGACCGGGTTCACCCCTTTATCGGGTCACCCGATAAAGGGACGGTTCGCTGGACAACCGTTCTCCAGCGAAGTGCACGTTTATCGGGTCACCCGATAAAGATGTGACGGCCTCAGCCGAGCAGGACGAGGGCGCCCAGGGCGGCGGACACGGCCACGACGGCGCAGAGCAGGCCCTCGCGGGCCAGGTATGCCGCGCTGACCTCGAGTCCCTGGCTCCGGCAGCGCTGCCGCCACAGCAGGGTGGCCAGCGACGCCCACACGGTGACGAGCGGGCCGACGTTGACGCCGACGAGCAGGGCCATGAGCCGGGCGGGCGCGTCCGAGCTGACCGCCTCGAGGGCGAGGTAGGCGGGCAGGTTGTTGACGACGTTGGCCGCCACCGCACCGACGGCGCCGAGCCGGAACAGCGCGCCGGCCGAGCTGCCCGTACCCGTCATCGACACGAGGATCTCGCGCAGCCCGTGGTTGACCGCCACGTCGACGACGACGAACAGCACGCTGACGCCGATGACCATCTGCCACGGCACCGAGATGTGCCGCAGCCGTGAGCGGTCGCGCACCGCGAGCGTGACGAGCAGGATCACGGCGGCGATGGCCGACGGGATCGCCGGCACGATGCCCGAGACGAACGCCGGCCCCAGCAGGACGCAGCAGGCCGACGCCACGAGGAGGAGCACCCGGTCGTGCGGCTCCGGCGGGGCGTCCGGGGTGTAGCGCCCGCGCAGGTCCTTCCGGTGGCGCAGCCCGAGCAGCACCACCGTCGCGGCGATCGCGGCCAGCGCCGGCGCCCACGCGAGGCGGAGGTACCCGGCCTGCCCCACCCCCAGCAGGTCGAGGTGGTGCAGCGCTAGGAGGTTCGTGAGGTTCGACACCGGCAGCAGCAGCGACGCGGTGTTGGCCAGCCACAAGGTCGTCATGGCGAAGGGCAGCGGGGGCACGCCGACCTGTCGCGCCACCGTGATCGCCACCGGGGTCAGCAGGACGGCGGTGGTGTCGAGGCTCAGCACGATGGTGCTGACGCACGCGATGGCGACGACGAGCAGCCACAGCGCCCAGACCCGGTGGCGTCCGGCTCGGCTCGCCCAGTGCGCCGCGACGTCGAACACCCCGGCCACGTCGGCGATCTCGGCCACGATGGTGATCGCGACGAGGAACGCCAGCACGGGAAGCACCCGGGCGGCGAGGTCGGCGAGCTCGGCCCCGGTCACGCCGCGACCTTTGTCTCGCCCACGGACAGCACCCACGGCTGGCCGGCGCGTCGGGGGGCGGTCAGGTCACACTCGAAGCGCTCGGCCACGACGGTGGCCAGCCGCCCCGGGGTCCGGGGGTCGACGCCGGCCCGGCAGAGGTGCCGGGCCACGAGCCCGCGGGTGTGCTTGGCCAGGTGGGTCGCGCCCGGCACGGCGACCTGCACCCACCGCGAGGCGAGCGCTCCGCGCGGCGCCCACGCCGCGGCATACGTGCTGCTGCGGGCGTCGACAACGAGCCCGCGGCCGGCGGCGGAGTCGAGCTCCGCGACCAGCGGCCCGCGCCACACCGCGGCCAGCGGGCCCAGGGGAGGCAGGTTGACCTTCATCGAGAGCCGGTAGGCCGGGATGCGGTCCGCGAGCCGTAGTGCACCGAACAGGGCCGAGCACACGACGACCCACCGGTATGCGCGGCGCCGCGCCACGGGGTCGAGGGACGGCAGGTCGAGCGCCTCGTAGAGGACCCCGGAGTAGACGGCCGCGGCCGGAGCGGTGGGCGCGGTGAGCAGGCGGACGTTCCGGGCGACCTCGGGGCCGAGCGTCGGCGGGACCCCGAGCACCGTCAGCGCGTCGGGTCGTTCGCTGACCGACACCAGGGCCGCCAGCACCGCGGCGCGGGTGGGACCCAGCGCGGCGGTGAAGGAGAGCCGGTCGAGGTCGAGAGGACGGGCGCGACGGCCGACCGGGACGGTCTTGCCCTCGGACGGCGGGAGCAGCAGGAGCACGGGCGGAACTCTAGGCGGCGCTGCTGCCGCCTCGATGCATAGGCTGCGCCCATGCCGCAGCGCCCGATCAGGTTCCGTACGACGACCCCCGTCCCGGCGCACGCCGAGATCGACCAGGCCGCGCTCTTGGCCCGCTTCGAGGCGATCCGCGAGCAGCTCCACGTGCCCGCGCAGTTCCCCGACGACGTGCTGGCCGAGGCCGAGCGCGCCGCCCGTGACGCCGTCCTGCCGACGCGCGACGAGACGGCCGTCCCCTTCGTGACCATCGACCCCGTCGGGTCCATGGACCTCGACCAGGCCCTGCACATCGAGCGTGACAGCGACGGCTACCGGGTGCGCTACGCCATCGCCGACGTACCCGCCTTCGTGGCCCCAAACGGCGCGCTGGACGCCGAGACCCGGCGCCGGGTCGAGACGATCTACTGCCCGGACGCGCGCACCCCGCTGCACCCGCCAGCCATCGGCGAAGGGGCCGGCAGCCTGCTCCCCGACCAGGTGCGGCCGGCCTTCGTCTGGGACCTCCACCTCGGGGCCGACGGCAACGAGACCGGCGCCCAGGTCTACCTGGCGATCGTCCGCAGCACGGCACGGCTCGACTACGGCGGCGTGCAGAAGGCCGTCGACGACGGCACCGCCGACGAGGTCCTGCTGCTGCTGAAGGAGGTGGGGGAGAAGCGGATCGCGCTTGAAGCCGCTCGTGGCGGGGCGAGCCTGCCGCTGCCCGAGCAGGAGGTCGACCAGGACGCCCAGGGCCACTTCGTCCTCGGCTTCCGCCCCCCGGTGCCCGCGGAGGACTGGAACGCCCAGATCTCGCTCATGACCGGCATGGCGGCCGCCCAGATGATGCTCCGCGGCCGGGTCGGGATCCTGCGCACGATGCCGCCGCCCGACCAGGGGGCCGTGGCCCGGTTCCGGCGGCAGGCCCGCTCCCTCGGCGTGGACTGGCCGAAAGAGGAGCGCTACGGCGACTTCATCCGCCGCCTCGACCTCACCGACCCGCGCCAGCTCGCGCTCGTCCACGAAGCGACGGCCCTCTTCCGGGGCGCCGGCTACACCGCGTTCGACGGCGAGCTGCCGCAGCAGCAGGAGCACGCCGCCGTCGCGGCCCCGTACGCCCACGTGACCGCGCCGCTCCGCCGGCTCGTCGACCGGTTCGGGCTGGTCGTCTGCGCCGCCCTGACGTCAGGCGAGGAGGTGCCGGCGTGGGCTCGCGAGGCACTCCCCGGTCTGCCGGAGACGATGAAAGCGGGCGACTCCCGGGCCAAGGCGGTCGAGCGGGCGTGCACCGACGCGGTGGAGGCCGCGGTGATGGCGGCGCGGGTGGGGGAGACGTTCACCGCCGACGTCGTCGACGTCGACCCGAAGCGTTCGGGGGTCACCGTGCAGCTGCTCGACCCCGCGATCGTGGCCCGGGCCCAGGGCGACGCCGAGCTCGGCGCCCAGGTGCAGGTGCGACTCGACGCCGCCGACATCGCCACGGGGAGCGTCACCCTGACGCTCGTCTAGGGCCTTACGCCCACCGGCGGGCGACCGCGATGCTCTGGCCGATGTAGCCGCCCCCGAACAGCACGGCGTGCAGCATCAGCGGGTGCAGCTGGTGCAGCGACACGCGCTCGCGCCAGCCGTCGGCGAGGGGGTGCCGGTCGGCGTACGCCCCGAGCACGGCGTCGAGGTACGGCGCCCCGAACAGCACGAGGAACGCGAGGTCGGCCTCGCGGTGCCCGCCGTGGGCGGCGGCGTCGATGAGCACGCCTCCCCGCTCCGTCCACACGATGTTGCCCGCCCACAGGTCCCCGTGCAGCCGGCTGGCCGGCTCGTCGGTGTCCAGCTCTCCGGTGGCCACGCGGGCCGCCACGCGCTCGAAGATCGCGGTCGCCGCTGCGTCGTAGACCCCGAGGCGCACCCCCGCCCGGAGCATCGGCTCGAGGCGCTGGGTCGCGTAGAACTCGCCCCACGTCGGACGGGGGTCGAGGGCCAGCGGCAGCGGCTCGCTGAGCGGCCCGAGCCACCCGTCGCCCCGCCAGCCCTCCGGCGGGCTGCCGTAGGCCGGGGCGCCGGCCGCGTGGGTGGCGGCCAGGCGCGCTCCGAAGTCGGCCGCCTGCTCCCGGGTCGGTGCGGTGGCCGCCAGGCGCTCGAGGACGAGCTCGTCCTCACCCGCCTCGACGACCTCGACCACCTGCGCCCCGCCCGGCGCTGCCGCGAGCCAGCGCAGACCGGTCGCCTCCCAGGCGAAGTAGCCGAGCGGCGCGTTGGGTCCGGCCTTCCGGAAGGTGCTCCGCGGCATACGGGCGAGCGTAGTTGGGGACGGGCGGGACGCCTCCCGGCGGACTACTGTCGGGCCGTGGTGAGCGAGCGCGGACCGGGCGGCGGCGTCGCGTTCGTGCTGGGCGGCGGCGGGATCCTCGGGGCGAGCGAGGTGGGCATGCTGCGCGCCCTTCTGCGCCAGGGCATCACGCCCGACCTCGTCGTGGGCACCAGTGTGGGCGCGGTCAACGGGGCGTTCCTGGCGTCCGACCCGACCCTCCTGGCGGTCGACCGGCTCGCCGAGATGTGGGTGCACGCCGCGGAGTCCGGCGTGTTCACCGACTCGGTGCTGGCCCGCGCGCAGCGGGTCGTGCGGCTGGCGGGCCACCTGCACTCCGGCGACGCGCTGGAGGACCTGCTGCGCGACGAGCTGGGGGGGCGCCAGATCGAGGACCTCGCCGTGCGCTTCCAGTGCGTGGCGGCGCAGATCGAGACGGCGACCGCCCGGTGGTTCGACCGGGGCGCCGTGGTGGATGCGGTGATGGCCTCGTGCGCCGTGCCCGGCCTGCTGCCGGCGCGGGAGATCGACGGCGCCCACTACGTCGACGGCGGCCTCGTGCACTCGATCCCGGTCTCGCGGGCGCTGGACCTCGGGGCGACGACGCTCTACGTGCTGCAGGTCGGCCGCATCGAGCACGCCCTGCGGGCTCCGCGGTGGCCGTGGGAGGTCGGGCTGGTGGCGTTCGAGATCGCCCGGCGCTACCGGTTCAACGAGGAGCTCGCCCGCATCCCCGAGGGCATCGAGGTGCACGTCCTGCCGAGCGGCGCCGACCGGTCGCCGTCGGTGTCGCTCAGCTATCGGGGCGCCCGGCTCGTGGCCGACCGCATCGAGATGGCCCACGAGGCCACCGAGCGCTACCTGTCCCGGGCCGGTATGCGGTGAGGCGGCGGTGACGGTGTGGGTCCCGCCCCGGCTGCTGCGCCGGCTCGGGCACGTCCTGTGGCTGCCGGGAGCGGTGGTCCTCACCGTGGTGCTCCTGCCCTTCTACCTGGTCGGTGCCCTCGCCGCCCTGTTCACCCGGCGGATGCGGCTGCTCCGGGTCGTCAGCTTCGCCATGGCCTACATCTGGACCGACGTGGGGATGGTCATGGGGTGCTGGCTGCTCTGGGCCGCCCAGCCCCTGCCGAGCCGCGACGAGACCCTCTGGCGCGAACGGCACGCGGCCCTGCTCAGCCGGGCCCTGACCATCCTCAGTGCCGCGTCGCACTCGATGCTCGGCTACCGCGTGGCGCTCGACGTCTGCCCCGTGCCCACGTCCGACGCGCCGCTGCTGGTGCTCAGCCGGCACGCCGGCCCGGGGGACTCGTTCAGCATGGTGCAGCTGCTGCTGACGACGTTCCGGCGCCGTCCCAAGGTCGTGCTCAAGGCGGCTCTGCAGTGGGACCCGGGCATCGACCTGCTGCTCAACCGGCTCGACTGCTACTTCCTGCCGTCGAGCAGCGGGGCCGGCGAGGACAAGGTCGAGGCCGTGCGCGACCTCGCCCTCTCGCTCGAGCCGAAGGAGGCGCTGCTCATCTTCCCGGAGGGCGGCAACTGGACGCCCAAGCGGCACGAGCGCGCCGTGCGGTGGCTGCGCCGCCACGGCCAGGCCGAACGGGCCGCCGAGGCCGCGGAGATGGCGCACGTGCTCCCGCCACGGCCGGGCGGGGTGGTCGCGACGCTGTCGGCCCGGCCCGACCTCGACGTCGTCGTCATGGCGCACACCGGTCTCGACCAGCTCGTCTCACCGTGGGACATCTGGGCCGCGCTGCCCATCGACCACCAGCCCATGACTGTGCACTGGTGGGTGACGCGGGCCGCCGACGTGCCCCGCGACCCCGCCGACATCCTCCCGTGGGTCGACGACGTCTGGGCCGACGTCGACGCCTGGATCGAGGCCGAGAACGGCGGCGGAGCCGTGCCCGTCGTCACACTGGAGCCGACCCCGGAGTCCGTCCCGGGCATACCGGTCGCCGCTCCCGTGGTCGTGAACCCGCAGGAGCCGGCCTCCTGAGACCGCTCCGCCTCAGCGGCGGGCGTTCTCGGCGTCGAGCCAGCTGCGCAGGTCGGTGCGCGCCCGCCACACGGCGGAGCGCCGGGCGCGCAGGTCGTCGACCGTGGCGCCCCGACCGGTATTCGTGTCGGCCCCCATCGCGTCGACGAGTCCGCCGAGTCGTGCTCGCAGCTGCTCCGCCTGAGCGGCCCGCTCGGGGTCGGGTGCCGTGTTCGACAGCGCGTAGAGGGACTCGTCGAGGCTGAGCAAGCGCGGTTGTGCGGCCTGCCACGTCGAGGCGGCCTCGGCCGTCGAGGCCCGGGCCATGACCTGCTGCACGAGCGCGTCCTCCACCCACAGCGCGTTGCGCCGGGCGACGCCCATCTTCTCGTCCCAGGCCGACCGCGCCCGCGCGCGCCGCACCAGCCAGATGACGAGCGCGAGGAGCAGGAGGACGAGCACCGCCAGCACGACCCAGACCCACGGCGGGACGCCGCTGCCGGACGTCGGGGTCGGTTGCGGGGCCGCGGTGACGGTGTTCGTGACGGTGCTGGTGCGCGGCGTCTCGGTGCGCGTCACGGTGACCGTGCCGGTGGCTTCGGTCCGGGTGCCCGCCGAGGTGGAGGTCGAGGGCGGGGTCGAGATGGTGATGGTCGGGATCGTGAACGACGGGATCGTCGTGGGGAGGCTGATGGTCGGCAGGCTGATCTCGCCGCCCGCGCCGCAGCCGGCCAGCCCGTACGCCAGCGCCGGCAGCATCAACAGACCCGCCGCGACCCGTCCTCCACGACCACGTCTCACATGGGCGTTCCTACACCACCGGCTCGCGCGCCTGCGGGACGTCGAGGTGCGGTCATGTCGCGGGTCAGGTCGCGTTGGCTGCTGCTCCAGCGACACCGTTCGCGACATGAGCCGCGACGTGACCCCCGGCATACGTCTTGGTATGAGTGGGGGCCTGGGCGCGGGCCCGTATGCTGGGCCGCGGATGAGTCGGTCAGGCGGTCGCGTCAGCCGCTCCTGGTTTCCAGGGGAGGCTGCCGAGGAACGTCCGGGCTCCACAGGGCAAGGTGGTGGCCAACACCCACCCGGAGTGATCCGCGGGACAGTGCCACAGAGAACAGACCGCCTCCCCGACGGCTTCGGCCGGCGGGGCGGTAAGGGTGAAACGGTGGTGTAAGAGACCACCAGCGCCCCAGGTGACTGGGACGGCTCGGTAAACCCCACCTGGAGCAAGCCCAGACAGTAGGCGTTCGAGGGCGGCCCGCCCGAGCCTGCGGGTAGGGCGCTAGAGCGGGTCAGCAATGACTCGCCGAGATGGATGACCGTCGCCGAGTCGCTGGTAACGGCGGCACGGAACAGAACCCGGCGTATAGACCGACTCGTCCACTTTTAGGCCTCTGACCTGCGGAAACGTGATTCGGAGGTCGATTTAGTCCGCACCTAGTCCGCAGGATTTTCGAGAGCACTGCTCTCCCCTTGACGCCCTTGACAGGGCTACCGACGCGCGCACTCGACCCTCTGGAGGCGACATGAAGACCGTCAGCGAGAGCGAGCTGGGGGAGCGGTACGCCGAGGTGCTCGAGGGCGTGGCGGTGGGCCGTGGGGAGGTCGTCGTCACCCGCGAGGGCGGCTCGGTCGTCATCGTCTCCTTGGCGGAGTTCGAGTCCTTGAGCGAGACCGTCCATCTATTCAGATCGCCCTCGAATGCGCGTCGCCTGATGCGCGCGATGGCCCGTTTGGAGGGTAGGAGCGACTAAAAGCGGCCGTCGACAGCGAGCCCCGGTAAATGGCTGAGCGGCGCAGATCAGAGCGTGATCATCTCGACCTGAACCCGGTCAAGGATTTCGGTCTTGATATCGGCGGCTGGAACCAGATCGACCTGGCATCCGAGAACTGCTTCGAAGTCGTCCTTCGCGCGTGCAAGACCGACCAGCCCCATGCCGACGGGTAGGTCGCCGGCGAGGTCGACATCGCTCTCCGGCCCGTCCTCGCCGCGGGCGACGCTGCCGAACACAACCAGGTTGCGGATCCCATGATGGGCCGCGAGTTCCAGCAGGCGAGCACGCTCAAGGAGAATGCGCCTCCCAAGGGGGCCGACCAATACCTGGTGGCTGGGTGTCGCAGCATTCGGCGAGTACAGGGGTCTCAGCGGCTCAGTCATGGTCGATGAGATGGCCGAATCGGCGCTGCGCTCCCTGCCGACTCGTTCCCATCGCGGCACCGATGACGGTCCAGGAGTCGCCGGCTTCCCGCGCCGCCCGCACCGCGCTGATCAGCTCCCTCTCGGCCGTTGCGAGGGCCCTCCGGGCGGAGACGACCCGCCTGAAGTGGGTGGCGTCGCGCGCCGGATGTGTCCGCGGCGAGATGGCGTCGAGGGCCGCCATCTCGCGCGCGTGGTCCGGGGCTGTCGCTCCCACGGCGATGAGCAGTGTGGGAAGGCTCAGTTGCCAGCGGCCGACGACAGCGCCATGGGGGACTCCGCAGCCGCGATCTTCTTGACCGAACTGGTCACGGCCTTGCCCGTCTGCCGGCTGCGGGCGATAACGATGCGGGCAGCGTTGTGCTGCGCCTTGGTGACTCGCACCTTCTTAGCCACGGTCGTCCTCGCTCTCGTCAGGCTTAGATCTTACGCCGGTTTGTCCCCCGGGGTCGTGGCCACTCGGTGTCGATCCAACCTCCACTACGACGTCCACCCCCTGGCGTTCTGCGACCTCGATCGCTTCTTCAGGCTCCACAAGGACGGCCTCCAGGGCGGCATCGATGAAGACCTGTTGCTCCTGGTCGCTCAGCGCCGACTGACCCAGTGCGTTGAGCTCAGCAAGCCCGAGGTTCGCCTTACCTTGATCATCGGAGACGGCGAGCTCGGCCGCCCAACGAAGGTTGCGCATCGTCTCCTCGCGTCGCGAGCGGGCCTCGAGCTCCACGGCGCCCTTCCGGGACAGGAAGTTGGCAAGCAGCACTCCTGCGAAGGTGGTGAGCGGCGTTCCGACGGCGACAAGGATGCCTACCCAGGTCGGAATCGTGACCGCGTCAGACATCGCGCCACCCTAGATCTGACCACCGACGCCGAGAGCGTCTGGTGCGCTGCGCGTCCTGTCTGGCCTCTCTCACCTAAGTCGATCCTTCGCGGTCGCCAACGCGGCAGCATCGCGGGCGATGGAACCACCCAGGTAGGCGTCGACCGCCTCGCGGGTCTTGTCGTCGGAGTCGGGCCACAGGTGGCTGTAGGTGTCGAGGGTCTCGGCGGCGCTGGCGTGCCCCAGCCGCGCTTGCACGGCCTTGACCGACTCACCGTGCCGGATGAGCAGCGAGGCGTAGTAGTGCCGCAGGCTGTGGAACGTCCGGCCCTCGACGCCGGCTTCGGCGTTGACGCGGCGCCACAGGTTGCCGAAGGCCGACCGCCGCAGCAGCTGGCCGTCCGAGCCGGTGAACACCACGCCGTACGGCCCGGGAGGGAAGTGGCGGACGTGCTCGGCCAGCGCCTCAAGGACGACGTCAGGCAGCGGCACGGTGCGCATGCTGGCGGCGGTCTTGGGTGGCCCGAACGTCGGTGCCTGACCGCGTACACCGACAAGCTGGCGGTCGACGGTGAGGGTGCGGCGCAGGAAGTCGACCCGGTCGATGGTCAGTCCGAAGATCTCGCCCTGCCGCAGCCCGGTCCCGGCGGCGAGCACAACCATGGCGCGGTAGCGCTCGGGGATGGTCGCGGCCAGTGCCTGCACCTCCTCGGTCGACATCGGCGTCACCGGTGGCCGAACGTTCCGGGGCAGCCGGATGCCGTCACACGGGGTGAGGGCGATGCGGCGGTCGCGCACGGCGGCCTTGAAGATCGTCGAGACGTAGCGGTAGGTGACGATGACCGACGGGGGAGCCAGGGTCTGCTCGAGCCGCTTCACCAGCGCCTGAATGTCCGACGGCACGATCGACTCCAGCGGCTGGTCGCCGATGACCGGGTAGACGCGTCTCCGCAGCGCACCCTCGACGTGGACCGTGGTCGTCGGCCGGTGCACCTGCACGGCTCGCCAGCCCTCCGCGTACTCGCGGAAGGTGATCCGCCCCGCCCCGGGCGCGACGTACGCCCCGGTCACGATGCTCGTCGTCACCTCGTCGAGCCACCGCTGGGCGTCGAGCTTCCGCTTGAAGTGGCGGGAGTGCTCCCGGCCGGCGCGGTCGCGGTAACGCGCCCGGTAGGTGCCGTCTGCGCGTCGCGGTCCGATTGTCGCCATGGGTCCTCGCCTCCTGACCGGCTGAGCCCTGATCCACCGGTTGGTGGGGGGTTGCGGCGGGTCGTGACGCGCGAATGCCCCTGTGGGGCGGGAGGATTGGACTTGTCTAGGGTCTGATCCGAACCGTCCGAAGGGGCATCCGACAGGTGCAAGCATTACATAAGGTGGACGCGGTTTTCGATGATCCGAACCTGGTCGGGTCGGCGGGTCTGGTCCCGGTGATGCGGCTGGCCGAACGAGCTGGCTTACACGAGCTGCTGGCGCAACGGTTGAGCGTTCCGTCCCCCAACGCCGGGGTGAAAGCGGCCTGTGTGGTCGCGGGGATGATCGCCGGTGCCGACAGCATCGACGACCTCGACGTGCTGCGCCACGGCGGGATGGGCAAGGTCTTCACCGGGGTCCGGGCGCCGTCGACGGTGGGCACGTTCCTGCGCGTGTTCTCGTTTGGGCACGTCCGCCAGCTTGACGCCGCCGCCGCGCGGACGTTGCAGCGGCTGGCCGCGGTCTCGCCTCGGCTGCTGGCCGGGACGGAATCGATGGCGTACGTCGACATCGACGACACGATCCGCGAAGTGCACGGCTACCAGAAGCAGGGCGCCGCGTATGGCTACTCCCGGGTGAAGGGCCTGAACGCGCAGCTGGCGGTGCTGTCGTCTCCGACGTGTGCGCCGGTCATCGCCGCCGCCCGGCTACGCAAGGGCAACGCTGTCTCCGGTCACGGCGCCAACCGGCTGATCGGTGATGCCGTGGCCACGGCCCGGGCTGCCGGGGCGACCGGTCAAGTGATGGTGCGGGCGGACTCGGGCTACTACCGCCGCGACGTCATCGCTGCCGCGGTCGCGGGTAAGGCCTGGTTCTCCGTCACCGTCCGGATGAATCCTGCTGTCGTGTGCGCGATCGCGAGAATCTCCGAGACCGCGTGGACCACGATCAAGTACCCGCGGGCGGTGTGGGACGAGGACGAGAAGCGGTGGATCTCCGAAGCGCAGGTCGCCGAGACCACGTTCACCGCGTTCACCTCCGCCCCGAAGAAGCAGCGGGTGTCCTGCCGGCTCGTGGTGCGCCGGGTCCAACGCCTCAACCCCCGCACCACCGCCGCTGGCCAAGGCGAGCTGTTCTCCACGTGGCGTCACCATGGGTTCGTCACCAACTCCACCCTGAGCACGATGGCGGCGGACGAGACCCACCGCGACCACGCCATCGTCGAGCAGGTCATCGCTGAGCTGAAGAACGGGCCGATGGCGCACGCCCCGTCCGGGAAGTTCACCGCCAACGCCGCCTGGCTCGCGCTGGCCTGTCTCGCGTTCAACATCCTGCGCGCCGCGGGCGCGGCCGCATCAGCCCGACACGCCAAAGCCCGGTGGGCCACCCTGCGCACCCACCTCGTCAAGGTCCCGGCCCGCGTCGCGTCCTCGGCCCGACGGCTCGTGCTGCACCTCCCCACGAACTGGCCCTGGGCTCCCGCCTGGGAAGACCTCTGGGCCACCGCCACCGCACCCTGACCACCCCGGCCACCCGGCCCCAAGGAACCCCCCCACGTGGAAGACCCGGAAAGACCGGCAGCTCCACGACGCCCTCACCCCGAACGACGAAGAACCCATCAGTTCTCAACGTGAACGGCAACCCCCGAAATCACCGTCGGTGGATCAGGGCTGAGCAGACGCGATCCGCCCTGGCCAGCCATCAGGATCCGTCTAGCATCTGCACCCGCGGCTAGCGCCCAGCGGCGAGGTCGAGCAGCTGGCGCTCGACGAGATCCATCGCTCGCATCGACCTCTCGGAGCGGGCGAAGATCAGCGCACCCTCGGTCGAGGCGAAGAGCATCCAGGCGAGGTCGTTCGCCTTGCTCCGCTCCATGCCGGTGTGGACGAAGAGCCCCGCCAGGTCGCCGGTCCACGCCTCGAACACGCGGCGGGCGGCGGCTCTCAGCTCGTCCGACTCGGCGCTCGTGGCAACGCCCGCTGAGGCGCAGCCGGCAGCGAAATCGCTCCTGAGCAGGACGTGGCGCCACAGGTTCACGAAGCCGGTGATGATGCCGGCGACATCGGCGCCTTTCAGAGCCGCCAGAGGAGCGCGCGCTTCGTTCGCCATGTACTCCATCGCGGCGAGGACCATCTCGTCCTTGCCCCCGGGGAAGTGGTGGTAGACCGAACCGCGCGGGGCGCCGCTGCGCTCTAGCACGTCGGCGATCGACGTGCCGCCGACGCCGCGTTCGGCGATGAGCCCGAGCGCCGCCTTCGCCATGCGCCGCCGTACGTCGTTCGCCACGCCTCTTCCTCCGGCCTCCGCTCGATTCTATGATGACCAGCATAGCGATTATGCAGATCGTCATAGTCACCGACGAAGGAGCTTGCCATGCCGATGATCGACGTCTACGCCAGTGAGGGAACGTTTCAGGACACCAAGGCTCTCGCGCAGAGCCTCTCCGCGACGCTGATGGGTATCGAGGGGGTGCCGCCCATCCCGATGTTCAAGGACAACACCGCCGCCTTCGTCCACAACGCCGACCTGTCGAATGTCAACGGCGACTCGAACTATGTCCGCGTCCAGGTGCTCACAAACGCCGGCGCACTCGACCGCAAGAAGCAGCAGGCCGTCGTCGAGCAGTTCACGAGCATCATCGCCAAGGCGGCCGGCGACGAAGGGTTGAAGGAGCGCACCTGGGTGCTGCTCACCGAGGCGGCGGAGGGTGGCTGGGGGCTGTGGGGCAAGGCCCATACCAACGATGACCTTGTCGCGGCCGCTCGCGCTGAGATCGCGGGGCTCCAGGGCGGCCAGGCGGGAGCCGCTAGGTGACGTTGCCCCTACCCGATCCGCTCTCACCCAAGGCCGACGTTCACCGGTGCAGCAGCCGGCCGTGAGCGCCGCGGAGCCGTCGTCGCCGTCCGGTGCGGACAGACGGCGTTCCTCAGGTCAGTTCATGAAGGTGATGTCGGTCCCCCCGGCGGTGCAGCGGCCCGCGGTGGCCGGCACCACGACGCACTCGGAGTCGTTCGTCGACGGGGTCGTGTAGATGAAGACCTCGAACTTGGCGTTGGTCTTCTCGACCTTGTACTTCAGGTGCGCCGCGTACTGAGGCGCGTGGAAGATGTTGAACGCGTACTTCAGCTCGAAGCGTTGGCTGCCGTTGGGCGCGATCTCCGAGCCGCTCTGGGGGCGGCCCTCGAAGTCGAATCCGTAGTAGCCCCTCTGGCACCGGATGGTGTACGCGCCGCTCTTGCACGGTACGACGGTCACGTCTTCGAGCCGCAGCGTCGAGCTGCTCTTGTTGGTGACCACGAAGCCGCGGCTGGCGGCGTCGGCGGGTGCGGCGGTCATCAACCCAGCCGACACGACGCAGGCGGTGGCGCCCGCCGCTGCCAGAACCCGCTTCCGGAGGCGTGTGGAGGATGTGGTGTCCTTCGTGACGTTCATCGGGAGCCTCTCAGGGCGTCGTTATGAGGGAGTCCTGCGTTGTGGTCGGGCAGAGCGCGCGGATCGACCACAGCGTCAGCGCGTGAACGAGATGTCCAGCCCGCCGGCGGTGCAGCGGCCCGCGCTCGCCGGCACGACCTCGCACTCGGAGTTGTTCGACGAGGGGGTGGTGAAGATGAGCACCTTGAGCTTGGCGTTGGTCTTCTCGACCTTGTACGTGAGCTCCGCCGCGTACTGGGTCATGTGCAGGAGGCTGAAGCGGTACTTCAGCTCGAAGCGCTGGCTGCCCCGGGGAGCGATCTCCGTCCCGCTGTGGGGCCGTCCCTCGAAGTCGAAGGGGTAGTTCCCCAGCGGGCACAGGATGTAGCTGTCACAGTCCACGTGGCGCACGCTCTCGAGCCGCAGCGTGAGGTTGCTGTCGTTCGTGACGACGAACCCGCGGCTCTCAGCGCTCGCCGGGGCGGCCGTCATCAGCCCGGCCGACAACGCGCAGGCCGTGGCGCCCGCGGCCGCCAGGACCCGTCGCCGAACTCGAGTGGACGGGGTGGCGCTCTTCTTGACCTTGATCGATGCCCCTCACAGCCGGTTGCCCAAGATCTCTCGACGGTAGAGGTGACCCGGCGCTCCACGCGATGGACCTAGGTCGCATCCTCCGAGTCCGACAAGCAGGTGTCGATGAGCAGCTCGAACTCGAGCTCGTGCTCGATGCGTACGCCGGCCGCGTCACGATCCGGGATCGTGGGCTTGAGCCGCCTCGACGCCCGTACGGCGTGCCGGTGGAGCGCCCTGAGGTCCATGCCTATGCGCTGGTAGAAGGCGATCGCGGCGACGTTGTCGTTCGTGGTCACCAGCCACACGCGCCGGCATCCCGTCGCTCGCGCCTCGTCGAAGCAGCGCACCATCAGCGCTCGCCCCACGCCACGTCGAGGCTCGCTCGTACTGACGGAGACGACCTCGACGTCGCGGTCCTTGACGTCGACCAGCAGCACCCCGACCCGGTGGCCGCTGGCCGTGGCGACGTAGCCCGGCAGGTCGGCGGCGTCGACGAGCTCGCCCAGCCGCGCCACGGACGTCGACGTCCAGTCGCGCACCAGCGTCGCCGCGACCCAGTCGCGGTCATCTGCAGCGATCAGCCTCACGAGCAGAGTCGTGTACGTCGGCCCGCGGTCGAGCCCTGAGCTCATGCCCTTGAGGGTGTCAGGCCTGGAAGTCCGCGCCGGCGGTTGCGGTGATGAACCGTGTACGGATGGTGGTGTCGAAGCCGATCGACGCCTGAACGAAGAAGGTGATGCCGATGCCGAACAGGACGGCGTGCGGGGCGGCGAGGTCGAAGGTGTTCGCGTTGTCGAGTCCGGTGCGGTGCTCCCCGGACAGGTGCAGGTTGTTGAGCTGCTACACCTGGGTGGAGCCGTCGTAGACGTGGACGTTGCGCACCTCGCAGTTCTCGGCCTTGTAGAGGACGAAGAGGCGTTGCACGGTCGTGCGCACGTCTCCGGTGATGACGGGGGTGGGGATCGGGATGTGGAACCAGCTGCCCTTGCCGGGGGTGAGGGAGGCATCGCCGCCCCAGCCGAAATGCCCTACGGAGACGAAGTTCTCGGGACTCTCCACCTGCACGGCGTTGCCGTGCACCCAGCTCGCGTGCAATGCCATGGCCCTGTCCTTCCATCGATGATGTGGAAGCACAGAGGTCGGGCGGAGGACGGTGATACCTCCGACGTCTCCGCGCCCGGATCTCGTTGTCGAGGATGAGGAAGTACGTCGCACGAAAGCGCGTCAGGCGACCGGGAACGCGGTCGCCAGCCGCCCGTGCAGACGGTGGATCTCGTCTTCGCTGAGCGGACCCGGTTCGGCGATGACGCCGGCGAGCTTCTTGGGCCAGAGGGCGGTGACTCCCCGGGTCGCGAACGACCCGCCGAACAGCGGCCAGTCGGCGGCGACGAAGCACAGGTACCCGCGCACCTCGACCGACTCCTCCCCGAGGGCCGAACGCACCAGGTCGACCTGCTTGAGAACCCCGTCGACCAGCTTGCCGCCATCACGCGAACCCACCATGAGCTTCTCGGTGCGCGGCTGGAGGAAGCCCCCCTCCACCCGCAGGTGTGGTCGGCCGGTGTACTTCTTCGCGTCCACGACCAGCACCCCCGCGGGACAGACCACGATGTGGTCGATGTTGGCTCGGGTGCGGGGTATGCGTCGGTCGTGCAGGACCCGCACGGTAGGGCTCGCCAGGCCGTCGAGTCGCCGACCGAGGGCCTCCTCCCCGTTCGCGCCCACGGCCCAGGCCTTGGTGCTCTGAGGGTCGTCCGACACGGCGAGGATCAGACCGCCGAGCCGCGGGTGCGCGGTGCGGATGCGCTGTTCCCGGTTGGCGCGTCGACGCTCGAACTCCCGCCGGGCGGAGGCCCCCGCCACCCCCGATGGTGTGGGTTCGGGCTCACGCGGTCGACCTGAGTCGCTCAGCGGTTGGTCGGTCATGGGGCTCGGCTCCTTCCGTACCAGTGCTCCGCGGTCCCGCCGAGGAGCCGGAGCCGGTCGGCGGCCGGGAGCGCGGCGAAGATCTCGTCGTAGGCGTCGTAGAGCCGCCCGAACGTCGCCCGGAGCCGTTCGATGGGGAGGTCGGAACCGACCATGCACCGATCCGCCCCGAACCGGTCGACCACGGACACCAGCCAGGGCCGGACCTGGTCGGTGGCCCACGATCCGAAGATGGTCCCCAACGCGTCGAGGCGGGTCGCCACGTTCGTCCGCGCGGCCAGACCGTCCAGGCGTTCGAGGTGAACCTCGCGCCCCCGGTCGCTGAGGTCGGTGGGCCAGCCCAGGTGGTCGACGACGATCCTCAGGTCGGGCAGGTCGTCCGCGAGCCGAGCGACAACGGGCAGCTGGTCGCTGGTCGCCTCGATCGTGGCCACGAGACCGCGCTCGGCCATGAGGCGGAAGTGGTCCATCACCAGCGGCCGTTCGAGGAAGGGGACCCCGGACCCGCCACCCGGTGTATCGCCTCCCTGGGCGAGGCCTGCCGCCAGGCGTACCCGCACGCTGTGCACGAGGGGCACTCGGGCGAGCCGGTCGAGCAGGTCACCGAAGCCGGCGGATGCCGGGTCGCCGAGGCTGACCAGCCCGGTGAGGAGCGCTCCGTCGGGGTCCTGGCCCGACACCCACTCGGCCGCCGCCACGGGGTCGGCCGCGCCGGCGTCCGACCAGACGACGCCGCGGACGGCGTATGCCGCGGTCTCGCGCTGGTAGTCGCGGAGGGTGTAGACGTCGGGCAGCGAGTCGTAGTTCCCGATGAGGTCACGGACCAGGGACCGGTCCTCCAGCCAGAAGACGGGGTTGAGCGTGTTGTCCCACAGGTGGACGTTGGCGTCGACGATCGCTCCCCGTTCCAGCATCGTCGAAGTATCCCGATGGCTCGCGGATCCCACCAGGACTATGCGCTCACATGGGCAGGCTCAGCGCGTGTGCGAGGACCAGGACCCACCGGCCGTCGCGCTGCTCGAAGACGTTGGTCATCATGGTGAAGTCCTCGAACCCGGCGCCGTTCGCCATCCGCAGGAGGGCGTGCTGCACCCCGGTCACCACCACCGCGCTCCCGAACACCTTCGCCTGCAGGTCGTGGCACGCGATGGACGTCACCTCGCCGGGGAACGAGGTCATCCGCTCGACGTATGCGGACCGTCCGCGGTCCTCCTCGCCGGGGGTCCGGAGGACGAAGTCCGCGGCCAGGACGCGCATCCAGGCGTCAGCGTCCTTGGCCTGCATCGCGCCCCACACGTCGACGCGCTGGACGTCCAGCACCTCGCGGACCGGATCGGTGCTCATCCGGCACCGGTCGGAAGGTCGTGCAGCAGCCTCATGAGCCCATCCTGCCTCTGTCGTCCGATCGGGGGAGGGCTGCGTCATCCGAGGTGTCACCCGAGCGGTCGACCCGGGCGCGCCGGCGGCGCCGCCAGCCTTGGGGTCGGTGCACATCCGCACCTCGACCCCCTGACCCAGGAGTCACGATGACCACCTCGCAGCGCCCCGCCACCCTCTCGGGCTATCCCTTGGGCTCCGTCCACCCGACCCGCCGCACCACCCGTAGCGGGGCTCGCGCCTCCCGGCTGAGCCGGCGCGCTGCCCGGGCGGGATCGGCGTTGCTGCTCGCCTTCGGTGTCACCGACTGACCCCCACCGCTTCCTCCCATGACAGGCTGGCCCATCGACGAAACGCAAACGTCGTCGAGCAGTAGTGCACTCGCGCCGCCGCGGCATACCGCATCATTTATCGCCAGCACTACCACCCAGCGAGGGGAACCCTGATGCGCCGACTCGGCGCCGCCAGCCGGCCTGCGACGAGTGGTCGACGGCCCTGCCCGCTCCGACCACTCCCACACCGACGTTCTGACCGTCAGTGAGGTGAGCGGTGACGACCACGGGTGAGGCGGTCGGTCCGTCTCGAGGCGGGCGGCGGGGCCCCCGAGTGCTCCGCCGCCTCGCCACGGCGGGCGCCCTCGTCCTCCTGGTCGGGGCGGCCGCGGCGGCGGACGTCAGCGGGACCCGGGACTTCCCGGCGGTACGCGTCGAGGCCCTCTGGTACGGCAAGGCGGCCGACGGCAGCATCCAGGCCGGCACGACCCCGGTGACGGTGGCGGCCAGCTACGACGACCCGTCGACCCCGTTGCTGGTCGACACCGGCGGCCTGCGGGCCGCCGGGGCGGGTCCGATGTGGACGGCCGCGACCGCCGTGGCTGAGATCCAGGCCGTGCTCATCTCCGGCGTCGACCCCCGCGAGGTGCAGGTCACCTACTCGCTCAAGGAGGCGATCGACGGGCCGTCCGCGGGAGCCCTGCTCAGCGCCGCCTCCTTGGCCTCGGTCCGCGGGGTGCCCCTCCTGCCCAAGGCGACGATGACCGGTACCGTGCTGCCGGACGGGTCGGTGGGCCCGGTCAGTGGCATCTCCGACAAGATCAGGGCGGCGCAGGCGGCGGGGTTCACCCGCGTCCTCGTGCCCATCGGACCCAGCTCCGACCTGCGCACCGGGCGAGCGGTCGACCTGGTCGCCCTCGGGCGGTCCATCGGCGTCGAGGTCATCCCGGTGAGCGACGTCCCCCAGGCCTACGGCTACCTCACCGGCACCTCCGAGGTCGCGCAGGCGCCGCAGCCCGCGGCGATCGCGCCCGGGGTCGTCAGCATGCTCGATCGGCGCAGCCGCACCCTCGTCGCCACGGGGCAGGCCCAGCTGACCGCGCTCGGGGCCGCGACCGACCCCGACGTGCAGGCGGCTCTCCCCGCGATCAAGGGCTGGATGGGGGTCGCCGAGGACGAGCTCGGCCGGGGCGACGCCGTCCGCGCCTTCGCCGCCGCGGCCGAGGCGGGCCAGGCGCTGCAGGAGCTCACGGCGCTCGACCGGGTGCACTCGGCGTCGGCGCAGACGTCCCTGGCCGACCAGGTCGCACAGGTGCGACAGGAGGCCGCGCGATCCAAGGGCGAGATCCGGGCCGCCGTGCTCGCCACGGCCAACACGCCGGTGAGCAGGGTCGAGCAGCTCGCCGCACTGCCCGACGTGCTGGCGTGGGGGCTGTTCGCCATGACCTCGATGGACATCGTCGACGCCCAGCTGTCCGCGGTGCAGAGCCGGGCCGACCTCGACGTGGCCGTCCAGTTCATCGCGACCGCCCGCTACGAGGCCGACACCTACATGCCCGCGACGGCGGAGGCGCTCCCCTTCATCGGACGACAGCCCCTCGCCGACCCCACCCGGTCCGGTGAGCTCCTCGACGCGTACGCGACCCTGATGGCCGACGGTGCGGAGGCCAACAGCGCCTACGCCGACAGCCTGCCTTCACCTCGGAGGCGCAGCGGGTACCTGCGCAGCCTCATCGAGGACACGCGGAAGATCGCGGCGGGCACCGACGCGGGGCTGGCGGCCGAGCTCGGGACCACCGGCCGGCCCGCCCTGCGCCTCGGGGCCGCGCTGCTGGAGTACGTCGAGACCACCCAGCTGGTCAACGACCTCACGTCGAGACCGCTCGCCGGCAGCTCGAGCCCGCCGAACACGCAGCCCATCAAGGACGACGCCGTCGTGGAGAGGCAGGCGACGACGGCGGCCGGCATCACCGCGAGCCAGACGGCCGCCGTCACCGCGGCCGGGCTGGACCCGTCCTACCTGCAGTGGAACAGCCAGTGGGGCCAAGAGCTGTCGTTCGGACGGCTCCCGGACATCACCGACGAGCAGAAGCTCCACGGGCTCGAGTACCAGTGGTTCGCCGTGCTGCACAGCCGCGTCCTCGTGGCCCTCGGCAAGCAGGGGGACCCGGTCCAGGCGCAGGGTCAGTCGAGCAGGCCCTGACGCATCCCCTCGGCGACCGCTGCCGCGCGGTCCGAGACGCCCAGCTTCTGGTAGAGCCGCTGGGTGTGCGTCTTCACGGTGCTGGCGCCGAGGAACATCTCGCGGCCCAGCTCCGGGATCGACTTGCCCTCGGCGAACCCGCGCAGGACCTCCATCTCGCGCGGGCTGAGCACCGGCCGGGTGGACTCGGCGCGCATCCGGATCTGAGCGGCCAGGCCGGACGCGAGCTCCGGCGGCAGGACGGTGCGACCGCGGCTGACCGCGAGGACGGCGTCGATGATCTCCTGCCGGCGGGCCTCCTTGGACAGGTAGCCGGCCGCGCCGGCCTCCAGGGCCGCGTAGACGATGCCGCTGTCGAGCACCGCCGAGAGCATGAGCACCCGGGTCGGCAGCCCGTCGCGCACGACCGCCGCCAGCAGCTGCAAGCCGTCCATGTCGGGCATCTGGTAGTCGACGACCGCCACGTCGGGACGCTCGGCCGCAATGGTCTCGAGCCCGCTGCGCCCGTCCTCGCCCTCGCCGACGACCTCGATCTGGCCGCTGTTGGTGAGGCCGCGGCCGAGCCCGTCGCGGAAGAAGGGGTGGTCATCGACGACCACCACGCGAACGCGACGGTTGAGACCCACCACGACGACACTCCCTCCACGCGACCCTGAACCTGCACAACCCGTTGCCACGCGACAATAGGTCACCCGACCGCTTGGAGGTGTGATGAGCCAGACGACGGCGCCGGCGACCATCGGCGGCGGCCTGCTCGGCGAGGTCAGTGCCCGGCACGCCGACCGCGGCCTGCGGCTGCAGTCCTGGCTGCGCGTCGCCCTGGCGGTCTTCATCGTCGCCACGCTCGTCCTGGAGCCCCCACCCCTCAACGCCGGATGGTGCGCGGCCGCCGCGATCGCCTACCCGCTGCTGGCGGGCGCGGCGACCCTGTGGCTGTCGCGCCTGACCGCCGCCGCGCGCGGACGACGCCTGTGGGTGCTGCTGGCCCTGGACATCGTGGCCCTGGGCACGGTCACCGTGCTCGCGGGGGCGTCCGCCGTCGAGAGCTGGACGGCGGATGTCGTCATCACCGCCTTCACCCTGCTGCCCACCATGGCCGCCATGCAGCTGCGACCGGGGGTCGCGCTCGTCATGGCCGTGCCGACGGTCGGGGTCTACCTCCTGACGAGCATCACCACCCGCGAGGCGAACTCCGAGCCCTGGTCGTCCGTCGGCCTGCGCACTGCGGTGCTGGTCATCCTCTGCGTCGGGTCCGTGGCGCTGTCGCAGCTGCAGCGCTCACGTGTCCGCGAGATCGCCGGTCTCGCCGACGACCGGTCGCGCCTGCTCGTCGAGCTGACGACGATCCAGGAGCAGGAGCGGCGACGGCTCGCCGAAGGCCTGCACGACGGGGCCCTGCAATACGTCCTGGCGGCGCGGATGGACCTCGAGGACGTCCGTGACGGCGACCCCGTCGCCCTCGAGCGGGTGGAGCAGGCGCTGCGGGAGTCGGCGACGCTGCTGCGCTCGACCGTCGGGGAGCTGCACCCGGCTGTGCTCGACCGGTCGGGGCTGGTCCGCGCGGTGCAGGACCTGGCCGTCGGCGCTCGGCGCCCGGGGATGGCCATCGAGGTGCGCACCCACGACGTCGCGTCCGAGCCGGCCACCGACGCCGACCGCGTTGTCTTCGGCGCCGTGCGCGAGCTGCTCGCCAACGTCGTCAAGCACGCGGACGCCAGCCACGTCGTCGTCGAGCTCAGCCAGGCCGACGGCATGCTGACCGCGGCGGTGACGGACGACGGGTCGGGGTTCGATCCCCACCTGGCCGCCCGCCGGGCCGAAGGAGGTCACATCGGCCTGACCTCGCACCGGCTGCGGGTCGAGGCGAGCGGCGGACAGCTGGTGCAGGTGGACGGACAACCCCGCGGTACGCGGATGGTCGTCAGCGTGCCGCGCTGACCGGTAGGACCGTCAGCTCGTCCAGGCGCCGGGAGAGCTCGCGTTTGGTGGCGTCGTTGCCGGGGGAGGCGAGAGCGGCCCGGAACGCCACGCGCGCCTCGTCGGTCCTCCCGGCGCGCGCCAGCAGCTCGCCCCGAGCCGCCGCGAGCGGGAGGTAGTCCGGCATACCGCCGGCCGCGAGGATCGCGTCGACCTCAGCGAGCCCGGCCTCCGCCCCGTCGCGCTCGGCGACCGCGACGGCCCGGTTCAGCCGGACGACCGGGGTGTCGTGCACCGCCAGGAGCACGTCGTACCAGCTGACGATGGCCGCCCAGCTGGTCTCCTCCCAGCTGGGCGCGAGGTCATGACACGCGGCGATGGCGGCCTGGACGACGTACGGGTCGGGCTGTGCGTTCGAGAGCCGCAGCGCAACGCCCAGCAGCGACAGGCCCTCGCGGATCTGGGCGCCGTCCCACCGGGACCGGTCCTGGTCGGCCAGGCGCACCGGGTCGCCGGCCGCGTCGAGGCGGGCCGCGCCGCGAGCGTCCTGCAGCCGCAGGAGCGCCTCGAGCCCGTAGACGGAGATCTGGTCGGGGAGCAGTGCGCGCAGGAGGGCGGCGAGGCGGATCGCCTCGGCGCAGAGCCGGCGGCGCATCGGGGTCGCCCCGGCGCTCGCCTGGTAGCCCTCGTTGAAGAGGAGGTAGACGGTCGTGAGGACGCCGTCGAGCCGGGCCGGCAGCTCCTGCGCACCGGGGACGCGGTAGGGGATCCCCGCCGTGGTGATCTTGCCGCGGGCGCGCGTCAGGCGCTTGGCCATCGTCGCCTCGCTGACGAGGAGGGCGCTGGCGACCTCGGCGGTCGACAGCCCGCAGAGGGTACGCAACGCGAGGGCCGTCTGCGTCTCCACGGAGAGGGTGGGGTGGCAGCAGGTGAAGAGCAGCCGGAGCAGGTCGTCGCGCAGGACGGTGTCGTCCGGGAGCGCCGGGTCGTCGGAGCCGAGGTCGTCGGCCTCGAGCTGGGCCAACAGGGCGGTCGAGGCGGCCTCCTTGCCCACGCGTATGCGCTCGCGCCGGATCAGGTCGATGGCCCGGCGGCGAGCGGTGAGGGTCAGCCAGGCCCGCGGCTCGACGGGCACTCCGTCGCGGGCCCACACGTCCATCGCGCGGACCACGGCGTCCTGCACCGCGTCCTGGGCGAGCTCCAACGACCCGGTCGTGCGCACGAGGGTGGCGAGCACACGCGCCCCCTCGTCCCGGACGAGCCGGGCGAGGGCGGCACGTGTGTCGCTCGGGTCAGGCGTCGGACGAGCCCATCTCGATGACCGGGCGCACCTCGACCCTGCCGGTCCAGGCGGCCGGGATCTGGGCAGCCCACCGCACGGCGTCGTCGAGGTCGGTGCACTCCAGGAGGTAGAAGCCGGTGAGCACCTCCTTGCTCTCGGCGAAGGGGCCGTCGCTCGTCACCACCTTCCCGCCCTTGCCGCCCTCCACCTGGACGGTCGTCGAGCTGGTGATCGGGAAGAGCGCGGCCCCGCCCCGCATGACGGCGGCGGCGGTGGCCCCGAACGCCCCGTACTCAGCCATCATCTGCTGCTTCTCGGGGGTGTCGAGGGTGCTCCAGTCGGGGTCGCCCGCTTCGTAGATCAACGCTGCGTACTGCGGCATCAGAGTCTCCATCTCGTGTGGCCACCGGCCCAGCGCCGGTGCTGGCAACAGAACGAACGAGGATCGCCCGGAAGGACAGCCTCCTGGTAGGAATATCGCGATCCGCCCACCCCGAGCAGCCTGCACCCTCGCAGCCCTGGCCGACAGCGCCGTGGCTCGTTCCTGTCGGACGGGTGTCACGGTGCGGCGCGATGGTGTAGAAGTTCCGCAGGTGCACGGCCCCGGTCGAGCGCCCAGTCAGGGCCATCCACCTCGGTACTCGGCAGGGAGCACACCGTGACGGTGATCGTCAGCGCAACAGGTACGGCCGCGGTGCTGGAGCAGGCGGGCTTGGGGCGCAGCGACGTCGACGCGTGGGTCGCCGCACGGCCCACGGTGACCGGCGAGCTCGACGCCGACCGCCGGGCGTTCGGCGCCTACTGGGCCGCGTCGGCCGCTCTCCTGGACCGACTGCCGGAGAAGACCAGCCGTTCGGTATCCGAGCAGGCCGCCGCCGAGGCGGTGCTCGAGGCGAGCCGGGCGTCGCGGGAGGCGTTCCTCGCCGTCCACGTGGAGCGGGTCTACGCGTCGCTGACCGACGACCGGCGCCGGTTCGTGCGGGTCGACGACCTCGTCACTGACGCGGCCGTCGCCTTCCCCGGGCTGGTGCCGTCGGCCGCGACGCTCGAGGCCGAGGCGCCCCGCATGTTTGGCGCACAAGGACGGTCACGAGATCGACCAGGGTCTCTTCCTGGCCCACGTGCTCGCGAACGTCCCCTCCGGTATGCACCTCTGCCACGCCATGCTGCTCCCGCACCCCAGGTCGGCGGAGCTCGTCGAGACCTTCGCCCGGACCGGGCACCTCGACCTCGGCACCACGGTGGTCGAGCGGGAGGGGGCGAGCGCGATCATGACCTTCGTCAACCCGGACTACCTCAACGCCGAGGACGCGCACACCGTCGAGGCGCAGGAGCTGGGCGTCGACATCTGCTCGTTCGACACCGGCAGCGAGGTCGCCGTCATGCGGGGGAGCCGGATCCCCACGGGCAAGTACGCCGGCCGCCGCGTCTTCAGCGCCGGCATCAACCTCACGCACCTCTACCACGGCAAGATCCCCTTCATCTGGTATCTCGTGCGCGAGCTCGGCTGGGTGAGCAAGGTCTACCGCGGCATCGCCAGCCCCGACCGGTCGCCGGAGGCCGTCCTCGGCCAGAGCCACGAGAAGCTGTGGATCGCCGCCGTCGACGCCTTCGCCATCGGCGGCGGCTGCCAGTACATGCTCGTCACGGACGTCAACGTCGCCGCCAGCGACGCCTACCTGACCCTGCCCGCCCGCAAGGAGGGCATCATCCCGGGCGCCGCCAACCTGCGGCTGTCCCGCTTCGTCGGCGACCGCATCGCCCGCCAGGCCATCATGATGGAGCGGCGCATCGACTGCGACAGCCCCGAGGGCCGGATGATCTGCGACTACGTCGTCGAGCCGGGCGGGGTCGACCAGGCCGTCGCCGACATCGTCGCCCAGATCACGAGCTGGGGCGTCGTCAGCGCCTCCAGCAACCGCAAGTCGTTCCGCGTCGCCGACGAGTCGCTCGACGACTTCCGCCGCTACATGGCCGTGTACGCCCGCGAACAGGCCTACTGCCACTTCAACCCCGCCCTCATCCGCAACCTTGAGCACTTCTGGAACGCCAAGCAGCGACGCGTGCACGACTAGTCCCGCGCCCCGGCCGACGTCGACCCGCCCGTAGGGCGGTCGCCGAGCGTGTCGGGCGCGGTCTTCACATCCGCACGGGCAGGCTGGGCCCCACCGCACGCCCGCATCGACGAACGGGAGCCGTCATGGCCTTCGGATGGACCCTCTACAACGGCGACGGCAAGACCCCGGCGCCGGGCCGGGCGGTGGCCCCGAACGAGCGCCTGACGTGGGGCCGCACCGTCGGCATCGGCGCCCAGCACGTCGTCGCCATGTTCGGTGCGACGTTCGTCTTCCCCCTCGTCATGGGGCTGGACGCCAACCTCGCCATCCTCATGTCCGGCGTGGCCACCATCATCTTCCTGCTGGTGGTCCAGGGGAGGGTGCCCAGCTACCTCGGCACCAGCGCGTCCTTCGTCGGCGCGGTCGCCGCCATCCGGGCCGGCGGCGGTGACAGCGGCGCCGTGACCGGCGCGATCCTCGTCTCCGGCGCGGTGCTCGCCCTGGTCGGACTGCTGGTCCACATCGTCGGGGCGGGCGTGATCCACCGCATCCTGCCGCCCGCGGTCACCGGTGCCGTCGTCATGCTCATCGGCTTCAACCTCGCCCCGGTCGTGGCCGGGGTCTACTGGCCGCAGGACCAGTGGGTCGCCTTCCTGACGATGGTCTTCGTCATCGTCGCCTCCTTGCTGCTGCGCGGCTTCTGGTCACGGATCGCGGTCTTCCTGGCGCTGATCTTCGGGTACGCGCTCTCCTTCGTCCTCGACAGGACGGCCGGCCAGATCACCTCGTTCTCCGCGGCCGACGGCAAGGTGACGACGCACTTCCGCACCAACTTCGAGGCGGTGGGCCAGGCGGGCTGGTTCGGGCTCCCGTCGGTGCACGCGCCGTCGTTCTCCGGCAGCTTCATCCTGCTGGCGCTGCCGGCGGTGATCGCCCTTATTGCCGAGAACGCCGGACACGTCAAAGCCGTCGCCGAGATGACGCGCACCGACCTCGACCCCTACCTCGGCCGGGCGATCGGGGCCGACGGGCTGGCCACGATGATCTCCTCGGCCGTCGGTGGGTCGCCGACGACGACCTACGCCGAGAACATCGGCGTCATGGCCGCGACCCGCGTCTACTCCACCGCCGCGTACTACGTGGCGGCCGTCGTGGCCCTCCTCCTCGGCTTCTGCCCCAAGTTCGGCGCGATCATCAGCGGCACTCCCGGGGGCGTCCTCGGCGGCATCACGGTCGTGCTCTACGGCATGATCGGCCTGCTGGGGGCCAAGATCTGGAAGGAAAGCCGGGTCGACTTCGCGAACCCGGTCAACCTCGTCCCGCTCGCGGCCGGCATCATCCTCGCCATCGGCAACGTGTCCCTGAAGTTCAGCGACACCTTCTCCCTCAGCGGCATCGCCCTCGGCACCATCGTCGCCGTGCTGGGCTGGCACGTCGCCCACGCGGTCGCCCCGCGGGAGATGCGCGACGCGCTGGAGCACGAGAAGGTCACCGGCGCCGACTCCGACGACGGTGGTTATGGCGAAGGCACTGGTCTCGTCCTCGGCCGTACCGGTGCCCGCCGCGGCGACGGGGCGCCGCCCACGACCGCCCGCAAGCCCGTGCGTAAGGCCCCCGGGAAGGCGACCCGCAAGCCCCACCGGCGCTGACGTCGCCGACGGCTCTGATGGCGCTGACGGCTCTGATGGCGCTGACGGCTCGGATGGCACCGGGCCGGGTCAGCCGGTCGGTGCCGAGGACCCTTCCGCGGCCGGTCGGGGGACGCAGCGGGCGGTGAGCAGCACGCCCGCGAGGTAGCCCGCGGCCCCGATGATCATGAACGCCGGTATGCCGGTACCCAGTCCCAGCGCCGCGACGAGCGACCCGCTCACCGCCACCCCGGCCGCCGAGCCCGTCTGCCGCGTCGTGTTGAGCGCGGCCGACGCGGTACCGGCATACCCCGCCGTCGCCGCGCCCATGACGGTCGCCGTGGCGCCGGTCAGGGTGAACGAGGTGCCGAACCCGCACGCCACCATCGCGACCGCCAGCACGAGGTAGGGCGGTGCGCTGCCGGCGACGGCCCAGACGGCCAGCCCGGCCGCGGCGACACCGAGGCCCACGAGCATGAGCCGGCGATGCCCGTAGCGCGCGGCCATCCGCCCCGACAGGGTCGACGCCACCATGGTCACCGCGACCGCCGGCAGCAGCGCCAACCCGGCGACCGCGGGAGACAGGCCATCGTGCCGCTGGAAGAAGACGCTGGCCGCGAAGATCATGCCGTAGAAGCCGAAGTTGAAGAGGAAGCCGATGACCGTGCCCCCGCTGAAGGCGCCCGAGCCCATCATCGGCGGGGGGATGGCCGGAGTGCGGCTGGTGCGCTGACGGAGGGCGAAGACCGCCGCGCCCACGAGGCCGAGGGCGACCAGGGCGAGCACGACGGGGCTCGTGAGGCCGTCGCGCCCCAGCTCGTTGAGGGCGCCGATGAAGCCCGCGACGGCGACGACGACGGCGACCTGGGCCGTCCAGTCGATGGGCCGGGGGCTCCGCTCGCCCGACCCGCCGACGTACCGCAGGGTGAGAGCGACGCACAGCAGCCCCACCGGCAGGTTGATGCCGAACGCCCACCGCCAGCCGACCGTGCTGGTCAGCAGCCCACCGAGCAGCGGCCCGGCCGTCGCGGCGCTTCCGGCGATCGACCCCCAGAGCCCGAAGGCCCGGGCCCGGAGGCCGGGGGAGGGGTATGCCTGCTGCAGCAGCGCGAGGGTGCTCGGCACCAACAGGGCGGAGCCCGTGCCCTCGAGGAGCCGGAAGACGGTGAGAACGACGATGTCGCCGGCAACCATGCACCCGAACGAGGCGGCGGTGAACAGGCCTACGCCGGTGAGGAAGAGCCGCCGCTGACCGAACCGGTCGCCGAGCGCACCGCCGGTGAGCAACAGCCCCGCGAACGCGATCGAGTATCCGTCGACGACCCATTGCACCCCGGTGACCGAGGCCTGCAGGTCCCGGCCGATCGCCGGCGCGGCGACGTTGACGATCGTCACGTCGAGGATGACCATGAAGTAGCCGAGGCAGATCGCGACGAGCGGTCCGGGCGCGAGCCGCGCGGGAGCGGCGGAGGCGTTCGGCCGGTCGCTCATCGCACCCCCTGGTCGACGGCAGGACGATCGCCTCACGATAGCCGGGTGGTCGACCGGCGTGCCGAGGGTCAGCCGGAGAAGGAGAACTCGATCGGTTTGCACACGCCGCCGTTGGACTTCTCCGCGGAGCACGCCGTCAGGCCGACGTGCAGGTCCATCTCGGCGCGCACGGTGAGCCGGTCGCCGGCCACCGACAGCGGGGGGTCGATGTGGAGCTCGCCCGACCGGTCGGTCCAGACGTTCATGAAGATGTTCAGGGTGGTGGAGATCCGGTCGGGGTCCACGCCGAAGGGGGCCAGCCCCATGGCGAGATTGGCGAAACAGCTGGGATGCGCCGCACCCCCGAGCTCCGGGTAGAGCAGGTCGAACGTCTCCTGGCTGCAGGGCGTGAGCAGGATGTCGTGCCGACCGCAGGTGTCGGCGACGAGGGTGGCCATGGGCCGGCTGCGGTTGCTGTAGAGCACGTCGCCCGTCGAGACGTAGATGCCGTTGCGGTAGTCGATGGTGCGTCCGCTGGAGAACCACTCGTCGTGGTTGTCGGCAGCGAAGGCGAAGAAGTCGCTGACCTGGCCTCCCTGCGGGTCGGTGACGGTGAGCTCCTCGCCGGCTCGCAGCAGGAACCCGGTGCCGGTCTGCGGAGCCAGCCGGGTCACGAGGCACTCTCGAAGGGCGCCAGCCAGGAGTCGTCGACCGCGCGACCCGAGTACTGGCGGGCCTCCGACCCGGTGCCGTGGTCGCTCACCATGGGGTTGATGCTGCCCTGCAGCCGCTCGTCCCGGTCGCGGATCGTGTCGCGCATCCGCTCGAAGCGGCCCGACGACCGCAGCTGCTCGAACTGCTCGTGCAGGTTGAAGACCAGCGTCGGTGTGGCCGTGCGCCGGGCGTCGCGCGAGGCACCGGGGTGCAGCCCCACGACGAAGAAGGCGGTGCCGCCCAGGGAGAACGCGAAGTGCTGGTCCTGCGGGTCGTCCGACACCTCCTCGTTCCAGTCGGCGTCGTCGGCGGCGTGCAACCGGCGCAGCTGCTCCCAGAGCAGCCGCTCGAAGTCCTTCTCGCTCCTGCTCACCGGGCCCCGGAAGATGGCCACGAACGACGCGAAACCACCCGCGGGGTCGACCGCGCCGGCGAACGTGCGCAGATCCGTCCACAGGGCGACCGTCGCGGCATCCGTGGCGAGCTGGTCGTAGACCCGAATCGTCGCGTTCTCCTGCCGGAAGACGGAGCGGGCTCCGAGGCAGGGGAAGGCGTCGTGAGCGACCATCGCGGCGAGCGAGCCGGTCAGGGCGGCCTCGCTCGCCGCGCGAGGGTTGCCGACGGCAGGGGCGAGATCAGTCATTCCGTAGAGGTACCCGCCGGTAGCTTCCGTCAAGCTGTGACCGCGGACACGTGGCCACGTCGGCTCAGTCGCCGCGCCGGGCCGCTGAGGTGGGCCGGTGGGCCTTGCCGGGGGTGCGTCGGGAGATGACGGCACCTGAGGCCGCTGCGGCGACCGTCAGCACCGCGGCGCCCACGGCGAACACGAGGGGGTCGCGGGGGCCGGCCAGCCCCCACAGCAGCACCGCGGCGGCCGTCCCGAGGGGCCAGGCGAGCGACAGCCGTGACTGCTGCTCGCCGCCCCGCAGCAGCATGGCCGCGCCGAGGAGGAACGCGACGATGCCGGCGGTGACGAGCAGGCCCGCGCTGGAGGGCAGGCTCCGGTCGGGGTGCAGCACCAGCTCCTCGACCCCCACGGCCACGCAGAGGATCCCGGCCGTGAGCGGCAGGTGGCCGTAGACGAAGAGGTCGTGGCGCTCGTCCACCGGCTCCTCGTCGTCGTCGGCGTCCTGGTCCTCGGCCCGGAGGTCGTCCGCATCGTCGTCGGTGCCCTCTGGCGGTCGTCGGCCGGTCTTCTCGTCGTCGGCGCGCTGGATGCCGTGCGCGCTGACGGTGCCCCCGACGTCGAAGTACGCCCACCAGAGCGCGGCCGCGACGACGAAGCCCATGGCCCCGATGGCGACCGACACCCCCGACCACTTCACCTCGTGCACGCCGGTGACGATGCCGGCGATGACCTCTCCGAGGACGAGGATGACGAGCAGGCCGAACCGGTCGGGGAGGTGCTCCAGGTGCAGGGGAGCCCGACCGGGCCGCCGTCCCGCGACGATGGGCGCCGCGACGTCGACCAGGACCGCCACGCCCCAGACGACGAACCGGGCCGGGGACGGCAGGGCGAGCGACGCCACCCAGAGGGCCGCCACCGTCGACATCGCGACGAGGTAGACCCCGGTGGTGCCGCGCGCGTCGTCGACGTGCCGCCAGGCCCGGTAGTACAGGCCGGCGATGATGAGGCGCCCCAGCGCGTAGCAGATCGTGAACGGGACGACCTTGCTCCCCGTGGCGTCACTGATGCTCGCCGCCGCCCCGAGCACCGCCAGCATGGCCGCCAGCTTCGCGAACCGCAGGATGAGGTCGTCGGTGTCGAAACGGTTGTTGTGCAGCGTGAACTGCACCCAGGAGAGCCAGATCAGGGCGAACAGCCCGAGGAACTCCAGCGTGCCGTCGACATCGAGGTCGCTCAGCAGCGAGGCCGCCAGCTCGCCGACGCACAGCACGTAGGCGAGGTCGAAGAACAGCTCCAGCCGGCTGGCGGCGCGCGTCTCGCCGGTCCGCAGCTCGGGTGGTCGGAAGAGGGGCGGCCGTTCGCTGTCGACGGCGGTCATGGGTGGCGTAGAGAGCCGGGCAGCGACATGCCGGGACTGTAACCCGGCGTCAGTCGTCGCTCGTGCGCACGTCCCGTCGGGCGCTGAGCAGGTCGACCTCGGGGCGACCCGCGACGTGGCGCTCCACTGCGTCGAGCACCTCCACGACGTGCGACCGGTCGGCTGCCACGAGCGCCGCGCCGACGACGGCCCGCCGGTGCAGATCCTGGGCCCCCACCTCGGCGGCCGTGACGGCATACCGGCGTTGCATCTCGGCCACGATCGGGCGCACCACCGACCGTTTCTCCTTGAGGGAGTGCACGTCACCCAGCAGGAGGTCGAGCTCCACCCATCCGATCCACATGGCGCCAGGCTGTCAGACGGCTCCGGTCGGCGCGATGATGGCGCCATGGAGAGCGACGGCGCAGCCCTGGACCGGTTCGTCGTCGCGCAGGACGCCGCCGGCACCTACGACACGGCTCTCGCCGAGCTGCATCGCGGCGCGAAGGTCTCCCACTGGATGTGGTTCGTCCTCCCTCAGGTGGCCGGGCTCGGCCAGAGTCCGACCGCCCACCGGTATGCCGTGTCGGGGCTCGACGAGGCTCGCGCCTACCTCGACCACCCGGTGCTCGGACCCCGGCTGCTCGAGTGCGTGGACGCCCTGACCGCTCTTCCCGGCAGCGACCCGGTGCGGGTCCTCGGCGGCATCGACGCGGTCAAGCTGCGCTCGTCGATGACGCTGTTCGCGCGCGCCGCGACGGATCCCGCTCTGCGTCAACGGTTCACCGCGGTGCTCGACCAGTACTTCGAGGGGGCGGAGGACCCCGCCACCGTCGCCCTGCTCTGACCGTGGCTCAGCCCACCCGCTGCTGCAGGCCCACGGCGTCCCACGGGGCGCGTCCGCGGGCGTCGTTGTCGAAGTAGACGTAGACGTCGCGACCCTGGTCACGCCACGCCCGGCACCGCTGCGCCCACTCGTCCAGCTCGGGACCGGAGTAGCCGCTGGCGTAGAGCTCGGTATGCCCGTGCAGCCGCACGTATCGCACCCCGCTCGTGTCGGCGTCGATGACGGGGAACTTGCCCGCCGCGTCGGCCCACACCGTGCCGATGTCGTTGGCACGCAACAGGTCTGCCGCTTCGTTGGTGTCGAAGCTGGGGTGGCGGGCCTCCAGCACGTGCCGGACCGGACGCTCGTCGACCGCGTCGACGAGGATGCGACCCTCCTTGACCTTGTCGTCGTGGCTGCGTGCGAGACCGGCCGCGTCGGTGGTCGAGCGGGGGAGCCGGTCGAAGAAGTCGGCCATCCGCTGCGGGTCGAACGCCAGCGTCGGCGGGAGCTGCCAGAGCACGGGGCCGAGCTTGGCGCCGAGCGCGAGCACGCCCGAGGCGAAGAAGTTGGCCAGCGCCACGTCGACGTCGCGCAGCTGCTTCATGTGGGTGATGTAGCGGCTGCCCTTGACCGCGATCTTGAAGTCCTCGGGCGTCTGCTCCACCCACGTCCGGTAGGACGTCGGACGTTGCAGCGAGTAGAAGGAGCCGTTGACCTCCACCGACGACATACGGGCCGCGGCATACGACAGCTCGAGCCGGTGGGCGAGCCCCTTGGGGTAGAAGTCCCCCCGCCATCGTGGGTAGGTCCAGCCGGAGATCCCCACTCGGATGCGGGCCGGCGACGTCAGGGGATCAGCCCGCCGGTCAGCCGGCTGCGACGACGACGACAGCCCCGAGCACGAGCCGCTTGGAGAGGTCGTCACCCAGCTCGCCCACCACCCCGTTGCCGTCGAGCAGGAGGCGCTGCACTAGCGCGGCTTCGTCGTCGGTCAGGGCGAGCTCGCCCGCGCGGCTGCGCAGCGCCAGGCCCCGGTCGGTGTCAGTGAGGCGGGGTTCGAGGTGGTCGCGCAGCACGAGGACGTCGTCGGCTGTGAGCTGCGCAGCCGCACGAACCTGGGCGACCGGCGCCACCGGTGCGGCCCGCTGGGCGCCACGGGCCCGCGCGCCGAGGGCGGCCGCGAGGTCGTCGGCGGAGGCGTGGCGCAGGGCGTCGATCACCGCGGCACGGACCGTCTCGAGGTCGTCGGCCCAGTCGTCGGGGTCACCCAGGTCGACCCCGAGAGGCAGCGCGGTGCGGACGCGCTCGTCCGTGCTGGCGCGACGCACCGCCTGGGTCACGAGCTCGTCGACGAGGTGACGTCGGGTCCACGGGTGGACCCCGATGGTGAGGTGGGTGCTCACGTCTCCGACGGCCGTCGCGGCGTGCAGGTAGCCACGGGGCAGGTAGAGGCAGTCGCCGGGGCGAAGGGTCGCCTCGATGAGGGGGTCGGCCGCGGCCGCGGTCTCGACCGCCGCGCGCCGGTCGTTCCAGGGCTCGTCCCGCAGCGGGCTGGGATGGACGGGCGGGCGGATGCGCCAACGCTTCTCGCCCTCCACCTGGAGGACGAAGACGTCGTGGACGTCGTAGTGGTCGCTGAAGCCGGTGTTCTGGGCGGGGGTCACGTAGGCGTTGACCTGGGTGGGGTGGCCCAGCTCGGCGGCCAGGTCCTGGGCGAACCTCAGCACCGGGTCCCAGGTGCGGTGCACGCCCTGCAGCACGATGGTCGCCCCGTCGGCGAAGAGGCCGAGGAGCTTGTCGTCGCTCGCCTGGTCGGCGACCGCGGCCCCCACGCCACCCCCCGCGGTGAAGGCGCGGTCGGGAAGGGTCGTGCCGTTCTTGGCGACGCGCAGGAACGGAGCGCGCAGGCCCCGGCGCGACACCAGCTCGTCGACCGCGTCGTTGGAGAACAGGTCGGCGAAGTCGCGCGGCAGGGCGTCATGGCGGGTGAGCAGCGGCTCACGGCCCCAGAACCGCTCGGCGAACTCGTCGGCGGAGACCGACACCAGGCGCGCGAGGGCGGAATGCCCGCCCTTCAGGGCGGACACCCGCGTCCTCGTCGTGGACGTCATTCAGACGCCGCTACCGGCTCCGCTGTCGGCGCCACCGTCAGCGCCACCGTCAGCGCCACCATCGGCACCGCCGTCGTGGCCACCCGCGTCGGCGCCACCGTCGGCCGGACCCTCGCCCGCGCCACCGTCGGCGCCCCCGTCGTGACCGCCCGTGTTCGCGCCACCGTCTGCAGTGCCCTCGCCGGCACCGCCGTCGGCGCCGCCGTCGTGACCGCCGGCGTTCGCACCACCGTCGGCCGGGCCCTCACCGGTAGCGCCGTTCGCCGGGTCCGTCGTCGGGTCCATCGGGTTGTCGCTCATGACATTCCTCTCGGTCGGGACCGCACCACCGTGTGCGTGTCGACAGCAGGCATACCCCAACCGGCTGGGCGGCACACCTTCGGGGTCGCGACGGGGTGTCACCCCCGGCGCCCGGTGGGACGTCGTACGTTGTCGGCATGCGTGTTACCCACCTCGGCCACTCGTGTCTGTTCGTCGAGCTCGCGGAGGTACGTGTCCTCATCGACCCGGGCACGTTCTCCTCGGGGTTCGAGGACCTGCGCGACCTGGACGCCGTCGTCGTCACCCACCAGCACGCCGACCACCTCGACCAGAGCCGGGTGGCCGCCCTCCTGGCGGCGAACCGGCAGGCGGCGGTCTACGCCGACCCCGAGTCGGCCCAGCTGCTCGCCGGACCCAACACCGACGTCGTCACCACCGTGGCGGGGCAGTCCCACCGTGTCGGAGCGGCCACGCTCGCCCCCGTCGGGGCGCTGCACGCTGTCAACCACGCCGGGGTGCCGCGCTGCACCAACGTCGGGGTCGTGCTGTCGGCCGACGGGGAGCCGAGCCTGTACCACCCCGGTGACGCGTACGACGGGGAGCCGGGAGACGTCGACATCCTCGCCATGCCGGTCAGCGCGCCATGGACGAAGGTGTCGGAGTCGATCGACGTCGTCCGCCGGTTGGCTCCCCGGAGCATCATCCCCATCCACGACGCGCTGCTCTCAGCACCCGGCCGCGCGATGTACCTCGACCACATCAGCCGCTTCGGCGGCGACGACCTGACCGTGCACGACCTGGCCGGGCGCGGGCCGACGCCGATCAGCGGCGGCTGACCTCGGTCACCGGGCGGGGAGCCGGGTGATCCAGTAGGGGGCCAGATCCGGGTTTGGGGTCCCGAACCGGGCGTTGACCGCCCACAGCCAGCCGCCCGCCACGGTCGCGGTCGACGGCACGTCGAGGGTCTCGTCCGTGCGAGCGCCCGCCCACTTCGCCGTCCAGCCGCCTCCGGACGCGTTGAGCCGCAGCACCGACACCTGGTTGGGGCCGCTCCCGCGGACGTCGTAGAGGATGTCGCCGTCGCGCTCGAGGCCGTCGCCGCCGACGATGCCCGGGCCTCCGGTGACCGGCAGCGCCAGGGTCACGCCGGTGGCCGGGTCCACCTGCCAGAGGCCGCCCGACGTGCTGTTGTTGAGCACGAGGGTGCCGTCGGGGAGGTCGCGGATCCCGTTGGCGTTGTTGCCGCCTGCGAACCGCGGCCACGCGCCGGTCAGGGGCAGGAGGGTCGGCGACGCCCCGGTGGGGACGCCGCTCGGCAGCAGTGGCACGACGGCGAGCCGGTCGACGCGCGAGTCGGTGACGTAGGCGTGGGAGCCGAAGGCGACCACGTCGTTGAAGAACGCGGCACCCGCGACCGTGGCCGCATACCGGATGGCGCCGGTGGCGCCGTCGATGGCCCACACGTACTGCGCGGCGTCGACGTTGCCGACCGCCCACACCAGGCCGGTGCGCGCGTCCCAGTAGAGGCCGCGGATCTGCCGGCCGGTCGCCCCCCGCACGAGCACCGCTGACGGTCCGGTGATGAGGTCACCCTTGAGCAGCCGACCGTCCTTCATCGACCCGGCGTAGAACGTCGTGCCGGGCCCGGACGTGATCCCCTCCGGCCGGAACCCGTCGGGCAGGGGCACGGTCTCCGGGGCCGGGACCACCCGGCGCGAGGCCGAGGCGGTCGGGGCCGCGGCGACGGCCAGCGGCAGCGCGGCGACGCCCGCCGCCAGGCCGAGCGCGGCCCGCCGGGTGAGGAGATGTCTGGGAGAAGGCTGGGAGGAGGTCATGGGTCATTCTCGACACGGGTCGACGCGGAAGTCGAGGGCCACCCACCGAGACGTGCGTCTCGAGGGATGGTCAGACCCTCATGGTCGGGTCGCCCTAGGACCGCCCGCGGGACGAGGCGGCCTCGACCGCCAGCCGGGCGGCCCCGATGATGCCGGCCCGGTTCTGCAGGGTGGCCGGGATGATCGGGGTGCGGAGCTTGAGGAACGGCAGGAACTGGTCGCTCTCCTTGGAGATGCCGCCGCCGACGACGAAGAGGTCGGGGGAGAAGAGGGCCTCGACGACGGAGTAGTAGCGCTGGAGCCGCGGGATGTACTGCTCGTAGGTGAGGCCGAGCGCGTCCTTGACCGACGACGCGGCCTCCTTCTCGGCGTCCTTGCCGTCGATCTCCAGGTGACCCAGCTCGCTGTTGGGCACGAGCATGTTGCGGTACATGATCGCGCTGCCGATGCCCGTGCCGAGGGTGGTGAGGATGACGAGACCGTCCTCGTCCTTGGCGGCGCCGTAGAGCAGCTCGGCGTAGCCGGCCGCGTCGGCGTCGTTGACGAGCACGACGTCCCGGCCGAGGCGCTTCTCCAGCGCCTTCTCGCCCTGGAAGTCGATCCACGTCGGGTCGATGTTGGCCGCCGAGCGCACCAGCCCGTGCTGCACGACGGCGGGCACCGTCACCCCCACCGCGGCCTTGGCCGGCAGGTCGTCGGAGAAGTGCTCGACCAGCTGCGCGACGACCTCGATCACGGCCTCCGGGGTGGCCGGCTTGGGGGTGAGGATCTTCTTGCGCTTGGTGCTGAAGTCGCCCTTGTCGAGGTCGACGAGGGCGCCCTTGATGCCGCTGCCCCCCACGTCGATCCCCAAAGCGTGGTGATGCTTGCTCATCTCTGCCTGCCTTCGCGTCGTTGGTCGGGTCCGTCGCAGGAGCCCGACGCACCCTGACACGTCGGCTCGCGAGCAGTCTGGCAGTTCAGGCCGGTCCAGCGTCAGGGCAGGGTGAGGATCTCCGTCGCGTCCTCGGTGACGAGGATCGTGTGCTCGAACTGGGCGGAGCGCTTCCGGTCGGCGGTGACGACGGTCCAGCCGTCGTCCCACATCTCCCAGTCGGGGGTCCCGAGGTTGAGCATCGGCTCGACGGTGAACGTCATCCCGGGTTCGATGAGCCGGCCGTAGGAGGGCGCTGCGTCGTAATGCGGCACCACGAGCCCGCTGTGGAAGGCGGTGCCGATGCCGTGACCCGTGAAGTCGCGCACGACGCCGTAGCCGAAGCGCTTGGCGTAGGACTCGATGACCCGCCCGATGACGTTGAACGGCCGGCCGGGCACCGCGGCCCGGATGCCGCGCATCATCGCCGTGTGCGTGCGCTCGACCAGCAGGCGGGACTCCTCGTCGACGTCGCCGCACAGGTAGGTGGCGTCGGTGTCGCCGTGGACGCCGCCGATGAAGGCGGTGATGTCGATGTTGACGATGTCGCCGTCCTCGAGCCGCCGTGCGTCGGGGATGCCGTGGCAGATCACCTCGTTGACCGACGTGCACAGGGACTTCGGGAACGCTTTGTAGCCGAGGGTCGACGGGTAGGCGCCGTGGTCGAGGAGGAACTCATGACCGACCTTGTCGATCGCGTCGGTGGTGACCCCCGGCGCGATGACCTCGGCCGCGGCGGCCATCGCCTGCGCGGCGATCCGGCTGGCGACGCGGATCCGTTCGATGGTCTCGGAGTCCTTCACCTCGGAGCCGGTGAACGGCGCCGGCCGGGGACGGTCGACGTACTCGGGGCGGGCGATCCCGGAGGGTACCGACAGCCGCGGAGAGACGTCGTGAGGAGCCACGGTTGCGAAGGTGACCGGCATACGGTGGAGTCTAGGCACGGGGTCCGAGACGGGCCTGCGGGCCAGCCCTGGCACCGACCCGACGCAGGAGGCACAGTGAGCTACTGGTTCAACACGAGCACCGGTCAGGTCGAGACCGACGAGGACCGTGGGCAGGCGCAGGACGTCATGGGCCCCTACGAGAGCGAGGCCGAGGCGCGCAACGCGCTGAAGTCCGCCCACGACCGCACGGAGAAGTGGGACGCCGAGGACCGCGACTGGGCCGCTCGCGGCACGGCCGACGGCGCCGCCGACGACTGACCCCGACGACTGACCCGGCGCTAGGTGACGCGTCCGGCGCGCGCCTCCCGCTCGCGGACGGCGTGGGGGTCGGTGCGCGCGTCGTAGGTACAGAAGCCGCGCAGCCACAGGGATGTGGCGGCGACCCCGACGACGCAGAGGACGCCGCCGCTGGTGACCGCCTGGCGCACGCCGAAGCGGTCGGCCACGAAGCCGGACCGCACCTCGCCGCCAAGTGGGCCGAGCGAGTAGGACAGCATCTCGATGCCGGCCAGGCGGCCGCGCATCGAGTCCGGGATCGTCTGGTGCCAGATGACGCTGCGGAAGATGCCGCTGAGGTTGTCGGCCGCCCCGGCGACGGTGAAGCAGAGCAGGACGAGCCAGGGGTTGAGGGTCAGGCCGGCCAACGCGACCGAGGCGCCCCACGCCATCGCCGCCAGCACCACCGCGCGCCCGTGGTGGTGCACGCGGCCGGTCCAGCCGGAGGTCACGGAGACGAGGAGGGCACCCACCGTGCCGGCCGTGTAGAGGAGTCCGAGCAGCTCGGGGCGGTGCAGCACGTCCTGGGCCAGGGCCGGGAAGATCACCGTGGGCATGGCGAGGAGCATCGCGACGATGTCGACGACGTAGGTGCCGAGCAGGTCCTTCCGCCGAAGGGCGTACTGCAGCCCATCGCCGATGCCCCGGATGCTGGGCGGGGTGGCGTCGGCGCTGGGCGGGTAGGCCCGCAGGCGCGAGTAGAGGAGGGTGGCCACCGCGATCCCGACGACGTCGACGACGAAGCACCACCCGGTGCCCACGGCGTGGAGCAGCACCCCGCCGACCGCCGGGCCGGCGAGCATCCCCGTCTGGATGCCGACCGAGGAGAGCGCGACCGCCGCGGGCAGCTGGGCGTGCTCGACGGTGCGGGGGAGCAGCGCCTCGCGGGAGGGGCGCTGCAGCGACTGCGCCGCCGAGAGCAGGCCGGCGACCACGAAGATGACCCACAGCTGCGGCTCGGGGAGGAACGCGTTCACGGCGAGGACGCAGGTGAGCGCGACCTGCGCCACGCCGGTCCACACCAGCAACCGGCGGCGGTCGAGGTGGTCGGCCAGCGCCCCGCCCCAGAGCCCGAAGACGACCAGCGGGACCAGCTCGACCACACCCACCGCACCGACTGCGAGGTTGGAGCCGGTCAGGTCGTAGAGCTGGAAGGGCACCGCGACGTAGGTCATCATCCCGCCGAGGTAGAACACCGTGCCGGCGAGGAACAGGACGCGGTAGTCGGGCGACGTACGGAGCGGGGTGACGTCCATGCGCAACCTGGAGACGACCCCGGCCACCCACCGCGCCGACGTCATGCCTACCCCCTTCTCCGGTGACCGCTCCACCCGCGGCGTTCGAGTGTCCCGCCCGGCGTGGGCAGCGGGCCACCGGTTTCGGCGGGGCCGAGGAGCCCGCGCCGTCGAGGGCCGACCCGACCGGCTGGCTCGCGTCCGCTTCCGGCGGGGTCCGGGGCGACATTTCGGACTGCGGCCCGCCGGTCGGTCCGCCGGCTGAGCGTCGGGCGGCGGCTCAGAGGGGGACGGGTCAGAGCGGCGCGGAGGCGCGCAGGGTGCCGATGACGACGTAGTTGCCGAGGTAGGAGGCCCGGTCGGGGGAGATGACGCAGCTGATGGCGACGACCGTGTCGGCGCGGACGCGGACCACCTCGTCGGTGGTGGTGAGCCGGTCGAACGGCACGCTCAGGGTGCTCGACACGGCGTAGACGAACGTGCCCTTCGTCGTGCGCAGGACGAGCGTGTCCCCGGTGCGGACGTTCTGCAGGGTGCTGAAGACGCCCTTGGCCGGGTCGCCCGGGGCGTAGCGGTTGGAGTGACCGGTGATGAACGTCGTGTCGGTGCCGGGCACATTGGGTGGGGCGCCGAGGTCGATGCGGGCGACCTTGTCGAAGGTGGGCGCGTCATAGCAGGGCTGGCCCGGCAGCTCGCAGGAGGCCGAGGTGTTGTAGCGCGCGAGCCCTGAGGACGCCGCGTCGAGGATGACCGCGCCCTGCCGCCGCACCTGGAAGGAGACCAGCTCTCCCTGGGCCACCGGTCTGATGGTGCTGGGCAGGCCGGATGCCGCCGGTGCCGCGGGTGCCGCGGGTGCCGCGGCTGCCGCGGGTGCCGCGGGTGCCGGTGCCGGTGACGGAGCGACGGAGGACGGCGGCTCCTGGGTCGTCGACGGGACGACCGGCGGCGCCGACGCCGACGCCGACGCGGAGGTCGACGGACCGACCGAGGTACCCGCGGACGGGTCCGCGGACGCTCCCGTCACCACCCCGACCGCCGAGGGCCCGTTCGCCGTCGGCGGGTCGGAGCCGGCGCCGTAGCAGGCGGCGAGCAGGGCGAGCCCGGCGACGCCGGTGGCCGCGGCGCTCGCCACCCGGGTCCGGCGCGAGGTGGCGCCGAACTCCAGGGTGGCCCGCACGGGGGGCCGAGCACGGTGGCTCGGCCCCGCCGTCCGGGCGTCCGGCCGGGGCGTCATCCCCCGGTGTCGGTCGGAACCGGTTAGGATCCGTCTCGCGGTGAGCCGATGCGGTTCACGTGGGGCAGCCGTCCGCCGAAGGCGACCCACAGGCCGAGGAGCACCAGCAGCACGAGCGCGGCGCGCAGGGGCGTGACGGTGACCTCACGGGTGGTGCCGTCGCTGTTGGCCCCGGCCTTGACCGGCTGCAGCGGGTAGAGCGTGGCGACGGTGGCCGGTGTCGTCGTCGACGAGCTCGTCGTCGGGGATCAGCGTCGCCATCGTGGTGGTGGCCGGTGATGAGGACGAGGAGCTCGACGAGGTCGAGGATGTCGGAGAAGTCGGCGGGGTCGTCTGGCAGACGGTCACGTCCGGCTCGGGGTCGAGCTTCGCCGTGTTGGCGACGACGACCACGGAGAGGAACTGGCCGCGGTTGAACTGTTGACCCACCTGGCTCAGGCCGTCGGCGGCGTTGTCGTACTCGGGTGACCGGAACAGCGCGTGGTTGTCGACCCAGATGGGGTTCTGGCCGGTCTGCAGGAGCTCATACGTGCCCGGCTCGCCGACGTACTCGCAGACGTAGGATGGTGAACCTCTTCCGGCCCGGCTCCTGCGGGGCCGGCGGCGGCGAAGAGGCCGATGACCGAGCCGGTGGCGATCCTGCCGGCGACGATGCGGGTCATGGTGCCGGCCCCGAACCGGCGAGTGGATATGCGGTCGTGCGTGGACTTCATTCAGGGGCCCCCTCAGGCATCACACATTCCGTCCTGTTGTCCCCCCGGGGACAGAACGCGGCGGGCGGTTGCCGTTCGGACCCCTACCGGCCCGTTGTTGGAGGGTTCTACACGCGTTTTCCCCACATGGATCGCCTTGGTCTCTGCTTCGTGGCGGCTTCGAGGCCCTCCCGAGCCCCACTAGAGTCGCGCGGGTGAACATCGTGTTCGTCGAGCCCGCGTTCCCGGCCAACCAGCGCCGGTTCGTCTCCGCCCTGGCCGACGTGGGGGCCACCGTCGTGGGCGTCGGGGAGTCTCCGGAGTGGGCCCTCGGCGACGACCTGCGGGGCCGGCTGGCCGGCTACTACCAGGTCGGCAACGTCACCGACGCGCACCAGCTCGACGCGGCCGTCCGCTGGGCGCAGGAGCAGATGTGGGTCGACCGGCTGGAGTCGACCATCGAGTCGCACCAGACGGCCGCCGCGCAGGTACGCGAGTGGCGCGGCATACCCGGCACGTCCGTGCGCACGACCTGGCTCTGCCGTGACAAGCCCTCGATGAAGGAGGCCCTGCGCGCGGCCGGCGTCCCCACCGCCGCGTCGGCCGCCGTCGCCACGGGCCAGGAGGCGCGTGCGTTCGCGGCCGAGGTCGGCTACCCGCTCATCCTCAAGCCGCGCGCGGGGGCGGGAGCCCAGGGCACCACCCGCGTCGACTCCGACGCGGAGCTCGACCACGCGCTGACCGCGTTCGGTGACGCCGACTCGATCGCCGTGGAGGAGTTCGTCGAGGGTCACGAGGGCTTCTACGACACGATCGCGGTCGGCGGGCACGTCGTGCACGACTGGGCGACCCACTACTACCCCAACGTGCTCGAGGCGATGCGCCACCGGTGGATCTCGCCCCAGTTCGTCACGACGAACCGGATCGACCAGGAGCCGTTCTACGCCGAGGTGCGGGAGCTGGGCGCGCGGGTCATCGAGGCATTGGGCATCGAGACCTCCGCCACCCACATGGAGTGGTTCTACGGGCCCAAGGGCCTGCGCTTCTCGGAGATCGGCTGCCGCCCGCCCGGGGTCGGCGCGTGGGACCTGTACTCGGCGGCCAACGACGTCGACGTCTACCGCGAGTGGGCCCACGCCCTCGTGCACGGCGGCCCCGACCGCGCGCTCTCGCGCCGTTGGTCGGCCGGGATCGTCGCGCTGCGCCCCGACTCCGACGGCACCGTGCACGGCTACAGCGGGGTCGACGAGATCCAGCGTCGACACGGCGAGTGGGTCATCGACACCCACCTGCCCGACCCCGGAAGCCCGACCCAGCCCGTCGAGGCGGGCTACATGGCCAACGCCTGGGTGCGGATGCGACACCCCGACTACGACGTCCTGCGCGGCATGCTCGACGACGTCGGCCGCACGGTGCAGGTCCACGCCGGATGACCCCCGCCTGATGGGCGAGCGATGACCATCACCTACCTGCTCGGTCCGCAGCGCTTCCTCACCACCGCCGGCCTCGTCGTGCGGGGGCTCGGCGAGGACGGACCGGTCGCCACCATCACCGCCGGGTGGCAGGAGCGGGAGTCCGACGACGCCGAGCTCGACGCGGTCATGGACGGCCGCGCGCGCAACCTGCGCCTGTACGCCCGGATGATGGAGGTCATCGAGCGCGACCCCGACGTCGCGGGCACGGTGCTGGCCCTGCGCGACGCGATCGACGACCTGGCCGGTGCCTACGGCGTGCGCCTGCACCACGCCCTCGACGCGGTCTACGCCATGCGCCGACGTCCCGGCCGTCCCGACGTCGTCGAGGCGGCCTACGTCGACGCGGTCGACGCCCTGCGCCGGCTCGACGCGTGGTACCTCGCCGAGGTGCGGGCGCGCTACGGCGAGGCGGCCGCCACCGGTGCCGTCGACGGCAGCTCCCTCTTCAACGAGCACCGCGCCGAGGTGACCGAGACCCTGGAGGGGTGTCGGGTGCTGGCCGTCGCCGGCGGTCACGTCGGGCTGCTGCTGCGCGCCATGCAGTTCTTCCGGTTCCGGCCGCCGCCGGAGCTGCCCGTCGTCGCCTGGTCGGCGGGGGCGATGGCGATGACGCGCACCGTCGTGCTGTTCAACGACATGGCGGCGACCGCGCAGGGGGCCGAGGTCTGGGACCGCGGGCTCGGCCGCGTCGACCACATCGTCGCCCTGCCCCACGCCCGCCGGCGGCTGCGTCTCGACGACCGCGTGCGGATGCAGGTCCTGGCCCGCCGCTTCGAGGGCTCGACCTGCCTCCTGCTCGACGACGGCGCCAAGGTGGCGGTCGGGGCGGACGGGACCCTCCCGCCCGGGGCGCGCATCGTCAGGCCCGACGGGTCGCTCGGGGCGGTGGCCGCGTGACGTCCCCCGTGTCGACGGCCCCCACCAGCGGGCATACCCGCAAGCTCGCCATCAACCGGCTGCGGGAGCGGCTGCCGTCGGCGGACGCCGGGGCGGTCGACCGGTTCCTCATGCGGCACACCGCCCCGATCATCGAGGGCCGGTTCGCGACGTTCCTCTGGCGCGGCGAGGCCGACGAGGTCATGGTGCGCCACCGCGTGGTGGGGATGCCCGACCCGCTCTCGCTGCGACGCATCCCCGGCACCGACCTGTGGTGGGTCTCGATCGAGCTCCCCGAGGGTTCGCGGGTCGAGTACCAGTTCGAGGTCGTGCGTGGAGACCATCGGGAGGAGTACCTCAACGACCCCCTGAACCCCAGGGTGGCCCATGGCCCCTTCGGCTCGCAGTCGGTCGCCGCCGCGTCGGGCTACGTCGTGCCCTCGTGGTGCCTGCCCGACCCTGAGGCTCGGCCCGGGTCGATCGAGTCGATCTCGTTGCGTAGCAAGGCTTTGCGCCGCGAGCAGTGGATCCGGCTCTACCGGCCGGCCCGGTTCCGCGAGGTGGTGCGCTACCCGCTCCTCATCGTGCACGACGGCGACGACTACCTGACCTACGCCGTCATGAAGACGGTGCTGGACAACCTCATCCACCGGGGGGAGGTGGCTCCGCTGGTCGTGGCGTTCGTGCCACCGGGCAACCGGCTCGTCGAGTATGCCAACCACGCACCCCACGCCCGGTTCATGGCGCGCGAGCTGGTGCCGTTCCTCACCGAGCAGCTCCCGCTGGTCGACCTGCCCGAGGGCCGCTGCCTCATGGGGTCGAGCTTCGGTGGGGTCGCGTCGCTCTCGACAGCCGTGCGCTACCCCTCGGTGTTCGGCTCGCTGCTCCTGGAGTCGGGGTCCTTCGTCTTCACCGACATCGGAGCGGAGCACGGCGGCGGCCCGGCCTTCGACCCCGTGGTCAAGTTCGTCAACGACTACCGCGCCCGCCCGCGTCCGGTCGCCGACCGGATCTTCCAGACGTGTGGCGTCTACGAGCCGCTCATCACCCCCAACCGGTCGATGGTCTCGACCTTCCGGGAGACCGGCATGGAGGTGCGCTACGTCGAGGCGCGTGACGGCCACAACTGGGAGAACTGGCGCGACCGGCTGCGCGACGCGCTGACCTGGATCTTCCCCGGCGAGCAGAAGTTCGTCTACGAGTGACCCACCGCACCGCAGCATCGAGAGGAACCCCGTGAACAAGGTGGTCGAACGCTGGCACTCCCCGCGCACCGAGCGGGAGATGACCCTGGCCCGATGGGGCCACTACGGCGTGCCCGTCCTGGCCTTCCCGACCGCCGGCGGCGACGCCGAGGAGATCGAGCGGCATCATCTGCTCGAGCGGCTGGGCGACCTCGTCGACGGCGGCGCGATCAAGGTCTACTCGGTCGACAGCACGGCGGGCCGCGCGCTCGCCACCCACGAGGGCTCGCCGGAGCACCGGATGTGGCTGTTCAAGCAGTACCACGAGGCCATCGCCTCGGAGGTGGTGCCGGCCATCCACGCCGACAGCGGGGGCCACGAGATCATCGCGACCGGGTCGTCGATCGGCGCCTTCAACGCCTTGGCGGTGCTGGCCCGACGACCCGACCTCTTCCGGGCCGCCGTCTGCATGAGCGGGTCGTACCACATGGAGAGGTTCATCGGCGGGTTCAACGACGACCTCTACTTCTCCTCACCCCTGCACTTCCTGCCCGGCCTCGAGGGGCCGCAGCTCGACCTGCTGCGACAGCGGTTCGTCGTGCTCGCCCAGGGGTCGGGCCGGTGGGAGAACCCGGCGGGGGCGTGGGAGGTAGCAGACCTGTTGGGCAGCAAGGGGATTCCCAACCGGCTGGACGACTGGGGCCCGGGTTACGACCACGACTGGCCGTCGTGGTGGGAGATGCTGCCCACCTACGTGAAGCAGCTGCTGTGACCGACAGCCGGCCCGCCGACGCCGGCGACCTCGCGGCCGCGGTCGACGCCCTCATGCCCCAGGCGCGCGCCGACCTCGAGCGGCTCGTCGCGATCGCGTCGGTGGCCGACCCCGAGGGCGGGGCCGCACCCGAGTGCCGTCGGGCCGCCGACCTCGTGGCGGGGCTCTTCCGCGACCTCGGGATCGACGACGTCAGCCAGGTCGAGGCGGTCGACGGCAGCGTCGCCGTCGTGGCGCGCACGCCGGCGCCACCGGGCGCCCCCCGTGTGCTGCTCTACTCCCACTACGACGTGCAGCCCCCGGGGGACCGGGGCACGTGGGGGAGCGACCCGTGGTCGCTCACCGAGCGCGACGGACGCTGGTATGCGCGGGGGGCCGCCGACTGCAAGGGCAACCTCGTCATGCACCTCACGGCCCTGCGGGCCCTGCGGTCGGTGCAGGGTGCCTGGCCGGTCGGCCTCACCCTGGTGTGCGAGGGCTCCGAGGAGATGACGACCGGCGGCCTGGAAGCGCTGGTCCACAGCGACCCCGGCCTGTTCGCGGCCGACGTCATCGTCGTGGCCGACACCGGCAACGTCGAGGCCGGCACGCCGACGGTGACGACCAGCCTGCGCGGCACGGGGAGCGTCCTCGTCACGGTGCGTACCCTCGAGGGCCCCGTGCACTCGGGCGCCTTCGGCGGTGCGACTCCCGACGCCCTGGCCGCCCTCGTCCACGTGCTGGCCACCTTGCGCGACGACGCGGGTGAGACGACGGTGACCGGCCTCGCCCACGACGGCCGGTGGAGCGAGGCGGCATACCCGGTGGAGCGGTTCCGCTCCGATGCCGGCGTGCTCGACGGTGTGGACGTGCTGGGCGGTGGGACGGTGGCGGACGCCGTCTGGGCCCGGCCGGTGGCGACCGTGCTGGCCATCGACGCTCCCTCGGTCGCGTCGGCGACCGCCGCCGTGCAGGCCGAGGCCCGCGCGCTCGTCAACCTGCGCGTGCCCGCGGGTACGGATGCTGCTGCGGCACAACGACTTCTGTGCGACCACCTCATCGCCGCCGCGCCCTGGGGTGCGCGCGTGACGGTCGAGCCCAAGACCCTGGGAAGGCCCTTCGCGGCGCGCACCGACGGACCGGCGTTCGCCGCGTTGGGGCGGGCCATGGAGGAGGCGTTCGGCACCCCCATGGTGGCGACCGGCCAGGGGGGCGCGATCCCCCTGTGCGTGGCCCTGGCCGAAGCCCATCCCGCGGCGGAGATCCTCCTCATCGGCGTCGAGGAGCCGGCCAGCCGCATCCACGCCCCCGACGAGAGCGTCGACCCCCAGGAGCTGCGCCGCACCGCGGTCGCCGAGGCCCTGTTCCTCCGCGCGCTCGGGGCGCCGCCGTCGACCGCGACCGATGGAGAGCACCGGGAGCAGCGGTGAGGTCGAGGGTGACCATCCTCGACGTGGCGGCCGAGGCCGACGTCTCGATCTCGACGGTGTCGTCGGCCCTCAACGAGCGGCCCGGGGTGTCGGCGGCGACCCGGGCCCGGGTCGTCTCGGTGGCGGAGCGGCTCGGGTGGGTGCCGTCCCTTCGCGGTCGCAGCCTCGCGAGCAAGCGCGCCTACACGGTGGGTCTCGTCATGGAGCGTCCGCCGACCGTCATCGAGACCGACCCCTTCTTCGCCGGGTTCATCGCCGGTGTCGAGGTCGCCCTCAGCCGGCGTGGCTACGCCCTCGTCCTGCAGATGGCGCCCACCCGCGGGGCGGCTCTCGACCGGCTGCGCCGACTCGCCCTGGACCACCGCATCGACGGGGCGTTCCTCACCGACCTGGCCACTCGTGACGACCGGGTCACCCTGGTGCAGGAGCTCGACCTGCCGAGCGTGGCGGTCAACCCCGACCGCGGCTGTCCGATGCCGTCGGTGCGCCAGGACCACCGACCGGGCCTCGAGGGGGTCATGCGCCGGGTCGTGGAGCTCGGTCACACCCGGGTGGCGCACCTCGGCGGGCGCCGGGGACTCATCCACACCCGGCAGCGCGCCGAGGTGTGGCGGACGACGCTCCGGGCGGCCGGGCTGCAGCCCGGGACCGTGGTCTACGGCGACTTCACCGCGGCCAGCGGGAGCCGCGCGGCCGACCGGATCCTCGGCGGCGACGGCCCGCTGCCGACGGCGGTCGTCTGCGCCAGCGACCTCATGGCCATCGGTTTCATCGCCCGCGCGAGCGCGCTGGGGGTGGACGTGCCGAGCCGGGTGTCGGTCACCGGCTTCGACGGGCTGCCGATCGGCGCGTACGTCCGGCCGGCCCTGACCACGGTGACGACGTCGCCGCGAGCCCTGGGTGAGGCGGCGGCCCGCACCCTCCTGAGCCGCATCGACGGTGAGCCGGCGCCGGACGTCGACGTCCCTCCGACCGCGGCGCTGTTCCGAGAGTCCCTCGTCGCCCCCTCGGCGTGAGCCCGCGCGGTCGCGACGCCTCGCGGCCGGTAACGGGGATCGACACCTAAACGTCGCACGTCTCAAGCGGCGCCGGAGTGGTACCCGGTGCTACGTTCCGCTCAGACCCGAAACGTTTCGGCTACATGAAGAGGACGCCATGGTGACAACGAAGTTCCGTGCGACGACCAGGACCCGGACCCCGATGGTGCTGCTCACCGTCGGCCTGAGTGCCGCCCTGGCGGCGTGCAGCAGCAGCAGCGGAGGCGCCGCCGGCGGCGCCGCCCCGACCGTGGGGGGCGACGTCAGCGGCACGCTCAACGTGCTCGTGTCGAGCGCGACCGGGTCGGATGCCGGCTTCCAGGCGGTCAACAAGGCGTTCACCGCCGCCCACCCCGGAGTGCAGGTCGCCTTCTCGGCCATCCCCAACGAGCAGTACAACCAGGCCCGCTCGTCGCGGCTCACGGCCGGCAGCGCCGACATCGTCGTCGCCTTCCCCCGCGAGGTCCCGAGCTACGTGCCCGCGGCCAACGCCGGGGACGACGCGCGGCTGGCGGACTCCGGCGGGTTCCTCGACCTCACCGGGCAGCCGTTCCTCAGCGGCTTCAGCACGACCGTGCTCGACGCGACGAAGTACAAGGGCAAGAGCTACAGCGTGCCCACCGGGCTCAGCTACTACACGGGCGTGTACTACAACAAGAAGATCTTCAAGGACAACGGGGTCAACGTCCCGACGACGTGGTCGGAGATGATGGCCGCCTGTGACGCGCTCAAGGCCAAGGGGATCACCCCTCTGGGCATCGCGGGCAAGGACTCGGCCGGCGTCAACACGCTGGGCATCATCCAGAGCACCTACCCGACCGCCGACGCGAAGAACGCGCTGGCCAAGGGGCTCTACGACGGTTCCGTGAAGCTCAACGACGGCAAGCAGCTCGAGGTCCTGACCAAGCTCCAGAAGCTCTACGGGTACGCCGAGCCCAACTTCGCCGGCGTCACCTACGCGACCATGACCGCCGACTTCGTCAACGGCAAGTACGCCATGGTGGCCGACGGCACCTGGAACGTCACGAGCCTGCAGAAGGCCGGCGGCTCCGCGTTCGACTTCGGCTACTTCCCGATGCCCGCCAGCGACACGGCGGCCGACAACAAGAACCTCGGGGGGAAGGTCGAGCTGTCGCTCGCGATCCCCGCCAACGCCAAGAACCCGCAGGCGGCCGTCGCCTGGCTGGACTTCTTCGCCAAGAACTACGCGCTCTTCGACGACCAGGCCGGCTTCGCCCCCTCGGTCAACGGCGCCAAGAGCAACGACTTCTACACGGGCGTCGCCGCCAACATCGCCCAGTTCTCGCCCGCCTGGGACACCATCTGGATCGCCAACACCAAGGCCGGCCCGGCCGCCTCCGTGCCGTTCAACTGGGCGGGGGTCGCCCCGATGGGCTCCGGTGACGCCATGGCGGCAGCGACCGCGGCGCAGACGGACTGGTCTGCCGGACTAGCGAAGTGAAGGGCAGCACCTTCCTCTTCGGTCGACGGTCGACCGCTCAGCTCATCTTCGCGCTGGGCATCGCGCTCGTCGTCGTCTTCTCGCTCGCCCCCGCGGTAGGCATCCTCGCCATCTCCTTCAGCGACATCCGCTCACTGCCGTTCCTTCCCGTCCACTTCGTGGGCCTCGCCAACTACGCCACCTTCTTCTCGTCGGCGCAGCTGGGCTACAACCTGCATGCCCTCTGGAACACCTTGGTGTTCGCGATCTCGGTGACGTTGCTGCAGAACGGGATCGCGCTCTTCGTGGCCGTGCTCCTCAACCAGCGGCTGCGCGGGCGCAACTTCGCCAGGGCGATCGTCTTCCTGCCGACGATCCTCGGCGTGACGATCATCGGGCTCGTCTTCAGCCTGGTGTTCAACCCGTCCGGCGGGCCGGCGGCCAGTGTCTGGAGCTGGTTCGGCTCCGGGTCGGCGTTCTTCGGGTCGCCCTCGCTGGCCATGCCTCTGGTCATCGCCGTGCAGGTGTGGTCGGGAGTCGGCGTCGCCGTCGTCATCTACCTCGCCGGGCTGCAGGCGATCCCACCGGAGCTCTACGAGGTGGCGTCGATCGACGGCGCCGGAAGCTGGCAACGCCTGCGGCACGTGACCTACCCGCTGCTGGCCCCATCGGTCACCGCCAACACCCTCCTCAGCGTCATCGGGGCCCTGCAGAGCTACCAGCTGATCTACGTGCTCACCGGGCCCATCAACCCGGCCACGCAGGTCCTCTCACTCGCGATCTTCACCCAGGGCTTCGGCGGGGCCCAGGGTGGCACCGCCCTGTCCCAGGGCTACGCGGCCGCGATCTCGATGGTCCAGTTCGTCATCGTCATGATCGTCTCGCTGGGGATGTTGGCGTACCTGCGGCGACGGGAGACCTCGCTGTGAGCACCCTCGGACCCGCGGCGGTCACGGCCCGGACGGTCGCCACCACCCCGGCCGTCGCGCCCGAACGCGCGCCGCGCCGCCGCACCGGCAAGATCGGGCTCTACGCCCTGCTGGTGGTCGTCGTCCTCATCTACCTGTACCCGCTCGTGTTCCTCGTCAACACCGCTCTGAAGTCCGACGCCGAGTTCACCAGCAACCCCACCGGCCTCGTCAGCTCGCCCCAGCTGGCGAACTTCGCCACGGCGTGGGACAAGGGCAACTTCGCGGCATACCTGGGCAACTCCGTGCTGTACACCGCCATCGCGGCCGGTGTGGGCACGGCCATGTCGCTCATGGTCGGCTTCCCGGTGGCCCGGGGCTACCTCAAGCACACGCGGGTCTGGAACGGCCTCTTCGCGGCCCTGCTCTTCCTGCCCAACACGCTCGTCACGGTCTTCCAGCTCGCGCTGCGGATGAACCTCTACGACACCCGGCTGGGCTACGTGCTCATCATGGCCTCGGGCGTCGGGGTCGGGCCGATCCTCATCACCGGCTACCTGAAGTCGATCCCCCGGGAGATCGACGAGGCGGCGGCGCTGGACGGGGTCGGGTATGCCCGCTACCTGTTCCGGTTCCTCCCCGCGCTGATCCGGCCGGTGCTCGCGACCGTCTTCATCCTGCAGGCGATCGGGGTGTGGAACGACATCATCCTGGCCACCATCCTGCTGCCCGACCAGACGAAGTTCCCCGTCACCCTGGGGCTGTTCGCCTTCAAGGGCACCTACACGAGCCAGTGGAGCCTGCTCGCGTCGGCGACGATCATCGTGGCGGCGCCCCTGCTCGTGGCGTACGTGTTCCTCCAGCGCTATCTCGTCGCGAGCGTCGTCGGCGGGGCGGTGAAGGGTTGACCCGGCGCGGGTGACGGGGGTCCCGACGACGGAGTCGGCCTCCGGCCCCGTCCGGTTCCCCTTCGGCCCGTTCGTCCCGTATGCGGGCAACCCCGTGCTGGCTCCGCACGGGGACGGCTGGGAGTCCGGCAGTGTCTACAATCCCGCTGCGGTCGTCGCCGACGGGCAGGTCGTCCTGCTCTACCGCGCCCACGCGGACGACATCGTGTCGCACATCGGCATGGCCCGCAGCGACGACGGGTACGCCTTCCGCCGCGAGCCGGAGCCGGTGCTCTCGCCCAGCGAGGAGTACGACCGGTTCGGCGTGGAGGACCCCCGGGTCACCGAGATCGACGGCACCTACTACCTCACGTACTCGGGCTGGGACCGCCGTCACTCACGGCTCTGCCTCGCGACGTCCACCGACCTGCGCACCTGGACCAAGCACGGTCCGATCGTGGGGGAGTTCGACACGTTCCAGCCGCAGGGGCGCGAGCCCGACGGCGTGGGCTGCCCCGGCCCGCCCTGGAGCAAGGCGGGTGGCATCCTCCCGCAGCGGGTCGGCGAGAAGTACCTCATGTTCTTCGGGGAGGGCTCCATCTGGACGGCCACCTCGACCGACCTCCTGCACTGGACCCCCACGGTGCTCGACACCGAACCGCCGCTCATGGCGCCGCGTCCGGGCACCTTCTCCGACTGGCTCGTCGAGGTCGGTCCGCCACCGTTGCTCACCGACGACGGCCTCGTCCTTCTGCTGCACAACGCCGCGGTCAAGCACCCCGACGGCTCCGTGCGCTACACCGCCGGCCAGCTGCTGGTGCACCCCGATCGCCCGCACGAGATCCTCGCCGAGATGACCCGGCCGTGGATCGAGCCGCGCACCCACGAGGAGCAGGAGGGTCTGGTCTCCAACGTGACCTTCGTCGAGGGGCTCGTCTGGTTCACGGACCGCTGGCTCGCCTACTACGGCCAGGCCGACTCCACCCTCGGCGTCGCGACCTTCACCCCCGGCGACCGGTGGTCCGACGTCGCCCCCTGAGGCGTCCGCTCCTCCCGAACGACTTCTGCCCGCCCGTCCGCACGCCGCCCGTCCGCAAGGAGAACGACCATGACGCTCACCCGCCGCACCTTCCTCACGGCCACCGCTGCCACGGCGGCGGGCGCCCTCGTCGTCGGTGTCCCGGGCACGAGCTCCGCGGCCCCGGCCGCCGCCCGGACCGGGCCACTGACCAACCTGGCCCACCTGCGCTGGCTGCTCGACGAGGTGCACCTCGCGGCCTCGTCGACGCATACGACGATCGACATCGCGTCGAGCCCCACCGGGCTGACCCCCTGGACCTACGCGAACGCCCAGGCGGGCGGCGGTTTCGCGCGCGTGGGCGGCGGCAACCTCGACCCGGCGACCGGCTACTGGTCGCAGGGGGCCTACAACGCCGACGACATCGCCCGTGCCGCCGTGGTCTTCCTGCGCGCGGCCGACCAGGGCGCCGGTGGCGCGTCGACCCGCGGCGGCGCGCTGGCCGAGGCGCGCGGCATCCTGCGCACCCTCACGTACCTCCAGGACGCCGACGGACCGAACGCCGGCAACGTCGTCCTGTGGATGCAGGCCGACGGCACGCTCAACCTCACCCCGACGCCCGCGGACTCGCCGAACCCGTCGGACTCGGCCGAGTCCTACTGGCTGGCTCGCACGCTCTGGGCGGTCGGCGAGGGCTACGCGACCTTCCAGCAACGGGATCCGGCCTTCGCGGCCTTCCTGCGCGACCGGCTGCACCTGGGTCTGGACGCCCTCGACCGGGGCAGCCTCGCGCACTACGGACAGTGGCTCGTCGCCGACGACGTCCGCGTGCCGGCCTGGCTCATCACCGGCGGCGCGGACGCCACGGCGGAGGCGTGCCTGGGGCTGGCCGCCTACGTCAAGGCGGCGCCCGACGACACCCGCGCCCGCACGGCCCTGGCCCGGTTGGCCGAGGGTGTGGCCGCGATGCGGTCGGGCGGCACCGGGGTGTGGCCGTTCGGCGCCATCCTGCCCTGGACCCTGTCTCAGAGCTTCTGGCACGCGTGGGGCGGCGAGGCACCGCAGGCGCTGTGCCGCACGGCTGGCGTGCTCGGCGACCGCTCGCTGCGGGCGGCGGGTCTCTCGGACGCCGGGTCGTTCACCCCGCAGGTGCTCACCTCGGGTGGCCCGCGCAACGCCTGGGCGACCGTCCCGGCCGAGGCCCAGATCGCGTACGGCGCCGAGGGCCGGGTGGCCGGCCTCCTGGCCGCGGCCGACCTGACCGGGTCCGAGGGCTTCCTCGAGCTGGCCGGACTCGCCGGCGGCTGGTTCTTCGGGGCCAACCTCAGCGGTCGTGCGGTCTACGACCCGGCCACGGGCGTCACTGCCGACGGGGTCGAGACCGACGGCCGGGTCAACGTCAACTCCGGCGCTGAGTCGACGATCCACGGCCAGCTGGCCATGCTCGCCCTCGACGCCCACCCGGTCGCGGGCGCCCTCGCGGCCTCGATCTCCGGGTACGCGTACCACGGGCTGTCGGTCGTCGAGGCCGAGGGCGGGGCGCTCGCGGGCGGGGCCACCGTCGTCCGTCCCCCGTCGGCGTGGACCGGTGCGGCGAACTGGTCAGGGGGCGCATACGTCACGGTGCCCGCCGGTGGCTCGCTCACCCTCGCCGTCGGCGGCCACGACGGCGACCTCGTCCACCCCATCATCAACCGGCGCCCGGGCGACCTGGGGACGAGCTCGTACTGGGCGCTGGACGCCCGCGGCCGGCGCACGCTGCTGGGACGGCTGGCCAACGGCGGTCTCCGCGACACCGGCGTCGTGCAGGCGGACGGTCTGCTCAAGCCCTTCCCTCTCGACGTGGCGCTGCCGGACGGCTCGGTCTCGGTCGTCGTCGAGTCGACCGGCGACCTCCAGCTGGACGCCCTGCTCATGCAGCCGGTGGTCTCGACCGTGGTCTACGCACGAGGCGGTGGGACGCCGGCCGTGCTCTACGCCAACGCCCGCACCACCCCGGCCAACGTCCCTGCCCTGGCGGCCGGGACCGGCTGGACGTGGACCGCCGACGGAACGCGACGAGGAGCGGTGCGCGGACCCCGGGTCCTCGTGACCGGGGGCGGCTTCGCCATCACGATCTGACCCCTTAGGTGTGAGGGGCGTCGGGCTCGCGCCAGCGGCTGGTGATCGGGAGGCGGCGGTCCTTGCCGAACGCCAGGGGGGAGATCTTGGGGCCGGGGGCGAACTGGCGGCGCTTCCACTCGGCGCGGTCGACGAGCTGGATGACCTTGTCGACCACCAGCGGGTCGAAGCCCTGCGCCACCAGCTGCTCCCGGCCGTGGGCGACGCCGACGTAGCCGGCGAGGATGCCGTCGAGCTCCTCGTAGGGCGGCAGGGAGTCCTGGTCCGTCTGGCCGGGGCGCAGCTCGGCCGACGGGGGCTTGGTGATCGTCGCCTCGGGGATGGGCGGCACCTCGCCGCGCGCCTCCGCATACCGGTTGCGCCACCGAGCCAGCTCCCAGACGAGGGTCTTGGGCACGTCCTTGATCGGCGCGAACCCACCGACGCTGTCGCCGTAGATCGTCGAGTAGCCGACGGAGACCTCCGACTTGTTGGAGTTGGCCAGCACCAGCGGGCCCTCCTGGTTGGAGATCCCCATCCAGATGACCCCGCGCACCCGGGCCTGGAGGTTCTCCTCCGCGATCCCCGTGAGCCCCAGCGCGTCGAGGAACGGGTCGACCATCGGCTGGATCGGCACCACCCGGTAGTCGAGCCCGAGGTTCTTGGCGAGCTCGGCGGCGTCGTCCTTGCTGCCCTCGGACGAGTAGCGGCTGGGGTTGCTGATGCCGACGACGTTCTCACCACCGAGCACGTCCGCCGCGATGGCCGCGACCACGGTGGAGTCGATGCCTCCGGAGACCCCCAGGAGCACCTTCCGGAAGCCGTTCTTGCGCACGTAGTCGTGCAGGCCGAGGCCCACGGCGCGCCAGACCTCCTCGACGGGGTCGAGTCGCGGGTACATCGGCGGGTCCTGCACGGCATACGGCGGGGCCGGGTCCTCGGACACGACGACGTGCACGACGCCTTCGGGCACCTCCACCACGGTGGACGCCTCGAGCTCGAGGTCGACGACGACGAGGCTCTCGACGAACTGGGGGCCGCGGGCGAGGACGGTGCCGTCGCGGCCGACGACCATGGAGTCACCGTCGAAGACCAGCTCGTCCTGGCCGCCGACCATGTTGAGGTAGGCGAGCGCGCACCCGGCCTCGGCGGCCCGGCGGCGCACCAGCTCGAGGCGGGTGTCGTCCTTCTCGCGCTCGTAGGGCGAGCCGTTGACGACGAGCAGCAGCTCGGCGCCGGCCGCTCGGGTCTGGGCGACCGGACCGCCCTCCTGCCAGAGGTCCTCGCAGATGGCGATGGCGACGTCGACGCCCCGGACCCGCACGACGGTCAGCGTGTCGCCGGGCGCGAAGATGCGGTACTCGTCGAAGACCCCGTAGTTCGGCAGGTGGTGCTTGGCGTAGCGCCCGACCACGCGCCCACCGTGGATGACCGCGGCGCAGTTCTGGGGGAGGGCCCGCACCGGGTCACCGTCAGCGGTGTCGACGTCGGCACGGTCGAGGTAGCCGACGACGACGGGCAGGTCGCCGTACCCGTCGGTGGCCAGATCGGCCGCGAGCCGGGTGAGGGCGGCGCGGGACGCCTCGACGAACGAGGCGCGCAGCGCGAGGTCCTCGACCGGGTATGCGGTGAGCACCATCTCGGGGAAGGCCACCAGGTGGGCGCCCGCCCGGGCGGCTTCGGCCACGCGGTCGCGCACGATCCGGGCGTTGCCCGGCAGGTCGCCGACGACCGGGTTGACCTGGGCCATCGCCAGGCGCAGCTGAGCCATGACACGAGGGTAGTTCCCACCTCGCGGCCCCCCGGGGCCCCCTGCGCCGGCCCTCCACCACCCGTCTGCTATGCGCGAGCAACCTTCGTAAAGCCTGGGTAAAGAGTCAAAAATTCCTGGCAAAGGTCGTAGACGCCGCACGAACGCCTGCTTAACGTGGCGCGCTTGCCCGCCGTCCATCCATGACGGCGGCAACCGACACTGGAGGATCCCTGTGAAGATCTGGTCCCTGAGAGCGGCCGCGGGCGTGGCGGTCTCCGCCCTCGCGTTCGGCGCTCTCCAAGCCCCCGCCCAGGCGGCTCCGCCCGGCAACGACGCCGATCCGGCGACCTCGAGCCGGCCGGACAACCTGCCCAACCCGCTGGCCGAGGCTCAGGCCCAGCTGCGCCAGGAGGCGGTCGCCAAGCTGGTCAAGGGCGAGGCGACCCTCGAGACGCGGGGCGGCAAGCAGGTCATCAAGGTGGCCAAGAACCCGGCCGACGCCACGTCCAAGGACAAGTTCGTGTCCTACGACGTCAACCGCGAGGAGGACATCTTCACCATCCTCACGGACTTCGGCACGAAGACGCTCGCCGGCCAGTCGGCGGCTCCCGGCCCGGTGCACAACCAGATCCCCGAGCCCGACCGGGTCTGGGACGGCAACAGCACCGACGACAACTCGACCTACTGGGTCAAGGACTTCGACCAGGCGCACTACCAGGACCTGATGTTCGGCTCCGGTGAGTCGTTCAAGGACTTCTACCTCAAGCAGTCCGGGGGTCGGTTCCTCGCCAAGGGCGACGTCTCCAACTGGGTCACGGTGCCGTTCAACGAGGCGCGCTACGGCAGCAACAAGGTCGCGCAGAGCAACGGCTACTGGAGCTACATCCGCGACACCGCCACCGCCTGGTTCGACGCGCAGAAGGCCGCGGGCAAGAGCGACGCCGAGATCACGACCTACCTCAAGCAGTTCGACAAGGTCGACCGCTACGACTACGACCACGACGGCGACTTCAACGAGCCCGACGGCTACATCGACCACTTCCAGGCGATCCACGCCGGTGAGGGCGAGGAGGCCGGTGGCGGCGCCCAGGGCACGGACGCCATCTGGTCGCACCGCTGGTACGCCTACAGCACCGACGCGAACAAGACCGGCCCCGACACCAACAAGCTCGGCGGCGTGCCGCTCGGCACGTCCGGCCTCTGGATCGGCGACTACACGACCGAGCCGGAGAACGGCGGCCTCGGGGTCTTCGCCCACGAGTTCGGCCACGACCTCGGTCTGCCCGACCTCTACGACACCAACGGTGGCGACAACGGCACCGGCTTCTGGACCCTCATGTCCGGCGGCTCGTGGCTGAACCACGGCACCGACTCGATCGGGACCACGCCCGGCTACATGGGCGCGTGGGAGAAGCTGCAGCTGGGCTGGCTCGACTACCGCACCGTGAAGTACGGCGAGGACGCCACGGTCAAGCTGGGCCCGGCCGGTCAAGACATGAAGAACAACAGCCAGGCCGTCGTCGTCACGCTGCCCGACAAGACGACCACCACGCCGTACAACACCCCGCACTCCGGCACCAAGGAGTGGTGGAGCGGCCAGTCCGACAACCTCACGTCCACCCTGGCCCGCGCGGTCGACCTGACCGGCGCCACGACGTCGGCCTCGGTCGACGCCTGGGTGCAGGCCGACATCGAGAAGGACTACGACTACCTCTACGGCGAGGTGTCGACCGACGGCGGGTCGACGTGGAAGCCGGTCGGCACGCCCCTGACGGGCAGCTCGGCCTGGACCAAGCGGTCCTGGGACCTCTCGGCCTACAAGGGCACGACGGTGCAGTTCCGGTTCAAGTACGTTACCGACGGCGGCCTCTCCCTCAAGGGCGCGTTCATCGACGACGTCACGGTCACCAAGGACGGCGTGGCCGGCGCGGTCGACGACGTCGAGGCCGGGGCCGGGTCGTGGACGGCCAAGGGCTTCACGGTGATCTCGGGGACGGTCACCAAGGTGACGTCGCGCTACTACATCGCGGAGAACCGCACCTACACCGGGTACGACGCGACGCTGAAGACCGGCCCGTACAACTTCGGCTGGGCCACCACGAAGCCCGACTGGGTGGAGCGGTTCCCCTACCAGAACGGTCTGCTCGTCAGCTACGTCGACAACGCCTTCAACGACAACAACACGATCGACCACCCCGGCGCCGGACTGGTGCTCCCGGTCGACGCCCGGCCCGCGCCGGTCGTGCTGTCGGGCAACGTCCTCCTGGGCAACCGTCGCCAGCCGTTCGACGCCACGTTCGGGCAGGAGGCCACCGACGCAGTGACCTTCCACCGCAACGGGATCGCCACGGTCGTCCCGTCGTCGCCGGCCATCCCGGTCTTCGACGACACGGACCCGGAGCGGTACTGGAGCAAGGCCAACCCGAAGAACTCGGTGAAGGTCGCCGGGACGGGCACGTCGATGACGGTCACGCACACCCGTGACGGTGGCGACGAGCTGCAGGTGCACGTGGCCTTCGCGGGCTGACCGCGGACGCGACGGACAGCGACCGGCCCCCGGGACTCCTCCCGGGGGCCGGTCGTGCGTCTCTGGGAGGATCGACGGATGGGGCCCGCGGCGTACGACGACATCGTCCTCGGTGCGGGCCACAACGGGCTGACCGCCGCGGCCTACCTCGCTCGCGCAGGGCGCCGGGTCCTCGTGCTCGAGCGGCTGGCCCACGTGGGCGGGGCGGCCGTGTCGGAGCGCCCGTTCGCCGGGGTGGACGCGCGGCTCTCGCGCTACGCCTACCTCGTCTCGCTGCTGCCGCCGCAGCTCGCCGCCGACCTCGACCTCGACCTGCGCCTCGTGCGGCGCCGGTTCTCGTCCTACACGCCGCTGCCGAGCGACCCGACCCGGGGACTGCTCGTCGACGCGGAGGACCACGAGGCGACCCGGGCGTCGTTCGTCCGGGCGCTCGGCTCCGACGCGGACTTCGAGGCGTGGCAACGGTTCTACGCCCGGATGGCCGGTATCGCCGGGCGCATCTGGCCCACCATGCTGGAACCGCTGCGGTCCGAGTCCCAGATGCAGGAGCTGGCCGGAGACGACGAGCTGTGGGGGGCGCTGACCCGTCGCCCGCTCGGCACGCTGCTGCGGGACACCTTCGCCGACGACACCGTGCGCGGCATCGTGGCCACCGACGGCCTCATCGGCACGTTCGCCGACCTCGACGACCCGGGCCTGGCTCAGAACGTCTGCTTCCTCTACCACCTCGTCGGCGGCGGCACCGGTGACTGGGACGTGCCGGTCGGGGGCATGGGCGCCGTCACCGACGCCCTGGCGCGCGCGGCCGTCGCGGCGGGGGCCGAGGTCGTCACGGGCGCCGAGGCCGTGTCGGTCGGCGGTGACGGCGAGGTCGTCTGGCTCGACGCAGACGTGACCAGGTCCGCCCGCGGTCACGTCCACAGCGCTCTGGCGCCGGCCGTCATGGACCGGCTCCTCGGCGCCGCCGGAGCGGCCCCGGTGGCCGGGGGCCCACCGCCGGAGGGCGCCCAGCTCAAGGTCAACCTCCTGCTCACCCGGCTCCCACGCCTACGCGACCCGGCCGTCGCGCCGGAGGCGGCGTTCGCCGGCACGCTGCACGTGCACGAGGCGATGACCGAGCTGCAGGACGGGTATGCCGTGGCCTCGAGCGGGCGGCTGCCGCCGCTGGCCTCGTGCGAGGTCTACTGCCACACCCTCACCGACCGGTCGATCCTCGGCCCCGAGCTGGCCGCCACGACCGCGCAGACGCTGACCCTCTTCTCGCTGCACACGCCGGCCCGGCTCTTCCAGGGCCGGTCCCTCACCCGCCAGCACCGTCGCCGCGACGACGCGCTGGCCGCCGCCCTGCGCGCGCTCGACTCGGTGCTCGCCGAGCCGATCGCGGACGTCGTCATGCGGGACGCGGCCGGCCACCCGTGCATCGAGGTCAAGAGCCCCGCCGACCTCGAGCGTGAGCTGGGGCTGCCGGGCGGCAACATCTTCCACCGCGCCCTTCAGTGGCCCTGGGCCCAGCACCCCTGGGAGGTCGGGACCTGGGGGGTCGAGACCGGGCACGCCGCCGTGACCCTGGCCGGTGCCGGCGCCCGCCGCGGCGGGGGAGTGAGCGGCATACCGGGGTACCTCAGCGCGCAGTCGGTCCTCCAGGGCTGAACGCCCCCACGGGTCGTGCGGTGGGGTACGGCTTTCGGGCGGTCCGGGCCCGGCGTTACTCCGGGGAAACGTCCATGCGGCAGGATCGTCACATGGACCGTCAACAGGAGTTCGTGCTCCGCACGATCGAGGAGCGTGACATCCGGTTCGTCCGGCTCTGGTTCACCGACGTGCTCGGCACGCTGAAGTCGGTGGCCATCGCCCCGGCCGAGCTCGAGGGCGCGTTCTCGGAGGGGATCGGGTTCGACGGATCCGCCATCGAGGGCTTCGCCCGGGTGTTCGAGGCCGACATGCTGGCCAAGCCCGACCCCTCGACGTTCCAGGTGCTGCCGTGGCGCGGCGAGCACCCCGGCACGGCCCGGATGTTCTGCGACCTGCAGATGCCCGACGGCTCACCGAGCATCGCCGACCCCCGCAACGTGCTGCGCCGGGCCCTCTGGAAGGCCGGCGAGCAGGGGTTCACGTTCTACACGCATCCCGAGATCGAGTTCTTCCTGCTCAAGAAGCTGCCGAAGCCGGGTGGGCAGCCCCGCCCGGCCGACGACGCGGGCTACTTCGACCACGTCGCCCACGGCAGCAGCCACGACTTCCGACGCGCGACCATCACCATGCTCGAGTCGATGGGGATCTCCGTCGAGTTCAGCCACCACGAGGGGGCGCCCGGGCAGAACGAGATCGACCTGCGCTACGCCGACGCGCTGAGCACGGCCGACAACATCATGACCTTCAAGACGGTGGTCAAGGAGGTCGCGCTCGAGCAGGGCATCTACGCGACGTTCATGCCCAAGCCGTTCGCGCAGCACCCCGGCTCCGGTATGCATACGCACCTCAGCCTGTTCGAGGGCGACACCAACGCGTTCCACGAGGCCGGCGCGCCCTACCAGCTGAGCAAGACCGGGCGGCAGTTCATCGCCGGGATCCTGCACCACGCCGCCGAGATCACCGCCGTGACCAACCAGTGGGTCAACTCCTACAAGCGGCTCTGGGGCGGTGGTGAGGCGCCGGAGTACATCACGTGGGGCCACAACAACCGCTCGGCGATGATCCGGATCCCCATGTACAAGCCGAGCAAGGGCCAGTCGACCCGGGTCGAGATCCGGTCGCTCGACGCCGCGTGCAACCCCTACCTCGCCTTCGCGCTCATGCTCAACGCCGGTCTCAAGGGCATCGCGGAGGGGTACGAGGTGCCGCCGGAGACCGAGGACGACGTGTGGCACCTCTCGACGGAGGAGCGCCAGGCCATGGGCATCCAGCCGCTGCCGCTGTCGCTCGGCCGCGCCCTGGAGGTCATGGAGCGCAGCGAGCTCGTCGCCGAGACGCTGGGCGAGCACGTCTTCGACTTCTTCCTGCGCAACAAGCGGCAGGAGTGGGAGGAGTACCGCAGCCAGGTGACCCAGTTCGAGCTCGACCGCTACCTGCCGCGCCTCTAGCCGCGCCGGGATGACGACGAGACCGACAGGGCTGTCGGGATCCCCCGGCGGGCTGGGTGCCCGGGGCGGGACGACGACGGGTCAGCTGGCCCGCCTGGGCTTCGCCGACCCGCAGCGTGCCGAGCGCCTGCTCCAGGACCCCGCCCTCACCGGGCTCAGCGACCCGCTGGACGACCTCTTCCACGACGGTCTGCCCGACGCCCTCAGCGCCGCCGCGGACCCCGACCAGGCGCTCCTCGGGCTCGTGCGCATCGTCGAGTCGCTGCGCGACCGGCGCCGCGCGGCGACCCGCCGGCGGCCACCGGGGTCGACGGCCCCGCCCCGGGGACCCGTGCCCGACCACGACACCGACGGCGCCGCGCTGCTGGCCGCCCTGCGCCGGGCCGGGCCGGCCCGCGAGCGCCTGGTCGCGGTGCTCGGTGCGTCCATCGCCCTCGTCGACCACCTCGTCAGCCACCCCGAGCACTGGCGGTGCGTCGCCGAGGCGACGGCCCCGACGGCCCGGGGGCTGCGCGAGACCCTCGTCGCCGCGGTGGCGCCGGAGACGCGAGGGTCGCTGACCGCCTACGACGCCCTGCGGATCGCCTACCGCCGCGAGCTGCTCGCCATCGCGGCCCTCGACCTGACGTCGCGCGACCCGGTGGGCTACCTCCCGATGGCCGCCGAGCAGCTGGCCTGGCTGGCGGAGGCGGCCCTCGAGGCGGCGCTGGCCATCGCCCGCGAGGAGTTCGGCGAGGGGGCGGGCGACGCCCGCCTGGCCGTCATCGGCATGGGCAAGACCGGGGGCGGCGAGCTCAACTACGTCTCCGACGTCGACGTCATCTTCGTGGCCGAGCCGGCCGAGGGCGTCGACGAGGAACGGGCCCTCACCGTGGCCACCGCGCTCGCGACGTCGATGATGAAGGCCTGCTCCGCCCAGACCGGCGAGGGGACCCTGTGGCCGGTCGACCCGGCGCTGCGCCCCGAAGGCAAGGCCGGTCCGCTCGTGCGCACCGTGGCGAGCCACCGCGCCTACTACGAGCGCTGGGCCAAGACGTGGGAGTTCCAGGCCCTGCTCAAGGCCTGGGTGTCGGCGGGCGACTTCGAGGTGGGCCACGCCTACAAGGCGGCCATCTCGCCGATGGTGTGGGAGGCGGCCGGGCGCGACCACTTCGTCGAGGACGTGCAGGCGATGCGCCGGCGGGTCGAGCAGCACGTCCCCGCGGGGGAGGCCGACCGGCAGCTCAAGCTCGGGCGGGGCGGCCTGCGCGACGTCGAGTTCTCGGTGCAGCTGCTCCAGCTCGTGCACGGGCGCGCCGACCGCTCGCTGCGCTCGGCGACGACCCTGGAGGGGCTGTCGGCACTGGCCAAGGGCGGCTACATCGGGCGCGACGACGCGCTGTCGCTCGGCGAGGCCTACCGGCTGCTGCGGACGCTCGAGCACCGGATCCAGCTGCACCGCCTACGGCGGACCCACCTCATGCCGACCTCCGAGGCCGACCTGCGCCGGCTCGGCCGGGCCGTCGGGCTGCGGGCCAACCCGGCCAAGGAGGTCGTCGCCCTGCGCCAGTCGCGCTCGCGGGAGGTGCGCCGCATCCACGAGCGGCTCTTCTACCGGCCGCTGCTCGCCTCCGCGGCCAAGCTGACCAGCGCCGACGTCTCGCTGACCCCCGAAGCCGCCCGGGCCCGCCTGTCCGCGCTCGGCTTCCGTGACCCGGCCGGGGCGATGCGCCATCTCGAGGCCCTGACGACCGGGGTCTCGCGCCGTGCGGCGATCCAGCGCACGCTGCTGCCGGTGATGCTCGGGTGGTTCGCCGACGAGGCCGACCCCGACGCGGGGCTGCTGGCGTTCCGGCGGGTCAGCGAGGAGCTCGGCGCGATCCACTGGTACCTCAAGATGCTGCGCGACGAGGGCAGCTCGGCCGAACGGCTCGCCCGGGCCCTCAGCCGCAGCCGGTATGCCGCGGACCTGCTCGTGCAGTCGCCGGAGTCGGTCGCCATCCTCGGCGAGGCCGGCGGCCTGACCCCGCGCAGCCAGGAGCAGCTCGCGTCGACCCTCGGCAGCGCCGCCGGTCGGCAGGAGGACCCCGACGCCGCGATGGCCGCCGTGCTGTCGCTGCGCCGCCACGAGCTGTTCCGCGTCGCCAGCGCCGACCTCGCCGGCGAGGCCGCCATCGAGGGGGTGGGCACGGCCCTCTCGGACCTCACCGGAGCCACCCTCCACGTCGCCCTCGGAATCGCCGAGCGCAAGGTCGTGGGCCAGCTCGGCGAGCCGCTGGGCACCCGGATCGCCGTCATCGGCATGGGCAGCCTGGGCGGCCGCGAGATGGGGTACGCCTCCGACGCCGACGTCATCCTCGTGCACCGTGCGACGGGTGAGGTGTCGGACGACGAGGCCCAGCGCCGGGCCGTGCTCGTCGTCCAGGAGCTGCGCCGGCTGGTCGGCGCGGGTGGGCCGGGCCCGCCGCTGGTCCTCGACAACGACCTCCGCCCGGAGGGCAAGCGCGGCCCGCTGACCCGCAGCCTCGCCGCCTACGCGACCTACTACCGGCGCTGGGCCGCGACGTGGGAGTTCCAGGCCCTGCTCCGGGCGCGGCCGGTCGCCGGCGACCCCGACGTGGGCGCCGCGTTCATGGACGTCGTCGAGCCGGTGCGCTGCCCCGAGGGCGGTCTCACCGCCGGGCAGGTGCGCGACATCCGCCTCATGAAGGCCCGGGTCGAGTCCGAGCGGCTGCCGCGGGGGGCCGACAAGCGTACGCATCTGAAGCTCGGCACCGGCGGGCTCACCGACGTCGAGTGGACCGTGCAGCTCATCCAGCTGCAGCACGGCGCCGCCGACCCGACCCTGCGCACGACCGGCACGATGGCCGGGCTCACCGCGGCCGAACAGGGCGGCTACTTCGACGAGGACGACGCCGCCAGCCTGCGCGCGGCGTGGCACTTCGCCGCGTCGTTGCGCAACGCCTCGGTGCTGTGGCGGGGGCGTCCGGCGGAGTCGGTGCCGGCCGACCTGCGCGACGCGGACGGCATCGGCCGGATCATCGGGCGGCCGCCCGGTGCCCAGGCGACTTTGGAAGAAGATTACCTGCGCGTGGCCAGACGATGCCGAACCGCGACGAACACCACGTTCTACGACCTGACATAGACCGGTAACGTCCACCCGGTGCGGGTGCGACATGCGGGGCAAGGATCCTCCATGCCTGCGTTCGGCGACGTGTTCGCGGTGCGGGGGTTCCTGCCGCTCTTCATCGCCACGAGCATGTCCACCTGGGGCGACTACATCGCGCGCCTCACCATCGCCGCGGTCGTCTACCAGCGCACCGCCTCGCCGCTGGCCACCGCGACGACCTTCGCCGTGAGCCTCCTGCCGTCGATCTTCGGGCGCACGCTGTTGGGCCCGTTGGCCGACCGGCTGCCCTACAAGTACGTCCTCATCGCCTCGCACCTGAGCCGCGCGGTGATGGTCGGCGTCCTCGTCTGGCTGGTGGCGACGGAGGTGTCGATCCCGGTGCTGCTGGTGGCGTTCTTCGCCCTCGAGACGCTGGGCGGCCCGGCCGTGGCGGCGCAGCAGGTGCTGCTGACCGACCTGTTCGAGGACCGGCGGGTGTTCGTGGGCGCCATGGGCATGAGTGCGCTCGGCGAGCAGGTCAACCAGGCGCTCGGGTTCGTCCTCGGCGGGGTGGTCATCGCGTGGCTCGGACCCACGCGGGCGCTGCTGGTGGACCTGGTCACCTTCATCGTCAGCGCCGTCGTGGTGATGTTCGTCATCCGCCGGCGGCCCGTGGTGGGGCGGCCCAGCCCGGGCATCGTCGGCTTCTTCGGCGACCTCGGCCGGGCCACGTCCTACGTCGCCCGCCACCCCATCCTGCGCCGCCTGCTCGGGCTGAGCCTCGTGGTCAACCTTGGGGTGACCGCGCCCGAGGCGGTGGCCATCCCGTATGCCGGGGACGCGGGCGTCGGCGGCCTGCTCATGGCCGCCCCCATCGCCGGGGCCGCGGTCGGGGTGATTCTCGTCAGCCGCTGGGAGCCCCAGGTGTCGAACCGCCGGATGATCGCCATGGCGCTGGCCATGCCGGTGCCTCTGCTCTTCACGGCCTTCCGGCCGAGCATCGCCATCACCGTGGTCCTGTGGTTCGTCAGCGGCATCCTCCAGGCGTTCATGCTCCCGCTGCAGTCGACCTTCTCGCTCGTCACACCGGCCGAGCGGCGCGGCACCATCTTCGGGCTCGCCGGCGCGCTGTCGGTGACGGCCGCCGGGCTGAGCTACCTCGTCGCGGGTTGGCTGTCGGAGCTGACCAACCCCGCCGCCACCGTGACCATGCTCGCGGTGGTCTGCCTGGGCGCCGTCGTGCTCATCGCGGCCCGGTGGACACGGCAGGAGCTCGGCGACGCCGTCGAGGTCGCGTACGCGTCCTGACGTCCGCGATGACGGCGGAGACGGCGGAGACGACGCCGCCGATTCGCCGACGCAGGCCCCTGGCCGCCCGTTACGGTGTCGCCGTACTCCTCGGCCGTCACGGCCGTCCGAGGGACGCCGCCGAACGATGACGACGGAAGGGCCGCGCGTATGGAGCTGGGCCGGCTGACGGGCCTCGGCCGGGTGACGAGGGACCTGTCCGCGGCCCGGGACCTCGGCACGGTGACCGACGTGGTCACCCGTCACGTCGCCGAGGTGGTCGAGTGCGAGCTGGCCATGCTGGCGCTGCGCGAGGGCGACGAGCTGGTGGTCCTCGGGCGGCGCGGCACCACCGTGATGCAGGCGCTCGTGCCCGACCGGTTCCCCCTCACCGTGCACGCCCCGGTCTGCGACGCGGTGCGGACCGGGGAGGCCGTCGTCCTCGTGGGCCGCGACGCCGTCCGGCGCGACTACCCGGACCTCGAGGCGCAGCTGCCCGCGACGGGGGAGGTCTCGGTGCTGGCCTTCCCCCTGCTCGACGGCGAGTCGGAGGCGGTCGGCGCGCTGGCGCTCCGGTTCGCCGGCGACGTGCTGCGGCCGGAGGCGGCGGAGGTCGAGCTGCTGAGCATCCTCGCCGACGTCTGCTCGCAGACCCTGCAGCGGCTGCGGGCCGAGGCCCTGGGCGCCGACCGGGAGAGCAAGCTCGCCTTCCTGTCCGCTGCGTCGGAGGAGCTGGCCGGCAGCCTCGACCAGCGCGCGACGCTGGCGACCGTGGCGCGGCTGGCCGTCGAGGGGTTCGCCGACTGGTGCGGGGTGACGATCCTCGAGGAGGACCGGCTGACGACGCTCGCCGTCGAGCACCGCGACCCGGGCCAGCGGGCGGTGGCGCAGGAGCTGATGGCCAACCTGCGCGCGGACGGGGCGGCGCCGACCGTGTCGCGACGGGTGCTGCGCACGGGGCGCGGCGAGGTGCACTCGCCCCTGGCCAAGGAGACCATCGCGCACAGCAACCCGGACCCGCGGTTCCTCGAGCTGACCCGCCGGCTCGAGCTGCTGTCGGCCATCGTCGTGCCGCTGTCGGTGCGGGGCCGGATCACCGGCACGATGACGTTCGGCTGGAGCTGGCGACTCGTGGGCGAGGGTGACCTGGCCTTCGCCGGCGACCTGGCCCGCCACGCCGCGCTGGCCATCGACAACGCCGACCTGTTCTCCCAGACCCAGCGGGCCGCCGAGACCCTCCAGCACGCCCTCCTGCCCCGGCGCCTCCCCGACCTCGCCGGGTGGGAGGTGGCGGCGCTCTACCACCCGTCGGGGCGGGCCGAGGTGGGCGGTGACTTCTACGACGTCATCGACCTCGCCAACGGCCGGTTCGTCGTCGTCATCGGCGACGTCATGGGCCGCGGGGTGGACGCAGCGGCGGCGGCCGCCCGCCTCCAGGCGGGTGTGCGCGCGCTCGTCGCGGCCGACCCCGGGCCCGCGGCGGTGGCGTCCGGCCTGGACCGCCTCTTCGAGCTGTCACCCGACGTCCCGCTCGTGACGATGGCCTACCTCGCCTTCGACCGGTGCGAGGAGGTCGTCGACGTCCTCGTCGCCGGCCACCTGCCGCCCCTGGTGCTCCACGCCGACGGAGCGGTCACGTCGTGGGCGGGGACCCGCTGGCCGGCGTTCGGGGTGGGCGCCTACGAGCGGACGGCCGACCGGCTCCCGTTCGTGGCCGGGGACACGATGGTCCTCTACACCGACGGGCTGGTGGAACGGCGTGACGAGGACCTCGACACGGGGATCGACCGCCTGGGAACCGTGGTCGGAGCCGCCGAGAGCCTCCACCCCCGCGACCCCGGCGACCCCGGCGCACCCGGGGGCGACCCCGCGCTCGAGACGTTGCTGAAGGCGGTGACGGGGGAGATGCGGCGCCAGAGCCACGCCCAGCACCAGGACGACGTCGCCGTCGTCGCGGTGCGCCGGCTCGCCTGAGAGATCCCGGGGAACCTCGCTCCGGCCGAGTCGTTGGACCCGTTGGGACCGAGCGTCGACGGGCCTTCCCGCGACGCGTGCCGACTCCGACCGCGGTCCCAGAAGGAGCGAACCATGGGATTCCTCGACCGACTGCTGGGCCGTCCGCCGCAGGACCCGGGCGGCGCCTCCACTGCGACCCCCGCATACCCACAGGGACAGGCCTACCCGCAGGGGCAGGCCGGGCCCCAGGACTCGACGACGGGAGCCTCGGCGCAGGACCGGCAGGCCATCGCCCGCTACCGGTACCTGCTGCGCACGGCTCCTCCGGAGCAGATCGAGCAGGCCCACGCCCAGGCGTTCGCCCAGCTGAGCCCGTCGCAGCGCCAGCAGGTGCTGCAGGAGATGACCCAGACGCTCCCGGCCGGTGAGCAGCCGCAGGGCGACGACCCGCGGCAGCTGGCGCGGGCGGCGACCCGGGCCGAGATGCAGCAGCCGGGCTACCTCCAGCGCACCTTCGGCGGCCGGGGGTATGCCGGTGGCGGGATGGGCGGCGGCATGATGGGCGGCGGGATGATGGGCGCCATCGGCGGCTCCATGCTCGGCTCCATCGCCGGCGTCGTCATCGGCACGGCGATCGCCGACTCGCTCATGGGCGGGTTCGACGGCTCACCGGAGCACCAGGAGTTCGCGGCCGACGGCGGCGACGCCAGCGGGGACACCAGCGGGGACACCGGTGGTGACTCCAGCGGGGACGCCGGTGGAGACACGGGTGGAGACGCCGGCGCCGCCGATCAGGGCGGTGGAGACCCCGGGGCCACCGACGCCGGCTGGGGCGGCGACGCGGGGGGCAGCGGCTTCGGTGACGTCGGGGGAGGCGGCGACTTCGGTGGTGGCGACTTCGGTGGTGGCGACTTCGGTGGTGGCGACTTCGGGGGCGGCGGCGACTTCATGTAGGGCCGTCAGCCCTCGCGCTGCGCGGCGACCTCGTCGAGCCGGGCCTGCTCCTGCGCGTCCAGCTTGCGGGTGTCGCGCGGGAGCGCGAAGGGGGCCGCGTCGGGCGGCAGCCCTTCCTCGATCGCCTTGCCGTGGTCGAGCTCGGCGTTGATCTCGGCGCCGAGGAGGATCGCGATGTTGCTCAGCCAGAGCCACACCAGGAAGATGACGACCCCGGCCATGGAGCCGTAGGTCTTGTCGTAGCTGGAGAAGTTGGCGACATAGACGGCGAAGATGCCGGAGACCACCATCCAGAGCAGCACCGCGATGAGGCCTCCGGGGCTCACCCACTTGATGCCGGCCTGCTTCGCGTTGGGGCTGGCCCAGAAGAGCACGGCGAGCAGGAGCGAGATGAGGACGACGAGCACGGGCCACTTGAGGATGCCCCACAGCAGCACCGTCGTGTCGCCGACCCCGATGATGTCGCCGATCTGACGCGCCACGGGCCCGCTCACGACGACGATGACGGCGCTGACGAAGAGGACGACGACGGCGAAGACGGTGACGCCGACGCGGATCGGCAGGGTCTTCCAGATCGGCCGGCCTTCGCCGATGTCGTAGATGACGTTCGAGGCGCGCATGAATGCCGACACGTAGCCCGAGGCCGACCACAGGGCGACGAGGACGCCGACGACGGCCCCCAGACCGGCGCCGGTGCGGTTGGCCTGCGCCTGGGAGATGAGGGTCTCGACGAAGCTGGCCGCCGAGCCCGGGGCCAGCGCCTCCACCTGGGAGACGACCTGGCGGGTGGCGTCGGGGCCCAGGAGCCCGAGCACCGACAGCAGGACGATCAGCGCGGGAACGATCGACAGCACCGCGTAGTAGGTCAGGGCGGCGGCGAGGTCGGTGAGGTGGTCCTCCTTGAACCCGGCCCGGGCCCGGCGCAGGACCGCCTTGAGCGAGGGCTTGGAGAGGTCGGCCGGGCTGTCGGGCGTCTCGTCCGGCCCGTCGTGGGCTCCGTCGTGAGCACGGTGAGCGTCGTGCCGCCCGCGGGTGACCCGGTGGTCGCGGTCGGCGGCCAGGTCGTCGGTCAGGTCACCGGGGGCCGGCTCGCTGCCGCGGGGTCGGAAGCGCAAAGCCATGGGTGTCTCGATCCGTCGTGGGGTGGCCCGCTGCACGGCGAGGCCGGCGCACCGGGCACGCTTACGCCCATGTCGTACCCCTCGCAGGCCCGTCTCACTCCCTCGCCCACGGAGGAACCGCAGGACGCCTGGTTCACCGTGGACACCCTGCGCGTGCACGGCTGGGTGGCGGAGCCGACCGGCATCGAGCAGCCCGGTGAGGTCGTCGTGCTCCCCGGGCTCGGGCTGCCGGCCTACACCTTCCCCACCGCCTTCGCCGTCGCGGCACGGGGGTGGCGCTGCACCGTGCTCGACCTGCCGGGCTTCGGCGTACCGGGAGCCGACGCCACCCGCCCCGACGTGCACGCGATCGGCCGCGCGGCGGCCCGTTGGGTGCGGTCCCGGCCGGAGGGCCCCGTCACCGTCGTCGGTCACTCCACCGCCGCTCAGGCCGCCCTGACCGCCGCGCTCGACCTGCAGAGAGATCGAGCGGACGTCGCCCTCGTCATGGCCGGCCCGACCTTCACCCCGCGCCAGCGACGGTTCCTGCCCCTCGCCGGGGCGACGCTCACGGCATACCGGCGCGACTCGCTGCGGGAGACCGTCATCCTGCCCGCCCTCGCCCGGGGACGGCTCGACGTCGCGCGGGTGCTGCGGTCGGGGATGCGCGACCGTCCCGACGAACGGGTCGGCGAGCTGGCGATGCCGCTGACGCTCACCGCCGGAGAGGCCGACAGCTATGCGCCGCGGTGGTGGCTGGAGCAGCTCGCGACCGCCGCGGTGGCCGCCCCTCGGGTCGAGGTGGAGGTGCTGCCGGGGTCGCACAACAACCTCTTCACCCACCCCGAGCGCGTGGCCGAGACCATCGGCCGTGCGGCGGCCCGGCGCGGTTTGCCCGTCCTCGGCCACGGGTAGATCCCTGGGAGGAACCGACTCGGTCGGCTCCCTACGACGACGCCACCGACGGACTGAGGCACCACATGAAGGCATTGACCTGGCAGGGCAAGCGGGACGTTCGCGTCGAGGAGGTCCCGGACCCCGTCATCCAGGAACCCACCGACGCCATCGTGCGCATCACCTCGACGGCGATCTGCGGCTCCGACCTGCACTTGTATGAGGTGCTGGGGCCCTACCTGACCCCGGGCGACGTCCTCGGCCATGAGCCGATGGGCATCGTCGAGGAGGTCGGTGCGGAGGTGTCGCACATCAAGCCGGGCGACCGGGTCGTCATCCCCTTCAACATCTCCTGCGGGTCGTGCTGGATGTGCAGCCGAGGGCTTTTCGCGCAGTGCGAGACGACGCAGGTCAAGGCCCAGGGCAAGGGGGCCTCGCTCTTCGGCTACACCTCGCTCTACGGCGCCGTGCCCGGCGGCCAGGCGGAGTACCTCCGGGTGCCGCAGGCGCACTTCGGCCCGATCAAGGTGCCGCACGACGGGCCCGACGCCCAGTACCTCTACCTGTCCGACATCCTCCCGACGGCCTGGCAGGCCGTGGCGTACGCCGACGTGCCGGCGGGTGGGACGCTGGCCGTCATCGGCTTGGGGCCGGTGGGCCAGTTCGCCGCCCGGATCGCCCTGCAGCAAGGGGTCGAGCGGGTCATCGGAGTGGACCTCGTCGACGAGCGTCTCGAGCTGGCCCGACGCCGGGGGGTCGAGGTGGTCGACGTGCGGCAGGTCGATGACGTCGCGGAGGCGCTCATCGAGATGACCTCCGGCCGCGGACCGGACGCCACCATCGACGCCGTCGGCATGGAGGCCCACGGCTCCCCGGTCGCCCAGGCCGCCCAGACCGCCGTCGGCCTGCTGCCTGACGTCCTGGCCCGTCCGATGATCGACCGTATCGCCATCGACCGGCTCGACGCGCTGCACACGGCCATGAAGTCCGTCCGCCGCGGCGGCACCGTCTCGATCTCAGGGGTCTATGGCGGTGAGGTCGACCCGATGCCGATGATGGAGCTGTTCGACCGGGGCGTGCAGATCCGGATGGGTCAGGCCCACGTCAAGCGGTGGGTCGACGAGATCATGCCGCTCGTGCTCGACTCGAGCGACCCCCTCGGCACCCAGGACCTCGCGACCCACGTGCTGCCGTTGGCCGATGCACCGCACGGTTACGAGATCTTCCAGAAGAAGCAGGACGGCTGCGTGAAGGTGCTGTTGACCCCGTGAGCGCCGCGTCCACAGCTCTACCGCCCGACGCGGTCGTCGTCGTCACCGGCGCGTCGAGCGGCATCGGTCGCGCCACCGCAGCCCTGCTCAGCGGCGAGGGCCGCCGCGTCGTGCTCGCCTCCCGATCCCGGGCGGCGCTCGACACCGCTGCGCTCGAGTGTCCGGGGGAGACCCTCGTGGTGCCCACCGACGTGTCGAAGCCGGACGAGGTCGAAGCGCTCCTGGACGCCGCCGAGGCTCGCTTCGGTCGGGTCGACGCCGTCGTGCACAGCGCGGCGGTGCTGGCCTACGGCCGGTTCACCGAGGTGCCGGCGGACGTCTTCGACCGCACGCTGGAGGTCACCCTGGGTGGCACGGCCACCGTCGCTCGAGCCGTCCTGCGGCGGTTCGAGGCGCGGGGCAGCGGCCGGCTCGTCGTCGTCGGCTCGCTGCTGGGCAAGATCGCCACGCCCTACATGAGCTCCTACGTCACGGCGAAGTGGGCCGTCCACGGACTGGTGCGCTGTCTGCAGATCGAGGCCCGCGCCACCCCGGGCATCCAGGTCAGCCTGGTCTCACCGGGAGGCGTCAACACCCCCGTCTACGTCCAGGCGGGCACGTATGCCGGTCGGCACGGGATGCCACCACCGCCGGTCGTGTCTCCGGAACGGGTGGCCCGCACCATCGCTCGGCGGCTGGACCAGCCCGCGCGTGACACGGACGTGGGTCCGGCCAACCCGGTCACCGTGCTCGGGTTCCGGCTGCTGCCCGGTGTCTTCGACCTTCTCGTCACCCCGCTCATGAAGGCGGGCGGGCTCCAGCGCACGGTCACGGGCCCGACCCCGGGCAACGTGCACGAGCCGGATGCGGCGGGGGAGGCCACCCGAGGGCCGTGGGACACGGTGTTCGGCGGGGTCTTCGACGGCGTGCTCGACGGGGTGCGCACGGGTCCGGTCGGACGGAGGCTGTCATGGCTGCGGGGCTGAGCCGGGTGGGGGTGGCCAAGGTCGTCCGCCACGTGGAGGCCCCCGCCGACGCGGTCTGGGCGGTGCTGGCGGACGGGTGGCTTTACGCCAACTGGGTCGTCGGCGCCTCTCGGGTGCAGGCGGTCGACCTCACCTGGCCCGCGGCCGGCAGCGCGCTCGCCCACTCGTTCGGGGTGTGGCCGGCCGTCGTCAGCGACGAGAGCCTTGTGCTCGAGGCCGAACCGTCGAGCCGCCTCGTCATCCAGGCGAAGGGCTGGCCGCTCGGCGAGGCGCGGGTCGAGCTGACCATCGAGGGGTGGGGTGACGAAACCTGTGACGTGACGATGGTGGAGGACGCGGTGGCCGGCCCCGGCACCATCGTCCCCCGGGCGGTGCGGCAGCCCCTCATCGCCGCACGCAACAAGGAGGCGCTGCGGCGGCTGGCCCTCATCGCCGAGGGTCGCCACCGGGAGTGGCGCCACGGCGTCGAGTCCACCTGACGCTGGGATCCACATGACGGTGCCGCGGCGCCCGACCCTTTTGGTGGAGGACCCAGGAATTGAACCTGGCGAGGCGCCCCAAGTGCGCATCCCCCGTGCGGGAACGACGCTAACGCACGCTCGCCGCGACAGCAACCCCGACCCTGGTCTATCGACACCACCGCGTCCTTAGTGTGGAATTCGGGCCATGGACGCCGACGAGATCCGCACGAAGTACCTCGACTACATGGCCGAGAACGGGCACGCCGTCATCACCCGAGCCCCCCTCATCCCCAAGGACGACCCGACCACGCTCTTCACGGGCAGCGGCATGCAGCCCCTGCTGCCCTACCTCCTCGGCGCCGACCATCCCGAGGGCTCGCGCGTGGCGGACAGCCAGACCTGCCTGCGCGTGCAGGACATCGAGGAGGTCGGCGACAACCGGCATACGACGTTCTTCGAGATGCTCGGCAACTGGAGCCTCGGCGACTACTTCAAGGACCACCAGCTGCGCCAGGTGTGGACCTTCCTCACCGAGCGCGTGGGCCTCGACCCCGACCGCATCTACGTCTCGTGCTTCATCGGCGACCCGGAGCACGGCATACCGAAGGACACCGAGTCGGCGGCGATCTGGACCGAGCTGTTCACCGCCGCCGGGGTCTCGGCGGACCAGGTCGAGCTCGACACCGAGGAGCGGGGCGCCGAGCTGGGCAACCGCGGGGCGCGGATCGCGTTCTACGGCAAGAAGAACTGGTGGTGCCGGGGCGGCAGCGCCGAGGACATGCCGGTCGGCGAGCCGGGCGGGCCGGACTCGGAGATGTTCTACCTCTTCCCCCAGGTGCAGCACGACCCGCGCTACGGCGCGCACTGCCACCAGAACTGCGACTGCGGCCGCTACCTCGAGATCGGGAACTCGGTCTTCATGGAGTACCGGCGCACCGAGACCGGGTTCGAGCCGCTGCCGAGGCGCAACGTCGACTACGGCGGGGGTCTGGCCCGCATCGCCGCGGCCTCGTCCGACCAGCCCGACGTCTTCCACATCAACCTGCTGTGGCCGATCGTGGCGATGCTCGAGGAGCTCTCGGGCCGGGCCTACGGCGACGAGACCCTCTCCATGCGGGTCATCGCCGACCACCTGCGCGGGGCGACCTTCCTGGCGGTGGACGGGGTGCGACCGAGCAACAAGTCACAGGGCTACGTCATGCGCCGCCTCATCCGCCGTGCGGTGCGGTATGCGTTCGACCTCGGCCTGGAGGAGAACTTCCTCCCGCAGCTCATCCCGACCATCGCCGGCATCTACGACCACCACTACCCCGAGGTCGCACAACAGGCCGACGAGGTCGTGGCCGTCCTGTCCAAGGAGGAGCAGGCGTTCCGGCGCACGCTGCGCAAGGGGATCAAGCAGCTCAAGGGCTACCGGCGCTCGGGGGTGACCGGGGCCGAGCTGTTCGTCCTCTACGACACCTTCGGCTTCCCGGTCGAGCTCAGCACCGAGGAGGCCCGGCGCACCGGCATCGCGATGAGCGAGGGCTGGCGGGAGGAGTTCGACGGGCACATGACCGCGCAGCGGGAGCGGTCGCAGCGGGGGAGCGCAAGCCACCCCTGAGCGCCGCGCCCGGCCGGGTGCCGTAGCGTCTGCGCGCCCGACCCCGACCGAAAGGCCCTCCGTGCCCCACCCGACCAGCGCCGCGCTCGCCGTCTCCGACGAGGTGCGGGCGGCGCTCGACGGCGGGCAGCCCGTCGTCGCGCTCGAGTCGACGATCTTCACCCACGGGCTCCCGCGGCCGCGCAACCTGGAGGTCGCCCTGGCGGCCGAGGAGCTGCTCCGGCGGGCGGGGGTGGTGCCCGCGACCATCGGGGTGCTGGACGGACGGCCCGCGGTCGGGCTCACCACGGACGAGATCACGACGCTCTCGCGCAGCGACGCGGTGAGCAAGGTGAGCCTGCGCGACCTCGCCGTCGCCGCGACGAAGGGGCTGTCGGGGGGCACGACCGTGGCCGCGACGGCCTTCCTCGCCCACCGGGCCGGGGTCCGCGTCTTCGCCACGGGTGGCCTCGGGGGCGTGCACCGGGAGGCGTCGATGACCTTCGACGAGTCGGCCGACCTGCCGGTGCTCGCGCACACCCCGATCCTCGTCGTGTCGGCCGGGGTCAAGTCGATCCTCGACATCCCGGCGAGCCTCGAGCGGCTGGAGACCCTCTCGATCGCCGTCGTGGGCTACCGCACCACGCGCTTCCCGGGGTTCTACGTCGCCGACTCGGGCTTCGAGGTCGAGTATGCGGTGGCCGACGCCGACGAGGCCGCCCGGCTGGTGCGGGCGCGGGACGCGCTGGGCGTGGACGGGGCCATCGTCGTCGCCAACCCCGTCCCCGAGGACCAGCAGCTCGACCGCGCGGAGCACGACGCCGTGCTGGCGCAGGCCCTAGCCGCGGCAGGGTCGGCGGCCGTCGTGGGGCACGACTCGACGCCGTTCCTCCTCGACTACGTGCAGCGGGCCACTGACGGGCGCAGCCTCGACGTCAACGTGGCCGCCTACCGCAACAACGTGGCGCTCGCCGGCGAGGTCGCCACCCGCCTGGCAGCGGGCTGAGCCGACGGGGGTCGGAGCGCCTCAGCGGCCAGGTCCGGGCACCGTGAGGCGCACCAGCCAGTGGTTCTTGCCCAGCGGGCGCACCCGTTCGAAGCCCCGGCTCTCGAAGAGCGCGAGGGTGCCGTTGTGCAGGAACGACGACGAGACCTTCCGCCCCTCGGCGGCCTCGGGGAAGCTCTCGACGACGCCGCCGCCGAGGCCGGCCACGAGGTCGAGGGCTCCGTCGAGGGCCACCGCCGAGACGCCGCGGCGCCGGGTGCCCTTGTCGACGAAGAAGCAGGTGATCCGCCAGTCCGGTGCGGCAGGGTCGGCCTCGGCGCCCTGTTCGTACGCCCGGCGGTGCTTGATGCGGGGGAGCTCTGCGGGCGGGCCGAACTGGCACCACCCCACGCAGTCGTCGCCGGCATACACGAGGGCGGCGTGGGCGCCTCCCGACTCGACCCGTTCCCGCTTCTCGGCCCGGTGGCGAGCGGGTGCCCGGTGCAGCCCTTCGGGGTGGAAGCCCATGCACCAGCAGCCGCCCCAGACCCCGCCGTTGCGCTCGACGAGGGCCGCGAAGCCGTCCCAGGTCGACGGGTCGAGCGGCCGCACCGAGAGGGGGACGGCGCCGGACCCGACGGCGCCCGCGGTCTGCCCAGCCACCCGAGCAGCGTAGGCGGACGGGCGGACCTGCGGTGGCTCGGCCGGCTCGCTACCCTCCCAGGCATGAGCGACGCCTACGACCTCGGCAGCCACCGTCGACCGGTGGACACGGACTCGGTGGACGCGCAGGCGTGGTTCGACCAGGGGCTGGTGTGGGCGTATGCCTTCAACCACGAGGAGGCGCTGGCCTGCTTCGAGCGGTCGCTCGCCGCCGACCCGCACCTGTGGGTGGCCCGGTGGGGCATCGCCTACGTCGTGGGGCCCAACTACAACAAGGGATGGGACGCGTTCGACCCGGTCGACCTGCCGGCGAGCCTCGACCGCGCCCACCGCGAGCTCGACCGCGCGCAGGAGGACGTGGAGCGCGCGGGGGAGCGGGCCTCGGGGACGCCGGAGGCCGCCCTGGTCCGGGCGCTGACGGCCCGGTACGCCGGGGTCCAGGCGGACGACCCGCAGACCTGGGCGGCCGGGCACGAGGCCTACGCCGACGCCATGGCGGAGGTCGCGGCGGCGTTCCCCACCGACCTCGACGTCCTGGCCCTGGCGGCCGACGCGCTCGTCAACGTCACGGCCTGGGCGCTGTGGGAGCCGGTCACCGGAGCCCCCGCGTCGGGATCCCGTGCGGTGGAGGCCGAGCGGCTCCTCGATGCGGCGCTCGCGCTGCCGGGCGGCGACCGTCACCCGTTCGTCCTACACCTGCACATCCACCTGCTCGAGATGTCGGACCGTCCGGAGGCGGCGCTGCGCAGCGCCGACCGGCTGCGCGGTCTCGTGCCCGACGCCGGACACCTGCTGCACATGCCCAGCCACATCGACGTCCTCGTCGGCGACTACCACGCCGCGATCGAGGCCAACCGGCGGGCGGTGGCCGCCGACCGGCGGTTCGTGGAGCGCGCCGGACCGCTGAACTTCTACTCCCTCTACCGCGCCCACGACCTGCACTTCGTCGTGTATGCCGCCATGTTCCTCGGCCGCTACGAGGACGCGGTCTCCGCTGCCGCCGAGCTGTCCGCGCAGCTGACGCCGCAGCTGCTGCGGACCGAGACTCCGCCGATGGCCGACTGGCTGGAGGCCTTCGTGCCCCTGCGGACCCACGTGCTGGTGCGGTTCGGCCGGTGGGAGGACCTCGCGGCCGCGCCCCTCCCGGAGGACCAGGCGCTCTACTGCACGACGACGGCGACCGTCCTCTACGGGCGGGGGGTGGCCCGGGCCGCCCTCGGCGACGTCGCGGGAGCGCTCGAGGCCCGCGCCCAGCTCGCCGACGCCGTTGCGGCCGTGCCGGACTCGCGGTTCCTCTTCAACAACACCGCGCGCGACATCCTCGCCATCGCGGAGGCGATGCTCGACGGCGAGATCGCCTACCGCCGGGGCGAGGTCGACGCCGGCTTCGAGCACCTGCGGCGGGCCATCGCGCTCGACGACGCGTTGCCATACGACGAGCCGTGGGGCTGGATGCAGCCGACGCGTCACGCCTACGGCGCCCTGCTGCTGGAGCAGGGACGGGTGGACGAGGCGGCCGCGGTGTATGCCGCCGACCTCGGGCTCGACCCCACGGTGAGCCGGTCCGTGCACCACCCCGGCAACGTCTGGAGCCTGCACGGCTACCACGAGTGCCTCGTCCGTCTCGGGCGTGACGGAGAGGCCCGCCTGGTGGCCCAGCAGCTCGCCGTCGCCACGGCCCGGGCCGACGTGCCGGTCCTGGCGTCGTGTGCGTGCCGGCTCGACGTCACTACCTTGCCGAGCCCGGACGCGCCCAGCGAGGGCGGGTGTGGCGGCAGCTGCGCCTGCGGCTGTTGACCCGCCACCCGGCCACCGACGAGGGAGCGCTATCCACCATGGGTTCGGACTGGATCCGCGACGCCGTGATCTACGAGATCTACCCGCAGTCGTTCGCCGACAGCAACGGCGACGGGATCGGCGACCTGGCCGGCGTGCTCGAGCATCTCGACCACATCGCCTCGCTCGGTGTCGACACGATCTGGTTCAACCCGTGCTTCGCCTCACCCTTCGTCGACGCCGGCTACGACGTGGCCGACTACCTCCAGGTCGCGCCGCGGTACGGCACCAACGACGACCTCGTCGCCCTCGTCGAGGCCGCCCGCGAGCGTGGCATCCGGATCGTCCTTGACCTCGTCGCCGGGCACACCTCCATCGAGCACCCCTGGTTCCAGCGGGAGCTGCGGGCGAGCGGCCCGGACCCCGAGGGCGACCGCTACGTCTGGACGACGACGCCCCCACCGGCCCCGCGCGCGGACGACCTGCCGGGAACCCCGGCCTGGGTGCCGTCTCCCGGTCCGCGACCGGGGTGGTACCTCAAGAACTTCTACGACGAGCAGCCCGCCCTCAACTTCGGCTGGGTCGACGGCGGGGACGGTCGCGACGGTCGCGACGCGGTCGACGCCCCCGGGCCACGCCGCAACGTGCAGGCGCTCCAGGACATCATCGGCTTCTGGCTGGAGCGCGGAGTCGCCGGGTTCCGCGTGGACATGGCGTTCTCCCTCGTCAAGGACGAGCGGCCGAGCACGCGGGCCCTCGACCTGACGACGGCGGTGTGGCGCGAGGTCCGGCAGTGGCTCGACACGGCATACCCCGACGCCGTGATCGTTCCCGAGGGGCAGGAGCCGCGCACGGGGGAGCGGCTGGCCTTCGACGCCGACTTCTTCCTCGTCATCATGCGGGAGCACGCTACCCTGTTCGACAACCACGCGGCGGGCACGCTGCCCTTCCAGCCGTGCGAGCCGCCGTTCTTCGACGCCGAGGGCTTGGGGAGCACCCGGCCGTTCCTGGAGGGGTGGCAGGCCGCTCGCGAGGTGGACCCCGACCGGCCCGTGATTCTCGCCACCGCCGACCACGACTTCGACCGGCTCTGCTGCGGGCCGCGCACCGCGGAGCAGCTCGGGGCCGCGTTCACCTTCGTCCTCACCTTCGGCACGGTGCCGTGCATCTACTACGGCGACGAGATCGGTATGCGGTACCTCCCCGGGATGCCCGACGTCGAAGGGGCCGTGTGCAACCCGGGATACAACCGGGCCGGCTGCCGCACCCCGATGCAGTGGGACGACGGGCCCAACGCGGGGTTCTCGACCGCCGACCCGTCGCGGCTCTACCTCCCGGTCGACCCTGACCCACAGCGGCCCACCGTCGCGGCGCAGGAGGACGACCCGTCGTCGACGCTCAACCTCGTGCGGCGGCTCGTCGCGCTCCGCCGGGCGACGCCGGCGCTCGGGACACGGGCCACGACCCGGGTGCTGCACGAGGACTACCCGTTCACGTACGTGCGGGACGAGAGCCACCTCGTCGTCGTCAACCCGCGCCGCGCCGCCGCGACGGTCACGGCTCCGCAGCTCATCGGCGCCGTCCCCCTGCTGGCGCAGGGGGTGACGGTCACGGGCGACGTCGCGACGGTCGACGGGTTCGGCTACGCCGTCTTCGAGGTGCACGGCGGCGCCTGACCGCCGGTCCCTCCCTCTAGTCTGTGGCGATGCGGCCGACCGTCGTCGTCGCCGGCGCGGTGCGAGCCGGTCGCGTTCATCGAGGCGTTGACGTGACACGGATGGCGCAGCAGGAGGACCGCAGCCGGCCCGGCGGGTCCCGGTCGCCGTGACGCTCGGCATGCTCGCCCTGGTCGTGGCCGTGGGGCTGGCCGGGCCGCTGCTGGCCTGGTCGGAACGGCTCCGGATCCCGGTCGTCGTCGGCGAGCTCACGGCGGGCGTGCTGGTCGGTCGGACGGGACTGCAGCTGGTCGACCCCGGGGGAGCCACCTTCACGTTCCTCGCCGACGTCGGGTTCGCGATGCTCATGTTCATCGCCGGCACCCACGTGCCCATCCGCGACCGCCGCCTCCTGAGCGGAGTGCCCCGCGCGGTGGGGCGGCTCGCCGTGGTCGGTCTGGTTGCCGCCGTGCTGGGGACGGTGGTCGGTCGGACCTTCGGGACCGACCACGGCCTGCTGTACGCCGTGCTGTTCGCCTCGTCCTCGGCGGCGATCATCCTGCCCGTCGTGGACGCGCAACGGCTGACCGGCCCGGCCGTGCTCCAGCTGCTACCCCAGGTCGCCATCGCGGACGCGGCGTGCATCGTCGCGCTGCCACTGGTCATCGACCCCACCCACGCCGACCGGGCGGCGATCGGCGCCGTCGTCATGCTGGTCGCGGCCGGCCTGACGTTCGTCGTGCTGTGGTTCGTCGAACGTCGTGGGTGGCGCTTGGTGGCGCACCGCAGATCCGAGCGACGCGGCTTCGCGCTGGAGCTGCGGGTCAGCGTGCTCCTGTTGCTGCTGCTCGCCGCGCTGGCGCAGCAGGTCCACGTGTCGATCATGCTGGCCGGGTTCTCGCTGGGCCTGGCGGTAGCGGCCATCGGGCCACCGCGGCGACTCGCCCGGCAGCTGTTCGGGGTGTCGGAAGGCCTCTTCGCGCCCCTGTTCTTCGTCTGGCTGGGCGCGTCGCTCGACCTGCGCGAGCTCGGCCAGGACCCCTCCATGATCCTGCTGGGGGTGGTCCTGGCCGCCGCCGCGGTCGCCGCCCACGCGGCCGCGGCCCTCACCGGGACGCCGATCTCGATGGCGGTGCTGGCCGCCGCGCAGCTGGGCGTGCCGGTCGCCGCCGCGACCCTCGGTACCCAGCTGCAGCTCCTGCGCCCCGGGGAAGCGGCCGCCCTCCTGCTCGGAGCGCTGCTGACCATCGCTGCAGCGACCGTCGCCGCCCGGCTGACGTCGGCCCGGAACCCCGCGCCCGCCCCCGACCCCGACTCCGGTGCACCGTCCTCCACGTGACCCGAGTGTCGGTTCACAGCCGGCTCACGTCTCGGGGCGGGAGACTGGCGACGCCGACGGTGGCGTCCTCATCCGGAGCCGCCCCGCAGACGCCGCCCGGCGCAGGAGGTTTGTCATGGACCGACGCCCGTTCGCTGTGCTGTACGCGCTGGGCATGATCGCCGTCGTGGTCACCGTCGACCTGCTGTTCTTCCGGAACCTGGCCTGGGAACGGCTCGCCGCCAACGTCGGCATCGTGCTCGTCTTCGTCGCCTTCTACCTCCGGTTCCTCAGAGCGTCGTGACGTCGGGGCGGCGGAAGCCGCGGTCACCTGCCATCGTGGTCGTGCAGCCCTGAGCCTCGGCTCGACACCGCCACCCATGACCGCAGGAGCCGCATGCCCCAGTTCCGGACCTCCGACGGCGTGAGCCTCTCGTACACCGACGAGGGGGAGGGGGCGCCTGTCGTGCTCGTGGCCGGGTTCCTCGCGGCCGCGACGAGCTGGCACTTCACGACCCGCGCCCTGCTCGACGCGGGATACCGGGTGGTGGCCTTCGACCGGCGCAACCACGGGGCGTCGGAGAGACCGGGGCACGGTCAGCGCTTGGTCGCCACGGCATGGACCTCCACGAGCTGCTCGACACCCTGGGGCTCGACCAGGCATACCTCGTGGGTGGGTCGATGGGAGCCAGCTCGATCTGGGCCTACCTCGACCTGTTCGGGTATGCGCGCTGTCTCGGCATGGTCTCCGTCGACCAGAGCCCGGCGATGGTCAACCGCGACGACTGGACAGGAGGGTTCTACGGGCTCACCGCAGACAACGTGGGGACGTTCTTCGACCGCGGGATCCCGCCCACCGGCCGGGGGATGGGCATGGACAAGACGGTGGCGACGGTGATGGCGATCATGGCCGAGACCGGCTCCGCCCCCATGGGTGCCGACGCGGCGGACCCCGTCACCCTGCCCCTGCTGCGGGACCATGCCGCCGCCGACTGGCGCGACGTCGTCACCCGGGCCACGTGCCCGGTGCTCATGGTGGCGGGCTCGGAGAGCCAGTTCTGGCCCTCCGAGCACGCGACGCAGATGGCCGAGGGCAACGAGAAGGTCGAGGCGGTCGTCCTACAGGGCTGCGGCCACCCGGTGAACCTCGACGAGCCGGACCGGTTCAACGCGACCCTGCTGCGCTTCCTCGGTCGGGGACCGTCCGGCCCGACGACGCAGCCGACAGCGTTCTGAGACCGGGCTGCGGTCAGCCCACCTTCGACGCCAGCCAGGCGCCCAGCCCCGCGAAGACCTCGGCGCGGTTGGTCTCGTTGAACACCTCGTGACGCGCCGCGGGGTAGGCGACCAGGGTCACGTCCTGGAGCCCGGCCGCCTCGTAGCGACGGACCAGCTCGTCGACCAGGACCATGCCGCCGCCCACGGGGTCCATGGTGCCGACGACGACGTAGACGGGCAGGTCCGCACGCATGGCGGCGACCCGTGCCGGGTCGGCCAGCTGGCGGGCCGCGACGAACATGTCCCGGGTGCCGACGGTGTCGAGCCCGAAGCCGCAGAGCGGGTCGGCGATGTAGGCGTCCACCTGGGCCTCGTCGCGGCTCAGCCAGTCGAAGTCGGTGCGTTGGGGCTGGAACGGCAGGTTGAAACCGCTGAGGTCCATCGGTCCGTCGAGGTCCATGCTCGGCTCGAGCAGGTCGATGGCCGCGGTGCCGGAGAGCACGACCGCTGACACGTCGGCGCTGTGGTCGAGCAGGTACTGCTGCGCGGCGAACGAGCCGAGGCTGTGGGCGACCAACGCCAGCGGAAGGCCCGGGTGGTCGGCAGTGGCGACCGCGCTCATCCGCCCGTAGTCGTTGACGAGCTCCGCCCAGCCGTTCTCACCGAGGACGCCGTGCTCCTGCGGGGAGCGGGCCGTGCTGCCGTGCCCTCGGTGGTCGTGGGCATACACGACGTAGCCCTCACCGACGAGGTAGTCGACGAGCGGCTGGTAGCGCCGGGCGTACTCGCCGACGCCGTGCGCCAGCTGCACGATGGCCGTCGGGTCGCCGTGCGGGTCCCAGCGGTAGGCGGCGACGGTCACGCCGCCCTCGCTCGGGAAGTCGACGCGTGTCGGTTCAGGGCTCATGGGTACCTCCGATGTCGTGCCGCGATCATAGGAGAGACGTCGCGCTCGCCGGCTCCGACGCTTCGCTCGTAGCGAACGCCGGGCGGACGCCTCGCCGCACGGTACTCGGACGGCTACCGTCGGTCGCATGGGTGACGTCGTGAGGTTGCTGCGTATGCGTGACGCGCCGCGTGGCGAGGTCGAACCGCTGTGGCGCCAGGGTCTCGGCGAGCAGCTGCGCGCCGACCGCGTGCGGCGCGGTGAGCGGATCGCCGACGTGGCGCAGCGGGCCGGAGTGTCGCCTCAGTACCTGTCCGAGCTGGAGCGCGGCAAGAAGGACCCGTCGTCGGAGATCCTGGCGGCCGTCGCCGGGGCGCTCGAGGTGACGGTGGCTCAGCTGACCCTGTCGGCCGGGATCCGGTTGTCGACCTCGGAGGCGGCGTCGAACCCGCTGTCCGGACCGGTCTGCCTGGCCGCCTGACTCACCGGGGTCGGCTGGTGATGACCGAGTCGACGACGCCGTAGGTCACCGCCGCGTCGGCCGTGAGGATGAGCTCGCGTTCGGTGTCGCGCCGCACCTGCTCGGTCGGACGTCCGGTGTGGGAGGCGAGGATGAGCTCCTGCATCAGCCGGATGCGCTCGACCTCGTCGGCCTCGAGGATGAGGTCCGGGATCGCGCCTCGGCCTTCGGCCGCGGGAGCGTGGATGACCACCCGGCCGTGCGGCAGGATGCTCCGGCGGCCGGCCGCGCCGCCGGCGAGCAGGACCGCGGCCGTCGCGGCCGCCTGACCGACGCAGGTCGTCTCCACGTCGGGGCGGACGAACTGCATGGCGTCGTAGATCGCCAGCGTGGCGGGGATCGACCCACCAACGGAGTTGATGTACAACGAGATCGGCGTGTCAGGGCTGTCGTTCTCGAGGTGCAGGAGCTGCGCGATGACCGCGTTGGCGACCCCGTCGTCGATGCCGGTACCGAGATAGATGATGCGGTCGGCGAGGAGCCGGCTGTAGATGTCGACCGTCCGCTCGCCGTTGCCGGTGCGGGTCGTGACGTAGGGGATGGTGTAGCTGCTCATCACGCCGACCGTCCTTCCACGCGCTCGGTTCCGGCCGCTGACAACCCGATCGACGTGCGCCGGGCCGGCATGACGTCGTCGAGCGAGCTGACGATGATGTCGATGAACCCGTAGTCCAGTGCCTCCGGCGCGGTGAACCACCGGTCGCGACGCGAGTCCTCCTCGACCTGCTCGACCGACTGGCCGGTGTCCTCCGCGATGCACGCCAGCACCGTGTCGCGGGTCTGGCGGAGGTCGTTGGCCTGGATGGCGATGTCCATGGCCGTACCACCGATGCCGGCCGATCCCTGGTGCAGCAGGACCTTGGAGTGGGGCATGGCGGACCGCTTGCCCTTGGTCCCCGACGCGAGCAGGAACTGCCCCGCGCTGTAGGCCATTCCGAGGTTGACGGTGCGCACGTCGTTGGGGATGGCCCGCATACAGTCGCGGATCGCCAGCATGCCGGGCACCGACCCGCCGGGTGAGTTGATCAGCAGCCGGATCTCGGCGCGCGGGTCCTGCGCGGCCAGGACGAGCAGGGCGTTGCAGATCCGGTTGCTGTTGCGGTCCTCGAGGGGCTCGCCGAGCAGGATGGTCCGGCTCTCGTAGAGGCTCCGGTAGAGCTCGTGGTCGAGTCGCTGCCCTGGGTCATCGTTCATGCCTTCACCCTGCGTCACCGCGGCACGACGAGGAAGGGCACGCCGCCCAGAGCAGCGCTGCCACGAGCAGCGTGAGGGGAGCTCAGGACCGGCTGACCAGATTCTGCAACGGTCCCGAGGCCTCGAGACGTTGCACCGGGCTCACGGCTCCGCGACAGTTCGACCCATGAGACTGTCCCCTCTCCCCGCAGCGGCGAGCTGGAGCCATCGCGACGTCAGGACGGGATTCGAGGTGGCGTTCTTCCACCGCCACGACGGCGGCTATCGAATGAGTGGTCACACGTCCGCCCGCGAGGGTTCGGCGCTGTGGTCGGTGGGCTACGACGTGACGTTGGACAGCGCCTGGAGAACGCTGACGGTGCACGCGACGAGCATGACGGCCGCCGGGTCGCGTCAGGTGGTGTTGAGTCGCGACACCGACGACCGATGGAGCGTCGACGGGCGGCACCGGTCCCTGCTGGACGGGTGCACCGATGTCGACTTCGAGTCGTCCGTCGTGACGAACACGCTCCCGGTCCACCGGCTCACCTACGTCGAAGGCGTCGTCGTGCCGGTACCAGCGGTGTTCGTCCGCGCGCTCGACCTTCGGGTCGAGCGCCTGGAGCAGGCGTACACCCTCACCGCGGTCGGAGACGACGGACCGACGTTCCACTACACGGCGGCGAGGTTCGGCGTGGAGTGCGAGCTGACGTACGACCGGTCGGGGCTGCTGAGGGAGTACCCGGGTATCGCCACCCGGGTACCACCTCGGCAACGGCCTCCGGTCGAGTGAGCCCCGTCAGTGTCGGACCGGCCCGCGCACCCGTCGGGTGACGAGCAACAGAGCCACGGATCCGACGAGGGCGAGCGCGTCGAAGAGGGCCGCGGTCCGGAACGCCTCCTCGACCCCCGGGAGGAACTGCCCCGGGGTGGCGTGCGCGGCATACACGGAGACGATGACCGCGAGACCGACGGCACCGCCGAGCTGCTGCACGGTCTGCAGCAGGCCCGAGGCGGCCCCTGCGTGCTGTGGCTCGACGCCCGTGAGCACGGTCGCCGTGACGGGCATGAACACCAGCGCCGCACAGATCCCGTTGAGGATCAGCGGCCCGAACAGCCCGGCGGCATACCCGTTCGCGTGCGGCAGGAGGGTGAGCCACGCGAAGCCGATCGCCAACCCGAACGTTCCGGTCATCATCATCGGAGCCGGCCCGAACCGGCCGAGCAGCCGTGGGGTGACCCGCGACATCGCGAAGATCGCGATGGTCAGCGGCAGGAAGGCCAGCCCGGCGACGAGGGCGTCGTACCCGAGGACGTGCTGCACGTACTGGACGCCGAGGAAGAACAGCGAGAACTGCGCGCCGACCACGAGGGCCATGACGGCGAGCGACAGCACCCGGGCGGGGTCGCGGACCAGGTCCGGCCGGATCATCGGGTGCGACACGCGGCGCTCGACCACGGCGAGGGCGGCGATGAGTGCCAGTCCGCCGAGGAGTCCGCCGAGGGTGCGCCACGAGAGCCAGCCCTGCTCGGGTGCGGGGATCAGCGACCAGACGACGAGGACCGACCCGGTCGTGGCGAGGATCGCGCCGGCGACGTCGAACCGCCCGGGACGGCGTTCGGTCTCGTCGACGAAGCGGCGCACGAGGGCCAGGACGGCGATGCCGATGGGCACGTTGATGAACAGCGTCCACCGCCACGAGCCCAGGTCCGTGACGACGCCACCGAGCAGCAGCCCGACGGTCGCGCCACCAGAGGTGACCGCGCCGAAGAGGGCCAGGCTGCGCCGGCGGGCGGCCTCGTCGGGCGCCGAGGTGGTGAGCAGGGCCAGGACGCCGGGCGCGGAGAGAGCGGCGCCGACGCCCTGGAGGGCCCGGGTGGCGATGAGCATCGCGGGGGTCGTGGCGAAGCCGCCGGCGAGCGAAGCGAGGGTGAAGACGGCGAGCCCGATCTCGAAGGCGCGGCGGCGACCGAAGACGTCACCGAGCCGCCCGCCGAGCAGGAGCAGGCCGCCGATCGCGAGGGTGAAGCCGTTCATCACCCAGGACAGCGAGGCGGCGGAGAAGCCGAGGTCGGTCGCGATGTGGGGCAGGGCCACGTTGACCACGGTGGCGTCGAGCATGAGCATCAGCTGAGCGACGAGGACGATCCCGATCCCGATGGAGGCGCGGGGGATGCGGCCGCTGGGCTTGGCCCCGGGAGCGTCAGGAGCGCGGGAAGCGTCGGTGCGGGTGGTGGGGGAGTCGGGGAGGGAGCGGGTCAGGGACATCGACCGGATCCTGTTCTGGTGTCGGTGGTGATCACCGCCGACGACCGGTTAGACTATTCGGAGAGAACCTCCGCTTCGGACGACAATACGGAGACACTCTCCGTTTAGCAAGCCGGTATGCGTCCTGCGTTCCGGATGCCGGTCCTGAGCCGGTGGGACCCACGCGAGGAAGGAGTCCGTCCAGTGCGTGTCGACGCCGCCCGCAACCGGGCCCGGATCCTCGAGGTCGCCTCGGAGGTCTTCCGCGAGCAGGGCTACGACGCCTCGCTCGATCTCGTCGCCAGACGGGCCGGGGTCGGCGCCGGGACGCTCTACCGACACTTCCCGGACCGGGAGAGCCTGGTCAACGCGCTCATGGAGCGCTGGGCGGCGCGGATCCACGACGTCGCCGAAGAGGCGGTGGCGGACGGGGGTTCACCCCGGGAGGTCCTGCTGCGCTGGCTGACGGAGTACGTCGGTCTCATCACCCTGCACAAGGGCGGTGCCGCGAAGCTCACCTGGGCGCTGGACCACCCCGACTGCCCGACCTACCCCAAGGCGGTCGGGCTGCGTACCGCCTCCGAGCTGGTCCTGGCGTCGCTGGCCGCCCAGGACGCGCTCCGCCCCACCGCGGACGCGACGCAGCTGTGCCGGCTCGTCGGAGGCGTCGCCACCGTCGCCGACCAGTCCGACCTCGACCCGACCGTCGTGCAGGCGATGCTCGAGGTGATCGCCGACGGTGTCCTCCGGCCGGCCTACGAGACCCTGGCGACCGGCTAGGAGCTCCCCGCACAGGCCGCACCGGCGGTGCCGACCAGCTCGGCCATCCGTCCCGCCTCGTCGGCGAGGACCGCGGCGGCCCCGGTCAGCCGGTGGCTCTCGTCGTCGAGGAGGTGCAGTCGGGAGCCGGACCAGGCCCGGTGCAGCCGCCACGCCGTGACCGGCGGGGTGCAGGGGTCGAGCCGTCCCTGCACGAGCACAGCGGGTATGCCGGCCAGCTCGCCGACGCGGTCGAGCAGCGGCCCGCCCACGGGGAACCCGTGGTGCAGCGCATAGTGGGCACTGATGCGGGCGAAGGCCACCGCGAACCGGGGGTCGGCGAAGATGGCTTCGACGACCGGGTCAGGCTCGGAGAGCATTCCCGCGGTCTCCCACCGGCACCACGCGTGCGCGGCGGGCAGCCGGACCGCGTCGTCGCGGGACTCGAGTCGGGCGTGGAACGAACCGACGACATCGTCCCGCTCCTCCTCGGGCAGCGCGGTGACCAGCTCCTCCCAGCGTTCGGGGAGCAGGTGGTTGGCGCCGTCCCGGTAGAACCAGGCGAGCTCGCTCGCGCTGTAGGTGGTGATGCTGCGCAGGATCATCCCGAGGACCCGCTGCGGGTGGGCGAGGGCGTAGGCCAGCGCGAGTGTCGTTCCCCACGAGCTGCTACAGATGACCCAGCGTTCGATATCGAGCGCGACGCGGAGCCGTTCCATGTCGGCCACGAGGTGGGGTGTGGTGTTGGTGTCCAGGCTGACGTCCGGGTCGCTGGCGTGAGGGGTGCTGCGCCCGCACCCGCGCTGGTCGAACAGGATCATGCGAAAGGTGCCGGGGTCGAACGGTGTCATCATCGCGGGCACGCTGCCGCCGCCGGGTCCGCCGTGGACGAGGACGACCGGGATGCCGTGCGGGTCGCCGTACTCGCCCCACCACACGCGCTGACCGTCGCCGGCGTCGAGGAACCCTTCCCGCGTGGGCGCCGACGGCGTTGTGCTGGGCCCGCTCACGTCCACCACAACGCGGGGGCGCCGGGGCCGGGTTCCGGGACGAGGCGGACGGTGGGACGGCATCACCGAGAGAGGCGGGGCCGCAGCCGAGCTGCAGCCCGACCAAGGGCCGGCCTGGTTCGGGCCTTCCACACCCACCGCAGCACAGCCTGCTTGCGGAGGGTGGGAGCATCGCCTACGTGCCCGATGATGCCTGGGCCGCGTTGGCCGGTCCGTTCGTGGATGGGGCTTACTTGACGGTCAAAGGTCAGGTCCGCACGATCGTCGTGCACCAGCAGCTACTGGCGCATGTACCCGGACGGCCCTCGACGGTCTTGGACGTCGGAGGCGGAGCAGGTCACCAGTCGTTCCCCTTGGCCCGGCTCGGCTTCGACGTCACGATCCTCGATGCGTCAGCGGCGATGCTGGCGAAGGCGGCGCAGCGGCTGCGCGATGAACCGGTGGCCGTGCGGAGCCGGGTTCGGCTCGTGGAAGGTGCTGGTGAGGACGCCGTCGAGGTTACCGGCGGCGAGCAGTTCGCCGTGGTGCTGTGTCACGGGGTGCTGATGTACCTGCCACAGCCTGAGCCCATCGTGAGCGCCGTATGCCGGTGCGCGGCGCCGGGCGGCGTCGTGTCGATTTTGGCGTTGAACGCCCGCACGTTGGCGGTCCGGCCTGCTCTGGAGGGGCGCTGGGCCGACGCGTTGACCGCATTCGGCGCCTCCGGTGAGGTCGGCGTGCTCGGTGCCGCCACCCGTGGCGACACGGTGGAGCACCTGTCCGTCCTGCTGCGACGCCACGAGGTCACGCCGGAGGCGTGGTACGGCGTATGGCTGTTCAGCGACTGGCTGGACCTGCCGCTACCCGTCACGGACCTCGCGCAGGTCGCGGCAGTAGAGCTGGAGGCCGGCCGCCGGGATCCGTACCGTCAGCTCAGCCGCGTCTTCCACCTCGTCGGAAGCCGTCGGAGCGCAGACTGAACCGCGGGCGTCCAGCGCGGTCTCCCTCGACAGCGTCCTGACCATCTCGGCGGATGCCCTAGGACGCACCGTCGGATACCTCATCGGCCACCAAGAGGCGCAGCTGGCGCGCGCCGTGGTCTCGGCCTACGACCTCGAGATGCACGTCTCGGCCGACCCGACTCCGGGCATACATCGGTCGTGACCGGGCGACCGCCCTCCCACGCGGCGTGGTCGGACGGCCCCGACGTTGCCGATGGTTTCTTGGTGTCATCAACTCAAACCAGCTCCTTTCCGCGGACAATGAGGGGGAAAGTCCGCGTCGGCTCAAACGGGACTGACCGGACGTAAGCGCTATCCAGGCGACTTAATGAGCACAAACCAGCTCGGGAGTGGAACCCGCTAGAAGGCTTGGAGTTCTTGCGAAACGAGGGGCCTGTCCGGCGTCGGGGGTGTAGGACCGGATTGGTCGGCTCGTCCGAGGGCCGAGGGCCGAAGGAAGAGAGAGGGAGCGACATGCGAAAGGCAATGCGGCTCGGGGGTCTGGGGCTTCTGCTGGCGACAGGAACGCTTGTCGTCCCGAGCGGGACGGCGCTCGCTGCCGGATCCAACGGCGCGACGGCCTATACCTGCTCGGGTGGTCAGATCCCGTCCGGCACCTACGCCAGCATCACGGTTACCGGTGTGTGCTCCATCCAGCCCGACGCCGTGATCGACGTGGTCGGCAATGTGAACGTCGCCTCGGGTGCCGTCCTGGACGCGCAGTCCGCGCCGTCGACGATCAGGGTGCGACGCAATGTCACGGCCGGGTCGGACTCGATCCTTGCCATGGGCTGTCAGCCGACCAATTTTATTGGACGGTTTGCGGGGGTGCCGTGCGCCGTCGAGCCGGCCGGGCACACTGTCATCTCTGTTGGCGGGAACGTCACGGCCGCGAACGCAGATACGGTCATATTGCGACAGTTGACGATCGGCGGGAATGTCACGCTGACCGGCGGAGGCGGAGACATTCCCTGGTCGATCAAGGGCAATACCATCGGCCGGAATCTCACCATCACCGGGGTGACGGCGGACTGGCTCGGCGTGCAGTTCAACCGGATCGCCGGCAACGCGACGCTCATCAACATCACCGCGACCGATCCCGGTGACCCGGGCCGGACGGTCGCCGTCGTCGAGAACACGGTGGCTCGCAACCTCACCTGCACGGGGCTCGAGCCTGGGGTGTCCGGAGGCTTCATTCCCGGCGAGGTCAACCACGTCGGTGGCAACGCAACTGGGCAGTGCGCAGCACTGGTCTGATCCAGCAACTCACCGTCCGTCCGTCCGCCACTCGCCGCAAAGGGGGCGGCGGACGGACTCGGTGATCCGAGCTAGAGACCTCGCTCCCTGCAGTGGAGCAGGGCAACATCGCGGGTACGAACCCGGCGGGCTTCCTGCTGCAGTGTGGCCTGACGTGGAGTGTCCAGGTGCTGGCCGCGAGGCCGTCGGCATGAGCGCTCATTGGTGGGTTCGGAGGTCGTGGGGTTTGACCTGAGCGGGTTCCACGGTCGTTGGCTGTTGCACCAGCACGGCTGGTATCTGGTTTCGGAGCCATAGCGGAGTGGATAGGAGCGGCTCTGTCACCGGTTCTCGCCTTGCGTCGGCCAGGATGGGGCTGGCCGGTCACCGGGACCAATGATCTGCGGGGGCCGCAGGGCACGTCCAGAGGGGATTTCGGCCCGAGAGACCGACCAACAACGTCGTCCCCCATTTCCAACGAGCCGCTGTGGTGGCATACGCCGCCCGACGCTGCCCCGATGCCGTGCGGCATGTGGACAGGTCGGGCGGCGCTTCGACGCCGAGCCTCAGGTTAACCCGACCCGATTCTTAGATGTCGTAGTACATCTCGAACTCGTGCGGGTGGGGCCGGAAGCGGATCGGGTCGACCTCGTTGACGCGCTTCCAGTCGATCCACGTCTCGATGAGGTCGGACGTGAACACGTCACCGGCGAGCAGGTACTCGTGATCGGCCTCGAGCGCGTCGAGCACCGCCGGCAGCGAGCCGGGCACCTGGGCGATGGCGGCGTGCTCCTCCGGCGGGAGCTCGTAGAGGTCCTTGTCCACCGGCTCCGGGGGCTCGATGCGGTTCTTGATGCCGTCGAGACCGGCCATCAGCTGCGCCGCGAAGGACAGGTACGGGTTGGCCGACGGGTCGGGGATGCGGAACTCGATGCGCTTCGCCTTGGGCGAGGTGCCTGCGATCGGGATGCGCACGCAGGCCGAACGGTTACGCGCCGAGTAGACGAGGTTGACGGGCGCCTCGTAGCCCGGCACCAGCCGGTGGTACGAGTTGACCGTCGGGTTGGTGAACGCGAGCAGCGACGGCGCGTGCGCGAGCAGGCCACCGACGTACCAGCGCGCCAGGTCGGAGAGGCCGCCGTAGCCGCTCTCGTCGTAGAAGAGGGGCTCGCCGTCCTTCCAGAGCGACTGGTGCGTGTGCATACCCGAGCCGTTGTCGCCGAACAGCGGCTTCGGCATGAAGGTCGCGGTCTTGCCGGCGTCGAAGACGGTGTTCTTGACGACGTACTTGAACTTCATCATGTCGTCGCCGGACTGCAGCAGCGTGTTGAAGGTGTAGTTGATCTCCTGCTGGCCCGCGGTGCCCACCTCGTGGTGCGAGCGCTCGACCTTGAGGCCGACGTCGTCGAGACCGAGGCAGATCTTGTCGCGCATGTCGGCGAAGTGGTCGACCGGCGGCACGGGGAAGTAGCCACCCTTGTAACGGGTCTTGTACGCCTGGTTGCCGCCCTCCTCGACGCGACCGGTGTTCCAGGCCGCCTCGATGGAGTCGATGAAGTAGTACCCGGCGTTCTGCTTGGTCTCGAAGCGCACGTCGTCGAAGATGTAGAACTCCGCCTCGGCGCCGAAGTAGGCGGTGTCGGCGATGCCGGTGGACTTCAGGTACGCCTCGGCCTTGGCGGCGACGTTGCGCGGATCACGGCTGTAGGGCTCGTCGGTGAACGGGTCGACGATCGAGAAGTTCATGATGAGCGTCTTCTCCACGCGGAACGGGTCCACGTAGGCGCTGCGCACGTCCGGGATGAGCTTCATGTCGGACTCGTGGATGGCCTGGAAGCCGCGGATCGACGACCCGTCGAAGGCCTGCCCGTTGGTGAAGAAGTCGATGTCGACGGTCTGGGCCGGCACGTTGAAGTGCTGCATGACACCAGGCAGGTCACAGAACCGGATGTCGACGAACTTGATGTCCTCGCTCTTGATGAACGCGAGGACTTCCTCGGGCTTGCTGAACATCAAACCTCCTGAGATGGGGGCGGGCAGGCTCGGTGGGGGCACCCACCCGCTATGCGTGTCCGGATGAGACACTAGAGGGAGGGCATTTCCCGTCCGTGACCCGAATGTTTCGCCGGAGTTACAGCGCACCGGCACCGGGTCGGCGGGTCGGGTCCGCCGAAACCGCACCGACCCTAGACCCGCGCATCGGAGGCCCTGACGGTGGTCGACCGCAGAGACGTCGCCTCCTGGCTGGAGGGACCGGGCGCCCAGCGACCCGACGCCGCCACCGACTACCCGGGCCGCCGGCTCGGTATGCCGCAACAGGGGCCGGGCTCGCCCGCCCGGTTCGGCCGGCGTCTCGTCGCGGTCTTCGTCGACTGGACGATGTGCCAGCTCGTCGCCTACGCCGCGTTCGGCGTGACGCTCGGGCAGGGCAGTGGCGGCAGCTGGGCGCCGCTCGTGATCTTCGCCGTGGAGAACGTCGTGCTGCTCCTCACGCTCGGCTCGACCTTCGGGCAGCGTCTGCTCGGGATCCAGCTCGTCAGCCTCGGCGGAGGGCGGGCCGGCGTGGGTCAGGTCCTGCTGCGCACCGTCCTGTTGTGCCTGGCGGTCCCCGCCCTCATCTGGGACCGCGACCAGCGCGGTCTGCACGACAAGGCGGCCAAGACCGTCCTCGTCCGGCGATGACGGCCACGCCCCCGCGACCGGCGACGGTCGCCCTGGTCACGTGCGCCGACGAGCGGTACGCCGACCCGGAGATCCACGGGTTGGCAGCGGGACTGGGCGAGCGGGGCCTTGCCGTGGACGTCGTTGCCTGGGACGACGAGCTCGACTGGGGGGCATACCCGCTCGTCGCCGTGCGCTCCACCTGGGACTACTTCGACCGGCTGCCCCACTTCACCGACTGGGTGGCCCGGGTCGACCGGCTGACCCGGCTCGTGAACCCGGCCGACGTCATTCGCTGGAACGCCCACAAGGGCTACCTCCAAGAGCTCGAGACCAAGGGCGTGCCGACGGTGCCGACCCGCCTGGTGCCCGGCACCTCGACCGACGTCGCCGACCAGGTGCGGGAGTGCCCCTGGGACGAGCTGGTCGTCAAGCTCGCGGTCGACGGTGGCGCGCGCACCCTCTGGCGGGGCCGCCGTGACGACCCCGCGCTGAGCCGGGTCGCCGAGCGGCTGGCCGCCCGCGGTGACGTCGTCGTGCAGCCCTTCGTGCCGGGGATCGCCGACGGCGAGCGGTCGCTCGTCTTCCTCGGCGGCCGGCTCTCGCACGCGGTGCGCAAGGTGCCGGCGGCGGGGGACTACCGGTCGCAGTCGTTCCTCGGCGGCACCGAGGTGCCTCACGAGGCCGACTCGTCCGAGCTGCGGGTGGCCCTCTCGGCGATGGCGCTGGCGCCGGGCCGGCTGACGTACGCGCGGGTGGACCTCGTCGACTGGGAAGGCGTCCCGAGCCTCATGGAGCTCGAGGCGATCGAGCCCGACCTGTTCTTCCGGGGCGTCCCGGAACGGCTCGACCGCTACGCCGACGTCCTGCGTGAGGAGCTCGGCGCGGCGTAGGACGTGAAGCGCGGCACGCGGGACCGGCGTGGCGCCTTGACATTGGACAAGATCTTGCTTGTTGCGGGTGTTACGTATGGGGTTCCTGTGTCATCCTCGCTCCCGTGAACGCTCGCCTGGCCCACCCGATGTCGCGGGTGGCCGTCGCCGCCGCCGCGGCCCTCGCCCTCTGCTGCGCCGTGTGGGTGGGGGTGCTGCCCGGGGCGGCCCCCGCTCGGGCCGACGAGGTGTACCCCCGGCCGGCGAGCGGGACGGTGCAGCTCGCGGGCCACGGCTACGGGCACGGACGCGGCATGTCGCAGTACGGGGCGTACGGCGCGGCCGCCCAGGGCGTCGCGTGGCAGCAGATCGTCGGCCGCTACTACCCGGGCACGACGGTGACCAACCTCGGCAACCCCACGCTGCGGGTCGACGTGCGCGGCGACCTGGGCAACCAGATGGCCTTCCCGTCCACGCCCGGCCTCTACGCCACCTTCGGTCCCGACCACACCGGCTCCGCGCTCATCGGGACCACCGGCGAGGGCGGCAGCCCGGTGGTGGTGCTGCAGGTCGTCACCAACGGGTCCGGCCAGCTCCAGGTCATGTACCTCACCCAGGCCGGGTTCTGGTACCCCTGGGGCCCGCCCACGACCCAGGTCAACATCACGAACCCCACCAGCGGGATGGTCACCGCGTGGGGGACCCGCGGCAACACCGCGACGTATGCCGGTGAGTTCCGCGCCGTGCTCTCGTCCGGTGCCGTGGTGCCGGTGGCGGCGACCCCCATGGAGGCCTACGTGCGCGGGGTCGTGCCGCACGAGGCCGTCCCCTCCTGGCCGGCGGCGGCTCTCGGCGCCCAGGCGGTCGCGGCTCGCACCTACGCCGCCAACGCGATAACCCATCCTCGCGCCGCCGGGTGGGACATCTGTGACACCACGTCGTGCCAGGTGTTCGTCGGCGGCGGGTACTACGCGTCGACCGACGCGGCGACCACGGCCACGGCCGGGTCTGTCCTGACCGTGAACGGGACCCCGATCTCCGCGGAGTTCAGTGCGTCGAGCGGCGGCTGGACGGCCGCCGGGGGCCAGGCCTACCTGCCGGCCCAGTCGGACCCGTGGGACCTGACGGCGACCAACCCCTACCGCAGCTGGTCCGTGGGTGTCACCGCTGCGTCGATCGAGGGCCAGTGGCCGTCCATCGGCAGCTACCGCCAGATGCGCGTCACGGCGCGGGACGGGGGCGGCGACTGGGGCGGGCGCGTGGTGACCCTCGTCCTCGACGGCAGCGCCGGGTCGGTGACGGTCTCGGGGGAGACCTTCCGCGGCCGCTTCGGACTCAAGTCGACGTACTTCACCCCGGTGGACACCAGCCGGTCGACGAGCTTCCCGCGCGACTACTCGGGCGACGGGCGGGCCGACCTGCTCTACCTGCAGCCGGGCGGCAACAACGGGCAGCTGGTGCGGCGGTCCGGCAACGGCACCGGCGACTTCGGGCCGGCCGAGACGTTCGGGGTGGAGGGGTGGTTCTACCCGGCGGCGGTCTTCTCGGCGGGCGCCTGGGACGGGGACGGCGTCTCCGACGTCATGACCGTCGACTCGGCCGGCAACCTGTTCCTCTGGCGCGGCCCCACCTTCGGCTCAGGCACCCAGATCGGGTCAGGCTTCGGCGCCTACGACATGGAGTTCCCGGTCGGGGACTTCAACGGCGACGGCCGGAGCGACTTCTTCGCCCGCAGCAAGGCCGACGGGTCGCTGTGGATGTTCAGCGCCACGGCCGGGGGTGGGGTCTCGAGCCCCGTGCAGGTCACCCCGTCGATGTGGGACAAGCGCACCCTGTTCAGCCCCGGCGACTTCGACGGGGACGGGGCCACGGACCTCATGGCGGTCGAGGCCGACGGGACCATCCGGCTGTTCAGCGGCGACGGACGCGGCGGCTGGAAGCGCTACCTCGACATCGGGCGGGAGTGGGACGGCACCAAGCAGTGGTTCTCCCTGGGCGACACCACAGGGGACGGGAGGTCGGACGTGTACTTCACGCTGAACGACGGGACCCTGCGGCGGCTCAACGGCACGGGCGACGGCGCCTTCGCCTCGGTGTCGACGACCAGCTCCGGATGGGCGCCGGGCCAGATCTTCCTGAAGTAGCGGGCGCTTGGCTGGGCGTGACGACGGTCAGCCCGCGCGGTGGCCGGTCGCCGCGCTCAGGCCGCCGAGACCGATGTAGGTGAGGCCGACGGCAACCCGGCCACGCCGCAGCGCGTGGCCCCGACCGGCGATCCGGGCACGGACCAGCCCCCCGAACACGCCGTAGGAGACGTCCAGCACCACGCCGATGGCGACGGTGATCGCGCCGAGCACGAGGACCTGCGACCAGACCGCCCCGGCCTCGGCGTGGATGAACTGGGGGAAGAACGCCAGGAAGAAGAGCGCCGCCTTCGGGTTGCCGATGCCGACGAGGAAGCCCTGCCGCCAGCTGGTCCACGACGTCGGTGAGACCGACGGGGCGTCCGCCGCGAGCGGGGTGCTGCGGTCGCGCAGCGTCCGGACGCCCAGGTAGACGAGGTAGGCGGCACCGGCGTACCGGATGGTCGCGAAGGCGACCGTGGACGCGGCGAGCAGGGCCGTCAGCCCGAGCGCGGTCGCGACGACGTAGACGGCGTTGGCCGTCTCGACCCCGAGCGCCGAGAGCGCTCCCGCCCGCGGGCCGCCGGCCACGCCCCGGGCTACGAGGAAGAGCATCGCCGGGCCCGGGAAGAGGACGAACAGGAGCGACGCCACGGTGAAGGCGGCGAGGGTGGTCGGGCTGGGCATCCTCGGATGCTAGACGCGGACGCCCTCGCGGCCCAGCGGGTTTCAGCCCTCCCGGAGCCGGGTCTCGACCCGTTGGTCGTGCAGGTCGTGCGCCTCCTGGAGCCGCGCGAGCAGCGCGTGCTCCTGCCGGATGTAGCGGCGGAACTTCTCCGGCAGCGCCTTGACCCGGGTCTCCTCGTCGAGCATCCGCTGGTAGCCGGCGGCCCGGATCTCGCGGTCGACCTCGTAGTCGATGTCGAGGTAGTGCTCGACGTGATGCCGCAGGCTCGACACGGCCTGCTGGGCCCGGCCACGGGGGCTGATGAGCGAGGCCACGACGGTGACGACCAGCACGCCGAGGATGACACTGAGCGACAGCCCGGTGCTGATCTCCACGACGCCGACCGGCTTGCCGTCGTTGATGAACGGCACGTTGTTCTCGTGCAGGGCGTGCAGCACGAGCTTGACCCCGATGAAGCCGAGGATCGCGGCCAGGCCGTAGGACAGGTAGATGAGCCGGTCGAGCAGCCCGTCGATGAGGAAGTAGAGCTGGCGCAGGCCGAGGAGCGAGAACGCCGTGGCGGTGAAGACGACGAAGACGTTCTGGGTGAGGCCGAAGATCGCGGGGATCGAGTCGAGGGCGAAGAGGATGTCGGTGCCCCCGATCGCCGTCATCACCAGGAGCATCGGCGTCATGACCCGCTGACCGTCGACCTGGGTGAAGAGCCGGTCGCCGTCGTAGCGGTCGGTGGTGCGGAACATCCGCTTGGCCAGCCGGATGACGATGTTGTCGGCCGAGTGGCTGTCCTCGCCCTCGGGCTTGAGCATGTTGCCGGCCGTGAGCAGCAGGACGAGGCCGAACAGGTAGAAGACCCAGGCGAACTGGTTGATGAGCGCGGCGCCGACGAAGATGAACGCGGTGCGGGCGATGAGTGAGAAGGCGATGCCGAAGAGCAGCACCTTCTGCTGGTCGGCCCGGGGCACCCGGAAGCTCGACATGATGATGAGGAAGACGAAGAGGTTGTCGACCGACAGGGCCTTCTCGGTGACGTAGCCCGCGAAGTACTCCGAGCCCATGTCGGTGCCGCCGAGCACGAGCACCCCGACGCCGAACAGGATCGCGATCCCGACGTAGAGCGACGACCAGATCGCAGCTTCTCGCAGCGTCGGGGTGTGCGCCTTGCGGACATGGAAGAAGAAGTCGAACAGCAGGAGGGCGAGGATGCCGACGATGGTCAGCGTCCAGACGAGCGGTGAGACGGTCACAGGATCCCCACGGGTGTGATCGGGTCGCCGTAGCGAAGAAGTCGTGTCGCTGTGAAGACGTCCAGGACGTTCTCAGCGTTCCGACAGCTTCTGGTCATATGGGGCCGTTCTCAGCGGCCGCGCATCGCCTTGCGGTCGACTCGGGCCTTGGTGGGGTCGACGCCCTTGGGCAGCGGGGGCCGGACGCCGCCGATCGACCGCAGCCGCTTGTTGACCACGGCCACCTCGTCCTGCGTGAGGACCGGCTTCATCCGCTGCACACGGGAGGCGAGCTTGCGGATGGCCACCTCGTCGTCGCCCTCGCCGTCGCCGATGCGCAGTAGCGTGACGGGCACCCCGGAGGCGACCCGCTCGACCTTGCGCTTCTCGGCGACGAGGAGCTTCTGGGCGCGGCCGGCGGGACCCTCGCCGATGAGGACGATGCCGGGGCGACCCAGCGCGCGGTAGACGAGGGCGGCGGAGGAGAGGTCCGTGGCGCGCTGTGCGTCGGCCGCGACCGGCTGCTCCTCGATGTACCACCCGCGGCGGATCGACTTCAGGGCGGCGCCCACGGCGCCCGGCTGCCCCTCGATCTGCCGATAGGCCGCCCGCTCGGCCCGGCGGCTGAGGACGATCGTCGCCGCGAGGAAGGCCAGGGGGATGCCGACGATCAGCGCGTACACGAGGTGGTCGACCAGCAGACCCACGACCGCCGCGACGACGAGGGTGCCCAGCGCGGCCAGCGCCATCCACCACCCGATCTGCGGGTCGACGGCCTTGGCGGCGAGGAAGACGGACTTCACCTGCGCGAGCCGGCCCGGGCCCTTCGGCTTCTTGGCCTTGGTGTCGGTGGGCTTGCCGGGTGCCGGGTCCTTGGCCATGGAGGTCAGGATACGGGGGTGGCGGCCCGGGCGAGCAACGCCGACGCCTCCTGGCGGGCGGGGGAGTCCGCGGCGGCGGCGAGGTGCTGCAGCTGGTCGGGGATCGGGCGGCCCCAGCGGCGCATCGCGGTGGCCCACAGGCGCCCGGCGCGGTAGGAGGAGCGCACCAGCGGACCGGCCATGACGCCCTTGAAGCCGAGGTCGTCGGCGACGTCGGACCAGTGGACGAACTCCTCCGGCTTGACCCACCGGTCGACGGGGTGGTGCCATGGGGAGGGGCGCAGGTACTGGGTGATGGTGATGATGTCGGTGCCCGCCTCGTGCAGGTCGCGCAGGGCCTGCTCGACCTCGTGCTCCTCCTCGCCCATGCCGAGGATGAGGTTGGACTTGGTCACCAGTCCGGCGTCACGGCCCATGGTGATGACGGCGAGGGAGCGGTCGTAGCGGAAGGCGGGGCGGATGCGCTTGAAGATGCGCGGGACCGTCTCGACATTGTGCGCCCACACCTCGGGCCGGGCGTCGATGACCTGGCCGACGAGCTCGGGGATGGCGTTGAAGTCGGGGACGAGGATCTCGACGCCGGTGCCCGGGTTGAGGGCGTGCACCTGGCGGATGGTCTCGGCGTAGAGCCACGCGCCCCCGTCGACGAGGTCGTCACGGGCGACCCCGGTGATGGTGGAGTAGCGCAGGCCCATCTGCTGCACGGACTCGGCCACCCGGCGGGGCTCGTCACGGTCGAGGTCGGTGGGCTTGCCGGTGTCGATCTGGCAGAAGTCGCAGCGGCGGGTGCACTGCTCGCCGCCGATGAGGAAGGTCGCCTCCTTGTCCTCCCAACACTCGAAGATGTTGGGGCAGCCGGCCTCCTGGCAGACGGTGTGCAGCCCCTCGCTCTTCACCATCGAGTGCAGAGCGGTGTACTGCGGCCCCATCTTCGCGGTGGTGCGGATCCACGACGGCTTGCGCTCGATCGGGGTCTCGGCGTTGCGCGCCTCGACGCGGAGCATGCGCCGGCCTTCCGGTGCCACGGTCACGAGCGGTGCCTCCCTGGTGTTGCCTCGGTGCGACCTCAAGGCTACGTCAGCGGCGTTCGAGGTATTCCCGCCGGGCACCGCTCCCCGGCGTTCCGGATCTCCTAATAGGAGCAGCGGAGACGGTTCCGCCACATGAGGAGCGCTCAGCACGGAAAACCGTGACGAACGCTCCTCGTGTGCAGAGCGTCCAGCCGAAACCGTGACGAGCGCTCCCATTAGGTGGAAAAGGGGGCTCAGGGGTGGCGGTCAGGACGGGGTATGCGCCTCGGCGCGCGCCTTGAGCTGGCCGGCCTCGGTGTCGACGTAGCGCTGGGTCAGCCGCCCGTAGGCCAGGCGCACCACCGGCGCCAAGGGCCCGGACCAGGTGATGGCGAGGCTCACGCGGGTGCCGCCGCTGGGCGCCGGTTCGACGATGTGCGTGCCGGTCGTGCGGACGCCCGGCGAGCGCGACTGCCAGGTGAACCGGCCCGGCGGCGCCCACTCGAGGATCTCCCACGTGGCGCGGGGGATCCGGGGCTGCTCCATGACGTAGCGGGCACCCGGCTCATCGGGGCGGGCGTCGTCGACGGGGGTGACCGACCTCACCGTCGTGGGCAGCAGGTCGGGCCAGTGCCGGACGTCGCTGATGAGGGCCCACACCCGTTCGGGCGGGGCGTCGACGGCGACGGTCGCGAGGGGTTCCGTCATGCCGCGGATGCTACGCCGAGGGGGTGAGGCGAGGGTCTCGGGCGAGGATGCCCGGCAGGTGCTTCTCGAGGTAGGGCAGGACCTCCGGCACGGTGACGTCGCGGCCCAGCTCCAGGGAGAGCGAGGTCACCCCGGCCCCCACGATGCCGCAGGGGATGATGACGTCGGCCCACCCGAGGTCGGGGTCGCAGTTGAAGGCGAAGCCGTGCATGGTCACCTGCCGGCTGACCCGTACGCCGATGGCGCCGATCTTGCGGTTCGGGCGCCCGCGCGGGTCGGAGGGATCGGCGAGCACCCACGCGCCGCTCTGCCCCTCGACCCGCCCCGCCTCGACGCCGAAGTCGGCGCAGACCCGGATCATCAGCTCCTCGAGCCGGCGTACGTGCGCGACGACGTCGATCGGGGCCGGGAGCCGGACGATGGGGTAGCCGACGATCTGGCCCGGGCCGTGCCACGTGATCTTGCCCCCCCGGTCGACATCGACCACCGGGGTGCCGTCGAGCGGGCGCTCGTGCGGCTCGGTGCGCTTGCCCGCCGTGTAGACGGCCGCGTGCTCGAGCAGGAGCGTCGTGTCGGGCTCCTCGCCGGCGACCACCTTGGCGTGCAGCTCCCGCTGGACGTCCCAGCCCCGCTGGTAGTCGACGTAGTCGGGGGCGAGACCCAGGTGGACGACGCGCATACGGTCATGGTACGTCGGGGGTGGAACCCCATAGGCGACCGCCGCCGGCCCACCGGATGATGGTCGCCATGAGACCACGGACGACGGCGCGGGCAGTGCGGTGGGTCGCGGCCCTGGCGGTGCTCGCCTGGCTCGCCCTCGGGGGACTCGGCGGGCCGCTCGTCGGACGCCTGTCGGAGGTGCAGACCAACGACAACGCCAACTTCCTGCCCGCGTCGGCGGAGTCCACCGAGGTGAGCAAGGTGGTGGCAGCGATGACCGACACCCGCACCCTGCCGTACCTGGTCGTCGTTGAGCGCACGGCGGGGCTGACCGCCGCAGACCTGCAGGCGGCCCAGGCCTACGTCGCCGGCATCCCCGCCCTGACCATCCCCTCCGACCGGTCGCGCACCGTCGGCGAGTTCCTGCAGACCGCGCCGCAGGCCGCGATCCCGAGCCAGGACAAGCAGGCGGTGCTCATCCCGGTCGCCCTCGTCGCCGACCAGGCCCAGACCACCCTCGGGGGCAAGTCCGTGCTCTTCGGCGTCGCCCAGGCGCTGCGCGACTCCGGAGCCGCGACGCTGGGCGCCGCCGGGATGACGGTGCACGTGACCGGGCCGGGCGGGTTCTTCGCCGACTTCATCACCGCCTTCGGCGGCATCGACGGCATCCTGCTCCTCGTCGCGCTGGGCGTCGTCTTCGTCATCCTGCTCGTGGTCTACCGCAGCCCGATCCTGCCCATCGCCGTGCTCGTCACCGCCGTGTTCGGGCTCTCCGCCGCCGTGCTCGCGGTCTACCCGCTGGCCAAGAACGGCACGATCAGCCTGAGCGGCCAGAGCCAGGGCATCCTGTCGATCCTCGTGGTCGGGGCGGCCACCGACTACGCGCTGCTGCTCGTGGCCCGGTTCAAGGAGGAGCTGCACGACCACGAGTCGACCTGGGACGCCATGAAGGTCGCCTGGCGGGCCGCCCTCGAGCCGGTGGCCGCGAGCGCCGCGACCGTCATCCTCGGGCTGCTGTGCCTGCGGCTCTCCGACCTGGGCAACACCCGGGGCCTCGGACCGGTGGGCGCCTTCGGGATCGCCGGGGCCTTCGTGGCGGCACTGACCTTCCTGCCCGCGGTGCTCCTGCTCGTGGGTCGGCGCATCTTCTGGCCCGGTACGCCTCGGGTCGACCACCGGCACGCCGAGGACTCGGTCGGTCGGTCGGGCATCTGGGGCCGGGTCGCCGGGGTGGTCGGGGCGCACCCGCGACGCACCTGGGTCGTGACCTTCCTCGTCCTCGCGGCGCTCGCGGCCTTCGTGCCCACGCTGAACGCCAAGGGGGTCACGCAGTCGGACCTCTTCCTGACGAAGGTCGACTCGGTCACCGGCCAGGAGGTGCTCGGCCGGCACTTCCCCGCCGGTTCGGGGTCACCGCTGCAGGCCGTGGCGCCCCAGGACAAGGCCCAGCAGGTGGTGCAGGTGCTGAACACCGTGGACGGCCTGCGCGACCCGGTCGTGGGCACTGTGCCCGGCCAGCCGCCGAAGGTCGTCGACGGGAAGGTCGTCGTGCAGGCCACCCTCGTGGCCGCGGCCGACAGCGTCGACGCCGAGGGCACGGTCGCGGCAGCGCGGACGGCACTCGACCAGGTAGGCACGGACGTGCTCGTCGGGGGCAGCAGCGCGGTCAACCTCGACGTCCGGACGGCGAGCGAACGCGACCTGCGGGTCATCATCCCGACGATCCTCGGCGTCATCTTCGTCGTGCTGCTCCTGCTGCTGCGCTCCCTCGCGGCCCCTCTGGTGCTCGTCGCCGCCAACGTGCTCTCGTTCGCCGCGACGATCGGCGTGGCCGCGCTCGTGTTCAACCACGTCTTCCACTTCCCGGGGTCGGACCCGTCGACGCCCCTCTACGGGTTCGTGTTCCTCGTCGCCCTCGGGATCGACTACTCGATCTTCCTGATGACCCGGGTCCGCGAGGAGTCGCGCATCCGGGGCACCCGTCCGGGCATCCTCGTCGGGCTGGCGGTCACCGGAGGGGTCATCACCAGCGCCGGGATCGTGCTCGCGTCGACGTTCTCCGCGCTCGCCGTGCTGCCCATCCTCTTCCTCGTGCAGATCGCGTTCATCGTCGCGTTCGGCGTCCTGCTCGACACGCTCGTCGTCCGCAGCCTGCTCGTCCCCGCCCTGGCCTATGACCTCGGGGAGCGGATCTGGTGGCCGTTCGGGCTGCGGCGGGCCGGGGCGCACGAGGCGTCGCGGATCCGAGCGGCCGCGCGGACGCGAGAGCCGGACCCGTCGCCGACGGACGAGGTGGTTCCCGGCGGGGAGCCGGGAACCCGAGAGAACGCCGACCTCCTAGGGGTTCCTGGCCCGGACATTCCGACCGTTCCGCTGCCGCCCGATCCGTCCTCCCGGGCACTAAGGTGACGGAAAATCCGGGTTCGACGGCAGGGGTCCTGATGAATCGGCGTCGCTCGCTGCGCCTCGGCATGGTGGCCGTGCTCGCCGCGGTGACCATCGGCGCGGTCTCGGGCCACTCGGCCCTCGCCCTCGAGTCACCAGTCCCCACGGCGACGCCCACCGCTCCGACGTCGACATCACCGACGACGACCTCGCCGTCCGCTCCGGCCTCGAGCTCTCCCACGACGAGGGTTCCGACGCCGGCCGCTCCGACGACGGCCGTTCCGACGCCGACCGCCGACCCCACGACGACCACGTCCACCTCGGGCCCCAGCTCCGCGACGTCGAGTGCGACGACCGCTCGGGCAGCACCAGTCAAACCGGCCACGCCGGTCACGCCGGTCACGCCGCACACCGCCGGCTCCGCCGCCCCGTCCAGCGGGGCGTCCAGCGCCGCGGTCACCGCCGACCCCGTCGCCGACCGATGGACCGCCCTCGGCGGCGCCGCGGGTGTCCTGGGGAACCCGGTCGGGTCACGCCTCTCCGTCGCCGGTGGTCAGGTGCAGGCGTACGACCACGGTCACATCTCCTGGTCGGCGGCGACCGGGGCCTGGGAGACGCTGTCGGCGATCGACACGCGCTACCAGGCGGTGTCCGGGCCGGCCGGGGTGCTGGGGTTCCCGACGTCGGCGCCGATGGCGTTCGGGAGTGGGCTGTGGCAGTGGTTCACCGGTGGGGTGATGTGGTGGAGCGCGGACTCCGGAGCGTGGGAGACGACCGGGGCGATCCATCAGCGGTACAACGCGATCGGTGGTCCGTGGACGTTGGGGTTCCCGACGTCGGCGCCGATGGCGTTCGGGAGTGGGCTGTGGCAGTGGTTCACCGGTGGGGTGGTCTGGTGGAGCGCGGGGTCGGGGGCGTGGGAGACGACCGGGGCGATCCATCAGCGGTACAACGCGATCGGTGGTCCGTGGACGTTGGGGTTCCCGACGTCGGCGCCGATGGCGTTCGGGAGTGGGCTGTGGCAGTGGTTCACCGGCGGGGTGGTCTGGTGGAGCGCGGGCTCCGGAGCGTGGGAGACCAAGGGGGCGATCCATCAGCGGTACAACGCGATCGGTGGTCCGTGGACGTTGGGGTTCCCGACGTCGGCGCCGATGGCGTTCGGAAGCGGGCTGTGGCAGTGGTTCACCGGCGGGGTGGTCTGGTGGAGCGCAGGCACCGGAGCGTGGGAGACCAAGGGGGCCATCCACCAGCAGTACAACGCCATCAGTGGGCCATGGAGCTGGTACGGGTTCCCGACCGGTGCGCAGTACGCCTACCTGGGCGGGGTCCGGCAGGACTTCACCGGCGGAAGCCTGCTCGCCGGCGTCACGACGGTGGTGCTCGACGCGACCTACACCCCGGTCACGGCGGCCGACGTCTGGGCGACCTACCGTGCCGGGTGCCCGGTCGGACCCTCATCACTGACGCTCGTGCGGCTCAACTTCTGGGGGTTCGACTCGCAGGTGCACCGGGGCGAGATCATCGTGCGATCGGACCTGGCCTACCGGGTCGCCCAGGTCTTCAGCGCGGCGCTGGCCGAGCGCTACCCCGTCCGCTCGATGTGGCGGGTCGACTACTACGGCGGTGACGACCCGACGGCGATGGCCGCCGACAACACCTCCGGCTTCAACTGCCGGCAGGTGACGGGCGGCACCGGCCTCTCGCCGCACTCGTACGGCATCGCCATCGACATCAACACCGTGGAGAACCCCTACTACGCGGGTCGCTGGTGGCCCAACACCGACTACGTCGACCGCAACAACATGCGCTGGGGGATGCTCTACACCTGGTCGGGGGTCACCGCGGCGTTCCAGAACGCCGGGTACGCGTGGGGTGGGAGCTACCTCGACTACCAGCACTTCGAGTTCGTCGGCTGAACGGGGCCGAACCTCATCCCGCCCGGCTCAGCGTGATCGCGTCGGCAGCCGTGACGGTCGCGCGGAACGTCCCCGTGATGGCGATGTCCCCGCCGGGGAGCACCCGGACCGCGTCGGCGTCGGGCAGCGTCAGACGCAGCCCCTCGCCACGCGTCGGGCAGCGGCAGGTCGAGAGGAGCACGGTCACGCCCGGAGCCGGCGTCACCGGGGCGTCGGGGGTGCTCACGACGTCGAGGGTGACCGGTTGGTTATGCAGGGCCCCGCGTTGGAGGAGGTTCGAGAACGGGTCCTGCAGCGCGGAGCTGACGACGACCCGTCCGGTCAGGGTGAAGCTGGACGGGTCGGTGGGGGAGAAGTAGGGAGCCGTCCCGCTCACCGTCGGGGGCACCGTCGACTCGAGTCCGCGCGTCGCGGACGGTGAGGTCGACCCCACCGCCGGCGTCGTCACCGGGGTGGTCACGGGCATACCCGACGTGGCGGTGATCGAGGCCCCGTCGGTCACGCCGGCCCGGGTGGCGGAGGTTGGGGGAGGGGCGTCCGTGCCGGCGGTGGTGCACCCGGTCAGGAGGACGGCCAGCACCAGCGAACCGACGCCGACGAGGGGTGAACGGAGTCGCGGTGCGCAGGGTCGCGTCGCACCGGAGGGCATGGCCCATGCAACCACGGCCGTCCTACCGTCGGTACCTTGAGCGCATGACGCGCATCGGGCTGGTCGGGTACGGGTCGGCCGGACGCACCTTCCACGCTCCACTCATCGCCGCGGCGGGGCTGGAGCTCGCGGTCGTCGCCACGGCCAACCCCGAGCGCGCCGCGCAGGTGCAGGAGGACGCGCCGGGGGCCCAGGTCGTACCGGACCTCGAGGCGCTGCTGCGCGCCGACGTCGACCTCGTCGTGCTCGCCTCCCCGTCGGGCGTGCACGTGGAGCAGGTCAAGCAGGTCGTCGCGGCGGGCCGTCCCCTCGTCGTCGACAAGCCCTTGGGCGTCGACGCCTCGTCGGCCCTGGAGGCGGTCGACGCGGCCGCGCAGGCCGGGGTGCCGCTCACGGTGTTCCAGAACCGGCGCTACGACCCGGAGTTCCGCACCCTCACCCGTGTGGTGCGCGAGGAGCGGGTGGGCACCATCGTGCGGGCCGAGCTGCGGTGGGAGCGCTGGCGTCCCGTGCCCAAGGACCGGTGGCGCGAGAACGCCCCGCCCGCCGAGGGCGGCGGCGTGCTCCTCGACCTGTTCAGCCACCTCGTCGACCAGGCGGTCATCCTCTTCGGGCCGGTCGAGACGGTCTACGCCGAGCTGGCGTCGGTGACCACTGCCGCCGAGGACACGGCCTTCCTCAGCTGCGGCCACCGCTCGGGCGTCGTCTCCCACCTGGGGTCCACCTCGCTCGCCGCGGCTCCCGGCCCGTCCGTGCGGCTGCTCGGCACCGAGGCCGCCTTCGTCGTCGGCGCGCTCGGTCTGGAGGAGACGGCCTTCACCGAGTTCCTGCCCGCCGACGCCGACCACATCGGCTGGCTCGTCCGGGGCGACGTGCGCGAGCCCGTCGTCGGCGAGCCGGGCGACCAGGCCGACTTCTACCGCGAGGTGGCCCTCGCCCTGGCCAGCGCCGACCCCCAGGCCGGTATGCCGGTCGACCCCCGTGACGCCGTGCACGTGCTGGCGGTCATCGACGCCGCCCGCACCAGCGCCGCGGGTGGCCGGGTCGTCGAGGTCACGACCCCCGGCGAGAGCCGGTGACGGACCGGGTCCTCGTCACCGGTGGGGCCGGCTTCATCGGAGGGGCGGTCGTCCGTGCCCTGTCGGGGACGGGCCACGAGGTGCGCGTGCTCGACAGCCTGCGCGCCGACGTGCATCGCGACGGCGGAGCGGCGGCCCGCCACCGGCTGGCGGGACTCGGGGCGGAGCTCGTGGTCGCCGACGTGCGCGACGGCGACGCGGTGCGCGACGCCCTGACCGAGGTGGACGCGGTCGTCCACCTGGCCGCGAAGGTGGGGCTCGGGGTCGACATCGACGACATGGACGACTACGTCTCGAGCAACGACCTCGGCACCGCCGTGGTGCTGCGCTCCTGTGCGGCGGCCGGCGTCGGCCGCTTCGTGCAGGCCAGCTCGATGGTCGTCTACGGCGAGGGTCGCTACACGTGCCCCGACCACGGGGTGGTGCCTCCGGGGCCACGCCTCACCGCCGCGCTCGACCGCGGCGAGTTCGAGCCCCCGTGCCCCGTCTGCGGCCGCCCCCTCACGCCGGGCCTGGTCGACGAGGACTCCCGCCTCGACCCGCGCAACACGTATGCCGCGACGAAGGTCGCCCAGGAGCACCTGGCCGCCGCGTGGGTGCGGGAGACCGGGGGAGCAGCGGTGTCGCTGCGGCTGCACAACGTCTACGGGCCGGGGATGCCCCGCGACACGCCCTACGCCGGGGTGGCGGCGCTGTTCCTGTCGCGGCTCGACCGCGGTGAGCCGCCGCGGGTGTTCGAGGACGGCGGCCAGCGTCGTGACTTCGTCCACGTGAACGACGTCGCGGGCGCCGTGGTGGCCGCGGTCGGGCACACCGCGGCGGACCCTCGCGCGGCGGAGCACCTCCCGCTCAACGTCGGCTCAGGGGTGGTCAGCACCATCGGCGACGTCGCCCGCGCCCTGTCGGCAGCACGCAGCGGTCCGGATCCGGTGGTCACCGGGGAGTACCGGCTGGGCGACGTGCGGCACATCACCGCGTCGAGCGGGCGCATCGCCGACCGGCTGGGCTGGCGGGCCGGCATACCCCTCGGGGTAGGCGTCGCCGACCTGGCGACGCCCGGCACGTAGCGGGCCTAGCCGACCGCGTCGCGAGGCAGGACGACCCCGAACCGGCAGCCGCCCGGCACGTTCTCGACGGCGATCGACCCCGCGTGGGCCTCGATGACGCCCTTGGCGATGGCGAGGCCCAGACCGGCCCCGGCGTCGGTGGCCCCGCGCTCCGGCGTCGCCCGCCAGCCCACGTCGAAGACGCGGGCCAGGTCGCGGTCGGCGATGCCGCCGCACCCGTCGGTGACGGCGACGTCGATGCGACCGTCCTCCGCCCGGGCCGCGGTCACGGCCACCGTGCCCCCGGGCGGCGTGTGACGCACCGCGTTGCCCACGAGGTTGGTCAGCGCCCGCGCCAGCTCGTCGCCGTTGCCGCGCACGGCGAGCCGGTCGTCGCCGTCCGGCAGCTCCAGGCGCAGGGCCACCTCCCGGCGGCGGGCGTGGGCCGCCAGCTCGCCCGTGACGTCGCCGGTGAGCTCGACCAGGCTGACCATGGCGCGGGACGGGGGCAGCCCCGGGGTCGCCGAGTGCAGACGCGACAGCTCTAAGAGGTCGCCGACGAGGCCGGTCATCCGGTCGACGGTCTGGCGCATCTGGCGTAGGGCCGCGGGACGGTCCTCGACCACGCCGTCCTCGAGACCCTCCGTCAGCGCGCGCAGGCCCGCCAGCGGAGTGCGCAGGTCGTGGGACAGGAAGGCGACGAGCTCGCGGCGGCTGTCCTCGAGCGCGCTGGCCCGGTGCTGCGCGGTCGCGAGCCGCTCCCGGGTCACCTCCAGCTCCGCGCCGAGAGAGGCGATCTCACCCGGCTGACGGTCGACGGCGCTGGCCGGCCGGCGCTGGTCGCCGGAGCCCGGTCCCGAGCCCAGGCTTCTCATGGCGGTGGTCAGGTGGCGCGAGCCCTGCGCGATGGACCGCCCCAGCCAGAAGGACAGCAGGACGCCGATGAGGGTCGCGCACCCCAGGGCCACCGAGACCGCGGTGGAGTCGTGGGCCGAGATAAACATCAGCTGCACGTTGAGCACGACCGAGGCCGTGACCGCCAGCAGGGGGACCAGGGCGGCGACGACGATCGACCAGCCCAGGGACCGGGCGCGCACCAGCCGCAGCGCCACCGCACCGACGAGGGCCGCGGCGAGGCATACCCCGGCCGTGAGCAGGACGATGACCATCATGTCGCCCATGATCAGGTCCCTCGCGTCGTCGTTGCGGCCACGCTCGGAGCGTAATGCGACGGCGTGCGACCGGCGCCACCGGACGTCGTGGGCGCTCCGCTGTAAGGGATCCGTTATACCGGGTGCCCGGGTGGTGACGGGTACGGTCGCAGCATGGCCGCCGACCCCACGACCGCGGCCCGGCCCCGTGGGCCCCGTGGACCGGTGGAACGCCGGCGCCCGTCCGCCGCGTGGGTGCTGGGCGCCGTCGCCCTCCTGCCGGTCCTGGCGTACCTCGTCACCGCGGTGCCGCGCCTCGGCTATCCCTACGAGCTGACGTACTTCGAGGGCAGCACGGTCGAGGTCATGGCCCGGGTCGTCGACGGGGAGCCCCTCTACGCCGCGCCCACCACCACGTGGACCCCGTGGCCCTACCCGCCCCTCTACTTCTGGCTCTGCGCGGCGCTGGCCCACCTCACCGGCGTGGGTCTGCTGCCGATGAGGCTCGTGTCGCTGGTCGCCAGCCTGGTGGCCTTCGCGCTCGTCGCCCTCATCGTGCGTCGGCACACGGGACGTACGGTGGCCGGCCTCGTCGCGGCCGGCCTGTTCGCCGCGACCTACCGCGTCTCCGGGGTCTGGTTCGACACCGCCCGGGTCGACTCCTTGCTGCTGGCTCTGCTGCTGCTCGCGGTGTACGCCGGTATGCGGACGCGCACCTGGCGGGGCGGGCTCGTCCTCGGGGTCGTGCTGTTCCTCGCCTTCCTCACCAAGCAGAACACGCTCATCGTCGCCGCCCCGATGTTGCTGTGGCTGGTCGTGCGCCGCCGGTCGGTGGGCGTCCCCGCCACGGCGGTGCTGGGCGCGACCGTCGTCGGCTCCACCGTGCTCGGCGACCTGACGACAGGCGGCTGGTACTCCCGGTACGTCGTCCACCAGCTGACGAGCCAGGCGTGGGCGTTCGAGTGGCTGACGGGGTTCTGGATCCGAGACCTGCTCGGGCCGTTCTCGGTGTCGCTCGCCGTCGTCGTGCTGGCGCTCGCCCTGTGGTGGCGCCGCGGCAACCGGCCGGCACGCCGCCTCCCCGGCGACGACACGGCATACCTGCTCGCGTGCGTCGTCGGGCTGGTCGGCACGTCGTGGGCCGCCCGCCTCCACGAGGGCGGCTACGCGAACGTCTCCATGCCGGCCCAGGCGGCGGCGGCCCTGGTCGTCGGCTGCGTGCTGGGCTGGTTCCTGCGGTCGGCCCGCCTGACCGGCGCCCTCGTGACCGGCCTGGCCCTGGCCTTCGTGGCGCAGGCGGGGGTGATGGCGTCCTACCAGCCGACCGTCCTCCCGACGGCCGCTGACCGCGCCGCCGGCGACCGGTTCATCGCGACGCTGCAGCGGCTGCCGGGCCGGGTGCTCGTGCCGACGCACCCCTACTACCTGCGCCTGGCCGGGCTCCCGACGCACGCGTCGGCCATCGCGATCTACGACATCTACCGCAGTGGCGGGGGTCCGGAGCTGCTCTCCGCGGTGCTGCCCTGGGACCTCGACGGCGTCTCGGCGGTGGTGCTCGACAACACCTCGGACGTCGCGATGTTCGGTGAGCCCCTGACCAGCCAGTTCACCCGGGTCACGGACACGCTGCTGCCGCCGGGGGTCTTCGCGCCGCTCAGCGACCTCCCCGCGCATCCGACGGTCCTCTACGTGCGCACCTCGGAGCTGACGCGCCTGCCTGCGCTGACGCCCTGACCGGCCGAGGACCTCAGAGGATCAGCCCTCCTGCGTCACCGGGGCGTCGAACCGGTAGCCGGCCCCACGCGCCGTGACCACGAGGCGAGGGTCGGACGGGTCGACCTCGACCTTCTCGCGCAGCCGGCGCACGTGCACCGTCACCGTCGAGGTGTCGCCGAAGTCCCAGCCCCAGACCCGGTGCATGAGCTGCTCCTTGGTGAACGCCTCACCCGGGTGCGCCATGAGGTAGCCGAGGAGGTCGAGCTCGCGCGGCGTGAGGCCGACCTCGACCCCGTCGACCGATACCCGCCGCGCGGCGAGGTCGACGGTGAGCGCGCCGGCGCGCAGGCGGCGGGGGACGAGGGGCTGCGCGCCGAGCCGCTCGGCACGCCGCAGGAGGGCCTGCACCCGGCCCACGACCTCGCGGGGGCTGAACGGCTTGACGACGTAGTCGTCGGCCCCGAGGTCGAGCCCGAGCAGGCGGTCGTCCTCGTCGCCGAGGGCGCTGAGGATGAGCACGGCGGCGTTGTCGTCGTCGGCCCGGCGCCGCCGCAGCACGTCGAGGCCCGACATCCCGGGGAGCATGACGTCCAGGATGACGACGTCGGGACGCAGCCGGGCCCAGTCGGCCAGCGCCGTGGGGCCGTCGCCCGACACCGAGGCGTCGAACCCGGCTCGCGTCAGGTAGGCCAGCAGCACCCCGGACACCGTCGTGTCGTCCTCGACGACGAGCACGGTGGCGACCACGCTGGCGAGCGTAGTGCGGCCGGGCGTCGGGCGGACCGCCATCGGGTACGCCCGGCGGGCCCCGTAAGGCGTTCGTCATGCGTCGCCGGTGGGCGGCCCGGCGACTTCCTCACTACGGTGCGGGAGTGGCAGCGTCGGGGACCGAGTGCATCGTCGACGTCGTGCTGCCGTGCCTCGACGAGGCGCTGGCGCTGCCGTGGGTGATGGAGCGGATGCCGCCGTGGGCGCGGGCCATCGTCGTCGACAACGGCTCGACCGACGGGTCGCCGGACCTGGCGGCGCAGTGGGGAGCCACCGTCGTGTCCGAACGGCGGCGAGGCTACGGCGCGGCCTGTCACGCGGGGTTGGAGGCGGCCACCGCCCCCTGGGTGGCGTTCATGGACTGCGACGCGAGCCTCGACCCGGGCCACCTCCAGGGCCTGCTCGACGTCGCGGGCGACGCGACCGGAAGCCCGACGCTGGTCGTCGGCCGACGCATACCGCAGAGCGCGTCGAGTTGGCCGCGGCACCTGAGGTTCGCCAACCGGGAGGTCGCCCGCCGGGTCAACCGGCGAACCGGGTTGCGGCTGAAGGACGTCGGTCCGATGCGGCTCGCTCCCCGCGAGCCCTACGTCGCCCTGGGGCTGGAGGACCGCCGGTCCGGCTACCCCGTGGAGACCGTCGTGCGGGCCGCGGAGGCCGGCTGGCGGGTCGTGCCCGTCGACGTGCCGTATGCCGACCGGGCGGGTCGCTCCAAGGTCACCGGCACCCCGCTCGGCATCGTGCGCACGGTGCGCGACATGAGTGCGGTGCTGTCGCGATGAGCCCGTCCGGATCTGTGGCCACGGACACCGTCATCGTGCTGGCCAAGTCGCCGCAGCCCGGCCGGGTCAAGACGCGACTCCAGCCGACGTTCAGCGGCGCCGAGGCTGCGGCCCTGGCCACCGCGGCGATCCGCGACACGCTCGACGCCGTGGCCGACCTGGCCCCCCGGCGCACGGTCGTGGCCTGGGACGGCCCGCCGGTCGGCTGGCTGCCTCGGGACGCCGTCGTCCTAGCCCAGCGGGGCGCCGGCCTCGACGAGCGGCTGGAGCACGTCTTCGCCGACGTCTTCGCCCTCGACGGCGGTCAGCACCGGGACCGGCCCATCCTGCTCGTCGGGATGGACACGCCGCAGGTCACGGCCGCCGACCTCGACGTCGACTGGGACGGTCACGACGCCGTGCTCGGGCCGGCTCACGACGGCGGCTACTGGGCGATCGGGTTCCGGCGGCACGTGAGGGGGGCGATCCTCGGCGTGCCGATGTCGACCGCACGCACGGGTGACGTGCAGGGCTCGCGGCTGCGCACGCTGGGGCTGACGGTCGGTGTGCTGCCCGCCTTTCTCGACATCGACGAACCGGAGGACGCGGCCGCCGTCGCCGACCTGGTGCCCCTCAGCCGGTTCGGACGCCTCTACCGGCGCCTCGTCGACTCGCCCTGCTCACCCACCACGCTCTTCGACGCGGCGCTGGCCGGGGCGGCGGTGGAGGTCAGGGTCGACGCCGGCGGGGGCGGGACGCTCGCGCCGACCGGGGTCGAGGCCGGCGGGCCCTCCTCCTCGTCCGGAGCGGTGATGCGACCTGGTCCGCTCGACGCGTCCGCCTGGATGTGTCTCAGCGAGGCCGACGAGGTGGTCGTGTCCCGGTGCGAGGGTCCGGTGCTCGACATCGGCTGCGGCCCGGGGCGGTTCGTCGAGGCGCTGAGCAGCCGCGGCATACCGGCCCTCGGCGTGGACCTCTCCCGCACGGCGGTCGACCACACCCGGGGGCGCGGAGCGTCGGCGCTGGTGCGCGACGTGCACGACCGCCTGCCGGCCGAGGGGCGTTGGGGGACCGTGCTCCTCGCCGACGGCAACATCGGGATCGGCGGTGACCCGCTGGCGCTGCTGCGGCGCTGTCGGGACCTGCTCCGGCCGGGGGCCGTGGCCCTGGTCGAGACGAGCGCCGACGCCCGCCACGACCTGCGCACGTCGATCACCCTGCACGGGCCGTCGGGCCGGCGCTCGCACGCGGTGCCCTGGGCGGTGGTGGGGGCGCACGCCCTCGTCGAGCTCGCGGCGCGGGCGGGGTTCGTCGCCGTGGAGGACTGGAGGGTCGGCGGCCGGTCGTTCGTCATGCTGCGGCACGCGGGCTGAGCGGCTCAGGCGGCTCAGACGGCTCAGACGGCTCAGACGGCTCAGACGGCTCAGACGGGGCCTGTGGATGACGCGGGAGGGGTGCGGCCCGCCTGGGCCACGATGGCGGGGTGAGCTTCATGACCTCCCACCCACCGCTGTATGCCGGCGCGCCCACTGTCCCGGGGTACGTGCTGGGGGAGGTTCTCGGCCGGGGGTCGTCAGCGGTGGTGTGGGCGGGCGTGCACCCGTCGGGCGACCGGGTGGCCGTCAAGGTCTTCGCCGGGGAGCGACCACCGCTGCGGCGCGACGAGGTCGTGCGGGCCTGTGAGCGTGAGCTCACACTGTCGCAGCGGGTTCACGGGCACCACGTCGTGCGGGCCCGGGAGTGCCTCGAGCTCGACGACGGACGCGTGGCCCTCGTGCTCGACGTGGCCGATGCGGGCAGCCTGCGCGACGTCGTGACCATCCGCGGGGCGCTGCCCCTCGGTGAGGTGGTGACCACCCTCACCGGGGTGGCCACGGGTCTGGCCGACCTCGAGGCGGCCGGGGTCGTGCACGGGGACGTCGCCCCGGCCAACGTGCTCTTCGACACCGACGGCCGGCCGGTGCTGGCCGACCTGTCGGCGGCCCGCGTGGTCGAGGACGGCCGGCCGGTGGACGTGATGGGCACCTCGGGGTTCACTGCGCCCGAGGTGCTGGCCGGGCAGCCGCTGACGCCTGCGTGCGACGTCTGGTCGATGGGGGCCCTGCTCTGGTACGCCCGCACCGGCGGCCGCACCCCGCCGCCCTGGGTGGGCGACCTGCACTGGCGGCTTCCGGGCGGGCCGGTCGACGGACCGGGGCTCGCCGCGGTGACGGAGGCGGTCGGTCCGGAGCTGTGGCCGGTGGTCCTGCGGATGCTGGCCGACGACCCCGACTACCGGCCCACGGCGGCGGAGGCGGCCCTGGCCGTCTACCGGTCGGCGACGGCGGAGCCGGTGGGCCTGGTCGGGCGGCATCCCGACCCGGCGGCGGCGGTGACGCGGAGGCTGCGCAGCGAGGCCGCCGAGACCCGGTCACGGGCGCAGCTACGGGCACAGGAGCGGGCGCGCGAGCGCTCGGTTCGGCGGTCGCAGCGGGGCGGCGTGCGTACCGCGGTCGGCCGGCTGCGGCGGTGGGCGACGCGTGGCCCGCAGCCGGGTGGGGTTGCGGGGGGACCGCCCGGAGGGGAGCCGCGGGGGGCCGTAGCGGCGGCCGACGAGCCGGCCGAGCTGCTGGCGGCGCGACGTGGGGTGGCTCCGGTGGGATGGGCCCCCGACGTGGGTGCGGAACGGTCGTCGGTGGGGGGCGAGGCGGCGGGTCCGCCTCGGCGATGGCTCGGCACGGTGGGAGGCCGGGTCGCTCTCGTCGGCGGGGTGGGGGCAGCCGCGGCGGCGGCTCTCCTCGTCCTCGCTGCCCTCGGGGGGCCGCCGGTGACGCCGGTGACGACGGTGACGACGGTGACCCCGGTCGCCACGGTGGTCAGCGCATCCGCCGACGGCACGGCGGCCGGCGACGCTTCCTCCTCACCCGCGTCGGCCGCCCCGGTCGCGGGCGGCGTATCGACACCGGACGGCACCCTGAGCGGGCCGGTGATCGGGCCGCTGAACGGGCCCCTGGCCGGGTCGCTGGACAACCCGACGGCCGTGCTGCAAGCGGTCGCCGACGCCCGGGCGGCCGCGCTGTCCGCCGCAGACCCGGTGGCTCTGGCCGCCGCCGAGGTGCAGGGGTCGGCCGCCTACGCCGCCGACGCGGCCACGGTGGCGCGGTTACGGGAGCAGCGGCAGCGCTACCGCGACCTCACCTTCACGGTGTCGGGCGCGCAGGTCGTGAGCAGCGAGGCGGGGAGGGCGGTCGTGCGGGCGACCGTCGGCCGGTCGGCGAGCACCGTGGAGGGCGAGGACGGCTCGCTCCAGAGCATGGGCGCCGTCGGGGGCGAGCCCCTGCGCTACGTGCTGACCCTCACCGACGGGGGGTGGCGCCTGACCGACGTGACCGCGGCTTGATCGGTGAGGTCGGCGGGAGCCGCCGGCCCCACCGTCAGACGATGCTGGCGACCGCGCTGGCGAGGGTGGCGTGCACCCAGTCGAACCCGCTCTCGCGCAGACGGGTCGGGACGACGCGCTGGCTGTCGGTGACGCTGCCCGCGAACTCGCCGAGCACCGCCCTCAGGGCGAACGCCGGGGCGGGGACGACGCTGGGGCGACCCAGCTGGCGTCCGAGCTCGGCCACGACCTGCTTCTGCGGCAACGGTTCCGGTCCGACGAGGTTGACCGGACCGGTGACCTCGCGATGGTCGAGGAGGTGGGCCAGGGCGCGGACCTCGTCGTCGAGCGTGATCCATGGCCAGTACTGGTGACCGGAGCCCATCGGTCCGGCGAGGCCCAGGCGGCCCAGCCGCACGAGGGGTTCGAAGGCACCGCCCTTGCGCGCCATGACGAGCCCGGTACGGACCATGGCCACCGGTGCGCCGACCGCGCTGGCCGGGTGGGTGGCCGACTCCCAGGCCTCCGTCACCTCGGCCAGGAAGTCGTGACCCGGGGCGCTGTCCTCGGTGAGGATCTCCTCGCCCCGGTCACCGTAGAAGCCGACGGCGGACCCACTGACCAGCCGGATCCGGTCGCCGTGCGCGGCGACGGCTGCGGCCACCGCCGAGGTGCCGTCGGTGCGCGACCGCATGATGACCTGCTTGTACGCCGCGGTCCAGCGGTGGTCGGCCACGCCGGCCCCCGCGAGGTGCACGACCGCGTCGACGCCCTCGAGGTCGGCCGGGTCGAGCCGGCGGTGCTCCGGGTCCCAGGAGATCTCCGACCCGGTGCGCGCCTCCCGGCGGACCAGGTGGCGCACGTCGTCGCCCCGGGCCACGAGGTAGCTCGACAGCGCGCTGCCGATGAGCCCCGTGGCGCCGGTGATGGCGACGCGCTGACCGGTCATGAGAGGCCCAGCGACGCCTCGAACCGTCCGTCCTCGAGCCTCGCCTTCATCGCGCCGAGGAACCGGGCGGCGTCGGCCCCGTCGACGATGCGGTGGTCGTAGGACAGCGCGAGGTACATCATCGAGCGGATCGCGATCGTCTCGCCGCCGTCGGCGTCGGTGACGACGATCGGCCGCTTGACCAGCGCGCCGGTGCCGAGGATGGCGACCTGCGGCTGGTTGATGATCGGCGTGTCGAAGAGGGCGCCCCGGCTACCGGTGTTGGTGATGGTGAAGGTGCCGCCGGCCAGGTCGTCGGGCGTGATCTTGTTGTTGCGGGTGCGGTCGGCGAGCTCGGCGATGGCCCGGGCGAGGCCCGCGATGTTGAGGTCGCCGGCGTTCTTGACGACCGGGACGATGAGGCCCTTCTCGGTGTCCACGGCGATGGAGAGGTTCTCCTGGCCGTGGTAGACGATCTGGTCGCCCTCGACGCTGGCGTTGACGTTGGGGTGGCTCTTGAGCGCCTCGACCGCGGCCAGGGCGAGGAAGGGCAGATAGCTGAGCTTGGTGCCCTCCCGGCGCTCGAACTCGGACTTGGCCCGAGCCCGCAGCCGGGCGACCTTCGTCAGGTCCACCTCGACGACTGTCGTCAGCTGGGCCGACACCTGGAGGGACTCCACCATGCGCTGGGCGATGACCTTGCGCAGGCGCGACATCTTCTCGGTCGTGCCGCGCTTCGGCGACGTCGACGAGGGTGCGGACGCACCGGACGGAGCACTGGACGCGGCGGCCGGGGCGGCGGCGGCGGGAGCCTCCGGCTCCGGGGTCGGAGCGGGCGCGGCGGCCTGCTTGGCCGCCTCGGCCGCGTCGAGGACGTCCTGCTTGCGGATCCGCCCGCCGATGCCGGTGCCGGTGAGGCCGGACAGGTCGACGTCGTGCTGTGCGGCCAGCTTGCGGACGAGCGGGGTCACGTAGGCGGTGGTCTCGCCCTCGCCCTGCGTGGAGGTGGCGCTGCTGGGCGCGGTGGCGGAGGCGGCCTGGGTGCCGGCGGCGGTGTCGGTCGCCTGCTCGGCGACCGCCTGAGGTGCGGCCTCCTGCGGGGGAGCCTCCTGCTGGGGAGCCTCGGGCTTCGGGGCCTCCTGCTTCGGCTCGGGGGCCTTCTCGGGCTCCGGCTCCGGCTCGGGCTCCGGAGCGGCCTGGGGGGCGTCGTCAGCGGGCGACGCGTCCGCACTGCCACCGGCCTCCCCGCCGATGACGGCGAGGTCGGCGCCCACCGGCACGGTGTCGTCCTCCTGGACGAGGATCTTCGACAGGACGCCGGCCACGGGGGACGGGATCTCGGTGTCGACCTTGTCGGTGGAGACCTCGAGCAGCGGCTCGTCGACCGCGACGGTGTCGCCCTCGGCCTTGAGCCAGCGCGTGACTGTGCCCTCGGTGACGGACTCGCCGAGCGCGGGCATGGTCACGGTCTGCCCAGTGGAGCCACCCGAGCCACCCGACCCACCAGATGAGCCGGATGAGCCGGACGAGCCGGACGAGGCCTGCTCGGCCTCGGGCTCCGACGTCTCCTCGGCGACCGGCTGCTCGGTGGACGGCGCCTCGGGCTCCGGCGCGTCGGGCTCGGGGGCCGACGGGTCCTCCTGCGCCGGGGCGGACTCGTCACCGGACGGCGCGGCGGCGGGCGCGTCGCCGTCGCCGATCACGGCGAGGTCGGCGCCCACCGGCACCGTGTCGTCCTCCTGGACGAGGATCTCCTGCAGCGTGCCGGCCACGGGGGACGGGATCTCGGTGTCGACCTTGTCGGTCGACACCTCGAGCAGCGGCTCGTCGACCGCGACCGCGTCCCCGACGTTCTTCAGCCAGCGGGTGACCGTTCCTTCGGTGACGGACTCGCCCAGGGCCGGCATGGTCACGCGTTCGGACATGCGCTTTGTCTCCTCGTTGTCTGCAGGTGGCTGGGACCATCTTGTCGCAGCCACCGCGTCGGTGGTCTCGTCGGGTCGTGCGGTTCGTGCCGGTATGCGGGTCGAGCGGTCAGGCGTGCGCGTGCAGGGGCTTGCCGGCGAGGGCGAGGTGCGCCTCGCCCAAGGCCTCGTTCTGGGTGGGGTGGGCGTGCACGAAGGAGGCGACATCGGTCGGGAACGCGTCCCAGCCGACGATGAGCTGCGCCTCGCCGACCTGCTCGCCCATGCGGGCCCCGATCATGTGGACCCCGACGACCGGCCCGTCCTTCTCGCGGACGAGCTTGACGAACCCCTGGGTCTGCAGGATCTGCGACTTGCCGTTGCCCCCGAGGTTGTACTCGTAGGTCTCGATCTCGCCGTACGCCTCGCGGGCCTGCGCCTCGGTGAGGCCGACGGACGCGATCTCGGGGTCGCAGTAGGTGACCCGCGGTATGCCGCGCTCCTCGATGACCGCCGGGGCGAGGCCGGCGATGTCCTCGGCGACGAAGATCCCGTGGGCGAACCCGCGGTGCGCGAGCTGCAGCCCGGGCACGATGTCGCCCACGGCATACACGCCGTCCACCGACGTGCGCAGGCGCTCGTCGGTGGGCACGAACCCGCGTTCGACGGTGACGCCGGCCTCCTCGTAGCCGAGGCCGGCGGTGACCGGACCCCGTCCCACGGCGACGAGGAGCAGGTCGGCCTCCAGGGTGTCGCCGCCCTCCAGGCGTACGGTCACCGCCTCGCCGGACTCGGTCGCCGACTCGAAGCGGACGCCGGTGCGGAACGCGATGCCGCGCTTGCGGAACGCGCGCTCGAGCTGCTTCGACAGGGCCTCGTCCTCGGCGGCGACGAGGTGCGGCAGGGCCTCGACGATCGTCACCTCCGACCCGAACGACCGGAACACCGAGGCGAACTCGACGCCGATGACGCCGCCGCCCAGCACGACGACCCGCGCGGGCACGTGGTCGAGGGAGAGGGCCTGGTCGCTGGTCATGACGCGCCCGCCGATCTCGAGCCCCGGCAGCGTGCGGGCGCTCGATCCGGTGGCCAGCACGACGTGGCGGCCGACGAGCCGCCTTCCGTCGACCTCGACGGTGTGGGCAGCCACGAGGCGACCGGCGCCCTCGACGTAGTCGATCGACCGCGACGACACGAGCCCCTGGAGGCCCTTGTAGAGGCGGGCGACGACGCCGTCCTTGTAGGCGTGCACCCCGCTCATGTCGACGGACTCGAAGGTGGTGCGCACCCCGAACCGGCTGCCCTCGCGGGCGGAGTCGGCCACCTCGGCGGCGTGCAGCAGGGCCTTGGTCGGGATGCACCCCATGTGCAGGCAGGTGCCGCCGAGCTTGCCCTTCTCGACGAGCGCGACGCGCATCCCGAGCTCGGCCGCCCGCAGCGCGCAGGCGTACCCACCGCTGCCTCCGCCCAGGACGACGACGTCATAGGGGGTGTCGGCGTCAGCCGGCATGCGTGCGCTCCTTTGTCGTTCGCGTGGTCCGCCATCTTGTCACTGCTGGGCGGCCGCGCCCGTCAGCGGGTCAGCGGGTCAGCTGACGCAGCTGCTCGCACCGGTCGCGAGTCGCTGCGCCCACCGGGTTGCCCGGCTGGTCGAACCACGCGAGCTTCTTCGCCCCGTCGGTGGGTGCGCCCTCGATGACGTCGGGCAGCAGGGGACTGCCCGGTCCGATCGCGCACCAGACCCCGTAGCTCTCGGCGAAGTCCTCGGTGGGGTCGGTGGCGGCGTAGGCGTCGAGGAATGAGCCGGCGTGCTTCTCGTAGAACGACGTCAGGGCCTTCCGCCGCGCGGCGTCGTCGGTGAGGGCCGACGCTGTGTCCCAGTCGTCCCACTCCTCGTCGCTCCACGTGTCGTCGAGGAAGGAGGTGAGGGCCCCGTCGTCCTTGAGGCACCCCTCGTCGACGTACTGCCCCTGACAGCTCTTCTCGTCCTGACCGGTCATCTGCGCGGCGCCGAGGCTGGCGAGGTGGCCCACCTCGTGGGCGACGGTGAGGGCCACCTCGACGTCGGTGGCCCCGTTGGGCGCGAGCGACAGCCGCCAGTGGCTGGCTCGCGCGGTCGACTGCCGCAGCGAGCTCACCTCGCCGACGTAGTTGTCGGGGCCGTTGCGGAGGTCGGCGTCGAAGACGAGCAGCTCGTCGATGTAGCCGAGCACCTCCGGCGGCGTCGCCGCGGTGACCACCCGCCACAGCTGCTGGTCGCAGGGGCGCACCGGGCCCCCGTTGTCGGCCGGGACGAGGGCGCCCTGCTGCACCGCATACAGGCGCTGCAGCTCCGCGCCCGGGCCGAACTCGGTGATGCTGGTGCCGAACGGGTCTCCGGGCGGGAAGTGGGCGGTCGCCGGCGGGGGGTTGTCGGCGACCAGGCAGCTGTGGTCGAGGTGGAGAGGGGATGCGTCGTTGCCGGTGGGGACGGCGCCGGTGGGCGTCCCGCCGCGCGATGGGGTGGGGGTGGCCGACGGCGAGGCGGAGGGGACGGTGGGCGACGGCGTCGCGGTGGCGGTCGACGTCGGCCGCCCGGCGGACACCGGGGGAAGCCGGTTGGTTGGGTGGACCGTGCCGTTCAGCAGTTGGAGGGCCACCACCCCGTGCCCGAGCAGCGCGAACACCGACAGCGCGACGACGGCGACGAGCAGCCCCGAACCGCGGGGGTGCCAAGGGCCGTGCCCTCCCTGAGCGACCACCCGCGCACGATACCCTCAGCCATGGGCTGGTTCTCGCGGTTCCGCGGCTCGAAGACGGGGGACCCACGGCGCACCGACGGGCCCAGCATGGCGGTCGACCGGCACGCCGTGCGCGACCACCTCAAGGCGTTCGCCACGTCGCGGCGCGGGGTCGAGGCCTACGTCGAGCCGGCCACCAACGTCACGCCGGAGAGCATCGTCCTCGTGGCCACCGACGGCGAGTGGACCCGCCGGGCCGTCGGCTCGCGCAAGGCGGCGTTCGATCTCGCCCGGTCGCTGGAGATCCCCGTCTACGACGTGCTGCTCGTCGGCTACCCCAAGCGGATGCGCGAGTGGAGCTCGCGGCAGCGGCGCCAGCAGGGCTGAGACTCCCGGCCCGCTGCCCGCGGAAAAGCCGTGCGGGTATGCCGCCCACTCCTGACTAGAGTGGCGTCATGGCTGCCAAGGACAAGAAGACCGGACCGTCCGAGGAGATGAAGGCGAAGTTCCGCGAGGCCCTCGACAAGAAGCAGGCGCACGCCGGTCGTGACGTCTCGGCCGACGGAGACGCGTCGAAGGTCACCGACGCCCACGGTCCGGCGAAGGCCCAGCAGATGTTCCGGCGCAAGTCCGGGAGCTGACCGCCCTCAACCGCTGAGGAACGCCTCGACGAGGGGGTCGACCTCGGCGGCGAGCTCCTCGAAGAACCCGTGCCGTCCGGCGGCGACGAGGTGCATCCGCGCGCCGGGCACCCGGGCGGCGATCGTCGCCGCGTTGGCCGTCGGCACCATGTCGTCGTCGTCGCCGTGGATCACCAGCGTGGGGGCGGTGATCTCCGGCAGCCGGTCCCAGGCGTCGTGCCGCGCGCTGACCCGCAGGTGGGCCTGCCGCTCCACGGCCGTCATCGTCGGGTCGCCGAAGAGGGTGCTGTCCGACGCCCGCCCCGGCCAGGCGTCCGTGTAGAAGAGGCGGCGCATCGCCTCCAGTCGCCGCTCAGGGTCCGGGTCGGACAGCTGCCGCCTCACGTCGCGGTCGCGCTCGACGGCGTGCCGCCCGCCCGGTGAGGTGCACGCGAGGACGAGGCGCGCGACGGCATCCGGACGCTCGATGGCGAGCCACTGCGCTACGCGGCCGCCCATCGACGTGCCGTAGACCCCGAGCGGGCCGAGGCCCAGCGTCTCGACCACCTGGGCGGCGTCGTCGGCGAACGACGGCGTCGACCAGGCACCCACCGCGCCCCGGCTGCCGCCCGTGCCGCGGTAGTCGTACGTCACGACCGTGTGCCCGGCGTCGAACCGGGGCCGCACCCGGTCCCACCAGGTGTGGGCGTTGGCCTGCCCCGCCAGCAGCAGGAGCGGGGGGCCTGAGCCGCTGACCTGCACGGCCAGGGTGAACCCGTCGCGGGCCGTCACCGTGCGCTGCTCGACCATGTGCCCATCCTCGTCGACGGCGGGGTACCGATAGCGTCTCGGCATGCCTCCTGCAGAGCCGCTGAAGACCTCGCCCCTGCACGACCGCCACCTCGCGCTCGGCGCCAAGATGGCCGACTTCGGCGGCTGGGACATGCCGATCGAGTACCCCGGCGGCGGCGTCGTCGCGGAGCACACCGCGGTGCGCACCGCGGTAGGGCTGTTCGACGTGAGCCACCTCGGCAAGGCGTCGGTGCAGGGCCCTGGAGCCGTGGACTTCGTCAACGCGTGTCTCACCAACGACCTGCGACGGATCGGGCCCGGCCAGGCGCAGTACACGATGTGCTGCGACGCGTCGGGCGGCGTGGTCGACGACCTCATCGCCTACGTCAAGGCCGACGACGACGTCTTCCTCATCCCCAACGCCGCCAACACGGCGGAGGTCGTCCGCCGGCTCGCGGAGGAAGCGCCCGAGGGCGTCGCCGTCGAGAACCTGCACCAGGCCTACGGGATCCTCGCGGTGCAGGGGCCGCGCGCGGACGAGGTGCTGGAGGCGCTGGGCCTGCCGACGGACCACGACTACATGGGTTTCGTCGAGGCCGACTGGGAGGGCCGGCCGGTCATCGTGTGTCGCACCGGCTACACGGGGGAGCGCGGCTACGAGCTCGTGCCCCGCTGGGACGACACCCCCGCCCTCTGGGACGCCCTCACCGAGGCGATGCGCCCGCTCGGCGGCCTCCCGTGCGGGCTCGGCGCGCGTGACACCCTGCGAACCGAGATGGGCTACCCCCTCCACGGGCAGGACCTCTCCCTCGACATCAGCCCCGTCCAGGCCCGGGCGGGCTGGGCCGTGGGCTGGAAGAAGGACGCGTTCTGGGGCCGCGACGCCCTGGTCACCGAGAAGGCCGCCGGGCCGCGTCGGGTCGCCTGGGGGCTGCTGGTCACGGGCCGCGGCATCCCGCGGGCGCACTGCTCCGTCCTGCGGGGCGGCGAGGTCGTCGGCGAGGTGACCTCGGGCACCTTCTCCCCGACCCTCCGTCAGGGGATCGCCCTCGCCCTGCTGGGGCCGGAGGCCGGGCTGGGCGACGAGGTCGTCGTTGACGTGCGCGGCCGTGAGGTCACCGCCTCGGTGGTCAAGCCACCGTTCGTGCAGGTGCAGACGCGTCAGGCGTGAACTCGGCCACCGCGCCGAACCGGGCCCGCCGCACCGCCCGCCGCAGCGTGGCGAGCACGGACGGGCCGACGAGCACCACGAGCACCGCCGTGAGCACGGCCCTGGGCACGTCGTAGCCCAGCGACGTCGCGAGGTAGAACACGCCGTAGTGCTGCAGGTTGGCGACCAGCGACGCACCGGGCACGAACGCGGCCCCGCCCCCTGCGGCGCCGGCGGCCATGAACGGCCAGAACCAGAGGTTCATCACCGCGCCGTACGCCAGGCTCGAGACGACCGCGTAGGCCGCCAGCACCCAGCGCTCGGCCCGCGGCGGCAGCGGGGGGATGAGCGCCGCGCCGAGGGCCACCCAGCCGCACGCGAACATCTGGAACGGCAGCCACGGCCCCACTCCGCCCGTGAGGAACGCGCCCGTGAGCAGCGCCAGCGCCCCGAGCATGAACCCCTTGCTCGCGCCGAGCACGCGCCCGCCGAGCACGATGAGGAAGAACATCGGCTCCAGGCCGGCCGTCCCCGCCGACAGCACCCGGAGGGCGCCCCCCATCGCCGCGAGCACCCCGAGCACCGCCACCGCCTTGGCGTCGAGCCCGGTGGCGGTGAGCTCGCCGAGCAGGACGACCGCGAGCAGCCCGAGGAGGGCCGCGAAGAGCCACGGGGCGTCGTGTCCGTGCTCCTCCCCGATGCGGGGGTCGGCGAAGAACGGCCAGAAGAAGGCGGCCAGGCCGACCAGGGTGACGAGGCCGAGTGCGACCACGGAGGGGAGCCGGAAACGGAGATCGGACGGGGCCTCGGCCCTCTTCATGGTGGTGGTCACGAGGCGGCGCCCAGAGCCGTGACGACGTCGGAGACCGTGAGATAGGGCAAGGGGTGCAGGACCTTGGCCACCTGCGGGGCGAAGGCGGGCGAGCCGGCGAGGATCAGCCGGGCGGGGCCGTCGGCCACGACCTCGCCCTCGGCGAGGACGACGACGCGGTCGGCGACGTCGGCGGCCAGCTCGACGTCGTGAGTGGCGACGACGACGGTATGCCCGGTCGCGGCCAGCTCGCGGAGCAGCTCGACGAGGCGGTGCTTGGCGGCGTAGTCGAGCCCGCGGGTGGGCTCGTCGAGCAGGACGAGGTCGGGGCGGCGCACGAGGATGACGGCCAGGGCGAGACAGAGCCGCTGGCCCTCCGACAGGTCGCGCGGGTGGGTGTCGTCGTCGAGCCCGGGGGCGAAGCGGGTGAGCAGGGCGCGGGTGCTGCCCGCCGGCATACCCAGGTCGTGGTCGGCCTGTCGGCACTCGGCGCCGACGCTGTCGGCGTAGAGCACGAGCTCGGGGTCCTGGGGGACGAGCCCCACCACGCCGACGAGGCGCGCCGGCGACGTGGCCGCGGGGTCGAGGCCGCCGACGCGTACCCGGCCACCGGCCGCCCGGAGCTGGCCGGCCAGGGCGGCGAGGAGCGACGACTTGCCGGCCCCGTTGCGACCCATCACCGCGGTGACGGAGCCGCGGCTGAGCTGGAGGTCGACGCCGCGCAGCGCCTGGGAGACGCCCCGGCGCACCCGGAGCCCGGCGACCCCGGCCACGACGTCGACGGACGGGGCGAGGGCGGCGACCGGAGCCCGCTGCGGCAGCCGGTCGCGCAGGTCACCGGCGCGGCGTCGGGCGTCGCGCACCGAGAGGGGCAGGGGCGACCACCCCATCCGGCGGCCGAGGTCGACCACGGGTGGGTGGACGCTCGACCGGGCCATCGCCTCGGCCGGGTCCAGTGGGGCGGTGACCCGGCCCCGGTCGACGAGCAGGACCCGGTCGGCGTGGTGCACCACGCGTTCGAGCCGGTGCTCCGCCAGCAGGACGGTGACCCCGAGGTCGTGCACGAGCCGGTGGAGGGCGCCGAGGACCTCCTCGGCGGCGACGGGGTCGAGGGCCGAGGTCGGCTCGTCGAGCACGAGGATCCGGGGGCCGGCCGTGAGCACCGCGCCGATGGCGACCCGCTGCTGCTGGCCGCCGGACAGCTCGGTGAGGGTGCGGTCGCGGACGTCGGCGAGCCCGAGCAGGTCGAGCGTCTCCTCGACCCGACGGCGCATGGCCTGCGGCTCGACGCCGAGGGTCTCCATGCCGTAGGCCAGCTCGTCCTCGACGGAGTCGGTGACGAAGGAGGCGAGCGGGTCCTGGACGACGAAGCCCACGACGTCGGCGAGGTCGCGGGGCCGGCGGGTGCGGGTGTCGCGACCCGCGACGGTGACCGAGCCGGTCATGGCGCCACCGGAGAAGTGCGGGACCAGCCCGTTGACGCAGCGCAGCAGCGTGGACTTGCCACTCCCGGTCGGGCCGACGACGAGGACGAGCTCGCCCTCGTCGACCTCGAAGGTGGCGTCGTGCAGGGCCGGGGCGCCGGCGGTCTGTCCTGGGTAGCGCACCCCGACGCGGTCGAAGGCAATCACGGGGCCACCGCCGGCACGGTGCTGGACGGGGTGCCGGGCCGATGGGCGCGCGCCCGGCGGACGGCGGCGAGCCGGGGCGGGGTGGGGGAGACGACCGCCGCGAGGGCGGGCACCAGCAGCACGAGCACCAGCACGATGGGGGCCTCCGGCCACGCGAGGGGGCTCTGGCTCATCAGCACACCGGGCCAGGCGTGGGCCTCGGCCCACAGGAGCACGGCGGCCGGGGCGAGCCCGAGCCCGGTGACCACCCACTCGGGCCAGGACCAGGGGTCGCGGCGGTAGCGGGAGCGGACGTCGCGGCGGGCGCCGACGACGAGCACCGCGCCGGTGAGCAGCACCCCGGCGATGAGGAGCGGCATACCGAGACCGCCGGTCACGGAGGCGTCGAGGACGCCGTAGAGCCCGGCGACCACGGCGACCAGTCCCAGCAGGGTGAGGCCGCTGGCCAGCCGGCGGCCGCGGGCCGAGCGCACCGGGGTGCGACCGTAGCCGCGCGACTCCATCGAGGCCGCGAGCTCCAGGGACCGGTCGAGGGAGCCTTCGAGCACCGGACCGACGAGGCGGCCGAGCTCACGCAGCCCGCGGCCGGAGTGGCCGCGCAGCCGGCGGGCCGAGCGGACCCGGCCGGCCAGCGTGACGAGCTGAGGGGCGTACGTGAGGGCGACGACCACGGCGGTGCCGACGTCGTGCAGGGTGGCCGGCACGTAGCGCAGGAGGCGCTTGGGGCTGGCCAGGGCGTTCGCCGCGCCGAGACAGGCCAGGGTTGCGGCGAGGCGCAGCCCCTCGACGGCCGACGCGACGACCCCCTCGAGGGTGACCGGACCGCCCAGCCGCACCCCGGCGAACCAGCCGGGCAGCGGCACCGAGGGCAGCCGGAAGAGCACCGTGCGACCGGTGACGCCACCACCGAGCACTGAGGTGAGCACGACCCGCAGGAGGATGCCGGCGAGACCGAGGACGAGGAACGGCAGGTACGCGTTGACGGCGCCGACCTCGCGCCGCTCGAGGACGACCCAGCCGGCCACGAGGACGACGAGCAGCAGCAGGAGCGGGTTGGTCGTGTGCGCGGCCGCGGTGACCAGGCCCAGGCCCCATAGCCACCAGGCCACCGGATGCAGCATCCGGGGGCCGGTGGTGAAGGGCGTGGGCCTGGCCATGACGGGCGGCCTAGACCGTGGTCTGACGGCGGCGGTAGGCGCTCCACGCCAGCGCGAGCGCGCCGAGCACGAGGATCACCAGACCGACCCAGACGACGGCGGGTACGCCCGAGCTCGAGGCCGCGGGTGCCGTGGCGACCGGGCCGAGCGGGCCGGCCGTGGAGCCGCCGCCTGCCGTGGTGCCGGGGGTGACCGTCGCCGTGCCGAGGGCGGACGAGGTGGTCGAGCCCCCGAGCTGGGGGGTCGCGGTCGTGCCGATGGTGACGGAGGTGTCCGCCGCCTTCTGGGCGTCGGTGAGCGTGGCGACCTGGCCACCGCAGCCGGTGGCGGGGTAGTCGTCGATGCCGCAGACGAGGCCCCCGGTGTCGTTGCGCACGGACGCCACCGATGCCAGCACCTCGGCGCCGGTCGCGGCGGTCGGGACGACGGCGCAGTCGGCGGTCGGGTTGGGCGGGGTGGTGGCCGGGTCCCCGTCGGCCGCACGGCCGAAGTCGACGACGACGGCGACCCGCTTCTTGCCGTCGGCCGGGGGCACCTGGCCGCAGACCGTGGCGAAGGACACGACGGCGCGCGGGGTGCGCGGGGTGGCGCCGGTGCCGTCGTCGATGGCCCACCGCCAGCCCTCGACGGACCCCTCGGCGGGCGTCGTCTCGGCGGGGCCCTTCTGCGAGAAGGACCAGGCGTTGTTGGCCAGCTGGTAGTAGCCCCAGTACTGGTAGTTCGCGGCGCTGGCCGACGAGGCCGGCACGAGCACGGCGACGACGACGCCGAGCGCCGTGAGGACGGCCAGCGCGAGAGCCCGCAGCCGGGTGGGCGGGGGGCTGTGGGTGGGTTCGTGGGGGTGGGTGGGCAGGGTCATGAGAGGAACCTCCTCACGGCCGGGCGGGAGATTCCACGGTGCCGCCCGAGGGCGGGACCCGTGCACTCTGACTCCGGTCCGCATTCCGCGACGGACATAGATGGTGGAGCCGACATCGACGACAGGTGCTCCGACTCGACCGGCACCCCCGTCCGCACCCGCGGGTGCTCCACCCGAAGGCGGAGTGGCGGGACATGAGGGGCGCAGGGCTCACGGTTGCGGGACAGCGCCGGATTCCCACCGGCTTTCCCTGGACGTCGACCTACGGTGAGGTGACCGTCCCACGCGGTCGGCGCGCGTGTCAAAGCGGGCGGGTGACGGGCGGGGACGGGGCGCGTGACGGCCTGGGGACGGGGCGCGCTGTCGGGCGGACCCGGTGCGTGTCTACAGTTCCCCGTATGAGCGGCAACTGGACGTGGGAGCTCGTCGACGCGCAACGACAGGCCATGCCGGAGGTGGCCGCCGGGGGAGCGTTCCCCACGCAGAGCGAGGCGGAGTCCTGGCTCGGCGAGGAGTGGCGCGAGCTGCTCGAGGCCGGGGTCGACGCGGTCGTCCTCCGGGAGGGCGAGGCCGTGGTCTACGGGCCGATGAGCCTGCAGCCGGCCGAGTGACCGGTCGGGCCTACGGCTGAACCGCTCGGGCGGGCGGCCCGGGAAATGCGGTGGTCGGGTGTCGGTGCCGGACCGTAGGTTCGGTGTCGATGAGTTCCGCAGAGTCGCGGTGTCTCACTTGCCATGAGCCCCACCCCGGCGACCTCCCGCGACCTCCTGCGACCCGACCCCGAAGGACCTGACGTGACCGCTTCCGAGCCGACCTCCCCGCCGGTCTCCGAGACCTCAGTGACCTCAGCGACCTCGGAGACCTCCGAGCGCGAGGCCACGGGCATCCTGCGGATCCTCGTCGCGGCCACCTTCGTCGTCATCCTCAACGAGACGATCATGGTCAACGCGATCCCGCGTCTCATGCACGAGTTCGCCGTCGACGCCCGGGCCGCTCAGTGGCTCTCCACCGCCTTCATGCTCACCCTGGCCGTCGTCATCCCCATGACCGGCTGGTTCCTGCAACGGGTCACCACGCGTACGGCGTTCAGCGTCTCCCTGGGGCTGTTCCTGGCCGGCACGCTCCTCGCGAGCGCGGCCTGGAGCTTCCCCGTGCTCCTGGTGGGCCGGGTCGTGCAGGCCAGCGGCACAGCCGTGATGATGCCGCTGCTCATGACGACGCTGCTCACCATCGTGCCGCTGCACCGTCGCGGCGCGGTGATGGGCAACGTGACCCTGGCCATGGCCGTCGCGCCCGCGCTCGGCCCTGCGGTCTCCGGACTGCTGCTGCAGCTGGGGTCGTGGCGCTTCATCTTCGTGGTCGTCGTGCCGATCGCCGTGGCGATTCTCGTCGTGGGCCTGCGCCGCCTCGTCAACGTGGGCACCCCGCAGCCCGGCACCATCGACGTGCTGAGCGTCGTCCTCGCCGCGCTGGGCTTCGGCGCCTTCGTCTACGGCCTGAGCCAGGTCGGCGCCGACCCCGCCGCGGGCGGGCTCCCGGCCGCGCCCACCATCGTCGGGGGCCTGGCCCTCGTCGCGGTGTTCGTGGTGCGCCAGCTGCGCCTTCAGCGCACCGACACCCCGCTGCTCGACCTGCGCACGCTGGGCTTCCGCACCTTCACCATCACCCTCACGCTGATGTGCCTGTCGTTCATGGCCCTCATGGGCGTCATGATCACGCTCCCGCTGTTCCTCCAGAGCGTCCACGGGTTCAGCCCCCTCACCACCGGGCTGCTGCTCATGCCGGGAGGGCTGGTCATGGGCCTGCTCGGCCCCAAGGTCGGCGCCCTGTTCGACCGCTACGGCGCCCGGGCCCTGGTCGTCCCCGGCTCCACGCTCATGCTCGCCGCGCTCATCGGGTTCGCGACCATCGGCACCGCGACGCCCGCCTGGTGGCTCGTCACCCTCCACGTGGTGATGAGCGTGGCGCTGGCGCTGATCTTCACGCCGGTCTTCACCGCGGGCCTGGCGGTGCTGCCGGCCCACCTCTACTCGCACGGCAGCGCCGTGCTCAGCACCCTGCAGCAGGTGGCGGCGGCCATCGGCACCGCGGTCGTCGTGACCATCCTGTCCGTGCGGGCCGCCGGCCTCGGCGCGTCCGGCGTCGACCCCGTGTCGGCGCTGAGCGGCGGGATCCAGTGGGGGATGGCCTTCGGGGCGGTCATCGGGGTGGCCGTGCTCGTCCTGGCCTTTTTCGTGCCGAGCGGCCCGCCCGCGAAGTCGCCGTGGAAGCAGGACGCCCCCCAGGACGAGCGGGTCGGCGCATGAGCCCGTGCCGCCGCGAACGCTCGGGCAGGTCGTTCCACCGGTGCGTCGCGGGCGACGAACCCGTCACGCTCACGGAGCCGTTCTCGGCCCAGCGGTCGCTCACCCTCGCCTGCCGCATACCGCCGGTCGTCGCTGTTCGGTCGAGGCTGCGGCTGCGCGGCAGCGGCTGGGGTCAGCTCGGGTAGTCGCCCCGCTTGACCTGCGGCTTCGGCATCCGCGTCGGGCGCAGCTGGAAGGCGCGCATGACGGCGTACATCGCCCCGCCCGACGGCACGGCACCCGCGCCGAACTTGTCGCTGACCCGCGCCTTGACCCGGCGCCACATGAGCACCGCGTCGAGGACCGCCACGGCGATGAGGCCGTAGGTGAGGACGAAGACGGTCATCAGGGCCCAGCTGGTCTTGAGGAACGACAGCAGCAGGACGAGCACCATGACCGGGAGGATCACCTCGCCCACGCTCCACCGGGCGTCGACGTAGTCACGGATGTAGCGCCGCTCCGGACCCTTGTCCCGGGCCGGGAGGTGCGCGTCGTCGCCGGTCATCATCGCCGTCCGCTGCCGGGCGAGGGTCTCCTTGCGCTTGGTCTTGTCGCGGTCCTTGGCGACCTTGCGGTCGGTGACGACGAGGGGCTGCTTGCGCGCCGCCTCCTGCACGCTGCGCTTGGGCGTGGGCCGGTTCTTCGCGCCGCGGCGCGCGTCCTGCACGGTCGTCACGGCTACGGGCTCGTCGTTGAGGCTCTTCTGCCAGGGCAACTTCACCCCCTCAGGGTATGCGGTGTCGCGGCCGCCGGTGGCGCTCGTGCACCGGGGCGGGCGGGGTCGAGCGCCCGGCTAGAGTCGCGGCCGTGACTGCCGACGTCCTCACCCCCGACCAGATCGACGCCCTCAAGGCCACGGTCACCGCCCTCATGCCGCAGGTGCGGGCCGACCTCGAGGCGCTCACCCGCATCCCGAGCGTGTCGCTCGACTCCTTCGATCAGCAGCACGTCGAGGAGAGCGCCGCCGCGGTGGCCGCGCTGATGCGGGCCGAGGGGCTCGACGTCGAGATCATCCGCGAGGGGGGCCGCCCGGCCGTGATCGGCCACGTCGACGGACCCGAGGGCGCTCCGACCGTGACGCTCTACGCCCACCATGACGTGCAGCCCCCCGGGGACGAGGCCCTCTGGGACTCGCCGCCGTTCGAGCCCACGGAGCGGGGCGGCCGCCTCTACGGGCGTGGGGCCGCCGACGACAAGGCCGGGGTGATGGCCCACATCGCCGCCCTGCGTGCCCACCGCGGCGCTCTCCCGGTGGGCGTGACGATCTTCGTCGAGGGCGAGGAGGAGATCGGCAGCGACTCGCTCCTGACCATCCTCGAGCGCCACGGCGAGAAGCTGCGGGCCGACGCGATCGTCCTCGCCGACTCCGGCAACTGGGACATCGGGGAGCCGGCCCTCACCGTGACGCTGCGCGGCATGATCCGCGTCGTCGTCACGGTGACGACGCTCGACCACGGCGTGCACTCCGGCATGTTCGGAGGGGCCGTGCCCGACGCGATCACGACCCTGATCCGGCTTCTGGCGACGCTGCACGACGCCGAGGGCAACGTCGCGGTGAGCGGCCTCAAGGAGGGGGAGGCGTCCGACCTCGAGTACTCCGAGGAGCGGCTCCGGCAGGAGTCGGGCCTGCTCGACGGTGTGCAGACCATCGGCTCGGGATCGTTGCTCACCCGGATGTGGAACAAGCCGTCGATCACGACCATCGGGTTCAACGCGCCCAGCGTGGAGACGGCCTCCAACACCCTCGTGCCGAGCGCGTCGGCCAAGGTCTCCATGCGGATCGCCCCCGACGAGGACATCAAGGACGCCTACCGCCTCCTCACCGCGCACCTCGAGCAGCATCTGCCCTGGGGCGCCCGGCTCGAGGTGCACCTCGACGACGAGGGCCCGGGCTTCGACGCGAACGCCGACGGCCCGGTCTACGACCAGGCCCGTGCCGCGTTCGCGGACGCGTGGGGGGTGCAGCCCGTCGACATCGGCGTGGGCGGCTCGATCCCGTTCGTGGCCCGGTTCGCCGAGCGGTTCCCCGACGCGGGCATCCTCGTCACAGGTGTGGAGGACCCCGACGGCCGCGCCCACGGCGCCAACGAGTCCCTGCACCTCGGGGAGTTCGAGAAGGTCTGCCAGGCCGAGGCCCTGCTCCTCGCCCGACTCGGGGCGATGCCCCGGTGACCGCTGACCGGAGCGACGCACGCGCGTACGACCTCGTCGTCCTCGGCGCCACAGGGTTCGTCGGGCGGCTGCTCGCGGCCTACCTCGCCGAGCACGCGCCCGCCCACCTGCGGGTCGCCCTCGCCGGCCGTTCGCGCGAGCGGCTGGACGACGTGCGCTCGGGCCTGCCCTCGGCGGCCGCCCGGCAGTGGCCGCTCGTCGTCGCCGACGCGACGGACGCCGCCCAGGTCGCCGACCTCGCGCGCTCGACCAGGGTGGTCGTCACCACCGTGGGTCCGTACGCCCGCTACGGCCTTCCGCTGGTCCGCGCGTGCGCCCAGGCGGGCACCCACTACGCCGACCTCACGGGTGAGGTGCTGTTCGTGCGCGACGCGGTCGACGCCGCCCACGAGACGGCCGTGCGCACCGGAGCGCGCATCGTCACCGCCTGTGGCTTCGACTCGGTGCCGTCCGACCTCGGTGTGCACCTGCTGCATCGGGAGGCGGGCGACGAGGGGCTCGGCGACACGACCCTGCTCGTGACCCGGCTCAGCGGCGGGGTGAGCGGCGGCACCGTCGACTCGATGCGCTCGCAGCTCGACGCGGTGACGGCCGACCCGTCGCGCCGGCGCGTGGTGTTCGACCCGTTCTCCCTCAGCGACGACCGCCCGGCCGAGCCCGACCGATCGGGCCAGCGCGACGCCATGTACGTCTTCCGCGACGAGGCCACCGGCCGCTGGACCGCCCCGTGGGTCATGGCCGCCTTCAACTCCCGCATCGTCCGACGCAGCGACTCCCTGCTCGGCCACGCCTACGGTCCGCGCTTCCGCTACCGCGAGGCCCTCGGCTGTGGCCGCGGCCCCCGAGGTCGGGCCCAGGCGTACGCCGTGGCGGTCGCCTTGGGTGCGGCGTACGCCGCCATGGCCCAGCGACTGACCCGCTCGGTGACCGACCGCCTGCTGCCCGCGCCGGGCGAGGGTCCGGACGAGGCCGCGCGGGAGCGGGGCCACTTCCGCGTCGAGCTGCGCGCCACCACCGGCACCGGCCGGCGGCTCCTGGCCGTCGTCGCGGCCTACGGCGACCCCGGGTATGCCGCCACGGCCGTCATGCTCGGACAGTCGGCGCTGTGCCTGGCCGAGGACGGCGACCGGCTGAGCTCGCCGGGAGGGGTGTTGACCCCCGCGGTGGCCATGGGCGACGCTCTCGTCGAGCGGCTCCGCAACGCGGGGATGACCCTCACCATCGGGACGGAGTGACCGGGATGCATCCGACGGGCGTCACGCCCAACCTGCCGGCGGGCGACATCGAGAGTGCCAAGGCGTTCTACACCGACTACCTCGGCCTCAGCGTCGAGGAGATGAACCTCGGCTGGGTGGCCCGGTTCAGCACCCCCGACGGGCGCGCGTCCGTACAGCTCGTGTCCCGCGACGAGTCGGCCCCGGTGGACTCGCAGCTGTCCGTTCACGTCGGCGACGAGGTGGAGGAGGCGTACGCGGAGGCGCAGCGGCGCGGCTACGAGATCGTCCACCCCCCTGACGACCGAGCCGTGGGGCGTACGCCGGTTCTTCGTCCGCGCGCCGAACGGCACGGTCGTCAACGTCGTCAGCCACTCCGACGACTGAGCCTCCGCGCGACTAGGTGTCCTGGTACCCGCGGTAGACACCGGTGCGCAGCTCGACCGCGTACTCGCGGCTCTGCGGCATCCCGGACGCCTCGGCCACCGCGATCTCCGCCTCGGTGTCGAACGGCACCCTCACGAACTGGATCCCGAACGGCGCCGGGTCGTGGGAGTCGGCCACGCCCTCGAGCACCACGTAGGACGCGGTCGTGGCGTCCAGCGGGTTCCCGACGCTGCCCACGTTGACGAGGGTCTGGTTGTCGTCGCCCTGGAGGTAGGTGCCGTGGATGTCGCCGTAGAGGACGCACGAGGGTTCGGGTCCGTCGCCGGTGTGCTCGGTGTTGAGGAACATCCGCTCGTAGTCCTCCTGGCTGTGGAGGTAGGACACCCGGCTGAAGACCCCCTGGGGCGACGCGTGGAGCATCCGGACGCGCCGGCCGCTGAGGACGAGGTCGTGGTGGAAGGGCAGCGCGGCCAGCCAGCGCTGCTGGTGCCCGTCGAGCTCGTCGCGCCACCAGAGGGCCGGCCCCGCGTAGTCGGCCCCGGTGAGGAACGCCTCCCAGTTGCCCTGCACCGTCGCCTCGCAGCGCTCCTGCGTCAGCGTGACACAGGCCGCCCCCCGCGGGCCCTTGCCCACGACGTCGCCCAGGTTGACGACCCGGGTGATGCCCCGGGCGTCGATGTCCGCGAGCACGGCTTGGTAGGCCGTGAGGTTGCCGTGGACGTCAGAGACGACGGCAACCTGGTCGAGTGCCCCCATCAGTCCTTCGACGTCTCGCCGGGCAGCGCCAGCATCTGGTCGAGGGCGACCCGCGCCCAGTGGGCGACGTCAGGGTCCACCCGGATCGGGTTGACGACGCGGCCGTCGACGAGGGACTCGAGCGCCCACACGAGGTGGGGCAGGTCGATCCGGTTCATCGTCGAGCAGTAGCAGACGTTCTTCTCGAGGAACGCGATGTGCTGGCGGGGGAACTCCTGCCGGAGCCGGTTGACGAGGTTGAGCTCGGTGCCGACGACCCACGACGTGCCGTCGGGGGCGGCGGCGATGGTCTTGATGATCCGCTCGGTGGAGCCGATCTCGTCCGCCAGCTCGCACACCTCGTACTGGCACTCGGGGTGGACGATGACCTTGACGCCGGGGATCTCGCGGCGGGCCAGCTCGACCGCCTCCACGCTGAAGCGGCCGTGCACCGAGCAGTGCCCACGCCACAGGATCATCCGGGCCGCCCGCAGCTGGTCGGCCGTGACGCCGCCGTGGGGCTTGTGCGGGTCCCAGACGACGCAGTCCGCGAGGCTGAGGCCGAGCTCGCGGACGGCGGTGTTGCGGCCGAGGTGCTGGTCGGGCAGGAAGAGCACCTTGCCGGTGCCCTCGACGCCGCCCGTCTGGTCGAAGGCCCACTGGAGCGCCGTCCTGGCGTTGGAGGACGTGCAGATCGTGCCGCCGTGCCGACCGGTGAACGCCTTGATCGAGGCGGCGGAGTTCATGTAGGTGACGGGCCGCACGACGTCGGCGATGCCCTCGCCGAGGACGTCGACGAGGTCGTCCCAGGCGTCCTCCACCTGGGCGATCGCGGCCATGTCGGCCATCGAGCAGCCGGCGGCGAGGTCGGGGAGGATCACCGTCTGGTCGGGCGAAGTGAGGATGTCGGCGGACTCGGCCATGAAGTGCACGCCGCAGAAGACGATGTGCGGCGCATCGGGGCGGGCGGCGGCCTGCTGGGCGAGCTTGAACGAGTCGCCCGTGACGTCGGCGAACTCGATGACCTCGTCGCGCTGGTAGTGGTGGCCGAGGACGAACACCTGGTCGCCGAGGGCGGCCTTGGCGGCGCGCGCCCGGCCCACGAGGTCGGGGTCGGACGGCGACGGCAGGTCGCCCGGGCACTCGACGCCCCGCTCGGTGGCCAGCTCCCGGCCCTGTCCGAGCACGAGCAACGGCATGAGCGACGGCCGTGGATGCGTACCCGTCGACGCGATCGTGGTCATGCGCCCGATCGTATGCCGGTGCCCCCGCCCGGTCCGCGCTCCCTCCCCGCGCCCCCTTTCGCTCCTAATCGGAGCGGCGCTCACGGTTTTCGACACGGCTCGGCAAGAACAGGAGCGCCGGTGACGGAAATCCGTGACCGACGCTCCTGTTGCCGTCGCACCCACCCCAGCCCGCGCTCACCCCCAGCCCGCGCTCACCCCCCACCCGCACCCCACTTCGCGGACATGTCTGAGTTGTTGTGGCCCGAAGCCAGTTTTCGGCTTCGCTTTCTCAGACATGTCCGGGAAGTGGGGGGACAGGTGGCGGGTGCCGGGACCCGGTAGCGGGCCTGACAGCATGGCCGGTATGCGCGTCGTCATCGCCCCGCGGCGGTTCGCCGGGACCCTGACGGCGGGGGAGGCGGCGGAGGCCGTCGCGCGGGGGTGGGCGCGGGCCGCGCCGCACGACCACCTCGTCGTCGTGCCGCAGTCGGACGGCGGTCCCGGCTTCGTCGACGTGCTCGCGGCCGGGCTCGGGGGCGACGTCCTCGCGGCCACGGTGCCCGACCCGCTCGGCTGCGACGTGCCCGCCACCGTGCTCGTCGTCGACGACGCCCAGGGGCGCACGGCCTACGTCGAGTCCACCCAGGCCGTGGGCCGCGACCTCGTGGCGGCGGCGGACCGCGACCCCGCGCATACCTCGTCGGCCGGGCTGGGCGCCCTGCTCGACCTCGCGCTGTCCACCGACCCCACCCGGCTCGTCGTCGGGGTGGGCGACGCCGCCACCCACGACGCCGGCGCCGGCCTGCTCGCGGGCCTCGGCCTCGGCGACCGCTCGAGGCTGGGCGCGGGCGGCCTCGCCCTCGCTGAAGCCACCACCGACGACCTCACCGGCCTCCACCGCGTAGGCGAGCGCTTCCGCGGCATCGACCTCGTCCTGGCCACCACCGCCCAGCTGCCGCTGCTCGGGTTCAAGGGCGCGAGCGCCGTCGAGGCCGAGGACCGCGGGGCCACCGCCGCGCAGGCCCAGTCCCTCGAGGCGGCGCTGGGCCGCTGGGTCGACCTCGTCGGCCGCGCCCACCCGGCCCCCACCGACCTGCTCACCGGCGCGGCTCGCCGCCTCGACCGCGAGCCCGGCGCCGGTGCCGCGGGCGGCATCGGCTACGCCCTCTACCTCCTCGGGGCGCGACGCGTCGACGCCGCCGTGCTGGTCGCGGAGGCGCTCGACCTACCCGACCGCGTGCGAGAGGCCGACCTCGTCGTCACCGGCGAGGGCACCTACGACTGGCGCAGCCTGCAGGACTCGGTGCCGGCGGCGGTCAGCGCGATCGCCATGGCCGCCGGCGTACCGGCCATCGTGCTCGCGGGCCAGACCAGCGTCGGCCGCCGGGAGGCCATGACGGCGGGCTTCTCGGCCACCTACCCCGTGGCCGACCGCCTGGCCGGGGTCGCCGCCGCCCTCGCCGACCCGGTCGGCACCCTGGAGGCGCGCGCCGCTCGCGTGGCCGCCACGTGGTCCCCGGCTCCCGACGTCCGGGACGGCAGCGCCTAGACTGGAGCCGTCCCGGGGAACAGATCCCGGGCGACCGCGGTTGTGTGGTGCAGAGCAGCAGCCCCGACCTTGCGCCTACTCGCCCGCACCCAGCACTGGCACGGAGGACTTCACATGAGCGTTCAGGACCAGACCCACACGCACGACCACGCCGGCACCACCACGGCGACGGACACGGCGACCGACGTCTCCACCGACACCCACGGGGTCGAGCTCACCGGTGTCGCCGCCGGCAAGGTCAAGAGCCTCCTGCAGCAGGAGGGCCGTGACGACCTGCGCCTGCGCGTCGGCGTCCAGCCCGGCGGCTGCTCCGGCCTGATCTACCAGCTCTACTTCGACGAGCGCACCCTCGACGGTGACCTCGTGCGCGACTTCGACGGCGTCGAGGTCGTCGTCGACCGGATGAGCGCCCCCTACCTCCTCGGCGCGACGATCGACTTCGCCGACACCATCGAGAAGCAGGGCTTCACGATCGACAACCCCAACGCCGGCAGCTCGTGCGCCTGCGGAGACAGCTTCAGCTGACCCACCAGCACCTCAGCACCACCGGCGACCGCCCGACGGCTCCCCTCACGGGGGAGGCGCCGGGCGGTCCTCGTATGGGGAGGTGCGGGTCAGCGCCGTGACCCGCGGCCCGCCCCGGGTCGGGTAGGTTCATCAGGTGCAGATCGCGGTCACCGGGTCCATCGCCACCGACCACCTGATGACCTTCCGGGGTCGGTTCCGCGACTCCCTCGTCGTCGAGCAGCTGGACAAGATCTCGTTGTCCTTCCTCGCCGACGAGCTGGAGATCCGTCGCGGCGGGGTCGCGGCCAACATCGCGTTCGGGATGGCCAACCTCGGCCTGCACCCGGCGCTCGTCGGATCGGTCGGCGAGGACTTCGCCGACTACCGCTCCTGGCTCGAGCGCCACGGCGTCGACTGCGAGTCCGTCCACGTCAGCGACAGCCGGCACACCGCCCGCTTCGTCTGCACGACGGACGACGACATGGCCCAGATCGCCACGTTCTACGCCGGCGCGATGTCGGACGCCCGTCTCATCGAGCTGCAGCCCATCGCGCACCGGCTCGGCGGCCTCGACCTCGTGCTCATCGGGGCCAACGACCCCCAGGCCATGCTGCGGCACACCGAGGAGTGCCGCACCCGCGAGATCCCCTTCATCGCCGACCCCTCCCAGCAGCTCGCCTTCGCCGACGGTCCGGAGATCCGCCGCCTCATCGACGGCGCGGCCTACCTCTTCACCAACGAGTACGAGGCGCACCTCACCGAGCAGAAGACGGGGTGGACGAGCGACGACATCCTCAAGCGGGTCGGCACCCGCATCGTCACGCGCGGCTCCGACGGCGTCGACATCCTGCGCCAGGGCGAGCCCACCATCCACGTCGCGGTGGCCCGCGAGGTGCGCAAGGCCGACCCGACCGGCGTCGGCGACGCCTTCCGCGCCGGGTTCATGACCGGGCTCGCCGGCGGCCTCGGCCTGCGCCGCTGCGCGGAGCTCGGGTCGATGCTGGCCACCTACGTCATCGAGACGGTCGGCACGCAGGAGTACCAGCTGCGGCAGGCGGACTTCCTCGCCCGGCTCTCCGCCGCCTACGGCCCGGAGTCCGCGGCCGAGGTCGCCCCGGTCATCTCCTGCCGGCACGGCTGACCGCACCCGCCCGGCCCCACCCCCCACGCTCGCCACCCTCGGTCCCGTCGGTGCCCGTCCTCCCGCCCCCGTCGAGCTACGTCTTCGACATCGGTGCCGCCGGTCCGGGGGAGGACCTCGTCGGCGTCGGAGCCGACCTCGCCCCGGGCACCCTGCTCGAGGCGTACGCGTGCGGCGTCTTCCCCATGGGTCTGGGCGCGGCGGGCGGCGAGCCCCTCGGCTGGTGGTCGCCCGACCCGCGGGGCGTGCTGCGGCCGGGTGACCTCCACGTCAGCCGGTCGCTGCGACGCCGCCTCGGCGACTTCGAGATCCGCGTCGACACCGACTTCGCGGGCGTGGTGGCGGGCTGCGCCGACCCGAGCCGGTCGGGCCGCTGGATCACGCCGGCCATCACGGCGGCCTACGCGAGGCTCCACGCGCTGGGCTGGGCCCACTCGATCGAGGTGCTGCAGGACGGCGCACTGGTGGGCGGGCTCTACGGGCTCGCGGTGGGCGGACTGTTCGCTGGTGAGTCGATGTTCCACCGCGCCACCGACGCGTCCAAGGCGGCCGTCGTGGCCATGCACGACCTGGTCGTGGCCGACGGCGACCCGCGCCGGCTCATTGACGTCCAGTGGCGCACCCCGCACCTCGGGTCGCTCGGGGTGAGCGAGGTCTCGCGGGAGGAGTACCTGCGGCTGCTCGCCGTGGCCCTGGCCGCGCCGCTGCCCGAGGCCTTCCCCTGACCGTCAGCCGCCGCGCCGCACGAGGTACGCCGTCTCGCTCGGACCCTCGTCGACCCGCACCAGCTCGTGCCCGCGCATCCGGCAGAACGCCGGCACGTCCGACCGGGCCGCCGGGTCGGTGGCCAGCAGCAGCACCTCCGCGCCGGGCTCCAGGTCACGCAGGAGCGCCCCCAGCCGGATGACCGGCAAGGGACAGCGCAGCCCCCGCGCGTCGAGGAGGAGCGGCCCCGCGTCGGTCACAGCCGGTCCGTGCCGAGCCGGGCCCGCACGGTCGCCACGGCGTCGGGCAGCGCAGCACAGAACGCCGCCACTCCTGCCTCCCGTGCGGCCGCACCCCCCCGCACCGTCTCGGCCAGGGGGAGGGTCACCCGCACGTTGCCGTGGGTGAGGACGCCCATGGCCGCGAGCACGTGGCTCGGCTCCAGCGTGCTCGCCGTGCAGGCCGACCCGGAGGCGACGGCGAACCCGCGCCGGTTGAGCTCGTGCACGAGCGCCTCACCGTCGACGAACAGGCACGAGAACGTGACGACGTGCGGCAACCGGTCGTGAGGGTCACCGACGACGACGGTGTCGGGCAGCGTGGCCGCCGCCGCCCGGATGCGCTCCACCAGCCGGCGGGCGGCCCCGGCCTCGTCCGCGCGGTCGGCCTCCGTCTGCAGCCAGGCCTCCGCCGCGGCGAGCACCAGTGGCACGACGGGCTCGGCGTCGCTGCGGCCGTGCTCGGCGTCGGTGACGGCGCCAGGGCGTCGCCAGCGGGTGCGCTCGGGCACCACCAGCACGCCGACACCCGACGGCCCGCCCCACGAGCGGGCGTCCCCGACCAGCACGTCGTACGCGCTGGGCACCGGGTCGCGCCCGAGGCTCGCCTGCGCATCGACCACGAAGGGTATGCCCTGGGCCCGGCACAGGTCGTGGGCCGCGGCCACCGGTTGGCGCGTACCCACCTCCCCGTTGGCGCTCTGCAGCGCCGCCACGACGCTGCCGGGGTGGGCTAGGGCGACGCGCCACGCGTCGAGGTCGACCCGTCCGTGCTCGTCGACGCCCACCTCGGCCAGCCGGGCGGGGTCCTCGTGCCGCGCGGCGCGATCCCGGCCAGGCACGAGCACCGCGGAGTGCTCGACCGCGGACGCGACGACGCGGGCGCCGCGCCGGCGGGCGGCATACCGCAGGCCGTCGACCCCTGCGCCGAGGGCGACCGCGCCACCGGGCAGGAAGCTCACCTCGGGCGGTCGCACGCCGAGACCGGCCGCGACCGTCTCACGGGCCTGGTCGAGCAGGAGGCGGGCGCGACGGCCCTCGGCGTAGAGGCGCCGCGGGTCGGCCCATCCCGCGTCGAGGGCGGCGAGCAAGGTCTGCCGTGCGGCCGGGTGCAGCGGGCCCGCATACCCGTCGAGCAGCACCCGCTCGGAGGCTGCCGTCGGGCGGTCCTCGGGGCGGTCCTGAGGGCCGTCCTCGAGGGCCGGCTGACGCTGCGCCACGGCCGTCACGTTAGCCCCACCCGTCCGTGTGTCAGCGGGGTGCGGGAGGTAGTGTGGCGCGCATACGTCATGAGCGGCCTCGAGGCCCGAGAGCGCCCATGACCAGCACGTCTCGACGCGGCATCCGTACGACCCCGAACCGGAAGGTGCACCGTTGCGCACGCACGCACACCTGCCCGCGCGCCTGAGGCGCCGGGCCCTCGCCGTCACCACCCTGGCCGTGTCGGCGTCGCTGCTGCTCGGCGGCTGTGCGAGCAACGGCACCGCCTCCAGCGGCTGGCTGCCCCAGGGCACCGACGGGGGTGAGGTGACGAGCAACACGGGGCGGGTGACGTCCCTGTGGGTCGGCACCTGGATCGCCGCGCTGGCCGTCGGCCTCATCGTCTGGGGCCTCACCATCTGGGTGATGGTGCGCTACCGGCGCCGCAAGGAGGACGTCGGCCTGCCGCCGCAGCTGCGCTACAACGTGCCGATCGAGATCCTCTACACGATCGTCCCCGTGTTCATGGTGGCCGTGCTCTTCTACTACACGGCCCGCGACGAGTCGGCCCTGCTCGACGTCTCCGCCAAGCCCGACGTCACGGTCAACGTCGTGGCCAAGCAGTGGAGCTGGGACTTCAACTACGTCAACGCCAACACCTACGAGTCGGGCGTCCAGGTCGAGCTCGACAAGGCGACGGGGGAGCCCCTCAACGCCGAGCCCGTGCTCTACCTACCGGTCAACAAGCGGGTCGAGTTCGTCCTCAACGCCCGTGACGTCATCCACTCGTTCTGGGTGCCGGCGTTCCTGCAGAAGCTCGACATGCTGCCGGGCAAGACCAACCGGTTCCAGGTCGTGCCCACCCAGACGGGCACGTTCCAGGGCAAGTGCGCCGAGCTCTGCGGCGCCTACCACTCGCAGATGCTGTTCAAGGTCAAGGTCGTCTCGCAGGCGGACTACGACACGGAGATGGCCCGGCTGAAGAGCATCGGCCAGTCCGGTCAGCTGCCCAACACGCTCAACCGCGAGTCGCTGGTCCCCGCCGACCAGAAGCTCGTCCCCACCGCCTCCGGGAGCAACTGATGGCTGCGACGACCACCACGCCGACCAGCACCACGTTCGAGTACTCCACCGGTGAACGCGCCTACTCGCGTCCGAAGCTGCTGCCGGGCCAGACGTTCATCAAGTACGTCACGACGACCGACCACAAGGTCATCGGCAACCTCTACTTCATCACCTCGTTCGTCTGGTTCCTCCTCGGCGGGATCATGGCGCTGCTCATCCGCACCGAGCTCGCCGCTCCCGGCCTGCAGGTCGTCGACAACCCCGAGCAGTACAACCAGCTGTTCACGATGCACGGCACGATCATGCTGCTGCTCTTCGCGACACCGCTGTTCGCCGGCTTCGCCAACGCCGTGATGCCGCTGCAGATCGGGGCGCCCGACGTCGCGTTCCCGCGGCTCAACATGTTCGCCTACTGGCTCTACCTCTTCGGCGGCCTCATCGCCGGCGCCGGGTTCCTCACCCCCCAGGGCGCCGCGTCGTTCGGCTGGTTCGCCTACGCGCCGCTGTCCGACAACGCCTACAGCCCCGGCCTGGGCGGCGACCTGTGGGTCTTCGGTCTGGCTCTCGCTGGTTTCGGGACGATCCTCGGCGCGGTCAACTTCATCACGACGATCGTCTGCATGCGGGCGCCCGGCATGACGATGTTCCGGATGCCGATGTTCACCTGGACGGTGCTCGTCACGTCCCTGCTCGTGCTCGTCGCGTTCCCCGTGCTCGCGGCCGCGCTGTTCGCGCTCGGTGCCGACCGGCGGTTCGGGGCCCACATCTTCGACCCCGAGGGCGGGGGGGCGATGCTGTGGCAGCACATGTTCTGGTTCTTCGGGCATCCCGAGGTCTACATCATCGCGCTGCCGTTCTTCGGCATCATCAGCGAGGTCCTGCCGGTCTTCTCGCGCAAGCCGATCTTCGGCTACAAGACCCTCGTCTTCGCCACCATCGCCATCGCCGCCCTGTCCGTCGCGGTGTGGGCCCACCACATGTACGCCACGGGCCAGGTGCTGCTGCCCTTCTTCGCGATCATGACGATGTTGATCGCGGTGCCCACCGGAGTGAAGTTCTTCAACTGGATCGGCACGATGTGGGGCGGGTCGATCACCTTCGACACGCCCTTGATCTGGGCGGTCGGCTTCATCGTCACCTTCCTCTTCGGCGGCCTGACCGGCGTCATCCTGTCGAGCCCGGCGCTGGACTTCCACCTCTCCGACTCGTACTTCGTCGTTGCCCACTTCCACTACACGGTCTTCGGCACCGTCGTCTTCGCGATGTTCTCCGGCTTCTACTTCTGGTGGCCGAAGTTCACCGGACGGATGCTCGACGAGAAGCTGGGCAAGCTGCACTTCTGGATGCTGTTCATCGGGTTCCACACGACGTTCCTCATCCAGCACCTGCTCGGCATCGAGGGCATGGCCCGCCGGTATGCCGACTACCTCCCGGAGGAGGGCTTCCAGACCGCGAACATCATCTCCACGGCCGGCGCCTTCCTGCTCGGCGCCTCCACGCTGCCGTTCATGTACAACGTCTGGAAGACGTGGCGCTACGCCCCGCTCGTCGAGACCGACGACCCCTGGGGCTACGGCGCCTCGCTCGAGTGGGCCACCTCGTGCCCGCCGCCGCGGCACAACTTCGACCGCATCCCGCGGATCCGCTCCGAGCGGCCGGCGTTCGACCTGCACCACCCTGAGGTCGCGCCCCCCACGGTGAAGGCACCTGAGGCGCCAGGGCTGGTCAAGGCGTTCGGCTCGGCCGACATCGGCGAGATGCCCGGGCACGAACCCGGTGAGTCCGGCGACCTCTCGGGCCCCGGCCACGGAAGGAACACCCGATGAGGGTCGAGAGCAAGATGTTCCTCTACCTCTCGATCTTCTTCGTGCCGATCGGGATCATCTACGGCGTCTGGTCGCACTGGACCGAGCTGATGGGGGCCATCGGCCTCTTCCTCACCGCCTCCCTATGCGGCCTCATCGCCTTCTACCTGTCGGTCACGGGCCGCAACCTCCCGCCCCGGCCCGAGGACAACCCCTCGGCGCTCATCTCGGAGCAGGAGGGCGACTACGGCTTCTTCACGCCCTACTCGTGGTGGCCGCTGTGGCTGGGCCTCACCGCGGCGCTGATGTTCGCCGGGCTAGCGGTCGGGTGGTGGCTGTTCATCATCGGCGCCTTCTTCGGCGTCATCGCCATCGTGGGCTGGACGTTCGAGCACTACAAGGGCGAGTACGCCAACTAGGTCCCGTCCGTCGGTAGTGAGTTCATGGGGTGGTCAGCCCCAGCCGAGCTCGTGCAGGCGCTCGTCGTCGATGCCGAAGTGGTGCGCGACCTCGTGCACCACGGTGACGGCGATCTCGTCGAGCAGCTCGTCGCGGTCGCGGTAGAGCCGGGTCAGCGGGCCCTTGAAGATGGTGATCCGGTCGGGGAGGGACCCGGGGTCCCACCACCCGTCCCGTTCGGTCAGCGGCACCCCCTCGTAGAGGCCGAGCAGCTCCGGCTCGTGGTCCGGGGGCTCGTCGGCCACCAGCACGGCCACGTTGCTCATCAGCCGGGCCAGCTCGTCGGGGATGAGGTCCAGGGCGTCGCCGACGGCCGCCTCGAACTCGTCGTCCGTCATGGCCCCACTGTCGCACGAGGCACTCATCAACCGTGCGGTTGACGCTGGGGGCGGAGCTCGCGTAGGTTGTCGTCAACCGTCCGGTTGATGAACAGAGGCCCTATGAGTGACCCGCTGTCCCAGGTGTTCGCGGCCCTGGCCGACCCCACCCGGCGCGACCTGGTGGCGCGGCTCACCGACGGCGACGCCACGGTCGGTCAGCTCGCGGCGCCCTACCGGATGAGCACCCAGGCGGTCTCCAAGCACCTCAAGGTGCTCGAGCAGACCGGTCTGGTCAGCCGGGGCGCGCACGGGCATCGCAGCCCGGTGCACCTCGAGGCCGAGGTCTTCGACCTCATGACGGCCTGGATCGAGCGCTACCGCCGCCGGGCCGAGGAGCGGTACCGCCGGCTGGACGACGTCCTGGCCCAGATGGACGCCGACGACACCCACGAGGCGGCCGGGCACCCCTCGGCTCAGGAGGAGCGGACGGCGTGAGCGACATCCTGAGGACCGCGACGATCGAGGCCGACCCGGTCCTGCCGGTCATCCGCATCGCCCGAGACTTCCGGGCCACCGTGGGCCAGCTGTTCCGGGCGCATACCGACCCTGCTCTGTTCGTGCGGTGGGTCGGCCCGGACGGGCTGACCACCACGGTCGACCGGTGGGACGCGACCACCGGCGGCAACTGGCGCTACGTCGCCGCCCGCCGGGATGGTGGGGTCGAGGACGGCCTCCAGTTCGCCTTCCACGGCTCCTTCCACGAGGTGCGCCCCGACCGGATCGTGCAGACGTTCACCTGGGAGGGCGAACCCGAAGCGGTCGCGCTGCAGACACTCGAGTTCGTCGACCTCGGCGACGGCCGCACCCGGCTGCGGACGCAGTCGCTGTGCGACAGCCTCGAGACCCGCGACGGCTGGCTGCGCAGCGGTATGCGGCTCGGCGTCGACCAGGGCTACGCCAAGCTCGACGCGCTGCTCACCAGCACGCCCACGACCCACCCCACCACCTCCACCCGCCCCACCCCCACGACTGACGGAGCCGACGCATGAGCAGCATTCCCACCGACCCCTCCGGCCGGCACCGCGCGATCGCCGACGGGTTCACTGCCCGGGTGACCGGCGCGACCGACTGGGACGCCCCGGCGCCGGTGCCCGACTGGCGGGCCCGCGACGTGGTGGGCCACCTCGTCGAGTGGTTCCCGGCCTTCCTCGCCGGCGGGACCGGCCTGGAGCTCGACCGTGGCCCCTCCGTCGCGGAGGACCCCGTCGCCGCGTGGCGGGTGCACGCCGACGCCGTGCAGTCCCTGCTCGACGGCCCGCTGGCGGGCACCCCGTTCCGCCACCCGATGGTGGGGGAGATGCCGCTCCCGGTCGCGGTCGACCAGTTCTACACGACCGACGTGTTCCTGCACACGTGGGACCTGGCCCGCGCCACCGGCCAGGACGAGCGGCTCGACCCGCAGACCTGCGCCGACCTGCTGGCCGGGATGGCACCGATCGACGAGCTGCTGCGGTCCTCCGGGCAGTACGGCCCGCGCGTGCCGGTCCCGCCTGACGCCGACGTGCAGACTCAGCTGCTCGGCTTCATCGGGCGCGACCCGCTCGGCTAGAGGTCCTTCTCGGGGGCTCGCTTGACCGACTCGCGCTCGGAGGCCGGCATGGCGAGCCCCTGGGTCTCCCCGGGGCCCTCCAGGGACCGTGAGGCCTCCTGCGGGCTGGAGATGGCCTCGTGCTCGCCATGGGCGTGCGCGGCCGCGAGCTCAGCGGGCGTGACCGGGTCGACGCGGTCCTTGAAGTAGAAGTTCGACAGCTTGGCTCGGATGCGCTCCGAGCCGGCCCGCTTCGCGGCCACGCCGTTGCCGTCGGTGCCGCTGCCCACTGCGAGGGGGGCGTGCGACTCGTACTGCACGAGGGTCCACCGCTCCATCTCGTCGAGCTGGTCGTGCTTCTCGAAGAAGCGGCCGTCGGCGGTGCGGATGATCGTGCCGCTCTCGCGACCGTGCAGCACCTTGTCGCGGTCGTGCCGCTGCAGGCTGAGGCAGATCCGCTTGGTGACCCAGAAGGCCAGCGGCGGGAAGACGAAGAAGCCCACCTGGAACAGCCGCGTCAGGTCGTTGATCGACAGGTGCAGCTTGATGGCCATGATGTCGTTGCCCGAGGCGAAGAAGAGGATTAGGTACGACGTGAGGGCCATGACGCCGAGCCCGGTGCGCACCGGCGCATCGCGCGGGCGGTCGAGCAGGTGGTGCTCGCGCTTGTCACCGGTGACCCAGGCTTCGAGGAACGGGTAGGCCCCGAGGATGCCGTAGAGCAGGGGGATGAGCAGGATCGCGCCGATGAAGACGTTGAAGCTCCAGGTGCGGCCGAGGGCGTCGAACTCCAGGAGCCCGGGCAACAGCCGTAGCGCGCCGTCGGCGAAGCCCATGTACCAGTCCGGCTGCGACCCCGCCGTGACCGGCGACGGGTCGTAGGGGCCGTACGCCCAGATGGGGTTGATCGTCACCAGCGCCGCGATGAGCGCGGTCACCCCGAAGACGAGGAAGAAGAAGCCACCCGCCTTGGCGATGTAGACCGGCATCAGGGGGTAGCCGACGACGTTCTCGTTGGTGCGGCCCGGGCCGGGGTACTGCGTGTGCTTGTGCACGAAGACGAGCACGATGTGGGCGGTGAAGAGCCCCACGAGGACCGCGGGCAGCAGCAGGATGTGCACCGAGTAGAGCAGCGGGATGATCTGCTCACCCGGGAACGGACCGCCGAAGACGACGACCGTGACGTAGGACCCGATGATCGGGATGGAGCGCATGAAGCCCTCGGCGGCCCGCAGGCCGGTGCCGGAGAGCAGGTCGTCGGGCAGGGAGTAGCCGGCGAAGCCCTCGATGAGGGCGAGCATGGACAGGACCGACCCGATGACCCAGTTCAGCTCACGCGGCTTGCGGAACGCGCCGGTGAAGAACACGCGCAGCATGTGCACGGTGATGGCCACGATGAACATGAGCGCGGCCCAGTGGTGGATCTGCCGGATGAGCAGGCCACCGCGGACGTCGAAGGAGATGTCCACCGACGACCGGTAGGCCTCCGACACGGTGATGCCCTGCAGCGGGAGGTAGGAGCCGTCGTAGACGACCTGCCCCGCACTGGGCACGAACCAGAAGGTGAGGAAGGTGCCGGAGAGCAGGCAGATGATCATCGAGTACATCGCGATCTCGCCCAGCATGAAGGTCCAGTGGTCCGGGAAGACCTTCTTCAGCAGGTAGGCGACGAAGCCCGCGCCGCCCGTGCGGTCGTCGAGCCAGCCGGCGACCCCGCCCCCCACCTTGACAACGGGGCCGGGAGACGCGTCGACGCGCTCGTCCCCCTCGCGGAGGGCGTCGACGGTGCGGGGGTCAGTGGACGTACTCATTGCGCTCCCAGAAGCTCGGACCGACGGGCTCGGTGAACCCTTGGGTCGCGACGAGGTAACCGGACCCGTCGACCGCGATCTTCAGCTGGGGAAGCGGACGCTTCGCCGGGCCGAAGATGACCTCGCAGTCACGGGTGACGTCGAACGTCGACTGGTGGCACGGGCAGAGCAGGTGGTGGGTCTGCTGCTCGTAGAGACCGACGGCGCATCCGACGTGGGTGCAGATCTTCGAGTACGCGACGATCCCCTGGTAGCCCCAGGAGAGGGCCTTCTGGCCCTTCTCGTCGCCGCTGAACTGCGCGGGATCGAGACGCATGAGCAGGACGGCGGCCTTGGCCTTGTCCTCCAGGACGTGGGTGCTGTCCTTCAGCGTCTCGGGCATGATGTGGAACACCGACCCGATGGTGACGTCACTGGCCTTGACCGGCGTCATCTCGGGGTCGCGGAAGAGTCGGATGGGCTGGCCAGGGCTGCCGTCGGCCTGGGGCTTGATGTCCCAGAGCGTCTCCGCCAGCTCGCTGGTCTGCGTCACGTTGCCGAGCGAGCCGGCCACCTGCAGGACGAACGGCAGGGCGAACAGGCCGAGGGCCCCACCGAGCGAGTACTTGAGGATGGGACGCCGGCCGAGCTGGGCCGCCTCGCCGCCACCGAGGATGAGGTCGCCGGCCTTGGCCCGGTTGGCGTCGGACGACCGCTGGAGGTGACGCTCCTCGACGATCTCCTGGTCGGGCATCATCGTCTTGGCCCAGTGCACGACGCCGACACCGATGCCCAGCAGCGAGATCCCCATGGAGACGCCGAGCACGACGTGCAGCAGGTTGGCGCCGCCGATGCCCGGGATGAAGACGTCCTTGGTGTGGTCGATCGCGAAGTAGCCGACGATGAACACGAGGGTGGCGAGCATCGAGACGCCGAACATCGTGGCGACCTGGCGCTCGGCCCGTCGTCCGGCGGCCTCGTCGTGGTCGGCGAGCCGGTGGACGTGAGGGGGCAGGCCGGGGTTCTCGAACCGCTCGGGGAGAGTGGCCGTCGAGCCGTGCACGTCCTCGGTCCGCGCGGGGGTCCGGTCGTGCGACCCACCGTGCTCGACCATCGTGCCCCCGCTGTGGGGAGGCGTGCCCTGGTTGCTCATGTCCCTGTCGATCCTGTCGGTTCGTCCCTTAGTGATTAGAACAAAAATCCGGGCCGAAAGCAGCCCTGTGTGACCGGGCCCTCGTCAGCCGGGCTCCGTCGGCCCCTGAGGCCGGCTCATGCCGCCTTCGAGCCCAGCCAGACGGCGAAGCCCACCATGATCCCGAGGCCGAAGATCCAGATGAACAGGCCCTCGGAGACCGGCCCGAGGTTGCCGAGGTTCATCCCGCCCTGGTTGGGCTTGTTGTAGGTCTCGTCGAGGAACGCGATGATGTTCTTCTTGTTCTCCGGGCTGAGGTTCGTGTCGTTGAACACCGGCATCGACTGCGGGCCCGTGAGCATCGCCTCGTAGATGTCGCGGCCCTCGACGCCCTTGAGCGACGGCGCATACTTGCCGCGTGTGAGGGCCCCGCCCGAGCCGGCGAAGTTGTGGCACATGGCGCAGTTGACGCGGAACAGCTCACCGCCCTTGGCGATGTTGCCGCCCTCGGGGCTCACCTGCTCGTCACTGGGGATGGCGGGGCCGGGGCCGAGCGAGGCCACGTAGGCCGCCATCGCCGCGATCTGCTCCTGGCTGAACTTGATCTCGTCCTGGCGCTGGGCCTGGACGGCGGGGCCCGCGAGGGGCATCCGGCCGGTGCCGACCTGGAAGTCCACCGACGCCGCGCCCACGCCGACGAGCGACGGCCCGGCCTGGGTGCCCTGGGCGTTGAGGCCGTGGCAGGTGGCGCAGTTGGCGAGGAAGAGCGAACGTCCACCGGCGACGTCGTCCGCGGTGGGGACGGCGGCCTGAGCGGGTTTGGGGGCGAGCAGCGAGTAGGCGCCGCCGACGACCACGAGGCCGAGCAGCAGCAGGATCGCGATCGCGGCGGGATGCCGGCGACGTGCGGCCAAGGCGTTCAACGTGCGGTCCTGTCGTCCGGGGGCGGTCGGGTGGTGGTCCGGTGCTGAGCTGCTTGAGCTGCTACTTCAGCAGGTAGATCGTCGAGAACAGCGCGATCCAGACGACGTCGACGAAGTGCCAGTAGTAGGAGGTGACGACGGCGCCGATGGCCTGCGTGTGCGAGTAGTGCCGCGTCGTGAACGTGCGGCCGATGATGAGCAGGAAGGCGATGAGGCCACCGGTGACGTGCATCCCGTGGAAGCCGGTCGTCATGTAGAACACCGAGCCATAGCGGTCGGACGAGAGCGTGATGCCCTCGCTCGTCAGCTCGGCGTACTCGAAGACCTGGCCGCCGACGAAGAAGGCGCCGAACAGGTAGGTGAGGACGTACCACTCGCGCATCCCCCACGAGGGGCCGCTGCCCTTGCGCTTCAGGCCCTGCACGAGCCCGACCTGCCACAGCCGGCCGTCGCGCTTGGGCCGGCCCGCCTCGGCGGCGAAGACGCCCAGCTGGCACCACACCGAGGAGATGAGCAGGATCAGCGCGTTGAGGGTCGCGAAGGGGACGTTGAGCTTGGCCGTCTGCTCCGCCCACAGCTCGGGCGAGACCGAGCGGATCTGGAAGTACATGGCGAACAGGCCGGCGAAGAACATGAGCTCGCTGCCGAGCCAGACGATGGTGCCGACGGAGACCATGTTGGGGCGGGTCGCGGGGCCGTGCCCCACGCTCACCGAGCGTGCTGGTGCTGCTGATGCGGTCGCCACAGTCGTCATTATGGGGTCAAGGCCTCCCCGGACGCACGCGACCCCCCGAGCTGTTACTCACCCGTCGCGGCCGTCGCCACGACCGGTCCGGCCCTTCGCTACGATCCACGCCATGAGCGACGCGCACCCGGGTCATGGCAGCCACGGCTCGGGCACCACGGCCGCCACCGACGTCGTGACCTCGGTCGGCAGCGGTGGCGCCGGTGCCACCGGGGCCACCGCGGCTCCCGTCTCCGTGCGCGTCCTGCTCTACAGCGACGACAGCGCCACGCGTGACGCCGTCCGCCTCGCCGTGGGCCGCCGTCCCGCCCGCGACGTCGAGGTCTCCGGCTGGCTCGAGGTCGCCACTCCGGCCGCCTGCGTGTCCGCTGCCGACGCCGGAGGGTTCGACCTCTTCGTGCTCGACGGGGAGGCGTCGCCCATCGGCGGCCTCGGTCTGGCCAAGCAGCTGAAGAACGAGGTCTTCGACTGCCCGCCGATCATCGTGCTCACCGGCCGGCCCCAGGACGCCTGGCTCGCCGCCTGGTCGCAGGCCGACCTCGCCGTGCCGCACCCCGTCGACCCGATCACCCTCGCCCGGGCGGTCGCCGACCTGGCACGCCGGGCGCGTTGACGCATACCTGGCCCGACGTCCTCACCCTGCTGCTCGCGGGCACCGACCTCGACGGTGAGCGGGCCGCGTGGGCGATGGACCAGATCATGGCCGGCGACGCCACGCCGGCGCAGGTGGCCGGGTTCCTGATCGCCCTGCGCGCCAAGGGCGAGACGGTCGAGGAGATGCGCGGCATCGCCGACCGGATGCTCGCCCACGCGACCCGCATCGAGGTGGCCGGGCCGAGCCTCGACATCGTCGGCACCGGTGGCGACCGGGCCCACACCGTGAACATCTCGACGATGGCGGCCATGGTGTGTGCCGCGGCGGGCGTCACGGTCGTCAAGCACGGCAACCGCGCCGCGTCGTCGTCCTGCGGCTCGGCCGACGTGCTCGAGGCGCTGGGCATCGACCTCACGCTGCCGCCCGAGCGGGTGCGCGACCTCGCCGACGAGGTCGGCATCACCTTCTGCTTCGCCATGGTCTTCCACCCGTCGTTCCGCCACGCCGGCGCGGCGCGGCGCGAGCTCGGGGTGCCCACGGCGTTCAACTTCCTCGGCCCGCTCACCAACCCCGCCCAGCCGACGTATGCCGCCGTGGGGATCGCCGACGCGCGCATGGCCCCGCTCGTGGCCGGGGTCTTCGCGTCACGTGGGCGCGACGCGGCGGTGCTACGCGGTGACGACGGCCTCGACGAGCTGACGCTGTCGACGACGTCCTCCGTCTGGTGGGTGCGCGACGGGGCCGTCGCCGCCCACCGGCTGGACCCCGAGCGGCTCGGTCTCGCCCTGCAGCCGACGTCCGCCCTGCGTGGGGGAGACGCGGCGTTCAACGCGGCGGTGGTGCGCGACGTGTTCGCCGGTCAGCGTGGAGCGGTGCGCGACGCGGTCGTCCTCAACGCCGGGCTGGCGCTGGCACTCACGCATACCGACCGGGGGCCGTCGACCGCCGACCTCGAGGCGGGCGTCCGGGCCGGGATGGACCGCGCGGAGGCCGCCATCGACTCCGGGGCGGCCGCCCGCCTCGTCGACACCTGGGCCGCCGCGACGCACTGAGGGCGGTCGGTGGGGAGGCGACACCCACAACGCCGGCCACCAACACCTCCGCCCGCCCAACAACGCCGGCCACCAACAACGCCGCCCGCCCAACAACTCCGCACGCGCTGAGACGTTGGCGCCCGATGTCCGAGATGTCCCCCGACAACTCATCACGTGCGGAGAAGTTGAGGCGGGTCGGTGGGGAGGCGGCCGGCCTCTGGGTCAGTCGCCGCCGTCGATGCCGATGGAGAACGCGGCCTCGGAGTCGTGCTTGGAGTACGTGCGGAAGGCGATGTGAGTGGACGTGCCCACGACCCCGTCGACCTTGTTGAGGCGGTCGGCGATGACGTCGGCCAGCTGCTCGTGGTCGCGCACCCGCACCGTGGCGATGAGGTCGGCGTCGCCGGTCACCGAGTAGACCTCGGTCACCCCGTCGAGATCGGCGATGCCCTGCCCGACCTCGGGGATCCGGTCGACGGCGCAGCTGATCATGACGATGGCGGTGATCACCGGACGATTGAACTACACCTGCTGCCCCGCCGGGGTCAGCCCGCGGCGGGCAGGTCGCGGTCGAAGGCCGACACGTCGGCGGGCCGGCCGTCGTCCAGCTGCGCGCGGACCCCGCCGGCGCCCCCGACCGGGCAGGACCACGAGCCGTCGAGCTCGACGATGCGCACGCCGGGCGACTCGAGCCAGCGCAGGATGATCTCGGCCTCCTCGGCGCTGGCCGCCGGGGCGGGGAGGACGGGAGCGGCGACGACCTCGGCGGTCGCGCAGAGCGACCGGACGTAGACCATCGGGTCGGCGCCCACCGGGCTGACGCTCGTGCCCGCCAGCCGTCCGTAGCGGACGCAGACCAGCTCCCAGCCTCCAGCCTCGGCGCGGCGCGCGGCGACGAGCTCGGGACTGCTCGCCAGAGGGGACAGCCGTTGGGTACGCGCGGCGGCGCGCACGAGGTGCAGGAGGCGGTCGCGCACGGCGCCGGCGTCCTCGAAGCGCTCCTGCTGCGCGAGCGTGGACATCCGCGCGAGGAGGGCGCCCGTCACCGGACGGGCGTCGCCGGTGAGGAGGCCGACGGCGTCACCGACGACCGCGGCATACTCGTCGGCGCTCTGGCGGCCGCTGCAGGGCGCCCCGCACCGACCCATCTCGCCGAGCGCGCACTCGCTGCCGGAGCCCCGGGCCGACATCCGCTGCGTGCACTGGCGCAGCGGCACCACCTCGTGCACGGCCGCCACGGCGGCCTCGGCGCTGCGGCGCGAGCGGAAGGGTCCGAGGTAGCGCGCGCCGTCGGGACGGACCTCACGGACGATGGAGAGGCGGGGGAAGGTCTCCTGGGTGAGCTTGACCCAGATGACCCGCTCGGGGTGCCGGGACCGGCGGTTGTAGCGCGGCTTGTGCGCCGCGATGAGGCGCAGCTCCTGCACCTGGGCCTCGAGCGTGGTCTGGCAGACGATCGGCTGGATGCTCGTGGCGAGCCCGACCATCTCGGCCATCCGGGTGCGCTGCTCGGAGGCGGTGAAGTAGGAGCGGGCGCGGACCCGGATGTTGCGGGACGTGCCGACGTAGAGCGGGCGGCCGCGCTCGTCCTTGAACACGTAGACGCCGGGCAGGGGCGGCAGGTGCTCCGCGAGGAACCGCTTGCGCCGCTGGGCGGGCGTGACGCGGGAGGTGTAGCTCGACAGCTCCTCGAGCGTGTGCACCCCGAGGTTGCCCACCCGCTCGAGCAGCCCGTGCAGCACGTCGACGGTGGCGCGCGCGTCGTGCAGCGCCCGGTGGTCGGGCGTCGTCGTCGCGCCGAAGACGACCGCGAGCGAGGAGAGCTTGTGGTTGCGGGACTCGTCGCGACCGACGAGCTGGCGGGCGAGGTGCACCGTGTCGAGCACCCGGAACCCCGGCCACGGGTGGCCGGTGGAGCGCGCCGCCTCCTTGAGGAACGAGATGTCGAACCCGGCGTTGTGCGCGACCAGCACACTGTCGCGGGCGAACTCGAGGAACGCCGGCAGGACCGAGTCGATGCGCGGCGCCTGGGAGACCATCGCGTCGGTGATGCCGGTCAGCACCTGGATGAAGGCGGGGATCGGCTCGCCCGGGCGGACGAGCGTCTGGAACTCGCCGAGCACCTCGCCCCCGCGCACCTTGACCGCACCGACCTCGGTGATCGACGACGCCGCGGCGCTGCCCCCGGTGGTCTCGAGGTCGACGACGACGAACGTCACGTCGGACAGCGGGGTGCCGAGGTCGTCGAGGGTGCCCTGGACGGGCGCGGGCGGCTCCGTCCGTCGGCCGGGGCCGACGCCCAGGGCTGCACCGTTGCTCACCCCACCGACGCTAACCGGGCCCCCCGACAGCCCTGGTCAGGCGCGCGGCGCGTCGGCGCGACGGCGCGACGGGCCGACCGCGCCCGACTTTGCGCGAGTGCGCCCGACCGGTCCGACGAGGCCTGTCGGTGCTCGGTCCTAGCGTCTCTCCCATCAGCCCTTCGCCCGTCGAGGGGACCCGACACGAGATCACGAGGAGGCGTCGTGAGGTCTGCGAAGCCCATGGTCGTCGACTGCGACACCTGCCCGGTCCGTCACGTGCGGTGTGACGACTGCCTGGTCACCGCGCTCCGGGCCCTGCCGGTCGTGCCGCTGCTCCGGTTGGCCGACGGAGACCTGGAGCTCGACGTGAGCGAGCAGCGCGCCGTCGCCCGGTTCGTCGCCGCCGGCGTCGTGTCGGCCGACGAGGCCGAGACCCTCACGGCGCGGCGCGAGCCGTGGTCGGGAGTGGCCGCGGTCGGCTGACCTGGGTCCCGGGCGGCCGACCTACGATGCGGTGGTGAGGGGCGTGGAGGCGGTGCGGCCGACGTCTCCCGCGACGCGGCTCACGGTCGCCATGGTGGCGGTGCTGGTCCTCCTGTCCCTTGGTGGGTGCACCTCGAGCGCCCCCACCGACGTCGGCCCCACGACCGCGCTCGGCCCTCCGACCACCCCCGTCCCTGCCCCGTCGACGGACCCCGCCGCCGAGGTGCAGCAGGCCGTCCGCCGGCTGACGGCCGACCGGGCCGCCGCGGTGGCGGCCCAGGACAAGGCGGCGTGGCTCGCTACCGTGGCCGACCCGGCGTCAGGGTTCGGCGCGGCCCAGGCGAGCCTGTTCGACCGGCTCGTCGCGCTTCCCGTCACGGGGCTGATGGCCGACCAGGTCACCGTCACGGCGCCCACCACGTCGACCGGCCCCGCGTCGACCGGGCCGCCGGACGGGTGGGTGGCGAACCTGCGCCTCGCCTACCGGTTCACCGGCTACGACCAGGGCGACCGTACGTTCCGGGTCTCGTATGCCGTGGTGCGCACCGCGGGCGGCTGGCGGCTCGCCGGACCCGGCACCGGGCGTACCGACCCGCAGCCGTTCGACCTCGCCGACGGCACGAGCCTGCGCTCGCCCTCGACGCTGGTCATCGGCGACGTGCCGACCGCGACACTGCAGACGTACCTCGACCTCGGCGACGCCGCACGGCAGCGCATCGAGCAGGCCTGGGGGAGCGCCCGACCCGTCGTCGTCGTGGCGCCCCGCACCACCGACGAGCTGCAGGCCCAGCTGGGCCGCGGGTCGATCGCCGGCCTCGACCAGGTCGCGGCGATCACCGACGGGCCGTTGACCGCCGGCGAGCCCGCGCCGAGCGACCGGGTCTACCTCAACCCGGCCGCCTTCGCCCGGCTGAGCCCCGCCGGACGCAGCGTGGTGGTCACCCACGAGCTGACCCACGTCACGATCCGGGCGACGACGACGCGCCCGGTGCCCATCTGGCTCTCGGAGGGGTACGCCGACATGGTCGCCTACGCGGCGTCGGGGCTGTCGCGGAACACCGTGGCGGCCGAGCTGTTCACGCGGATCCGGGCGGGCCAGGTGCCGGACGCCCTGCCGGACGTGCAGGCCTTCGACCCCGCCCGCGGCGCGCTCTCACCGGTCTACAACGAGGCCTGGCTGGCCGTCGTGCTCCTGAAGGACACCTACGGCGCCACCGCGCTCAACGCCTTCTACCGGGCCATCGCCACCAGCCGGCCGGGCGACCCGTCGGTCACGACGGGCACCGACGAGCGCACGAGCACCGCGTTCGCCGACGTGCTCGGCGTCACCCAGGACGCCTTCGTGGCCGACTGGCGCGCCGACCTCGTCCGCCTCGCGGGCTGACCCGCTCAGGAGTGGCTGGGCGCCGCTGCGTAGAGGGACTCCACGTCGTCGGCGAAGTCCTTCATGACGACGTTGCGCTTGAGCTTGAGCGACGGGGTGAGGTAGCCGTTCTCCTCGGTGAAGTCGCTGCCGAGCACGGCGAACTTGCGGATCGACTCGGCCTTGCTCACGGCGGTGTTTGCGTCGTCGACCGCCTTCTGCAGCTCGGCGTGCACGGCCTCGTTCGTGCGGGCCTGCTCCAGCGTCAGCGACCCGAGGCCGTTGTTCTTCGCCCAGGTGGGCAGCATCTCCTCGTCGAGGGTGATGAGCGCGGCGATGAAGGGCCGCTGGTCACCGACGACGACGCACTGCGAGACGAGCGGGTGGGCGCGCAGACGGTCCTCGAGCACGGCGGGGGCGACGTTCTTCCCGCCGGCCGTCACGAGGATCTCCTTCTTGCGACCGGTGATCCGCAGGTAGCCGTCGTGGTCGAGCTCGCCGATGTCGCCGGTGTGGAACCACCCGCCGCGGATCGCGTCGGCCGACGCGGCGTCGTTGTTGTGGTAGCCGGAGAAGACGTTGACGCCCTGGATGAGGATCTCGCCGTCGTCGGCGATGCGGATGCCGACGCCGGGCAGCGGCGCCCCGACGGTGCCGATCTTGACCTTGTCGGGCACGTTGACCGTCGCCGGCGCGGTGGTCTCGGTGAGGCCGTAGCCCTCGAGGACGACGACGCCGATGCCGCGGTAGAAGTGGCCGAGCCGGGTACCGAGCGGGGCGCCGCCCGACACGGCATACCGGATCTTCCCGCCCATCGCCGCGCGGAGCTTGCCGTAGACGAGGCGGTCGAAGAGCGCGTGCCGGGCCTTGAGCATGACGCCGGGACCACGGTGGTCCTGGGCCTCGCTCCACTCGATCGCCGTCGCCGCGGCGGTGGCGAAGATCTTGCCCTTGCCGTCGCCGGCCGCCCGCTGCTCCGAGCTGTTGTAGATCTTCTCGAACACGCGAGGCACGGCGAGGATGAAGGTCGGCTGGAAGCTCGCGAAGTCGTCGAGCAGCGTCTTGATGTCGGCCGAATGCCCCATGCGGGCGGCCGACTCGACGCAGAGCACCTGGATGAACCGGGCGAAGACGTGCGCCAGCGGCAGGAAGAGCAGCGTGGCCGCCCCCTCGGCACGCACGACGACGCTGAGCGACTCGGCGGCGTTCTCGGCGAGGTCCTTGAAGTTGCCGTGGGTCAGCTGACAGCCCTTGGGGCGCCCGGTCGTGCCGGAGGTGTAGATGATCGTCGCGAGCGACGAGCGGTCGGTGCTGGCCCGCCGCGCCTCCACGGTCTCGTCGGTGACGTCGGCCCCGGCCCCGACCAGCTCGTCCAGCGCGCCGGCCTCGATCTGCCACACGTCGCGCAGCCCCGGCACCCGGTCGCGCACCGCGCTCACCGCGCTGGCGTGGGCGGGCGCCTCGACCACGATGGCCACCGCGCCGGAGTCCTCGAGGATCCACGCCACCTGCTCGGCTGAGGACGTCTCGTAGATGGGGACGGTCACGGCGCCGACGGTCCAGAGGGCGTAGTCGACGAGCGTCCACTCGTAGCGCGTCCGCGACATCAGGCCCACCCGGTCGCCCACCTCGATACCGGCCGCGACGAGGCCCTTGGCCAGCTGCGTGACGTCGTCGGCGAACTGCGCCGCCGTGACGTCGGACCAGCCGCTGCCCTCGCGCCGGGAGAAGACGACGCGTCCCGGTGTCATCCGGGCGTTGTCGACGACGGTGCCTGCGAGGTTGCCCTCCGTCGTCGGGGGGACGAGTGGGGCGACGACCTTGTCCTGCACTCTGGCTCCTGCGTCGGTGGGTGTCGGTGGGGCGTTGCTGTCGGCGTCCGGACCACACGACGTCGGTTCCTGAGGGTACCCGGGGCGGCGTCGGCCCCGGTCGCGTTCGGCGTCGTGTTCGAAGGGGGGCGTGGCCCAGGTTGTAGCCTTCCGCGCATGCCCGACCGCACCGAGAGCTCGATCGTCATCGCCGCCGCGCCCGGTGCGGTGCTCGACGTCATCGCCGACTTCCCGGCCTACCCGAAGTGGGCCACCGAGGTGAAGCAGGCGACGGTGCTCTCCGAGGAGGGCGACGGCTGGCCCGACCAGGTCGAGTTCGTCGTCGACGCCGGCGTCATCAAGGACACCTACACGCTCGACTACGAGTGGGACATCACCGACGCGGGCACCGGGGTGGTCTCGTGGACCCTGGTCAAGGCGTCCGTCCTCAAGGCGATGAACGGCTCCTACACGCTGGCCGCGAACGGCGCCGGCACCGATGTCACCTACCGACTGGCCGTCGACCTCACGATCCCCATGCTCGGCATGCTCAAGCGCAAGGCCGAGAAGGTCATCGTCGACACCGCCCTGCGGGAGCTGAAGAAGCGCGTCGAGGGCTGAGCTCTGGCGGTCGACGGGCCCAGGGTCGTCCTCTTCACGGGCAAGGGCGGCGTCGGCAAGACGACGACGGCCGCCGCGTGCGCCGTCCGGGCGGCCCGCTCCGGGGTGCGCACGCTGGTCATGTCCACCGACGCGGCCCACTCGTTGGGCGACGCGCTCGGGCACGACCTGCGCAGCGCACCGACCGCCCCGGGGTCGCCGGTGGCGGTCGAACCCGGACTCCACGCGCTGCAGGTGAGCGCCACGCATACGCTCGACCGCTCCTGGCGGGTGGTGCAGGACTACCTGCTCCAGGTGCTGGCGACGCTCGGGATCGACCCCGTCGTGGCCGAGGAGCTGACCTCGCTGCCCGGCGCCGAGGAGGTCGCCGCGCTGCTCGAGCTGCGCCACCGGGTGGAGTCGGGCGACTGGGACCTGGTCGTCGTCGACTGTGCGCCGACCGCCGAGACGCTGCGGCTGCTCGCCCTCCCGGAAGCGCTGGCCTGGCACCTCGAGCGGCTGCTGCCCGGGCAGCGGGGGCTGCTGCGCACCCTCCGGCCCGCCGCTGCGGCCGCCGCGGGTATGCCGCTGCCGTCCGCGGAGGTCGCCGGGGCGGTGGCCGGCTGGTACCGCCAGATGCGCGCGGTGCAGGCGCTCCTCAGCGGGCCGCTGGCGTCGGTGCGCCTCGTGCTCACCCCGGAGCGGGTGGTCATCGCCGAGGCGCGTCGCACGTGGACGTCGCTCAGTCTCTACGGGTTCGTCGTCGACGGCGTGGTCGTCAACCGGGTGATCCCTCCGGCGCGGGGCGGCCGCGGCGACGCCTGGCGCCGCGCGTGGACCGCCGCCCAGGACGCGGGGCTCGCGGAGGTCGCCGACTCCTTCGCCGGTGTGCCCGCGGTGCAGGTGCCCTACCTGCCCGGTGAGCCCGTGGGGCCTGACGCCCTCGACGCGCTCGCCGACGCCGTGACGGCGTGGGGACCGACCCCGGCCGACGCCGCCGACCCGTTCGCGGTGCTGCCCCCCGTGTGGCAGCAGGGCCTGCGCGTCCGCCGTCACGGTGAGGGGTACCGGCTCACCCTCCCGCTGCCGCTCGTCGCGGCCGACGAGGTCGACCTCAAGCGCCGCGACGCCGAACTGCTCGTGGCCGTCGGCGACCACCGCCGCGTCCTCAGCCTCCCGGCGGTGCTCCAGCGGTGCGTCGTGCGCCGGGCGCGGGTCGTGGATGGCACGCTCGTGGTGACCTTCGACCCCGACCCGGCGCTCTGGCCAGCCAGCCCCGAGCGCCGGGCTACGGCGGACCACCACGACGCCGGCCCGGCGGACGGGAGACGACGCGGTGCCTGACCCCACCGACCCGACGGCGCCCACCGCACCCGTGGGCTCGGTGGCGCAGGAGACGGCCCGGCTGCTCGAGGCGCTCCTGGGCCCGTCGGTCGGGCCGGCTCCCGAGCCGGCCGCACCCGACACCACGTCCGCCCCCGCGGGGGACCAGCCGGCACCCTGCCCGACGTGCGGGCATACCGGCTCCGGGACCGAGGGCGCGCCGGGAGCCGACGTCTGCCGGGTGTGCCCGGTATGCCAGGTGCTGCGGGCCGTGCGCGCGGTGCGCCCGGAGACCCTCGACCGGCTCGCCGACCTCGCCGCCGCCGTCACCGAGACGCTGCGCGACGCGGCGGCCCACCGGTGGCACGAGAGCCCACCCGCCGACGGTCACCCGCCCCGATGGCCGCCCGGCGGGGGCTCCGTCGTCGAGGACATCAGGGTCTCCGACAGCCACGAGCCGGATGACCTGCACGATGCGGACGACCTGGACGACACCGACGAGCTGGAGGACGTGCGATGACGCAGCTGGCCCTGGGCATCGACATCGGCGGCACGAAGGTCGCCGGGGGCGCCGTCGGCCCGGACGGCGAGGTGCTGGCCCGCGCCCGGCGCGACACCCCGCACCGTTCGATGTCGCCCGACGTCGTGGAGAACACGATCGTGGCCGTGGTCGACGAGCTCGTCGCCCAGGTCGCCGAGCAACAGCTGGGCGAGGTCATCGCCGTGGGCATCGGGGCGGCGGGGTTCGTCGCCGCCGACCGGGCCACGGTCGCGTTCGCGCCGCACCTGTCGTGGCGCGACGAGCCGCTGCGGGACGCGCTCTCGCGGCGGATCACGGTGCCGATCACCGTCGACAACGACGCCAACGCCGCGGCCTGGGCGGAGTGGAAGTTCGGCGCCGCTCGCGGCGAGACCCACCTCATGCTCGTCAACCTCGGCACCGGCATCGGCGGGAGCATCGTCATCGAGGGGCAGGTGCAGCGCGGCCGGTTCGGGATCGCGGGCGAGTTCGGCCACATGCAGGTCGTCCCCAACGGCCTGCGCTGCGAGTGCGGCAACAAGGGCTGCTGGGAGCAGTACGCCAGCGGCAACGCGCTGGTCCGCGAGGCCCGTGACCTCATCCAGGCGCGCTCGCCCGTGGCCAACGACCTGCTCGCGGCCGTCGGCGGCGACCCGTCGGCCCTCACCGGACCCCTCATCACCGCTGCGGCCCAGCGCGGCGACCCCACCGCGGTCGAGCTGCTGGCCGAGATCGGCAGCTGGCTCGGTGTCGGCATCGCCAACCTGGCCGCCGCGTTCGACCCCGGCACCTTCGTCATCGGCGGCGGCGTCAGCGCGGCGGGCCCCCTGCTCCTCGACCCGGCCCGCGAGACGTTCCGGCGCCAGCTGACCGGCCGTGGCTACCGCCCCGAGGCGGAGATCGTCGCCGCCGAGCTCGGCAACGAGGCCGGCCTCATCGGCGCTGCCGACCTGGCCCGCCTCGACGTCGACTGACCAGCAGCGCTCGACGGAGACCTAGAGGCGGATGCCGTCGTCGTCCTCGTCACGCTCGAGGGGCTGGCGCAGCACCAAGAGCACGAAGCCGGCGATGGCCACCAGGAGCGAGACCGTCATCCACCAGCCGTTGCCGTCACGGTTGAAGAGCAGCAGGTAGAGGAAGAGCAGCGGCCCACCGACGAGGGACGCCATCATCGTCCAGAAGTGCTTGTCCTCCGACGGGGGCAGCGGGGCCGGCGCGGGCGGCGAGTAGTGGGCGTCGTCCTCGGGGTCGTCGAGGAGCCCGCGTACCTCGTCGGCGGCACCACCGTCGACGTCACCGTCGACAGGGGGCCGCTCCTGCTTCGGCGGCGGCTCGGCCCGGTCCTGCGGCTGCGGGGCCGCCCGGGGCCACACCGGCACGCTCGACCCGGGGCGGGGGAGCGGCGCGGGGTTGACGGGGTTGACGGGGTTCACGGGGTTGACCGGGTGCGTCCGCCCCGGCCCGGCCTCGGGGTCGGAGACCCGCTCCTCGTCGAGCTCGCCCGGCGAGGGGTCGTGCTGCGGGTCGCCGTAGGGGTCGCGGCCGAGCGCCTCGTCGTTCCAGTGCGCCATGATGGCGGCGAACTGCTCGTCGACGTCCTTCTCGGCCATGGCTCAGGTTCTCACGCGGGGTTGTGCTGGGGCACAGGGGAAGCCGAGATCCGTCGCACGAACCGCACCGACTCGTCGTTGATGAGCGGAGCGTCGTTGTCGAGGGTGGCCACGTGGTACGAGTCCTCGAGCCACACCTCCGTCACGTCGGTGCTCGAGATGTGCTCGAGGAAGAACGCCGAGCTCGACGGCGGCACGATGTGGTCGACCCGCGAGTGCATGAGCAGCACCGGCTGGGTGATCTCCCCGAGGTCGCGGCGCACCGACACCCAGAGCTGGGTCTGGGAGTGCATGGCCCGCAGCGGGTTGCGGTCGTAGGCCAGCTCGACCGGCCCGCCCTGGCGCTTGATGTCGTTGGCGATGCTCGGGAACGACGGCAGCATCCGGTGGAGCACCGGCAGGGCGGGGAGCATCCGGTTCGTGTGCAGGTAGATGGGGTTGACGAGGATCAGCCCGGCGACCCGCGGGCCCTGCTCCAGCGCGAGCTTGGTGGAGAGCAGGCCGCCCATCGACAGGCCGGCGACGAAGACCCGGTCGCACTTCGAGCGGAGGTCCTGGAAGGCGCGCTCCACCTCGGCGTACCAGTCCTGCCACGTCGTGCCGTTCATGTCCTGCCACGTCGTGCCGTGGCCGGGAAGGAGGGGCAGCCGCACGGTCCAGCCCTGGGCGGCGAAGTGCTCGGCCCACGGGCGCACGCTCTGCGGGGTGCCGGTGTAGCCGTGGACGACGAGCACGCCGGTCTCGTCGCCGTCGTAGGCATAGGGCTCCGCGCCGGGCAGGACGGGGGCGGGCATGGGGTCTCCTTCGACGGGCCGGGTGGCGAAATCGTCGCACGCCGTCGCCGACGGGGGTAGTGCCGTACAGTGCGCCTGATCGCAGGTCGGTACTTTGGTCGGTGAGCCCGTCGCCAACGCGGGAAGGACGTGGTCTGCCGGTGTTCTACTGGGTGCTCAAGACGGTCGTCCTCGGGCCGCTGCTCAAGCTGCTGTTCCGGCCCTGGGTGGAGGGTGAGGAGCACATCCCCGAGGAGGGGGCGGCGATCTTCGCCAGCAACCACCTCTCGTTCTCCGACTCGATCTTCCTGCCGCTGATGGTGCCGCGGCGGATGACGTTCCTCGCCAAGTCCGACTACTTCACCGGGCGCGGCATCAAGGGCAAGGCCACGGCGGCGTTCTTCAAGGGCGTCGGCCAGGTGCCGGTGGACCGGTCCGGAGGCAAGGCGGGCGAGGCGGCGCTCAGCTCCGGTCTGCGGATCCTGCGCCGCGGTGAGCTGCTCGGCATCTACCCCGAGGGGACCCGCTCGCCCGACGGCCGCCTCTACCGGGGCCGCACCGGCGTGGCCCGGATGGCGCTCGAGGCCGGGGTCCCTGTGGTGCCGGTCGCCATGATCGGCACCGACAAGGCCCAGCCCACCGGCAAGAAGCTGCCCCGGATCATGCGCATCGGCATCCGGGTCGGCCGGCCGCTCAGCTTCGCCCGCTACGAGGGCATGGAGGACGACCGCTTCGTGCTGCGGTCGATCACCGACGAGATCATGTACGAGCTGATGCTGCTCTCCGGCCAGGAGTACGTCGACGAGTACGCCACGTCGATGAAGGACCGGATCCTCGCCGCCGCCCGGGCCCGCGCCCGCGACCTGCAGGAGGCGGCCAAGCCCGGCTCGGCCGCCAAGGAGCTGGAGGAGGCCCTCGACGCCGCGGAGGGCGTGACCCCGACCCGTGAGTCGCCCGTCGACGACGTGCCCATCGGTCGGGCCGGCGACGAGCGCGACGACCCCACCGACCAGCGGGCCGCCAGCTGACCATGCCGCCGCGCCGCACCGAGCGGGACGACTCCCTCGTCGTCTCCGCCCTCTGGAAGGCGATCCGGGTCCTGCGGCCCCTCGCGCTCCTGTATGCCGCGGGGTCGGCCTGGACCCGCGGTGCCCAGATGCAGGAGCCCCGGCTCGCGGCCCTCGTCTTCGTGGTGCTGGCCGGCTGGACGGTCGCCCAGGCGGTGTGGACCCGGCGCGACCTGTGGTGGCACCTCGTCGAGCTCGGTCTCGCCACCGTCGCCGTCGTGCTGACCCGCTGGGTCGACTCCCCGGACGCCGCCTTCCGGGGCACGACGACCCTCCCGGGGATCTGGCAGTGCGTGCCGGTCGCCTCCATCGGCGTCATCAAGGGCTGGCGCGGGGGCGTCGGAGCCGGAGCGGTCATCGCCGCCGCCATGGTGGTCAGCACCAGGTCGGTGGAGCTCGCCGCGGTGAGCAACGGACTGCTCGTCATGCTCGTCGGCGGTTGCGTGGGGTACTGCGCCGACCTGGCCCGCGCCGAGCAGGCGACCCTGCGCACGGTGCTGGAGCGACAGGCCGAGGACGTGGAGCGCGACCGGCTGGGCCGGGTGGTGCACGACGGGGTGCTGCAGGCGCTCGCCTTCATCCACCGCCGCGGTGTCGACGCCGGCGGGGAGGCGGCCCGGCTCGGGGCCATGGCCGGTGAGCAGGAGCAACGCCTGCGGGCCCTCGTGAGCGGGGTGGGCATCGACGAGCTGGAGGCCACGGTCGGCGGCCCGGTCGACCTGCGCCACTTCCTGCGCCAGGCGGCCGCGGGCACCGCGGACCTCGTGGCCCCCGCCGACCCGGTGTTCCTGCCCCGCCGGCCGGCCGCCGAGATGGTCGCGGCCGTGGAGGCCGCTCTCGACAACGTGCGGCGCCACGCCGGCCCCGACGCTCAGGCGTGGGTGCTCATCGACGACGCCGGCGACGACATCGTCGTCACCGTGCGCGACAACGGCGTCGGCGTCTCGGAGGACCGCATCGCCGCGGCGGCGACGCGCGGGCGGCTGGGTGTGTCGTCGTCGATCCGGGGACGCCTGGAGGAGCTCGGGGGGTCGGCGCGCTACCTTTACGGACCGGGCGGGGGCACCACGGTGGAGATGTGGGTACCCAAGGCAGGCACGTGAACGGTGAGATGAGCCAGAGCCCGAACCAGACCCCCTACCAGAGGGGTGCGCGACCGGTGCCCGGCATCGAGGAGGTCGACTCCTTCGACCCCGACGACCAGCCGGTCGACGACGCCCAGACCACCGTCGTCGTCGCCGACGACCACCCCATGTGGCGCGACGCCGTCGCCCGTGACCTGCTCGACGCCGGGTTCCAGGTCGTCGGCACCGCGGCTGACGGCCCGTCGGCCATCCGCCGGGTCAAGGCGACCGTCCCCGACGTCCTGGTCCTCGACCTCAACCTACCCGGGGTCCACGGCGTCGAGGTCTGCGCGCAGCTCGCCGCCGAGGAGATCCCGACGCGCATCCTCATCCTGTCGGTGAGCGGGGAGCGTCAGGACGTCCTCGACGCGGTCAAGGCCGGCGCGTCCGGCTACCTGGTCAAGTCCGCCGCCCGCGAGGAGTTCCTCGAGGCGGTCCGCCGCACCGCGCAGGGCCGGGCGGTCTTCACCCCGGGTCTGGCCGGCCTGGTGCTCGGCGAGTTCCGGCGGATGCAGAACGCCCCGTCGGCCGGGGCCGCGCCACAGCTGACCGAGCGCGAGACCGAGGTGCTCAAGCTCGTCGCCACCGGCATGGGCTACAAGGACATCGCCGCCCAGCTGTTCATCTCGCACCGCACCGTGCAGAACCATGTGCAGAACACCCTGGGCAAGCTGCAGATGCACAACCGCGTCGAGCTCGTCCGCTACGCGATCGCCAAAGGCCTGCACCGCGACTGAGCGGGTGCTGCGCCTCCGGTGGGAAACGGATGCGGCGCGGTGCATCCCTGACCCCGGCCGGACCGGAATAGGGCATACAGCGGTGCTCGGGTCCACCTCTGTCACAGCGGTTCTCCCCGAGCACCGGCCGTCCCACCCGAGGAGACCGATAGTGCGCACCATCCGAGCCATCGGCGCCGTGACTCTGGCCGCCGCCACCTCCATCGGCGTGTCCGTCGCGACGCTGCCCTCCGCCCATGCCGCCGGACCGGCCATGGTGTCGATCCTGCATGCCGTTCCCAACACGCCCGTCGACGTCTACGCCAACGGCAAGGCCCTGCTGACCAACTTCGCGCCCGGCACGCTGACCGACCCGGTCAGCCTCCCGGCCGGCAGCTACGACCTCAAGGTCACCGCGGTCGGCGCGGGTGCCGGCGGAGCCGCCGTCATCGAGGCCAAGGGCGTCAACGTGCCCGCCGACGCCAACATCACCGTCGTTGCGCACCTGTCGGCGACCGGCTCGCCGGTACTGACGCCCTACGTCAACGACACTTCGGCGGTCCCCGCCGGCAAGGCCCGGCTGACCGTGCGCCACGACGCCGCGGCGCCGGCCGTCGACGTCCGAGCGGGGGGCAAGCCGGTCTTCACCGGCCTGACCAACCCGGGTGAGAAGTCGGCCGTCGTGGCCGCGGGCACCGTGTCGGCCGACGTCGTGCTCGCCGGCACGAGCGACGTGGCGATCGGCCCGGCCGACCTGAACCTCAAGGAGGGCACGAGCACGATCGTGTACGCCTGGGGCAGCGCGGCGGACAAGAACCTCAAGCTCGCGGTGCAGACCATCTCCGGGATGCACTCGGCTCCGGGCGGGGTCCCCGCCGGTGACGGCGGCCAGGCCGCTGCGGGTGTGGGTCTGAACGGCTCCGGGCTGGGCCTGGTCCTGCTCGGCGGGGCCGCGGCGGGCGGGCTGGTGCTCCTCGCCACCCGGCGTCGCGCCCAGGTCCGCGCCTGATCCCGATGTCCATGGGCAGGGTGGTCGCCGTCGTGGTGGCCACCCTGCTCGGCGCTGCCCTGACGGCGGCGCTCCTGGGTGGGCGGCTGGGGGAGAGCGACACCGCCGCGGCCACCGACGGCACGGCGGCCGGTCTGGCCACGCCGGCGCCCCCACGCATACCGAGCCCCTCGTCGTCCTCCCTCCCGTCCGTCACGGCCCCACCCACCCCGACCCCCGCCGTGAGCGCCATCCCCCCGGCTGCCCCCACGCGGGTGGTCCTGCCCCGGCTCGGCGTCGACATGCCCGTCGAGGCGCAGGGGGTCGACGGCAACGGTCAGATGGGTCTGCCGCCGAACCCCGGGGTGGCCGGGTGGTACCGCTTCGGTGCGGGCCCGACCGACACGGCGGGGGCGGCCGTCGTCGCGGCCCACGTCGACAGCAAGCAGTTCGGCGTCGGCCCGTTCGCGCGCCTCGGCTCGGCGCGGACCGGCGACGAGGTGGAGCTGTGGGTCGGGGGCGCCCGCGTCGTGTACCGGGTGAGCCAGGTGGCCCGGGTCGACAAGGCGCAGCTCGACGCCGAGGGGCTGTTCTCGCTGTCGGGCCCGCCCCGGCTACATCTCGTCACGTGCACGGGCGACTACGTCACGGGGTCGGGGTACGCGCAGAACCTCGTCGTCGTCGCCGACCGGGTCACCTCGTGACGGTGGTGTCCTAAGGTGAGGTTCGGGATGACCGAGATGGAGACGCGACGCAGCTCGCTCGCCCTCGCCGAGGCGTTGGCGGACGGGTCGCACGACGCGCTGTCCGAGTGCTACCGGCTGTGGGCTCCGCTGCTGGTCGGCATCGCTGCCCGGTCCCTGGGTAGCCGCCACGACGCCGAGGACGTCGTGCAGCAGGTCTTCGTCTCGGCGTGGCGCAGCCGCGGCACCCTCCGCCCGTCGGAGAACGCCCTGCCGGCGTGGCTCATCGGCATCACCCGTCGCCGCGTAGCCGACGAGTACGAGCGCCGGGCCCGGGAGAACCGCAAGGCCGACCGGATGGGCTCGACCCTCGACGACGACGAGGCCCGGGTGGGCGACGCACACGTCGACCAGATCGTCGACCGGGTCGTCCTCCGGGACGCCGTGGACCAGATGCCCGAACCTCGTCGCTCCGTGATCAATCTGGCGTACGTCGAGGACCGAACACATGAGGACATCGCCGCGCGGCTCGGCCTGCCCCTGGGCACGGTCAAGAGCCACATGCGGCGCGGACTGCTCCAGCTACGACGACACCTGAGGGAGGCGAGCGATGAACCACGTGACTGACGAGACCCTCGCCGCGATCGCCCTCGGCGAGCCCGACGTCGACCCCGCCGCCCGCGACCACGTCGGCGGCTGCCCGGTGTGCTCGCTCGAGGTCGCCGAGCTGCAGCAGGTGGATGCCCTCATGCGCGTCGAGGCCGCCTCGGGGGAGCCTGCCCGGGTGCGCCTCGAGCCCAGCCCGGGCCTGTGGGAGCGCATCAGGGCCGAGACCACCGAGCGGGCTGACACCCCCGCTGCTGGGACGGCCGACGAACCGGGTGAGGCCCTCGCGCCCGTCGTCCCCTTCCCCACCACGACCACTACCACCGCGCCCTCGCGCCGGCGGGCCGGCTGGATCATCGCCGCGGCGGCCGCCTGCGTGATCGCGGGCGCCCTCCTCGGCCGTGCCCTGTGGACCTCTCCGACCCCTGGCCCCAGCACCCAGGTCGTCGCGACGACGAACCTGACCACCCTCGACGCGGCCCACCGGCAGGAGGGCACCGCCGAGCTCCTCGAGGCCAAGGGCGTGCGCGAGCTGAAGGTCGACGCGACCACCATGCCGGCCATCAGCAGCGGCTACGTCGAGGTGTGGCTCATCAACGCCGACGGCCAGCGCATGGTCTCGCTCGGGGTCATGGCGACGCCCCAGGCCGTGTTCCCGGTACCGCCGGGCGCGATCGAGCAGGGGTACACGACCGTCGACCTCTCGCACGAGCAGTTCGACAACCAGCCCCAGCACTCCGGCGACAGCCTCATGCGCGGGAGCCTTCCGGCCTGACGGTCAGGCGTCGGTGGCGCGCCGAAGTGCAGCGAGCACCTTCGCGTCGATGCCGTCGGGGGTCATCCGCATCTCGTAGTTCTCGACGCCGGCCCACTCCTCGAGCGCCTCGGCGACCGGACCGGTATGCCCGAGCCGAGCCAGCCGCTCGCCCACCTCCGTGGCGAGGTCGCCGGTGAGCGGCTGCACGTCCTCGGCGGTCCCGAAGTAGAGGTCGTTGAGGTCGAGCAGCCGGGCGAGCTCCTGGGTCGCGTCGGGGTGGTCGTCGACGCGCAGGTCGACGAGCACGCCACTGGCGTCGTAGCCCGCCCCGGGCGCGACGACGTAGATCGCGGCCCCCTGCCGCCCGCGGGAGTCGCCTCCGGCCGCGTCGCCGGCGAGGAGGGTGGCGAGCAGGCGGCGCGCGAACGGCCTACCGGCGCTGTCCAGCCACGCTCGTTCCATGTCGGCGACCACCTGCTCGCCGACGAGGATGTTGCCCTGGATGGCGTAGCGGCCGCTCGCGTCGGCGCCCGACCGGCCGCCGGCCCAGGTCATGCACTCGCTGCCGGTGTAGGTGGCCTGGCTGTCCATGCCAACGACCCCGAGCTGGCGGTGCTCGCGCCCGTCGTCGGCGGCGGTGACCTCGGCCACCGCGCTGGCGGCATCGCCCCCGGCGGACAGCAGGTCGAGCGCGTCGGCGCGGTAGGACCACTTGGCCATCGCCTGGGTGGCGACGGCGCCCACGAGCCGCGGCCCGGAGTCGCCGTCGGCGGAGAGCCGGGCGGCCGGTACCACCGACCCCACGGCGAGGAACTTGCTGGCGACGGCGACGCCGGCGGCGGTCCCGTCGGTGGCGGCGATGGAGAAGGTCACGGTCGGACCCTAGTTCGGGTCGCCCACCGGCGCGCGACGGCCGGGGGCGCCTGTCGGCCCGTCATCCGGACCGTGACCGGTGCCCCGCAGCGGCCCACCTAGAATCGACGCCGTGACCGACAGCACGCTGCTCCAGGCCGAGCTCGAGGGCGCCGCGGCGACCCTGGCGGCGGGTCAGCAGCCGCTGTGGCCCGACGCCGACGCCCTGCGCGACGCGCGGGCCACCCTGGCCACCTACCCCCCGCTGGTCTTCGCGGGCGAGTGCGACATCCTGCGCGACCGGATGGCGGCGGCGGCCCGCGGGGAGGCGTTCGTCCTGCAGGGCGGCGACTGCGCCGAGACCTTCGCCTCGGCGACGGCCGACAACATCCGCGACCGCATCAAGACGATCCTGCAGATGGCGGCGGTACTCACCTACGGCGCCTCGGTGCCGGTGGTCAAGGTCGGCCGGATGGCCGGCCAGTACGCCAAGCCGCGGAGCACGGGGGCCGAGGTGCGCGACGGCGTCGAGCTCCCGGCCTACCGGGGCGACATGGTCAACGACTTCGCCTTCGAGGCGGCAGCCCGCCAGCCCGACCCGCAGCGGCTGGTGCGGGCCTACCACGCGTCGTCGGCCACCCTCAACCTCGTGCGGGCGTTCACGACCGGCGGGTTCGCCGACCTGCGCCACGTGCACGACTGGAACAAGGGGTTCGTGGCCACCGCGGCCAACGCGAAGTACGAGCGCCTCGCGCACGACATCGACAAGGCGATGAAGTTCATGCTCGCCTGCGGGGCCGACTTCGACGCGATGCGCGGCACCGAGTTCTTCTCGGCCCACGAGGCGCTGCTTCTCGACTACGAGCGGCCCCTGACGCGGGTCGACTCGCGCACCGGGCGGGCGTACGACACGTCGGCCCACTTCCTCTGGGTGGGCGAGCGCACCCGCGACCTCGACGGCGCGCACGTCGACTTCGTCTCGCGCATCCAGAACCCCATCGGCATCAAGGTGTCGGGCAAGGCGGAGCCCGACCAGCTGCTGAAGCTCATCGACAAGGTCGACCCCGACCGGGTGCCCGGACGGGTCACGTTCATCACCCGGATGGGGGCGGGCGCGATCCGGGAGGCGTTGCCGCCGATCGTCGAGCGGGTCACCGAGGCGGGCGCGTCGGTGACGTGGATCTGCGACCCGATGCACGGCAACACGTTCGCCTCCACGACGGGCTTCAAGACCCGCAACTTCGACGACGTCGTCGACGAGGTGCAGGGCTTCTTCGAGGTGCACCGCGCCCTCGGCACCGTGCCCGGCGGCATCCACGTCGAGCTCACCGGCAACGACGTGACCGAGTGCCTCGGCGGGGCGGAGAAGATCCTCGACGCCGACCTCGAGAAGCGCTACGAGTCGGTGTGCGACCCGCGGCTCAACCACCAGCAGAGCCTCGAGCTGGCGTTCCTCGTCGCGGAGATGCTGGGGGAGTGACCACCCCGATCCGCGCCGACCTCCTGTCGGACACCCTCACCCGACCGACCCCGGCCATGCGCGAGGCGATGGCACACGCCGAGGTGGGCGACGACGTCTTCGGCGAGGACCCCACGGTCAACGCGCTCGAGGCCGAGGTCGCGGCCCTCCTCGGCCACGAGGCAGCCCTGTTCACCCCGACCGGGTCGATGGCCAACCAGCTCGGCCTCCGGCTGCACGTGGCGCCCGGCCAGGAGCTGGTCTGCGACTCGCTGGCCCACGTCGTGCGGGCCGAGCTCGGGGCCGCCGCGGTGTTCTCGGGCATCTCGTCGCGGACGTGGGTCGCTCCGCGCGGGCGACTGGCCGCCGCCGACCCGCTGGCCCTGATGATCACCGGCGCCGGGGTCTACCAGGTCAACACGGCGCTCGTCGTCGTCGAGAACACCCACAACTTCGGCGGCGGCACGGTGCAGCCGATCGACGAGATCCGGTTGCTGCGCAAGGAGACCCAGGCGCGGGGGGTGCGGATGCATCTCGACGGCGCCCGACTCTGGAACGCCCACGTAGCCAGCGGGGTGGCCCTCGCCGACTACGGCCGTGAGTTCGACACCGTGTCGGTATGCCTGAGCAAGGGTCTCGGGGCGCCCGTCGGGTCGGTGCTCGTCGGGTCGGCCGACGCGATGGCGGAGGCCAGGATCTGGCGCAAGCGCTACGGCGGGGGGATGCGTCAAGTGGGCATCCTCGCCGCGGCCGGACGACACGCTCTGGCCCACCACGTCGAACGGCTGGCCGACGACCACGCCCGCGCCCGCCGGGCGGCAGAGGCGTTCGCACAGGCCGCGCCGGGGGCCATCGACCCCGAGACGGTGCAGACCAACATCCTCGTCATGGACGTCGGCCCCGCTGGCTGGACGGGCGCCGACCTCGCGGCCGCCACGCTCGAGCAGGGCGTGCGGATCTACGCCGTCGGCCCCTCCGCGGTGCGCCTGGTGTGGCACCTCGACGTCGACGACGCCGCCACCGACCTCGCCATCGACGTCCTCGCGTCGATGCTCGCTGCGGGTTCCCCGAACGGCGGACGGGACGCCTGAGGGCGCTTGAGGGCGCCTGGGGCTCTGAGGGTGGGGGCCCGGCCGCTCGGCCCAAAGTGGGGAGGTGAGTCCCTCCCCCCGGGGCCGTCGGTGCTCGACAATCCGAGACACCGTTGTTGCGTCACGTGGTCAGGACCCCGTCATGTCTGCTCTTCGCTCGTCCCGCGTCCCGTCCCGGCGAGGGCTCGGGGTCCTCGTCGTGGCCGCCATGGTCGCGACCCTCGCCCTCGCTACCGCGGGAGGGGCGCAGGCGGCCAAGAAGCCACCGGCTCAGCTCGGGTCCGCGCTGGTGTCACCGACCTTCACGTTGAACACCCGCATCCTGTCCGGCCCCGGATCCTCGTCCGCCCTGCGCGTCACGGTCGGAGACAAGACCTACACCCCTCCGCCCGCGACGTCCACGTGTGGCACCGGGGTGTGGGTGCTGCGGCTCGACCGAGGGGATCTCAACCCCGATGGCGCCGCCGACGTGTATCCCCTGTGCAGCACGTTCGACGTGAAGCAGCTGGCCGCGGCGCTCACCAGGGTTCCGTCCGCCGACATCGCGGTGGTCAACAGCTTCACCTCCGGGATGGCTGGTGGCGCCAGGACCACCCCGTCCGCCGCGCTCCCGGGTCTCGGCAAGGCGGTGGAGGCGGTCGGCGGACTCCAGAGCGACTTCTCCGGCCTCGACCTGGGCACGACGACGTTCTCCCTCTTCGGGGCGGGCAAGCTCGACGCCGGACAGGCGCAGTACGCCTTCGGCACGGCGGCCGAGGAGGCCACGCGGCCGGCGTCCCTCCGGGCGTCCGTACAGGGGCGGCTGTCCCTGGACAACTGGTCGCACTTCACCCTCACCCACCTGGACTGGTCCATCTACGACATCGCCGCCGAGGGCGGCATCACCGTGGACGCCCACGCGTACCCCGTGCCGGCCCGACCCGCCGGGTTCACCGGCGGCTTCCACGTGCTGGTGCTCGACCGGCGCACGCTGACGCCGGTGTACGACCGGCTGTACTCCACGTACAACGACCTGGCGGAGCAGGTGCGGCTGCAGCAGGACCTCCTGGCCGTGGCCGACACCCGGAAGGACTCTGCCGTCGTTCTGCTCGCCACGGTGGGAACGCCGATGGGAACCACCGTCCTGCCGGCCGCGCCGTCCGGCCCCCCGTCGGGATGCTCGCGAACCCCGTTCTACGAGACCTGCACCTTCGCCTACACCGGCGGGGAACAGCAGCTCACCGTCCCGACGCCCGGGTATGCCGGCCAGCAAGGCTCGACCATGACCGTCCGGCTCGTGGGCGGCAAGGGTGGCAACGCCCGTGACGGGTCGGCGGGTGGAGCGGGAGCCCTGGTCGACGCCACCGTGCGCTTCGGACCCGGGACCTCCCTCGCCCCCAGCGCGCCGCTCTACGTGGAGGTCGGGGGGAACGGTGAAGCCGGGGGGTACAGCGAGTACGGGTCCGGCGGATGGAACGGTGGCGGGGACGGCAACCGCGAGATCGGTGCGAGCAGCTACCCCAGTGGTGGTGGCGGCGGAGCGAGCGACGTGCGGACCGTCTCAGCCGCCGGGGGCAGCTCGTTGGCCTCCCGCCTCGTTGTGGCCGGCGGAGGGGGCGCCGCGGGAGGGAACGGGGCCGACGGTGAGCGCGGCGGGATCGGGGGGGCCGCGGGGAACCCCGGCGGCTCGGGCCAGAACGACGCTGGGCTCGCGCTGGTGCCCGGTGGCGGAGCCGGCACCACGGCAGGCGGAGGCGCCGGAGGACCGGAGGGGGTCGACGGCGCCCTGGGCGTCGGCGGCGTGGGCGCTCCCTCGCGGGACACCGCCGCTGCTGGTGGCGGTGGTGGCGGCGGACTGTACGGCGGCGGCGGTGGCGGGCGCAGCTTCGAGGCGGGGACCTGGGGCGGTGGCGGGGGCGGCGGCGGCTCCAGCCTGGCTCCGGGTGGGACGATCGGGGCGGACACCACCGGCACTCCGACGGTCGTCGTGGGGTACCCCACGCCATACGGGCCGACGCTCGGGGAGACCCTGCGGAGGTTCGGCGCCACCCCGACCCTGGTCCAGGGTCTCGACACGACCCCCCGGTACGCCTTGGTGGGTGCGCTGAACACCAGCGCCTACCTCAGCGCGGTCAACCCCTTCCTCAGCACGGAGGCCAGCCCGACGATCAGGAAGGGGGCCACCGGGGAGCTGCAGGGCGTCCTCGGCCGCGGGAACAAGAACATGTGGTACGGCTCCGTGACCTCCAACGCTCCGGTCTCCACCTCCTTCAACGGCGGTCCGGCCCAGGTCACCCGGGTCAGCTACGGCCTCTACGACACCGTGGCGCACCGCAGCGCTCCGTGGTCGGTGCCCGGCCAGCCCGGCGAACCCCGGTATGCCGCGCAGTCGGCTGCCCTGGCGTACCTCAGCGGCAAGGCGTGTGGCTGCCAGAACCTGCGGGACAACTACTCCGCCGAGCAGGGAACCATCACCAGGTACCGGCAGCTGGTGACCACGACCGGCTACCCCTCTGACACGAAGGACTTCGACGCCGCGACCTTCATGACGGTGCAGTCCGCGCTGAAGGCCGAGCTGGGTGCCGTGCTCGTCGTCGCGTCGCTCGAGGCGCAGATCCAGCTCCTGCTCGACGAGGTGCAGACGAGCGCGCAGGGCAACATTTCGACCGCCTACCAGGCGGTGGCCAAGAGCATCGCCGTCAAAAGCAACCCGCGCGTGGACGCGATCATCACGGCCGTCGCCTTCGTCGTCGCCGCGATCGCCTCCGCCTTCACCGGAGGCGCCGCCGCGGGGATCCTCAGTGCCGTCCTGAGCATGGACTTCACCCTGATCAACGACCAGAACGGCAACAACACCCTCTCCACCACGGCGCAACAGCTGCAGCAGTCGACGGTCAACACGTTCCTCGCCGCCAAGACCTCGACCGCCCGGACCTTCGACTACATCTACGGCGACTGGGGGATGCTCAGCCACGCCGCGGACTCCCTGACCACGGACAACCTGTGGCAGGTGACGGAAGGTAACCGACCGCAGCTCGTCTCCGCGGTGACCCAGAGCGCGAAGCTGGGCTTCTACCAGTCCCTCGTGCCGGCGGTGTACAGCATCGCGGAGGCCCGAGCGGACGACGGCTACCGCCTCAACCAGTTCTGCGCGGGGTCGGACCCGCAGTTCTGCTACGACGTCAACCCCGGCACGATGTACCACTACGACGTGCATCCCTCGGGCTCGTTCGCGTTCACGGGAGGTCGCTTCGACATCCTCGGGGTCTACCAGGCGGGCACGACGTGGTACCCGAAGCCCGTCCCGATGCCGGACAGCTTGATCAGCACGATGACCGCGACGGGGCTCTTCCCGCCCGACATGTTCCTGAAGTGGACCCTGAACGGCCGGCAGTGCACGCCCTACAACCTCAACTGGGACACGGACGTGTTCTTGACCCGAGGTCAGTGCCCCAACGCGTGACCCGCACCGAGTTCCGTCGCGCACCGCAGGCATCGATCACGACATCGAGCGCAGGACGAGCCCCGTCTGCAGCTTCGGCGTGAAGTAGGTCGACTTCGGCGGCATCAGCAGCCCCTCCTCGGCGGTTCGCCGGATCTCCTCGACGGAGACCGGACGGATCAGCACAGCGGCCGCGGCCCGACCGTCGCGCACGGCGGCGACGACCTCGGTCAGCCCGTGCTGGTACGTGACCTCGGCCCCGGAGCCGTCCAGGGTGCGCTCCAGCCAGAGCCCGTCGAGGGCGCGCAGGTCGTCGAACGCGCCTGGGCGCGGGGTCATCCAGTCCCAGCCCGAGGGGCGCACGAGGACCAGGCGGCCTTCGGCAGGCATACGCACCAGGACGTCGGACGTCAGCGTCTCGAGCCCGCCGCCGGTCTCGAACGTGAAACGCGACGACACGTGGCTCACCAGTGAGTCGGCGTCGACCCTGGTGTAGAGGCGGTGGATCGCCTCCACGCTGAGCTGGTCGGCGACGAGCTCGCCCACGAAGGCGAGGGTCCGCTCCGCTGGCGTGTCTTGGCGGTCGGTCGCGCGGCGCACCTCGTCGCGGTACTGGCGCGACACGGCATACCGGTGGTGTCCGTCGGCGATGAGGGCCGGCTGGGCGGCCACCGCGTCACAGATCCTCGCGATGCGCTCCGTGTCGGTCACGCGCTCCACCCGGTGCTCGACCCCGTCGGCGACCAGCGCGCCCACGGGCTCACCCGGCTCGGCGAGGAGGTCGGTCAGGCCCGGGTAGGCGCTGAGGCACCACACGGGGGAGAGGTTGGCCTGCGTGGCCCGGGTCAGCTCGAGCCGGTCGGTGGACGCCTTCGGGGTGGTTCGCTCGTGGGCGAGCACCTCACCGGAACCCTCGTCCGTGACCTCCAGCGCGCCGAGGACCCCGCTCAGCTCGCGCTCCTGGCCCGTCGCGTCGGTGAACCGGCGCCGGTAGATCGTCAGGGTCGGGACGTCGTCGACGATGAGGACCCCGTCGGCGAGCCAGCGACGAAGGGTGGTGGCGGCGTCGGCGTACCGGTCCGGGCCGCCGCGCGGGACGTCGATGCGCACGATGTTGTGCCGGTCCTGGGCCTCCAGAGCGTCGACGTCGGCGTCGGAGAGCACGTCGTAGGGCGGCGCGGTGACCGCGGCCAGGTCCTGCGACGGGGCGTAGCGGGTGGCGCGGAAGGGCTCGAAGGTCGGCACGGCGGCCCAGCCTGCCAGGCCGGCGCCCCCGACTTCTCCGCACGTGCTGAGAAGTGGGACCTGAAGTCCGGTATGTCGGTCAACAGCTCAGCACGTGCTGAGTCGTTGACGCGGCACCGTCGACGGGCGGAGCCCTGGTCAGGCGGGGCTCAGGTCACGTCGTGGTGCAGGGCCTCGGACGGCGGGGCGCCGCTGCGTCGGCCGCGCAGCTCGACGACGTACATCGCCGCCAGCACGAGGGCGCCGCCGACGAGCATCCGCACGGTGAGGCCCTCCTGGCCGAAGACCACCGCGAAGAGCGCGGCGAAGACCGGCTCCAGGGTCATGACGATCGCCGCCCGCGTGGCCGTCATCCGCGCCTGGGCCCACGTCTGGGCCCACATCGCGAACACGCCGGCCGCGGTCGCCATGTAGAGGACCGCCGCCCACTGCCCACCCCCCGACGGGAGCTGCACCCCACCCGGCAGAGCGGCACCGACGCTGACCACCGCGATCGCCACCATCTGCACGGCCGCCATGCCCGTGGCGTGGTCGAGGGTCGACCACCGCCCCAGCCCGACGATGTGCAGCGCGTAGACGACCGCGCACGCCAGCGTCAGCGCCTCTCCCGCCCCGATGCTGAGGCCCCGCAACGAGAGCACGGCGAGCCCGAGGGCGGCCAGCCCGACGGCGTACCAGGTCACCCGGCCCAGCCGCTCCCGCAGGATCAGCGCCGACAGCACGGGTGTGAGCACGACGTAGGTGCCGGTGATGAAGCCCGACACCGACGCATCGGTCGACGCGAGCCCGACGGTCTGCAGCAGCTGGGCGACGGCGTAGACGGTGCCCAGACCGAGCCCGACGACCCACTCCCGGCGACGCAGCCGGCGCACCGGGCCCCAGAAGATCACGAGCATCAGCAGGGCCGCGATGGTGAACCGCGAGGCGAGGAAGTCGGTGGCCGGCAGGGTGACGAGCAGGTCGCGGATGAGGAAGAACGTCGAGCCCCACACCGCCGTGACGACGACGAGCAGCGCGGTGGCGACGGTGCGGCCCCGCGCCGGGGTGAGCGGCACGGCGACGGTCAGACGATGGTGAGGGTGATCGTCGCGCCCTTGCGCGCCATCGTGCCGGCGGCCGGGTCGGAGCTGCGGACGGTGCCGAAGAAGCCGCCCAGCACGAGGTTGTAGGACACGTCGAAGCCGGCCGCCTTGAGGAGCGCCGTCGCCTCGTCGCGCTGCTTGCCGGTCGTGGCGGGCACGGCGACGAGGACGGGACCCTTCGAGACGACGATGGCGACGGTGTCGCCCTTGAAGAGGGTGCCGTTGCCCGGCGTCTGCGATACGACCGACCCGGACGGCACCGTGTCGCTGTTGACCGGGTCACCCTCCTTGACGGTGAACCCCGCCTCGCCGAGCCCCTTCTTGGCCTGGTCGGCCGGCTTGCCCGTGAAGTCGGTCACCGGGATGGGCTGGCGGCCCTTGCTGACGGTGACGGCCACGGGGCTGTCGGGCTTGAGCGACGTACCGGCGGCCGGGTCCTGGGCGATGACCTTGCCTGCCTCGACCGTGTCGCTGAAGTCGTCCTTGCGCTCGCCCAGGGTCAGGTGCTGCCCCACGAGGGTGGCCTGAGCGGTGTCGGCCACCGACCCGACGAGGTTGGGCGCGGCATACCGCTCCTGCCCCTTGGAGACGGTGAGCGTCACGGTGCTGAGCTTGCGCACCTCCGCGCCGGGCCCGGGGTCGGCCGCGAGGACGACGCCGGCGGGCACGTTCTCGTCGAAGGTCTGGGTCACGGAGGCCCGCAGGTCGGCCTGGGCGAGCGCCTGCTGGGCGGCCACCTGCGACAGCCTGCTCAGGGTGGGCACGAGCGTCTTGGACCCGGGTCCGTTCGTGAACCACCAGTAGCCGCCGCCGCCCCCCGCCACGGCGAGCACGAGCAGCGTGACGATCACGGCGGGCCAGACCCGGCGGCGCCGACGCGTGGGCGGGGTATGCCGCGGCGGCGCCGAGGCGCCCACCGGCTCGGGAGCCGTACGCGCGGTGACCGGGACGGCGGACGTCGCCGCCAGCGGCGTCGAGGTCGGGCGGGAGGACCCGTCGGCGTGGCGGCTCACGGGGCGCAGGTCGAGCTCGCTCGTCGTCATCAGGGAGCGCGAGCGGCGGACCTCCTCGAGCAGGTCGCCGGCGTCGGCGGGCCGCTGGTCGGGGTCGCGGGCGGTCGCGAGCGCGACGATCTGATCGAGCTCCTGCGGCACCGTGGGCACGGCGCTGGAGGGCATGGGGACCGAGCCGTGCACGTGCTGGTAGGCCACGTGGATGGGTGAGTCGCCGTCGAACGCCTTACGGCCGGTGAGCATCTCGTAGAGGACCAGGCCCGTGGCGTACACGTCGGAGCGGGCGTCGGCGATTCCGCGCTCGACCTGCTCGGGGGAGAGGTAGGCGACGGTGCCGAGCATGGTGCCCGACGCGTTGGTCGTCGTGGCGGCCGTGATGGCCCGGGCCAGACCGAAGTCGGCCACCTTGACGACGCCGTCCTCACGCAGGATGACGTTCTCCGGCTTGACGTCGCGGTGGATCAGCCCGGCACGGTGCGCCGCGGCCACCGCCTGGAGGATCGGGTCGAACAGGTCGAGGGCGGCGCGCGGCGTCAGCGGCCCCTCGTCGGTGAGCACCTCGCGCAGGGTGCGTCCAGGGACGAACTCCATGGTGAGGAACAGGTCGCCCTCGTCCTCGCCCTGGTCGAAGACGGCGACGACGTGCGGGTGGCTGAGGCGGGCCGCCGACCGGGCCTCCCGCCGGAAGCGGGTGCGGAACGTCTCGTCGCGCACCAGGTGGTCGTGCATGATCTTGACCGCCACCTCGCGGTCGAGGCGCTCGTCCATCGCGAGGTAGACGGTGGCCATCCCGCCGTCGGCGATGTGCGAGATCACCCGGTAGCGCCCGTCGAGCAGCCGCCCCACGACGGGCAGCCGAGAACTCGTGACGCTCGACGTCATGCCGCGAGTCTACGAAGCGGGGGGCCGCGGACCCGGGAGGCGGGGCCGCCCTACAGTGGTCGCGTGTCCGACGCCCTGCCGCCCGCCGACGCCGACTCCGTGGCCGACCCCGACGCCGAGCTCGACGATCCCGCCGAGCTCGAGCGGCTCGTGGGCGAGTGGACCACCGTCCCCGACATCGCCGAGCGCTACCGCATGCCCCTGTCGCGCGTCCGTCAGTTCCTCGCCGACCGCGAGCTGCTCGCCCTGCGCGTCGGCCCACGCCGGGTGCTGAGCATCCCGGCGAAGTTCGTGGGCGACGAGGGCCCCCGGCCGGAGCTGAAGGGGACGTTCACCGTGCTGGCCGACGGCGGGATGGACGACACCGACATCCTGCGGTGGCTGTTCACCCCCGACGAGACGCTCCCCGTGCCCGGAGCGCCGATCGACGCGCTGATCGGTGGGTTCAAGACCGAGGTCCGGCGCCGGGCCCAGGTCACCGCACTCTGACCAGGGCGACCCCGTGCGCCACCTCGCGTATGCCGCGATGCTCGTGTTCTGCCTCGTCGGGACGCTGCCCCTGGACCGGTTCTTCCACCTGCGCCTGCTGCGGCAGGGCCGCCGGTTGGCGCTGAGCATCCTGCCGGTGGCCGTCGTCTTCGTTCTCTGGGACCTCGCCGCGACCCACGCCGGGCACTGGACGTTCGACCCGGACCAGACGCTGCCGGTGCGGATCGGCGGGCTGCCCCTGGAGGAGCTCGGGTTCTTCCTCGTCATCCCGCTGGCCGGTCTGCTGACCTACGAGGCGGTGGGCGTGGTGCTCACCCGCTCACGGCGGGGGCGATGAGCTACACCGCGGCCGCGCTCGTCGGCATCGCCGTGGCGGTCGGGCTCGACCTCGCCGTGCTGCGCACCCGCCTCCTCGCGACCCGTCAGTGGTGGCTGGCCTACGCCATCGTCGTCGCCTTCCAGCTGCTCACCAACGGCTGGCTGACCGGCCGGCTCATCGTCACCTACGACCCCGACGCCATCATCGGGGCTGGGTCGGTGCCGTTCCTCGGCGACGGCCGCATCGCGTACGCGCCGGTGGAGGACCTGGGCTTCGGCTTTGCCCTCGTCCTGTCGACATGCGCCCTCTGGGTGTGGTGGGGCCGGCGTCTGAGTGCGTCCCTCAGACAGTCAACGCGCCGCGAGCCCTAGGCCGAGCGGGTGGTGGTCGTCTCGACCAGCTGCTCGAGGACCTGCGCGGCCTCGGGGGCCACGGACTCGGCCCGGTGCAGGGCCACCCGGCTCTCGGAGGCCAGGGTCGCGATCATCCGCTCGACCTCGTCGACGGCCCCGGTGTCGACGAGCACGTCGCGCAGCTCGGCCACCCCGTGCACGTCGAGGTCCGGCTGCCCGAACAGCTTGTCCATCAGGGCCAGCTGGTGGGTGTCGGCGGCGTCGAGGGCGAGCGCCACGAGCACGGTGCGCTTGCCCTCGCGCAGGTCGTCGCCGGCAGGCTTCCCGGTCGTGACCGGGTCACCGAAGACCCCGAGCACGTCGTCGCGCAGCTGGAACGCCTCGCCCAGGGCCAGGCCGTAGTCGGAGAGGTGGTCGAGGTCGACCGTCGGGACGCCGCCCACCGCGGCGCCGATGAGCAGCGGGTGCTCGATGGTGTACTTCGCGCTCTTGTAGCGGATCACGTTGCGGGCGGCGGCGATCCGGGATGCGGTGTCGAGCCGGTCCCACCCTCGGGCCGACTCGAGCAGGTCGAGGTACTGGCCGCCCATCAGCTGCGTGCGCATGGTGTCGAAGGTGCGCCGGCCGCGCTCCAGCTCACCGGGCGGCAGCCCCGACGTCGCATACATCTCGTCCGACCACTGCAGGCAGAGGTCGCCCGCGAGGATCGCGCCCGACTCCCCGAACCGGTCGCTGTCGCCGAGCCAGCCGGCGTCGGCGTGGCGCGCCGAGAGCGCACGATGCGCGGACGGCATACCCCGTCTGGTGTCGCTGCCGTCCATGACGTCGTCGTGGAGCAGGGCCGCGGCCTGGAAGAACTCCATCGCGCAGGCGAGCCGGATGAGGGCGTCGGAGTCGTCGCGCCCCGCCGCGCGGTAGCCCCAGTAGAGGAACGCGGCCCGTAGGCGCTTGCCTCCGGCGAGGAGGCGCACGACGCTGTCGACGAGCGGGCCGAGCTCCTCGCCGACGGGCGTGAGGACGCTGCGCTGGTGGCGCATCTCGGCGTCGACGGCAGCCTGGACCCGGACCCGGAGGTCGCACAGGTCGAGCGGACTGGTCACGCTGTTCTTTCCCTCGAGAGGCACCGTCTGGATGCAAGGTTACGTGCCGTCGAGTCCGGGCCGTGATCTGGGCGCTTCCGGCGAGCGCACCGACGCCCCCGTACGCTGGGCCGATGCCGGTCAGCACGCGGATGCCGCGCCCCCAGCACCTGACGCGCTCGATCCCGGCTGCGCTGGCCGACGCGGCGCCCAGCATCAGCTTCGAGTTCTTCCCGCCCAAGGACGACGCGGGCGAAGCGGTGCTCTGGGAGGCGATCCGGCGGCTGGAGAAGGTGCGCCCGACGTTCGTGTCGGTCACCTACGGCGCGGGCGGCTCGACCCGCGACCGCACCATCCGGGTGACCGAGCGGATCGCCCGCGAGACGTTGCTCACGCCGCTGGCCCACCTGACCTGTGTGGGGCACTCGGTCACCGAGCTGCGTGGCGTCATCGGCTCGCTCTCCGGCGTGGGCATCCGCAACATCCTGGCGCTGCGGGGTGACCCGCAAGGCGGCGCCGGCGCGGAGTGGGTGCGGCACCCCGAAGGGGTCGACCACGCCGACGAGCTCGTGTCGCTGGTGCGCTCGCTCGGCGAGTTCACCGTGGGCGTGGCCGCGTTCCCCGACCAGCACCCCGAGAGCCCCAGCCTCGACGCCGACGCGGAGGTGCTCGTGCGCAAGGCCGACGCCGGCGCGGAGTACGCCATCACCCAGTTCTTCTTCACCCGCGAGGCGTATGCCGCGCTACGCGACCGCGTGGCTGCGCGGGGCCGCGACCTGCCGATCATCCCCGGCCTCATGCCGGTGACCAACGTCAAGCAGCTGGCCCGGATGACGCAGCTCTCGGGTCAGCCGGTGCCGGCATCCGTGACGTCACGGCTCGAGGCCGTCGCCGACGACCCCGAGGCCGTGCGCGAGGTGGGCGTCGAGATCACGACCGAGCTGGCCCAGCAGCTGCTCGACGACGGGGCGCCGGGCATCCACTTCATCACCATGAACCGGTCCACGGCCACGTTGCAGGTGTTCGAGAACCTCGGGCTCACCGCGGCGCAGTGACGGATCGGCCGATCGCGCACGGCTGTCCAGCGTCGATCCGCCGATCCGTCGTCTCAGGGACGGCGGGGGAGGCGCTCGGTGTCGCCCTCGCGGCGCTCCACCGGCATACCGCGCGTCGTCTCACGGGCCGTGTCGCGGGCCGTGTCGCGCGACGTCGTACGACCCGACGGGGGAGCCAGGCCGTTGCGCTCGCCCCAGTCGTCGTAGCGCTGTCGCAGCGCCCGGAGCCGACGGAGCCGCCGGAGCAGGAAGACGACGAGCAGGGCGCCCGCCACGAGGATGAGCGCCGCGATCGAGGCGGCCACCCAGGGGTTGAGGAAGGCCAGGGACACGACACCGGCCACGGTGAGGTCCTCGCCGGTCGAGACGATGACGTTGCTCGCCGGCTCGGGGGAGGTGTTGACCGCGGCCCGCGTGCCCGCCTTGACCAGGTGCGCCGCCAGGGCGCTGAACCCACCGGTGGCCGCACCGAACGCCGCCTCCAACGAGGAGCTCTCGTGGCCGATGAGGTAGCCGAGCGTGGCTCCAACCGCGGGGCGGATGACCGTGTGCGCGGTGTCCCAGAACGAGTCGACGTAGGGGATCTTGTCGGCGAACATCTCCAGGAGGAACAGGACCGCCGCGGCGACCAGGACGTCGGTGCGGCCGAGAGCGTCCGGGACGCCGCTGACGTGGAAGACCTTCTGTGCGACGCCGAGGATGAGCACGACGAGGTAGGCGTTGATGCCGCTCGCCCAGCCCGTGGTGAAGACCCAGGGGAGGAGCTCTGTACCCACCATGTCGGGCTCCTCGTGTCGTGCTGTCGTGGTGTCGTGCTGCCGATGCAGTCAACGCCCCAGGAGGCTGCCACGCATCCCGGACCCCGGCAACGCTTCGGTATCGGTCTGGGCTAGGCGGCCTCGATGGGCTGGCCGCCGGTGATGCGCAGCAGCTCGTCGTAGGTCGTGGCGAAGACCGCGTTGGGGTGGCCCGCGGCGGCCCACACCGTGTCGTAGCGCGCCAGGCTGACGTCGACGAGGGTGCGCACGGGATGCAGGTGCCCCACGGGCGCCACGCCCCCGATGACGAAGCCGGTGCTCTCGCGCACGAGCGCCGCGTCGGCCAGGGCGAGGCCGTCGACCCCGTCCACGTCCTCCAGCTCGAGCAGGCCGGCGACCTTCGCGGTGTCCACCCGGTGCGCCCCGCTGGCGAGGACGAGCAGCGGTTCGGGGGCGGCTCCCGGGGTGCGGGTCACGACGAACACGAGCGAGTTGGCGATCTGGGCCTGAACGACCCCGAGGTAGGCCGCGGCCTGGGCCGCCGTCCGCGCCGCACCGTCGAGGACGACGACCTCGGTGGTGACCTCCAGGGCCGCGAGGGCCGCCCGCACCCGAGCCACGGCGGGGTGGGCGAGCACCGCGACAGCGTGCTCGCTCACCGCTTCGCCCGTCATGGCCACACGGTAACGGCTGGCCCGCGTCCCTGCTCCTGCCGTTCTCGCCGCTCGTGACCCGTCCTGGCACGGTCCTGACACGGTCTTGACACGGTGTCCGACCCGGGGGGTACCGTGGTGCTCAGTCGAACAGGTGTACGAACAGATCGCTCCGGGCCCTCGATCCCACGGTCCTCGATCCGTCCTCGAACCCCACCTCGTCCGCCGACCACTCCACCGTGCCCACGCAGCCCAGGAAAGGGGCGATGTTGTCATGCGCCGATACAGCGACCCGGTCCAGGTCCGGTCCGAGCCGCAGCCGGAGCCGTCGGCCGACCGGCAGACGGACCCGCAGCCGGACCAGCAGACGGACCGGCAGGGCGAGGTGGTCGCGTCGCCGCAGGCGTTCATCTGGCAGGGCCGGCTCTACGTCGTCCGCCAGGTCCTCGAGCACTGGCGCGAACGCCGCTCCTGGTGGTGCGACGCCCTCGACCCGGTGCCCGGCCGGCCCACCGGCATCGCGGTCGCGTCCCGCGAGCAGCACGTCTGGCGGGTCGAGGCGAGCCGCGGCCTGGCTCACGGCACCGGCGTGTTCGACCTGAGCAGCGACGGCGCGCCGGGCGCCGAGGCCGACTGGCGTCTCGTCGGCGTCTCCGACTGACCACCACCCGCACCACCCCGCATCACCTCGCACCACCTCGCACCGAGCAGCAGAAGGAACGCCCATGAGCACGAGCAGCCCACCCCTCCACGCCCCGCTGGCGTCCACCTCCCTCGACCTGCTCGACCGGTCGCGGGGGAGCCTCCTGCTCGCCTGCCGCACCGGTGACGTGGGGGAGCGCTACGTCGAGGCCCATCTCGGTGCCCTGCGCGCCGCGGCGGCCCTGCTGGCGGCGCGCAGCCTGCCGGGCAGCGTGGGCGCTCCGCCGGCGTCCGGGCGCACCATCCGGGCGGCGGTCCTGGTGCGGTCGGGTGGGTCGAGCCGGTCCCGGCCGCGCAGCGTGTGGGAGCTGCTGCCGCGCGTCGCGCCCGAGCTCACCGAGTGGTCGGCGTTCTTCGCGGCGTCGGCGCGGCGCCGGGCCGCGGTCGAGCGGGGCAGCCAGATCGTCGCCCGCGAGGCCGACGACCTGCTGCGCCAGGCCGAGATCTTCCTCGAGATCGTCCAGGACCTCCTCGGCCTGCCCCGGGCCGACCCGCTCGTCCCCCTGTCCGGCTACGTCGCTCCGGTCTCCCGGTCGGGCGGGACCGGGCGCGAGTGAGCCGTCGCCATGTCCCTCACGTCGGCCGAGACCTTCGTCCACCTCCACGTCGCCTCGGGCTACTCCCTGCAGTACGGCGCCTCCACCCCGGCCACCCTCGTCCAGCGGGCGGTCGCGTGGGGGCAGCCGGCGCTCGCCCTCACCGACCGTGACGGTCTCTACGGCGCCGTCCGGTTCGTCCAGGCGTGCACCGAGGCGGGCGTCGCCCCGATCCTCGGCGTCGACCTCGCCGTCCGCCCGGCCCCCGTTCGCGCGCCGGGCACCCCGTATGCGCCGTATGCGCCGGGCCGCAGTCCCGTCCGCACCCCCGTCCGCACCCCCGTCAGGGGCGGCGCCGTCGTCGACCCCCGGCTGCCGCGCGTGACGGTGCTGGCCCGCGGCCACGGCCAGGGTGGCGCCCGGGGTCTCGACCCGGGCGCCGGGTGGGGCCGCCTCTGCCGCCTCGTCACCGCCACCCATCTCGGCGGCGAGCGGGGCGACCCGGTCTGCACGCCCGAGCTCCTCGCGGAGATGGCGACCGCACCAGGGACGCCGACGGCCGGCGGGCGGCATACCGGTTCGTCGGGCTCGTCGGGTCGGTCCGGTCCGTCGGGGCCCAGCCCGCTCGTCGTCCTGCTCGGGCCCGACTCCGACGTCGGCCGGGCCGTCCTGCACCGGCGCCGCGCCGAGGCCGAGACGGCCCTGGCCCGGTGGCGGGCGATCCTGCCGCGCGACGCCCTGGCCGTGGAGGTCGTCTGCCACGGCGGACCCGAGGGCACGCCGGCCAACCTCGGCCACGCGGCCCGGCTCTACGCCCTGGCCCGCGACCACGGCCTGCGGGTCGTGCTCACCGCCGCGGTCCGGCACGCCGACCCGCACGAGGCGGCCACCGTCGACGTCCTCGACGCGGCGCGGCGGCTCGTCGCCCTCGACGTGCGGCACCTCGACCGGGTCACCACCGCGGGCCACCTCAGCCCCACCCCGTCGATGTACGCCGTCGCCTGCGACGTGCTCGCGGCCTCCGGACCGGGGCTGCAGGGCGGGTCGGCCCTGGCCCGCGAGGGGGCCCGCGACCTCCTGCGCTCGACCGTCGAACTCGGCCTCGAGTGCGTCCAGGACGCCGGGCTCGACCTCGGCATCGGCACCGTGCACCTGCCCGAGCAGACCGTCCTTAAGATCCCGCTGCACGTCGACCCGCAGAGCGTGCTCGTCGAGCGCTGCCGGGCGGCCGTCGGTGAGGCCTACCCGCAGGAGTCGGCGGCCGCCCTGGCCAAGATCGAGGCCCGCCTCGACGACGAGCTCGGCATCATCGCCGGCCTCGGCTACCCCACCTACTTCCTCACCGTCGCCACCGTCGTCGACCTCATCAAGGACATGGGCATCCGGGTCGCCGCCCGCGGGTCGGGTGCGGGGTCGCTCGTCAACTACCTGCTCGGCATCTCCGGGGTCGACCCGATGCGCTACGGCCTGCTCATGGAGCGGTTCTGCTCGCCGCTGCGCGCTCAGCTGCCCGACATCGACATCGACGTCGAGGCGGCCCGGCGTACCGAGATCTACGAGAAGGTCATCGCCCGGTTCGGGGGCGAGCGGGTCACCTGCGTCTCGATGATGGACAGCTACCGGGTGCGGCACGCGATCCGCGACGTCGGCGCCGCGCTGGGGATGCCGCCGAGCGAGGTCGACGCCATGGCCAAGGCGTTCCCGCACATCTCGGCGCGCAACGTGCGGCACGCCATCGCCGACCTGCCCGAGCTGCGCGCCAGCGGCCTCAACGCCCCGCGGCTCGATCTCATGCTCGACCTCGTCGAGCGCCTCGACGGCCTGCCCCGCCACATCGCGCTGCACCCGTGCGGCGTGGTCCTGTCCAACTCCCGGCTGCTCGACCGCACCCCGGTGGAGGCCAGCTGGATCGGGTTCCCCATGAGCCAGTTCGACAAGGACGACGTCGAGGCGCTGGGGCTGCTCAAGCTCGACATCCTCGGCATCCGGATGCAGTCGGCGATGGCCCACGCCGTCGATGAGGTGCGCCGGGTCGACGGTGAGAGCATCGACCTCGACGACCGCACCCAGGTGCCGCTCGACGACGAGACGACGTTCCGGATGATCCGCACCACGCACACCCTCGGCTGCTTCCAGATCGAGAGCCCGGGGCAGCGCGAGCTCATCGGCAAGTTCGGGCCCGAGACGTTCGAGGACCTCATCACCGACATCTCGCTGTTCCGGCCGGGCCCGGTGAAGTCCGACATGATCGTGCCGTTCCTCAACGCCCGGCAGGGGTGGAGCGCCCCCGAGTTCCTGCACCCGACGCTCATCCCGGCGCTGAAGGAGACCGAGGGCGTCGTCGTCTTCCACGAGCAGGTGCTGCTCATGGTGGCCGAGACGACCGGGGTGACCCTGGCCGAGGCCGACGAGGTGCGCCGGGCCATGGGGTCACCGCAGGGCCAGAAGGAGGTCGAGGCGTGGTGGCGGCCCGCGGCGCTGGCCCGGGGCTACCCCCGCGACGTCACCGACCGGATCTGGGAGGTGCTCACGGCGTTCGCGTCGTTCGGGTTCTGCAAGGCGCACGCGGCGGCGTTCGCGCTCCCGACCTACCAGTCGGCGTGGCTCAAGGCCCACCACCCGGCGGCGTTCCTCTCGGGCGTCCTCACCCACGACCCCGGCATGTACCCGAAGCGGCTCATCCTCGACGACGCCCGCAGCCTAGGCATCAGCGTGCTCGGGCTCGACGTCAACGCCTCGCAACAGGCCTACGTCATCGAGCGGCTGGGCGAGCGGCCGGGTGGGGAGCCGGATGGGGAGTCCTGGGGGCGTGTTCCCGACGCCCTGACTCCCGACCCGACGCCCGACCCGAGTCCCGACCCGGACCGTGACCCCGACCTCCCGGACGGCAGCGCCTACGGCATCCGGATCTCGCTCACCGACGTCAAGGGGATCAGCGAGGCGGAGGTCGTCCGGGTCGTCGCCGGGCAGCCCTACCACTCGCTCGCCGACTTCTGGAGCCGCGCCCATGTGTCCCGCCCGGTCACCGAGCGCCTCGTCCTCGCCGGAGGGTTCGACAGCGTCTACGGCATCGACGTCGTCGGGGCCCCGCTCGGCCACGGCGCCTCGGGTCGTCCTCGGCACCGGGGGCCCCGGGCAGCGTCGGCGTCGGCGGATGGCGGCGAGACACCCGGGAGCGACGGTATGCCGGATGGCTCCGGCACCCAGGACGGCTCCGGGACTCAGGGTGGCTCCGGAGCGTCGGGGGCCCCGCTGACGACGCTCACCTCGGCCGGGCTCGGCCGGCGCGGCCGGGTGACCCGGCGCGACCTGATGCTCCACGTCGCCGAGCTCGACCGGTGGTCCCGCTCGACAGCCAAGACGGGCCGCCAGGTGCGGACCAGGACCGCTGGGACGGCAGCGACGGGAGGGCCGGCAGCGGGAGGGACGACAGCGGCCGCAGCGCCGGCCGCGACCGGGCGGCTGGCGTCCTCCGGGGTCGACGGGCTGACCGGCATCGACGGGCCGGCGTGGGAGTCCGGGGTCAAGGCGCCGAACCGCCCGGTGACCCGGGGCCGCCCCGGCGCCCGCTCGCCCTGGACCGGCGGGCGGCTGGACGACCGCGACGACGGCGCGGTGGGCTCCGCCCGTTCCTGGGGGGACGATCCTGCGCGGTCCGGAGGCCGGCTCGATGTGGCGGCCCGGGCCGCCGCCCAGTCGCAGGCCGCGCGGCCGGTGGCCCCTGCCTACGCCCAGCCGACCCAGCTGACCCTCGACCTCGGCGACACCCCACGCCTGGAGCGGGGCACCGGGCTGCCCGAGATGACCGGCCCCGAACGGGTCCGCGCCGAGCTGGACATCCTCGGCCTCGACGCCAGCGCGCACATTGTCGACTTCTACGGACCGATGCTCGACGCCCTGAGGGTGGTGCGCTCGACGGACATCCTGCAGACCCGCAGCCGCTCCGAGATCCTCATCGCCGGGGTCAAGGTCGCCACCCAGACCCCGCCGGTCCGCAGCGGCCGCCGGGTCGTCTTCCTCACCCTCGACGACGCGACCGGCCCGGTCGACGCGACGTTCTTCGAGGACGCCCAGGGTCCCTACGCCACCACCGTCTTCCACTCCTGGATGCTGCTCGTGCGCGGCATCACCCGGCGCACCGGCCCGCGGGGGATCTCCGTCCGGGCGACCGGCGCCTGGGAGCTGTCCGGGCTGTGGGACGACTGGACGCGTGGGGGTCTCGAGGCCGTGCTCGCCGCGATCGACCGTGAGGACCGCGACGCGACCGCCCGCAACGACGCCGCCCTGGCCGCGGCGGCGCAGGCCGACGGACGCGCCCTCCCGGCCTTCGCCGCGGTGCCCGCCCGGGTCGGCGGCAGCGGCGGAGGGCGAGAGGTCGGGGGCGACGCCGCGACCGGACTGCCGGTCGGCGACCGCGCCGGTGCCCAGGGCCGGCCGGACGGCGAGGAGTTCGGCGATGTCGGGCTCGGCGGGGTCGGGCGCACCGGCCGCGCCGGCGGCATGGGCGGCGGCTCGCTGCCCCAGAGGACCCGGAGGGTGCTCGTCCACGCGTCGGGGTTCCGGCAGTCGCCGTATGCCGACGTCAAGCCGGCGGGCGAGAGCCTGCGCGGGGGTCGGGCCCTGGCCACCTCACGCACCGTCCCCGACCCGGTCTCGGGCGGCGCCGGGCCCGAGCGACGGCAGGGAGATCATCCTGGCGACACCGACCACCCCGACCACCCCGGCGACGCCGGCGACTCCGGGGGTGACCTGCACGACCTGGGACGGCCGCCGCGCAAGCTCTGGCACGCGAGCCCGGGAAGCTCGGGCCACTAGGGTGAGGACGACGATCAGGCCGGTCGGCGCCCCGGCCGGAACCTCCGCCGGAACCCCGGCAAGAACCCCAGCCAGCACCCCCGTCGAAGCCCCAGCCGGAGGGAGGACCACGTGCCCGACGAGCCAGCGGACCGCGGTGCTCCCCGCCGACCGGCGTCCGCCCCGGGGACCTCGCGGCGCAGCCACGGGGTGTGGGACGAGGTCCGTGACCTCGTCCGGACCCGTCAGGATGAGCTCGGGCGGCCGCTACGGGTACTCGACCTGGGCGGGGGCACCGGGGGTCTCGCGGTTCCGCTCGCCGAGCTGGGCCACGACGTCACCGTCGTCGACCCCAGCCCCAACGCCCTCGCCGCCCTGCAGCAGCGGGCCGCCGACTCCGGCGTGGCCGACCGGGTCCACGGTCGGCAGGGTGACGCCGACGACATCTCCGGCCTCGCCGGGGGCCAACGCACGACCCGCGAGACCGGCGGCGGCACCGAGACCGGGCACAAGACCGGGCACGAGGCCGAGGCTGAACCGACCTCCGGCCCCGGTTACGACCTCGTCTGCTGCCACGGTGTGCTCGAGGTCGTCGACGACCCGGCCTCCGCCCTGCGGGGTATCGCCGCCGTCCTCGCCCCCGACGGCCACCTGTCGCTGCTCGTCGCCGGCCGGCTCGCCGTCGTCCTCGCCAAGGCTCTCGCCGGGGAGGTCGAGCAGGCCACGGCCGTGCTCACCAGTCCCGACGGACGGTGGGGTCGGGCCGACCCGCTGCCCCGACGCTTCGACGTCGCCGGGCTCACCGACCTGCTGGAGCGGTCCGGGTTCGCGGGCGTGCAGGTGCACGGCGTCCGGGTCTTCGCCGACCTCGTCCCGTCCAGCGCGCTCGACAGCGCTGCCGACCGGGCCGCGCTCGCTGCGCTCGAGCAGGCGGTGTCCAGCCATCCGCACTACGCCGAGGCCCTCGGCAGCCTCGGCACCGGACTGCATGCCCTCGCCCGCCGCGGCTGAGCCCCGTCCCCTGGGGAGTGGCTCGTGAGCCGCCGTCAGTACGCCGCCCCGCTCCGCACCGCCGACGGGCAGGTCGACGACACGGGCTGCACGATCCTGCACGTCGACATGGACGCCTTCTACGCCTCGGCGTCCCTCATCGAGCGGCCCGAGCTGCGCGGGCAGCCGGTCGTCATCGGCGGCGGGGGCAACCGCTCGGTCGTGCTGTCGGCCACCTATGAGGCCCGCCGGTTCGGGGTGACGTCGGCGATGCCGATGGGCAAGGCCCGCCGCCTCTGCCCCCAAGCCGTCGTCATCGAACCGGACTTCACCCGCTACGCCCAGATCTCCGACGCGATCATGGCCACCTTCCACGCGGTCACCGACATCGTCGAGCCGCTCTCCCTCGACGAGGCGTTCCTCGACATCGCCGGCGCCCGCCGCCGCCTCGGAGCGCCCACCCGGATCGCGCAGTGGGTGCGCGACACCGTCGCCGACGAGCAGGGCATCACGTGCTCCGTCGGGGTCGCGTCGACGAAGTTCGTCGCCAAGCTGGCCTCCGGCCTGGCCAAGCCCGACGGCATGATCGTCGTCCCGCGGGAGGAGGTCCTCGGCTTCCTCCACCAGCTGCCGGTCGGCGCCCTCTGGGGCGTGGGGGAGCGCACCGAGGAGGCGCTGACCCGGCTGGGGCTGCGCACGGTCGCCGACATCGCGCATACGCCGGTCGAGACGTTGCGCCGGGCCCTCGGCGACGTCTCGGGCAGCCACCTGCACGCTCTCGCCTGGGGCCGCGACGAGCGACCCGTCGTCCGCCAGCAGCGCGAGAAGAGCATCGGCTCCGACGAGACCTTCGCCCACGACATCGACGACCCCGTCGTCATCCACCGCGAGCTGCTGCGGCTGGCCGACCGCACGGCGGCCCGCGTGCGGGCGGCCGGGATGATGGGCCGCACCGTCTCGATCAAGGTGCGGTTCGCCGACTTCACGACGATCACCCGCGCCCGCACCCTGCGCGACCCCACCGACGTCTCCCGCGACATCTACGCCACCGCCCGGTCCCTCTTCGACGCCCTCGGCCTGCAGCGGGCCCGCATCCGCCTCGTCGGCGTGCGCATGGAGGGGCTCGTCGAGGCCGAGGGGGCCCCGATGCAGGGGATGCTCGACGAGCCCGACCACGGCTGGCGGGACGCCGACCGCGCCGTCGACCTGGCCAGCGCCCGGTTCGGCGCGGGCGCGGTGCGACCGGCCGCACTGGTGCGCGACCGGGGTGAGGCGCCCCGGTCCGCCGCCGCGGCCGCCGGGGCCGCGCGGGCCGAGGTGTCCCGTGGTGGCCGGTCCCGTCGCTACGACCCGAAGGCCCCGCAGCACGCACCCGTCGACGAGGCTTCCGACGACGCCGCCCACGACCCGACCGACGCCTCCCAGGGCTCCACCTGAGCGCTCGGGAGGCCGCCTGACAGGGGTCTGCGAGCCCGCGACATGACGGTCTGCTGACGTTTGTCCCCCGGCCGCTCTTTCAGGACTTCGGTCCCCTCGCGCACACCTATCCTGTTGACTTACAGTGACTCACGAGTAACGAGTAGGACGCCGGCACCCGACGAAGTCGTCGTCCGAACTTTTTGCAGCGCCCGTTCGTCCTTCAACGGAACGGCCGTGCAAGGGAGGTTGACGACAGTGCCGCTGTCCGAACACGAACAGAAGGTGCTCCAGGCCATGGAGCAGGCTCTGTATGCCGAAGACCCCCGATTCGCGACCCACATCACGAACCACGGCCTGCATCCCAACAAGCGGCGCATCGTCCTCGGGGTGCTCGGCGTCGTCGCCGGGCTCGCCCTCGTTGTCCTCGGCGCGCTCAACGCCCTCATCTGGCTCGGCGCGGTGGGCTTCGCCCTCATGGTCGCCGGCGGAGCGTGGGCCTTCAGCCCGGCCAAGAAGTCCGTCCTCGGCGCGGTCGGCCCCGACGGCTCCGTCCGCCGGGCGGTCTCGGGCGAGCAGCGGGCGTCGAGCCAGAAGCAGTCGTTCATGCAGAAGCTCGAGCAGCGCTGGGACCAGCGCCGCCACGACGAGTGGTGACCTGACCCCTGCTCAGGCGGGGATGCCCAGCTGCCACACCCCGAGCAGCCATACGACGACGATCCCGAACCCGGCCGCCAGCTCGATACCGATCGACATCGCCACGCCGCGCAGGGCGTGCTTGGTGCCCGTCCAGGCTCCGGCCCGGCTGCGATGCCGGCCGGACTCGGCCAGGAAGATGCCGAGGACGAAGCCGAGGAACGCCCCCACCACCGGGATCGCGAAGAACCCCACGATCGCCAGGACCACGCCCAGCAGCATCGTTCCGGTGCCCACCCCGGCGTCCTTGAGCCGCCGCCCCGGCAGCACGTACTGCGCGACCAGGCCCGCGGCATACACGAGGGCGGCGACGCCGCAGTAGACCCACGCCACGTGGTTCGGGTGCTCGAACGCCCACAGGGCCGTCCCCGCCCAGACGAGGAACAGCCCGGGCAGCACCGGCACCACGATGCCGACCAGCCCCACGAGCATCAGCAGCCCGGGGACCAGGACCGAGGTCATCGGTGCAGGTCCGTCGGACGGCTGGGCTCGAGGGGCTGGGAGGCGGTCACGCGGGGGACTCTACGAGCCCCCGGGCGAGCAGTGGAGGATGTCGGGCTTCAGCTGACGGAGTCCTTCTCGGTCAGCCGCTGCGTCTCGTCGTGGATCTCGCTCGCGCTCGCCTGCAGCTGGGGCAGGTGCTGACGGCCGTGGTGAGCGCAGAACAGGAGCTCGCCACCGCTCTCAAGGCGGGCGCGAATGTAGGCCTGCGCACCACAGCGGTCGCAACGATCCGCTGTCGTGAGGCTCGGGGCCAAGGTTGCGTTCACGTCTGCCTTCTCTCTGGTACTCGGGGGGTCAGGGCCGGCTCGAGGACCACTGGGTCCTCACCGTTCACTGCTCCGACGTCCCCGTTGACGTCGACCGTTCCACGGCTGGGCTGCTGTGTACCGGTGCACCGCTGTCAACAGTCAAGCACGCGGGTTCGTTCCCGCCGGGCATTCGCCCGTGATGTGACACACGTTGTGCCGCATCGTGATGAACGTGATGACGCTGAGAGGTGTTCGTCGCGAGAGGGCTGCCTGGATGCGTCAGGGCGGCAGCAGGAGGCACGAGTCGCCGAACTCGTGCCAGCGGTACGCGTGGGCGAGGGCCGCGTCGTACGCCTGCTGGGTCAGCTCGGGGCCGGCCACCGACTCGACGAGCAGGAGGTGGGAGGCCTCCGGGTCGTGCCAGCCGGTGACCAGTCCGTCGACCACGCGCACCGGCCGGTCGGGGGTGATGACGAGGTCGGTCCAGCCCGACGCGGCACGGACGACCCCGTCGGCGCCGGTCGCCGACTCGACCGCGCGGGTCGCCGTCGTGCCCACCGCGACGACCCGACCGCCGGCGGCGCGGGCTTGGTTCACGACGCGGGCGCTCGCGGCGGTCACGGCGAACCGCTCCGGTTGAGGGGCCTCACCGGCCTCCTGGGAGGACACCCCGGTGTGCAACAGCACCGGTGCTACCTGCACCCCAGCGCTCACGAGCGCCGCGAGCAGCTCCGGCGTGAACGGACGGCCGGCGCTGGGCATCTCCGCGCTCCCGGGCGTGACCGAGAAGACGGTCTGGTAGTCGCTCAGCGGATAGCGGGCGTCGAGGTAGCCGTAGGCGATGGGTCGCCCACGGCTCGCCACGACCCGGCCGAGGTCGCCGTGCACCCCGACCCGCCAGAGCCTGGACCCCACGCCGGTCGGTGACGACCCGGGCTGCGGATAGCCCTCCAGCAGACGTAGCCGCGCCTCGCGTCCGAGGGCGACCTCGTCGCCGGGCACCGCGTCGAGCAGCGCCCGCGCGGCGTTCGGGGCCGTGCGCAGCTCCACGACCCACGTGCCGTCGTCGAGCGGTGCGGCGAGGTGGACGACGACCCCACCGTGGCGCGTCGAGGTGCCGTCGACCTCGGCCGCGACCGTGGCCGAGGTGTTGACGACGAGGACGTCGCCGGGGTCGAGGTACCGGCCGAGGTCACGGAACCGCACGTGCTCGATCCGTGCGGGAGAGGCGACGAGGAGCCGCACCTCGTCGCGGCGCAGCCCCTGCACCTCGGGCGGGTGGGCGGCGGTCACCTCGACCGGCGAGGGGAAGACGGTATGCGGACGGTGGGCGAGGGCGGTCACGCCGGCACCTCCGCCGTGGCCCGGAAGCGACCGCTCGGGGGGCGTCGGTCGAGCAGGTCCAGGAGCCGCGGGACGACCGTCTCGGGCAGCGGCCGGTCGCTGATGTCCTCACCGGGGAACGCGTCCTGGTGCAGCTGGGTGCGCATGTCGCCGGGGTCGACGGCATACCAGCGCACGGCCGGCACCTCGGTCGCGAAGGTCCCCAGGAGGTGGTCGAGGGCCGTCTTGCTGGCTCCGTAGCCGCCCCAGCCCTCGTAGTGCTCCACCGCGGCGTCGGAGGAGACCGCGACAACCGTGCCCCGACTGGCCTCCAGCGCCGGCAGGAGCAGCCGGGTGAGCTGCAGTGGCGCTGTGAGGTTGACGGCGAGGATCCGATCGAAGGTCGTGGCGTCGAGGTCGCGCAGGGCGGGCTGCGGGCTGGACCCGAGGTCGCTGGCGTTGTGGACGAGCAGGTCGAGGCCGCCGGCCCGGGCCACGGCGGCCGCGAGGGCCGCGCGGTGGGCCGGGTCGGAGACCGACCCGGGGACGGCGTCGACGGTCGTCAGGGACCGTAGGGAGGCGGCCGCGGCCGCCAGGGGGTCGGGTCGGCGGGCGTCGAGGACGAGGTGCCAGCCGCGCTGGGCGAGGGCTTGCGCGAGGGCGAGGCCGAGTCCGGCGGAGGCGCCGGTGATGAGGGCAGTGGTCATGGTCACATCGTCGAACTTCAAGTCGACTTGAGGTCAAGGGCTAGCCTGGGAGGATGTCACCCAGCCTGCTCACCGTGTCGCAGGTCGCCGGTCGCAGCGGCTTCGCGCCCTCCGCCCTGCGGTTCTACGAGGACCGTGGCCTCATCGCGGCCGAGCGGACCCCCGGTGGCCAGCGGCGCTACCCGCGCTCGGTGCTGCGCCGGCTGGCGTTCGTGCGGGCGGCCACCAACGTCGGCCTCACCCTCGAGGAGATCGGCGCCGAGCTGGCCCTGCTGCCCGACGGCCGCACCCCGACGCCGGCCGACTGGTGGCGGATCTCGAACGACTGGCGGGGCCGGCTCGACGAGCAGATCGCTGCGGTCGAGGCGCTGCGCGACCGGCTCGACGGGTGCATCGGCTGCGGCTGCCTCTCCCTCGACCGGTGCTCCCTCTACAACCCGGACGACGCCCTGGCGAAGCAGGGCCCCGGCGCCCGCCGCCTGCCCGAGCGCCTGCGCCGTCCCCAGCCGCCGCGCCGCCTCCCCGACGCCGTCGGTGACCCGGGATAGCCTGCGAGACGACGAGACCGAGGCGAAGGACATCCGTGGCCACCCCAGCACGTACCAGCACCAACGGTGACTACACCGCCCGGCACCTGCAGGTCCTGGAGGGCCTCGAGGCGGTCCGCAAGCGCCCGGGCATGTACATCGGCTCCCGCGACAGCAAGGGGCTCATGCACTGCCTGTGGGAGATCATCGACAACGCCGTCGACGAGGCCCTGGCCGGCGTCGGTGACCGCATCGAGGTCGTCCTGCACGCCGACCGCTCGGTCGAGGTCCGCGACCACGGCCGCGGCATCCCCGTCGACATCGAGCCGCGCACCGGCCTGTCCGGGGTCGAGGTGGTCTTCACCAAGCTGCACGCCGGCGGCAAGTTCGGCGGCACGTCGTATGCCGCCACCGGCGGTCTCCACGGCGTCGGCGCGTCGGTCGTCAACGCCCTCTCCGCACGGCTCGACGTCGAGGTCGACCGGGGCGGCAAGACCTACCGGATGAGCTTCCGCCGCGGCGAGCCCGGCACGTATGCCGACCGCAGCGGGGCCGCGCCCGACTCGCCGTTCACGGCGTACCAGAGCAAGAGCGACCTCGAGGTGGTCGGTCGCGCCAAGCGCGGGGTGACGGGGTCGCGGGTGCGGTTCTGGCCCGACCACGAGATCTTCGAGCCGGGCGCCGAGCTCGACTACGACCAGCTCGCCTCGCGCGCGCGGCAGACGTCGTTCCTCATCCCGGGCCTGGCCCTGGTCGTCCGCGACGAGCGCGGCCTGCCCGGCACGCCCGCCGAGGACGGCCCCCACGAGGAGGTCTTCCACCACGACGGCGGCATCACCGAGTTCGTCGAGTACCTCGCTCCCGACACCGCGGTCACCCAGGTCTGGCGCCTCCAGGGCGCGGGGAGCTTCAGCGAGACGGTGCCGGTGCTCGACCCCCAGGGCCACATGCAGATGACCGAGCTGACCCGGGAGTGCTCGGTCGACATCGCTTTGCGGTGGGGCACCGGCTACGACGCGAAGGTGCCGTCGTTCGTCAACATCATCGCCACGCCCAAGGGCGGCACCCACGTGCAGGGCTTCGACCAGGCCCTCGTCAAGGTCTTCCGGCGGCAGCTGGAGATCAACGCCCGCCGTCTCAAGGTCGGTACCGACAAGGTGGAGAAGGACGACATCCTCGCGGGGATGACGGCCGTCGTCACGGTGCGCCTGGCCGAGCCGCAGTTCGAGGGCCAGACCAAGGAGGTGCTCGGCACCTCGGCGGTCCGGGCGATCGTGGCCCGCGTGGTGGAGAAGGAGCTCACCGAGCGCATCGTCAACCCGCCGCGCGGGGCGAAGCTGGAGGCGGCCAACCTCCTGGAGAAGGTCACCTCCGAGATGAAGACGCGGATCAGCGCGCGGCTGCACAAGGAGACCCAGCGCCGCAAGACCGCGCTCGAGTCGTCGTCGCTGCCGGCCAAGCTCGCCGACTGCCGCACCCACGACGTCGCCCGGTCGGAGCTGTTCATCGTCGAGGGCGACAGCGCGCTCGGCACGGCCAAGCTGGCCCGGTCGTCCGACTACCAGGCGCTGCTGCCGATCCGCGGCAAGATCCTCAACGTGCAGAAGGCGTCCATCGCCGACATGCTCAAGAACGCCGAGTGCGCGGCGATCATCCAGGTCATCGGCGCCGGTTCGGGGCGCACCTTCGACCTCGACTCGGCGCGCTACGGCAAGGTCATCATCATGAGCGACGCCGACGTCGACGGCGCCCACATCCGCACGCTGCTGCTCACACTCTTCTTCCGCTACATGCGGCCCCTCGTCGACGCTGGCCGGGTGTACGCCGCGATGCCGCCGCTGCACCGGCTCGAGGTCATCAACGCGGGCGGGAAGAAGAACGACCTCATCTACACCTACAACGAGGCCGAGATGCGCCGCACCCGCGCCGCGGTGGAGAAGCGTGGCAAGCGGATCAAGGAGCCGCCGCAGCGCTACAAGGGCCTCGGCGAGATGGATGCCGACCAGCTGGCCGACACGACCATGGACCCCCGCAAGCGCACCCTAAGACGGGTGACGCTGGGGGAGGCCGAGAGGGCGGAGCGGATCTTCGACCTGCTCATGGGCAACGACGTGGCGCCGCGCAAGGACTTCATCGTCGAGAGCGCCGCCGCGCTGGACCGCGCGCGCATCGACGCCTGAGCGACGGGGCGGCCCGGATGACCCTGGACGAGATCTTTCCCGCCTTCGGTCTGTCCATCACGGCTGGCCCGATCTCCCTGCACGGGCTGCGCACGGAGGACGTCCCCACGGTCACCGACCTGGCCGTCTCGGGCATCCACACCGCCGACTTCCTGCCCTTCCTCGTGCCGTGGAGCGAGGCCCCGGCGGACGGGCTGCCGCTGAACTCGGCGCGCTTCTACTGGGACAGCTTCGCGTCGTTCCGCCCGAGGCGTGGCACCTCAACCTGCTCGTCCGGTACGAGGGCGAGCCGGTGGGCGTGCAGGACGTCTTCGCCCGCACCGACTTCCGGCGTACGCGCATGCTCGAGACGGGGTCCTGGCTGGCCGAGCGCTTCCAGGGGCGGGGGATCGGCACACTGATGCGCCAGGTCGTCTGTGCGTTCGCCTTCGACCACCTCGGGGCGGACCTGTTGGCCTCGGGGTACATCGAGGGCAACGCGCGGTCGGCCGGGGTGAGTCGCAAGGTCGGCTACGTCGACAACGGTCGCATCCGGCTGACCGACCCGCGGTCGGACGGCTACCGGTGGGAGCGGCGCGTCCTGCTGACCCCCGAGCGGCTCGTCCGCGCGCCGCATCCGCTGGTCGTCGAGGGGCTGGGCCCCTTCCGCCGGCAGATCGGCCTCGACCTCGAGTCCGGCTGACGGACCCGCCCGACCGATCCGGTGAACCGATCCGCCGTCAGCCGCGGGCCTTCGCCGAGGCGCGGTCGTTCGCCTTCTGCAGGGCCTCGACGAGCTCGTCCTTGCTCATCGCCGAACGACCCTTGACGCCGAGTCGGGTGGCCAGGTCATAGAGGTGCTTCTTCGTGGCGTTGGCGTCGACCCCACCCGCGGTCGGGGCGGAGCTGTGCAGCCCGCCCTCCTCGGCGCGCTGGTCGGACGGGCCGTACTCGTCTTTCTTCTCCCAGTGGTCGCCGACCTTCTCGTGGGTGTGCTTGACCGCCGCGAACGCCACGCGGTAGGCCCGTGACTCGTCGCCGTCGTACTGCTCCAGGGCGCTGTCGTGGGCCTCGGCGAAGGTCTGCTGCGCCTTGCGCCCGGAGCGCTGCAACGTGCTGGGCAGCTCGCTCTTCTTGGCTCGCCCGTCGCGTCCCGTCTTCGGCATCGCCTGGTCCTTCCCGCGGCATACCCGCACCTCGCACGGAGTCTCGCCGACCACCGTGCCACCGCGCCCCAGGCCCGGCAACCGGTGGTCGCCGATGCGGCGGCGTCGGTCCGGGTGTTTACGATGAACCGGCCGGGCATCGCCCCGGCGCCGGGAGAAGGAACGCCACAGGGGAGCCGTCCATGGAACAGCCGTCCGGACCGATCCTGCGCGCCGACGAGGTCGGCTGGGCCGGTGACGCGCTCGAGCAGCTGTCGGAGGCCTTCACGGGCAAGGTCGTCGGGCAGGAGCGGCTGCAGGAGACCCTCCTCATCGGGCTCCTCACGGGCGGGCACATCCTGCTGGAGTCGGTGCCCGGACTGGCCAAGACCACCGCGGCCTCCACGCTGGCCCACGCCGTGTCGGGCTCGTTCTCGCGCATCCAGTGCACCCCCGACCTGCTGCCCAGCGACATCGTCGGCACCCAGGTCTACGACGCGTCGACGACGGGGTTCACGACCCACCTCGGGCCGGTGCACGCCAACATCGTGCTGCTCGACGAGATCAACCGGGCGTCGGCCAAGACCCAGTCGGCGATGCTCGAGGCGATGCAGGAGCGGCAGACCTCGATCGGCGGCCAGGCCTACCCGCTGCCCGACCCGTTCCTCGTGCTCGCCACCCAGAACCCCATCGAGCAGGAGGGCACCTACGTCCTGCCCGAGGCGCAGCTCGACCGGTTCATGCTCAAGGACGTGCTCGACTACCCGACGCTGGAGGAGGAGGCCGAGGTCCTCTACCGGATCGACGCCGGCGTCTTCCGCGAGGACCAGAAGCCGGTCGTCGCCATCGACGACGTGCTGCGCCTGCAGGAGCTGACCCGCCGGGTCTACCTCGACCCCGCGATCGTGCGCTACGCCGTCGGCATCGTCTACGTCACCCGGCACGCCGGCACCTACATCGAGCCGGGCCTGGCCCGCTACGTCGAGTTCGGGGCGAGCCCGCGCGGCAGCATCGCCTTCACCCAGGCGGCGCGCGCCCGGGCCCTGCTCGCCGGCCGCGACCACGTCGTCCCCGAGGACGTCAAGGCGCTCGCCCACCGCGTGCTGCGCCACCGGGTGGTCCTCGGCTTCGAGGCCGTCGCCGACGACACTCGCGTCGAGACGGTGGTCGACGCGCTCGTCGCCACCGTGCGCACGCCGTAGGGGCCTCGCCGTGCCCGCCCTGCTGACCCCCGTGAAGAGCAAGCTCTTCATCGTCGCCCGCCGGCGCACCTGGGGTCTGCTCGACGGCGAGTACGCGTCGGTGTTCCGCGGTCGCAGCCTCGACTACGACGACCTACGGGAGTACGTCCCGGGCGACGAGGTGCGCGACATCGACTGGAAGGCGACCGCCCGCCACGGCAGCCCGCTGGTCAAGCGGTGGGTCGCGGCCCGGACGCAGACGGTGGTCTTCGTCGTCGACACCGGCCGTGGCATGGCCGCCCGGACGACCAGCGGGGAGGCCAAGTCCACCGTCGCCATCACCCTCGTGGGCATGCTCGGCTACCTCGCCCTGCGGCACGGCGACCTGGTCGGGCTGGTGGAGGGCGACGAGTCCGGCACCCGCGGGTATGCCGCGGCGGGGCGGGAGGGCAACCTCGAACGCCTGCTGCGCGCGGTGCAGCAGCGGACCACGCTCGACGGTGGCCGCAGCCGACTGGCCGCCCAGCTGCAGTTCGTCGCCACTCACCACCGGCAGCGCCGGTTGCTCGTGGTCGTCGCCGACGAGCACGACCTCGACGAGCACGAGGTCGGGCTGATCCGGCGTCTGCACGCCCAGCACGAGATCCTCTGGGTCACTGTCGAGGACGCCGACCCCACGGCCGAGGGCGCCGGAGACGCCGCCGTCGACGTCGGCGACGACCTCGTGCTGGCGCCCGAGGTGCGCTTCGACCCCCGGCTGCACGCGGCCTACGCGCGCGACGTCGCCGGCCGCCGGCAGGCCCGGGAGTCGAGCCTCGAGGGTCTGGGCATCGTGCACGCCCGGATGGGGGCCACCGAGCAGGTGCTGCCCGTGCTGTTCCGGATGCTCGAGAGACAGCGCCGCCGTGGCCGCTGACTTCTACCCCCCGATTACCTACTCGCCGCTGTGGACCGCCATCGGCGTCGTCATCGTCCTCGGCGTGCTCGGCTGGGCCGTCGTGGTGTGGGCTCAGACCCGCCCCGCCCGGGTCGAGCCCGAACCCGAGCTCCCGCCGGGCTGGTGGCTGGCACAGCTGAAGGGCCGCTACATCCAACGGATCGACGAGGTCGTCCGCCTCGGCGACGCCGGTGAGCTCTCGCCACGGCGCGCGCACCAGGAGCTCAGCGTCGTCGTGCGGGACTTCGTGCAAGAGGCGTCGGGCGTGCAGGCGCCCACCATGACGCTGGCCGAGCTCGGGCGCACGGGTGACCCGGCCCTGGCCCCCGTCTCCGACGTCGTCCGAGGGCTCTACCCCGTCGAGTTCGGGCCCGAGCGGGCCGTCTCGGTGGCCGCTGCTGCGGCGTATGCGCGTGAGGTCGTGGCCCGATGGTCCTGAGCCTGCTCGGCGGCCCGCTCGCGCTCGGCTGGCTCGAGCTCTCGGTGCTCGCGGCGGCCCTCGTCGTGGCCGTCGTCGGCTGGGTGCTGCTGCGTCGCCGACGGGCCTCGACCCCGGTCGCCGTGGCCAACACCGAGGCCCTGCGCGCCCTGCCCGAGTACCGCCAGGCCGTCCGTCGCCACCGGCTGCTCATGATCGGTGCCGCGGTGCTCGCCGCCGTCGTGGTGCTGGCGGCGGCCCTCGGCGCGGGCCGCCCCATGCGCTCGGTCAGCCTGGTCAGCGAGCGCGACAACCGTGACATCGTCCTCTGCCTCGACGTCTCCGGCTCGATGATCGACGTCGACGCCGAGGTCGTCTCGACGTTCACCCAGCTGGTGGCCGGGTTCCGGGGCGAGCGGATCTCGCTGGTCATCTTCAACAGCTCGGCCGTGCCCGTCTTCCCGCTCACCGACGACTACGACTTCGTCGTCGACCAGCTCAAGCGGGCCCAGCGGGCGCTCGGCCTGCTCGACCCGAAGGACCCCTTCTTCGCGGGCACCCTCAACGGGTTCGGCAGCTCGCTCATCGGCGACGGCCTCGCGACGTGCGTCCGCAGCTTCGACCATCCCGAGCTGCAGCGGGCCCGGTCGGTAATCCTCGCTTCCGACAACGAGGCGGCGGGCAAGTCGCTGTTCACCCTGCCGGAGGGCGGGCGGCTCGCCAAGAGCGCCGGGATCCAGGTCTACGGCATCAACCCCACCGACAACACCTCGTCGAGCACCGCGGCCGAGATGCGCGCCGTCACCGAGGACACCGGTGGCCTCTACTTCTCCCTCAACGACGTCTCCGCCGTGCGCCGGACGCTCGAGGCCGTCTCCTCGCGCGAGGCGTCACGCATACCGGCGTCGCCTCGCACCGTGGTGCACGACAACCCCGGGGTCCCCATCGCGCTGGCCGGCCTCGGGCTCCTGGCCTTCCTCGCCCTGCGCCGGGCCCGGTGGCGGCGATGACCGGCTTCCTCACCGGCCTGACCGGCGTCTCGTTCCTGCCCGTGGCCCCCTGGGCGATGCTCCTGGTGCTCGCGGCGCTGGGGGTGCTGCTCGTCTGGTGGCCGGCCGGCCGCGGTGAGCGGGTCGAGACGCGGCTGACCCGGGGTCGGCGCACCGCGATGGTGGCGCTCGTCCTCGTCGCCGCGCTGAGGCCCGCGGTGCCGGGCACCGACATCCGCGTCGACGCGAGCGCGCTGGACGTCTACTTCGTGGTCGACACCACCTCGTCGATCATGGCCCGCGACTACGCCGGGGAGACGTCGCGGCTCACCGGGGTGCGGGCCGACGTGCGCGGCGTGGCCGAACAGCTGCCGGGTGCGCGCTTCTCGCTCATCACCTTCGACGCCGACGCGACGACGCGGCTGCCGCTCACCAGCGACGCGTCCGCGCTCGCGTCCGCCGCCGACACCCTGCGGGCCGAGACGTCGGCGTTCTCGCGGGGGAGCAGCATCACGGTCGCCCGCGACGCCGTGCGCCAGGCCCTCGAGCGGGGTCGCGAGAGCCATCCCGAACGGCCGCGGATCGTGTTCTACCTGGGCGACGGCGAACAGACGGCGTCCACCCCGCCGCCCCCGTTCGCCCTCGGGGGCGACCTGCTCAACGGCGGCGCCGTGCTCGGCTACGGCACGACCGCCGGTGGGCCGATGCTCAGCACCGGGGCGCGCGAGTCCGGCGACATCCTCGACCCGTCGACGGGGAAGCCGGCGATCTCACGCATCGACGAGCAGCAGCTGAAGGCGATCGCGGACCAGCTGGGGGTGGCGTACCTGCACCGCACCGCACCCGACGACGGCCTTGCCGTCGTCGACGCCGTGCAGCTGAAGTCGATGGCGGCGGTACGGGCCGCCGACAGCACGGGCACCGCGAGCGGCCGCACCGAGCTCTACTGGGTGGCGCTGCTCCTCCTGAGCCTGCTGGCCGCCTGGGAGCTCGGCGCGGCCACCGCCGCGGCCTCCGGACCCCGCTCGTCCGGACCCCGTTCCTCAGAAACCCGCTCGTCCCGCCCGGTCGGAAGGAGCGCCCCATGAGCACCGTGAGCCCGCCGCGCCCACCCGGCGCCGCCACCGACGACGACCGGGGCGCCGCCGCCTCCCGGCGTCCGCGGTGGCTGCGTCCCGCGGCGCCGGAGACCGACCAGCAGCGCGCCGACCGGCTCCGGCTGCGGCGCCGGCTCGCCCTGTGGTCCCTGCCAATGGTCGTGCTCCTGCTGCTCGTGGCGACCAAGCTGTTCTCGACCGTCGCGTTCGGCGAGGACGCCGTGCGCAGCTACACCGCCGGCAACATCACCGGCACCCAGGACGCGGCCGACCACCTCGCCTTCGGCAACGTCATCGAGCCGCACAAGGCCCCCTTCGCACTCGGCGACGCCCGGGTGCTCGCCGGCGACTTCGCCGGAGCCCGCGCGGCCTTCGAGGAGGCGCTGGCCCTCGCCCCGAAGGACTCCATCGAGTCCTGCCAGATCCGGGTCAACCTCGTCCTCAGCCTCGAGAAGCTGGCCACCGCGGCGACGTCGGCCGGTCGCGCCGCAGAGGCCCAGGCGTTCCGCGACCGGCTCACCCAGGTCGTGTCCCAGGCGCCCCAGGGCTGCTTCCAGGGCGACGCCCAGGACGACGAGGGACAGCAGCTGCGCGACGCCCAGCAGCGGGCCCAGGAGCAGCAGCAACAGGAGCAGCAACGGCAGCAGGACCAGCAGAGCCAGCAGAACCAGCAGCAGGAGCAGCCCACCCAGCCGAGCGAGGACAAGCAGCAGCAGCTCGACTCGCGCACCCAGGACAACCTGCAGCAGCGCCAGCAGACCGACCAGCAGCGCAGCGCCCCGAGCGGCCCGTCCGTCGCCAAGCCCTGGTGACCCCGGCGCGACGCCTCCCAGGCCGCCTGGCAGGGTGGCGGCTATGAGCTCCCTCGGCTTCGGCCCCCTCGTCCTCGGCGGCAACGTGTTCGGCTGGACGGCCGACCGCGACCAGAGCCACGCCGTCCTCGACGCGTTCGTCGAGGGGGGTGGCCGGTCCGTCGACACGGCCGACGTCTACTCCGCATGGGTCCCCGGGCATACCGGAGGGGAGTCGGAGACGGTCATCGGCGAGTGGCTCGCGGCGCGCGGGCGCCGCGACGACGTGGAGATCCACACCAAGGTGTTCAGCAAGTCCGACCGGCCGGGCCTGAGCGCCCGCAACATCGTGCTCGCCGCCGAGGACTCCCTGCGCCGCCTGCAGACCGACCACATCGACCTCTACTACGCCCACCGCGACGACCCCGAGGTCGCGCCGGAGGAGTACGTCGTCGCGTTCGACTCCCTGGTCCGCTCGGGCAAGGTGCGCGAGGTCGGCGCCTCGAACTTCACCAGCGACCGGCTCCGGACCGCCCTCGACGTGGCGTCCACGCAGGGACTGACCGGGTTCACCGTCTCGCAGGACAAGTGGAACCTCGTCGAGCGCGACATCGAGAAAGACCTGCTGCCCACCCTCCAGCGCCGGGGTCTCGTCGAGCTGCCGTATGCCGGTCTGGCCGGCGGGTTCCTCACCGGCAAGTACCGCCCCGGGGTCGACGTCGAGTCCCCGCGCGCCGCGGGGGCACAGCACTACTTGAGCCGCCCGGGCAGCGCCGACCTGCTCACCGCGCTCGACGACATCGCCGCCGCGCACGACATCGAGGTCACCTCGGTGTCCCTGGCGTGGCTGGCTGCCCAGTCCACGGTCGGAGCGCCGATCGCCAGCGCCCGCAGCGTGGAGCAGGTGCCCGCCTTGCTCGCCGCCGCCCGGGTCACCCTCACCGCCGACGAGCTCGCCCGGCTCGACCAGGCGTCGGCGGCCGCCGCGGGCTGACGCGCGACCCCACCCGGGCAGGACCCAGGCGCCGCAGGCAGGATGCCCTCATGTGTTTCTCCAGCGACCAGCATCCGCCCCTGCCGCCCCGGACCAGCGAGGTCGGTGAACACGGGCCCACGCAGCTGACGTCCGGCGACGGCACGGTGCTCACGGCCTACGACGCCGTCCCCGTCACCCGTCGGGGCGCCTCGCTGGTACTGCTTCCCGACATCCGCGGCATGCACCCGTACTACACCGATCTCGCCCTGGCCTTCGCCCAGGCGGGGATCGACACGGTGGCGATCGACCCGTACGCCCGCACCGCCGGACTGACCGACCGCGGGCCGGACTTCGACTTCAAGCCCCACGCGCAGGCGCTGGAGCGCTCGAGCGTCCTGCTCGACGCCCGCGCGGCCAAGGAGCGGCTGGCCGGGCGTAGCGACGACCCGGTCTTCACCCTGGGCTTCTGCAAGTTCGGTGCCGAGTCGTGGGCGCTCTCGGCCACCGACCTCGGCGCCGCGGGCTGCATGGGCTTCTACGGCATCGTCCGCGCGGTCACCGACCTCGTCCCGCGGATGACGGCCCCGGTGCTCGTCCTCGCGGCCGGTGCCGACCAGGCCACGTCGCCGGAGGAGAACGCCGCGTTCGACCGGGCGCTCACCGACGCCGGCGTCGACCACGAGCTCGTCGAGTACGCCGGTGCCCCGCACTCGTTCTTCGACCGGTCGTTCGCTGACTGGGAGGACGCCTGCTCCGACAGCTGGACGCGGATGCTGGCGTTCATCGACTCCCACCGCTGACCGAGGGGGTGGGTCAGGCGGGGGTGACGGCCGCGGACCAGGTGCGGGCGGTCTCGGCGGGTCCGCCGCAGGAGTTGCGCCGGGCCTCGCCCTCCACGACGGAGAGGGCGACAGACCAGCGGCGGCCGTCGGTATGCGTGACGCCCACCACGAGGGGACCGGTCACCTCGGCGCGTAGGGCCTCGAGGTCGGTCTCCTCCAGGAGGGTGCGGACGCTCGACTCGCCGACCTGGGCCTGGATGGCCAACGCGCTGCTGCCCCGGTCGTGACGGGGTCCGAGCAGCCCCAGGGGGAGGGCCCCGTCATCCGCGGCGTCGACGATGTCGGCGACGGTCGCCTCGGTGAGCCGGGCCAGCGCCCGACCCCAGGGGAGCAGCACCCCGGTGGGGGAGAACCGGTGGCCGCCGGTGTGGGAGCACTCCCACACCCGCCCCGGGTGGGTCTCCTGCCCGGCCAGGGCCGCCGGTCGCCCACGCACGGCGCAGCAGACGTCGTGGCGGCCGTTCGTGCACACCAGGAGGATCGGGTCGGCCGGCGCCAGCCACGGCAGCGAGGCCACCGTGCCCGCGCGGTCACCCCGCCCGAGGGCCTTGAGGTCGAGGCGCAGCAGCTCGTCGGGGTCGTCGAGCCGGCCTTCGAGGAGGAACGCGCCCGCCCCCGACCACGCCACGTAGCACCGGCGCGGTCCGACGCGCGGGGTGGCGTGCGTGCCCGGCCGGCGGATGAGGGCCAGCCGTCCGCCCGCCCGCCCGAGCCGGGCGAGCAGCTCGGCGCCGACGGCGGGCGGGAACGAGGACTGGAGGGCAGGCGTGCGCCCCCACGGCCCGTTCTGCTCGACGGCCACCCAGAACCGGGCGGGCGCCGAGGTGCCGTAGGCGGACTCGTCGTCGCCGGCCCGGTCCCACATGACCGAACAGGCGTCGGGGGCGCTGCGGCCGTAGGTGACGTGCGCCGGGCCGAGCGTGGTCACGAGCGACCGGTCGGGAGTGCCGTCACGACGGGCCGGCGATCCGGGCGATGACGCTCGCCGCGGGGGTGCCGGACCCGTCCCGTCGTCCCGTCGCCGGGGGCAGCTCGACCGCGACGCCGTTGGCGCCCGACGCCTTGGCCGGAGTGCCACCGACCCAGGCGAGGACGAGCGTGTCCTCCCCCTTGAGGAACCGGTGACAGCGCACCCCGCCGCTGGCCCGCCCCTTGGCGGGGTACTCGGTGTAGGGCGTGACCTTGAGCGAACCGGGCTCGGTGCCGGGCAGCGCGCCCGACGAGCCGCTGGAGGTGACGACCACGGCGTCGGCGGCCGGGTCGACGACGCCGAACCAGACCACCGACTGCCCCGCGTCCAGCTTGACCCCGGCCATGCCGCCCGCGGGACGGCCCTGCGGGCGGACCGCCGAAGCGGGGAAGTGCAGCAGCTGCGCATCACTCGTGACGAAGACGAGGTCACGGTCCTCGGCGGGTACCGGAGCGGCGCCCACCACCCGGTCGCCGTCCTTGAGCCCGATCAGCTCGAAGTCGGGCCGGGCCGGGTAGTCGACCGACACCCGTTTGACGACGCCCTGCGCCGTGCCGAGGGCGAGCCCCGGCGCCTCCGCGTCGAGTGATGCGAGGGTCAGCGGCTCCTCACCACGGGGCAGGTCGACGTAGGCCGCCAGGGGAGCGCCACCGCTCAGCGAGGGCGGGCCGGCGGTGTCGGGCAGGGCGGGCAGCTCCATCACGGAGAGGCGCACCATCCGGCCGGCGCTCGTCACGAGGCCGACGTCACCGCGCGCGGTCGTGCGCACCGCGCCGACGAGGACGTCGTGCTTCGAGCGGCCGCCCTCGGCGGGCAGGGGTTCGTCCGTGCGCGTGCGGGCCAGCAGCCCGGTCGAGGAGAGCAGCACCCAGCACGGGTCGTCGGCGACCTCGAGCGGTAGTGCTCCGCCGGGGGTGCTCGACACGGGCGTACCGGCCGACTCCAGCAACACCGTGCGGCGGGGGGTGCCGTGGGCCTTGGCCACCTCGGCCAGCTCGCTGGACACGGTGCGCAGGAGCAGCTTCTCGTCGCCGAGGATCCCTCGCAGCTCCTCGATCTGCCGCAGCAGCTCGGCCTGCTCGGTCTCCAGCTCGAGGCGGGAGAACCTGGTCAGCCGGCGCAGCTGGAGGTCGAGGATGTAGGTCGCCTGCGCGTCGGAGAGGTCGAAGACGTCGCGCAGGCGCGCCTTGGCGATGGTCGCGTCGTCGGACGAGCGGATGACCTGGATGACCTCGTCGATGTCGGCGATCGCGACGAGCAGGCCCTCGACGAGGTGGAGCCGTTCCTCGCGCCGGGCCAGGCGGTACGCCGTCCGGCGCCGGACGACGTCGGTGCGGAAGTCGACGTAGACCGTGAGCAGGTCCTTGAGCCCGAGGGTGCGGGGCTGGCCCTCCACCAGGGCGACGTTGTTGACGTTGAAGGACTCCTCCATCGGCGTCAGCTTGTAGAGCTGCTCGAGCACCGCGTCGGGGTTGAAGCCGTTCTTGACCTCGATGACCAGCTGCATCCCGTGGCTGCGGTCCGTGAGGTCCTTGACGTCGGCGATGCCCTGCAGGCGCTTGCTCTGGACGTGGTCCTTGATCTTCTCGATGACCTTCTCGGGGCCGATCAGGTAGGGCAGCTCGGTGACGACGATGCCCTTGCGCCGCGGCGTGATCGCCTCGATCCGGGCGGTCGCCCGGGTGCGGAACGCGCCGCGGCCGGTGAGGTAGGCGTCGCGGATTCCGTCGAGGCCGATGATCCGGCCGCCGCCCGGGAGGTCGGGGCCGGGCACGAACTTCATGAGGTCGTCGAGGGAGCAGGTGGGGTTGGCGATGAGGTGCCGCGCGGCCCCGATGACCTCGACGAGGTTGTGCGGGGCCATGTTCGTCGCCATGCCGACCGCGATGCCGCTGGCGCCGTTGACCAGAAGGTTGGGGAAGGCGGCGGGCATCACCTCCGGCTGGGTCTGCGTGTCGTCGTAGTTCGGGACGAAGTCGACGGTGTCCTCATCGAGCCCGGCCACCATGAGCAGGGCGGCCGGGGCCATCCGCGCCTCCGTGTAGCGCGCGGCGGCCGGACCGTCGTCGAGGGAGCCGAAGTTGCCGTGCCCGTCGATGAGGGGCAGCCGCATGGTGAACGGCTGCGCCATCCGCACCAGGGCGTCGTAGATGGCCTGGTCGCCGTGCGGGTGGTACTTGCCCATGACCTCGCCGACGACGCGCTGGCTCTTGACGTGGGCCCGGTCAGGACGCAGGCCGAGCTCGCTCATGCCGTAGAGGATCCGGCGCTGCACCGGCTTGAGGCCGTCGCGGGCGTCGGGCAGCGCCCGGGAGTAGATGACGGAGTAGGAGTACTCGAGGAAGGCGTTCCGCATCTCCTCCTCGACGTCGATGTCGATGATCCGCTCGGGCGTCTCGTCGGCCGGATCGCTGGGCGGGGGAGTACGCGTGCTGCTGCGGGGCATACGGGCTGGTGCTCCTTAATGGGTGGGGCCCGACCATCTTGGCTCACGCCAGGGCTCGACCCGTCCTCGACCCACCGACGCCCCCACCCCGCACCGGGTCGAGCGCGGCCGCGGCCCTTCAGCCCCGGGCCGGCGTGCTGAACGCGACGGACCGGACCCTGCACCTCCTCTCCGCGGAGTCGGGGGCGGTGCACTGCCGTGACAGCGACCACGGGCGGGGGCACTGCGACGACCCGGAGGATCCCGCCGCGCTCGTCTCGCCGTGGGGGTGCTGCCTGGTCAGCCGATCGAGGTGCGCTACCTCTCCGGCGGCGGACCGTCACCTCGGGACAGCGTGTCAACATCCGGGACGCGATCGGTCTCGGCGGCGACCAGTGCAGCTGGCGCTCCAGGGGAATGCGAGGTCCTTCTCGTGCCGCGTCCTTGCCACGAAAGCCTTCACCTGCCGTCCGGTCGTCGACTCCGCAGGGACCATGCGCTTCACCCTCGCGCCCACCTCCTGACCCGGCTGGCGCCACCGGGGCGGACGCAGCTCAGCCTCCGGGGCGCACCACGACCTTCATGCTCGTCGGGTCGCTCTTCGCGACGGTCAGAGCGGTCTCGACGTCGCCGAGACCGTAGTGCCCCGTGACCATCGCGTCGAGGTCCACCCGCCCTGACGCGGCGAGCTCGATCGCGGTCGGCCAGGTGTTGGCGTAGCGGAACGCGCCGGTGATGACGAGCTCGCGGTCCTGGACGTAGGACAGCGGCAGCTGGAGCGTGTCGCCGCCCATACCGACGAGCACCACGCGGCCGGCGCGGGCCACGGTGCTCACGGCGTCCCAGGTGGCTCGGGCGTTGCCGGAGCACTCGAGGAGGACGTCGGGCTCGTGGCCGGCGTCGGCGAGCGTCGTGCGGCCGACGTCGACGGTGCCGAGCCCGAGCTGCTCGGCGAGGCGGAGCCGATGGGGGTTGATATCGGTGACGGTCACGGCGTCGGCCCCGTAGGCGCGGGCGGTCTGGGCGGCGATGAGCCCGATCGGGCCGGCTCCGGTCACCAGCACGCGGCTCCCGGGGGAGACCTGGGCGCGCCGACAGGCCCACACCCCGACCGACAGCGGCTCGAGCAACCCCGCCGCGTCGTCGCTGACCGCCTCGGGCACGGGGAACACGAACGCGGCCGGCATGACGACGAACTGGGCCAACGCCCCGTCGTAGGGCGGTGTGGCGAAGAAGCGGACGTCCGGGCACAGGTTGTAGCGACCGGCCAGGCACTGGACACAGCGCCGGCAGGGCACGCCGGGCTCGATGGACACCCGCTGGCCCACCTGGAGCGAGGTCACCTCGGAACCGACGTCGGCGACGCCTCCGCCCGCCTCGTGGCCCAGCACCAGGGGGGACTCGACGACGTACGGTCCGATCCGCCCGTGCTCGTAGTAGTGGACGTCGGAGCCGCACACGCCGACCGACCCGATCTCCACCAGCACCTCGTCGGGCCCTGTCTCGGGCACGGGCCGCTCCTCGACGGCGACGTCGCCCACTCCCCGCAGCACGCTGACCTGCATCGTCGGCATCCCTGGCTCCTGTTCTCATCTGAGCATCGACTACATATGTCCGCTCAAACGGTATGCTCCGTGTCAAGTGGTGCTCATCTGAGTGCCGATCGGAGTGCTCGTGGAGAGGAGGCCGGCATGTCCGAGCCGCCACATGCCCCCTTCGCCGGGCCCCTCGAAGTCGTGACCGCGGCGCGGGTCGCCCGCGCGTACTACCTCGACGGGCGCTCCAAGGTCGACATCGCCGAGGAGCTCGGCCTGACCCGGTTCAAGGTCGCGCGGCTCCTCGAGCTGGCCCGGTCGAGCGGCATGGTGCGCATCACCGTCGTGGGCGCGGGGTCGCTCGACCTCGACCTGAGCGAACGCCTGATTCGCACCTTCGGCCTGAGACATGCCGTCGTCGTCAACGCGGTTCACGGTGACGACGCCCAGATGCGTGAGCAGCTCGGGGTCGTGGCGGCCGACCTGCTTCGCGAGATCACCGAGCCCGAGGACGTCCTCGGGATCGGCTGGGCTCGCGTGGTCCTGGCCATGGCGTCGTCGCTGAGCGGCCTACGGGTCGCCCGGGTCGTGCAGCTCACCGGGGCCCTGACCCGCCCCGATGTCGAGGCCAGCTCCGTCGACGTCGTGCGGAGCATCGCCCGTCAGGCGCACGCGGAGTCGTCGGTCTTCTACGCCCCGATGTTCGTCACCGACGAGGCCACGGCGCAGGGTCTCTACCGCCAGGAGCAGGTTGCCGAGGCCGTGGCGCGCTTCGACACCGTGACCAAGGCCGTCGTCGGCCTCGGCGGCTGGAACCCCCCGGCGTCCACCCTGCACGATACCCTGACCCCCGCCGAACGGGCCGCCGTGCGCCGTCTCGGGGTCGCGGCCGACCTGTCCGGGGTCCTGCTCGACGCCGATGGACAGGCGGTCGAGACCAGCATCAGCCAGCGGGTCGTCGCCATCAGCGCCCCCCAGCTCAAGGCCATCCCCGAGGTCATCGGCCTTGCCTACGGCCTCGAGAAGGTCCCGGCCGCCCTGGCCGGCATCCGCGGGGGCTACCTCGACGCGCTGGTGACGCACACCGAGTTCGCCCAGGCGCTCCTGGAGCAGGCGCACTGACGGAGCGGTCTCCCGAGCTCGCGTCAGTGGAGGTCAGGCGGCCTCGGGTGGGTCGGCGTCGCGGCCCCCCGGCGGCTCCGGGTCTGCAGCGCGTGGGTCGCGGGCCCGGTCTCGAAGGGCTCGGTCGTAGCTGCCGGGAACGCGGTCCCACTCGACCCCGTCGGGGGTGATCTCGGCGTGGAAGCGGTCACGGTGGACGACGTGGTGGTGCCGGTTGCACAGCAGGGTGCCGTTGTTCGGGTCGGTGGGTCCGCCGTCGGCCCAGTGCTCGACGTGATGGGCGTCGCACCAGGTCGCGGGCACGTCACAGCCCGGGTAGGAGCAGTGCCGGTCGCGCAGCCACAACGCCTTGACCTGGGAGCCGCTGAACGCCCGTCTGGTGGAGCCCATCTCGAGGACCTGCCCGGCAGAGCCGAGGATGACGGGGATGATCCCGCCGTCGCAGGCCAGCTTCCGAACCGTCTCGGGTCCGAGGACGGCGGCGCTGGTGAGGCCACCCATCACCATCCCGGGCCGCGTGCGTGCGACCAGATCGTCGTACCCGATGGTCACCAGGACGCTGGCCTTGATCCCCAGCGGGGTGACAGCGCTGAGCGCTTGCTCCGTGTCGACGTCTGCCGCCATCGCGCCGAGGGTGACGGCGCGGCGGCAGACGTCGACCAGGGCGTCGCCGCGGCGTTGCTCGCCGGTCCGCACGTCCGACGCGGCGTCGTCAGGGCTGGGGGCGGTCAGCGTGTTGATCGCCGCCTCGACGACGGCCCGACTCTCCGGCGTCAGCCGCATCCGGTACTCGGTGATCCCCCCGCCGATGTCGTGCCCACAGGACAGGTTCGTCAGACCGGCGCGTCGGTCTTGCTCGTCCTGGATCACCTCACCGAGCCCGTACCTCGCGAGCATGGCCACCCGGAACCCGCGGACGCCGGCACTCCCGTGGGTGGCGCCGATCGCCACCAGACCCGCCAGGACGGGTTCAGCAGCGCCGGGCTGCAGCAGTGGTCTCAGGTCGGCGAGCTCGGCGGCCACGGCCACTCCGGCGGGGATCGACAGCCGCCCGATGGACACGGCGGCGCGTGCCGTCTCCAGAGCGGGTGTGTTCAGCCGGGTCACCGCCTTCGCCACCACCCCGGCATCCCGGGCGTCCAGGGTGGGGCACCGGTCGGCGACCCACTGGCGTACTGTCCCCGACGTCGACGCCATGACGTCTCCCCGCTGGTCCGCCTCCGACGTCAGCGTGAACCGGCTGGCGGACGCCGCCGCAGCGAGCGGGTCGGCCACCCCCAACACCATGCCGAGGTCATGGCTCCCGAGCCGGCACACCTGCACCGGCAGGTCCTCCAGCAGTCGCGTGGCGGCGGACAGGGCGGCGACCAGCTCGTCGCTGCACCCCCACGTCTCCGCGTCCATCCTCAGACCCTAGACGCGACCACCGACAGGCCTCGTAACCGAGTTAGCCTGTCCCGCTACGAAACACGCGTCCCTGATGTCACATGGGAAACACTGGTAAAGCCAGAACGCCGGCATCACTCGACGGCAGCGGCGCCCCCCGCCGAGCCAGCGGCCCCGGCGGCCTGAGGCTGCCCGAACCGCCCCCAGTGCACCACCTGGTCGACCCCGCGGCGACGGCTGTGCAGCGACGGGCGCTTCGAGCCGGGCACCTCGTACCCCAGCGCCACCACGCCGATGATCGCCCGGTCGCGGGGGATGGCGAACGTCTCGTGCACGTCGTCGTGGCACTCCGGCGGCACCCCGAAGAACAACGCCCCCAGCCCCTCGTCCACCGCCGTCAGCAGCATGAGCAGCGCCGCCATCCCCGTGTCGATGTCCCAGTAGGGCACCGGCCAACGCGCCTCGTCCCGGTCGGTCCATCCCTTGTCGGGGGCGGCATATCGGTCGAGGTACGCCTCCTTGTCCGAGCAGCACACGACGAGCACGGGTGCGGCGCGGACTCCGGCCAGCCAGTGGTCGTCCTCCTCGTCCTCCTCCGTCGTCGCGGCCCAGAACCGGGCCCGGTCGGCGGGGTCGTCGAGGACCACGAAGTCCCAGCCCTGGCTGAACCCCGCACTCGGCGCCCGGACCGCGTGCTCCAGACACGCCCGCAGCGCTTCCGGAGGCACCGGTCGGTCCGCGTCGTAGCGGCGGACCATGTGGCGTCGGCGGACGACGTCGGAGAACTCCATGGCGCGATGCTCGCAGATGGGCGTGGCCGCCCGCGCGAGGCCGGGTGATGGAACCATGGGCCTCATGCCCCGCGCCCGCCGAGAGACCGTCGACCCGGCGCGCTGGGAGGCCGACGTGGTGCTGCGCGACGGCTCCGTCGGCCACGTGCGCCCGATCCGGCCCGACGACGCCGACGGGGTGCGGCACTTCCACTCCGGCCAGTCCGCCGAGTCCATCTACCTGCGCTTCTTCGCGCCCATCCGCGAGCTGAGCGAGCGTGACCTCCACCGGTTCACCAACGTCGACAACGTCGACCGGGTGGCCCTGGTCGTGACCGTGCGGGCCGCCATCGTCGGCATCGGCCGGTGGGACCGGTTCGACCGCACCTCCGCCGAGGTGGCCTTCAACATCTCCGACCACTACCAGGGCAAGGGCATCGGCTCGGTGCTGCTCGAGCATCTCGCGGCGATCGCCCAGGAGCTGGGGGTCGAGAAGTTCACCGCGGAGGTCCTGCCCCAGAACCGCAAGATGCTCAACGTGTTCCGCGAGGCGGGGTATGCGGTGCACCACCACTACGAGGACGGCGTCGTCGCGGTGTCCTTCGACATCCGGCCCACCGAGCAGTCGACCGAGGTACGCCTGTCGCGCGAGCACCGCGCCGAGTCGGTCAGCGTCCACGCGCTGCTGCACCCCACCTCGATCGCCGTCATCGGCGCCGGGCGCCGGCCGAGCTCGATCGGCCACCGGTTCCTGCGCAACATCCAGGACGGTGGCTACGTGGGGCCGGTCTACGCGGTCAACCCCGAGGCCCTCGAGGTGCTCGGCCTGCCGACGTATGCCCGGGTCGGGGACATCCCCGGCCCCGTGGACCTCGCGGTCGTGGCCGTGCCGGCCGAGAGCGTGCTCGACGTCGTCGATGAGTGCGCCCAGAAGGGCGTGCGCTCGCTCGTCGTCGCGTCGGCCGGCTTCGCGGAGAGCGGCGAGGAGGGGGTCGAACGGCAGGAGCAGCTGCGCCGGCGCGCTCGCGAGAACGGGCTGCGCGTCATCGGTCCCAACTCGTTCGGCATCGTCAACACCGACCCCGCCGTCAGCCTCAACGCGTCCCTCTCACCCCGGCTGCCCCGCGCCGGCGGCCTGGGGCTGTTCGCCCAGAGCGGGGCCCTCAGCGTGGCCGTGCTCGCGTCCGCCGACCGGCGAGGTCTGGGCCTCACCGACTTCGCCTCCGCCGGCAACCGGGTGGACGTCTCCGGCAACGACCTCATGCAGTACTGGATCGACGACGACTCGACGGCGGCCGTCGGGCTCTACCTCGAGTCGATGGGCAACCCGCGCAAGTTCTCGCGCATCGCCCGCGCGCTGGCCCAGACCAAGCCGGTCATCGCGGTGTCGTCGGGGGTCTCGTCCTACGGTGCGCCCCCCGGCCACCGGGTACGCCAGACCCGTGTGCCCCCAGGCGCGTTCGGGGCCATGCTCCGCCAGGCCGGTGTGATCCGCGTGGAGAACGTGCACCAGCTGTTCGACGTCGCCCAGGTCGTCATCCACCAGCCGCTGCCCGCCGGCGAGCGGGTCGCGGTCGTCAGCAACTCCGACGCGCTCAGTGCCCTCACCGCCCAGGCCGCCCTCAGCTGGGACCTCCAGGTCACGCACGGTCCGGTGTCGCTGCCCTCCGACGCCACCGCCGACCGCTTCTCCGAGGCGCTGCGGGCGGCGTTCGACGACCCCGAGGTCGACAGCGTGCTGACCTGCTTCATCCCCCCGCTGGAGACCGTCGACGAGGAGGTCGTCGCCGCGGTGCGCGACGTCTCGCGCGCCAGCGAGAAGACCTGCGTCGCCACGTTCCTCGGCATGTCAGGGGTGAACGAGGCGCTGGCGGTGGCCACCCCGGACTCCGGGCAGCGGCGGGTCGTCCCCGTCTACGGCATGCCGGAGGACGCCGTGCGCGCCCTCGCCGCCGCGACCCGCTACAGCCAGTGGCGCACCCGCGACCGGGGTATGCCGGTCGACCCGGTCGGCATCGACCGGACGGCGGCGGCGACCCAGGTCGAGGAGCTGCTCGAGGGGTCCCCCGAGGGTCGGACTCTGACCCGCGAGGAGACCCACCGGCTGCTCGGCGCCTACGGGATCCATGTCTGGGAGGCGCGGCTCGTCGACTCGGCGGACGACGCGGTGGTGGCGGCGGACCACCTCGGCTACCCGGTCATCCTCAAGACGACGTCGCCGGTGCTGCGGCACCAGCCCGGGCTCAGCGGGGTGCGGGCCGACCTGCCCAACGCCGAGGCCGTGCGCGAGGCCCTGGGCTCGATGCGGGCCCGGCTCGGACCCATCGCCGAAGGGTCGTTCCTCGTGCAGCGGATGGCGCCGCCGGGGGTCAGCTGCGTCCTCACCAGCGTGGAGGACCCGCTCTTCGGGCCGGTGGTGAGCTTCTCGGTGGCGGGTGCGCCCACCGAGCTGCTGGGCGACATCGCCCACCGGATCCCGCCGCTCACCGACGTCGACGTGGCCGACCTCATCGGCGCCGTCCGGGCCGCTCCGCTCCTCAACGGCCACCGCGGGGCGATGCCGGTGCACCGGGCCGCCCTGAGCGACCTCGTGGCGCGGCTCTCCTGCCTCGCCGACGACCTCCCCGAGGTCGACCGGGTCCTCCTCAACCCCGTCAACGCGTGGTCAGGCGGCGTCGACGTGCTGGACGCCGAGGTGGCGGTCCACCCGGCCCAGACCCGCAAGGACGCCGACCGCCGCGCCATGACCTGACTCAGCCGGACCGGGCGCGGCGGCGCCGGTCCTGTGGCCGCGAGCCGACGTCGGCCCGGGCCGTGAGCCGGTCCGGCCACGTGAGCGTGAGCCGGCCGCCGTGGGGGACCGCCCGCCAGAGCGCGAGCACCTCCCCGAGGCGCTGGTCGAGCGCCCGCGCGAGAGCGGGGTCCAGGTCGGCCACTGCGGTGACGCGGCCGGTGCGGGCCAGCGACGCCAGCCGTTCCGACTCCGCGACCTGGTCGCGCCCGGCCCGACCCAGACGCGTCGAGCGACGGTGGTCGCGCGCCAGGGACCGGTGCTCCTGCGCCGTGCGGAAGAAGCCCCCGACGTCGGCACCGAGGGCGAGCTGGCCGTAGATGCCCAGGGTGAGCCCGGCCTGTTCCTCGACGACGAAGTGGACGAGGTCGTGCGGCACGTCGGCCGAGCCCGGCCCGGGACGCACCGGCACGTCGGCGCCCACGTCGTGCCGTCCGTCGCGCACCGCCCCGATGAGGTAGCGCCTCTCGTCGACCCGTTCGAAGATGACCTGCACCCAGCCACGCTAGAACGGGGTCGGTGTCCGGCGCCTGCCCTTATCCGGGCTCGCGGTCACCCTGCTCGTCTGGCTCTGCTCCGGTTTCGGGGGCCGGCTGGGCTTTCGTGGCGCCCTCAGTCCGCCGCTCCATCTCGAGCCTGAGCAGGGCCACCTCCTCGGCCACCGTGCGCGCCGACTCCTCGAGCGAGGAGATCTCGATGCTCAGCTGGATGCAGACGACGAGCAGGACGAGGAAGGCGAGGATGAAGACGAGGTTGATGGGCGTCGTCACGCCCACGAAGCCCGTGATCCAGCCGGTGATCGCCGGCACGAAGGTGAGCAGGACGACGCCGACGATGACGGCGAACCACAGCACGCTGTACTTCTCGCGCAGCCGCTGGGTGCGCAGGAGCCAGAACAGCGCGAGCAGCAGCAGCACCGCGACGACGAGGGCGAACGGATAGCCGCTCTGGGCCAGCAGGCTCACGACCGGTACTCCTCGAAACGGCGGTCGGTTCCGACGCGCAGCTCCGGTCGCGGCCGGGTGAGCGCCAGTCCGAGGGCGAGCACGGCCCGCCCCAGGAACGCGGCCGCCCGCAGCGGGCTGTGCGACGGCTGCCCGCCGGCCCGCGGGCGCATGACGACGTCGACCTGCCGGATGACGAGCTGTGACCGCGCGGCGACGACGAGGGACTCGACGGTGTCGCCGAGGTACTCGGCGGGGTAGGACCGGGCGAAGAGGTCGATGGCCCGGACGTTGCAGGCCTTGAACCCCGACGTCGTGTCGCTGAGCCGGGTGTGGGCGATCCGCGAGATGACCGCCGACAGCAGGAGCATCGCCCAACGCCGCGGCCCGCGGGCGAGGTAGGCGCCGTCGCCCGCGACCCGCGCGCCGATGACGATGTCGGCCCCGTCGGCGAGACCGCCGAGGAGGGCGGGGATGTCGGCGGGGTTGTGCTGCCCGTCGGCATCGACCTGCACGGTCGCGGCATACCCCGAGCGCCGCGCATACCGGTAGCCCGTGCGCATCGCCCCGCCGACACCGAGGTTCACGGGCAGCTGCGCCACCAGCGCACCGGCTGCCTTGGCCACGGCGCCCGTGCGGTCGACCGAGCCGTCGTCGACGACGAGGATGTCCGCCGCGAGCCCGGCTGCGGCGAGGGCGGTGCGGGTCTCCGCCAGCACGGCGCCGAGGGTCTCCTCCTCGTTCCAGGCCGGCACGATGATGAGGACGCGCTCCCGGCCCGGAGCACTGGACGGCGTCACAGGGCTGAGGCTATCCCGTACGCGTCGCCCCACCGGTGACGCCGAGGGCCGGTCGCCGGGCCGTGGAGTGCAAGGATGGACGGATGGCACCACCCCCCGACATGCGGCCGGCTTCCCTGCTGCCCGCCGACCTCACGGCCTCCATCGAGCGGGCCGGCTACTACCCGGCGCTCGTGGCCGACGTCGTCGAGTCGGCCCTGGGCCAGGACGCGGTCGTCGCGCACCTGGTGCACCAGGAGACGACCTTCGACCAGGACGCGGTCCGCCGGCACATCACTGTCCTGGCGATGACGCCCACCCGGCTGGTCATCGCCCACGCCGACGACCACAACGAGCACGAGCCAGGGCTCGCCGTCGCCACGGCGACGAGTGAGACCGTGCCGCTGTCGTCGGTGCGCGGGGTCATGCTCACCCACGTCGTCGGCAGCCCCGACACCTACGTCCGCGGGTCGCTCGGGCGCGAGCTGACCCTCACCGTCGGGTGGGGCGCAGTGGCCCGTCTCGACATCGTGCCGGCCACCTGCGGCGACCCGGAGTGCGACGCCGACCACGGCTTCGAGGGCACGGTGGCGTCCGACGACATCTCGCTGCGCATCAGCGCCGACGCCGACGGCGAGGACGCGCTGACCACGGCCATGCACTTCGCGCGGACCCTCTCCGGCTCTATCGGCGGCGCCCCCGGCGGGACCGCCCAGCGTTGAGCCCGAGCGGGCCACAGCCGACACCGACCCCGCCCGCGTACGCCGGGGGCACGCTCGCCTCGGTGCTTCCGGCCGTCGCCCGCAGCCTCGGATCAGGCCGGTATGCCGCGGTACCCGATCTGGGCCTCCCTCCGGCCCGTCGTGCCGTGGTCCTGCTCGTCGACGGGCTCGGCCACGAGCAGCTGCTGCGCCGCGGCGGGCACGCGCCCTTCCTGCGTGGCCACCTCGCGACGGCGCCCGCGCTCGACTGCGGCTTCCCCTCCACGACGGCCACCTCGATGGGCTCGTTCGGTACGGGGACGCCGCCCGGGACGCACGGGCTCGTGGGGTACGAGGTGCTGGTGCCGGGGGAGGAGCGCGTCTTCAACGAGCTCTCCTGGGAGCGCGGCCCGGATCCGCGCGTGTGGCAGCCCCACCGCACGGTCTTCGAGGAGCTGACCGACGAGGGGGTCGTCGTGACCCTCGTGGGGCCGGGCTTCTTCCAGGGGTCGGGCCTGACCACCGCCGCACTCCGGGGCGCCCGGTTCCGGTCGGGCTCCACCCTGGCCGCTCGGGTCGACGCGGCCGCGGAGGCCGTGCGCGCCAGTGCCCGGGCTCTGGTGTACGTCTACTGGGGCGACCTCGACAAGGTCGGGCACGTCAGCGGGGTCGCCTCCTGGGAGTGGGGCGACGAGCTGGAGGCGGTCGACCGTGCCGTGGCCGAGCTGGCGGCTCGCGTGCCGGCCGACACCGCGGTGCACGTGACCGCCGACCACGGCATGGTCGACGTGCCGTCCGACCGCCGCGTGGACCTCGCGCACGAGCGCGACCTGCTCGCGGGCGTACGCCTGGTCGGAGGGGAGCCGCGCGGCACCCAGCTCTACTGCGCCGTGGGCGCCGCGCCCGACGTGCTCGACCGGTGGCGCGCACGGCTGGGCGACTCCGCGTGGGTGGCGTCGCGGGCCGAGCTGGTCGACAGCGGCTGGTTCGGCGCCGTGCGGCGCGAGGTGCTGCCGCGCATCGGCGACGTGGTCGCGGTCATGCTCGGCGACGGCGCCGTGGTCGACTCGGAGCGGATGCGCCCGGAGGTCCTGCGCCTCAGGGGTCTGCACGGCTCGGTGACGAGCGCCGAACGCACGGTGCCGTTCGTCAGCCTCCCGCCGCGCACGGCCTAGAGTGACCGCCCGTGGCTGAGCTCGTCTTCTTCAACGGCACGATGGACTGCGGCAAGTCGACGCTCGCCCTGCAGATGGACCACAATCACGCCGCCCGTGGCCGCCGCGGCCTCATCTTCACCAAGCTCGACCGGGCCGGCGAGTCGGTGCTCTCCTCGCGCCTCGGCCTGTCGACGCCCGCCCGCGAGGTGGGCGACGAGCTGGACTTCTGGGAGGCCGTCGTCGGCATCGCCACGTCGGGCTCCCAGGTCGACTACCTGATCTGCGACGAGGCCCAGTTCTACACACCCGCCCAGGTGGAGCAGCTGGCCCGCATCGTCGACGAGATGGGCGTCGACGTCTTCGCGTTCGGCATCACGGCCGACTTCCGGGCCACCCTCTTCCCCGGCTCGAAGCGGCTCATCGAGCTCGCCGACCGGGTGCAGGAGCTGCAGGTCGAGGCGCTCTGCTGGTGCGGGCGCCGGGCCACCCACAACGCCCGCGTGGCCGACGGCGTCATGATCGTCGAGGGCGAGCAGGTGGTCGTCGGCGACACCAAGCCGGTGGCCTCCGGCGTCGTCGAGTACGAGGTGCTTTGCCGGCGCCACCACATGCGGCGGATGACGTCGCACGCCGCCCGGTCGGCCGCGGTGTCGCCCGACGTGCTGCCCTTCGACCTCGACGTCTGCCCCGTACCGCCCTACGCGGGCTGAGCGTCAGTCGCGCTTGGCGCCGAACATGATGTCGTCCCACGACGGCACCGAGGTGCGGGTCTTGCGCTTGGCCGCACTCGACGGCTTCGGCACCTCGGCCGCGGCCGGCTCGGTGTCGGGCTCGGTGTCGGGCTCGGTCTCAGGTTCGGTATGCGGTGCGGCGTCGGAGTCGGTGGGGGGCCCGGCGTCGTCCTGGTCCGCCGGCTTGTCGTCCGTCTCCGCGTCCTCGTCGTCGCCCTCCGGTGTCTCCGGCACCTGCGCAGTCTCGGGCACCTCAGGCACCTCAGGCTCCTCGGGCTCGTCGTCGAGCGGGGGGACCTCGGACCCGGCCGGCTCGAGGTCGGCGAGCTCCTCGGTGAGCGCGGGCTCGACGTGCCGCGGCTGGCTGGGCACCTTCTCCTCCTCAGCAGACGGGGTAGACGGGGCGGCCTCAGCGGACTCAGCGGACTCAGCGGACTCAGCGGACTCAGCGGACTCGTCCAGCGGCAGGGCGGGAGCAACATGGGCTCGCGGCTCGGCCCGGCGCCGTCCCGACCGGCGTCCGACGGTCGTGCGCTGCCGCATCGCGGTCATGAGGTCGACCGGCTCGTCCGCGCCCTCACCCGCTGCAGCAGCGGCGGCTGCGGTCCGGTCACGGGTCGCCCGGTGGGTCGTCGTCGCTGCGACCCCCCCTTCCGCCTCGACGTCGTAGACGCTCGCGGCTCGGGCGGGCGTCGCCGGCAGCGGCCCGGAGGTGGGCACGTCGTCAGCGCTCAGCCACCGCGCCTCGTCGTCGAGCGCCTCGACGGTGCGCAGCACGGGGTCGTAGACCCAGGAGGCCTGCCGCTGACGCCCGCCGGCCGCGAAGGTCAGGGCCACGGTCCAGCTGGCCGCCTCGGGGGAGCGCCACGCGTCCCACGTGCTCGTGTCGGGGTCGACCCCGCGCTCGCGCATCCGCTGGCCCACCCGCCCCTGGAGGGTCGGCGTCGCACCGGCCGCCGCCCCGCCGCGGTGGCGTACCCGCACGAGGCGGGCCCGGTCGGCGATGTGCGCGCGCTCGGCGAGGATCGGACCCTCGTAGCGGCGCACCTTGTCGGCCGACCAACCGGCTCGGTCGGCCACCTCCTCGGTGCTGCCACCGGCGCGGATGAGCGACTGCACCTCACGCGGGCGCAACCCACCGTCGAGGTCGATCTGGAGCTGTCCCATCCGGGGGCGGTCGCGGCGGGCGGCGGTGCGCAGGGCGTCGTCGATCGCCACCGTGAAGTGCTCGCCGTCGGGACCGGCGAGGAGCAGGTGCAGGCCGTCCTCGTGCACCCCGATGAGTCGCAGGTCCTGCATGGCACGCTCCAAGGCTGTGGGGCTCGTCCGGTCTCACGGTGCTCGCGGTGTCCGGGGCGGGTCCGCCCCGTCAGGAATCAGTCTGACTCTGCCACGGCAGGGCGGAGGCCGCATCGAGCCACGCCGCCCGGCCGCCCCCGCCCTCTGTCCGCTCGCGCCGGTACCGTGTCAGGGCCATGCCCACGAACCCGGCCGTCTCGCCGCTGCTGCTCGACCTGCTCGGCGTCTTCGTGTTCGGGCTCTCGGGTGGGCTCGTGGCCGTCCGTCAGCGCCTCGACCTCTTCGGCGTCCTCGTCCTGGCCGGCGCCACCGCGCTCGGCGGCGGCGTCGTCCGCGACGTCCTCATCGGCGCCATCCCGCCGGTCGGGATCAGCGACTGGCGCCTCGTGGCCACGGCCATGGCCGCCGGCCTGGTCACCTTCGTCTACCAGCCCGGTGTCGTGCGCCTGAGCCGGCTCGTCAAGGTGCTCGACGCCGTGGGGCTGGCCGTCTTCGCCGTCGGCGGCGCCCTCAAGGCACTGGCCACCCCCGGCATACCGCCCCAGGCGGCCGTCATCGTCGGGCTCGTCACGGCCGTGGGCGGCGGGGTGATCCGCGACGTCCTCGCCGGCCAGGTCCCCGAGGTCCTGCAGCGCGAGCTCTACGCGCTCCCGGCCCTGCTTGGGGCCACGGTGGTCGTCGTGGCCGACGCCCGTGGCGTCCTCACGCCCGTCGTGGTCTGGGCGGCGGCGGCGATCGTGTTCGGCATCCGTATCGTGGCCGTCGTGCTGCACCTCAACGCCCCGCAACCCTTCCGACTCGGAGAGCCTCGGTGACGGACGCGCCGGGTGGCGCCGACGTACTCGCCCCCTACGACGCCGTCCTGCTGCTCTCGTTCGGCGGCCCCGAGGCGCCCGACGAGGTCATGCCGTTCCTGCGCCGGGTGACGGCCGGGCGCGGCATTCCCGACGAGCGGCTGGCGTCGGTCGCCCACCACTACGACCTCTTCGGCGGTCGCAGCCCCATCAACGACCAGAACCGCGACCTCATCGCCGCCCTCGAGGCGGAGCTGAAGGAGCGCGAGATCGACGTGCCGGTGCTCTGGGGCAACCGCAACTCGCCGCCGTTCCTCGACGACGCCCTGCGCGACGCCACCACCCGCGGCCTGCACCGCCTCGTCGTCGTCACGACCAGCGCCTACTCCTGCTACTCCTCGTGTCGCCAGTACCGCGAGAACCTCGCCGACGCCTTCGCCACGGTGCGCGACGAGGGTCTCGTCGTCGAGATCGACAAGATCGGCCCGTATGCGCGTCGCCCGGGCTTCGTGGACCCCAACGCCCGGCTCGTGGTCGACGCCCTGCGCCCGCTGGCCCAGACGCCCCCCGGCGAGCTGGCCCTGCTCTTCGTCACCCACTCCATCCCGGACGCCATGGACGAGACCTCCGGCCCCGGCGACGGCGAGGGCCGGCTCTACCAGGAGCAGCACCACGCCGTGGCGGCCGCCGTGACCGATGCCGTCCGCACCGAGCTGGGCCTCGAGCTCGACCCTGAGGTCGTCTACTGCTCCCGGTCCGGCCCGCCCACGCAGCCGTGGCTCGAGCCCGACGTCAACGACCGGATGCGTGAGCTCGCGGCGGCCGGGGTGCGCATCGTCGTCGTGGCGCCCGTCGGATTCGTGTCCGACCACATGGAGGTGGCCTACGACCTCGACACCGAGGCCGCCGAGACGGCCACCGAGCTCGGGATCCGGCTGGTGCGCGTACCGACCGTGGGCGTCGACGCAGACTTCGTGGCCGGGCTGGTCGACCTCGTGGTCGAGCGGGCCGCCGAGGCCCGCGGCGCCGCCCCGGCCACCGGCCCCGGCGTGCGGCCCTCGGTGTGCCCTGCCGGGTGCTGCCCCAACCTGCGTGAGTCCCGGCCCGCCCTGTGTGGGAGTGACTGATCGTGGGAGTGACTGAATGGTGGGAGTGGCGGGGGTGACTGAATGACGGACGTCGACCCGATCGCCCTCGAGCGGCTGGCCGTGCAGGTCGCCGTGGCCGCGGGCCGGCTGGTCGTCGACGAGCGGCCGCGCGTCGTCTCGGCGGCGTCGACCAAGTCCTCTCCGACCGACATCGTCACCGTTATGGACACGCGGGCCGAGGAGCTCATCCGCCGGCTGCTGCTCCAGGAGCGCCCCGACGACTCCGTGCTGGGCGAGGAGGGCGCCGACCACCGCGGCACGTCCGGCATCACCTGGGTGGTCGACCCCATCGACGGCACCGTCAACTACCTCTACGACATCCCCGCGTACGGGGTGTCCGTCGCCGCGGCGACGGGCGACCCCACCGTGCCGGGAGAGTGGCAGGTCCTGGCCGGGGCGGTTGCCGACCCGGCGCTGGGCCGGGTCTTCCACGGCGCCCTCGGCTCCGGGGCCCAGGTCGACGGCTGGGACGCGCCGACCTTCCCTACGGACGCCGCCGAGACCCGCAGCGCCCCGCTCCGGGTGGGATCGGGCACCGGCCTGTCCGGGGCCCTGGTCGGCACCGGGTTCGGCTACACGCCCGAACGCCGCCGGGCGCAGGCCGAGGTGCTGAGCCACCTGCTCCCACTCGTGCGTGACATCCGACGCATCGGCAGCGCCGCCCTCGACCTGTGCGCGGTCGCCAGCGGGAGCCTCGACGGCTTCTACGAGCGGGGGCTCAACCCGTGGGACATGGCCGCCGGGTGGCTCATGGTCACCGAGGCCGGTGGCGTGGTGACGGGTCCGGGCGGGGCGGCTCCGTCAGCGGCCCTGACGGTGGCGGGCAACGCCGACGTGCAGGCCCGGCTGCTGTCGGTCGTCGACCGGTAGGCGGTCGACGAGACGACCCGTCAGGCGGCCGAGGCGCCGGGCTGACCCAGCTCGGGCAGGGCCAGACCGTGGTCGCGGGCGATCCGGGCGATGTTCTCGAGGTCGGCGCGGTGCACCTCGACGGAGTAGTCGTCGCCGGACCGTTCGGCCGCTGCGAGCTGCTGGACGGCTTCCTGCGCTCGCGCTGACAGCTGGGCGTGGAACTCGGTCATCCTGCACCTCCTGATGGTGGGTGGGAGCGGGTCAGGTCGTCGGTAGGACTCTAGACGGCGGGAACGACACCGAGTTCTTCCGCAGGCCAAGAGCACGGCAACGGGGGGCAAATTCGGCGAAACGGGACGGTTGCGGTGACCGGTATCAGGACACCGGATGCCCTCGTCAGGTTGGTAGGGCACAATCCGCGCGCAGGCTCGCGACGACGGGATCGCGAGCGGGCACAAACGGGGGGGCTTCGGCGTTACATCGGAGCACCGAGACCCGCCGACGAGCACCGACCACGACGCCGTGACGACAGCCCGCCTCCCGCGGAGCGACAAGCCCCCTCACGAACGACACGACCAGATGCGACCACAGGAGCAGACCACTCATGGCGACCGACTACGACGCCCCACGCAAGACCGATGACGATCTCTCCGAGGACTCGATCGAGGAGCTGAAAGCCCGTCGGGTCGACAAGTCCGCGTCCAGCGTCGACGTCGACGAGACCGAGCAGGCCGAAGGGTTCGAGCTCCCCGGAGCCGACCTCTCCGGTGAGGAGCTCTCGGTGCGGGTCATCCCGCGCCAGGCCGACGAGTTCACCTGCGCCGAGTGCTACCTCGTCCACCACCGCAGCCAGCTGGCCAGCGAGAAGGGCGGACGCATGGTCTGCCGGGAGTGCGCCGCTTGAGCGACGCACCGCGCGGGCCGGGCAGCGAACCGATCGAGCCCACCGAGGCACCAGGGCCGACCTCCGCTCCGGAGGTCGGCCCTGACCTCGTCCGGGTCCTCCTGCACCGCCTCGACCCCGGGCTGCCGGTCCCGGCCTACGCACACCCCGGTGACGCGGGCGCCGACCTGTCGTCCCGGGTCGACGTGACGATCGCCCCGGGGCAGCGGGTCCTCGTGCCCACGGGCGTGGCGCTCGCCCTTCCGGACGGGTATGCCGGCTTCACCCACCCGCGGTCGGGGCTGGCCGCCCGGCACGGCATCACCATCGTCAACGCCCCCGGCACCCTCGACGCGGGCTACCGGGGCGAGATCCTCGTCAACCTCGTCAACCTCGACCCGCACGACTCCTTCGACGTGCGGCGGGGCGACCGGATCGCCCAGCTCGTCGTGCAGAAGGTCTCCACGGCCCGGTTCGTCGAGGAGGATTCGCTCCCGGAGAGCTCGCGGGGGGAGACTGGGCACGGAGCCAGTGGTGGCTTCGGGACTGCCGTCGACACGCGAGACTTAAGGACGTAGGACGTTGGGACTTTTCCGCCGGGACCGCAAGAGCGCGGCCGACGAGCCGCTCGACCCGGCCACCGCCGACGTCGAGGACGGCGCTGACGCCGACGGCGGTGCCGACCTCGAGGATGCTGCGGCAGCCGAGCCGTCGGAGGCGGGCACCACCGACGCGCCCGAGGTGCGCTACAACCGCACCCGCGGCCCGTTCGACGCCGCCGAGGTCGAGGACGACGACGAGGTCGCGCGGATCGACCTCGGGTCGCTGCTGGTCCCGCCGGTCGAGGGGATGCAGCTGCGCCTCGAGCTCGACCAGGAGCAGCAGGCGGTCACGAGCGCCCACGCCCTGCTGGGCGCCTCCAGCGTTCAGCTGCAGGTCTTCGCGGCGCCGCGCACGATGGGGGTCTGGCCCGACATCCGCTCCGAGATCGCCGACAGCGTGCGGTCGCAGGGGGGGACGGCCGATGTCGTCGACGGCCCCCTGGGGCGTGAGCTCGTTGCCGCGATCCCGAGCCGGGGCGCCGACGGCCGCCCCGTGCATACCCCCGTCCGGTTCCTCGGGGTCGATGGGCCCCGCTGGTTCCTGCGCGCGGTCATCAGCGGCCCCGCCGCCACCGACGACAGCCAGGCCGAGCCACTCGTCGAGCTGGTGCGCAGCGTGGTCGTCGTCCGCGACGACGAGGCCCGCCCGCCGCGCGAGGCGCTGCCCCTGCGCGTGCCGACCGTCCCCGAGGAGAGCGCGGCCGCCGAGGGCATACCCGACGGGGACGCGGCTGCCGATGGCGTCGAGGACGCTGCCGCCCCGCAGCGCAGTGCGGACGACCTCCGGCCGTTCGAGCGGGGTCCCGAGATCACCGAGGTGAGATGACATGGCCGACCGTCAGCCCGTCACGCACGGCCCGGCGGGAGCCCCGCTGGCTCCCGCCGAACCGCCCCGCGGCCTCTTCGGGCGGTTCGCCCAGCGGCTGACCCGCTCCTCCAGCGACGACGAGAACGACGAGCTCCGCGAGGAGTCCGAGCGCGTCGGCGCGACCCCGATCTGCGACCTGCCCAACCGCGAGCGGGCCGACGTCTGTGGCACCGTGCGCTCGGTCACGCTCCGCCCGCGGGCCGACATCCCCGCGCTCGTCGTCGAGATCTACGACGGCAGCCGGCCGCTGCACCTCGTGTGGCTCGGCCGGCGCGAGATCCTCGGCATCCACTCGGGAGTGCAGCTGCGCGCCACCGGGCGGGTCTCGTACTACCGGGGCGTTCCCACGATCTTCAACCCCTTCTACGAGATCGTCCCCAAGAGTGGCTGAGCCCGCCCGCGTCGGCGGCGCGACGGCCTACGTCACCGTCGAGGAGCTGCTGCGAGCCCGGCTGACCGCTGCGATCGGAGGGTGGCGCGGGGCACTCGAGTCGGCGCTGCCGACCATCGCCTTCGTCGTGGTCTGGACCGTGACGCAGGAGGTACGCGCGTCGGTCATCGCCGCTGCGGCCGCCCTCGTGGTGCTGGGGGCCCTGCGCGTGCTGCGGCACGAGACCTTGCGGTTCCTGCTGTATGCCGCGGTGGGAGTGGCGATCGCGGCGTTCTTCGCGCTTCGGTCGGGTCGGGCCGAAGACGCGTTCCTGCCCGGGATGATCCAGACCGCCGTCGTCGGGCTCGTCTTCGCGGTGGCCAACCTCGTGCGCTGGCCGCTCTTCGGCTTCCTCATCGCCGTCGCCGACCCCGAGCTGTCCGAAGCGACCGAACGGCTCAAGGCGAGCGGCCGCAAGGACGCCCCGCAGGACCCGGAGTCGCTCGCCCGGGCCCAGGCCGACGAGGCCGCGGTCACCGAGGCGCTGGTCGGATGGCGACGCCACGAGGGCGTGGTCCGCGTGGCGAGCCGGGTCGGCTGGGTCATCGTCGTCCTCGACGTCGTCCGCCTGCTCGTGATGGTCCCGCTCTACCTCACCGAGCGGGTGGCCGCCCTCGGGGTGGCCAAGATCGCGCTGGGCTGGCCCGCCTACCTCGTGGCCGTGCTCGTCATCGGCCTGCTGCTCCTACGCGGCCACACCCCGCTGGACGCCCCCGCCCCCGACCACCCGACCGACCCCACCCCCGCGTGATGGTTTATCGGGTCACCCGATAAACCCACGCTTCGCTGGACAAATGTTCTCCAGCGAAGCGCTGCTTTATCGGGTGACCCGATAAAGGTGGGACGAAGCGTGGGGGTCAGTCGTCGCTGCGGGGGAGGCGGTGGCCGGGGGAGAGCATCTGCTCGAGGACGTCCTCGCTCTCCGGCGTGGTGATGAAGAGCAGCTCGTCGTGGGCCTCGACCGCGTCGTCGCGGCTCGGCGCGATCGGGCGGTCGTCGCGGATGATCCCGACGAGGACGGTGTCGTCCGGCCAGTCGATGTCGGCGATCCGCTTACCGATGTAGGGACCCGACCCGGGCATCGTCAGTTCGACCATCGACGCCTTGGTCTGCTGGAACTGGAAGATCCGCACAAGGTCGCCGACGCTGACGGCCTCCTCGACCAGGGCCGTCATGAGCCGGGGGGTCGACACGGCGACGTCGACGCCCCACGACTCGTCGAACATCCACTCGTTCTTCGGGTTGTTGACCCGGGCCACCGTGCGGGGCACGCCGAACTCGGTCTTCGAGAGCAGCGACACGACGAGGTTGGCCTTGTCGTCACCCGTGGCGGCCACCACCACGTCGCACTCGTGGACCTTGGCCTCCTCGAGCACCGCGATCTCGCAGGCGTCGGCGAGGAGCCAGGCCGCGTCGGGGACGCGGGACGCCTGCACGTCGTCGGCGTCCTTGTCGATGAGCAGCACCTGGTGACCGTTGTGCAGCAGCTCGCGGGCGATGGACCGCCCGACGCTGCCGGCTCCGGTGATGACGACGCGCATACTCGAGTCCTAGGGCGCTGGTGGGTCGGGAGGGGCTGGAGGCGCAGGCTCAGTGAGCCGGCGGAGGCTGGTCGAAGACCTTCTCGATCCGGCTGAGATCGTCGGTGGCGGCCGCGACGTGCACCTGGTCGCCGTCCTGGAAGACCGTGTCGGCCTTGGGGACGAGGCCGTCGCCCAGCCGCGTGATGAACGCGATCCGGGCTCCGGTCACCGACTCGATCTCGGTGAGCCGACGACCCACCCAGGCCTTGGCCAGCGGCACCTGGGCCACGACGACCCGCCCGCTCGGGTCGGTCAGCGCGGGGACCGAGCCCTGGGGCAGGATCAGCTGCAGCATCTGGTCGGAGGTCCAGCGCACCGTCGCGACGGTGGGGATGCCGAGCCGCTGGTAGACCATCGCGCGACCCGGGTCGTAGATCCGGGCCGCCACGTGCTCCACGCCGAACGTCTCCCGGGCGACCCGGGCGGCGAGGATGTTGGAGTTGTCACCGCTCGACACGGCCGCGAACGCGTAGGCCTCGTCGATGCGGGCCGCCTTGAGCGTGTCGCGGTCGAACCCGATCCCGGTCACCGTCATGCCCTCGAACGAGCTCCCGAGGCGCCGGAAGGCGGAGGGCTCGGCGTCGATGACGGCCACGTCGTGGCCGCGCTTGCTCAGGCTCTTGGCCAGGGTCGAGCCCACGCGGCCGCAGCCCATGATGACGAAGTGCACGGCACGGACGCTACACCGGCGCAGCACGCGAGACGTGCGGCACCGGCGCCTGCCGGGCGGCATACAGTGTGCGCGTGGCGAGCTCTGGTCGTGTCGTCAAGCGGCTCATCCTCGGACGGGCGATGCGCAGCGACCGGCTCGGCGAGACCCTCCTGCCGAAGCGGCTGGCCCTGCCGATTTTCGCCAGCGACGCCCTCTCCTCGGTCGCCTACGCCCCCGACGAGATCATGCTCATGCTCGGCCTGGCCGGTGGCGCCTTCGTCACGACGCACTCCTGGCAGATTGCCGTCGGCGTCATCGTCGTCATGGCCATTGTCGTCGCCTCCTACCGGCAGAACGTCCACGCCTACCCCTCAGGTGGCGGTGACTACGAGGTGGCCACGGTCAACCTCGGCCCCCGCGCTGGCCTGACCGTCGCCAGCGCCCTCCTCGTCGACTACGTCCTCACGGTCGCCGTGTCCATCTCCTCGGGCGTCCAGAACGCCGCCACCGCCCTCCCCGCGCTGCGCGGACACGAGGTCGAGGTGGCCATCGGCCTCGTCGTGCTCCTCACCGCCATGAACCTGCGCGGCGTGCGCGAGTCGGGCAAAGCCTTCGCCGTGCCGGTGTACGCGTTCATCCTCGGCATCGTGGGCATGGGGCTCTACGGCGCGTACCAGTCCCTCACCGGCAACCTCGGCTTCGCGGAGAGCGCCCAGTACGAGCTGGCCCCCGAGCCGGGGCAGGGCGTGGTCGGCATCGCCGCCGCCTTCCTGCTGCTGCGCGCCTTCTCCTCCGGCTGCGCGGCCCTCACCGGCGTGGAGGCGATCAGCAACGGCGTGCCGGCGTTCCAAAAGCCCAAGAGCCGCAACGCCGCCTCGACGCTGCTGCTCATGGGCGCCCTGTCCATCGTGATGCTCAGCTCGATCATCTACCTCGGCCGCCAGACCGGAATCAAGATCGCCGACGACCCGGCCTCCCAGCTGACCCTCAACGGGCAGGTGGTCGGCGAGGCCTACATCGACGCGCACCCCCAGGACACCGTCATCGGCCAGCTGGCCAACACCGTGTTCTCCGGGTTCGCCCCGGGCGTCCTCTTCGTCTCGATCGTCACCGGCCTCATCCTCATCCTGGCCGCCAACACCGCCTTCAACGGCTTCCCGGTGCTCGGCTCGATCCTCGCCAAGGACGGCTACCTGCCCCGCCAGCTGCACACCCGCGGCGACCGGCTCGCCTTCTCGAACGGCATCCTCATCCTCGCCGCCGCGGCCGCGCTCCTCATCGTGGCCTACCAGGCCAAGGTCACCTCGCTGATCCAGCTCTACATCGTCGGCGTCTTCGTCTCGTTCACCCTGAGCCAGAGCGGCATGATCCGGCACTGGAACCGGCACCTGAAGACCGAGACCGACCCCAAGGAGCGGGCCCGGATGATGCGCTCGCGCATCATCAACGCGGCGGGCGCGTTCATGTCAGCGACGGTGCTGCTCGTCGTGCTCATCACCAAGTTCCAGGCCGGTGCGCGCTACGCGATCGCCGCGATGCTCGTCCTCTTCTTCCTCATGCTCGGCATCCGCCGCCACTACGCCCGGGTCGCCCAGGAGCTGCAGCTCACGGACGACGAGGCACCCATGCTGCCCAGCCGGGTGCACGCGATCGTGCTGCTGTCCAAGCTGCACAAGCCCGCGATGCGCGCCGTGGCCTACGCCCGGGCCACCCGGCCGACCTTCCTCGAGGCGGTCACGGTCGACGTCGACCCCGAGGAGACGGAGGCGCTCCAGGCCGAGTGGACCCGCCGTGAGGTCCCCGTGCCGCTGAAGGTGCTGTCGTCGCCCTACCGCGAGATCACCCGGCCCATCGTCGAGTACGTCCGCTCCATCCGGAGCGGCAACCCGCGCGACGTCGTCGTCGTCTACATCCCGGAGTACGTCCTGGGCCGCTGGTACGAGCAGGTCCTGCACAACCAGAGCGCGCTGCGGCTCAAGGCCCGTCTGCTCTTCACACCGGGCGTCATGGTCGCGAGCGTCCCCTGGCAGCTGCGCTCGTCGCAGGGCCAGGAGGACGAGGACTTCGACGGCCCGGCCGTCGGCTCGGTCCGGCGGGGTCCCCGCTGACCTCCCTGGTCGGCACCGAGGCGGTGGTCGAGGTCGGGCCCGTCGCCCACGGCGGCCACTGCGTCGCCCGCCTGGACGGCCGGGTCGTCTTCGTCCGGCACGCCCTGCCCGGGGAGACGGTGCGGGTCCGGGTCACCGAGGGCGACGACACCAGCCGGTTCCTGCGCGGCGACGCGGTCGAGGTCGTCGAGGCGTCGGAGCACCGGATCACCCCGCCCTGCCCGTATGCCGGGCCGAGCCGGTGCGGCGGGTGCGACTTCCAGCACGCCTCCCTGTCCTACCAGCGACAGCTCAAGGCCGACGTCGTCGCCGAGCAGCTCACCCGACTGGCCCACCTCGACCTCGACGTCCAGGTCGAGCCGCTGCCCGGTGACCAGGACGGGCTCAGGTGGCGCACCCGTGTCGAGCTCGCCGTGGACGCGGCCGGCCGGCCCGGCCTGCGCGCCCACCGCTCGCACGACGTCATCGCCATCGACGACTGCCTCATCGCCGACCGGCGGGTCGTGGACTCGGGCGCGCTCGACACCGTGTGGACCGGGTGCACCGGCGTCGACGTGGTCGCGGCCGACGAGCCGGAGGGCGCGGTGCTCGTGCCGCTGCCCGACGGCCGGGACCGTGCGGTGGTGCAGCACGTCGAGGCGGGGGAGTGGAGCGGCGACTTCCGGCTCCACGCCCGCGGGTTCTGGCAGGTCCACCCCGGCGCGGCCGCGGCCTACGTCGAGCACGTCCTGGCGACCCTCGACCCGCAGCCGGGGGAGAAGGTCCTCGACCTGTATGCCGGCGTCGGGCTCTTCGCCCTCCCGCTCGCGGACGCGGTGGGTCCGCAGGGGTCGGTCCTGGCCGTCGAAGGGCACCGCCCCGCCGTCGTCGACGGCATGGCCAACTCCGCCGACCGGCCGTGGGTCGAGTGGCGGCACGGCCGGGTCGACCGGGTGCTGGCGCCCATCGTCCGGCGCGGGACCACTGCCGACCTCGTCGTCCTCGACCCGCCGCGCACCGGCGCCGGCCGCGACGTCTCGCGCCAGGTGGCTGCGTTGCGGCCCCGGCTCATCGCCTACGTCGCGTGCGACCCCGCCGCGCTGGCGAGGGACACGGCGTACCTCCGGGACGCGGGGTACCGGCTCGCCTCGCTGCGGGCGTACGACGCCTTCCCCATGACCCACCACGTCGAGTGCATCGCCGTCTTCGCCGCGCCCCCGAACCGCTGACGCGCCCGCTGACCGGCGCTCGACGGCGCTACCAGGGGATCGGCCCCTCGTTGCCGACGAAGGTGCCGGTCGGGCCGTCCGCTCCCACGAGCGCCATCCTGACGATGATGTCTGCGCCCTGCTCGACGGTGTTGACGTGGACACCGGCCGCGGCCATCTGCTCGGCGGTCACCCCGGATGCGGTGTCGGCGGTGAAGTCGGTCGCCGTCAGGCCGGGAGTCGCCGAGTTGACCCGCCAGCGCGGATAGGCGTTGGCGTACTGGACCGTCAGCATGTTCAGCGCCGCCTTCGATATGGGGTAGGCGAGCAGCTTCCATCGGGAGTCGGGTCGGGCGTTCAGGGTCAGTGACCCGACACCGCTCGACACGTTGACGACCACGGGTGACGCACTGGCCTCCAGCAAGGGCGCGAACGCCTGGAGCACCGACGCGGCCCCGAACACGTTGGTCTCGAACACGACGCGCAGGTCGTCCATCGTCGACGCGGAGGCGGGCCGTTGCTGCCCCGCGATCCCCGCGTTGTTGACGAGGACGTCGAGCGAGCCGATCTCCTCTCGGACCCGGTCGACCGCGGCGGCGATCGACTGCTCGTCGGTGACGTCCATGTCGATCGGGACGGCGCCCGTCGCCGCGGCGGCCGCGGCGCCTCGCACGGGGTCCCGGGCGCCGAGGTAGACGTGGTGGCCGGCCTCGACGAGACGTCGGGCGACCTCGAGGCCCACCCCACGGGTGGCTCCGGTGACCAGTGCAGTGCTCATTCGGGCAGTTTGGCACTCCCGCGTGCACGTCGTCTGTGGGGTTGCCGGGCCGCTCGGGTGAGCGTTCTCGGGACCCTCACGGTCCGGCCGCGCGTACCCCCAGGGCGCCCCGGCCGCTGGAGGCCGCGGCCAGAGACAGGAGGGCCGGGAGGGTGGCGGCCCACAGCGCGGCGTGGGCCCCGAGGTGGTCGATGAGGACACCTCCCACGGGCGAGCCGACGGCCACGCCGGCGAACACGGCGACGCCGAGCCAGGTGTAGGCCTCGGTGACGGCCGACCCCGGGACGACCGTCGGCACCAGGGTGTTGCCGGCGATGAGCGTGGGCGCGTTCGCCACGCCCGCGACCATCAACGCCACAGTGAGCAGGAGCAGCGAGCCGGCCGACGCGGCGATGAGCACCGCTCCCACGGCCATGCCGGCGGCGCCGACCTGGAGTCGACGTCGCCCCGACGTCCGCCACCGACGGCTGCCGTAGACCGTGCCGGAGACCAGGCTCGCGGCCGCCCACAGGCCCAGCAGCAGCCCCGCCGAGCCGGCGGCGTCGAGCTCCCGCGTGCGCGCCACGACGCCGACCTCCACCAGCCCGAACAGGGCGCCGATCCCGAAGAAGACCGCCACCAGCACGAGCAGCCCGGGGTGGCGTACGGCGGAACCGCCCGAGCGGACGCGCTGACGCGGTTTTCGCGCGGGCTCGGTCGAACGTTGCCCGACGAACAGGAGGCAGCCGACGACGACCAGCACCAGCGCCTCCCAAAGCCCGGCGGCCGGCGCGACCGCGGTGGCCAGCGTCGTGACGAGGACCGGGCCGACGACGAACACCGCCTCGTCGATGAGCGACTCGATCTCCAGCGCGGTCGCGAGTCGCGGGTCGCTGCTCAGCAGGGCCGTCCACCGCGCTCGTGCGTAGGCACCGATCTGGGGCTGCGACGCACCGATCACCGCGCCGGCGGTGACCAGGAGCCACCCGGCGGCACCGGCCTGGGCGGCGAGCACGAGGGCGACCAGCCCCACGGCGTGCACGGCCAGCTGTGGTCTCAGCACCCGGCCCTGGCCGACCTCGTCGACCAACCGGCTCAGCTGGGGAGAGACCACCCCCTGCGCCAACGAGATCGCGCCGGCGACGACCCCAGCCAGCGTGTACGAGTAGCCCAGCCCCGTCAGCAGCAGCACGGAGCCCAGCCCGAGCATGGCCTGCGGCAGCCTGGCCAGCGCCCCCGCGGCCGAGAACCGGGCCGCCCGGGGCACCCGCAGCACCGCCAGGTAGCCCCTATCGGTCACTCGGACGCCCCGACACCCGGCAGTTCTACCAAGTCTGCGGACGGAGGACGCGCAGGGGTGGCTCGCCCGGTCGCGGTCAGCAGGCCGGGCATAGGGTCGAGGCGGTCGAGGGTGGCCCCGGGGCGCGGGGTGTGGTTAGATATCTTGACGTCAAGATACTTTGCGGAAGGAAGTCCGACGATGGGCAACGCCAAGGACAGCTTCGGGGCCAAGGGCACCCTCGAGGTCGGCGAGCAGAGCTACGAGATCTACCGGCTGGCGTCGGTCGAGGGCAGCGCGACCCTCCCGTACAGCCTCAAGGTGCTGCTCGAGAACCTCCTGCGCACGGAGGACGGCGCCAACATCACGGCCGACCACATCCGCGCGCTCGGCGGCTGGGACGAGAGCGCCGACCCCGACACCGAGATCCAGTTCACCCCCGCGCGCGTGCTCATGCAGGACTTCACCGGGGTGCCGTGCATCGTCGACCTCGCCACGATGCGCGAGGCGATGGCCGACCTCGGGGGAGACCCCGCCAAGATCAACCCGCTGTCGCCCGCCGAGATGGTCATCGACCACTCCGTCATCATCGACGTGTTCGGGCGCGCCGACGCCTTCGAGCGCAACGTGGAGATCGAGTACCAGCGCAACCGCGAGCGCTACCAGTTCCTGCGCTGGGGCCAGACGGCGTTCGACGACTTCAAGGTCGTCCCGCCGGGCACCGGCATCGTCCACCAGGTCAACATCGAGCACCTGGCCCGCACGGTCATGGTGCGGAACGGGGTCGCCTACCCCGACACCTGCGTCGGCACCGACTCGCACACGACCATGGTCAACGGTCTCGGCGTGCTGGGCTGGGGCGTCGGCGGCATCGAGGCGGAGGCGGCCATGCTCGGCCAGCCCGTCTCGATGCTCATCCCGCGCGTCGTCGGCTTCAAGCTGAGCGGGTCGATCCCGGCCGGCGCCACGGCCACCGACGTCGTCCTCACCATCACCGAGATGCTGCGCAAGCACGGCGTCGTCGGCAAGTTCGTCGAGTTCTACGGCGACGGGGTGGCCGCGGTGCCGCTCGCCAACCGCGCCACCATCGGGAACATGAGCCCCGAGTTCGGCTCCACCTGCGCGATCTTCCCCATCGACGACGTCACCCTCGACTACCTGCGCCTCACCGGACGGTCCGACGAGTCGGTCGCACTCGTCGAGGCGTACGCGCGTGAGCAGGGCATGTGGCACGACCCCAGCGTTCAGGCCCGCTTCTCCGAGCGGCTCGAGCTCGACCTGTCGACGGTGGTCCCCTCGATCGCCGGCCCGAAGCGTCCGCAGGACCGGATCGCCCTCACCGACGCGAAGACAGCGTTCCGCAAGGTCCTGCCCACCTACGTGGCCCACGACGAGGGCGACTCGGGTGCGGGGGCCAGCTTCCCGGCCAGCGACCCCACCCCGCAGGGCGCGGCCGAGGGGGTCAACGGCGGGTCGAAGCCGGCCGACGAAGGCGACGGGCAGTCCCGGCCGAGCCGGAAGGTGGCGGTGACCACCGCCGAGGGCGCGACGTTCGAGATCGACCACGGCATCGTCTCCATCGCCTCCATCACCTCGTGCACCAACACGTCCAACCCGTCCGTGATGATGGCCGCCGCGATGCTGGCCAAGAACGCCGTGGAGCGCGGCCTCACGGTGGCGCCCTGGGTCAAGACCTCGATGGCGCCCGGGTCGAAGGTCGTGACGAACTACTACGAGAAGGCTGGCATGTGGCCCTATCTCGAGAAGCTGGGCTTCTTCCTCGTCGGCTATGGCTGCACCACGTGCATCGGCAACTCCGGCCCGCTCGACGAGGCGATCTCGGCGGCGGTGCAGGAGAACGACCTCGCCGTCGTCTCGGTGCTCTCGGGCAACCGCAACTTCGAGGGCCGGATCAACCCCGACGTCAAGATGAACTACCTCGCCTCGCCGCCGCTCGTCATCGCGTATGCCTTGGCCGGCACGATGGACTTCGACTTCGAGTCCCAGCCCTTGGGGCAGGACCACGACGGCGCCGACGTCTACCTGCGCGACATCTGGCCGGCGCCGCAGGACGTGGAGCGCACCATTGCCACGTCGATCAACCAGGAGATGTTCACGAGCGACTACGCCGACGTGTTCGCCGGTGACGAGCGCTGGACGTCGCTCCCGACGCCGGAGGGCAAGACGTTCGAGTGGGACGGCGAGTCCACCTACGTCCGCAAGCCGCCGTACTTCGACGGCATGTCGATGGACTCGACGCCGGTGGTGGACATCTCGGGGGCCCGTGTCCTGGCCAAGCTGGGCGACTCCGTGACGACCGACCACATCAGCCCGGCCGGGTCGATCAAGGCCGACAGCCCGGCCGGGACGTACCTCGCCGAGCACGGGGTCGACCGCAAGGACTTCAACTCCTACGGCTCCCGTCGCGGCAACCACGAGGTGATGATCCGCGGCACGTTCGCCAACATCCGGCTCAAGAACCTCCTCCTCGACGGGGTGGAGGGCGGGTTAACCCGCAACTTCCTGTCGGGTGGGGAGCAGTCGACGATCTTCGACGCGTCGGCCGCGTACCAGGACGCCGGGGTGCCGCTCGTCATCCTGGCCGGCAAGGAGTACGGATCGGGGTCGTCGCGGGACTGGGCGGCCAAGGGGACCCGGCTCCTCGGGGTCCGGGCGGTCGTCGCCGAGAGCTACGAGCGGATCCACCGGTCCAACCTCATCGGCATGGGGGTCCTGCCCCTTCAGTACCCGGCCGGCGAGAACGCCGACTCGCTCGGTCTCGACGGGACCGAGACCTATACCCTCACGGGTATCACCGTGCTGAACGACGGCCACACGCCGCGTACGGTCAATGTCGTTGCCAGCAAACCTGATTCGGCTGACGTGACGTTCGACGCGGTCGTCCGGATCGACACGCCCGGTGAGGCCGACTACTACCGCGCCGGGGGCATCCTCCAGTACGTCCTGCGCTCGCTCGTCAACGCCTGAGCGGCGCGACGGGACCGCCCGTCACGAGGCCACCGACGGCGCGGATCCCTGATGGATCCACGCCGTCGTCGTGGGCGGGGAATGGCGTGGTCGATGGGGCGAATGTCCGTAAAAGGTCAAATCTTGGTCAAGAGACCCATCTGTCCGGTTCCGCGCGGCCGAACGCCGTGATCTTGTAGATGCCAGGCATCGTCTGCGTCCAGCGCAGACGCCCCGTCGTCAGGTTCGGTTCGCGGTCGGAGGAGGTGAGCGGCATGGAGTGGACGCAGATCACGGCTCGACGCCTCCTACGCGCCGCCCTCCTGGTGACCGCCGCCTTCGTCGGGTGGTTCTTCCTCGGCTCCAGCGCGGCGCACGCCGACGGTCTCGCCGGTGGTCTGACCGGCGCGGTGAAGACCGCGACGACGACCGCCGCGGCCACGACGGCATCGCCGAGCCCGGTGGCTCCGGTCGTCGAGAAGGCCACGAGCACCACCGTCGCCGCTGCGACGACGACGACCGCAGCCACGACCCAGACGGTCAAGCCCGCGGCGACGCCGGTGGCGGCCGCGGCGAGCGCCGTGAGCACCGTGAGCAGGGCGAACACCACCGCCACCCAGGTCGTGCAGACCGTGAAGATGGTCGCTCGGACCGCTCCCACGGCGGCGGTCGCCACGGTCGCCGCGACGGTGCGGACGGCCTCGCAGGTCGCCCCGGTGGCCGCCCCCGTGCTGACCGCCGTGACCGCTCCCGTGGCCCCGGTGGCCCAGGCGGTCACCACCCTGGTCACCGGCACGACGGATGCGGCGACAGGCACGGTGAGCGGCGCTGCGGCGGTCGTCTCGGAGCTCGCACCCACCGCTCCGGTCGGCGGAGTCGTCCCCCCGGCGGCGGGCGGTCTGGTCCCCACGCCCGTCCTCCAGCCCGTCGGGCCTGTCGCCGTCGCTCCCGACGCTGGCGCCCCCACCGCCACCACCTCGCTGGTCGCGGCTGAGACCGCCGCCCAGACCGCCGCGGAGACTGCTGACCGTGCCGCCCTCCGGTCCGTGTCGACTGCGGCCCGGTCGTTGTCCGTCTCCGACCTCGGGTCGCTGAGGCGCCTGGTCGTCGCCGGGGTCCTTGCGGTCTCCGGAACCCCCGCCGCTCCGCAGCTGCCGGGCCTGCCGTTCGACGGCGTGGTCGCGGCGACGAGCGGCCTCGCTTCCTCCTCTGCAGGCGGCTCGTCCGCGCCGGCGGCGGTCCTGCTCTTCGGTCTCGTCGTCCTCCTGGCGACGTCCCGTGCCCGGCTTCCGCGCTCCTGGGACCTCCCCGGTTCGCTGGGCCGGCGTCCCACCTTCGCTCCTGATTGATGGCAGCTCGGCGTCCTTCGTGACGCGAGCGCAGTGCGGCCTCACGGCCATCCATCAACCAGCTGAGAGAAGGAAAGACCATGCATGCATTCGTGCGCAGGGGGCTGCAAGCAGCCCTCCTCGTCGGGGCAGGCGGCGTGATGTTCGCCGCCCAGGCCTCCGCTGACACCACGGACGGCTCCCAGAGCCTCCTCGGTGGCAACCAGATCACCGCACCCGTCACCGCCCCGGTGACCGTCGCCGGCAACGCCGTCTCGGCACTGGGCAGCAACGCCAAGGTGTCGTCCGTGGCGGCGCCGACCAGCTCGACCAACGCTTCCGGGACCTCGTCCCAGACCACGTCGGGTCGGCAGTCCATCGCCGGTGGGAACCAGGTCAACGCGCCGGTCACCGCCCCGGTGACGGTCTCCGGCAACGCCGTCTCGGTCGCCGGGAGCAACGCGAAGGTGACCAACAGCCACCCCGCGGCCACCGTCGCCAACCCGGCTCCGGCCGGATCGACCCAGACCACGACGGGTCGGCAGTCCATCGCCGGTGGGAACCAGGTCAACACCCCGGTCACCGCCCCCGTGACGGTCTCCGGCAACGCCGTCTCGGTCGCCGGGAGCAACGCGAAGGTGACCAACAGCCACCCCGCGGCCACCGTCGCCAACCCGGCTCCGGCCGGGTCGACCCAGACCACGTCGGGTCGGCAGTCCATCGCCGGTGGGAACCAGGTCAACGCCCCGGTCACCGCCCCGGTGACGGTCTCGGGCAACGCCGTCTCGGTCGCCGGCAGCAACGCGAAGGTGACCAACAGCCACCCCGCGGCCACCGTCGCCAACCCGGCCCCGGCCGGGTCGACCCAGACCACGTCGGGTCGGCAGTCCATCGCCGGTGGGAACCAGGTCACCGCCCCGGTCACCGCCCCCGTGACGGTCTCCGGCAACGCCATCTCCGCACTCGGCAGCAACGCCGGAGTCATCAGTGGCCCGTCCGCTCCCGCCGCCGGCGCTAACGGCGGCTCGTCGCAGACGACCAACGGCTCGCAGTCGATCCTCGGCGGCAACCAGGTCAACGCCCCGGTCACCGCCCCCGTGACGGTCTCCGGCAACGCCATCTCCGCACTCGGCAGCAACGCCGGAGTCATCGGTGGCCCGTCCGCTCCCGCCGTCGGCGGTAACGGCAGCTCGTCGCAGACGACCAACGGCTCGCAGTCGATCCTCGGCGGCAACCAGGTCAACGCCCCGGTGTACGCGCCGGTGACGCTGACCGGCAACGCGGTCGCCCTGCTCGGCAGCAACGCGGTCGTCACGGGTGGCGGCCAGTCCGCGCCCGGCGTCGGCGGCAACGGTGGCTCCACCCAGACCACGACGGGCGGCCAGTCCGTCGGTGGTGGCAACCAGGTCAACCTCCCGGTCAACGCTCCCGTGACCGTGGGCTGCAACGCGGTGGGGCTGCTCGGCGGCAACGCCTCGGCCTCTGGCTGCTCGACCGGCACGCCCGGCACCCCGGGTACGCCCGGCACCCCCGGCACTCCCGGAACCCCGGGTACGCCCGGAACCCCGGGTACGCCCGGAACCCCCGGCACCCCCGGAACCCCCGGCACCCCGGGTACGCCCGGCACCCCGGGTACGCCCGGAACCCCCGGCACGCCCGGCACGCCCGGAACTCCGGGCACGCCCGGAACCCCCGGCACCCCCGGCACCCCCGGCACCCCCGGCACCCCCGGCACCCCCGGCACCCCCGGCACCCCCGGCACCCCCGGCACCCCGGGACTGACCCTCGTGTCCTACGTGCAGGCCGCCTCGGTCACGCCGCAGCTGCTCACGGTCTCGGCGGCGGCTTCCACCGCGGCTCCGGCCGTGATGGCCTCGGTCGTGCCGGTGCTCGCCCACACCGGGGCGGACGCCTCGGCTCTGCTCTGGGCCGTCGCGCTCCTGCTCCTCGGTGCGCTCCTGCTGGTCGCCACGCGGAAGGGCCCCCAGCCCACCGCCTGACTCCACCGCGCCGGAACCGGTCGGTGACTGCGGTCACCGGCCGGCTCCGGCGTGCTCGGGCAGCTGCTCGGGTGCGATCGTGGACGCGCAGACCGAGCCGACTGAAGGGGACCGACCGTGCGAGACGTCTCGTTCGTGGGGTGGCGGGGCGAGGCCCTCGCCGACGGGACGCACCTGGGCACGGCCGTGGTCGACGGGGCGCTCACCCTGGTCACCTCCACCGGGACCCGCGACTACGCCGACCCCCACACCGACGCCCCCGAGCGACCGACCAGCACCTACGACACCGCGACGTGGGCCTCGCCGACCATCGAGCCGGGCTTCGCCATCGCCGAGCTCGTCGCGTCCTGGAACGCCACCACCCCACCAGGCACGTGGCTGGAGGTTCGGGCGCGCACCGTCACCCGAGACGGGGGCGGGAGCTGGTTCGTCATGGGCCGGTGGGCGGGGGACGACCCGGCCGACGGCGGCGCGATCCACCGGTGCTCCGTCCCGGGTCAGGTCACGCCCGGGGCCACCATCCGGACGGACACGCTGGCGACGAACGGCAGTCCGGACCTCGTCGCCTGGCAGCTCGAGCTGACCCTGTTCCGGCTCGCCGGGACGAGCGCCACCCCCTCCGTCACCCTGCTCGGGGCGATGGTCGCCGGGCCGCCCGAGAAGGGGCCGCATCCGCCCAGTGCCCTCGGGCCGGCCTCGGCCCTGGGGCTCGAGCTCGACGTCCCACCCCTCTCCCAGGAGGTGCACCGGGGCCACTACCCACAGTGGGACGCCGGGGGAGAGGCCTGGTGCTCACCGACGTCCGTCGCGATGGTCCTGGCCTTCTGGGGCACCGGGCCGACACCGGCTGACGCCGCCTGGGTCGCTCCGCCGGTCGACGCGGTCGTCGACCACGCCGCACGGCAGGTGTTCGACCACGCCTACGAGGCGGCCGGCAACTGGCCCTTCAACACGGGGTATGCCGCCCGCTTCGGTCTCGTGGCGTTCGTCACCCGGCTGCGGTCGCTCACCGAGGCTGAGGCGTTCGTGGCCGCCGAGATCCCCCTGGTGGCCTCGGTCTCCTTCGACGAGAGCGAGCTGACGGGAGCGGGGTACAGCACCGGCGGCCACCTGCTCGTCGTCCGCGGCTTCACCCGCGATGGCGACGTCGTCGTCAACGACCCGGCGTCACACCTCCTCGCTGACAACGCGCGGGTGCGGGCGGTCTACGACCGGGCCGAGCTCGAGGCGGCCTGGCTACGCGGCAGCGGCGGCATCGTCTACGTCGTCCACCCACCGACCGTCCCGCTGCCCCAGCCTCCGGCCCAGGCCAACTGGTAGCCGCCGCAGGAGCCGGGCGGGGGAGACTGGCGCGGTGAGCACCGCAGTTCCCCCCGGCTGGCCCGCCTCGGTGCCCCCGGCCCACAGCCCGGGGTGGGAGGACCGGGCCGTCGGCTGGCTGCTGGACCACTGCCCGCCGGACTACCGCTCTTATGCCGGGTGGCGCAAGAACCCGATCGCCCTCGCCTGGCTGGCCGACCGCCACATCGACGGTCAGGTCGCCGCCATGCGCCAGGCCTACCGTGAGGCCCGGGTCGAGCTCGGCCCACACGTGACGACCGAGGCCCTGGCGGAGATCATGAGCAACCTCGAAGCGGAGGGCCTGCGGCTGGTCGCGGCCAAGCGCAGCTCGGCCCTGGTCCTCGAGGCGCTGCAGGGCAAGCGGTTCATCCCGCGGCTGTAGGGAGACCCGCCGGGTTCATCGTGGGTGGCGGGCACCCACGAGCAGCGGGCACCGGGCCTCACTCCTTGACCGCTCCGTCCAGCGAGCCCGAGATGATGCGCTTCTGGAAGACGAAGAACATCACCGCCACCGGGATGGTCATGAGCACCGCGGCGGCCAGCTTGAGGGGATAGCGGTTCCCGGCGCCGAGCGCTCCGGTGAGGAGCCCGGCCACGCCGGTGGTCAGCGTGTTGAGCTCGGGGCTGGCCCGCGACACGAGGAAGTGGGGCAGCTCGTTCCACGAGGACTGGAAGGACATGATCGTGATGGTGATGAGGGCCGGCCGGGCGATGGGCAGCACCACCGACCAGAACGTGCGGAAGATGCCCGCCCCGTCGAGCTTCGCCGCCTCCTCGAGGCTGAGCGGGATCGTGAGGAAGAACTGGCGCATGATGAACACGCCCGCAGCGTCGGCGAGCAGCGGCACGATCATGCCCTGGTAGGTGTCGTAGATACCGAGCTGCTTGATGATGAGGAACTTCGGGATCAGGAGCACGACGCCGGGCACCGCCATCGTCGCGATGATCGTCGACATGACCACCTGACGGCCGCGGAACCGCAGGCGCGCCAACGCATACCCCGCCAGCGAGTCGAAGAAGACCCGTCCCACCGTGACGAAGATGGCCACGATGATCGAGTTCTTCAGCCACAGCGGGAAGTCCTGCTGGAAGAGCTGGGTGTAGGCCGCGAACGTCCAGTGGGCGGGGATCGGGTTGAGCGGGCTGTTCGTCGCGTCCTCGTCGGATTTGAAGCTCGTCCCGATCTGGATGACGAACGGGAACAGGTAGATCAGCGCGAAGACGACGAGCAGCGAGTACCCCCCGGCCTTGAGGAACCGGCGGCGGGTGCCGTGGGGGGCGGGCGCCGCGACCACGGGACCGGACTGCTCGTCGCGCGCGGCGCGCACCGAGGTGGGGGCGGTCATCGGCCTTCTCCTGACGTGCGGGTGAACATGCGAGCGACGAACGACCGTTGGCGTACGCCTGTGGCGCCGCGCTCCCGCAGCAGCCAGGTCTGCACGAGGGTGAGCAGGATGATGAGTGCGAAGAGCAGGAACGCGATGGCCGTGCCCTGGCCCCACTGCCCGTTGTTGATCGACGAGTCGTAGGCGAGGAAGGCCGGGGTCAGCGTCGTCTTGGCCGGGGCGCCCTTCGACATGATGTAGATCTGGTCGAAGACCTGCCACGTGCCGATCAACCCCAGGGTGAGCACCGTGACGAGCGTCGGGCGCAGCAGCGGGATGGTGATGGAGAACGTGCTGCGCATCGTCGACGCGCCGTCGATCGAGGCCGCCTCGTAGACCTCGTCGGGGATGTTCTGGAGGGCGGCGAGGAACAGGAGCATGTAGCCACCGGCCGACACCCAGATGACGAGCAGGATGATCGTGCACATGGCCACCGACGGCCCGGACACCCAGTCCCAGAAGCTGAGGCCGAGGGCCTCGTGCGAGGTCATGAAGGCCGGACCCTCGCCGTCGGGGCCGTTGCCCACGCCCAGGCCGCCGAGGATGAGGTGGCCGATCCCGCGCGGGTCGGCGAACCAGTTGGGTCCCTTGATCCCGAGGAACGACAGGATCGCGTTGACGCTGCCCGCTCCCGCGAAGAGGAAGAGGAAGACGGTGGCGATGGCGACGGAGCTGGTCACCGAGGGGAAGTAGTAGGACGTGCGGAAGAAGCTGAGCCCCCGCAGGCGCCGCTGGTTGAGCAGGATCGCGAGTGCGAGGGCGAGCACCGTCTGGATCGGGACGACGAGCAGCACGTAGTAGAAGTTGTTGCGGATCGAGGTGGCGAAGTCGCTGCGCGCCAGGGAGTCCTCACCGAGCAGCTGCCGGTAGTTGTCGAGGCCGACGAAGTGCACGGACGAGGCGAGCGGCGACCCCTTCCCCGCCCAGTCGCTGACGCTCACCCAGAAGGCGATGAGGATGGGCGCGGCGAGGAAGATGCCGAGGATCACGAGAACCGGGAGCACGAAGAGCCAGCCGGAGCGGGTCTCCGCCGACCGGGCCGAGCGGCCCGAGCGACCCTTCGGGGCGGCGGGAGGTGGCACAGGCCGGGTCTGCGTTGACGTGGTCACGGCGGGGCCCTTCGGGGTCGAGACAACAGGGGGGCGAGCAGGTTCGAGCAGGGTCGAGCGGGTTCGAGCAGGTTCGAACAGGGCGAGCGGCAGCCGGGGTGTGGGCGCGCGGCTCGGTCGGAGCCGCGCGCCCACACCTCTGGGGGGGGCTACTTGAGGATCGCCTCGCCGTTCTTCTGTAGGCGCTGGAGCAGCGCCTTGGGGTCGGCACCGGGGAGAGTGCCGATCTGGCTGTCGAAGTCCTTCAGCACCGGGTCCATCCCGGCCACCGTGACCGGGCCCTGCGCGTACGACGCACCGGCGAGGAAGGCCTCCTCGTCGGGGAACGCCGACTTGTAGCCGGCGGCCGCGGACTGCAGGGCCGGCATGACGCCGAGCCCCTTGGCCAGGGCGAGGGCCGGGTCGGCCGTCGACAGGTAGTTGACGAGGTCGATGGCGGCGGCCTGGTTCTTGCTCGCGGACGCGACGCCGTAGCACTGCGTGAACGACAGGGTCCCCTTGCCGGCGGGACCGGCGGGGAGCTCGACGGCCTTCCACTTCAGGTTGGGGTAGTCGCTCTTGACAGCGCCCTTGATCCAGTTGCCCTCGATGGCCATGGCGGTCTTGTTCTTCCCGATCGCCTCACCGCTCCAGCCGGCGTCGACGGCCTTGGGGAAGGCGGTCGTGCCGCTGGCTAGCAGCTTCTGCACCTCCTGCAGCGCGGCGAGGTTCTCCGCGGAGTCGGCCGTCATCTTGGTCTGGTCGCCGTTGACGATCCACCCGCCGGCCTGCTTCATGAAGGCGCCGATGCGGTCGCGGGTGTCGCCGATGACGAGGCCCTTGTGACCGTCGACGTTGAGCTTGGTGGCCACCTTCTCCAGGTCGGCCCAGGTCTTGGGCACGTCGGCGTCGGTCAGACCGGCCTTGGTCCACATCTCGGTGTTGATGATGAGGGCCAGGGTCGAGAAGTCCTTGGGCGCGCAGTAGAACTTGTTGTCGTACGTGAACGTCTTGACGAGGTTCGGGTAGAAGTCGCTCTTGGCCGTCACCTTGTCGCCGTAGGCGAGCATGTTGCCGGCCTTGGCGTAGGTCGGGAAGACGTTGGCGTCGGTGAAGAAGACGTCCGGCGGGGAGCCGGCGGCGAAGCCCTGGCTGAGCTGCTGGTTGATGTCGGACGCGGCGATGACCTCGACCTTGTTGCCGGTCTTGGTCTCCCAGGCCTTGACGGTGTCCTGCTGGAGCTTGACGTCGGCGGGGCCGTTGGACGTGATCATGAACTTGACCGTGACCGGGCCGGCGGCGGGTGCCTGCGTGGCCGCGGGGGTGTCGAAGCCGCCGCCGCCGCTGGAGCACGCGGCGAGGCCGAGGGATGCGACGGCACCGACCGCCAGGAGTCCCCTGACGGAGCGTGTGGTCGTTGACTGCATGGTTCTCCTCCTACCGGCCACCGTGGCCGGGCTGACACTGCTGGGGTGATGAGCTGACGAATGGAGCTGGGGGGCTGGGGGCATACGGACTCGGGGGTCTCAGGGGGCGGTGCTGCCACGACTGACGACCGTGGGGGAGATGACCACCCCCTCGTCGGGGGCGCGCGGCCGTTCGATCATCCGCACGAGCTCGCCGGCGATGTCGTCGAGCGGCTGCCGCACCGTGCTGAGCGAGAAGGCCTGGGCGAGGTCGATGTCGTCGAAGCCGATGATCCCGACGTCACGTCCGGGCTGCAGGCCGCGCCGGCCGAGGGCGAGGCTGGCACCGAACGCGACGAGGTCGGAGACGCAGACGATCGCGTCGCCGGGGCGCAGGCGGTCGAGCACCTCGTCCGTCGCGGTGGCGGCGTCCATGGCGTCCTGAGGGGTCGTCGCGCTGAGCCGGGCGGGGTCCTGGCCGAGGTCGGCCGTCGCCGCCAGCCACCCGTTGCGGCGGTCATCGCCGACCGGCGAGCCCGGCGGCCAGCCGACGAAGGCGATCTGCTGGTAGCCCCGGCCGCGGACGTGCTCCACGGCGGCGACCGTGCCGGTATAGCCGTCGACGTCGACCCACGAGGTGATGGCCGGCTCGTCCCAGAGGCGACCGAAGGCGACGAAGGGGACGTCGCGCTCGCGCAGCCAGCCGGCTCGCGGGTCGTCGTGACGGGTATGCGTGAGGACGAACCCGTCGACGACCTGGGTGTCGAGGAGGTGCTCGTAGGTGGCGAGCACGTCCCCCTCCTCGGCGACGAAGGTGATCAGGTGGGCGTCGGCCGACTGCGACGAGGCCGCGAGCGCGGCCAGGAAGGGGTCGTGGAGGTTGCCGAAGCCCCGGGCCGCCACGGTCTCCAGCTGCAGACCGATGGCGTTGGCCCGCTGGCGCCGCAGCGACCGGGCGGCCCGGTTCGGACGGAAGCCCAGCCGCTCGATCTCCGCGAGCACGCGCTCCAGGGTCTCCGGCGCCACCCGCTCCGGGTTGTTCAGTGCGTTGCTCACCGTCTGCCGGGAGACGTGGGAGGCGGCGGCGACGTCGACGAGGGTGGCCCGGTCACGGCGTGCGGTGCGCACGTGTCTCGACCTCCCGACCTCGTCGTCGTGTGGAGCCCTGGTTCGGGCGCTGAGCCGGGCCCGAAGCGGGCCCGGCGTCCTGATGTGCGATGTGATCGTTCAAACCCGCCGAGCCGGTCGTGGCCTTGACAGCGATTTGATCGTTCATAAAGGGTGTCCCCGGATAGTTCCTGGCTCGCGGCCCTGCTGTCAAGGGGAAGATCCGCTCGCACCCCCCACGTCTCCACGGAAGGCCGCAGATCCCGATGCCCGCCCCGTCACGGCACGACCGGCCCGCCCCCCCCGCGGCCTCGCGATCCACGGCCCCCGCCCCGCACCGGCCGGGCGGGGCGCGCCAGCCGCGCCAGCCGTGGCTCCACGAGCTCGTCGTCGCGGTGTGGGGGAACGTCACGGCCGTCAGCGACCACTGCGGCGACATCGCGTCCGACGGCGCGCAGGGCGTCTACGTCGACGACCGCCGGGTGGTCAGCGTGCTCGACGTCGAGCTCGCCGGCGAGCGGCCGGCCCCGGTGGCCCACGGCGCGCTGGGCGCCCACGCCGAGTTCTTCGGCTCGGCCCGCACCCTCGGCTCGACGACCCCCGACCCCGTCGTGGAGGTGCGCCGCTCCCGCGACCTCGTCGCCGGAGGGCTCGTCGAGCGGGTCGGCGTGGTCTCCCGCGCGGACCGGCAGGTGACCGGTGCCCTGCGCCTGCGCATCGCGGCCGACGGCGCCGCGATCGCCACCGTCAAGTCGGGGCTCACCGACCTCCCCCGCCTTCCCCCGACGCTGTCGGCGCACGGCGCCGTGTTCCGCGACGACTGGCACGAGACCCGCGTCGCGCTGGAGCCGGCACCGGCCCGCCTGGTGGAGACCGACGGCGCCGTCGAGGCGTGGTTCGACCTCGACCTGGGCCCGGGCGACGCCGGTCAGGTCGTGCTGCGCGTCACGACGACGAGGCGACGGGGGTCGAACCTCGATGCCGACCCGGGCGGCTCGCGGGTGCGGTGGCCCCTGCGCGTGACCGGCGACGACCCCCGGCTCGCACCCACCGTCGATGCCGCCCTCGCCGACCTCCGGGCCCTGGTCCTCACCGACCCCGAGGCCCCCGGTGACGCCTTCGCCGCGGCCGGAACCCCCTGGTACCTCACGCTGTTCGGCCGTGACTCGATCTGGGCGGCCCAGCTCACGCTGCCCCTCGGCACGGATCTCGCCCACGGGACGCTCCGGGCCCTGGGGCGTCGACAGGGGGTCCGGCACGACCCGCTCTCCGGCGAGGCGCCCGGGAAGATCCCCCACGAGGTGCGCCGCGTGCCGTACGTCGACCCGGCCACCGGCATGAGCCTCCCCGCGGTCTACTTCGGCAGCGTGGACGCCACGGCCCTGTGGGTCGTCCTACTGCACGACGCGTGGCGCTGGGGCCTCTCCGACGACGCCGTGCGCGAGCTCTTCGACGTCCTCGACGCGGCCGTCGGCTGGCTGACCGGGGACGCGGTGCCCGACCCCGACGGGCTGCTGAAGTACCTCGACGACACCGGTCTCGGACTCTCGAACCAGGGCTGGAAGGACTCCGGCGACGCCATCCGTTTCCGGGACGGCCGCCTCGGCGCGGCCCCGATCGCCCTCGTAGAGGCCCAGGCGTACACGGTGCACGCGCTCGAGTGCGCCGCCACGCTCGCCGAGGCCTTCGGTCGGGGCGGTGAGGACGACCTCCGCAAGCGGGCCGAGGACCTGCGCGGGCGGGTGCGCGACCGCTACTGGGTGACCGACCACGCGGACGCCGGCCCGGTGGACGCCGACCCGCCTCGGCCCGTCCTGGGCCGCTACCTGGGCCTCGCGGTCGACGGGACCGGGCGCCTCGTCGACGGCCTCGCCTCCAACATGGGCCACACGCTCGGTACGTCGACGCTGACCCGGGACGAGGCCGCCCTCGTGGCGGCGGCGCTCTCGGGCCCCGAGCTGCTCGACCGGTTCGGCGTCCGGACGCTCGGCACCGGCAACGGCGGCTACAACCCCATCGGCTACCACACGGGCTCGATCTGGACGCACGACACCGCGATCGCGGCCCTGGGCCTCGCGGCGGAGGGGTTTCGGTCGGAGGCCGTCATCGTCGCGCGCACACTGCTCGCGTCGGCCGAGGCGTTCGGCTACCGCTGGCCCGAGCTGTACTCCGGGGAGCCGCTCATGGGCCGGCCCGCGCCCTACCCCGCGGCGTGCCGCCCCCAGGCGTGGTCCGCGGCCTCCGCGGTGGCGCTGCTGACGGTGGCCCTCGGTCTGCGCCCCGATGCGGCGTCCGCCACCCTGCACGTACATCCGGTGCGTCCGGCGGCTTACGGGGCGATGCGTGTCGAGGGTCTGCGGCTCGGTGCGGGAGAGGTCGACCTCGACGTCGCCGCCGACGGCACGGTCATGGTGACCCGGGCCACGGCCGGCGTCACCGTGGTGGTCCACGGCCCGGAGTCCGGGGCTGACGAGGGTCGCTGAACTACAGTGGTGCGGCTAGCCGACCACACCGAAGGACCTGCCGTGCCCCTGCTCGACACCATCGACGGACCAGACGACCTCCGGCGTCTCGACCCGTCACAGCTCGAGCAGCTGGCCGCCGGAGATCCGCGAGTTCCTCGTCACGTCGGTGTCGCGCACCGGCGGTCACCTCGGCCCCAACCTCGGCGTCGTCGAGCTCACCATCGCCCTGCACCGGGTCTTCCAGTCGCCCGACGACACCATCGTCTTCGACACGGGCCACCAGTCCTACGTGCACAAGCTGCTCACGGGTCGGCACGACTTCGAGCGGCTGCGGATGCGGGGCGGGCTGTCCGGCTACCCCAGCCGGACCGAGTCCGAGCACGACGTCGTCGAGAACTCCCACGCGTCGACGGCCCTGTCGTGGGCCGACGGCATCGCCAAGGCGCGCCGCCTCACGGGCGAGCGCGACCGGCATACCGTCGCGGTCATCGGCGACGGCGCGCTCACCGGCGGGATGGCCTGGGAGGCGATCAACAACATCGCCGTCGACAAGGACCTGCCGCTCGTCATCGTCGTCAACGACAACGAGCGCTCCTATGCGCCGACCACCGGCGGCCTGGCCACCACCTCGCCACGCTGCGCACGACCCGCGGCTACGAGTCGGTGCTCGACTGGGGCAAGGGCGCCCTGTCGCGTACGCCCGTGATCGGGGGCGCGATGTACGGCGCCATGCACGGGATGAAGAAGGGGATCAAGGACATCGTCGCGCCGCAGGGCATCTTCGAGGACCTCGGCCTGAAGTACCTCGGCCCCATCGACGGCCACGACGAGCAGGCCGTCGAGGCGGCGCTGCGCCGCGCCCGGGCGTTCGGCGGCCCCGTGCTCGTCCACGTGCTCACGAAGAAGGGCAAGGGCTACGAGCACGCCCGCAAGGACGACGCCGACCGGTTCCACGCCGTCGACAAGATCAACCCCGAGACGGGGCTGCCCCTGCAGGTCAAGGGCCGGATCTGGACCGACGAGTTCAGCGACGCCCTGGTCGGGCTCGGCGAGGAGCGCCCCGACATCGTCGCCATCACCGCCGCGATGCTCATCCCGGTGGGGCTCAAGGAGTTCGCCGAGCGTCTATCCCGACCGGGTCTTCGACGTCGGCATCGCCGAGCAGCACGCAGTCACCATGGCGTCCGGTCTCGCGTTCGGGGGGCTGCACCCGGTCGTCTGCGTCTACGCGACGTTCCTCAACCGGGCGTTCGACCAGCTGCTCATGGACTGCGCGCTGCACCGCGCCGGCGTGACGTTCGTCCTCGACCGGGCCGGGGTCACCGGCACCGACGGTGCGTCGCACAACGGCATGTGGGACATGACGCTCGACCGGCATGGTCCCCGGCCTGCACCTCTGCGCCCCGCGGGACGCTCATGAGCTCACCCGGGCGCTGCGCGAGGCGGTCGATATCGCCGACGCGCCGAGCGTCATCCGGTTCTCCAAGCAGAACCCCCCGGCGCCGCATCCCGGCACTGCGGACCGTCGGGTCGGTCGACGTGCTCGTCGAGCCCGCGGCGGACGCGCCCGTCGAGCTGCTGCTCGTCGGCCTGGGGGAGATGGCCGCGACCGCCGTCGCGGTGGCCGAGAAGCTCACCGCGCAGGGGCATACGGTCGCGGGTCGTGGACCCCCGCTGGTGCCTGCCGGTGAGCGACGACCTCGTCGCGCTCGCCCGTGACGCCGGGGTCGTGGCCGTCGTGGAGGACAACCTCGTCGTCGGAGGTGTCGGCGTCGCAGATCTCGCTGGCGTTGCGACAGAGGCGGGATCCACGTGCCCGTGCACCCGCACGGCATACCCAAGCGCTTCCTCGACCACGGCTCGCGCGGCGAGGTGCTCGAGGAGATCGGGCTGACCCCGACGCGCTCGCCGACCGGTTGACGGCGGTCCTGGGGGGCTGACCAGCCGTCGGTCAGCCGGACATGAGACGCAGCAGCCGTAGGGCCAGCTGGATCTCGAGCGCCCGGTCGGGCTGCAGCCACGTCGGCCCCAGCAGGGCGGTGATCCGCTCCAGGCGCTGCGCCACGGTGTTGACGTGCACGTGCAGGCGGGTGGCCGTATGCCGGGGGCTGCACCCGGCGGCGAAGAAGGCCTCCAGGGTGCCGAGGAGGTTGGTGCCCCGCAGGTCGTCGTAGTCGGTGACGGCACCGAGGGTGCCGGTCACGTAGGCGGCGATGTCGGGCGTGGTCCCGACCACGAGGCCCGCGAACCCGAGGTCGACGGAGGCCGCCCCCGTGCCGACGTGGCCAAGCGCGACCATGGCCCGCACCGTGCGCACCGCCTCCGCGAACCCCGCCTCGACGGCGTCGACCCCTGTCAGCGGACCGACCCCGGCGACCGTCGCCGCCGCGGTGCGAGCCAGGACGTCGGTGCCGAGGAGCACCCGGGCGCGCCGGGTGACGGCGTCGAGGACGCCGTTCGGGTCGCTGAGCGAGGCGAGGTCACGCGCGGTGTCGACGAGGGCCGACAGCTCGGTCTCCCGGCGCCGGCGCCGGTCGACGTCGTCGCGGATCCGCAGGGCGAGGTCGCGCTCGCCGTCGGGGGCATCGAGGGCGGCGATCTCCGCGACGCCACTGTGGTTGGCCAACAGCCGCAGCAGCTGGGACGCGCTGCTCTCGGAGGTGGTGGTGGACGCCATGACCACGTGAGCCTAGACGGCTGCAGGTGTGGGCGCCCCACACCGCGAGGGCCTCACTGCGCCGTCCAGCCCCCGTCCATCGTCAGCGAGGTACCGGTGACCGACGCCGAGGCCGGGCCGCACAGGAAGGCGGCCAGCTCGGCGACCTCGGCCGGCTCGACGAGCCGCTTGACCGCCATCCGCTCGAGCATGACCTTGTCGAGTACCTCCTCGACGGGCAGGCCGCGGGTCGCGGCCTGGTCGGCGATCTGCTTCTCCACCAACGGGGTCCGCACGTAGCCGGGGCTGATGCAGTTGCTGGTCACCCCGTGCTCCGCGCCTTCGAGGGCGACGACCTTGGACAGGCCCTCGAGCCCGTGCTTCGCGGTGACGTATGCGCTCTTGTAGGCGCTCGCCCGCAGCCCGTGGGCACTGGAGACGTTGACGACGCGACCCCAGCCCTGGGCGTACATGTGGGGCAGGCTCTGCCGGATGAGCCGGAAGGGGGCGTGGAGCATGAGGTCGAGCATCAGCTCGAAGCGGTCCAGCGGGAACTCGTGCACCGGGGCGATGTGCTGCACCCCCGCGTTGTTGACGAGGATGTCGACGTCGGTCGGCAGCGCCGCGAGCGCGTCGAGGTCGGAGAGGTCGGCGGCCACGGTCGACAGCGCGTCCGCCCCGAGCCGGTCGACGAGGGCGTTGAGCCCCGACTCGTCGCGGTCGACCGCCACGACCCGCGCGCCGGCCTCGAGGTAGCGCTCGACCACTGCCGCGCCGATCCCACTGGCCGCGCCGGTGACCAGGGCGGTGCGGCCGTGGAGGTCGATGGACGCTGTCGTCGTCGGTGACATGACGGCGACACTAGGGAACGGGTGCGGTCCGGCGCATGTGGTGTCCACCCACACTTGCCCCCCGGCCGTATGCGTCCCCGCCAGGCTCGGCGGGTACGCCTACCGCCGCGTCGGCTCAGATGTCGCGGAAGACCTGGATCGTCGCGCCGAGCGCGTTGAGCCGCTCGGCGAGATCCTCGTAGCCGCGGTTGATGACGTAGACGTTGCGCAGCACCGAGGTGCCGGGCGCCGCCAGCATCGCGAGCAGGACGACGACCCCCGGGCGCAGCGCCGGCGGGCACATGACCTCGGCGGCGCGCCAGCGGGTCGGGCCCTCGATGAGCACCCGGTGCGGGTCGAGCAGCTGCACCTTGGCGCCGACCTTGGTCAGCTCGGTGAGGTAGATCGCCCGGTTCTCGTAGACCCAGTCGTGCAGCATCGTCGTGCCCTCGGCCACGGCCGCGATGAGCGCGAAGAACGGCAGGTTGTCGATGTTGAGGCCCGGGAACGGCATCGGGTGGATCTTGTCGATCGGCGCGTGCAGCGGACCGGGCACCGTGGTGAGGTCGACGAGCCGGGTCTGCCCGTTGGCGCGAGTGGTACTCCTCGGAGATGGCGTACTGCATGCCCATCCCCTCGAGGGTGGCCAGCTCGATCTCCATGAACTCGATCGGCACCCGGCGGATGGTGATCGCCGACTCGGTGACGACGGCGGCGGCGAGCAGGCTCATCGCCTCGATGGGGTCCTCCGAGGGGGAGTACTCCACGTCGACGTCGATGTGCGGCGACCCCGTGCACCGTGAGCGTGGTCGTGCCGATGCCCTCGATGCGCACGCCGAGCTTCTCCAGGAAGAAGCACAGGTCCTGCACCATGTAGTTGGGGCTGGCGTTGCGGATCACCGTGGCGCCGTCGTGGCGGGCGGCGGCGAGCAGGACGTTCTCGGTGACGGTGTCACCGCGCTCGGTGAGGACGATGGGCGCGCCGGCCGGCGGCTCGTGTCGACGTCGGCCTCGTAGAAGCCGTGGGTGGCGACGACGTCGAGCCCGAAGGCCCGCAGCGCGGACATGTGGGGCTCGACGGTGCGCGTGCCGAGGTCGCAGCCGCCGGCGTACGGGAGGCGGAACTCGCCTGGTCGTGCAGGAGCGGGCCGAGGAACATGATGACCGTGCGGGTGCGGCGGGCCGCCTCCACGTCGATGCCGTCGAGGTCGAGGCTGGGCCGGCGGCACGATCTCGAGGTCGTTGCTGTCGGGCAGCCAGCGGGTCTTGACGCCGATCGACGACAGCACCTCGAGGATCCGGTTGACCTCCTCGATCCGGGCGAGGTTGCGCAGCGTCGTGCGGCCCCGGTTGAGCAGCGACGCGCACAGCAGGGCGACGGCGGCGTTCTTCGACGTCTTGACGTCGATGGAGCCGTGCAGCTTCTGGCCGCCCGACGATGCGCAGGTGCTGGGCGGCCGGAGTGGCCGAGCGAGACGAACTCGGAGTCGAGGCTCTCGCCGATCCGGGCGAGCGTCTCCAGGCTGAGGTTCTGCTGGCCCTGCTCGATGCGGACGACCGCACTCTGGCTGGTGCCGCAGCGACCGCGGCCAGCTCGCTCTGCGTGAGGCCCTTGTGGCGGCGCGCGTCGCGGATCAGCGAGCCGATCCGCTGCAGGTAGGTCGTCGGTGTCGGTGACGGTCATAGCGGGCGAGGATATCTCACATATGAGATATGCCCGTCGTTGACGCGCCGAGGAGCTGGGTCAGGTGCTCGCTCGCAGGGCCAGAGGGGCGATGGGTGTGTGCGGGAGCCACGGGTAGGCCTGGTGTCCGAATGGGCGTCGGCGCGCAGGGGAAGCCGTTCCATCTCCAGCGTCTGCCGCATGACCCGGGACAGGCCCGGCCGGACTGGCCGCAGCACCATGCTGAGGGCCGACACCAGGGCGGTCGGGAGGTGCCCGGGCTGCCGACCCGGCGGGGTGACGAGGGCGGCAAGCTCGGTGAGGCTCAGGTCGTCGCCGGCGACCTCGATGACGCGGCCGGCCAGCGCCGCGTCGGTGGCGGCGCGCGCGACGGCGACGGCGACGTCATGGACGGACACGACGTTGACCGGGTTACGGCCGGCGCCGAGGACCTTGGGCACGCCCGACCGGCCGCCCGTCTGCCGGAAGACGTCGAGCCACATCTCGGCGAAGGCGGAGGCGCGCACGATCGTCCAGTCGGGCGCACCGGCCGGGGCACCCGACCGGAGGGTGGTCTCGGCGGCGGCCTTCATCCGGAAGAGCTCGAGGGGATGGTCCGGGCCGGCGCCGATGACCGACACGAGCACGATGCGGGCACCCACGGCGCGCGCCGCGGCGATGAGGGCGTCATTCCCGTCGCGGTCCACCTCGGCGGGCGACTCACCGGCGCGGGGGTCCATCCCGTGCATCGCGGACACGACGACCTCCGAACCCGACAGTGCCTCGGGGAGGGTCGACGGTCGTCGGACGTCCGCCGCCCTGAACTCCGCACCGGCGACCGGTGCCCCAGGAGCCGACCGGCCCACGACGCGCACCGCCTGGCCGTCGGCCGTCAGCCGGGCGGCGACGAGCCGGCCGAGCCGACCGGTCCCGCCCACCACGGTGATCACGGCCGACCGCCTGCGGGCTCGGCCAAGGGCCGAGGTGCGGGCCGCCCCGCCATGACGGCCATCACCGCGTCGATGCCGGGGCCACCGGGTTCCACGGGGGCGACGTAGACGTGCGCACTGGCGACCCGGCCTGCCGCCACGGTGGCGATGAAGACCATCTGGGCGTGCATCGCCGCGCCGTCCCGCCGCGTGCCCCTCTGGGCGGCCTCCAGCCAGAAGCCGGTGTCGGTCACGGTGTGCTGATGCACCTCGAGCCGGACGTCCGGGATGGCCTCGAAGAGGGTGCCCCAGTTAGTGCGCACCTGGGCGGAGCCGACGAACGACCGCGCCGGATGGACCGGGTCGGTCAGGACGTAGTCCGGCGCGAAGCAGTCGACGAGCCCGTCGAGGTCGTGCGCGTTGGTCGAGGCGACGATGCCCTCGAGGAGCTGCGAAGGGGAGCGGTGCGGGTCCATGCGTGACCTCTTCTTTTCGATACAGTGGTATGTATCTGATTCGAAGGGTGCTCCTCATGCCAGGTCCTGTCAACCGCCACCAGGCACGACGTCGCTACGACGCGACGGGGCGGCAGGCTCGCGCCGCCCAGCGCCGCGAGGCGGTGCTCGAGGCCGCACGCCGGCGCTTCCTCACCGAGGGGTACGCCTCCACGACGGTGGCCGCCGTGGCCGCCGACGCCGACGTGTCACCCGAGAGCGTCTACACGTGGTTCAGGTCCAAGGCGGGCCTGCTCAAGGCCGTGTGGGACCTCTCTCTGGCGGGCTCCGGGCCGACCCACGCGGAGCAGCGCAGCGACGCCGCGTCGGTGGCCGCGGCCGACGGTGCGGCCATCGTCCGGTCCTGGGCCCGGCTGTCCGCCGAGGTCGGCGCCGTGGCCGATCCGATCTACCGCATCGTCGAGCGAGCCGCCTACGCCGATGCCGAGGTGGCCGAGCTGCAGACCCGGATCGAGACCGAGCGGGCCCGGCGCATGGAGCACAACGCCGCCTACCTCGCCGACGGGGGCCACCTCCGACCCGACGTCTCGCGCGAGCAGGCGCGCGACGTCCTCCTGCTCTACTCCACCCTCTACGACCGGCTGGTCAACGCGGCCGGATGGACGCCGAGCCAGCTGAGCGACTTCGTCGAACGGGGCCTGACCGCGCACCTCCTGCCCTGACGAGGCGCAGGCCCAGCCGTCCACCGGCGTCCACAGGTGCCCGGTGGCTCAGACGGGGACGCTGGCCACCCCGGGCGGCAGGAAGCGGCGCCCGGTGACCCGTTCGGCGACGCCGCTGCGGTCGAGCAGGGGGGTGATGCCGCCGTTCCAGAGCTGGAAGCCGGCGCCGGTGATCATGGCCAGGTCGAGGTCCATGGGCGCCTGCACGACGCCCTCGTCGACCATCCGCCGCGCCTCGTCGGCGATCACCGAGAGCACCCGCTCGCGTACCGCCGCGGCGTCGAGCACGACCGGCTCGGCCGCGTGAGGCAGGAGCGCCCGCACCTCCTCGTCGACGACGGGCCGCCCCTCGCGCTCGGTGTAGAACGACCGCTTCCCTTCGGCCACGACCCGCCGCAGCCCGTCGGAGACGTAGAAGCGGTCGGGGTAGGCCGCGGCCAGGGTCTCGTTGTTGTGCAACGCGATCGCGGGTCCGACGAGGCCCAGGAGGACGAACGGGGGCATCGGCGCGAGCCCGGCGAACGCCGCGTCGACGACCTCGATCGGGGTGCCTTCGTCGACCACCCGCGCCACCTCGCCCATCCACCGGCCGAGCAGCCGGTTGACGATGAACGAGGGGGAGTCCGTGACGAGGATGCACGTCTTCTTCAGGGCCTTGCCCGTCGCGAACGCGGTGGCGAGAGTCGCGTCGTCGGTCTGCGCGCCGCGCACCACCTCGACCAGCGGCATGACCGCCACCGGGTTGAAGAAGTGGAAGCCCACGACCCGCTCGGGGTGAGCCAGCCCCGAGGCCATCTCGGTGATCGACAGCGAGCTGGTGTTGGTCGAGAGGAGGCAGGTCTCGGAGACCACGGCCTCGACCTCGCCGAACACCTGCTGCTTCACCGACATCTCCTCGAACACGGCCTCGATGACGAGGTCGGCGTCGGCGAAGGTGGCCTTCGAGGTCGACCCCGTCACCAGGGCGGTGAGGCGGGCCGCCGCGTCGGGGCGGAGCCGGCCCTTGGAGTGGAGCGCCTCGATCTCGCGGTGCACCCAGGCGACGCCGCCGTCGACGCGGCCCTGGTCGAGGTCGGTGAGGACGACCGGCACCTGGAGGCGACGGGCGACGAGCAGGGCGAGCTGGCTCGCCATCAGTCCGGCGCCGACGATCCCGACCTTGGTGACCGGTCGGGCGAGCGCGGGGTCCGGTGCACCGGCGGGCTTGCGCGCGCGGCGCTGCACGAGGTCGAACGCATACAGGCCGGCGCGCAGCTCGTCACCCATGACGAGGTCGACGAGCGCCTCGTCCTCCGCGGCGAAGGCCTCCTCGCGCGTGCGGGTGCGGGCGCCGGCCACGAGGTCGAGCGCCCGGTAGGGCGCGGGGGACTGCCGTCCGGTGCGCTGGTCGGCCACCCGCCGGGCGCCCCTCACCGCCGCCGCCCACGACTCCTCGTCGCTCGGCACGTCGGTCCGGTTCACGGTCACCGCGCCGGTGAGCACCCCGGCCGCCCAGGCGAGCGACTCCTCGAGGAAGTCGGCGGGGGCCACGAGCAGGTCGGCGATGCCGAGCCGGTGGGCCTGGGGGCCGGTGAGCATCCGGTTCTGGCTCAACGAGTTCTCGACGATCACGGTCAGTGCCGCCGCGGGGCCGATGAGCCGGGGGAGCAGGTAGCAGCCGCCCCAGCCGGGCACGAGGCCGAGGAAGGTCTCCGGCAGGGCGATGGCCCCGACGCCGGCCGACACGGTGCGGTAGTCGCAGGCCAGGGCGATCTCCACGCCGCCGCCCATCGCGGCGCCGTTGACGAAGGCGAAGGTCGGCACCGGCAGGTCCATGATGGCCGCGAACGCGCGGTGCCCGGCCTGGGCCACGGCGTACGCCTGGTCGCGGGTGCGCGCCGACGCCACGGCCTTGAGGTCGGCGCCCACGGCGAAGACGAACGGCTTGCCCGTGATGCCGACGGCCTGGATCTCGCCCGCCTCCGCCCGCGCCTGCAGCCCGTCGACGGTCGCCTGCAGGCCCGCGATGGTGGCCGGCCCGAAGGTGTTGGGCTTGGTGTGGTCGGCGCCGTTGTCGAGCGTGACGAGGGCCAGGACGCCGGCGCCGTGGGGGAGCCGGACGTCCTGCACCGGGGTGTGCGTGACGACCTCCTGCGGGAGGGGTGCGGCGGTGTCGGTGCTCACGCGGAGACCTCCGTGCGGTAGTCGGGGTGGTGGGGGTTCTCCCAGATGACGCAGCCGCCCATCCCGATGCCGATGCACATCGCGGTCAGCCCGTAGCGCACCTCGGGGTGCTCCTCGAACTGGCGGGCGAGCTGGGTCATCAGCCGGATGCCCGAGGAGGCGAGCGGGTGCCCGACGGCGATCGCCCCGCCGTAGCGGTTGACCCTCTCGTCGTCGTCGGCGACCTCGAAGTGGTCGAGGAACGCGAGCACCTGCACCGCGAACGCCTCGTTGAGCTCGAACAGCCCGATGTCGTCGATGCCGAGGCCGGCGATCCGCAGGGCCTTCTCGGTGGCCGGCACCGGCCCGATGCCCATGACCTCGGGCTCGACCCCGACGAACGCATACGAGACGAGGCGCATCCGCACCGGCAGGCCGAGGCGCGCGGCAGCCTCCTCGCTGGCGATGAGGGCCGCGGTCGCGCCGTCGTTGAGGCCGGCGCTGTTGCCGGCGGTGACCCGGCCGTGGGGGCGGAACGGGGTCTTCAGCCCGGCCAGGTCGTCCACCGTCGTCCCGGGGCGCGGCGGCTCGTCGGCTGTGGCCAGCCCGAAGCCCTTCTCGACGTGGCGGGTGGCGACGGGCACGAGGTCGGGCTCGATCTGCCCGGCCGCCAGTGCGGTCGCGTAGCGGGCCTGCGACGCCACGGCGTAGGCGTCGGAGCGCTCCTTGGTGATGCCGGGGAAGCGGTCGTGCAGGTTCTCGGCGGTCTGGCCCATGACCAGCGCCGACGGGTCGACGATGCGCTCGGCGATGATCCGTGGGTTGGGGTCGACCCCCTCGCCCATCGGGTGGTGCCCCATGTGCTCGACGCCCCCGGCGACCGCGACGTCGATCGCCCCGACGGCGATCGACGAGGCGACGCTGGTGACCGCGGTCATCGCGCCCGCACACATCCGGTCGATCGAGTAGCCCGGCGTGGTGCGGGGGAGCCCCGCCAGCAGCGCCGCGGTGCGGCCGAGGGTGAGGCCCTGGTCGCCGATCTGCGTGGTCGCGGCCACCGCGACCTCCTCGACCTGCTCGGGCGGCAGCTCCGGGTGCCGCCGCAGCAGCTCGCGGATGCACTTGACGACGAGGTCGTCGGCGCGGGTCTGGGCGTAGATCCCCTTCTCCCCGGCCCGCCCGAAGGGCGTCCGGACCCCCTCGACGAAGACGACCTCACGCAGGGCGCGGGGCATAGGACCTCCTGGGATCGGCGGCTCGCGCCGCTACGCCATCGGTATGCCGGTCGGCACGCGCCACATGCTACCCGCTGGTAACTTGGCGGGCCGCCGCGGTCCTCAGCGGTCCTCAGGTGTGGTCGGCGCAGGCCCGGGCGATGATCGGCGCCGTGATCTCGACCTGCCAGCGCCGGGCGCCCAGGTCGGACAGCGCCTGAGCGACGCCGGCCTCACTGGGGTCGGCGGGCGGCGTCCACAGCACCCGGCGCAGGACGTCGGGGGTGAGCAGGTTCTCCACCGGCACCGCGTGCTCGGTGCCGAACGCCGCGATCTCCTCACGGGCCTGCGCCAGCCGGGCGGCCGCGACCGGCTCGCGGTCGACCCACGCCCGGGCCGGCGGGGGACCGGTGCCGGGCAACGTCAGCGGCGGGAGGGCGCTCTCGGGCAGGGCCGACGCCCGCCGGATCGCGTCCACCCAGACCCGGGCGTGGCGCCGCGCCGGTCGCAGCTCGCGGGTCTCGCCGATCTCCTCGGGGGTCGTCGGCGCCGCGGTGGCCAGCTCGACGAGCACGGCGTCGGACAGGATCCGACCGGGCGAGATGTCGCGCCGCTCGGCGAGCTGGTCGCGGGCCGTCCACAGCTCGCGGACGATGGCGATGCCACGCCGCTTGCGCAGTCGGTGCATGCCCGAGGTACGCCGCCACGGGTCCACGCGGGTCGGCGGTCCGTCGAAGGTCAGCAGCGCCTCGAACTCCTGCCGGGCCCACTCGCTCTTGCCCTGCGCCTCGAGGTCGGCGGCGATGGCGTCGCGCAGCTCGACGAGCACCTCGACGTCGAGGGCGGCATACCGCAGCCAGGGCTCCGGCAGCGGGCGCGTGGACCAGTCGACCGCCGAGTGCTCCTTGGCCAGGGAGAGGCCGAGGTAGTGCTCGACCGCTGCGCCCAGCCCCACCCGCGGCAGGCCGACGAGCCGGGCGCCCAGCTCGGTGTCGAACAGCCGGGCCGGGCGCAGGCCGATCTCGGCGAGACACGGCAGGTCCTGGGTCGCCGCGTGCAGCACCCACTCGGCGTCGCCGATCCCCTCCGCGACAGGTCCGAGGTCGGGGAGGGCGGCGGGGTCGACGAGCCAGGTGCCCGAGTCGGCCCGTCGCAGCTGCACGAGGTAGGCCTTCTGCCCGTAACGGTGGCCCGAGGCCCGCTCGGCGTCGATGGCGACGGGACCCGACCCGCCGGCGATGGCGCGGCCCGCCTCGACGAGCCGGCGTTCGTCGACGACGACCTCGGGTACGCCGTCGGCCGGGGCCAGCAGGGGCGTCAGCTCGCGCTCCGGCGGTGCGGGCACCTCGACGACGACGGGCAGCTCGGCGTCCACGGGGTCGGGCGCGTCGACCACCGGGGTCGCGGCGAGCGGGTCCGACCGTGAGGTGGTCACCGCCGCTGACCAGGGAGCGCGACGACCCCCTCCGGCAGCGGAGGCAGGCCGGCGATGGTGCAGAGCAGGTCGGACCAGGCCAGCAGGTGTGCGCCGATCTCACCGCGCGGGGTCCACGACGCGCGGACCTCCATCTCCACGGTGGGCTCCCGGTCGGAGAGACCGGCGAAGCTCTCGGACACCACGCGGGTCACGGTGCCGGCCTCCGCGACGTAGCCGAGCTGCCGGGCGTCGAGCGAGTCGACGAGCCAGGACCAGCCGACCGCGCCGAGCATGGGGTCGCTGGCCAGCTCGGGCTCGAGCTCGGCGCGGGCGAAGGTGACCGCGCGCCACTCGCCCTCCCAGGGACCGGGGCAGGACGGGTCGTGCAGCAGCACGAACCGGCCCGACGCGAGCTCCTCCTCGCCGGACGCGGAGGTGACGACGTCGGCGGTGAGCGCCACCGCATACGGCGCGATGCGTTGAGGGGCGGGCACCTCGGTGAGCCGCACCTCCGGGCGTAGCCGGGCCTCGCGCAGCGCTGTGATAGCCCTGGCGAACTCGGCGGGCTGCTCGCCCGGCACTACTCGACCTCGCACCACAGGAGCGTATGTCGACGGGGCTCGCGGCGACAGGCTGCCACGCCGTTACCGTGTGGGCCGTGTCCGCGCTGCTCGCCCTGTGCTCGTCCCTGCTGTGGGGGACCAGCGACTTCGTGGCCGGCCTGACGTCGAAGCGGCTGCCGCCCGCCGCCGTGGTGGGCTGGTCGCAGCTGGTGGGCTTCCTCACGCTGTCCGGCATCGTCCTGCTGCACACCGGCCTCGCGGCGGGACCGTGGGTGGGCTGGGCCCTCGTCGCGGGGGTCGCCGGAGCCGTGGCGCTGTCCGCCTTCTACGCCGCTCTCTCCACCGGCACGATGAGCATCGTGGCTCCGATCGCCGCGCTCGGCGCCTCGGTGCCGATCCTCCTGGGGGTGGCCACCGGCGACGCGCCGAGCCCGGTCGCCTGGGCAGGGATGGGGGTGGCCGTGCTCGGCACCGTGCTCGCCAGCGGCCCCGAGCTGCGCGCGGGGCTGCACGTGCGCCCGGTGCTCCTCGCGTGTGTGGCGGCGGTCGGGTTCGGGTGCGTCCTGTTCTCCATGGACCGCGGCGCCCGGGTCTCGCTGGTGTCGACGCTCTGGGGGATGCGGCTGACGAGCCTCCTGCTGTATGCCGCGGTCGCCCTCGTGCGCCGCAGCCTCGGCGGGGTCTCCTGGACCGACGTGCCCACCCTCGTCTTCGTTGGCCTCGCCGACCTCGGCGCCAACGCGCTGTTCGTCTCGGCGTCGACGCAGGGACTGGTCAGCGTGGCGGCGACGCTGGGCTCGCTCTACCCCGTGGTGACCATCTCCCTGGCCCGCGTCGTGCTCGGCGAACGGCTGCGGGCGGTGCAGAACGCCGGCGTCGTCCTGGCGCTCGCGGGGGTCGTCGCCATCGCCAGCGGCTGAGGGCCGGCACCGCTCACCGTGCGACGATGACCGGCGTGACCGACCCCCACCCCGCCACCGACAGCCTGCTGGTGCGGGCCGCCCGACGCCGGCCCGTCGAGCGCACGCCGGTCTGGTTCATGCGCCAGGCGGGGCGCTCGCTGCCGGAGTACCGCGCGCTGCGCGAAGGCATACCGATGCTCGAGGCGTGTCGCCGACCCGACCTCGTCACCGAGATCACGCTGCAACCGGTGCGCCGCCACGGGGTCGACGCCGCCATCTTCTTCAGCGACATCGTCGTCCCTCTGGCGGCGGTCGGCGTCGACCTCGACATCGTGGGCGGCGTCGGACCGGTCGTCGCCGAGCCGATCCGGTCGCGCGCCGATCTCGACCGGCTGCCGGAGCTCGACCCCGACCAGGTGAGCGACATCGCGCAGGCCGTGAAGATGACGACGGCCGAGCTGGGCGCCACCCCGCTCATCGGGTTCGCCGGTGCGCCGTTCACGCTCGCCTCGTACCTCGTCGAGGGCGGGCCCAGCAAGAACCACGAGCGCACCAAGGCGTTGATGTACGGCGACCCGGAGCTCTGGAACGACCTGTGCGCGCGGCTCGCCCAGATCGCCGGCGCCTACCTGCGCGTGCAGGTCTCGGCAGGGGCCAGTGCCGTGCAGCTGTTCGACTCGTGGGTGGGAGCCCTGCCCCGGCGGGACTACGAGCGCTACGTCCTGCCCCACTCGCGCGCCGTCCTCGGGGGCGTCGCCGATCTCGACGTGCCGCGTATCCACTTCGGCGTCGGCACCGGTGAGCTGTTGGCCTCGATGGGGTCGGCCGGCGCCGAGGTCGTGGGGGTCGACTTCCGGGTCTCGCTCACCGACGCCGTCGCCCGCCTCGGGCCCGGGTACGCCGTGCAGGGGAACCTCGACCCGGCCCTGCTCTTCGCGCCGTGGTCGGCCCTGGAGCAGCGGGTGCGCGAGATCGTCGCGGAAGGTCGCCGGGCGCCCGGCCACATCTTCAACCTCGGCCACGGCGTGCTGCCGGCGACCGATCCCGACGTCGTCACCCGGGTCGTCGAGCTCGTCCACGAGATCTCCGCGCGCTGACGGCGGCGACCCCAGGCAGCGGCCGGCACGACGGTATGCCGCTCTGCTCGCTCAGCGGGCCGCGGCCGGCTCGGCCTCGTGCTCGCCCACCTCGTCCGGACCGCTCCCGGCGCCGGGCTCGGGGTCGGGGTTCTGGGGAGCCGCGAACGACGCGGTGCCCGAGGGCCCGTTGCCACCGCCGCGCTGCGCCGCCCGGCGCCGCCGGAGCCATACATAGACCGGGAGCCCGACCAGCGCCAGCAGCGCGACGAACGGCAGCACGGCGCCGAGCACGGTGAGCACCCCACCGAAGGTCGTGAGGAACGCCGCCCACCCGTGTCGCAGCCCGGCGAGGAACCCGGTGCCGCCGTCCTCGGCCACGACCACCTGGGCGGCTGTCGCCAGTGTCACGCTGAGCGTCGACATCGACACCTTCTTGTCGAGGGTGTTGAGCTGGGCCTGGAGGGAGTCGACGTCGGCCTGCCGGCGGGAGATCTCCGTCTCCAGCGTGATGATCTGGTCGAGCGCGGTCGTCTTGGCCAGGAGGGCGCGCAGCTGGTCGAGGCTCGTCCGCATCGTCCCGAGGCGGGACTGCGTGTCGACGTAGGTCGAGGTCACGTCGCGGCTCGACGAGCTGCGGTTGACGGTCGTCCCCAGCTTGCCCACGTCATCGAGCACGCGGTCGAGCGTGTCCGACGGCACCGCCAGCGCCAGCACCGAGCGGCTGCCGTCCTTGTCGACGGAGCCCTTGGTCGTGCCGCTCGGGACCGCGGTGCTGTTCTCCGAGACGACCATCCCACCCGCCGCCACGGCGATCCGGCGCACGTCGGCGGCCCCCGACTCGACGTCGTCGACCTGCACCTGCATCGCCGCCGTGCGCACGAGCTTGTCGGCGGCGGCGAGGTCGGTGGCGCTGGCGGCGGAGCCGGCTGTGGCCGGCGCCCCGGCCTTCTGGGGGCTGGCGGGCGCGGCCACGCCGGACTCGGCGCCGGCGACCGCGGGGGCCCCGTCGGCTGCCGCGGCGTCGCTCGAGGCGACGCCGGGAGCGACGGCCCGGGCGGCGCTCGATCCCGAGGTGCCCCCCGCGGACCCCGAGGCGGAGCAGGCGCCGAGCGCGAGGGCGGCGACGAGGCCGACGCCGGCGAGCCCACGAGAGCGGAGAGACGGGCGAGTCGGACGTGGCGTGCGGAGCAGGAACACGGCAAACCTCCTGGTGGCGGCCGTCCGGGCCGGACGGGTTACCCCTAGGGACACCCGGCGTGGATCCGACCGTTGCATCACGATTCGGTCATGACACGCTGGGCCGGTGAGCCAGCCCACGGTGGTCGTCGTCGGCGCGGGCGTCGCCGGACTGGCCGCCGCGTGGGAGCTGTTGCAGCACAACGACATCCACGTAATCATCCTGGAGGCCGCCGACCGCCCCGGAGGCAAGCTGCGCACGGCTGAGGTCGCCGGCCAGCTCATCGACGTCGGCGCCGAGTCGATGCTGGCCCGTCGCCCGGAAGCCCTCGACCTCTTCGCCGAGGTGGGGCTCGCGGCCGACGTCGTGCACCCCCGCCCAGTGCCCGCGGCGATCTGGAGCCGGGGCGCCCTCCATCCCCTCCCGCCCCGCACACTGATGGGCGTGCCGTCCGACCCGGCGGCGACGGTCGGCGTCCTGACGGCGGACGAGGCGGCGCGCGCCGGCGCCGAGCGCCTCGGGCCACCGCTGCCCGGCGACGTGTCGGTCGGTGCCTTCGTCGCCCAGCGCCTCGGCGACGCCGTGGTGGACCGGCTGGTCGAACCTCTCCTCGCCGGCGTGTATGCCGGTCACGCCCGCGAGCTGTCCCTGCAGGCGGCGGTGCCGGGACTGTGGCCCGCGGCCCGCACCGGGACGTCGGTGACCGAGGCCGCCGCGGCTCAGCCGACTACGAGCGGGCGCCGGCCCGGTCTTCGCCGGGTTCCCGGGTGGGCTCGGGTCGGCCGTAGCCCGCCTGGCCGCCCTCCTCGTCGACCGGGGAGCAGACCTGCGCACGGGGACGACCGTGCGCGAGCTGGCCCGCACCCCGACCGGCTGGCGGTTGGTGACCGGCCCCACCACCGACCCGGGCACCGTCGAGGCCGACGGGGTCGTGCTTGCCGTCCCGGGCGCCCCGACCGCGAGGCTGCTGCGGCCGCATACGCCGTCCGCGGCCGCGACCCTCGCCGCCGTCGAGTACGCCTCGGTCGCCATCGTCACTCTTGCCGTGCCCCGCCCGGCGGCCCCGCTGCTCGCCGGCTCCGGGTTCCTCGTGCCACCCGTCGAGGGGCTGACCGTCAAGGCGGCCACCTTCAGCGCCACCAAGTGGGAGTGGGTCGACGCGCTGTCGAGCGAGACGGTGCTCCTGCGCGCGTCGGTCGGCCGGGCGCGGGAGACGACCGCGCTGCAGCGCAACGACGCCGAGCTCGTCGAGGTCGCGGTCGCCGACCTGCGGGCCATCCTCGGCCCCGACCTGCCGGACCCCGTCGACGCCCACGTGCAGCGGTGGGGCGGCGGTCTGCCGCAGTACGCCGTCGGGCACCTCGACCGGGTCGCGACCGTCCTCGGCGCGGTCGCCGGCCTGCCCGCGCTGGCACTGGCCGGGGCGGCATACCAGGGGGTCGGCATCCCCGCCTGTGTCGCCTCGGGGCGTACCGCGGCGCGGCAGGTGGCGGCCCAGGTCCGGGCGCGCGCCGGGACGTTGCGACAATGAGGGCATGAGCCGCAAGCCCGCCCCGTCCGCCGTCCGCGAGATCAACGACTCGATCCGGTACGCCATGTGGTCGGTGTTCGCGTCCGTCGAGCCCCTGCCCGAGGACCGCGACAAGCTGGCGGCCGAGGTCAACAGCCTCGTCGCCGACCTCGACGGCGAGGGCGTGGTGGTGCGCGGGTTCTACGACGTGGCCGGCCTGCGCGCCGACGCCGACGTCATGATCTGGTGGCACGCCGAGACGATCGAGCAGCTCCAGTCGGCCTACCACCGGTTCCTGCGCACCGAGCTCGGTTCGGCCATGGAGCCGGTCTGGTCGGTCGCCGCCCTGCACCGGCCGGCGGAGTTCAACAAGAGCCACGTGCCGGCGTTCCTCGCAGGGGAGGCGCCGCGCACCTACATCTGCGTCTACCCCTTCGTGCGCTCCTACGACTGGTACCTCATCGACGACAAGGAGCGCCGCGACATGCTCGTGGAGCACGGGCAGATGGCCCGCGGCTACCCCGACGTGCGCGCCAACACCGTGGCCGCCTTCGCGCTCGGCGACTACGAGTGGGTGCTCGCGTTCGAAGCCGACGAGCTGCACCGCATCGTCGACCTCATGCGCGAGCTGCGCGCCTCGGAGGCCCGCCGCCACGTCCGCGAGGAGGTCCCGTTCTACACCGGTCCCCTCGTGAGCGTGGAGGCGATGGTGGCCAACCTCCGCTAGCGCCCCAGCCGTCCCAGCCGTCCCAGCTTTATCGGGTCACCCGATAAAGGGGCGCTTCGCTGGAGAACCGTTGTCCAGCGAAGCGAGCAGTTGTCCAGCGAAGAGCGCCGTCCACACCCCTTGGCCCTGTCGTCCCACCGTCCACAGGGACTGACACCTGGGCTGACACGTGCCGGTCGACGTCGCACGGTGACTCCATGGACACACTCGAGATGCTCGCCCGCAGTCAGGCGGGGCTCTTCACGACCAGACAGGGACGCGCCCTTGGGTGGGATGCGCGGGCTCTCCTGGCCGCGGTTCGGCGTGGTGGGCTCAGGCATCTCGGCCGTGGGCTGTACGCGCTGCCGTCACCCGACCTCGACACACCGGACGGGTGGCTCCGGGCGCTCAGCCGAGGTGGTCTCCTCCTCTACCCGGACTCGGCGCATACCCAGGCCAGTGCGGTGCTGGCCCACGGGCTGCCCCTTCTCGGGCGGCACCGGCGGGCGAGTCTCACGCGTCCGGTCGACTCCGAGGTGCAGACCCAGAGCTTCGTCATCCGCCCGCACCGGGGTGAGCCCGTCGTGCCGACCGACCTCGGTCCGGCCGTCACTCCCGTGTGGGCCGTGGCCCAGCTGACGATGGACTGCAGCGTCATCGCCGGTGTGGTCGCTGCGGACGCCGCTCTGCATCGGGGCCTGTTCAGTCTGTACGACCTCGCCGATGTCGCGGCGGTCGTCAAGGGCTGGCCACGGTCGGCTCGACTTTCGACGCTCACCACGCTGGTCGACGGCCGATCCGAGTCGGTCGGCGAGTCCCGGCTACGGGTGATCCTGCGGCTCGCCCACATCAACGTGGTGCCACAGAGCCTGGTGCGGAACGAGTCGGGCCGTGTCGTCGCCCGAGTGGACTTCCTCGTCGACGGCACCAACGTCGTCATCGAGTTCGACGGGCTGGTGAAGTACGCCGACGGCGGAGTCGACGCCCTCATCGCCGAGAAGCGTCGCGAGGACCGCCTGCGCAGCCTGGGCTACGTCGTCATCCGGGTGACGTGGGACGAGCTGGCCCGCCCGGCCGTCCTGCTGGCCCGCATACGCGCGGTCCTGCGTCAGCCCCACGTCACGTCGGTCGCTTAGCAGGACAACTGCACGCTTCGCTGGAGAACGTTTCTCCAGCGAAGCGCTGCTTTATCGGGTCACCCGATAAAGCGGAGACAGGTGAGGTGAGGTCGGGTGAGACGCGGGGTGGGGCCGGCTACGACCGGAGCTGGTCGCGGTCGAGGGTCTCTGCCTGCTCGCCGCTCACCGGCTGGGGCTCGAGGCGGAGGCTGATCGAGTTGATGCAGTAGCGCTGGTCCGTCGGGGTGCCGTAGCCCTCGCCCTCGAAGACGTGGCCGAGGTGCGAGCCGCAGTTCTTGCAGCGCACCTCCACGCGGACGCTGCCGAAGCTGCGGTCCTCGATGTACTCCACCCGGTCCTCCGCCAACGGGGCGTAGAAGGACGGCCACCCGCAGTGCGACTCGAACTTCGTGTCGCTGCGGAACAGCTCGGCCCCGCACGCGCGGCACGAGTAGACGCCCTCGGTCTTGGTGTCGGTGTACTCGCCGACGAAGGCGCGCTCGGTGCCCGCCTCACGCAGGACGTTGAACTCGGCGGGGGAGAGCTGCGAGCGCCACTCCTCGTCGGTCTTGGCGACGGGGTATGCCTCACCGACCGGGTCGGTGGTGGGGACGGTCTTCTTGCTGAACAGGCTCATGCGGGCCTCTCCTCGGAGTGCTCAAGGCGGTGGAAGGCGGTCATCCCGTCCAACAGCGACGGGCCGGGGATTCGTTCCCCGGCCCGTCGCGGTAAGCCAGCGTTAACCCAGCGTCACGGCCGGCTCACCGGCTGACCTCCAGCGCCGTGGAGACCGAGCCGCCGTCCGCGGCCCGCACCACGACCTGGTGGCCGCCCACCGACGTGCCCGCCGGGACGAGGACCTTGCCCTCGGCATACCCGGTGGCGTTGGTCGTCAGGGTGCCCAGCGTCGTCGTGCCGTCGAGCAGCACGGTGACCGTGACGCCCGGCGACCAGTGGAACAGCTCGACCTTGAGGTTCTTGCCCGACTTGATCTTGGGCGGAGACAGGGTGACCGTGCCGAGGGTCACCTTGAGGGTCAGCGTGGCCGACGCCGTGGCGCCGTCCGTGGTGGCCCGGACCGTGACGGTGTGCGCGCCCAGGGTGGTCCCCGCCGGCAGGGTCAGCGGCAGGGTGGCCACCCCGTCGGCGTCGGTCGTAACCGTACCGACGGTGGCCCCGTCCAGCGTGACCGTGAACTCGCGGTTGGGATACCAGCCGGCGAGCCGCACCGTCGTGGAGGCCGCGCCGACGTAGACGGTCGCCGGGTCGAGGGTCAGGGAGCCCTGCCGGACCGAGGGCCGGATCCGGACGACCTGCGGGTCGTGGTCGGACGCCTGGCCGGCGAACTCGGCGTTGAGGTGCACCACCTGGTACTGGTAGTCGGTCACCGCCTTGCTGAGGAAGATGTGGTCGAGCACCTGCGAGACGCCGTTGAAGACGTACGTGTAGCGCTCGTTCTCCGGCAGGGTGGTGATGAGGTCGGTCAGCGTGGCCCCGTTGTCGGTGAGGCGCAGCACCGGTGCCGAGAACTGGTAGTCGTTGAAGTCGCCGGCGAGCACGATGTTGGCGTTCGGGTCGGCGGCGAGCACGTCCTTGACGAACCCGTTGAGCACGATCGCCTGCTGCGTGCGCTGCACCTCGGAGGAGCGGTTCGGCGGCTGGAAGCGCCCGTCCGCCGTCTGGTCGCCACCCTTGGAGTTGAAGTGGTTGGCGACGACGATGACCGTGCGGCCTTGGAAGACGAACTCACCGGCGAGCGGCTTGCGCGACGACGTCCAGGCGGCGTTGGTGGGGTCGACCCGGCCGGGGTTGCGGCTGAGCACTGTCGTCCCGTCCGCCGCCCGGCTGACCGCGACGGCGTCGAGCGAGCCGCCGGGCGTGCCCGGGGCGAGCGAGACGCGCAGCGGGTTGTAGAGCAGGACCGACCGGATGTTGCCTCCCGGCTGGCCCCCGTCCTGGTCGTTCACCGGGTCGATCGCGGCCCAGCGGTATGCCGGTCCGCCGGCGGCCGTGATGGCGGCGGTGAGCTTGGTGAGGGTCCGGTCGGCGGCGACGACACCGTCGTCGGCGGCCCCGGAGTTGTCCTGGATCTCCTCGACGGCGATGACGTCGGGCGACTTGAGGTTGTCGACGACGCCGGCGCCCAGCCGGGCGTACTTGGTGTCGGCATCACCGGGAGCGAGGTTCTCGACGTTGTAGGTGCCGACGGCGAGCTGGTCGGGCGCCTGGGCTGTGGCGGCGGTGGGCTTGAGGCCCTTGTCGAGCCGCGTACCCACGCTCGTCGCCACGATGTCGTAGCCGCCGAACGACGACCAGTCGACAGGACCGGTGGTCGCGCCCTGGAGCACGTCGCCGACGTCGGCCGCCGGCACGGTTCCGCTGAGTGGGGCGATGAGCAACCGGCCGGTGGGGGTCTCGGCGTAGCTCTTGAGGTAGGTGCCGCCGCGCGGCGTCGCGAGCTCGTCGGGCTTGGTGGTCACGTAGATCTCGCCGTACTGCGGCTGGCCCGGGCCGACGACGCGCACGTCGTTGACCGTGACGAGCATGCCCTCGTGCGCTTCCCAGAACTCCAGCGTGGAGTTGGTCGGGTCGACGGGCGAGATCGTCTCGATGCTGCGCGTACCGGCGGGCAGAGCCGGCGCATACCGGCCAGGAACGGTCGTCGGCGTGATGACGAGCGCCGCGGGCAGAGCGTTGCCCGAGCTCACGACGGTGACCGTGGTGACCGTCGTGATCTCGGTCGTCGACAGGTTGGCGGTCGTCGTCACGGTCTCGCCCGAGCTGAGGGGGTAGTAGTCGCTCACCGAGCCGGAGACGAGGACGGCATCACCGACCTTGACGGTCGGGGCGCTGGACAAGAAGACGAAGACCCCAGACGAGCTCGTGGTCCTCGTGGCGTCGGGGGTGGTCTGCTGCATCCAGAAACCACGGGTACCCGAGGTACGGACGGCCGTCACCACCCCGGCCACCTTGGTCACGGTCTGGCCCTTGAGCGGGGAGAGGAATCCGGTGCCCTGGATGTCCTGGATGGTCGTGGTCCCGGCGACGCACTCCGGCGGCTGGGGGGTGACGGCACAGGGGTTCGGGGGAGGGGTGACCGTCGCCGGGCTCGCCTTGGGGGTGGGAGCGGCCACGGTGAAGTCCGCCTTGTTGTCGCCGGTGTTGGTGGAAGCAGCCGGGGTGCGCTGCACCGAGGTGGTGTTGCTGGGCGCGGCGGCCGGGCCAGCGCCGGCGTAGTCGGTCGCCGCTCCGCCGAAGCCGACGAAGTCCACGACGTCGGGCAGGCTGTTGCACCCGGTCGTGCACGTCAGCGCCGTCTGGTTCTTCACGAGCGCGACCTTGCCAGCCGTCCCCGACAGCGTGATCGTGCCGACGACCTCGGGGGTCGGGAGTGAGGTGGTGCCGCCGCTGCCTTGTGCCTCCTGCACTAGGTAGAAGGAGCGTGGCGCCACGGAGCCGGTCAACGGGGTGACGGCGTACTTGGGCGCCGTGGCCGTGGGCCCGGCCGCGGAGGTGTACTGCACCGACCATGCCGACAGGTCGACCGGTGTCGTCCCGCCGTTGTAGAGCTCGATGAAGTCGCTCGTGTAGGTGGCGCCGGTGTTGCCGCCGCCGCCGTACACCTCGCTGATGACGACCGGCGAGGTCGTGTCGACGGCGTGGGCGGGTGCGGCGGTGGCGGCCAGGCCGAGCGCGCCGAGCACGGGGACGAGGGTGGCGGCCGCGGCACGGCGCAGCAGGAGGGAGGGGGAGGGCACAGGCACGGGGACTCCGGGTCTCGGGGCATACGCAAGGGACGGCCGATCGGCCAGAAGCCCCGAAAGTAGCCTTATTCGGGCGCTACACAGGCGCCGCCCAGGTAAACACCAGGTCAATTCTCGGCGGCCCCAGCGCCCGGCCCCCCCGGCGCCGCCCGGCCGTCAGACGGTGCGCGAGTCGAGCGACCGGGTGCCGAAGAAGGCGTTGGCCTTGGGGGTGAAGAGGATGACGAGGATGATGACGCCGAGGATGCCGGTGCCGACCGCCGAGCCGGAGTTGGTGGAGCCGGCGGAGTTGACGATCGCCAGGATGGCGAACAGAACGTTCACGGCGGCGGCCACAGCGGTGACGATCCGGGCCCAGTTCCGGCCATCCAGCAGGCCCTTGGCGACGGCCAGGTAGACCAGACCGACGATGATGGGGATGATGCCAGCGCCCGTCCCGGACGCGGAGATGGCGATGATGCCGGAGACGATGCTCCCGATGCCTTGCAGAACGACGAGGACGACGAGAACGGTGACGAGACCCGGACGGCGTGCGGTGGTGGCCATGTGCGTGAGACCTCTCCCTGATGGGTTGCTGTGGACCCTGGTACGAGAACGCTAGGAAGTCGTCGGGGTGGGGCGCCATGGACCCAGGTCCCCCTCGAGCCCGGGTGGGACGTCGGAGGCGGCCCCTAGGCTGGCCGACATGGCGGCCAAGGATGCGACGGTGCTCGAGGTACCCGGGCCCGACGGGGTGCGCGAGGTGCGCATCTCCAGCCCCGACCGGGAGCTGTGGCCCGACACGGGAATCACCAAGCTCGTCCTGGCGCAGTACCTCGTGTCGGTCGGTGACTGGTTCATGCCCGTGGTCGGGCACCGGCCCATCACGCTCCAGCGCTTCCCCGAGGGCATCGAGGGGGAGGAGTTCTTCGCCAAGAACCCGCCGCGCGGGGTGCCCGACTACGCGCAGACCGTCACCCTCACCTACCCGTCGGGGCGCAAGCACCCCCAGCTCGTGCTCAACGAGCTCGCGGTCGGGGTCTGGGCGATCCAGATGAACACCATCACCCTGCACCCGTGGCCGGTCAGCGTCACCGGGGAGCCAGGCGACACCGACAACCCCGACGAGCTGCGCATCGACCTCGACCCCCAGCCCGGGCGCGACTTCCACGACGCCGTCACCGCGGCCGTCGCCTTGCGCGACGTGCTCGCCGAGCTGGGGCTCACGGCATACGCGAAGACCTCGGGCAACCGCGGGGTCCACGTCCACGCCCGGATCGAGCCGACCCACGAGTTCCTCGACGTGCGCCACGGCGTCATCGCCATCGCCCGCGAGCTGGAGCGCCGGCTGCCCGAGCTGGTGACGACCGCCTGGTGGAAGGAGGAGCGCGGCGAGAAGGTGTTCGTCGACTTCAACCAGGCCAACCGCGACCGCACCATCGCCTCGGCCTACAGCCCCCGCCCGCTGCCGGGTGCGCCGGTGAGTATGCCGGTGGCGTGGGATGACCTGCCCGACGTGACCCCGCAGGACTTCACCGTCCTCACCGTTCCCGGCATCGTGGCCGCGGGCGAGGACCCCTGGGCGTCGATGCCCGACCAGGTCGGCGACATCGCGGGCGCCCTGGCGTGGTGGGAGCGCGACGTCGCCGACGGGCTGCCGGAGCTGAGCTTCCCGCCCGACTACCCGAAGATGCCGGGGGAGCCGCCGCGCGTGCAGCCGTCCAAGAAGCGGTACGAGGACTCGGCCTACATCCCGGACGAAGGCGGCTACATGCGCGACAACCCGCAGGAGCCGCCCGGGGGCTGGAACTCGCCGCGTCGACGGCGACGATGAGCGAGCGACCGGAGCTGACCGACGAGCAGGTGGCGTTCCTCAACGGCGTGTTTGACCTGGCCCGTGCTGGTGAGGCGGCCACGGTGGCCGCCTACGTCGACCGGGGCGTCCCCGTCGACCTCACGAACGCCAACGGCGACACGCTCCTGATCCTTGCGGCCTACCACGAGCACCTCGACCTCGTGCGGGCCCTGCTCGATCGGCGGGCCGACCCCGACCGGGTCAACGACCGCGGCCAGACCGCGCTCGTGGCCGCGGTGTTCCGCCAGCACGCCCCGATCGTCGAGGCACTCCTGGCGGCCGGCGCGGACCCCGACCTCGGCGGGCCGGACGCCCGGGCCACGGCGGCATACTTCCAGCTGCCGGAGATGACGGCGCTGCTCAGCCGTTCGTGAGCACCTCGGCCAGGTCGTAGGCCGGCGCCCGGTCCACCTGGTCGAGAAGACACGAGCCGGGCTCACGGTCGGGGCGCCAGCGCAGGAACGTCACGGCGTGGCGGAACCGGGCTCCCTCCATCTGGTCGAACGCCACCTCGACGACGCGCTCCGGGCGCAGCGGCACGTAGGAGACGTCCTTGGCCGACGAGAAGCGCGAGCGGTCGGTCTCGGCGCCCACCACGTTGCCGTCGTCGTCGCGCACGACGAGCGGCTCGAGCTCGTCGACGAGCTCCTGGCGCCGCTTGTCGGTGAAGGCCGCGATCCCGCCGACCCCGACGAGCCTCCCGTCGTCGGTGAAGAGCCCGAGCAGGAGCGAGCCGACGCCCTGGCCGGACTTGTGCACGCGGTAGCCGTAGACCACGGCGTCGGCGGTGCGGTGAGTGCTTGATCTTGAGCATCGTCCGCTTGCCGGGCGCGTACGGCTGGTCGAGCGGCTTGGCGACGACCCCGTCGAGCCCCGCGCCTTCGAAGCGCTCGAACCACTCCTTCGCCGTCTCGGCCGACGTCGTGATCTGGGTCAGGTGGATGGGGTCGCCGTCATTCAGCCCGGACATGGCGCCTCTCGAGCCGGGCCCGGCGCTCGCGGAACGGCGGCCCGAGCAGCGACTCGTCCCCGAGGGCGAGCAGGTCGAAGCAGACCAGCTCGGCCGGCGTCTCCGCGAGAGCTTGCGGATCCGCGACTCGGCCGGGTGGATCCGCTGTGAGAGGTGCTCCCACTGCAGCCGCTCCTGCCCGGGCCGCGCCGCTGCGCACGACGATCTCCGCGTCCACGACGCAGCGTTCGGGCAGCAGGCGCAGCACGTCGGCGACCACCTCGGGGAAGTAGCGGGTCAGCGGCTTGCTACCGCGGCTGGCCAGCTCGACCTCGTCCCCGTCGCGCACGACGAGGCAGCGGAACCCGTCCCACTTCGGCTCGTAGGCCAGCCCGCCGGGCACGCTGTCGGCCTGCGGGACCCCCTTGACCGCCTTGGCGAGCATGGGGGCGACGGGCAGGTCGATCGGCTGGTCCATGCCGCCATTCTGTACGCCGCCACGGATCCGCCAAAGGTCACCTCTGGCGCATACGCCTACTCGCCCGCGTCCGCCAAAGGCCACCTTTGGCCTGTCCGCGGTCCTCGAGAGGTCACCTTGTGTTGCCGGGAGGGGCCCGCCACGACCGAAGGTGACCCCTCGACCCGGGCGTCCTGCCTGAGGTGACCTTTGGCGAGGGAGGCGGCACCCATCGGCGCCTGCCACGATGTCCCCCATGCCCGCGTCCCGAGCCGACCACGCCGCCGCGCGGAAGGTCATGCTCGTGGCCGGCGTGAGCGGCGCGGCCGTCGCCGGCGCTGCGGTCGGCGGGTCCCTGGCCACGGCCACCTACTTCGCCCGCAAGGTGCTCACCCCCGACCAGCGCCGGCCCGACGACACCGAGATCCTTGCCGTCCACGACGACGAGATCACCCTGGCCGTCAGCCCCGAGACCGTCGTCCCCGGGTTCTACGGGCTGTGGCTCGACGGCGGCTCCGGTCACGCCCGGGTGGGCGAGATCCTGCGCCGCGACGACGCCGAAGGCACCGTCGTGCGCCGGATCCTGGCCCGCGACAAGGGCGTACTCCAGCCGGGTCCGGCCCGGTGGAACCAGTACTTCTACTGGGACGACCCGCTCACGAGCCTGGGGCTGCCGTTCCGACCGGTCGCCGTCGACGGCGAGCTGGGGCCGATGCCGGCGTGGCTGCTCGAGCCCGATCACCCGACCGGACGCTGGGCGATCCTCGTGCACGGCCGCGCAGCGCGCCGCGAGGAGTGCCTGCGGGCCGTTCCGACGCTGCTGCGCCTCGGGTACACGTGCCTCGTCGTCACCTACCGCAACGACCCCACGGCTCCGCCGGCACCCGACGGCCGCTACAACCTGGGCCTCAGCGAGTGGCGCGACGTCGAGGCCGCCCTCGAGCTGGCCCGAGCCTCCGGGGCCACCAGCGCTGTGCTGGGCGGCTGGTCGATGGGCGGCGCCGTCATCCTGCAGACCCTCAAGCAGACCTCGCTCGCCGGCTTCGTCGAGAAGGTCTTCCTCGACGCACCGGTCGTCGACTGGGGCGACGTCCTCGCCCACCACGCGCGCCTGCGTCACGTCCCGCCGCCGCTGCGCGACCTGGGCACCCTCGTCATGGGCCGCCGCGTCACCCGGCGGCTCGCCGGCGTGCACGACCCGGTCGACGTCGCGCTCACCAACTGGGTGGCCCGCGCGGCGGAGATCCGGCACCGCATCCTCATCCAGCACTCGGTCGACGACGAGTTCGTGCCGGTGGGCCCGTCCGTCGCCCTCGCCGCAGCCCGCCCCGAGCTCGTCACCTGGGAGCGCTGGGACACCGCCCGTCACTGCAAGGAGTGGAACCTCGACCCCGCGCGGTGGGAACGGGTGCTCACCGACTTCTTGACGGCCTGACCCAGCGGCCCATCAGGGTGCCGTCCTCGTCGACGAGCACCACCGGCCGGTATGCCGCGTCGAGCGCGACCCCCGCCCGTCACCCGCGGGCCGTCCCCCCCGACGACCACCGGGGTGATCGACAGGCAGAGCTCGTCGACGACGCCGGCGGCGACCAGCGCCGCATGCAGCTGCGGGCCGCCCTCGCAGAGCAGCTGCGTCCACCCGCGCTCACCGAGAGCGGCCACGAGCCGCCGGCCGTCGACCTTCTCGTCGCCGCACACCACCACCTGGTCGCGGCCCAGCCGCTCCCGGGCGTCGGCGAGCCCCGGCGACCCCGACGGCATCGCCAGCAGCACACTGCCGACGGGCTGGTCGGCGAACGACGGCGGCACCTCGCCGCGGTTGCTCACGGCCACGACCGGCAGCGCCTCGGGTAGCCCCAGACCGCGCCGCGCCTCCTGCCACCGCGCGTCGACGCTCAGCGCCGGATAGCCCTCGGAGCGCACGGTTCCCGCGCCCACGACCACCGCGTGGCTCAGGGCGCGCAGCAGCTCGAAGACGACGTGGTCGGCCTCGCTGTTCACCGAGCCGGACCGGCCGTCGGGTCCGGTGATCGCCCCGTCGAGGCTGGTGGCGAAGTTCGAGCGCAGCCATCCGTCGGACGACCGGTCGGAGGCATACACCCGCGCCAGCCCGTCGTCGTCGAGGACGGTTCCGGTGGGCGGCATCGCGGGGCCCGGCGCGCCGCGCCGATCCGCCATGAGCAGACGCATACGGCGAGTATGGCGTGGCGGCCAGGTGCGGCGACAGGCAGGATGGCGCGATGGCCAAGACGTCGAAGCAGACCAAGAAGTCCAAGGACACCCCGAAGCTCGCGAAGAAGGCGGAGAAGAGGGACAAGGCCGACGCCGCCGTCGTCGAGGAGGCCCGCACCCTCGCCGACGAGCTGCGCGCCGACAAGGGCTTCGTCCTCGCGGACCTCGACCCCGAGTCCACGCCCGGGTTCGCGGACGGCAAGAAGGCCGGTCAGCAGGCGCTCGCCGACCACGCGTCGGAGCTCGGCGACTGGCAGGAGAAGCTCTTCGCCGAGTCCAAGGGCGGCGGGCACCGCTCGGTGCTCCTCGTCGTGCAGGGCATGGACACCTCTGGCAAGGGCGGGCTCATGCGCCACGTCGTCAGCCAGGTCGACCCCGAGGGCATCAAGGCCACGGCGTTCAAGGCCCCCACGGCGGAGGAACGCCAGCACGACTTCCTCTGGCGCATCCGCAACGCCCTCCCCGGCCCCGGCAAGATCGGCGTGTTCGACCGCTCCCACTACGAGGACGTCCTCGTCGTGCGTGTGCACGACCTCGTCCCGAAGGCCGAGTGGACCAGGCGCTACGCCCTCATCAACGCCTTCGAGCGCGAGGTGACCGCCTCCGGGACGAAGGTCGTCAAGGTGATGACCCACATCTCCAAGGACGAGCAGAAGGCGCGGCTGCGCGAGCGGCTCGAGCGCCCCGACAAGCACTACAAGTACAACCCCGGCGACATCGACGAGCGCGAGAGCTGGGACGCGTACATGCAGGCGTACCAAGCGGTCCTCGACAAGACGTCGACGAAGGGCGCGCCCTGGTACGTCGTGCCGTCGAACAAGAAGTGGTACGCCCGGTATGCCGTTCAGCAGCTGCTGCTCGACGCGCTGGCGGAGATGGACCCGACCTGGCCGGAGATGGGCATCGACGTGCCGCACGAGCTGGAGCGCCTCGATGCGAGCTGACGGGAGGGCATGAGGCTCCTGCTGCGGTACGCCCGCGTCCTGCAGCCGGTCGCGCTTGCGGTCATCCTCGGAGGCGCGGTGCTCGACGGCCTCGTCGGCGTCGCCCTGCCCGTCCTCATCGGGCTGGTCGTCGGCGCGCTCCCGGCTGCGGTGTCCGGGGGAGCGTGGACCGGGCTCGCCGTGGCCGCGGCGCTGGTGGTCGTGGTGCTCGTGCTCGACGGCCTGTTGGACGTGACGAGCCGGTATGCGCAGCTCATGGTGGAAGGGGCGGTGAGCCAGGACGTCTTCGTCCGCACGGCCCAGCTGCTCGCCGGCCCGCCGGGGGTGCAGCACCTCGAGGACCCCGAGGTGGCCAACGGGATCCAGCGTCTGCGTGGGGCGTTCGGTGACATCCGGCTCGGAGTCGTCACGGCCGGGGACACGCTGCGCGCGGCCGTCACGCTGACGGGGTCGGCCATCGCCCTCGGTGTCGTCTACTCGTGGTGGGTCGCGGCGGTCCTGTTCGTGGCGGCCGTCGCCCTCTCGGTGGCGCGGGTGCAGGTGGAGAAGGGGGTCATGGACGTCTACCTCGGCGTGACCGAGGAGCAGCGGCAGTCGAGGTATGTCTTCAACCAGGCCATGGGCGAGTCGGCGAAGGAGGTGCGCGTCTTCGGGCTCACCGACTGGCTGACCCAGCGCTTCGCCGACCTCGAGGACCGCGTCATGCGGCGGCACGTGCGGGCGATGGCCCGCCGGGAGACCCTCTTCGGCGCGGCGGCGATGGTGCGCATCGCGCTCGTGGCCGGCGCCGTCGCCCTGGCGGGACGTGACCTCTCGGCCGGGACCATCTCCCTGACCGCGGCCGGGACGGCCATCCCGCTGATGATCGGCCTCGCCGGGTCGGACGTCTACTCCCTCTCACTGCTGCAGCGAGGGATCGCCATCACGACCGACTTCGCCCGCACCGACCGCACGCTGCGCGTCGCCGCCGGCCGGGGTCGGCCGGACGGACCTCTCACCCTGACGCCCGTGACCGTCGTCCGTGGCGCCGGTCGAGCGCCGCAGGACCCCGCCGCGACGTCCCACGCCGCGCCGGAGATCGTCTTCGAGGACGTCGGCTTCGCCTACCCCGGCCAGGACCGTCGGGTGCTCAACGGCCTCGACCTCACCTTCCGGCGGGGAGAGGCGGTCGCCCTCGTCGGCGTCAACGGCGCCGGGAAGTCCACCCTGGTCAAGCTGCTCACCGGCACCCAGCACCCACAGCGCGGACGGGTTCTCGCCGACGGCGTCGACCTGGCCGGCCTCGACGCCGACGAGCTCGGCGCCTACCAGCGCCGGATCGCCGTCGTCGTTCAGGATTTCGTGCACTACCCGCTGGGCCTGGCCGACAACATCACGCTCGGTCGGGGTCGCCTCGCGGTCGAGGACCCGGCCACCGCCGTCGGCCCCGTGCTCGACGAGGTGGACCTGAGCGAGCTGGCCGCGCTCCCCGGGGGCTGGGACACGATCCTCAACCCGTCCTTCGAGGGAGGCCGCGACCTCTCCGGAGGGCAGTGGCAGCGGGTGGCGCTGGCCCGCGCCCTGTACGCCGTGGCCCACGGAGCGGGTGCGCTCGTGCTCGACGAGCCGGCGTCCGCCCTCGACGTGCGGGCGGAGGCGCACCTCGTCGAGCACCACCTGCGGCTCACCCGGGGGCTGACCTCCTTGGTGGTCTCGCACCGCTTCTCCGTCGTGCGTCCCGTTCCGCGGATCATCGTCCTCGACGGCGGTCGGATCGTCGAGGACGGTGACCACGAGGCGCTGATGCGGTGGGACGGCCGGTATGCCGCGATGTTCACCCGGCAGTCGAGCCGCCTGGTGGGGGACTCCCGATGAGGGCCCGGCTGCGGTCGCTGCGCCTCTGGGTGGTGCTGTCGTTCAGCGCCGCTCCGGGCCTGACCGCCGTCCTGCTCGTCACGACGGTCGTCGCCGCGGTCAGCACGCCACTGGCCACCGTGGGCGTCAAGGGGGTCGTCGACGGGGGCACCCTCGCCGACCCGGCCGCCGTGCGCGCCGGGGTGGTCCTCGTCGTCGTCGGGCTCGCCCTGGCCACGCTGCTCAACGCCGTCAAGGCGCCCGTCAGCGAGGCGATGGACGCTCGGCTGGAACGCGCGGTCCGGGTGCGCCTCATGGGCCTGGTGTCGCGCATACCGTCGCTGCTGCCCCACGAGGACCCCGAGGCCGCCGACGCCCTCGGGTCGGCGCAGCGGGGAGCCTGGCGGATGTCGATGGCGGGGTGGCTGCTGACCTTCCTCGTCGGCACCGTGACGTCGGTCGTCACCGTCGCGGTGGTGCTGTGGTCGGTGTCGCCGTGGTTCCTGCTCGTCTTCGTCCCGGCTGTCCTGGTCGGCCTCGTCGGACAGCGCACCGGCACCGACCTCGTGCAGACGTTCAACCGGCTCCAGGCCGACCAGCGTCTGGTCGACGAGCTGCACGACGTCGTCCTGCACCCGGCCCACGGCGTCGAGGTCCGGTGCTCCGGTGCCGGCCCGGCCGTGGTCGAGCGTCTCGACGAGGTGGCTGGCGCGCGCCGGGCGGCCCTGCTCGACATGGCCGGACGCCACGCGCGCGTCACCCTCGTGGCTCGCGCCGGTTTCGGTCTGGCGCAAGGCATCGTCATCGCCGTGGCCGTGTTCATGGCCCGAGCCGGGGCGGCGAGTGTGGGCGACGTCGTCATGCTCATGCTGCTCGTCCCCCAGCTGACCGGGATGGCCTTCGGGCTGATGCGGGGGATCCACGGCGTGGTCGAGACCCTCGGGGCGCTCGACCAGATGGTCTGGCTCGAGGACTACGCCCGCACCCACAGCTGGTCCGACGCCGTGACGCCCCCGCCCGAGCGCCTGCGCAGCGGCATCGAGCTGCGCGACGTGACATTCCGCTACGGGTCGGCCGGGGCGGACGGGGCGGAGCCAGCCCTGCGCCACGTGTCGTTGACCATCCCCGCCGGCAGCAGCCTCGCCCTCGTCGGCGACAACGGCGCCGGGAAGTCGACCCTGGTCAAGCTCCTGAGCCGGCTGTACGACCCCGTGTCCGGCGAGGTGCTCGTCGACGGTGTGCCGCTGCGCAGCATCGACCCGGTGCGCTGGCGGGAACGGATGTCGGCGGCGTTCCAGGACCACTCGGCCTACCAGTTCCTCGCGCGGGAGAACGTGGGCGTCGGCGCGGTGACGCGGATGCACGACCCCGGCGTCGTCGAGCGGGCGGTCGACGAGGGTCACGCCTCGGTCGTCGTGGCCGAGCTGCCGGCCGGTCTCGACACCCAGCTCGGCCCGCAGTTCCGGGGCGGGTCCGAGCTCTCCGGTGGTCAGTGGCAACGGCTGGCGCTGGCGCGCGGGTTCATGCGTCGCGAGCCGCTGCTCATGGTGCTCGACGAGCCCACGTCGGCCCTCGACCCCGAGGCGGAGCACGCCATCTTCGAGCGGTTCTCGCAGGCGGCCGCCCGCGTCTCCGCCGAGACCGGCGGCGTCACCGTGATCGTGTCGCACCGGATGTCGACCGCCCGCCTCGCCGACCGGATCGCCGTGGTGGACGACGGTCGGGTCGTCGAGCACGGCACCCACGAGGAGCTGCTCGCGGTCGGCGGTCGCTACGCCGAGCTCTTCGAGCTGCAGGCCTCGAGGTACCGGTGACCATGGACTTCCCTGAGCCCACCACCCCGCGGGACGACCGCCGCGAGGTGCTCCTGGAGTACCTCGACTTCTACCGGTCCGTGATCCGGGACAAGGTGACGGGGCTCGACGAAGCGGACCTGCGCATCTCACTGGTGCCCTCCGGATGGACCACCGTGGAGCTCCTCAAGCACGTCGTCAACGTCGAACGGCGGTGGATGGTCTGGGGCTTCGAGGGGGTCGACCTGGACGACCCCTGGGGCGAGGACCGTGACGACCGCTGGTACGCGTCGCCCGACGAGTCCGTGACCGACCTGTTGGGCGCCCTCGACGCCGGCGGGCGGCATACCCGCGAGGTCGTCATGGCCCACGACCTCGGCGACCGCGGGGCACCCAGCGACCGGTGGGACGGCGCGCCGCCACCGCCCCTGGAGCGGGTCCTGCTGCACCTCGTGCAGGAGTACGCCCGGCACGCCGGCCACCTCGACATCGTGCGCGAGCTCTCCGACGGGATCACCGGCGAACACTGAGAACTCGGTCGCGTCGCGCGCGTCACCGCGGGACGATCTGGGGATGTCCGAGCGCGGTGTCGTGAAGGTCCGTGAGGTGACCGTCCCGTCGAGTGCGGACGACCCTGACCTGCGCGCCACCGTCGGCATCACGAACGCCGTCGACGCGCACTCGATCGGCAGCGACGAGCTGGTCACGACGCCGGAAGAGGCCCTGGCCCAGTGGCAGCCCTCGCCCTACATGCGGACAGTCCGGCTGCTGGCCGAGGTCGACGGCACCCCGGCGGGGCGGGGCTACGTCGGGATGCCGCTCACCGAGTCGCCCGGCCGGGCGTACGTCAACGTCTGGGTGCTGCCCAGCCACCGGCGCCGCGGGGTGGGCGCCGCCCTGCTCCAGCGGATCGAGGCGGTGACGGCGGAGCACGGCCGGTCGAAGCTGTGGGCCTGGTCGCTCTCCCCGACGGGCCCCGGCCCCCTGCTCGCGGCGCGGACGGGCCACGGGGGCGTGCCGGCCGGCGCGCCCGGAGCGCGCTTCGCCGGCGCGGCAGGCTTCGTCCTCCAGCAGGTCGAACGGACGAGCCGGCTGGACCTCCAGGGCGCACACGACCGCCTCGCCGACTGTCTCGCCGACGCGCAGCGCGCCGCCGCACCCGCGTACCGGGTCCTGACCTGGACCGGCTTCACGCCGGCCGAGCGGCTCGACGACATGGCGTGGATGTCCTCGCGGATGTCGACCGACGCGCCGCACGGCGACATCGCGGTGGACGAGGAGGTCTGGGACGCGGAACGGGTGCGCTCGACCGAGACCCGGATGGCCTCCGACGACCGCTACCTCCTCACGGCGGCCGCCGAGCACGTCGCCTCCGGCCGCCTCGTCGCCTACAGCGTGCTCACCGTGCCCCGGGCCGCCGGGCGGGTGGCGCGCCAGGAGGACACCCTGGTGACCGCCGAGCACCGGGGTCATCGCCTGGGCCTGCTTGTCAAGGCGGCGAACCTCCTGCGCCTGAGCGAGCAGGCGCCCGAGTTGCCGGCGGTCTACACCTGGAACGCGGAGGAGAACCGTCCCATGCTCGACGTCAACGACCGGCTCGGCTTCGTCGGGGTGGGCGTCGAGGGTCAGTGGGAGCGGACCCCCGAGGTCTCCACCTCGACTACAGGGTGACCGCCCGGTCGACGATCTCCCGGGCGTGCGGGGCGCTGTCGGGACCGAGGGTGCCGACGGTGTGGCCCTTGTCCCCGGCGATCCGGCTGGCCACGAACGCCTCGGCGACCGGACCGGGGGAGTAGCGCAGGACCAACGTGGTCTGCAGGGTCAGCACCACGCGCTCCACGAGCCGCCGGGCCCCGAACGCGGCGCCAGGGTCCGTGCGGGCGGCGACCAGTCCGGCCAGGCACCCCTCGACCGCGTCGTCGACCCGGCGGTCCATCCCGCTGGCCTGCCTCAGCTCGGTCTCCAGCGCGTCGAGGGACGAGGGTTCGCGGGTCACCGAGCGCAGCACGTCGAGGGCGTTGACGTTGCCGGACCCCTCCCACAAGGAGTTGAGGGGCGCCTCCCGGTAGAGCCGGGCCAGGCCGTTCTCCTCGACGTACCCGTTGCCGCCGAGGCACTCGAGGGCCTCGGCGACCAGCGGGGCGGCGCGCTTGCAGACCCAGAACTTGGCCGCGCCGACCGCCAGCCGGGTGAGGGCCGACTCGCCCGCGTCCACGCCGTGCGCCAGCCGCATCGCGAGGAGGGTCGCCGCCTCGCTCTCGAGAGCGAGGTCGGCGAGGACGTTCTGCATCAGGGGCTGGTCGACGAGGAGGGCGCCGAACGCCGAGCGGTGACGCGCATGGTGAAGGGCGCGGAGGGTCGCCTGGCGCAGCGTCGCGGCCGAGCCGAGGACGCAGTCGAGCCGGGTGGCGGCGACCATGTCGATGATCGTCCGGACGCCGCGCCCCTCGTCGCCGAGGCGCGAGCCCCAGGTGCCGTCGAGCTCCACCTCGCCCGAGGCGTTCGCCCGGTTGCCGAGCTTGTCCTTGAGGCGTTGCAGGGCGAACGGGTTCCGCGTGCCCTCGTCGAGGACCCGGGGGACGACGAAGCACGTCAGCCCCCCGGGTGCCTGCGCCAGCATGAGGAACCCGTCGCTCATCGGCGCGGAGCAGAACCACTTGTGGCCGGTGAGCCGGTACGCCTCACCCGGCACCGGCCCGCCCCGGCTCAGCACCGCCCGCGTCGTGTTGGCCCGCACGTCCGACCCGCCCTGCTTCTCCGTCATCCCCATCCCACAGAGGGCTCCGTCCTTCTCCCCGACAGGTCGCAGCTCGGGGTCGTAGGTGTGGGAGGCGAGCCGGGGGACCCAGCGGTCGGCCAGGTCGGGGTCGCCACGGAAGGCCGGCGCCGCGGCATACGTCATGGAGACCGGGCAGAGGTGGCCCGCCTCGACCTGGCTCCACATCACGAATCCGGCGGCCCGGCGCACGTGGGCCCCCGTAGCGGTCGGTCGGGTCCACGGGTCGGCGGTGAGGCCGTTCTCCACGGCGACCTGGAGCAGGCGGTGGTAGGCCGGGTGGTAGTCCACCTCGTCGAGGCGCTCACCTGTAGGGGAGTGGGTGCGCAGGCGGGGCGGATGCCGGTCGGCGTCGTCCCCCCAGGCTCGGGCGGCGCCCGACCCGGCCAGCGACCCCAGGACATGCAGGCCCGGCTCGTCGGCCGGGTCGCCCCACCGTCGGACCGAGCCGAGGAGGACGGGGTCCGACCCGAGGACGTCGTGGTCGGGGACCGGCGGAGGCTGGTTGGTCACCGCGTGGGTCGCCACGGCGCGATCGTAGGCCGCGGGGCCGTGTCCGTGCAGGGGGAGGGCGCGTGGCGCCGTTACCGTTGGCGGCGATGAGTCTGCGATCCCGGGTGAGGCGCGAGCTGGGCCGGGTCCAGGGCGCCACGACAGCCGCACGGCTGGTCCTCGAGACCGTGCGGGCCTGTCTGCGCTACCGGGTGACGGGGCTCGCGTCCGAAGCGGCCTTCTTCATGTTGCTCTCCCTGCCCCCGCTCGTGCTCGCCCTCTTCGGTGGCGTCGGCTACCTCGGGGGCTTGGTGGGCAGCGCGACGGTTGAGGAGGTCACCGAGGCGATCCGCCAGTATGCGGCGCGGTTCCTCACCACCGAGAGCATCTCCACCGTCCTGCTGCCCACGGTGCACGACGTGTTCCGGGGCGGCCGCTTCGAGCTGGTCTCCGTGGGGTTCCTCCTCGCCCTGTGGTCGGGGTCACGGGCGCTCAACGTCTTCGTCGACACGATCGCCATCATGTACGGGCAGAGCGGGGTCCGCGGGATCGTGCGCACCCGGGCGCTCTCGTTCTCCCTCTACGTCACAGCTCTGCTGTTCGGTGTCGTCATCGTGCCGCTCGTGCTCGTCGGTCCGACGATGCTGGGCGGATGGCTTCCCGACGGTGTCCGCTTCCTCGGCGCCCTCTACTGGCCCGTCGTCGCGGGGGCGACGGTGGCGGCGCTGACCACGCTCTACCACGTCGCCACCCCGCACCGCGGCCGCTGGTGGCGCGACGCCCCGGGGGCGGTGCTCGCCCTCGTGATCTGGGTCGTGGCGTCCTTCGTCGTGCGCGGCACGGTGGGAGCCTCGCTCGGCGGCACCTCCATCTACGGTCCGCTGTCGGCGCCGATCGTCGTGCTCATCTGGCTCTACGCGCTGGCCATCGCGGTGTTGATCGGGGCGGGGCTGAACTCGGCCAGCCGCGTCCTGTGGCCGGTGGAGACGCATACGGGACAGACGGCACGCCTCGTCGAGTGGGCCCGGTCGGAGGTCGAGCGTCGGCGGTCCGGGACCGTCTACGGCGCCGACGAGGAGGAGGGCCGGGCCATCGCCGACCTCATGGCCTACGAGCAGCAGTTCCTCGACCTGTCGTGGGACCCGTCCCCGAGGTCCTCGACGACCAGCGGCCGGCGGGGTCGGGAGGCCTCGTAAGGGGTGCCCACGTGCGGCACTTCCGGTGGGGGACCTCCGGTTTGGGAATCGTCGGACGTTTCCGCTAATGTCTACCAAGCATCGAGCGGGGAAGTTACACCGCTGGTGTTCGTGCGGACATAGCTCAGTTGGTAGAGCGCAACCTTGCCAAGGTTGAGGTCGCCGGTTCGAGCCCGGTTGTCCGCTCGGAGGCATCGAGTACGACCTGCCTACACGGTGGAGTGGCCGAGAGGCGAGGCAGCGGCCTGCAAAGCCGCGTACACGGGTTCAAATCCCGTCTCCACCTCGAACCTTCTCAGCTCCACCTCGGGTCGTACTCGGCCACGAGGGCGATTGGCGCAGTGGTAGCGCGCTTCCTTGACACGGAAGAGGTCACTGGTTCAAACCCAGTATCGCCCACCGAACGAGAAGGGCTCCCCACCTGCGGAAACGTGGCCGGGGAGCCTCCTTCATTCTCACCGCGTGCGATGCATGTGCGATGCCGGATTCCTCCACCGAGAGGAAGACCCGTGACCACTATCACTCGACTCAACATCAAGGCCCGCGGCTGGCTCGGCTGGAAGCTGTATGACGCCGGGGTCCGCACGCTGGGCCACCGGATTAGCCCCGACGAGGTGCCGGAGCCCAGCGACAAGGCGGACGCGTTGAACGCGTGTCTGGCCGCGCTGGTGTCGGAACACATGAACGCTCAAGGGCTCACGGTGGCGGAGATGTCGCGTCGCACGGGCATTCCTCGGCGGGAGCTGCGCCGTCACCTGAGCAGGCGTGGGCGGAGGGGCGCGTGGTTCGTCAACGAGGTTTGCGCCGTCTCAGAGGCGCTCGGTGTCGGCGTGGTCGACTTCTTCCGTGAGTTGGAGCGCGACCTCGACGAGGTGTCGGCCCAGTGAGCGCGCGCGTCGTCGTCCGTCCGCCCGACGTGGGGGCCACCGAGGCGATCGCCAGGGCGTGCCAGGTCCCGGTGCTCTTCCCTGTTCGACGGGCTAAGGCCGCACGCCAGGCAAACAGCACCCCCGCTCACCGTTGAGCGGGGGTGCTGTTGCGTTAGGATCCTGCGAGCGGCGCCTGAGCCCACCCGGTGGACGACCCCCACCGCATCCGTCCGCCGACATGGTGCTGCAGAGCCCCGGCCCACCTGTCCCCCCTGGCGGGTCGGGGCTCACTCTGGCCCGTTTCGTGGGTCACAGCCCCCCAAGTGGTGATGGTAGCCACTTCCGGGCAACGCCGCGCCGACTGCAGCCAAGACCGACCGCCACATCGGCTGAATCGGGTGCCCTGACGAGCGGGCGTCAGCCGAGACAAGGCCCAGCTCCCAGCGGGTCTCTCGACGTCAAAGAGGGCAGCACCCCCGCCCTCTGCCTTCGGGGGTGCTGCTCCCTTGACCGGCGCGCGTGGTACCTCGGGGGAGAACCACGGCGCGCCAGCACTGTGTACAACGAGGCCCCCTGCCGTCGGGTTACGGTCTAGTGCAGGGATGTCCTCCGAACCCTTGCTCCAGTCCCCCCTGCTGCGGGGGCCGGGGGGCATCCCGCCATCAAGACAGCACCCCAGCTCGAGGTCCAAGGAGCGGGGGTGCTGTGCGTGTGTCGTTTATGTGCCCATTAGCCGGCGGCGCCTAGCTCGTTCTCGCAGTGCGTCGATGGTCGGGACCTCTCCCGGAAACAACCCTGCGCTCGTGATCTTCGCCAGCAGCGCATCGTTGTCCGTGTAGATGTGGGCGACGAACGACCCCCTGAGCACGCGTTCCTCGGAGGATCGGAACGGTGGGTACAGGTCCGTGCCAGTGTTCGCCGCGAGCACGTCCCGCCAAAGATCCTCCGGGACTGGTCCGTTGGGGTCTGCCGCGAGCCGGTCCTGCGTCTCTTCGCTGAGGTTGCCCCACCACTCCTCAGGAGTCGTGATCATGGCGCGGACGCTACGCCTGCGCGCGACTCGCCGCACCTTTGGTGCCTTCACGTGCCGGCCGTGACGGCCGTGCTCGTCCGTGACGGCGACCTCGGTGACGGAACAGACAGGGAACCCCCGCCGGCCGTGTACAGCGGGGGTCCTGCCGTCACCGGGCCGTTCGGGAGGCCCGGGACGTCGCCGCGGGGTCCCGATCGAACGCTCGCGCGACGTGGATTCGACACTAGGCCCCAACCCTTCCGCACGCGACCTAAGGCTGCTCGCCAGGCTGGTCGGTGGAGGCGACCGTAGCGCTTCTCATCTCTGCGATTTCTCGTCGGAGCTCTCGTATTTCCTGGGCTAAAGCAGCGATGTCGGCGTCGTTCGCCGCATCGATCGCCTCTTCGACCTCCCGGATTTTTGAGAGCAGCCAGCTTGCTAGGGAGGCGGTGACGACGCCGAGCAAGGCGATGCCGGACAGCATGAGGCCGGCTGCGACGAACCTGCCGGTAACGGTTATCGGGTAGCGGTCTCCGTATCCGACGGTGGTTACGGTGGTGATAGCCCACCACAGGGCATCACCGAAGGTCGTGATGTTGGCGCCGTCTTGTTCGCGTTCAGCGTCCAGGGCGGCCAGGGCCCCGACGAACAGGATGAGGCTCGTCGATCCGGCCACGTAGATCGCGACACGGCCGCGCAGTGAGTCGCCCGCGCGGCGGTTGAGGAAGTTCAGCAGCGTCACTAGCCGGAGCAGGCGAAGGGGGCGCAGCAGTGGCAGGGCGATCACCGCCAAGTCGGGAAGGTGGGTCGCCACGAAACGTCCCCGTTGTCGCGAGAGGTAGACCCTGGCGGCGTAGTCAACTGCGAACATCGCCCAGGCAACCCAGGCCACGACGTCGCAGATGCCTGGCCATGGCGGCGCAAGTGCCGTGTCGAGGATGGGCGTTGCATAAGCGGCAAGGAACAAGAGCGCGGCAGCCGTGAGGGGAAGGTCGGCCACACTTTCCCAATGGTCTCGGCGTGGCTCAGGCGTTTCGGACACAATCACAATGCTGTGGGGTGGGCGTGGTCAGCGGAGGTAAGGGCTCCGGGCGGGTCGCGCTTTTCCGCAGCAGGTGCGGAAAGGTGAGGCCCCCGCCAAGGGGAAGCAAGGCTTCCCACACCGTCAGCATGTACCCGCGGTCCACTGCACCTTTTTCAGCGTCTGACGCGGGCCGTCGATTCTCTCTACGAAGGTGGGGTTGTCCTTGGCGAGGGCGGCCTGCATACATGAACGTTCGCCCGCGGCGACCGTGGACAGGTAGGTGCGCGACGGAGTGCAGCCGCCGCCGGCGTAACCACCGAGAAGTTGGTAATACACCGTTCCGTCCGGGAGCCGGTCGATCACGGCGATATCCGTGTCCGAGGTCGGCTGGCAACCCTTCGTCGGGGGGACCGTTACGAGGCTGGTCCTCGAGGCGACGGCCGGCGTGGTTGTCAGTCCTGCCATCGGTGTCTCGGAGGCCGGCGGGGGGCTGGTGACCGACGCGGCCGTCGTAGCAATCCTGCTAGGGGTCTCGCTGACCACGGACGGCTGCTGAGGCGAGCAGCCTGTCAGCAAGAGGCCAACAAACGCCACCGACGCTAAACCCCGGTTCCGCATGTGTTGCATGATAAACGGGCATGAACGCCGAAGGCACGCCAACGACATAATGGAGTGCCCTGGGGGTGGGGCGCAGGTCGGTCTTCGGCGAAGGAGTTCCGGCCGTGCTGGCCAAGAGTCCGCCTCGGGACCTTCGTTCCCGTGTCGCGCGAAGGCGCGTCAGCGGGTGACGTTGACGCCCCAACCCCAGAGCGCGGGTTATCAGCCCGCGAACGTCGGCGTGACGAGACCGGTACCGGTGAGCTGGCCCAGGGAAGACAGGTAGCGGTCCGGAATGAGGCTCGAATATCCGTAGACGCGAAACAGCACGCCCATCGAGTCGGCGTACGGCTCACGGAAGGCCTCGGCCCGCAGGGGCGACTCCCACAGCCAGATGTCGTCGCGCTTGAACATCAGGACGACGTCCTGGTTCGTGCCCGCGCCGAGGTTCGTCGGGATGTTCGGGTCGGTGTAGACCTCCATGCCGAGGGCGTGCCCGACGTACCCGGCGGGGGCGTTGGCGTCGGGGCCGGCGAGGCCGTTGAACGCCTGTCCGCCGCCGTCCGGGACGACGAGCGGCCGGCCGGCATTGTCGACCTGGGACGCGAACCACGCCCAGCGGCGGGGGTGCATGACGACCGTGTCCGGGGACTGGAGCGGGACGTGTTGATGGCGCCCTGCAGCTTGGCCAGCTGCGAGTAGAACAGCGGCGCCGTGGGGGTCGCCTGAGTCCACGTCTGCAGGTTGGTCGACGACGGGGTGAGGAACCCTCGCAGCTGCCCGGACGTGCCGGTGCCGGTCAGCACCTGGGTCCCGAACTGGCGGGCGTAGTCGGCGGCCAGATCCTCGAGGATCACCCGGTCGAACTGGGTTCCCGACTGGTCGAGAAGCTGCTGGGACACGACCTGCTTGCCGCCGATGGTGACGACACCGGCCGACAGCGCAGCCGTCGTCATATCCGTCTGACTGAGAGCCGAGTTCTGCGTCGACTGAACCGCCGTCGTCGTGCCGGTGAGGACACGAGGCAGGTTGACCGTCGACACGTCCGGGGGCAGGTCCTCGCGGTGGAACAGGTCCGCCGTGACGCGGCCCGGGCGGGCCAGCTTGATGAAGTCGTCGACCAGCCAGGCAGGAGGCGCGAATTCGCCGCCAGAGCCTCCCGTGGCGCCCGTGTTACCGAGCGCACGGGACTCGAGGCCCACCTCCTGGTTGTTGCGCTGCAGCCGTTCGGCCGCATTCCAGTCGCCGAGTTGGGCGTTGTGCAGGTCGCGGAAGAAGCTGTGGGAGGACTCGCCGCGGTGGTACGTCTCGCCGCCCGACACGCGGGTCGCGCTGGCGCGGCCCGGCAGGGCCGTCGTGCTGGTGCCGGGGTAGCCGGACGAGACGCGATGGGCGGCAGCATTCGCCTCCCGCTTCTCCGCCTCGCTGAGCTCGTCGATCCGCTCGTCGAGCTTGCCGATCTCGGCAATGCCGATGTTGAACTCGGCCGACTCGGCGGGGGTCAGCGCCCGAGCCTCGCCGTTCGGGTCGATTGCGTTGCGGTGCAGGGTCTCGAGCGAGGCCTTGAGGGCCTTCCGGCGCTCGCGCAGGACAGTAAGCATGGGGATCCTTCAGGGGAATCGAAGTGATTGATTCCTCAGGCGGATCGGCAGGGCCATCCCACGCCACCAAGCCAAGAAGGGCCGAATGGGCGTAGAGAGGGGCGGGTCGACAGGCTCCGAGCGGGAGTCGGGACGAGCGGGGCTCACGGGGTTCAGCTAGACCGGGCGCCTAGCCGGAACACTTCCAGGGGGGCGCAGGGGTCTGCCGTATGCCATGGGAAGCCACTCGCGACTCCTAGGACTAGGATACCACGGACGTCAAGGGTGTCAAGGGCATGTCCCATGCGGGGCTCGAATATGGCTGCGAATGGCTCGTTTCCGGGTCGAATATCAACCGCACAGGCCCAATCTAGAAACGCAACCCGCAGACGCCCGTGCAGAGCACGCGAGAGCTTCCGCCGACCCTCCCCGGCCAGCGGCGGTAGGGTCGGGCGTCATGTGGGGTCGCGAAAGGAAGCCGCCGACTCGCGTCCGCCCGGGGGGGATTTCGTCAGAGACAGCCACTCGATACGCCGTCTACAGGCATCGAGAGTAGTGCAGTCCGGCCAGTTCGCCGGCCACCCCATCCGCCAGTCGTTCCTGGCTCGCGCACCGTGGTTCCACGAGGGTGCGCTGCAGTACCCCTGGGAGGGTCGGCACATCATCATCACCGATGATCGAATCGCAGTGTTCCCGGCCACCAGCTACGCAATGCCCGTTGGGCCCCCCTTGACCGACTTTGTCGAACTTGAGGAATACGTCAGGTCAGCCTTTCTGAGACGCCGCACGCGGCCCCCCACAGGCCCCATCTTGACTCAATGCTGATGACAGCCGCCCGAGACGTACCCCTCCTGTGCATCGAAAGCAGTTTTCCGGTGCGGCGCCATGAGGGGCAGGAGACGGCTGATGTGTTCCGGCTCATACTCGCGCCGTGGTGGAACGATGAAATCGGGCCGAGACATCTGTATGAAGCCGCCGGGGCTGAGGTCGGGAACGAGCGGGCTTATGGGGGGCCGCACGGAGGACTCAGCGTGGGTCGCTTTTGAGACCCGCACAGACGCTTTCGCGTTCCACCGTCAGGCGGGATCGCCGCGGCGGAACTCGCCCCTTTCCGGGTCGATTGTCAATCGCAGCGTAGGGTCGGGGCCCGGTAACGGCCAATCCGCGTGCAACTGGTCCATGTCCTCCAGCCGGTCGCGCTCCAGACCCAGGAACAGCTCATCCTCGGCCAGTTGCCGCACCCGCAGCTCCGTCGCCACTGCGCGCACGATCCGATGCAACGGCAACGTGTCGTCGACCGTCTCCGCAACCCGCAAGATCGCCCGCCGCTCACTCGCCGACAGACCCTCCAGGACCCGAGACAGGTGGTCAGTCATCACTCTTGGCATCGTCGGCCCCTTGTGGAAATGGGAAACGCTGGTAGATAGAAGAGCGCTGGGCAGGTTCGAGAGAGTCCGCCACCCAAGAACGCGAAGACTCATCAGGTTCACCACTCCCGTGACGTGATGCCGCGGGGTGGTGGGTCAGTGACGGGCGGCCGGCCCACCTGCTGTCTGCTGTCTGCCCGTGTGCCGTCGGTGGCACCGTGCGTGGAGGGCGCGCAGGTTGGTTGGGTCGAGCGCCGACCCACCCCGCGCGAGCGGGATGATGTGGTCGACCTCGATGGCACGGGGCGTCACGACATCGAGCGCACACGGCACATGACGCAGACGCCGCCGCTGCGCCTGATGGCCTCAGCGCGTGCCCGACGCCACGCCGCCGTGTCCGAACGACCGTCGCTCCTCACCGAACACCCACATGCGGGCGGTCCCGTGACACGCTTCCCCGCGCAAAAAAACCCCGCTGAGGCAAGTCCGGAGGGTCCACCATCCAAGAGCGGGCGCGATGCTGACGCTCATGCGCTGCCTGCCTTGCTGTCCCGTCCTGTGTCCATGACGGTTCGGTGCCACGTTTACTGTCTCGTGCCGGGTCTAGTGGAGACTTAGAACTGACGCCTCGACAGTAGCCGGGTCGGGGTGGTGCTGGTGGTGCTGTTCTTCAAACTCGACGGGTCGGACGAGGCCGATCTCGCCGTGGAGGCGTCGGTGGTTGAACCAGTCGATGTACTCGGCGACTGCGATCTCGAGGTCGTCGATGCTCTTCCAAGGGCCCTTGTTCCGGACCAGCTCGGCCTTGAACAGGGAGTTGAAGGCCTCAGCCAGCGCGTTGTCGTAGCTGTCACCGGTGGAGCCGACGGAGGCGACAGCACCGGCCTCAGCCAGACGTGGTGTACCCACAGCGAGGTACACAACGCCTTTGTCCGAGTGCGCGATCACACATGGTGTCTCGGCCGCGTGCTGCCGGGTCCACAGCCCCATCTGAGGGCGTCCAGGGCGAGGTCGGTGCGCGGGCCTTCGACAGCGGCGAGCTCCCACCCGCCGGGAGAAGACGGCGATTACGAACGCGGCATAGACCTAGCGGCGAACGTGCGGAGTACGTAGTCGGCGACCCACACCGGGTCCGGGGCGGCGCGCTGAAATCACGGTCCAGCAGGTGGGCCGGTGTCCGGTCCTGAGCCTGGGGATGGTGGTGCGGGGACCGTTGGCGCGGGAGACCCCCCGAGCCGAGCCGCTTTGGTCGACCGGTGGACGGTGCACCGGGCCACCTGGTGGCCTTGACGGTGCAGCTCGTAGTCGATCTGCCGGACCCCGTACACGCCGTAGTTCTCGGTGTGCACGACGCGGATGACCTGGGAAGTGGTGGCGTCGGAGACGGACCGGGGCGAGGGGCGGCCTGGTCTTCGCGGCGTAGTCTAGTGCTAGGGGCAGTGATCAAAGTGCCAGAGCGGTCAGACCTCGCAGATTTCGGCTCGACCCCAAACTTGGCGCGGTGCTCGTCGATGTACGCGACGAGCACGGCCGTGCCTACTTCAGTCGGCGGTCAAGCTGTTCACCGCGGCGAAAAACGCTGACGCTGCTTTCAGGATCTCGTTCGCCCGCCGCAGCTCACGGACCTCCCGCTCCAGCTCGACGACGCTTCGCGCCGCGCCTCGGCGCTTGGCCCCCAGGTAGGTAGACTGCGTCGACCTCCACCTGGGTCACCCAGTCCTTAGCGTCTCCGGGTTGATCCCCAACTGCTCACCCACCCGCCGCGACGGGCCCGACCTGCTCGAGGGATCTCGACGCAGATCCACCGCCATCCGGATCGCCCGCTCCCGAAGCTCCTCCGGGTACTTCCTGGTGCTGCCATGACTCTGACGACATCCTCCGTGGAATGAAAACCTCCATCAGACCCGGCAC